>NZ_MKFI01000009.1 GCF_001982635.1 Bradyrhizobium mercantei | reverse complement strand
CCGAGTGCCTTGGCGATGCCGTTGGGGTCGATGATCATGATCACGGCGCCATCGCCCAAAATGGTGTTGCCGGAGAACATGTCGATGTGCCGCAGTTTTGTGGACATCGGCTTGACCACGATCTCCTCGGTGTGGAACACGCCGTCGACCACGATGCCGAAGGTCTGGCTGCCGACCTGCGTCACCACGATGAAGCCGTTCTCGGCGTCGCTGGTGGTCGCCCCGTCGTCGATCTTCAGGAGCTTCTTGAGATGGATCAGCGGCAACAGCTTGTTGCGCAGGCGCAAGACCGCGGTGTCCTTGATCCGCTCGATGCGGTGCTCGGAGTTGGCGCGGGCGCGCACCAGTTCGACCACCGAGAGCTGCGGGATCGCAAAGCGGTCGCCGCCGGCTTCCACGATCAGCGCCGAGACGATCGCCAAGGTCAGCGGGATCTTGATGGTGACGGAGGCGCCCTCGCCGGCCACGCTCTTGATGTCGATGGTGCCGCCGATCTGGTCGATATTGGTGCGCACCACGTCCATGCCGACGCCGCGGCCGGACACCGAGGTGACTTGCGCGGCGGTCGAGAAGCCCGGCGCGAAGATGAACTTGTGGATCTGGGCCTCGGTCATCTTCTCCAGTTCGGCCTCGGTGACGAGACCGTTCTGGAGCGCCTTGGCCTTGATCCGCTCGGTGTTGAGCCCGCGGCCATTGTCGGCGATGCAGATGATGATGTGGCCGCCTTCGTGATAGGCACTCAAGCGAATGGTGCCCTGCTCGGGCTTGCCGGCGGCAACGCGCTCGGCGGTGGTCTCGAGACCATGATCGGCGGAGTTGCGCACCATGTGCGTCAACGGGTCCTTGATCAAATCGAGCACCTGGCGGTCGAGCTCGGTGTCGGCGCCGTGCATTTCCAATTCAATTTGCTTGCCGAGTTCGCCGGAGAGGTCGCGGACGATGCGGGGCAGCTTCTGCCAGGCATTGCCGATCGGCTGCATCCGCGTCTTCATGACGCCTTCCTGCAGCTCGGCGGTGACGTTGGAGAGCCGCTGCAGCGGCACCTTGAACTCGGTGTCCTCGTTGCGCCGTGAGATCTCGAGCAGCTGGTTGCGGGTCAGCACCAGCTCGGAGACCATGGTCATCAGGTGTTCGAGGGTGTCGACATTGACCCGGATCGACTGGTTGGCGATCTTGTCGCCTTCCTGCACATCGCTCTCGGCGGCGGCCTTGCGGGCCGGCTTCTTCGCGGCTTCCGCCGGCTCGGCGGCGGGCGCTGCGGCGACGGGCTTGGCAACCGGCGCGGGTGCAGCCACTTCAATCTCGGTCTCGCGGAAGGCGCGCTCGAGCTCGTCGAGCGAGACCTCGCCCGGACGCAGCGGACGCTCCAGCGTCTGCACCACCAGCGTGCCTTCGGTCATGTCAGCCTGCACCGACGGCGCTTCGACGACGGGGACATCTTCTTCGGCAGCCGCCATCGCCGCCATGCCGTGCTCGACCATCGCCTCGAGCTGATCGATCAGGTCGCGGTCGTTGCCCTCGGGCTCGGCCTCGGTCGCCTCGAGCCCGCCCAGGATCTCCTTGATGCGGTCGATCGAGGACAGGATCAGCGTCACGGCTTCCGCCTTCACCGGCATGCCGTCGCGGAATTTGCCCATCAAGGTCTCGCCGGCATGCGCCAGCGCTTCCAGCCGCGGCAACCCTAAGAAGCCGCAGGTGCCCTTGATCGTGTGCACAAGCCGGAAAATATTATCCAGGATCTTCGCGTTGTTCGGATCCTGCTCGAACTGCACCAGCTGGTTGTCGACCGTATCCAGGCTCTCGCTGCTCTCCGTCAGGAACTCGCGCAACAGATCGTCCATGAAACCAACCTTCGAAAAACGCCGAAAACGCTGCGGCGCGCGACATCGACGCGCCTGACGGGAACTGGGTCAGCTTCTCCGCAAAGCGTTTAAGTTTGGTTGAGTAAATGGAAAAGAACGGGATCAACAAAGAGATAAGGCCGCGCGATTGAATCGCGCGGCCGGTCGTAACCTTTGATTAATGATGTTGCCGCGGCGGCCTTCAGGAGGCTGCGATAATGACCTTCTCGCCGTCGAGCGCGAGCGTCACTTTCAGCCCGCAGGCATCCGCCAGCAAGCGCGTGTAGTGCGGCTGCACCGCATGCGCATCGACCGTGTTCGACGAACTTGCATTGAGCAGGTCGACGATGTTCTGCGGCACGCGTGCATTGAGGCCGGCGGCCGTGATGCGGAAGCTCATGGCTTCGCCTTCGCCGACCGGATCGATGGTGAGCGTGCCGCCGCGCGGGATGGTCTGCTGCGCGATGACCAGCATGTTCAGCAGCAGCTTGACGCGATTCTTGGGCAGCAGCAGCCGCGGCAGATTCCAGCTCAGCGTCACCTTGCCGTCCTCGATGTGCCCCTTCGCCATGTTCTGGGCATCGCCGAGGTCAATCTGCGCGCCGGAGGAACCGGCGGCGCCGAACGCCAGCCGGCAGAATTGCAGCCGCGCCGACGCGGTCTTGGCGCTCTTGCGGATCAGATCGAGCGCGAAGTCGCGATCTTCGGGCTTGGGATTGTCGTCAAGGACCTCAAGCCCATTGACGATCGCACCGACCGGACTGATGAGGTCGTGACAGACCCGCGAGCACAACAGCGCCGCGAGTTCGAGGGCGTCGGGAGCGGGACCGGGACCGGGAGACGAAGTGCCAGACATCAATTGTTTCCTGGAAAGCCGCACGCCGACCGAGGAGTGCGAATCACGCATGCCTGTCGGCTTGATACACCGGGCAGACGGATGCTGCCAGCTTGCGGCGGGACTGGCATCATGATCTCAGGGGAAGACGAACAGGATATGAGACCCGCCCATGAATAAGGCACAATCGCCCGCGGTCGACTGCGATAAGGCCGCCACGCTGCTCGAATCACTGACCGAACTGGTGATCCGCGCCGGCGAGGCGATTCTTGCGGTCAACCGGTCCGCCATGAGCGTGACCGGCAAGAGTGACGGTTCGCCGGTCACCGAGGCCGACCTCGCCGCCGACCACATCATCGTCGAGGGGCTGACGCGGCTGGCGCCGCATGTGTCGCTGCTGTCGGAGGAGCGCGTCCATCTGGCGACGCCGCCCTACAAGGACAGTTTCTTCCTGATCGATCCGCTCGACGGCACCAAGGAATTCGTCGCCGGCCGCAACGAGTTCACCGTCAATGTAGCGCTGGTCACGCACGGCGTGCCGCTGCTCGGCATCGTCGGCGCGCCCGCGCTCGGGCTGATCTGGCGCGGCATTGTCGGCAAGGGCGCCGAGCGCCTGACGCTGCAGGGCAACGCGGTTGCGCAGGCGGTGCCGGTCAAGACCCGGCCCTGCCCGCCGCGCGGCGCGCCATGGACGGTTGCGGTCAGCCGCTCGCATGGCGATGCGCGCACCGAAGCCTTCATCGACGAGCGCGGCAACGCGGTCCGCGCCGTGCTGGGATCCGCCGTCAAATTCGGCCGTGTTGCCGAGGGCGCGGTCGACATCTATCCGCGGCTGTCGCCGACATCAGAATGGGATGTCGCGGCCGGCCACGCGGTCGTCGTCGCGGCCGGCGGCAAGGTCACTGATTCGCATGGGCGCTCATTGCATTTCGGGCTCGGCCGCGAGGACTTTCTGGTCCCCGAATTCATTGCCTGGGGCGACCCGGCCGCGGCGCCATGATTACTGCGCGAGACTTTCTTCCAGCTCCGGCCAGCGCGCCGCGGCTTCCTTCAGGAAGCGCGCGGGATCGGCAGCGAAGGCATCGCGGCTGTGTTCCCGGTTGAACAGATAAAGCCTGTTCCCGACGACGGCCCAGAATCGCGGATTGCCGGCGCAGGTCACGCCCCGCACCAGATCGGTCGGATCGTAACCGCCGAACTGCGGTCCATAGATTTCCGGATGTGCCACGAACGAGGCACGGTTGCCCTCGTTGCGGAAGCGCCAGACCACGCCGCTTTCGGCGGCTTCGAATTCCGGCCGCCCTTGGGTGGCGGTGGCATCGGTGAAATAGGCGACGGGATCGAATCCCTCGATCGCAAGTCCCGAGTAGCGGTTCGTCACCACGCGCTCGGTCGTGGTGGCCTGAACAGGCAGACCGGGCGAGATGGCCGCCAAAATGCCCGCCAACAGGCCGAAAAAGGCCATCCCCCGGCACGATCCATATCTTTCCTGCCGTTGTGCCGTCATAGTTGATACCGATAACATCCGAGTCGAGGGGACACTGGGCGCAACCTAGAGCCGTGCCTGTTGGCATCAGGTTAAAGGGCAGCGCCCGGATTTCGATAGCAGGGGTTCTTTATGACTTTCGCATCACGCCTTGCCGCGGTCGCGTTCGCCGCGCTGATGTGCTGGAGCGCAGGGGCGTCCGCGCAGCAGGGCCCGCCACCACAATATCCGCCGCCGCAGCGTGAGCCGACCCCGTATACTTACGGGCCCGACGAGTTGGTCAACGCCGGACACAAGTTCTTCGGCAACGTGTCGCGCGGCCTCGCCTCGGTGATCGAGCGCGCGGTCAGCCAATGGGGCCTGCCCAACGGTTATGTGCTCGGCGAGGAAGGCTCCGGCGCGTTCGTCGCCGGGCTGCGCTATGGCGAAGGCACGCTCTACACCAAGAACGCCGGCGACCTCCGGGTCTATTGGCAGGGTCCCTCGGTCGGCTTCGACTGGGGCGGCGACGGCGCCCGGACCATGACGCTGGTCTACAACCTGCCCTCGACGCAGGCGATCTACCAGCGCTTCGTCGGCATCGATGGTTCGGCCTATATCGTCGGCGGCTTCGGCATGACGGCGCTGACCGCCAACAACATCGTGCTGGTCCCGATTCGCTCGGGCATCGGCCTGCGGCTCGGCGCCAGCGTCGGCTATCTCAAATTCACCCCGCGCGCGACCTGGAACCCGTTCTAGGTCGCAAAGCCCCGGACGGATGACTGCGCCGGGGCGCTCGGCTACGGTTAGCGATTCAGGTTAACGCGGCGAACGGGCTGGCCTTCGGCTGGCCCGTCGTGGCATTGTGATTAACAAATTCCTTCTTTTCTTCTTCTTTCTTGGAGTGACCCTTCATGATCGAGCCGATCATGTACGCGGCGATCGGTTTCCTGATCTCGATGCTGTGCGGACTGATGATCGTGCCGCTGGTGCATAACCGGGCGGTGCGGCTGACCACGCGCCGGATGGAGGCGGCCACCCCGCTGTCGATGGCCGAGATCCAGGCCGACAAGGACCAGCTCCGCGCCGAATTCGCCATGTCGGCCCGCCGGCTCGAGATGAGCGTCGATCAGCTCAAGAGCAAGACCACGAGCCAGCTCGCCGAGCTCGGCAAGAAGACCGACGCGATCAACCGCATGAAGATCGAGCTCGGCGAGAAGAACGCCGCGATCTTCGCGATGGAAGCGCGCGAGAAGGCGATGAAGGAGCGGCTTCGCGCTACCGAGGAAGAGTTCGGCGCCAAGACCGAGCTGTTGCGCACTGCCGAGCAGGCGCTGACCGACAAGCAGAGCGAGCTTGGCAAGATCAACGCCGAGCTCAGCGACCGCTCGATGACCGCCGACAGCCGCCAGGTCGAACTGGTCGCGGTGCGGACCCAGGTCGAGGAATTGAAGAACCGCGTCGGCGATGCCGCCAGGGAGTTCGCGGCCACCGAGGCCCGCCTCGCCCAGGAGCGCAGCCAGTCGGAAACCGTGACGCGCGATCTCACCGACGCGCGCGGCCGGGTCGAGAATCTGAGCCAGCGCGTCACCGATCTCGACCGCCAGCTGATCGTCCAGGTCAAGGAAGCCGAGATGCTCGGCAACCGCGTCAGCGACCTCGAGACGCGGCTTGCGACCCAGGGCAAGCTGCTTGCCGAGCGCGAGTTCGAGAACGGCCAGCTCAAGCAGGCCAGCGCCGCCGCCGAGCGGACGGTGCAGGAGCTGCGCGAGGAGATCGCGGCGGCAGGCGGCGGCAAATCCTCGGCGCTCGAGAAGCTGCGCCAGGAGAAGGCCGCAGTCGAGGAGCAGCTGCGCATCGCGCGAGACGAGCGCGGCAAGCTGCAGCGCGACATCAACGCGATCCAGCAGCAGGCCGAGAGCTCCTGGGCGACCGAGCGGATGGAGAACGCGCTGCTGCGCGAGCGCATCAACGACATCGCGGCCGAAGTGGCCAAGCTCGCGATCCAGTTGGAAGGCCCCAATTCGGCGATCGAGGCCATGCTGGCGGCGGAGCCGACCGTGCCGGCCAAGCCGGCCGGCAAGCCCGCCAACGGCACCGCAAATGGCGCCGCCCCAGGCAGCGGGATACCCGAAGGCGGCGGCACGCTCGCCGAGCGGATCCGGGCACTGCAGTCACACGCCTCCCGCGCCCGCCAGCAAGGAGCGTGATTTACGCAGGGTTTGGCTTGACACCCCTACCCGGCACTTCGTAAATCGCACGCTCTGACGAAGCGCCTGTTTTCGACCGGTCGCCAGCGGCCGTTCGCATGTCAGATCCCGGACGCATAGCTCAGCGGGAGAGCGTTCCCTTCACACGGGAGAGGTCCAAGGTTCGATCCCTTGTGCGTCCACCATTTAACCAACAATATCAATATCTTAGAACGCCACTTCCCTTCTGATGTGCCCCGAGATCGGTGGGGCACAATGGGGGCACACAGCTTACCCTGAACTTTTTCACGACCAATCCAGACGCGAGACCGACCCTCAGTTGGCAGTTTGCTTCAAAGAAAAAAGCCCCAGCTATCGGGGCCGGGGCCGAGGTTAGGTTGTCGGACGATACAATCAGCGCCCCTAGCGGCACCACGCGAATGACCGCATAAGCCTTGTACCGGGCATAACGGCTGCGACAATCCACAAACGACGCATAGGCGTATGTGCCCTAGTTCCTCGAGTGGAAAAGTGGTTTCTCCAGGGAGCAACCCGGCCAACCAGGGGCTCTGGTCGACCTCGTCCCGTGACGCGATCCCTTAAATAAGGACAGAAAACTCGCCGCTGGGAGCAAAGGAGAAATGTCGCTTCGCCGAAATTCAAATTCGGTGTCTATCGCGGTTCGAGCGAGATCCTGAATTCGTCTGAAATCTAGTCCCCGACTCGAAAATGAACGGTTTACCTATCTTTTTCTAGTAAAAAGACGCCTTTACCTATCTTATCCTTGAATCTTTGCGCAAAGAATGATAGATAAACCTATCTTTTTTTTGGCAAAAGACAGGAAAACTTATCATGATATCCCTCGATGCCATACATGACTTGGGAAGGATCCTGCATGATGCCAGGAAGCAGGCAAAACTGACGCAAGAGCAAGTAGCTGAGCGCGCAGGCATTTCCCGACCTAGTTATCGCGACATCGAAAATGGCGGAGCAGCCGCTCGCGCGACAACACTAATCAACGTCGCGCGCGCGCTTGGCATGGAATTGATGCTGATCCCGCAAGCGATGGTACCTGGCGTGCAAGCACTACTCCGCCCTTCCGAAGACGATGACCGCCCGGCATTCACCATTGAACCTGACGATAACGACCATGCCGAAAATCAGCGCCCCTAACCAAATCCAATCGCTGGACGTATTCCTACAGGACCTCAAGGTTGGCACGATCGTCCGAACTCCTGGCGACTTCAACGCCTTCAGCCTCGAAACGGAATATAGAAAGCTCGCGAAGCCGCCCATCGTGAGCCTGTCCTTCAGGTCCGCGAACGGAGGACTCCGAAGCGATCAAAAGCCTACACTACACACGCTTCCCGCATTCTTCGCGAACATGCTCCCCGAAGAACGGCTTCGCGAAGCGATGGAAAAACACCACGCCGGAAAGGTCCGCCCTGGGAACGACTTTGATCTGCTGACGGCACTCGGCGGCGATCTACCGGGTGCAGTGCGCGCGTTGCCAACCGGCGGAAGCGCCACGTCACCTCCTCCGGGCGCTGCAGGGGCCATCAAGGCCCGCTTCTCTCTGGCCGGAGTACAAATGAAGCTCTCGGTAATGAAAAGCACCGGCAAGGAGGGGGGACTGACGTTGCCTATCGGCGATGGACAAGGGCGATACATCGCGAAATTTCCGTCCACCAACCATATAGGACTGTCGGAAAACGAGTATGCGATGCTGGCTCTCTCCGAGGCGCTGGGAATGGATGTGCCCGAGCGCGAATTGGTCGATAAATCTGATTTCGAGGGAATTCCCGAAGAGTTCAACACCCTTTCCACCGGCAAAGTGCTCCTCGTCAAACGCTTTGACAGAGCCGCAGAAGGCGCGCGCATCCACATCGAAGACTTCACTCAAATCTTCGGCCTCCCGCCCTCGCGGAAGTACGACGGAGCATCATATCACGACATCGCTAGCGCCTTAAATGCCGCGGTCTCGATGGATGCAGCGATTGAATTCGTACGTCGCCTGGCATTTACCGCGCTCATCGGAAACGGCGACATGCATCTCAAGAATTGGTCGACAATCTATCCAGGCGACGGACTGACCCCTGCGCTCGCCCCTGTATACGACGTGTTGTCCTCAGTCCCATACCTACCGAACGACCAAATGGCGCTTTCCCTCGGTGGCGAGAAGCCATTCAAGGCGCTTACTCCGATCGTCTGGCGCAAATTCAGCAACCGCGCACGGCTTCCGGAAAAGGCCGTACTACTGGCTGTGGACGAGGTCGTAACTTCAGTGAACGAGCATTGGTGGAAGCTTCCTGAGCGCGGCGTCGTGCCGGCTTCCGTGCTTGAAAGAATCGATAATCACGTGCGCATGATGAGCAACGTCTTGAATCCCGGCTAACCAGATTACATTCGACAAAGCTCGATCGATACTCGCCACAAACTGCTTGACGATCACCTTCGAGCCAGCAGCAAGCAATCAGCACCGCGGTCTTTTCCGCTCTCGGCAAGTCTCTCCCGGAAGATGCAGCGTTGCGAGATTGGCTCGGGCTCACGGTGTTCGCCACCGCGAAGAGCGCGATCCACGAGATACTGGGCACCCTTGCGATTGGTTTCGCGATGCTGCAGTTCGGACAGGCCGGCCAACTCACCGAGGCTTAACGCATGCGCGGGGTGCTTGAGAAGCTTTTCGCTTCGCCCCAGTTGGGCTCTCGACCAGCAATAAAAACGTCAAACAAACTTTGACGATTGAGCCCGCGTCTTGCCGGTGCGGTTCATCGTTCGTCAAACGTCACCCGCGCTCGGACGTGGCCTATGCCTTTCACGCTGACGCCCATTTGGTCGTTGACCTGCTGAAACCGGAATAGCGACTCAACGGCCGGCTCGAGGGGCTTAGGTGGCCGGCGCTGTTGACCGCACTCGGTCGACGTCGCGGTCAGGACGGCATCCGGCGAGACGATCTTCGTCATGCAGCCGGAAAACGTTCACGAAGCGCTACTGGTTCGCCGTCGCTTGACGAATTAGGCCGCGCAGCTTCGCCGGCGTCAACGGCAAGAAATCCGCCTTGACCCCGAATGGCTTCAACGCGTCCTCGATTGCGCTGGCTATGGCGGGCGGAGCGCCCATCCTGCCCCCCTCGCCGCCGCCTTTGATCCCGTATTCGGTAAAGGGTGACGGCGTTACGACGTGGCCAACCCGGACATTCGGAGGCACTTCGTTGACACTGGGTAGAATATAGTCGGCGAAGTTTGCGTTCAGGAGTTGGCCGTCGTCGGCGTACTTGTACTCTTCATAGATCGCTGAACCGATTCCTTGTGCCGTACCACCGCGGACATGGCCGGCGAGTGTCATTGGGTTTACGATCGTGCCGCAATCATGGACGGCGACATAGTCGAGAAACTTAACCTTGCCGGTTTCAACATCAATCTCTACGACCGGCATGTGGCACATATGGCCCATGATCGGATAGAAGATGCCCAGATCCTTGCGGTCTTCCGATGGCATGGTTGTCAGCGGATGGTCGTAGGTGCAGGAAGCATCGAGTCCGGTGTCGAATTCCGGCGTGTCCGGAAACGAGAGACGGAAGAAATGCGCCATCATTGCAAGATCGGCGATGGACTTTTCAGCGCCTTGCCGCCCCTTAACCCTGACCTTTCCGTCAAACAGTTCCATTTCGGAAGGGTCGGCGTCCAATAGGTGAGCGGCAAGGAGGAAAAGCTTCTTTCTGATCACTTGAGAGGCAGAGACGATTGCCCCCGCCACCATCACCGTAAATCGACTTCCCCCTGGGCCGGTGCCGGCTATGCCGCTGTCGGTATCGGCGTAGGTCACCGAGATATTTGCGGGATCCATGGTCAGATGCTCGGCCAGAATCATGGTCGCCATGGTTTCTGGGCTGTTGCCCCAGAAAGGCGCCTGAAGGGTGATTACGGCATTGCCGGTCGGATCGATTTTTACCTTGACGCCCTCCGGCGATGAAGTCAGCGCAAAACCGGCTTCATGGTTCAGCATCCAGAATTCGGTTGCCGAAAAAACCGATCGCTCTTGGCAAGTAGCAAGTCCGATCCCGATGTAGCGTCCCTCCTTGCGAGCTTCTTTCTGCTTGTTCCGCCAGCCATCGTAGTCGAGCATCTGCAGCGCTTTATCGAGTACGGCGGGATAATTGCCACTGTCATAGAGATTGCCGGTTGGAATGAAATAGGGAAACTGCTCGGGTTTGATGAAGTTCTTGCGCCGGAACTCTACTGGATCAAGGCCAAACTCAGAACATGCCGCGTCAACCATCCGCTCCATTACATAGTTCGACACTTCCGAGCCGAAGCCGCGATAGGCTCCCTGCTGGCACTTGTTTGTCATGACCGCGGTGATGTCGGCCTCGACGCTACCGATCTGATAGGGACCGGTGATCTGCGATAGCGCGTTGCCGTGGTGCCCGATGTCGAATTGGAAGTAAGCGCCGTAGTCGTCAATGACCTTGCAGCGCATCGAGATCATCTTGTCGTTATGATCGAGCGCCAGTTCGCAATCATAGAAGCGGTCCGAACCATGATGGTCGCAAGCCAGGATGTTGTCGGAGCGGTCCTCGAGATACTTCACCGGACGCCCGGTCTCGCGCGCCAAAACTGCCGAGATGACCGGTACCTTGTGAATGAAGAGCTTGGAGCCGAAGCTGCCGCCAGCGATAGTAGGAATGATGTTGAGCTTGTGGACTGGCACGCCCAGCGTGACAGCCAGAAGCCATCCTACGTAGTTGTACATCGAACTGTTCACGTGAATGGTAAACTTACCTGTCGCGCTGTCGTACTCGCTGACCGCGCCGCAGGTCTCCAACGGCTGGGCACCTGACCGGGCCCAGCGGAGCGATCGCTTGACGACACGCGTTGCGCGGGCGAAGTCGCCGGCTACGTCTCCGAAGGAAAAGTTGCGGTGCATTGCGACGTTGGTGTCGCCGCGCGCGGGGTGCAGCACGCCTTCGCCGATCGCGTGCATCGCCTTGCGCGGATCGTTCATCGCTGGTAGCGGTTCGTACTCGACCTCGATCAGGCGTGCCGCGTCCTCGGCGATATAGCGGCTTTCAGCCGCGATGATCGCCACCGGCTCTCCGACATGACGGACGCGATCAATCGCAACACAGCGTTGTTCGACAGGCGGATTTGAAAAGCAGGGCAACGGCCCGGTCAACCTTGCGACTGCCTCGCCCGTCATTACCGCGACTACGCCCGGCAACGCACGTGCCTTGGAGACATCAATCGATATGATGCGGGCGTGGGCATGGGGGCTGGACAGAGTGGCGGCATGCAGCATGCCGGGCACGCTCACATCGTCAGCATAGCGGCCCTGACCGGTCAGGAGGCGCGGGTCCTCGACCCGTTTCATGTCAGTGCCGATCCACTTTGTCTTCTGGCCGGGTTTCTCGCGCTGGCGGCTCGCGGGGATACGCCTGGTCTGGTCCTTCATCTCACGCCTCCGCCGTCTGGGATTTCAGAAGTGTGGCCGCATGCTCAATCGCGTCCACGATCGTCTGGTATCCCGTACAGCGGCAAAGATTGCCGCTGATCGCTTCGATGATGTCTTCCCGCGAGGGAGTCGGATTGCTGGCTAGGAACTCCTCGGCACGCATCAGCATGCCAGGAGTGCAATAGCCACACTGCAAGCCGTGTTTTTCCCAGAATGCTTCCTGGATCGGGTGGAGCGCGCCTTGTTTGCCAAGGGCCTCCACCGTGCGAATATCATGTCCCTCGGCTTGTACTGCGAAGGTCAAACAGGACCGCGCTGTTTTACCGTCAATTTGAACTGTGCAGGCGCCGCAGACACCATGTTCGCATCCGACATGAGTGCCCGTAAGCCGAGCGACTTGCCGGATAAAATCCGACAGCAGCATGCGGGGCTCCACATGACCTGAATAGGTCGTGCCATTGATCGTCAGTTCTACCTTCTGCGTCCTCATCACAGCGCTCCCTGCTTAGCCGTCATTCTGACTGCAGCCGCAAGCACGCGACGTGACATAGTACGCACAAGGTCGAGTCTGTATGCGGCGTCCGCATGAATGTCGTCGCTTGGATCTGAGTTGACGACCGCAAGTTCCGCCGCCTCGGCCAGAAGTCGATCGTCTGGACCGGCACCTTCCAGCTTTGCCTCTACGACCGACATCCGCCGTGTTTGAGCCCCGGCTCCGGTAAGGCCGAAACGTACATTCGTCATCTGCCCCTTCCGGATCGACAGCCGGCAGCCCGCGGAAACAATAGCGAAATCGCCCTTGCGCTGTGACATCTCTTCGAAGGCATAACCTTCGCCCGCAGCCTGGGCAGGGATACGGATCTCGGTCAGCATCTCAGCGGGCTCGACCTCCGTCTCGAAAGCGTCGATGAAGAAATTACCAGCCGCCACCACGCGTTCACCGCGTGCGCCTCGGATCACCATCGAGGCGTCAAGAAGCGTGAGGACCAGCGGCATTTCGGACGCAGGATCCGCATGGCAAATGTTGCCGCCCAATGTGCCGCGATTGCGGATCGTGTGGTGCGCAACGCTGTGATAGGCGACGACGAGCATAGGGCAAGCCGATGCTGAGGCGTCGGCTTCCATGATGGTGTTGTGCGTCGCCAGGGCACCAATCCGAAGAACCCCGTCTTCGACCAGGACGTACGCGAGGTCGGAGAGATTTCCGACGTCAACAACGAGATCCGGCGTCGCCAGGCCTAAATTCATCATGGGAATCAGGCTCTGGCCGCCGGCCAGCAGTCGCGCTCCCTCCCCGTGCCTGCCAAGCGTTGCGATCGCATCTTCGATTGAATTGGCACGATGATATTCGAACGGCCACGGCTTCATTCAACCCTCCCGGCGATTCATTATTGAGCATTCGCTCATTAATTTATCGCAATGTCAACGTTTTTGACGCCCCCGCGAAGGGAGAGATCAAGGAGGAGCTCACATGCGCGGCAGTCGCCCAACAAGAAATAGCCGCACCATCTGTTCGACATAGGCATCCTGGGCGAGCGCAGTCGGGGTTCTGAAGATGTGCTTGCGGATCAAGTAGTAGATGAATGTCGAGTGAAGCATCCAGACTTGCTCCATCTCCATAAGATCGACGCCTGAAGCGAGCATCTCGCGCGATCCGTGCCTCAGTTCGAGCGCAATCGTCTCCATCAGGGAGGAGACGTTTTCGCGGATATATTTGGACGTCAGGTCGTTTCCAGACAGGCCCGAGAAAAGCGCGATCCGGATCCAGACGTATTCATCGACCGTCTGGAGATACGAGCGGTAGAATTCAAAAAGTCTCTTTTCCAGCGGCTCGGATCTGTCCTTTAGCTTCCTTTCCCAATCCGGCCGCCACCGCTGCAGAAAGGTCGTCTCGTAGACACGCTGGACCAGCTTCTCCTTCGAACCGAAGTATTTGAAGATCAAGCCCTGAGATATTCCAGAGCGTTTGGCCAGATCGCGGATATTGGCTTCAAACCCATGTTCGGCAAAAAAGCGGGTCGCATCATCGAGTATCATCCGCTCCCGCTCGTGCGGCGGCAAACGGCTTCTGAAGGACCGATTTGTCTCGCGAGCCCCGCTCTGGACGGAAGCGGCACTGCGCGTCCTCCTACTCTGCCGGGCGGTTTCTGCAGGACCGTCCGCTGGCTTGGCGCTCATTAGTACCCATCCCTCTCTTTTCGGCCGAACCTTCCAGACCTATCGGCGCGCTGTCAATGGCAGCCTCAAATATGTTATTGACCAACTGCTCACTAATATGTAGAGACGCAGAAAGAGATGAAATTGCATCAGGGAAGGACCAGCCATGAGCGCCAAAGGAAAGGTCATCATCACTTGTGCTGTGACCGGCTCGATCCACACGCCCAGCATGTCGCCCCATCTCCCGATTACGCCGGACGAAATCGTGACGGACGCGCTGAAGGCCGCGGAGGCCGGAGCCTCGATCCTGCATCTGCATGCACGCAACCCGGAAGATGGGCGGCCGGATCAAACACCGGAAGGGTTCGCCCGCTTCCTCTCGCGGATCAAGCAAGGTACCGGCGCTGTAATCAACATCACGACCGGTGGCAGCCCTTTTATGAAGGTCGACGAGCGCGTTTTGCCCGCGGCAACCTTCAAGCCGGAAGTCGCTTCGCTCAACATGGGCTCGATCAACTTCGGTCTATTCCCGCTCTTAGAGAAATACAAGGAATTCAAGTTCGACTGGGAACGCCAGCACCTGGAGAACACGCGCGACCTGGTATTCCGCAATTCGTTCAAAGATATCGAGCATATCCTGAAGACCTGCTACGCGAACAACACGCGCTTCGAATTCGAGTGCTATGACATCGCGCATCTTTATAACGTCAAGCATTTCGTCGATCGCGGACTGATCAAGCCGCCCTTCTTTGTGCAATCGGTCTTCGGCATCCTGGGTGGCATAGGTACACACCCCGAGGACGTGATGCACATGAAGCGAACCGCTGACCGACTGTTCGGCGACCAGTATCGCTGGTCTGTCCTCGGTGCCGGCGCGGCGCAACTTCGAATCGGCGCCATGGCAGTGGCCATGGGCGGTAACATTCGCGTGGGACTTGAAGACTCGCTTTGGGCCGGCAAGGGCACGCTCGCTCAATCCAGCGCCGAACAGGTGGCCCTTGCCCGCAAGATCATCGAGGGCCACGGGCTGGATGTAGCAACACCTAATGAAGCCCGCGAAATGCTTTCGTTGAAAGGCGCAGATCGGGTGAACTTCTGAGCGATCGATGGAGATATCAATGCAAAAGCCGGTGTCGAAAGAAGCCATCTATGAAGCCGCCGAAGCGCTATCGAATTGGGGCCGATGGGGTCAGGAAGATCAGCTAGGAACAATCAACCATGTCACCCCCGCCGATATCGTCGCAGCGGCAGGATTGATCAGGCGAGGCAAGGTCTTCAGCCTTGGCCTGTCTCTCAAGGAAAAGATCCAGTCGGGGCTTTTTGGTGTGCGCTGGAATCCAGTGCATCTGATGCTTGCGACCGGCACCGATGCGGTGGCGGGAAATCAGACCAGCCCGAACCTCCAATATGCGGATGATTCCATCTCCATGCCCTGCCAGGGCTCGACGCAGTGGGACGCGCTGTGCCACGTATTTCTGGATGGCAAGATGTACAATGGCTATTCGGCGGCGCTGGTGGACAGCTTGGGCGGCAGGAAACTCGGTATCGAGCACATGCGTAACAAGATGGTTGGGCGCGGTGTCTTGTTGGATATCGCGCGCTGGAAAGGCCTCAGCTGGCTCGAGGATGGTTATGGCATAACCAGCTCCGATCTCAATGAATGCGCGAAAGCGCAAGGCGTAGAAATTCGCAAGGGCGATTTCGTGATCGTCCGCACCGGGCAGCAGGAACGGTGCCTGTCGCAAGCCAACTGGACGGGATACGCCGGAGGCGATGCACCAGGCCTGGCCTTCGAGACAGCCCACTGGATCCGGGATAAGGACATCGCGGCGATCTGCGCCGACACTTGGGGCTGCGAAGTCCGTCCAAACGAGACGAACGAGGCCTATCAGCCGTGGCACTGGGTGGTGATCCCGGTGATCGGCATCTCGATGGGCGAGATTTTTTACCTGAAGGAACTGGCGGAGGATTGTGCGATCGACAAGGTCTATGAATTCTTCTTTGTCGCTCCACCCCTGCATCTGCCAGGCGGTGCCGGCTCGCCCGTTAATCCACAAGCGATTAAATAGGCGCGCATCCTACGATCTGGTGATGGACAGAGGAGCGCGGCGTGGAGTTGTACGATGAAGTGGCGATCAACGCATCGCCGAAGCAGGTTTATGCCGCACTCAACGACCTCGACGTGCTGAAGCGGTGTATTCCGGGGTGCGGAGGACTTCAACGGCTGTCCGATACCGAACTGGAGGCGATGGTCGTATTAAAGATCGGCCCCATCAAAGCGCGCTTCAGCGGCATCGTTAAACTGGATCAGAGCGGAGCACCCGAGTCTTTTTCGCTGTCGGGACATGGGAATGGTGGAATGGCGGGCCACGTGCGGGGCGGTGCACAAGTTACTCTCGTGGCCGATGGAGTTGATCGGACCATCCTGCGCTACGGAGCGCGCGCTGAGGTTGGTGGTAAACTTGCTCAGTTGGGCAACCGGCTTGTTCAGTCTACGGCACGCACTCTTTCTGCAAAGTTCTTCGAGACTTTCGCAGTTGTCGCTGGGGGCAACGCCGTGCAAGCTATCAAGCGCTGAAATCCTGCGGCCGAGAGACATGGCTGAGACGAACTCTTCGCTGGTGCGCTGCGGACATTTGATCCGCTCGCAGGCGACACCAACTGCTTCGACCATTTACCTCGAGCGCAATCCGATGTGCGGGTGATCGAACTGCTGAAGCCAACGCACATAGCGTCCAGCCCTATTTGTGAGGATAGGTACGGCCTTGCTTGACCACGAAGGCGCTCACCTGTTGCCGGTAGACCCGAGGCACCTCGGCCGCTGCTGCTCGGGCGCGAATGAGATCGGCCATCGCCTCGTGAACTTCGAGCGCCCATACCGCCGGTCGTTCGCCGGGCAACCGGCGAACGAAACGGCGGCCCGGCACTTCGTCTTAGCCGGATCGCCCGGCTTCCTTGTGATCACCGATGGAGCGACCACTGTGCATTCCTGGCCGAGCGACCGGGCCATCGCCAGCCAGGCCGGCGTCGTAACGGATATGGACGCGGTCAGACGCGACGGCATCTCTCAGCTTGGCGACATGGATCTCGCCAAACACTTTCCCTCAACCGGCTCGTCCTCCTGTGATAGGGGTCGGCTCGGATCGCCCGAGCAACCCTCGGACGCGCAGTGTAGGGCGAGCCACCTCACCGGCAGAGGCGAGCGGACTTACCGCCTTATGAATAAAAAGAGGGCCACTCCGAAGGAGTGGCCCTCCAAGTCAGGGAGGAAACGCCCCATTTGGGACCTCAAACACTCCGACTTCTCATGCCTGGTTTTTTAGCCGAGAATTCAGTTTGTTTTTCTGCAAAGAGAATGATGCGAGAAAACAAACACGCAGAATTCTTGTTATTTTTCGAGGATCACGCAGGATTCCAAACAGATGGACGCTGACCAACTCGATCTATCAATCCTCGCCGAACTGAGCACGAACGCCAGAATCAGTCAGATCGAACTCTCGAATCGAATGGGTCTGTCGAGCACCGCGATCGCACGACGTCAGCGCGCGCTGGAAGACGACGGCTATATCAAGGGATATCAGGCGATGCTGGACCTCTCTCGGTTCGGCCTGAATACCACGGTGCTGGTGCGAGTTACCCTTGATAGCCAAAGTGACGAGGCACTGAAATTATTCGAGATGGGGATTGTTAAATGCCCGTCCGTGATCCGCTGCTTTCTGATGTCTGGGAGCGACGACTATCTTCTCATTGTACTAGCGCGCGATATCGAAGATTTCGAAAGAATTCATCGAACCGAACTTTCGCCCCTACCGCGCGTCTCTCGCATTCAATCAAATTTTGCTATACGAGAGATCGTCAACCGTGCCGTACCCCCGATTGTATTTGGAAAACCAGGACGCTCGAGACGCAGATAATCTACAATCTCTCTCGTCAACGGCGAACATCGCTATGTGCAACGTTATTCAGTGCTATTGCGCTAACCGGCATAGCCGCCGCGGAAATAGCTCAGCGAAGAGCAAGTCGAGAACCTCACTCCAACTTAGCACGCGTCTTCGCACAATCGCGTATGCGATCAGCCCCTGCAGTTTCCGGCGCATCATGCGCTGCAGCACCTACTCGTCCGGCGACAACTAGCTTCCGGAGGCTGCCGCTCTTGAATCCGCTTCATCTTTTTCAGCAGCATTCCAATTGCGTGCTCGCCGATGTTAGAAATTTCCGCGACAGCGACCCGGTCCGCTCCGTTTGATTATAAACGCCTTCCGCGCGTTCGAAGACTTCGATACCTTTCGTCGCTTCCCGTCCTTCTTATCTGAAAGCCCGTTTTAAGCGTTCCAGTTTTTCGGTGATCAGAACTATCGTTCTTCAAACATGCCCACCAAGATTGCTTGCGGCAGTGGAGGCGAGCCTGGACAATCAGGTTCTGAACGGATTTAGGAAATCGCCGCCCCGCATCGATGGGATGCGCCCGCTGGTACTGAAATGGAAAAAACACATCCTCGTGCAGTTCCTGTGCCGCGTGCCATGCCCACCGCGGGTTGTACAGCATACCTCGGCCGAGGGCGATGAGATCGGCCTGCCCCGACGAAAGGATGTTTTCTGCTTGATGCGTATCTGTGATGAAGCCAAGCGCCATGGTGGGAATACCAACCTCGCGACGAATACGCTCGGCAAAGGGAACTTGATAACCCGGCCCCACTGGTATGCGCTGATCAGGCGAAGCGCCCCCGCTCGATGCGCAGATGTAATCGCAGCCTCGCACCTTCAAGGCCGCCGCGAACTCAACCGTGTTATCCGCGGTCCAGCCGCCGTCCACCCAGTCGGTGGCTGAAACGCGAACCCCCAAAGGCCTGGTCGACGGCCACACTTCCCGGATTGCATCGAAAACTTCCAGCGCAAACCGGGTGCGAGCCTGCGTGCTTCCTCCGTAGCGATCGATCCGCTTGTTGGCGAGTGGAGTCAGAAATGAATGAAGAAGATAACCGTGGGCACAATGAAGCTCAAGGAGATCGGCGTCCAGATCGAGGCTATTCCGGGCCGCCTTTGCGAAGCAATTTCGCAACCGTACCAGACCGTCGCTGTCGAGCTCGGTCGGTCGAGGACGACCGGGATACGGTATCGGAGACGGACTTGGCGTCAACCAAGCGCCCTGCTTCTCGTTGAGGGGAATCTGTCCTTTCCAAGGCACGGAGACCGAGCCCTTGCGGCCGGCATGGCCGAGTTGGATGCCGAGTTTCGCACCCCCATAGCGCCTGCAAAACTCGAAAACGGGCCGCAGAGCCCTGACCTGATCGTAAGACCATAAGCCAGCGCAAGAGTATGTCAGCCGTCCCTCGGGTTCGACTGCCATCTGTTCCGTCATCAGGAGGCCCGCGCCCGACACGGCCAAATTGCCAAGGTGCATGAGGTGCCACTCGGACACGCAGCCTGACCGATCGGCCGAATATTGGGCCATCGGCGAGACTACGATCCGGTTGGGCAAGTTGAGGTGGCGCAACCGGAACGGTGAAAGCAACTTCGATGTAATTCGAGGCCTCCGCCGATGGCACATCGGATGTCAGTCAGATATAGTAGCTGCTGTGACAGCTACTAATTTTGTGCCACACGGGTAGCTAAAAATCAAGGCGGTGAAGTGATGTCAGAAGAATTCTGGGCGAAGAACCCATCAGGCTTCCGGATCATTGTGGGGCGCAATCTGGAAATGCCACTCGCCGCTCAAACCGACTATTTGACACCAAACGATCGCTTTTTCGTCTGCAACCAGCGCGCAACCCCCAGGGTTGACGCCGCTACATACCGTCTGCGCATACAAGGCGACGCAGTCTCCCGACCATTGGGGATTTCTTATGAGGAGCTCAAGGCGATGCCGCAGCGGAGCGTGCTCGCCTATCTCGAATGTGCCGGAAACCATCGCTTATTGTTCGAGAAGGAGCTCGGTCGGAAATTGAACAAGCGGCCTCACCTGACGGAGGTCATGTGGGATCTTGGCGCTATCGGCATGGCGGAATGGCGCGGCGTTCCATTGCGCCATGTCCTGGAACTTGCGGGGCTCAAGCTCGATGCTATCCACGTCTGTCCGGTCGGATTGGACCGCGACCGCGAGGGGAAGGAAGGCGTCAAATGCCCAATGCCGATCGGTAAGGCACTTGATCCCGATACCTTGCTGGCACTGCGGATGAACGGAGAGCAGCTGCCGCCGGATCACGGTTTCCCTGTCAGGGTCATCGTCCCGGGCTGGATCGGCACGTATAGCATTAAGTGGGTCGATAAGATCGAGGTATCCTCCCGCTTTCAATGGGTAGTCCGCAACACCGAGAAATATGTGCTGATGGGCGACGAATGGCCTGAAGAAGACTACGCGCCGGCGAAAGGCGGGCCGATCACGCAGCAGAACATCAAGAGTTCGCTTGCACTCGACTGGCCGGCGCGCTGGAGCGCTGGGACGAAACGGCTTTTCGGCTACGCACGCTCTCCCGATGCGGAGATAGCCTCGGTGGAATGGAGCGACGACATGGGGAAGACATGGCATCCCGCCGACATCATGCCGCCGAATCTGCGTTATTCTTGGGCGCGGTTTACATTCGAATGGGTCGCCACGCCAGGTGTGCACGAGCTAATGACCCGCGCGACCGACGCCCGGGGAGCGGTGCAGCCGCTCCGCATTCCGTTCAATAATGGCGGCTACATGTTCAACATGGTCCACCGGCATCCGGTGCAAGTCTCGCTAGGACTAGATTCGGAGTGATCGTATGGCGCGGGTCCATCCAGCCGGAAGACCTGATCACGCCAACTGCGCAGTTTTTGACCTTTCCAATCAACTCAGCTTTCTCGTGCAGAAACGCGACGGTTTCCCGAGGTGAAAAGGACGGCAGACATCCGGCATCTATTGTATCTATCTCACATCTACAGCTAATCCTGCGGGCAGCCTCAGATAGCATCCGGAAATACGAGGATGCGCTCTTGAGTCATGGCGACAACCGTATCGCGCGGACTTTCACGCCCGTATCCACTATTTCGCAGTCCGCCATACGGCATCTGATCGGGACGGAAGGTCGATGTGCCGTTCACGATGATGGCGCCGCAGGGCACTTCGCGCGCGGCACGGAAAGCCACGCTGTGGAGCTTCGTGAACAACCCGCAGTTCAGCCCAAGGCCAGTGTTCCTAATCCACTCGAAGACGAAGCCGATATCATCGTAGGGATGGATCACGACGACCGGTCCAAATACTTCGTCGCACGCAATCTTCATCTGCGGGCTCGCGGCTGAAACAACCGTGGGCTCAATGACGTTTCCACGCCGCCCGCCTCCCACAAGTATCCTCGCTCCACCTGCTCTCGCCTCCGCAAGCCACGATTCTATGCGAAGCGCGGCAGTCTCGTTGATGACGGGACCGACGTCGGTTGCGAGATCGCCTGGATCACCCGAGGTCAAACCTGCGACCTTTTCCAAGAAAAGGGCCGTGAACCGTTCCAGCACGGCTTGATGAACGAAAAGATTCTGCAATGAGGCGCAGCTTTGGCCGGCAAGCCGATAACCAGATTGGACGCACATGGTGGCAGCCTCGTCAATATCGGCATCGTGATGGATAATGGTCGGGCCAACGCCGCCAAGCTCAAGGATGGTACCGCGCATACCCGCTGCGGCCTTGATCGCAAGGCCCGCTCGTGCTGAGCCCGTGAAGGATATGAAGTCGACGCGACTGTCGCGGACAAGGGCTGCGCCCAAATCGCCGTCGCCATGAAGGAGGGCGATCGCGTCGGGCGGGACTCCCGCGTCAAGGCAGACCTGTACGACAAGCAATAGTGTGTAAGGCGCTTGCGGTGGCGCTTTGAGAGCAATGGCATTTCCTGCGGCGAAGGCCGGCCCGATCTTGTGACAGGCGAGGTTGACCGGCGCATTAAACGGGACGATGCCGGCGACGACCCCAACCGGATAGCGAAGGCCGATCGCCACTCTGCCATTGCCAGCAGGACTGCCGGCGATCGGCAGCTGTCTTCCCTCGACTCGGATAGCCTCCTCGGCGCAGAAGCGAAGCACGTCAGTGGCGCGCGCCAATTCTTGACGGCTGTCGCGAATGGTCTTCCCGGTCTCACGCGTCAACACGGTCGCGATGAGCTCGCCCCGCTCCTTCATCAGCGCTGCGGCACGGTGAAGGGATGCGGAACGCTCCATCGGCGCGATCGCCGCGACGCGCGAGCCCGCAAGGGTCGCCAATGCGCGTTCGAGATCGGCTTGGTCGCAGTCGTGAACGCGGGACGCTATGGTGTTTTGGAAAGGTTCGCGCAGGTTGCGCGCGATCGGCTTGGTCACCCATTCACCGGCGATGAAGGCCCGGGCTTCATACGGTTCGTCGCGCGACGATGATGACGCATTGTCCAGCATCTTCCACCTCGACAAGCTTATCAGAGACGCCCACCAGTAACATCTCGTAGCTGCTATAACAACTACTTTACGAATCGCAAATCAGCAGAGCGACACAGGGAAGCCGCGGCAAACCTGCCGAGCAAACGCGGAGGGCTTCGTCTGATGGCTGTGAAGCGATCAGCGGGCGGCGACGGACGATAACACCTTGTCGTCCTTTTCAATCAAGCCGAGCGCCCGCAGCCGCTCCCGCATGTGATTCACTTGGGTGCGAGAGAAGAGCAGTTCGCGAATGCGGACGAGATAGGGGCCGAAGGCCTCCTCGATCTCCTTGCCGAATCGGCCGTAAATCTCGGCCAGATAGATGTCGTGGCGGATGATTGTTTCTGCCATGGTTACGACAGGCTCGCTGCGAGTATACGCACCGAGGTAGTCGTCCTTCATGCGGGCAGTGATCGCCTCGGCATAGTCTATCGTCACCGTGAAAAGGTTGTCGGCATCGCCGATGCGAATGCCGTTGCCTTCGTGAAGATAGACCATTGAGCCCTTGCCGAAGTTAAAGTGGCTAACGTCTGTGCCGAACAGAATGATAACGATGTGCACGCCGCGGTCGTATGCCGCCTTCAACTTGTCGCGGTGGAGCTTAAGAATGTTGTCCGCCGCCTTGATCCAAATGTGCTTCTGCGCACGGTCCAGCATGTCGGCGATCCGGTCGTTTACCGGTTCTTCGCCTTTGATAGTCCAGACGACGTCTTGATGCTGCTCCGTATCGACATTTTCCAGGAGCGTCGCCAGCCGATCGCAACGGCTTGAGGTTTGCTTCGCGATGCTGCCGAGCAGTTCGGCAGGAGGCACGGGAACGAAGCGGGCGGGCCGCTCGCCGACCGGCTGAACGGCGCCCTTCTTCATCAGGTTCTCCAACGCGCCATATACGTTCGCACGTGGAATGCCCATCGTCTTGCTTACGTCGTATGCAGTCGCGGGCGACGAGGCCAGCAGACCTAGGTAACTTCTAGCCTCGTAGTCCGAGAATCCCAGGGCTTGGAGCTCTGAAAGAATTTCGCGACTAAGCTTGGAATTCGGCTTCTTTGTCGGCAAGCGTTTCACTTCCGACGACTTCGCGACTTTTCTCAATTTTCCTCTCCCGGACGCAGGCTCAATGCGCCTTGTTCAATTGCTACCATAACGCCGGGATAATACGAAGCCGCCGTTCTGGCTTACCCGCTTCTCATCCCGTATGCCGTCAGGGCCGCCCCTTCGGATATGCGCCCTTCGCGCAGATCCTCCTCGATAGCATGCCGCGGCCGCTCCTTCGGGTCACCGAAGCCGCCGCTGCCAGAACATTCGTAGCGAACGACATCGCCCTTCTTGAGCGCATATGTTCCCTTCGAGTGCATAGCGACCGGCCTGTCCGCACCGGGATTGAGGATGCTCCTTCCCACGTTGCCGTTGGTACCGCCGTGAAGACCGTAGGAGCCGTTCTTGTGCCTGTCGCTGAGATTGGACACCTCGGCGGATTCCGCCAAGATGCGCACTTCCTTGTAGAGACCAAGGCCGCCGCGGTATCTGCCTGCCCCCCCGCTGTCGCATAGAATCCCAAGGGATTCTACGATGATTGGATACGCGTTCTCCTGGATTTCGACCGGAATGTTCTCAAGGGAGAACACCGGTGACAACGCGCTTGTGCCGTCGGCGCTGGCGCGCGCGCCAACGCCTCCCACGAGATAATCGTAGAACACAAAGCGCTGGCCGGTGCGGGGATCGATTCCATTGATGATGGGATTCGCCCATTGCCCGCTACCAGCCGTAACCCGCTCGGGAGCCACCTGCGCCAGCGCGCCAAAGATCAACTCGGGTATGCGCTGGTTGAGCATGGCGCGGCCGCCGGCTGCAGCTGGAGCGGACGGGTTGAAGAAGTTTCCATCCGGAGCAACCACGGTGACGGGACGCGTCTGGCCCTGATTCTGAGGGATTTCGTTGCGCGTGGTAAGGGCCTTTGTCGCCCAGTAGCAATAGGCGCGCGTGAAGTTGAGTGGGCTGTTGATTGCGGAAGCAGTCTGCGGATCAGATCCGGAAAAATCGAAAACGATCTCCGATCCCCGGACTCTGACCGTCACCGCTAGCTTCACGGGCTCGGTGCCCGGACCGACATCGTCGAGCCAGTCTTCGTAGGTATAGTCCCCATCGGGAATTTCGCTTAGCGAATCCCTCACCGCTTTTTCGGATTGGTCGAGTATTCGGTTGGCCACGGCCGTAAAGCGTTCCACGCCATAGGTGGCGAAAAGTGACGAGAGCGCCTGCCCACCGGAATGGAGCGCATTGCGAAGCGCCTTCAGATCGCCGATCACCTTAGTGGGAACACGAACGTTCGCCTCGATGATGCGGGTGATCTCGCCCACTGGTACACCGGCATCGTAGAACTTGACCGGCGGGAAGCAGATGCCTTCCTGAAAACGCTCGGTGACCCCCTCGACCGCCTGGCTGCCAGCCTTGATGCCACCGACGTCGACCATATGAGCAGAGGCAACGACGAAACCTACGATATTGAGCTCCAGGAAAACCGGACTCATGCAGTAAAAGTCCGGAAGATGACCCGACCCCATGTAGAGATCGTTCATGATAATGATGTCGCCCGACTTTAAAGTTTCCCTCGGATAGCTCTTCAGCATGTTCCCGATTGCGAAGGGCATCGCGCCTAAATGTCCAGGGCTGAGATCTGCCTGACTCAACATTCGCCCTGCTGCATCGAAAACGGCAATGGAGAAGTCCCCGCCCTCGCGCACCGCTTCTGAATAGGCGGTGCGACGGACCGTCACGCCCATCTCCTCGGCGATCGAGACCAGTCGGCCCCAGATTACCGAAACTGTCAAAGCGTCGATCTCACTCATTGCGCAGCCTTCCCGATTTCGATGATTATGGCGCCGTGCTCGTCGATCCGACCGACGTCGCCGGGTAGTAGCACGGTCGTCGTGTCGCGCTCCTCGATGACGCAGGGTCCAATAGCGCGATCCTCGGCGCCCATGGCGTAACGGTCATAGACATCAATTTGCGTTTCGCCGGTCTCGCCGAAATATGCTCTGCGCTGCCGCTTCAGTGCCGGGCGGCCTTCCGCCCGCTCCATGCTCAGCTTTTCATCCAGATTGGGCTCCATGCTCTCCAACGCGATTCGCCATGTCGTCGCTTCGAGCGGCAGATTTTCCGCATAGCCGTAGACGTTGCTGTAAAGCGCGCCGAAGGCGTCGCGCAATTTCGTGCCGAGCCCCTCATCCCACACCGGTGGAAGCTCGATCTCCAATTCGTATCCCTGGCCAATATAGCGCAAGCCGACAATATGGCGGGCAAGCAACCGCGGGTCGGCTGGGTCGCGCCCCATTGTCGAGGCGGCTTGCCGACGCAGGTCACTAAAGATCTGTCGCGCTGTCGCCACAATGCAGTCGCCGTCGACGAGAACCTTGCTTGTACGCGCCAGCTCGGTTTTCTCGAGAGAGGACAAAAGCCCCAGCGCCGACCCCACGCCCGCGCCCGCCGGCACAATCATCTGCTTTACGCCGAGTCCGCGTGCCAGGCGGGCAGCATGCACCGGTCCCGCGCCGCCGAAGCAGATCATTGCATAGTCGCGCGGGTCCAGTCCCTTGTCGATCGAGATGAGGCGGGTCGCCCGCTCCATGTTGAGGCAAACGAGCTGATGAACGCCCCAGGCGGCCTGTACTGCGTCAAGGCCCAGCCTGCCGCCGAGCGCCGCCAGCGCTTCGACCGCGGCGTCGCGATCAAGGCGCATCTTGCCGCCCGCGAAGCTCGACGCATCCAGATAGCCCAACACCAACGCGGCGTCGGTGACGGTCGGCTCCTTGCCGCCCCGCGCGTAGCAAACGGGTCCGGGCTCGGAGCCCGCGCTGCGAGGGCCGACCTGAAGGGCGCCTGCTGTCACCTGAGCGATGCTGCCGCCTCCGGAGCCGATTTCGATCAGGTCGACGGCGAGCGTGTCGAGCGGAAGTCCGCTGCCGTTGCGCATTTCGAGCCGGTCGATCTCGAAGCTGCGACTGATCGTCGGGCGCCCGTTTGTGACGATCGAAGCCTTCGCTGTCGTGCCGCCCATGTCGAACGAGATGACATTGTCGAAACCGGAAAGATTGCTGCGGCGTGCCGCCATAATGACCCCCGCCGTGGGGCCGGATTCGATGCTGCGGACCGGAAGGGCCGCAGCCCTTTCGCTTGAGGTCAGTCCGCCGCTCGACTGCAGGATCCAAAGCGGAGCCGAGACACCGCGCGCCCGAAAAGCTGCTTCTATCCTGGACAGATAGTCGCGAAAAATTGGGGCGAGATAGGCGTTCGTCACTGCGGTGTTGAAGCGAGCATACTCTTTTGCCATCTGCGATACTTCGCTGGACAGCGTGACGTCTATTTCGGGCGCCTCTCGTGCGAATACTTCCTTGACCCGTTCTTCATGGAGGGGGTTGGCATATGAATGAAGAAAGCCCACCGCCACGGCCCGCGCTCCCGCCGCACGAATTTGGGAAACGACCCGGCTCGTCTCCTCTGGGTCGAGGGGACGCAGTATCTCGCCCGAGGCCATCATACGCTCGTTGATTTCCCAAGTGCGCGAGCGAGGCACGAGTGGCTCTGGCTTTCGCATCCGTGTATCGTATATGCTGTACCGGACGGCCTTCTGGATCTGGAGGACGTCACCGAAGCCCTTCGTGGTCACGAATGCCACCGGCGCGCCCAGCCTTTCGATCACCACGTTGGAGCCGAGCGTGGTCGCATGCCGGATTTCGCGGACGAGGCTGGGAGATATCCCGGCAAGTGCGAGCAGCTCCGACACTCCCTCGACAAAACCCTCAACGGGGTCGCGTGGAGTGGTCAATCTTTTATGGGTCACGACGAGACCATCGTCATCGATGAGCGCCAGGTCCGTGAACGTTCCGCCGATGTCAATTGCGATCCGCTTTGCAGACCTTCGTTCCTTAGCCGTAGTTTCGGTCATGGCCCTTCCTACTGACCGTCTCTCGGACGGCCTACTTCAATCTTATCCCTCTAGCTCAGGACGTCGGCACGAGTTCGCTGCCGAAATCATCAATGAACCGGGTATAGACCTTTCCCGCGAGAAATTCGGGATGCGACAGGCAGGACAACAGGAAATCGCGGTTGGTCATGATGCCGGCCACCTGCAGCGTTTCTAGCGTACCCCGCATGCGGGCCACCGCGGTGGCACGATCAGGCCCATGCGCGACGAATTTTGCGATCAACGGATCATAGAATGGAGTGACCACGTCGCCCTGGCGATACCCAGTATCAACGCGCACCCCTTCCCCGTCGGCTGCAAAACTGAAGACATCGAGTTTGCCCGGCGAAGGAAGAAATCGCTTGGCTGGATTTTCGGCGTAAAGGCGGCATTCGATCGCCGCGCCGTCGCGACAGGGAACGACCTTCTCCTGCCCGCTATCCTGCGCCGCTAACCGCAATTGCATCGCCACGAGGTCGAGACCCGTCACCATCTCCGTTACTGGGTGTTCCACCTGGATGCGAGTGTTCATCTCGAGAAAGTAGAACCGGCAATTCTCCTCATCGACGATGAACTCAACGGTCCCCGCGCCGGCATATTTGGTTTCAGCGCACATTCTCAGCGAGGCCTCGTACATGGCTTGGAGCATTTGCGCCGGAAGACCGGGCGCGGGGGTCTCCTCCACGACCTTCTGGAAACGGCGCTGCAAGGAGCAATCGCGCTCGAACAGATGAACGGCCGCCCCGTCGCCAAAGCCGAACACCTGGACTTCCACGTGGCGCGCGCGCCCCAGATAACGCTCAAGATAAACCGTACCATCTCCGAACGTGTTGTGGGCGGCATCCTGAACCATCGCCGCCTGGGCGACTAGCTGATCAGGTCGATCGATCCTGCGCATGCCGATGCCTCCGCCGCCCGCAGAAGCCTTGACGAGCAGCGGAAAGCCGACTTTAGAGGCGGCCTCATCGATCCCGACCAGATCGCCATGTGGAAAGCGCCTGCTGCCCGGCACGATCGGAACGCCTGCCCGCAATGCTGCTTCGCGCGCGGACTGCTTATCTCCCATGAGCCTTATAGTATCGGGCGAAGGCCCCACCCAAAGCAATCCCGCCTCGATCACTGCCGCTGCGAATTGCGCGCTCTCCGAAAGGAATCCATATCCCGGATGAACTGCGCTGGCCCCAGACGTCCGGGCCGCCTCAATTAGCTTGTCGATTCGCAGATAGCTCTGCCGCGCCGGCGGCTCGCCGAGGCTGACGGACTGGTCGGCCATTTGCACGTGCAGGGCGGCCGCGTCCGCATGGGAATGGACCGCCACGGTTTGCCATCCCAGGGACCGCGCGCTGGCAATGACGCGGCAGGCGATCTCGCCCCGATTGGCGATCAGGAGCTTGTGCATCGTCACACGTCCAACACAACGACTGCATCACCGTCGCTAACCTGATCGCCTTCCTTGACCAATATCTCTAATACGCGTCCGGATTCATTCGCCACGACTGGTATCTCCATCTTCATCGCCTCGATGATCATGAGAGTGTCGCCTTCGGTGACGCGGCCTCCGATCTCGACGAGGATCTTCCAAATCGAACCCGCCATTTCGCTTTCAACAGTGAATTTTGACATGACCCCGGTGCCTCAAATCTGAGTGAGTACCACTTAGGCGCTACCGGCGGCACACACCGTCGGCCATGAAGAAACGCAACGCCGCCACTGGACCCCAGTCCCATCTTGATGTAGTAGTATCAACAACAACTACTCTATTGCAAGAGGCGAATCGGAGAATGGCGAGTACCCACAGCCCCAAAGAGCAGATCGAAGAGGCGTTGCTGGAATTAGAGCAGCGCAAGGCGAAAGCCCAGGCGATGGGCAGCGTGGGAAAGTTGGCGGCCCGCAAGGAGGCCGGCCATCTCAATGCGCGCGAGCGACTTGCCTACCTGCTTGATCCGGACAGTTTCTTCGAAGTCGGCGAGCTTGCCACGTCCTATCGCTCCGAGATGAGGGACCGCACTCCCGCCGACGGCAAGGTCGCCGGTTTCGGCAAAATCCGGGGCCGCCAGACAGGCGTCGTCGCGAACGACTTCACTGTGCTGGGAGCCTCGTCGAGCGTGATCAACGGCAAGAAGATCAAATACGTGAAGGACATGGCGGCAAAACGCGGCTTTCCGCTCGTCATGCTGGGAGAATCCTCGGGCGCCCGCATGCCCGATCGGATGGGGGCTGCGGGCCGCGCCATTCTGGGCCAGGACCCCACCGAATACAGGCGCGAGCGCGAAATGCCTCTGGTCTCGGCTTTGCTCGGCGATTGCTACGGATCATCGACCTGGTATGGCTGCATGTCCGACTTCGTCGTAATGCGGAAGGGAGCGACGATGGCAGTGGCGAGCAGCCGCGTCACTTCCGTCGCGATCAACCAACCCGTCGATCCTGAGGAACTGGGCGGCTGGAGGCTTCATACCGAAAAGACGGGACTGGTGGACTACGCTACCGAAACCGACCAGGAGGCGCTCGAGCTGTTGAAGAGCTTCCTAAGCTATCTTCCGCAGAGCGCCAAGGATGTGCCTCCAGAGACCGACGTGCCAGAAGGCTCGGACGAGGTCGCGGCTTCGATTCTCGATCACTTCCCCCACTCGAACACGCAGGTCTACGATTCGCGGAAGATCATCAACTGCATCGTCGACCTGGGTAGCTCCTTCGAGCTCAAGCCTCGCTTTGGCAAATCCATCGTCACCACGCTCGCGAGACTGGATGGACGAAGCGTAGGAATCATCGCCAACAACCCCCTCCATCGCGGCGGCGCGATCGACGTCGACGCGATGCGGAAGGCGACCAGTTTCCTGGTTCTATGTGACTCCTTCAACATTCCCCTGATCTTCTTGGTGGACCAGCCCGGGTTCCTGATCGGGATTGAAGGCGAGAAGCGATGGGCCCCGGGCCGCATCATGAACTGGATGAATGCGCTGTCGCAGGTTTCCATGCCGCGCATTGCCCTAACCATCCGCAAGAATTTCGGCCAAGCCTATCTCAACATGGGAGGAGGTCGCCATTCCGAGCTCGCTGCCGCATGGCCAACCGCAAATTTCGGTTTCATGGACCCGAAGACCGGCGTCAATATCCTGCATGGTCTGAAGCGCGAGGATGACCCGGAACGTTTCGACGGACTGGTGGACCAGATCTCGCAGGACAGCTCGGCGTTCGCCCTCGCCGGCCTGTTTGAGGCGCAGGCGGCGATCCATCCCGCCGAAACGCGACGCTTCCTGGCCGCCGCGCTCGGCATTCTGAGCGGGGCCGGCAGACGGATCGGCGCTCATCATCTGGCAAACTGGCCGACGAGTTTTTGATGCTGCACGATCGTTTGACCAAGGGCCACACTCCGGACGACCGCGCCGATGTTGCGCTCGACCTCGCCTGGAACGCCGGACAATCTGCGTGCGACGAATACCAGGCGAAGGCTTTACTTCGACGGATTGGCATACCTACTCCCAAGGGGATAAGACTGTCAGCCAGCCAGAGTGCAAAGGGGGCGCTCGGCGGTCTTGAGTCTCCTTTCGCGCTCAAGGCACTCTCCGACAACCCCATCCACAAGAGCGACATAGGCGCGATCTGTCTCAGCCTCCCCAGCGAGGAGGCGGTCGATGATGCCCGCGCCGAGATCGCGGCCCGCATGGCCGACGCCGGGCAGACGCTGTCCGGTTTCCTCGTCGAGGAGATGGCGGACTCCGGGCTCGAGCTGATCATCGGCGGTATCCATGACCCGAAGCTCGGGCCGATGATCATGATCGGAGCCGGAGGTATCTTCACCGAAGTACTCAATGACACGATTTTCGGGCTATGCCCTATCAGCAGTTTCGACGCTATCGAGATGATCGAAAGCCTCAAGATTCTTCCAATCCTGAAAGGCGCACGCGGCCGCGCTCCGGTCGATTTGACGGCGCTGGAGAGTGCGCTGCTGGCGCTCGGAGGAGAGACGGGCCTGTTTTGGCAAAGAGCCGACCGCATTGCCGAGTTCGACATCAATCCCGTTATCGTCAACGCTAAGGGCGTGACCGCGGTGGATGCCCGCTTCGTTTTGAAAGCTTCGACATGAGCACTGAACCTGATGTCGCCCTCGCATCCATCATCGATTGCTTTCGGCCGTTATTCGCACCCGAAAGCATCGCCGTCGCCGGAGCGTCAACCCAGGGTACATCCGCCGGCAACCGCTTCATTAGGTCTTTGAAGACAGCAGGCTACGGCGGTCGGATCTACGCCGTTCATCCCAACGCAGAAGTGATCGACGGAATTCCAGCATTCGGCAGGATCGCCGACATTCCCGGCGTGGTCGACTACGCTTATCTCACGGTCCCAGCAGAGAGAGTTGAGAGCATCCTAGCCGCTACGGGCGGGAAGCTTCGTTTCGCGCAGGTCATGGCGACCAATGAAGATGGCTCGAGCGAAGCATGGGAGAAGACGCTGCTTACGCTCGCCCGCGAGATGGGTACCAGATTGATCGGCCCCAATTGCATGGGGAGTCATTCTCCACGCGGCGGTTATACCTTCGTAGAAGGCGCCTCACTCAGCCGGGGGCGCATCGGCATCGCATGCCAAAGCGGCGGCCTTGGTATGGACATTCTGCTGCGCGGACAGAATCTCGGCTTAAGCTACAGTGGGTTGGTCACGCTTGGCAATTCGATCGATGTCGAGCCGTCGGATCTGTTCGAATACTATCTCGCCGACCCGGGCACTGAGGTCATCGGCATGTATGTGGAGGACATCAAGGATGGCCGCCGATTCCTCGATCTCGCCCGGCGGAATCGGGGAAGCAAGCCGGTCGTGCTGATGGTCGGAGGACTTTCGAAAGCGGGCCAGAAGGCGGCGGTTTCTCACACCGGCGCGATGGGAGGGGGCCGACAGGCTTGGGAAGCGTTGGCTCGTCAGACCGGGGCCATACTCGCACCGAACCTCGATGCCTTTCTCGACGCACTTCAGGTCTGCTCGTTGCTTCGCCCGAAGTTGGAGGCGGACGAGCCGACCGTGACGCTGCTAGGCAACGGAGGGGGCACCAGCGTCCTGGCGACGGACGCTCTCGATGCAGCCGGCTTCAAGCTGGCCGAGTTGCAGTCTCAAGCTCGTGAAGCTTATGCGGAGATCGACATGCCGCCCGGCGCCAGCCTGAAAAACCCGATGGATGTTCCAGCAAGTGTGCTGAAGGAAGAGGAAGGCAGGTTGATCGCCCGATTGCTGGAAGTGGACCGACGGTTCACTTCTCCCTACGCGACGCTAGTGCACCTCAACCTGCCGGTGCTCATGGCATACAGGCATGTGAAAGATCTGCTGCCCAATCTCGTCCAGTCCATGCTCTCCCGCGTTCCCAAAAACGATAAGAGCCCGCACACGCTTCTGATCCTCAGGTCTGATCGGAGCGATGAAGCTGACGATTGGCGTCGTCGAATGCGGACTGTTGCCCTTCAGCATCGGATACCCACGTTCGACGAGTTGCCACAAGCGATCATGGCATTGCAAGCATATCGAAAGTACGAGCGGTTTTTGGCAACCAGATCGAGCGGCTAAATGCGGAGACTTTAAGCAGGCTTCGGCTTCCGCCAGCTGTTTGTTCGACGACGAACTCTTCACAGTGCATTCATTGTTACCGTGCAGCGCGGCGAAGCTACCGCCGGTTAGACACTTATTTTAGTAGTTGCTAATGATGCTACTACATGCGAACTTTGCAGGAAATGCCGTGGAACATTGAAACCGGCCAATCACCTACCAGGAAGCGCCATGAAACCCGAGTCTCATTCGCCCCTTCCCCCGACTCTGCCGGCCCCCGACTTCGGCGTGACTGATCGTCGTCAGGTCCTGAAGGCGCTGGCCGGCGTTACCTCCGCACTCGTCGCCGGAGTGGGCCTGGGCGAAGCCGCCTCGGCTCAAGAAACAAAGACCGTCGTTGCTCTTGTTCAGCCTGACGTCGCGACGCTTGCCGGCTATATGACCAGCGCGGTCGCCACCTGTCTGGTGTCGACCAAAATTTATGATGGTCTACTGGAATATGATTTTGGTCTGAAGCCGGTACCGTCCCTGGCGGAATCGTGGGAGATTTCCCGCGACGGTCTGACTGTAACTTTTAAACTGCGGAAGGGTGTGACCTTCCATGACGGAAAGTCGTTCACCTCCGCCGATGTGCAATTTTCGATCATGGAGGTGTTAAAGAAGAACCATCCACGTGGCTCGATCAACTTCAAGGAAGTCACGGCGGTCGACGCGCCGGACGACCTGACTGCTGTTTTCAAGTTGGCGAAGCCGGCCCCCTATATGCTCATGGCACTGTCCGGGTACGAGGCACCGATGGTGCCGAAGCATTTGTTCGTAGGAACGGATATCCGCTCAAACCAGCAAGCCAACGCACCCGTCGGCACCGGTCCGTTCAAGTTCAGAGAGTGGCGCCGCGGGCAGTTCGTAAGGCTCGACAAGAATGAAAAATATTGGCAGCCGGGTCTTCCGAAGGTCGACCGCGTAGTCTTTCGCTACATTCCGGATGCGGGCACGCGCACCGCGGCGTTGGAGAGCGGCGAGGTTCAGGTCGGTGGTTTCGGCGCTGTCTACTATTCAGACGTGCGGTACTTAAAGAAGTTGCCCAACATCGCAGTGACTGAAAAGGGCTACGAGATGATCTCGCCGATCGTTGAGGCCCATTTCAACACGAAGCGCGCGCCGTTTGATCAAGTAAAGGTAAGGCAAGCGATTTCCTATGCGCTCGATCGCCAGTTTATCATCGACAACATCTGGTTCGGGTTTGGAAAGGTGGCGACGGGACCAATGAGTTCGAATTTCGCGGTCTCTGGCCTCTACACCAGTGATGTTCACAATTACAACGTTCCGGATCGGATCGAGATCGCAAAAAAACTGCTAGACGAAGCAGGCTTTCCTTCGAACAAGGACGGCGTCCGTTTTCAGATGACGATCGACCCAACGCCGTATGGGGAGGAATGGCGACGATTCGGAGAGTACGTGATCGAAGCTCTGCGTGCGATCGGTATCCAGGCCAAGATGCGCTACGAGGACGTGCCGACCTGGTTGAAGCGGACCTACACTGATTACGACTTCGACTTGATGCTGTCGTGGGTGTCGAACCTTGCGGATCCGGTTATCGGCATGCACCGCGAGTATCATTCCAACTCGATAAAGCCGGGCGCGGTTTTCGTGAATGCGACTCGCTGGTCGACTCCCGAAACCGATGCGCTGATGGATCACGCCGCGAACGAGCCGGACCCGGCTAAGCGTGGCGAACTTTACCATCAGTTTCAAAAGCTGGTGGTCGAGGCTGCACCGACCGTCTGGATTATGGAGCTTGCATTCAGCACCGTGACAACCAAAGGTATCAAGGATGCTGTGGTTAGCCCCCTCGGACTATACGGCAACTTCGCCAAGCTCGGAATCGGCTGAGGCGAAGGCTGGCGAAGTCACGATCACGGCGGCCTCGCTGGACTTTGGCAACCAACCGCAGCGGAATTTCGTTCAGTGACCGTCACGGCCAGTGCGCCGGAGGCTCGCAGCAATGATTGGACCGCTTTGGCGCGGATCCTCGAGAAAGCTCGTTCATGATACGATTCATCACGCGCAGACTGGCGCAGGCCCTACCGACCGTCCTCCTGATCTTCGCGCTCAGCTTCTTCCTGCTCAAGCTCGCCCCGGGCGACATGGCAGCCGTGATGGCGGGGGAATCGGGCGGGGGCAGCGCCGAATATGTTCAGAATCTTCGCGAGCAGTATGGCCTCGAACGGCCGATGATCCTTCAGCTGTTCAGCTACTTAAAGAACGTCGCAACGCTGAATCTTGGCTACTCGTACCGCCAGAACATGCCTGTCTTCGATCTTATTATGTCTAGACTGGGTCCAACCGCCCTCCTGATGTTGACTAGTTTCGCCGTCTCTATTCTGGCCGGGGTTGCCCTCGGCATCGCGGCGGCGCGTAACGTCAACCGCCCAGTTGACCGCGTCATCTCGGTGATTTCCACGCTGGGTTATGCGACTCCGCTTTTCTGGGTGGGTCTGATGCTCATCCTGCTCTTTTCGATCACCTTTCGGCAGCTTCCGACGAGCGGCATGGAAAACGTCGCGGCCTTCAATGAGGGCTTCGCGCGGGTCAAGGACATCGCCTGGCATCTTGTGCTGCCGGTGGTGTCGCTGTCACTCTTTTACACCGCCGTCTACACCCGGTTGATGCGCGCTTCGCTACTGGAGCAGTCTAAGATGAACTACGTGGTGACGGCCGAAGCTAAGGGACTTGCGCCTCGCAAGGTGATGTACGGCCATGTGTTGCGTAACGCGCTTTTGCCCATCCTGACTATGGCGGGCGTTCAGATCGGCAGCATGCTAGGAGGCTCGATCATCATCGAATCTGTCTTCGGTTGGCCCGGGATGGGCCTGCTGGCCTACGAGGCGCTTTTCGCGCGCGACTTGAACCTTCTTATGGGCATATTGATCGTCTCCTCCGTGATGGTCATTCTCATCAATATCGCTGTCGACGTCCTCTATGCCGTTGTTGATCCGCGCATCCAGCTAAACTAGGCATTGCAAATGAGCTCGACGGCCGAACGTTTCTTCAGTAACAGGACGGCGGCGACCGCGACAATCGTCATCGGACTGATCGTGCTCGTCGCCCTGGTGGGACCGTTCCTATATCCCAACGATCCTTCTGCCGTCGTGGCTAAACCGTTCGAACTTCCATTCGGCGCTTATCCGCTAGGAACGGATGTCCTCGGGCGGGATGTCGCGGCGGGTCTTATCTACGGTGCTCGAACTTCGCTCACCGTCGCGCTGGTAGCCAGTCTCGCGGCGTTGCTGGCGGGCACGCTCATCGGCGCAACCGCAGGCTACTACGGCGGATTGCTGGGCGATATGCTGATGCGCTGTACCGAATTTTTTCAGACGATTCCGACCTTTCTTTTCGCCGTAGTCATCGTTGCGGTCTTGACGCCTTCGATGACGTCCATCGCGGTCGGCGTCGCCGCGGTTTCCTGGCCCCCGGTGGCAAGGCTCGTCCGCGCTGAGTTTCTGTCCATGCGACAAAGGGAATTCGTGCACGCCGCGGAATGCCTTGGAGCGCCGGATCACCAGATCCTGTTCCAGCACATATTGCCCAACTGCCTTGCGCCGATAATTGTCATGGGGTCTCTCACGGTGGCGCAGGCGATCCTGCTTGAATCTGCTCTCTCGTTTCTCGGCCTGAGCGATGGGAGTACCTTTAGCTGGGGATACATGATCGGTGCGGGACGCACTTTCCTGCGCTCCGAATGGTGGCTCTGCGCTATTCCGGGTATGGCCATCCTCGTCACGGTCCTATGCATCAACATCATCGGCGAGGCGCTGAACGATGCTCTCAACCCTCTCCTTAAGGATTGATCGCATGGAGGAGCCCCTCCTCGATGTCCAGAATTTGGCGATTACGTTGCCGAGCGACGCCGACCGGCGCCATGCCGTCAGCGATCTCAATTTCACGCTGCGCCGCGGTGAGACGTTGTGCGTCATTGGCGAGTCGGGATCGGGTAAGTCGCTGACTGGACGGGCGATCCTGCAGCTATTGCCAAAGCCGCATGTCCGTTTGTCGCAAGGCCGGATCCTGTTCGAGGGGACGGATCTGGTCCAACTCGGCGAGGCTGGCATGCGCAAAATCAGGGGGAACAGTATCTCCATGATTTTCCAGGAGCCGATGACGGCGCTCAACCCGGTGCTTAGCATCGGCCGTCAGATCGATGAGGTGCTCATTGCGCACACGTCCCTGAGCAGGACTGAGCGCGGGAGGCGCATGCGCGAGATTCTCGCCGAGACCAACCTCGTCGATCCGGATCGCATTCTTCGCTCCTATCCACATCAGCTTTCGGGCGGGCAGCGACAGAGAGCGATGATCGCCATGGCGCTGATCCTCGAGCCGAAGCTTATCATTGCGGACGAACCCACCACCGCGCTCGATGTGACAACTCAAGCGCAGATCTTGCGCTTAATGAAGCAGATTCAGGAGCGGCATCGAGCCGGTCTCCTTTTCATCACTCACGATTTCGGCGTGGTCGCCGAGATCGCCGACCGGGTGATCGTCATGGAGCGCGGCCGGGCCGTGGAGAGTGGGCCTGCCAAGGAGGTTTTGCATGCTCCCAGCCATCCCTACACGAAGAGCCTCATGGCCGCGGTCCCCTCGCTGACGCCCAGAATCCGGGACGGCCAGACGGCCCTCGAGCCCACCACTCTTCTAGCGGTCGACAGCCTTTCGAAGGCCTACCTGCTTCCCGGAGGCCGTTCCATAAAGGCCGTTGACAACGTCTCGCTACGGCTCGGCGTGGGTGAAACACTGGGTATCGTCGGCGAGTCCGGATCGGGCAAATCGTCGCTGGCGCGTCTGCTTCTGCGATTGTCCGAACCGGACGAGGGCAGCATCCGGCTCGACGACGTAGATCTGCTGGCACTCAACCGGTCGCAGTTGAGAGACAAACGGCATCTCTTCCAGGTTGTCTTTCAGGACCCCTACGGCTCGCTCAACCCTCGCTGGAATGTTGGGCGGATCATCGGCGAGGGGCTGAGGTTGCGCAAGGAGCCCGAGCGAAAGGTCCAAGAGAAATCCGAGGCCATAATCGAACTGGTCGGCCTCGACCGCAGAGCGCTTTCGAGGTTTCCCCACGAATTCTCCGGCGGGCAGCGACAACGAATCGCCATCGCGCGCGCCCTCATTATGGATCCTAAGCTGCTAATCGCAGATGAGGCCGTTTCGGCCCTGGACGTATCCATTCAAGCGCAGATTCTCAAACTTCTCGACAACATCAAGCGACGGCTGAACCTCTCGATGATTTTTATCACGCACGACCTGCGGGTGGCCGCAAATATTTGCGACACCGTCATGGTCATGCAATCTGGGCGGGTCGTTGAGGCCGGACCGGTCGAAATCATCTTCAGGGCGCCCCAGCAGGAATATACGCAGAACCTCTTCGCGGCCGTTCCAGGCCGCCTGGAGACGGATTGACCCCGACGTTCAAGCAGGTGCAGGCGCGCTTCTGCGGGAGTTTCGGCAAGAAACATCTTTGCAGGATGTTCATCACTTGGCACTAGACGACGCCAAATGCGTGAACGCGTCTCGTCACTATGAACCGCGACGACGGACGGCACAAGCTGACGATACCGCGCCCGTCAGGCCAACTTGTCAGCGCGTGGACGTCGCGATCGTGAACGGGCGATCGTCGTTGGTCGCTACGCTATCATAGCCTCAGCCCTGTATCCGGCATCTAGGCAACGCTATCCTGCGTCGTTTGCCGATACTACAGAAGAAGCCCTCTTAGCCTTGTAGGCAGCTTTCCGGGGCATGTCTGCTGACCGAAGTGAGCCTACAGTGGGTAAGGCCTGTCGTAGAAGCGGCTCAGTAACGGATGACAATCGAACGAACCTGCTCTCGGTAAACAACCTTCGAATAGCTGCATCAAACGCTTTGGCTGCACTCGACAGCGGCTTGTCGGATGACCACACGATCCACCGGTCACGTTCGATCGTCGGTTCACAAATGGGAACAACGGAGAACTCCCCAGATTTCATCCCGCAGAAAGCGCTTGCAGGCATGATGGAGAACCAGCCTGGCTGGCGTAGAACTCCAAAGATCAGACTAGCATCATCGACCTCAAGAGCCGGCGAGAGTTCCAGGCCGGCTCGGGCGAAATCATCTTCAAAGCGGCGGCGCAATACTGGACTCAACACGAGACGCCGCTTCATCAGCTCAGCAGCCGAAATGGCCTCCATCCCGCTAATTCCTGAGTCGCTGGCACTTACACAGAGCAAGCGTTCCGAGCCCAGGTACGCGTGCGGAAGCCGCTCATGCTTCCTGATTTTGCTCACAACGGCAATGTCGATTCGGCCTTGCGCCACACCGTCGAGCAATTCCTCGTTGAAACTCTGGCGGCTGGTGATACAGCAGTTGGGAAACAATCCTACGACTTCGTTCAGCGCCGTGGGTATGAAGCTGTATCCGCCAGACGGCAAAGAGCCAACAGCGAGCTTAGTCGGAACCTCGATATCCTTGCTGCGTAAGACCTCCGACGCTGCAGCCACGTGATCCAGAATCTGCAAACATATCTCGTAGAGACCGCGCGCCTTCTGGCTGACAACAACTCCGCGTGCGCTGCGGTCGAACAGGACAACGCCGAACTCGTCTTCAAGTTTGCGCAATGACATGCTTACAGCTGGCTGCACGACGTTCAAACGTCGCGCAGCACCTGTTACGCTGCCTTCTTCGACCACAGCTACGAAGCATTTTATCTGACGGAGATCCAAATTATGCTCCTAGGTCGCGTTGACGAGCGGTACTAAGCCTGCTTCAGGCAACGAGCGCCAATACTCTTGACCTGCAGGTTGGACAGGATGCCTCGCCGCCCTCGGCGTGGTCGATTGTATCGCTTATGACCTTGCGCTTCGAATGTCAGCCAAGGCTCCATTCAAAGCCTTCATTGTTAAACGTTGCATCTCAGCGATCTCGTCTTCGCTGATGATGAGCGGGGGCGAGAACGCAATGCGGTTAGCTGGAGTTGTCCGAAGGATGATACCACTCGCCTCCGCATGCCTGTCGATGATCTCGTTGATGCGCGCTTGCGGCGGAAAGCTCTTGCGCGTTTCCTTACTCTCTACGATCTCAATCCCTCCGAGAAGGCCTACGCCCGACCCTTCGCCGACTAGCGGATGATCCGACAGCGATTTAAGCATCGCGAGGAACGGCGCCTCCAGGGACTTCACCCGCGAGACGATATCAATCTCGTCATAGATCTTGAGCACTTCGAGAGCCACTGCGGAAGCCACGGGATGGCCGGCGTAGGTAAAGCCATGTATGAAAGCTCCGATTCGGGCGCTTTCCCCTACCATAACGTCAAATACGCGCTGATTGATCAGGAGCGCCGAGATCGGCAGCATCGCGGCAGATAGGCCCTTTGCGCATGTGATCATGTCCGGTTTTAGACCGCAGGTCTGACTGCCCCACATGTTGCCTGTCCGACCAAAGCCGCAGATGACTTCATCCGCCACGAAGAGGATGTCATACTTGCGTAGCAGCGCCTGCACTTTCTCGAAATAACCTTTAGGCGGTGGCAGCGCACCGGCGTTGCCCTGGACCGGATCGGCAAAGAAAGCGGCAATCGTATCCGGCCCTTCGCGCAGGATTGTCGCCTCCAAGCTGTCCGCCAGACGCTGCGAGAAGGCCTCCTCAGTCTCTCCCGGCTCCCCGGTACGATAAAAATTGAGGCCATCGACATGGATGAAACCATCGAATGGCAAACCAAAACTGCGGTGATAACTAGTATTGCCGGTCATCGAGATCGCGACACAGGTTGAGCCGTGATAGCTGCCCATGCGCGTGATGATCTTGCGCTTATCAGGCTTGCCGACGCCGTGCCAGTAGTACCACGCCATCTTGACGGCGGTGTCATTGGCTTCAGAGCCCGAGCACTGCAGGAGAACCTTCGACATAGGAACCGGCGCGATCTTGAGCAGCTTTTCGGAGAGCTCGATTGCTGGACCATGCGAGTAACCGCGGAAAATCTGGAAATAGGGCAATTGGTGCATGGCATCATAGGCCACTTTGGCTACGCGCTCATTCTTGAACCCCAGGGCAGCGCACCAGAGCGCGGCGCCACTGTCCAAGAACCGCTTGCCCTTTTCATCGTAGACATAAATGCCTTCACCGTGGGTGATGATGCTTGGCCCCACGGTCAGGTGCTTCTGCAGGTTCGTTTGAGGATGAACGACCGAAGCGATGTCGCGTTCATGGAGGGCTTTGAAATGCCGATTCACCTGATCTCTCCAAGAGCATTTATGGCGAGTCCATTTCTAGCTCGTGAGACCGGGGAACGTGAAATGGTCATTGAGAACCGAGACGTCGCCGTTGGCGATGGCTGGCGACGGCCTCCTTACAGCGAAGTAAGATTACTCGCCTCGATCAAATGATCCAGGACCGCGCGTTGCGCGGGTGCAAGATTCTTGAGTGCACGCACGCAGACATGGTGTTCGCGAAGGGCCCAAGCGTCGGCAATGGGTATGACAAGGAGCCCCAATTGTGGTGCAAAGAACTGCGCGGCACCTTCCGAGACGACCCCGATGGCCAAGCCGTAGCTGACGATCTTGCAAACGGTGTCGTAGCCATCCGCAAATATTCGAACCGTCAGATATTCATTAAAGGCGGCAGCCGCTCGCGCGAGGAGCGTCATGAGGGCCCCTTCCGTCGCCTGCCCTACCACCTCATGCTTCAGGATCTGCTCCATCGACACCGTATCGCAAGCCGCCAGGGGGTGACTGCGGTGTGCCACGAGAACAAGACGATCTCGATAGATCGGTCGGTGCCACAACTCAATCGGAGGAACGTCACCAACGTAGATGCCGATGTCGGCTGCGTTTTGCCAGACCGCGCGCACCACCGCGGGATTTGTTCTTTCGGTCAGAACGATTTCCACCGCGGGGTAGGCTTCGTAAAACCGCGGCAGAATGCGAGGTACGAATTCGGCGAGCGTTGCTTCGTTGGCGCTGACGACGACACGGCCACTCAACCCTTCACGTGTAGCGCTAAGATCGGCTTCCAGCCCGCGTGCTTCGTGCAGCATACTGCGCGCGCGGCGCAGCACTATCATGCCCACGCTGGTCAGACCGACACCGCGCCGGTGACGTTGCAGGAGAGGCGCGCCGATCTCCTCTTCGAGCAGCTTGATGCGCTTGCTAAGAGCCGAGGCCGCGATCCCACTTTGCTGTGCGGCAGCGGCGATGCTCTCACTCTCGACTACCGCAACAAACAGTCGGGCCGTGACCAAGTCAAAGTGAGACAGTTGTCGGCTCATCCGCACTCCACCTACTCTGATGCGGCGGCGATTGCCAACTTTCAGCGTCCCTCGAAAACCGGCTTCCGTTTTTCCTTCAAGGCGGCCAGTCCTTCATCCCTGTCACGACTGGTCTTGATGAGAGCAACATCGCGGCTTACGGCGGCAGCTTGTTCCGCCGGGCCGATGGGAAGGATCGATCTGTTTACGAAGGACTTGAAGATATCCAGTACCATCGGTGCGGCATTGCTCATCCGGTCGGCCCAGTTCAAAGCAACGCTTACATGTTCGCCGTGCGAAGTCACCTGATTGACGAAACCGACCTCGTAGGCGCGGTGAGCACTCAGCTTCTGTCCCATCAACATGACCTCCATCGCGATCTTATGAGGAATTCGCGCTGCCAGCCCCGCGATCATACCGCCGGTAAACCCACGATAAGCCTCGGGATAGTAGAACTGCGTCGTTTCCGAAGCAATGACGATGTCTGACATCATCGCAATTACCATCGCGCCCCCCACACACCATCCGGAAGGTGCCACTATCAACGGCTTGGATATCTCGAAGCCAATCCCCGGAATGCAGCGCCAGAATTCGGGCAAGTCATTTACGTCGGCCCCGGAGCAGAATGAGTCGCCTTTGCCGGCCAAGACAGCAACGCGCTGATCGGATGCCTCGAATTCGCTAAATGCTTGCTGCATGTCAAATGCCGTCGCCCTGTCGATGGCGTTGAGCCGGTCTGGGCGGTTGAGCGAAATCAGTGTGGTCTTGCCATGAGTCTCAATGCTTAATGCCATCGGTTTCTCCCGAAGAGATGTGCGGCGATTTCTGTCGTTCAGGCTTCGAGTGACTGCTCGACGATGAGGCGCTTTACGGTATAGGACTCGATGCCTTCCACGCCGCCTTCGCGCCCATAGCCGCTGTCTTTGATGCCACCGAACGGAGTCTCGGCAAACGAGACCGTCATGCCGTTCACCGCGACCATTCCAGCATCGATCCGGCGCGACAATTCTGCGGACCTCTTTATCGACTTGGTGAAAGCATAGGCTGCCAATCCGAAAGGCAGACGATTAGCCTCCGCTACCGCCGAATCCAACGTGTTGAATCGGTTAATCAGCGCGATCGGGCCGAATGGTTCAGTGTTCATGACATCCGCAGACAAGGGGACGTCGGTCAACACCGTAGGCGAAAAAAAGGAGCCACGATTGTGTAGCCGCTTGCCGCCGATCGCGACGCGCGCGCCCTTTGCTGCCGCATCCGAAACGAGAGTCTCCATAGCAGCGATACGACGCTCGTTCAGCAGAGGTCCCATTTCCGTCGCTGGATCGAATCCGTCGCCAACTCTAATGTTCGCTGCGACCTCGCAGAAGCGCGCCACAAACACGTCGCTGACCGATTCCTGCACGAGAAAGCGCGTCGGCGCCGTACAAACCTGTCCGGCGTTGCGGAATTTTCCCTTGACTGACATCGTTACCACTTCGTCGATATCGACGTCGTCGCAGATGATAACGGGTGAATGCCCACCCAGCTCCATAGTCGATGTCTTCATATTCCGCGCTGCGAGACCGGCCAAATGCTTGCCCACCGGCACCGACCCCGTGAATGTCAGTTTTCGAATGACCTGCGACTCCAGAAGATGAGATGAGATCTGAGCTGGGTCGCCGAAGATCAAGTTTATAGCTCCATCGGGCACGCCTGCCTCTACAAATGCCCTAACAATCTCGACTGCCGCGCCAGGAACCTGCTCGGAAGCCTTGAGAATAACGGAACATCCTGCCGCAAGTGCGCCCGCGAGCTTGCGCGTTGGGGAGATTGCGGGAAAGTTCCAGGGCGAGAAGGCAGCCACTGGCCCTACGGGCTCTTGGATCGTATAGAGCCGTATGCTCTCCTCGGACGGCACGGTGCGTCCGTAGGTCCGCCGACCTTCTTGTGCGCCCCAGTCAACAATTTCCGCAGCCTTGAAGACCTCACCCTTGGCTTCCGCAAACGGCTTGCCCTGCTCCAAAGTCAGGATCTCGGCAATGCGGGCGGCTCTTTCGCGAATCAGCGAAGCTGTCTTTTGCAAGATGGCGCAGCGCCTCGCCGGAGCGATGCTTCGCCAGATCTCGAACCCACGCTCCGTCGAGGAGAGCGCCTCGTTCAAATCGGCGATTGTAGCAAGCGGCAGGTGACCGATGACTTCGTGGGTCGCCGGATTTTGTATCTCAGCGGTTTTTCCTTCCGAACCGCCGCGCCATTTGCCGTCGATGAAGAGTTCAAGGTCTGTATATTTCTGATTTGGCATGGGTGCTTCTTTTCACGATTTTCCGTAGATCCATCGGGTCAAAGAGTTGTAAAGCGCGGCGGTTCGAAGGCCGTGACCGGTGGCGGATCTGCGACCGGCCCGGAAATCTCGACTAAGCATGTCTGGGCCGAACAACCCTGCGAAAGTCCCGAAGAGCCGGTGTCGAGTGTCAGGACATTTGGATTCCCATGTTTCTCGAGATCGTCATCCGGATCGGGGTCGTACCAAGCTCCGGTAGCCAGTCGGACTACTCCGCGCATGATCACATCGGATACGTGAGCGCCCGCCAGGCAGCGACCGCGCTCATTATGGATCATCACGACATCGCCGTGGCGAATGCCCCGCTCGCGGGCATCATCTGGATGAATGAACACCGCTTCACGGTCCGCAATTTTTCCCCTGCGGCTCCAATCCGAGTGATCGAGCTGGCTGTGTAGACGCCGGACCGGCTGGTCGCTGAGTAAATGTAGCGGATAACTTTTCGCCTTTTCACTGCCAAGCCATTCCGGCGGTTCCTGCCAGCGGACGTGCCCTGTGCAATCAGGCAAGCCAAGCAAATCGATCTTGCTGGAATAAAGCTCAATGAGACCCGATGGCGTGGCTAGGGGATTAGCCTCAGGATCGCGCCGAAACTCCTCTAGCATCGAGCGCTGGACCTCTTCGCGTGGGACCTCGAACAGCCCCTGTTCCCAGAAGCTATTAAAGGATGGCGCCTCCACTCCAGCTCTGCCCCACTTCGTACGCGCGTCTTCGTAGAGCGTCTTCAGCCATTCCTCGACGTTACGGTCCTCGGTAAAAGCTTGCTGCGTGCCAAGTCGCTCGGCCAACCGAGAGAAGATCTCATAATCGTCGCGCGCCTCGCCGTTTGGCTCGACGATCTGCCGCATGGCGACCAGGTAGCCCTCCCGATTGGCGAAGGAGATGTCGTTGCGTTCCAAAGTCGTAGTAACAGGAAGAACAATATCGGCTCGCTTTGCCGTTGCCGTCCAGACCTGCTCGTGAACTACGATCGTTTCAGGTCTTTCCCAAGCCGAACGAAGGCGGTTCAAGTCTTGGTGGTGATGAAAAGGATTCCCGCCGGCCCAATAAATAAATCGAATATTTGGGTAAGTGTACTCCATGCCGTCGTAGGTGAACTTGGTGCCGGGGTTCAGCAGCAAATCGGCGATCCGCGCGACGGGAATGAATTCGCGTACGGGATTTGCTCCCTGCGGCAGCGTTGGTCCCGCCAGACTACGCTCGGGGCTGCCAATGCTGTTAGTCATGCCATAGCCTACTCCAAAGCCGCCACCAGGCAGCCCGATTTGTCCCAGCATTGAAGCGACCAGTATTACCCCCCAGTAAGGCTGCTCACCAAAAACCGCACGCTGGAGCGACCAAGCGACATTCATCATCGTGCGCTGCGCTTGCATCTGACGTGCAAGCAGGCGAATTCTTTCGCCTGGCACGCCGCAGATGTTGCTGGCCCACTCCGGCGTCTTCGGCGTCCCGTCCTGGCCTCCGATCAGATATTCGCGCACGATCTCGTAGCCGGTTGTGCATCGTTTGAGAAACGAGCGGTCCGCAAGCCCTTCCGTCTCGAGCACATAGGCTAGCGCAAGCATGAGCGCGACATCGGTGTTAGGTCGAAGTGGAATCCATTCGACATCCACGCCGTCGATGACGAGGTTGTCACGAACCGGGCTGATGTTGACGAATTTGCATCCAGCTGCGGCCATTGCCGCTATGCCTTCTTTCACGCGATGCCGCGCCGCGCCACCCGAGCTGACCTGTGCATTTTTGATTGGCAGACCGCCGAACGCGACGAAAAGGCGGGTATGATCCCGCAAAATGGGCCATGTCGTATGGCAGAATTCCAATTCCGACATAGGAGCCAAGACATGGCGCATAAACACCTGGACCGCGCCTATACTGTAGGAGTCCCGATGTCTGACATAGCCTCCGATGGTATTTAGAAAGCGGTGAATCTGGCTCTGCGCATGATGAAACCGACCTGCACTCGACCAACCATATGAGCCACCAAATATCGATGCGTTGCCGTGGGTCCGACGCACTCTTTCCAGCTCTTGTGCGATCAGATCAAGCGCCTCATTCCATTCCACTTCCACGAATGGCTCGCGGCCTCTTCCTTCGGTTCTGGCACCTGGTCCTTCACGCAGCCAACTTTCTCGAACAGCCGGCCGGACAACGCGACAACGATGCTGCGATGCGGTCAGAAAATGCAGACCGATCTCGGACGGATCAGGGTCTCTATGATAACCCTTCAGGACCGGTCGACCAGCGGCCTCCTCGACCTCGTAGATGCCCCAGTGAGATGAGGTGTACCGTTTGCCCATCGCCATGCTCCTCGCCGCTATCGCCCGACGAAGTTTGGCGGTCGGCGTTCGGCCATAGCTGCGATACCTTCCCGGAAGTCATCGGTACGGAAGTGCGCCTCCTGCTCGGCGAGCTCATGGCGGGTTATGGCAAGAACTTCATCGGCGAGCGCTGCTCTCATTGTCGCTCGCACCGATTGAACGGCTATCGGAGCGGAGACCGTGATTTCGGTTGCCAAGACCATGGCCGCGGTTCGTAGCTCGCTTTGCGGCACGAGTTGATCGGCCAACCCGATACGGTTCGCTTCGTCTCCCGATATACGGCGTCCGGTGTAGAAAAGTCGTTGAGCTTGTTGCCGACCGATTGCCCGTGGCAGGCTGATGCTAAGATCGAAGCCCGGGTGGAAACCCAGTCGGCAAAAATTGGCCGAGAACCGGCTCTCCGAACTCGCGATGCGGAAGTCTGCCACCATCGCGAGCCCCAATCCGCCTCCTATCGCAGCACCTTGGACGGCAGCGATAATTGGAAGGGGGCAGCGGAAGAGCCGTGCAGCATGGGTATAAAGATGATCGTCGTATCCGTCCTTTGCCGAAGCAACCGTCTCCTCAGCCGGCTTGGAGAAATCGGCTCCCGCACAGAAATTCCTGCCGGCCGCGCACAGAAGGATCGCTCGCTTGCCAGATGCCGCAAAGGCATCAAATGCCTCCGCCAGGGCGCGGATCAGCTCCTTGTCGAAGTAATTATGCGGCGGCCGGTTGATCTCGGCTATGCCGACATACCCATTGGTGCTGAGAATAACATCCGACATCACAGGTGAGACCTTTGAAAATCACGTAACGAGGCGCAGCGATGACTGCTTGAAAATCAGATACGGCGTCAGACGGCGAGCTCAATCTGCTTCTGTACAGGCATTGTGATCAGCAGCCCCCCCTGCGCAGTCACCCGACCGGATGCGTCGGGAGGCACAAAGTTGACGGTCACCGGTTCCTGCACCAGTGCGGGACCATTTATCCTCGCACCGACCTCGAGTCTCATGCCGTCATAGACCGGAATCCGGACCTTGCCCCCGCATTCGCGGATATCTCCTTCGGAATGTCCTATCAAAGCCGCTGCGGGATCCTTTTCGCCGTCCGATTCAGTGCGGCGCTCCTCGCCGGAAACTGGTCCCATCGCATCGAGATTCCATTCAGTGAATTCAACCCGTTCTCCCGTCGACCGGACCGCGTAGTAGGTCTCGTGCAGAGCATGGAAATTCTCGACCAGCGTCTCGAGGCCACCGGAGTCGAGTCGATCCGCCGCGAACGGCAAGGTGATCTGCCAGACTTGGCCCGCATAGCGCGCCTCGACGCTGAACTTGAGCTCCCGCGTCTCACGCGAGACGCCCATGCGGTCAAGAAAGGCAAGTCCGTCGGCGCGCAGCTTATCCAGAAGCGCGTTTACTGATTTGAAGTTGAACGCCTCGGAGTGTGTGAAGAGCGAATGGGCGAAGCTCATCTTTTTGGCGCCCGTCATGATGCCGTATGCGCTGAGCACTCCGGCGGCACGCGGTATGAGCACATTGCGGATGCCGAGTTCTCGCGCAATGGCGCTGACATGGAGTCCGCCTGCGGCGCCCCCTGAGACGAGTGTGAAGTTGCGGGGATCAACCCCACGCTTGATCGTGATGTCTTGGATCGCTGAAACCATGTTTTGTTCTGCGACCAAGCAGATAAGGTTAGCGGCCTCCTGCACATCCATGCGCAGAGGTTCGGCAATTTCTTCGCGAATCACCCGCTCTGCTGCGGCCACGTCAAGGACAAGTTGCTTGCTGGCGAACGTATCCGGCAGCAGAAAGCCGCGCACAAGGTTAGCATCTGTTACAGTCGGCCGGTTCCCGCCGCGCCCATAACAGGCAGGCCCTGGGATCGCTCCCGCGCTCTCCGGTCCTACGTGAATAAAGCCGCCAGCATCCAAATAGGCGATTGAACCGCCGCCAGAACCGATCGATTTCACCTCGACGGCGGGAACACCAAACAGGTGATTTCCGAGCATGACCTCGCGATGCATGGGCGTCTTCCAATCGACGCTTACGCTGACTTCAAAGCTTGTGCCCCCCATGTCGGTGGTGAGGATACTACCGGGCACGATCCCTTCGGATCGAGCAAGCCGACAGCCCGCTTGCGGTGCGCCGGATGGCCCGGACAGGCAGAGCGAAATGGGCCGCTCTATGACCTCGTCAGGAGAGGTTCGTCCGCCGCTGCTGGTGATGAAGGTCAATTCGCCAGAGAATCCGGCGCCGGAGAGGCGAGACTTGATCTCCTCGATACGAGCCTGCACAAGCGGTTTCAGCGATGCATCTATCGCAGCCGCTAGCGTCCGCCGATACTCTCGGATCGATGGGTTAACCTGATGTCCAAGACTATAAGGAATTCCGGGCATTTCTGCCTCGATGATCTCTCCGATGCGCTTCTCGTGCGACGGATTGACGATCGACCAGAGCAATGACACTGCGATCGCCTCGACATTTTTCTCTCGCAGTTCTGACAGCGTCTTTTTGACGGCAGCTTCGTTCAACGGTATTTCTACCCCGCCCTCGGCGTTGATCCGCTCAGGTACTCCGATGGTCAAGCAGCGTGGAATGTAAGGCGCGGGATAATCCATGTAGAAATCATAAGAATCCGCCTTTCCGCCTTCGCGGATAAGGAGCGTATCTCGGAAGCCCTCCGAGCAAATCAGTCCTGTCTTAGCCTGCCTGTTTTCCAGAATTGCGTTGGTTGCGATCGTCGTACCGCAAGCAAACGACGTGCACCGCCGGAGGAATGTCTTGATATCCAACCCTAAGGAGGTTGCGATCATCTCGATGCCGTTGAGAATGCCGTTTGAGATGTTCCCAGGCGTTGTGGATGTCTTGTAAATATTGACCTCTCGCCCCCCGACGCGAAGAACGAGATCGGTAAAGGTGCCTCCGACATCAGCGGCAAGTTCATAAGTCATCGTCGGTCGTCCCTCTCAAGGTCAAACATATGCTTTGAGCGGCACCGGTACGCGCGCGCTGATGTCAGCGCGCAGCCTGCCTGTCGCAGCGTGATCGGCGTGGTATTTGAACCCATCGCATTGAAGAACGACCCCGAAGGTCTGGCGAGCGCGCGCGGGACTCACCCAGCCTTCCTGTACATCGCGGGCGACGAGATCAGGATTACGGTCGAGCGGGTTACCATAACCACCGCCTCCCGAACCTTTAGAAACCAGCTTCTCGTCTTTGTTCAGAATGATATCGAAGGAGTTCGCCAAAGTATGACGTGCTCCGTCGCGCCCCTCCCAGAGCACGTCGTTCTGGCTACCGTCTAGGCCACCGGCGACGCCGAACGGCGGGAAGTCATGACCAGCCGCATTGCCCGTGTAACGGATTCCGTCCGTCCGGCTGCGGAATATACAATATGCGCCGGGTGCGCCGCACCATTCGCCCGCCCCGCCGCTATCCTCGATTATCTCGAGTGCCTCGACCAGAACCGGCTGCTGCTGCTCGACGATCTCGATACTTGATTGCCAGAGGGCACCCATTGATCCACTACCGCCATGAGTAAACCATCCGTCGTGGCCTTGAAGGCCAGGCCCACCCCAAAAGCCCATGATGATCTGATTGATAAATCTCTCGCCGTTTCGACGATCGTCCTGCCCACTGACTACGGCGCAGGAAGCTGGCATCCCCAACGTACCGCAAGCGCTGCCAAGACCTTTTCTGAGATCAGCAAAGGCGGAGCGCACCATCGGGCCGAGCAACTGGGTGAGATTCGTCGTCGCGCACGACGTCGCGGCAGGAAATTTCGGTCGTCCAATCGCCGCACCTTCACGGCTCAAGATGCGTATTCTGTTGTACGCTCCTGTACTCCGCGGGACGTCAGGACCCAGCACCGTTAGAACCGCGGTGTAGCAAGTGGCACGCATCGTCGCTTCCGACAAATTTATTCCAAGCGGAAGATTGTCCACATTGTTCATCAGGTCGACCGTAATCATTCCTTCCTCAGGGTCGACGTCGATGGTAACGCGGATCGGAATCCCCTCCGGATAGAGATCGGTTTCAGAATCGTACCTGGCTTCGCGCGTGACGCGACCTGCGGGCAATTTGCGGATTGCCGCGATCGCCATGGTCTTGGCATACTCTTGAAACTGCGCCAGAAACTTGCGAACCCGCGCCACACCGTATTGGCGGCAAATCTGCTGCATTCCGATCTCGCCGGTCCGAACAGCGGCGAGCGTTGCTAAGTAGTCTCCATAGAACTGGTTCGGCGCGCGAATGTTCGCCTGGCAGATATCGATTACTTCTTGGACGTCGACGTAGTTCCGCTGAATGCGGACGCAGGGCAATTTCAGCCCTTCTTCATAGATATCCCGCGAAAGTGGCCCGTATGTTGTAGGGGTCGGAAAGCCAATGTCTCCTAAATGCGCTCGCGCGATCGCATAGAAGATAACCTCGCCATCTAGGAAAACAGGCGCACACAAGGTAAAGTCGCCACAATGCGTGTTGCCGTGATAGGCGCTGTTGTTCGCAAAGCAGTCCCCGGGATGCTGGTCATCTCCGAATTTTTTCGCTATCGCTTTCGGGATAAGGTCGATCGCGCCAACGTGAACGGGCAGCCCGAGTGCGGTACTCACGGTACGAAACTCGCTATCGGTAACGCTGCACGAAAAATCCATCGCGGTGTTAAGAACGCCGGACCGACCTGTTCGGAATAGAGTGTTGATCATGTTGCGAATGACGGCCTCTATGCGACGGCGCAGAACGACCATGGTAAACATGTCTACTTCGTCGTGCTCGACGGTGCCCGCGACATCGTTCATCCGGTCAACTCTCCAATTTTGTAAGCCGTTCAATCGGCAGCACGATGTCGCGCCTTCTCAGCTCACGGCGGACTATCTCACGCGCGAAGTTTGTCTTCCAGAAACTTTAACTTATCAGCTGACTTCAGGATTTGTGATGACCTAATCGGCGCAGACGAGCTGGAGTCGACTGGGCCAGCTCCGCCGGGGCTTGGTTCATCGATAAAGAGAGATAGAGGCTGCTCTTGCCAGTGTTGACCGAGGAGACCAGTTAGCGGCGGGCTGCGGTGCGAATGAGACGATGACAGTTGTTGGGATGATCAATCGGCAAACGGGTCACGTTCCGCCCGCTGGACGCCAGCGCCCGCGTCGGCACTATGTCGAACACCAAGGCGCTCCGAGCGCATGCCCATCCGTTAGCGGCGGCGTCAACTCGCAGAAATGTGGTTGATAGCCTTGATTGTGCAATCGCTGGCCATGCAGGATCGCTTTCCTTCAGAGCCAGACGCTTTTGACGCGCGCACAATGCACCAGACCGGGCAGAGAGCCAGCAGATTCGGGCCGATCAACCACGCGCGCTTCGGTAGCGCAACAGTAAGCTATTTCTCTCGCACCTGGATTTGGCTTCCTCATGCGTTGGAGAAGCCGGAAACGAAGAGCTTTCCGACCCCGGTAGCCGCATCATAGACTTCACGAGCGACCTTGCCGATGTTGGCTCCATAGACATGAACTGAAATCGAGACGCGATCGTCAAAAGCATTTCGCACGGCATGAATGTCACCGACCGTTGGCGAAACGAAGTCGATCATTCCCGGCTCCAGACGCTCCTCGCCAATCGCCTGCATCGGCATACCGGGCGTCGGTCGCGCATATCGAATGCCAATCTCTGCGCCGCGCAGCACGCCGATCATCCCCCATACCGTGTGGTTATGAATTGGCGTTTTCTGTCCGGGACCCCATACGAAACTGACGATGCTGAAGCGTTCTTCCGGATCTGCATGGAGCAGGTACTGCTGGTAATAAGTATGATGTGGCTGCGCGAAGCGCGGCGAGAGCCAATCATCAACAGAGATCAGCTCTCTAAAGGGACCCTGGAGGCACTCAAAGAGTTTGTCCTCGGTTCTGCAACGAGCGAGGACGCTGTTAACTTCACCAACGAACATCTTAAGCTTACTGTCCATTTGCTTTGTCCGCCTCTACAGCATTAGACCTTCTCGCACTGGCCAGAAGCTCAGCGCGGATATCTGCACCATGCTCATCGAGTGCCGGCGGGCTTCGGATATCGGGCCCCACCCAACCGGAAATTCCAACCGGCCAGCCGAAGGTCCGAGTTACCCCGCCCCCCGGCAATTCCAGCTGAGAGACCCAGCCCGCGTGCGCAACTTGTGGATCGGCGAGTGCCTGCGAGATTGAATTAATTGGTCCTGACGGTACACCGGCAGCGGCGAGCAACCGCAGCCAATGCGCGACCGGCTGCGTGCGAAATACCACCTCGATTAGGTCTTTCAGCGCTCGCTGGTTGGTCGCCCGGTCGAGTTGTGTCTTGAAGCGTGAATCGGACGCCAGCCGGGTCAGGCCGGTGATTTCGCAAACCGAGATCCAGAGCTTGTCGTTGCCTGCCGCCATTACGAAATAGCCGTCCCCGGCCTCAAATGCCTGGTACGGCGCATTTCTCGGATGAGCCGACCCCAACGGCCCGGGGTCGATTCCGCTACCGAAGTACTGGCTCGTCTGAAGCGCGCTGACGCCGAGCGTCACCCCCATCATGGGTACGTCTATGTGCGCGCCTTTGCCGGTACGCCGTGCATCGAACAGAGCAGCGAGCGCCGCGTAAGCTGCATAAAGTCCAGCAGTAAAATCGGAGATGGGCACCCCGCACTTGACAGGCGGAGCGCCGGGCTCGCCGGTGACGGACATAACGCCTGCCACACCTTGAATGGTAAGATCGAATCCTCCCTCCGTTGCCCGTGGCCCTGTCTGACCGAAGGCGGAAATCGAGCAATAGACTAAGTCCGGCTTGATCTCGGCGAGTGCCGCATAACCTAGGCCGAGGCGCTCCATTACCTTGGGCCGATTGTTCTCCAACACGATGTCAGCGTCTCGAACAAGCTTGAGAGCTAGGTCGCGTTCTTCTGGCGATTTGAGGTTGAGAACAATGGAACGTTTTGAGCGGTTCAGCGAGGCGAAATTCTCGCTGTAACCGTGGTTGAAGGGAGGCCACTGACGCATGCTGTCGCCGCCTTGTCCTTCGATCTTGATGACGTCAGCGCCAAGGTCGGCAAACAGCATGCCGCAGAACGGTCCGGCCGCCACCTGACAGAACTCAAGCACGCGGATCCCCGAAAGTGGCCCCGCCGCCTTAACGATAGAGCAATCCACTGCGAGCTTTCTCCACTTTTCTATTTTATAGAAATCATTTCCATATTATAGAAATGTGGAAACGTCAACCTGGAGCCCTCATGCTTGATTTGGTTATCTCCGAAACGGTCGGTCGCTTAACCGTTCTGACCCTCAATCAGCCACAGACGGGGAACGCGTTGAGCGGGGCGCTCGTCGCAAGCATCGAAGCTAAACTCGATGCCATCGTGCCGGAGGCCTGCGACACCATAGTGTTTCGCGGGGCCGGCAAAGGCTTTTGTGGCGGACTCGACCTTTCCAACCTCGAGGCCGAGACGGACGACTCGCTTTTTGCGCGCCTGGTTCGAATCGAAATCTTGTTGCAGCGCATTGCTCGCCTGCCGCAAATGACCATCGCATTAGTTCATCGCTTTGCCTTTGGTGCTGGGGCTGATCTGGCCGTGGCTTGCCGCCGCCGAATTGCCGCGCCGGGCACACGCTTCGCGTTTCCGGGTGTGCGCTTCGGGATTGCGCTCGGTACCGGGCGGCTCGCACGTTGCGTCGGACCCGACCGCGCGAGGGAGTTTCTTTCGCGTAAAACCCCGATCGAGCATGACGAGGCGCTTGAGGGGGGGCTGCTTACCCAGTCGCTCGATGAGCCACACTGGCCGCAGCTGATTGCGAGGAGCGGAATGCAATGTAGCGCGTTGGACGCCCGGATGGCATGTATAGTGACGGAACGACTCGCCTCCGGTTGCGACGACTCCGACCTCGCAGCCTTGGTGCGGTCCGCGGCACCAAATGGCCTGCGAAACCGCATCGAGCAATACGTGACTCAGACGAAGGCATCCTGCGGAGAGTAGTGAACTTTATGCAACTGCGCGCTTGCAGGTCCAATTGTTAATCGCGACACTGTCGGCAATGGTGGATAAGGCTTTCATAAAAGGGTTGGGTCTTTTGGTGGCGCTAGCTAAGAGCCGAGAGCCGCGCGCGCTTACCAGCCTCGCCACTCAACTCGGCTTAACGAACAGCAACACGCATCGCCTGCTGACCACGCTGATAGATCAGGGCTTTGCAATGCAGGATGGCGAAAAGGGCCTTTATGGCCCGACCACCCTGATTTGGGAGCTCGGGACTTCGGTTATCGCGCGAATGGATGTGCTGAGCGCTTCACGCCGCGTGATGGCGCGACTAGCTGAAGATACCCGCGAAACGGTCCATCTTTCGATCCTGGCGGAAACCGAGGTCGTTTATCTCAACAAGATCGACGGCGCACATGCTATCCGTGCCTATACTGAGATCGGAGGTCGCGCCCCGGCGCTTTGCGTGGCAACAGGGAAAGCGCTCATGGCTTATCGCTCTGCCGAGGCAATTTCGAAAGCCAGCGCGATAATGCCGCGCGCCACGGCATACACACTTGCCGATCCTGAGACAGTCGCAGCGGAATTAGCGCGGGCGCGTGAGGAAGGCGTTGCATACAACCGCGGAGAATGGCGCGAGGATGTTGCCGGCGTGGCGAGCGTTATTCGGAACGCGAACGGCACGGTGATCGCGGCAGTCGGTATTTCCGGTCCTCGCACAAGATTGCTGCAAGGTGGGATAGAAAGATTTGCCGAACCTGTAAAAGCCGCGGGGCGCGAGATATCGTCGCTAATGGGCTGGCCCGGCACCAAAGCGCAGGCCTTAGAGTGGTAGAGTGCGGCAATATCGACAGCGCACCGCTGCACTCTTTTAACGGCAATCCAATCTCGACGCTTCTATTACTGCTCATTCCGTTCGTGACTTCCGCAAGAGCAAACGCCCCGCTCTTTTGAGGACCGATCAGCAAACTCACGCTTCAAATGGTTACATTGCAAACCATCTTGAACAATGCGGTGACGCGACGCTTGTGCTATTGCACCATCTGAATCGGCGGCTACCGATAATCCGCCTGGAGCGGCGCGGCAGCCTGCACTCAAGACGGCTCGCGAACGGCTGAAGCTTTCGGAAACAACGCGCTTTGCTCGACGCCCCCCGACATCGCAAGGTTGTTTTACCTAGTCCCGCGATCTTAACGATTGCCTCAAGCTCCTCCACACCGTTCTCGTTCTTCGGCGCAATCGGCGCGCGCTGAATGCGCACTATCGGATGATGGGCGTTCATCACTCAAACTTATTTGTGCGGCGGAAACGGCCTTGCGAAGATGGGCAGCCTTGGACCGCCCCCTGCTTGATCAAAGTTTGATTCTAGCTGGGCCAAAGAACCGCTGATCGTTCTACGAGCAGGCTCCTTGGGCGGAGAACACTGTCGGCCGCCTGGTGCACAGGCCTGCAACACGAGCCGTAGGAACGGGGGATACATGAGTCTGAATAGAAGAGAGTATCTTTCGGGAAGCCTCGCACTGGGACTGACTTCACTTGCAGGGCCTACATTTGCGCAAGACCGCAAAGCGACCCTGCGTCACCTCATGGGTGGCAGTGTCAATTCGCTGGATCCTAGTGCCCTAGGGGCCGCGCGCGAGTGCTACAGCGTCACGCAAAGCGTCTACGACCGTCTAATCGGGTTTCGACGCAAGAAGGTTGACGGCCAATGGACTTTCGACGAGAGCGTTATCGTCCCCGAACTCGCCGAGCGCGTCCAAAGGAGCGCTGATGGGCTAAAATTGACATTTCATTTGAGGCCTGACGCTACTTGGCACGACGGAACGCAAGTAACCGCAGAGGACGTCAAATGGTCGCTCGATCGTATGGTGTCCGCAAAATCGAACGCCGCTGCGCAACTCTCCAGCGGAAGCATGACGAAAACGGAACAGTTCGTCATTGCTGGGCCGAATGTGGTCGAGATAAACTTACCTGATGCGAATCGTCTGGCCTTACCCAACCTCGGTTTGCCGTTCTCAGTAATCATCAACTCGAACCTCGCAAAACGACATGCGAGCGCCGATGATCCTTGGGCATTGGACTGGCTGAAGAACAACGCGGCCGGCTCCGGCGCCTATAAGGTCGAGACCTTCCGCCCCAGCGAACAAGTCGTCCTGCGTCGCCATGACAACTGGAAGGGCGGCCGCGACCGAAAGATCGCATTTTTCGAACGGGTGATCGCTCAGACCGTGCCGGAGCCGGCGACCCGGGCCAATCTCGTGGAGCGAGGCGACGCCGACATTTGCCTCGATGTTCAGGCAAGCGACATTGCTTCGCTCCGCAAGCGCGGAGTTGCCAAGATCCTTCCCATCTCACCGACCAACGTCTTTACCCATATCTCCTTCAACACAAAACTGGCGCCTTTCGACAATCCCAAGGTCCGTCAGGCCATCGCCGCAGCCTTACCGTATGAGGAAATGTTCGAAGCAGCCATTTTCGGTCGTGGCCGCAAGCTCTTCGGAGCCAACTGGACAGGCGAGCCGCCGACTTCTGCATTTCCGTTGCCGCTTCCTAACCATACCGATTTGACGCGTGCGAGCGTGCTGCTGGCGGAAGCTGGGCATGCCGCCGGTTTTGATACAACGTTCACCTTTGCGACTGGCTATGCAGCCGTCGCAGAACCAATTGCGGCACTCATCAAGGAATCTCTCTCGAAGATCGGCATCCGCGTGACTATCCAGAAGGTACCGGACGCGCAATTATTCACGATGCAGGCCGAGAAGAAGAACCTACCGTTCTACATCGATACCGGCAGCGCATGGCTCCCTGAGACGTTCTACTTCTTCTGGATCTACTACACCCGTGATCAGCGCTGGAACCTGGGCAACTGGACAAACGCGCGGATCGTCGAATTGGTGACGGCCGCCAGAACCGAGACTGACGCCGCCAAATACGACGCATACTGCAAGGAAATGATCAAGATACTTGCAGAGGAAGCGCCATCGGTTTTGACTTTCCAGGCGGCGATTGACGGGGTGACGACCCCTTCGATCGATGGCTTTACGTACCACTACCATCGCCAGACTGACTATCGGGATCTGATTCGGACATGAGCGTCTGGAGATCAATTGCGCGCCGCTTCATACGACGCGTCATCTCGTCCATTCCGGCAATCATCGGCGTCGTCATTGTTACTTTCATCCTGATGCGCGTCCTGCCCAGTGACCCCGCAGTCTTCTTCACCTCGTCATCGGTTACAGCCGGACAGGCAGAGATTGACTCAATGCGAAAGAAGATGGGGCTCGATCAACCTTTGCCGCTCCAGCTAGGAATGTACTTGAGAGATGTGGCGCGAGGCGATCTTGGCAATTCCCTGACAACTAACCAACCAGTTGTGAAGGATTTGTTGAGACGACTTCCCGCGTCGCTCGAACTGACGTTCGTCGCTTTGGTTCTCGCGCTGGCGACCTCGATCCCACTCGGTGTCTTGTCAGCTCTGAGATCGGGATCGCTCATCGATCACGCCGTCAGGTTTCTCTGTACAATCGGTGTCTGCATGCCGACCTTCGTCTCAGGCCTCATGCTGGTTTACGTGTTCTATTATCTCCTCGGGATCGCACCTGACCCGACCGGCCGGATTGACATCTTCGTTGCATCGCCGCCTGACATCACCGGCTTTCTCCTGATTGACCTTGCACTGATAGGCGACTGGGCGGGTTGGCGCTCTGCCCTGGACAACATCATTCTCCCGGCCTGCACCATGGCTTTGTTCGTCTTGGCTCCGCTAACTCGAATGACCCGCGCTTCGATGCTCGGCGTCCTGGGTAGCGAGTTCGTGCGGACTGCAAAGTCCGTCGGTCTACACAGTTGGCGTATAGTAGTGGTGTATGCCCTGCGCAACGCGTTGTTGCCTGTACTTACCATGGCTGGCGTCGTCTTCTCCACGATGCTTGGCGCCAACGTTCTCGTGGAGAAGGTGTTCTCTTGGCCTGGCGTTGCTTCTTACGCTCTCGACGCGCTGATGGCTTCCGATTATGCGCCGGTCCAGGGCTTCGTCTTGCTAATGGCCTTCATCTTCGTTCTCGTGAACCTCACCGTGGACGTGCTCTACGGCATGGCTGATCCTCGAGTGAGTATAGAATGAGCAGTACTCTTTCTCACGCCGTCTGGGTATTGCGCGGCAACACCATCACTACCTGCGCTATCTTTGGCGTCTTCTGCCTCTGCATTTTTGCGCTGTTTGCCCCTTGGCTCACGCCCTTCAACCCACTTGCGACGGACGTTGCTAACGCGTTGCAACCGCCGAACGCGCGGCACGTTTTTGGGACAGACCAACTGGGTCGCGACATCCTCTCGCGGCTTATCCTGGCGACACGTCTTGATCTCATAATCGCGGCATCCGCCGTCGTTCTATCCTTCGCCATCGGCTCGCTGATCGGCTCCTTCTGCGGCTATTTGGGAGGTTGGATCGACCGTATAGTGGGCCGGATAGTCGACGTCATCATGGCATTCCCTCTCTTTGTGCTTGCAATGGCGATGGTCGCGGTCCTCGGAAACTCGGTCCAAAACATCATCATTGCAACGGCGTTCATCAACCTTCCCATCTACATCCGCTTCGCGCGAGCCGAAGTAAACGTCAAGCGCGACATGGGCTGGGTCGAGGCCGCCCGCGCAAGCGGGCACAGCGACCTTTCCGTGACCGTGAGGTATTTGCTGCCCAACATCATGCCCGCGATGACCGTTCAGATCTCGCTCAATCTGGGTTGGGCGATCATCAACGCTGCTGGGCTTTCCTTTCTTGGCCTCGGAGTCGTCGCGCCCACTCCCGAATGGGGCATCATGGTTGCGGAGGGAGCGCGCTTTATCACGGCTGGACAATGGTGGCTGGTCGCCTTTCCCGGCCTTGCTCTAATGCTGACAGTACTGTGCTTCAACCTGATGGGCGATGGCCTGCGCGATATTCTAGATCCCAGGATGCGCACATGACTGGAGGCCTGAGCATTGACGACCTTCAGGTCGTGTTTTCCACCCGCAACGGACCGGTGGAGGCGCTGCGGGGTATATCGCTGGAACTTGGCGATGGAGAGACCTTGGGCGTCGTCGGCGAGTCCGGTTCGGGCAAGTCGGTTACGGCTTACGCGATCACTCGGCTGCTGGAAACGTCGGGCAAGATCGTCAATGGCCGCATCGTCTACAAGGGCTCCGACATCACACGTCTATCGGAGTCCGACTTGCGAACGATGCGTGGCGCCTCTATTTCAATGATATTCCAGAATCCACGCGCAGCGCTCAATCCGATTCGCGCGATCGGCTTGCAGATCGCGGATGCCATTCGTGCGCACACGGCAGTGACAGCAAAGGAGGCACGAGCGGAAGCTTTGGATCTGTTGAAGTCAGTGATGATTCGGGATCCTGAAGCGCGGCTTGATGCATATCCGCACGAGCTTTCTGGCGGCATGTGCCAACGCGTGATGATCGCGATCGCGATCGCGTGTCGGCCGCATCTTCTCATTGCCGACGAGCCGACGACCGGTCTCGACGTGACCACCCAGAAGACGGTCATGACTTTGCTCGCCCGAATAACGGCCGAACGCAACATGTCCATGATCTTGATCACACATGATCTCGGCCTGGCTGCGCAGTACTGTGACAAAATCGTGGTGATGGAGAACGGCCGCATCGTGGAACGTGGTACGACGCGCACGATCTTCCTGAATCCGCAACATCCGTACACAAGGCGGCTTGTAGCCGCCTCACCCACTCCAACGTCGACAATTGATGACCTCGCTCGTGTTGCGGAGGCGGAGCAGACGACACACGCACTCTCCGCGCGGCCCGCAGCAAAGCCTTATTCAATCACCGACGGGGCAATCCTTTTGCAGATTCGGAACCTGACGAAGCGCTACAGCTCGAACATCATTGCGGTGAACGACGTCTCCTTCGACATTCCAGTGGGCGGGAGCGTTGGCCTTGTGGGAGAGTCGGGCAGCGGCAAGACAACGGTTTCCCGTATGATTAGCCGCCTCATTGAGCCCTCCGATGGCAAGATCATCTTTGACAGCAAGGATATCGGTGCCATCCCAGCGCGCGTATTCCACAGCGTCGCAGAGCGACGGGACATACAATTGGTGTTTCAGGATCCGGACGGAAGCTTGAATCCCCGCTTCTCGGTGTTCGACTGCATCGCAGACCCGCTCCGAAAGCTCGAAAAATTGCGCAATGGCAAAGAACTGCGGGAGCGAGTACGCGAAACAGCTGCCCGCGCCGGCTTGGCGGACAATCTGCTCAGCCGCTTTCCGCACCAACTCTCTGGCGGCCAGAAGGCGCGCGTGGGAATTGCTCGCGCGATATCGATCCGGCCGCGCTTGCTTGTCCTGGATGAGCCCACGGCCGCTCTCGACGTCTCAGTGCAGGCGATCATCCTAAACCTGCTGGACCGGCTTCGACGCGAGGACAACATGGCATTTCTCTTTGTTAGCCATGATCTGAATGTGGTCCGCATGATGTGCGAGAGGGTTGTCGTTATGCGCTTGGGTAAGGTCGAAGAAATCGGCGGAAGCTCGCTATTTGGCAATCCGCAGTCGCCCTACACCCGCTCGCTGCTCGATGCCATTCCGCACTTCGATCCGAACGGGCAGCAAATCAAGGCACTTCCGAAAGCTAATGAGTACTCCCGCTAGGTTTTTTGGCATGATCGAGACGTCACAAATCACCTTCTCTTCCACCCAAGACAAGGGGCCGATGGACGGTATTACCGTCATCGACCTCACTCAGATCTACAACGGACCCTATGCTACATTTCTCGCGGCCATGGCCGGCGCGCGCGTGATCAAAGTCGAGCCGCCTGGCGGGGAGCATTTGCGCAAGCGTAGCGCACGTAGCGGTGCGGCCCTCCCATTTGCATTGCTCAATGCCAACAAGGAGGCGATCACATTAAACCTCAAGAGCCAGGAAGGACGGCGATTGCTGCTTCAGTTGGTCGACAGCGCTGACGTCCTCGTTGAAAACTTCGCTCCGGGAGTCATGGATCGCCTTGGACTGGACCAACGCACCATCAGGCAGCGCAATCCCCGAATAGTCTACGCGTCTGGCTCAGGCTACGGCCAGACCGGCCCGTACCGAAGCTATCCCGCCATGGACCTGACGGTGCAAGCCATGTCAGGCGTCATGAGCATCACCGGCCTCGCCGACGGTCCGCCGCTCAAAGCGGGGCCGGCGATATGCGATTTCTTCGGCGGCGTTCACCTTTACGGCGCCATTGCGACTGCCTTGTTGGGTCGTGAGCGAACCGGTATGGGCCGGTCCGTCGAAGTTTCCATGCTCGAAGCCGTTTACCATTCGCTGAGCTCAAGCTTGGGGATGCTTTATGAGGCTGGCGCCGAAGGTGCCATGCGGACGGGCAACCGTCACGGCGGCATGTCCCTCGCTCCCTACAATGTCTACGGCACGGCGGACGGACACATCGCGATAATCTGCAACAATGACGAGCATTGGCAGGCGCTTGTGGGCGTTATGGATCGGACTGACTTGCTCGAGGATCCGCGCTTTGTAACGATGCGCGCCCGAGTAGCAAACATAGACGTTTTGGACGCACTCATTGAGGATTGGTCGGCTCAACGCTCCAAGAGCCGGCTTTTTGAAGCATTGATCGCCGCTCGTGTGCCTTGTGCCCCGATCCGTACGCTCAATGAAATGACCAACGACCCGCATCTGCACGAGCGCGGCATGCTGCAAAGCTTTAAACATCCGGAGTTCGGAGACATCACTGCGGCACATAGCCCATTGCGGTTCTTAGACACGCCGATGGTACCATTGCGGGCCAGCCCCCGTCTCGGTGAGCATACCGATTCTGTGCTAGGTGGGCTCCTTGGTTACGACGGCGCGCAGATCCGAATATTCCGTGAGCAGGGAGCCGTTTGACAAGAGCATATTTGCGCGGTGCGCAAGGAATGCAGTCGTCCAATTTTGATCAACAAGAGCGACACGTGTCCAAGCCTAAGAAATCGGATTCTCTACGCACCTACACATCCATGCATTGGGGCATCTACGAGGTCACGAAGGACACGGACGGGCAGCCGCTCTTCCAGCCATGGCGCCACGATGGAAACCCTGCGACCATCGGCTTCCGCAAGGTCGATGATGACTTGAATCGAATGAGGGTTCGGCGCCCCGCCATCCGGAGAGGCTGGCTTAAAGATGGTCCCGGGGCGAACGATGGTATGCGCGGGAGTGATGATTTCGTTGAGGTCGGCTGGGATGTGGCACTCGACCTACTTGCTGCCGAATTGGATCGTGTCCGTGTTCGTTACGGCAACAATGCCATTTTCGGCGGCTCTTACGGCTGGGCAAGCGCTGGCCGTTTTCACCACGCGCAGAGCCAGATCCACCGGTTCCTCAACATCACCGGTGGCTATGTTAGTAGCCGCGACACTTACAGCCTCGGGGCCGGTCGCGTATTGATGCCAAATATCGTGGCGCCGATGGACGATCTCATGGCGTCGCATACATCTTGGGAGCTCCTTGCCGAGCACACAGAGCTCTTTGTGGCCTTCGGCGGGGTGCCAGCAAAAAATGCCCAAATATCGTCAGGTGGAGCGAGCGAACATCGAACCCGCCATGGCTTGCTCGGCATGGCTGACGCGGGCATCCGCTTCGTTAATGTTGGACCCGTTCGCGACAATCTAGATACAGGCAGTAAGTGGCGTTGGCTAAAGTTACGACCGAATACAGATACCGCCCTGATGCTTGCGCTCGCACACACGCTTTACGAAGAACACCTGTGGGATAAGGATTTCGTCGAGAGGTACTGCGTCGGATTCGAACAATTCGCAGACTATCTCCTCGGCAAGCTCGACGGAATACCGAAAACCGCGATATGGGCTGCGGAAATTACCGATGTTCCCGCAAACGATATATGTCAACTCGCTCGAGAGATGGCTCGTAGTCGTACGATGCTCAACGCCACGTGGTCGCTCCAACGAGCCGCGCACGGCGAGCAACCCTTTTGGATGCTGGTTGTACTGGCTGCAATGCTAGGGCAGATCGGCCTTCCCGGGGGCGGCTTTGGATTTTATGGCACAACGAACGCCCTTGGCAGCGCGCATCCTCTCTTGCCGGGTCCAACCTTTGGGCAGGGCCAGAATCCGGTCAGAGATTTCATTCCCGTTGCGCGCATAACGGATATGCTGCTCAACCCCGGGACGCCTTTCCAGTACAATGGCGGCAAATACATCTATCCGGACATTCGTTTGATCTACTGGGCCGGTGGAAACCCATTTCATCACCATCAAGATCTCCGTAGGCTACAAACAGCATGGCAGCGGCCGGACACGGTCGTCGTGCATGAGCAGTTCTGGAATGCGAATGCAAAGATGGCTGATATCGTACTGCCGGCGACGCTTTCGGTAGAACGTAACGACATCGGACATGCCAAGCGCGAGGGCGTGCTGATAGCCATGAAACAAGCGTTGCTTCCCTTTGCGGAAGCACGGGACGATTTCGTCATCCTGCGAGATTTGGCCGAACGCCTCGGACACAAGGCGGCCTTCGACGAAGGTCGCGACGAAATGCAATGGCTGGAATTCCTTTATGAAGAGTACCGAGCATCTCCCGCAGCGCCCTCGGTCCCGCCCTTCGCCGAATTCTGGAAGCGAGGTCTGCTGGACTTTCGGGCTGATCCGCAACCTGCCGTGCTGTTGTCAGAATTCAGGGCAGACCCTGATCGTAATCCCTTGCCAACACCGTCTGGTCGCATAGAAATATTCTCGGAAACGATCGCCGGCTTCGGTTTAGAGGACTGCCCAGGGCATCCGGTTTGGCTGGCGCCCTTCGAGTGGTTAGGCTCCGATCTCGCACGGCGTTGGCCATTGCACTTACTCTCGGATCAACCAAAAAGCCGCCTACATAGTCAACTTGATCATGGCTCGGTGAGCCGCTCAGATAAGCTCAATGGCCGCACACCGGTTTATCTGAATACGATCGACGCGAACCTCCGAAGTATTCGTAACGGTGACTTGGTGGAAATCCTAAATGACCGAGGCCGCACGCTCGCTTCAGCCAAGGTAACGAATGATATCATGAGCGGCGTGGCGCGGCTGGAGACCGGAGCGTGGTGCGATCCGGGTGCTGATGCTCATGGTCCGTTGGAAAAACACGGGAATCCGAACGTTGTAACGCTGGACCAGGGTGCATCTGGGCTTTCGCAAGGATGCGCGGCCCAAACCTGTCTTGTACAGGTTCGCCGCTATCGGGAGCAGCCCCCGTCGGTGACTGCATTCGAGATGCCTAGATTCGTTGATTGCCCAGAGATGAGACACTCAACCTCGCCTTTCGCGGCTCGATCGTCGGAATGCGGATCTTCGGGTCGGACCTCGACGCAATCCGCCGCTACTCGATGAAGCACATCGAGGTTCTGCAGGAGCACGGGATGGCAGCAAGCGCCAAGCATTGGCTTGGCGAGGGCCATGACGATCGCAACCAGCATCTGGTGATTGTGTGATCAATCCGCTTTCGATGGCGGAATGATACGGGAAATCAAATCGCAGATCATCGCCAATGGATGCAACGTGATCCTGTGGATGCGCGCGCCCGAGGAAGACGTGGCACGAAGCGCGATCTGCCGTGAGTCGACCGGCCGAACGCCCCACTGCGCGGTAGGCGGTTAAGGCGGCCCTTCGACCACGATCCGGCAGCCGCTCAACCAATCAATAAGGTCGTCGCGGACGCGGCCCTTTGGCACCGCCCCTGATCAAACAGACTTTCAGACTCCTGCAACCGCATGGGCGCGTGCTGGTGATAGCAGGAGGGATCAAAGTAGAAGGGATACGACGCCACGCTATCCTCAACGAATTCCTTCTCGGCGATAATAACCAATAAGCGGCAAGGTCGGCTAACGATTGGAGCGGACAAAGAAGACGGCGGAAGCAAGTCTTCAGAGATCGTTCCGCTTGTACCGGTTCGCGAGTTCAACATGTTTCAGCTATCTTCTCGGCACGCTGTTGTTGCGGCCAATGCGTGCTAAAGCTCGCTCGAAAAGAGCAACGGCAGTCTCGTGCAACAGCCGTCCGGTCTCGATCGGCGCCTTGCCATCGCACGCACGCGCGTAGGTACCCTCAAGGATTATTCCGAGCCGATAGCAAGCCAGCACGACGTACCATTCGATATGGGTCAAATCGCGCGAACTTAGACGGGCATAATGCTCAATCAGATCCTCGGCGCATGGGAACCCGTCCCAGGGCTCGACCTTCAGCACCGGCAGCTCAGGAACACCTTCGTCCCGCCAGGTCGCGATAATCCAGCCGAGGTCGACAAGGGGATCCCCGATGCTCGCAAGCTCCCAGTCCACGATCGCAGCAAGTTCCGGCGCATCGTGGCGAAACATGACATTGGCGAGCTGATAGTCGCCGTGCAGGATTCCCGGTGCAGACGCCGGAGGAAGATGATCGGCGAGCCAAGTCGCGACTTCCGCAACCCCGGGAATTACGGCCGGGCCCGGCCAGTTCTCATGCCGGGCATAGGCATCGAGCTGACGTCGCCAGCGTTCGACCTGACGGTCAAGATAGCCGTCCGGATTCCCGAAACCTTCAAGACCGAGTTTGCGAAAGTCCAGCCTGTGGAGCGCCGCAATCCCCTCGACAAGGGCGAAACCCATCCTGCGCCGCCACCTGGCATCCTCGTTATGGGGCGCGGGCAGGCCCGCGACTGGATTGAAGCCATCGACTGGCTCCATCAGGTAGAACGCTACGCCGAGCGGATCGGTCTCGCCGCAACTGGCGACCAGACGCGGATGGGGAACGTCGCTTTTGGCAATCGCGGCGAGCAGTCGCGCCTCTCGTCGCATGGTCTCGTTGCTGTCGGGTCGCAGCGCTGGCGGTGGTCGGCGCAGGACGTAATTCCGGCCCGATCGGGAGAAGCGGATTAATGCATTCTGCGTGCCGCCGCTCAATCGCGTGATACCGCTCATCGCGCCAGCGCCGAGACCATGAGCGTCCATCCAGCCCGCGAGCCGGTCGAAGTCGACAAGCTCGTTCGCCGCCGCGATCATAGAAGCATCCCGCCGTCGGCAAGGATGGTCTGCCCCGTGACGTAACGAGCCAAGGGAGAGGCGAGAAACAGCGCCACGCCCGCCATTTCCTCGGGCGTTCCGAAGCGTCCCATCGGGATGCGCGCCAGAGCGGCTTCGGAGCGTTTGGCATCGTCCGTCGTGATTGCAGTCAAACGCGTCGGAATGAATCCAGGCGCGATGCCGTTCACGCGGACGCCCTTGTCAGCAAGCGTCTGGGCGAGCGTACGCACAAGACCCACCGCCCCAGCCTTTGAGGCATTATAGGCAGGGTTTCCGCGCGTCGCATGAAAGGCCGCGGACGACGAGACGACGATCATAGATCCGCGCGATTCCGTCAGCATCGGCTCGAACTTGTTCGAGCATGCCATCAGGCTCGTCAAATTGATCCCGAGAACCTTCTGAAATGACGGCATCTCGTATTCCTGCCGCCGGTATAAGACGAAGCCCTGCGATTGGACGAGCACATCGAGCCGATCGAACGCAGGCTGATAGGCTTCGATCGCTCCGAAGTTGGAAACATCCATCTGTTGATAGTGAAGTCCTTCGAGATTCGAGTCGGCGACGTCGGAATAGGCTTTTGCGTCCGGTCTCGTGCCCCAGACGTGAACGGTCGCACCTTGAGCGCGGAAAGTCTGCGCGATTGCGTTGCCAATTCCGCCGCTTCCCCCAACGACGAGGACCGTCCGGCTTGAGAAATCGAGGTTGAACTGGGCGACCATGAGAAGCAACCGTCACTTCAGGCCGAACTGCGCGCGGGCAGTGGGCTCCCGCTTGAAGCGCAGATAGTCGGGAAACATCTGCTCCGTCGGCCGAAACGTCTTGAGGAGTTCGCGCGCGACCACGCCCTTGTGGACTTCGGTGGGACCGTCCGCGAGGCCGATCATGTAGCTGTTCATGATATGCCCGGAGAACGGGGCGTCCGTGGTCAGGCCAAGCGAGCCGTGAAGATGGAGCGCCATCGAGGCCACCTGATGCAGAACCTTCGGCATCGTCGCCTTCACCGCCGAAACGTTCTGACGAATGTCCTTCCAGCTCTTCCCCTGATCGGCGAGCCATGCCGTTTCCAGCACGAGCAGCCGAAACTGACGTAATTTGATCCAAGCGTCGGCGATGCGCTCCTGAACGCTCTGCTGTTTCCAGAGAACGTCACCCTTTGTGCGCCGAGACACCACGCGCTCGCAGGTGTATTCGAGGCATCGTGTCGCCTCGGCAAGCGCGCGCATCGCATGATGAAGCCGCCCTCCACCAAGGCGAGCTTGCGCCACCTCGAAGCCGGCGCCTCGCTCTCCAAGCAGATGGTCAGCCGGCACGCGCACATTGTTCCAGCGGACATGCGCATGCTCGGGCTCGGCTTGACCGAAATAGGTAAACTCGCGCACGATTTCTATGCCCGGCGTGTCGGCGGGTACAATGAACATGGACTGGCGGCGATACGGATCGGCCGCTCCCGCGTCGGTCTTCACCATTATGATGTAGAACGAAGCGAAGCGCGCGTTCGACGAGAACCATTTTTCGCCATTGATGACCCAATGATCGCCGTCGAGCTTTGCCGTGGCCTCTATCTGGAGAGGATCCGCACCACCCTGCGGCTCGGTCATGGCGAAGCAGGAGACGATCTCGTTGTTCAGGAGCGGCTTGAGATAGCGCCTCTTCTGCTCTGGCGTGCCGTACTGCGCTAGGATTTCGGAATTACCGGTGTCAGGGGCCTGCGCGCCAAAAACGATTGGGCCAAAGCGCGAGCGGCCGAACTGCTCGTTCATCAGTGCGAGCCTGAGTTGTCCGTAGCCCTTGCCGCCTAGATGCGGACCGAGATGGCAAGCCCAAAGGCCGCGCTCCTTCACTTCGGCCTGCAGCGGCCGAACCAGCTGCGTGAATCGCTCGTCGTGGATGTTCCACTGGCTACCCAGGACATAGTCCAATGGTTCGATGTTGCGGCGCACAAAGGCAGCAATCCAGTCGAGCTCCTTCTGGAACTCGGGCTCGGTATCAAACGACCACAAAGCACTTCCTCCGCTGGGATGGAGGAATATTGCAAGAAAGCTCCGGTCCTTACCAATACCGCATTGTTCGGCTATCAATAAAGGTTCCTTATGGAAGCACCTCCTGATGGATCTTGATGCCACTCCGTTTCGCGCCTTCCTGCAGGTAGCAAAGAGCCGGTCCTTTACGCGCGCCGCCCAGGAACTGCACGTCTCGCAGCCCGCGCTATCCGCTACGATCCGTGAGCTGGAACGCAGGCTCGGATTCGCGCTTTTCGAACGTACCAGCCGACGGGTGCAGTTGACCTGGGAAGGCCGCGCCTTCCTCGTCAATGCCCGGCGCGTCGTCATGGAGCATGATTGGGCGGCGCAGCGAGCCAAGGAGATTCTCAGCAACGACCTTCGCCTGGCGGTGCAGACCTATTCGGTGCTGATCAGCGATCGTGCCTTGCTGACGGACAGCTATGCCGCCGCAAATCCCGACGTCGACATTCAGATCATGCAGTATGGCAGCGAGCGCATCTACGACGTGGTGCGCGACCATGATGCCGACGTCGCCATCGTCATCGAGCCCTCCGATCGCCTCGAATTGTCGCCACTTAATCGCGCGTTGGGCTCCGAATTGGAAACGCTGCCGCTGGCTTCCCGACAGCTCGGCCTGTACGTCCCCGCAGGCCACCCTCTCGCGGATGTCGCCAGCATTTCGAGCGCCAACCTGAAAGGCGTGCGTATTGCTAAGATCGGTCGAGTTCATGGCGGCCCGCTGGCATCGGCCATCGGTCGCTATCTGGACGAAATCGAGGCCGAACCGGTCCGAATACCGGAAGGCGATGCCTTTTCGGTCGTCCGGCATGCCGAACACCACGCAATCGCGGCCATCGATCTGGGCTGGTTCGACGCCCGCGCCACCCTGCCGAATGTGCGCATGCTCCGCAAGAGCATAGACGGAGCAAGGCTTGAGACCGAAATGGTGGCGATCCGTCTGCGGCGGGAGCAACGGCCTGCTGCCGAGCGATTTTGGCGTTTCGCCATGCACGGTGCGTGGCGCAGCGGCGACGCGGCCGCCAGAGGCAAAGCGCAGTCGGACGAGACGGACTACCTTCGGCTGGCCTGAGCGTATCGAGGTTCGGCCGGAATACCGTCGAAGATCTGGGCGAATCACCTGCAGCTTAGCGTTACGACCAGCAATCCGCACGCCAGCTGTGGGCCTCGTCTGCCCGGCTCGCCCGAAATTGCAGGAAGTCTCGCGCATCCGCAACGCTGATACACCTGCAGTGACGTCCACATGACTTCATGTTTCGTCGGCAAGCCGCGATGGGCTAACAGTGAGACAGCGTGATGTCGGACTCCCGCAATCTGGGCGGATTCGTCTCGGATAATTTCCAACGGCTCACGCAGGGCTCATTGCGAGAGCGCCGCGCGATATTTTGCCCTCATTCAGCGCCATCGTGGCCGGCCGCATCTGCTCGGCCGGTCGTCGAACTGGATCGAAGCCGCGATCGAGGAAGACCGCGGGCTTCGATGATTGCCTGTCGATACCCGGTCAAGCGACGGAGCGCGAAGGCTCGTCCCGGATCGCGGCCTGATGTACGTCGACGATCGCTACCGCGACGAAGGTGATGGCGACGCAGGCGGCGATGACGGCGAAGAACATTGTTGCACCGTAGTTGAGCGCGAACGCGCCGACGTAGGCACTGACGATCGCCTCCCCGGCCGAAACCGGCGGCCGCCCCGACGCCGGTGGAACGGGCGCTCGTCGGATATACGTAGGCGGCCAGCGCGTAAAGCGAGCCTTGAGCGCCGAGCAGAAAAAAGCCTTCAATGCACAGAAGAAACATGATCAGCGGCTTGGTTTCGATCGAAACCGGCACCCAAGCCAAAACCGCCGCTCCCGCTGTCGCGGCGCCGGCGACTGTCAGGATTGGTGCCCGCGTGCCGAACCGGCCGATCGCCCAGCCGGTCACGATGCAACCGGCGACACCGCCAAAGTTGAACAATGCCAACGCGAAGCTCGCTGTCGGCACGTCGAACCCTTTGCCGGTCAGGAGCGTGGGAGCCCAAGCGTATAGAACGTACACGGGCAACAGACAAAAGAAGAATGCGACCCAGAGCGCCGTCGTCGTACGGCGAAGGGCGGCCACGAAAAGGGCGAGGAGCGAAGCTCCTTCCACTCCCGCGTCGCGTCTATCAACGAAGACGCTGGAGGCTGCGAGGGTCTCGTCGAGGATCCGCGCCGACTTCGCCACCTTTGCGCGTCCGCCCCCCGTGCCAGGAGATATTGCGGAGATTCCGGCAACGCTGTCGCGAGGATCACCGCAACGATCATCGGCAATACCCCACTGACCACAAACAACATCCGCCAACCGTAATCGGGCAGCAACTGAGCCGCGAGCACGTCGGCGATCATGCCTCCGATCGGAATGCAGACGATCCCCAATATCACCGAAAGACTGCGGTTACGCTTGGGCGTGAATTCCGCGATAAGTGCGGTCGCAGCCGGAAGCGCACCACCCAGCCCCAAGCCGGCGAGAAAGCGGTTGAGGCTGACCGCTTCCAGGCCATTAGCGAATGAGATGGCAAGCGTGGCCGCTCCGAACAGGAAACTGATGCGATCAGAGCAAACTTGCGTCCGAGCCAATCGCCAATGATGCCTCCGATCGGAGTACCGATCGTCATGCCCACGAAGCCTAGCGCGAGCGCGGGAGCGAAGTCGCCGCGAGCGACGCTCCATTCCTTGATCATGGACGGAATCGCGAAGCCGAGTATCTGGTTGTCCAGTCCATCCAGAATAATCGCGAGCGCGCACAGAAGCAGAACCTGCTTGCGCGCCGTGCTCCATACTCCCTCCTCCGCAAGAACTCCGATGTCGATAACTGGTTTGCGCAGTTCGTCCAGCACTTGTGTGGTCACGTCCTTCCTCCCCTTTGAAAGCTCGCTTCGATGGCTTTTGCTTGAAAATCCGTTGCGCGGATCTTCAAGAACTCTCGGCCGCCAAGCCGCGGTTCAGGCGGCGGTCGCCGGGTCGGCATCCGGCGCTTTGGATCTGGCTGCCTTCATTCTTGCGGCACTCAACGTGTTGGCGAGCAAACAGGCGATCGTCATCGGTCCGACGCCGCCCGGCACAGGCGTGATCGCGCCTGCGACTTTAACCGCCTCGTCGAACGCGACATCTCCGACGAGCTTCTCGGCGCCGGATCCCGATGTAATGCGCGTGATGCCGACATCGATGACCGTTGCGCCAGGCCTGATGAAGTGGCCGCGGATGAGACCGGGGACACCGGTCGCGACGACGAGAATGTCGGCCTCGCTGCACCGTCGTTCCAGGTCGGTCGTGCGAATGTGCGCGATCGACACCGTGCATAATTCCTGCAGCAGAAGCCGGGCCATCGGACGACCGACGACGTTCGACGCCCCCACCACGAGGGCTCCTAGCCCCGCGATGTCTTCATGCACCGACTTGATAAGGCGCATGACGCCGAGCGGCGTGCATGGCACCAACGCGCCTTCGATGCCCGCGGCGGTGCGTCCCACGTTCAACGGATTGAATCCGTCGACGTCCTTGTCGGGACGGATGGTCGTCACGACACGCGCGGTATCGATGTGCGGCGGCAGCGGAAACTGCACCAAGATGCCGCTCACGGTTGCGTCCCGGTTCAACGCCTCGATCAGTTCCAGAAGCCGTCGTTCCGTCGTGTCCGCATCCAGCAGGTATCGACGCGATCGCATGCCGGCGGCTTCGGTCTGTCGTACCTTGTTCGAAACGTAGACGTGGCTGGCGGGATCGTCGCCGAGCAGCACCACGGCCAGTTCCGGGACCGCCGCGCCAGCGCTGACCAGAGCGGCGACGCCCGCGGCGACTTCCTCGCGTACAGCGACAGCAAGTGTCTTTCCGTCGATGATGCGAGCGGTCATGAGCGGCTTTAGACCTTGGAAAGATCCGCGCGGCGATTGTCCTTCTTGTAGGGGGCGGGAGCCACCTTCGCTCGGATGTGCTTCTGCCGTCGACTGGGCTCGCCCCAGACCACAGCCACCTCCGTGCCAATCTCGGAATGCTCGACGTCGATCGTGCAGAGCGAGAGCATCTCGCGAAAGAAGTAGCTGTAGCCCCGCGAAGTGGTCACGCCAACGTCCTTGCCGCCGACCAGCACGCGGTCGGCGTACATGAAGCCACGCTGATCGCGCGGCATTTCCATATACTGGTACGGCTCTTGCTCCTTCTGGAAAAGCGAAGCGTGCACATCGGCGACGTCCTCACCGTTCCAGACCAGCGTCCGGATCAGACGTCGCGGGCTGGCAAGTTCCTTTTCGAGTGCTTCGCGCCCGATGAATTCATGGTCGAACTTGATGTTCTTGCCCCAGCCGAGTTCGACCGGACTTCGGTACCAGTCCCGGATGTCGTCGGACTGGAAGCTGCCGGCGATGTTGAACGTGGCGGCGAATCCTGGCATCGCGGCTCGGAACTCGTCCTGATACTCTTTCATGTCGTCGTGGAAGATCGCCGGCATGTAGTCGGTGACGATCGTGGGGAAGCAAGCTTCCAGATGATTGATGAAGATGGCGCGGCCGCCGATGCGCCGTAGGCCGAACTCCCGGCCGGCGGAGACGATCGCGTCGTAGACCGCAGCGGCCTCTGTCATGGGGCCTTGCAGCTCGAAGCCGATTTCGCCCGACATGCCTTGACGTAGCGCGAGCATCTTGCATCCGGCGATCTCGATTTCGCCGGAGTGCATGAACTTCACGTCCCGCAACGACTGCTTCGAGACCTTCTCGAGGACCGCTAGCGACCTCGGTCCTTGGACCTGGAAATTGAACCAGTCATCGGCCGCGGCAGTAACGTCGTAGTTGCCGTGGCGGCGGACGTAATCCACCCAGAACGTACCGCGTCCGAATAGCATGAATTCATCTTCGGACAGTCGCGTGAGAATACCCTCCGCGATGACCTTGCCCTGCTTGGTTGTGTGGACGACGTGCTTCGACTGCCGGATGTCAAACTTCTGGAAGCTGTTGACGGAGGTATCTGAGAACAGCTTCAAGGTGTCGGGCCCCTTGAAGCGACGCTCCCACAGGAATGACCAGTCACCGATCGCGCAAGTCTCCTTCCAGGACATGCTCTCGTCGATCCAGTCCGTGTACTCGGGAAGGCCCCAGCGCGAGGTGAAATAGCCTTCCGGCGTTTTTCGCATTTCCTTGGGTGTTGGCATTTTTTCTCCGATGGTTCAGTCGGCGAAGACGATGGTTCGCTCGCCGTTGATGATCACGCGATCTTCGAGAAACAAATGAACCGCGCGGGATAGGACCCGGCGCTCGATGTCGCGCCCCTTTCGGACAAGATCTTCCGGTGTGTCGCGATGGCTCACACGTTCGACGTCCTGTTCGATGATCGGTCCCTCGTCTAAATCGCTGGTCGCGAAGTGTGCGGTTGCCCCGATGAGTTTCACCCCGCGCGCATGCGCCTGGTGATAGGGTTTGGCACCTTTGAAACCCGGCAGGAAGCTGTGGTGGATGTTGATGCAGCGACCCTGCAGATGCCGCATGAGATCGTCCGACAGAATCTGCATGTATCGCGCGAGTACCACCAGATCGGCCTTCGTCTCGTCGAGGAGCGCCTTGATCTGAGCCTCCTGCTGCGCCTTCGTTTCCTTCGTGACCGGCAGGTGATGGAATGGAATGTCGCCGATTAGGCTGACCGCGAGCGCGGAGCGCGGATGGTTGGAGACGATGCCGACGACGTCCATCTGGAGCTCGCCGAGCCGATTGCGGTACAGGAGGTCGCCAAGACAATGATCGAATTTGGAGACGAACAGCAGCACGCGTTTGCGCTCGGCCTCGGACCGCAACTTCCACTCCATTCCGAACTTTTGGCCAATTCCCTCGAGATCGGCCCGCGCCCCCTTCGCTCCGTCTTTCGGCAGGGTGACGCCTACCCTCATGAAGAAGCGCTCGCTGATGAGCTCGTCGACCTGCTCGGCCTCGATGATGTTGCCGCCATTATCGAACAGACAGCGCGATACGTCGGCGACAATTCCGGGGACGTCGCGGCACCACAGAGTTAGGATGTACTTATTGGTTATGACACCTCCAGCGTGCATGATCAGGCACATCCTATCCTCGTAGCCACAGGCGTTCTGGTCCGGCGGCACCGAAGTGAGCGGATCGATAAACAATGAGCAGATCGACCGGAGAAATAATCGGCGCCGAGGCTTCGACATGCCGAATGGTTACGTCTCTGATTTCGCTCCCAAAGTCCGCATTTGCAGGACGTTGTCCGTCAACATTGCTTAGAAATCAGACATTGAAAATCCGGTATTATACAATACAAGCTATCAGCATTATGGATATCAGACGCCTCGACTTGAACCTTCTCTTGCTGCTGGACGGACTGTCGCGCGCGCAGAACCTGTCCACGGTTTCCCGTCAGTTGGGAATGAGCCAACCGATGGCGAGCGCCGGCCTGCGCAAGCTACGGGACTTTTTCGGCGATCCGCTCTTCTTGTCCACCGGGCGCGGAATGCGGCCGACGCCGTTTGCGGAATCGATCGCGGAGGCCGTGCGGACGGTGCTCTCGACGGTTGATCAGCAGATCCTCCGTAAACCGTGCTTCGTGCCGGAGGCGAGCGACCGCACCTTCACGGTCACGACTTCAGACATCGGCGTTCTGATCTTCATCCCGCCTATTCTGCAACGTATCCGCGCGATGGCTCCCGGAGCGTACCTTCGATGCGTGCCGACGTCTCACGAACATCTAGAGGATGCTCTCGATAGGGGCGAGATCGATCTCGCGATCGGCTATTTTCCGGATCTCGTCGGCCCGAACGTCGTCACCGAAGCGCTGTTCGATCACCCCTTCACTTGCATCGTCCGAAAGGACCATCCGACCATCGGCAACACGCTGTCGCTCGAGCAGTTTCTCGCGGCGGACCACATCGTCGTGAACCAACAGGGACGGAGCCAGGAGATTTTCGAACGACGTATCCGTGAGCTCAAGCTTCAGCGCCGGGTTGTGCTGCACCTGCCGCACTTCATGAGCGTTCCGCAATTGATCGCTACGAGCGATATGATCGCCACCGTTCCGTTTTCGCTCGGCGCCTGGTACGCCGATGCGGGTCTGAAGCTCTTACCGCCTCCGGTCTCGATTCCTCTTATCGAACTGAAGCAGCACTGGCATCGCCGAATGGACAACGAACCCGCGGTTCGCTGGCTTCAGTCGATCGTCGCCGAAGAATTGCGCGATCGCGATCCCGCGCTGGCGATGTCGGCCGATTATGCCAAGTCCCGGGCCAAGGCCGCTTCTCCAGTCGACGCAGCACGGACGGCGCCGAAAGGGGGCCCCCGACGCAGGTGATGCGGAAGTAAGCCGGCTGTGGCGCGACAATCAGCTGCGCATCGAGCATACCTGAGCTCGGGACGAAGCCTGAAAACCGGCGACCTTCCTGGAACTCAGACTGGGCGCCAGCTCATTCGTGCAATACGCGAACTCGATAGTAGGCCTCGAACGCAACAGTCGGGAGCGCAAAATCGTCGAAGTTCGTAGATTGCCGCGCGTCAACTGCGGGCGCGGCGTTGCTCAAGAACGCGCATGTTCTGTGGCGATCACGGCCACCGTAACGCCGACCGTCTGATCTAGCGATGATCGCCGACATCACCTCCCCTATTGACGTTTGCCGCCCTCTCGAGGGCATACGGGAAGAAGCGTTCCGAGCTTAGCGCGAGCGCTTGTTCTGCCGGTTCTGCACGAGGTCGTCGACCACGGCGGGATCAGCCAGGGTCGAGGTGTCGCCGAGGCTTGACGGCTCGTCCTCGGCGATCTTGCGCAGGATGCGGCGCATGATCTTGCCGGAGCGGGTCTTCGGCAGGCCGGGCGCGAACTGAATCAGATCCGGCGAGGCGATCGGGCCGATGTCCTTGCGGACCCAGGCGACGAGCTCCTTGCGCAGGGCCTCGGTCGGCTCGGTGCCCTTCATCAGCGTGACATAGGCGTAGATGCCCTGGCCCTTGATGTCGTGCGGATAGCCGACGACGGCGGCTTCCGACACAGCCTCGTGCGCGACCAGCGAGCTCTCGACCTCGGCGGTGCCCATGCGGTGGCCCGAGACGTTGATGACGTCGTCGACGCGGCCGGTGATCCAGTAATAGCCGTCGGCATCGCGCCGGCAGCCGTCGCCGGTGAAGTACTTGTTCTTGTAGGTCGAGAAATAGGTCTGCTCGAAGCGGGCGTGGTCGCCATAGACCGTGCGCATCTGGCCCGGCCACGACTTGGCAATGCAGAGGTTGCCCTCGGTCGCGCCGTCCAGCGTCTTGCCCTCGGCATCGACAATTTCAGGTACTACGCCGAAGAACGGCCGCGTCGCCGACCCCGGCTTCAGCCTGGTGGCGCCGGGCAGCGGCGTGATCAAAATGCCGCCGGTCTCGGTCTGCCACCAGGTGTCGACGATCGGGCAGCGGTCATCGCCGACCACGCGGTGATACCACTCCCAGGCCTCCGGATTGATCGGCTCGCCGACCGAGCCGAGCAGGCGCAGGGACTTGCGCGAGGTCTTCTTCACCGGCTCGTCGCCGCCCTGCATCAGCGCGCGGATCGCGGTCGGTGCGGTGTAGAAGATGTTGACCTTGTGCTTGTCGACCACATTCCAGAACCGGGAATTGTCCGGGTAGTTCGGCACACCCTCGAACATCAGCGTGGTCGCGCCGTTGGCGAGCGGCCCGTAGAGAATGTAGCTGTGGCCGGTGACCCAGCCGACGTCGGCGGTGCACCAGTAGATGTCGCCGTCGTGATAGTCGAACACATATTGATGCGTCATCGACGCGAACACCAGATAGCCGGCGGAGGTGTGCAGCACGCCCTTCGGCGTGCCGGTCGAACCCGAGGTGTAGAGGATGAACAGCGGGTCCTCGGCATGCATGTGCTCGGCCGGGCATTCCGTCGTCACGACAGCTGCGGCGTCGTGATACCAGAGGTCGCGGGTCGAGTTCATCTCGATCTTGCCGCCGGTGCGCTTCACCACCACGACCCAGTCGACGCCACCGACTTTTTCGATCGCGGCGTCGACATTGGCCTTCAGCGGCACCTTCTTGCCGCCGCGCAGGCCTTCATCGGCGGTGATGACCACCTTGGAATCGCAGTCCTTGATGCGCTGGGCGAGGCTGTCCGGCGAGAAGCCGCCGAACACCACCGAGTGGATCGCGCCGATCCGCGCGCAGGCCAGCATGGCGTAGGCCGCTTCCGGGATCATCGGCAGATAGATCGTGACGCGGTCGCCCTTCTTGACGTTCCGCGTGCGCAGGATGTTGGCCATCCTGCAGACTTCGTCGTGCAGCTGGCGGTAGGTGATGTGCTTGGACTCGGAGGGATCGTCGCCCTCCCAGATGATCGCGGTCTGGTCGCCGCGCTTGTCGAGATGGCGGTCGATGCAGTTCCAGGCGACGTTCAGCACGCCGTCCTCGAACCATTTGATCGAGATGTTGCCCGGCGCAAACGAGACGTTCTCGACCTTGATGAAGGGCTTGATCCAGTCGATCCGCTTGCCGTGCTCGGCCCAGAAGCCGTTGGGATCCTTGACCGAGTGCGCATACATCTCGCGATATTTGGCGTCGTTGACATAGGCGCGCTTGGCCCACTCGGCCGACACGTCATAGATCACCTCAGAGGAATGCGCCTTTTGATTGCCTTCATTCATGACAGCTCCCTAGGATTGCATTTGTAAGCGAAGAACGTTTGCCGGCTCCGTCTGTTTGGTCTTCATCAACAGCGGTTCACAACCGCAATTGTCAGGTGTTGTAGGGTTCACGCCCATCGACGGGTTTGAGGCGATCATCGATGTAGCGCCGAAGCGCGGCGGCGGCGTTCAACATGTGCGCACGCATCCTGCGCGAAGCCGTATCGCCATCGCCTTCAGCGATCGCATGCATGATGGCTTCATGTTCGTCGCGGGATTTGCGAATGCGATCACCCTGTCGCAATTGCGTGCGGCGGAAGGCGCTGAGCCGCGATCGGACGTCCTGGGCCTGCTCGGCCATGAACGAGTTGTGCGTCGCGCGGTAGATGCATTCGTGGAATTGTCGGTTGAATGCATCGTAGGCATCGACGTCGTTCGCCTCGACCATCGCCTGCGAGGATTCATGGAGTTCGATCAGCTGGCTGCGCTCGAGCGGCGTCATGCGATAAGTCGCGAGCCTGACGCACATGGCTTCCACCTCTGCGCTCGTCTCGAACATGTCCATGATGCGCTCAGGTGTCATCCGTGCCACGACAACCCCGCGACGCCCCCGCACCTCCACCAACCCGCTGACGGCGAGTTGCCGGAGAGCCTCCCGCACCGGAGTTCGGGAAGCTCCGAAGCGATCGGCGAGCTGTTGCTCTTCCAAGGCCGAACCGGCGACGAGCGTACCGGACGCAATCTCGTCCGTGAGCGCATTTCGGATGCGGTCAGATAGGAGGCCGCCATCTTCTTCTGCTTCAGCTGCGACTTTGAACAGGCCTGCCATTCAGCTTCCTATGATTGCGCGCACCGTGAAGTAAAGGATGGACGGCGCGACCAGGCATCCCAACCCGGTATGAAAAGTCGCGGTCAATGCACCGTAAGGCACCAGACGTCGATCCGTTGCCGCAAGGCCTCCGGAAACGCCGCTGACCGTGCCCATCAAGCCGCCGAACACCATTGCGCTGCGCGGATTGTTCAGGCCGATCATCTTCGCGACGAACGGCGTGCCGATCATCACGATCACCGCCTTGAATACACCGGTCGCGATCGAGAGCGCAATAACCGGCGAGGATGCGCCGATCGCAGCGCCGGTGACCGGTCCCACAATATAGGTGACCGCGCCGGCGCCGATCGTCGTCAATGATTCGGCGTCAGTGTAGCCAAACGCCGCGGCAACGAGAACGCCGAGAATAAACGGAACCACTGTTCCCAATCCGAGCGCGACCGCCCCGATCAATCCGGCCTTGCGCGCATGCACGACGTCGACCTCGAAGGCGGTCGCGACGATGGCAAAGTCCCGCAGCATCGCGCCTCCCATCAGCCCGATTCCGGCCAGCGCCGGCAGATCGGCGACGCCCTTCTCGCCACCGGTGGAGAGGCCCCCAAGAAAGGCCAGCGCGAGACCCAACATGATCGCGATCGCCGAGCCGTGAATGCGCCCAAAGGTGAGGTATTTCGAGATCGCTCCCGAGATCCACATCAGGATTCCGACGACCGCGAACGCGGTGATCAGCGAGTTCGCAACGAGAACGTGAGATATCATGCTCATCCGATCCTCCCGGACTTGAAGTGAGGCACCGGCGCGGCGAGCGCTTCAGCTTCCCGCGCCTCGATCTCGTCCATCGTCTCGACACGGCCGCTGAGCCGACCGATCAGGGCCACCATCGCGAAGCACACCACGACAGCACCAACGCCCGCGATGATGACGATCGGACCGCCCTTCGCGGCTGCGACGACGTTTTGTTGCGCGGCCATGGCGACCACGATCGGAATGTAGAAGCTGCCCCAGAACTCGACACCGGTCTTCAGACCGTGACTGAGCAGCTTGCGCCGCACCAGCCAGAGCCGGGCCGCGATCAAGAAAATCATCGCAATGCCGACGCCGCCGACATTGGCCTTCACGCCGAGGGCTGCGCCGAGCAGGTCCCCCAGGAAGCCTCCCAACAGCGTGCAGATCGCGAGCAGCGCCACGCCTGAAATGGTCACGGGCGCCTCCCCACCGTGAGCAGGGCTTCGGGGCGTCTCGTATGCATTCGCATCATAAATTTCCTCCTTTGTATGCGAACATTCGCAGCTTATGGCTTTTCGTATACACTAATTGACAACAGAAGGCAATACGCATACATTAAGCCTCACCAAGAGCCCGTCTCGCATGCCAAGGAGCCTGAAATGAGCGATTGGGGTATGCAAAAGGCCGCGCTGGGCCAGCGCCTGGCGGCCGGTCAACAACATGCCAAGGGCAAGGTCGTCCCGATCCCGAGCCTGCCCGCGTTTCTGAAGGCGGTGATCAGGTCAGGCGACCGCGTGTGCCTCGAAGGTGACAATCAGAAGCAGGCCGATATCCTCGCCTCTGCTCTCGCGAACCTTGATCCCCATGATGTCCACGACCTGCACATGGTGCAGTCAGGTGTGGTGCTGCCGGCGCATCTCGATATGTTCGACAAGGGCATCGCGCGGCGGCTCGACTTCTCCTATTCAGGCCCGCAGTCGGCGCGCATCGCGCGGATGCTGTTCGGGGGAAAGATCGAACTCGGCGCCGTCCATACCTATCTTGAGCTGTTCGCCCGCTACTTCATCGATCTCACGCCGAACGTGGCCTTGATCGCGGCGGTCAGCGCCGACAAGGACGGCAACCTCTATACCGGGCCGAACACCGAGGACACACCGACGGTCGTCGAGGCGACGAGCTACAAGAACGGCCTCGTCGTCGCCCAGGTCACCGAGATCGTCGACAAGGTGCCGCGCGTCGATATCCCCGGCGACCTCGTGCATTTCGTGGTGGAAGCCGGCCGGCCGTTCTATGTCGAGCCGCTCTTCACACGTGATCCGGCGGCAATCACCGAAACCCAGATCTTGACAGCAATGCTCGCCATCAAGGGCATCTACGCGCCCTATGGCGTACGCCGGCTCAATCATGGCATCGGTTTCAACACCGCCGCGATCGAACTCTTGCTGCCGACCTATGGTGAGAAGCTCGGCCTCAAAGGCAAGGTTTGCACACACTTCGCGCTCAATCCGCACCCCACGATGATTCCGGCGATCGAAGCCGGATGGGTCGACCAGATCCATTGTTTCGGATCGGAAGTTGGCATGGAGGACTACGTCGCCGCGCGCTCGGATGTGTTCTTCACGGGGCCTGACGGCTCGCTGCGATCAAATCGCGCCTTCTGCCAGACGGCGGGCCTCTATGCCTGCGACATGTTCATCGGATCGACGCTTCAGATCGACCTCGAAGGACACAGCTCGACGGTGACGACGAGCCGCATCGCAGGCTTCGGCGGCGCGCCTAACATGGGATCCGATCCGCGCGGCCGCCGCCACCCCAGTGAACCCTGGCTCAAGGCCGGTGCGGAGGCAGCGCCCGATGCCGACGCGGCGCTGCGCCGCGGCCGCAAGCTGGTGGTGCAGATCGGCGAGACCTTTGGCGAGCGCAATGCCCCCCTCTTCGTCGAACGGCTCGATGCGCTCGAACTGGCGCGCAAAGTCGACCTCGATCTGGCGCCGGTGATGGTCTACTCGGACGACGTCACCCACATCGTCACCGAGGAAGGGATCGCCAACCTCCTGTTGTGTCGGAACAAGGACGAGCGCGAGCAGGCGATCCGCGGTGTTGCCGGCTACACCGACATCGGCCGCGCCCGCGATTCCAAACTGGTCGAAAAGCTGCGCGCGCGCGGCGTCATCCGGCGGCCCGAAGATCTCGGCATCGATCCACTCGATGCCGATCGCCGCTTGCTGGCGGCGCGCTCAATCAAGGATCTCATGCTGGCTTCCGGCGGCCTCTATCGTCCGCCCAGCCGCTTCCGCAACTGGTGAGGAGTTTCGCATGGAAACGCTCAGCTTCCGACTATCTGCCCCGACGCGCGCCGGCGGCACCCGCATGCAGGCCATCGTCGGCGTCGTCGCCTCCGGCAATCTCGAAGTGCTGCTGGAACGCGCAGCGCCTGCCGACAGCTGCATGATCGACATAACAACTGCTGCCCACGGCTTTGGCGCGGTCTGGGAGGCCGTGGTCCGCGACTTCGTCGACCGCCGCCCTGCCGGCGGCCTGCGCATCTCCATCAATGACGGCGGTGCCCGGCCCGACACGGTCGCACTGCGCCTCGCCCAGGGCGTCCGCAAGATCGAGGAGCCGGAACGATGACCGCAGCCACCGCCAACACGGATTCGCTGAGCTGGTACGAGGCAAGCGCCCGGCAGCGCATTGATGCGCTGGTCGATGCTGGCAGCTTTGCCGAATTCATCGGTCCCGAGCAGCGCGAGATGAGCCCGCATCTGGCGATCTTCGACCTGCCGGAGCAATTCGACGACGGCATCGTCATCGGACGCGGCCGTCTCGACGGCTCGCCGGTCCTCGTCGCGGCCCAGGAAGGACGCTTCATGGGCGGCGCCTTCGGCGAGGTGCACGGCGCCAAGCTCACCGGCCTCTTGCGCGCGGCCCGCACGCTGCGCCAGGACGCGCTGATCCTGTTCGACACCGGCGGCGTCCGCCTCCAGGAGGCCAATGCCGGCGAGCTCGCGATTGCCGAGATCATGCGCGCGATCCTCGAGGCGCGGCGCGCCGGCGTCAACGTGATCGGTGTGATCGGCGGACGCGCCGGATGCTATGGCGGCGGCAGCCTGATCGCCGGCACCTGCTCGCGCCTGATCGTCTCCGAACAGGGCCGGATCAGCGTCAGCGGTCCCGAGGTGATCGAGACCAACAAGGGCATCGAGGAGTTCGACTCGCGCGACCGCGCGCTGGTCTGGCGCACGATGGGCGGCAAGCACCGCTATCTGATCGGCGGCGCCGACACATTCGTCGACGACGAGACGCTCGCATTTCGGCAGGCCGCGATCGATGCGCTCAAGGTCACGCGCGGTTGCGGGGTCGCGGTTCTCGAAGCCGAGCAGTCGCGCCTGGAGCGGCGGCTGCAACGCTTCGGCGCGGCCCGAGATGCCGTCGATATCTGGCGGGCGCTCGGCATCAGCGGGCCAACCGATATCCCCGCGCTTCCGACCGACGCGTTTCTTGCCGCGGCGAACAACAGGGAGAATGCCGATGACGCTCGATGACATCCTGGCCGGCCTGTTTCCGAACGGCAGCGACATCGGCGTTGCCGGCGCGATGATTTCGGGATCGGCGATCCATCCCGGCGCAGGCTTGGTCCACGTACTTGGTATCAGCCAGGGACAGCCGCTCGGCGTCGACGAGGCGATTGTGCTCGCAAGGCGCGTGATCGAGATCGTCAAATCAGGCGATCGCGCACCGATCCTCTTCCTGGTTGATTCCGCGAGCCAGCGCATGAGCAAGCGCGACGAACTGCTCGGCCTCAGCGAATACCTGGCACATCTCGCCAAGGCCTTGCTGCTGGCGGAAGCGGAAGGACACCGCACCGTCGCCCTGCTCTACGGCGGCAGCGCGGCCGGTGCATTCATCGCGACGGCTCTTGCGACCGGTACGCTGGTGGCGCTTCCCGGCGCACATCCAGCCGTGATGGATCTGCCGTCGATGGCGCGAGTCACCAAACTTCCGATCGATGTCCTCAAGGCCAAAGCGGAAGCGACGCCGGTGTTCGCGCCTGGGCTCGAGAACATGGTGCAGACCGGCGGCATTCACGTCATCTGGGACGACAATGCGCCTTTGGGACCCCAGCTTGCGGCCGTGTTGCAGCGACCGCAAGGACAGGACGATCGCGCCTGGCTCGGCACCGAGCGCGGCGGCCGGCGGAAAGCAGCCGAGATCACCGATCGAGTTGTCGCGCTCGCAGCAGCCTCGTAGGAAGCGCAACATGGCTCAAGCTCTGGCGCGCCATTCGATGGTGAAAGCCTCCGCGGCCGGTTGGGCGGCCGTAATGAGCCGCAATCCCGAACTCGCCGGCGAGCCGATCATCGAAGGGTGGACGCGCGCCGGCCGCCCTCTCATCGTTCGCCGGCCAGCTTGCAGCGACGCCACCGGCCTGATTCCGCTCGGCCTGCCGCTGCCGCCGAGCCATGGCAAACGGCGCATCGCAGTCGCGCTCGCGGCGAGCGACATCATCGCGTCCGCTCCGCCGCCATCGCTCGCCGATGCGGCTGCAGCGGCACCTGCGGCCTGGGGCGCTACCATCGACCTGCTGCTCCAGCTTCTGCCGGAAACCCGCACCTTCGGCAGCCTGGCCTGGCAGCATCTGACGGGCCTCTCCTATCTGTCGGATGGTTCCGACCTCGATCTGCTTTGGCCGCTGTCGTCGGCCAAGCAAGCCAACACTTTGCCGTTCGACATCGCCCGGATCGCGAGCCAGGCACCGATGCGGCTGGACGGCGAGATCGTTGGTCGCGCCGGGGGAGTGCAATGGCGCGAGCTGACCGGCGCCGACGAGGACGACGTCCTCGTCAAAGGCCCGGCCGGAGTCCACAGCAGCACGCGCGCAGCCTTTCTCGCGGGTGGCATGTCATGAACGTCGCGCTGAGATGGCAACCGCAGAAGGGACGCGCACTCCACGCGGAGCGGCTCGGTCATCTGGCATCGCTTTGTCTGAAGCTCGAAGTCAAAACCTATCCGAAGCCGGGGCTGGTCAGCCATGTCGACAATGGCGCTCACAGGGACATGGACGCCGAACTGTTGTGCCGGAGCGCCGACACGCTGGAGCCATTCTTCCGCGATTTGGCGTCGGCGGGCGCTGAGGGTGCAGGCATGAACCGGTTGCGCGCGATCGGGGTTGCCGCGGAGCGCGTCATGTTGGCTGCGACCTCCGGCGTCAACACGCATCGGGGCGCGATCTTCGGACTGGGCCTGCTCTGCGCCGCGGCCGGATATCGCGGCGCTGTCGGCATCCAGAGGCCGCTCGGCAGCCTGGTGTCGCAGCGTTGGGGCGCAGCCATCCTCTCCGGGCCCGCGTCGCTCCGCAGCCATGGCGCCGTGGCCGCGCGGCGCTACGGTGCCGGCGGCGCCAGGGCGGAAGCAGCCGGCGGCTTCCCGTCGGTCTATGATATTGCCCTCCCCGCCTTGCACGCGGCGCGGATGCTCACTCCTCACGACGAGGAGGCGGTCCGGGTTCAGACCTGCATGGCGCTCATCGCCCAAGTCGCCGACACCAATCTCCTGCACCGGGGCGGAGCTGACGGATTGCGCTTCGCGCAAACCAGCGCATCCGCATTCCTTGCCACGGCTGGCGTAGGATCTTCTGGGTGGCGCGAGCGGGCGGCCGAGATCCATCACGCATTCGTCGCGCATAATCTCAGCCCCGGCGGCTCGGCGGATCTGCTCGCCATGGCGCTCTTCGTCGATCGGCTGGAGGGCTGAATGCTTGCATTGCTCTGCGGCGGACAAGGCACTGTTTCGAACAAGATCTATGATCTGGTCGCGGGTCAACCTGCCGCAGAATCGGTATTCGCTGCGGCAACCGCCTGTCTTGGTGAGGATCCGCGGGAGCTCGTTAGGACTCGCAGCGCGGAGGAACTGTCCGCCAATTATGTCAGCCAGATCCTGACCGTCACATCGGCTCTCGCGATCCACACCTGCATGGCCGACCTGCTGGCCGATCAGACCGCTGTTACAGGGTACAGCGTTGGCGAGATGGCGGCCTGGAGCATTGCGGGCATATGGACTGCCGACGAAGCGTTGCGATTGACGGAGGTCCGCGCCCGGCTGATGGACCGCGTGGCGGGACCGGATAGCCGCCTGGGCTATGTCCGCGGGCTCGACCGGACCGCGCTCCAACCGCTACTCGAAAAGCACCGCTGCGCGATCGCGATCAGGAATCCCGATCATCTCTTCGTGGTCGGTGGCGCAGAGCACGATGTCATCGATCTCTGCCGTGAGGCGGCAACGCAAGGCGCGGTGCGCTCCGGTCTTCTCGCGGTCAAGATCGCATCGCACACGCCACTGCTCGACCAGGCCCGCGTTCCCCTGCAACGGGCGCTCGGGGCAAGCAGACGCTCCTCCATCGCAAACCAGCGGATCCTGCTCGCTGGCGGTGACGGCGAACGCATCTTCTCTCCAGCGAGCGCCACATCGAAGCTCGCATGCCAGGTCGCGCGCCCGATCGACTGGGCCGCAACGCTGGAGGCCCTTGCTGAGTTCGGGGTCGAGCGGGTGCTGGACCTGGGTCCAGGACATGCGCTTGCCGAGATGATGCAAGGCGTCCTTCCCTCCATCCGCTGCTATGCGGCCGACGGATTTCGCACGGTTGATGGCCTGCGAAGCTGGGTTGCCTCGGAATAGCCAAGAGCGCCCACCTAGATAGACAGCGGACGCCCGAAGCGCTTGAGTTGCTCGACGCCCCGTGCTCCAACTGCCTTGCGACAATCAGTTCGCGGGGCCATGGCTGAAGAGGTCGACTGTCGCAGCGTCGACGATGACATCAACGAGTGCGGGCCCCGTTGCCGCGAGCGCATCGCGGAGCACCGAGTCCAGATGCTCGACCTGCGCCACCCGCTCGCCAGGACAACCAAGTCCCTTGGACAATGCGACGAAGTCGATTCCAGGCAGGTCGATCCCGGGCGGTCGATGTGCCTGCATGATCTGGCTGAAGGCGCGCATCGCGCCATAGCCGGAATTGTTCATCACCACGAAGGTGACGGGCAGGCCGCGCTGCGCAGCGGTCCAGATCGCCTGGATACAGTACATCGCCGATCCATCACCGATCAGACATACGATGCGGCACCCTGGCCTCGCCAAGGCAACGCCGACCGAAGCCGGCAGGCTGTAACCAAGTCCGCCGCTCGCCATGGTGTAAAAGCTGTCCGCGCCGCGCATCGGCAAAAACTGCTGGATTGCCGGTCGATGCGACGGTGCCTCCTCCACAACGACGGCATCCCGTGGCATCAGGTCCGATAATCGGCTGAGCGCATAGGCCGGAGGAATTGGATTCGTCGCGGCGGGAACGGTTGGCCGCGGGCGCGCGGCTGGCGCATCGCGCTCCGCGACGCGAGGCAGCGCAGACAGCAATGCGCCGAGTGCCTTGGGCAGCGTGCCGATGATAGTGTCGCCGACAGCTGCGGACGCGGCCTCGGTCGGATCGTCGGTGATCTGCCAGACCGCCGTTCCGTCCTCGATTACCTCGCATTGCCCTTCAACATGGAATGTGAACACGGGCGCCCCGATCACAACGATCAGGTCCGCACCCCGCAAGGCGCGCGCGAGCGCAGCGGGCGACGCCGGGAGGAAGCCGGCAAATTGCGGATGCCGTTCCGGGAAGCTCGACCGGCTCGACATCGGGCTCGCCCATACGGCTGCCTTCGCCCGTTCGGCGATGGCGACCATCTCGTCCACGCTCCCGTTGCGATCGACCTCCGGCCCGACCACGAATGCAGGCCTTCTTGCTGCGCCGATCGCGGCGGCGAGTTGATCGATGGCAGCCGGATCGGGAGCAAATTCCGTCGCGATGCGGCGAACGGGCACGGGCGACGCAGGTCGCGTCCAATCATCCGACGGCACGGACACGAAGGTAGGGCCGCGCGGATGCTGCATGGCCGAGTGAAATGCCTGCGCAATGGCCGCAGGGACATCCTCTGCCCGAGCGGGCTCCGAGCTCCATTTCACATAGGGCTTGGGAAACTGCTCGGCGTCCTCGGCGAACAGATAGGGCCGCATCCGAAGCAGGCTGCGCGCCTGCTGCCCGGCAGTCACAACCATCGGCGTCTTGTTACGGAACGCCGTGAACAGATTACCTAGGGCGTGGCCGAGCCCGGCAGCCGAGTGCAGGTTGACGAAGGCCGGCCGACCGGTCGCTTGCGCATAACCATCCGCCATGCCGACGACGCAGCCTTCCTGCAAGCCGAGCACGTAGTCGATGTCATCTGGCCAATCGCCGAGAAAGGCGAGCTCGGTCGAACCCGGATTGCCGAAGACGCGGTCAACGCCGAAGGAGCGAAGCACGCCGAGGGTCGCTTCCCGAACCGTTAGGACTTTCGATTTCATCGACTGAGTTCCTGGAGGCTTCGCGCCATGTCATGGCGCAGTCAGAAGGGATAATGCTGGGGCTGCGTCTCGATCGTGATCCAGCGCAACTCGGTGAACTCGGCAATCCCAGCCTGGCCGCCGAAGCGGCCGTAGCCCGATCCCTTGATGCCCCCGAACGGCATCTGCGCCTCGTCATGCACCGTCGGTCCGTTGACGTGGCAAATGCCACTCTCGATGCGCTGCGCAACGGTCAGCGCCCGCGCAACATCACGGCCGAACACCGCCGCCGAAAGGCCATACTCGGTGTCGTTGGCAAGCCGCACCGCCTCGTCTACCCCGCGCGCGCGGATCACCGACACGACAGGCCCGAAACTCTCCTCGGCGTAGATGCGCATGCTGGGCACTACGCGATCGAGCACCGTTGCCGGGACGATCGTGCCGTCACGTTCTCCGCCCGCGAGCCTGACAGCGCCCTTGCCGATCGCGTCCTCGATCAGATCGATGACATGCTTGGCTGGAGCCTCATCAATCAACGAGCCAATGACCACCGGACCTGACCGGGGGTCACCAGCCGGAAGCGCGCCTGCTTTCTTCGCAAGCTTTTCAACAAAACGATCGGCGACCGTCTCATCGACGATCACCCGCTCCGTCGACATGCAGACCTGGCCCTGGTTGATGAAGGCGCCAAACGCCACGGCCGCGACAGCCGCATCGAGATCGGCATCATCGAGCACAACCAAAGGGGCCTTGCCGCCGAGCTCGAGCAGCACAGGCTTGAGATGCCGCCCGGCGAGCTCGGCGATCACACGGCCGACGCGGGTCGAACCGGTGAAATTGATCCGCCTGACAGCCGGATTGCCGATCAGTCGTTCGACGACGGCCGGGGCATCAGCTGGCGCATTGGTCAGGACGTTAACGACACCGGACGGGAAGCCGGCGTCGCGAAACACCTCACCGATCAGCCGGTGTGTTCCCGGACAGAGCTCGGACGCCTTGAGCACGACGGTGTTGCCGCAAGCGAGCGGTGTCGCCACCGCGCGGACTCCGAGAATGATCGGCGCATTCCATGGCGCGATCCCCAAGCAGACGCCAGCCGGCTGCCGGACGGACATCGCAAGGCACCCCGGCTTGTCGGAGGGAATGACCTCGCCGGTGATCTGGGTGGTCAGTGATGCCGCTTCGCGCAGCATGCCGGTTGCAAGCTTCACGTTGAAGCCGGACCACACGTCGGTCGTGCCGATCTCGGCCATCATGATCTTGACGAAGTCATCACGCTTGGCCTCGAGCACGTCGGCAGCCTTCAGGAGCAGACCGCGCCTCGCGTTGGGGCCAAGCGCCGACCACCCCGACAGTGCGGCAGCGGCCGCCGCCACCGCGGCGTCGGCATCCGAAACCGTCGCAGCCGCCGCCCGGCTCGCGAGTTCTTGCGACAACGGATTGCGCCGTTCGAACAACTTGCCGCCGGAAGCGGCCTGATCATGCCCGTTGATGAGAAGATTGACGTCCATGAGAACCTCCCTTGCGCTGACGCCGGACCTAGCCGAGCAGCCGCGATCTGCTGGTTTCCTGCGCGAAGCCAAGCGCGATCATCGCCGCCAGCGCGAGCGCGACGTAGTATCCGGTGATCGCGTAGGTGGTGCCCGTCTGCGCAAACAGGCTGGTGGCAACAAGCGGCGCAATACCGCCGCCAAGCACCGTCCCGAGCTGCTTTCCGATCGAGACGCCGGTGAAGCGGATCCGGGTCGGAAACAGTTCGGGGAAATAGCTTCCTTCGGTGCTGAACATCAAAGGATGGATCAGCCCCGCGGCCAGGATCACCGCGGCCGTTACCAGCAGCGTGTCACGGCTCGCGACGACGCCGTAGAACGCGAACATCGAGATGGTTGCGAGCGCGACGCCAGCCAGGAACAGGCGTTTTCGTCCGATCCGGTCGGACCACGCACCAATCAATGGCATCGCGACGAGGCCGACGAGATTGGCGAACAGCACGGCTTGCGTGATCACGTCCTTTTGGACGCCAAGCTGGCGCGTCGCGAACGAGATGGTGAAGATTGCGGTCAGATAGAAATAGGACGTCTGCGCCATTTCTGCGAAAAAGACGATCAGGATCGGCCGCCAGTGTCCTTTGACTGCCTCAACGGCAGGCACCGCCTCAGCCTTCCCCGCCTCCCGGAATGCCGCACTCTCCTCAATACGCAGCCGCATGTAGACGCCGAGGGCGACGAGAACCGCACTGATCAGAAACGGGACGCGCCAGCCCCAGGACAGCAGGTCCGCCTCCGACAGCCGCGAAATCGCCAGCGCGGCAAACGAGGCGAGCACGACGCCAACCGGCCCTGCGGCCTGGATCACGGCGGCCGAGAAGCCGCGCCGGTCGCCCGGGGCCGTTTCGATCGCCATCAGGATCGCCGCAGTCGACTCACCGCCGAGCGCAAAGCCCTGAAGGAAGCGCAAGGCGACAAGCGCGATGGTCGCAATCGCACCGGCGCTGGCGTAGGTCGGCAGCAATCCGATCGACATGGTCGCCAGTCCCATCATGAGCAGCGTGCACAACAGGACGGATCTACGACCCAGCCGATCGCCGAAATGTCCAAACACCAGCCCGCCAAGCGGGCGCGCCAGAAATCCGACGGCAAATGTCGCGAAGACCGCGATGGTCGCGGTAAGCTGATCGAACTTCGGGAAAAAGAGCTGATCGAAAACCAGTGGCGCGATCAGGCCGTAGATGAAGAAATCATACCATTCGATCGCCGTGCCGATCGTGCCGGCGATCAGGATGCGCCTGCGGCTAGTCGTCGTCTGCTCGGGGCCGGTGGCAGCAGCCGCCTGCTTATCATAGTCCTCGAGTGTCCCTGTCGTCACGTTCTTCTCCTCCGGTGTTATTGTCGTTTTATTGTTAGTGCTTGCGCAGCCGCATGGCGGATGCGGCGGGAATTGGTCAGCTTGCCAGACGCGCGCCGCCGCTCGCGCTATGCCCGAGCGCCTGGGCAAGCACACGGCCGAGCGTTCCGGCCTGTGCGGCACTGCCGCGCCAGGCCACGATCTGATCGGGACGGATGAGTGCGAGGTCGGCTTCGTAGAGGTCGCGCAGGGACTTCGGCAGCGTGACGAGCTTCACGTCGACGCCGAGCACGCGGGCGGCCTCACCGAGTTGCGCTTGAACGGACGCGACCTCGCCGAACTGGAGCAGCGTCCACTCGAACCCGAACAGATCGTACAAGGACACGCCGTCCTCCAGCCACGCATGCGGCGCACGGCCGCCGGGACAGGCACTCGGCACATAGACATTTGCAGCATCAGGCGGCGGCAGGCTGCCGTCGGACACGACGATCGGTGATCCGTCGTAACGTCCGCCGAATGTGACACCGGGAATGTTGAATTCGGCACGGGCGTGCTGCTCGAGATAGATCCCTGCCGTCCGTCTCGCGTCGCTGCCCGCGTCCGTGGCGTCTTCGATCTCCAACGCGGGGGCGAACAGGCCAAGGGAATCTGCGAAGCGGCGCGCATAATTGGTGTTGCGCAGCGCCACCGGACGCCGCTCGACCTCATAGCTGTCAAGGAGTGCAACAGGGCTCGTCCCTTTGACGGCGCTTGCGAGCTTCCAGCCGAGATTGACCGCATCCTCGATCGCGGTGTTGTAGCCGAGACCGCCCGTCGGCGTGAACAGATGCGCCGCATCGCCGCCAAGGAACACCCTGCCCCGCTGCATGCCATTCGCGACCAACGCGTGACCTGCGGTCCAGGTGAGGAACGAGAGCACCTCGCAGGCGATCGGCGCGCCGCAAGCGCGCTGGAACGCGGCCCTGGCTTCGTTGACGGTGATTGCACCCTCATCTTCGCCTGGCCGGAACTGGGTATGGAACGCGAATTCATCGCGGCCGTTCACGGATGCCATGAAGGCACGGCGGTCGCCGTTGAAGCAGTTGTACATCCACGCCTTGGCATGCGGGACGCTTGCGTAGAAATCAGGCGAGCGGAGATAGACCGCAAGCATCCTTCCGCCCATGAAATCGCGCTGCGTTCCCGTCTCGCCGCCGTAGACAATCCCAAGCGACTGCCGGACCGGCGAGCGCGGCCCGTCCGCCCCCACGAGAAAGTCGGCTCGGACCTGTATGCGGTGACCGTCCTCCAGACGCTCGATCTCGCCGACGACACCGTCATCGCCCTCAACGTAGCTGATCAGCCGATGGCCGTAGTTGAGCTTGATTCCAGGCAGCCGCTCGGCATGCCGGCGCAGCACTGCCTCGACATATTTCTGCGAGACGCGATGCGGCAGTTCGGCGGCGCTCCAGGAGCCGGACAGCCCCTTGATCAGTTCGCCTGCACGTGACGATGACGGCAATTGAAACCGTGCCAGCTCGTAGCCCGTGTAGCGGGTGAAATATGCGACGTCGGTCGGATAGTCGGCGGGCAGGCCTTCGCGTCTGATCTCGTCCGCGAACCCCAAGCGCCGATAGTGCTCCATCGAGCGGGCCTGCGTCGCATTGGCCTGCGGATTGAACGCCGTGCCCGGCTTTTCATCGACCAGGACGGCGGACACGCCACGGCGGCCAAGCTCGTTGGCCAACATCAGCCCACATGGCCCACCGCCCACGATGAGCACCGAGGCCGTCAGATGAGTCTCCAAGACGCTTCTCCCTACCAGCATTATCTTGCATGGTAAGGTCGCCTGACCATATCGTCAAGTAGCCTGACTAACTGAGGTCATCGAGCGTGTCGAACTGCGCGCCATAGACCACCAGTCCCTTCAGGATCGCGTCCATCGTTGGCTTGCCGAGCTCGGCGCGCATTTCCTGCTCGGCGATGTCGACCGCATCGCGGAAGGCGTCGAGCCACTTGCGGCCCGCCGGCGTGAACATGACGATGCGCGCGCGCCGATCGCTCGGGTCCGCCACGCGATCCACCAACCCAAGCTCGGCGCATTGATCGACCAGCTCGCCCATCGCCTGCTTGCTCATCGAAGCTCGCCGGGCGAGCTCGGTCAGCCGCGTCCCCTCCACGTCGAGATTGCGGGTCAGGCTGACATGGGCGATACGCGTCTCGACGTGTCCCCTCTCGCCCATCAGCTCGAGCACACGTGCCTCGAAACGCCGCACCGCATTGTTGAGCAGGCGACCGACATTGGCATGTCGCCACGCCGTACCGGATGTCTTGGTTCTCAAGGGTTCTGCTTTCGAATCGAACGGCCGGAATTGGAAGGAGTGTGCGTCGTCTGCCTCGTTGCGTCCATCCAGATCCTTGCGTGCGAGTGCTCGCGGATGTGATTGACCAGAAAATCGGAAAACACCCTGATCTTGGCGGGCAACCTGACGCGGTTCTGGTAGGCGATGTTCATGGTGAGCAAGGGCAGCTCCCAGTCCACCAGGAGCGGCATCAATTGTCCGGCCAGAATGTCGCCCTGCACGATATAAAGCGGCTGGATCAGGATGCCGAGGCCCGCAAGCGCGGCGGCGCGGATCACTTGGCCGTCATTGCTGTCGAGAGTCGGCGCAATGCGAACGGTCTCGGCCGCACTGCCCTTGCTGAGGCGCAGCGAATAAGGGTCATTGGCATGGTTATAAATCAGCATGTCGTGGCGGGCGAGATCGGCCGGATGCTCAGGCCGTCCACGCCTTGCTAGATAAGCGGGCGCCGCCGCGAGCACGCGCCGCATCTGACCGATGCGACGGACGACGATGCTGGAGTCCGGCTCCTGCTCGCGGGTGCGGATCGCGACATCGATCCCCGCTTCGATGAAATCGGGATAGCGATTGGCGGCGATGATCTGCACGGAGAGCTTCGGATAGAGCGCGCGGAAGGCTGGCAGCATCGGCGCCAGATAGATCATCGCAAAGGACAGCGAACTCGTGACGCGCAACATGCCGTTAGGCGACAGCGCGCGGTCCGAGACGGCGCCTTCGGCTTCGGCAAGTTCGTTCAGAAGCGTGCTGCAACGCTGCAAGAACTCGTGGCCCGCCTCCGTCAGCCATTGCCGGCGTGTATTGCGCTCGATCAGCCGGACCGCGAGCCGCTCCTCCAGCGCGCTGAGGTGTCGGCTCGCCGCCGCGTTCGACATCCGTAAGGTCTCGGCGGCCTTTGAGAGGCTGCCGAGCTCGGCCGTTTTCGAGAAGACCTCAAGTTGGAGAAGACGGTCCATTTTTGCACTAGGCGGAAAAGAGACTTGCGCCCTTTGGCCTTTATTTCCGATTTCTGCAAGGCAAAATGTTGGTCTCGGAGAGAACAAACAGGCGAGGAAATCGAAAATGTCGGCCCCGATCAGGCACATCGTGATGTGGCGGTTGCGCGGGGAAACCGCAGAGGAGCGCGCCGAAGCACGCTCGAGGGTCAAGACCCTGTTTGAAGATCTCAAGGGCCGGATCGATGGGCTTACTCATATCGAAGTCGGCATCGACGTTAGCAACGTCGACTATGCGTGTGACGTGGTACTGATCTCCGAATTCACCGACAGCGCGGCACTGAAGGCTTACGCCAACCATCCGGAACATCTGCGCGTGCGCGAGGCGTTGGGCGATTTGCGGATCGGCCGCTTCCAGGTCGACTACCCCTCGCAAGGGCCGGCACATGATCCCCTCGTTCACCCTTGAAACTCTGCCTTGCCGCGTCGTGTTCGGCAGCGGCGCGGTTGCCGATGCCAAGACTGAGGTCGAGCGGCTCGGCGGCAGGCGTGCCCTGGTGCTGACCACGCCGCAGCAGGAAGCGCAGGGCAAGAGCTTGGGCGCAACGCTCGGTCCGCTCTATGCCGGCTTGTTTTCCGGCGCCACCATGCACACACCGGTCGAGGTCACCGAACAGGCGCTCGCCGCGATGAAGGCGTGCGAGGCCGACTGTGTCGTCTCCCTCGGAGGCGGATCGACCACCGGTCTCGGCAAGGCGCTCGCCTTGCGGACCGGCGTCAATCAGCTCTGCATTCCTACAACCTATGCCGGCTCGGAGATGACGCCGATCCTCGGCCAGACCGAGAATGGCCTGAAGACCACGGTACGGAACTCGGCGGTGCTGCCGGAGACCGTGATCTACGACGTGGACCTTACGCTCACCCTGCCCGTCGCCCTGACCGTTACCTCCGGCATCAATGCGATCGCACATGCTGTAGAGGCCCTCTACGCACGCGACGCCAATCCCGTGACCTCGCTGATGGCGGAAGAAGGCATCCGCGCCCTCACCCATGCCCTGCCCGGCATCACCGAAAAGCCCGGCGATCGGGAAGCGCGCAGCGAGGCGCTCTATGGCGCCTGGCTTTGCGGCGTGTGCCTCGGCGCCGTCGGCATGGCGATGCATCACAAGCTCTGCCATACGCTCGGCGGTACGTTCGACCTGCCGCATGCGGAGACGCACAGCATCGTGCTTCCGCACGTACTGGCCTACAACGCGCCGGCCGCACCTGACGCGATGACGCGCATTGGGCGGGCGATGGGCTTGAGCGATGCAGCCCGCGGCCTCTACGATCTCGCACGACGGCTTGGCGCCAAGCTCACGCTTCGCGACCTCGGCATGCCCGAGGACGGCATCGACAAGGCGGCCGACCTCGCGGTGACGAACGCCTATTGGAATCCGCGCCCCCTCGAGCGCAACGCCATCCGCGACCTGATCGCCCGCGCCTGGTCGGGCGAACCGCCGACGACGGCCAGCACCGCCGTCTGAACCCCTGGACGCCCCCTTCCCCCCGACCTTTGTTCCGTGGAGGCCTCATGCGTAATTTCGACGAGAATACAATTACCGATGCGGTGCTGGCGCGGATCGCCGGCGCGAGCGATCCGCGCGTCAGGCAGATCAGCGAAGCCTTAGTTCGCCACCTCCATGCCTTTGTGCGCGAGGTGCGTCCGACCCAGAAGGAGTGGGAGTACGGCATCGATTTTCTCACCCGCACCGGCCACATGTGCGATGACAAGCGCCAGGAATTCATCCTGCTCTCGGATACGCTCGGGGTCTCCATGCTGGTTGACGCGATCAATCATCCCGTTCCCGAAGGCGCGACGGAGACCACCGTACTCGGCCCGTTCTTCGTGCAGGCGGCTCCCGAAAGACAGGTCGGCGACGACATCTCCGGCGGCATGGAAGGTGATCCGCTGCTCGTGACCGGGTCGGTCTCGGCGGTCGATGGTCGGCCCCTTGCCGATGCCGTGGTCGACGTCTGGCACTCCGACGATAATGGCTATTACGACGTGCAGCAGCTCGACAAGATCGGCGATCTCGCGATGCGGGCGCGGTTTCGTACTAATGCCGATGGCCGTTTCCATTTCTGGTCGATCAAGCCCGCCGCCTACCCGATCCCGCATAACGGCCCCGTCGGCGAAATGCTGGAAGCGCAAGGTCGGCATCCCTGGAGACCTGCCCATGTGCATTTCATGATCTCCGCGCCCGGGTTCGAACAACTGGTGACGCATGTGTTCGTCGATGGCGACAAGTACCTCGACTCCGACGTGGTGTTTGGCGTCAAGGACAGCCTGGTTCGCGAGTTCGTCCGCTATCCGGCCGGACGCGCAGCAGATGGCCGGGTCACGAACACCTCCCACTTTCACCTCAACTATGATTTTGGGCTGAAACGGATCGCCGCGGCCAAGCAGGAGTAGTTCGCATCCTAAAAAGGTGCAGAGCCGGGGAAGGTAATGGCCGAGGCGTCTGACAGTTACCGACGAAGGCGTTGTGCGCGGCTGTGTGGAAGATCGTTTGCGCCGGCGATGTCCCATCGAAACAGCTGAGCACGGATTACAAACTCAACTTATTGATGGCCAATGTATGCGCGCGAGATCAGATCTTCTCGGAGCGCCATTTGCTTGCCGCCGCCTGGTCCACAACGCAAGCATCCGACCGGTCGGCGGCACTTTCGCAGTTCGACAAGAACCACCTCTTGTGCGCGGTCTATCTAATATTGCTGAATATCGCCGAGCAGATCAAATGACGCTCCCAGATGAATGCAGCGCCACCAGCCGCAACCAAAATCCGAGCCGCGGGAGCGCGTATCCTTGGCAGATAGAGCCGCGCGACCCGCAGATCACCGATAGCCCTTCGTCTCCACCAGCTTCGACAGTTGGGTCTTGGTTTTCAGCAATTGCTTCGTGATGTTCACTTCTTCGTTTACAAACCTCGCAGTCGGTACCGGAACTGAGATCGCGTGAGGATTACCGAGGTGATCCTTCACGGCAACTCCCGCGGCGCAAATGCCAAGCGTGTGCTCTTCTCGGTCCATGGCAAAACCGCGGGTCCGGATCTCGGAGAGTTCGGACAGCAGTTCGTTGAGGTTGGTGATCGTAGTGGCGGTTCGCCGCTCGAACGAGCGGCCCAGCAGGTTTTCGACCTCGCTGTTCTCCAACGTTGCTAGATGCGCCTTTCCGTTTGCCGTACAGTACAACGGAAAGGATTCACCGATGGCCGAAACCGTACGCAAGCGCTGCGGACCAACAATCTGATCGATGAAGATTGCGCGGTCCTTGCGGATGGCAGCGAGGTCCACCGTTTCCTGAAGATCGCCCGACAGCTTAATGAGCTGAGGCCGTGCGATCTCCGCGAATTGAGGACCCGAGGTGCGCGCGAGCCGTAGCAGCGCAGGACCAAGCACCACGCTCCCGGCTGCGCCCGCCATAAACAGCAAGCCCTCAGCAACCAGCGCATTGACGATCCGCTGCACAGTCGAGCGCGCCAAGTCCACCCGGGTCGCGATTTGACCGAGACTAAGACCCGTCGCCTCCTCCTCCACAACGCGAAGGATGGCGGCCGCGCGGGAAATCACCTGGATCTGGTTCTTGTCAGCGGCGGGGATGCCGTGACGCTGGACAGCTTTCTTCTTCATGGTGCTTTCGTAACTGGATCGGACGCGAAAGAGAAGCGCCGCGGACCTTGCGAGCATAATCGCTGTATGATACATGTATACCGCATTACGGTACATGCGGATCAGGCGCCGGTTAAACAAGAGCGTCCTCGGAGGAGATGCGGAGAGGATCGAAGGATGGCTTGTCGCCTGATCCCTTGCGTTCAAACAGTCATCGACGCGGCACACCTCTCGCGTGCGGCGAACGGTGCCAGCGGATGCCTGCACAAGACCGAAAAGAAGATCTTCGACATCTGAGATCGACAATGTGACTCGCGGCCAACGCGAGCGAAATGACCGACTGGAGACGGCCTGCCCTGCAGGTATCGAGATCCAGAGTGTGGAAATGCAGGAGGATTAACATGCCAAGGGCTCCTTCTTCGTCGCTCGAGCTCTTCACCACTGACGCGCTGCTTGACCCGTTCCCGGTCTATCGGAAATTGCGCGATCTCGGGCCGGTGGTGTGGCTCGACGCCTACGGTATGTTCGTGCTGCCACGCTATGCCGAGGTGCGCGGCGCACTTGAGAACTGGGAAGTGTTCTCGTCGGCCGGTGGCGTGACGATGAACGATGAGATGAACGAGAAGCTGAAGGGCGGACTGCTCTGCAGCGATCCACCGAACCATGAAACACTGCGCAAGGTGATTGAGCGCCCTCTCACGCCAAAGGCGCTGTCTTCGCTGCGCGAGCGCGTGACGGCCGAAGCGGAGGCGATCGTGGAAAAGGTCGTCGCCAAGGGAACATTTGACGTCGCGTCCGAGCTTGCGCCGCACCTGCCCGTCTCCATCGTCTCCGAGTTGGTCGGCCTGCCCGAGGAAGGGCGCGAGCGCATGCTCGACTGGGCACCGGCCAATTTCGATTGCTTCGGGCCGATCAACGCGCGGACCACGGCCGCCTTCCCCGTCGTCGGCGAGATGGTTCATTACGCCTTCACCCAATGCGTTCCGGGCAAGCTCAAACCCGGCGGCTGGGCGCAGATGATCTGGGATGCGGCAGACCGCGGCGAGATCGATCCGACGATCTGCCCGTTCCTGATGAATGACTACATGGGCCCGTCGCTGGACACGACGATCTTCGCGACTATCAGCGCGATCTGGCTGTTCGCGCGGCATCCGGCGGAATGGGACATCGTGCGCGGCAATCCCGCTCTGCTGCCGCAGGCGATCAACGAGGCAATCCGGATCGAAAGCCCAATCCAGGCTTTTTCGCGCTACGTCGCGAAAGATCACGAGATGGACGGCGTGCGGCTGCCCAAGGGTTCGCGCGCCATCTTGCTGTTTGGCTCGGCCAACCGCGACGAGCGCAGGTGGGATGATGCCGACCATTTCCAGGTGAACCGCCGCGGCACCAACGAGCATCTGGGATTCGGGTTCGGCGAACATCAATGCGTCGGCAACAACCTCGCGCGCATGGAGATTCGGGCGCTGCTCAGCGCGCTTACCAAGCGCGTTAAGCGTTTCGAGCTGCTCGAGATGGAGCGCGGTGTCAACAACGTGCTGCGCGGCATCAGGAAGTGCGTCGTATCGGTGCATTGAAGACGCACGACCAGGATAAATAAATTGCAAGCGGTTGAGGAATCCATGAACCCTCGCACGACAGATGTGGGTGCCTTGATCGACGGGTCCCGCTTTAGCCCGCTTCAGATACGCATCGTCGCGCTGTGCGGGTTTACATCGATTATCGACGGCATCGACACGCAATCGATTGGGATTGCCGCACCCGAACTCGCCAAGTTGCTTTCGCTGACGCCGGCCGGCTTGGCACCAATCTTTTCGGCCGGCCTTCTTGGCGCGCTCACCGGGGCGCTGGGACTCGGTACACTGGCCGACCACATCGGTCGAAAGCTGACGATGATCCTTTCGGTGTTGATTTTCGGATTTTTTAGCCTCTTGACGGCCGCCTCGACCTCGTTCGAGACGCTGCTGGTATTGCGCTTTCTGGCGGGCCTCGGCCTTGGCGGCGCGGCGCCTTGCTTCACCGCGCTTGCAGCCGAATACACACCATCCCGCAAGCGATCGCTCGTCATAGGCCTGATGTGGGCCTGCTTCCCGCTTGGCGGCATGACCGGCGCCTTCCTCGGCTCCTGGCTGATCAAGGCCTATGGATGGTCGGCGATCTTCTATGTCGGCGGCATCGTTCCAGTTTTCCTTGCGTTCGTTCTAGCCTTTGCAATTCCAGATTCGCTGCGTTTCCTCGCCTTAAAAGGCAAGTCGCGGCAAACCGTACGCCGGATCGCCGAGCAGATCACGGCACGTCCGATCGGCGAGCGCGAGGAATTCACGGCGGTCGATCACACCCATGGACATGCCGGCGTGCGAAGCCTGTTTGCCGAAGGCCGGCTGACGACGACGCTTCTGCTCTGGGTCATCTTCTACATCGCGTTCACGATCCTTGTGTTCATCCCATTGTGGGTTCCGACACTGCTTGTGCAGCCGAACGGCCTTCAGCACTCGCAAGCTTTCACGACGGTTGCCCTGAACAATGGTGGCGCCGTCTTCGGCATGATGCTGTGCGGCGCCCTCATCTCCAAGATTGGACCATTCAAGCTGCTGACCGGCGCTTTCCTGCTCGCCACCATCTTCACTATGGCCGTCGGGCAGATGCCCGGCTATCCCGGGCCGACTAACGCCGCCGCCTTCCTCAGCGGCTTGTTCGTGGGTGTTGGGGGCGTGGGCGTAATCGCACTTGCAACGGTGTTCTACCCGACGCTCGTGCGATCGACCGGTCTCGGCTGGGCAATCGCCGTGGGACGGGGCGGACAGGTCTGCATGCCCTTGATCACCGGCGGGATGCTGCGTGGCGGATTGAAACCGAGCGAGATCTTCATTGTGCTGGGCTTGCTGCCCTTCCTGGCGGCCGTGGCAGTTGTCTTGCTCAGTCGTGACAAGAAGAGGCTGCCATGAACCCCGTCCTGAACGTCGTCGCGCACTGACAGAGCAAGATCGTTTCGAACAGACCCGAGCTGGAGGCAATAACTGATGCGCAAGATCGCCCTTGAGGAGCACTTCATGGCTCCGTCCTTCATTCCCTATTTTAGGAGCACCTCGGCGAATATCAGCCCCGATCTGTTCGACAAGGCGCTGGATGCGCTGGCCGATTTCGGAGAGCGGCGGCTTGCGGCAATGGATGCTAACGACATCTCGCATGTCATCCTTTCGCTTGCCGGACCCGGAGTTCAGATCGAGAAGGACACGGCGACTGCAGTGCGGCTCGCGCGGGAAGGCAACGATTACCTCGCCGAACAGATCAGACGCAACTCGAAGCGCTATGGCGGGTTCGCCCATCTCGCTCTTCAGGATCCAACGGAGGCGGCCGCCGAACTCGAGCGATGCGTCCGCGATCTCGGCTTCGTCGGCGCCATGATCAACGGCCAGACCAATGGCGCCTATCTGGATGATCCCCGGTATTTTGGCCTGTGGGAGCGCGCGGAAGCGCTCAACGCGCCGATCTACATCCATCCCGGCAATCCCACCGACAAGCCGGCGATGTATGCGGGCCATCCGGAACTTTGGGGGCCGGTCTGGAGCTGGGGCGTCGAGACGGCCAACCACGCTCTGCGCCTGGTGTTCTCCGGACTGTTCGACCGCTTTCCGAAGGCGACCTTGATCCTCGGCCATATGGGCGAGGCGCTTCCCTTCCAGCTATGGCGACTGGACAGCCGCTGGGAGATTTCAAACCGCGGCGCGAAGCGCCTGTCGCTGGCGCCATCCGATTACTTCAAGCGGAATGTCGTCGTGACAACATCAGGGGTTTGCTCGACCGAGCCGCTGTTGTGCGCGCTCGGCTCCCTCGGTAAGGACCGGGTACTATTCTCGGTGGACTATCCGTTCGAGCGCTCCGACATCGCGTCGAAGTTCATCGAGACGGCACCGCTCCCGGATGACGTCCGCCGCCTGGTCTGCCACGGCAATGCGGAAGCCCTGTTCCGTCTTCGACCCTGAAAGCTAGTCCAGACAGGCGAGTTTAATTCGCAGGTCCGGACTTCTCGACCCGAAAGCCCAGCGGAAGCAATTGCACGCTCCAACGGGATCGGACGAAGCCACCAGATGCCCGCGTCTCGATTAGCATGACGGCGATAGCCGCCGCGCCCAGGATGATAAGGTAGACCGGCCTGAACGTTGAGAGCGTTTCGTCAAGAAAAACGTAGATCAGCGCGCCCGGGATCGGTCCTTCGAACGTTCCGATGCCTCCGATCATGAAGTTGATCATGGCGGTGCAGTCGTTGACGCTGAATCCCGCATCCACGCGGAGCCGCTGCAGGAAGATTAGCCCGCCGACCATTGCGGTGGCCGATCTCGCGACGATTTGGATGACGAGCTTGATGCGGTCGACGGTCACGCCATTGCTGCGCGCGGCGGCCTCAGCGCGAGTTCCGCAACCGGCCCGCGAGGCTCGGCGGCCAGCGGCAGTGGGTCAGGCCGCCCCGCTCCGCGCGCTCCGATATCGGCAAGTATCTGCTGTTTCGGCTCGAGATACTCCGGCACCGCCTCAACGACGAGATCAGCGTCGGCGACGCGACGTCCCAGCGTGTTGGACGCTTCGATCCTGACAGCGCAGACTCGTCATGGCCGAGGGCGTCTAAGGAAGCCTTAATGCGCGGCAGAATCCCTTCCCGCACTTCGCGCATGGGATCGGTGATGCGGAAGTGGTGACCAGCGCTGGCAAAGACCTGCGCGATGCCATGCCCCATCAGGCCGCCCCCAGAATCGCGATCCACACCGTCAGGACTTACCCCGCCGTATAGCCGCCGTCGGCATAGAGGATATGGCCGGTGTAGAAGTCCGACGCCCTCGAGGCGAGGAACAGCAAGGGACCCGAGAGGTCCGCGGGTTCGCCAAGGCGCCCCTTCGGCACGCGCGCGAGAAACCCTGCCCGTGTTGTCGTGGCCCGCTCGTCGTCCCCGAACATCCAGGCAGTCAGTGGCGAGCGGAAAACAGTCGGCGCGATGGCGTTGACGGTGATTCCCGTCGGTCCCCATTCGCATCCAAGCGCCCGCGTGATGCCGTCCACTGCGGATTTCGATGCGCAGTAAGCGGTGTAGCCAGCGGGGTGCCCCAAAAGGCCGCGCGCCGAAGACATCAGGATGATCTTGCCTCCCTCGCCTTGCGCCAGCATCTGGCGGCCGGCAGCGCGCGACATCAGCCAGCTCTGCGTGACGTTGGCGTCCATCAGCTCGAGAAAGCGCTCGGGCGCCATGTCGACGATCTTCGCCACATCGTTCTTGCCAGAAGCAACGACGAGAATGTCGACGCGACCGAACCGTTCGACCGCCTTGGCGACGATGGCATCGCAGACCGCTTCGGAGGTGGGGCGACCGGAAATCTCCTCGACCTCGGCGCCGCGCGTTCGGCACTCGGCGGCAATCTCGGCGAGTTCCTTGGCCTTGCCCGCCGTCAGCACCAGCTTGGCTCCAGCCGACGCAAGCGTCTCTGCGGCAACGGCACCGAACGCGCCAGAGCTACCGGTGATGATGGCAACCTTGCCCGCCACCGAAAACAGCGAGAGCGGATCGGTCGGCGCGCCGGTCATGGCTTCGCTCCCGTCGGATAGGGAATCACGACGAGCATCTTGCAGATGTCGTTCTCGCGGTTGACGATCTCGCGCACCTCGCCTGGCGCGATAGTGCAGGAGTCCATCGGACCCAACACCGTCTCCCGCCCGTCGACGACGACCGTCATGTGCCCTTCCAGAACAACATAGACCTTCTCGAACGGCGTGGAGTCGGGCCCCGCGCCGCCGCCGGGCAGGAATAGCGAATAGCCGACCCATTGATTGGTGGGACCGCCGGCCTCAAAACCCTGCAGTCGCAGGCCGACCACACCGCGATGGTTCGGCGCCTCATAGGGTTTGGCATCGGCAAAGCGCTTCACATGCATGCACGTCCTCCCGCGTTCTGACGTTGGTACGCTCGCGCCTTATGCGGCGGGGCCGAAGCTAGTGCCGCCCTCGATCCGGTATTTCTGCGATTTGTCGATCATAGCGACGAGGCGAATGATGCAGCCGTCACCGCGGTCCCAATTCCAGGGAAAGAACGCGAAGGTGACACGCTTACCGGTGACTGCGTCGAGATCGCCGCCCACATTCTCGATGCCGAGAATGCCGTTGGTGAAGAGCTTGCGGTGCACGGGCTCCCACTCGGGATGATCTTCCTTCCAGTCCCGCCCGCCGGACCACTTCTTGTATTCGTCCGCCAGGTGCGGGTGCAGCGGGCCGTTGCGGTGCGGACCGATCGCGGTAGCGAGCGGATGATCATTGGCCTGGGTATCGTGGCCGACCACCTTCACTTTCTTCTCGACGAACCAGTCGCCGGCGGACGGGACGAACCCCGGGCACTTGCAGAAATACTCCTCGCTGTCGCGATACCTGTGGTGCCAGCCGGTGTTGACGATCACAACGTCGTTGGGCCGCACCGCCTTGCCGGCCGCTCTTTCGAGATCGTCATAGGTGATCGGCTCCCAGTAGTTCTTCGGGATCGAGACAACGATGCCGGAGCCAAAGAAATGCGGCAATGGCACCTCGTCGATAAAGGGCGTGCCCTCCACGACGTGCGCGGGCGCGTCGATGTGGGTGGTGTTGTGCATGCTGGTCGTGATGCGTTGCGACAGCACGCCCGACTTCGCCATGTAGTGGATACGCTCGATCTTGACGTCTTCGAAGTACGGCCAGTTCGGCGACTGGAAGCCGAAGCGATGGGACAAATTGTAGAATTCCAAGCCCATCGGATTGTCGAGATTGGCCTGAAACTCGATACCTCGGACGTTGATCGACATGCATTTCTCCCTAGCCGCTCGACTATCGCTCTGGCGCCTGTATCGCTAATCAATACATCTGTATCGTATTTCGGTCAAGAATGCTTGAGGCCTGATGGATATGACCTCTCACCAGCAGCCCCTGCGCAGCACCAATAGAGGACGAACGCATCTGCTGAGGAGCCGCTTCGCGCGCCTTGCCTTGCTGGCGCGCTCCATGGCGCTCAATGTCCATTGCTAGTCACAGCGTCGTCTCGCATCGGCCGCACAATCGCGGCGATCGAGCCGCGAGGATGTCGTGAGCGATGGTGCAGTGTGCCGCACCATCGACGAGGGCGGAGCGGCTATCGCGCGTAAGGATTAGGCCGGCATCGCCACGCTCTGCAACGACGGGCCAGGCTGGCGCCGCCCGATGCACCTATCGTTGCGGCGAGGACGCTTGTGAGACGAAGCCAACCGCTCTCACGAGAGCCAGGCCAGCGTCAAATACCTTGTCGTCTGGCGGAAGGGCGCAGACGCAAGTGATGGCTGCATAGCGACAGCTGGAATAGCCGCCGGCGGGCTGGCGAAGCGCGGTCCGGGCCGTCGGGTAGTTATGCCTCCGCGCCGATCCGATCCGGTGGGTGGCGCTCGGCTGCAATCAACTTCTCCATGATACGCCGCCATCTGACCACCCCGAGATCGGTCTCCAGCATTACACGTTCCAGCTGGTTTGGTGGGGTCATGTCGATGATCCGCTGCTGCGCCACGATCATGGGCTGATCCTGCTTCTCGAAGGCAAACCGGCGGAGGTCCGAGATCTTCTCCCGCATCTCTGCCGTCTGGGATTTGGCGTGGATATTCCAGAGCGTCGCCGCGAAATGATAGTGCGTCGTGCGCGCTGTCTCCGGAGTGAGAATATGCGTGCCGAACAAACCGGTGCCCTCTTGCTTCGGTCGCCCCGGCGCCGTCACGCCGACGTCGAGCAGAAGACAGCTCGGTGGATCCCACCGGAAGTCGGTCCAGCAGTCGACCGGCGCACCATCCTGCCGGAACAGCATGTCGAACATGCCGGGCGGCGGGACCTTGCGAGCATATCGGATCACGTTGATGGTGTTGCCGCTTTGCGTGATTTCGGTCGGAGCCGCGATCATTGGCTCGTTGCCGAGAATGCCGTCATGTAGGAAGCTCGTGTGGCTGCAGTCGAGCAGGTTGTCGACAATTAGCTCATAACTTGCGTCCATCACGATGTAGTCGCGGCGCGTCACGCTAGTCCCGGTGTCGTCGAGCCTGGAGAAATCGGGAATGAGCGAGGGATCGGCGGCGCGCTCGCCAAACCAGATCCAGACGCCGGAATGTCGCTCAACAATGGGGTAGCTGCGCAGCCGCGCTCCGGGCGGAATTCTTCCTGACGGATGAGGATTGCGCACGCAGGCACCGGTGAAATCGAACTCAAGGCCGTGATAGCCGCAGACGATGCGGCCGCCTTCGAGCCTGCCCATCGATAGCGGCGACGCACGGTGCGGACAGCGATCGTCGAAGGCGACGAGGGCTCCATTCTCCGGCCGGATAAAAACGAGAGGGCGATTGAGCAGCGTCCGCGTAAATGGTGTGCCCTGCTTGATGTCCGCGCTCCAAGCGGCGAAGTACCAAGCGTTCAAGAGAAAATCCATGACGCTCCTCCTTTTGGGTTTCTCATTGCCTTTGCGGGTCGCACCTCATGCCAGAAACCCGGACCGCGCATGTACCGCCAAACAATGCATCTGTATCGCAATATGGTCAAGTCGTATCGCGGGGAGTGTCAAACGAGCTCTGACAGGCGGGACCGCCCACATTGAAAGCCGAACGAATCTGACGAGGAAAAACTGCTTTGGTCAGATCCGCTGTCTAGCGGAGGGCGGCTTCATCCATGACCAACTCGTCCATCAGGGCTGCAAGCCGATCCGGACACGAGAAGAAGGGAGAATGATCGGAATCCAGTGTGGTAACTCGGGCAACCGTGGCCGCGCGATGCATGCGGCGTTGAGCCTCGATCGAAATCGCCTTATCTTGGAGACATTCCACATAGAACTTCGGGATACGGTCCAATTTTCCGGAAAGCGAAACCGGGGTGATTGCTGGCAAGCTGGCCTGCACTCGCGAAAGTCTGGCTAGGGCTTTCTTAAAGGAACGCTCGTCGCACAGGCTATAGAAGCATTCACGGAGATGCTCTTCGGGCACCCTAGCCGTACCATTCGCTTGATCTTGAACCATCACGGCGTTTAACCGGCTCTCGCTGTCCGCCATAGCTAACTGTATCAACGATTGACCGTGAGCCGGAATGAACGCGGTGACATAGATGAGGCCCTTCAGGTTATCGGTCACCCCTTCGGCCGCCTGCGTGATCGGAATTCCTGCCATTGAATGACCGACGAGCCACAGCGGCCGATCTATCCGCTTGACTCGATCGGTTACGCACGAAATGTAAGCATCCAACGTCACGTCGCCCAGCGGCGTTCTGTCGTCGCCGAGTCCCGGCAGATCCATAACGTGCGCCGCGTGTCCGCGCGCCGCAAGAAAGGGAATCAAGTCGTCCCAACACCAAGAACCGTGCCACGCACCATGTACCAAGAGAAACTCGGCCATCCGAACACCTCATGTTTTGGTTTCAAGCTGCCTGTTTCGACGTCCACACCCGCGCGCTTCCGCATACTCGAGATGATTCCGGACATTAGGTCGGTGCGGCGCCGATGATCGGGCCAATACGGCATCACTGTTAGTCCTGGGAGACCCGAACAGTTGGATCAGAACTTCATCGTGATGCCGGCGTAGACTGTCGATTCAGTGCAGGTGTTGGTGTTTTGACCGGTCGCTGCGATCGTACAAATGCCGGGTGTTGCGTTATGATCGAAGCCTAACCTGTTCTGCCAGTACCGATAAGCGACCCAGAGGTCGACAAAGTGCGAATATTTCTCGCCCCAAGCCGCTTTCGAGGCATCAAACGTCAGTCGGATCGGTTCGCTATTCAACTCGATCTTCGACGCAGTGCTGAAGCGGCCCGGACCAGAACTCGCGGGCAGGCCCAATGAATCACCTTTCGGACCATACCAGCCGGCCCGGCCGCTGATCGAGAAGTACTGCATGGACGGCGGCAAGAATCCAAGGTCCATGTAGTAATTTATCTCGGCGGCCCAAGTAGGCTTGTACGAGATGTTGCCGTCAGGATTGCAAGTTATCCCCGCCACGCCAGGACCGAACAGACCACATTGTGTGAATCCGGAGTGTTCTGCGAATTCCCAGTACAACAACGGTGCGACGTTGATGTAACCCTTGTACGGGAGATCAAAAGCGAACTGCAAGCCAGCAACGACATCACGCGTGGCCGCGGCCACAAAATTGTTCGAAGTGAAGGCGTCCATGCCAACTTCGAACGAGATGTTGTGCAGCGGGCCGACCGTGAAGGCCTGCGTGTTGAAGAGCTGATTCCAGCCGAAGGTGGAACGAAATAGACCGTAAAACTCTGTGTTACCGGCGCAGCCCCCAGCACCACCGGTGACGGTGATCCCGGACGCGACGCAAGGCACCGCGGGAGCGTTGTGATCCGACTTGTACATTGAGATGGAAAAGAAGTTCGTGCCGTACACCCATGCATCGAAGTGAGTAAACGAATAGACTTGCTTCGCGTTAGTCCCGTTGATCGAGCCATCGGGGTTAACGGAAAAGAACCCTGCATCGGCGCCCTTGGGCATCCATGAAAAGGTCACCCGGTTATCGTTTACGAAGAAGAACGGCAGATCGGGGACGGGTTTTACGGGTTTGACCTTGACAGGCTGCTCTGCTGCCACGGCCTGACTGACTGCAGCGATCGAGACTGCTGCCGCTACGCCCAGGATCCTCTTCACCACCAAGACTACGAATGCGGCGTCCATTTCATTTCCCCCAAAATGCAAGTTGCGATCCGTCTCCATTCCCGTCAAACGAGATGGGATTGACGCAATGCTCGAGCAGAGCGCCAATCGTCGCACGAGCGACGGGTTATGCTCTCCACCTCAATCAATGGCTGTCGAAGATTTCCTGGTACTTGGCCTTTGCCGCCATGAACTGAGCCATCTCTTCGCGCGTTGGCTTCCCGGGGTCTGCGGCCGCCGGCAGTGAGCCAAGCTTCATGAGGCATGCCATAAGTAGCAGCCGCGCTTTTGTCGACGTCAGGTTCCGACCCGATATCGTGAACGGCATCGGATCGGGGAAGCCTTCTGGAAAACCACGTCCGACGCGCACGACTGGAATGCCAGACAGGCAGGCGCGGTTCAGCATCTCACCGCGAACGTGCGAAGGAGCGATACCGTAAGGCGTAGCTCCTTCTTGAACAAATCCCGCCAGGCGGCTGGTGCTGAGCCGGTGTTGAATCAAGAAATCCAAATCGGGCTCCGTGGCCGGGTCGTCGCCGTACGCATCGGTCACATAGTAACCGTCCTTAAGGATTGTGACGGACGGAATGGCATCGGGAAGCAATTTGCCCGCGGCATCCTTGATTTGCACCTCGACAAGCTCGACACCGCATTCTCCGCGGCGGATAGCTTTCGTCGAATTCGGCAGGCGCGTAATGTTCACCTCGGACTGAGATGTATGCTTATAGGCCGGCACGTACATCAAGAAGGGAATGCCGGTATGGGTGAGCTGACCAAGAATACCTCCGTGTCCGCCAGTAGCCGTGTAGCCACCTGGGCGCGCATCGACCTTAGCGACCTCACGCGCCGCAAAGACCTGCTGCTCCTGGATTACGACGGCGCCACATCGGTTGTTATCGGCGGTGTCTTTCCAGATTCCCGACTCGATGAACGAAACGGAATCCACGATATTGCGTGGACCGTCGTTACCGATCTGCCCGTGGGCGCGTTGCGCGGCGTTGCAACAAATCAGCTTGTTGGTATCGATCAGCAGGCTGAACCAATAGGCTGATTCCTCAATATACGGCGATCCTTGCGTGAAAATCGCCCCCTCATACTTTCCTGAGGCCATCACGGCTTGGACACGATTGGTCATCTCGGCCAACGCCGGGCGGGATGGTCCTTTAGCAAGGTGGAACGGCTTATACGCATAGAAATCGCGGCCCATTTTCTCCGGCTGAATGTCTCCTTCGCCGACATCGGTGCGCTTGTTAGCCGGTAGGCCCTTCGAATAGCCGCCGGTTGGTAGGACGCGATAAAAATCGATTTCAGCTCGCGTGCCGATTATGTTTACTGTGCCGTCGTCGCTGATCGAGAAGCGGTCGATCTCCTCGAAGCTGCGGGATCCGTCCGGGAAGAATCCTTGTCGAGCAAGCGGACTGAACGGCGCGATGGATTCCTCTTCCCACGCCGATCCATCCTTTTGCATCGCCATATATGGAAGCGGGTACAGCCCGTCTTCCGGCAGCAACTCAATCTCGTAGACGGGCTTATCGTTCGGGCTCTTCCGCTCGCGGCTGAAAGTGCCGTCAACGTCGATGTAGCCGTCGGGCGGACCATAGAGCTCCGCGCTGTCCGCCTCGAGCGGATGCGCCGAGAACTGCTCCACATAGACCTTTACGGGTGCGGCCAGACGTTGCGCTCGCAATGCGTCAAACTTAGCGTCGAGACCTTTGTCGGCGCTGCGGGGCGGCAGACCCTTGCGCACCCGGGCCTTGTTGGAGGTTACCAATGGAGGCGTGTTCTGGATCGTTGCCTCGGGACCGGCCAGGTGGGCGATGCGAATCTTGCTCATGCGGATCTGCCTTGCGGGCCCAACAGTTTGATGGCTCAGTAGCCGCGGCGGCTTTTAGTCAGAAGGGGCCTGCACAAGCCTCTTGAAGGAAAAAAAATTTGCGCATTCATGACACTCAGGCAACGCGAAAGTCACGAACATAAAAATCATGGCCAGCTGAGGATTTTTCAGTACATGCTTCAGACGCCGCAAAGAGGTGGATCCAGTCGACCGGTGTGCGAAATCGAAAACTCTTGGAATAGATTCGACTGCGCACGATCATCGGTCGGATCTGGCCTCGAGTTCTGAGGCTCTGAAACAAAGAGATCAGTGATCGTCGTACATCGACAGCTATGTCTCAGCGAACGCATTCAGGATGTGTCGCCGGGCGTGGGACGATGGCCGTGGAGATCGATGAAAACGCCCCGCGGCCACTCATAGGACTTTAACAGCCGAGAGATCTCCTCGAACTCGGACGAATTTGATTTCTCCCGAGCTGCGCTCCTTTGTTCCGTTCGAGGATGTTGCGCAGCGGAGCTAGCTTTTTGCTAGTCAGAGCATCGAGCATGCCAATACCTTCGAAGGCTCGTATCGCTGAATGATCCATTGCTCGATTGGCGGTCGCAAGCGTCCGTCCGCGCTGTGCCGGAGCTGTCCATAACGTTGGACGTGAAAATAAGACAGACGCAATGCGCGACGCCCAGGCCAACTCGGGGTGACCGATCTGGATAAGAATCTCGCGGCGAGGTCTTGGCACAATCGGCTCTTGCGCCGCTTCGGCAATACCCTGTGGTGCTGCGTTGCCATATTCAGTGTGCGACGCACCAGGACTTCTTAGCTCGCTAGATTTGCGACTAACTCATGCATCGCGGCACAAAAAATCATTTGTGACGATTAGTGCCGAAACGGAATATCCAGCTGGGACTTTTCGCGATCGCAAGGGGATTGTATGTCAAGCATATCTGTCAGGAGCAGTGGTGAGCCGATCGGCGCCGGCGCGATTAACGTCACTGAGATCATCGACAACACACGGCTAGGTGGCCGCCAGATTGCTATCATCGCAATCTGCATGTTCGTCGCGATGATGGACGGTTTTGATTCTCAAGTAGCTGGGGTTACTGGTCCGGGCATTCTGGCTGCGCTGAAGCTACAGCCAACACAGCTCGGCCTCGTGTTTTCCGCGAATTCATGGGGGTTCATCTTCGGTGCGCTTATCGGTGGGCCGTGCGCCGACAAATTCGGCCGAAAACCGATCCTATTACTCTCAACCACGCTATTTGCGCTCTGCACTTTCGTCACGCCGCTGATTCTGCAATTCGACCTCTTTATGGTCGTGCGCGTCCTCGCCGGTGTCGGCTTTGGCGCCGCAACACCTTGCTTCGTGAGCATCGCAACAGAGTGTGTACCGCGAAAATGGCGATCTCGTCTGGTGACGATCCTTTGGGCCGCAATTCCGGGCGGCGGTGTCGCCGTCGGATTTTTGGGACCAATAGTGCTGCCTTCACTTGGATGGCAGTGGCTCTTTTACATCGGAGGAGCCGCTTCTTTCGTGGCCGCCTTGCTTGTCGCGTTAGCTCTTCCCGAATCGGTAATTTTTGCTGTTATGCGCGGGTATCAAGCAAGCCGCGTCAGCAGGCTTCTTGGCCAATTGACGAGGTCGGACTATTCCGACGTCTCCCGCTTTTTCGTCGAGGAAGAGAGACATCTTGGCGCACCGGTTAAGCTTCTATTCGTCGACGGTCGCGCGCTCACGACCATTCTCGTGTGGATAGCGTTCTTCGCCGATTATTTTGTGCTCTTCGGCATGATCGTCTGGACGCCCACTCTATTGGGCCACCTGAATGTAACACCTGCGCAAGCCTCCGCAGTGCTGGCGTTCAACAACATCGGGGGCATCATCGGCGCCTCGCTCGCGGGCTATCTCATCTACAACTTTGGTCCTTATCGCACGCTCATCACGACTTTCGTCGTTGCCAGCGTCACAATCGCGCTCACCGGCCTGGCCGCGCCGGAGTTCGCGCCTGTCGTCATGCTCCAGACACTGAGTGGATTTCTTGCCGGGGGCGGGCACGCCGGCATGGTTGCTCTAGCCGCGATGCTGTACCCGACCACGATGCGTTCGACCGGGGTGGGCTGGGGGTTGGGTGTGGGTCGCCTTGGTGGTGCAGGCGGACCGATTGTGATCGGCGCGTTGGTCGGCGCCGGCTGGTCAGCGTCCAGCGCTTTCGCAGCAATCGGATTTGCGGCGCTACCAGTAGCGTTGATCGTCGGCGCGTTGCGGCTTTACGCTGCAAAGGCGCCGGCGGCCATAGCTGCAAAAACACCAGCTGCGAGTTCTGACTTCGTCGAAGCCGAGCATATGCAAAAGGTTGAGAGTCGCGCCTCTTGAGCGTCGAAGGTTAACCACTCGGACGAAACGCCTGCGCGACCGGCAACCTCAGGGGGCCGGTCGAGCAGTTGGTTCAGACTCGCGGCAAATGCGAGGCGACAGGCTACTATTTCCCGCTCTTCCACTCTGTATATCGGCGGACAAACTCAGGGCATGTGGAGGCTAATCGATCTGGGGCGACCCGGCCGGATCGGCTTATGTATTCGTGTGCGAACTCCCATGGTGCGAGCGCCATATTCTGATCGAAATGTTCGTACCAATTGGCGCTCCTGGCGGCCGCGTCGAGCAGCTTTTCCACGACCGGCCGTCGCTGCGTTTCATACAGGGCTAACGCGGCTGGAATGTCGCCTTGCGAGGTTTCTATGGCGTTCACCAGCGCCTGAACATCCTCCAAGGCAAGCCGAGTGCCCGAACCAATTGAGTAGTGGGCAGTTCGAAGAGCATCACCTACCAGGACCATATTCTTGTAGGACCAGCGGGCGTTGGTAATCTTCGGAAACTGTCTCCAGATAGAGCGGTTTGAGACAAGCTGGGCGCCTTCCAAGACGTCGGCGAACACCTTCTCGCAGAACCCGCGAGACTCCTCGACCGAAAATTTCGCCAGCCCGCAACGTTCAAAATTTGCGGCTGTCGTCTCAACCAGAAAGGTGCTCTGGGTCGGCGAGTAACGATAGTGATGGGCATTGAACGGTCCGCTGTCCGTCACCTTGAACGTTTGTGTAAGGGCATCGAACGGACGCGAGGCACCAAACCAAGCAAACCAATTCGTAAGCATCTCGATCTTGGTTCCGAACTCCAACTCATTTTTGCTGCGCACGAGCGAATTTGCTCCGTCCGCCCCCACAATGAGGTCAGCATCACCAAACTCGGAGAGGTCCGTGATCGCCTTTCCAAAAATGGGAGCTAGTCCAACCTCCCGGAGTTTATCGTTCAGGAGGCGCAGCAGAATGACACGACCGATTGCGGTGAATCCGATGCCATCGATCCGGATGCGCTCGCCTCCTATTCTGATTTCGATATCTTGCCAAGATTCGAGGCCGCCAGAGATCGCGCGCACCAGTTCGGGATCGTCGTCCGCCAGGAATTGAAGGCCCTGCGCCGACAGCACAACACCAAAGCCGAAGGTAACATCCGGGGGGTTCTGTTCGACGACGGCAACATCAGCGGTCGGGAATAACCGCTTGAGCCTGTAGGCAGCGTACAAGCCGGCCGGGCCGGCGCCCAGGATCCGGATCTTTCGCGGACGCGAATTCGACATCATGGACTTACTCCGCGGTTTCGGGCTGTTTCCGGGCGTTCAGGATCTCAAGCACTTCAGGCGGCAAAGGGCTCTTGCGCAGACCGTGTTCTCCATGGACCGCCCAAACACGAGTATCGAGTGCATCGGCGAACGAGCGTCCATCCCCTGAAAAGCAATGACGAATTGTAAATGACGTCTTACCAACCCGTTGAACCGAAATCTGGTGAGACACCATCGCGTGGAGGAGCGGCGCATCGAAGAAGCGCATGTTGAACTCCACGCATGGAATGCCTTCGGTCCCGCCATCCGGCAATTTGCGGTTTGGGATATAGCCGTCGGACTGAAGCATCTCGTTGAGCCCATCGACCGCCCACTTGGCGTAATTGGGAAAGAATACGATCCCTCCGGGATCGCATTCGCTCCAGTTCAGACGGCGGTAATAGGAATAGGCGCTCAAGCGAGCACCTGCCCGACCTGCATCTCGAGTTTCCCAATTCGCTCGACTTCGGCCACCAGCCGGTCACCCGGCACGATTGGGCCGACGCCTTCGGGCGTTCCGGTCATGATCACGTCGCCAGGGTAGAGAGTGTAGAACGAGGACGCGTACTCGATGAGGCGAGCGACATCGAAGATCATAAGCCGGGTATTCGACTTCTGCTTGATTTCGCCGTTGACGCTGATCGATAGATCCAGCGCGTCCGGATTCGGCACCTCATCCGCCGTCACCAACCATGGGCCGAGCACGCTGTAAGTATCGGCTGACTTTCGAAAGCCTGGAAATTCCTTTCCGCGGACGGTGATGTCCAAGCCGATCGTGTACCCGAACACGTGCGCAAATGCGTCTTTGCGTGACACGCGACTGGCCTTCTTGCCGATCACTACGGCAAGCTCAACCTCGTGGTCTGTGCGCCGGTCCGCAAATCTCGGATGGATGGTTTGCGAGGGCCCGATGAGCGAACTTCCTGCCTTCAGAAACAATCCGTATTCATCCAGCGACGTATAGGTCTTTCCCTGATTGATCTCGCGATCGGCATTCGCCTCGTCGATGTGCGCTTTGTAGTTGATCGGCGCTCCGATGATCTTACCCGGATTTGCGATGGGACTATCTAACCTGACATCCGTGAGCGAAAGGGGAAGGCGAGACGAATACTGCCCTCCCTCTTTTAGAGAAGTCAGTTGGGACATGACCCATTCTCCGGGCGGCGTCGGCCACTTCGAATTCAGATCGAAATTATCAGTGATGTCCACGACGGAGCTGCCCTGCACCACGCCGATGCGATCAGAGTTAAACCGGCAGATCCTCATTGTTGTCCTCCTCGCCAAATTGCTGCATTTGCATTTATTGCATATGCAGTATATGTTCCGTGACGGAACGTCAAGCTGCGTGAAAGTTCCGCGATCGAAGCGGGCGAGAGTGATGAGGAGGAGACGTAATGCTGAGGCTGAGAGTTCTGGCGTTGTGTGGAGCAACCGCAGTTTGGTGCGGAGCGGCCAGCGCGGAGATTTCCGATGGTGTGGTCAAGATTGGCGTGCTGAACGACACGTCGGGCATTTTCCAGGACACCAATGGCCCTGGGTCGGTCGAGGCGGCCCGTATGGCCGCAGAAGACTTTGCCGGCGACGGGAACGGCATCAAAGTCGAAATCCTGCAGGCAGACCACCAGAACAAGGCCGATGTGGGAAGTGCCATCGCCCGGAAATGGCTCGACGTCGAGAAAGTTGACGCGATCGTCGACGTCCCTAACTCGGCTGTTGGGCTCGCGCTGAATTCACTTCTGCGCGGCACCTCGATGACCTTGCTCGCATCGAGCACGGCAAGTTCGGATCTTACGGGCCAGTACTGCTCACCCAACACAGTTCAGTGGGTCAACGATACCTGGGCCACCGCGCATGCGACCGCTTCAGCCATGATGAAGAAGGGCGCCAAGAGCTGGTATTTTCTGACCGCCAATTTCGCCCTGGGACAAGCCATCGAGTCAGAGGCGACGTCTTTTATCGTCGCACAGGGCGGAACGGTGAAGGGTTCATCCCGTCACCCATTTGCCACGGCAGATTTCTCTTCATTTCTTCTGAGTGCGCAAGCATCCAAAGCGGACGTGGTTGGGTTGGCGAACTCGGGAACGGATACGATCAATGCCTTGAAGCAGGCTGAGGAGTTCAATTTGCGCCAGGACGGTCAGTCTCTGGTTGCCTTTCTCATCTTCATCAACGATGTCCATTCCGTCGGTCTTAAGACCGCAAAGGGTCTATTGCTGACAGAGTCCTATTATTGGGACATGAACGACGACACGCGCGCTTTCGCCAAGCGTTTCGCGGCGCGCATGGGAGGCAAGGTTCCGAGCGCAAATCAAGCGGGGGTTTATTCCTCCACCCTTGCCTATCTGCGGGCAGTCGCGGCGATCGGATCCGACAGCGCGGAACTCGCTGTACCCGAGATGAAGAAAGGTCCAATCAAGGACCCGCTGTTTGGCGACCTGACCGTGCGCGCCGATGGGCGCGCCGTGCATCCGGTGTATCTCTTTCAGGTCAAGGCCCCGGAAGAAAGCCGATATCCTTACGACTACTACAAGCTGATCGACACCATTCCTGCGGAGCAAGCCTTCCGTCCTCTTTCGGATGGAAATTGCCCTCTCGTTCAGGGAGCAAAAAAATGACTGGCCCGCGCACACCCCTTCAGGGCGCCGTATACGCTGATTCAGCAACGGCGGCCCGATATTTCGAGAGCGGCGCCTGGCTCGATCGGCGTATCGACCAGCAACTGAGACTCTGTGCCGAGCGATACGGGGACAGGCCAGCCTTTATTTGCAACGATATGGTCTTGAGCTTTGGAGAACTCGATCGTCGCGCTGACGCTTTGGCGATCGCTCTCAGGGAGAGTGGCCTGCAAGTAAACGACCGTGCCCTATTCCAGATGGGGACCACGCTCGAGACGGTGATTGCGTTCTTCGGATGCGTGAAGGCCGGTATCATACCTGTCTGCACGATCCCGCAATATCGCGAGCTGGAGATGCACAAATTGGCGGATCTCACCCGTCCCGCAGCTTACTTTGTTCAGAAAGATGGCGGCTCGTTCGATCTGATCGCATTCGCCAAGAAGGTCGCGCGCGAGAAATCGATCCCACATGTGTTTGCGTTCGGCGAACCGTCAGAGACCAGCCTAGTCGAGCTTGGTTCGCAAACCATCAGCACAGGAGCCCGCACTCCAGCGCTATCCTCTTCAAGTGAGGATGTCGTTGCCCTCCAGCTCTCGGGAGGATCAACGGGCGTGCCGAAGATTATTCCGCGATTTCACGCCGAATATATGGGGCACGTCCGGCAATGGTGCGACAGGTACGCCATGAAGTCGGGCGACGTCGGCATTTGGGCACTTCCCCTTATGCATAACGCCGGCATGATGTTCGCCCTGGTCCGGACCGTGGTCTATGGTTGCACGACTGTGCTGATGTCGCGCTGGGATCCTGAGCGCTTCTTCGCCCTCATCGAGCACTGGAAGATCAACCACGCCTTCACCATCGGCCCGCACGCTCCCGCCATCGCATCCTTCAAGCAGATCCAAAGCTACGATCTGTCCTCTTTGCGGTTCTTCTTCACTCTCCAAGGGGCCGGCCCCATCGAGCGAGCCACGGGCGTGCCCGCAACCAATATGTTCGGCATCACCGAGGGGCTCGTTTTGACAAGCGGACCGGAAGATCCTGTCTTGGCGCGACATGAAACGGTGGGCGCCGCCTGCTCGGAGTTTGACGAAGTCAAGTTGCTGCACCTCGACTCTGAAGATGAAGTCGCCGAAGGCGAGGTTGGCGAATTGTGCTTTAGAGGCCCCTCTTCGCTCCGCGGCTACTTCGCGGCACCAGAACTCTCAGCTGAATGTCTGACCAACGACGGATTTTTCCGCTCCGCCGACCTGATGCGGCGTGTTCGCATAGAAGGTCGCTCCGCCTATGTGTTCGAGGGGCGCACTCGCGACAATATCAATCGCGGTGGAGAGAAGTTCGGCACCGAGGATATCGAGCGCCTCATCGCCCTTCACCCGGACATCGCGGATGGCAAGGTCGTCGCAATGCCAGACCCGATCTACGGCGAGAAGGCATGCGCCTTTATCATACCAAAGCCTGGGCGCGCATTGCCGTCCATCGCCGAGCTCGGGTCATTTCTCATCGAAAAGGGATTGGCGAAATTCAAGCTCCCCGAGCGCATCGAACGTACTGAAGCTTTTCCGACGACGCGGGTTGGGAAATTGGATCGCGCCGCGCTGCGTGCGATCGCCGCCGACCGGATCGGAAAAGGGATCGAGCCGAAGTAGCAAACAGGATCATCAAGGAAGAACCGAATCATGAATGAAACAAGCGCCTTGAAGAACAGCGTCGACCGCAGCGCGTTCTACAAAGAGCTCGATGCGCTCAACTTGGCTCCGTTATGGGAAGTTCTGAGGGGCCTTGTCCCCACCGACCCCCGACCTGCCGCGGTGCCTTACGCCTGGCATTGGAGGACCGTTCTTCCGCAGCTGCTGGCAGCCGGCGGCTCGATTACTGCAGAAGAAGCAGAACGCCGTGTGCTCGTGCTTGAAAATCCTAAGTTGCGAGGAAAATCGCAGATAACGGACACACTCTACGCCGGCCTGCAGCTCATCCTGCCCGGCGAAGTTGCCCCTGCGCATCGCCATACCCAATCGGCGCTCCGTTTCGTGCTGGAAGGAAGCGGCGGCTACACGGCGGTCGCCGGCGAGCGGACAACCATGCAGCGCGGGGACCTCATTCTGACTCCCTTCTGGACCTGGCACGACCATGGACATGACGGAGAAGGTCCGGTGGTCTGGATGGATTGCCTCGATGTTCCCCTGGTGAGCTTCCTGAAGACTGGCTTTCGCGAGGAGCATAGCAAGACCGCCCAGACAACATCGAGGCCCGAGGGATACTCTGACGCCCGATATGGAAGTGGGCTCCTTCCTGTAGGATACCAGCCGACATCGGCGACATCTCCCGTCTTCAACTATCCGTACGCTAGAACCAGGGAGGCCTTGCACCGGCTTGCTCAAAGCCAGGAACCTGATCCTCACATCGGGATCTGCCTGCGATACGTCAATCCGGTAAACGGGGATTGGGTCATGCCGACGCTCGGACCCAGCATGCGATTGCTGCCTGAGGGCTTCTCGACATCGACGTATCGCTCCACGGACAGCGCAGTTTTCGTTGCGCTGGAAGGCGAAGTCAGCATCGAAACCGATGATCAGCCGTCGGTAAAATTGGAGACCAATGACGTTTTCGCAATGCCGGGATGGTGCCCGTATCGGATTCGCGCGTTGCGAGGCGATTGTGTCCTATTCTCATTCTCTGATCGACCGGTGCACGAAAAATTGGGACTGTTTCGTGAGGAGAAAAACCACACTTAGGGTGACTACCAGCCTACTCGATTGCCCACAGCCCTCACCGCGTCCGCCTTGCCTCGCCACGAGCGCAAGAATAAGGTGTGGCTTTATAACCGGCCGTCCATGAAAAAGCTCAACTACTCCCTCGAACGCCGGATTCCGTATCTCACGAATCGACTTGGATCAGCGATCAATGAGATCTTTTCGCTGGATTTGGCCGAAGAGAAGCTCACAATCGCGGATTGGCGGGTCTTGTCCGTCCTCCACGACATCGGCGACCAGAAGCTGATCGAGCTTTCGATCCACACCAGCATCGATGCCTCAACGCTCTCGCGTTTAACCGAGAGTATGCAGCGACGGCGATTGGTCGAAAAAAAGCGTTCCAAGCTCAGCAAGCGGGAAATTACCGTCTCTCTTACCAACCGAGGTAAAGAGCTGGTGGAGGCACTTACGCCGAAGGCGCTCGAATACGAAAAGATCATCGTCGAAGGATCATCGGACCAGGAAGTCGAGACCATGCGCAAAATGCTGCGCTTGATGTATCAGCGTATTGTGGACTTTAGCGCCTCCCTACCAGGTCGCCGGAGCGGTCAACCGGCCGCTCGGTCGCGGACCTTCCTCCCAAAGGATTGAGAGCAGGGCCATCACGAATTGGGCAAGAGCAGCACTCTATTCGGGTGAACGAAATGCCCTTACAAAGGTCCTCGGCTTTCGCGCTGATGCGATATACGAAGAAGGTCTTGGCCCGCTCAGTCAACGAAAGCTGCCGGGTGTTGCGCTCGAGAGCCAACCCTGCTTGCCGCTTGCGCGCAACAAGATGACGGCAGCGAGCAGCTCTCTGATACCTCAGTGCGTCACACCTTCAAGATACTCGAGGATACATCGGTTGAATTCTGGCGCGTTCTCGAAATAGGCCGAGTGGCCAGCGGCTGGAATCTCACGGTATTCGGAGTCCGGGATCAACTTATGGAGCGAATGCATCAGTCGCGGGGTAAAGTGACTATCGTCCTTGCCAACCACGATCAGAACTGGAACGCGTGTTGCCGCCAACTCGGCAGGCGTCCAAGGCGCCCATTCGCCTTTGACAGTCTTGAACGTGACGCTATTGAAACTTGCTATCTGAAGATAGAGAAGCGTGCTCTCAGGATCCTTCTCCCGAATGATTGGGCCCAAGACCCGTTCGACCTGCGTTAGACTCGCCGCTTTTTCATAAACCTTCGCCAGTTCGTGGTCCAAAGGAGACGGCAAGACGGCGCCCACAAGCGAGTCGGCTATGACCACGGCCGCCACTCGCTCAGGATAACGGCAAGAAAAGGCCGCCACAGTACCGCCGCCGAGCGACTGACCGATCAGGATGGCCTTGGCAATCTTCAGTTCGTCCAATAGCCGAAGAAGATCATCCAGGAAGCCACTTCTGCCAATTCCTTCGACGTCGTCTGAATTTCCGAACGCCCGCTGGTCGAAGACGATTGTTCGGTAGTGCCTGGAGAACGTCGGCACTTGCTTGAACCAGCTGGCATGGTTCCCGCCGACTCCATGCAACATGATCAAGGGTGGACCTGCCCCGTACTCCTCGTAATACAGCTTGCTTTTTCCTGCATCGATGTACGGCATTAATCATCTCTCTCCTGCATTGCAAATGCCACCGCAGGCCAGTAGCTATCTCTTCAACAGACACCAAGATCTTGTGCGTGCATCATTCGATGTCACGCATCGACGCAGTCGCAGGCTGTCGTACGGTGCTTCATTGGGTCGCCATCGTGCTACATATCCAGTACAAGCTTGGCGCTCTTGGCACCCGAACAGCAGATCATCATCGTCTTGTTAGAGGCTTTCTCGGCAGGCATCAGCACGGAATCCCGGTGATCAGGAATGCCATCGAGCACCTTCACCTCGCAGTTCCCGCAAACGCCCTGCATGCAGGAATACCGAGCATCCACGTTGTGGTCGAGTAAGGTGTCCAAGATTGTCTTGCCGGGCGGGATGACGAAGCTCTTGCCACTTCGCTGCAGGACCACGGTGAATCCGCCTTCGACAGCGGCCTCTTCCGCTGCCACGAAGTATTCCACATGCACATTTTCCCGCGGGCGACCGAGCTCCCTCGCGCTGTCCTCGAACGCCCTCAACATCGCGTTGGGCCCGCAGCAATAGAGATGCACATCTTCCGGAAGCTTGCTAATCAGGGCCCTGAGGTCAGTCACCTTACCGCCCGGCTCCTGGTCGAAATTGATGTGCACGCGGCCGGGCTTCTGGTGCTCAAGGGCGTTCAGCCGCTCGCGAAATGCACACATCGCTCGCACGCGAGCGCTGTAGTGGATCTCCCAGGACCGGCCAAGCTCCTCGAGGCGCTGGATCATAGCGTAGATCGGCGTGATTCCGATGCCACCGGCAACAAACACCACGTGACGCGCATCCTCGACCAGCGGGAAGTTGTTGCGCGGCTCCGAAACCTTGATCTTGTCGCCGGCCTTCAGGGTATCGTGAATGAACTTGGAACCGCCGCGGCTCTGCGGATCCCTGTTGATCGCTACGACGTAGCGATCGAGTTCACGCTGCGAATTGCACAGCGAGTAACTACGAACCATCCCATTGGATAGATGCAAATCGAGATGCGCCCCAGCGGTAAAGAGTGGCAGCTCGCCGCCATCAGGCCGACGGAGCTCCCAGGCATTGATGCCCTCCGCCTCGTTGGTGACGGATTTGACCAATACTTCGATCATCAAAGTCATATCCTCCTTAGCGGCCTCGCCCGGGGCGCCACGCGGCGATTCAAACGTACTAACAAGTTTTGATAGTCGGGATACTGGACTGCTGGCCATTCAAGAAGCGTTTCCCAGCATCCCGCGTCACAGGGCCAGCTTCATCTGCGAACGCTGTTCGGAGAACTGAACAACAATGCGTCTCCGATTGCTTTTCTATTGGATTGATATCAGTTAGTGCCCAACTCTCGCGCAAGTCAACCGAAACGGCGATACGATTGCAGGCCAATTTTGGAATGATGCTCTGAGTATTTCTCATCTACGCGCGCATCGCTCCGCGAACCATTTTCGACGGAGAACAACACCTCCGTCACTCGTCCTGAGGCCGACACCCTTGACAGCCTGGATACATCCTAATTGACCGAGCGCCTTCGGCTGGCACTCGTTTCAGTGCCAATGCGAACTTCCGCTGTCGGCGGAAACGCATCGACGCCTGGTCACGGCTGCCACGGGCAAACCGCGAGGCTCGACCAGTGGCAAAGCAATGCACTCGATGGCACGCTCGCCAATTTCCCTCGGTCTGTTCCCACCCAAATGGCCGCAAGCCATGATCCCACAAGCTCCTTCCGAAACCTCGGTTCGCCGGAGGCGAAAGTCCGGCGAACGTTCCTGGTACGCAGCGTCATCCCGCGAAAGCCGGACAGCGGCTACTTCATGTCAGATCAATATTGTGCTGGCTGAGCCGGCGCTCCCGGCAGGTTGCGCGGCACGGCCACCTGCGTATCCTCGGGCATCAAGGCAAACTGATCTCTGAAAGTCTCCGGAAGTGGCCTTTGGTTGGAGTGCCTGGTTGACGTTTTTGCCGGTAGATTGGCGTTCCGATCAGCCGCGATGCGCACTTGGGTATCCTGCGCGAACGACGTCGTCGCCAGAGATGCAAACACAACGACACTCAGCGTGCGAGCGATGAACTTCTTGATCATAGACATTCTCCAGTCGCTACGGGATCCCGACGATCCTGAGCTCTTACGTTGCTCTTGTAGTTGCGACCGAAATATTGGTCCAATATAAGATACTTCACGCTGTGATATCCGGAATATATCAATGGAGCTGCGGCATCTCCGCTATTTCGACATTCTCTGTCAGGAGCTCCATTTCGCGAGAGCTGCAGAGCGCCTGCACATCGCTCAGCCGGCGCTCAGCATCCAGATCAAAAACCTTGAGCAAGAGCTTGGAACCAGGCTGCTGGCGCGAACCCGACGGAAGGTGGAGCTTACCCACTCCGGTCAGTTGTTTCTCGCGGAGGCGAGGAAGGTCTTGGCTCAAGCTTCGAAAGCAATCGATACGGCGAGGCGAGCCGAACGCGGCGAACTCGGCCGCATCACGATCGACTTCACTCGCCATTCAGCACATGCGGGTGTGCTCTCCGCCTGGCTCAGTGTATTTAACAAGCGCTTCGCCGGCGTCGAGCTTCTCCTGCGCGAGGTCTCGCCAATTGCCCAATTCGATGGTCTTGCAGACGGAACCGCGGATGTTGCCTTCGTAACAACCTTTGAAGATGTCGGAGCTCTCGGCCTTTCGATCCGACGCCTGGCCGAGATTTCGATGGTAGTTGCCATCCCAGTCTCGCACCCGCTAAGCAGGCGCAAACGGGTGGACGTCAAATCCCTTCGTTCAGAGCCTTTCGTGGCACTGAACGTGAGAGAGGCATTGCCAGTCCTGGACGTGCTCGGCTTCACCCCCAAGGTTGTCCAGTCCGTAGCAAGCGAGGCCGCCCTGTTCAATCTCGTCGCGTCAGGGTTGGGCCTGGCCATCGTCCCGCAGACCGCGTCAACTTATAACATGTCGGAGTCGCTGAAATTTCGGCCGTTGGAGCCTCCCGGGCCCCAAATTTGCGTGGGACTTGCTTTCCGTGCAGGCGTGCTTGAGCCCGTTGTCAACGCGTTTCTGTCTTGTACGCCGGAGATCTAGCTGGCTGAGTGGCCGGCCCGCAGTGAAGTTCATCATCCAACATGCAGGCTGACGTGTGAGACCTCTGCGTGTGGTTTTGACGCAGCGCCGCCATCCGTCGAGCCTACCCGCCGCCAACTGGACTGGACTTGTGCACCTACAAATAAAGAGGCGTCGCGGGGCATCGCGACGCCTCTTGGTGGAGAAGGAGCTATTGGATCAGAACTTCAATGTCACGCCAGCGTAAATCGTCTCTTCGGTGCAGGTGTGGTTATTTTGCCCCGTCGCTGCAACGGTGCAGAGGTTGGGGGTTGCGTTATGGTCGAAGCCCAACCGGTTCTGCCAGTACCGATAGGCGACCCAGACGTCGACAAAGTGCGAGTATTTGTCTCCCCAGGCGGCCTTCGAGGCATCGAAGGTCAAGCGGATCGGTTCGCTATTGAACTCTGTGACAGTTGCAGTGCTGAGGCGCCCCGGACCGGAATTTGCAGGGAGCCCGGATGCATCACCCTTCGGGCCATACCACGCGGCCCTGCCACTGACCGAGAAGTATTGCATGGAGGGCGGCAAGAACCCCAGATCCATGTAGTAGTTGATCTCGACGGCCCAGGTTGGGCGGGACGAGTAGTTGCCATCGGCATTGCAAGTCACGCCGGGGACGCCGGGACCGAACAGGCCGCATTGCGTGAAGCCGGAGTGCCCTGAGAACTCCCAGAATGCCAACGGTGCGACGTTGACATATCCCTTGTACGGGAGGTCGAACGCGAACTGTAAACCACCAACGACAGCGCGCCTGGACGAGGCGGTCATGTTGTTCATGGTGTTCGCGTCCGCACCGACTTCGAACGAGATGTTACGCAGGGGCCCGGCTGTGAAGGCTTTCGTGCCGAATATCTCATTCCAACCGAAGGTCGACCGAATGATGCCCACGATATCTGTTTCACCGGCGCAGTTCCCACGACCGCCGGTAATGGTGGTTCCTGGCAAGACGCAAGGCACCGCGGGAGCGTTGTGGTCCGCCTTCTGCATTGCGATCGAGAAGAAGTTCGTGCCGTAAGCCCAGGCATCAAAGTGAGTAAACGCATAGACTTGCTTGGCAGTGCTGCCGTTCAGTGAGCCATCCGGGTTAACCGAATAATATCCGGTCACCTTCCCGTCGGGCATCCATGCGAAGGTGACGCGGTTATCATTCACGAAGAAGAACGGTATAGCCGGAACGGGCTTCACCTCCTTGACCTTGACCGGCGGATCAGCTTGGTCGGCCGCCACCGCCTGACCAACAGCAACGAAAGAGATTGTCGCCGCCACTCCTAAGACTCTCTTCGTCAGACTTCCAAATACGTTGTCCAATTTCACTTCCCCCTCCAATGCAAGCTGCAATTCACTTTTATTCCCCCTCAAGAAGCGAAGACCTGAACAGCATCCTCATCACGAGGCGCGCCGAGCGCTAGTGCATCGGCGCTGCATGCCGTCGCGTCTCCAGACCGCACGCTATTCGTGCAGTCAGTCAGTGCAATCGGTGCGAGATCATCTACATGGTCACGTCCCTTTCCTTTTTCGGATACATTGCTGCAATAAGCTTCGCGTGCCAGTCTTCGTCCTGCTTGAACACGCCTTCAGCAGGCAGCAGATCGTAGTACGTGGCATCCACGCCGCGCGGAGTTTCGTTTTTTTCCAACGCTTCAGTCGCCTCGCGCAGCAGACGTCTCGTCGCGACGACAGCTCGATCGGATGGGCCAAGGCGCTCCTTTGACCGATCGACAATAAGTCCCATGCTTTCTTGCACCGCGCGATCTTGCTGATTGACGCCATCGATGCCTGTGAACGTTTCGGTCTTCTGCATGGCGCGATCGATCAACCAGTCGTTTGACCTATTGCGAATCGACTTGAAGCCGTCCTTTGGATCGACGTGCGAGCCATAATTGTTGCCCCGCCCCGCCAACGCCTCTTCGTCTTTTTCGGTTAGCGGGTTGCCCTCGTAGTCTGCGTAGAAGTTCCAGACCATCGTGTTATGGTCATCCATCGGAACCCAGAAGTGACCGTGCACCTGCTTTCGGCCCGGCCCGGGTGGGCGAAGCTGGGTGAATGGCATCACAAAGTGATATCCTCGAACATAGACTGAGTTGTCCTTGCCGCTGCGGATGCCAAAATAGCGATAGCCGTAGTCCGTGGGCTCCAGCTCCAAGCGCGTTGGGCCATTGAGTGCGATAGCCCACTTTTTTGGTTCAAGCCCTTCCTGGAGAGGATTGTCCCGCAACGCACGATGAAGAATGGAAAAATGCGAGCTATCGAGGCCGCCTTCGAGCGCCTGTAGCCAATTGCATTCCTGAACGACCTTTGTCACGGTCCGCTGAGCGGCCGGCACCTGCGTCCAATCGAACTTTGGAAGAGGTGGCTTCTTGTCGCTCGGGCCAAGATAAGCCCAAACGACTCCGCCGATCTCCGCCGTGGGATAAGATGTCGTACGAACCTTGTCGGCGAACGAGTTGGGCTCGTTCATCTGATGGACACATTGCCCTTCCGTATTGAACTTCCACCCGTGATAGACGCACCGAAGTCCATTCTCTTCGTTCCGGCCGAGAAACAGCGAAGCACGTCGATGCGGACAGTATTCGTCCAGTAGCCCAATGCTTCCATCGGTCGCACGGAAGGCGACCAGGTCCTCACCTAGAAGACGAACGCGAACGGGCGGAGCATCAGCCTCGGCAAGCTCCCATGACATCAGGATCGGCATCCAGTAACAGCGCATCAACTTGCCCATCGGCTTGCCCGGTCCGACCAGCGTCAGTCGTGCGTTATCATCGATGTCTGTCATGCGCTTATCCTAAGTTGGGTGCTGAAGTGAGATCTTCTTGGAGCTGTTGAACACGGAGCTCGAGAAAGCTTGCGGCCCGTCATTCGTCGACAGAAGTTTGCCATCGGCTTTCCAATGTTTCCTCGCGGCGACCGATCGGTTGCGCGACTGCACAAGTCCGGCCATCATTAGAACGAGCATAATAAAAAATTCATATGCAAGAAAAATGCTATTTCTCGATATCGTGTTATCCGATCTACGCATAACGTTGGAAGAACCGCAGCGAGTAAAGCGATAGACATCGCAGCCGCCGGCACGTCAGCGGTTCTCATCTCCAACTTCAGTCAGGCAACGCTAAGCAACAGGTTCCGGGGCTTCGCGATCGTCCGCCACGATACTTGCATGCGACGCGTCCAACCTTCTTTCCTGAGTACTCCGACGGACACGAATCGCATTTTGCTCTTACAGCACAACCGCCAATGCAGAACAGGCCGCGAGATGCTCGACGATATGAACGCAACCGCAAGATCCATCTAGCCCGCTATGGGGCGGCTTGTCCGAGCAACAAGCAACGTTCGAAGCGCGGGTGGTCGAACGCATCGAACATCGCGCTTCTCGACCAGGGGTAAGCGACATTCAGACCATTCGAGCATCGGGGAATGCGTGTCCCAGAATCCGCGCCATGATGGATCATGGTCCTGGCCGCGCTGCCAACTACGGCGCCAAGCCGGTGCTGCTTGTCGGCGACCTTATGCTCATCCCCACCGCGTTATGGGCGACCGATTCGCTAGACGGCTCTGAGGGGTCCTTGACCACCGAAGCTCGACTGCTGTTTCTTGCCGCTCGCGAGCCGTGCAAACGGACAAGGGGCGGCAGTCGGCGTTATTCGTTCACGCAGATTACTTTCTGAGCGTCTGGTCCGTGGACTATTGTAGTGAAGGGGCGTGGCACTGCAACCGGCCCGCAGCCTACTGCTCGGCAGCATCCGCCGCCGTCATCTGATGGTTACGTGTCCCAGCCCTGGAACGTGTTCTGCTTACAGCCGATCGGGCGCTTTACTCAAACCTGCCAAGAAGCGACAACTCCAAAGTCGATTGACGATCGTTCGGAGTTGTCGCGCTACAGGGACGGCGCGCGGCAATGACGGATGCCACGAATACGCGAGAGCCAAGAGCTTACCGGCTCTCATGGCCTAACGGCGAACATCACAGTAGAGCGAGCGCTTCCTGCCTGCCCAGTCCCTGCAATAATTCTGGCCGCCAATCACGATTTCCGAAGAATTGCATCCGGATTCCGTCCATGGCGATGATGGTCAGTGCCTCGCGGGCCGGATGTCTTGTTTCGGAGTCAATCTTGATATCCCTCTTCGCGAGTTCAGCCTTCGCGGAGTCGAGCTTGTCTACATCGATAACTTCAATGCCGATATGATGCAGCCCCGGCTCCACTCCATCGAGGGGGCGGTGAAGGACCACGTCATCCCCGTCGCTGTGAGTCCCACCAAGGATGACGAAGTCGCTGGAACGGTCTCCGAAGAATGGCACTAAGCCGAGGTACCCCGTGTAAAAGTCGTACATGGCTTCATGATCCTTGGTGATCAGCGAAACATGAGCCGTCCTTTTGGGATGGAACAACGCTTCCTTAACTATCAGGATCTCGGGCTTGGTCGGATAGAATTCTTCGCTGACAGGTTCAAACGTCTCTCCGGGGATATATTTTGCCCCCGCCTGTACACGCTGCTTGTCCGTATGGGTTTTCTTGTGGACCACGCCACTGCGCACAGCGCGCCAATCTGGCACGACGTCCGCATAAACTTCGGCGAAGTTGCCGTCCGGATCCGCCCGAAAAGCGGATCGTGCGACCTCGAAGTTGGAAAGCCACGCAAACTCCGCCCCACTCTCCTTCGCCTTGCGGTAGCCATCGGCCAGATCGACTTCGTTGCGCAGTTCGAAGGCGAAGTGACCAAGCCCCGTCTTCTGGCCTGCCGGTGCGAGATGGCTCGTTACGTCGCTCAGCGCGAAGTCGTGATAGGTATTGTTGTTAGTGACGAACGCGCCCTTGATATTTGGTTGAGTATATGCATGCTCGAAACCCAGTACATTGCGATAATAGTCATAGGCCCGCTCATAGTCGCTGACCCACAGATTCACGTGCCCCAGTCGACGTGCCCGGAAGGGAGCGGACCGCGGTTCGAGTTGCTGTAAATCTGTATTGCCCTGCATGCCAATGCTCCGTGAATGACCTCTGTCGTCTGTTATAGACAGAACGCCGTGATTTTGCGTCATTAGCCGGGCAGCGTGTACTGAAAAAAAATCAGCTGATCACGACATTTTTGCCGCCGCATTGAGCACCCGGCTGCCAGAGGGGCACGATCAATGTCGACCTGCCCTCCGCAGACCAAATTGACTGCTCAGGAAATTTTGTCCCGGGCCTCAGCTGCATGAGGTAACATCTTAATTGTAAGCCGCAATTTTCCGGTCGCGGAGTGATCGGCGGGCTCGCTCGCTCACCGACTCATCGAAGGCAGGATGGCTGCCCGCGGATGGAGACTCTCCGACTGCACGCCAGACACGAGAAATTGAGGCATCACCCACCAGTCGGTTTCCTCCAAATCTGGAGCTGCGGCTGAAGACGGTTTTCAATCTCGCTGTTTGATGCGAGGAAGCGGTTCGCTCAAATCTCCGCACGAGAGAGCCCGGGGAGTCCTCGGACGAGGTCGGATGCCTTGTCTGCAAACACAGTGACCGCGGCATTGATGTTGCCGCCTATGGGCAGCGGCAACACAGAAGCATCGATAACCCGAAGACCCTGCGTTCCATTCACGCGGAACTCGATATCGACGACGGACATGGAATCCGTGCCGATCTTGCAAGTTCCACCAGGGTGATAGACCGTTTGCATCGAGCTTCGAATAAAGCTGTCGATCTCCTGATCGCCCTCCAGTTGGGCGCTGGGCCAAAATGCACCGGCAAGGAGTTCCTTCAAACCCGGGGATCTGGCGAGATCGCACATGGTCTTGTAGCCTTGGCGCAGTGCACGGCGGTCCGCTTCCGAGGACAGGAAGTTATTCACGATACGCGGCGCGCGTCGAGGATCAGCCGATATCAAATCGACCTCGCCGCGGCTTTCCGGCCTGAGATGGGCGCAATTGATGGAGATCGCTTGTGGAGCCGGCTTCCGTATAAGCGGAAACCATTCGTGCATCGCTATCGTCCCGTCACGGCAGAATAGCTGTAGATCGGGTATTTCATGTTCTTTGTCACTGAAGACAAATGCTGTTCCGCTTGAATAGTGCTCGCAGGCAAACCCGCGCCGAAGGAAAATTCCCTTCAGAATGCTCCTGGCCAGACGGTCATATCGCAAATTGCGATGAATATAGCTCTCCCCGATACGGCTCCAGACAGTGGTAATCATCGGATGGTCCCACAGATTCTGCCCCACCCCTGGCAAATCGACGATCGGTTTGATGCCGACATTTTTGAGTTTCTCTGCCGGCCCGATCCCAGAGAGCATCAGGAGATGAGGTGAATTGAACGCGCCTCCCGCCAATATGACGTCCCGAGCAGCGTAGGCTTTCAGCACTCGTCCACCCTGGGAATACTCCAGGCCGACAACGCGATCGCCCTCAAGCAGGAGACGCGTGACGTGCGCGCTTGTCTCAAGCCTCACATTCTTTCGCCTTAGGGCCGGATGCAGAAAGGCGGCCGCATTTCCCCACCGCCGGCCTCGATGGATCGTATGCTGATGCGCAGCGAAGCCGACCTGGTCAGCGCCGTTATAATCTTCGTTTTTCGGATAACCGAGGTGCTGGCCAGCCTCTCGAAATGCATCAAATAGTTCGAAGTGATAAGGACCACGGCGAACGTGCCATGGGCCGTCGCTACCTCGGTAGCTGTTCTCGCCGGCCTCGTAGCTTTCGAGACGCTTGAAGTACGGCAAGACGTCGGCATATGACCAGCCCTTCAGCCCAAGTTGCGGGAGCCGATCGTAGTCGGCGCGGTGTCCTCGCACGTAAGCCATCGCGTTGATCGCGGACGATCCACCTATCGTCTTTCCGCGCGAATGCTCAATCCTTCTTCCGTCCAAAAAATGCTCTGGTTCCGACTGGTATGACCAGTTGTACCGGGGGTCTCGAAACACCTTCGCGACGCCAAGTGGCATGCTCAGCAAAAGGCTTCGATCGTGCCTCCCGGCTTCGAGCAGGAGGATCTTTGCATCACGGTCCTCACTGAGGCGATTGGTCAAGACGCTGCCAGCTGACCCAGCTCCCACGATGATGTAATCGAATGTGCTTTGCGGTCCACTCATTGGCGCTGCGCTCTTTCCCCGAGGAATTCCGGAATGACGATCGCAAGATCGTACGGGCTATCCTTGCAAGCGGCGCTGATGGGCCGGAGCACGCGATGCGACGCCCCATCCTTTCGGCCCGCCGGCGTATGTCTTACCGATCGAGAGCTCATAAAGGCAATCCGATCAAGGGCTGAACATCGGGCGGAGCTCGCTTCTTGCGCGAGTCCGGCGCTCAGAAGACGCGGCACGACCATAAAAGGGCACGCGGCCGCATCTACCGTGTTGGTAGGCACGGGCGCCCCGAAAGCGTCTGGCTCTTGAAGCAGCTTAAACGTGCCCAAACTGCTTAAGTGCCTCTTTTAGAGTCAAACCTTTCGCAAGCTCACTGCGGATCGTGATTTCCTTTTGAGTTAGAGCCTCGGCCTTTTCCAGGACCTCGGCCGTTATACCCTGGGGAATGACGACCAAGCCATCCTCATCACCGAGGATCAAATCTCCCGGATGAACGACGACCGTCTCGCTCGTGGCGCCTCGCACATAGACGGGTTCTTGCCAACCATTAACTCTCCACCTCCCGATCGATTGGGTAGGCGTCCGATATTTGGCGTAGACGCTATAGTCGTCGATCCTAGAAAGCCATTTGATATCACGTATGCCGCCATCAATGACGGCGCCGACACTCCCCCGCTCTCTCATACCGAGCGCGATTAGCTCTCCGAAGTAGCAGATGCCCTCGCCGTCGCCGCTCCAGACACTGACCTCGCCAGCACCGATACCGCCGCAGGCCTCCATTTTTTGGGCATCACCACCGCCTTTGTACGGGGTCATTTGCCCGCGAATTGTATAAGCCCAGCCAGCCAATGTACTCCCGACGTAACGGCCGATATCCGCCGCAAGGCTCTGATCGGGATAGCCGATCTCGTCCAAAACGTCACATACGTTCGATGTGTCAACGGCGAGATACCTTCTGCGGAGGCTCTCTCGGCTTTGAGCATTGCTGGCGTTCGACATGCGGTTCTCCTGATTGATGTGGCCGCCTAAACCGTTGGGATCAGACCACCATCGACGCGAATGACGCTTCCAGTGATGTATGAGGCTCTGGCGCTCGCAAGAAATGCCACCGCGTCGGCGTATTCCCGCGGCAGGCCGTACCGATGCATCGGAATTGACTTCCGGCTCTCGTCCTCGACTTCGGCCGCCGTCTTGTTCTCGCGCTGCGCTCGTGATTCATCAAGATGCCGTATGCGGTCAGTGCCAATGCGCCCGGGGACCGTAACGTTCACCGTGACCCCGAACGGCGCCACCTCCCGCGCAAGCGTCTTTGACCAGGTCACGAGGCTCGATCGCAGGCTGTTGGATAGGATCAAACCAGGAATCGGCGCAATCACTCCGGACGAACTGCTCGTGATGATCCTCCCCCAGCCGCGTGACTGCATGCCAGGAAGCACAGCGTCGGCCAGACGAATGACCGAAAGCACCATCGCGCTGAAACTATCGCTCCAGAGCGAGCCGGACACCCCCACCGCGGCGGTCGGAGGAGGTCCTCCAGTGTTGTTGACCAAGATATCGATCTGCCCCAAACTATCCTGGACTTGGCTGACGACCAACTCGAGCTGATTAAGCTCCTTTAAGTCGCAGTAGAAGGCCTTAGCCTTCGCTCCCCGATCGCTGATGGATTTTGCGACCCTTTGGGCAGCTTCGAAATTGATATCTGCTACCGCGATAGATACCCCTTCTTCGCTCAGAACTTCGGCGATTGCACTACCGAGACCGCCGCCGGCGGCCATTACCAAGGCAACTTTTCCTTTGAGGCGAAGATCCATGGCTTGCCTATCGTAAAGTTTTGAAGCGCCAAGAAAGCGCTACGAGGAAAGAACGCCGGGACGCGATGGTCCCGGCGAGTTAAGAGAGAGAGAACGCTAACAAAGTCACGGGTATCGAGCTGCTCGCCTGTCCACAAACGAATATTTTAGCCGATGCCGATGCCTTAAACTCATGCGTTCGAGCGTCGCTCCGAATATCGTCCGGGCGATTGCCTGCACTCAGCGTCGCCTGAAGTACTCCCTCGTCATTTGCGCCCTCGAAGCGAAGTCCACGAATCGGCTCGAGGGTGCCGCGAGCAACTACATCCGCTGCGAGCAGCTTGGGACGTATGAATCTGACTCATGCAAGGGCAACATTTTGGACCTTTGAAGGATGAAAGCGTCATCCTAGGATTCGCTGGGAACTCAGGAGATGGTCCATGCCGTACATGAACTCAGGTAAGAGCAAGCTGTATTACGAAGAGTACGGGGACGGTCCTCCCCTAATCCTGGCGCACGGCGTCGGCGGAAACCATGCCAGCTGGTTCAAGCAGATCCCAACGTTCTCCAAGCACTACCGAACGATCGTGTTCGACCAGCGCTCATTCGGCAATTCCGACGACATCGAAGGGGTCGGCAGGAGCGGCTTCCAAGATGACCTTCTTCGACTGCTCGACGAACTGAAGATTGACAAGGCCATTTTGATCGGTCAGTCGCTCGGAGGCGGTGCTGTGGCGGCCTTTTCCTGCCGCTTTCCAGAGCGGGTCGCGGCTTTGGTCATTGCCGATTCGCTCGTAGGAGCCATGTTGCCGCCTCCATTGGATCAGGAGTTGGCGGAGGTCTACAAGAAGGCTGCGAGTCTGACGCAGGTCGAACGGGTCTTGGGGCCAATCATCCGAGAGAACGACCCGGAGAGCACGCTTCTCTATCTTCAGATAGCAAGCTTCAATAACGTTACATTCAAGACTGTTAAAGGCGAGTGGGCGCCCTGGACGCCCGCTGAATTGGCAACAACACGCCTGCCGATCTTGATCCTGGTTGGCAGGGACGAGATCCTCTTCACGCCGCGATTGATGCATGCGCTGCACAAACTGATCCCAAACTCCGAATACTGTGAAGTTCCGGCCGCTGGCCACTCAGCCTATTTCGAGAATGCGCCGGAGTTCAATCGATCGGTCCTCGACTATCTCGACCGTGTTTTGAAGGGTAACGCCGCGGCCTGACCGCGATGGCCGCCGGTATACGTATCGGCGGCCATGCCGTACCGTGGGCTCATTGCAGACGTCACCTAAAAAAGTCGACCTTGCAAAGAAGCTTGACTCTATGGTGATGCGCGCTTTGCTTGGAACTGGTCGATTGTGGCCCACGCCTTCCCGTATCGTGAGTCCCGCGTGCCGATGCGGCGGCCCAGGTGACCGTACCTTCAGGCAAGACCATGCGCTCGCCTTGGCCAAGCGGCAGCAAGCATCAGCGCCGCTTGCGCAAGCGCACGACCATGTCGATGCGGGAGATCTCGTAGCCTTCTGGCACCTCCGGCATCTTCGATAGTTCCAAATTTACGTCAGGAATGTCCATCAACTCGTACTTGTTCTCAAGGTAGAAGTGATGATGCTCGGTGACGTTGGTATCGAAATAGGTCTTGGTGCCATCAACGCTGACCTGGCGCAGGAGGCCGGCACCGGTCAGCTGGTTAAGCGTATTGTAGACAGTCGCGAGCGACAGCGGAATCTTGGCCAACAGCGCTTCCTCGTAAAGCATCTCTGCAGTCAAGTGGCGAGGGCCCTTGCCGAATAGCAACCAGCCCAATGCCATGCGCTGACGTGTCGGGCGCAAGCCTGCTGATTTTAGCATTTCGTTGACATCGTGCCAGGGGCATCCGGTCAAAGACGGCAACCGACCATTGCGCAGGGCTACAAGGGAGGCATCATCACCGGGGCTGGTTGCCCTATCATCCAATTCCACGTCCACCACCAGATAGCTACTTTGTACTTATCAGCTTTAGCTCTTTGCACACGGCGAAGGGCCGACAATTAGCTATTCGATACTCGAACGAGACATCGCCTCGCACTTCCTCAAATGCTTTGCCGGCCCTCCTGTGTGACCCGACGGATGTTTACTCCGCCGCGTTGGATGCCATTCGGCTCTCCTCCTCGATCCTACGATTCAGGTAACGGTTCATCTGGACGCGAGCGACATCGCTCGGAATGTCGACGAGGCGCGACTGATCATAGCCATCGAGGCGAATCTGTTGTTGCTCAATCATATCGGCATCCTCCCGGAACACCTGGAATGCCAACTTTCGCGTTGCCTCTGCGCCTCCATATCCGCCAGACATCGCGAAGAAATAGTGGCAGGTCTTGTCAGTTTCCGGAGTTATCGTGTGAACAATGCGGTTGGATTCGCCGCCCTCGCGAACGCCCTTGTCGTACTCACCCGCGTTAACCGCGCCGCTCCATTGCACAATACACGATGGTGCGACGAACTCGAACTCGGACCAACGATCCACAAACCCTTGAAAGTTGTGCCGTTGTTTGGAAGCGTTCGATGGCGTCGCGTTCCGCATCAGCCTTAGAAACTTTACGCCTGTCTTTGTAGGATTGATATCCATCGATGCGTTCGCACTGTCGTCTGCCGAACTACCGATACTGTTCTTATGCAAGAATGAAAGATGCGACAGATCCATCAGATTCTCGAGGAGGTAGATATAACTCGCCTTGATATGAATCATTCCGTGGACGCGGGGCGCCTTGATCGGATCGTCGGGCGGACAGTCGATGATTTGGCTTGGATCCGCTATCGTAGGCTCGCCCATCCAGATCCAGACGAAAGCGTCCTTTTCAAAGACCGGATAGGACCGCACGCGTGTGCGCTGACGCAGGCGCTCAGGGATCTCCCCCTTGTTACCCGGGATATGGACGCACGCGCCAGCCCCATCGAACTCCAGGCCGTGGTAGCCGCAAACGATGCCACGCTCGCCTTGCCATCCCAGTGAGAGCGGCGCCCCTCTATGACAGCATCGATCTTCCAGTGCTGCACAGACACCATTGCGATCCCGAAACAAGACGATCGGCTCGTTCAGAAGCGTTCTCGCCAACGGCTTGTCGGTAACCTCCTCGATGCTGGCAGCAACATACCAAGCATTGCGTAGAAACATAGAACTCCCCTGATGACTTTGGTGGTTGTTTGAAGAAAGAATAATAACAAAACGATATGCAAGAACAATGCTATTTCTCTATATGAAGTTATCCTAATCCGGCATAAGAGGTGATTGGTCATGGATTTTCGTCAGTTGCGCCTTTTCGTCGAAATTGCTCGAACAGGCAGTCTTAATCAGGCAGCGCGCAATCTGCACATTTCTCAGCCGGCTGTGTCGCGCCATATGCAAGCGCTTGAGCAAGACATTGGCGTGCAACTCTTCGAACGCCGCAAGACTGGCATGCTTCTGACGAAGGAAGGGCAGCGGCTCGTGAGCATTGCCGAAGATATGCTTAAAAGAGCTGACTCATTGCGACAGCAGATCGCAACAGGCGACGGAACCGTCGCAGGAGACATTACCATCGGCGCAGCGCCCCCTGTGGGCTACTCGTTCTTTGGACCCGTTGCACAACGGGCGGCGGAAGAACATCCGAGAATCAACCTTCATTTTACCGAAGGTCATGCGTACGACTTGCTCGCCGGTCTTGAGAAGCACGAAATCGATATTTCACTAATGATCGATCCTGATCCGCAGAAGGCGTTGGAATTGATACCGCTCTATTCAGAACCCGCCTATTTGCTGGGACCGCCGAACGATCCAGCTTTCAAGCGAAAAGCGATCGCTCTATCCGAGCTTAAGCACTTCCCACTCGTACTTTATCCAAGGCTAACGGCCCCGCGAAAGGCAATCGACAAAGCCGTCCTCCGCACCCGCTCGACCCTCAACATTCGGTATGAATCGAACCATCCGCCGACCATGGTGGATTTCGTTCGTCGACGATTGGCCTATGCAATTGTACCAGCCACGCTTCTTGGAGAGAAGAGCAGCTTCTCACGCATGGCTATCCAAAATTTTGAGTTCGTCCGATCGCTAGTTTACCTGCGCTCTCATCCGCGTACTCCGGAGTTTATGATCGCCTTGGACATGTTGAAGTCGGAGACAAAGCTCCACGTCTCACGGAAACGACACGAAGGTCTACGACTTATGCTCCGCTCGTCGTGATGGCCAACCGAGGCGCCCGGTCAGCAAGGTGACGCGTCTCTCATGGACGCTTTGCAAGTATGATGCAGTCGCACTGCTAGGCTCTTCGTGCGCCTGCCCACTGCCGCTTCATCGCCGCCCTCGGCACCAGCTTATTTTCTACGGCTATGGAGAGGCAAACCACTGACGGCCGCTCTCCGCTCACGCCTTCGCTCCAAATACCTTATGTTTTGCATCTTTTGACCCGACGATAGCTGGACGCCCTACTCCGTGGTCCAATCGCAGATGCCGAGATCTTCTGTCATTAGGATCGAAGCGCGTACTGAAAAATTCTCATTTCGGCATGACTTTAATGTTGGTGATCCGGCGCGGTCTGCGTGCCAAGAAGTCGGTGGTCACTTTCAACCTGTTTGCCGGAGATCAGTCATTGACCGCCACGGATATTGCCCACAAGCGCCAACCGCATGAAGTATCGTCCCGACCGAATGCTGAGCTGAATGTCGCTATCGCGGGTCTCGGAGCGATCGGAAAGGTCTTGGCGCGCAGACTCATCGCAGGCATACCAGGACTTCGTCTGAGTGCAATTGCCTCGCGAAGACCGCAGGACGCTGAGGCGTTCCTGCAAATGACGGGCTCGGCAAGTGGCGTTTCGGTTGTCGGTCTCGGAGAGCTCCCCAACGTCGCTGACGTGATTGTCGAGTGTCTTCCCGCAAGCGTATTCGACGATGTCGCGCAACCCGTATTGCGCGCAGGCCGCACATTGGTCGTAATCAGCGTAGGAGCGCTCATTGAGCGACCTGAGCTATCGAATTTGGCTAAGGCTCATGGCGGGCGTATCGTCGTGCCGACCGGCGCCCTGCTCGGCCTCGACGCAGTTCAGGCTGCAGCCCAAGGCGAGATCTTCTCCGTTCGAATGGTGACGCGGAAGCCTCCGAAGGGCTTGGCGGGAGCGCCATACCTCGTTGAAAACGGCATCAGCGTTGAAGGGCTTACCAAGCCACTGAAGGTCTACGAGGGTGCCGCGCGACAAGCTGTCATCGGCTTCCCGGCGAATGTCAACGTCGTTGGCGCATTAAGCCTTGCGGGCATCGGGCCCGACCGCACCGTCATCGAAATATGGGCTGATCCCGGCGCCGCACGCAATCAACATACAATTACCGTTGACAGCGACAGTGCCTCGTTCTCGATGGAGATTCAGAATATTCCGTCTGAGAATCCAAAGACCGGCAAGATCACCGCACTCAGCATACTGGCCGCTCTTCAAAAACTCACGGCTCCTGTCAGCATCGGCACGTAGCCCACCTGAACGTGATTTTGGTCCGTTGGGAACCATTTAAATCCGCGGGAACAGATGAATTGCGCCGCGGATCCGAGGCTCAGCATGGTGCTGTCTAGGGCGCGGAATGTAGGTTCATGCCATTGGCAAGAGCCGGCAGTCGCGTGCCTCCTCAACTCACTCCAAGCATGGCGCTCATGATTCGCGACCGAAGTTCCGCGTTTGGTGAGAGGCTGCACTTAACGACGGCTCTGACAGCAACTCGCAGAGCCTCCTCTTGCGTCGTCCTCGGTGGCTTTCGCAAAGCTGAGGGATGAACGATAGCCTTTCGGCATCGCTACACCAGGGTTCGATCCCAACCAGGGCTGCAATAGAGGCGAACGGTCGGGATTCCGCGGCTCGCTGACCATCCTGCTACCCACCGCACGGCTCCCCAAGCACCTATTGGCGCGATTGCAGGCAACTCGAAAATCGAACATAATTCGGCTTGTCATTCAACACGATAGCTGAAGGTCCATGAGCTCATCTTCGTATCGCGCGCGACAGTTGCCGCCGCTGACGTCCTTGCGGGCCTTCGAGGTGGCGGCTCGCCATATGTCACTTACCGTGGCTGCATCTGAGCTGAATGTCACTCAGAGCGCAATCAGCAGGCAAATCAGAAATCTCGAAGATTTTCTGGACGTTGAATTGTTCAAACGTCTCCCCCGCTCGCTCGAACTTACTGTTGAAGGGGCGCGGCTTGCTGCTCAGATGCACGAAGCCTTCGAGCTCCTCTATCAAGCAACTGAATCAATGCAGCATCAAAGTCGACCGACGACATTGACGATCAATGTGCTTCCAACGTTTGCCATGAAGTGGCTGATTCCGCGCCTCCTTCACTTTACAGCTGACAATCCGAACATCGAAGTGCGGATGATCAATTCTATTCGGCCCGTCGACTTTGGGACTGAAGAAACTGACATCGCGATCCGGGTGGCGCCATCGTCAAAGTACCAGCATCAGGAGAAATCGCCGATCGACCTCGTCATGACCCAAGATTGGTCGGGCGTACGCTCGATCCCCTTTATTCCTGACACCTTGGTCGCAGTTTGCTCGCCGACGCTGCTCAAGAAGGGCCCGCCGCTGGATACGCCGGCGGATCTGCGCCATTACAAGCTGCTGCATGTTGCTACACGAGAGAAATCTTGGCGATATTTTCTTCAGTCTTGCGGGCTCAACCCTTCGGAATTCGGCAATTTTGCGACTTACGGCCATTTCTTTATGACGATTCAAGCAGCAATAGAGGGAAACGGAGTCGCATTGGTGCCGAGCATCTTCATTGAAAGCGAACTGAAATCGGGCCTGCTGGTGCCGCTGTTTGGCAGCGCCGGCTTCGAAGCAGGTGCCTACTATTTTCTTTCTCGAACAAGCTTGTGGGAAACATCGAAAATCGTGAAATTCCGGGAGTGGCTAATTCAGGAAGCAGGAGCCAAATCGGAAGTTGGTTCGACGTCCTAGATCCGCGAAGCACATGCTAGCGCAAACAAGACGCCAGCTAAACTAGTGCTGGCGATTTGTCGGTCGGGCTCGATTGCGACTGCCGGGCGTCCCCACGACTGCTCACGACCACGGGCTTGCTGAGATGGTCAAGGATGCTATCGCTTTGCCTCGGCCGCGCGAAAACGCCTGTCGAACGCCACAACGATACGGGATTGATCTGTATCAAGACAATCGTCGGAGCCCGCGATCATCTACTCAATGCTTTGTCAAAATGTGAGAGGTCTCAAATGTCCTTCCATACAAATTCATGGCGAACGCTCGTCGTCGCCGTCATATTTGTGCCAACAACGACATCCGCACAAGGCGTGGCGCCCTCGACCACTCGTTCCCAAGCCACGCAGGCTCATGATGTTCGCCAAATTCCGCCATCGGCTCACGGGGGCAGGCTCGGCATCGTCCTGAGGCAGGACCTGTTCGACCGCAACAACCTGAACAACCTTCGCTCGGATTACCCGGCTCCCCCCGCTCAACCCGGCCAGTTCTGATTATTATCTCTTGGAGGTGATGGCACTTGGTCAGAAGGGTCCCCTTATGACCGGGCGGTGCAGCAGCGCCAGTGTGTCCCAAGCCCGATCATACAGCGCCGCTTTGGGAACGGGACGGGGCCAGAGGACCGTTGCTAGTCAGCGCTGTGCGATTTACTCATGCGTCGCGGTGTTAAAACTCGTTTGCGGCTAATCCGATTGTTTCGTATGCGCCATTAGCTCGCCTGAGCGGCGGACCGAACCGGAGGAGACGCAAAACATGAAGCTCGATCCGTTCATTGGCGGGACCAGTGTTGCGCCATCTTCCGGGCGATATCTCGCGAAACTCGACCCTCGCTCAGGCAAGCAAATCGCCGAAGTCGCAGATGGCAACTCAGCAGACGTCGACGCAGCCGTCGAGGCTGCCCAACAGGCATTTGTAGAGTGGCGCGATCGTCGTCCGATTGAGCGCGGGCGATTGCTGCTGAAGGTAGCTGAAAAGATCCGCGAACACATCAAGCATTTGGCGGCTCTGGAATCCTCCGAAACGGGAAAGCTTCTTTGGCAGTCGCCTTTCGAGATCGAGACGGCGGCACAATACTTCGAATTCTACGGGGGCTTGGTGAACGCAGGCCACGGCGAAGTCATCGATATTGGTCCCAACTATCACTCCTATACGCGGCGTGAACCGTTCGGCGTGGTCGGCGTCATACTGCCCTGGAATTCTCCACTCAATCAAGGTGGGCGGGCGATCGCTCCAGCGCTTGCGGCGGGCAACACGGTTGTCGCCAAGCCGTCGGAAGAGACTTCGGCATCGCTCCTTGAGCTTGCCCGGATTGCGGTCCAGGAATGCGGGATGCCGGCAGGCGTATTGAACGTTGTCCTTGGCACGGGGGCGGAGACTGGGGTTGCTTTGGTGAAACATCCCAAAGTCCGCAAAGTCGCATTCACCGGAAGCGTTCGTGCTGGACGTGAAATAGGTCAGATCGCCGCCGAGCGCATCATTCCATTAACGCTGGAGCTCGGCGGAAAATCACCCAACATCGTGTTCGAGGACGCGGACCTCGATGCTGCTGTTCCTGGGTCCGCGCGTGCCTTCACGCTAAACGCCGGTCAAGTGTGTCTGGCAGGTACAAGGTGCCTCGTTCAGGAAAGCATTCACGACGTTTTCGTGGAGCAACTCGCTAAGGCGGTCGCAAAAATCAAAGTCGGTCCGGCGGAGGACGCAGTGATGGGCCCGATCACTACACGTGCCCAGTTCGACAAGGTTGTCGGGTATTTCGATGTGGCTCGTAAAGAAGGCGCGCGACAGATATTAGGCGGCTCGGCGCTTAGCAGCGAAGAGGGACATGGAGGCTGGTTCGTCAATCCTACCATATACGCCGGGGTCACGAACGACATGCGAATCGCTCGGGAAGAGATTTTTGGTCCAGTTCTCGCGGTCATTCCATTCAAGGACGAGGCTGATGCAATTCGAATCGCCAATGACAGCGAATTTGGCCTAGCGGCCGGCATCTGGACTCAGAATCTCGGACGCGCGCTCCGCGTCTCCGCGAAGCTCGAGGCAGGGCAGATCTACGTAAACGAGTACCAAGCGGGAGGCGTCGAGACCCCTATCGGCGGGTACAAGCAAAGCGGATACGGCCGCGAAAAAGGTCTCGAAGCGCTGCATCACTATACGCAGCTCAAATGCGTAACTATCAGGATTTGAGGAAGGTTGCAGCTGGCAGCCGACATGTGCGGCACAATCGAAGTAGCGAACCCGAATAGCTGGAACAACTCAGACAAGATCTGCAGCCTTCCCACGCGACCGAATGTCTTCAGGTCTTCGAACATCTCGCGAGCGGAATCCCGTTGTCCCCCGCCACCAAGAGCCGGTTGAAGCCTGCAGTCCTACCCAAGGGCACAACGACCCTCGACCTCGATTGCTATGTCTCGGCCCTGGTTACCTTCATCGCCAACAAACTGCACAGGACCACGACCGCAGTCTATCAGCGAGAGTTTGGTGTCACCGCCATAGAATGGCGCATCATCGCATTGCTCGCGATCGAGCCTGGCATTCCAGCCTCGCGGATTTGCCACGTCATAGGCGTCAACAAGGGGGCCATGGGCCGGACGATCGGGGCGATGGAGAGGCGCAGGCTGATCGCGATCAGCGCGGACCCGAACGACGGGCGCAGGCACAGGCCCTCGCTGACGGCCAAGGGCCGTCTTGCCTATCACAAGGTGATTGTCTCCGCGCATGAACGCGCACGGCGTCTCCTCTCATCCCTGTCGGTGTGTGAGCAGAAGGCACTGATCGATCTGTTGCAGCGTCCGCACGAACATCTGAGCGCGTCAACCGACGGCCCCAACATGCGCGGTACTGACATTGCACAATCGCGAAACAGCCTTTCGCGAAACAGCCTTGCCGAGCACAAGCCAGGTGCGCTCGACGCCGCTCTCCCGCCCGGGCCGCGCAAGAGCGCCAATTCGTCCACCAGCGCTCAAGTTGAGGAAAACTCCTAAACTACTTGCTTCCGCCGCAAGACTTCAGACCGGTTCTTGGCAGAACTATAGGCCTGATCTCCCGCACCGGACGGTCTGATTGCCATAGCTTCGCCAACGCGAGCTTTCCGCTGATCCCAGCTAGGCCGTGCGGACGTTGGTGAGAAACTCGTTGACCTCGGCCTTCAGCCGGCTCGAATCTTTCGACAGCAACTGCGCCGCCGACTGCACCTGCGATGAGGCAGTGCCCGTCTCGGCCGCGCTGCGCCGCACGTCGCTGATGCTCGACGAGACCTCCTGGGTGCCTAATGCCGCCCGTTGCACATTGCGGGCAATTTCCTGGGTTACCGCACCCTGCTCTTCCACGGCAGCCGCGATCGCTGATGAGACCTCGGACAACCGCTTGATCGTCGCGGAGATCTCATTGATCGCGCGTACCGAGTCACCGGTCGACTGCTGAATGCCGGCGATCTGCTCGCCGATTTCGCCGGTCGCCTTCGCGGTCTGCTCGGCAAGCGCCTTCACCTCAGATGCGACCACAGCGAAGCCGCGGCCGGCGTCGCCGGCGCGTGCCGCCTCGATGGTCGCGTTCAGCGCCAAAAGGTTAGTCTGGCCGGCGATGCTGTTGATCAGTTCGACCACGTCCCCGATGCGGGTCGCCGCCTTGGAGAGTTCGCCGACCCGATCCGTTGTGGCACGCGCCTGCCCGACGGCATCGCCGGCCATCCGGGCGGATTCCTGCACCTGCCGGCTGATTTCGCCGATCGACGAGGCCATCTCCTCGGTCGCAGACGCCATCGACTGAACGTTGGTAAAAGCTTCTTCCGAGGCAGTGGCGACGGTGGTCGCGATTCGTTCCGAACGGTCCGCGGTCAAGGTCAGGATCGAGGCAGATGCTTCGAGTTCGGTCGAGGCCGACGACACAGTCTGGACGATCTCGCCGATCATGGATTCGAATTTGCCGGCGATATTGTCGATGCGGCGGCCACGCTCGATTCTAGCCGCGGCGTCGCGGGCGGCGGCTTCGTCAGCCAGTTTCTTGGCAATCAGAGCCTCCTTGAAGACCTGGAGCACGTCGGCCATGGCGCCTATTTCGGTCTTTTCTCCACGGTGCGGAATCTCAGCAGACAAGTCGCCTTTGCCCAAAGCCTGCATCGGCTCGATGATTGAATTGATGCCGCTGGAAACTGCGCGGACTAGACCGAAGCTGACGGCGCCACCGATCGCGATGGCCGCGCAGAGAATGATCAACACCAGCATGAAAGCGTGGGAATAACTGTCGGCGGCGTGTCTGGCAGCTTCATCACCTCCCTTTGTGGTGAGCTCGATATGCTTGGTCAGGACTTCATCCGACCGCAAACCGATCCTGTTGACTGTATTGACATTCAGCTCTTGCGCTTCATGCGGGATCCTGCCGGCTTCTTTGCGCGACAGGGCCATTACCTCTTCGGTGCCCTTCTTGTACTCGTCCCAGATCCTGACCCATTCGTTGTACCGCGCCCAGGCCTCCGGAGAGGCAAGCATCGGTTCATAATTCTTGCGCGCGATGAGCTGTGCCTCCGCGACCGCGGCGACAGCCTTCTCAACAGCAAGTTTGTCCTGGAGAGTCTCGGCCAACAAGTGTTGACGAATTCCGTTACGATAGGTGATGACGCTCGCCCGGAGATCGCCGAGCATCCGGACGCTGGGCAACCAGTTGTCGCTGATGTCGGCGGTATTAGCATTCATCGCGTGCATCTTCCAAACGGCAACCAGGCCCATGCCGGTCATTGCGACCAGCAGAAACGCTACTACGCTGATGATCTTGGCGCGGATAGAGATCTTGGCGAACATCTCAGATATCTCTTTGGGTTGGTGAGCCCGGCTAAGGCGAGGACAATTGGATTGGTTGCGATCAAGCCAAATAGAGGGAGCAAATTTTCGTCACACCAAAATGAGCGTGGATAGTGAATAAACGTCTACGATAGGCGCGGCTCACGCCTCCCAAAAAGTTGGGAAGGCATGATTAAATGTTCTGCCTTGTCGCAAGCCAGCGTTTCGCAAAGCCGGAGCTTCCCGTGCGATTCACTCATGCGTTTCGGCACAAAAAGTCGCTTGCGGCCGTTGGCTGTCAGAAATATGCGCAATGGCATGACACAGCCCCTCGAAACAACCCTCGCACCTGATGACTGGACTGAGCTGCGCTATGAGCAAGCTTATTGCGCCGGCAATTGGCTGGGCTCGCGGCCAAATGAGCGCATCGACATACAAAATCCCTCTACCGGCGAGGTCATAGGTTCGGTCCCTTGCCTAGGCATCGAGGAAGCGCGGGATGCCATTATCGCCGCGCGAGCGGCCCAGCCGGCTTGGCAGGGTCTGCTCCCGCGGCAACGCGGCGATGTCCTGATGCGCTGGCACGATCTGTTGATGCGCCACCGCCGCCAACTTGCGGCGCTCATGACCAAGGAACAGGGCAAGCCGCTGGCCGATGCGATCGGAGAGATCGAATATGGCGCGAGCTTTATTAGGTGGTTTGCTGAGGAAGCGAGCCGTCTCTATGGTGAGGTCATCCCCAGCCATCTCAGCGCCCGTCGGCTGTTCGTGCAGCGAGAAGCGTTGGGTGTGGTAGGCCTGATTACACCTTGGAACTTCCCCTCCGCGATGCTGGCACGTAAGGCCGCTGCGGCGCTTGCGGCTGGATGCTCCGCTGTCGCCGTTCCATCCGTACTGACGCCGTTTTCGGCTCTCGCGCTTGCCGCACTGGGAGAGAAGGCCGGACTCCCGCCCGGCATCTTCTCGGTCCTGACCGGCAATCCGGCCGTGCTCGGCGGCGAGCTCTGTCGCAATGACGGAGTACGCGGCATTTCCTTTACTGGATCGACCGAGGTGGGACGGTTGCTGATGGCGCAATGCGCGCCGTCCATCAAGCGTCTCTCCCTCGAACTCGGCGGCCATGCACCGTTCATCGTGTTCTCGGATGTCGACGTGGAGAGTGCCGCCAAAGCTGCGGCCGAGGCAAAGTATCAGACCGGTGGGCAAGACTGCCTGGCAGCCAACCGCATCTTTGTCCATCGTAGCATCTATCAGGGTTTTCTGGATGCCTTTGTGCGGGCGGCCAAGTCCATTCGCGTCGGCGACGGGTTCGATCAGGCGACCGATATGGGACCGCTGATCAATCGGCAGACCCTAGCCAAATCCGAAGCGCATGTCGCCGACGCGGTCGGCAAGGGAGCCCGTCTTCTGACAGGAGGACGGCGCTTGCCGCAGGGCGAACTATTCTATGAGCCGACCGTCCTGGCTGACGTCACATCCGAGATGAAGATCATGCACGAGGAAACATTCGGACCGGTGGCCGCGATCACGGCTTTCGACGAGGAAGCAGAGGTTCTGGCCGCGGCCAACAACACCGAATACGGCCTCGTCGCCTACGTTTTCACCAGCGACCTGTCGCGATCACATCGCGTCAGCGATGCGCTGGAATACGGAATGGTGGCTGTAAACACGGTGAAGCTCACTGGAGCGCCAATCCCCTTCGGCGGCATCAAACAGTCTGGCATAGGGCGCGAAGGCTCGCGCTATGGCCTGGATGAATTCACAACCCTCAAATACGTGTGCACGGCGGTCTAGATCGATGTCCAAGAAAGATGAAACCGGTATGCAAGACACCAAGGTCGCGACGATCGTCGTCAACGCCCTACAGGAGATTGGTGTCAAATACGTCTTTGGCGTGCCGAGCGGCGGATGGATCGACTACATGGAGGCGCTGCGCAAGGCCGACGGTATGGAGTTTATTCTCGCGACCCACGAGGGCGGAGCCGCGATGATGGCCGACGTTTGCGGCCGGCTTAGCAATGTGCCCGGGGTCTGCTTCGGAACGTTTGGCCCGGGCGCCACCAACCTGTCGACAGGCGTCGGCGAGGCTCTGCTGGACCGCTCCCCGATGATCGCGCTTACCGACGAAATGCCGGAATCGATGCGCGGCCGCACCACGCAAATGGGCATCGATCATCAGGCGCTTTTTGCCCCATTGACGAAGAAGACCACCCGTCTGCGCGCTGACTCGGTCAAGTCGATCCTATTCGACGCAGCGACCGTCGCGCTCAGCGGTCGCCCTGGGCCGGTGCACGTAGGCCTTCCAGTCGGTCTTTCTGCGGAGCAGGCTAGCGCCGAAAACATCGCATTCAAGCGACCACTAGCAAAGGAAGCCGCAAGACCACAAGTTCTCGACCAGGTGGTGCAGCAGTTCAATCAAGCAAAGAGGCCGCTTCTTGCGATCGGCCTCGGCGCCGTCCATGCCGGTGTGCGGACCGAGATTACCGAGTTCGCACACAAGCATGGGCTGCCCGTGGTGCTCACGCCCATGGCCAAGGGAATGCTGCCAGAGGACGATGCGTCCTATACTGGCGTACTCTTCCATGCGCTGAGCGACATGGTTGGCATCACCCATCAGGAGGCCGACCTCGTGATCGCCGTCGGGTACGACCCTGTTGAATTTAACTACGAATCCTGGCTCTCGCGGAACGCCACTCTCGTCAACTTGGACGTCGAGCCTGCCGATATCGACCGCAATATCTACAAAGTCGGTGCTGAAGCTGTAGGCGACATTCGCTCCTCCCTGAAACGGCTGCTCGAGGTTCCGCCAAAGAAGACCGACTGGGATATGGACGCCATGGCCATGCGCCGGGCCGCCATGTTCGCCAAGCTGCAACCGCTCGATCGTTCATTTGGACCGAAGGGCGCACTGCAGGTTCTCCGTGAAGTTTTGCCGAGCACTGGCATCATGACCTGCGACGTTGGTGCCCACACACATCTGATCGGCCAGCTTTGGCCAACGCCCGCCCCTGGTCTGCAGATAATGACCAACGGTTGGTCAACCATGGGCTTCGGTATTCCCGCCGCCATCGCCGCCAAGCTTAGTTGTCCTGACAAGGACGTGTGTGCGGTTGTCGGGGACGGTGGCTTCCTGATGACGGCCGGCGAACTGGCCACGGCAGTTCGTTACAAATTGAAGATCGTCGTTGTAGTGCTCACTGACAACGATCTCGCCCTGATCCGCATCAAGCAGGAAAAGAAGGGCAATCCAATTTATGGCACACCGGTGCGCGAGACAGGCACGATCGGCGGGCCCAACATATTCGGTGTTCCTGTCCTCGTGGCCCGCGATGCCGTCGAACTTCGTGAGCAATTGCGTGCGGCATTTGCTGCAGATGGCCCCGTTGTGGTCGAGGCTCTGGTCGACAGCCGCGAGTACGACAACCTCGTACTGAAAAAGGATAAGCCGGCATAGCGAATGCCCTCCATTAGGGAGACATCCGGAGCTTCGCCTATGTCCTATGTGGCAGCCGGACCATCGGACTCTTTTTATCAATCCAAACTCGTTTGGATCGAAATCCGCCGTCGCCAGCGGAGCTGAGCAAGGCCTCAGCAAAATGGCTACCACCCCTGTTGGGGCGTTCCTCCCTGACTGCCGAGGTCTCAGAAATGAGATCTCGGCAATTTTTCCAAACAACTGCCGATACCGAGTCCCGATATCTGGCGACAACAAGCATCCGACACCGAGCGCGGCATTTTCGATCGACCTTCCCAGGTCTGATATCCGGAAGCGCTCGGCCTTGAGTCGCGTGCACTTGGTTACAACGATGAGATCACAATCGACAACGACGCGAAGATCGGTCCGCACTTCGTGTAGCGGTGGCCTATGCGTGCCGTAATCGAAACCGATGCCTATCAGAGATCGGCAATCGCCGCAGGTCTATCTGAGGCGGAGAGACTGAAGATCTCCAGCTACATCTCAAGCAATCCGACAGCCGGAGAAATCATGCTGGGCACCGGCGGCGCCCGCAAAGTTGCGTTTGATGGAAGAAAAAAGAGTAAGCGCGCCATCTGGCGCGTCATAAGATATTACGCTGCAGAAGACATTCCGATCTTCCTACTGGATTTGTTCGCGGAAGGCGATGTTGTCAATCCAACCAAAACAGAACGGAACGAGTTGAGGGAGGTACTCGCTTCGTTGGTGGACGAGTATCGGGCGTCCACAAGGGATTCGGCTGCGTTGTTGAGAACATAGCAAGCAGGATAGCACCGTCATGACGAAGGCAGGCAGGAGGCTTCTTGATGCCGCCCGGGAGGCAGTCGCAATTGCAAAGGGAGAGAGGACGCCGGCGCGCATTAACGTTCCGCCGGAGATCGACGTTCAATCGATCCGGTCGAGGCTTGGTCTTTCACAGGAGGAATTTGCCGCAAAATTTGGATTTACGTCCAGTCAAATCAAAGACTGGGAGCAAGGTCATTCGCGCCCCCTAGGGAGCGAGCGTGCCTACTTAATGGTTATCAAGCTGAACTCTCAGGCAGTTCTCGACGTATTTCGAGACGCCTCCAAGAGCACATAAGCGCAATTGCCATAGTGGTGGAGAGCTCACCCCACCGGGGGAGGGCCTGCATCTCCACCAGATCGCATGCGAGTTGCGGAAATGGTCGTTTGCCGGCCTCGAAAAGCGTCTGCCAGAGAGATCATCTCGGTCAAGCAAATCACCGACGCAGCATAGTTCGATCCTTGACCCATACGTTGTTTTCCGGAGCCCTGTCGCCGCGATTGCTAGCGGCTTTGCGTCGTGCGCCAATTCATTTTTGCGGTACGGATCCGACGCGCTCGGCGAGCGACGAGTCCTACTATGCACTCTTAAAAGAAGGCCGCGGCCGAGAATATGACCGCTCATGCCGCCGGCGTGATAGCTGTGCCGACGACGTTGCTGCCCTATCCTCCAGGACACTGGTCCTTCGGGAATGCAACAAGCAACGTTCCGAGAAGCTTCACGGTTGGCTAACCCGCGTGAGACCATGTTCATTACGCCTGACGAAGTGGTGCAGCGGTGCCGCAGCAGGTCAACCACATCGTCAACACCTACAAAGGCCTGATATCGGGGGGCAAAAAAGCCAACCCGTTCGTCGTCGCGTTTGCCAAGGTGCAAGTCTACACGATGGTTACCGAGGAGACCGGCATCGGCAGCATCGGCAAGGTTCCGACGTCTGTAACGCCGTCGAGGTCAACTGCATTAACCTGATGCAGTTGATCGTCGCAGAGGACTGGGTGTTATGCGACCCTATGTTCACCGATCGATCCACGAGCAACAAACACCAGACTGACTGCACCCATAGGTATTCGCTGGGCCCCCCGAGCCACGCTTCTTAATCAAGTTACTCAAGGCGCATAACAAATCATCGCAGCGGTTGTCATGAGAATAAGCCCGAAGAATGAGAAACCAATGGCATTGACGTCGAGATACGGAGGAGCAGCGCTGCACCACATCAGGCCGCCCGCTGCCGGGGCTCGAATTTAAGATCCTGGATCCCGTTGGCCGCAAGGAGCAGGCTGACGGCGTCGAACGCGAAATCGCCGTCCGCGGCTACACCGTCATGCGCGGTTACTTCCGTGATCCGAAGGCTACCGCCGCGGCGATCGACGATGGTTGGCTGCTCACCGGAGACCGCGGCTTCCGCCGGCCGGATGGCTTCCTCCAGTTTCTCGGCCGGTACAAGGAGATGCTCAAGGTCGAGGGTGAGAACGTCTCACCCGCCGCGCTCGAGACGGAGTTTCTGGCCCTAGTACCGTCGATCGGACAGGTCGCGGTGGTCGGCGTCCCCGCCCCCGTTTGATCGAGGTGCCCTGCGCCCATGTCGTGCTCAAGCCGAGCATGGAATGTTCGGTCGAGGACGTGAAAGCCCGCTGCAAGAGCAAGATCGCCAGCTTCAAGATTCCGCACTATGTCGTACCAGTCGATCCCCTCCCGATGACCGCCTCGGGCAAAGTGCAACGCGTTCTTCTCCGAGATCGAGCGAAGCAGGAGCTAATCTTCGTTTCAGTAAAGGTCTAGCGATCGCCGAGTGCGCGCTTGAAGGTTCCCGCGCCGGTCGAACCAGCCGGCCGGCCGACGCCTATTGGCTGCACAAGCTGGTGGAATATCCATGCCGTTCCATCCCGGCGTCGATGCGACTGATCGAATGTACTGACATCGGCATAAATGTCCTGTCAGGTTTAAGACACAGCACACAAAAGGCGCGAGATTTTTTGAAGCACAGTCAAACGCTGGGCGTGCCTAGCAGCACTGGCATGGTCATTGCTTTCGCGTTAGCAACAGCAATTTTGGGCTGAGAGCATGCAGCACGAAACGATCAATGTTCAGCGCGATTCGTGCGCGGGGACTCATGCCTCGCGCGAAGCACCACCAACGAGCCGCGTGCGGCAGTTTTCGGCAATTTCAATCTGGCGCTCACCTATTCGCGTCAGCTGAATAACGTTGTTCGACTGAGAAACCCGAAGCTTAGAAGTGCCACCATGAGCGAAGCAGCTCTAATCGATAGTATCATTCCGTGTAGCGACGTCGTCAAACGCGCCGCGCGCATCGGTTCTGAAATCAGCAATATCAAGCTCTCGGGTGATTTGCCGAGCCACACGATTGCTGCAATCAACAGCTTGCTACTGGTCCACAAGGCGATCTTCTTCCGCGATCAGGATCATCTCGACGACGCGGAGCAGGAACGCTTTGCTATTCGCTTGGGAAAGCTTGTACCGCATCCGACGCTCGGTACCACAGAGGGAACGACGTCAATCATCGAGCTCGATTCAGCCCGCGGAGGTAGCCGGGCTGATGTGTGGCACGCCGATGGGACGTTCACCGCGGCCTATCCCAAAATTTCGGTACTGCGAGCCATTGTGATCCCACCTTTTGGCGGCGATACGGTTTGGTCGAACACCGCGGCTGCTTACATGGATCTGCCGCTGCCGCTGCAACGGCTTGCCGATGAACTCTGGGCAATCCACACCAACGCTTTCGATTATGCCGGAACGGCTCGTGTCCGCGAAATCGACAAGAAGCATTTTGATGAGGTCTTTACCAGAACCATCTTTGAGACCGAGCATCCCGTCGTGCGCGTCCATCCCGAGACCGGCGAGCGCGCGCTGGTGCTCGGCGATGTGGTGCAGCGCTTCGTTGACATCCCTAAGCGTGACGGCCAGCAACTGTTCGATCTATTCCAGTCCCATATCACGGCACCCGAAAACACCGTGCGCTGGAACTGGAAGGCGGGTGATGTCGCGATCTGGGACAACCGCGCGACACAGCATTATGCGGTCAATGATTACGGCGACCAGCATCGCGTCATGCGTCGCGCTACGATCGACGGTGATGTGCCCGTCAGCGTCGACGGCCGGACCAGTGTGACGCGCCTCAAGGTCACCAAGCAGCCTCTCATGGAGGCCACCTAGCCCCACTCGAATCCATGGAAAGTTCACTCGTGCAGATTCTACCTTGGCGCACATTCGCTGCTTTCTGAATCCGCAGATCGAGCGGTCCGCACGGCGAAGCAAGTTTCTACCTTAATCGCCGCCGCCCCGTCAGCCGCCTTGGGCTAGCCAGCTTGGAACGGACTAAATTCCGCCGTGCCTGCGGAGCTTGGCGGCGCAGGAACCCTTCTCGGAGAGGGAGTTTGGTCTGTCCAAGCTCAAGCAGGATCCGGTGCATCAGCCGGCGTGTGAACGTCGACCACCGGGAGGGTTCGTCCATCAGGATGATTCTCCATTGCGACACGCTTTCGCTCGCCGACGCCGATAAGGATCCATAGATCCCTTCAGGCCGGCCGTGGCGGGCAGGCCGAGCCAGGCACGCGCTCCAACTTGCCCTGAAAGACGAGCCCGAGCCATGTCTTTCGCAATAGAAGAACGGAGTACGCGATTGTCCGACAACAAACCACATATCGATCCGTATCCGCTCAGCCCTTATGCCGCCTGGGCGGGCAACCGCAATAAGGACGCGATCCTGCACTCGTTCGAAGAGCTCTTTCCTACGAAGGGTGACGCGCTCGAAGTAGCGACGGGTGCAGGATTACATATCAACTACCTCGCGCCGCATTTTCCGAACGTTCGGTTTCAGCCTTCCGATTACGATCAAGGCGTTTTCGAGACCATCAAAGCGAAGCGCCTCAAAGGCAATAACATTGCTGATCCCGCTCTGATCGATCTCACGGTCTCGTCAACCTGGCCGAATGCCGATGAGCGGTTCTACGACGTCATCTTCGTCATCAACATCTTCCATGTTGCCTCCCTCTCGATCGCCGAGGGCATTGCTGCGCTTGGCGCAGAACTCCTGAAACCATCCGGCTTCATCGCAATCTATGGTCCATTTAAGCTTGACGGGAAATACACCACGCCGTCGAACGAGGCATTCGACAGAGAGATCCGAGCGGCCGGCGTGCCCGAATGGGGTCTCAAAGACGTGCGGGATATTGAAAGGGAGACCCGGACGCATGGGCTAGCGCTCAAGCGGCAATTGGATGTTCCGGCCAGCAATTTCATTCTGCTCTTTGGTAGATCCTGAACGGCGGCTCAGCATCTCCAGTGTATGGCGCGCCTAGTCCCGTCATTTCGCACTCATGGCGCCTTCTAGACCTATCGAGTGCCAGACGCTTGGCGATGAATGACTACCGGCTGAGAGTTCGCGACGAGCGCAGGCGTGCAAGGCCCAGGCATGCCGATCGTGCCAACCAGACTCAGCACCTCTTGTTGGCGCGTTTCATTGGCTAGTTGCTCGGGCGCAAGTGCGGCACCTTGGCAAATTCAGGTCGGTGCCGCGTTCTGCTGCGATGAGATTGCATCGTTCATCAAGGCGTTGAGCGAGCATAACCATTCCAATCATCGACATGCAAAGAATGATCAGGACTCATCCAGATCAAGAATATGTTCTATCAAGACAATCGATTTTACCAGTTTTGGCGAATAGCGGATAGCAAACGTCAGCTTAGACAACTCAGGAATATCCGGATGACGATCGCCCTTCACTCAGGCTTCGAAAAGAATTCTCTGGTGTACACCGAGCATCACTAGGAGGCGCGATGTTGGCGCTCATTTTGGCGAGCGGTACCTGCGGATTACTGCTGGGACGCTATTTCAAAGTCTATGTATGCTTCCCTGCAATCCTGATTTTGATCCCGGCAGCCTATTTTGTCGGGCACAGGGACGGTCTGACGCGCGCAATTCTGACCTTCGTCTTAAGTTCCACTGCTATGCAGTTGTGTTATTTGATTGGCGCGGCGAGCGACCTCATCATTGAACGCTTCCGGCCTCAAAGATCTCGAACCGAGATTTCATCTAACAAGTGCGACACGTGCCCGCGACAGTCGGATGCTTGTGGTGAAGCGCCTGCCTTTGCGGCCATAGCGTCGGAAACAAGCAGCATCGGCACAGCTAACCGTAAGAAGTGAAAAAGAGGCCCGGCTCGCTACAGACGTTCGGGTGCGGATGAAGACTCGAGCCGCACGCCAATTGCGACATTCTTCGGCGTGGCAGCATCGCGCCAGCTCGACCGATGTCAGCTCAAGCCGCCGCAACGTCACCAGCAACGTTGAGACGGTCGTCTCGCGATTAGTGTCCAAGTCACGAATCGTGACCGCCTTTCGCAGCCCTCAACGCGTGCTCCAACTGCGCCGCCATGGAGTTCATCAACCGCAAATGCTCTTCCGTCTTCTCAGCCAGTCGTTGGGCCTCGGAAACTGAGGAGCTCTCTCCAGCTTGCCCTACTCCGCCACTCAGCTCACGAGCGTGAGTGGAGACGCCGAACGACGCGCCTCCCGTACCGCCGCGCAAATCCCAGCAGGTTCGAAACAGTTGACGATACGCTTTGGTTACTGCCGGGCCCCGATCGGCAGTCCCGGCTTGCTGTGCGTACCGAAGGTCCTGCTCATAGCCGAGCTCGATCAAGAGCTCGGTGCCGATCAGATCGGTTACCACCTGCATCTCTTCGGTGCTCAATGCGGTTCGCCAGGCCTGGACTGAGCGGTCATCGATCGCCTTTCTCTCCAGGATCTTTCGATCTCCAAAAGTACTTGGCTGGAAAACGTCGGCTTGCTCCACCTTGGCCGATGCAACGTCCGCAGGATCATAGCCTAGTCCTGCGATAACACGCCGGATTTCCTCGTCGGGGCGCGCCACCAGGTGTTCGTACTGCACAACTTGCGTCTGGCGACGGCCACGCAGCGCGGCGAGCGTCGGCAGGCCCAGAACGAGATCAGCCAGACAGGATATGACAGCAGGCGTAGGCAAGCCCCGCGCGAGATCGGTAAGACAAGATGCGATGGCAGACGGGCAACCTGCAGATAGGAGCGGAATATCCCACGTCGATTTCAGTGACGTAGCAATCGCGTATGGATTACGTATTATGAGGATTCGTGGAGCTTCCGGGTAAAGCGAGTCCAAGAAATCGAGCACCATCCAGTAGCGCGGAGTCTTGTCTATAAAGATGCGCTTGCCCGCAACCGCCAAATATTGGCCATAAGCCGCATCGGCGAGAGCTCGGCTAACGACAGCGCGATCTATCCGGTCCAGGAATTCCGAAGTACCGGCCCCGACCAGTGAGCTTCCCGCAGGGTGACGATGGTCCACCGTGCCAAATGCCTCAAGTGCCAGCATCAGCCAAGGCTCAGGCGGGGACATAATATCTGGATGTCGCTGGAGCAGATGCGCCAGCAGCGTCGTGCCCGACCGAGGGAGGCCAAGAAGAAAGCCGACCGCAGGCGAATGGCTAAGATCCCTACTCATGATAAAAGGCCCCTTTGTCTGCACGAGTGATCAACGCCCCAAGGGACGTCACTCGAAGAAATGCGGCAGCGCCGTTGCTCCCGCCATAGTCACGTGAAAAGCGCTTCACCCACCTTGCGGCCGCACAATGAAATTCGATCGACTTGCTCACTGAAACTTTCGACGCTGCGGTCGGCGCTCCAGATCACACGTGAAGTTGAGGGGCGACTCAATTTGTACGAAGATAAGCGACCAATATAGAAAGGCTTGCGGATACTATACGAAGGTTTGCCCGAGCATACGTGATTACCATATGGGTGCACTTTCCGGTCGACTTACGAGCCGATCGAGCCGCGGGGTTGAACGTCCTAACGAAGCAGCGGTCACGCAGGGGCACTTACTTGGGTTACGCGCCAACTAATCAAATACTGACGGAAGGGAAATGGTCAAAGTCCGCCCTGGCAACAACCACCATTGCGCCACGAATGCGGCCGCGAACGCCGTCGAGCCGGTCCGCTTTCGCCACAGTCACCATTTCTTTTCTAACAGGTCCTTCAGCGCCGCATACTCCAGCATGGCGTCGGCCAGCAGCCGCCTCAACCGCGTGTTCTCATCCTCCAGCCTCTGCAACTGCTTGGCTTCTAACATCTCCATCCCACCGAACTTCGCCTTCCATTTGTAAATGCAGGCATCGCTTACGCCGTGCTTGCGGCACAGATCAGCGACCGAAGCGCCGGCCTCGTGCTCCCCCAAAATCTCGTGGATCTGCTCTTGCGAAAAGCGGCTGCACTTCATGTTCTGGTGCTGTCTTGGGCCAGGACGAACTTCATACTGGGTCAAGCCCGCGTAAGGTCAGGTACCTTCTTTCCAGCGCGCTGGTCGTCGGATTGATAATCCGCGTACAGGTGAAATCTTCAGCCTCTCCGCTGTAGACGTCAGCAATATGGTTCAGGTCGCCGTCGAGTTCGTAAGTCACACTCTGGTGTATCGGGAGGACAAATGACGAGAGAATGGCTTCCATTCCAAAGTCTCCTCCCTGATCAGGAACTGCCGATAAGTCAACGAAATTAGACCAGACGCTGGCAAGGAGTGCGGGTTGGTCACCCTCATACCCTGTAGTTACATTCAGCCGCGGGTCTGGCGCATGGCCGCGCGGCGGGTTCCTAACACTTGACATTGAGATCCTTAGACGGTCCGCTCCACGGAGATCATGACGGACGCAAAGGTTAGCGGCGGCGTCACCTCTCGTCCCAAGCGAAAGCGATCAGCCAATCTGCTTAAATCTGGTCTGTCCTGCTCTGCCGGATGAAGGTCGCCAACGGTCTCCAGCGGGCCATCGCGTGTGGATACGAAGTCGATCAACGACTCCACAGTATTCCCCAACGAGGCCACTCATCCTACTGAGCCTAAGACTTGGGACATTCGCACTCTTTTGTTGCTCGTTAGCCGCCGGCTCAAGAGCCTACAACCTGACGCTACGTGCGTTTCAATCCTTTCGAGACCTCTCGCACGCATATTTCTAGATTCGCCTGTCATATGAGGGGGGCTGACAGCTTGCTGACGCCCTAACATTGCCGAAAGTCCAGACCGGGTGGCGAGTTCCTTCATCTTGCCGGCGAGATTGTCCTGGATGCCGGAACACGTGAGCGCGATCTTTGGGTGTGGAGGCAGCATCACCTCAGCCTCGACACGGCACATCACGGCGAGAAGTCTCGCGAAGATCATAGCGGCACACCGCCGACGGGGCGGTAGGCGGACCGGCCCCTACCCAATCTAGGCCCGTTTGATCGTGCGCCGAGTTAAGCGGTTTCATTCATGTACGTCGGAACCTATTGTTTCGGCTACAGGCGATGGCATCCAAGTGGTGCAAGGTTGAGCTACATCAACAATGTCGACCTCCCTATGTGCGACGATCGGGCCGTCGCTTATCAAGCAATCCGAACCGCATGCGTCGAGCATTCACCTCGTGGTTTCGCCGGCTAATCCTGTTGGGATGGCGGGACGTCGCGTCAGCTCCGTTCGACTGTGCGATCGAGCTGGCCGTGATCGACGACGAACAACATCCGCTGGGCTTCCCCTGCGTCCGACGCGCGGAGGGCTGGTTCGATTTGGGCACGATGCAACCGGTGGCGACGGCGCCGACACACTGGCGCTACTGGCAGCCCGATGTGCCGCCGATGAGCTGTTGCTGACCATGGCACGGCTCGCCTCCATCAGCAGGCTGGTTTCTGTCCTGATCTTGCGGCCGCGTGCCGCACGATCCGGCAGGCGAACCGACTGGACATTGATTCTGGCAGTCGTCTGCACGGCGCTGACCATCGCATCCGCGGCCTCATTGGTGTATTTTCACTATTTGGATCCGCGGTGATCGCTGACCGGCTCGTCGTCCGCGATGGCGCGCCAGGCTGCACCATCGAGATCGTCATATTGTCCGCTCTTCAACGACCAGAGGAAGCCGAGAAGGCCGACAAAGCCGAGCGAGAGAGCAAGCGGTACCAGGATGATCAAAACTTCCATCAGACCGCCTCCCGCGCTCGCGCCCTCAATGCGTTGAGCATCACGATGATCGACGAACCCGACATGGCCGCCGCGGCGATCAGCGGCGTGACCAGGCCGGCGATCGCGATCGGCACGGCCAGCACGTTGTAGATCACGGCCAGCCAGAGATTCTGCCTCATGAGCCGCAGCGCCCTGCGGGACACCTTGACCTCCGCCAGCACCGGCGCGAGGCGCTCGCCGAGGAAAACGGCATCGGCGACCGCCCGGCTCAGATGCGTTGCCGTAACGGGCGACATCGAGGCGTGCGCCGCGGCCAATGCCGGAGCATCGTTCAAGCCGTCGCCGACCATCAGCACCTTGCAGCCTTGACGCGCCAATTCCTCGAGCCGGGCAATCTTGTCGACCGGCGAGACCCCGGCTCGCCATTCATGCACCCCAAGCTGCTCGGCCGCGAGCCGAACCGCTGGCTCGCGATCCCCGGACACGATCTCGACGGCGACACCCATGCGCGCCAACCCGGCCACCACCTCGGCCGCATCCGGCCGCAGCCTTTGCCGAACCGCGAAGGCATATCGGCTGTCGCCATGGCTGAACGCGACGACCGAGGCTTCCGGATCGCGGCACAGAATCTCGTTGGCGAGGTCGTCCGCGCCGCAGAATGACGGGCGGCCCAGACGTATCGGACGGCCCTCGTGAAGACCATGGACGCCTTGGCCCGGCTCCTCCTGGATGTCGGGGAGTGGTGAGGCCGCTCCCGCATAGCGCGCCACTGCGGCAGCCACGGGGTGCCGGCTCGAGAGAGCCAACCGGCCCGCGAGCCTAACAACATCGTCCGGGATCTCTGCGAGGTTCGCGACATCGAGCTCAGGCAGCGTCAACGTGCCCGTCTTGTCCAAGATCACCCGATCGATCTCCGCGACGCGCTCGATCGCGTCGCCGGCATTGAGCAGCACGCCCGAACCAAACAGTGCGCCGGACGCCACAGTCTGCACGGCTGGAATGGCCAGACCCAGCGCGCAGGGACAGGTGATGATCAGGACCGCGATCGCCGTCACGATCGAGTCATGAAAACTCGCGCCATAGGCCAGCCAGCCCAGCATCGTGAGCAATGCGGTCGCGTGTACGACTGGGGCATAGAGCCTTGATGCCCGCTCGGCGAGCCGCAAATAGCGCGAGCGCGCCTGCAGTGCGTGATCGAGCAGCCGCGAAATCTCGTCGAGCAACGTACCGCCCGAGGCCGCAGACGCCCGAACACGCAACGTGCCGGACCGAACCAGCGTGCCGGCGAACACGGCGCTGCCGGGCGTGACCATTGCCGGCAAGGTTTCGCCCGTGATCAGGCTCTGATCGACCTCGGAGCGCCCCTCGATCACATTGCCATCGACCGCGCATCGCTCGCCGGGCCGCAGCAGCACGATGTCGCCCGGCCGGATCGCGGCTGCCGGGACGGTGCGGATCTCGGTTGGACTGATGAATTTCGTCGCGGTCTCCGCCTTCAGGGCCGCGAGGTTGCCGGCAAAGGCGCGGGTGCGCCGCCGCATGTTCTGGTCGAGGTAACGGCCGGCGAGCAGGAATGCGATCAGCATGATCGCCGCATCGAAATAGGCGTGTTCGGCGTGATTAATCGTCTCGATCACCGAGGTCGCCAAGGCCAGCACGATGCCGATACTGATCGGCACGTCCATATTGACACCGCGCGCTCGCAGCGCTGACAGCGCCGACGAGAAGAAAGGCTGAGCCGAATAGGCCGCAGCCGGCAGCACGATCAGCGCCGACAGCCAGTGGAAGAAGTCGCGCTGCTCCGGCAACATGTCCGAAACGTTGCCGGACCACACCGGGATCGACAGCATCATCACGTTCATGGCAGCAAAGGCGGCAACGCCCAGCCGGCGTAACAGCCCCTGGGCTCGCTGCGCTTCCAGCGTTTCGGCATCATCCCGCTCGAACGGATAGGCCTTGTAGCCGAGTTCAGCGAGCCGGCTCACGAACAGCGCCGGTTCGAGGGTGCCTGCCTTCCATTCCAGCGCCAGACGGCTGTCGGTGAGGTTGACGCGGGCTGAGGTGACGTCGGGAATGTTCGAGAGGTTGCGCTCGATCTTGGCCATGCAGCCTGCGCAGTTGATGCCCTCGACCGCGAGATCGAGATGGACGAGCCCGGCTCCGGTGTTCTTCAAATAATGCGAGAAATCGATATCCGCGTGCATGCGGCGCGCCTTCAGTTCAGGACAATGCGGTTCTTCGACAGGAACATACGGCGACCGTCAGCATCGCCCTCGATCACAAGGTCCCACTGCCCTGCGGCAACTCCCTCGGCACGACCGCGATAGCTTCCGAGACCGGCCTCAGTGACCTCGATCGCCCGATCGGCCCGGCGATCGATCGGTCGCTCGAGCCGGGCGACGAAACTCATCCCCGTCAGGGGCGTGCCGGCATGGTCGCGCGCCTCGAGCGCGATCGCGGCAGTGCCATTGGGTCGCCGATCAATGTGCGCCTGGACCTGCCAGTCACGCTCGTTCTGCTGCCGCGCGGCCACGATCTCGCGCTGATAGGCGAGGCTCGCGCTGTAGGCACTGTCGACCTCGGTGCCCGGCAGCGTCGTGATGGCAAGCCGCATCATGACCACGTTGACGCCGATGACCACGGCGAAGAACGCGATCGTCGTGATCAGGACGAAACGTCCGGTGATGGGCCGCGCGGCTGGACTTGAGGCTGCCATGATGGAATCTCGCCGTTACGGAAGAACGAAATGGTCGGTTGCCGAGGCGACTTCGCCGAGCCCGATGTCAGTGATACGGAATGTAACCGGCACCGACTTTTCCGCCCTTTCATCGAACGGGGCGGTCACCAGCACACGCAGTTCGGTGGTGGTGTCGCGGCCAAGGACGATCATCGGCCGGTCCGGCGTCACGGAATCCGCGCCGATGACGTGAAGCTTGGCTTCGGCTGGCCCATCGACGTCGATCGCGATCACACGATCGAAGCCGCGCTTGTTGAGGAATCGCAACGTGTAGCCGTTGTGGGTCGCCCCGTCGCTGAGCCGCACCGCGATCGGGTTGCGGTCGTGCAGCACGTTGACGTCGAGCAGGGTCCGCGACATCAAAGCGTAGAGCATCACCGCGCAGACCACCGTGATCAGGCCGGCGTAGACCACCGTCCGTGCCCGAACCGGCTTGAAGATCTCTTCCTTGCCGGCGATGCGGCGCTGGACATTGATGTCGTTGTCGTATCCAATCAGGCGGGTCTTGCGGCTGACCTTGGTCATGACGGCATCGCAGGCATCGATGCACAGGCCACACTGGATGCAGTCGAGCTGCGCGCCATCACGGATGTCGATGCCGGTCGGACACGCGGCGACGCACTGGTTGCAATCGATGCAATCGCCCGCCTTCTCGCCGAGCGCGCGGATGTCGAACGCCTTCTTCACCGAGCAACGCGGCTCGCCGCGATCGTATTTGTAGGTGACGTTGAGCGCCCATTCATCGGTCAGCGCGGCCTGGATCCGCGGCCACGGGCACATATAGACGCAGACCTGCTCGCGCATGTAGCCGGCCAGCAGATAGGTCGACGCGGTCAGGATCGCGATCCAGACATAGGCGATCGCCGGGGCCTGAAAGGTCGCCAGATCGCGAACCAGGGTCGGCGCATCGGCGAAATAAAGCACCCAGGCGCCGCCAGTCCACCAGGCGATCATCAGCCAGATCGCATGCTTCAGCATGCGGCGACCGGCGCGCTTTGCAGTCATCGGGCCGGCATCGGCCTTGATCTGGGCGCGGCGGTCGCCTTCGACCAGACGCTCGACCGCATAGAACAGATCGGTCCAGACCGTCTGCGGACAGAGATAGCCGCACCAGATCCGGCCACCCAGCGCGTTCATCAGAAACAGGGCGAGCGCTGCGAGCACCAGAAGGCCGGTGAAGTAGTAGATCTCCTGCGGCCACAGCTCGATGAAGAAGAAGTAGAAGCGCCGGTTGGGAAAATCGATCAGCACGGCCTGGTCGGGCGCACCGAGGCCGCGATTCCAGCGCACGAAAGGCAGCAAATAGTAGACGCCGAGGCAGACAGCCATTAGTCGCCATTTGATCGAGCGGAAGCGGCCGGAGACGCCCTGCGGGTATACCTTCTTGCGAGGTGCGTAGAGCGGCCCGTCTTCGTCGGTTATGAACTGATCGGGCGACACGGGCTTGTTCATGGGTTGCTCGAATGAGGCTTTCGGTGAAACCTACATCCCCGCACCAGGTCCGGGTTTGACCTCGGTCAATCATCCCGGACGCCCTCGCGGCGGCAGCTATTTGCCGCCGCCCAACGAGTGCACATAGACTGCCAGCGCCTTGACGGTGACCGGGTCGAGACGGCCGACCCAGGCCGGCATCACGCCGGCGCGGCCGTTGGTGATGGTCTCGACCAGCGTCTCCTCGTCGGAGCCATAGAGCCAGATCTGGTCGGTCAGGTTCGGCGCACCGAGTTCCGGATTGCCCTTGCCGTTGTCGCCGTGGCAGCTCGTGCAGTTCTCGGTGAAGAGCTTTTTTCCTGCCGTGGCGTCGAACTTCGGCGCGATGGAAAGGCCAGACAGCGAGCGCACATAGTTGGCGACAGTCACGATCTCGTCCTTCTTCAGGATGCCGTCGCGACCGAACGCCAGCATCTGCCCTTCATGCGTCTTGGCGTGTCCCGACCGCGCGCCGAATTGGATCGTCTGCATGATCTGGTCCAGCGAGCCGCCCCACAGCCAGTCATCGTCGTTCAGGTTGGGAAAGCCCTTGGCGCCGGCGCCGCCGCTGCCGTGACAGGGCGCGCAATTGTCGGCAAACACGGTCTTGCCGCGCGCGCGAGCCAGCGCCAGCAAGGCCGGATCCTTCTCGATGTTGGCAAGCGAGGCGTTGCCGAGCACTGCCATCTTCTCGCCACGCAGCTTCTCCAAATCGGTAAGGTCGGTCGCGACACTGGCGCGGGTGGAATAGTGGAACAGGCCGGTAGTGTAGCCCGAGACCAGCGGCCAGGCCGGATAGACGACCCAGTATCCGATCGCCCAGATGATCGTCGCGTAGAATGTCAGGACCCACCAGCGCGGCAGCGGCGTGTTCAGCTCCTTGATGCCGTCCCACTCATGACCGGTCGTGCTGCGGCCGGAAACGTGGTCGAACTCGTTGTGCTCGCTCATGATTGGTCAGTCCTCCCGCAGCGGCATCCGGGCTGCGGCATCGAAGAGAGATTTGTTGCGGGGCCAAAGCGCGTAGGCGACGATGGCGATGAAGATTCCGACAAAGACGGGGGTCCAGAGCGTGCCGACCAGGCTCGACGCAAAATTCTCGACTTGAATGATCGCTTTCATGCTGGTGCCCTCAGCGCAGATTGGCTTTTTCGTTGTAGAGCTTGAAGTCGACGAGCGTGCCGAGCATCTGCAAATAGGCGATCAGCGCGTCGAGTTCGGTCGATTTGCCGGGCTTGCCGTCGAAGTTGCGAACCAAGGCCTTCGGATAGCGCTTCTGGAACGCGTCTGAACCCGCACTGTCGGGATCGGTCTGCGCTTTCAGGTCGGCGGCCGCGTTGGCGATCTGCTCGTCGGTATAAGGCACGCCGACCGCGCGATTGGTCCGCAGATGAGCCGCGATATCACTTGGATCGATCTCGGTCTTCGCGAGCGCCGGGTACCCCGGCATCACTGATTGCGGGACGATCGACCGCGGATTGATCAGGTGAGTGACGTGCCAATCGTCGGAATATTTGCCGCCGACACGCGCGAGATCCGGCCCAGTGCGCTTGGAGCCCCACTGGAACGGATGGTCGTACATGCTTTCCGCGGCGAGCGAATAGTGCCCATAGCGCTCGACCTCGTCGCGCAGCGGCCGGATCATCTGCGAGTGGCAGAGATAGCAGCCCTCGCGGACATAGATGTTGCGGCCGGCGAGCTCCAGCGGCGTGTAGGGCCGCACGCCGTCGACCGCTTCGATCGTGCTCTTCAGGTAGAACAGCGGCGTGATCTCGACCAGTCCGCCGATGGCAATGACGACGAGAATGCCGGCGATCAGGATGATCGAGTTCTTCTCAAAGATCTTGTGTCGATTCCAGAAAGACATTGGGCGACCTATTCGGCAGGCTGGAGGGCACCGGCCCCCTCGGTTTCGCTGGCTTTGCTGGCATTGACAGTCATCCAGAGATTGACCGCCATGATCAGCGCGCCGATCAGAAACAGGGCGCCGCCGGCTGCACGGATGATGTAGAAGGGATGCATCGCCTCGACCGACTCGATGAAGGAGTATTCGAGGAAGCCGAGCGAGGTGTAGGCCCGCCACATCAGACCTTGCAGGATTCCCGAAACCCACATCGCGGAGATGTAGAGCACGATGCCGATGGTCGAGATCCAGAAGTGCCAGTTGGCGAGCTTCAGGCTGTACAGCTGGCGATTCCATAGCCAGGGGACCAGGCAGTAGAGCGCGCCGAACGAGACGAAGCCAACCCAACCGAGCGCACCGGAATGCACATGGCCAATGGTCCAGTCGGTGTAGTGGCTCAGCGAATTGACCACCTTGATCGACATCATCGGCCCTTCGAAGGTCGACATGCCGTAGAACGCCACCGACACCACCATCATGCGGAGCACCGGATCGGTGCGCAGCTTGTCCCAGGCTCCCGACAGCGTCATCAGGCCGTTGATCATGCCGCCCCAGGACGGCATCCAGAGCATGATCGAGAACGTCATGCCCAGCGTTTGCGCCCAGTCCGGCAGCGCCGTGTAAGGCAGCTGGGTGCCGAGCTTGTAGTTGAGTTCGGCCGTCTTGCCATCCTGGGTGTTTCCGAAATATTTCGGCCTCTGAACAGAGTTTGCCGAGAAGAAAGCGGCATTGTCAGAGCCCTTGCGCATGGTCAGCGCGATGAACCCCTGTTCAGCAAGCTCGAACTCGCGCCTGTCGGAGATGAGAACCTCCGTCGGAACCTTGCTCTGCAACTGGCCCATCGCCTCATAGGTGTGTAGATTGAGGTTTTCGACCGCCCCGCCCGATTGCGGGCCGATGATGTTCGGACACCAGCGATACTTTGCGAAGCTTTCGGTTAGGCGCGTCGCGAAAGCAAAAGCCGCATTGCCCCACAAATAGTTGTTGGTGTCACCATCGGAGGCCTCCTGATAATTGAAGGCCTTGACCGGAACCGTTTCCGGCCCATAGGGCAAGCGCAGCAGGAAACGCGGTAACGTCAAGCCGAGATAGCGAGCGTCCTCGCTCTCGCGAAATGAATTCCACTTGACGTATTTTGGCCCCTCGAAGATCGATTGCAGATCCTTCAGACTTGCGATCTCCTCATGGCGTTCGACGCCGAACATATCCGGCTCGGCGGATGCAATGACCGGCGCATGTGCCATGGCGGCCGTTGCACTCATGTAGCGCATGAGCTTCACGTCCTGGCTGCCACTGCCAAACTCGTAGGCCGATATCATGGCCGCGATGGGCTGGCCGCCGAACTGGCCGAACTCTGCGCTGTAGACGTGTTTGTACAGGCCGGACTTGACGATCTCCGGGCTGTCCTCGAAATCGGTGAGCAGTTCGTCCTTGCTGACGCTGAGAATTTCAACCTTGATGTTCTGACGGAAATCGGTGCGGTCGACCATGAACTTCAGCCCCCGCCAGGCCGACTCGAGCTGCTGGAACTCGTCCGTATGCAGCACGGCGTCAAGCTGAGCCGAGATCTTGCGGTCGATCTCCGCGATCATCCGATCGATCAGTGCGTTGTTGACCTGCTCACTGGCTCTATTCGGCTTGATGAGTTCGGTAACGAAAGCTGCGACGCCACGGCGAGCGAGGTCGTAACCCTCATCTTGCGGGGTAATCTTGGTTTCGACGAGAATCTGATCCAGTAGCGAAACGTCAGTGGCCGACGCGACGACTTCGGCCGATGATTGTGCGCTTGTATCGGTCATCGTGCCCGCACTCCTAAAGACAGCTTGTTGAACCGCTCACTCGTGCTTACTGGAGAGCTCGGTCAGGAGCCGCGGCCGCGCGCCGTGGTCTTCGAGTAAATTCTGGATGGCCTTGCGAAAACCCGGCACGTTGCCGAGCGGGCTCTTCAGGGCAACCAGGGCCGCGCGCAGTTCGGTCAACATGCGCAGTTCCGGGACCTGTTGTGCGATGCGCTCAGGCTCGAAGTCCTTCAGGCTCTCGAATTTCAGCGACACCGACAACTTGCCGGCCTCTGGCGACTCCTCGAGCTTGTTCTCAGCGCTAATATCCAGACTCAGTTCCTGGCTTTTGACAACCTCGCCGAAGTTGTCCTTGTCGATAGTGACGAGCTGACGCTGCTCAATCGGCCGGTCATCGGCCCGCCCTGTGAAGTCGGCCATAACCAGCAATTTGAGCGGCAACTCGACATCCTCCTTGAGGTTGCCGGTTGCGGGCTTGAATCGGATATTGATGCGCTCCTTTGGAGCAACCGTGCTTTCCTGGGCCATATGAGCTTCCCCGACTTATCCCTGACAAAATCAGCTGCGACCGAGTTGGCTGACGCGAGCGATATCGATGCTTGCCACCCGCCTTCGGATCTGTTCAAGCGCGGCGCGACGAGGAGGCTCGTCAATGAGTTGTGGTGCCTCGGGATGGGTCATCGCGCGATAGCGCAGTTCGGCAGCATCGAGCGCGAGCGCAGGTTCCCAGCTTTCGAGCTTGTGCTCGGCAATAACCTGTTCGAGGTGTTCCAGCAGCGGAATGGCTGTCGTGACGAAGCCGGTCTCGACGCAAAACCGCGCCTGCGCAAGCCGGCCGATGAACCGGCCGCGTTCCGAGGTTGCCCCATCTAACACACCCGACAGCTTCTTGAATGCGGCCTGCGGCTGTCCAGCGACGATGAGCCTGTCTGCCTCGGCAACCGTTGCCCCGACGGGATCCCACCGGTCCGCTCCCCCCATGGTGACCCAGGCGCGCGTTTCCTCGTCACCGAACGGCCGGCCGTCGTTGAACTGAAGCTCCAGGATCCGCGGATAACCTCTAACCAACAGAGCGATCGCGGCGCGCACAGCGGTGGCCGCCGGCTCAAATAACGGCCCCATTTTCTCCAGAGCACTTGCAGCGTGCCGGTGAGCGTCGAGCCAGAACGGTTCCGTCCAGGTGATCTCTTCGGCCATATTCACGACTTCGGCGTGCTGATCGGCCGCAACCTTTGCTTCCAACGCAGCCACGTTATTGCCGGGCGGCAGTATCGTCGTGCGGCCATCTGCATCCGCGGGCAGTTCGTCAAAGCGCATCCACGAGCCTACGCGATTGAGCAGATACACTTTCGGGTCTGCGGGCGAGACGACGCGCCGGGCGGCAGCAGCTTGCCGCAGCATATTGAGCAAACGGTCGATCAAGCCGGCCCAGTCGCCGTCGGTACCAACCGAGACGATTTCACCCGGCGCTGACGGTTGGGCAGCGTCAGCCGGTGGAGAGGATTCCGCCGGCGGCGCGGCGGCCTGCTCGGCAGCTTGGGCCGTCTCAGCCGCACGCTCTGCTGCGGCGGCGATCGCGCGCCTGGCTTCTTCGTAATGCGATTTCAGTGCCCTGAACAAATCCCCCAGAGCGACCTGCTCGCCGACGAGCTTCTGGCTGAGTTCGCGAGCGAGGTCGTCAAGGGCATCATAGGCGGCGAGCACAGCCGGACTATCGGCTTCAGTCGGCGCATTCTCGACTATTGCCGACGTGACGCGACCAACGAGCCACTCGACCGCGCCGACCCGCGCACGTTCCCGCGTGATCGGCGGAAACAGCCCCTCCCAATGCACCTCCACCATGCCGCGCAAAACACCCAAGCCTACGGCGAGACCTTGATAGCCTTCGGTGCGAAACAGGCCATAGGTCGCCCAACAGGCAACCAGAATGTCTTTTGACTGCTTCGACAAAATGTCGAGCGACAGCGCATTGACCGTCCGCCAATCAACCGCAACCGGCCCGTCGAAGTCCATGCGCCGCACCTCGGCATCGAGCCGGTCGAATTCGGCTGACTCGCGAATATGACTGCCGGCAGGTGCAGGACCCGGCACGGGCGCAGCGCCCAGCTGCGTGCGCGCATCGATGTTGGCGCGAGTTGCGATCCAGTAGTCAATCACGGCCACAAAACCATGCACGAGCGCGCAGGGCGATAGATCGCCGCATTGGGACAGCCGACGTCCCATCCGCCGCTTAGAATAAACTGAAAAGCGACATTCTCGTAAGCCACCGCTGCCACTCCTTCAGGTCCTACTAGAGGCTGCTCTGTTTCGCCTGCTTCACATCTTCAAGCCTCGTGCCAATTGCGATAGCTTGATTTGTCAAGCTATTGCTCCGTCGGATGTGTCATCGTCCCGACAACACGTTGCAAGTCCGACATCACAGACGTTGGTGCCTTGTCGCCTGCTCAATGATTAGTCCGCCGCAACCTTTAGGCTCAGGTAAGGCGCGCTTCCATCCTGACTGCTGCCGCGGCAGACCATCGAGAGAATTGTCCCCCGAACATCCCAGGCAACTTCCGCTCCGCACGATTGGTCCAACTGTCGTATCGCTGCTCCCTCAGCGAGCGTGCGAGCTTCAAGTTCCCCAACACATCCACGCAACCTTCTCCACGAAGGGGCTTGAATCGTACCCAGCGTCAGATTGTAAGCTTTCTGACACCGCGACAGAATCTACGGTCGCGCGAACGGGTAGCAAGAATTGCGAATGTCTCAAATGTTCAAGGACTCGCCTCTCGATTCCGCCACTCTTCTCGATCACCCCTCTCGAAGGCTTACTGGCGCATATGCGCCACACAAAGCGGTCACCATCGGCGCACCTGTGAGCGGAATGGGTCGAGCACTTCGAGAACACAGCTGGCGCTCTTCGCTCCGCCCTTACCGAGCGGAAGGCCAATCCAGGTTCAAGTTCGAGATCCGAGCAATCCACCGACGTTCGCCGCGAGAGGCGGAATGCAGACGCCGGAACCGACCAAACTACATGCGTGACGGTGCCGGCTCGGAGGCGGTTTCTCCATTGCTTCGCTGTCCCTGCTGGGATGCAACACTGGGAGCGTTGGACGCTACTGAACGTCGAGATTGCCGGCGTTCGGCACGAATCTCATCGGCGATCGAGCCCTCTCAGGTCTAGCCGATACCGATTGGTCGGTTCGTCCTGAAGTGCGGCCTCTGAGTCATCATCCAACCCCGATGCACAATCTGCCTTCGTGCCTGCGGCACTTACCTTTGCCCGAGCCTAGCGGTAGGGGGTCGACGGCATAGCAAGACCGACCGGGGACTCCCGCCAACAAGGGGCGTTTCAGATGGCCATTTCTCTTGTCAATTCAGCTACAAAGCCGGCCATTCTCCCTTGTGCTTCGGGATCGACGACGGGTGCTGGCGACGTTGATGCTGCTATCGGCAGGTCGATGACCGGACGCACTGCGGCGATTGGCGCGCGGATGCGTGACGTTGCTGCCGCGGCCCTAGGGTCTTTGAATGATTCTAGCCTTCTCCGCGGCGCAGAGTTCGAATTGAACATCGCCCGGGATCCCGCAGACCGTCGCAGTCGCCAATCGGCTGACAATGGATCGGATGGGATTCGCCCCGCTGGCCACGACTACTTTCGATCCCGGCTTCCGACACTTAGCCGGAAGCGACTGTTCTTCAGATTCACCCGTGTTCGACGATGATGCGCTTCAATGGCTTTGGCCTGGCGAGACGAGAGGCGACGAAATGCGAGTTCTCCTGGTTGATCATCACTCAGACTTTACGCGCGCCGTGAAAGGAGCGCTCTTGAATTTCGGTTTCGCCGTTGATGTGACACACACTCTGGATGAGGCGGCGGCCGCTCTGGGTTATGCCCGCTACGACATTCTCCTACTCGAGTTGGGCCTACCGGATGGAGACGGCTTGCAGTGGCTGAAACAAATGAGACGCGAGGGAGGTTCGATGCCTGCCATAATGCTGAGTCGCCTCAACGATCTGCGCAGGCGGATCGCGATTTTCAACGGTGGCGCGGACGATTTCTTGCCAAAGCCCGTGTCTACTGAAGAGCTCATCGCCCGCATGCGGGCCATTCTGCGCCGGTCAACGCAAATGACGACCCCCGTCGTTACATTCGGCAATCTAAATTTCGATCCCATCGCCCGCCAGGTTTCAGTCGGCGGTCGACTGCTAAGCATTGCGCGCCGCGAAGTGGGCATCCTCGAGCATCTGCTCAGCCGTGCTGGCCGCACCGTGCCGCGCGCCTCCCTCGAAGACCGCCTTTATGCGTTCGACAATGAGGTCTCCACCAATGCGCTTGAAGTCGGAATCTATCGCCTACGCACTCTTTTGAATCAGTCGGGTGCGACGCTACGGATCACGACCGCGCGCGGCGTCGGCTACGTCCTTGAATTGAATGTCGTTACTTCAGCAGCATAGTCGATGTATCTGAAAGCAAGGGCTCCCTTGTTCGCTCTTCATAGTGATGTTGGCAGCTACCGACAGTCGATGGTCGGCAGCGCCGCGACGTCTGCCGCTCTTCCATATCTTGCCCTGGCCCTGTGCGCGATCGTTCTGCTGTGTCCCGTCGCAGCGGCAGCTCAGATAAAGCGGGATGGTCGTCAGGGGGCCTCGCCTCCGGCTCCGGCTCCGGACAGCCTCAACGCGACACTCAATCTTTCCTCCTCTCAGGGCAAGACAATTCATCTTCCGGCGCCGGCGGCCAGCATCTTTGTTGCCGACCCGACGATCGCGGACTATCAGGCACCATCGAACACGACCATCTTTGTCTTTGGCAAGAAATCGGGACGGACCAGTCTGTTCGCTTTGAACGACAATGGAGAGGCTCTAGCCGAGCTTCGTGTTGTGGTCACCCAGCCGATAGAGGATCTGCGTGCCACGCTGAAGGCCGAGGTCGGCGACTATCCGATCCAGGTCATCTATACCCCGCGCGGCGCGATCCTTAGCGGAACGGCGCCAAATGCCGACGTCGTTGATACCGCTAAGAAGGTTACAGAGCAGTTTCTCGGTGCGGGTGCCCTGGTCGTCAATAAGGTCCAGGTGGCGGGGTCATTACAGGTTAATCTGAGCGTGCGCGTGGCGGAGGTCTCTCGCAGCGCCCTGAAGGAGTTCGGCATCAACCTCTCTGCGTTGGGCCAAAATGGAGCTTTCTCTTTCGGCTTTAGCAGCGGCAAAGGTGGCGGTTCCGGCGCGGCTGGCGGCGGCGGCACGGCAACTATCGGATTTGGCGCTGGCAGTATGAACGTCAGTGCCGTTCTTGATGCGCTCGCCAGCGAGCAGCTCGCTTCGGTACTGGCTGAACCGAGTCTTACAGCTATGTCCGGCGAATCCACGAGCTTCCTTGCCGGTGGCGAATTTCCAATTCCGGTCATGCAGGACAATCGGCAAGTCTCGGTCCAATTCCGTCAATTCGGAATCAGCCTGGAATTCGTCCCGACAGTTCTCAGCAACAATCAGATCAATGTCCGCGTGAAGCCTGAAGTCAGTGAACTTTCGAAAGAGGGTGAAGTCAAAGTGAACGGAATGGCCGTGCCTGCTCTCTCTACGCGGCGTGCCAACACCGTCGTCGAACTCGCCAGCGGGCAAAGCTTCGCAATCGGCGGACTGATCAGGCGCAACTTCAACACTGACATCGATACGTTTCCTTGGCTGGGCGATGTGCCCATCCTCGGTACACTTTTTCGTTCCTCTTCATTCCAAAAGCGCGAGACGGAGCTCGTTATTATTGTCACTCCCTACATCGTGCGGCCCGGATCGAAGCTGAGCCAGATGAGCGCGCCGACTGACCCACCACTGCGACATCGTCGAGACCGGCAATGATAGCTGGCGATTCAAAAGCCGAGACGATGATCACGCCACCCGCACTCGTCTCGCCTCCGCTATCCCGGCCAGCTCCGACGAGACGAGCGCTACCACCAGAACGCGCCGATCAAAGAGGGTCCTTTTGGATGCCGATCGGGGGTCCCAGTCCAACGCCGATTGACACTTAAACCTTCGAACGAGCCGCTCTCTTCTCATCGGTTTCGGCGTCCGATTCCCAGGGAGGAGCGGCGGTGCGAGACACCAAGGAGCACCGTCTCAAGTTCAGACAACCACGTGTGATCCGGACAAGGTGGCGCAAGATGCGTTCGAGACCGGTTGCGCCTCAATATTAACGGCGCCGTTACCCGGGATACTTGTAACCAAGCATCGCCCCACGCGGATTCTGCCAGGCTATGTCGTGACGGACATGTTGCCTGGTGTCCGCTGCGACGACGAACGCGACGTTGAGTGGTAAAGGCCAGGACGCATTCCCCGCAGTGCACGATCACTCTTCGGTCGGTGGCGTCAATGCGGCGACAGCGACTTCGAGTGTCTTCGTGCATCGAATGAGATCGGCCAGCAGTTGCGCGTCAACATCCTGACGCCCCTGATATTCGGCGAGGTTGCGTTCGTTGTGCGCTTTCAGAAAGACCTGAAGATCGGCGGCGCTGGTGCCAACCGTATGAGCGAGCGTCTGGAAGACCGAGATCCTGTTTTCCGAACGGTAGCCTTCGCGGCGCAGAGCCGCGAGCGCCAGCCGATGCGCAGCGCCATAGGCCAGCGTAAACTGGCTATCGGGATCAAGGTCCTTTTGAGCATCGGCTAGGCTCGTGCGCGCCGCGGCCAGCATGCCGTCATACTCCGCACGGGATGGAGACTCTTCTTTCAGCCGCCCAATCTTTGCAAGACTATCGAGTTCTTTCTTGCTCATGCCTGCAAATCTTTTTCCGACCCGACAATGAAGATTTTGGGAAGACCGCTTACCTTCCGGATGAACGAGCCTTTCTGCGACGCCTTCCGTCGCCAGTCGTCCGACGAAAGGAATGTCGGATTGACCTTGCGGTCCAATTTTTGTTCGGCGTCTTGCGAAGCATTATAGAGATTGGAGTAGTCGAGATTGTCGCCAATCACCATCAGATCGATATCGCTGCGCGCTGTAGCCCCTCCCTTGGCGAAGGAGCCATAGACGAATGCGGTCTTGATCATGTCCAGATAGGGCTCAAGGCACTCCTTGAGAGGCTTCGTCAGCGCCGTCTTGACTGGATTTTTGGAAGTCTCTGGCGTTTTCGTGTCACCTAGTTCGCCGAAATTGATGATGTTTACGGCGCCATCAGGAAAGCGCGCGGTCACTTCTAGGGATCCGCCCAAGGCCTCGACATAACGCCGCAAGTTGCTGACATACATATCCGTGCGGCGCTCAAGTTTGGCGACGGCGGGTTGGCCAACCTTCAACTCGTGAGCGAGAAACTCTTGGGACTTTGCGCGAGCCTGACGTAACTCATGCAGAGCCATCTCCGTCTTCAGTTCGGAAACGCGCGATGCCACCCGCTTTTTGCGCTCAGGAGAAAAACCCTTGGTGAGTTCGCTGAATGGGCGATGTCCCGTCATTTGATCAACCCCTCCTTCCTGATTTCGTCGATGTACACGTCGTAGAGCTTGTCTGCGACCGGAATCATCTCATCGTAAAACCGGTCATTCCCCGTTTTGTCTCCGCCAATCAGCAGGATCGCCGCGCGTCTCGGATCGAACGCGTAAAACACCCGGATGGGCCTGCCGCCGCTTTGCACGCGCAATTCCCGCATATGGCTGTGCCTGGAGTTTTCAATTCCGGATGAGTGCGGAAAAGGCAGGTTCGGGCCATGCTCCATCAGAAGCTCCGCGGTTGCGGTGATGTCTTCCTGCTGCGCCTCTGTGAACTCGCCCCACCATTCGGCGAACTCATCCGTATTTTCGACGTTCCACGCCATCGATCATATATTCCATAGAGGGAATAGTCGTCAAGAACTATTCCATCGACGGCATAGTGTCCAGAACAGCAATTAGCTACGTAAAATCAATAAGTTATAAATAACTCAGAGCTTCCCAACGCCGAACTTAAATCGGAGTTTCACTGGCCCGGGTCCAAGACCTTTGACGTGTTGGTTTTTTTGGACGGCCATGACCGAAGCACCTTTTTCATCCGCACGCGCGGACGCCCACGGCTGAGATCATTCAGCTTCGCCCCTCAATACATCCACGTGGCCCGGAGTTGCCTCTTGCTGGCCGTCAATATCTTCGCCGCCGCAAAGAATGTTGCAGTCGAAGAGCGTCGCAGCGTGACGGCGGTTTCGCTCCTGCCGGAAATGGTAGGGGGGCTAGGCTGCGTTTTTGGATATTCTTTGCCTATTCGGGCGAGAACCTATTTCAACTGAAGCACCCGGAACGAGCCTATCCGGTTCCGGGCTTGCAGAGATCATGGGCTCTCCAGAAAGAACCGACCAAGGAGGCCGCATGAAAACGCGCTTGGAAGCACGCGGAGACGAAGATGCGTGCTGCATTCCGTTGACCAATCTGGATGTAAGCGAAGCAAAGCGCTTTGAAGATGACAGCATATGGCCTTGCTTCGAGCGGCTGCGAAGGGAGGATCCCGTTCACTACTGCCAGGACAGCCCATACGGTCCATATTGGTCGATAACCAAATACCGCGATATCGTGGCCGTCGATACAAATCATAAAATATTCACGTCAGAGCAAGGTGTGACGATTGTCGACGTGCCCGAGGAGCATTGGACTCCGAGCTTCATTAAGATGGATCCTCCCAAACATGGCGAGCAGCGCCACACCGTAAGTCCGATAGTCGCACCGGACAATCTGGCGAAGCTCGAAGGATTAATCCGTCGTCGCGTCAAGACGATCCTGGATGGCTTGCCGCGCAATGATACCTTCAACTGGGTCGACATGGTCTCGATTGAGTTGACAACGCAGATGCTGGCCACGCTGTTTGATTTTCCGTTTGAGGATCGGCGGCTCCTGACGTACTGGTCGGACATAGCCGTTACAACTCCGAGAATTGGCCACGCCATCGACAGCTGGGACAAGCGAAGCGCAATCCTGTCCGAGTGCTTGGACTATTTCACTCGGCTTTGGCGTGAACGAATAGACGCCGAGCCACGCGTTGATCTCATTTCGATGATGGCGCACTCATCCGCGACTAGGCATATGGAGCCACGTGAGTTCCTTGGAAATCTCATTCTCCTGATCGTGGGCGGGAACGACACCACGCGCAATTCGATCACCGGAGGCCTGCTGTTCATGAAGGAGCACCCGTCCGAGCTACGAAAGCTGCGGGATAATCCCAGCTTGGTGTCGAGCGCTGTGTCCGAGATTATTCGGTATCAGACGCCGATTGCACACATGCGTCGCAACGCCACGGCTGATACCATCATGGGAGGCAAGCAAATCAGGCAAGGTGACAAGGTCGTCATGTGGTACATCTCCGGTAACCGCGACGATGAGGTCATCGAGGATGCCAACAAATTCGTGATCGACCGCAAGAACGTGCGTCAACATCTCTCGTTCGGATTCGGCATCCATCGTTGCGTTGGTCGGCATCTTGCGGAGCTGCAGCTAAGAATCCTCTGGGAGGAGATGCTGAATGCACGCTTGGAGATCGAGATCGTTGGTGAGCCAGAGCGAGTTGCATCCAACTTCGTGCACGGTTATTCCGCGCTCCCTGTCCGAATCATAGCTTAGTCGTCAGAACCGCTCGGTGCCTCTTGACCAGTTTGCCCACTGCATGCGGACCGGCGCGCCCTGCTGAAGGTTGTCTTCGCGCCAGCGCCGGTACTTCTCGACTAAAACTTGGTCCGCGAGCTCGCCTTCGTGTGACGCATCTTCCAACGGCGTGGAAACTGCAAGCCCCGCCCTCCTCGGGCGTAGGATTACGGTCAGGCGTTTCGCCTGTCGCGATGTCAATGATCCGCTTAGCGAGCTTGGTTGGGGTCTCTGGGTCGCTTGGGCGTCATGGTCGGCTCAGAAAATCATTGCCAAAGCGATCCCGAAATTCCTCAAACTTCTCCTCAAATCTGTCAAACCCCTCCTTCTTCATCTTAGCGGCGAAACCGACGCTTCGCGGGGTCCCTTTCAGAGCTGCCCAGAAATAATCGACCATTCCGACGGCATCGCGCTCCGTCATACGGATAATTGTCAGCCTGATGCCCTGCTTAAGGCTGTTAGAGGCAGTCGGTGACGCTAAAATCGGGTCGAAGACGTGCTCATGGAGATAATCCATGATCGTCTGTTCTTTGGTGCCGAGCGCCTTGGTCATTCCTGAAATATGCGACGTTGACGGTCAACATTCCAGCAGCAAAACAGCGCCACAATCAAACTGACCGCTATCAGCAGTCTACTTTAAGCAGGGTGTTTGCCGAGCCGACGAAGCCTTTTTCAGTGACGGGGTAGCCGCAAGCCTCGAGCAGGTTATGCCCCTCCGAGGGCTGACTGAATTCTCCACGCTCGAAACGACTCAAGAGGACCAGAGCCAGTAGGAGCTTGTTCATACAGCGGCCCAGCTGCTATTTCGTTCGGACATAGGTTCCGTATGTGCCGTAACACTGATAGCCAGCACGGTTCTTGTGGGGCCGCAGCGTGCTGTCGTGGCTCTTGCGCTCGAACAGCTTGCCGCAGATCGTGCAACGAAAGACATAAGTGGTGCCGCTGCTTGACGCACGCGATCGCCGGCGCGTTGAGGCTCGGGGCAGCACAAGGCCGACAGGCCGTGACGTTAGAGGGATCGATTGCGGGCCTGTCGGCGTCAACTCGATCGGATAGCGTGGCGAGAATGTTGTCTGCGTCTGCGAAACTCCTAGAATGCTGTCGAGGCGATAGCTGCGCGGCTGACCGCTATCCGCACGAACTGCCATCAACAGAACATCGCCCGCGCGGGATCGCCGCAAGGAATAGGCTTCGATTGCGCGAGTGGATCGCTTGCCCTGTTGGTCGCGATAGTCGAGATTGACCAGCAAGCGGTTGGCGGCGGCAAAACGAATGGTCTCAATGAAGGTCTGGCCATGTGATCCCGGCGGAAGACCGACGATGCGCTCGCGGATCGCTTCGGCACCAGCACCACCAAGAAGCGGCATCGTCGGCAGCACCGGCGCCGCAACCTGGCCATGAAGCCACCTAAATATCTCCGGCAGGGCGTCCCAGAAGGACACGATCGGCAGCAAAGCCGGAAGCTGATGGTTGAGCATGCCGGACCAGCCGGCCTCAACATCGCCGCGGTGCGGTTCGATGTCGACGAGTTGAGGCAATTGGATGCCTTTGAACGCGCATTTCTCGCGCAGCACCGTGACGAACTGTTGCTGCTCGGGCCGGGCATCGGCGTTGCGGTAGAGGTTGACGACATCGTAGAGATCGCGCGGCCGGGTGCGTTCAGCCAGAGCGCGGAATTTTTCGGCAAAGGCTTCGACGTAGTCGTAGGCGAGCACCTCAATCCCCTCTTCCGGCGCGTCGGAATAGGGATGAAAGATTTCTACCGTCTCGGGTGGCAGGACGACGCGTTCATCGGCGGTCAGGTCGAGCTTGACGCGAGGCAGGGACCGGGTCGGCGAAACCGGCCCCTTGTAACTGATTTTGCCCTGGCATGAGAGATTGCCGCGCGGATTTTTGAGGATTTCGAACTCCTGCTGGTCAGCTGGGATTTCGATGCCGGTCTCGTCGTAAATCCAACCGCCGATTTCGGCAAAGACCCGCCTCAGGAAGGCTTCATCAAGATGCGCCTCGTTACGCAGCGTAAAGTGTAAAAGTAGGCGGTGAGCGCCGCGTCGCGTTTGTGCGATCGGTTTCTCACCGCCTCTTCCCGAACCGGACGTGCGTCTTTCGTTACGCATCCGGCTCTCCAGAAGACGTGGCGAAGGCAGGTGTTTCCATCCAAGCAAGGCGGTACCGGCAGACTGGGGTCCATGCGAGCACAAATTGCTCAATAGGTCCGTCCTGCCAGACCTTACGTGTGCGTCGAAATTGACTTGGCCTGCGTGAGGCCAGAATCTCGTGCACTGCTGCTTTTGGGCGCTTGTACCGCAACCAACGCCATATGCGATCTCCGACATACCAGTCGATGCTGGTGAATACGTCGAACGCATAGGCACAGTAGCGATAGTAGTACGCCCATCCGCGGAGGATGGAATTGATCTCTCGGAGCTTCTCACCAAGCCTGACAAGCGTGGTATTACGCTTTGTCAATTGCTTGATCCGGTGACGCAGGTCAGCAACTTTCGCCTTTGGAATTTGAACGCGCGTGCCGAAGCCAAAGCGTTCATTCCAATAGGCACCGAGATGGAAGCCAAGGAAGTCGAATCCATCTACTAAAGCTGTGATCTTTGTTTTCTCTGGCGACAATTCTAGTCCTGTGCTCTCGCGCAAATAGTCGGCCAACGCGGTTCTTTCCGCTTCGGCCTCCTCTTTTGTGCCCGATACCAGCAGGATGAAGTCGTCAGCATAGCGTACGGGCAAGAACACGCACCGGCCGATCTTGCGATCAGAGATTCGTGTGTGTCTCGCCGCCGTGACCCCGTCGCTTTTGCGGCGAGCATAGAGTTTCGTGCGGTGATACGTCCACCTCTCGTAGCGTTCCTCGATTGCGCTGAGCACAATATTGGAGAGCAAGGGAGAGACGATTCCGCCTTGGGGCGTTCCATTGTCTGTGCGGAGGAACTGGTCTTCCGCAAGGACGCCGGCTTTCAAGAACCGCCCAACCAGCCGTATCACCCGACGATCGCCTACGCGAGCGCGCAGCCGTTTCATCAAGAGGTGATGCGAGATTTGGTCGAAGCAGCTTTTGATGTCGCCTTCGATAACCCATGGGTACGGCAACCGGCTCCGTCGCGTATCCTTGTCGCGTTTCTGCGGCAAGGTTGTTCGACGGAGGTACTCCAAAGCACCATGGCTGTTTCGTCCGGGCCGAAACCCGTAGGAGACGTGCCAGAACTGCGCTTCGAAGACAGGCTCCAATAAGATTTTGACCGCGCCCTGTACGACGCGATCCTTGATCGTGGGAATGCCCAGAGGTCGGAACTGTCCTGGTTTCCCGGCTTTTGGTATGAGGACCCGCTTGGAGGGGCTGGGCCGGTATACGCCGGAGCGCAGCTCGGCTTGTAGTCCCTCCAGAAAGCGGCTCTCTCCCCGTTTAGCCCGAATGCTTCCCACAGTCATCCTGTCGATCCCGGCGGTTCGTGCTCCTCGGTTTGAGGAGACGCGCCGCCAAGCGCAGCGAAGCGTGCGGATGTCAGTTAACCAACCCCACATGTCTCGCCACTGGTCGTCAGGATTTGCCTGACTCCACTGATAGAGCTTGCGCTGAATGCTGAGTATCCAGACCTCGTCGGCCTGACGATCCATGTCCATGGATCATTTCTCCATCATGCAAATCTATCGTCTTCCTGCTTTCCTTCGCCATGTGCATGGCTTTCCCATGCTCGGACTACTACGAAAGCTCCGTCCTCGGTGCACCCATCTCCGGTCGTCGCGGCGAGCCCAGTTTCGAGCTGGGCAGATGTACCGAGTTCCCGCGTTCTGATTTCCAACCTTTGTGTCTTTAGGCGGTGAGCTATACCCCTTGCGACACTGAAGATGGGCTAAGGAGAGCCGCTCCCATCTCGGATGCGTTGAGACACACCCACCAGCGAGGAACATCGAGCCAGGCCGGTTCTGTTCGCATTGCTTGCCTCCCGTGCCATCGCACGACGTGGAGGCATTCTCAGATAAAGAGGTTTCCAGCACTCACTTCGTTATCTCGCCATGGACACTGCGGTAGCCCGACCTACGCTCGATGGGCGCATTCGGTACAGTTAAGGTTGCTCTGCTTATGACACCCCACCGGCGACACCCGGTCGAGCTTTGCAACCCCCTTCTGTCTACTGCTCTCGGTAGACGGGCGGCATTGCAGCCGCCGGTCGAAAATCAGCAGGTTGAGAGAGGACCATCTAACTCATGATCGTCCTCCCGCGCCGTCGCGGCGCACCGAGGTCTTCGGAGAACCGATAGGTCTCGAAGAAGCATTTCTTGAGACAGGTCCCGCCCTTAAATATCCAGTTGTCGGCAAGTTCCTCATGAGCATAGATGCCAGCGAGCATCCAGCCGAGGACGTAGTCCTTCTCGATGACATGCGGGTTGAGCGATGTCTGCGCGGCAAGGTCGAGAATCTCGCGCTTGTCGATCAACCAGGTTCTCCGGATGTCCAGGATGGCGGAATGAGGAGCCGCCATCTTGATATGAGTCGCTTGCAATCCAAAGCAGGATCGAGCTTGGCATTGCCTGCCGTGAGGCGGACGCGGCAGAGTTCAACCAGCGTGGCGCCGTCAGCGCGTCTTTCCGCAAAGAATCCAAGGCGCTTGAACACGGCGCCATTGCCAAGCTGATCGGCGTATTCGATCAGCTTTTGATCGCTGCGGTCGGGCCGTTTGAAATATGCACCCAGGCAATCCGACACATGCTGAACACCCCCGCCGAGCGCAGGGTCATCGAGCATGTCGATGATCGTGCGGTGGACATCGGAGACCGGCACCTTGGTGTTGTGGCGCCAAATGGGCTTGGTGCCGAAGATTTTCTCCGGCTTCAGATGCTTCAGCGTGAAGTCGAACCCCTGGCGCTTCTGATGCCTCTCGCGGATGGCTTGCCCGGTGACGACCACGATGTCTTTGAAAATCTGCTCCGTCAGGTCCCAATGCTCGGCAGCCGTACGGCCGGCGATGTAGCCGGGTGCGAAAAGCGCCGGCACGAGCACCCAGGCATCGTCGAGAACTCGTTCCGAGCCGAGTGTGTCGATCGACGCCGGAACATAGGCACCAGACCCTACCCGGCGCAGCCATCCTTGCTCGCGCCATCGAGCGAGGCGCTTGGCAGCTTCAGTTCGCGAAACAGAGAGCGCCTTTGTCACATCGGCAATGTGGATCACGTCACCCGAGTCGGCGAGAACCTGCCGAAGCTGGGCACGGCCACGGGGCAGCCGTGACTGGATTGAATTGTTCATACGTTGATTTTCGCAAAAATCGTGAATTATTACATATATAGTACACAGGACTAAGCCAGTTAGGCAACACTTAATACGCTGTAATTCGCAATAAACGAGAATTTTAACATTCATAATGTATATAACTGCTCGGGGCCGTGCAGCACCACTTTGATGCACCCCCAGAAGACTCGCCAATATGGCCAAGCAGGCGAAGACCGGGTTCCAGACCAACACGCTTGAGCCGTGGCCAGTCGCGGTTACCGGCGCGGAGATCCTCGCCTGCCACGAGGCCGGCATGACCGTGACTTTGTCCCAACCGTTGACGTCGGACACCAAGGCGGACGGACGCTTCGGTAAACAGGATCGCCTATTTCAAAAGATCATCAGCAAAAGGCCCGATCAACCAATTGCAGCCGCAGCCCGCCGATCCAGGCTTTCGCCAGCGCCCTTTCCAGCCCCCAAACCGCCAGGGGCTACCAACATGCAGAATGGCCTAACAGGACCAAGGCGACGCGTTGTGAGTCCGCACCCCAAGTAGAAAACCCCAGCGTTGCTGCTGGGGTTTTCGCATTTCGTGGTTTGGCGTGACGCAGCTGGATTAGAAGTCCATCCCCCCCATGCCGCCCATGCCGCCTCCCGGAGGCATCGCGGGCCCTGCAGCCGCCTTCTTCGGCAACTCGGCAACCATGGCCTCGGTGGTGATCAGGAGCGCCGCCACGGAGGCGGCGTTCTGGACTGCGGTTCGCACGACCTTGGTCGGATCGATGATACCCTTGGAGACCAGGTTGCTATACTCCCCCGTCTGTGCATCGAAGCCGTATGAGTACTGAGTCTTCTCCAGGACTTTGCCGACCACGACCGAGCCGTCTTCACCGGCGTTGATCGCAATCTGACGCGCCGGCCAGGACAATGCCTTGCGCACGATCTCGACGCCGGTCTTCTGGTCGTCGTTCTTGGTGCGCAGGCCCTTGAGCGCTTCGGTGGCACGCAGCAGAGCGACGCCGCCACCCGGTAGGATGCCTTCCTCGACAGCCGCGCGGGTCGCATGCATCGCGTCATCAACGCGATCCTTGCGCTCCTTCACCTCGACCTCGGTCGCGCCGCCGACGCGGATCACCGCGACGCCGCCTGCGAGCTTGGCGAGACGCTCCTGCAGCTTCTCACGGTCGTAGTCCGAGGTGGTCTCCTCGATCTGCGCCTTGATCTGGGCAACGCGAGCGTCGATGTCGGCCTTCTTGCCGGCGCCGTTGACGATCGTGGTGTTCTCCTTGTCGATCATCACCTTCTTGGCGCGACCGAGCATCTGCAGCGTGACGTTCTCGAGCTTGATGCCGAGGTCTTCCGAGATGGCCTGGCCGCCGGTCAGGATCGCGATGTCCTGCAGCATGGCCTTGCGGCGATCGCCGAAGCCCGGAGCCTTGACGGCCGCGACCTTCAGGCCGCCACGCAGGCGGTTGACGACGAGGGTGGCGAGGGCTTCGCCTTCGACGTCTTCAGCGACGATGACCAGCGGCTTGCCGGTCTGCACCACGGCCTCGAGCAGCGGCAGCAACTCGTTCAGCGAGGAGAGCTTCTTCTCGTTGATCAGGATGTAGGCATCGTCCATCTCAACGCGCATCTTGTCGGCGTTGGTGACGAAGTAGGGCGAGATGTAGCCGCGGTCGAACTGCATGCCCTCGACGACGTCGAGTTCGGTCTCGAGCGACTTGGCTTCCTCGACCGTGATCACGCCCTCGTTGCCGACCTTCTTCATGGCGTCGGCGAGGAACTTGCCGATTTCGGCATCGCCGTTGGCGGAGATGGTACCGACCTGGGCGATCTCCTCGTTCGAGGTGACCTTCTTCGAGTTCTTCTGGAGGTCGGCCACGACGGCTTCGACCGCGATGTCGATACCGCGCTTCAGATCCATCGGGTTCATGCCGGCGGCGACCGACTTGGCGCCCTCGCGGACGATCGCAGCCGCCAGCACGGTCGCCGTGGTGGTGCCGTCGCCGGCCGCGTCAGCGGACTTGGAGGCGACTTCGCGCACCATCTGGGCGCCCATGTTCTCGAACTTGTCCTCGAGCTCGATCTCCTTGGCGACGGTGACGCCGTCCTTGGTGATGCGGGGAGCGCCGAACGACTTCTCGAGCACCACGTTGCGGCCCTTCGGACCGAGCGTGACCTTCACCGCGTTGGCGAGGATGTCGACGCCGCGCAGCATACGGTCGCGCGCCTCGACGGAGAATTTGACTTCTTTGGCTGACATGATGAGTTCCCTGAGTGATGTCTTTCTCACCTTGGCGGGGCGCCCGGCAGGCGCTCCTCAAGGCGAGCGGTGCGAGCGAATGGATTAGGCAGCCTTCTTGCTGGAAGACACGTCGGTGAGAACGCCCATGATGTCGCTCTCCTTCATGATCAACAGCTCATGGCCATCGATTTTGACCTCGGTTCCCGACCATTTTCCGAACAGGACGCGGTCGCCGACCTTGACGTCGATCGGGATCAGCTTGCCAGTTTCGTCGCGGCCACCCGGGCCCACGGCGATGATTTCGCCCTGCGAGGGCTTTTCCTTGGCTGTGTCCGGAATGATGATGCCGCCAGCGGTCTTCTCGTCGGCGTCGATACGCTTGACCACGACGCGGTCGTGAAGCGGACGGAAATTCATGAAGCCCTCCTGAGGATTTGCACAAGTTGACGATTCTTCGATTGCTAGCAATCGACACCTGCGAGTGCTAGCGCAGGCGCGATTGAAATAGGATCAGTTTTTTCGGCGAGCAATAGTCTTGAGGCAGAAAAACTGGACACTCCACCCACCTGATCTGCCAGTTGCGTTAACAGGCCTGTACGTCATGGGACTCGATAGTACGATCCGTACAGTGTGACGCGGACGATGTGCTTATTGGCACGGGCCAGCCGCGCTGCAGCAACAGTCTATATCCGTAACGCCCCACCTATTTCGCATGTGCAAGATGCGTCTGCCGGCCACGGGTCGGCTCGTGCTCCATGTACAACACGACCTCCGTCACTTCGCGCCAACCTCCGTAGAGCTGTCGACGGTCACGCCGCACCGGTGCGTGCGCGAGCAACTCCACCATCCCTTCGCCGGAACAAGTTCCGTCTTCCGTTCAAATCGAGCGGAGCGTTTGAAGATTGCGTATGTGCGATCTTCAGCGACCTTCTGGGTAGATGCGAACGCGTTGCCGGCCACCCGTCTCGTCCAATTCGCCCCTGTAACGCACATCGCGGATGTTGAAATACGTCGGGTTCTCGGCGTCCGGCATCATGCGCTGGCCCTCCAATGCGCGGACAAGGTTAGATGGCAGCAAGCGTTCGCGGTGCTCCTACCCTCCCCGGATGAGATACCCAAGATCGACTGCGCCTTCGTGTGATGCCCCAGCGTCACTCGTCTGCGGCGGATGATGAGGTCGCTGCGAGGGCCCGGCTGCTTCATTCCTCGGCCTGGCGTGAGGATGATGGATAAGACGAACGTCTCCGCGTCCTCCCGTTCCGAGCGTGGCCGAGTAGCGCTCACCGTTGATCGTAAACTGGCTGGGTCCGAACTGGTTTGGCAGCAGATTGATATTACCCAGCACGTCAATCAGGACGTCTGAGGCTGGTCGGGAGCCGTGCTCCCAGCCCTCCCCAACGATAGTTCCGATATCCCGCAGCTCTTCAGAAACCCCTGATGGACCAACGAACGGCGGTGGTCCGGCAATGCCATAGTCCAGCATCGATTGACTGTCGTCGTGCAATTCATCAGGCGTGGGTGGATTCAGATTAACCAGCAACTCAAGATCGCCGTAGACGTCTGACGATGGATGCCGTGCAGATGATGATGAAGCGGGTCCTCCCACTGTTCTCCTCAACAAATCCCAAGCTCCCTCGCTCGATGTAGCCGGCATCGCTGGAAGGTCGTTCAACGAACTGCACTGCGGACCACCGTACGGCGTGGATGATGGGAGTGCAGCTTCTCGGCTCGGCTCCCTCAACAATGTCGGCTGCGTCCCGTCGTAAGGTACGCTCGATGATCGAGAAGGCCCTGGGATCGGCTCCCTCAACAAATCCCAGGCTTCCTCACTTGTGGTGGCAGATGTTGCGGGTAGCGCGTGCGGTGCTCCGCACTCTTGCATGCCTGCCCGACCACCTGAATGCGCTTCGGGAGAAGGCACCCCTAATCCTCGGTTCACATCGAGGACTTGTTGGTATTGGCCAAGCCTCCGCAAATCAGGGTCGAGTTTTGTCTCCTGGGTTTCACGCTTGTACCCCTCAACGTCACTGGCAAACCCATTTGTGGAGAGACGACCAGCCATGGCCCCTCTGTTTTGGGTTTGCAGCCAATCGCTCAGCCTGGAAAGGCGCCGAGCCTGCCTGTCGACATTCCTCGGATCGATCCTGTGTGTCGCCTTTTCTGCCGCAGCCCACATGTCGACGAGAGTAGCGTCTATGGGATAAGGATTCAGGCGGCGGATATCGGCTGACAGCGCCCTTCCGGCGCGGGCCTCCCGGAGCTTGTTCAACGCCGCCTTCATGCGTGTGCCGAGTTTTTTTATCGGCGCATAGGTTTCTGCATCGACATCCAGCCCAGGTGACAACGCCGGGTTGTCAATTCGAGCTGCAATTGACGGCCTCCCGTTCTCGCGCAACAGAGCGCTTAAAGCGCGCAGATTGCCCACCGCATTTCTCAGGGTGCCATCGCTCAAGTTGCCAGTGGCGCTCGCCGCGAACTCCTGAATGATCGGCTCGTCCTCCTCGCGGCCCCCTTGCGTTCGCGTCGGCTGCTTGGCGGGGTCCGCGCGAAACGTGATCGGAGTGAACTCTTGATGCGTCTCAGAGCCGGACGACTTTTCGCTTCCGCTTCCCCCGAACGCTTTTGCAACTCCTGACTTGATGCGCGACCACAGTCCACGTCGTTTGCTGTTCTTGGGTTCGATCGCTGACTGTACCTCTGGAAAGACGTAGCGCGCGCGGCTGAAAAGATCTTCCTGCAAATTGGACCGCGGCGATAGCCGGGTCGGACCTCCGTGGCGCTCACGGGGGATATCCACGCTGCGGCGCGCGCCACTGAACGAATTGTCCCTCGACCGCGAATATGACGGCAACCGCATCAAACCGCCGAGTTCGGCGAGCCGGATATGCCCGGTCCGCGCCTCAGGACTCCCGTCGGGTGAATTCGAGCTTGCGGAACTCGCATCGGGTGAATTGAGTTGCAGCCTCTCGATCGGCTGCTCAAAACCGGTTTGCCGGCTGTCCGGCTGTCGTCCCGCCCGCTGCCTTTGCAGCGTGGCGGCGTATTGCCGCACCCAAGCTCCTGCATCGAATGGGTCGACCGGATCCATCATGCATTCCTTTCTTCGGTAAAGGTCCCGTGCGTTCGCAGACTTATGCTCCACTTTTGCGGGACGCAGGCGGCAGCGGCTCGAGGCGAGAGCGAGACACGGCCTCTATAGGAGTTAGCTGTCGAAAAGCTGACGAGTGTAAGGAATCCAGATCACAATAGCGATCGATCCAGCTTCATCGAAAAATGCCGAAAACTGCTGCGCACTGCCGATGGACTGCCTGAGTGCGCAGAATCGGATGAAATCGCCGACCTTTCGAATTGAGCTCTCCGGGCGCGAGGCATTCTGGCCGGTAGGTCCTCTGTCATTGGCGATATCAACCTGGACTCGCGACTTGCCCTCTTCTGCTTCGGTTGCTGTGGGCATGTGGGCGCGCCGTCGATGACCAAGACCCCCCACTCATCCCGGCTGCATTTTGACCGGGTCGTCAACCACCACGCCGCCAACCGCACACGCCAATGAGCTGATCGGAAAGATCCGGACCATCAAAGATCAGCTTCCTGCAAGGAACAGTCCAGGGTACGAAACGTACACTGCAATGACAGCGCCGCAACGCACCTCAGGAAGACAAGATCGGCGCATGTTGGATGCGCGGCGCACTTTCGGAACTCATTCGCGGCCGTCCACATCGCGATGAGTGCAGGTTCGACGAAAACATACAGTGCTGACATAGTCGCGATCCGCGAGCGGCCGATGATCGATGCCTCAACGCTGCAAGCTGAAGCGAAGTGAACCGAGCCGCTATGCCCGATCCTCTCGACGCCCTACTCGGATCAGGTCCGGGACGACAGAAACGAAGAGCCTCCCAGCACTCGTCTTGATATCGGCCTCGCACCTCGGTTAGATAGGCTGGCTTCAAACTGGAGATACTGCAGTGGCGATGGGTACCGTGAAGTGGTTCAATCCGACCAAGGGATATGGCTTTATCAAACCCGATGATGGGGGACTGGACGTCTTCGTGCACATTAGTGCCGTCGAGAAAGCCGGCCATGACAACCTCGCGGAGGGCGCTCGCATTAGCTATGAACCAAAGAGCGGCCGTTCGGGTAAGGTCTCCGCCGAAGATCTGCGAATTGAATAGGGCATGATCAGGATAGGCCGGGCTGATTTGCCGCGTCCGGCCCTCGACCACCCTTGCATCCATCTGGCCTCAGCGCATTCGTGGTACCGCTGAGGTCGCCTACGCGTCCCGCAATGCGATTACGTTGGCGCGAGGGCCACGGTCGTACAAGAGAACTCTGCAACGAACCGCTTGCGATAGCGAGCAGGGTTTTCAGTCAACTTGACGGACGCGTTGAAGGGTAACAGCCCCCAGGCTGGCAAACAGCGGCACTATCTCCGTGGCAGGGAAAGGGACGGCCTGAACCTGCAACCCACCAAGCTGCGCCCTCAACGTTCTTCCGATGCGGCAATTGAACGTAGCAGATGCCATTCACACTTTCGTTCTCCCATATTCCCTCCACAGCATGACTTCGAGGTCTCCCGGGATATCGAGATGCTCGGGGAAATCTGGGAAGGGAATTGAATTTCCGTCGCGTACGAAGATGGCGAGATCGGTCTCGCTGTTCGTTTCGGCATAATGTTCTCGCCTCACCTTTCCGCGATTGGTGTCGAGCACGAACCGCGTCGAGTTGATCCATGATGGCGAGAACAAGTTGAGCTGATCAGCAATGTGCCAGACGCGCCCCAAACGCACGCGGAAAGCCGCGGAGAAGTTGATCGGATCCGGAATGAAGATCGACAGATTGCGCACGCCCATCCCGTCGAGCCTTTCCAGTAGACGATGAAGTACTAATTGATGATCGTTGGTATTTCGCAGCAATGGAAACTGATTGTAGAGCCTAATCTTGTGCGCTCGAAGATCTGCGATCTTTTCAGAGACCTCTTCGCAAATTTCGTATGGATGCACGATGTGGAAGGTGGTGCGAAGGCCGTGTCTCGCCAGAATATCAATCTTCTCTGCAGTGAACGCCTTGGGTTCATATACGATCGCTCTTGTATGAATTCGGATCGACTTGACCGATGGAACCAATCGAATTCCTTCGATGATTGCCTCCAGCCGCGATGCTGGCAGCATCAAGGGATCTCCCCCTGACAGAATCACCTCAGTGACTTCCGGTTGGCGGCGAAGGTATTCAATCAACAGGCTTAGATCCGCATCTTGATCATTTGGCTCGTCAATAAACGTGTTCTCGCTCAGCACGTCCATGCGGAAACAATACTGACAGTTTCCAAAGCACTTCGAGGTGCTCAAGAAGAGTGCGCGGTCTGGGTATTTTCGCACTATCGAGGTTTTGTTGGCGAGCCCGCAAGCATTTGATCTGTCGTTGACGAAATCCTTTACCTCGTTGGGCGCCCTCAATGAGATTCTGTCCTGCGTTGGGAAGGACACCCGGTGAAGTGGCCCCAGATGGTTGCCTAGCGCCGCAACCTCTTCCTTGATCTTCTTTTCATAGAACGGCGTGACTTTCACAGGTAGCAGGCCCTCTCTCATAGAGACGGCCTTGAACTCCTCATTGATATAGCTTTGATTCATAACAATCTCGCTCGATTGTTGCGGTTCGAAAAATACGCAATGAAGGCAGTAGAGCCGATATAGATGAGCGATGACTTGGTGCTAAGCATGATCGGCGCGGCGGGAATCACAACCAAGCCGGCGAGGAGCCACGAAACTGGTCCTCGCCGCAGTCTAGCCAGCGCCATTGCCGAAATGACGTAAATGGCAAGAAAGTTCATTCCGGCCAAGCAGAACATCATTTCGATATTTAGCAACCGAATCTGATCGGCGATCACGACTGCGATCAGACACGCAGCCACACAATATACGCTGTTACGGGGAGTGCCATTGCGCAAGTAACCGAGGCAGGCGGGAAGAACGCGTTGCCCGGACAGGTAAAGAACAAGCCGCGAGACCGCCACAACCGATCCGAAGAGATTGGCTGCGATCAGCGCTGTCCCAAGCAGTGGAAGCAGCCAGCCTGGCGCAGTTGGTGCGACTTGCAATGCAGCCTGAAATACCGGCGTATCAAAGTTTGATTTGATATCGGAGACATGCACGAGCGCTGCGCTGGTGATGTATAGGCAGCAGACCAGAATGAACGCAAGAAGCATGGCTGGGCCAAAAGTCGTCTTAGGATTGCGAAAGTCGGCGGACAAGTGGGACGCGATCTCCCAGCCGGCGAAAGAGAAGAAGATCAGTGGAATCTGCCCTGCGATCGACGAAAGATCTGCCGGGCCGTTGAATCGGACACCGTTGGCCCGCACCGCCAGCATGAGCAAGACAACAAGCACGCCCACCAAGAGAGATAATGACGAGCCACCCGCGAGCCTTACCCAACTCGCGAGTGTCGCGTTACTCGACAGAGCAAAGCAGGCAGCAAGCAAAATGAATAGCGTAGCAAGGAGATGAACATCCACTCGGGAGCCGGTCAGTTTTTGTAGGTAAGTCGCCCCCACAATCGCGATGGACGGCAAACCCAATACCGTCGCGCCAAGAAAGAGCAGCGATACCAGCAACTCCAGGTACTGACCGAATGCAAGTTTGGCATAATACGCCACCCCGCCAGTGCTCGGATATGCACTACCCAGAAAAACCATTGTTACCAGGATCGGAGCAGAGAGGAGCGAACAGGCTAACCAAGCGTAGATGCCATCTTTGCCGAGCTTTTCGAATACAAGCCCCGGAATCACAAGAATGCCGGATCCAAGGATCACCGTCACGATGAGCAAAAGACCTGAGATCAATCCCAGGTGTCCCTTGAGTTCGCTCTGGAGTTCCTCTTTCACGTCGATCCTCGGAACGAGAGCGGCGTTCGCCGTAGATCGCGATCGCCGCGAACCTCACATTTGCAACCTCTTGCTCCTGCCTGTGTCATTGCCGGCAGGAAAGCGGAGGTATTGCTCGTCTAACGCCTGAGACCAATGGGCGGCACTCAGGATCTTGACGGAGAAAAAACCGAACCTTGCCGTCATTCAGTTGAAGCGCAGAGGACATTGTAGCGGGACATCTTCGTTGTTGTCGGCGATCATGTATTGTGGCCACTGGGCTTCACCAAGAAGGTATGACCCGAGCAACGGGCTATGTGCGACGTCATCGTAGAGATCAATATTGCGTCTGATCTTCGCCGTGACGGCTCTGCCGCGCCGATCGGCGGGAGCTGCGATGTCAAAGATCTTGCGAGGATTGATGACGAAGGCGAGCCCAGCTCCCATGTTTCTGCTCCTGCGGAGAACGTGCGCTGGATGGCTTACATTCACGAAGAGCTCACAGCCGTGGAAGCACATCGTCCACGTGGGGTGCGTGGGATCCTTAGAAACATGCGAAGGCCAGGGTCGCTGATCTTGATCGATCAGATATTGCATCGCTTCGATGAAAATCTGCTTGAACTGATCCCTGGTCGCAAGTGTTGCGACCGGCTCAAAGAGCACAAGTAGTGGACGGTGGCGACTGATATCGAGCGCGTCGATATCGATCTGCTCAATGTAACTGCGTAAGCCACAAGCAAGATGGTCCAGCTCATATCGTGAGTTTTCGGGGTCATATGGGACGAGAAGGAAGCGTAGATTGCCTCGCCTGACCGCGTTTTGCCCGAAGAAGCAGGGAAAACCGGTGCGACTCCCGGCCTCATCTTCGAACTTCGATAGAATGTACGAAATCACTGCATGGCCCCACGCGAATCTTTCAGTGAGGTTGGCGAGTTCATCCTGGTTAATCAGCATGCTCTTTCGCTCTCTATCTAGGGGACGAAGCATTGAGCGGCGATGGCCGACGGGTCGGCACGCCAGATGCATGAGCCCAAGTGGTGGTGAGGTGCTCCGCCGGCACTCAATCCTTCCGGCGAATCATCGCTCATACGGTGCGCATTCAGCCTGTCAGAACCACAAATCAAGATGTGGAACGAAAACGGCGGGATGCGACAAACGTAAGGTGTTCGATCGCCTCGGGACGCGCCCTCTCCGGGGCCGGCACCAGTGTTCGGCGAGCCTGTCATCTGATGCTTTCTCCTCAGTCATGGTGGAGAGCATTTGCGATTAACCCTGCAGGGGGCGTGCCAAATGAGAAAGTCACGTCCGGACAATGAGGTCACTCTGATGATCCCGTTTGATGTCCCCCCTTCGAAACTCCGATGTCGGCAACCGAACAGCTAGGGTCGCTTTGAGACCACAGCTTTATGTGGGAGTGAGCGAGAGCTTCCCAGGACGTATGCAACCAAACAGCCGGGACCGATGTGAGAACTTGTCAATTTGAGGACCCGGACTTGGTGCGGACATGCCGCGTCTGGCTGTAGCCGTTCTGAGGGCCATCAGGCAGCATGTTCGATCGCAACCGGAGCCTTGATTTCGAATGCTTCATCATTCATCAACGCGCATGACCGGGTTCGACGAACGTCGTTCCGCCGTACTTCTTCTGAGTTTGGCTTTCGCAGAGAGATGGTTGATGAACGCAGCACGAGCCCAGCGGATCGCAGGGATTAGTTCCGGCGCTTTCGAACCAGACGCTGGGAAGCTCTCAACCGGCCCAGGATCGAAGCATTGACCGGGGCGCGCGCGAGCCTCGATGCCTCGCCGGCCAGTGAATCATCACTGGACGAAATGCTGGACGCCTGGGCTAGCGCGGATGGGCAAAGCGAGACCGAGGACCGACAAGAGGCGGCGAGACGAACGAGGACTTGGCGGGCGGCTGGCAATGTGGATGAGGCGCTGAATCTGTCACGGCTGTCGCTGACGGCCGTGCCCACCGCGCTCCCGGAGGAACTCCGGGATCTCAATGTCGGCAACAACCGGCTGACCAGTCTACCTGCCGCGCTTCCGGCAGTGCTCCAGACGCTCAGGTGCAACGTCGATCAGATAGTCGGCGCACCTTCCTACCTCCCGGCTCCGCTTCGAAGCCTCTCTGCCAATCACAACGCGCTGAGCAGCCCGCCCGATGTACTCCCGGCAGGACTTCAGGAACTCGATGTGCGCGCAAACCATCTGACCGGCCTGCCCGACACGCTGCCGGCGCAACTCGCACGTCTTGTGGTCGGTAACAACCGGCTGACCAGCCTACCGGCAATCCTCCCACCCAACCTGCGGGCGCTCTATGTCCACCACAATCGGCTGACTGGTCTTCCCGACACTCTTCCGGCTGGGCTTGTATGGCTGGATGCCAGTCGTAATCAGCTGACCAGCCTGCCCGAGGCCCTTCCTGCTGGACTCCAGACGGTCAACGCCGACCGCAACCAGCTAACCAGCCTGCCTGACGCCCTCCCGATCCGGACGCTGCACCTCAGTCACAATCGGCTAACCTGTCTGCCTGAGACACTCGCGGCTGAGCTGCAGAACCTCGTGGTCAGCCATAATCAGCTGACCAGCCTACCGGAGAACCTTCCGGTCCGGCTCCGGACGCTCGAAGCCGCGCACAACAGGCTGACCCGCTTGCCCGAGATCTTGCCGGCCGAGCTTCAATTGCTCGACGTGAGAGGTAACCGACTGACCAGCCTACCGGAAACTATCCTGACACGGCTGGGCCCCTGGTGCAGGGTCGAACTGGACGGCAATCCGCTATCCGAGCGGGTGTTGAGGAACCTTGCAAGGGACATCAATGCGCCGGGCTACGACGGGCCCCGAGTCTCCTTTTCGATGGGCGGACAGGCCGGGCCAAGTCAGCCGCCGCCGTTGCACGTGGCGGTAGCGGATTGGGTTGGCGGCGAGCCGGAGGCAATGGCGATTTGGCAGGGGTTCGCTGAAGAGGAAGGAGCCCAGGAATATGCCCTCTTTCTCGACCGGCTCCGACTTACCGTGAACTATGGCAACGCCGCGTTTCGGCAATGGTGGCTGAGGATCTGCAGCAGGCTGCGACCAGGCCACGATTGCGCGCGCTGTACTTCAGGATGGCCCTCGGTGCGAGCGAGCGCTGCGAGGATCGTATCACTTTGACCTGGAACCGGATGCAGAGCGCACGCCTGACCGCCGACGTCGAGGACGGGGCGTATGACGATCGGCTCGACGAACTCCTCGAGCAGGCTCGTGTCCTGTTCCGGCTGGACGTACTCGAGCGGATCGCCCGCGAGAAGATCGCTTCGCTTCGCTTTGTCGACGAGGTCGAGGTCTATCTCGCCTATCAGGTCAAACTGCGCGAGCGGCTGAATCTGCAGCTGCTCGCCCCCGACATGTGCTTCTTTGGAGCGTCCTTTGTCACCGAGGACGACCTCGCTGCGGCCGAGACGCGGGTGCGGCATGAGGAGGCAACGGAGTTTGACGACCATCTGGCGACCCACTGGGAACCCTGGAACGCTGTGCTGAGCCGCATCGAACCCGAGGCTCACGCAGCGATGGAGGAGCAGCTTCTTGAGGCGATGGAGGAGGAATTCCACGACCGCCTGCAGCACCGGCTCCTGGCTGAAGGCCTAACTGGCGACGAGGCCGAGATACAGCTCGGAGCTTTGATCCGCGAGGAGATCGCCCGAGAGATCAAGGGGGCGCTGACGCGCCAGGTGCGCAGGGACCGCGGCCTCTAGAGATAGGTGAGATCGGCGATCCACGTCTGGTTCAGACATTCGGCCGTGGACCGTCGGTCCAACAGGACCGCTGGCACGGGTCTCGACTGTCGATATCATTCCGCTTCGGTAGCGACGAACATCGGTAGCCTTACCCACAGGCTCACACAAGCGCAGCAGCCGCTCGATACGGTGAAACCTCAACGAATTGGCGATCTTGAAATATTTCCGACACAAGCGGTACGCATTCGTATCGATGCGAGCACTGTTCACCGGATTTGCTGCGGCGAACGGCGATCTTTGTCCAGCTAGCTTTGATAGGATATGCTGTAGGGATTTGCTAACCCATGCAGGCTTACGGAGCTAGTCGCTAACCAATCGACAATCGTTCTGGCAGACTTTCCCGCCGGGACAGTATGGGTAATTCGAACATGACCGGGCTGGCCATTATGGAAAACGTGCGCCGCTACCGCGCAATAGCTTCGCTGTGCCGTCAGGCTGCGACATTCCGACCGGTTCAACGCATCTCCTTGCTGACGCAGGCTGAAGACTGGGAGCGGCGAGCGCTCGTCGAGCTCGAACGACATTTCAGCACTTTAAACGGATGTCGAGCATCTGAGATGTGAGCGCTGAGCCAGCGCTCGTCAGCTTCTCTGGCTCAATCTGGCAGCGTTCCGTACAACGATCTCGCCTAAGTCCTCGTCGCGCTAGTTCTCGTCTGGGTGTCGCGGGTCTACAGGATCATGGTTTGCGTATCGCCAAGGCGGGCGACGCGTCGTTGATATCGGGTATCGCGCGCGCCAAGCTGCACAAGGACGCAGTCGGCAATGCAGCGGATTGTCCAGTCGTCGGAAAAACTCCACCACGCCAGTTGACTGTTCGCCTTAAAGAATGCGGATGTTCGATTTCATCACCGTCGACATTGCGAAGCGACCCCGTCCTTCAAGCTGCGGAGGTCGACCATTGCTTGTTCTGATCGAGCAGAGCGAAAACGTGGTCGGCCGCGACCGGTCGACCGACGAGATATCCTTGCACTTCGTCGCAATTGGTCTGACGCAAATAGTCGAGTTGCTCGGCGGTTTCGACGCCCTCGGCGACCACGCCGATCCGCAGGTCCTGCGCAAGTGAGATGATTGACCTTACGATCGCCGCGCTTTCTGCTCGCCCCAGCATATCCCGTATGAAGGACTGATCGATCTTGATGCGGGTGTAAGGCAATTTCAGCAAATAGGTCAGAGATGAATATCCGGTTCCGAAATCGTCAAGCGCCACCGTCACGCCCAATTGCAGGAGCGAGTTGAGGATCGATGACGCCGGCGCGTACTTCGAAATCAGCATCGACTCGGTTATTTCGATTTCGAGGCGGTGGGGAGCAACTCTGGCTTGGGCGAGCGCCTGTACGATTGTCTGCAGGATGCTGGCGTTATGGAATTGAGCTGCCGAAAAATTCACGGCGACCCTGAGGTCCGACGGCCAGTTCGATAGCGTCGAGCACGCATTTTGGACCACCCACTCGCCGATTCCGTGGATCAATCCGGTTTCTTCGGCGATTGGAATGAACTCGGTCGGAGAAATTACTCCACGGACGGGATGCCGCCAGCGCAGCAAGGCCTCAAAGCCGGTGACCCGGTTTTTGCGAATATCGAAGACCGGTTGGTAGAGGAGGAAAAGCTCGTCTCTGTCGATCGCAAGCTCCAGATCCCGCTGCAGCGCCCTGCGCTCGCGCGCTGATTTGTCATCACTCGTCTCAAAGAAGCGTATCGTTCCCGGCCCCGCTTGCTTGGCGCGATAGAGCGCAATATCGGCATTCCTCAGGAGTTCATGAGGTGCGTCGCCGTCGCGCGGGGCCACTGCAATTCCGACGCTGGTCGCGCCCGCGATCTCGCATTTCTCGATCGGGAACGGTTCGGCGAAGGCGCCGACGAATCGCTCGGCAACTTCCAACGCATCTTCCAGCTTGATGAGATTGGTCATGACAAGCGCAAATTCATCGCCGCCGATGCGCGCAAGGGTATCGATCTGCCGTACGCATCGCTGCAGTCTTGACGCGGCCTGCACCAGAAATTCATCGCCTGCGGGGTGGCCAAACCTGTCGTTCACTTCCTTGAAGCGATCGAGGTCGAGAAGAAGAACCGCGAATTCCTCGCCCGAGCGGGAGAGCCTATTGAGGGCGCCTTCGAGGCTCTCATTGAAGGCGAAGCGGTTCGGCAGTTGGGTCAGGGGATCCCGCCGGCCCCTCCTTTCGGCCTCCAGTTGAGCAATGGTGCGTCTGGTAAATTCGAAGGAATGCGCGAAAACGCCGTGTAGGAGCACGAAGCCATAGGCCACAACCAGGATGGCGACGAGCAGATAGACGAAATCGCCGTTTCTGCCGAGGCAGATTGCCGTACCCACAAAGATCGGAGCCGTGAACGCAACCGCCGCCACCGGAATCGTCGCGAAGGCGAACGCGCCGCCGGCAAGCATCCCAGAGCACAGACATGTTATGACGAGCTGCCCGCCGTTTGAGGCGTTCGCGAAGAAAGCCACCGGAACGATCGCCCAGGCGGTTCCGAGGAGCAACGCATTGCGTACCAGCCGGTGCATGGCCTGGCGCGACACGAACTGGGGCTTGGTCATCCGCCGTGATGAACGCGCCCTCACACCTATCGATAGCGCGCCGCAGACGACGGTCGCCGCCCAGACAAAGGCGACGTTTCGGTCGGGGGAATGCCAAAGGGCAATTGCGAGCACGGTCGCATTGCAGGCGTTGGCCAGCATGATGGCCAGCGAATGGCCCAACACGAGGGAGAACTGCTCGGCACGAATGTATCCTGCGACCGCTTCATCGGTGGTCGGCCCGCCGAATGCCGCCAGGTCTCCGGCTGTCAGCTTCGAAAGATAGGAGTTCAAACATGCCATCATTCTGGGACCCCGCAAGGCTAGCTTCGGCGTTGGCGCCAGCGCTGGAGGGTCGCGGCAAATCTTTGACAAAAGATAAACTCTTGATTGTACCTGCCACCTTACAACACCTATGAGATCCTATCCACAGCACGGCCTCATTGCTGAAGCCTGGACTGGTTATGAATCGAGAATACATCTGTCCGTTTCGTACAGATCCATGACTTTAAGAGATCGCAAATTTGAGCTAACCAGCACGCTGGCAGCCTCAGCACCAAGCCGAATGAAAAGGCCGAACGGTACGAGATCAATCGGGCTCAATGAAGGTGCGGCATTGCGCGGAGAGCACTTGCTCCAATGACTTTCTCTTTGCCTGGACCTTGCGTTCGTCCTGCTGCACGACACGCTAGCCAATAAAAGGGCAGGCCGTCTTTCGGTAGGGGCGCCGACTATTTCCTAGCCTCAAAATCGCACTGTGGCTCTCGGATCTGGCGGCACAATCAGTGCGGGATCACGCTCAATCGCGACCGTATCTCCGACTGCCTTCTGACACTCACCCGGTCTGGCCTCGCGCTGCTTTGCTCGAACCTCGTCGCCTTTGCGCTCACCAAAGCCTCGGCTCGGACTTCGTTTAAGCGGGATTAGTTGGCGGACCGCAACCCGCGCTCACGGATGTTATGCCAATCAATAGAGGCATTTTCCTCCAGCGCACGAAACTCAGCTCTGAGTTTCGACGGCCGTGCAGCGATTAGTCGTCCGGCCGCTGGTCGGAGCCGTAGGAAGCACCGGACAAGGCGTAGCAAGTCTTCCCCGCCCGCCTCCTTTCGCAGAGTTTCCAAAGTATAGTTCTGCGGGGGAGCGACCGCAGGTACGGCGCCGCTTGACCAATTTGCTGAAGACATCGACCGACGTTCTTTCCGCGGGTGGTGCCTTCTACGGAGTTTGCCGGTGTCTGAGTTCGAGCGCCGGTCTCATGATGCGATATCCCCTCGGACACCTTGTCCCAGGACCGCGCGCAACAGGGCGGTCAATTCGGAATCGACCATTCGAACGCCCTCAATCCCTCGATTGCGCCAGCGTGTAGCGGGATAGACACCTGGTTTGCGTGAACCTCGGGGCTCGTATACGGTTCGTCCGCTCCTGTAGAGCTTAGCGCAGCGGTGTGACGGCTAAAGAGCACTTGCGCAAATCGCGGGGCTTGCACTTGCAATGCCGACGGACTGCTCTGGAGCAGTGCTCCGGAAGACCGAAAAGTCCGCAAAACTTACGCGATCGGGCACGCAACGGAACGGGCCCAACCACGATCAGCCACAGAGTTCGACACCTATTCCCCGCCCTCGTAGAACAGCTCGAGCGGCAGGCCGACCAACGACTTTCCGATCCAGTCCCGCGCGATCACGTTCGACGGCCCCATCGCGATCGCCGCGCGCGCATCGCGGAACGAGCGTTCGATTGGCCCGCGCCGATAGCCGTAACCGCCGGTCACGGTCAAGGCCGTTGCCGCAACCTTGTTGGCGACCTCGGCGGCGTGCACCTTGAATTCGGTCAGCGGAATCAGGATCTCGCTCTGCGGCTTGCCGGCCCGCCGCAACTCGTCCAGCCTGGCGGCAAGCTCGTTGCGCCACGGACGCAAGCTTTCCACCAGCACCTTGGCTGCCCCAAGCTCCTGACGGATCGCCTGGTAATCCGACAGGTTCTTGTTCCTGTCCTTGTGCACAAAGCTCGAGGCATGTGCGACCGCCGCATTCAGCGCGCCGCGCGCGACGCCTTCCCATACGGCTCCAAGACCGATGAGGTAGACCGGCGAGACGCCGTCATAGATGATCTCCTTGCCCTGCCCTTCGGCGCCGAGTCGATCGCGGCTCGGGACCTTAACGCCCGCATAGCGGATCGGTCCGGAGTGGTTTGCCTTGACGCCGAGCGCGTCCCAGCGGCCGGGCAGGATTCCAGCCGCCTTGCCGTCGACGATAAAGAAGGAAATATCGGCCTGGTCCTTGGCGCCTGGCGAGCGCGTCTGCACCACGTAGAAGTCGGCCTGACCCGAACTCGTGGTGAACGACTTCTCCGCGTTGAGAACATAGTCCTCGCCGTCACGTGCGGCTTCGGAGAAATTATACCACCAGTGCCCGCCGGTCGCCCGCTCGCTGGTCGAATAGGTGCCCAGCAGGCTGCCGTCCTTTGCTTTCAGCCAACGCTCCTTCTGATCGTCGTTACCAAACAGGTTGATGGTTTGCGCGGCGCCGACATGCATGACATAAACGAGACCTGTCGATGCGTCCTGCCGGCCGATCCGGTAGGCGGCTTCCGCGAAGTCACTGTGGCTGAGCCCAAGCCCGCCGAAACGCGGCTCGTTGAAGACCCCGGTCCAGCCGGACGCTGCCAGCGCCTGCAGATTTTCTCGCGGAAACCGGCCTTCAAGATCATTGCGCTCGGCATGCTGGCTGATCGTGGTCTCGATGATGGCATCGAGCCGGGAATAAAGGTCGTCTGGCGCAACTCTCGCGAGATTGTCCTTGCTCATTGCTATTCTCCTTTGTCTATCCGATGAAACTGTTCACGAGGCCGCGTAGTCGGCCGACGATGGCTCACGCAATGCGGCAAAATGCGCTGCGCTCTCCTCGGGACTTCCGAGGTAGAGTTCCGCGATCTCGGCGCGCCCGCGCAGATCGGCCGCATCTCGGGCCAGCACCGTCGATCCACCGTCGAGCACGACGGCGCGGTCGGCGTAGCGCAGCGCCACCGCCGAGTTCTGTTCGGCGACCAGGATGGATAGCCCCTCTTCGCCATTGAGCCCCTTCAAGGTGCTGAAGATCGTTTCGACCACGAGGGGCGCCAATCCCATCGACGGCTCGTCGAGCACCAGAAGTCGCGGGCGCGCCATCAAGGCACGGCCGATCGCCGTCATTTGCTGCTCGCCCCCCGAGGTGAGGCCCGAGGCCGACCGCCTGCGCTCGCCCAGGCGCGGAAACAATGTGTAGACGCGCTCAAGTCCTGCCGCGACCTCGCGCCGCGATAAGCCGCCTCCAATGCCGCCGGCAACCAGATTCTCCTCGACCGTTAGCGTACGAAAGCAGTGGCGGCCTTCGAGCACCGGGACGAGCCCCAGTCGGACCAATTCAGCTGGCGCGAGCGCGGTGGTATTACGCCCGTCGAATAGAATGTGGCCGCGAGTGAGCTGGCCACGCTCGGCACTTAGCAGATTGGAAATCGCTTTTAGCGTGGTCGATTTGCCCGCCCCATTCGCACCGAGCAGCGCTACGATCTCGCCCCGGCGCATCGTGAGGGAGACGTCCGACAGCGCGCGAATCGCATGGTTGTAGGTCGCAGCCAGGCCTTCGAGGACAAGAAGATGATCGGTCATCGCAATGCTTTGGATTTTCCTGGACCGGGAGCGGACGCTGGCCGCTCCCGCGCCGTCTCCGCTGCCGTTACTGGCTGACTGGCGTTTCGTCGGAGGTACGGACCTTGGTGTTGTGCTCAGCGGCATAAGCCGCCGCCGATTTCTCAATGATCGGGCGCAAGAAAGCCCAGTCGGGTGCGATCCAGTCCGACACCACCTTCCACTTGGTGCCATCCCACTGCTGGAAGGTCACCCGGCCATCACCTTCGTGATTGTCCCAGGTCACATTGATGGAATGGAAGAGGCCCTTGGCGCCCAATGCTTGGACCCGCGCCGGATCAAGTTGCAGATGCTCAAAGCCCCAGCGCACCTCGTCGCCGGTCAGCGTCCGCTGGCCGAATTTCCGCTGCGCGATCCGGATCGCCTCGACGTTCAGAATCCCATTCACGATGCCGAGGTTGTGATAGACGCTGCCGATCCGCTTCTTGTCGTCGAGATTGCCCTTTCCTGCGCCGTAGACCGTCTTGATGATCTCCTGCAGTACCGGGTATTCGGCGCCGGATGCCTGGGTCGTGATCGCGACATAGCCCTTGGCGGCATCGCCGGCGGGAATGACGTCCTCTTCCGAATTTGACCAGACATTGCCGATGATGTGATCGACCGGGAAGCCGACCTTCTGCGCGGTCTTCAGTGCGACCGGATTCATCACGCCCCAGCCACGCAGCACCACATAATCGGGCTTGGCACGCCGGATCGACAGCCACTGCGATTGCTGTTCATTGCCGGGATGGGGCACCTCGATCTGCCCGAGGGAGAAGCCATACTTGTCGGCGAGGAGCTTATAGATCGGGATCGTCTCCTTGCCGTAGGGCGAGCCGTGATAGAGCACGACGATCTTCTTGCCCTTCAGTTTGTCGGCGCCCCCCTCGCGCGAGGCGATGTAGTTCACGATGCCCGACGTCTCACTGTAGGGGTTGAGCAGCAGGGGAAACACGTAAGGAAACACCCGACCGTCGGTTGAATCGGTCCGGCCATGGTTGATGGTGATCAACGGCACCTTGTCCTTGGCGATGCGATCGATCATCGCATAGGCGATCCCGACAGAAAGCGGATTCCAGGCCGCCACCCCCGGATGGCTTTTAAGCCGCTCATAGACTTCGACACCGCGTTCGACCTCGTACTGCGTCTCGCCCTCTTCCCAGGTCAGCTTGACGCCGCCAACGCCTCCGTCGCGAATATTGATGAGGTTCAGATAGTCGATGAAGCCGCCGAAGAAGCCGGTGCCGCCTGCTGCGTACGGACCGACCCGGTAGCTCTGCAATGGGAAGAACTGCTCGTCGGCGTGGGTCGGCAGCGCAGCAGAAAGGCCAATGGCGGCGGCGAGCGCCGCAGCCCGAAGCGATCTTGATAGACGCATGACATTTGTCCTTTGGTTCGAGAGGCTTTTCAAAACTGGGGGGAACGAGGAAGCGGACGAGGAGACCGGCGCAGGACCCGCTCTGCAAGGCGGTCAACCAGCGCGATCAAACCGCGTGGTTCTGCGATCAGAAGGCCGATAATGAGCGCACCGATAACGATGCGCTGGCTCATTTCGAGCACACCGGAATCGAAGACGTTGCCGAGAAGCGCGGCGCCAAGGCGCGAAAGGAGAAGCGGAAACACGACGATGAATGCCGCACCCAGAAACGCTCCCCGGATCGAGGCCAGCCCGCCGATGATGATCATGAACAGGATCTCGAACGAACGATCCAGATTGAATCCGGCCGGCTCCACGGTACGCAGATAGGCGAAGGCCCATAATACGCCTGCGATCCCGATAAAGAACGATGAGACGCCAAAGGCGAGCAGCTTGGTACGCAACAACGGCACGCCGAGCACCTTGGCCGCCGTCTCATGGTCGCGCAGCGCGATGAAATTGCGTCCGACCTGTGAGCGCAGCAGGTGGATGGCAAACAGCGTCGCGATGACGACGACGGTCAGCGAAAAGAGGTAGCGCCCAACCGCGCCCGTGAAGATGATGCCAGCGACCGTCAGCTGCGGCGCATCGATCACCCCGGACGGATTGTTGTTGGAAAACCATCCGAACTTCGTGAGCGCCCACTGCACGAAGAACTGCGCCGCAAGCGTCGAGACCGCGAGGTAGAAGCCGCGCAGCCTAAGGCTCGGCAGACCGAAGATGATCCCGACCGCCGCGGTCACGAGGCCCGCGGCCATGAGGCTCATCAGGAACGACACCCCATGCAGACGCAGGTTGAAATTGTAGGCGGCATAGGCGCCGACCGCGAGAAAGGCTGCCGACCCGAGCGAAACCTGGCCGGCATAGCCCGTAAGCAGATTAAGCCCCAAGGCGGCAAGCCCGAGCGCAAGGAACGGCGTCAGCACTGCATCGAGCAGGTAATCGGAGCCTGCGAACGGAACGACACCATAGGCCACGATCAGAAGAACCGCGGGGGCAAAATGAGGGGCGCTAAGCCAGCCGGTGGCAATCGAGCGAACAGGCCTCGTCATCGATCAGGCCCTTTCAACCAATCTCTGGCCGAACAGCCCGGAAGGGCGAACCAGCAAGAAGCCGAGCGCCACCACGTACGCCGCCCACGCCTCAATTCCGCCGCCGACGAACGGGCCGATGTAGACCTCAGCCAGTTTTTCGATTGCGCCGATCAGGAGGCCTCCGACGATGGCGCCCGCAACCGAGTCAAAGCCGCCGAGTACCAGCACAGGCAGCGCCTTGAGCACGACGAGCGATAGTGAGAACTGCACGCCAAGGCGAGCGCCCCACAGCAGGCCCGCGACAAGCGCGACGATGCCGGCCGCGGTCCATACGGCCGCCCAAACCCGCGACAGGCGCAGCCCCACCGCGAGGGCTGCGAACTGATCATCTGCCACTGCGCGGAACGCGAGGCCTGTTCGGGTGTAACGGAAGAACAGCGCAAAGGCCGTGACCAGCGCGCCCGCGATTGCCGCCGCGAACAGATCGAACCGGCTGATCAGAACGCCACCCAGCTCGAAGGGAACATCGTCGATGCCGAGATCGAGGCCGTGGACCTGCGTGCCCCACAACAACTGTGCGGCCCCCTCTATCACATAGGACAGACCCAGCGTCGCCATAAACAACGTCATTGGTGACTGGTTGACGAGCGGCCGCAGTACCGTCCGCTCGACGGTGATCCCCAGCCCCACCATGATCATCAAAGTGGCGGAGAGGGACAGCCAGAACGGCACGCCGCGCTCGACCAGGCTCACGAAAGTGAGCGCGGCGAACAAGAGCATCGCGCCTTGCGCGAAGTTTAGAATACCGGATGTCTTGTAGATCAGCACGAAGCCGATCGCGACCAGGGAGTACATCACGCCGGACAACAGCCCACCGACGAGAACCTCCACGAAGAACTGGTAATCGAACATCAGATCCCGCGCTCCGTCTCGCCCTCATGGGTCACGCCAAGATAAGCGTCGATCACCGCCTGGTCGGAGCGCACCTCTTCCGGAGTGCCGTCGGCGATCTTGCGGCCATAGTCGAGAACCGCGATCCGGTCGGACAGGCCCATGACGACACCGATGTCGTGCTCGATCAAAACGATCGAGGCACCATAGGCATCGCGCGCATTGCGCACATGTGCCGCGAGCTCCTGCTTCTCGCCCAGCGTGACGCCGGCAAGCGGCTCATCCAGCAGCAACAGCGGCGGGCGCGCGACCAGCGCCCTCGCGAGTTCCACCCGCTTCTGGATTCCGTAAGGCAGACCGCCCGCGAGCCGATGCTTGACGCTACCCAGATGCAGAAACGAGATCACCTCCTCGGCAGCGGCACGGGCCTCGGCCTCCTCGCGGCGCGCCTCTCGCGTCGACAGCATCTGCCGAACGAATCCGGCACTCCTGCGATGCACAAAGCCCATGATGACGTTGTCGAGCACCGGCAGGCCCTTGAACAACGCAAGGTTCTGGAATGTGCGCGCCACCCCGTGAGCAGCAAGGCGCGTGGTCGGCACGTGCGTGAACCGTTCACGAGCGAGCCACACCACGCCCCGGTCGGGACGGTAGAGCCCGCTGACGATGTTGAGGAGCGAGCTTTTGCCGGCACCGTTCGGACCGATAATGGCGCGGATCTCGCCCTGACGAACCGTGAGATCAATGCCGTCGAGCGCAGCGATCCCGCCAAAGCTGAGGCAGACGCTCTCGAGCCGCAGGACGGGCTCGGCGACGCCGGCAACCAACGTCGCCTCGGCGGCCGGACGTGCCGCGTCCGCCTCGCGCACAGCGGCAGCACGCTCCTGCGTGCGCGCCAGAATTATGGCGCCGGCACCCGTTGTCGCAACCAGGCTCATGCGTCGCGCTCCGCTTCTATTCCGCCGCCTGGACGTGCGGCGAGCTATTTGCTTCAAGCTCGCGCACCAGCGGGATCACGTGCTTGCCGAAATACTCGACCTCCTCCTGGAAATGCAGGAAGCCGAGCAGGATCAGGTCGGCGCCGGCGCGCTTGAGCTCGATGATGCGTTCGGCGACCTGCTCTGGCGTACCGATCAGATTCGAGCGGAAGCCATCATTGTACTGAACGAGATCCTGCAAGGTGGACTTGGCCCAATTGCCCTCGCGCTCGGGGCTGGCATTGCCGGCATTCTGGACCTCATGCTGGAAGCCGTGCACCGCTTCCGGGATCGCCTTGTCGAGGATCTCCTGCAAGACGTCCTTGGCTTCCTTCTCTGTTTGCCGGACAATGCCAAATGCATTGATGCCGATCTTGGTGCGCCAGCTTTTGCCGAAGGACTTTTCCTTGGCCCTGATATCCTCGACCTGTGCTTTCAGGCCATCTGGCGTATTGCCATTGGTGAAATACCAATCAGACACGCGAGCGGCCATGTCTCGGGCGGCACGCGAAGACCCGCCTTGAAAGATCTCCGGCAGCGGCTCGAGCGGCTTTGGCTTTAACGAATAGTCGTTGAACCGGTAGAAGTCCCCCTTGACGGTAAAGGTCTCCTCGGTCCAAATGCCGCGCAACGCATTGATGAACTCTTCCGAGCGGCGGTAACGCTCGTCGTGATCGAGCCAAGGCTCGCCGATGGCATGGAATTCACCGCGAAACCAGCCCGAGACAATGTTGACCGCGACCCGTGCATTGGTGAGCTGACTGATGGTCGCGATCTGCTTTGCAGCCAGGGCTGGATTCCAGGGCCCGGGAAGGAGAGCCGCAATCACCTTGAGCTTTTCGGTTGCGGCGAGCAGTGCATGCGAGAAGCTAACGGATTCATGCTGCTTGTCGGCGCCATAGCCTGCAGTGAACCGAATCTGGCTCAAGGCGTAGTCGAAACCGCCTTTCTCCGCGATCTGCGCCAGCTTGCGGTTGTAGTCGATGTCCCAGCTGGTGCGCTGCTCGATCGAGGAAATGACAAGGCCGCCGGAGACGTTCGGGACCCAGTAGGCGAATTTTAGAGGGTTTTCGTTCGTGGTCATGCCGTCACCTCACGTAGATTGGACTGGAATTAAACAGTCGGTGGCTTGGAGCAGGCAGCGCACCGCATTCGCCCCCCTGCTCGAAAAGAGCGTGGCACGACTGCCAGGATTCGATGCTGGGCTATAAGCGAGAGACGAATTGGTGATCTGCGGTGTGAGCGCAGGAACGGGGGATCGTCAACAAGGTGACGCGCGCATCGCACGACAGGACATCGCCGGCGCACAAAAACTTCCCGACACATCGACGAGAATATTGCAAATCATCAGCGCCCCTTTTCTCAATCAACGTTGATTGACGCTCAATACTTTCAGAGACGAAAAGATCCTGCGAGTCCAAGAACCACTCTTTTTCATCGTGTCCGGAAAACTCGCTTTTTTAGATTCCCAATAAACGGCCTGTTTGTTGCCGTGCACCTAAAATCTCTCGCTCACATGCATCTTCGCGACCCGACGGGCCAAAAGCGCCGATAGTTTTCTCTTTCGTGGGAGAGCGATTACAAGAGACTATTCTTCTGCGGAAGGAACTCGAGCATTCTGCTTGGGCGCATGCTCGGTCCAAGCCCAAGTCGTCATAGGTCCACCATCATCCCGCTTGTCGCCCATAACTCGTTGCCAGCCTAGAAGGGCGATGGCGACTGCGCGCCTTGAAGCAAGATGCCCCCGGTCAACTACCAATCCAAGTCGTTGATCCAGATGACGGAACGATGTCACACCTATCGGCGACAACATCGGCCGGCCACACACACCGGCAAGGACTTTGCATGCAAGATCAATTACAACAATCGGCTCTTGCCAACGGCTCTTGTCTTCGCGCCGGCTCCTCACTTCCCGAGATGTTGCGCGATCAAATTTGCTCCAGCAGCGAACTCACCTTCCTCATGGAGGCGCACGACGGTCTCTCCGCCGCGATCGCCGGCCGCGCCGGCTTCAAGGGTCTCTGGGCGTCCGGTTTATCGATTGCCTGCTCGCTCGGATACCGCGACGCCAATGAAGCCTCATGGAGCCAACTCGTCGACGCAGTCGAGCGGATCGTGGACTCGACCGAACTGCCCGTTTTGGTTGACGGGGATGGAGGCTTTGGGAACTTCAACAATGCACGTCTCTTAGCACGGAAATTGCGTCAGCGTGGGGCGGCCGGCGTCGCGCTGGAGGACAGCTGCTTTCCCAAGATGAACTCGCTTATATGCGACCGACACCCCCTCGCCGATATCGACGAATTCTCCGGTCGTTTGCGTGCCGTAAAGGACACGGTCGCGGACGATCTGATCCTCGTGGCCCGTATCGAGGCGTTGATTGCCGGCCACGACATGGACGAAGCCATTTTGCGCGCTCACGCTTACGCCGATGCGGGAGCCGATGCGATCCTGATTCACTCGCGAAGAACTGCCGCGGACGAGATCGTTGCGTTTATGCGCGCCTGGCAAAACAGATTGCCAGTCGTGATCGTTCCAACGAAATACTACCGAACACCGGTCTCCGTTTATCGTAAAGCGCGCATTTCGACAGTGATCTGGGCTAATCACTCCCTTCGCGCGGCAATGGCAGCAATGCGGCAGGTGTGCGGCCGCATCCTCGCTGAGGAGACTACAGCGAGCATTGAACCTAATATTGCGACACTCGACGAGATCTTCGAAATGTTCAATTATAACGAACTCGCTTGTGCAGAATTGCGATACCAGTCTCCCGATAGCCTACGGCAATAGCGTTTCATCCTACAACAGCTTATTGAAAGACCGCCGTCATGCAACCTTCCGCACTACTATCACGTTTCAAGAGATTGTTCCGCGCAGCACGTGTTTTCCGTTCTGATACTGCACATACGATCAAATGGCGCGACGACGTCATCGACCTTTGCACTGCTGCGTATCTCGGTTCGATCCCCCCATGCATCTCAATGACCAGTCACGAAGGGCCTACGAGCTCATATCTCTCCCGGAGAGAAGTCAACGCGGACGACAACGCGGCCCCTTCAAATGGTGAGGTCTCCTTTCCAAGGACTCTGTAGGCCTCACGTCATAGTAGCGACCATAAGCGACATTTCTCGATCACGGAGGCGCTCATTTGGTGCAACGGACAGGCATGCACAGCACTTCGTGCGCCGATCATTTGATTAAGCTCAATGACAAGCGGGCCTCTCCTGAACACGCTGAGCAAGTTCCAACAGGTGCTCGACGCTCGGAACAATGAATAAAGAGATATCCTTCGGCGGTAGAGTAAACCTAAATGGCTATCAATGCTCCCAGGAAAGCCGTCATTCTCGCCCGCCGGTATCGGTTCTCGATTGCGACCCTTGACGGATCTGCGGCCGAAGCCCCTGGTCGAGGTGCACGGCACGCCGATCCTCCACAATGCCCTGCGACCTTGGCGGCGGTCGGCGTCGAGGAGGTGACGATCGTCGTCGGCTACCGCAAGGATGCCATTAAATACGCATGCGATCGCCGCTTCGGCCCGATCGAGATCAACTATGTCGATTCGTCGGCCTTTGACCGCACGGGAAGTGCCTATTCGCTGTGGCTCGCTCGCGACACACTGCTTTCGGGCGACTGCTACCATCACGAGGCCATCACAGTGCTCGATGACAAGAGCACGGCGGGTAAGGGCATTGCCGACGTGGTTGCGGCGCAGCTTCTTAGATCCGGTGAGCACGCCATTCGAAACAGCTATGTAGCCGGCGAAAAAGACTACGCGGCGCTGGTCTCAAGAATGAAGAAGGATGGGGTGTGGGTCGCCTATATCGGCGGCTATCATACCGAAGTTGGGCTGATCGTACGCCAAGCGTCCATGAGGACAGGTCAGATCGCCATACCGAACACGAGCCAGATGCGGGTTGTGGAGGCTCGTTCGTGATGCGGTTGCAGCGCCCTGACCAATACTTCCAGAGTGACCTGGCCGTCGATGAGCTCTCCCCTGAGTTCGCGAGCCAGTCCATCGAGAGCATTCTGGACGGCGACAACTGCTGAAGCGTCGGCTTCAGTCGGCTCGTTCGCGGCCAGAACCGGGGCGAGGTGAAGGAGCCAGTGGACCGCGCCGGTCCGCGCATCTTCCTGCGTGACCGGCGGAAATAACTGCTCCCAATGGGCCTCCACCATACCGCGCAGGACGCCGAGGCCGACGGCAAGACCCTCGTATCCCTCGACCCGAAACAGGCCAAGTGGCCCAGGAGTCGACCAGAAGATCTTTTGACCGGTTCGACAGGATGTCGAGCGACAGAGTATTGTACCCTGCCCCAGTCAACCGCGGCCGGTCCGTCCAGGTGCATGCGCCGAACCTCGGCTTCGAGCCGTTTGAAGACGGCTGCCTGTCGAACATTATCGCCAGCAGGCAGAGCACCTGGCACGGGCGCAGCGCCGCGGCGCGAACGCGCAGCGATGTTGTGGTGGACCACGATCCAATAATCGAGCATGCTGGCAAACCATATCCATGTTGCAATCGGTCGCGTCACCGGAACAATCGACGTACCGGCCGATCCGGACCATCCGTCGTACGTCAAGGACGTTGAAAGCAACGCGGCCGTGGTGCTCACAAGCATCAATCAAGCCTCATGCCAATTCCGACAGCCCGACCGTAAACGCCGTTTGCTCGACCGGACGTATTTTTGTTGCACGGCCGACAACAGTGTCTCTGACAGCCATCAGACTGGCCCAGCCGTTTCGCCTCCAGAATCCTGCTCCAGGCAGATCTCGCCCACGCGCCTGTCAGAACACCATAACCGAGAACCTCGGTCGAAACGTACCGGGCATCGGGGCGCCGGCTTGCGATCACGCTGGCGCCGGCGTGACAATGACGAGCGCCAAGCCCTTCCGATGATTTTTGACGGCGTGCGCCTTCACACGCCTGATCGCCAAGCCGCCTGTTCGAAAGTCCAAGGGGCGAACCGCGCGCGAATTGACCAATCGCGCGCAAACCGCCACGCAGAGAAGCCGCAAGCTCATCGCAATTTTCGTCAGCAAGGGACGAACGCGTCGTAGTTGCGGAAACCCAGTCGTGCCTGCAATCTCGAGCGACTGTCCACCACTTTTCTCCGGTCAACTACCAACGCTCGTCATTGATCCAGATGACAGATGCATGTCACGTTCACTGACGCACGTCGGCCGTTCAAGCGCACAAGGATCCGGTATGCAGGTCCCATCAGCTTCTGTCCTCGCCAACGGCCATAGCCGGCCCGCCAGCCCGTCGTTTGCCGAGATGAAGCGCTCTCAAGTCTGCTGCAGCGGGGAACTCTCTTTCCTTATGGAAGCGCATGATGGCCTCTCCGCCGCGATCGCAGAGCGGGCAGGTTTCAAGGGCCTCTGGGCATCGGGGCTGTCGATTGCATCCTCGCTGGGTTATCGCGAAGCAAATGAGGCATCGTGGAGCCAGCTTGTCGATGTAGTCGGCCGAATCGTGAACTCTAGCGGACTGCCGGTTCTAGTCGACGGGGACGGCGGCTTCGGGAACTTCAATAACGCCCGTCTGCTGGCTCGCAGCCTCCGTCAGTGTGGCGCAGCCGGCATCACGCTGGAAGACAGCTGCTTTCCGAAGAAAAACTCGCTTCTTGGCGGTCGCCATCCTCTCGCCGCCATCGACGAGTTCTCCGGCCGCCTGCGCGCCGTAAAAGACACCGTCGCGGACGATCTGATCCTGGTGGCCCGTATCGAATCGTTTATCGCCGGGCATGAAATCGAAGAAGCACTCTCCCGCGCCCACGCGTACGCGGGATCCGACGCGATCCTCATTCACTCGCGAAGAACCGCCGCGGACGAGATATTCGCGTTCGCGCGGGCCTGGCAGAACAGGCTGCCGGTCGTGATCGTTCCCACGAAGTACTATCGAACGCCGGCCTCGGCACATCGAAGGGCGCGCATTTCAACAGTGATTTGGGCCAACCACTCCCTGCGAGCCGCGATAGCGGGAATGAGACAGGTCTGCAGTCGTATCATCGCTGAGGAGAGCACTGCCAGCATTGAGCCCACAATTGCGACGCTAAACGAGATCTTCGAACTGTTCAGGTACGACGAGCTCACTCATGCGGAAACGCGATATCTGCCCGAGCGACGACGCTCTGAATGCCATGAACAAAGCAGCAATGATTTTGAAGGACTGCTGTCTTGAAGTCGCCCGGCTTGCGACCCGCTACGGCGCCGATGCGGTCCGTTACTCGCTCCTATCGGGGGTGGGTGGCGACGACGGCAGGTGACCCAAAGCTCCCTTCAACCAGCGGGCTCTCGAACGAGCAGACAACTTGTCACGCAGCACCGCCGTGGATTACCGCCATCCGTTCTCCCAATCACCTCATTGTCTCAAGGGCAACCATTCAGCCCCACCAAAATGGCCGCTCTGCAGCACGAACGGCCTCCCTGACCAAATGGTGATCCCCTACGTTTCGCGACCACGACTGCAGCACCATACGTGAAGACCTGATGCACCAGCCGGACGCTTACAGCGTTTTGCGGAGCGCAACCTTGTGCGATGAGAGAGACCAAATGGTAGCCAGCGCTCCTGGGAACGCAATCATTCTCGCCGCGGGTTGCGGCTCCCGCCTACGTCCTCTGACAGATCTGCGACCAAAGCCGCTGGTCGAAGTCAACGGCACTCCGATCCTCCACAATGCCCTGCGGAATCTAAAGACCGTAGGCGTAGAAACGGTGACCATTGTCGTTGGCTACCGCAAGGACGCCATTCAATATGCCTGCGGTAGCCGCTTTGCCGAGCTCGAAATCAAGTATGTCGAATCAACAGTTTTCGATCGTACCGGAAGCGCTCATTCTCTGTGGCTGGCGCGCGACGCTCTTCTTTCCGGAGACTGCTTTCTTCTCGAAGGCGACGTGTTCTTCGAGAAGAACGCGCTTCACTACCTGCTAATCAGTCAAGCGACCGACGTGGCTGCAGTCGCTCCCTTTGATGAGTCGATGGAAGGATCGGCGGTCGTGTTGTCGGATGCCGGCTTTATCAGAGACTTCCGCATGAAGCAGACGGCTGCGAACCTCATTGGGGACGGCCCACGGCTTTTCAAAACGATGAACCTGTTCCGATTTTCAGCGTCGACGCTCAGAGCAACGATCGTTCCAGCGCTGGACAATATCATCAGGTCAGGAGCCACGCAGGCTTACACGGAGGAGCTCCTCGCCTATCTCGTGGAACGGCACGGTTTACAGCTCATAGCGGTGCGATGCGACGGTCTGAAGTGGTACGAGATTGACAGCGTCGAAGATCTGCGCGTTGCGGAACGCATTTTCGCAAAGGTGATCGCCTCCGCGTCACCGAAAGAACTGAAGGCATAGTGAGGTACCGGTGCCAGGCCGCCTGAGCTGGTTGCGGCACCCGCTTTCTCTCCTTCCGGAGAGAGAATGGTATCAAGTTGCAGAGGACATTTGAGCGACATGCAATGGAGTCCATTGTTTCTCACCAGTGATGCCCCCGCATTCAAAATGACAACAGGCCAAAAGGAGTTATACGCTCGCGGGCCTGTCGAACGGACCATCGCGTGCACTCTAGGCGGTGTGGACTCTAGGGATTCCCTTTTGAGACCAAATCAGATTCAAGGCTTCTTTTGGGAGGCGGCCTTGGGTGTGATGGATCGTTTGGTGTTGAGCGACGCGGCCTGGGAGCGCATGGCGGCGCTGATCATCGGCCGGCCTGACCAGAAGGGTTCGACCGGACGCGACAACCGATGTTCGTGGAAGGAGTGCTCTGGATCGTGCGCACGGGCTCTCCCTGGCGTGATCTTCCGGAGGTGTTTGGGGATTGGAACAGTGTGTTCCGGCGCTTCAGTCGATGGAGCATCAAGGGGGTCTGGTGCCGCATCTTCGAGGCGATGTCCGATGATCCGGACTTCGAATATCTGATCGTCGATTCCACCATCGTCCGGGCGCATCAGCACGCCGCCGGGGCGAAAAAAGGGGGTCTGAAGATCAGGCGATCGGTCGCTCGCGCGGCGGCCTGAGCACCAAGATACATATGGCCGTTCGCGGCTTGCGATGTCCGGTGCGGTTCACGCTTACTGCAGGTCAGAAGGGCGATGCGCCGCAAGCCGCCACGTTGATCGAGGAATTGCCCGCCGAGATCGTCATGGCCGATACGGCCTATGACGCGGATCACTTGCGCCAGGCCATCGCGGCCAAGGGCGCGCTCGCCGTCATCCCAACAACCCGTCACGTGCGCTCAAGCATCCGCTCGACAAGCATCTCTATGCCCAGCGGCATCTCGTCGAATGCTGCTTCAGCAAACTCAAGCAGTTCCGACGCGTCGCTACACGCTTCGAAAAGACCGCGAGAAATTACCGAGCCGTCGTCACCCTCGCTGCAATCGTCCTGTGGGCGCGATAAGTGTCCATACCGCCTAGAGTTCCTGCCGGCGTCGATCAAGCAAACCCTGCGGTAGCATCCCGCTGCACCACATTTCAGGCCGCGATCAACCGCCAAGACTCGTAGTTGATCCGGAAGCCGAAAGAATGTCATCAGCGTGGCGACAGCGCCGAGCCAGGCAACCCAGGTGAGGGACGTTCACATGCAAGATCAACTACAATCTGTTCTCGCCAGCAGCTCAGATCGAGCGCCCGTTCCCAAGTTGCAAGAACTGTGCGCGCCGGGCTCCTCTCCAATGCCCCGCATTTCATGATGGAAGCGCATCATCGATTGTCCGGAGCGATGGTCGCGCGCGTCCTGTCGAGTGACCATGCCGCCTGTATCGGGCTCTTCCGGCAGCAATGAGCTCGACGATGTGTCGAGCGGATTCCGGGAGCGGAAGGACCCATCGAACGGCTCGAGCACCCGATAACCAGCGCAGAAGGAGCGCACATGCTGGCTCAGCGGATTGCCTTGCTTCCAGACTCAGGTACAGCCGCGGCGCGCGCGACCACCGACGCCGCCTCTGCGGCCGGTCATCAAATCATCGATCTTGCGGCTGGCGAAGTTATCATCGAACCACCATCGTCCGTACGTGAGGGCGCGATTGCCGCAATCAAGGCGGGTACAAACCGTTATACGGATTCCATAGGGCTGCCGCTGCTGCGCACGGCCATCGCCGAAAAGCTGTCAGCGCAAACCGGTGTCGACTGGAATACCGACAACATTGTAATCACGGCCGGTGCAAAGCAAGGGCTGTTCGACGCCGCTCTGGCCGTGCTCGATCCGGGTGACGAGGTTATCATCATCCGCCCCTGCTGGCCGACATTGCCGTCCCAGGTTCTTCTTGCCGGCGCAAAGCCGGTATTCGTTGATGCTTGCCCGCCGACATATGTTCCGGATGTCGGCGCTATCCGCGCCGTTGTCGCACCGCGCACCAGGGCGATTATCATCAATTCGCCGAACAACCCCACCGGGGCCGTTTATGATCGAATAACACTTCAGGCTATTGGCGATCTCGCGATTAACTACAAGCTCTGGATCATTTCCGACGAGTGTTACTCAAACTTCGTATTCAGCGGCGCCCCCCATGAATCAATCTCCAGCGCGCATCCGGGCGTGCGTTCTCGAACGATCGTCGTCAATGCGTTTTCCAAGGAGCTGGCGATCACGGGATGGCGCCTGGGTTACCTCGCGGCATCCCGGGAGATCACTTCCGCGGCCAGGAAGCTGCACAGCCATACCACTTCGAACGCCAACGTGATCGCGCAGCACGCGATCCTGTATCATCTTCAAGTCGGTGACGGCTCATTCGAACGAGAAATGCATCAGCGTCTGGCCGATGCTCGGACCAGGGGTCTTCACATCCTGGCGGGTCTGCAAGATGCAAGCCCGCCCATCACCGAGGGTTCATTCTTCTTCTACCTCGATCTCGGCAGGCTCGTCTCCGCCCTCCCAGCCGGGATTTCCGTCCGGTCCACCGATGATATCTCTCGACTGCTGTTGAGGGAGGCGAACGTAGGATCCGTCGCCGGCGGCGCATTTGGCGACGCGAACGGTCTTCGCCTCTCGTTCGGAGCTCAACCGGATCTGGTGGCGTCAGGGCTCGAACGCGTGGTCGACACCTTGAATGATCTGAAAACCAGGCAATCAGTGGCCTGAACTCCAGCGAGTGAAGATTTCAGATGCACAATTTTACAGCGGTCCGAATTCCTGGCGCGGGATCGGTTTCAGAACAACGCCCTTGCGCAGGGTACCTTGCCAGAACCCTCCGGGACACCTCCCGGCGGCGCACGATCTCGCGAGCAGGAAGGCAACGGCGATGATCCCGTATTTGCTGGACTATGCAAATGCGATTACGGCCCTGGGTTATCTGTTTGCCGTCACCGCTCTCTTCCTGACCCTCAATGAAAAGATGGAGTTCGGCGTTGCGGCAATGCTCTGGACCTGGTTTCTGGATCATTGGGACGGCCATGTCGCGCGCAAAACCAGCCATCTCCGCCGCCCAGAGACTGCGGACTTCGGAAAGAGCTTTGATGGTTTTGCGGACTTTTTCCACGGTATCTTGTTCCCCGCCACGATCGTTATCCTTGTTGGTAACGGCACCTTGTTGTCTCTGGTCGCGAGCCTGATATTGATATTAGCGGGCGCGATCAGGCTGAGCTATTTCGAAAATGTAGGCCTCACGGCGGATGCAAAGTTTGCCGGCATTCCGGTTTCCTACGACACACCATTGATGGCTGTCCTGCTGCTCGCTCGCCCTTTACTGCCGGACAGTATCTTTCCGGCAATTGCCGCCGGCGCATTCATCATCCTCGCGCTCTTGCACGTGACAACGGCGATTCATGTCCCACCCATTCGCGGAACCGGGGTGCCGATCGCAACCGGCTTTGCCATAGCAGGCTCGATCGCACTGGCCTTGCTTGGTTCCGGGATAGTCATCTTTTAGCACGGTATCCCCGACCTCCCTAGCAGGACGATAGAAAATGATCGCGCTCCCGGCTATTGCGGACCAAGGAGTCTCATCGCGCGCCGTTTCTGCAGACCTAGGGCGAAACTTTCCACCACGCGCCGCACCCGTCGGAAACCGGTTTGCTCCTGCTTTTGACAGGCTGGAGCGTGCTGAAATGGCTGGAGCTATCCGGCCTCTCCGCTTCAACGGAATGGTGCCAGATCGAGCCGACGTAGCAGGCCGGGTTGCCCGACGTCCTGCGATGGCCCATGGTCCGGAACGGATTGCTCTGTCCAACGGTTCGCAAAACACTCTACTGATGGTTTTCGCCTCGCTTGTTCCGCCTGGCAGTATTCTTTTGACGGAGAAGCTGACGTACGCCGCATTGAAGCCAGCAAGCTCACTGCTTGGAATAAAGCTGTATTCCGTCAGGATGGATCAGGAAGACGTCGTTCCCGGCGGATTGTGCGACGCTTGCATCTGGCCTGGAAGTCGGGTGCTGTCTCTCTGTTGCATGCCGACGCTACACAATCCTGCGGCGCCAACTATGCCGGTTAAGCGTCGTGCCGCGCTCGCTGAAGTATCCCGGCGACATAACCTCTGGATCTTCGAGGAAGATACCCGCGGAGTTCTGCCTGAGATCGCGCCGCGGCCTCTGCAAACATTTGCGCCCGAACGCACATGGTGCATTCCTGGGCTCCGCAAATCGTTAGCAGCGCAATCGTGCGTTGCGTACGCCGCCGCCCCAGGCGAGGGCATGAGACGCGAGGTGTTCTGGCCCGGCGTCAGGACGACCAAATGGATGGTTGTTGCGCAGATGGCACCTCTGTTGCTTGAACAGGGTGCTGTCGAGCCGCTCCTCAAATCGGTTCGCGCCGAAACTAGCGGCCGCTGGGACATTGTGAGGAATTCGCTAGTTTCCCGGGCAGCAATAGTCCCACCCTTCTTCTATCGTGCCTGGCTGGAGTTGCATGAAGATTCGCCGGCGAACGATTTCGAGCGAGTCGTGCGAGGACGAGGTGTTTCCATTGCAACGGGCGGCTCCTTTTCGCCGGGATCCGGCGGATTTTCGTCAGGTGCCGAATTGGAATGGGCTCTCCTTCTGATTATCAGAGCGTCCATACCGAACCGGATATTGTGTACGACATCCGCGAGCAAGGAGATTATGATGCCGGATCCGCGGCTCCGCCACACGATGGACTCTCCGCGAAGCACGACGCACATTGGCAGTGTGCCAGGTTTCCTGCTCGCCGATCAGACGCTTCACATCGGAAGCGTGAGGGAAGCAGACTGTTACGATCTGAGAAAAGAAGGGCTTCAGCCAGCCAAGGCAAGAGTCGTGCCGGCCTATCCGTATGCAAAAGAGCAGTTTCATCTGGCCGCGTTTGCCGGTTTCGAGCTTGTATCGGCGGCAACGTTCCTGCTCGAGGACCGGACGGACGATGGCACCTACTCGGCAGCCGGATTTTCGTGGCGCCTGAGAGGAATGGCAACGCATCCCCGGCACCGCAATTCCGGTTACGCGACTGCCGTACTTGAACACGGCGTCAGGCTCCTTCGGCGCCGACAGGCGTCAGTTCTGTGGGCCAACGGGCGAAGCTCGGCAATCGGATTCTATCTTGAACACGGCTTTGTCTGCGTCGGCGATGAGCAAGTCCGGCCCGGGGTCCAGCCCCACTACCGCATTGAACGACGATTGTAGCCGTCGTCGTTGTCCTGTCTTAGCAGCTGGTATGGAGGTTTTCATGACATGTTCGGCTGTGTCGAATCTCGGGAACTTTACCAACTCGGCCCCCTACTACTGGGATCGGCCGCGATACGATCCAAAGCTGCTGGACATGCTATCGCTGCTGATCCGCAATTGCTTTCCGAAGCCGACGGTCGCCGACGTTGGTGCAGGCACGGGTCTGTTGACGCGCGAGCTCGCGGCGCGCGCATTCGCCGGTACCGCAATCGAGCCCAATGATACGATGCGGCAAGAAGGGATAAGGCACTCCGATCCCGGCTTCGCCTTCCGGTGGATCAAGGGCAGTGGTGAAGCAACCGGTCTCGACGATCAAAGTGTAGACTGGCTCCTGATGGGAAACGCGTTTCACTGGACAGACATGGACGCCGCTCTCCGTGAATTTCGCCGGGTCCTCACGCCGGGTGGATTCTTTACGCCCATCTGGGTGATGCTTGACACCGAATACGACGAGACCGTCCAGTCTATTGATCGCCTCTTGTCTGAAACAATTCCCTCTTTCTCACGCCACTCGGACGTCGTTCTCGAGTTCATTAAAAATCTCGGCGCTGCACCGAGCGACATCTCCGAACATCGCATCTTTTTGGAATCTCGTCACTCCGAAGTCATGTCCAGGGATCGATATCTGAACATGTGGCGATCAAGGAACGATCTCCAGAGTGCATTGAACGCTCAGGAGTGGGAAGGTGTCATTCAAAGGATCAGCGAGCTGTTGATTGAAGACCGGGTCATATTGAAGCTGAGAACGTACAGCTGGATTTTTGGACAAGGCGGATCCGGCTGACGTAGATGATTTCGGCGGCGCCGTGTTGAGTCCGGCGTGGCGCCATCTTTTTTTGGCAACAAAGAGTTTTTGCAACGCGTGGAACGAAGCCATGGCGGACATACCGAATGTAAGGTTGGTCGGAATAGACTACGATCGCCAGGGAAAGAGCCACGGGTACATCGGAATTCAGCATTCTACGACCCGCTCATGCTATTACTGGCTGCCGTTGCCCATCACCAGCATAAGGAGCGGCTCCGGTCCAACTGTCCTCGTGATGTCAGGCATTCACGGCGACGAGTATGAAGGCCAGATTGCGCTCTCCAGGCTTGCTGCGGAACTTCAGCCCACCGATGTTGCCGGGCGTATTCTTATTCTTCCAATGGCAAATTTTCCGGCAGCAAAGGCTGGCACGAGAACTTCACCGATCGATGGCGGAGATTTGAACAGGCTTTTTCCCGGCGAGGCGAATGGCAGCGTGACTCAACAAATCGCCGCCTACGTCGAACACGGATTAATGTCGATATCCGACTTCGTTATCGATCTCCACGCCGGCGGTTCATCAATCATGCACGTTGCCGCGGCCATAGTGGTTGCCGAAGCAGATGCTCTGCGCTTTCAGCAGCAAATGGACTTGGCCGAGGCTTTCGGGGCGCCATACACGATCGTTTATGCTTCACGATCTCAACCTCATTTTGGAAGAATTGCGCTGACAGCGAGCGCACGCCAGGGAGCGATAGCGATAGGTGCTGAACTTGGAGGAGCCGGATCGGCGACGTCCAGTTCTATCTCCTTGGCAGAGCAGGCGCTCGTTCGGGTTCTGCGCAGGACAGGTATTCTGGCCGGGACCAGTGACGCTCCGCCTCCGACGAGAACGCAAATTCTCTCGTCTGACCGGCCAGATACCATGACATGGGCAATGGAAGCGGGCCTGTTCGAGCCCTCTGTGACCGTGGGCAGTGAAGTCAGCCCTGGAGATCTGGCTGGAAGGATACATTTTGTAGACAGTCCAGGGCGCCCGTCGGCGGAATATCGCTTTGACGCGGACGGTGTCGTCACCGTTGCGCGGTTCATGACGCAGGTCGAGCGCGGCGATTGTCTTTACCGGATTGCGTTCAAGCCAGACGCTCACCAGAAGGGGCATCGCTAACAATCACCGTTCCCGCCCCATCAGTAGGATCCGATGCAAATCTGGCGCTCTGAAGAATGCGAAATGGCTTACCCGATGCGCGAAGTGATCGATGACGTTCGTGTGTAGACGAAGGCCGCTGCTGCAGGAGATCACGCTCCGGAGCTGCTGGAATTTCACGGCTAGCCATATAGTTCCTCGATAGTCAGGCGCTCAGGTCTCGACGACGCACGCGAAGCGCAGAACTAGCTGACCCAGGCGCCCGTAATGTAGCAAGCGCTGTCCACGTGGATGCGGCGTAGCGTCTGGGCATAGCCATCAAGGCAGGCATCAAAGACGTCTTCGCGAATTGACGGGCCATTTTTGACTGACGGCGCGGTCAGCTCACGGAGCACACGGCCGGTCATGCTCTGCGGCACGGCCAGACCGAGCAGCTGGAGCATCGTCGGAGCCAGATCGCAGATGCCTGACACCACCGATGAAATGCAGGCCGAAGCAGGGAAGGCGGAGCCGGCAACGATTCCCAAGGCGGCCAATTCCTTCGGGTGCAGTCCTCCATGGAGGCCGAGGCCTGTGCGACGGTCGTTGTCGTAAAAAGTGCCGCCGAGCAGGCCGAACGGATCGAGGCCGTCGTCGGCGCGAAAGGAAAAGGCGACGTCCGGCGCGCGAACATGATCTGCGAAGACGAGGCGATTTGAAAGGCTTCCCGGGGCAGTCCCGTGCACTTCGTCCTTCGCAGACGTAAATATTGGCCCGCACCATGGCTGGGAAGTCATGGCCGCAACCAACCGGGCAAGCTTCCGCGCGTCCGGATCGGCAAGATAGAGAGCGCCGACCTGGCCAGGCACGACGACTACGTCCACCCCGGGAGCAGGCGCCCCCCCGGGCCTGAAGCCGGCCGCACGCAAGCTGTCGGCCACCGAAATGCACGTATGCCCCGTGATGTGGCCATGGTCCGAGATAGCGATGATCTGCACTCCGGCCTGTCGGCCCTCGACCTCCCACCAGTCGAGTACGCGACCAAACTGGCGGTCGCAATGGCTGATAATGGACCGGGTTGCCTCAGCCCCCGTGCCGTGAAAGTGAGAGGTGACGTCCGGCTCGCCATAGGAAAGGATGGTGACATCTGGCCGATATCCCGGCCAGATCACATCGAGGAAAGCCGATGTGATCCAGTCCTGTCCGATACGATCGGGCTCCGTCCTGGGCGGGACCGGCGTCAACGGGCTGATCCGCGCCTCCACCTCGGCCAGGATATCGCCTGGCGTACAAGCTTCACGGAAGTGACCGGAGAGGCGAATGTGGCCACATTCCTCCGCCTTGTGGTGGAACAGGCGGGTCGTACCCGGGGTGTTGGTGGCGAGCACGGCGAGGCTGCGCCCGTGAGCGGACAATATCTCCCCCAGCGAGGGAACGGAGTAGAGCTTGCCTCCGCTTGTCAGATCAAGATCGCGAAGGAGAATGGCGTCGGCCGTGTCGATGTAACGCGGTGGCACCAGCTCGCGATCTACGTACTTGTTGCCGACCATGCCGTGACGACCGGTCACGGCGCCCGTGACGAGGCTGGGAAATGCCGAGCGCGTCTCGCTTGGATATACCGTCCGGTGGTTTCCGAGCGCAATGCCTGCATTTGCCAGACGTGTCAGGTTCGGCGTCAATCCCTCACTGACGAGATCCGGACGCAGTCCGTCAAAGCTCACGACTACAAAATGCCGCTTTTCGTCGCGCAATGATCTCTCCTGCTCTATTGTCAATGCATGGCTGCGTGCGATCTGACATCGGCCCGCGGGCTTCAGAATTCGAAAAGGGCGCCCGGTTACGCGGTCATGCCGGGCTGCAACACGCGCCGATAGGCGTCCCGCACGACTTCCAGGCCTCGTGAAAGTTGATCACGGTTGAGCACAGTGCCCAATCCTACCCTGAGCGCCTCGGGGGCAATGCAATTCCCCACGACAAATGCGTCGCCGTGCCCGACGATGACATTCCTATCCTGCGTCAGTCTCGCGATTTCGAGGCGCGCCCCGGCTCTAGGTATTCTGACCCAGAGATTCAGCGCACCGGCACTGGTCGCAACCGGAATCCCCTCCAGGATGTCCTTCGCGAGTTCATGCCGGCGCTCCATCTCGAGGCGGACAGCGCCGACGATGTCATTGGCGTGCCCCGACAGCACAAGGTTGGCTGTGACCGCCGCATTCAACGGCGCCGGCATCCAGTATGTTGACCTGACACCAGGCCAGAATGCACGACCTGCAGCCGCGCTGTCCGGCGCTACGACATAAGCCACTTTCAACCCTGGCGATAATGACTTCGCAGTCCCGAGAATGTACCATGAAATTTCCGGAGCCAGTGTCGCAAACGGAGGCGGCGCGTTCAGTGGAAGCATACTGTAGATGTCGTCTTCGATGAACTGAACGTTATTCAGGCGCGCGATGTCGACAGCTGCCCTCCGGCGCTCGAGCGTTGTTGTGGCCGTTGTCGGATTATGCAGCGTGGGCAATATGTAAAGAGCACTGGGCTTGTCCCGCTCGCAGACATCGGAAAAGCTGTCGGGTACCAGCCCCTCATCATCGATTCTTACCGGGCAAAGCCTGATACCAAGTCTTGCTGCCATCGGTTTGACCGCCGGGTAAGTCAGTTCTTCCACCGCTATTACGCCGCCGCGACCGGCAATGCCGTCGAACAAGCGGTCAATTGCGCTCTGCGTCCCATTGGTCACGACGATCCTGCTGACGTCCGGGGGGGAGCCAAGTCGTAGCGAGACAAATGCCGCCCCCGCGCTGCGGTCTCTTTCCGTCCCCATGAATCGATGGGAGCCGACAAGACTGCTAAGCTGCTCCTCCGTCATGACTTTGGAAAGGGCGCATCTATACCGCTGTTCAAACACGTCGGCCACAATCGGCGGCAGATTACCACTCAGGTTGAGTGAGCCATCGACGAGTGTGGGATCGGTCTGACGGGTGACTTCCGGTCCCCCCTTTGCGTCGGTCAAGATTCCGTCTCCCGCTGTTTCGACGTCTGGTTTCTTCCTGCGCATCCGGCCTCCCGGCGCGTCCCCCCACACGTCCGGGCGACGTCGCGCTGTACTTTCGTGAGGTGCGTGAGCCGAGGCCCTCTCGCCTCAACTCCGCGCCCCCTCTCTGTCCTGCCTGGTGAGCGTTCCATTAGGACGACGTCGCAGGCCAGCTTGTTGGCAGTCCGAGTTCTCGACGAACGATGTCGGTACCTTTGACCAGAGACCGGATCTTCCCGAAAGCTACCTCGCGCGGTAGATGCCACATCCCGCAGTCAGAACTGGGATGGAGCCTCTCCGGAGGGATTACCTCAAGCGCTCCCCTAAGTCTCGAAGCAATATATTCGGGCTGCTCAATATCCATTGTCCCGAGATCGAGCAGGCCCAGCACGACATGTTTATCGCCACAATGGCGCAGCAGATCGGGCTGATGGCGCGGTTGCTCGTACTCGATGCTCATGGCGGTCAGTGATCTGGAACTGGCCAGCAGTTCCAGCAGCTCCGGGTAGGTCGGGCTTGGCGCCTTGCTTTCTTTCGAATACGCGTACCCGTAGCAAACATGCACCGTGGTCGGCCGCGTCAGCCCTTCGATCATCCGCTCGATTGGAGCGATGCCGAGCCGCCTCGATCGACTGAACCGCGAATGCATGACCGGATCGTCAATATGCAGTACCGCTGCGCCGGCTTTTTCAAGAGCAAGCAATTCCTTGTTAAGAGCGGCCGCGACAGCCATCGCAAGCTCGAGCTCGTCGTGGTAGTATTCATCGGCCAATCGGTCGATGACGGTAAACGGGCCGACGATCTGTGTCTTGAGCGGTCGGTCGGTTTGGCGCTTCGCGAATTCAAGTTCTTTGACGGTGATCGGCTCAAGCCATTCGATGGGGCCGACTACACGGGGAAGACCGTCGTCATCCTCTCTCGACCATTCGCCCTCCTTCTTGAATTTGACCGTCCCGATTTCGGAGGGAGGCACGACGGTACTGGCGGGCCGCTCAACGTTCAGTCCGCCCAGCCTGGAAATGAAGTGGCGGTCCCATGCCGAGCGCCACGGCTCGCCGTCTGTCAACAGATCCATGCCGGCTTTTTCCTGATCGTAGATAGACAGCCGCGCAACATCGGCTTGTGCTCTTTCCAGGAGATCGGGCTGAATCCGCCAGGCACGACCACCCAAACGATAGATTTCATTGTGTTTGATCAGCCAAGCGGGCTTCGTGTAGCTACCAACAAGTTGGGTTGTGAGCGGGTGAAGCATGTTCGCGGTCCCTGTGCATGAACTTGAGTGGTCCCGTGCGCTTCACGACTTCTTATCGTGGCGCGCAACATCTTCCACGGCGCAGCGTTCGTCACGTCGCTGTGAAACACGATCGGCGGGTACGGATAATGTGAGCTCCGAGGCTTACCTTAGAAGAGCCTCGACATCCCTCGTCATAGCCTCGAGCGCGACGTCGGGTTTCGATTTGAGTGTGACCACGGCCCGCAGCTGCTCGCGAATTGCGTCGCTGATCTTGACCGAGTTTCGTCCCGGGAATGCGGTCCAGCTCGTGACGATCGGAAGCTCCTTCAGGCTTGTGACATAGAGCGGATTGTCGCTGTAGAATTTTCCCAACAGGCCCGGATCACTTGCCGGACGGTCGTTGCAGGGCATCATGCCTGTTTGCTCGACCACCAGCGTTTGCGCGATCGGTCCCGTGGCGAACTTGATGTACTCCCACGCGGCCTTTCGCTTCCTGGAATCTCTTGTGGTCAGCATGTAGATCCCACCGCCCGCAGGTATCCTTGCATTGCTTGCCGAACGCGGCAGGGGAGCGGTTCCGATCGAAAATTTGTTCGCTGAAGCTCGCAGCAGATTGCCGAGCTGCGCACTGGACCCCACGTAAATCCCGAGAACGCCAGCAGCAAACGATTGTCTCGCCTGCTCACGGGGCATGTCGGACATGCTCGATCGGCCGATCTCGCTCAGGGTCGCAAGGGCGCCCAGCCCCTCCGCATTGTTGAAGCCGATCTTTCCTTCTGAAGTCACGAGTTGTGTCCCCCGAAGATTGAGCAGCGCCTGGAAGGTCCAGTTACCATCCGCCTGGTAGTCGAAAAACATTCCGGCCCGCTGGTCGCCAAGTGCGCTGATCCTGCTGGCGATTTGCAGAATGCCTTGCCAGTCGGAAGGAAACTCGCCCGGTGTCGCGGACACCGATCGAACGAGATCGGCGTTGTAAAACATGATTGGCGTTGAGATGCGGAATGGTAATCCCCAGACTTTGCCGTGGTATGTGCCAAGGCTGACAAGCCTAGGGCTATAGCCCATCGATGCCCAGTCCTTCTCCTGCTCGATCAAAGAATCCAGGGGCTGCGCCAGATCACGATCCACGATCTCGCCGAAAAGGTTGAATGCATGTTCAGCAACGTCAGGTCCATTACCGGTGGCAGTGTCCAGAACGGTCCGCTGCAGCTGATCACCCCAAGCCTCGACGGGCGCAGCCAAAACGACAGCGATGTCGGGGTGCATCTGGGTAAAGCGTCGGGCGATCTCTTCTTGTATCGGCTTCATGTAGGAGTTCACGTAAGAGACGCGAATGGTGACCCGGCCCTCCGGATGGGCCGGCGAGCCGGCGAAGGCCCAGATCGCGACACAGAGCATTGCACAGAGGCGGCGTTTCATTTTGATGGAGCTTTCTGTTCAAGAGAACGGCGATCGCTTATCGGTCTGTTGGCGTTACCTGCTTCACTGTCGGCTGCACCGTCATTTCACCGCTCCTCCGGTCATGCCTTCGACGAACCACTTCTGGGCGGCAAGGAACGCGATGACGAGAGGCATCACGACGAGAGTTGATGCGGCCATGAGCGGGCCATAGTCGTTTCCTGCCTCCTCGTTCCTGAAAACCATGATTCCCAGGGGCGGCGGCATCAACGATTGATCACGGACGACGATCAGTGGCCAGAAGAGATCGTTCCAGTGACCGATCACCGAAAATATCGAGAAGGCGATGAGAGCGGGCAAGGCCATAGGCAGCATGATCTTCCAGACGATAGCCAGTTCAGAAAGACCGTCGAGTCGCGCGGCGTGCACCACGTCATCGGGAATGGTCATGAAGAATTGCCGGAACAGGAAGATTCCGAACGGCGAGACGACGTAGGGGAAGATGAGTGCCGCATAAGTGTCGAGCAGGCCGAGCTGGTAGCTGAGGATAAACAGTGGCAGCGACAGCACCTGGTGCGGCAGCATCAGGCCGATGAGCACGATGCCGAAGAGCAACTTGCGACCAGCGAAACGGAGCTTGGCGAGCACGTAGGCGCACGGCGCGCAGACGAGTATCTGGAGCGCCAGGATGATGGCACAGACGAGAACGCCATTTCCCATGTAGCGCAGGAGCGGCGCTTCGGTCAGCGCCCGGGAGTAGTTCTCAATCCCGTAGAACTGGTGGGGCCAGAACGAAAAGGATACCCCGAAGATCTCGCATGGGGGCTTGATCGACAACGACAGCATCCACATGAAGGGCGCGAGAATGAGCGCGCCGGTACATATCAGCACGGCGTGGCGAAGAATCGATGACAGCAGCGACTGGCGATTCGGGAACGTCATGGCGCTCATTGATAGTGCACCCTCTTGCCCATGATCCTCGCCTGGACAAGCGTGAGCGTCACGACGATGCCGAGAAAAACGACCGCAAGGGCGGCACCGTATCCGGTGCGCAAATACTCGAAGCTCTCCCGGTACAATGTGTACAGAAGCATTTCAGACGCGTGCCCGGGGCCGCCCTGGGTAAGCACTTTCACGATATCGAAGGGTTCGAACGCCCTCACCGCCACGACGATGACGACGAACATCGAAACCGGCCCCAACATCGGAAGCGTGACGGTGCGCAGTCGGTCAAACCAGAAATCGGCACCATCGACGTCGGCAGCGTCGTACAAATCCTGCGGGATGCTCTTCAGGCCAGCCAGGAACAGCACCATGGCATAGCCGAGGTTCTGCCAGATGCCGATGGCGGCCAGCACTGGAAGGGCGGTATTCTCGTCTCGCAGCCAGTTGGCCGTCGGCAGCCCCGTGACGGCAAGCGCCTGGTTGACGAAGCCGATCGCGGGGTGCAGCAACGCCTCCCAGGCGATCGCCATGGCCGCGAGTGTTGCCATGAAGGGCAAAAAATGGACAGCGCGATAAAAGGCGCGGCAGGACTTTCCGCTCTCGATCAGCACTGCGATGACAAGACCGAGGATGCCAGCCCCCGGCACGACGATCAGAACGTAGACGACGGAATTGAGAAGCGACGCCCTGAACGCAGGGTCGAGGAAGACTTCGCGAAAATTGGCAAAGCCTACGAAGGAAAAAGAACGTGCTCCGAACTGCCAGTCACTGAATGCGATGACGAAGACCCCGGCCACTGGCAGCAGGAACAAGACGAGCAGAAAGAAGACTGCCGGTCCAGCCAGCCCCCACGCCGCCAGTGTCTGCGCAACGGCGCGAGCACGGGCCGGTGACGTGACGGGGGCGCGGTCCGTTCGGGCGCCGCCCATGGCAGGGGGCTCGATGTGGACACCGGAAAGGGAAAGCGGTTCGCTCACCGGGCGATCTCCCGGATCGGTGCGATCGATGCCCGGCCGTGTCCCGCGTCCCGGCGCAGACGCCGCCCATCGCGGCTAAAGACCAGCACGCGATCTGGCCTGACGCCGACATGCAGGGTCTCGCCGATGGCGATATAAGGCGCCCGTTCCGCCAGCAGCCGCGCAATCACCGGGTGATCTACGCCCGCCAGATCAAGATGCACAAGCAGATCAGAGCCCATGTGCTCGATCATGCGGACGGAACCGGTCAGCACGTCCGGTCCACCATGGTCGACGAAATGAAACGCTTCGGAGCGAATGCCGACGGTGAGATGGGCGCCAGCGATTACGTCGAGCTCCATGGCGAGCGTCGATCCGGCCACATCGATCACACCTCGTTCGCGCACCATACCGTCGAGCATATTGATCCTGGGCGAACCGATGAATTCAGCGACGCGGCGGTCGTCGGGATCGGCATAGATGTCCTGAGGCGCCGCTACCTGCAACAGCTCGCCATCAACCATGAGCGCCACTCGGTCCGACAGCGTCATTGCCTCGGCCTGATCGTGGGTAACATAGACGAACGTGCCCCCGAGCCGCCGATGCAGATCCTTGATCTCGGCACGCATCTGCACACGCAACTCCGCGTCGAGGTTCGACAGCGGCTCGTCCATCAGGAAAACAGCAGGATGGCGGACCATCGCCCGACCGACGGCCACGCGCTGGCGCTGGCCACCGGAGAGCTGCCCTGGTTTGCGCGCCAGCAGGTGGCCAATGCCGAGGGACGTGGCGGTACGCATGACTTCCACGTCGATCGCGGCCGAGATTCGCGCCGTTCCCGGCAGCAGGCGGCCGACAAGCGGAAGCCTCTGGAAGGCCGATAGCCCGCGCATCCGGAGCGGCAGCGCCATGTTGGAGGCAACTGTCATATGGGGGTAAAGCGCGTAGGACTGAAACACCATCGCCACGTCCCGCTGCTTCGGCCTGAGGCCGTCCACCGCTCGCCTGTCGATCAGGACCGAACCCGCGTCCTGCACCTCCAGCCCGGCCAGAATACGCAACAGAGTCGACTTCCCGCATCCTGACGGCCCCAGCAGCGTCAGAAACTCGCCATCCGCTATCAGCAGCGAAACACCACGCAGAACAGACGTCGGGCCATAATTCTTCCGGATGTCCTCAATCGCTACGGATGCCATCTTCGTTACTTCCACATCGTCATGAGAGCTTTGCGAAGCAGAATGAGAATTGTCTGTCTCACTTTGGCTGCCCGCCGATGTGCGAGAACTTCAAGACCCGCTTTGCTACACCCGAATGACGCCCATCGAATAATTAGATGCTAACTATGGAACATGCGATGATGTAGAGGAGCAGCCAGAAGCAGCACGTGCCTACTCGGCACATTTTATGGATAAAGCGAGCGAACAGCGAAGAGTGCCGGAGCTTGATCCCGATTCCATCAGCGCATCTCCCTTCCGGAACGACATCCTGACTGCCGGGTGTCGAGCGCCTTGTCCTGAGCACCTTGCTTAGAGAACCTCAAAGCGGTTCGTTTCAATCCAAGGAGAGATAACTGAAGGCGCGAGAGTCGAGGCGATCTGCTCTTCGGTATGTCCCTTCTGCCGGGGCGAAGCAGCTTCGATGGGTTGCACCTTGCGACGCGACTTCCCTGACAGCGATGTCATCGCGGTGAGCAACTAGTCTTCGTGATCGCCGATTAGACGCCGGACGCGGGATCTCATGCACTGTCCCTGTCCTGCCGCGGACCATTGGCTCCCGACCTGCCGCCCCCCTGCCGTGTGCACCATCTGCGTGAAGATTCTCACGCCGTTCGTCCTCGTTGACCGTCCATGGCGCATCCACCAAGCGGGGGCCGGCAGCTTCGTTTTTGACTGATCGCAGAGCTCGATGATCTCATTCACAAACGAGATAGCATGATTGGTTACGCCGTTTGAGGGCGGGTAGAAGTTTCGACGTTATTTTTTCCAGGTTCGCGAGGTCCCCTACCTTGTCTCTCGTTGCCGAACGGCTTGGTCTCGTCCGCCCCTCTGAAACAAAGGCCATAACGGCACGTGCCGGCGAGTTGCGGGACAAGGGGGCCGATGTGATCACGCTCAGCCAGGGCGAACCGGATTTCGACACGCCTTCTGCTGTGTGCGAAGCCGGCATCCAGGCGATCCGCGAGGGGAGGACGAAATATACGGCGGTCGCCGGGATCAAGCCACTGCGCGAAGCGATCCGCACGAGCCTTGGCCGCGATCACGGACTGGATTATGGTATCGACCAGATTACGGTGGGTTGCGGTGCGAAGCAGGTCCTGTTCAACGCCCTGTTCGCGACCCTTGATCCCGGGGACGAGGTGGTGATCCCGACGCCATGCTGGGTCTCCTATCCGGACATGGTAACGCTCGCCGGTGGCAAACCGGTGCTCGCCGCGTGCGAGGAATCCCAGGGCTTCAAGCTGCGCCCATCGGCCCTTGAGGCTGCAATCACGCCACGCACCAAGTGGCTGATACTGAACTCGCCCTGCAATCCGTCCGGCGCGGTCTACAGTCGTGACGATTTGCTCGCGCTCGCCGCGGTGCTCCGCCGCCATGCGCACATCCATGTGCTGTCTGACGACATCTATGAGAAACTGACGTACGATGCCGCTTTCGCCACCATGGCTGCGGTCGCGCCAGACCTTTACGGGCGCACGCTGACAATCAACGGTGTGTCCAAGGCCGACGCGATGACTGGCTGGCGCGTCGGTTATGGCGCAGGGCCAAGGGCGCTGATCACGGCCATGAACCTCATTCAGGGCCAGACTTCCTCGCACACCAGCACGATTTCACAATATGCTGCCACCGAGGCGCTGTCCGGCGATCGTCACCATATCGAGCAATTCGCAAACGCCTTTCGTCAGCGGCGCGACGTCACCGTCGCGAAGCTGAACCAGGCCGAGGGGCTTTCGTGCCGCGCGCCTGACGGCGCCTTCTACGTTTTTCCTTCCTGCTCCGGCGTTATCGGCAAGCGCACGCCAGGCGGCAAGGTGATCGGGACGGATACTGATTTCGCCCTCTATCTGCTCGAGGATTTCGCCGTGGCTGTTGTGCCGGGGAGCGGATTCATGGCCTCACCCTATATCCGCATTTCCTGCGCCGCGTCGCTGGAAGACCTCATTCGCGCCTGCGACCGCATCATCGCTGCCTGCGCGGCGCTGTCCTGAAAGAGTATTTTCCATGTCCCCTGCCAGGAACCTCCGCGCTCGCATTGCCAAGGCCAGCCTTCTCCACATCATGGCCGCCCACAGCCCGCTTTCGGCGCTCCTCGCAGAAGAAGCCGGCTTCGATGGCCTGTGGGCTTCCGGCTTTGAGCTGTCGGCTCTTTTTGGCTTGCCTGACATGAGTCTCGTCTCGATGACACAACATCTCGACATGCTGCGAGCGATCGCCGGCCGCTCAACACTGCCGATCGTCGCCGACATCGATACCGGCTATGGCAATGCTATCAACGTCATCCATGCCATCGGTGAATACGAGCGGGCCGGTGCCAGCGCCGTCGTGATCGAGGACAAGACCTTTCCCAAGGTATCAAGCCTCATTGCCGGCGGACGCCAGGATCTGCTGCGCACCGAGGAATTCCAGGGCAAGATCGGGGCCGCCGTCGCGACACGACGGGATCCGGATTTTCTCATCATCGCTCGCACCGAAGCGCTGATCGCCGGCCTTGGCGAAGCCGAGGCGTTGCGCCGTGCGGAAGCCTACGCAGAGGCCGGCGCTGACATGATCCTGATCCATTCGAAAAGTAAGGATTCCTCCGAGATCGAAAGCTTTTCGCGCGCTTGGACCGGATCAGTGCCACTGGTGATCGTACCAAACGCCTACCCGGATCTCGACGGTCAGCGGATCAGGGCCCTTGGCAATATTCGTATGGTCATTTACGGCAATTATGGCATCCGTGCCGCTGCAACGGCGATGCAGGAGGCCTTCCGCCGGATCCGCGCCGACGGCGGCGTACAGAATGTCTACAAGGATATCCTGCCCGTCGAGGAGATTTTCAGACTTCAGAATATGGAAGTGGCCAAAGCGGCGGAAGCTCGCTTCCTTTGCTGAATGATCCGGCCGAATTTGGCCTTGAAACAGATACAAGAGGTCTTCAGCCCTGAACCGGCGGTGCGCCATCGAGCGCATCGCCTACCAGCTTTCTCCTCACGGAACCGGAGCTTTGTCCGCAACGTACAGATCGATGGTTTGCGACCAGACGGCCGGTTAAGGCGCGTCCGTGAGAACGTCGACGCAATTCAACGACAAAGGCCACCGCGCCGATCGCGTCGTTCCAGCAAGATGTTTTTGCTCGCGATATCGCGTTTAGAGCAGTAATCCGGCACCGACATCGAATAATGTGATGCAATATTGATTTGTGGCAACGGCCTCGGCCTCGGCGGGCGGGCTTCCCAAAGTCACCGGAGCAGAAGATGGCGGCCGAACACGACGACGTCCCGCTCAACGCGATTCGGGCTTTTGTGACCATCGCCCGCGAAGGAAGCGTGACCCGCGCAGCCAGCGTGTTGAGGACGACGCAAAGCTCGGTCAGCCGCTACCTCGCCGTGCTACAGGACTATCTCGGGGCAGACCTGATCGAAAGACGCGGCAGACGGAGCGAATTGACGGAGTTCGGAAGGCTTTTTGCCAACACCGTTTCTGAACCCCTCGATACGGTGTGCTTCACCGCCCGACGAATGCGCCGGCGGGATCGTCCGGATGCCAATCGAATTGTGGTCCGCACGTCGCTATCGACATTCGCCTACTCCTTGCTGATTCCAAATCTCCAGACATTTTCTGCCGAGATGGGAGGCGTGATCGTGGATGTGACGAACTCACTGTCGCCGCCGACATCTTCCGACGACTTCGACATCCTTATTACACGCGATCTTTCCGTGATCGAACCGGCCGACGATTGGGAACTCTACAATGAGCAGGTCGTCTGTGTGGGCGCTCCGGATCACGTGGATGGCAAAAGCCTTTCCGTTATTCGCTCGATGCCGATTCTGAACGTCAGATCACGACCCGACATATTGCCAACATGGCTAAGGGCGATGAACCTGACCTCGGCAGACATCAAGTCGGGAGCCCGATACGACCATAATTACCTTGCCCTTCCGGCAGTCATGACAGGAAAATGCCTTCTGGTGTTGCCTGAAATCATTGTCAGCGATCTGGTGCGCGGGGGCGCCCTGAATGTCATACCGGGATCACGTACTCCGAGTGGCATGCAATATCGGGCGTATGCGGTCGATCGCAGTGATAATCCGGAAATCGCCCGTGCCTTCTGCCGGTGGCTGGTCCGGCTTTGTAAAAAGGCCGCTCTTCCGGACATCGCCTGAATATCTCGCATGAGCTCAGTTACAAGGATGGCGGTCCTGAACGCGGCACTCGAAGAACTCGCCAGGCGCGGGGCTCGTTACCGCGCCTGGCTTTATCGAACGATGGCTCTTCCTGACCGGTCCCAGGTTTTCTCGACCGGCATACTCATCCCCCGCGACGCTCCTCTCGCAAGAGGAGTCTTTTTTCGCTCTACCCCTCCAAAGATGCTCGAGCGCTGTTGGCTAGAAGCGAACAAGGACCATGCTGTGAATACGGTCGGCTGTTCCACCGCCAATCCCGTTCGCATCCGGAATCACCAGTGTTCGCGATCCATGAAGATACTCAACGCCCAGGTCGACCGATGGCACGGGGCTGTAGATCAGATTGACACTCGTGGCCCACAAGCTCCTGTTGACGGCGCTTGAGGTCGTCGTGAACTGGGTCACATAAGCCGGGTAGCTGAGACTGGTGGCCGAAACGAGGGCATTGGCCTGAAGATTTGGAAGAAACCTGTACTGCAGCCCAACAAGGCCGGCAGTGGCCGTCACCGTATCGATCCGGGCCGCCTGAGACGTCACGCCAGGCAAGCCAAAGTTGGTTACTGCACCAAATCCCTGGCTGACCGTGATCAGATAACGACCGATGCCGGGCCCATAGTTTGCCGTTGCAAACAGTGCCAGACGGTTGTCGAAGAGATTGAGCCCGCCGGTCGCACCCAGACCGTAACCCGTGGTCGATGCGTGATATCGCTGGGCGGCCGCGGACGCAGCCTCGTTGCTGATACCGATGTTGCGGACCATCCCTCGCAAGGCGAAGAACGCGCTTTCTCCTCGCCAGACGATGCTCGCCGCACCGTCCGGAGCCGAACTCAATGCAAAGCCTGCACCACCATTGGAGTCGGGATAACTTGTTCCGGCTGTACTTGTGACGTCACTGTAGGTGTTCTCAAGGCCCACACTAAACGTCGTAGCGCCGTAACTCTTGCGGTATTGAATGGCTGCCTGGCGAACAGCGCTCGTTCCGGGCGTTGTCCAGTCAGAGACACTGCGTAATGGATTAAGTATGCAATCGCTGAAGACCGAGTAGGTCTGTCCGGCGACGATGGATCCCCAGCCGTCAGTATTGCCAAATTCTCCAAACGCCAATCGAAGCCTCGTGGTGAAGCTTGACGCAGTTGTCTGACTTGTCGGGTCGGACTGTCCAGCCCAATCGACCTCGAAGTAGGTTCGGGCCGTTCCAAAGTTTTCACTAACCGGAGTTCTGGCATCAAGAGCAATGCGGGACCATCGAGCTCCGACTGCAACGTCCCCCGGGGTCTGGGCGCTCTGCGCCCCGCTCGATAATGGAATTGACGGCACTGCAATATTGTCGGATCTGTTGCGCGGCCCAAGATCTCCATAGGCATGAACTTTTGCATAACCGGAGATCCTGAGCGACGTACTGGTTCCCGGGATTCGCATGCTCCCCGGAAAGCTCCCTTGCAGAGGATCCGCTGCACTCTGCGCCGCCTGCGCCTTTACACGAGCAGCTTCAGCCTGAAGTCGCGCCTGCTCCGCCTGCGCACGCGCTTCTTCGGCTTCATTCCGGGCCAGTTTTGCTGCCCTGGTCGCTGCACGATCGCTGCGAGCTACCGTTTGCCTTGTGGCCTCAAGTGACTGAATACGGCTCTGCAGGCGTGCCACCGCCTGCTTCAAATCGTCCAGCGATTCCCCGGCATGAACCGGAGAAGGACATGAAAGCGCCGAGCCGACCGTCGCGCTCATCGCGAGCGATGTCGCCAACCTACGGACTTGTCGCGACCGCGCAAAATTAGGCGCGTATCTACTGGATATCAGTTCGCCGGATTTTCTTAGCAGTGAAGTCCCAACACATGCGTGAATACGGCCTGCGATGTTTTTCAGACTGGACCAGAAAAAAATCGTGCGTGCCGTTACTAGCCGGTTGGGCATCGCGTCGGGCAACCTGGGCAGATAAGCGCTCCCAAAAAGCCAGTCGCGCTGTCGACGGGACTCCGCGCCCTGCCCGTTGCTTTTTGGACTCCCAACCGCGCAGTTCTCATGCGGAAGACGGCCCGTGCTCACGCCGGATCCCGACGCGCAGCATCCGCCTGTCAAAGGCATGAGGCGGGCTCGGACTATAGTGGTCAGGCTTTGACACGCTCGGCTCACGAGTATCCAATGGCGCACCCGCAACGCCGCGAACATGAATAACCGTCGATTAAATACAGGCAGCGCAGAGCCGCAACGATTTGATCCAGCAAACCTGGTTGAAAATGTCATGCCGTATCCTTAAGGCCAGACCTCGTATCTGCCGTCGCGAATATCGTTGCAAAGCAATAGTCCGGTGACAGGCATCAACTAATGCGATGAACGTTTCTCATTTGACGATTGGCTTGTTTGAATGGCTCTGCCAGTCCGCGCGGCGCCGCTCGTCGGCACTACCGGACACGGCGTGCCGGCTTCCCGGTGTCCGGTCTCATCGGCTCGTTGCCAGTTCGCTGACGTAAGGAAAGTATTTCTCTGATGCATCCAGAATATTTCGCCCGCCGGTGACCGGGGGGATGAACCCCCGGCCTTTGCGGATCATGTCGTCAGATGTTGTTATTTTCCCTTTCGCTATGTTCATAAAGGCTCCGCCTTCGTCCGAAGCGCACCAATATGACCTTGATTGTTTTCTGCGGCGACGTTGTTCTTGTGTTCGACTCACGCTAGGCAGACTGCGCCGCTCTGGCCGCGAAACGCATGGTGCGTGCAGCTGAAGCGAAGCAAGGAAGGATTGACGTATGGCCAAGCCGCCCCACCCCTCACATCCGGAGCATCCGGACGTACCGCCCGGTCCTCCCAGCGAAACGCCGGGCAAGGGCCCGCCGCGCCCCAGTTCGCCGCCTGGACATCGTCCCGTGGGCCAGGGATGACCAGGCACAACAAGCGTGGCGCCGACCAGGCCTGGTGGACGATCTGGCCGGAGATCTTCGATGTCGAGCTCGCAGCCTTCGCACGACTCGGGATCACCCCGCGAATCGTTCACAAGGGAAACGGGGTGCTGATCCTCGAAGCGGACTGGCCGGTGCAGGGCCAGTCCGCACATATGTTGTTGCGCATCGGCTACTCCCCGCTTCACCCTTTCTGTCGTCCCGCGATCGCAGCCCCGAACGAGAGCTTCGAGCGCCATCAAAATCCCTTCAGTCGTGAGCTGTGCCTGCTGACCCAGGAATTGGGACAATGGGATTCACGTCAGCTCGTCGCGGATTTCATCCAGGAGCGGTTGGATCAGCTTCTTCACGCGCTCACTGCCAGGAGAGACGGGCGCTGGGAGGATGCTGCCGCACTTGAGGAGCAAGCTGCGGATCCGCTGATGCCGTATTTCGCCGGAGCTGCTGAGGTGGACTCCGTCATCCTTTTTGATGGTCAGGCACCGCTGCCTTCGGGTCAGCATGGATTGATGCAGGTGGCCTGCACCAATCGCGCCACCATGAGGAACGGCGCGGCCATCGAAGGCGTCCTGCAGCAGCTGAAGACCAGCGCTGGCGTGCCGATCAGTAAACATTTCGGCTTGCCGGTCGGGCCCGAAGGAACTGAGGTGATCACCGGGCGATGGGTGAAGTTCACGCCCCCGGCAACGGCGGACGGGAGAGAACTGCTGCGGCTTGCGGAAGAAGAGCTTGCGCGACAGGCGGTGCTGCAGCGAGCCAGCGTGCAGAAGGTCAATGATGTCGCGCGAGGTCCGTTTTCCATCACTGGCATCGTATTCCCGGAGGAATCCGAATATGGCTCGCAAAAAAGCGGCGTGGGGTGGCTATTCCTCGTGACGAGGGGCAGTTGGGCGAGCGGAGACACCTGTGCAACCGACACGAAGCTCATCCGCGGCGAACGCGCTGGAAAGGACGACATATTTTCGCGGTTACCGGTCGCAAAATCTCTTCTCGACAAGAAGGCTCTCGTCGTTGGCTGCGGCGCGATCGGAAGTTTCGCCGGCCTCGAACTCGCGCGCGCCGGTGTTGGCGAGATTGGCCTTGTTGATTTCGACACGGTCGAGCCCGGAAACAGTCTGCGCTGGCCACTCGGCCGCACGGTTTGGGGAAACGGCAAGGCAAGTGCTCTGGCGAACTTCATCGCCTCGAACTATCCATGGACAAAGGCCTGGGTGATTGAGGGGAAGCTCGGTGCGGCCGTCACGGAACCGGCCCATATTCCACGCCAATGGAACAACATTCTCACTCCACTATTCGATGAGATCCATTCCGCCGATATCGTGGTCGATGCTTCAGCCTCATCGGAGGTCCACCTTGCGCTGTCCCACTATTGTCGGCGATTCCGGGTGCCGTATGTGATGGGGTATGCAACGCTCGGTGTCGCGGGAGGCGTGGTCGCGCGGTTCCTTCCGGATTCCGAAGGATGCTTCGTTTGTCTGCAGGAACACTGGAACGACGCGCGGGTCTCCCCGTCGAAGGACAAGCAGCACATCCCGGAGCCGCGCGTCGATGACGCCGGCGTCGTCACCCCGGTCGGCTGCAATGCACCGACGTTCACGGGTGGCGGCTTCGATCTGCAAGAAATCTCTCTGGAAATCGTACGCACAACCGTGGGGCTCCTCTCCGAGGGGAATTACGATCCGGGCGGTTGGGATCTGGCCGTGCTGACGCTCAAAGACGATGAGGGCGCGCGGATGTTACCCCGTTGGCAGGCATTTCAGTGCCCGCCTCATCCCCGATGCTGCGGAACCGGGCGATGACGATCTGGCTCTCCTCACATGCGCTGCGGCTGATGTGCCGGTATGCACGAGAGCTGTCTCCACTCGAGAATGGGGGCATTCTGCTTGGGTGGCGGTCCGGAGAGGACTATGTCATCGTCGACTTGCGCGGCCCCGGTCCGCGCGCCCTTCACGGGCTGCATTGCTTCATTCCGGATCACGCCTGGCAGATGAATGAACTTAGCCGTGCGTTCGAACATAGTGGCGGCGATCTCGACTATCTCGGGGACTGGCATTCGCATCCGAACGGAAGTGCCGAAATGAGTGATCTCGATTCGGCGACGCTCTTGCGAATAGCCCGACAAGTGAAGGCGCCACTCATGCTCATTGTTGCCGGCAGCGGAGGGGACTGGTCGCCCCGGTGCTGGAAAGGACACCTTGCTGGCCCGTTACTTTGGCGCCGATTGGCAGCAGCGCCGCAGGAAGTCAAGGTCTTCCACTCGCCGGCAGCCTGGCCCGGCTCGAGCACAGTTCGAACCATCGAAGCCGGTCAGCTGACCCAGGATTCTTAAGCCTGATGGTGTAGCCTGTCGCATGGATCGTGCCCGATGGGGACTGAAACGTAACTAACTGCCCCCGACATTCGTATCGGAGTGGTCGTTCGTTGCCCGGATCGCGAGTGCGTCGTTTCAACGGGTTTCGGCCAGGCGACAGGCAACTCACCGCGACGCTCCTCCCCCATGACGTCGGTGCGCGTGCCGATGTCCAGCGGCGGCGCAGCTCGCATGGTACGGTCCTCAACCAGGCTGACGCGGTTCTTCTGATTGATCCATGTGATTGATCTGATTTGCCTTCGCAGCTGCGACCTGTCTTCATTCGAGTCCGCTCAGGGTATGAAGGTTTGCCGACCCAGGTGCAGGCGTATCGTTTTCCGTTCGCTGCGGCCGAAGCTAACCAAACCTTGATCGCGAATTGCAGTCTCGATCTGTTACTGCTGGTTCGCACCAGCGCATTCACACCGACGACATGTTCATCTTCTCGAGAACGTGCGCACGTGACCGAGCGGCTTGATCCACCCGGAACCCGGCGCACCCCGAGGTAGTGAATCCTGATCAACCGTCCGACTTCCAGCTCGGACAATCCCATGCGCTCAACGCGTTCACGTCTTGCTCGCGGTCATTATCTGGAAATCGCCTATTCTCGTGTGTCGGGTATGTCGGATCTGCTGCAGAGTCTGATATCTTTTGTCAAATGGCGTGGCATGTCTCGCACCGCCCTCGAAGGATACGGCAACGATATGGCCCGCTTTTGAACTTGAGCCACTCGATCGGTCCCCAAATGAGATATCCCGGTCCAGTGTTCGAGACGAAGACCGGGCGCGTCAAGTAAAAAACCCGGGCCGTCGCCCGGCTGACATCCTTACTCGACCCGGCGCCGACGCAGTGAGTAGTCTCAATGCCGCAGGTCGACGCGATGCCGGGCAGCGAAAAGTTCAGGAGGTGTCGTCCTTCCTTTTGTGGCGGAGCAAGGCGCGATAACCACCTCGGATAAGACGTACCCCCATCTTGACTAGCCGAATGATCCGGCTGCGCAGATCACTTGTTTTCCAGCCCCGATCAGGAATGCGAAGCGCGCCAAAAAGGCCTTGCGCGATTTTGCGATAGCTGTTTCCTTCCACCCATCCATCTGCGGCACGCAGGGCCAGGATGAGCCGATGCCGGGTCTGGATCGGCAGAGCACGTGGGGACGGGCCGAGGGGGCGCTGTTCGAGCGCTCGCCAAAAGCGCAGTGCCGCCTGCGAACGAATGTCGAAATCGCGGTCGAGCGGCAGATCGACGACAATCACTGAGCGTTTCGATGGCAGTTCTCTCAGCCAAAGGCGGTGCTTCGCGCCTCCGAGCGGCACGATGGCATGCCATCCATCTGGCGCCCGACGAAGCTCGCTGCCCGCTAGTTTGCCGAGATCCAGGTCGTACCGTTTGGACGACCTCAAACCGACAGCCGGGCGGACAGACAGCACGGTCGACAGCGCCTCGGGCGCCCAGAAAATGGCCTGTTTGTCGAACGCCGTTCGCGGATCTGGGGCGAAACGAAAGCCCCCACTTCCTTCGGAAGCGGTCCGTCGTCGCGTCGGATCGTTCGCTGCTGGTCAGGACCTCATAATCTCTTTCATACTCGAGGTCGCGACGTAGACATTCCCAAGCAATGTCCTCCGCTTCTACCGTCTTGGCGTCAGGATATGCTTGCTTTGATCTCCAGTCAGCGGCTGCCATCGTACTTTCTTCCCCGCACGTTCATGCGACGAAATTGCAGCCCCACGATTGTGACGATTTCTGGTTGTGCTAATGCAATTGTTCAATATTGATCTGATCCGTCGATGGAACAATCAATTTTTGCGATCAGAGCTCGATAGAAATCACGTCCGCTTCAAGTGCGTCGCCTATTCACTCTTCGGCCAACCGCGTCGCAGGAGATGACGATGGCCGTGACGCGCCATCCATTTGGCGCGAGCCAAATGAGTGTCGAAAGCGCGGCGCGCGCGATCCGGCTCAAGGACCGGATCAACACCGAGCACAACGCGCGCGACTTCGCGCCAATCTGCATTATCTGCCTGTGCATCGAGAAGGCGCAGGTAGGTAACGACGTGCTGCTCATCGTATGGCGTAAGCTCAGGCGCGCTGGGCGCCACATCTGCGATCTTATGATCGGCCGACACTGCCTGGAACTCCTAGCAAACTGAAAAGCTCTAAAGAAATCTGAGCGACGGTAGCCCGCTTCACGGCATCTTGGTACCGGATTGATTGCCGCAGTCTACAAAATGTTCCCCCGCAGAAACATCAATTGGAGGCGGCCATCGGATATCTGGGCCTCTTCCGTCGCTTGTCTCGATTTCGCTCGCCCGACCTTCGCCGGTGTTGATTTGACGTGTCCATATCGCTTGGAGCGCGATGAGCAGATTTGCGTCCTGCAAGCCCTTGCTCGCTCGTTGCCCAAGTAGAAATCGACGCGTGTGGTTTGGCTGACGCACCTGTTGCCTCCACTCGCTGGCCGATGATGGCTGCTCGGTTTGGTCGGCTGGCGAGAACATTGTTCTCGATTTCGAACTCCACGTGAGAAAATTTGCTGTTTGGTCGCGCCGCCCTGAAGAAAGCCGCGGCCCGGTTAGCCATGCATTTTGCTGCCGCCAAATGGATGAGGAACGGTTCGCGTGCGCGCACTGGCCGAGATCTGGATCGATATGCAGCACGGTCCGATCAACCTCTTTTCGGTCGGCGTCGGCGGCTTCCGGATCGATGAAGTCGCCGGCAGGTCACCAGATGCCGCGCGCCACGGGGCAACAGCACTAAACTATCCGAACGAGGATCAGCGACGGTTCAGTGGTGGGGTCCGGATGATCTTACGCGCGCGCAACAGAGCGACGCAGTTCCGGTTCACAACGAGCGTGAGGCGTCATTTTGTCAAGTATATCGAGGTGCAGTATATCGAGCAAGCGGCATCCTTTCCCGCATGGACTTGCGGGAGATATTCGCCACCAACTTGCGCCGTCTGCGCAATGCGAAAGGATGGTCCCAAGACGAGCTTGCCTTCGAGGCCAAGATAAGCCGGGGCTATTTAAGCCTGCTCGAAAAGGGCGAGTACTACGTCAGTATCAAAATCATAGGTCAACTTGCCGAGAAGCTCGAGGTTGAGCCTGCTGAGTTCCTCAAACGGCCCGCAAAGAGCGGCCGCTAGGTAGGCACAGCCCAATACTCGCCTTACCCCAATCCGTTTTTTCTGGTCTCTTCCGTAACCTTTGAAAGCTGCTCTAAGTGATTCCAGCGGTCGCGCTTCGTCTTCCCGCGGCCGACGTGGATTCGAGATGGGCTGACGCAGGGGCGCATCGATGTGGTTGGAATGGTCGTGACGATCTCCATACCGACATGGGCAAGACAAACTTGGGGCGGTTTACGAGGAGACGGAGAGCCGGCTGGTGCTGCCACGACTGATGGCCGGCTTGGCCATTCTCAAGCACACCCACGACCTCCGCGGGGCGCTGGCTGGAGACTCCCTGATCCACGAGTGCACCTCGTCAACTGCTCTTACCTGTCTGCACAATCTGATTGTGCAGGCATCCGAGCGTGCCCGCATGCGTAGACACTGAGGTGTTGATCTGTCGGAATCCTGTCGCCAAGCCGCGGGCACGCGCCAGACCTTTCGGCGCAGAAGACGCGGGCAAGAAAGCCGCGATCGACGCTGCGAGGCTCGACGGCTGACGAGGAAGGCTCCCGATATGGGGTAGGCTCGTAGATCACGCCTGATTCAATTCAGGCGGCGCCCAATGGTCACGTAATCCGCCGTGGGCACAGCGGCTGGGCTGATCAGTCGACGCGCGTCAAACACCGTCTTGCCGGCGACGCACAACGAGGCGAGTTCGCCGTATTCCTGCGTCCGCGTCGCGATGATGACGATCTCGGCCCACTCGACCTCGCGCCGCCAGTCAGACGAGAACCGTATGCGGTTCGCAGCGATTCCGATGGCGAGCTTGAAGTTATCCGTCGCGAGCGGGTCGTAGCACTTGACGTCCGCTTCGACGCGCAGAAGATCACGAACGATCTTGATCGAGGCGGACTCGCGGACGTCGTCCGTGTCCGGCTTAAAGGAGAGGCCGAGAACCAGGATTCGTCGGCCGAACAAAGGCCCGCACTTCCGTTCGAGAGTAGAGACGATCTGGCCCGGCTGCGCGGCGTTCACGTCAAGAACGGCATTGAGCATGTTCATCGGGAGGCCAAGGCTCTCGCCATGGGTGCGCAGCGCCTCTACGTCTTTTGGAAAGCATGACCCGCCGAACCCACAGCCCGGAACGAGATAAGTCAGGATCTGTGGGGCGAGCCGGCCCGAGGGAGTGATCGGCGACCAGCGTTTGTCGAGATGGACGCCGCGCATGACGTCGAGGGCGTCGACGCCGCCTACCGCAACGCAGAGATTTGCGAGTTCGTTGACGATGGATATCTGGGTGGCCAGAATTGCGTTGTTGGCATATTTAATCATTTCGGCCGTGCGGCTGTTCACCCGCACTTTATCGCAATTCCACGGAGCGTAGAGTTCCTCGAGCCGCTCCAGCGTCCTCTCGTCCTCCTGACCGATCACGATGCGATCGGGCTCCATGAAGTCCTCGATCGCCTCTCCTTCGCGAAGAAACTCCGGATTCATGCCGAGGCCGAAGGCCCCGAGCTTCTTCCCGGACGAGCGCTCGAGCTCTTTGCGCACCATCGTGTCCGTTGTCCCCGGGATGACGGTGCTCTTCACGACGACCGACAAATGATGAGGAATGGTCGCGAGATAAGCGCCAATCTGGCGAGCGCATTGCCGGACGGCGCTAAGGTCGATCGCGCCGTTCTCGGACGGCGTCCCGACGGCGATCAAGGCGATTTCCGCTATCTCAATCGAGGCGTGCAGGTCCGTGGTCGCCCTAAAGCGGCGCGATGCAAGCACTGACTTGAGCAGTTCAGGGAGGCCACGCTCATGGATATGCGGCACGCCGACGTTAAGCTGTGCGACGACATCGTTCCGCAGATCGACGCACGTCACGTCGTGTCCCTTCGCCGCGAGGCACACGCCCGAAACGAGGCCCACATAGCCGGAGCCGACAATTGCAATGCGCATCACCTCCTCAACTCGTCGTGTAGAAAGGACAGGTACCGCCGCACGCCCTCATTTACGAGAATCTTGGGAGAGTACCCGAGAATGTCCCGCGCCTTTTTGATCGCGGGGCGCCGCCGGCTTGGATTGTCGACAAGATACTCTGCGTCGGAACTCCTCTCGAAGACAACCGCGCCGCGGCGTCCGAAAAGCTCGAGCGACGCCTGCTGATACATCTCGGCAAGGCCGTGGACTGAGATCTCCGGCCTATCGATCCCGATGTTGAAGTAATCGTACTTCCCATGCAGAAGGCAAAGGAGATAACCCGTGATCGCATCGGAGATGTAGCAAAACGTGCGGGTCGGGCTACCATCGGAAAGAATGACAATATCGCGTCGATTGATCACGCATCGCGCGAAATCGGCCGGCAGCCGACGATCGTCGATGCGCATGCCAGGCCCATAGTTGTTGAAGGGGCGCGCGACAGTAATGGGCATGCCATACGTCTTGGCGAAGACGTAGCACATTGTCTCGCCGAAACGCTTCGATTCGTCGTAGCAGGCCCGCGGGCCCAGGCACGCGACATTGCCCCGGTATTCCTCGTCAGTCGGGATCGCGGCCTCAGCTGGATTGCCATAGATTTCGCTGCTCGAAAAGAACAACAGCCCCCTGAGACGATCCGAACCCCGATAGGATTCGAGCAGCCGCCGTAGTCCCCAGATGTTCGCGTCGATGGTCTCGACCGGATACTGCCGATAGAACGTCGGCGAAGCGATCGAGGCCATATGGATGACGTAGTCAGCTGCGCCAATGCCGTCGATCGTTCGAAGGTCACCCGTGGCGATGTTGAACGCTCGTGTCTCGAGCACCTTCGGAAACTCCGCACTCAGGTCAATCAGCCACTGCGGCCGATGCAGCAGAAAGCTGTCGAGCGCGATGATCCGCTTCAGGTCGAGTTCGCACACTTTTCGCGTGAGGTACTGGAGGAAGTAATATCCAAGGAAGCCTGCGCAGCCTGTGACCAAGACCGTGGCCCCTGCGAAGCCTCCTCGCGGCAAGGCCGCATGGATATACTCGATATCTTCTCTGATGATGCGGCTGATTGTCACGAAGCGTTCCGAACGAGGGGGTGGGCATTGCTGGCGTGAACTCAAGAGGCTCGACCCAACGCCAAAATCTCTTCGAGCAATCCTTGTTATGCCGCGTATCCATGCAAACTCAGAAGCCGATTTGACGCCATACGAGCAAGCCGCCGGTCCAGGCAAGGTCGGTGAAGGGCTCTTTCTCCAGCACGAAGTCGGCTCGATCGCGAAGGTCGTTCACGAGAGACTGACAGAAGAAACTCGGCGCCGCCGTTGATCCAGCTCGAGCCCTGCTTGGGCTCTTCGGAGTTCGCTCTCCGTCGATTTAAAAGGTCCTGTGATTGCTGTTGCGGCGTGAGGTCTGCAGGCTTCTTGAAGAGCGGACCTCAAATCTCAAGAAAGACGAATCATCGGCGTTTCTCCGAGAACGGAATGATCTCGTAACGGACAAGTCGATCGCGCTGAGATGCTGCGACGATGTTTAGACCCGGCTGCGTAAGATCTGACGCGCCAGTCGACGGTGCGTCCAATTAGAGAAAACCCGTGTTGCGCTGAAAAGCGCGGTGACAACTGATGTAGGGTAGCCGGTTGCATGATGGTGGCTGTCGAGAATGAGAGTGTTGCAGCGTGAATGAGGCGTTATTGCCCTAACTCAGGAAGGTGAAGATAGCGCGCCTCCGCACGGCAAGCTCGTCGCACGTCAAGGGTTCAAAGACGTCGGCGAGCATGGCGAGGACAGATTGTGATTGGTCCCGCATGACGGTTTCCTTTGCGTTTGACCGGCCGACGTTCATCATCGATAGGTGACACGCTTCCGTCATCCAAATCAATTACCAGCGCGGGTAGTTGACCGGAGCGCAGCATTTTGTATGCCGGGATAGAAGCGGGGACAGACGTCCCGGTCACGTCCTAACAATCAGACGGCCCTCAGCGAACTGACTGCTGAGGCATGTCGTGTAGTCTTTCAGAATGGAACCGGTCTTTTGCGTCGCCGAAGCCAGGGTTCACCTTCCGCGGCGCCGACGTCGTGGAGCTGCTGGAAAGGTCCCGCAGGGAGGGGGAGCTTCCCGGCGACCATACGGTCGATCAAGGCAGCGAGTTATTTGACCGCACGATCTTAACCTGTGGGGCGATCAGCGCGGCCTCATGCCGGAGTTGTTGCGGCCTGGTAAGCCGACCGACCGTGTGGTCATCGAAGCCTTCAACGGTCGCTTGCCGATCGAATGCCTGACCATCCATTGGCTCCTTAGCCGCGCGGATAAAGTGGAGGATCGGCGCAGATACTGCAACGAAGAGCGCTCCCGCGGGACGGTCGGCAATCTGTCGCCGATCTTGCTGCAAACCACTTCCGCGCAACGCGCCCGCCTAGCCTGATCAGAGGTGCATACCTGAGGGTTAAACTTCGATCTCGCTGCAAGCCAATGATCGACCCTACTAATTTTGGGAGGAGATTGCCGAGCTCAGGCTGGTTAGAGGGAACATCGAGGCTCATAGGAATTGGTCTCATCGACAAGGCTGACAAGAAGGGACCTATGGCAAGAGACGACCACTTTGCCAACGGAACGCCAGTCTCGCCGGATCGGACGTCACTGGGTCGGTCCGCCGTAATCACAGCAACCCGCTTCGCTTGGCTGCCACGCGATCTCAGTTCCGGCGACGAAGGTTCATACCCTAACTCAGTCGCGCCCCCATCCCCCTGCTCCATCAATGTTCCGCCGCTCCTTTTCGGCTTCGTCTATCACAGGCCATATCAGGGGGACGGCAGCGACATCGTGGCGCTTCGCATGGCGAACGTCACGCTCACCATGGCCCTGGGCTGGATTTGCAGGTTCCTTATGATCCGACATCTCTGGATGGCGGACTGGCCGCACGCAGCGGCGCTATCGGCAGGCATCTCCAACCTACGTTATACGGCCTTCGTAGCCGAGATGCTCATCCCCGGCTACAACGCACTCACCCTTCTGCTTTCAATTGATCCCGATGGTGATGATCAGTTTGCGGCTGGCCGGGCGGCCGGGGCGCGTTCGCCCCCCTCTTGGAGTGGATCCTGGCGGGCATCGGCGGCTGGTGTCGATTCAAGGCCAAACCGCCCCCTGCCGCAATTGCCGTCATCGTTATGTTCCATGTCATCGACGAACGTCGCTGCTGCACCACATGCTATTCGCCGCCCAATGAGGAGCTATTCGCTTCGATGATCCGATGGCTGACGTAGCATGGCCTTTGCCATCACCGACTTGTCCGCACGCGATCCGACGCATCCGCCTCTTATGCCGACTTCAAGGGACGAGGCCTATGAAATGCCGCAATTGCCAGACGCCATTACAACATTTGGTCCTTGACTTGGGACACGCGCCGCCATCTAACGCTTACCTTTCGGAAGCGCAGCTCCACGAACCGGAGACGAGCTTTCCGCTCAAGATCCTTGTCTGTCACGCGTGCTGGCTTGTACAAACCGAAGACCACGCCGCCGCGGACAAACTGTTCTCCAACGAATACGCATACTTCTCCTCGACGTCGCAGGGCTGGTTGAAACATGCCAGGGCCTATTGCGAACAGATCGCCGAGATGCTGCATCTGACCCGAGACAATTTTGTCATCGAGGTCGCCTCTAATGACGGCTATCTTCTCAAGAATTTTGTAGCGATGGGCGTACCATGCCTGGGCATCGAGCCGACTGCCAGCACGGCCGATGCAGCCGAGCAGATTGGCGTGCCGGTGCTTCGTGAATTCTTTGGCGCTGCCACCGCTACCAGGCTGGCGGCGGGCGGGCAACAGGCAGATCTGATCTGCGGCAACAACGTCTACGCCCATGTGCCTGATATCAACGACTTCACATTGGGCCTGCGTATTCTACTTAAGCGGCACGGTACGGTGAACCTGGAGTTCCCGCATCTCAAGAACATGATTACGCAGAACCAGTTCGACACCGCCTATCACGAGCACTTCTCGTATCTGTCGCTGACCGCGGTTATTCATATCTTCGAAAAGGCCGGTCTACGCATCTTCGACGTTGAGCAGCTCCCGACGCATGGTGGCTCTTTACGGATCTATGGCTGCAACAAAGATGATGCACGCAAAACGACGGCAGCGGTCACGGACATGCTGGCAGAAGAACAAAGGCTGGGGTTGCTAGACCCCGGTTTGTACCTGGCATTCCAGCAAAGGGCGGACAAGGTAAAGAACGATTTCTTGGCTTTCCTGATCGAGCAGAAGCACGCCGGCAAGTCGGTCGCCGCGTATGGCGCAGCTGCCAAAGGCAATACATTGATGAACTATGCCGGGTTGAAGCACGATCTGATCAGCTTTATCTGCGATGCGGCAACCTCGAAGCAGAACAAGTTCATGCCCGGCAGTCACATTCCGATCCTTCCCCCAGCAGAGCTCGCGAAGCGAAAGCCAGATTGGGTGGTCATCCTGCCCTGGAACATCGCTGCCGAGGTAATAAGGGAGCATGAGCAGATCAGAAGGTGGGGCGGCAATTTTGTCATTGCGGTTCCCGAACTGAAGGTTCTGACATGATGGTCTTGCTGACCGGTGCGACCGGATTCAACGGGCGGCATGTGGTCACCCGTTTTCTACGCGAGGGCCATTCGATTGTTGCCATTGCACGAAATGCCGGATCGCGCTTCAAAGATGTCGTCGCACCCAAAGAACTACTTCGGCGCCCGTGGTTAGGCCGCGGATTTCAAACCAGCGATCGAGGCGAACATGATGATCGCGCCCCCTCTCACTTGGCACAGTTGAAGGTTGATCGGATGGTTTTCACTTTCAACGATCCGGCGCCTTCTATTAGACGGCCTGAGCCGGAGATAATGTTTCGTCAAGGATTGCGGCCTGACCAGCTTGCAGATCGCGAGCTGTAGTGATCCCGACAGAAGCGAGATGCCAATGAAGCTCGACGTAAAGGAAACGGATAAGAAGCCAGCGATTGACCTGTATCAACTCGTCTGCGAGATGTTTCCGATCAACCGCAGTCAAACCGGATCAGGGGTTCGCAAGACACTGAGCATCGTCGCCCGCCACATTGATCTCGAGATCAATGAAGTCCGGACGGGAACGCCTGTTTTCGACTGGCACGTTCCGATGGAATGGAATATTCGGCGCGGGTCGATCTCCACGGTGGGCGGAAAATGCTTGGTCGACTTTGCCAGCAATAATCTTCACATTCTGGGTTATAGCAGGCCGGTGCAGGGAGTGTTCTCGCGTGCCGAACTCGCGCGGCACATCCACACGCTGCCTGATCAGCCAGATCTTATTCCATATAGGACCGGCTATTACGCCGACGATTGGGGCTTCTGCCTGCCTCATAATCTTTGGCGGACCATGAATGATGACGCCTATCATGTCGAGATTGACAGCGATATCTCGCCTGGTTCAATGACGTTTGGTGAGTGTTTCATTCCCGGCGAGACGCCGAACGAAGTCTTGCTCAGCAGCCATATCTGTCATCCCAGCCTCGCAAATGACAATCTTTCGGGAATCGCGGTCATGACCGCGCTAGCCATGCGGCAGGCGTGGCAAAAACGACGGCTGGGGTATCGATTTCTTTTCATTCCAGCGACGATCGGAGCCATCACCTGGCTTGCTCGCAACGAGGCGGTATTGGCAAACATCAAGCATGGCCTCGTACTGACATGCTTGGGTGATAACGGACCATTTCACTATAAGCAGAGCCGCAAGGGAGCGACGATCGATCGGGCCGTGGCACATGTCCTCAGGCATTCCAGCCTCCGCCACGAAATATTGCCGTTCGCCCCTTACGGATATGACGAGCGGCAGTTTTGTTCGCCTGCTTTCAATCTGCCGGTCGGCTGCCTGATGCGCGGCGTACATGGTGCTTTCCCCGAATACCATACGTCGGCAGACAATCTGGATTTCGTAAAGCCGGACGCTCTCGATCAATCTTACTCGGTCATAGAGACGGTCTTGGATTTGCTTGATGCGGACTGCACGTATGAGCGCGTCGACGGTCGATGCGAGCCTCAGCTTGGAATACGCGGTCTCTACAGAACGATCGCTGGGCAACGCGAGGCGGGCGGCGCCACGCAAATGGACCTATTGTGGTTGCTCAACCTCGGAGATGGCGACCATAGCCTGTTGGAAATTGCGGTGCGGGCCGACGTCCCCTTTGCTCGGCTTGAGTCCGCCGCGCGGATCGCATTGGACGCGGGGCTTGTCCACGCGCGTCCCGAATGATCCAAGCGGGTCGAATGATACACCATCATGCCGCGAGTTCATCTTGCAAGTCGATCGGCTCGATGGCGTTGGGGATGTTAAGTTCCAAACTGACGACGAGGTGCCGTCTCGGAGCTTCTCCACTTGGATTGCGACGAACACGTTCTTGGTCGCCTTGGCCGACGGCCCATGCTTTTGCCTGTACAGTTTCTTTCTCCGCAATACCTGATTGAGCAATGCTTGAAGCCCGATATCGAACCCTATCTGGCCCCGCGCCGCGTACTGTTGGAGCCGTCGCGACTGCGGAATCTGAACCCGGCATTGCGAGGTCTCCTCATGATGATGCACTTTGGCAATGCGCGCTGCTTGGCGGTACGCAAGCCGCAGCACGCGATCATTGTCAGGGCGAGGCGCACAGGAGCCACGCATTCGTGGCAATCGGGCAACGGGTGACGCCCGGGCCCCGCAGCCAGGTCATGCCGAGGGTCGGGATCGATACCATTCCACTGTACGGCGCAGGCCCGCCTGCAACGTTGTCGAGGGGTTCCAGCCGATCAATTTGCAGGAAGCGCCAACATCAGCTTTCAATATCCGCTCGAGCGGTCGATCGGGAACCGCCCCGAAAAGCGGTTCGGGCGCACCGGGAATCAATTCTCTTAACTGCTGCACGATTTCCCGGATCGTGCACACCTCACCCCATCCGAGATCTATCACGCGGCCCTCAACGCCAGATGCGTGGGCGCATACCATAAGGCCATCGACCACGTCATCGACATAAATCCAATCAACCCGCCGGACGCCGCTGCTCAGCTTGGCACGCTCACCATGCAAAAGCGTGGTGATAACATAAGGGACCAGTTTCGTGAGGTCCGCCTGCGCCGGGCCGTAAACCATGGCGATCTTCGCGATGACGACCTCGCTCTGGTACAGCGCCTCGAACATCCGAGCATACCCGGACGTAGCCGCTTTTGCCGCAGCATAGGGCGAGCGGGGTATCGGATCCGGGTTATCCGGCTCTTCAACGGAGCCCGCGAGCACGATCCGGCCAGCGCCGCTTTCAGCGGTGACCAAAAGTAGATTGAATGCGGTGAGGAAGTTGTTTTGCAGGATCGGCAGCACCATTTCGAAGCTGCGTGAACCCGTCACCAGACCAGCGAGGTGATAGGTCATGTCAGGCCGGACAGTCCGGATCAGTTCTCGCGTTGCTTGCAGGTCAATCAGATTGACGTTCCACCAACGGATAGCGATGGCACGTCCGGTGTTGCTGATATCTCCACCGATTGATTGCCACCAGGCCGGAACGTCGAGCGGGGGCTGGCGCGAGACCGCGTGCAATTCGACGCTCGAGCCCGCGAGCCTTTTGCAAAGCTGCGATCCAATGAAACCTCGTGCGCCGGTCACCAATACCTTTTCCATAGCCGCATCCTCGTGACAGAAATTGCTTTGGCCCGTCAGGTCGAATGATGAACACGGCGAATTGCCGTGGAAGACCCGGTGGAACCAGCGCGTAACCGATCACCCGCCACCGAGACGTTGCACCCAAACCGCGAGCCGCGCGCTCTTGAAGCCCGCGAGCCGTGGCAAAGGCGAGTTCCTTGCTCAGAATCGCTTATCTCTCCCATACTTTCCACGGCGCCTTGCCCTCCCCCCAGAGTGCTTCGAGGAACGTCTTCTCACGCAGAGTATCCATGGGCTGCCAGAAACCATGGTGCTGATAGGCGGAAAGCTGTTGCTGCTCGGCCAACGCCATGAGTGGCTCGCGCTCCCAGACGGTCGAGTCGTCCACGAGTAGATCAATTACTTTCGGGGAAAGCACGAAGAAACCACCATTGATCATTTCCCCATCACCCCGAGGTTTCTCCTTGAAACTTGCGACACGGTGACCCTTACAAATTTCGAAGGCGCCGAAACGGCTAGGCGGATAGGTGGCGGTTAGAGTGGCGAGCGTACCCTGCCGACGGTGGAAGGCGATCAATGCGGCTATGTCGATGTCTCCCACACCATCGCCATAGGTCAAGCAGAAGGCGTTCTCATCAGTCAGGTAGTTAGCAACTCGCTTGAGCCGACCACCGGTCATCGTCTTCTCGCCAGTATCGACGAGCGTCACCTTCCAAGGTTCGGCATGGTGCTGGTGGACCTCCATGCGGTTACTTGTCATGTCAAAGGTGACATCCGACACGTGCAAGAAGTAGTTGGCGAAGTATTCCTTGATCAGATAGCCCTTGTAGCCGCAGCAGATCACGAAATCGTTGATGCCATAGTGCGAGTAGATTTTGAGGATGTGCCACAGAATCGGCTTGCCGCCGATCTCTATCATGGGCTTGGGGCGGAGGTGGGTCTCCTCGGAGATTCGGGATCCAAGGCCACCCGCGAGGATCACAGCTTTCACCACCGGCCCCATTTCTGGCTGTCCGCCTGTTGTTGCCTGCCTTCAGGGCAGGATTGCTCCGCCCGCGCCGCGCGGCGTACGGGCTTCAACAAACACTGCCACCGGTAAGCGTTCGGATCATCCCCGTCATTCGCGAGGTTTTTCAGCGTAGTGGCGGCGGCATGGCCCGCCTGCCCGGCTGAAGCAATGACACTGGCTTGGTCAAGATGATGCAAGCCGGCCGGATCGGCGTCGCCGGACAGAGCCGGCAAAGTCCGATTCAATCGGACCGACCTTCCGCTCGCATATTGGTTGGCTCTTGGCACAGGCCCCTTCCTGCCAGCCTGATAGACGAGGCCTCATTCCAATGGATTAGCTTCGACGAACTTCTAACTAACCTGAGCCCCGCAATCTCCTCCCAAAATTGGTGGAGTCGATCACCTCGGTGCCAGGACTTCGGCGCGACTATGATCGGCGAAGAGCTCAGGAAGCGTCGTCCTTGCCATTGCGACGGAGCAATGTGCAATAGCTACCTCGCACGAGGCGCAGCCCCATCTGGACCAGGCGGATGGTCCGGCTGCGCAGATCGTGTGTTTTCCAGCCTCGATCGGGAACGCGATGCATGCCAAACAGACCTTGCGCGATCTTGCGATAACTACTCCCTTCCAGCCACCCATCCACCGCACGCAGAGCGAGGATGTGCCGATGCCGGGCCTGGATCGACAGAGAAAGAGGAGGTGGTCCGATGGCGCGCTGTTCGAGCGCCAACCAAAATCGGCGTGCTGCCTGCAGGCGAATGTCGAAATTGCGGTCAAGCGGCAGATCGACCGCAACCAACGAGCCGCCCGGTGGAAGCTCTCTTAACCAGAGGCGATGCTTGGCTCCTCCAAGCGGCACGATGGCATGCCATCCATCTTGCGCATGGCGAAGCTCGCTGCCTGCCAGTTTGCTGAAATCCAGCTCGCCCCCTTTGGACGCCGCCGAGCGGATCGCCGAGCGGACGGGCAGCACCGTCGACAGCACTTCAGGCGCCCAGAAAATAGTTTGCCCGTCGAACGCCCTTTGCGGATCAGCTGGAAAACGTCAGCCCCCACTTCCGTCGGAAGTGATCCGACGTCGCGCTGGACTGTTCGCTGCGGACCAAGGCCCCAAAGTCTTGTTGATACTCGTGATCGCGGCGAAGCCACTCCCAGGCTACGTCCGCAGCTTCTGCTTTCCTGATCTCTTGGTATGCGCTCTCTGATCTCCAGTCGGCACCTGGCATCGTACTGTATTCCCTGGATGACACACGCAAGAAAAGAAGCCTGACAATTGCGACCCATTTCTGGTTGCATCATTTCAGTTGTTCAACACTGATGCACTTAGTCGACGGAACGATCTACATATGCGATGGGAAAGACGTCAGGCCAATTAGATACCGTCACCCTTCACTTTTCGGCCAACTCCGGCGCAGGAGATCACGATAGCCATGACGTGCCGCCCACTTGGCGCGAGCCGGATGACTGTCGAACGCACGGCGCGCGCGATCGGGCTCGAGGGCGGGGTCAATACAAAGCACAATGCGCGCGACTTCGCGCCAATCCGCATTGTCGGATTCGGCATCGAGCAGACGCATATAGGTGACGGCGTGCTGCTTGTCGTATGGCGTGAGCTCGGGCGCGCGGCGCCAGATCTGCGACCTTGGGATCAGGCAGCACTGCTTGGAACTCCTACCAATCCGGAAAACGTCTGTGTAAATCTCAGTGATCGTAGCCAAAATACCGGGCATCCTGGTGCTGCCGATTGTCGCGCCCCTCGGGTAATATTTCCCGCCGAAAACCGCGATGGGAGGTTACGATCGGAGATCCTCATGCCGTGTCCGATCGTTTTCTCCATTTCGTAGGGTCCGAGTTCGGCCACCGCGGATTTGACTACAGTTCGGTCGGAGAGATCAGCAGCTTCGCCCATCCAGTTGGCGTCTGCTCCCTTTTCGGCCGTCGGAAGAGATGGACGCGTGCGCTTTGGCGGACAAAGTCGTTGCGCTCGCTCATTGATGACTGCCTGCGCGGCCCAGCCGGCTTGTGAGAACTTCGTTCTCGATTTCGAAATCCACGCGGCCAATTTTTCTATTTGGCCGCGGCGCCCACGAGGCAAGCCGCGGTAATCTCGGGAGGCCATCCATTTTACCTCGCCATTACGAGCGCGCGCGCTGACCCGTCAGGGCCGCCAGTAGGTCACCAGATGCAGCTCGCCATGGGCAGTGAGCACTGAACTAGCCAGAGCAGGATCAGCGAGGGTCAAGTGGTGGGGTTCGGACACTTACGCATGCGCACCAGATTGAAGCAGCTTCCGTTCACAACGTGCATGAGACGGCATTTTGTCAAGTATATCGAGGTGCAGTATATTGAGCAAGCGGCATCCTTTCCCGCATGGATTTGCGGGAGACATTCGCCACCAATTTGCGCCGTCTGCGCAGTGCGAGGGGATGGTCCCAAGACGAGCTTGCCTTCGAGGCCAAGATAAGCCGGGGCTATTTGAGCCTGCTTGAAAAGGGCGAGTACTACGTCAGTATCAAAATCATCGGTCGCCTTGCCGACAAGCTCGACGTTGAGCCTGATGAGTTCTTAAAGCGGTCAGCAAAGCGAGGCCCCTAGGGAGGCCAGCCCAATCCACATCTGCTTCCACTCCGTATCTTCTGGTCCGTTCCGTCGACCTTGAAAGCCTGTCCGAGTGATTCTGGGCCGCCGCGCATAGGCTTTCCCGGCCGATATCACAAGGTAAAGAGTCACAGGCACAAGCCACCGAGACAGAACAGTGCGCGCAGAACGAACTCCCCGAAGCTCTCGGTCTGCGCAACAACGTTTTCGTCGATTTCGGAGTCGAGGTCGCCTGTGATAGCGCGGTGGAGTTGCTCGAACGGCTCGGCAACTCGCCGAGTGCCTCGTGGCCATGGCCCGGTCAGGACACCCGCCAAGCTCGATGTTATCATTCGGGAAGCTTGCCTCGAGACACGATACCGGTTGGGCGGGAGTTCGTGCGCGTTGGAGGAGTGTTGTTGGGGCATCATTGGCTTGTTCTCAAACTCATCGAATCCGAAGCTTGAAGGGAGATTGGTCGGTACACTGACGTGCAGAACGCGCCCGTCATTTTCGTCCGTAACGTACGAACGACATGAGTTGCTTTCTCCAGCCGCATTGTCCCTTTTTCCAGTTCGCGCTAACGGGGAAGCGAGCCTAGGGATGACAATCCTGGGCTCATAAACAAACGATCATCTACAGCGAGCCCGTACTGATGGCGTGCGAGCATACCACCTGGAACACGACTCTATCGGCGAGATCAGGTAGAGCCAGCACCACGATCTGCCCGCACGGCGGGACGTGGTCCGCCGCGCGCTTGAGCACAAGCTCGCCAGTATCTACGGCCGCCGGGCAGCCGTCGATGACCTTGGGTTTCGAGTGTACTACGAGCTAGCTAGCGCTGTGCCAGTTGTGGTCCGCGGCGGGAGCGCCCCATGAGAATCGATTGCGAGGTTCACGCGTTCCGACAGGACGCCCGGCAGGCGGCGCCTGTCATGAACGGCTCCTTGGCTCAGCTGGAAAGCGCGGCGCGCGGCTGCGCGATCACTGGGTTCGTACTTGTCCAACCCGCTTTCCTTCATGGCGACTCGACCGAGCTCTTCGCCCAGGCGAGCGAGGCCCATATGCCGGTGCGGCTGATTCCGCCCCTCATACAACCGTTGGCGCCCGGGATCTTGGAGCAGTGGGCCCGATCAGGCGCTGTGGGTTTGGCCGTAACCCTTGATGATCCTGATCCGTTGGCCGAGTCCCTCGAGGCTGCCCTTCAATTGGGCCTTCACCTGGAGATATCCGGCGGGATCGAAGGAAGAGAGCACTTCGCAGAGCTGCTGCTGGCCGACGGCCATCGCCTGGTGTTCCGAGACTTCGGACTTGCGAACTGCGCCCGCGATCCTTCCTGGGATCCTCGATTGGAGCGGCTCCTCACACTCGCTGAAGGCGCCGAGGTGTGGGTGAAGCTGTCGGGGGTCGGACGTGTTCCAGATGATTGGGCCAAGGCAGCGGCGGTTCGGCTACTGGAGGCACTTGGATCAGAACAGCTGCTCTGGGGGTCGGAGTGGCCACACGTGACGGCCGCCCATGCCTATGCGCCGTCCTATACAGAGACGTTGGCATGGTTAGAGGAGCTCGTCCCGGACGCGGACGCGAGAGGACGGATCCTTGGCGAGACCCCGGCCGCTTTGTATGGTTTCCGCAACTAAAGACCTTTTGTTGAAGAAAAAAGCGAAATACGTATCGGGCACGGCGAGTCTGTTTTCCGGGTTTGCCAAGGGCGAACAGAGCTTCCCTCGATGGGAGTCGTCAGATCGAACCGGTCCCATCGACGCACTCTTAGGACCGACACGGCGGTCGCGCGGAACGCAGAAGGCAAGCACGCCGGCGCGACATGGATCGATGTAATTCGGGTGTTCGAACCTTCGCGGAGGACGGGTGCGAACTGCCGAAGAAGCAAACTTCTCCCTCCCGGCCTGCCTTCGCGATCGCAATGGCGTTTCTCAGGTTCACGACGTCGATTCCGACAAATGCTTCCCTACAGTCCACCACGGCTCGCCCTCTTATATTGAGGATCGGCTTGGACCCGCGCGAGCACCCGTCGGACGCGCAGTGTACGGCGAGCCACCTCGTCGGCAGAGACGGACATACAGGCTTACAGCTTTGCCGACACCGCCTGGAGAGAACGCAATGTCCCGCGGTCACACACGGAAGTCCGACCGCGCCTTTTCGCTCTTCGGAAGCAAAATGGGCCAGATAACAATACGTCGATCGGGAACATCGATAGACGTCGCAGCACGCGGCGCTCGCCACTCTGTAGGCCGGAAGATCTCACACACGCTCATAATGGCCTATCGGCTGAGCGAGAAGATGGATTCGCAGATCGGCAAGCTCCCACTTTCAACCTTCTTTAAACAAACGATTGGCTGAGATGCACGGCTAGGCTAGCGCGCTCCTCTACTAGAATCGGTAGGAGGGCTCTCTTTCTTGATTGATGTATTCTTCAAGGCGAGATCGGCGCTTGGGCCATCAGACCTCGGCATATCTAGTATCGTCTGCTCTGGAAAAAGGATGGTTCGATTCAACTAGAGATCATGAGAGTTCGTAGTCGTCTTCACGCAAAAGGACATACCATGCCGGAAGCGCTTGTGACACGGACTTCACGTGGCGCTTCGGACAGTGAAGACCATCCCTAAGCATTCAAGCTTGACGCAATAATACCGCTATGAGGGCGCTTCTCGCCAGAGCAGCGTATTTCGCGCCAGGAGTTGCCGATGGCGCATCGTGCGCTTCATCGTCATGAACGCGCGGGATTTGCGCCTTCTGCCAGAAACGATTATCCATCTCGCGGTCGCCGCAAAGTCTATCGATAGGACAAATTGGCTCGCTCTAAAAGCCGGGCAGAGGCTAAGCTGGCCGGGACACAAACAGACGGCTGTATGGCAAGCCACACTAATACGCCGTTCGACGTGCTCCTCCCGGCCAAAGGTTTCCCCCCGGCGCAAACATACTTGAGCGGACCACGTTGCGCATCCGGTGAGGCAGAGGACTTTTGAACAGCTAACAGTAGATATTGAAAGAGCCAGCTGAGAAGGCGCCTCGAAAACCATGTGAGAATTATGAAGGTGAAACACGTCCCACCGGCGTCATGCAGCTCATCAGGCTCGACCGTCGTCTTTGTAGGCAGGAATCGTCGCGGCAACTGGGTTGCCCGCGAACGAAACGGCCTCTTTGGCGGCCTTTTCGTGGACCGTGCCCAAGCGCTCAAGTACGCCCTACTCGAGATTAGTCACCGTCGAGAAAGTGTGATCGAGGTGTCGGGCACAATTGAGCTCGACGTCCCGTTGATTCGCAGAAGGCTGACGAAAGGCGCGTAGCGGCAATTAACTCCTCTAGAAAATGGTAGGCGATTCTCTTCGCGTTTTCTGTACTCTCACCATCAGGAACCGCATTGAGAGCCTGAGAGCCTTCGTCGAGTATAGTTCAATGAAAAATATTCCAGCGGCCTCGAACTGGTTTAACAACAAGCTGCTCGGAAGCTCTTCATGAGAACGCTTGCCTATACAATAACGCGGCAGTTTCCCTGGCCATTCGTACGTGACAGAAAAAGACAGTCGGCTACATATCCCCCTCAATCTCCGGTCGACACCAGACAGAAGCAGCTACTGAGTCTCATTCACCTGCTTCGTCATGCTGAGGTTGAGATACTTGAGCTGGACCTCGAAACATCGGCGGTTCTCTTGGGAGCCGCGATAACTGATCTAACTCGACATCTGGACTAGTGTACGGCTGGCTACAACTGCGACTTTGGGAAGACATATCTTGGTCGTGAATACAGCGCGATGGCTTAGGCAAGCACCACACCTCTCTGCAGAGGTTCGCTGGCTGTCCTTCATAGTCGCCGATCCACGCGGGTTCGGGCCCCAGTATAATGGATGCCAGTCAATCCCATGAGCTAAAATTGGGAAAGTTCGCGATCCAAAGATATTATTTACGCGCCCGATCCTATCCGGGGTGAATCGGCCCAAACCATGGCGATGCCATGCCAAGGCTTGTTGTAAATCATGGTCTATTATCGCGTGACCCGAGCGAAATGGGCTTGGGCAGAGCTGCTACGAAATCCATCCAGAATGATATTCTTTGCCATTGGCTTCAGCTCTCCCAGCCCGGCAATGAAGGAACGGTTCACCGACTCCTTCGTTCGCCGATAAGCGACTTCCGGATAGTCCCCAAGGATGCCAGCTCTCCAAATGGCTCTCTCGACGACGTCCCGCGGCTCGGCAATCTCATTGAAGAATTTATGCTCTATCCCCCATTCAGGCGGCACAACCTCGCAGCCGAAGACAATATCCGACATCGCCGAACGCCCAAATGATTTCCGGAGCATGTAGGCCCCGATTGGACAAGCCAGTCCCTGCTTGAGCTCAGAGCCAAGCGCCTTCGCCGTTGGCGTTCCCACGCGCCAATCGCAGCAGAGTGCCATCTGAAGCCCGGCACCTATGGCGTATCCGTCAATTCCTGCGACGGTAGGCTTTGTTACGCTGAGGATGGCAACGTAAAGCCCGACTGTCCGGTCTATCAGACCTTCAACGTCGATCCGGGTTTTTATTTCGCGTGCTTCGTTTAAGTCGTCACCGACACCGAAGGAGCGATCCACTCCACCAGTAAGGACGATTGCCCTGACGGTCGGTTCGTCTTGCGCCCATCGACATGTCTCGACAATACCTCGCTCAAGCTCTCGATTGAGCGGATTTAAGGGTTTCTCACGATTGAACTGCACCACAAGAACGGTCCCCGCCTTGTGAACATTTAGGGGTGCCATGCAAGTCTCCGGTCAGGTTTGTGAAAACGTCACCACTGGGCGGCCGTTTGGCGTACAAAGGACCGAGAGGCGTGTAACGAGTCCAGCTCTTGACTGAGCCAGTCCGTCACCTCTCCCCGTGCTCGCGGCCGCTCCTTCGCATTCGCGCTTATCAGCTTTTCCATTCAATCCAACAACCAACGTCTCCTGATAGGTGTTCTTTTCTGTTCCGACTTCTCCTTTTCAGTGTATAATGCGCCGTCAACTGTTCAGCATGAGAGCTGCGCGAGCATACGGCCCCGGCGCACAGGAGCAGAGATGCCTGAAGGAGATTGAGCGTCGCTTTTGCCGATTGAAAATGAGTGTTGGGAGAATGAGATCGTGATTCTGATCGCCCGGCCCGGCGATCGCGTTAAGGTCGAGATCTCACACCGATATGGTGGCAGTTCAAGGGCGGATGGACATCAGTCACGCAACCGCTACGGCCGGCGCATATGCTCGAAGGACCTGTCGTGCTGCCTCGCTTCCAGAGCTTGCAGCGAGTTCGGCGCTCAGCAAACCCGCGGTCGAGCCTCCTGGAACAAAACCATCGATCAACATCGCAGGTGGTCGTTTGACGTACGCGTGGAAGGACGCGTGACTGGCTGGGCTCTTCGCGCCTGTCGCCATTTCATCGAGGTGACCAATGAGTAGAGTCGATCAACGCAACGGACTGGATCCATCGATCGTGGAGAGTGTCCCGACGATTCAGAAGGATCTTTACGAGATTGGCGAAATTCCGCCATTGGGCTACGCGCCGAAGCACATGTTTGCCTGGGTCATACGCCGGGAGCGGCACGGTGATCCGGAGAATGCAATGCAGGTGGAGGTGATTGAGACGCCGCCTGTGGGGCCTGACGATGCCTTGGTCATGATTATGGCCGCAGGGGTAGGCTACAACGGTGTTTGGGCGTCTCTCGGGCAGCCAGTATCACCCTTCGATTTGCATCGGCACTCCCGTCACATCGCGGGATCGGACGCGGCGGGAATTGTTTGGTCCGTTGGAAGTCGAGTAAAGAAATGGAAGGTGGGTGACGAGGTTGTTGTCCATTGCCACCAGGACGATGGCGATGATCTCGAGTGCAATGGCGGGGATCCGATGTTATCGGCTTCCCAGAGAATTTGGGGTTATGAAACCCCGGACGGATCCTTCGCACAATTTGCATGCGTTCAGTCGCGTCAACTATTGGCGAGGCCGGTACACCTCAGCTGGGAGGAGAGCGCGTGCTATATGGGCACGGTGGGTACTGCATACAGGATGTTGTTTGGCCATCACCCGCATTCGGTTCGACCAGGTCAGAACGTGTTGGTGTGGGGTGCGGCTGGCGGGCTGGGTTCGATGGCGGTCCAACTCATAACATTGACGGGCGCTAATGCCATCGGTGTTATTTCTGAGGAGTGGAAGCGTAGCTACGTGATGTCATTGGGCGCCAAAGGCGTGATAAACCGAAAAGAGTTTGACTGTTGGGGAAGACTTCCGGATAGCGATAACATCGCTGCATACAGGGATTACATGAAGGAGGTGCGCCGATTCGGCAGAGCCGTTTGGGAGATTACAGGAGGGGCCACCGATGTCGACATGGTATTCGAGCATCCGGGAGAGATGACATTTCCCGTGAGCTGCTACGTCGTGAAACGGGGCGGAATGGTTGTGTTCTGTGGCGGGACTTCTGGTTACTACCTTACTATGGACGCTCGCTTTGTATGGATGAGACAAAAAAGAGTCCAGGGCAGCCACTTCGCGAATCCATATCAATTGTGGGAAGCGAACCGGCTTGTTCGCGAACGACGGATTGATCCGTGCCTTTCCGAAGTCTTCACCTGGAAGGAAATCCCACGCGCGCACAGGAAGATGTTAAGGAATGAGCATCAGCCCGGAAATATGGCTGTTCTCATCCAGGCAAGTGCGTCGCAGTCGGGCTGTCAGGTTTCAGGAGTCTGATTGTCCGTCAGAGGGGATCGACCGAACGTCAGGCGGGCGCGAATACGCGAGCGTGCGGCCATACGGAGAGCTTGAGCGGGAGTGATCGAAGGTCGACCGACAATATGAATGTCGATATCGTTGTAGGCCTTCAAACTACAGCACGATCGGAAACTGGTCAGGATGCACCATCGATTAGCGGCCGCCGTTTGCAGTGGCGATGAGCCGCGGCAATTAGTGCACTGATCGTCGCGAGCAGTTTATTGAAGTCCGAAATCTGGGGTGTTAATAGGTCGTAAGTCCGCAGGCGCCCCCGCCTTCAGGCTTACATGAGTTGCACGAGGTGCCCTGAGGCGACAGTGAAAGCATCTAGTTACGTGTTCCTGCGAACGATTGACCAGATTCGGCGGATCCAGTTTGTGTTAGCGGCCAAGAGTCAGCTTTGAATGTGCAATCTCGATTCAATGCCTGCTATCAGACCAAGTCGAACTTCAGGTCAAGAACAAAGTGGAGGCCTCCGGCGGGCATGCCGGAGGCCTTCTGGAGGTCAAACCATCGACGTTAATCGCCTGCTGTCTGACAGAACATCACCAATTCCGTTGTGCGCGCAGCAGCAGCGAGACTGCGCTCTGATTTCTCAGTTCATAAACCCCACCTGGCTTGGCGGTACCTGCCTGCAGCGGCAAGATCACCGTGCTGCCGCCTGCATACTTCTGGTCGAGCATGGCGTAATCGAGTTCAGCCGAGAAGGTCAGGTTCTTGACCGGGGTCCAGCGTGTGGCCGTACCAACAACGGAATAATTGAAGTCCGGATTGCAGCCAGCGACACCGCTCGAAAGAGCAAGATTTGCGACAACGGCCCCGCAGATGTAGTTCTTCGCAGTTCCGTTATAGCGCACCGCGGCCCACGCACCAAACAGGGTCGTATTCCAATATGGATTCCAGTTGTGGGTATAACCACCTTGGAACCCATAGGTTGTGGTCAATTGCATGCCTGATCCGGTCACGAACACCGCGTCGGACAGACCGGCGATACCTACGCTTTGGTAAGCGCCGGCGAGACCCGTGCCGCCATACATAGCGTAGGTGCTGGACGCATAGTCCTGGAAGTTATAGCGGCTCGCCCCGTTGGTATAAACGGCGGACATATTGATGGTGTCACCCGGACCCGTTGGAATGTTCTTGATCGACAATGACAGCTGGCCTGCCCAGCCCCACTTGTCATCAGGATGTCCGGTCAACTCGGTGCCGCCGTAGTAGGCGGCGTGGTTGTCATGCGCAGCGAAAGACGCCTGGAAGAGTCCCCAGGACTGATCGACACGAAGCATCGCGACCAGATCGGGAGCTGCCGTGCCGGCGATATCGTTGCCGCCATACGCGCCGGCTGCGATACCGGCCGCTGAAGCGGCACTGACGTTCCAAAGATTGCTGGTGTAGAGGGCAACCTGATCCTGTGCCGACAAGGACAGCGAGACGCCCTGACCGAAGCCTGCCGTATACGTGAACTGGTTCACAGGATCCCAGCCTCCACCGCCGGGCAGCCCGTCCATTGCGTTCGCAGGATAGTTGGCCCATGGCGCCGAGAACTGCGACTGCGCCTTACCTATTGTGAAGCCTGCGAATTGAATGAATGCGTAATAGACGCCAACGGTACCATAAGCTACATTGCCCGCACCCGCATTGGCAGGCGCAGCGGTGCCGCCGAGAGATTGGTAGATAGTTGAGCCGTTTCCAGCGCCGCTGTAACCGCCTGAAGTCCAGGTAAAGACCGAGTCGAAGTAAGTTCGGACCACACCGTACTCGGTCGCCGTGCGGGTATCGATGGTCAGATCCTCGCGAGAGCGCCACGAATATGCATTGCTGAAGCGGTTCTGCGCGCCACCTGCGCCACTATTGGGTACGTCAACGTTGCCGTTGGAGTGAACATTGAGTTCGGCCCGCACATAGCCTCCGAGTTTGATGCACGTATCAGTGCCGGGGATATAGTAGAAGCCAGGCCCGTACAACGAGCACACCTTCACATAGTCGATCGCCTTCGCCTTGACGGGCAGATCCGCAGCCTGCGCGCCGCCAGCGACGATTAATCCAGTTGCCGAACCGAGCAGAATGCTTTTCTTCAATCTCATAGGACGTCCCCCAAATCGTTTCACCCTCGGAAGTGGCCTCCCAACCTGGTCGTGCGAGAGATAACCAACTTCGCCTCGGCCGCCCCCAAATCGTGTGATCTGCAGGGCTCCTCTCAAACGCACGCCGGTCGACTGGATCGATGTGCGTCGCGGCGCGGACCATTCCGCCGCTCGCTTGAAGAAGCTGACACATCAGGTTCATAGTCGCAGGGCAAAGTTTGTACGATGCGAACAGATCGGGGCGCGCTGACGGCTACCGTGCTTTGGTAGCTTCACATCGGTACGCTTCGTACCGATAGCAATGTTTTTCTTCAAGGATTACAGGGCGAACTTCCGATGCACTCGATCGATGATGAACGAGCCACTTACACGAACATTGCGCGGCTACGGATGTCGAATGCCGACGTCAGATTTGTACATCGCAATTCGTTGGCTTGAAAGAAAATGGAGTACGAAAGTTCAAAAGTTCGGCTGCTTTGCGCAATAGCTACTCCATTGCATCTCAGGCCAAAAGGAAGGACCGAAAGTGTGCCAATGTTAACAGGACGCTTCAGCACATCCCAGCGTCGCTGACTAAGGTGTTGATCGTACACCTGCGCGCTCGCTGAGCTTTAGGCTCGATCGTCGACGGAAGAACATTTCGCCGCTTGCAAGCGGAGCTCATCCTCACGGTGACGGTGCAAAAGGTTTGCGAGCTCGCACTTCGCTCACTCCGGAAAGGGCTCGGGTAGCGTCACTTTCCAGAGCTTGGCGTTGACATAAGCCCGATACCATCGACAAGCCCATCGCGTTCAGGCGATTGCGACTTTTGCGAAGCAGTGAGCGAAGGTCACGGCTCAACGCCTGCTCCTTCTTGCTAGTTTGACCACCGCGGCAGGCGAGCAGCCTTACGTAAGCTTACAGTGAGGCGTTGCGGTCACTCTCGCCTGTTTCGGTGACGGCCATTCCACGGATGCAGTTCGTTGAGCCTTTGGGCTGGATGTACGGCGATGCGTGCCAGGACATCGGCGAGCCAGGCTCGTGGATTTACGTCATTCATTTTGACTGTGACGATCAGGCTGCAAAACATCGGGGCACGGTTGCCACCGCGGCCGGAGCCGCAGAGCAGCCACGACTTCCGTCCCAGGCAATGCCGCGCAGAACTCGTTCGGCGGCGTGGTTCGACAGGCAAATGCGGGCGTTGTCGAGGAACCGGGTGAACGCACTCCAGCGCTTGAGCATGTAGCCCGTCCCCCTTGGCGATATGGTTGCGCCGTGAGAGCTTGGAGCGTTGCTCACGCATCCAGCTTGCAAATCGGCGACCAGCGGCGCGCTGAGCTCGTGGCGGACAGCCCAGCGCCGTTCGGGCGGCTCCCCGTTGATGCCTCGCTCGATCTCGAAAAGGCGTCGATCCGGCGGACTGCTTCCAGCGTTCAGAGAGGCGAGATCAACGCCGGCTTTTGCCCTGCACTTGCGGCGCGCATCCTCCGCAGGACCAACCATCACGAAGAACGGCCGCGCAACATGGACCCCGCATGCGGCTTCGAGGATCGGACCCGCGTTGCGGCCCGGATGCAAAGCTTGCCATAGCGGCCATAGGCATCTGTCTGGAGGATGCCGCTGTAAACGGCCATATGGGCTCGGGGACGCTCGTCGGCGTGATCGCGTGAGTAACAAAAACACTTCCCCCCGCGGAGCCGCCCGCCAAAAGGCGGCTTGTCATCGCGCACATAGACCCAGATTCGGCCGTGTCGTCTTCCTTTGGCCAGGATCGCCCCCCGTAGCGTCGTTCCCGTGCAATCGCTCGGCGCCCAGCACATGGCCCCCCCCCCAGGCGCCGGAACAAATGCGTCAACGCGACGGGTAGACAGGCTGATCGGCACGCCCTCCCTGTTCAACGATGGTGACGAGTTCCTGGCCTTCATTGGCCATACGCCACTGGTGATCCACAACGCTGGCATAGCGTTCGGCCTGCCGGTTCAGCGACGGATGCTGGCCGAATTTCTCGAACAGCACCATCGCCACAGGCGCGGGCCGGCCTAGCTGTGGTCTGTCAGGAGGTTGTCCATCTGGTCTGAACCGAGGAAGCTGAGGTTGCGAAGCTTCAGTGTTCCAAGGAGAGACCAGATGAACGTGCACAAGAATGCGCCTTTGACGCCCAAAGGTCGAGAGGCGATGGTCCGAAGCGTGGTTCAAGGCGGGCTAAACCAAGCTGGCGCGGCTGAGTTGTTCAATACGACGCCGAAGTCGGTCGCCAAATGGGTCAAACGGTACCGCGCAGAAGGTGTTGAGGGGTTGCGTGATCGCTCCTCAAGGCCCCTTTCATCGCCAAGCCAAACCCC
>NZ_MKFI01000008.1 GCF_001982635.1 Bradyrhizobium mercantei | reverse complement strand
GTCGGCGATGGTGTCGCCGGCGGCGATCGAGCGCGGCCGGCAGGCCGGCTTCCACGACTACGTGGCAAAATTTGATCGTCCCGGGCTGATCGCGGCGCTGAAAGAGCAGACCGCCGAGCTGCGCCGGGCCGCATGACACGGGATAAGGACGGGGATTGATGACCAGCAAGACCGAGATGAGCGAAGGCGCGATGGCCGAATACGTCACCGCGGTGATCGGCGGGCAGCTGTTCGGCCTGCCGATCTCGCGGGTGCAGGACGTGTTCATGCCGGAGCGGCTGACGCGGGTGCCGCTGGCCTCGAGCGAGATCGCCGGCGTGCTCAATCTGCGCGGCCGCATCGTCACCGTGGTCGACATGCGGGCCCGACTCGGGCTGCCGAAGGCCGATGACGGCAAGCTGCCGATGGCGGTCGGCGTCGACCAGCGCGGCGAATCCTACGGTCTTCTGATCGACCAGATCGGCGAAGTGCTGCGGCTGCCCGACGACGGCCGCGAGGACAATCCGGTCAACCTCGATCCCCGCATGGCCAAGCTCGCCGGCGGCGTCCACCGCCTCGACGGCCAGCTCATGGTCGTCCTCGATGTCGATCGCGTGCTCGAACTGGTGCCTGATGCCAAAGCGGCCTGAGACGGGCCGCTAGAACTGAAGAACTGAAACATCCCACCGGGGATGAGGAAGTAGAGGTCGCAGATGAGAACCTGTCTTGTTGTCGATGACTCAAGCGTCATTCGCAAGGTCGCCCGCCGCATCCTGGAAGGGCTCGATTTCACGATCGTCGAGGCCGAGGACGGCGCCAAGGCGCTCGAAGCCTGCAAGCGCGCGATGCCGGAAGCCGTGCTGCTCGACTGGAACATGCCGGTCATGGACGGCTACGAGTTTCTCGGCAATCTCCGCCGCATGCCCGGCGGCGATCAGCCCAAGGTCGTGTTCTGCACCACCGAGAATGACGTCGCGCATATCGCGCGCGCGCTGCATGCCGGTGCCAATGAATACATCATGAAGCCGTTCGACCGGGACATCGTCACTGCGAAGTTCCAGGAAGTCGGTCTCATTTAAGTTCCTGTTCGATCCGGCGGCAGAAGCCTTCGGCTCAACGGTTGTTATGCGTCGTGTTGCGTCGCTGGTGAAGTCATGAGTGTTGCGTTGACAAGTACTGCGGTTCCGACATCGACCCGTTCCGACAAGGTGCGGGTGATGGTGGTCGACGATTCCGTGGTGATCCGCGGGATGATCTCGCGCTGGATCGGCGCCGAGCCCGACATGGAGGTGGTGGCTTCGCTGCGTACCGGCCTCGATGCCGTCAACCAGCTCGAGCGCATCAACCCCGACGTCGCGGTGCTCGATATCGAGATGCCCGACCTCGACGGCATCTCGGCGCTGCCGCAGCTCCTGGCGAAGAAGCGCGATCTCATCATCATCATGGCCTCGACGCTGACCCGCCGCAACGCGGAGATCAGCCTGAAGGCGCTGTCGCTCGGCGCGTCCGACTACATCCCGAAGCCGGAGAGCACGCGCGAGGCCACCGCCGCGGAAACCTTCCGCCACGATCTGATCCAGAAGATCCGTCATCTCGGCGCCAAGGCGCGGCGCAACACCGTGCACACGACGGCGAGCCCGCCGCTTGCGCCGGGCCTCGACAGAGCGCGCACGGTGGCTCCTGCCGCCGCGCACGTCGCGCCGGCCCAAATCGCGCGCCGTTCGTTCGGCCTGTTGCAGCCGAAGGTGCTGCTGATCGGCTCGTCGACCGGCGGCCCGCAGGCGCTGATGTCGCTGGTCGCGGAGATCGGCCCGGTGATCGACCGCGTGCCGGTGCTGATCACCCAGCACATGCCGCCGACCTTCACCACCATTCTCGCCGAGCATCTGGCGCGCACCAGCAAGCGGCCGGCGCATGAGGGGATCGACGGCGAGACCATCAAGCCGGGCCAGATCTATCTGGCGCCCGGCGGCCGCCACATGCGCATCGCCCGCCACGGCATCGATGCCACCATCGCGCTCGACGACGGGCCGCCGGTCAATTTCTGCAAGCCCGCGGTGGATCCGATGTTCACCTCGGCGATCGATGTCTGGCAGGGCAGCATCATGTCGGTGATCCTGACCGGCATGGGCTCGGACGGCATGCGCGGCGGCAAGGACATCGTCGCCGCCGGCGGCAGCGTGATCGCCCAGGACGAAGCGACCAGCGTGGTGTGGGGCATGCCCGGCGCCGCGGTCAACGCCGGCATCTGCGCCGCCGTGCTGCCGCTCAATCAGATCGCACCGAAGCTTGTTCGCGTGTTTGCGGGAGACCGTTCGTGACGCCGCTGGACTATGAGTATCTGCGTAAGCTGCTGAAGGAACGTTCCGGCCTCGATCTGTCCGCCGACAAGCAGTATCTCGTCGAGAGCCGCCTGCTGCCCCTGGCGCGCCGGTCGAATCTCGCCGGGATTGCCGCGCTCGTGCTGCGGATGAAGGGCGGCGCCGAGATGCTGACGTCGGAGGTGGTCGAGGCGATGACCACCAACGAGACCTTCTTCTTCCGCGACAAGATTCCGTTCGATCATCTGAAGGAAGCGGTGCTGCCGGCGCTCGCGCAGGCGCGTGCCGGGCGCCGCAGCCTGCGCATCTGGTGCGCGGCATCGTCGACCGGGCAGGAGCCGTATTCGATCGCGATGTTGCTGAAGGAAATGACCGCGCTGTTCACCGGCTGGCGGTTCGAGATCATCGCCACCGACCTCTCGCAGGCGGTGCTGGAAAAATCCAAGGCCGGCCTGTTCAGCCAGTTCGAGGTGCAGCGCGGCCTGCCGATCCAGCTGCTGGTCAAGTATTTCGTGCAGAAGGGCGAGATGTGGCAGCTCAACGCCGATATTCGCGGCATGGTGCAGCACCGCCAGCTCAATCTGCTGCAGGACATCTCGCATCTCGGCACCTTCGACGTGATCTTCTGCCGCAATGTGCTGATCTATTTCGATCAGCAGACCAAGGCCTCGATCTTCGGCAAGATCGCAGGGATGCTCGAGCCCGACGGCGTGCTGGCGCTTGGCGCCGCGGAATCCGTGGTCGGCATCACCAATTTGTTCAGGCCCTATCCCGACCGCCGGGGGCTCTATCAGCCGAGTACTGCGCCAGTCGCACGCGCCGGCGCCGCGCTGCATGTGCTGAAAGCGGTTGCGTCCGCCGCGCGGTGAGTTGGAGTTCCGCGAGGAAAGCGACACCGTCTGTTCCGTCACCCTGAGGAGCCGCGAAGCGGCGTCTCGAAGGGTCGACGGCCACAGGCGGGGCCGTGCATCCTTCGAGGCTCGCAAGGGCTCGCACCTCAGGATGACGGGGATAGAGATGTGCGCGTCTCGGCGAACTACAAAATCGCGTGCGGCAGGAAGCGCGAGGTGTTGCCGGTGATCGGGTTCTCGTCTTCGCGGATCGACAGCCCGCACGGCGTATGGTCCACCAGCCAGCTTCCGAGCACCGGATACTGTCCGGAAAAATTCGGCAGCGGCGCCAGTGCCTGGCGGATGAAACCCTCGGCGCCGTAGGGGCCTTGCTCCGCGACCAGCGTCACCCCTGCGCTGACCAGTTCGACATTGGCGCCCTCGCGCGAGTAGATCGGCTTGCGCACGAACGAGGTGCCGAGTTGCGCGGCCTGCGGGTCGTCCTCGAAATAGGCCGGCAGCAGATTGGGATGGCCCGGAAACATCTCCCACAGCAGCGGCAGGATGCCCTTGTTGGACAGGATCGCCTTCCAGGGCGGCTCGATCCACTGCGTCGGCGCGGTCGAAAGGTTCTTGCCGAATGCGTCGTGAAACATCCACTCCCACGGATAGAGCTTGAACGCGAGCCTGATGGTCCGTTCGTCGAGGTCGACGAACTGACCGTCGTCGCGCAGCCCGATCTCTTCGATGTCGAGCAGCGTGGTCTTCAGCCCGGCCTGCGCCGCGGTGTCCTCGAGATAGGCGAGGGTGCCGGCGTCCTCGGCATTGCCGGTCAGTCCGGTGAGATGCAGCGGCTGGGTGGCGCCGATCGCCTTCCAGGCCTCGATCAGCCGGTCGTGGATCGAGTTGAACTGGTCGGCGCGCTTCGGGATGATGTTGCGTTGGATCGCCTGTTCGAGCCAGGTCCATTGAAACACCGCGGCCTCGAAGATCGAGGTCGGCGTGTCGGCATTGTATTCGAGCAGCTTGGCCGGGCCGTTGCCGTCGAATGTGAGGTCGAGCCGGCCATAGAGGCTCGGGTTCTTGCGGCGCCAGCTCGTCGCGATCAGATCCCAGAACGCCTCCGGTATCTTCAACCGGCGCAGATAGCGCTCGTCCTTGATCGCGCGTCCCGCGAGTTCGAGGCACATCGCGTCGATCTCGCCGGTCGGCGCCTCGATCGAGCGCTCGATCTCGTCCAGCGTGAAGGCGTAATAGGCGCGCTCGTCCCAGTAGCGTTCGCCGTCGATGGTGTGGAAGGTGAAGCCGGCGTTCTCGGCGGTCGCCTGCCAGTCGTCGCGCTCGGGACATGCGATGCGTTGCATGAAGGCACCGTGATCTTCAGGTGACGCGCGTCAGCTCCGGGTCAGCTGCCACCATGCGAGACATCGTCAGCGCCATAGCGGGCGATGCTGCGCGGGATGCCGCCGAAGCCGCCGGAGGGCGACGATTGCACGGGCTTTTTCTTCGGTCGGTGCGCAGCATGGTGGTGACTGCGGGCCTCGCTGGGCGTCAGGCCCATCGACGTCGCGCCGACCGCGATACTTCCCATCAGTTTCAGCCATATCCGGCGCGAGCGCTTCATGGACGTAACCCTTGCCTTGGCCTTGCCATCTGCGAAAGCCGCGGCGAGTTTCCATCAGCTGCGATCGACGGGCAAGCGAAACAGGATGACGCAGCGATGACACGGCGATGTGCCCGTCAGCCACCGCCGAAGCCGAACGCATGCGCGAACGAGCCGAAGCCGCCGCGGCTGACCGACGAGCTCGACGAGGACGAAGAGCCGCTCGACGAGGAGTTGCCGCTGTAGAAGCTGCTGCGCGACGAGCCGCCGCTGCCGCCAGAGCCGGAGGACGAACTGCGCGGCGCGCAATCGGCGCCGGGTTGCAATGGGGCCGGCGCGGGGGCGCCCGGTGCGGTGACGCCCGCAGGCGGCGGCTGGATGGGCTGGCAATTCGTCCGCGGCATCAGCGCGTAGGCGCTGCCGCCGACCGCGAGCGTCCCCATCACGAGCAGCGCGACGTGGTTGGAGCGCTTGGAGGGCGGCTCCGGCCGGGCCGGCACCGCCGTCACGACCGGTCGCCGCTTGCCGAATTCCGGGTTGGGTTTGCGCGCCATGGTTCGGCTCAATGGCTCAGTAGATCATGCAGGCCGCATTCAGCGCGCCTGCGGCCAGCGAGGACAGGCCGAGCCAGATCGCCGCCGCCATTTCACCGGAGGCGATCCGCGCCGACAGGTTCGGCACCGGGATCTTCACGATGTAATAGACGATGATCTGCACGATCAGCGCGATGATGCTCCAGATCAGGCAGTCGATCACATTGGCGGAGTGGGCGATGGCGCTGACCACCGGCAGCACGAAACCGAGCAGGCTGAGGCCCAGTGCGATCGCCGCCGCGGAATCGTTGTCGCGGATCAGCTGGAATTCGTCATGCGGCGTGACGCGGGTGTAGACGAAGAGGTAGGCCACCACGGCGATCAGCGCCGTGCAGAAATAGACCAGGAACGCCGGCAGGCCGGCGAGGGATTGCAGGATCATGTCGGGGCGGTCCGGGAGTTCGTCGGGATTCGCACGACGGAGGATTGCACGTTCCCTTGGTCGGCGCATGCCGGGTAGGGGTTCAATCCCAAACAAAAACCCCGCCATTTGCGGCGGGGTTCAAGTCGTAGCCAAGTAGAGAAGGTCAGGCGGGAATGCGTTCGTCGGCCTCGTGCGGCTCGCGCAGCACGTAGCCGCGGCCCCACACGGTCTCGATGAAATTGCGGCCTTCGGAGGCGTTGGCGAGCTTCTTGCGCAGCTTGCAGATGAAGACGTCGATGATCTTCAACTCCGGCTCGTCCATGCCGCCGTAGAGATGGTTGAGGAACATTTCCTTGGTGAGCGTGGTGCCCTTGCGGAGCGAGAGCAGCTCCAGCATCTGGTATTCCTTGCCCGTCAGGTGCACGCGCTGGCCACCGACCTCGACCGTCTTGGTGTCGAGATTGACCACGAGATCGCCGGTCTGGATGACCGACTGGGCGTGACCCTTGGAGCGGCGGACGATCGCGTGGATGCGGGCGACCAGTTCGTCCTTGTGGAAGGGTTTGGTCATGTAGTCGTCGGCGCCGACGCCGAGACCCTTGACCTTGTCCTCGATGCCGGCGAGGCCGGAGAGGATCAGAATGGGAGTCTTGATTTTCGAGACCCGGAGCTGCTTGAGCACGTCGTAGCCGGACATGTCGGGCAGGTTGAGGTCGAGCAGGATGATGTCGTAGTCGTAAAGCTTGCCGAGATCGACGCCTTCTTCACCGAGGTCCGTCGTATAGACGTTGAAACTCTCGGATTTGAGCATCAATTCGATCGACTGCGCGACGGCGCTATCATCTTCAATCAGCAAAACGCGCATGCCAGTCCCCTATAGTCGCCGCTCCGGGCGTCAGGTCGGCCGCACTTGCGGCACTCACAAAACGCCTTTGAACAACTGATTCGGATCCTGACGAGATATGGTTAACAAAAACTGATTCCTCGACGCAAGCTCTAACCGTGCAATTTTTGTCGAATCGCCCTAAGATATTGCGTAGAAGAAGCTTTTCCTAACCGCGCTCGTTCAGTTTCCACATTAAGAGACGGGCCTAACCGACTCTCGCGACTCGCCCTTCTTCTGATGGGCAAGCGACCTCAGTCACCAAAGACAGTGACGCAATGATTAATGATGCGGGTAAACACGAAGTTAAGCGGCTGGAGCAAAATCGCGGAAACTTAAGGTTTTCGCAATGAAGGCCCTCGCGGAGCAGATCGGCGACATCGACGGCGTCAACATTTATGGCCGCGTGGTCGGCGTCCGCGGGCTGATGGTCGAGATCGCCGGCCCCATTCATGCGATGTCGGTCGGCGCCCGCATCGTGATCGACGTCGGCGCCGGCCGCTTCATCCCGGCCGAGGTGATCGGCTTCTCCGGTGAGAACGCGGTGGTGATGCCGTTCGGCGGGCTCGAGGGTGTCAGACGCGGTTGCCGCGCCGTGATCGCCAATGCCGCTAGCCAGGTGCGGCCGTCGCCGGCCTGGCTCGGCCGCGTCGTCAACGCGATGGGCGAGCCGATCGATGGCAAGGGACCGCTGCCGCAGGGCGCCTCGCCGATGTCCTACCGCAACTCGCCGCCGCCGGCGCATTCGCGCAAGCGGGTCGGTCCGCCGCTCGATCTCGGCGTGCGCGGGCTCAATACCTTCCTGACCTGCTGCCGCGGCCAGCGGCTCGGCATCTTCGCAGGCTCCGGCGTCGGCAAGTCGGTGCTGCTGTCGATGCTGGCGCGCAACGTCGATGCCGCGATCTCGGTGATCGGGCTGATCGGCGAACGCGGCCGCGAGGTGCAGGAATTCCTCCAGGAGGATCTTGGCGAGGAGGGGCTGGCGCGCTCGGTCGTGGTGGTGGCGACTTCGGACGAGCCGGCGCTGATGCGACGCCAGGCGGCGTATCTGACGCTCGCGATCGCGGAGTATTTCCGCGACGAGGACCAGGACGTGCTGTGCCTGATGGACTCGGTGACGCGCTTTGCGATGGCGCAGCGCGAGATCGGCCTCTCGGCGGGCGAGCCGCCGACCGCCAAGGGCTATACGCCGACCGTGTTCACCGAACTGCCGAAGCTCCTGGAGCGGGCAGGGCCGGGCACCGGCGACGGCACCATCACCGCGATCTTCACCGTGCTGGTCGACGGCGACGATCACAATGAGCCGATCGCCGACGCGGTGCGCGGCATCCTCGATGGCCATATCGTGATGCAGCGGGCGATCGCCGAGCGCGGCCGCTATCCCGCCGTCAACATCCTCAAGTCGGTCTCGCGGACCATGCCGCGGTCCGCCGATCCGAACTTCCTGCCCTTCATCAACAAGGCGCGGCAGGTGATGGCGACCTACGCCGACATGGAGGAACTGATCCGGCTCGGCGCCTACCGGCCGGGTTCCAGCGCCGAGGTCGACGAGGCGATCCGCCTCCATGAGCCGCTGGAGGCCTACCTGCGCCAGGCCAAGGAGGAAGCCACCAGCCTCGGCGACGGCTACCGGCAACTCGCTCAAATCCTGTCGGGTTTGGAAACGGAACGCTAACTTTGTCAGGCCATCATCCCCGGCACACCATAGCTATGCCGGCGGGGCCCAGCGGGGAGCCGGTTCTGTCCCGCGTTCAGATTTGGGACTTCTGGGGAGTATGAGTCGATGAAGTCACGTGAAACGCTGATCCGCCTGAAGAAATTTCAGGTCGATGAAAAGCGCCGTCGGGTTACCCAGATCGAAGGCATGATCGCCGACTTCCAGCGCATGTCCGTCGAACTCGAGCGCGAGATCCAGACCGAGCAGGAGCGCGCCGGGATCAACGACCCCACGCACTTCGCCTATCCCACCTATGCCAAGGCCGCGATCCAGCGCCGCGAGAACCTGACCCGCTCGGCCGACGAGCTGCGCGCCCAGCTCGACGACGCCAAGGCGCTGCTGTCGGAAGCTTTCGAGGAATTGAAGAAGGTCGAACTGCTCGACGAGCGCGACCAGGCGCGCGAACGCGCCGAGGAGAGCGCCCGCGAGCAAGCCGACATGGATTCGATCGGCCTGATGCGGGCCCGCCTCGGCGTCATCGCCTGAACCTTCGCTCCCTCCGCTGACCAGATTGAGAGCCCGGGCCGATCGCCCGGGCTTTTTGCTTGGGCGCTGTCCACAAGCCCGCGACGTGCCGGCCTCTTCCCAGCCACTTGGCGGATCGTGCTGTCCCAAAATATGCTACCACCGGTCCAGACCGGATGATCGGCGGCACGGTGGCAATGACGGCATGGGGGATGCAGGCTTGGAGGGCGCAAAGTGCTGACGCCGGCTGAGCTGGTCTGGCTGATCGCCGCCGTCGCCAAGGGGGATGAGGCCGCCTTCGAGCGACTCTACGCCGCGACCCGCGCGAAACTCTTTGGCGTCGTGCTCCGTATCTTGCGGCGACAGGACCTCGCCGAGGAGGTCATTCAGGAGGCTTACGTCAAGATCTGGAACAGCGCCGGGCAGTTCAACCCCGCCCTGTCTTCCCCGATCACGTGGATGACGTCGATCGCGCGCAACCGCGCCATCGATGTGGTGCGCAAGCGCGGCGAGGCCTCGTTGGAGGACGAGCCGGCGGCAATGGAAGTCGCCGCCGACCAGCCCGATCCGCTGGCGCGACGGGAGATGACGGAAGAGTTGAAGCGATTGCTGGAGTGCGTCGGTCGACTGGAGCCGGATCGTCAGAAGCTCGTGCTGCTCGCCTATTACAACGGCTGGAGCCGCGAGCAACTCGCCGCAAAGTTCGAGACACCGGTGAACACGGTGAAGACCTGGCTGCGCCGCAGCCTGATGGATATCCGGGAGTGTCTTGGACTGTGATTGATGGCCTATAGCGAAGACCATATCGCGCTCGCCGCGGAATATGCGCTCGGTACGCTCGAGGCCGACGAGCGCACGCAGGTCGAGACCATGATGGCCGTCGATCACGAGTTCGCCGCGCTGGTGCAGGCCTGGGAGTTCAGGCTCGGGCCGCTGAACCAGATGGTCGGCCTGGTCGAGCCGCGTCCGGTGGTTTGGGAGAACATCAAGGCCGCGATCGGCCATGCCGGCACGCCGCAGGCGCCGCTGGTGCTGCCCGAGACTCCGGCCGCGACGGTGACGCCGCCGCCGATCACCGACGATCCGGAGTTCGGCTCGGCGTTCGATCCGGAGCCTCCGCAGCCGCCCGAGCTCCGGCGGCCGGTCGAGATCCGTCAGTCTGCGGTCCAGCCATCTGTTGGCGGCGGCGACGGCAACGTGATCGCGCTTGCGAGCCGCGTGAAGCGCTGGCGCGGCATCGCGTCGGCCGCGACCGCGATCGCGGCCGCACTGCTGGTGACGATTGGTCTGCAGATCTACAAGCCCGACGCCTTGCCTGATGCGATCCGGCCGAAGCCGCGCATCCAGACCGTGGAAGTGAGGACGCCAGCGCCGGCCTTCACGCCGTCGGCGCAATATGTCGCGCTGTTGCAGGGGCCGAATGGCGGGCCGGCCTTCATCATGACGATCGACGGCGCGACCAAGAACTTCACCGTGCGCAAGGTCGAGGCTGCGTCCGAGCCCGGCAAGAGCTTTGAGCTCTGGCTGATCTCCGACAAGCTGCCGCAACCGCGCTCGCTCGGCGTGATCGGTGCCGATGATTTCACCGCGCGGCCGGTGCTGTCAGGCTACGATCCCGATGTGATCAACGGCGCCACCTACGCCGTGACCGTCGAGCAGGCCGGCGGTTCGCCGAACGGCCAGCCGACCTCGGCGCCGATCTTCACCGGCAAGCTGATCGAGACCGTGCCGCCTGCGTCGCGATAGCGACCGCGTATCATCGTGAGAGACTGTCGGCAGTGATGGCTCCGTCATTGCGAGCGCAGCGAAGCAATCCATCGTTCCGCGTGTCCGGTGACAATGGATTGCTTCGCTGCGCTCGCAATGATGTGGATGGAGTTTGCGCGCTCCAAAGTAAGTGACTTGGCTCCACCACTCGCACAAAAAAGAAAACGCCCGTGGGGAGCGGGCGTTTTCGATAGTCAACTTGGGGGTAGTTGGGGGTCTTAAATATCCACGTAGCGACTTTGGGGGGCTGTAAAGAACACCACGTGAATTCGTGAAACTCTCCTGTTAGCGGACCATCGAGGTGCCTGAGCTCGTGACGGCGACCGGCTTGCCGGCCTTCATCACACGCGCCGTCTGGGTGTAACCCTCGTCCGACGAATTGTGCGCCGAGATGCCGAAACCAGCGACCAGAATACCGGCGACCAACGCCACGACCACAATCTTCAGGTGCGTCGTACGATCAGCGCTGTAGATCGAGTGGTTCATGGAAGTCTCCTGCCGCCTTCCTGCTCTCAGTAAATCTGTCGGTCTGCCTTGTTGCCCGGTTCAACGTCTCGTGCCCAGCTAACGTAGGATTTGCCGATTCCGTTCCGTAGGGGTCATCACAAGGGCGTGATGAGACGTGATCGGTCGCGATCAAAAATGACCCTTTGGTAATCTATGATGCATTAAAGCTCTGTAATATCAGTATCTTGAAGTGGCGCTGGAATGCTGCATCCCAGATGGGGCCGTTCCGGCCTGTTCCACATAAATCAGTTGCCTGTGGCGAGAAAACACAGGCGGAAAACCTAAATGATTTGCGGCCGCTAGACGCTTCCGACCGTCTTCAGCCGGGCCCGCGGATGGATCTCGGCCTGCGACAACACGGTGGTCTGCGAGCGGAACCGTTCCACCAAAGAGCGAACGAACGGCCGGATCGCGGCCGACGTCACCAGCACCGGCGCCTCGCCTTCGCGCGCCGCCTGCTCGAAGGCGTTGCGTACGGCGGTCATGAATTCCGACAGCTTCGAGGGCTGCATTGCGAGGCTGCGGTCGTCGCCCTGGCCTACGATCGACTCGGCGAACGCCTGCTCCCAGCGCGCTGACAGCGCAATCAGCGGCAGATAGCCGTTCGGCGAGGTGTTTTGGGCGCAGATCTGCCGCGCCAGCCGGGCGCGGACGTGCTCGACCATGGTGGCCGGATTGCGCGAGAATGCCAGCGCGTCGGCGATGCCCTCGAGGATGGTCGAGAGGTCGCGGATCGAGATGCGCTCGGCGAGCAGCAGTTGCAGCACGCGCTGAATGCCCGACACGGTGACCTGGCTCGGCACGATGTCCTTGATCAGCTCGCCCTGTTCCTTCGGCAGGTCCTTCAAGAGCTTCTGCACCTCGCCGTAGGACAGCAAGTCCGCCATGTTGGTCTTCAGCAGCTCGGTCAGATGCGTCGACAGCACGGTCGCGGCGTCGACCACGGTGTAGCCCTTCAACGCGGCCTCTTCCTTCAGGCCGGCATCGACCCAGGTCGCAGGCAGGCCGAAGGTCGGCTCGATGGTGTGGATGCCGGGCAGCTGCACCTGGTTGCCGGCGGGGTCCATGACCATGAACTGGCTCGGCCAGATCTTGCCGGTGCCGGCGTCGACTTCCTTGATCTTGATGACGTAGCTGTTGGCCTCGAGCTGGACGTTGTCGAGGATGCGCACCGCCGGCATCACGAAGCCCATCTCGATCGCGAGCGAGCGGCGCAGCGCCTTGATCTGCTCGGTAAGGCGGTCGGTGCCGTCGGGGCCGTTGACCAGCGGCAGCAGGGCATAGCCGAGCTCGATCTTGAGGTCGTCGATCTTCAGCGCCGCTGCGATCGGCTCTTCCGCGGCGGCAGCGGCGGCGGCCGCGGCTGCGGCAGGAGCAGCCGCTGCTGCGGTTTCAGCCGCCTTCGCCGCCCGCTTCTGCTTGCGCGCGTTCCAGGCCAGCATCCCGGCGCCGGAGCCGAGCGCCAGGAACGGCAAGGTCGGAATGCCCGGCAGCAGCGCCAGCACCAGCATGACGCCGGCCGACATGCCGAGCGCCTGCGGATAGCCGGAGAGCTGGCGCATCAGCGCCTTGTCGGCAGCGCCGGTGATGCCGGCCTTGGAGACGAGCAGGCCGGCGGCGGTGGAGACGATCAGCGCCGGCACCTGGGTGACGAGGCCGTCGCCGACCGTCAGCACGGTGTAAGTGCGGGCGGCTTCGCTGAACGAGAGGCCCTGCTGCGCCACGCCGATGATGATGCCGCCGACGATGTTGATGCCGACGATCAGGAGGCCGGCGATGGCGTCGCCGCGGACGAATTTCGAGGCACCGTCCATGGCGCCGAAGAAGCCGCTCTCGTCCTCCAGCGCCTTGCGGCGCTCCTTGGCAGCCTTCTCGTCGATCAGGCCGGCGGACAGGTCGGCGTCGATCGCCATCTGCTTGCCCGGCATCGAGTCCAGTTGGAAGCGCGCCGCGACCTCGGCGATGCGGCCCGAACCCTTGGTGATGACCACGAAGTTCACGATCACCAGGATCGCGAACACGATGATGCCGATCACGAAGTTGCCGCCCATCACGAAATTGCCGAACGCCTCGATGACGTGGCCGGCGGCCGCCGTGCCCTCGTGACCATGGCTCAGGATCAGCCGGGTCGAGGCCATGTTCAGCGACAGCCGCAGCATGGTCGAGATCAGCAGGATGGTCGGGAACGACGAGAATTCCAGCGGCGCCTGGATGAACAGCGAGGTCATCAGGATCAGGATCGAGACCGTGATCGAGACCGCCAGGAAGAGGTCGAGCACGATCGAGGGCAGCGGCAGGATCAGCACCACCAGGATGGTGAGGACGCCGAGCGCCAGCGCGAGATCGCCGCGCTTCAAGACATCGGCAATCTCGCCGAAGCTCGGCAACCCGCCTTTGCCTGCCGTGCCCTGACCCGCCGTGACGTCGACCATGGTAGCCGCTCCCCCTCGCGACTGGCGGCTGCGGCCGCCAAGCGTCTGCGCGACGGCCGCAGGGCCGCCGTTCCGAAAGTGAGGCACCGCGCTGGCGTTCACGGGGATCTCCGCCCGTTAGACGCGTTCGACGACACTCGACTTCACTCGGCAATTCTTGCCGGGTGTATGGTTAGCAAAGGGTTAATACGTGCCCCTTATGGGACCGCGCGGGTCGTCACAGGCGCCGGGCCGGGCGATTTCCGGCCGGAAAGGTAGTCAGGCGACCCCAACCGTCCTGGCAGCGGGGCGCGAGCCTCTGCCGGGCTGGCGATGATCAATGGCGCGCGTGATGCCCAATCGGCTGCGACGGCGCACGTCACCGGTATTCACACACGACTGATCGACGAACTGCGCGAGGGATTGCGCCACGGCCAGGCCGGCTGGGTCCGGGCTGAAACGCCCTGCACAACTTGAAATTGTCAGGCGCTGCTTACGGGCGGCGGAAGGGCGTTGACCTGTCCGATATTTGAGCAGCGGAGATCAAGTCGTTCCGCGTACTTGGCGCGGTTGCAGCATTCACCGATACTATACCAAATCTGACGAAGGACGCCGCACTGCCGCCGTTGTCGCTCCAAGGTTGTCGCGCGATGTGCTAACGAATTTGCCGCGTAATTGTACGTTGGGGTTTTGGTTGGGGACCGATGGCCGCTCGTAAATTGCCGCAAGGGCAGGCCCCCACGCGGGAAGCGCGTCGGCGCTGGAATGAGGAGCGGTCGCTGCGGTGCGCCATCAGGATGGCCCGCATGGGCTACTGGGAATCCCACAGCGCCACCGCGACAGACGTCTGGATCTCGCCTGAGTTCGCCACCTTCTACGAATTCGAGACGGTCGACGGTTTCATCCCGATCGCCACGGTGCGCGAGCGCTATTTGCCGGAAAGCCGGAAGGCTCTCGAGGCGCATTACGCGGCGTGCTGGGCGGAAGGCCAGCCCTATGCGGTGCAGACGCGACTGCGCAAATCCGACGGCAGCCTGCTCGACTGCGTGGTGCATGGCGAGCCGGAATTCGACGCGCGCGGTCAGGTCCGGCGCGTGTCCGGAATTGTCCGCGATGTCACCGAGGAGACCTCCGCGCTGCGGCGCCTGGCGGAGAGCGAGCAACGGCTGGCCGATTTCGTCTCGACCGCCTCGGACTGGTGCTGGGAGAGCGACGCCACCCACCGGCTGCTGCCCTATCCGAGATCGCTTCCCGGCAATGCGGCCTTCCAGACCGTGGCCTCCGGAGGGAAAGCGCGCTGGGAACTGGCTTTTTCACCCGAGGACGCGGAAGGCATGGCGCGGCACCGGGCCGATATGGAGGCGCGCCGCCCTTTCCGCGACTTCACCTATACGCTGGTCGGCCACGACGGGTCGCGCGTCAGTATCTGCACGAGCGGCAAGCCCATCTTCGCCGACGATGGCAGCTTTCTCGGCTATCGCGGCACGGCCAGCGACATCACCCAGCTCAGGGCGGCCAAGGCGTTGCTCGACCAGCGCACCCGCGCGCTGGAGGAAGCCCACCGGCTCGGCAAGATCGGCACCTGGAGCTACCGGCTCGACACCGGCCGCACCACCTGGGCGCCCGAGCTCTACCAGCTGCTCGGCTTCGACCCCGACACGTTCGCGCCGACCGATGAGACCATCAGGCCCCGTTTCCTGGGCGGCGATGCCGACCGCTTCCGCGACGTGCAGAAACGGGTCCTGCGCACCCGCCGGACCGAGGCCACTGACCTGCGCATCCTGCACGCGGACGGCACGGCCCGCGACCTGGCTGTGATCTGCAAGGCGGAGGTCGCCCACGACAAGGTCGTCGGCATCATCGGCACCGTGCAGGACGTCACCGAGCGCAAGGATGCCGAGCGCCAGCTCGAGCAACTCGCCTACAGCGACCCCCTGACCGGGCTTGCCAATCGCGCGCTGTTCACGCGCCAGCTCGCCGCCCTGATCGAGGGCTGTACGCTGCAAGACCGGCGCGCCGCGCTGCTGCTCATCGATCTCGATCGCTTCAAGGAGGTCAACGATTCCCTCGGCCATGCCGCCGGCGACAAATTGCTGATCCAGGTCGCGGCGGCGCTGCGCCAGGATTTGGGTTCGCGCGCCTTCATCGCCCGGCTCGGCGGCGACGAGTTCGCCGTGCTGGCGGAGGGATGCGGCATGTCCGACGCCGCGCTGACCGGGCTTGCCGATCGGCTGATCGGCAAGCTGTCCGTCCCCGTCGATCTCAGCGAGGGCGAGGCCTTCGTCGGCGCCACCATCGGCATCGCCCGCCTGCCGGAGCACGGCGCGACTGCGGAGGCTGCCGTGCGCAACGCGGATCTCGCGCTCTACATGGCCAAGGAGGCCGGGCGCGGCCGGGCGCAGCTGTTCGAGCCGGTCTATGCCCAGGCGGTCGATCAACGGCTCGATCTCGGCCGGCATCTGCGGCACGCCGTGGAGACCGGTGCCCTCGAGGCCCATTACCAGCCGCAGCTGGACCTCAGGACCGGCCGCGTCAGCGGGTTCGAAGCGCTGCTGCGCTGGACCCATCCCGAGCGCGGGCCGATCTCGCCGGCTGAGTTCATCCCGATCGCCGAAAGCTCCGGGCTCATCGTCGATCTCGGCCAGTGGGTGTTGCGCGAGGCCTGCCGGCAGGGCCGCGCCTGGCTCGACGCCGGGCTGCCGCCGCGCGCGGTCTCGGTCAACGTCTCGCCGGCGCAGATCTGGAACGTGGATTTCGAGACGTCGGTCGCGGCCGTGCTCGCAGAGACCGGCTTTCCGCCGGAGCTGCTTTGCCTGGAGCTGACCGAAAGCCTGTTTGTGGATCATACCGAGCAGCGGATCAGCCGCACGCTGACGGCGCTCTCCGGTCTCGGTGCCCGGCTGGCGCTGGACGATTTCGGCTCGGGCTATTCCTCGCTCGGCTATCTGACGCGGCTGCCGTTCGACTGTTTGAAGGTGGACCGGGCCTTCGTGGATGGCATCTCCACCGCGCCGGACAAGCGCAAGCTGCTCGGCGGCATCATCGCCCTGTCGCACGGGCTCGGCATGACCGTCGTGGCGGAAGGGGCCGAATTGCCGGCCGAAGTCGACGTGCTCGGCGGGCTCGATTGCGACCTGGTGCAGGGCTTCGTGTTTTCCCCGCCGGTCATCGCCGACCAGGCGCCGCTGGTGGCCGCCTATATCGAGCGCGAGGCAAGCCGGATCGAGCCAAAACGCAGTCGCCGCTGACGCGCGGCGGTTCGCGGTCTCGATCTGCGGCCGCTACCTTAGAGCACCGAGAACGACGCCCGATGCGGCGATGATGCCGAGCGTGATGACGCTGGCGCGCCACATGAATTGCTGCCGCGCAGCGCGCCGGTCGTGAAAGGCCAGCCAGTCGCGAACGAAGCCCGCGGGAATGTCGAACACCACGGCAAGCTCGTCGCGGTGGTGGGTCTCATGCTCGCAATACATCGTCCGGACCGTCGGCACGCCCAGCCGCTCGAGCTCGCAATGCCACTCCCAGGCATGCTTGCCGTTGGTCCAGCGATTTTCGAAAGGGATCGCGTGTGATTCCATGACGAGCCTCCTGGCCCACCCTTGAACCTCACACGGCAACTCTAGCGCAAAATGCGGATCGGCGCGAGATCAGCGTCGGCCGCCTCGCGGCGATCGCAACGCGGCTAACCGGCGGACTGCATCCATTTGCGCCAGTGCGTCGGCTGGATGTCGAGGTGCTTGCTGCCGGCATGGGCAACCCATTCGGCGCCGTCGTGGTGGCACGGAAACATCAGCGCGTGAACCATGCCATCATAGTCGAGGACACAGACCTCGAGCTCGCGGTTCGATGGTGCTGACGCAACGGGTAACCACTCTGCTGACAATGAATGCATGATGATCCTCCGACAGTGTGCGCTTCGATCCTCATACTCTGCGAGTGCGCGCCATCCGGCCGGATGATAGCTCCGGATGGCGAGCTGCCAGTGTGAACCGGCTCGCATTGTATCAGCTTTCCTCGTCAGCAGGGATCGCCGCTGGACCAACGATATTCCCGCGCCGGCTCGGGAGCGGCGGGATTGAACTTGCCGGCCCCCGCGTCCGACGAAGAGCAAACTGATCGACACTGGTCAGGGATGCTGCAGGGATTCTGAATGCCAGACACGATGCGCCGCACCATCACCCTGAAACGCAAGCGTGGGCTCGCGAAGCGAGGCCTCGTCGCGGCGGTTTCCTTCTGCGTTGCGACCGCCGCGGCCGCAAAGCCGCCCGGCGTCGACGCCGTGATGATCCGCATGATCGCTTGCGAAGGCGAGGGCGTCCGGATGGAGGTCTATCTGCCGCTATCGGTCGATCGCCGCATGCGCGGCGGACAATCGGTGATCGGCTACTATGCGCTCGATCTGACCGACGTGAACAAAGGCAAGCCGCTCGAGCCGGTGCGCGTCACCTTGAGCGCCGACGAGAAGGCCGTGACCGTCGATCAGTACCTGCGCGGCCTGCCGCCGACCCGGATCCCGGTCACTGGAGGCACCGTCGACTTCGACCAGCGGTTCGCCAAGCACGCGAAATGCAGCCCGTTCCAGTCGCAGGATCCGAATTTCGGCAATTGAGGCGCCTCGCGCGTCCGTGAGAACGGCGCGTCCCCTTGCTGCTGCATGCCTAATCTCTCGGCAATGTGGCTTGACCCGGAGGCAAATGCCGACGAAGTTCCGCCTGCCGTGGCAATTTCTTCTGAATTTTCCCCTGAAGTCGCAACGTTCATTCCCGACTCGCGCCGGGCATGGCTTCGTCTTGTCGTGGCCGTGGTGATCGGCTCGCTCGGCAGTGTCGGCATGTGGTCGGTGGTGGTGGCGCTGCCGGTGGTGCAGACCGACTTCGGTGCGACCCGCGGAACCGCCTCGCTGGCCTTCACCATGGTGATGCTCGGCTTCGGCATCGGCCAGGTCGTGACCGGCAAGATCAGTGACCGCTACGGCATCGTCGCCGCGATCGGCGCCGGGATCGGCATTCTCGGCCTCGGCTATGTCGGCGCCGGCTACGCGTCGTCGATCTGGGCCTTCATCCTGCTGCATTTCGCGATCGGCCTGTCGTCGGCCGCGACCTTCGGTCCCTTGATGGCGGAAGCGTCGCACTGGTTCGAGCGCTATCGGGGTCTCGCCGTCGCGATCGCCGCCAGCGGCAATTATGTCGGCGGCACGGTGTGGCCGCCGCTGGTCAATTTCGGCATGCAGAGCGTCGGCTGGCGCACCACCCATATTGCGATCGGCATCTTCACCGCGGTCGCGATGACGCTGGCGCTGATGGTGCTGCGTCTGCTGATGGGAGCGGCGACCCGGCGCAGCCATGTCAACGCGGCGCCGCCGCGCGTCGACCTCAGGCTCTCCACCAACGCGCTGACCGCGATCCTGTCGCTGGCGTCGATTTCCTGCTGCGTGGCGATGTCGATGCCGCAGGTCCATATCGTCGCCTATTGCGGCGATCTCGGCTACGGCGTAGCGCGCGGCGCCGAGATGCTGTCGCTGATGCTCGGCTTCGGCATCATCAGCCGGATCGGCTCCGGCTTCCTCGCCGACCGGATCGGCGGCATCCGCACACTGTTGATCGGCTCGATCGCGCAGGGCTCGGCGCTGCTGTTCTATCTGTTCTTCGACAGCCTGACCTCGCTCTACGTCATCTCGGCGATGTTCGGCCTGTTCCAGGGCGGCATCGTGCCGAGCTACGCCATCATCGTGCGCGAGGCGATGCCGGCCGCGGAGGCCGCGACCCGAATCGGCATCGTGATCTTCGCCTCGGTGTTCGGCATGTCGTTTGGCGGCTGGGTCTCCGGCGTGATCTTCGACGCCACCGGCTCCTATGCCGCGGCCTTCGCCAATGGCCTGGCCTGGAACCTGCTCAATGTCAGCATCATCCTGCTGCTTCTGATGCGCTCGCGGCAGCGGCTGGCAATGGCCTGATCCGGAAAAGTGCGACGCGGTTTTCCACGCGACAAATGCGCGGAGCACTTGCGCGGGGATCATGCCCAGATCAGCGCATGATCCGGGACTGCGGCGGATTTCGGCGGCGTCCTAAATGTCCGCCGCGATCCTCGCGATCGCCTTCTCGAGGCGGTTCTTGATCGAATCCATCTTGCCGGTCAGTTGCAGCAACTCACGCAGATCGAGGTCGGCATAGACGAACTCGTTCAACTCCTTGCGTTGCGAGGACAGGTTCGCCATCTGCTTCTTGGCGTGGTCGGTCAGTGACAGGTTGACGACCCGGGCGTCCTCGGTCGAACTCTTGCGGCGCAGCAGATTCTTCTTTTCGAGCAGTTTCGACTGCGTCACCACGAACGACTGGTCGACCCGCAGCGCCCTCGATACGGCGCCGACGGGCAGGCCGACATTGCGGTCCTCGGCATTCGCCAGCACGGTCATGATCATCCATTGCGGGCCGGTGATTCCGATCATCTTGGCCCAGATGCCGCGCAGCTCCTCGAGGCGAACGCTGGTCGAGACGATCTCCCAGGCCAATCGCTCGGCCGCATCCTGCATCTTGTCGGTCGATCTGCGCTCGGTCATGACGTTCCTTAACAAAAATTCATCTTCACAGATGTCGAGCGATTTTTGAAGCGGGCCTGACAAAAATGTTGGTTGATGCGTTGCCTGAATGACACATGGGTGCGCAAACATAGAATGACTAACTAATATAAGTTGAATATGTGACTGCCCAATAGCATTGTTCCGCCCCGTAGATGGGGGGCATCCACCATCTCACGCCTGCAGTGGCCGAGTTGACCACGAGCATCTTGAAAATGGCTGCGCCGCAGCGGTTTTCGGGAAGGGAAACGTTTGTCGCTTTGCCAGCAGTGCAAGGCATCACTTGGAGGATAGCATGAAGATCGTTAAGGGCCTTTTGTTGGGCTCGGTGGCAACTCTCGTCGCGAGCAGCGGAGCCATGGCGGCCGACCTTCCCGTCAAGGCCAAGGCAATCGAGTATGTGAAGGTCTGCTCGCTCTATGGTCCGGGCTTCTACTTCATCCCGGGCACCGACACCTGCATCAAGCTCGGCGGCTATCTGCGTGTCGACGTGCTGGCCAACACCAATTCGGACCACACCGGCAACTACGGTGGCGCGGCCGGCGCACAGAACCGCTTCACCAACGGCTACACCTGGCGCTCGCGTGAAGACCTGAACGTCGATACCCGCACCGCGACCGAATATGGCGTGGTCCGCACCTTCTTCGATGCGACCTTCAGCTGGACCTCGGACAATTACGGCGGCGGCGCTGCTGCCGGTTCGACGGTCTACTCGCCGATCGGAACGTCCGCCGGTCCGAACAATGCAAGCTCGGGCGCGGTCGCTGCCGGCACGGTCGGCGTCTACTACGCCTTCATCCAGTTCGCCGGCTTCACCATGGGTAAGGCGGTTTCGCAGTTCGCGACGCCGTGGGCCAACTATCCCGGCAACAACTTCGACGGTCTGGTCGGCGGCGGCGGCACGATCACCGGCGTGAACCAGTTCACCTACACCGCGCAGTTCGGCAACGGCGTGTCGCTGGCCCTGTCGGCTCAGGATCAGTCGGCCTACACCCAGGCCGGCGTGCAGAATCTCGGCGCGCTCGGGACCGGCGCTCTCGGCATCTACGGCGCGAGCGACTATGCCGGCACGATTGCTCCGGATCTGATCGCCTCGCTCCGCGTCGATCAGGCCTGGGGTCTGTTCCAGGCGTCGTTCGCGGCGCATGACAATCACGCGGCCTATTACGGCGGCACCGAGTTGACCGGTCATCCCGACGACAAGTGGGGCTGGGCGGGTCAGTTGGCGTTGTCGATCAAGAACATCCCGACCGGACCCGGCGACACCGTCAACGTCCAGGGCGTCTACACCAACGGCGCAACGCGCTACAACATCCAGGATCTCTCGGGAGCGGGTGCGTTCACCTACTTCGGCAACACCAGCGTTCCCGGCGCCTATCAGAGCATCGGCTTCGGCATCGCGCCGGACAGCGTGTTCGTCACCGGCGGCCAGCAGCAGCTGATCACGACCTACGGCGTGCGCGGTGCGTACGTCCACAACTGGAATCCGAACTGGAACACCAGCATCTACGGCGCCTGGGCCCAGGTTAACTACAACAGCACCGCCAAGAGCTACATCTGCGGTCCCGGCGGAACTGGTGTGGGTGGATCGTTCGGCATCCTGATCGGCGCCACCTCGAACCTGACCTCGTGCAACCCCGATTACAGCGTTGCCCAGATCGGCACGCAGACCCAGTGGACCCCGGTGAAGAACCTGACCTTCTCGGCAGACTTCACCTACACCCATCTGGATCAGAACTACGCCGGTACGGTGACCTACCCGGGTAGCGCTGCGATCGGAAAGCCGGCCGCCGTGTATGCTCTGAGCAATCAGGATACGTACATGCTGCTGCTCCGCGCACAGCGCAACTGGTAACGCCGGGTCGATCCGGACTTGATCGCGAAGCGAAGCCTCGACGGGAAACTGTCGAGGCTTTGATTTTGAAAAGAAGAGCCTGTTGTATGATTTACTAACATTAGTCTATCATGTACAAACTTGGCGTCGGTTGCTCTGCCGACCATGACGAGGAGATAACAGACTTCTTCATGAACTAACCTCCTAAGCCTCCGGCAATGCCCTGCCGGAGGCTTTTCATTTGAGTGCGGTCCTGTCCGCGTCGGCACGCTCCGTCGTGCGCACGTCTTCGTGAAGTTCGAGATCGGAAACTGCCTTGGATCGTGATGTGCGCTTCGAGTGGAGTTATATGACTATATCATTTAATTGTGGGGCTGATCAGGACGCGTAGCTCGGAATGCCGAAGGCAACTGCAAAACCAAACCACAACCGTAGCCTTGCCAAGGCAACCGAACTGCAATTGCAGCGCCTCGCGGGCTGCCTGCATTCGCTGTCATCGCGCCACCATCATCTGACCCAGGGCTATGCGGCGCATGCCGGTATCGCCGGAATCCAGTACACGGTCCTGACCACGATCCGTTATCTCGAATCCAGCGGCGACGTGTTCCCGGTCACCATTGCGGAATACCTCCGCTTGACCAGCGCGGGTGTCACCAAAGCGATCCAGCATTTGAGCGAGGCCGGGTTGGTCGAGAAGGCCGGCGACCTGGATGACCGTCGCCGGACCAAGCTGACCGTCACCCAAGGCGGCCGCGCGCTGCTGGACTCGCTCACACCCATGCAGTCGAGGGTCAACGCCGTCTGGCTGGGTTGCATGAACGACGAGGAATTCGCGATCTTTCTCGATCTCGTCGAGCGATTCATCAGATCCAGCGATCGAGCGCTGGCGATGCAGGACTACCTGGTTAGGGACAGCGACAGCGTGACCGTCTAGCCGAGCGGGCCTCGCGGTCACGGTCGAGTGACTGCAAGCGTGCTGGCTCTCGCGATTCTGTGAGTGCGTTGCACCGCAGGCGGGTTCGCCACACGCGACCGACGAAATCGGCTGCCGCACGATTTTACCGAGCGTTTGCTCGGCAAACGATTGCTGCGGCAACATGCGCGGTCAGGCATAAGCGCAACGCATTCCTGCGCCGCCATAACGACAATTGCCGTCGCCGAATTACATCAATTATATGAAGCCGCATTTGGAATATTTTGTTGGGAGAGCTGGGTGATTGGCGTTTGCGATTTCGGCGCCAAGGTCGCGCGGCTCCTGAAGCGGCGGCTCGTCGACACAAATTGGCGTTTCGATAACGCGGACCGGCAGCGGAGCCGGGTGCGAACGAGTTGACAACATATGCATGACCACTGTGAGGCGCGCAGTGCCTCGTCAAGCAGCGTGGAGTTCGACGACAAGGGCTGGCCTGCCTGGCCGGATCGAGAGGATCTGTCGGCCGAGTTCGTCAAGCTGCTGGCCGCGGCACAGGAGGGCGGTTCAACCGTTTCCGAATGTTGGCTGACCCTAAGCAAGATCAACCTCGCGTCGGAGAGCTCGTGGTCCGGTGAGTGGATCAAGACCGCGGAACTCAACGAGGCGAGAGCCGAGCTCTCGTTGCTGAACGGAAACACGACAACCGCCCGCCGCAACTGGCTTCGGGCCACGACCTACTTTCACGCAGCCGCACGGCCTCCCGGATACGCCAATGATTTGTTGAAATCCGCCGTCGACGGCATGCGGCGCTGCGCGGCCAATTTCCTGAAGAGCCGCCTTCCGGCCGGCCAGGTGCTCTCGATTCCCTGGACCGACGACCTGTCGCTTGAGGCCTATTACGTGCCGTCGGCTTTTCGCGACGATGGGCCCGTGATCGTATGCATCGGCGAGCCGGGCTCCTACAAGGAAGAGTTGCTCACCAAATACGCCGGCCATGCGAGCGAGCGCGGATTCTCGCTTCTCGCCGTGGATCTGCTGGGGACCCAGACGGCCTTGCCGCCGGAACGGCTCGAGGGCCACAAGTTCGAGGCTGCCATGAGCCGCGTCCTGGATTTTCTGTCTGACATGCCGGGCGTCGATCGTGCGCGGATCGCCATCGTCGCGGACGCGTGCAATTCCTCGCTGGTCGCCCGCGCGGCAGCAAGTGACGCCCGGTTTGCCGCGGCCGTTTGCGACGCCGGAATTTGGGATCTGCACGAGCGAAGTTTCTTCCATCGGCAGGCAGGCGACGACGCGCGAATTTGCTGGATTGAAGAAGCCAACGCGATTTCACGAAGCATCGAATGTCCGTTGCTCGTCACTGCCGGCGAAGCCGGCTGGCTTCTGCCGGGTGCCTTGGCCAAGTTCGGCGATCAGTTGAGCAGCATTCATCCTGACGCCAGATTGATCCTGTTCCGGCGGGCGGAGACCGCCGCCATGCAAGGGCATATCGATAACCCGACACTGGCCAATGAAGTCATATTCGACTGGCTTGAAGACCGGCTTGGACGGAGAAACCTGGGCTGAGAAAGAGCCTGGCCTGAACGGCGGATCCGGTCGCTGCGTTCATACCGACTGGCCGGCCTTGAGCAGCGAGCAGCCGGTGATCTTCAGGCTGCCGTCCGCCTGTCGTTCCAGCGTGTAGAGCGCCTCCCACGCCTCGCCATTGGCGTCGACGATGTGGACGCGCTGCGCGATCCGGTCGCCCGCGCTCTGCGCCTCGCCGAACTCGAAACTCCGGTGCCGATAGACCGGCGCGTATTGGTTCTGCACCATCGACATGAAGATGTCGGCCCGTGGAAAGATCTGCCGGATCGCAGGCGCGGCATAGGAATAGGCGCCAGCTGCGTCGTCGCGGCCGAACGCCTGCTCCTGGGCGCGGATCACATCCTGCGCGCTGCCGACGTCGTCGGCTCCGGCTGGAGAGGCGAGGGCGAACAGAATGGCGGCTATGAGGGCGATCGCGCGCATGCGGGGCTCCATCTCGGACACCGGCAGATACGCATCCTATCACAGGCCGGTTTCGGTCGGTCGAGATGGTGTCCGGCTGGCGCGCGGCCGCGCCTCCGTCAGCGGATCGAGCCCTTGAAATTGTCGATGTCGGGCGAGGGGCGGGCAGGAAACAGCCGCGCGGTCGAGGAGTTGTCGAGCCGGCGCTTGCATTTGGCCTCGTCGGCGTCCTTGTTCTCGGTGCCGTCCTTGTTCGAGTAGCGCTTCTTCGCGAACAAATCGTCCAACCGGTTGACAATCAGCATGGCGTGATCGCGCTCGAGCGTATCGGGATTCTTGCGCTGCTCGTCGGAGCGGAAGGCGCCGCCGACGAGTTTGCCGGTCATCTCGTAGTCGCAGCCGGCCTTCCAGTCACCCTGGTCCCACTTCCATCCGACAGCCTTCAGCGTGCCGTCTTTCTCGGTGGTAACCTTGATGATGGCGTTGGAGGCGAGCCAGACGCCGGCAAGCCCGCTGCGCTTGTCGTCGAAGCCTTCGAGCAGCGCCAGGCGCTCGCGCTGCAAGCCGTTGACGTGATCGCGCGCATCGACGGTGAAGTGCACCTGCGATGACTGCTTGTTCCAGGCCGGGTGCAGGAATTCCGGATATTGCTCGGTCTGGCTCTTCACCCAGTTGCGCTGGTCGTCGATCAGCGCGCGCCGCGTTGCGTCGTCGAGCCGCGGCGGCAGCGCCTTCCAGGCGCGATTCAGCCGCTGGTCGTTGTCGGCGAGATCAGGATCGGCGCAGATTTCCTCGTCGGTCGCCGTCTCCGGCCTGGTGCAGTCGAAGGTCGGTGCGACGAAAGCGGTGTCGGCCTTGTCGGACGCCGCATCCTTGCCGGCGGCGAAATAGCTGCCGGTGACCTGCCACATCGACGAGCAGTCGTTGAGCCCGTCCCAGTCCTCGTCGTCGATCGTCCCGACGATCCGCAAGGTCTCGCCCTGGCGGCGGAGTTTTAGTCTCGGCGGCTTGGCGGGCGCGGCGGCTGCGTCGGCTTTCGTCTTGTCGGCCGGCGTGTCCGTCTCGACCGCCACTTGGCCGGACAGCCAGCCACTCCCCGAAGGCTTCAGGTTGGCGGTCAGCTTGCAGGTTCGCCTGCGGTCGCCGCCATAGTCGCCGCGCAGATCGGCAGCGAGGCGATAGGCGTCGCCTTCGGCCTTCGTCAGCGTGATGCTACCGAAGGCGTTGACCCAGTTGCCGGCGATGCCGGGCCGGCCGGATGCCATGACCTCGAGCGCAGCGGCGCGGCGCCGCAAGGCCTCGGCAAAACTCTGCTTCAGCTCGTCCTCGCCGGCATCCGCCGGCACGTCGGCGGCGTCGATGATCATCTCGTTGAACCAGGCCTGGTCGCGCTTCAGCAGCGGTTTGACGTTCGCCGGCATCTTGCCGAGCGCCACGTCGAACGTCTTGTCGATCTGCGCCACCAGCCTGTCGGTACCGGCCTTCTTGCAGTCGGCGGTCTTGATCGTGCTGTCGCCGCCATCGCCGCACAGCCTGATCGCGGTCGGCGCACTGCTCGATGCGCGCAGGAAATCGTCCAGCGCCAGCGACGACTGGGGTACCAGAACGACGGCGATTGTGGCGAAGACCGCGGGGCGAGGGAGAGCAAACACCGTGACCTGCACCTTGAAGAGGATGACACTTCGACACGTTGGTCGCCGGCGGCGCAATTTTGGTTCAGGAAATGCTTGGCGCTCGCAGCGCAAGGCTGCCGCCGTACGATGGCCGGCGCCGCAACCGAGGTGCTGCAGACGCCGGATCGTAGGGATCGGATCGCAAGGTTCATGCCGCTGCGAGTGGCGGCTGATGCACCTTGGCGATCGCCTTTTGTTGCGCCGTCACCGTCACGGCGTCGATCGCCTTGGCGAATTTCGCGGCGATCTTTCTAGCTGCCGCGTCCTTGCCGTGAAGTTCGTCATACCATTCGGTCTTGCCGATTGTCCCCCGCAGGTCGAGGTAGATGAAGACCGCGTTATATTTCGACGCGAGACCCTTCAGCCTCACGTTATAAGCGTCGATCATCAAGCGGACGATGGCCTGACACAGGTCGGCGTTGAACGTAGGATCAAGTCCCTGCGAGGCCATCGGTGATCCAAGCCACGGTCCCTGAGGACGCGGAATGGCGTAGTCGTAGCCATGCATGATGATCCGCTTGTTCGCATGTCGCGAGACCATCGGCAGGATCAGGCCCGCCTCGATCTTCCCGACGACTTTCTCGAGATTATCGTAGAACGCCTGCTTCACGTAGTAAGGTGCGTCAGACGGCTTGGTATGGTCGACGTCGAACAGGTTGAGGAACGTCGCGAGCCCACCATTCCCGATGATGTCGTTGCCGCCGGCCGAGAACAGCAGCAGATCGTCGCGGCCATCAATGTAGGGCCAGAATTGCCCTGCCAGCAGCATGTCGCCAAGTGTATCGCCCCAATGGGCGAGATTTGTGATCGGGTAGCCCGACTGCACGAGGAAGTCGATGCAGGTCTTGGGAAACGGGAATATCTGCGGAAGCCGAAACCAGGAATCGCCTTCGGCGACGATTGGCGCTGTTGTCTTGGCCGTTGCCAGCTTCTTCCCGGCTGCCGGTGCGACCGGGATATGTCGGGCGAGTTGATCGGCGTCGCGCGCCAGCGATTCAAGATTGCTGACGTCGACATTGTCCGGATTGATGTAGGTGTTGAAATCGAACGGCTGATGGACGTTTGGTTCGACCAGGAAATAGTCCCGTGCCTCTTGCGGTGTGAGCTTGCCGGACTGAATTTTCTCGACCAGTTCGTGCAGTGCAATTCGTTTTGCCATCTGAAATGCTCCTTGAGCCTGGGTTGAATGATGCGGCATTCGCATGCCGACGTGCCGTGGGCTCTGTATCCATGTTGCCGTTAGGCGAAACCTTGAAGGTAGTAGAGGCGCCGGACCGGTCGCGGCGCCGCAACAGGCACATCGTGTGCGGAAGTTTCGATGAAAGCGAAGCTAAAACTGGAAGTAACTTAAGAATGTAAAACAAAACGAATACATGCATAGATAGTCCGGATTGTCTAGCGGTATGCTAGAATGTCGGCGGCGTGCAGGCCGAGATCACCTCGCACGGCTTGGCGCCGATGCAGCGGAAGCGGTGCGGGCGGCGGCTTTCGAAATAATAGGCGTCGCCGGCGTTGAGCACCCGCCGCTCGTCGTCGACCGTGACCTCGAGCCGGCCCGAGACCACGATGCCGCCTTCCTCGCCCTCATGCACCAGCGGCACCCGGCCGGTGTCGCTGCCGGGCTCATAGCGCTCTTTGAGGATCTGCAACGCGCGGCCGAACAGGCTGTCGCCGATCTGGAGGTAGGAGATCGGCTTCTTGCCGATCTCGGTCAGTTCGTCGGCGCGGTAGAACGCCTTGCGCGGCCGCTCCGGCTCGATCGCAAAGAATTCCGCGAGTCCCATCGGGATGCCGTCGAGGATCCGCTTCAGCGCGCCGACCGACGGGTTCATCTGGTTGGATTCGATCAGCGAGATCGTCGAATTGGTCACGCCGGAGCGCTTGGCGAGCTCGCGCTGCGACAGCTTGTGCCGCGCGCGGATGAATCGGAGCCGACCGCCGATGTCGACGCTCATGGACAAAACCCTGTTGCAGGTGTTGCGGATCGAACAAATCTTGGCAGACCGCCCCAACAAGATCAATGGCTTCTGGTGCGGCAGAAAAGGACTTGTTGAGTGCGGCGAAGAGTGGTCCGACTACCATCAGTCAGCAATGGAGCGCCGCCGTGACCGTTCATCAGATTCCGAACACCATCAAGACCGATTCGTTCTGGATGCCTTTCACGGCCAACCGGCAGTTCAAGAAAGCGCCGCGGCTGTTCTCCTCCGCCAAGGGCATGTACTACACCTCGGTCGACGGCCGTCAGGTGATCGACGGCTCCGCCGGTCTCTGGTGCGTCAACGCCGGCCATGGCCGCCCGCAGATCGCGGCCGCGGTCGAGCGGCAGCTCTCGACGCTGGACTTCGCGCCCTCCTTCAACATGGGCCATCCGCTGGCGTTCGATTTCGCCGAGCGCCTTGCCGAGATCGCCCCGAAGGGGCTGGATCGGATCTTCTTCACCAATTCGGGCTCTGAATCGGTCGATACCGCGCTGAAGATCGCGCTGGCCTATCACCGCGCCGCCGGCCAGCCGACCCGCACCCGTCTGATCGGTCGCGAGCGCGGCTATCACGGCGTCGGCTTCGGCGGCATGTCGGTCGGCGGCATGGTCGCCAACCGCCGCCAGTTCGCGACCCATCTGCCGGGTGTCGACCATATCCGCCACACCCATGATCTCGCCCGCAACGCCTTCGCCAAGGACCAGCCGGACCACGGCGCCGAGCTCGCCGACGACGTCGAGCGGATGGTCGCGCTGCATGGCGCCGACACCATCGCGGCGGTGATCGTCGAGCCGGTGCCGGGCTCGACCGCGGTGCTGCCGGCGCCGAAGGGCTATCTGCAGCGGCTGCGCGAGCTCTGCACCAAGCACGGCATCCTGCTGATCTTCGACGAGGTCATCACCGGCTTCGGCCGTCTCGGCACGCCGTTCGCCGCCAACTTCTACGGCGTCACGCCGGACATGATGACGACCGCCAAGGGCATCACCAACGGCACCGTGCCGTGCGGCGCGGTGTTCGCCAGCCGCCAGGTCCATGACGGGCTGATGGTCGGCCCGGACAACGCCATGGAGCTGTTCCACGGCTACACCTATTCGGCGCATCCGGTGGCCTGCGCGGCCGGTCTTGCCACGCTCGACATCTACAAGGACGAGGGTCTGTTGACCCGCGGCGCCTCGATTGCCGACTACTGGCGCGATGCGCTGCATTCGCTGAAGGGCCTGCCGAACGTCGTCGACATCCGCAATCAGGGCCTGATGGGCGCGGTCGAGCTCTCGCCGCGTGACGGCGCTGTCGGTGCGCGCGGCTACGACGTCATGGTCGATTGCTTCAACAGCGGCCTGTACTTCCGCATGAGCGGCGACTCGCTCGCGCTGTCGCCGCCCCTGATCGTCGAGAAGTCGCATATCGACGACATCGTCTCGATCCTCGGCGATTCCATCAAGCGCGTGGCCTGATAATTGCTAGCGATATAGTCGCTAGCTCTACAAATTGCTGTCGCCGTTGCGAAGCAGAGTGGTTTCGCAGCGGCGATTGCGTTTTCGCTGCAGGATGTGAGGAAAAGTGAAGGTCCTGGTTCTCGGCAGTGGCGTGATCGGCGTCACCTCGGCCTACTATCTCGCGCGCGCCGGCCATGAGGTGACGGTGATCGACCGTCAGCCGAAGCCCGCGCTGGAAACCTCCTTTGCCAATGCCGGCGAAGTGTCGCCGGGCTACTCGTCGCCCTGGGCCGGCCCCGGCGTGCCGGCCAAGGCGGTGAAGTGGCTGTTGATGAAGCACGGCCCGCTGGTGATCCGCCCGAAGCTCGATCCGGTGATGTGGCTCTGGCTGCTCAAGATGCTGCGCAACTGCACGAGCGCGCGCTATGCGGTGAACAAGAGCCGGATGATCCCGATCGCCGAATACAGCCGCGACTGCCTGCAGGCGCTGCGCAGCGAGATCGGCATCAAATATGACGAGCGCGCAAAGGGCACGCTGCAGCTGTTTCGTTATCAATCGCAGCTCGACGGCACCGGCGATGATATCGCCGTGCTCAAGCAGTACGGCGTGCCGTTCGAGGTGCTCGATCGCGAGGGCTGCATCGCCGCCGAGCCCGCGCTTGCCGCCGTGAAAGAGAAATTCTCCGGCGGACTGCGGCTACCGCATGACGAGACCGGCGACTGCCACATGTTCACGCAGGCCCTGGCGCTGGAAGCCGAGAAGCTCGGCGTGCGCTTCAACTTCAATGTCGGCATCGACGGGCTGAACGCGGACGCGACCCGCATCACCGGCGTTGCGACCAGCGCCGGGATGATGACCGCCGACGCCTATGTCCTCGCGCTCGGCAGCCATTCGCCGCATCTGGTGCGGCCGCTCGGCATCTCGCTGCCGGTCTATCCGGTGAAGGGCTATTCGATCACGGTGCCGATCAAGGATGCGTCCGGCGCGCCGGAATCGACCGTGATGGACGAGAGCTACAAGGTCGCGATCACGCGGCTCGGCGACCGCATCCGGGTCGGCGGCACCGCCGAGATATCGGGCTATTCGACCAAGCTCTACGCCGCGCGGCGCGCGACGCTGGACCATTCGCTGACCGACCTGTTTCCGCGCGGCGGCGATCTTGCCAAGGCCACCTTCTGGTGCGGCCTGCGCCCGATGACGCCGGACGGGCCGCCGGTGATCGGCGCGACGCGCTTTGCCAATCTGCACCTCAACACCGGCCACGGCACGCTCGGCTGGACCATGGCCTGCGGCTCGGGCCGGGTGCTGGCCGACATGCTGTCCGGCAAGAAGCCCGAGATCGACACCAAGGAGCTGTCGATCAAGCGCTACGATGCCAGGTTCGGCTGAGGCCGCGCCGCCGGACACGAACTCTCATTCGGCGGCGTTCTTCACCGGCGGTTCGGCATCGTCGTCCCGCTTCGTCGCCGTCCAGCTCGACAGCGCGTTCGAGAGCCGGTCGAGATAGAGATAGACGACCGGCGTCGTGAACAGCGTGAGTGCCTGGCTCACGATCAGGCCGCCGACCATCGCATAGCCGAGCGGCTGGCGGATTTCCGATCCGGTTCCGGTGCCCAGCATCAGCGGGACGCCGCCGAGAAGGGCCGCCATCGTCGTCATCATGATCGGGCGGAAACGCAGGATGGCCGCCTTCCGGATCGATTCACGCGGCGACAGATGCTCCTCGCGTTCGGCGGCGATCGCGAAGTCGACCATCATGATGCCGTTCTTCTTCACGATCCCGATCAGGAGGATGATGCCGATCAGCGCGATCAGGCTGAAATCGAACCCGAACGCCATCAGGATCGCCAGCGCCCCGACGCCAGCGGACGGCAGCGTGGACAGGATCGTGAGCGGATGGATGTAGCTTTCATAGAGCACGCCGAGGATCAGATAGACCACGACCAGCGCGGCCAGGATCAAGAGCGGCACTGTGCTCAGTGATTGCTGGAAGGCCTGCGCGGTGCCCTGGAAGCTCGAGCTGAGCGTGGCTGGAGCGCCGAGATTGGCAACGGCGTCCTGAATGGCATCGGTAGCCTGGCCGAGCGCCACGCCTTGCGCGAGGTTGAAGCTGATCGTGGTCGCCGGAAACTGCCCCTGGTGGGCGATCGCGAGCGGGCGAACCGGAATCGTCGTCCACTTGGCGAACACCGACAGCGGCACTTCGTCGCCCGTCGTCGGTGACCTGATGTAGATCTTGTTGAGCGTGTCGAGCTTGCCCTGCAATTCGGGAAGGATCTCCAGGATAACGTGATAGCTGTTGAGCTGGGTGAAGTACTGGGTCACCTGGCGCTGGCCGAACGCGTCGTACAGCGTGTCGTCGATCAGTTGCGGCTGGATGCCGAAGCGCGACGCGGTGTCGCGATCGATGGTCATCGTCAGCGTGGTTCCCTCGGTCTGCTGGTCGGTTGCAACGTCGCGCAATTCGCTCAGCGTCTTCATCTTGGCCAGGATCTTCGGCGCCCATTCGTTCAGCTCGGCGAGGTTGGCATCCTGCAGCGTGTATTCGAACTGCGTCCGCGTGGCGCGGCCGCCGAGCCGGACGTCCTGGGAGGCCTGCATGTACAGGCGCGCACCCTCGACGGCCTCGAGCTTGGGCCGCAACCGTTCGATGATCTGCTGCGCGCTCACGTCGCGCTCCTCGCGCGGCTTGAGCGTGATGTACATGCGACCCGAATTGAGCGCGGTACCGCCGCCGCCGATGAACTCGGCCATGCTTTCGACCGCGGGATCAGCCCGGACGATGCTGCTGAGCTCCTCCTGATGCCGCTTCATGTCGGCAAACGAGATATCTTGCGCCATCTGCGACACGGCGATCAGGAAGCCGTTATCCTGTTGCGGGAAGAAGCCCTTGGGAATGATCACGAACAGGTAGACCGACAGCGCCACCGTCGTGAAGAAGATGCATAGCGTGGTGCGGCTCCAGCTCAGCGCCAGATCAAGGCCGCGCTCATAGCCATGCAGCATCCGATCGAATGCCGCTTCGCTCCATTGGTAGAGCCGGCCGTGCCTGGTCTCGGCATGCGCGCGCAGGAAGCGCGATGCCATCATCGGCGTCAGCGTCAGCGACACCACCAGCGAGACGAAGATCGCCATGGCGAGCGTCACCGCGAACTCGCGGAACAGCCGGCCGATCACGCCGCCCATCAGGAGCAGCGGGATCAGCACCGCGACCAGTGAGATGCTGATCGACAGGATGGTAAATCCGATCTCGCCGGCGCCTTGCAGTGCCGCCGCGAGCGGCCGCTGACCCTGTTCGACATATCGCGTGATGTTTTCCAGCATGACGATGGCATCGTCGACCACGAAGCCGACCGCAATCGTCAGCGCCATCAGCGACAAATTGTCGAGCGTATAGCCGAATACCCACATCAGCGCGCAGGCGCCGAGCAGCGCGAGCGGCACGGTGACGGCCGGAATCACCGTGGCCCAGAAGCTGCGCAGGAAGACGAAGATCACCATGACGACCAGAACGATGGTGATCAGCAGGGTGATCTGCACGTCCTCGACCGCGGCGCGGATGGTCAGTGTCCGGTCGCTGATGATCTTGATCTTGACGGCAGGCGGGATGGCGGCAATGAGTCTCGGAAGTTGCTCCTTGATCCGATCGACCGTGCCGATGACATTGGCGCCGGGTTGCTTGAAGATGACGAGGAACACGCCGCGTTGGCCATCCGCCCACGCGGCCTGCTTCATGTCTTCCGGCGCGGCGACGGCCCGGCCGATGTCGCGGATCCGCAACGGGCCGCCGTTGCGATAGGCGACGATGACGTCATTCCAGTCCTTGGCATCCAGCAGCTGATCGTTGGCGTAGATCGTGTAGGCGCGGCTGGCGCCGTCGATGTTGCCCTTCGGGCTGTCCGTCGTCGTGATGGCGATCTGGCTGCGGATGTCTTCCAGCGACAGCCCCTTGGCGACCAGCTTGGCGGGATCGACCTGCACGCGAATGGCGGGCTTCTGCTGCCCGCCGATGAACACCTGGGCGACGCCCGAGATCTGACTGATCTGCTGCCCGAGCTGGGCGTCGACCGCATCGCTCACCTTGATCAGCGGCAGCGTGTCCGAGGTCGCCGACAAGATGAGGACGGGCGAGTCCGCCGGGTTGACCTTGCGATAGGTCGGCGGCGACGGCAGGTTCTTCGGCAACTGGCCGCCTGCGGCATTGATCGCCGCCTGGACATCGTTGGCGGCGCCGTCGATGTTGCGGTTCAGATCGAACTGGATGGTGACCGCGGTCGACCCGAGCGAGCTCGTCGAGGTCATCTGGGCGATGCCGGGAATCTGCGCGAATTGCCGCTCCAGCGGCTGCGCGACCGAGGAGGCCATGGTTTCGGGGCTGGCGCCCGGCAGGCTTGCGGAAATCTGGATGGTCGGAAAGTCGACCTGCGGCAGTGGCGCGACCGGGAGTAGCGGATAGGCGACCATGCCGACGAACAATATGCCGGCCATCAGCAGCGAGGTGCCGATCGGGTAGCGGATAAACGGAGATGAGATGCTCTCGTTCATTTCTGCAAATCCAAATGAACGGCAGGCGCATCTTTTCCCGAATGCCGGGAGTCGTCCTCGAAAGCTCGAGCGCGAACGCGCGTTTTCCTCGCCATGGCCAATCGGCAGATCGCGGAGTTGTCCCCCGCGTCTACCTGTTTTTGCCAGCATAATCGTTCTTTTGGACGACGCGAATGGAAACATCGGATGACCCATTCGACCTTCGTTCAATTGTCGCTGTTCGGGAGACGCCAAACGTGTGCTTGGCGCACAATATATCTTATTACGATATATCCGTGCAGTTCCGCCAGCTGCGTGATGGAGCAACGAAAAGCCCGGCGCGATGGCCGGCCTGAATCGCAAGTATCGATTGGCATTGGCAATGCCGCGATCTAGCCCGACGCCGGTCCAACCATCTGTGCGTCTCGGCACATTTGCGCGGCCTTCTCCTTGCGGTACGCCTGGCCACCGGCCGCCGACCTATCCGATTGGCCCCTATGCGGCGCATATGCCGCGCGGCGGGCATCGCTCTCGAATTCATATCCCCTCCTGAAGATATTGCTCTCGAAGGCTCCCGCGTCGCGAGTGGCTGGCCTGGGCTCGGCCAAACCCGCGAGAGCGAACCAGAACAGGTGACATCATGACTTCGCTTCAATTGCCCGCCGCCGACAGGATCATTGAGCCGATGATCGCGCTGGCCGGATGCTCGACGCAGCAGCGCATCGTCGTGGCTGGCTCGAAAAGCATCGAATTGATGTTCGAATTGCACCGGCGCGGCTATTTGCGGGCTGCGGCGACCGGAAACTGCGGTCGCCCCGCCGCCCAGTATGATGCCGCGCTGGTCGATTGGCGGCGGCGCACGCTTCACGCGCTCGAGCCGACGCTGGACTGGCTGACGAATTTCCTCAGCGCCCGCGCGGTGCTGGTGGTGTGGGTCGATGCGCAGAAGGCCGTGGCCAACCAGAGCCTGCGCGCATCGCTGGAGCGGCGCGGCTTCGTCGTGGAGCAGGGCATCGTGCATCAATGCGGCTGCGCGCTGTCGGCAAGAAGGTCGCAGGCCCATCCGCTGCGGCTGGCGGCCTGACGCGAAACATCGCCTTTCGGGTAAAGGATCATCGGCATGTCCAAGGTGCGGCGCGCGGTTATTCGCGAGTGGATGACACTGGCGCGCGAGAAGCGGCAATCCAGCGAACAGGCGGCGGCGTTTGCAACGGCCGCGCTGCAGCGGCACCGCCTGCCGCGCAGCCGGCGAACGCCGCATGCCATCATCATGACGTGGCTCTCGCCGCGCACCGGCCGCCCCTAGGTGGCGTGGCACGGCCGTTGCGGCCGCGCCTGCAGCAAGCGTAGCCCGGATGAGCGGAGCGATATCCGGGGCGGCTCGTCCCGCATGTCGCTTCGCTCATGCGGGCTACGGTAGGTGCGGTCAACGTGGCCGCTTTTGGCCGGCCTTCGGCTTCGCGGGCTTCGCTGTTGAGATCGCGACTGCCGGCTGTACGCGCAAGCCATCGACGAACACGTCGAGCAGCCGCAGCGCGGTGGTCTGCCAGCCCGGCTGGTCGTGCATGTAGCACATGCCGATCAGCGCGCGCAGCACGTCCTCGGCGCTGATGTCGTCGCGGATCGCGCCGGCGGCAACCGCGCGCGCGAGCAGGGTGCCGATCGCCCTGGTCAGGCGGTCGAACGAATAGGCGTGCAGCTCGGTCGAGCCGTGCGCGACCAGCGCGAGTGCTGCGACCATGCCTTTCTTGGTGGCGACGAATTCGACATTGGCGCGCAGCCAGCGCCGCAGCGCCTCGACCGGCTCGGGCGCGTTCTGCAACTGCTCGGCAAGGTCGCCGAGCTGCTCGACCTCGCGGCGATAGACCGCCTCATACAGCGCCTCGCGGGTCGGGAAGTGCCGGTACAGCGTGCCGATGCCGACGCCGGCATGGCGCGCGACGGCCTCCAGGCTCGCCTCGCTGCCGCCGGCCGAGAACACGGCCTTGGCCGCTTCCAGCACGCGCTCGCGATTGCGCACGGCATCGGCGCGCGGCTTGCGGACAATTTCTGGTGATGAGCCGGCCATTCCTTTTTCTTTTCCCCCTCCCTTGTAAACGGAGGATGCCTCCGTATATGGCGACCAGCACCGGGCCTGACAAGGCGCGCCGATCATGGATCGGCGGCCACGGGTTCGTGTTGCCTCGATTCAACCCGACCATACACGGATCGGAGCCCTGCATGAATCTTCCTATCAGTCTCACCATCAACGGCGTCCGCCGGGAAATTGCGCTCGACGACCCCCGCGTCACCCTGCTCGACCTGCTGCGCGAGCGGCTCGACCTCACCGGAACCAAGAAGGGATGCGACCGCGGCCAGTGCGGCGCCTGCACCATCCTGGTCGATGGCCGTCGCATCAATTCCTGCCTCGCGCTCGCCGTCAGCCATGACGGCGCCGAGATCGTCACGATCGAAGGCGTCGGGCGCGGCGACCAGCTGCATCCGGTGCAGGCCGCCTTCATCGCCCATGACGGTTTTCAGTGCGGCTTCTGCACGCCGGGCCAGATCATGAGCGGCATCGGCCTGATCAGGGAAGGCCAGGCCGGCGACGATCCGGAGCGGGTGCGCGAGTGCATGAGCGGCAATCTGTGCCGCTGCGGCGCCTATCAAGGGATCACCGAGGCCGTGCTCGAGGCACAGGCCGACATCAACGCCAAGAACACCGCAAAGCAGAGGCGCTCCGCATGATGAATTTCGATTATGTCAGGCCGGCCAGCGTCGCGGACGCGATCGCGGAGGCTTCCGAAAAGGGCGCAACCTATCTCGCCTCCGGCACCAACCTGCTCGACCTGATGAAGGGCGGCGTCAGCCGGCCGAGCCGTCTCGTCGACGTCACCCGTCTGCCCGGGCTCGATCGCATCGAGCATCTCGCCGACGGCGGCTTGCGCATCGGTGCGCTGGTGCGCAATGCCGATCTCGCGCATGACGCGGACTTCGCGCGCAACTATCCGGCGATCGCCGAAGCGCTGCTGTCGGGCGCTTCCGCGCAGCTGCGCAATGCCGCGACCGTCGGCGGCAATTTGATGCAGCGGACGCGCTGCGCCTATTTCTACGACGCCGGCAGCGCCTGCAACCGGCGTTGGCCGGGCGCCGGCTGCGACGCGCTGAAGGGCGAGAACCGGCTGCACGCGGTGCTCGGCTGGAGCGAAGGCTGCATCGCGACCCATCCGTCGGATTTCTGCGTACCGCTGGTCGGGCTCGATGCCGTCGTCGAGATCGAGGGCAAAGGCGGCCGGCGCGAGCTGCCGCTCGAGGCGCTGCATCGGCTGCCCGGCGAGACGCCGGAGCGCGAGACCGCGCTGGAGCGCGGCGATTTGATCGTCGCGCTGCGTCTGCCGACTGAGGCGAAAAACTTCGCCGGGCATTCCCGCTACATCAAGGTCCGCGAACGCACGTCCTATGCCTTCGCCGTGGTTTCGGCCGCCGCGGCCTTGCGCATCGAGGACGGCAAGATCCGCGAGGCGCGGCTCGCCCTCGGCGGCGTCGCCGCAAAACCGTGGCGCGCGCGCGGGGCCGAGCAGGTGCTGGCCGGCGCCGCGCCTGATGCGGCTGTTTATCGCGAGGCGGCGCGCGCCGCGCTCGCGGACGCAAAGCCGTCCGGCGACAACGCCTTCAAGATCGAGCTCGCGCAGCGCATCGTCGTGCGCGCGCTCACCCTTGCCGCCGCAGGCACGCCGGACCGGATTCCGGCGCTGCCCGGCTCTCCCTTCTCATCCGTTGCAGGAGCGTAACGCATGACGGTTGAACTCAATCTGACCCGCGACCCCGCCCATCTCAGGCATGGCTCGAACATCGGCCAGCCGCTGAGGCGCACCGACGGCGCGCTGAAAGTGACCGGCAAGGCGCGCTATGCCGCCGACAACCACCCGCCCGGCATGGTCTATGCCGTGATCGCGACCAGTTGCATCGCGCGCGGCCGCGTCACCGCGCTCTGCGTCGACGCCGCCAAGCGCCACCCCGGCGTGATCGATGTGATGACCCCGGCGCACAAGCCGGAGCTGGCGGAAGATCCTGACGCCAAGGGCAATCCGTTCGCCTTCCGCATGGAGCTGTTGCAGAGCGACGAGGTGCGCTACGCCAACCAGGCGATCGCGGTCGTGATCGCCGAGACGCTGGAGGCCGCCACCGAAGGCGCGGCGCTGCTGTCGCCGCGCTACCAGGTCGAGATCGCGCGCGTCGGTCTGGATGCCGGCGAGACCTATGTGCCACCGGCGGTCGGGATCGGCCATCCCGCCGAAGTCCGCCACGGCGATATCGATGCCGGCCTTGCCGCGGCGTCGAAACGGATCGACGCCACCTACGAGACGCCGGCGCAGTATCACAACGCGATGGAGCCGCATGCGATCGTCGCGGTGTGGGACGGCGACCGCCTGTTCATCGACACGCCGAGCCAGGGGATGGCGATGGCGCAGATGCGGATCGCCGGGCTGTTCGGGATTCCGCCTGCAAACATCCACATCAACAGCCCGTTCCTCGGCGGCGGCTTCGGCTCCAAGGGGCTGGTCTCCGGGCCGCAGGTGCTCGGCGTCATGGCGGCGAAGCTGGTCGGGCGTCCGGTCAAGCTCGTGCTGCGCCGGAGCCAGATGTACGGCCCGGTCGGCCATCGTCCGCCGACCCGGCAGCGGATCCGGATCGGCACCGGTGACGACGGCCTGTTGACCGCGCTCGAGCATGAGGCGCGCATCACGACGTCGAGCTTCGACGATTTCTACGAGCCGGCGGCCGACGCTTCGCACACGCTCTATGCGAGCCCCGCGATCCGCACCGCGCATCAGGCGGTGCGCGTCGACACCGGCACGCCGCTGTTCATGCGCGCGCCGGGCGAGGCCACCGGATCGATCGCGCTGGAGAGTGCGATCGACGAGGCGGCGTTCGCCTGCGGCATCGATCCCTTGGAGTTCCGGCTGAAGAACTATGCCGAGGTCGAGCCGACCACCGGCAAGCCGTTTTCCTCCAAGGCGCTGCGCCAGTGCTACGCCAAAGCGGCCGAACGCTTCGGCTGGGCGGGGCGTCCGTTGCAGCCAAAGCAGATGCGCGACGAGAACGGCTTTCTGGTCGGCTGGGGCATGGGCACCGCGACGTTCCCGGCGCTGATGTTCCAGGGCAATGCCCGCGCCGTGATCCGTGCCGACGGACGCGGCGTGATGGAGAGCGGCGCGCACGACATGGGGCAGGGCGCCTGGACCGCGCTCACGCAAATCTCGGCCGATGCGCTCGCGCTCGATCTCGACCAGATCTCGTTCCTGTCCGGCACGTCCGACCTGCCGGATGCGGGCATCGCCGGCGGCTCGGCGCATACCGCAACGGTGGGCGCCGCGATCCACAATGCCGGCGCGGCGGTGATCGCCAAGCTCGCCGAGCTTGCGACCTCGGACGAGCGTTCGCCGCTGTTCGGCGCCGGCAATGCCGGCGTGGTGGCGCGGGCCGGGCGGCTCCATCGCCGCGACGACGATGCGCGCAGCGAAAGCTATGCCGAGATCCTGGCGCGCGCCGGCGTCGCCGAGGTCGAGGCGAGTGGCACCGGTGCGGCCGATCCTGCCGCGCAATCGCAATATGCGATGCACGCGCACGGCGCTGTCTTCGCCGAAGTGAAGGTCGATCCGGAACTCGGCCAGATCCGCGCCACGCGGCTGGTCGGCGCGTTCGCGGCCGGCCGCATCATCAATCCACTGATGGTGCGGAGCCAGCTCTACGGCGGCATGATCTGGGGCCTCTCGTTCGCGCTGCATGAGGAGGCGGTGATGGACAAGCGGTCCGGTCGCATCCTCAATGCGAACCTCGCCGAGTATCATGTGCCCGTGAATGCCGACGTGCCGCCGATGGAGGTCATCACGGTCGACGAGCACGACCCGCATGTGAACCCGCTCGGCATCAAGGGCGTCGGCGAGATCGGCATCACCGGCAGCGCCGGCGCCGTCGCCAACGCCGTCTTCCACGCCACCGGCATCCGGGTGCGGAATTTCCCGATCAAGATCGAGGAAGTGGTGATGGGGCTGGGCGGCTGACGAACTTCACCCTCCCCTGGAGGGGGAGGGTCGTTGCGCATGCAGCGAAGCGCAATGCGCAACGGGGTGGGGTGAAGGTCTCTCGTATCGGGTGCTGCCCGTGGTGAGAGATCACCCCACCCCGGCTCACGTTTCGCTGCGCTCAACGCGATCCGACCCTCCCCCTCCAGGGGAGGGTAGACCCGTCGTCATTGCGAGCGAAGCGAAGCAATCCATTGCTCCGCGCATGCGGAACCATGGATTGCTTCGTCGCTTCGCTCCTCGCAATGACAACACGCGAAACGGCTATCACCGTCGTCCCGGCCTGCGCCGGGACGACGGTGGTGTAGGGGGCGGACTACCCCGCCGCCGTCACGCAATTCACCCACAGCACGACGGCCTTGACATCGCACGCCGGATTGGAAAACCGGTGCGGCCTGCGGCTGGCGAAACGAAAACTGTCGCCCTGTTTCAGCGTCCAGGTCTCGGTATCCACGGTCAGCGTCATCTCGCCCTCGAGCACGAGGCCGGCCTCCTCGCCGTCATGGGTATAGAACTCGTCGCCGGTGTTGCCGCCGGGATCGAGATGCACCAGGAACAGGTTGAGCCGGCTCTCGCTGCCGGCCGGGCTCAACAGCTGCTTTGAAATTCCGGTGCGCCACAGCTTCAGCTCGGCGCGCTGCACCTCCCGGGTGACGACACCATTGGTGTTGTCATCCCGTGGCGCCGCCCCGAACAGGGCGGCGATGCCGACGCCGAGCACGTCGGCCAATGTCGCCAGCACGCGCAGCGAGGGCGACGACAGGCCGCGCTCGATCTGACTGATGAAGCCGATCGATAGATCAGTGCGCGCGGCAACCACCTCCAGCGACATCTCCTTGGCTCGGCGCAGGTCGCGGATGCGGCGTCCGACCGCGAGGTCCATCGCGGGCTCGGCCGGCTTCTTCACCGGCTTTTTGACCGCACGGCGTGCCGTCGCGGGCTTCGCTGCCGCGCCTTTGCGCATTCTCCTGCCGCCGCTCACGTCACTCCGCTTCCTTCATGTGCATGAAAACCGCTTGCATTGGCCGCGGTTTCGTGACCACAATTTCATATTGGTGAAAATAGGCCGGAACGGCGTCGCCCGCAACCAAAACCGCGAAACTCGCGGACGACGCGGCGCCAAGGCCAGCTTCGGGAGGTGTTGCGATGTCGTTTCAGCGTCTCGTCCAGGCCGCGGTCGCGGCGCTTGTCCTCGTCGCGAGCGCGCCGTCACAGGCGCAGCAGGTGCTGAAGGTCGGCTCGACGCCGACCGGCATCCCCTTCACCTTCGTCGACACCAAGACCAACTCGATCCAGGGCATCATGGTCGATCTCGCCACCGAGATCGGCAAGGACGCCGGCTTTACCGTGCAGATCGAGCCGATGCAGTTCTCGGCGCTGATCCCCTCGCTGACCGCGAACAAGATCGACATCATTGCCGCCGCGATGTTCGCCACCGCCGCGCGCAAGGAGGTGATCGACTTCTCCGACCCCGTCTACACCTATGGCGAAGGTTTGGTGGTGCCGAAGACCGACACCAAGGCTTATGCCGTGCAGGAAGATTTGAAGGGCACGGTGGTCGGCGCCCAGGTCGGCACGGCGTTCGTCGACGCGCTGAAGAAGACCGGGCTGTTCAGCGAGGTGAAGGTCTACGACACCATTCCCGACATCCTGCGCGACGTGAATGCCGGTCGTCTCAAGGCCGGCTTCGCCGACTATCCGATCCTCGCCTACAACCTGCAGCAGGGCAATTTCGCCGACGTCCGGCTGGTCGACGGCTACAAGCCCGTGACCGTCGGCACCGTCGCGATCGGCGTGCGCAAGAGCGACACCGAGCTGCTCGGCAAGATCAACGCCTCGCTGGCGAAGCTGAAGGCCAACGGCACGATCGCGAAGATCCTGGAGAAATGGGGCCAGAAGGCTGCGTCGTGAGGGCGTGACCCGTCACCCTGAGGCGCTCGCGCAGCGAGCCTCGAAGGGTCGACGGCCACCAGCCGGGCCGTGCATCCTTCGAGGCTCGCCGAGCGGCGCAATTGCGCCGCAAGGCTCGCACCTCAGGATGACGGTCGAACGTAACGAGACTGGACAAATCTGAGCCGATGCAAAAATTCTTCCACGACGCCGTCGAGTTCGTGCCGATCCTCTTGCAGGGTGTCTGGCTGACCATCGTCGTCACCGTCGGCTCGCTGTTGCTGTCGACCGTGCTCGGGCTGGTGTGGGCGCTGATGCGGGTGTCCGGCATCCGCGTCCTGGCCTGGCTCAGCGCCGCGCTGATCAATGTGATCCGCGGCATCCCGATCATCGTGCTGCTGTTCTACATCTATTTCGTGATGCCCGATTTCGGCATCGCGCTGACGGCATTGCAGGCCGCAATCATCGGGCTCGGCATCGCCTATTCGGCCTATCAGGCGGAAAATTTCCGCGCCGGCATCGAGGCGATCGACAAGGGGCAGATCGAGGCGGCGCAGACCATCGGGATGGGCTGGTGGCTCACCATGCGCCGCGTGGTGCTGCCGCAGGCTATCAGGATCATCCTGCCGCCCTACGGCAACATCATGATCATGATGCTGAAGGATTCCTCGCAGGCCTCCACCATCACGGTCGCCGAGCTCGCGCTGCAGGGCAAGCTGATCGCCTCCTCGACCTTCAAGAACACCAGCGTGTTCACCCTGGTGGCGCTGATGTACCTCACCATGAGCATTCCGCTCATCCTGCTGGTTCGGCACTTTGAGAACAAGGCGAACCGCAAATGATCGAGCTCAACGACGTTCACAAGAGCTTTGGCAAGGTCGAGGTGCTGAAGGGCATCACCGCGTCGGTCGCCAAGAGCGAGGTGGTCTGCATCATCGGCCCGTCGGGCTCCGGCAAGTCGACCATCCTGCGCTGTATCAACGGGCTCGAAAGCTACGATCGCGGCGAGATCAGCGTCGAGGGCGCGCGCGTCGACAGCAATGATCGCTCGATCGTCGCGATCCGCACCCAGGTCTCGATGGTGTTCCAGCGTTTCAATCTGTTTCCGCATCGCACCGCGCTCGAGAACGTCATCGAGGGCCCGCTCTATGTGAAGAAGGAGCCGCGCGAGCAGGCCGTCGCGCGCGGCCGCGCGCTGCTCGCGCAGGTCGGCCTCGCCGACAAGGCCGAGGTGCATCCACCAAAACTGTCCGGCGGCCAGCAGCAGCGCGTCGCCATTGCGCGCGCGCTGGCGATGCAGCCGAAGGCGATCCTGTTCGACGAGCCGACCTCCGCGCTCGATCCCGAACTGGTCGGCGAGGTGCTCTCGGTGATGCGCAAGCTCGCCGATGACGGCATGACCATGGTGGTCGTCACCCATGAGATGGGCTTTGCCCGCGACGTCGCCGACCGCGTGCTGTTCATCGACGGCGGCGTCATCGTCGAGCAGGGCGCCGCCAAATCCGTCCTCAACCAACCGCAGCACCCGCGCACCCAGGATTTCCTGCGCCGCGTGCTGCATCCGCTGTGATCCGGTCCTGTCTAATGAACGCTCCCGCCCGCCTGCCGCTGCCCCCGAGCCTCTATGCCGACACTGCGGTGGAGGCGTCGCCAACGCCGCCGCTAACTTCGGACGAGAGCGTGCCGGTCGCGATCATCGGCGGCGGCTTTACAGGGCTGTCGACCGCGCTGCATCTCGCCGAGCAGGGCGTGCATGCGACGGTGCTGGAGGCGCAGGAGCCGGGGTGGGGTGCCTCCGGCAACAATGGCGGTCAGACCAATCCCGGGCTGAAGCACGACCCCGACCAGATCGAGCAGGATTTCGGCGCCGATCTCGGCCGCCGCATGATCGAGTTCTCCTACGGCACCACCAACTTCACGCATGATCTGATCCGCCGCTACCAGATCCCCTGTGAGGCCAGGCAGAACGGCACGCTGCGCGCCGCCTATAACGAGGCCAGCGCCGCCGCGATCGAGACCACCGCGCAGCAATGCATCCGGCGCGGCATGCCGGTGAGGCTGCTCGACGCCGCCGAGATGCGCGCGATGACCGGCAGCGACCGCTACCTCTGCGCCATGCTCGATGCCCGCGGCGGCGATCTGCACCCGCTGAGTTATGCCCGTGGCCTGGCGCGCGCCGCGATCGGGGCCGGCGTTGCCGTCCATGGCGAGACGCCGGCGCTGTCGCTCCGCCGTGACGGCGGCCGCTGGCGGATCGAGACCCCGCGCGCAATCGTGCATGCCGACAAGGTGCTGCTCGCGACCAATGGTTTCACCGATGATCTCTGGCCGGCGCTTCGCCGTACCATCGTGCCGGTATTCTCGTCGATCGCGGCGACCGCGCCGCTGCCCGACGCGGTCGCGCGCGCCATCATGCCGGGCCGCCCGGTGCTCTACGAGAGCGGCCACATCACGGTCTATTACCGCATCGACCAGCACAACCGGCTCTTGATGGGTGGCCGCGGCCCGATGCGCTGGATCAGCAAGCCGGCCGACGTCGCCTATCTGATCCGCTACGCCGAGCGGCTGTGGCCGCAACTCAAGGGCACGAGCTGGACCCATGGCTGGAACAGCCGTCTCGCCATCACCGCCGATCACTATCCCCACGTCCATGCGCCGGCGGACAATCTGCTGATCTCGCTCGGCTGCAACGGCCGCGGCGTCGCGCTCTCGACCGCGATGGGCGCGCAGCTGGCCCGGCGCCTGATCGGCGGTCCCAAGGCCGAGATCGACATGCCGGTGACCGGCATCAAGCCGATCCCGCTGCATGCCTTCTGGCGGGTCGGCGTCACCACAGCGGTGCTGACCGGGCGGGTGCGGGACCGGCTGGGTGTGTGAAGCGGCTAACACAATTGCAGAATGTGTTGGGTTAATCTGATGTGTCGGATATGTTCGCAGTCTTATTGAAAGGCTGTTCATGCAGTGCGAGCGATGCGGTCATGCGAACCGGGCTGGCAACGATTATTGTGAAGATTGCGGTGCGCCGTTAGGCCTCAAATGTGATTCCTGTCACCATGTGAACGGGCCCTCCAGCCGCTTCTGCGGCCGCTGCGGCACCGCGCTTGCCGCGGCAGGCGGGCGTCCCGACATGCCCTCGCAGCGGATGCTCCGCTCGCTCAGCAGCAAGGGCGGCGAACGCAAGAACCTCACCCTGCTGTTTGCCGATATCCGCAACTCGACCAATCTGATCGACAGCCTCGGCGACCCCGAACTCGGGATGCGGCGTCTCGAGCCGGTGCTCGACCTGATGAAGGAGGCGGTCCACCGCTACGACGGCATCGTCAACAAGATCCAGGGCGACGGTGTCATGGCGCTGTTCGGCGCGCCGCCGCGCCCGCATGAGGACCATGCGGTCCGCGGCTGTCTCGCCGCCTTGGCCATGCAGGACTCGGTTGCGCGGCTTGCCGACCCGGGCATGCAGATCCGGGTCGGGCTGCACACCGGCGAGGTGGTCGTTCAGACGGTGGAAAACACCATCTACCAGACCTACGACGCCGCCGGCGCCAACGTCCACATCGCCAACCGGATGGAGCAGATGGCGGATGAGGGGGCGATCCTCATCACGCGGGACAGCTATCTCGGCGCCAGGCAGTTCGTCGAGGTGACGCCGCTCGGCATGCAGACCATTCGCGGCATCTCCACCCCGGTCGAGGTGTTCAGGCTGACCGGGCTGCTCAGCGCGCCCGCGAGCGACGTGTTCCGCAGCGGCCGGCGCCTGACCTCGATGGTCAACCGGACCGAGCAGATGGCGGCGCTGGACCACGAGCTGTCGCGCGCGGTCGGCGGCGACGGCCGGGTGGTCGGCATGGTCGGCGACGCCGGCATCGGCAAGAGCCGGCTCTGCTTCGAGTTCGCCGAGAATTGCCGCCGCAAGGGCATTCGCGTCTATGAGGCGCGCGTGCTGGCGCACGGCCGCGCGACACCGTTCCAGCCGGTGCTCGAGCTGTTGCGCGACATCTTCGGCATCCGCGTCAAGGAGCCGGTCGAGACATCGCGGCGTCGCGTCATCGACCGCTTTGCGGCAATGGCCTCGTCGGACCAGGAGCTGCTGGTGCTGCTCGAGTTTCTCGGGCTGGCCGATCCCGAGCATCCGGCCCCGAAGCTCGATCCGCGCGCGCTGCGGCTGCAGTTGCTCGATCTGGTTCGAACGCTCGTGCGGGCGCGCCCCGGCGACACGCCGACGGTCGTGCTGGTCGAGGACCTGCACTGGATCGACGCGGCGAGTGAGGAGTTCGTCGAGACGCTGGTCGATGCGATCGTCGGCACTGCGACGCTGCTGGTGGTCAATTTCAGGCCGGGCTTCAGCGCACCGTTCATGCAGCGTTCGCACTACCGCCAGATCGCAGTCCCGCCGCTGCCGTGGTCGGATTCGAACGAGCTGCTGCGCGAGCATTTTGGCAAGCATCCCTCGCTGGTCTCGCTGAGCAGCAATGTCATCGAACGCGCGCAAGGCAATCCGTTCTTCATCGAGGAGCTTGCCAATTCGGTCGTGGAGCGCGGCAATGTCGAGGGCGAACGCGGCAATTACCGGCTCAAGCACGGCGTCGATGCAGTGCCGCTGCCCGCGACGGTGCAGGCCGTCGTCGCCGCGCGCATCGATCATCTCGAGGAGGTCGCCAAGCAGGTGCTCGAAACCGCGGCCGTGATCGGCCGGCTGGTCGCGATGTCGGTGCTGCGTCCGGTCGCAGCGCTGCCGAACGACGATCTCCAGAACGCCATCGCGCAGCTCCGGCAGGCCGAGTTGCTGTACGATTTGCCGCCCTACGACAAGGGACTGCTGGCATTTCGCCATCCGTTGATCCAGGAGGTGGCCTATGCAACCCAGCTGCGGTCGCGGCTGACCACGCTGCATGCGACCGTCGCAAAGGCGATCGAGGGCTTCGACTGGGGCAAGCTCGACGAGTTTGCCGGGCTGCTCGCCTACCACTACGAGGCCGCCGGCCAGCCGTTGGAGGCGGTCTCGCATTTGCAGCGCGCCGCGCGCTGGATCGGCAAGACCAACTCCGCCGAGGCGATGAGGAGCTGGAAGAAGGTTCGCGCGCTGCTGCAGGACCTTCCCTCGTCCGAATATGTCGACCGGTTGCGGGCGATGTCGAGCGGCCAGATCCTCAACTTCGGCTGGCGCGAGGGCATGTCCGCCGAGGAGGTCAAGCCGTACGCCGAAGAGGCGATCAAATACGCCCGCGCGGCGGACCCGATGCACGAGCCGATCCTGCTCGGCGCCTATGGCCGGATCCTGGCCGCGACCGCGGCCGCCGACGACTATGTCAATCTCGTGCAGGACGCCTTGAAGCTCACGTCCGGCACCGGCGACGTCGGGCGGTTTGCGACCGTCAACGCCATGCTGAGTCAGGCGTTCCTGCTGTCGGGCCGCCTTGGCGAGGCGTTCGACGCCGGGCAGGTGGCGCTGGCCGCGATTGCCGAACAGGGCGGCTTCCACAACAACGTCACCCTCGGTCTCAACCCGAACCAGATTCTCGGCTTCGACGTCGAGCATTGGATCAGGTGCGTCAGTGCCCGAATCCTGGTTCGCCTGGGCCGGTTTGCCGAAGCCGAACAACAGATTGCCGAGCTGTTGCGGGCAGGGCCTGAAGGTTTTGCGCCGGTGGTGCAGTTCATCCCGCATCTTGCAATGGTGGAAATGGCCTGGAGACGCGGCCGGCCCAATCTTGCAAAACCACACGCCGCCAAGGTCGCCGAGTTGGCCGAGCGGTCCGGGATGCCCTACCTCCGGGTGGCCGCCCTCTCCAGTGCCGGCCTCGCCAGCGGTGCCGCGGGCGACTTCAAGGTCGGTGCGGTTCAACTTCGGGAGGCGCTCGACCTTGCGCGCTCCGCGCGCGCCGGCCTGGAATTCGAGGCCACCATGCTCGCGGATCTGGCCGAAACCCTTTATCGCGCCGCCGACCATCACGCAGCTCTGCAAACCGCCGACGAGGCACTGATGGTGGCGCGGCGAAGAACCGATCGCGTCGCCGAGTTGCACGCGACAGTGCTGCGCGGCCTGATCGTCTGCGCCTTGGGCAGCACGTCACATGATGAGCTTGACGAGCTTGTCGGCGGCGCTCAGAATCTGCTTGGCGTCTCCGGGGCAGTCTACTTCACGCCACTACTCGATCAGCTTCGATTGCACCTCGAGCGACGTCGCTGACGCGACGATTTTTCATTCTGGAAACAAGGTACTGAGGGGGTTTTGATGGGAGCGTTCATTAAGGACGAAACGACGCGGGATGTGCTGGACCTGCTGAACAAGCGGTTTGGCCCGGACGGCATCAAGGAGATGGTCGAGCTGCAAAAGGAATTCGACATCTTCTCGGCCGATCATCCGCTCGAGCAATCCTTCAAGCTGATCGGGATCGAGCCGAGCGACCGTGCTGAGCGGCAGCGTTGGTACGCCTTCCTCGGCAAGCTCAAGAAGTATCCGTCGGATATGGCGAATGTGAACGGATACGATCGGGTGATCCAGGCATTCCGGCAGGCGCTGACGCAGGGGTCCGCCTTGCCGGTCCATGTCGGCGTTCACACCATGAAGGGCAACCCGCAGGTGACGTTCTCGTCCGAGGGCAGCTCGCCGCTGATCTACTCGACCCAGTCGTTCCGGGTGCTGTCGATTCCGACCAAGCCGAGCAAGGTCGCTCGCAAGGATGCGGCGGCTGCGGCCAAGCAACGGCGGGCCAAGAAGAAGTGAGTCAGAGATGAGCAAGACATGAGCATCGCAGCGGAGGCCGCGGGCCCCGGCGCCGAGGGCGACCGGGCGCGGTTCTCCGACCTCTATGCCAATGTCGAGTCGTACTACAGCGCGCGGGTCGCCAAATACGGCGCCACCCCGCGCGGGGTGGACTGGTCCTGCCAGGCCACCCAGGACCTCCGCTTCGTGCAGTTGCTGAAGATCTGCGATTTTTCCGCGCCGTTCAGCCTGAACGACATCGGTTGCGGCTACGGCGCACTGTGCGCCTATCTCGCATGGCGCCATCCGCAGGCCGAGATCGATTATCTGGGGACCGACCTGTCGCGCGCCATGATCAGCCGTGCGCGCCGCCGCTTCTCGGTGCCGGGACGGCGGTTCAAGGTCGGCAAGGGCAGTCCGCGCCGCGCGACCTATTCGGTCGCGAGCGGCATCATGAACATCAATGTCGGTGGCTCCCGCGCATCCTGGGAGGCGTTCGTCGCGGAGATGCTGGCCGATTTGCGCTGCGCCAGCCTGCGCGGCTTTGCCGTCAACTTCATCACCGCCGGCGCGGAAGGCGCGGCGGATACGGATGGCGCGCCGACGCAGCTCTACTGCACCAGCCCCGAGCCGTGGATCCGCTATTGTGAACGCGAACTCGGCTGTACCGTCGAGACCATCGACGGCTACGGCATGAACGAAGTCACGCTGCTGGCGCGCTGCAACGATAGCTGATCGAGCCGAATTGCGGCCCTGCCTGGCATCACCGGCCGCCGTGTTGCGCTATCGTCTCAAAACGCCGGCTCCGGTAGCTTGGCAGGCGGCGTTGCCGTCTCCTTCGGTCCGGCCGAGTTCACGAAATGACGCAGCCTGTCCTTCAGGTCGAAGAGTTCGTCGAGCGGCATATTCAGGAAGCAATAGAACTCTCCCAGCATCTGCTCGGTTCGTTGGCGAAGCGACACGCCCTTCGGCGTTAGATCGACAAGCACGCGCCGTTCATCGTTCGGCTGCCGGCGTCGTGTCACCAATCCTTTGGCCTCAAGACGTTTGAGCATCGGCGAGAGCGAGCCGAGGTCCATTTGCAGCGCCGTGGCAAGATCTCCGACGCCGCGCGCCCCGCGCTCCCAAAGCACGACCAGCACCAGATATTGCGGATAGGTGACACCGAGCTTTTTGAGGAACGGGACGAACAGCCGCGTCATGTGATTGCTGGCGGCGTAGAGCGCAAAGCAAAGATGGTTGTCGAGGCCTGGCATCTCGACCGGCGCGATGGCGCTCCGACCGTTTCGATTTCTTGCATCGCCTCGCGCGTTCATCGTTCGTGTCTTCATGCTCGTCGGCCCGCTCTCGGAACAGATGATTTGCTGAGCCGAATCCTATCGTTAGCCGCCGCGCCAGCCAAGCCGCACGGCCGCAATTTTCTGTTGCTACAGAATATAATACCTCAGATATTTGACTCTTAATATTTTGTGTGCAAACTATTTGTACCTCAGTGATATGAGGCGTCCGGCCAAGCGCCTGCGCAACCGCCGGATTTGCAAATGAAAACAATATCGAGGGGAGGAATTGCATGTCGGAAATGGATCGCCGTGCGTTCGTGGGAACGGCCGCCATTGGTTCTGTGGCGGCCGCGGTTCTCGCTGCTTCGTCTGCACAGGCCGCCGGACAGGGCGGCTACTTCGTGATCGCAGAAATCGTATCCAGGAAGGACAAGGCGGATGAGCTCCGTGCGTTGCTCGTGCCGTTCGCCCAGACGTCGGCCAAGGAGCCGGGATGTCAGGTCTACACGTTGATGGAAGTGATCGGCGAGCCGGGCCGCTTCCTGACCTTCGAGCGCTGGACGGACAAGGCTGCGCTCGACGCCCACATGGTCACGCCTGACATCAAGGCCATCGTGCCGAAGCTCGAGCCCGTTCTGGCCAAGCCGTTCACGCAGCTCTTCCTGGATGCGCGCACCGGAGGCTGAACCGGTGCCTCTTGCACGCTATCGGCGGGTCGTTGCCTTGGCAGCGGCCCGAAGCCTCGCTCAACTCGTGACCTGAACCGAGAGCAAATCAACAGGGAGGGAAGAAATGCGTGGTCTATTTTGTGCTGCGGCGTCGCTGATTGCGCTTGGCGCCACGATGCCGGCTTGCGCCGGCGGAGTCTATGTCATCGAGAACGGCGAGGGAAACAAGGCGATCGCCGTGAAGAAAGAAGCGGCCGTGCTCGCCGCCGTGCCGGTCATGCCGAACGGCAAGACGAACCAGGGCTTCAACTATGGAATGCTCTACGAACTGCCCGGGGCCGCGGCGCACGTGATGCGCGGGCATGTGGATGCGAAGGGCTCGATCGCAATTCACGAAGGCCCGTTGCCCTACGTTCTCTATGTCATCAGCGGAAGCGGCAAGCTGTCCTTGAACGACAAGGGCGGCGGGCAGATCGGCGAGATCACCTACAAGCCGGATGACGTGATCGTCTTCCAGCCGAATACGCTGCACGGTTGGACCAACGGCGACACAGCGTTCGAATTTCTCGGCGTGGAGCTGTCCGCAGCGCAGAAATAGGCCAGTTCAAGCTCAAACCCAGGGAGAGAAGCCCATGTCCGAGGTCATTCTGCACCACTACCAGCTCTCGCCTTATTCGGAGAAGACGCGCCTGGCGCTGGGGCTCAAGGGCCAGGGCTGGCGCTCGGTCGAGATTCCGATCTGGACGCCGCGTCCCAAGCTCACGCCGATGACGGGAGGCTACCGGCGCACGCCGATCCTCCAGATCGGAGCGGAGTTCTACTGCGACACGCTTCTCATTCTTCGTGTCATCGAGAAGCTGGGCGGATCGGGCGCACTCTATCCCAAAGGACAGGAAGGTCTCGCCAAGGCCTTCGGCTGGTGGATCGAGAAAGGCTCGTTCATGAACGCCGTATGCCTGACCATCGGCAACATGAGTGGTAAAATTCCCCAAGAGCTCGTCGACGAACGGCGCCCGCTGTTCCGTGTCAATCTGGATCCGCAAGCGCTGCTTCCCAAGCGGGCGATATACCTGCAGCGGCTCAATGCGCATCTCGCCTGGCTCGCCGAAGTTCTGGCCGATGGCCGCGAGTTCGCCCTCGGCAGCGATCCTTCCGCGGCGGACTTGTCGGCCTATCATCCGATCTGGTTTGCACGCCAGAATGGCGGTCCGGAGATCGCGGAGCTGATCGCGTTCTCCGGCCTCGTCGATCCCTGGTATGCGCGCGTTGCGGCTCTCGGGCACGGCAAGCACACCGACATGACGCCGGACGAGGCGATCGAAATCGCCCGCGCCCATCAACCGAACGACCCTGACGGCTGGTCATCGGAAGCGAAGAACGTTGGAATTCGGCGGGGCGACCGGGTCAGTGTCACGCCGGATGATTACGGCAATCCCGTGCATGGGAGCCTGCTCGCCTGGACCGCCGACGAGATCGTGATCCGGCACGAAGACCCCTCGGTTGGCAAAGTGAATCTTCACTTTCCAAGGGTCGGCTTCGATGTGGCTCTCGCGGAGGAAGCTGCCTAAGGCAAATGAGCTACGAGGAGGAGCCGGCAGACTTCATCCTTCTCCGTCCGATGTTCGCTATCGCGTTCCAGCTTCGCCCAGATGCGTTCTGAAGAACGCAATGGCCTCGGCGTGGAAGCGCTGGTGAAACGCGGCGCGATCGAAGCCGGGCGCGTCTGTGCAGATGCTCGGCATCTTCTCGGCCTCCTTCGACGTGCAGAGCGCGAGGAAGGAGAAGTGTTTTGCGTCCTTCACCGGGTGAAAGTCCGGCTTCGACGGCAGCTTTTCCTTGATGTCGGCCGCGCAGCAACCGGACAGGCCGTCGCTGCCTTGCGCGGGGTCCGAGCTCCAGAGCTGCACCGGTATCGTGACAGCTTTCAGATTCTCCGCCGGAAAAAACAGCACCGGGTAGGGATCGACGATGATTGCGGCCTTGATCCGTGGATCGTGGATCACCGGCCCGCTCGGGATCTGTCCTTCTTCGAGTTCCTTGCAGGCCCGCAAGCTCGACGTCTGGCAACTCGGCAGGCCCTTGCGGAGATCGGGTACGGCGCCGATCGCGGCAAGGCCGGTGTATCCGCCCCAGGAGAAGCCGTAGAGACCGATCCGCCCGGCATCGATGCGCGCCGCATCAGGCCAGCCTCCGAGTGCGTAATCGATCGCACGCTTGATGTCGGCGGGCCGCTCGACCGTCACGGCAAGACTGTCGGTGCCGCTGGTGTCGCGTTCGGTGTCGGTCGGATGGTTGATCGTCACAACGATGAAGCCGGCATCCGCCAGTGCGCCCGCGGTGTCGTGATGACCGCCAAGCCATCCGCGCCTGCCATGCGAGATCACGATCAGCGGCAGCTTGGTTCCCATGATAGGGCAGTCGCTCACGCCGAAGAACGTTCTGCCGCCGCGGGCATCGATCTCGCGTGGCGTCTCGGCGCAGGGGGCCCATGCCACTCCCCGGATCGCAGGCCCGTCAGGGCCGGCGGGAACGTCGAAAAACCGTAGTCCGGCCGCCTGTGCGGCGGATGCCGCAAGCAACAGCAGAGCCGACAGCACGAAGGATTGACGGCGCATGGCTATCGCTTGTCCAGAATCCGCAGCTCGGCGGTCGCGGTCGCGACCGTCACGTTCTCCGCGTCGATCAGGTCGGCCGCGACGACCATGTCGTGGTCGGTTTGCGAAACGATTTTCGCCTTGGCCATGATCGGGCCGACGCGCGCCGGCTTGAGGAATCGCGTGGTGAGGGTTTTGGTCACCACGGTGCGCGTCGGAGGAAGCGCCGCCAGCGCGCCGAGCCCCGTGGCCGAGTCCAGCATCGCGGCGAGGAAGCCGCCCTGGATCGTGCCATGCCGATTCGTGAACGAGGGCTGCGCCTCGAAGCGGATCGAGGCGGTTTCACCGTCGAAGCCCAGCCACTCGCGTCCAAGGAGTTGCGCGCCGGGCGGCGCGTCTGCGCTTGCATTGCTCAAGCCGATCACCCTTGCTTGTCATCAGGCCCAGTGGACCGTCCCGGACCTCAAGCCGTCTTCGGAAACAATGGCCGGAAGAACGACCGATCATAGCGCGTGAAGCAGCCGGTCTCCTTTGCGAAAGCGATCGCTTTCTGAACGTCCGGATCGGCAGCGGAATCCTTCCGGTATTGCTCGTAGGCGGCGAGGCTCGGAAAGCTGAACATCGCCAGCGCGACGTCGCTCGCGCCTTCGGACGGCAAGAAATAGCCGTGATGGATACCGCCAAACCGCGGCACCAGCTCGAGCCACATGGCCGCGTAAGTTTCAAAGTCGGCGAGCTTGCCCAGTCTGATCTCGTAGCGCAGGTAGCAGGTAATCATCCGGCTGTGCTCCAGCTCATCGTTGAACATGGCTTCCGACTATATCTCAGCGACGGATTCGCGGCTACATCGCGGCGTCCGCCCGATCGCGTTGCCGATTGGACACGACGGGCAAATCAGCAAAACCTGTCAGGCCCCGCGCGTGCCACATATTCGATGTCGTCCCTGCGAAAGCAGGGACCCCATAACCACAAATGGTTGTTGTTGAATGATGGTGGAACGACGAGTCCCGATTACAATATCCGCCGCGGAGTATGGGTCCCTGCTTTCGCAGGGACGACGCGGGGAGGGAGTCTTGTCCCCATCTACACCGGTCAAGCCGGGCGATGACAGACGAGGTGCGCAATGAAGCGCGCGGTACCCTGCGAAAACCATCCTCATCGTCGTCCCGGCGTAAGCCAGGACCCATTACCCCAAATCTCACTTGTTGCGTGAGGCGGGGCCACGATCCCGCTCATCATCAAATGCGGTGGTTATGGGTCCCGGCTTGCGCCACGACGACGAATGGAGAGCGCCCGCGATTGACTCACCCCTCCGCCACCGCGTCGCTCCAGGGCTGGAACGGCTCGGTGGCGCCAGAGTTGGTGGTGCCCTCGCGCAGCACCACGCTCGGGCAGGCGAACTTCATCGGCAGGGTCTGAATGCGGGCCTCCTCGAAGTCGAAGCGGCCGCGCAGCGCCTCGCGCACGCTGGCGGGCAGGCGGACATCGCCGATCACCACGGCGCCCTCGCTGGCGTCGATCCGCGGCTGGTGGATCGCGGCGTCGAGATCCATGCCGAAATCCATCACGAAGGAGAGAAGCTGCGAGATCGCCGGCAGGATACGCCTGCCGCCGGATGCGCCCACGGCCAGCGTGCGGCCGTCGGCGGCCTGCGCCACGACAGGCGTGTAGTTGGTCAGGCAGCGCTTGCCGGGCGCAAGCGAGTTCGGATTGCCTTGCGTCGGATCGAACCACATGATGCCGTTGTTCATGGTCAGCCCGGTGTTCGGCGTCACGAATTTGGAGCCAAAGGTCGACAGCAGCGTCTGCGTCACCGCGGCCATGTTGCCGTCGCGGTCGACCGCGGAGAAATGCGTGGTGCAGCTTGGTGCGATCGCTTCCGCGCCGAGCGCGCGGCGGCCGTCGACATCGCCCATGTCCTTCAGCCGCTCGCGATAGGCGGCTTGCAGCGCCTCGGCATAGGCGGCATAAGCCGCGGCATCCGGACCGCCCTGCGCGGGCGCGAACGCCTTTTGCAGCAGGCCGAGCGTGCGCGCCATGGTCGGACCCGCGGTCAATTCCGGCGTCGCATAGACCGTGCCGCCGCGATAGGGAATTTTCAGCGGCTCGCGCAGATGGGCGCGGAAGGCGGCGAGATCGCGCGCCGACAGCGCGCCGCCGGCGGCCTGGATATCGTCGGCGATGCTGCGCGCCAGATCGCCCTCGTAGAAATCGCGCGGGCCTGCGGCCGCGAGCTGCGCCATCGTCGCCTTGAGCTTGTCCTGCGGCATGCGGACCACCGAGCGGATGCCCCATTGCGCATTCGGCGGCAGGCCATCCTGCAGATAGGCCGCCGCGCTAGCGGGATAGCGCCTGAGATCGGCGGCGGAGCTTGCGATCATCGCGGTGGTCCACCAATCGACCAGCAGGCCTTCAGCGGCGAGCTTGACGCTCGGCGCCAGCAAATCCTTCCACGGCATTTTGGCGTGGCAGCGATGCGCCTCCTCCATGCCCGCGACGACGCCGGGCACCGCGATCGAGCCGGGACCGTGCAGGTTGCGGTCGTCCTTGACCCGTGCCCAGGGGAACAGGTCGGAGGCCGCGCCGCCGGTCAGCGGATAGTCCTCGATGCGCAGGCCGTCGGGGGCGCGCATGCCGTAGTCGATCACCTCGACGCGGTTCTCGCGGGCGCGATACAGCACCATCGCGCCACCGCCGCCGGCGCCGCTCATCCAGGGCTCCACCACGCCAAGCGCAAAGGTGGTTGCAATCACGGCATCGACGCAATCGCCGCCCGCAGCCAATACCTCTGCGCCGACCTCGGCCGCCCTGCGCGACTGCGCGGCGACGATGCCGCCCTTGGCGCTGACGGCCGGCTTGCGGATCACTTGCGAGTTGGAGAACTGGTCGGACATGGCGTTGCTTTCGCTGTTCTTGTTGCGGGCGGGTCACGTTGGCGTAGCATGCCAAGCAGGGCACTGTCAGTGCAACAACAAGAAGCAATTTCAGGGAGCGGAAAATGAGCGGTGTGAAGCGCGAACGGGACGGCAAGGTCGGCATCCTGACGTTGAATGATCCCGCCAGCCTGAACGCGATGACGCCGGACCTGCTCGGCGATCTTGCGCAGGCCGTCGGCGAGATGAGCCACGATCCCGGCATCCGCGCGCTGGTGCTGACCGGGGAGGGGCGCGGCTTCTGCTCCGGGCAGAACCTCAAGGCGTTCCAGTCGCTCGGCGACAACATCTACACCGGCGTGATGCGGCATTACTGGCCGGCGATGCAGGCCTTGCGCGAATGCCGCATGCCGGTCGTGGTGGCGGTCAATGGCGTTGCCGCCGGCGGCGGCTTCAGCCTCGCGATGTCCGGCGATATGATTTTGGCCGCGCGTTCGGCGAGCTTCATCCAGGTGTTCAGCCGGATCGGCCTGGTGCCCGATCTCGGCTCGACCTGGCTGTTGCCGCGGCTGGTCGGCCGCCAGCGCGCACTCGACCTGATGCTGCTGAACGAGCCGCTGCCGGCCGAGCGGGCCAAGGAGTGGGGGCTGGTGCGCGACGTCGTCGACGATGCAAGGCTGCTCGACGAGGCGAAGGCGCTCGCCGCCCGATTGGCCGATGGCCCGACGCGCGCGCTGGTCGCGACGCGGCAGCTGCTCGAGGAGAGCGAGCATGCGAGCTACGCCGATCAGTTCCGCCGCGAGATCGAGCTGCAGCAGGTGATCCGCGAAAGTGCCGACGCGAAGGAAGGCCGGCAGGCCTTCGTCGAGAAGCGCAAGGCCCAGTTCACGGGGCGCTAGGCCTTGCTGTGGTGTACGTCAGCCGATCGCAATCGCGACCTTGCCGAAATGCGCGCCGCTCGCCATGTGGGCGAACGCGTCCTTGACCTGGTCGAAGGCGAACACCTTGTCGATCACGGGCTTGACGCCGTGCACGCTGATGCCGTCGCACAGCGCCTGCAGGTCCTCGATCGAGCCGACGGTGACGCCTTGCAGCCGCTGCTGCTGCATCACCATCAGCGGCAGCCGCGAGTCGGACGAGGCAGGGCCGGCGAGCACGCCGATGAAGGCGATGGTGCCGCCGATTTTCGTCGCGCGGATCGACTCGTTCAGCGTGCCGACGCCGCCGACCTCGACGACGAGATCGACGCCGCGCCCGGTCAGCTCGCGTGCTTTCTTGCCCCAGTCGGGCGTGGTCTTGTAGTTCAGCGTGACGTCGGCGCCGAGCTGCTTCAGCCGCGCGATCTTGGCATCGCTGGACGAGGTCGCGATGACGCGGGCGCCGCACATCTTGGCGAATTGCAGCGCGAACAGCGAGACGCCGCCGGTGCCCTGGGTCAGCACCGTCTGCCCCGGCTTGAGGTCGCCGAGCTTGACCACCGCGCTCCACGCCGTGAGGCCGGCGCATGGCAGTGCCGCGGCCTCGATGTCGCTGAGATGGTCCGGCGTGCGCACCAGCGCGTGCGCCGGGAACACCCGGTACTCGGTCAGAACGCCGTCGACGCTGCCGCCGAGTGCCGCGCGCATCCGCGCCTCGCTCGGCTCGCCGCCGATCCAGCTTTCGAAGAAGCTGCCGATCACGCGATCGCCGGGCGCGAAACTTCTCACTCCGGGGCCGACCGACTCGACGATTCCGGCACCGTCGGAGACCGGTACCAGCGGAAATTTCTGGCGCGAGCCGTAACCGCCCTTGACCGTGAGCAGGTCGCGATAGTTCAGCGTCGCCGCCTTCAGCCGCACCAGGACTTCGCCGGGGCCGGCCTGCGGAACCGGCTTGTCGACCAGCGCAAGCGCGTCGACGCCGCCGGGGCCTTGCAACTCATAGCATTTCACGGGACGTCTCCTCGGTGTTCTCGTTTTGGGCAACGCCCTCGGCGCCGCCGCACATGCGCCGAGCATATGTCAGGCTTGCCGCGCGTGGCCATAGCGCGCAGCGCGGCCGATGGAATGGTGCCCATGTCCGAACAGGCTGGCGCTACCGGGAAATACCGTCAATCTGTGCCGTCAATGAAGTGACCGAGCGGAGGTGACGATGGCTGCCTTGCTTGAGAGGAAGCACAATCTGATTGCCATGCGTGCACGCGGCGTGGTTCGCGCGCTGCTTGCGGCTGCGTTGATCTGTTGTGATGGTGCGATGGCGGCGGACGAGAGCCTCTACCGTGCGCAGACCGTCGTCACCGGCCAGGGCGAGCCGAACCGCATCATCGGCTTCGCTGCATGCCTGGAGGATGTCCTGATCAAGGTCTCCGGTCAGCCCGCGCTGGCGAGCGACCGCCGGCTTGCCGCATACAAATCGAAGGCCAAGGAGTTCGTCAGCAGTTTCGACTATCACGATCAATATGCCGGCAAGCCGCATCACGACGAGCAGGGTACCCGCGACCGGCCCTACGACCTCACGGTCGCCTTCGACGACAATAAGATCGACGGCATTCTCGCCAAGCTCGGTCTCGAGCCGTGGCGGTCGGAGCGCCCGGTGCTCGGCGTCTTCGTCGAGATGCAGCACGGTCCGAAGGACACCATCGTCACATCGGACGGCACGCAGTCCGATTTGCAGCGCGACGCGCTCGCGGCCGCGGCCGGCAAGCGCGGCATGCGCGTCGTGCTGCCGGCCGCATCCGCGCTGACGAGCGCCAACGTCACCGCGTCCGAGCTGTTGAAGCAGCCGCCGGCGAAGCTGACCTCGATCATCGCGCCGCAAGGCGGCCAGGCGCTGCTGATCGGACGGCTGGTCTGGGATGACAATGATCTCGGCTGGGCGACGCGATGGCAGATGGCCTGGCAGGGCAAGGACTACAAATGGCAGTTCCGCGGCGTCACGTTCGATGAAGCCTTCCGCCGCGGCGTCGGCGGCGCTGCGCAGGTGTTGTCTGGCAATGGCGATCCGGGGCGGGCGAAATGAGTTTGTGCGAGCGCCGCGGCCGCTTCGCTTCAAACGGTGTAGCCGAGCGTCTGCGAAGGGTATTCTCCGAACATCGCGCGGTAATATTGCGAGAAGCGCCCGAGCTCGATGAAGCCCTGTTCGAGCGCGACCTTGGAGACGGTGGTCTGGTCCGGCGTGCTTTCGCGTAGGATCGAGCGGACCGTGCAGAGCCGCTTGTAACGCAGGAACGTCACCGGGCCGACGCCGAACACCTCGTGGAACGCGCGGTGCAGGCTGCGTCGCGACAGCCGTAGCTCGGTGCAGATTTCCGAGACATGGACCGGGCGGCTGCCCGCTGCGCGCAGATAATCCTCGACGTGGCCCACCAGTTTCATCGCCGACGGCAGATAGCTCGAGCCGTCGGGCGGCAGCGACGTGACGACCGTCGCCGTCACGCAGTCGATGATCGCGCGCTTCCAGAATTCGGCCGACGCGTCCGACAGCGCGTCCGGATACCGGGCGAGATGCGAGACGATCTGCGGCAGCCGGTCCGCGGCGCTCATGCCGATCGATGGGTCGGCGCGATAATGGTTCTTCGCGTTCCAGGTCTCGGCATCGGCGAGCCGCGGCTCGCCGCCGAACACGGCGGGCAGGTCGGCCATGTCGAAGCGAATCGCCGCGTAGGAGGAGGCCTTGTGAAAGACCCCGTCATGCTCGACCGATGGCGGAATCACCAGCACGTCGGCCGGCTGCATGTCGAATGCCCAATGCGTGACGCGATCGGTCGCATTCAGCAGCATTCCGATGATCAATTTGGGGTCGGTCGAGATGCGCTGGGTCCGGACCCCGACATTGAAGGCGCCGATGCTCAGCGAAAAATCGCCGATGCCGACATGGGACAACGTGCCGCGCAGCTTGCCGCGCTCAAGCTGCATGACTTCGACATGCGATCCCTTGACGGCCTGGTGGAGTCCCTCGAAGCCGTCAAGTTCGCCGGTGTTGACCGTCAGGTGCTGACCCACGCCCGCAACTGTAGCGTGATTGGTCCGGCGAGACCAACTGATTTAGCTCAGCTGCGACAATTGGGTAGGCCGATTTGTTTCGCGTGGCGAGATCGCTGCACGCGTACGGATCACGGCAGGCGGAAAAGGGAAGCACGGTTGACGGATCAGCGCCGCCGGACGCGCGCCGCCCGGTGGTTAGGCCGCCATCAGTTGCTCAAGCGCCACAGCCTGTTCGCGGGTCTGGAATGCGATGGCGGTGTGGGTGAAGCCCGATGACGCCTGGGTCTGCGCGATGTGATTGAGGACCTCGTTGCCCTTGACCACGTGGAGATCCATGCCAGGGCCGGCCGGGAAGATGCCGAGAACGACGTCATAGGCATCGACGATGGCCTTGAGGGCACCGCCCTTGTCTTCCGATGCGTCGATGAAGATACGAACATCCGCGGCGATACTACGAAGTTCGTCAAAGTCGATCACTGGAAGTCTCCCATACGCAACGCACTGATCGATCCTAGCTGCAACTTGCTTACTGAAACATAAATTGCGCCCGGTTCCGTCGTGCACTCACCGCCACGTGACTCGTATTTCGATCTGCGCGTTCGCCGTCTTGGCGGCCTGCCGCTTTCAGGCGTCCCTCGGCGGTCGCCGCTTCGCGATGCGTTTGACCGGCGCATGGGCCGGTGCGGCAAGTTCGGACTGATCCGCCATGTGCGGAATGCGGCGCTCGATGTGATCGACGACACGGAAGAAGGCATCCAGCGCCTTGGCGTCGAGGCCGGCCGTGAGGTTGCTGTGCCGGCGCAGGATTTCGTCGAGGCTGCGGTCGAGCAGTGCGACGCCCTGGGCCGTCAGGCGGATCTCGCTCCGGTTCCGGGCGCTGCCTCTGACCGGCGTCAGCTCGATCAGTCCCTTCTTCTTCAGCGACGTTGTCTCGCGGCTGACGACGGCCTTGTCGAGCTGCGCGTTGGTCCAGATGTCGTAGGCGCTGGCGGGCTCGTGCTCCCTGAGGAAGGACAGCACCCGCCATTCCGCGAGCGACACGCCGTAGGCCTGCGGGAAGAACGCATTGGCATTGGCGCGCAGTTTTGCGACCAGGCTCGAGAGCACTGTCGGCACGTAACGTTCGAAATCGATCACCAGTTCGGAGCGCGCGTCCTCCTTGGGGGCGCGGCGCGGGGCAGGGGCCTTGGTACGGCTTGATGCAGTCCGGCTTTTCATTCTTTCACGAGTTGAGAGCGGGCGATCAGGACCATGACCGCCGCGAGGAGGAGAACGCCTGTTACCACGAGGAATCCGATGGTGAAACTGCCCGAGGCGTCCTTGGCGCGTCCGATCACGATCGGGATCGTCGCACCCCCGATGCTGCCGATCGTGCTGACCAGGCCGATCGCGCCCGGCGCGCTCTGCCGCGACATGTAGGACTGCGGGATGGTCCAGAACACCGCCTGCGTACCATAGACGCCGACATTGGCGACCATGAATCCGATGATGATCCAGACTGGCGACGTCGAAAAGGCGGCGATGGCAAAGCCTGCGGCTGCGATCACGAAGGTCGTGGCCGCATAATAGAAGCGCTCGCCGACATGATCGGAATGCCGCGACAATGCGATCATGCCGATCAGGCCGGCGACCGGCGGGATCGCGGTCACGAAGCCGACCTGCGAGTTCGGCAGGCCGAACGACTTGATGATCTGCGGCAGCCAGGGGAACAGCGACGCCAGCCCGCAGAACAGGCCGAAATTGCACAGGCCGAACAGCAGCACCATCGGCTTGGTGATGGTCCGGAGCACGCCCTCGGCGTGCACCACGCCGGTTGCCTTGGCGTCGCGCTCGAGCGCGCCGGTCAGCCAGTTGCGCTGCGCCGTCGACAGCCAGCTCGCCTGCTGCGGGCGGTCGGTCAGGTAGAAGATGCCGACGATGCCGAGAATGATGGGCGGCACGCCTTCGAGGATGAACAGCCATTTCCAGCCCGAAATCCCGAACACTCCATTGAGCTCGAGGATCGCGCCGGAGATCAGCGAGGCGAAGATGTAGGAGATCGGCACCGCATAGTTGAACATCGCGTTGTAGCGGGCGCGATAGCTGAACGGAAACCACAGGCTGAGCAGCAGCATCACGCCGGGAAACAGGCCGGACTCGGCAAACCCGAGGAAGCCGCGGAATGCATAGAGGCTCAGCGGCCCCTGGGTGAAGGCCATCAGCACCGTGGCGATGCCCCACAGGATCGCGATCCGCGTCAGCGTGACCCGCGCACCGTATTTGCTGAGGATGAGATTGCTCGGGATCTCGAAGATGGAATAGGTGAAGTACATGATCCCGACCGCGATGCCGAACATCTCGGCATTGAGCCCGAGCTCCTTGTTCATCTGCAGCGCGGCAAAGGAGATGTTTCCGCGGTCGAGAATGGCGAGGAAGTACATCGCCATCACGAACCACATCAGGCGCAGCGCGACCTTGCGGATCGTGGTGCGTTCGATCTCCGCATCGGCGGTCGTTATCGCCGCCTTGTCCATCACGACTTCGGTCATTCCTGTTTCCCCCGATTTTTGATTATTTGATGGTTGCTTTATGCAGGCAGGCAGACTTCCAGCCTGTCGCCTGTGACCCGCACGGGATAGGTCTGGATGTCGATCTCGACCGGATTGGTCAGCGCCTCGCCGGTTCGGATGTCGAAGCGGCCCATATGCAGCGGGCATTCGATCTCGCAGCCGTCCAGCATGCCGTCGGACAGCAGCGCCTCCGCGTGCGTGCAGATATTGCTCGTGGCGTAGTACTCAGTGCCGACGCGATAGAGCGCGATGTGGTGACGGCCGATCTCGATGCCGTACGGCTCGCCTTCGTTCAGTGCGCTCAGTGCGGCACCGTCGTGCCAGGTTCCTTCATCCGCCATGTGCCCTCTCAAATGCTGTAGAAATCGAGCACGGTCGGAATCCGGTCATTGACCAGCGTGATGACCTTGCGCGCGATCTTCCAGGTGTCGCCTTCACGTCTCAGCGTGTGCTGATAGCGCCCGTGACGCAGATGCTCCCTGGCCACGCGTGGGTCGTAGACATGGACCGAGAACACCGAGTGACAGATGATCTGGTCAGGTCCGGTCTCGGTCGCCTCCAGGTTCGAGATCTGATGCACGGTGCGCGGCAGCGGCAGCGCGGTGATCGATTTGCGCGACTCGATGCGCGCGATCCGCTCCTCCAGCCCGCGCCGCGCATCGTGGTAGAGCAACGAGACCTGCGTATCGGGATCGCTGGTCGTGGTGTACTCGTCGAGCCATGCCGGCACCCAATAGACGGCATCCTCGCTGTACATCGCGACCCAATCGGCCCATTCGCCGGTGTCGAGCAGGCGGGCTTCGCGGAAGATGATCGCGGCGGCGACCGCGTGGGCATCCGCTTGCTTGATTGTGTTGGCTGTCATCACGCCGTCTCCCCCGCGGCGTGCTGCAACAGCCTGCGCCACTCGCGATATCCGGGGTGGAAATTGGTCTCGCCGCCAAAACTTGTAGGACCGAACGACCATTCCGACGCGGTGATGCCGAGCTCGCGCGAATGCGCGCTGTCGCCGTGGCCGACATCTGCGACGCCGCGCAGATAGCCTTGGGTGGGCGCGGCGGTGGTCGCCTCGTAGCCGGTCTGGCAGAACTCATACATGACGTTGTCGTCGGAGCTGGCGAGCCCCGAGGCGTTGAAGAAGTCTTCGTAGTTGCGAATCCGCAGCGTGCGCGCCGCGGCGCTTTCGCCGACCGGGGCGAGGCAATGCGACACCATCTCGGTCTTGTCGGGCGCCAGCGGCCGCCAGGTCCGGACCTGCGCCGAGAGGATGTCGATGACCTGCAGATTTGGGAAGATCGTGAGGTTGCGCTGGCGGAGCATCCACTTGGCGCGGGTGCTGCCGACCCGTTGCCGTACGGCGTCGAGGCGCGCCGGATCCATGCCGAGCGGCCGGCCATAGAGCTGCGTGCGCTTGATCGACCAGTTGACGGCATGGCCATAGTCGAAGCTGAAGCTGCCTTGCCCTTCCTGCTCGCCTTCCGGCTCCGCGGTGAATCCGGTGTCCGGCCCGGCGGTGGCATTGCGCTTCTTCAGGATATCGACATAGGAGCTGTGGGTGGTCGCGAAATGATAGTAGTCGAGGCCGTTCTCGAACTGCAGCTTCCAGTTGGCGTCGAACGTATAGGTGCTGGCGCCCGGCACGAACTCGACCTCGCCGCTGTCGCTCTGGTCGATGATGAGGTCGAGGAAGGCGCGGGTGTCGCCGAGAAACTCTTCCAGCGGCGGAACGTCGGCCGAGAGGCTCGCGAACAGGAAGCCGCGATACGCGCCGAGCCGCGCGACCGGCAGCAGATCGTGGTTCTGGTTGGAGAACGACGGCGGATACTGCCCGCTCGCTTCCTCGGTCACCGAGATATTGCGGCCGCTCGAATCGTAGGCCCAGCCGTGATAGCGGCAGACGTGGAATTTCTGCCGGCCCTGCTTGAACGGGCAGACGACCGTGCCGCGATGCCGGCAGGTGTTGAGGAACGCGCCGACCTTGCCGTCGGCACTCCGCATCACCAGGATCGGATGCCGGCCGATATGGGTGGTGACGAAGTCGTTGGGCCGCGCGACCTGCGATTCCAGGCCGATGAAATTCCACGTCGCCTCGAAAATATGCCGAAGCTCGGCGTCGAACACCTCGGGATCGGTGAAGATCCGGCGATCGACCGCGAAGATGCGCTCGGCGGGCCGGTCGTCAATCAGCCGGGAAATCTCACGCAGCCGTGCCGCGTGGTTCTGCGAAGCAGCGTTCATCACGTCCTCCCTTCGACAAGCCGCCGGCCGTGCAGGGCGAGCATCAAGGTCGCCGTGCAGCCAACGCAGTTTCACGGCTCTCGTCGTTCCACGGCGAGACCAGCCGGCTTGATCGCCAATCTTGGAACGACTCTATAGTTGTCATGACAACTATGGTCAAGACGGTTGGCCGACCGGAAAGCCGGAGCTGGACGTGGCTGGGCCCGGCCGGTCGCCCGGGCGGCCGCCGGGAAACAGCAGTATGGCCGCGCGGATTGCTACCGCGCGAAAGCAGCGGGTGGTCCGGAGTGCCAGGGAGCGCTCAGGTCTTGCGCACCGGCGCTGTCAGGATAATTCCCTGATCGATCAGGCCGCGGCAGATCTTCTTCAGCGCGGTGATCGCCTCGCGCGTCGCCCGGCTCACCGGCCGTCCGCGCGGCAATGCCAGGACGCGGTCGGCGCGCATCCACGGCAACAGCGCCGCCGACAGCACGCCGGCAGCTACTTCCTGGTGAATTCCGGAGAAGGGCAGCAAGGCATAGCCGAGGCCTTCGGCAACCATGCGCTTCATCGGGGTGCTGTTGTCGACCCGCACCGCGCAGAGCATCGTCGACGGGAACGGGTTGCGGCTGAGCGGCGCCACCGCGGAGGGCAGGGCGTCGAACTCCTTGCGGGTCAGCCTGCCGCGCTTCAGCAGCGGATCGCGCGCCGGCCCGATCAGGAACACCTGTTCGACCATGAGCAGTTCATGGTCGAGGTGATCGTTGGGCGACGGCGCCGTCACGATCGCCAGATCGAGCTCACCTCGCAACAGGCGCTCGGATGCGCTCTCCGTCAGGCCCTCGTTCAGCTCGAGCCGCACGCGCGGAAACTGCGTCACGAATGTCCGGGCCAGCGGCGGGTAGAGGATGTCGCCGAGGCTCGGCGGCGCGCCGATCCGCACCGTGCCGCTCGGCTCACGATTCTCAGTGCGTACCTCGGCCTTGATGTCGTCGATCGTGCCAAGCAGCCAGCGCCCTCGCGCCAGCAGCACCTTGCCGGATTCCGTGACGGAAACGCCGCGTGCGCCGCGCTCGAGCAGCGCGCCGCCCAATTCCTCCTCGAGTTCCTTGACGTGACGGCTGAGCGCCGACTGGGCGACATTCAGCGTGCTCGCCGCGGCGGCAAAGCCGCCACGCTCGGCCACGGCCACGAAATAGCGGATCTGCCGCAGGTCCATGATGGCGCTCCATCTCAAATCGAGATCGATACCATATCAAACATATTCTTGTGAGATACCAAAAAGAGCGCAGTCTCCTCGCAACGATCAAACCGAGGAGAGACAAGGATGGGCATCGCCACCGATGAGGCACGCCGGACGTCCGTATTCATCGCCGGCGGCGGGCCGGTAGGGCTTGCGATGTCACTGCTGCTCGATCGCTTCGGCATCGACTGCGTGGTGGTCGAGAAGAGCCCGACGACGACAGATCATCCCAAGTCGCGCGGCTGCTGGGTCCGCACCATGGAGATCTTCCGGCAATGGGGGATCGAGCAGGCGATCCGCGACCGCGGCCTGCAGGACAACTCCGACATGTTCGTGTTCCTCGACAGCATCGCGGGACATGAGTTCGGCCGCACCCGTCCCGAGCCGAATGTCGGTCATACACCCGCATGGAAGAGCCTGGTCGCCCAGGACGCCGTCGAGGAGGAAATCCTGCGGGTGGTCGAGAAGTCCAAACACGCCACGGTCCTGTTCAACACGTCCTGCGAGTCGTTCGAGGAGACCAACAGCGGCGTCAACGTAACGACCCGTTGCGAGAAGACCGGCGCGGTGATGCGGTGGACGGCGACCTATCTGATCGCCGCGGATGGCGCGGGCAGCCAGACCCGGCGTAGCGCCGGGATCGAAATGGTCGGACCATCCACGCTGGCGGTGATGTCGAACGAGTATTGGCGAGCCGATCTGTCGCGGTTGCCGATTGCGCGCGAGGCCGCCGGCTTCATCATCGTCCCCGAAAGGCCCGATCTGCCGCGCGCCGGCATCCTCAACACCAACGGCAGGGATCGCTGGCTGACCGTGACGCAGATCGGCCTGACCAAGGACGATCGCGAGCGGCCGTGGACCGACCAGGAGTTCATCGAGATCGCGCGCGGCCATGTCGGCATTCCCGACCTCGATGTCACGCTTTTGAACCGTTCGATCTGGCGCGTCAGCATGCAGGTGGCCGAGACCTTCCGGAAGGGCCGGGTGTTTCTGGTCGGCGACTGCGCGCACCGCTTTCCGCCGACCGGCGGCTTCGGCCTGAACTCCGGCGTTCAGGACGCACACAATCTCGCCTGGAAGCTCGCCTTCGTTCTGAAGGGCCTGGCGGATGAGAAGCTGCTCGACAGCTATTCCAGCGAACGCCGCCCGATCGCGCAATCCAATGCCAATTTCAGCTACGGCAACCGGCTGCGCTTCGGTCTGACCGACGACGCCGTGCGATCACGCAATCCAGACCGCATCAGGTTCTGGATCAACGACATGGATAATCATCTGCACAGCATCGGTCAGAACCTCGGGCACAATTACGAGGAGGGTGCGGTGATCCCCGATGGCACCGTCGCGAAGGCGTTGAACTCCCGCTACTACACGCCGACGGACCGTCCCGGCGCGCGCTTTCCGCACATGTGGCTCGAGCCTTCGCGGAAGAAATCGACGCTCGACTGGTTCGACAAGGAATTCACCGTCGTCACCGGGCCGCTCGGCAGCGAATGGCTGGAGGCGGGACGGCAGGTATCGGAGAAGACCCGCCTGCCGCTGTCGCTGAAGCAGTTGCCGTCGGCGGATCCGGCGGACGGCTTCCAGCTCGGCATGCGCGGCGCCGTGCTGGTGCGCCCCGATGGACATGTGGCGTGGCGGATGCCGTGGCTGCCGTCGGATCCGGCGAAGGAGCTGGCCGGCGCGCTTTCAACACTGCTGCACTAGGGGCCTCCGATGCAATCGTTCGAAGCCAACGGCGTCATCACGGCGTTCGAGAAAACCGGACATGGCGAGCCGATCGTGCTGCTGCATGGCGGTGAAGCCGATCACTCGATGTTTAACGATCTTGCGCCGGCGCTGGCGGCGCATTTCACCGTGATCGCCTATGATCAGCGCGACTCCGGCGCCACCAGGAATCCCCCGTCGTCCTATTCGCTGGCCGACCTGGCCGATGATGCCGCGGCCCTGATCAAGGGACTCGGGTACGATCGCGCCCATGTCTTCGGCACCTCCCTGGGCGGCCAGATCGCGCAAGTGCTGGCGGCGCGCCATCCCGGCAGCATCGATCGCCTGGTCCTGAGCAGTACCTGGAAGGTCAACAAGAGCCCGCTCGACGTCAATGCGGATGCCTTCCGCACACTCGCGTCCTACCGCGCGGACACCGCAGGCAACGCGCCGAAGATTGCGGAGTTCTTCTTCCCGCCGGATTATCTGCGCGCGCGGCCCGAACTGATCGACATCTTCCGTGGCGCCAACCGCGACGACGGCCAGAAGGCGCGCCGCGGCGCCTTGCTGGCGCAGCCTGTCGCCGCCGATCTGACCGGCTTCGATCGCCCGACGCTGCTGCTTGCGGGCAGCGACGACCGGTTGATCCCGAATGCCGAGACATTTGCGCTCGCCCGCGATCTTGCCTGCGTCGAGACCAGGACGATCGCGAACGCCGGCCACGTCGCCTCGATCCAGGCGCCCGAGCAGGTGGCGGAGGCGGTGACGGCATTCCTGAATTCAAAAAAGAAGGCAGCTTGACAACAACAGGGGGAGACCATGGTTGAGCAAACGAACGCAGTGCCGTTCGACGAAGCGCCGGTGACGACGCGCTATTGGTTATCGATCATCATCTTCGCCGTGGCAGGCGTGGTCGATTTCTTCGATTTCTTCGTCGTCGGCTTCCTGGTCTCGGTGCTGGCGCCGAAATGGCACCTGACGTTCGGGCAGACCTCGATCATGCTGATGAGCGCCGGCATCGGCGCGATGCTCGGGGCGTTCGTCGCGGGCTTCCTCGCCGATCGTTTCGGGCGCAAGCCGTTGGCGGTTGCCGGCGTCATGCTCTGCGGCCTGACCTCGGGCGCGATCGCGTTCATTCCGGAAGACGGCTGGGTCGCGTTTGCGATCCTGCGCTTCTTCGTCGGCTTCGGCCTTGCCGCGGGCGCGGCGGCGGCGGTTCCTGCGATCGTCGAATTCGCCCCGACCCGTCATCGCACGCTGGTGACGAGCCTCGTGGTCGTGCCGGTTGCCTTTGGCGTGCTGTCGGCGTCGGTGACGGCGAGCTTCCTGCTGCCATTGGTCGGCTGGCGCGGATTGGCGGCGGTCGGCTTCCTGCCGATCATCCTCGGAATTCTGACCATGATCATCATGCCGGAATCGCCGCGCTGGCTGATCAGCAAGGGCCGCGTGCGCGAGGCGCAGGCGAGCATCCGGAAACTCTATCGGGTCGGCGGCGATGCGTTCACGCTGCCCACGTTGCCGCCGGCGAATCCGGCGACATTTGCCGATCTCTTTGCCGAGCAGCGGCGCTTCTGGCTGACGGTGCTGATCTGGTTCGGCGCCAGCACGGCGAACTACGGAGTCTTCTTGTGGGGGCCGACCATCGTGGCGCTGCTGCTTGGCGTCGCACCCCAGGAAGCGGCGAAGATGTTCATCTATGTCAGCCTCGCCGGCGTCCTCGGCCGGACCGGCTTCGCTTTCCTCGCGCATCGGATCGGCCGCAAGCCGTGTGGCCAGTTGATGGGCTATGGCACCGCGGTTTCGCTGGCGCTGGCGGCTTATTTCCATAACGACTTTGCCGGCTCGGTGCCGCTGTTCCTGGTCTTCCTGACCGTCGGTGCCGTGTTCTTCGACGGCGGGTTCTCGAACATCGGGCCGTATCCCGCGGAGATCTTTCCGGTCCAGATTTCGGGACGCGCGGTCGGCCTTGCCCAGCTCTCGAACGGGGTCGGCAAGATCGTAGGCCCGCTGTGTCTCGCATTGATCGCCGGTGCGGACAATCTCGTGCATCCGAGCGCAACGGCCGCGGCGGTGATGCCGGCGTTCTGCTTTCTTGCCGGCGCGGGTCTCCTGATCGGGCTTGCCTTTACGTTCCTCGGAGTCGAGCCGCACGGACGTCCGGTGGCGCTGTTCGGCGAGAACGCAGGCGCGAGCGCCACATCGAAGTCGCTGGCGGCGAAGACGGCCACTTGAGAAAACGAAAGGTCTTAACCATGGACAACGCGTTCGACACGATCGCAACTGCGGCGCCGTTCGATACTGCAAAGCTCGACCGGCTGATGGACGAGGCGGGGCTCGACATCCTGATCGCCACCTCGCGTCACAATGTGCAGTATCTGCTCGGCGGCTATCGTTTCTTTTTCTTCGATGTCATGGAGGCGATCGGCACCAGCCGCTATCTGCCGGTGTTCGTCTATCAGAAAGGACATCCGGAAAACTCGATCTACATCGGCAACCGCATGGAGAAGTTCGAGCATGAGCTCGGACGGATATGGACGCCGCTTGTCGAGACAGGCAGCTGGGGGACGATCGACGCGATGGCGCTCGCGATCGATCATGTAAGAAAGCTGGGCGGCACGGCAAAGCGCGTCGGCATCGAGGCCGGCTTTCTGCCGGCCGACGCCAGGGATCATCTGCTTGCCGGTCTTGGCAATCTCGAATTCCGCGAGGCCCATTTCACGCTTGAACGCCTCCGTGCCGTCAAATCTCCCGCCGAGCTCGACCTCATCAGGGAGGCGTCCGTACGCGTCGTCGACGCGATGATGGCGACGTTCAAGGCCTGCGACCCGGGCATGAGCAAGAACGACGTCGTCGCCCGTCTGCGCCGCGAGGAGCAGGAGCGCGATCTCGTGTTCGAATATTGCCTGATCGCCGGCGGCAAGAGCCACAACCGTGCGCCGTCGAACCAGCGTCTCGAGGAGGGCGACGTGATCTCGATCGATTCCGGCGGAAACTACCGGGGCTATATCGGCGACCTCAGCCGCATGGGCATTTTGGGTGAGCCCGACGCCGAATTGCGCGAACTGTTGCAAGAAATCGAGGACATCCAGCAGGTTTCGCGCCGCGTGATCCGGCCGGGCGCCATGGGCGGCGACATCATTACGGCAGGCGAAGCGGCGGTAAAATCCTCGCCGCATCGCGCCGTGCTCGACTTCACGGCGCACGGCATCGGGCTCGTCAGTCATGAAGCGCCGCGCCTGACCGCGACCGGCCCGGTGCCTTACGTACCGTATGACGCCGGCCGGCCGCTCGAGCGCGGCATGGTGATCTCGATCGAAACCGCGCTGCTGCATCCGGCGCGCGGCTACATCAAGCTCGAGGACACCCTGATCGTCACCGAAGCGGGCTGGGAAGCACCCGGTGACCACGGCCGGGAATGGAATTCATCACGTCTCATGACGTGAACCGGTCAAACCCAGGGCAGCATTTTTGGATGGGTCACCGATTCGGCTGCGGTGCTGGAGGCGCTCGTCGGTCGATTTCGGAATACTAGAAATATATCCCTGAGTTGCCCGACGTGTCAAGTTGCCCGGCCGCCGCCGGCTCCTTTGCATGGGGTTGTTTTCGATATTTTGGCGGCGCCCCGCCTGCCGCCGGTCTTTGCTTCACTCGCGCCTCCGGTCATGCGATGCTTCGCGCTGGATGCAGCGGCGGTTCCGTGCCGTCTGCTCGCCAGGTCGGCGCCGATGATGGGCAGGTGCAACCGATAAGGATTGCCTCCCATCGACAGAAGCGACCCGATGACCGCCAACGCGCTCCACGACTACGCCCAAAGCATCCTCACCGCCCGCGTCTACGACGTGGCGGTCGAGACGCCGCTCGACCCGATGCCGCGGCTCTCGGAGCGCTTGTCGCGATCCGTGCTGCTGAAGCGGGAAGACTTCCAGCCGATCTTCTCGTTCAAGCTTCGCGGCGCCTACAACAAGATTGTCAGGCTGCCGGAGGCGCAGCGCAGGCTGGGCGTGATCTGCGCGTCGGCGGGCAATCACGCGCAGGGCGTGGCGCTGTCGGCGCGCAAGCTCGGCATTCCCGCGACGATCGTGATGCCGCGGACGACGCCCGCCATCAAGGTCGAAGCTGTCCGGCGTCTGGGCGGCGACGTTGTGCTGCATGGCGACGCCTTCGACGACGCGCAGACCAAGGCCAGGGAGATCGAGGTCGCGCGCGGCCTGACCTTCGTGCATCCGTTCGACGACCCGGATGTGATTGCCGGCCAGGGGACCGTCGGGATGGAGATCCTGCGGCAGCATCCCGATCCGATCGAAGCGATCTTCGTGCCGATCGGCGGTGGCGGGCTGGCGGCCGGCGTCGCCGCGTTCGTCAAGTTCCTCAATCCGTCGATCAAGGTCGTCGGCGTGGAGCCGGCCGACGCCGCCTCGATGGCGGCGGCGTTGGCAAAAGGCAGCGTGGTCGCGCTGGATCAGGTCGGACTGTTCGCCGACGGCGTCGCGGTTCGCAAGGTCGGAACCGAGACGTTCCGGCTCTGCCGCGATTTGCTCGACGAGGTCGTCACCGTCGATACCGACGCGATGTGCGCGGCGATCAAGGACATCTTCGATGACGTGCGATCGGTGGCCGAGCCGTCGGGAGCATTGGCGCTCGCCGGCCTCAAGGCCTATGCCGAGCGCGGCGCGCTGAGCGACGGCAGCCTGATCGCCGTCAACAGCGGGGCCAATCTGAATTTCGACCGGCTGCGCACCATCGCCGATCGCGCCGAGGTCGGCGAGCATCGTGAGGCCTTGCTTGCGGTGACCGTACCGGAGAAGCCGGGCAGCTACCGGCACTTCATCCGTATCCTCGGTTCGCGCGCCATCACGGAGTTCAACTACCGCTTCAACGAGACGACCGCGCCGGCGCAGCTGTTCGTCGGCATCGCGCTGAGCCGCGGCGAGGCCGAGAAGCGGGAGGTCATGGAGCTGCTGCGGCGAGAGGGCTATCCGATCCTCGACCTGAGCGACAACGAGATGGCCAAGGACCATGTACGCTACATGGTGGGTGGCCGCGCCCCGCTGCTCAAGGACGAAGTGATCTACCGCTTCGAGTTTCCGGAGCGTCCCGGCGCGTTGCTGAAATTCCTCGAGAGCCTAGCACCCGATTGGAACGTCTCGCTGTTCCACTACCGCAATCACGGCGCTGATTACGGGCGCATCCTGGCTGGCATCGAGGTCAAGCCGCAGGAGCGCGCCCGGTTCGTGCAGGCGCTGGATGCGCTCGGCTATCCCTACTGGAACGAGAGCGAGAATCCGGCCTATCGGCTGTTTCTCTCTGCCGAGAAGGGATGAAGATCCACTCGCTGCTGGTCAAATCCTGCCGGCAACCAGTTTGAGCGAGCCGGCGATTCCTGTCGCCAGCACGAGGATCACCGCCATCCCGATCATGCCGGCGTTGAACGATCCGGTCGCGTCCTTCAGGAAGCCGACCATGTAAGGACCGACGAAGCCGCCGAATGCGCCGACGGAGTTGATGAACGCGATGCCTCCGGCTGCCGCGGCACCGGTCAGGAAGCTCTGCGGGATCGTGTAGAACACCGTGCGTGCCGAGATCGTGCCGACCAGCGCCAGTGTCAGGCAGGCGAGCGCCGGAACGAGCGAGCTGAAGAGCACGGACAGCGCAAGGCCAAGGGCACCGAGGATCAGCGCGGCCGTCAGGTTGTAGATCTTGTGGCCCTTGCGGTCGACGAGACGCGCCCAGAACAGCATGCCGATCGTCGCGAACAAATAGGGGACCGCGGAAAGCCAACCGACTTGCATGTTGCTCAAACCGTGGCTCTTCAGGATCAATGGCAGCCAGATGCCGATGCCGTAGGAGCCGATCGTGAAGGCGAAGGTGATCGCGGTGAGCATCAGCACGCGGATATCCTGCATGGCGGCCCACAAATCCTTTTTGGGCTTGTCGTGCTTGTCGCCGGCCAGCGCGGCGAGCAGCGCATGCCGCTCCTCGGGCGTGAGCCAGCGGGCCTGCTCGGGCGTGTCGGCGAGCAGCACGAGGCAGAGAATTCCGAGCAGGCAAGCCGGCAGGCCTTCGAGCAGGAACATCCACTGCCAGCCTGCAAGTCCCCAGAATCCATCCATGCCGAGCAGCGCTGCCGAGATCGGGCTGCCGAGCAGCGAGGAGAGCGGCGTCGCGGCCATGAACAGGGCCAGCACGCCGGTGCGGTGCTTCTCCGGAAACCAGATCGAGAGATACCAGATCACGCCCGGAAAGAATCCGGCCTCGAACACGCCGAGCAGAAAGCGGATCGCGTAAAAGCTGTAGGGCCCGACTGCGAACGCGGTTGCGGCAGCGGCAAGGCCCCAGGTGATCATGATGCGGGCCAGCCAGCGCCGGGCGCCGAACCGGTACATCATCATGTTGCTGGGAACTTCCAGCAGGCAGTAGCTGAAGAACAGGATGCCGGCGCCCCAGCCGAATTGCGTGGCGCTCAGGCCGATATCCTTGTTCATTTGCAGCGCAGCAAAGCCGACGCTGGTGCGGTCGAGATAGTTGAAGAGATAGGCGAGGCCGAGCAGTGGCACCAGGCGCCAGGTATTCTTGGAAAGGGCGCTCGCGAGCAACCCTGCATCCGGATTGCCCTCCGTGAACGATCCGTTGGCTACGATCTCGGTCATCCGCCGATCCTCCCCTGCATGCGGGCCGGTTACCCCGACGGGGCCCGGCTGTGTTAGCGTCGAAAATGCCAGACTGAGCGGACAGCGGTCCAATCGCTAATGTTCAAGAACCGATAACCGGGAGGAAGAAGTGGACCTTCGCGACCTCACCTATTTCGAGGTGATTGCCGACCTCGGCCATATGGGCCGGGCCGCGGACAAGCTCGGCCGCACGCAACCCGCGCTGACCAAATGCATCCAGCGCCTCGAGGAAGCCGTGGGCGCCGATCTGTTCGAGCGGACCGGTCGCGGGATCACCCTCACGCGCGTCGGCGAAGTGCTGCTGGCGCGGGCCCGGCGGATGCGCGAGGCGATGGAGGAATCGCTGCGCGAGGTCACCGATTTCGCCGCCGGTGCCGCCGGTCGCGTCAGCATCGGCTGTGGCGCGACGATGGGCGAGTACCTGCTGCCCCAGATCTGCCGCGCCATCATCGCCGACGCGCCGGGCCTTGCGATCGAGGTGCAGATCGGAATGAGCGGCGTGGTCAGGGCGGCGCTGCGCGAGCGAACGCTGGATCTTGCGATCGGCCCGATCCTTCCGTCCGACGAGCAGGAGTTCAGTCACGAGGCGTTCGGTATGGACGACGTCGTCGTGGTCGCGGCAAAGGACCATCCGCTTTGCGGCAAGCGGCTCGCCATCGAGGACCTGGTCGCCGCGAAATGGGTGCTGCCGGCCCGTACGGTGGCGATGCGCCAGTGGCTCGACAACGTGTTCGAAGCGCATGGCCTTGCGCCGCCCATGGTCCAGATCGAGACCAATTCGATCACGACGCTGCCCAAGCTGATCGCCGACACGGCGCTGCTCAGCTTCACGTCCACGCGGAATTTGCATCCGCATCGCTTGGGCAGCCAGCTCGACCGCCTGATGATCGACACCACCACGATGCGACGGCCGCTGGGTTTCGTCACCCGCCGGGATGGCTACCTCTCTCCGGCCGCGCAGCGGGTCGTGAGCCTGCTCAAATCCAGGGGGCGCGACTTTCTCGAACAGGTCACGCTGCCCGGCATGACGGATGCCGCGGCCACCATGCCGGCCATCGTGGTCAGCCGGGGAGAGCGAGCCCATAAACGCGCGCGGCAGTCCCACTGAACAGGCTCGCGCGATCGCTCTCGCTGACATGGCGCGTCAAGCGTTTGAATGCATTCCACACCGACCCATAGCCATACGAGCCCTTGTCGACCGGAAAATTGCTTTCGAACATGCATCGTTGCGCGCCGAATACCTCGATGCAAAGCTCGATGTAGGGCCGCCAGGCCGCGGCGAGGACTTCCGACGCGGGCGGGGCGTCCAGCGTCTCGAAACCGAATCCATTGATCCGCATGCCAAGACCGCCGAGCTTGACATAGACATTCTCGCATCCCGCGAGCTCACGCATGGCGCGCGACCATTCGGCGAAGATCTCGGCGCGCCGATCCCTATAGGCGCCGATCCCGACGATCCCGCCGAGATGGTCGAGCACGATTGTCGTTTGCGGAAACGCCCGCGCGAGTTCGGTCAGTTCGGAGATTTGCGGGTGGAACAGCCATGCGTCGAACACCAGCCCCAATGGCGCCAGCCGCGCGAAGCCGGCGCGAAATGCGCTGTCGCCGAGCAGCCCGGGCGGACCGGCACTCAGCGGATTCATCAGGCTTCGATCCGCGTCCCGCACGGTAATGTGCCGGATGCCGCTGAAGCGACCGGGCGCGGCGGCGATGTGGGCCTCCAGCACCGGCGTCACGTCGTCTCCGAGACGCAGATCGGCGTGGCCGACGATCCCGGCACAAAGTTGCCGCGGTCCGTAATTGCCGCTCGCGCTCGTGGCCGCGACGCCGTTGACGAACTCGGTCTCGCCGACGACGCGCATCGCGGCCGGTCCAACGTCCCGGTACATCGCCTGGCATTGCATGAAGACGCTCGCCATGACGTTGTGGCCGCTGCCGGCGATATCCGCGAGATATTCGTCGAACAGATACCGCCAGCCTTGCCGGTCCCAAAGGTGATGGTGCGCATCGATGATCGGCAGTTCGGGTTCGAGCGCCGCCTCGACGCCGCGCGCCAGCCAGTCCGGTCGCACGGCGAGATAATTGCCGCCTCCGGTCTGCGATGCGATCACTTGGCGAAATCCCGCGGAGCCGGTCCGGTGTAGCGATAGGGAATGCCGGGTGGCATCGGCCCCTTGATCCGGCCGCCCTGCTGCGATTGCTCCCATGCATGCGCCAGGATGCCCACGGAACGCGAGAGGATGAACAGGCCGCGCCCCAGCGCAGGCGAAAACCCCAGCTCCGAATAGATCACGGCGGTTGCGCCGTCGATGTTCATGGGAATCTTGCGGCCCTTGCGCTGCTGCATCTCGGCCTCGACGCCGCGGCCGATCTCGGCGAAGCGGCCGGACACCACCTCGTTGCTGCGGGCCGCGTCGACGAGCTCGAGCAGCCGCGGCGAGCGCGGGTCGATCGGATGAAAGCGGTGTCCGAAGCCGGGCACGATCTTTCCATGCGCCGCGGCGAAAGCGTCGAGGCCTTGCTGGATGGCTGTCTTCAGCTCGACGCCCGTCTCCTGACGGCGTGCGATGCCGGAGTAGAGCTTCATGCATTGTTCGCCGGCGCCGCCGTGAATGTCGTCCAGCACGTTGATGGCCGAGGCCATCGCGCCATTGAGGGGGAGGCCACAGGTCACGGCCATTCGTCCGATCGCGATCGACGGCGCCTGGGGACCGTGATCGACGGCGGAGACGAGCGCGGCCTCCAGCAGCGCGCCTTGCTCGGGCGACGGCAGATCGCCCTTCAGCATCAGCCAGATCATTTGCGGGAACGACACCCGGCCGATCAATTGCTCGATTGGGAAGCCGCGAAACCGGATCACGCCGGGCTTCATGTCGATGATGTCGGTCGACCACCATTGGGTGGCCTTTTGCAGCAGGTCTGCGGTGCCTTGATCGGTCATGGCATCTGTCCTCGATTTCTTCTCAACTGCTTGAAGTTTCGGCGCGCGTCTTCAGGTCCGGCATCCGGACGCTCTCCCGCGCCGTTGGCCGGTTGTCGAAGGCGACGACGCCGCGCTGGCCAAGATCCTCGATCTCGGCGTGCGTGAAGCCGAGCTGTCCGAGCCATTTCTCGGTGTGTTGTCCGAGGCTGGGTGGCGGCGATGGTTCCGGATAGTCGGTCTCGAGCCGGAAGCCCGGGCGGGTGACGCGCATCGTCTGGCCGCCCGAGACCTCAGCCTTCAGGCTTTCGACGAATTTGCGGCCGACGATCTGCGCTTCGTTCAGTACCTGCGGCACACTCAGCACGCATCCTGCCGGCACGCCCTTGGCGTTGAACAACGTCTCCCATTCGGCCGCGGATTTGGCGGCGAGAGCGGCCTCGAGCTCGCGCTTCAAGGCGACGCGATAGTCCTTGCGGGACTGCCGCTCGCGAAACAGCGGATCGGTCTTCAGCTCCGGCTTTCCGACGATGTCGCACAACGCTTCGAACTGCTTCTGTTCGTTGGCCGCGATGTTGAGCGGTCCGCAGCCTGTTGCGAACGTGCCGGAGGGGGCCGCCGTGAAATTCTCGTTGCCGATCGGCTGCGGATCGACATTGCCGTTGAGGTGGTTGGAGACCACCCAGCCCATCGCTGCCAAAGTCGATTCGAGCAGTGAGACATCGATCTGCCGCCCGCGCCCGGTCTGCCGCTGCTCGACGAGCGCGGCCGTGATCGCAAAGGATGCGGTGAGGCCCGCGATCGTGTCGGCGATCGGAAAACCGGTGCGCAGCGGCGCGGTCTCGGCATCGCCCGTGACGCTCATGACGCCGGAAAGCCCTTGAACGATCTGATCGTAGGCGGGGCGTCCGGCCCACGGGCCGTCCTGTCCGAAGCCCGAGATGGCGCAATAGATGATCCGCGGGTTGCGTTTGGCGAGCACCTCATAACCGAGCCCGAGCCGTTCCATGACCTTCGGCCGGAAGTTCTCCAGCACGACGTCGGCCGTCTCGACGAGGCGGAGGAAGATCTCCTTGCCTTCATCGGCCTTGAAATCGATCGCGACGGACTGCTTGTCCGCGTTCACAGCGACGAACGACAGGCCCATCAGGTTCTTCGCCATTGCCGGATCGGCGCCGAGCCGGCGCGCGAGATCGCCGCCCTTGGGATTCTCGACCTTGACGACCTCGGCGCCGAGGCGGGCGAGCTGATAGCCGCAGAACGGCCCGGCAAGCACGTTCGAGAGATCGAGGATGCGAATGCCGGCGAGGGGCAGTGTCATAGGTGTTCTCCGGATGATGCTTGATTGATCAGACCAGCCCGAGCCAGTGCCACCAGGTCGCGGCGCACAGGGCATAGAGCAGGCAGGCGGCGATGCAGACGATGACGCCGACGCGCGGGAAGTCCTCGACGCGGAGCCGGCCGGTGCCGTAGACGAGGATGTTCGGCAGCGTGTTGTAGAACATCAAAAGCGGGTAACCGCCGATGATCATGCCGGCCGGCAGCGCCAGTGCGACCGGATTGACGCCAGCGGTCGTTGCCATCGCCAGGATGATCGGCAACAGCGCAGTCGCCATCGCGGTCGTGCCGACGAACATCACGTGCATGAACTGCACGATGAACATCACGACCACGATGACGACGAGCGCCGATGCTCCGGCGAGGCCAAGCGCATGGAAAATCGAATTCGCCAGCCAGTTGGCCGCGCCGGTCTTGAGCAGGATATCGCCGAGCGACACGCCGCCGCCGGCGATCAGCAGTACCTGCCAGGACACGCCTTTGTTGGCGTCGTTCCAGTCGATCACACCGAAACGCGGCAGGAACAGCAGGCAGGCTCCCATCAGGCAGACCACCGTGGTGTCGAGCCCGGTCAGGCCCTGCGTCGCCCACAGGCAGGTCACCAGCACGAACACCGCCAGCGCGCGCCATTCGGCCGACGACATCGCTCCCATCGCCGCGAGATTCTGCGAGATCCGTGCATCGGCCTGGTCATGGCCGGCCTTGAACTCCGGCGGAAACACGCGCTGGATCACCCACCAGGTGAACATGGTCATCAGCAGTGCCGGCGGGAATCCGTAGAGCAGCCATTCGGCATAGGTGATGGTGTGGCCGCTCATCTTGGCGACGAACTCGACGGTCACGGGATTCGGCACCGTTGCCGTCAACACGCCGGCGCCGATCGTCGCGTTGGTCATCGTCAGCGTCAGCAGCAGATTGATCGCGAATGGCGAGCGGGCCTGGGCTCCGAAGATCGTCAGGATGCTGAGGCATTCCGGCAGCAGGATTGCCGTACGCGCCGTAGACGACGGAACGAGAAAGGCGAGCGCAATATTGACCAGCGTCACGCCGAGCGTGATCCGCGTCGGTCCGCTGCCGAACCGCGCCAGAATGATGTAGGTGATGCGCTCGGCAAGCCGGGTCTTCACCATCGCGGTCGCGAGGATGAAGGCACCCACGATCAGATACACGGGCGAAGCGGAAAAGCCGTCGAGCGCGGTTCGAAGCGGGGCTGTTCCGGTCAGCACCGCGAGCGGCACGACCATCAGGCTGGCGATCGCCAACGGGATCGCCTCGGTCAGATAGAGCACGAAGATGCCGCCAAACAGCGCCAGTGCCTTGTGTCCCTGTAAGGACAGCGTGTCCGGAGTCGGGCTGAGCCAGATGGCGGCGGCGACGGCAAGGGCGAGGGGAGCGCCGATCGCCTTCAGCGTTGCCTCCAGCGAGCGCGGCGCGGCTTCGCTGGTCTCCGCGTGAGCGTGAGATGACACGTGTTTTCTCCCTGTCGAAGCATGCGGCGATGGTTCGGTGCCATCATGGATTTGGAGCCGTGCTTCGCAGTGGAATTAGCTCGCGGGTCGAACCAGCGTCCAATTGCAAGTTTTCAGGAGACCATAACCCGCGGGAATGTGCGCGGCCGACGCGGCCACAGCCCCTTGTAATCAGGCGCCTGGTTCGACGACCTGAGCCTGACGGAGACGTTGGGTGCCGGATCAGCGATCGGCCGTCAGCTGCTGGCGATAGCGCTCGGCGTCCCAGTTCAGCAATGCGTGCTCATTCTCTGCGGTCAGATAGTGGATCCGCGCGGCCAGAGGCAGGCGGCAGGTGACCAGTGCGAGACAGCTCAGCATGGCTTCCGCGCCGTCGCTCGCATCCGCGCGGATCAGGCTGCCGATATCAGGGACGAGAAAGGCAACCGGCGGCGGCAAACCGTTCGCAGCCGCTCGTGCGATCATCGCGCCGAGGTCCTCGCGATGCTCCAGGACCGGCAGGCCCGGGCCAAGGAACACGACGTGATCAGGATAGAGCGAGCCGCTGGTCGCGATCGCGCGGCTGTAGCGGTCGGTGGCGATGTCGTGGCTGCGTGGATCCCGCGGCAAGCGATAGTTGGTGCCGGCGCTGATTGTCTGGAGCGCGTCATGATCCGCAGCCGGTGCGCTCCGCTGCTCCAGCGCGAGGCGTTGTTCGACGTCGGCGACCAGAGCTTCCGCCGCGTCACAGGTGGCGGCTCCGACCACCAGGCCATGATTGCCGAGGATCAGCACGTCGACGCCATCCTGTGCGATCGCCTCGCTGACCGCGCGCGCCAGCGGCAGCCCCGGGTGGTGGTAGTCGAGGTAGCGCCAGGCCAGTCCGTCCAGACGCCGGGCAAATTCGTCGCGGGCGTCGGTGCGCACCGCCCATGCGATGGTGTTGACGGAATGGACATGCAGCACGATCCGATGCGGCATCAGCGCATGCAGCGAGGTCTCGATCGAGGCGCGCAGCGTCGTCCCGGCGTTCGGTGCGAGCGGCACGCGCTCGTCGCCTTGCGTCAGCGCCGCGCGCGCGGCCGACAGTGCGACCGGCACGAAAATCTCCTTGTCCTCGGCATCGGCGAGCCAGGTGCCCGACGCTTTCACCCACAGCGCGTCGCCATCCTTGATCGACGAATTGCCGCCGGCGCCCTGCACTAGCAGGATATTCCTGCCGACGCGCGCCGACATGCGGCGCAGTTCGTTCAGTGCTTGAGGCGGTCGCATCGCGCTGTTCTCACCAGGTCAGATGGTCCATCGTCCAGTGCGGCATCCGTGCCGCTGCGCCGGCCGCGGTCTTGATCGCCCGCGGCAAATCGCTCGCCTGCGCAAGCGTCGCGCGGTGCGCGCCGGAGCCGATCAGCAGGGTCAGCATGCCGGCACTGCGTCCGCCGGCGATATCGTGATCGATGGAATCGCCGATGACGAGGATCCGCTCCGGTGGCGGATGTCCCAATTGATCGCGCGCGGCGGCAAACATCGGCGGATACGGCTTGCCGACGAACAGCACGGTGCCGCCGAGCGATTGATAGAACGCGGCGAGCGCGCCAGGCGCGGGGATCAGCCCTGCGACGCCGAACATCACGAGATCCGGATTGGCGCACAGCATCGGCAGGTGCCGTGCGGCGGCCGCCGTCAGTTGCACACGCCAATGCTCGGGCTCCGCCGCATCGTCGTCGAGCCCGCCGAGCAGGATGAAATCGGCCTCGCGTATGTTGGACACCACCACGAGGTCGGTGCCGTCGACGATCGAGCGGTCGGCGTCGCGCGAGATCAGGAAACAGGCGCGTCCGAGCTCGGCAAAGGGCGCCTGCTCGCGTGCATGCAGGCCGCGCCAGGTGACCTCGCCCGAGGACAGCACGCCGTCATAGGCCTCCGGTGGCAGCCCGAGCGCGGCAAGGCGCCGCCGGTTGCTGCCGGCGCGCTTGCCGGAATTGGACAGGATCAGGATGCGCTTGCCGGCCTCGCGCAGCCGCGCCACGCATTCCAGCGCCGCGGGAAACACCGCCATGCCCTCGTGCAGCGTGCCCCATTGGTCGAGCAGCACATGGTCGAAGCGGTCGGCGATGGTGTGAAGGCCGGCGATCGCGGTCGCATCGGCCTTCATGGCGGACCTCCGTTCAGCGCGAGCAGCGCGGCGCCGTAGCTTGCTTCGGTCTGCTCGGCGACCGAGACGGGGACGCCGAGCACGCGGTGCCGGATCCTGGTCCATGCGTCGTTCTTCGCGCCGCCGCCGATGCCGATGACGCGGCGCAGGCGCGGCGCGCCGAGCCGTGCCAGCTGGCGGTATGCGAGGGCTTCGACCGAGGCGATGCCTTCGAGCAGGCCCTGGAAGAAGCGGCAATCTTCCGCCGGGCGCGGCGTGATCCGCGCGGCGAGCTCGGGATCGGCGATCGGGAAGCGTTCACCGGGTTTTGGCAGCGGGTAGTAGTCGAGCCCGGTCGGCTGCTCCGGTGTCACCTGCGGCGTCAGCCGCTCCATCTCGTCGGCGGTGAAATGCAGCAGCAGCGCCGCGCCGCCGGAGTTCGAGGCGCCGCCGGCCAGCCAGCGCTCGCCAAGCCGGTGCGAATAGACGCCTTGATCCGCGGCGAAGATCGGCTGGGTCGAAAGCTGCTTCACTACCAGCGTGGTGCCGAGCGAGGTGACGGCGTCGCCCGGCTGGTCGGCCCGGGTCGCGATGAAGGCCGCCACGCCGTCGGTGGTGCCGGCCGCGATGTGCGCTGTGGCGGGCAGTCCGAGCGAGCGCGCGATCTGCGGATCGATCTCGGAAAATGGCGTTCCCGGCATCAGCACCTCGGGAAGCAGATCATCGCGCACGTCGAGCCGATCCAGCCAGGACGGCCAGGCGCGCGCGACCGGGTCGTAGCCGAGCTTCAGCGCGTTGTTCTCGTCGCTGATGCCGTGATGGTTGGCGAGCCGGCCCGCGATCCAGTCGGCCTGGTGCACGGCGTGGCGCGGATCGCCGATATAGCCATCGTTCTGCAGATAGAGCAGCTTGGCGAGCGCGCTGCTCGCACCATGCGCGCCGCTCTCGCGCGGTGCGACCGCCGCTACGCGCGTCGCCTCATGCGTCGCGCGTGCATCATTGTACATCAGCCCCGGCGAGCAGGGGCGGCCGGCCGCATCGACCAGCAACAGCGTGCCCGACGTGCCGTCGACGACGATGCGCGTGACGTCGCCAAGATCGACGGTGTCGCCGAGCTTGCCGATCGCAGCGACCGTGGCCTGCCACCAGATCTCAGGCGTTTGGTCGATGGCGTTGCCGTTGACGCGCGGCGCAGGCAGTGCGACGGACGCGAAGCCGCGGATGCCGGCCTGCGGATCGATTGCACAGGCGCGGACTCCACCGGTTCCGACATCGATGCCGAGATACAAACCTCCCATCCGACTTCACCGCTCTCTGTGCCCGCGCTTCGACGTTGGTTGCGCTGCAGCACGTTTGGGGGATTGACGCCCCGTCCGGCCTCTGCAATTTTTTGCAGGACGTGAAGAAATTTGCAAGCGGACTTTTCCGGACATGGCACCCCCGCACGACAGGCTGCCGGTGATCGACGGCGAGGCGTCGCTCGCGACGCGCGCGGCATGGCTGTATTTCGCGGCCGGGCTCACGCAGTCGGAGGTCGCCGACCGCCTCAACATCCAGAGCACCAAGGCCCATCGCCTGATCGCGCGCGCCAGCCGCGAGGGCATGATCCGCGTGTTCGTCGAGGGACCGGTCGCCGAATGTGTCGCGCTGGAGAACGAGCTCGCGCAGCGCTTCGGCCTCTCGTTCTGCCGCGTCGCGCCCGATCTCGGCGAGGGCGATTGGCCGCTGAAGGCGCTGGCGCTGGAAGGCGCGAGCTTCCTGCGCCAGATCCTCGAGCGCGGCCAGGACAAGGTGATCGGCGTCGGTCACGGCCGCACGCTCGCCGCCGTCGTCGAGCAGATGCCGCAGACGCCGGCGCGCGAGGCGCAATTCGTGTCGCTGCTCGGCGGGCTGACGCGGAAATTCGCCGCCAACCCGTTTGACGTGATTCACAAGCTTGCCGAGCGCACCGGCGCGGAGGCCTATCTGTTGCCGGTGCCGGTGTTCGCCAATTCGGTCGCCGACCGCGCCGTGCTGATGCAGCAATTCGGCATTGCCGACGTGTTCGCGCTGGCACGCAAGGCCTCGCTGCTGTTCGTCGGCATCGGCCAGGTCAGCCGCGACGGCTTTCTGGTGTCGAGCGGCATGATCAAGCCTGACGAGGTCGTCGAGCTGAAGCGCGTCGGCGCCTGCGCCGACCTGCTCGGGCATTTCTTCAGCGCCGACGGAGCCGTGCTCGACACCGATCTCTCGGCCCGCGCCACCTCCATGAGCATGGCCGATCTCAGGAAGCATCGCATTGTCGCCATTGCCGGCGGCCCGGCCAAGGTGACCGCGCTGCGCGGCGTACTGCGCAGCGGCGTGTTGCACGGCCTCATCATCGACGAAGCGACCGCAAAGGCGCTCGCCACCGACAAGCCGGAGACCACATCCGGCAAGACAAGAAGCAAGACCCGGAAGGACACATAAAACAAGCGTCAACAAGGAGAGGAAATACATGTTCGATCGCGAGAAGAATCTGTTCGACTCCTACGCTGCCAAACGCATCAGCCGCCGCGATCTCCTCGACGGCGCCGCCAAGCTCGGCATTGCGGGCATCGCCGCAAATGCCGCCTTCGCCTCCTCGCTGTCGAAAGCGATGGCCGCGGACTTCAACTGGAAGGCTCAGAGCGGCAAGAGCGTCAAGCTGCTGCTGAACAAGCACCCCTATGTCGACGCGATGATCGGCGACATCGAGGCGTTCAAGTCGTTGACCGGCATGAACGTCACCTACGACATCTTCCCGGAGGACGTCTATTTCGACAAGGTGACGGCGGCGCTGTCGTCGAAGTCGGACCAGTACGACGCCTTCATGACCGGCGCCTACATGACCTGGACCTATGGTCCGGCGGGCTGGATCGAGGACCTCAACACCTACATCAAGGATCCCGCCAAGACCAACCCGGCCTTCGCCTGGGACGACGTGCTGCCTGGCTTGCGCGCCTCCACCGCGTGGGACGGCGTCGCCGGCTCCGAGCTCGGCTCGGGCAAGGCCAAGCAGTGGTGCATCCCGTGGGGCTATGAGCTCAACAACATCACCTACAACCGTAACGTCTTCGACAAGGTCGGCGTCAAGCCGCCGAAAAACCTCGACGAGATGCTCGAGGTCGCGGCCAAGATCACCAAGGACGCCGGCGGTCCCTACGGCGTCGGCGTGCGCGGCTCGCGCTCCTGGGCGACCATCCATCCCGGCTTCCTGTCGGCCTATTCGAACTTCGGCCAGAAGGATTTCGTGATGGAGGGCGGCAAGCTGAAGGCCGCCATGAACACCAAGGCTTCGAAGGAATTCCACGACAAATGGGTCAAGATGATCCAGGCCTCGGGCCCGAAGAACTGGTCGACCTACACCTGGTACCAGGTCGGCACCGATCTCGGCGCCGGCGCCTCGGGCATGATCTTCGACGCCGACATCCTCGGCTATTTCATGAACGGCGGCGACAACAAGGAGAAGGGGCATCTCGGCTACGCGCCGTTCGCCGCCAATCCGGCCGCCAAGGCGCCGACCCCGAACGTCTGGATCTGGTCGCTCGCGATGTCGAGCTTCTCCAAGCAGAAGGACGCAGCCTGGCTGTTCATGCAGTGGGCGGCGTCGGTCGAGCACGACCTGTTCGGCGCGCGCAAGATGGACTTCGTCAATCCGGTGCGCGCATCGGTGTGGAAGGACAGCGAGTTCCGCGACCGCATCGCGAAGTCATATCCCGGCTATCTCGAGCAGCACGACATGTCGTCGCCCGGCGCCAAGATCTACTTCACGGCGCAGCCGCTGTTCTTCGACCTGACCACCGAATGGGCCGCCTCGCTGCAGAAGATGGTGGCCAAGGAGGTCAGCGTCGACGAGGGGCTCGACAAGCTCGCCGACAGCATCAACCGCCAGCTCAAGCAGGCCGGTCTCGGCTGACGGACCAACTGTGCGGTGCATGATCCCCCGCACCGCACCCATCCGCCGGCTCGGATCCTTGTCCCGTCCGAGCCGGCGGCGTTTGCCAGCCCAACGCGATCTCTTATCATCATGAGCATGGTCCAACTTCTCCAGACGAACGCGCAGGCAGCGCCGGCCAAACCAAGGCCGCGCGTGCGCCTCTTGCCCTATCTGCTCAGCCTGCCGGCGCTGCTCGTCTGCGTGGCGATCCTGGTTCCGTTCGTGACCGCGGCGGTTTACTCGCTGCAGCGCTACCGGCTGAACCTGCCCTATCTGCGCGGCTTCATCGGCGCGGGCAATTACATCGACTTCCTGACTGATCCGGCGTTCTGGAATACGTTCCGGATCTCGATCACCTATACTGCGCTGACGGTCGTGCTCGAGCTCTTGCTCGGCCTCGGCATCGCGCTCCTGCTGCGCCGGCCGACCCGCTTCCACAATGCGGTGTCGATCATGCTGCTGCTGCCGCTGATGACGGCACCGGCGATCGCCGCGCTGATGTGGAAGCTGATGACCAATCCGAGCTTCGGCATCTTGTCCTATTTCATAGGCCTGTTCGGCGTCACCGATTTCAAATGGGCCTCCGATCCGTCGAGCGCGCTGTTCACGGTCGTGCTGGTCGACGTCTGGGTCTACACGCCCTTCATCATGATCCTGCTGCTGGCAGGCCTGCGCTCGCTGCCGCGGCAGCCGTTCGAGGCCGCGGCGCTCGACGGCGTGCCGGCGAGCTTCGTGTTCTTCCGGATCACGCTGCCGATGCTGGCGCCCTACATCATCACGGCCTCGCTGTTCCGGCTGCTCGATTCGATCCAGCAGTTCGACATCATCTATGCGATGACGCAGGGCGGGCCGGGCGACCGGCTGATGGTGTTCCAGGTGCAGGCCTATCTGGAGTTCTTCCAGTACACCAATGTCGGCAGGTCGGCGGCGCTGCTGATGATCCTATGGCTGATCACCAACATCCTGTCGAACATCTTCATCAAGAACTGGCTGCGGTTGCGCGCGCGTGCGCACGGCCACGCGTGACGGGGAGAGGCGCGATGGAACATTCCAGCCTTGCCGGTCGCATCTTCCGCGGTGTAGCGCTGACGCTGATCCTGATCTTCTTCATGTTTCCGATCGTCTGGATCTTCCTGATGTCGTTCCAGACCAACGAGCAGATCTTGCGGATTCCGCCGCGGATCCTGTTCGAGCCGACGCTTGCGAACTACGAGGCGCTGATCTCCGGCCAGCTGCGCACCGCGGCCGGCAATCTGCAGATCTCCTTCATGCGCAATCTGTTCAACAGCGTCGTACTGTCGAGCGCGGCGGTGCTGCTGGCGCTGCTGCTCGGCGTGCCGGCGGCCTATGCCTTTGCACGCTTCAAGTTCCGCCTCGGCGAGACGATTGCCTTTACGCTATTGTCGTTCCGCTTCGCGCCGCCGCTGCTCGTGCTGCTGCCGCTGTCGCTGTACTACCAGGAGCTCGGGCTCAACGACACTTACTTCGGTATCGTCTGGGTCTATCAGCTGATCGCGCTGCCGTTGATCCTGTGGATCGTGCGCGGCTATTTCGAGGATATCAGCCCCGATATCGAGCACGCCTATCGGCTGGCCGGACATTCCTGGCGCGAGGCCTTCACCCGGATCGCGGTGCCGCTGGCAGGACCCGGCATCGCCGCGGCGGGGCTGCTGTCGTTCATCTTCTGCTGGAACAATTTCGTCTTCGCCCTGATCCTGGCGTCGGCCGACAAGCAGCCGGTGACGGTCGGCGCGCTCGCCTTCGTCACCGCATCGGGAATCCAGTACGGCCAGATCGCGGCGGCGATCGTGCTGTCGGTGACGCCGACCCTGTTGCTCGCGCTCTATGCGCAGCGCTACCTGGTCGAGGGTCTGTCGCTCGGCGCGGTGAAAGGCTGATCCGATGGCGCGTCTCGAGATCAATTCGGTGAGCAAGGCATTCGGCGCGGCACGGCCCGCCGACGGATTGTCGCTGGCGGTCGAGCCCGGCGAGATCGTGGCGGTGTTCGGACCGTCCGGCAGCGGCAAGACCGTGCTGCTGCGCATGATCGCGGGCATGTTCGAACCCGACGACGGTGACATCACCGTCGGCGGCCGCTCGGTGGTCGGTGCTCCGCCCGAGCGGCGCGGCATCGGCATGGCGTTCCAGAACTTTGCCCTGTTTCCGCACATGACCGCCCGCGACAACATCGCAAGCGGCCTGCGCGCCAAGGGCGGCAGCAGCGATGTCGCGGGCCGGGTTGCCGCGATCAGCAAGCTGCTCAAGATCGAGCACGTGCTCGGCCACACCCCGCGCGAGCTGTCGAACGGACAGAAGCAGCGCACCGCGCTGGCGCGGGCGCTGATCGGCAATCCGGACGTGCTGCTGCTCGACGATCCCCTGCGCAATGTCGATGCCAAGCTGCGCTACGAGATGCGGCTCGAACTGCCGAACCTGCTGCGACGCGGAACCGCCGCCGTGCTCTATGTGACCCAGGACTATCGCGAGGCGATGGCGATCGCCGACCGCATCGCGGTCTTGATCGACGGCCGGCTCGCCCAGGTCGCAACCCCAGCCGATATCTATGCGCAGCCCGCGTCGGTTGCGATCGCGCGGCTGTTCGGCGATCCGACCATCAACCTTGCCGAGGTATCTCCAGTCGCCGAGCACGGCATGCTGTCGGCTGAGGTCGCCGGCGCCAGAATACGGCTCGGTGCGGCCGATGGCGCGACACCTGCCGGTCAATGGTGGCTGGGCGTCCGGCCGGAGGATCTCGCGGTCTCGGCCGTGGCTACGGACGATGCCATCCCGGCGCGGATCCTCGCGGTCACGCCGATGCACGAGAAGGCCGTGCTGCTGCTCCGTCTCGCCGACGGAACGGAATGGCTCGCGGCGTTGCCGCCGGATGCACCGCAAGGTGCGGCCGACGACAGTGTTTTCATCCGCTTCGCGAGCGATGCGGCGATGCTGTTCGATCGCGCGACCGGCCTGCGGATCGGGTCCTCGCACCGGCTCAAGGCGGCATAGGAGCGGATGGTCATGGACATGCTCGAGCTTCGAGGCATCGACAAGGTCTACCGCAGCCGCGGCAAGCCGCCGGTACATGCGGTGCGCGCGCTCGACATGGCGGTCGAGAAGGGTGAGATCGTCGCGCTGCTGGGATCGTCGGGCTGCGGCAAGACCTCGACCTTGCGCATGATCGCAGGCTTCGAGGACGTCTCGGCCGGATCGATCGCGCTCGGCGGGCGGCGGATCCACGAGCTGCCGCCGGCGCGGCGCAAGGTCGCGATGGCCTTCGAGGGCTACTCGCTCTATCCGCCGCTGACGGTCCGCGAGAACATCGCATTCGCGCTGAAATCCGCCCAGCTGCCGCGCGCCGAGGTGACGCGCCGCGTCGACGAGATCGCCCGCCTGGTCGAGATCGAGGACATCCTCGACAGCTATCCGCGCGCGATCTCCGGTGGGCAGCAGCAGCGCGTGTCGCTGGCGCGGGCGCTAGTGCGCGATGCCGATCTCTATCTGCTCGACGAGCCGATGGGGCAGCTCGAACCGCAGCTGCGCGCGGTGCTGCGCGGCCGCATCAAGAGCCTGCTCGCCGAGCGCGGCATGACCGCGATCTTCGTTACCCATGACCAGACCGAAGCCAGCGCACTGGCCGACCGCATCGCGGTGATGGAAGGCGGCGTGTTGCAGCAATTCGCCAGCGAGAAGGAGCTGAAGGGCCGCCCCGCCAATCTGTTCGTCGCGAGCTTCATCGGCGAGCCGCCGATGAACCTGCTCGACGCCGGCGTGACGCGGTCGGATGGCGGTTTCCGCCTGTCGGTCGGAACGGACATGGCTTTCGAGATCGGTGGCGCCGGGCTCGACGGTGAGGCAGCGAAGGCGCTCGCCGGCGCACCGCAGGTGCGGATCGGCATCCGTCCGCAGAAGATCGCGGTCGGGACCGGGGAGGTCAGGGTCAAGGTTGTCTCCAATCAGTGGCTCGGCGACCAGTCGCACATCGCCGGCGATTGCGGCGGCCGCATGCTGATCGCGGTGACGCCGGGCCGCGTCGCCGCGCGGCCGGGCGACGTCGTTCCGTTCGCGCTGGAGCCGCGTCATTTGCACATCTTCGGCGGTGACGGAACCTGCATTCGCCACGCGGAGGTGTCCTGACCATGGCCGCGTCCGCAAGCCGCGACGTCATCATCGGCATCGATGCCGGCACCTCGCTGATCAAGGCGGTGGCGTTTACGCTGGCCGGCGAGCAGCTTGCCGATGTCTCGCAGCCGAATGCGTATAGCAGCCTGGCCGGCGGCCATGTCGAGCAGGACATGGCGCGGACCTGGAGCGATACGGTCGCGGTGATTCGCGCGCTTGCGAAGTCGGTGCCCGACTTGCCGGCACGGATCGCGGCGATCGCGGTGACCGGGCAGGGTGACGGGACCTGGCTGATCGATGACGATGGCCGGCCGGTCGCGCCGGCGCTGCTGTGGCTGGACTCCCGCGCCGGGCGGCTGGTTGAGGAGATCCGCTCCAGCGAGCGCAACGCGCCGCTCTATCACCGCACCGGTTCCGGGCTCAATGCCTGCCAGCAGGGACCGCAACTGGCGTGGCTGCAGGCGCACCAGCCCGAGACGATCGCCAGAGCGACCACGGCGTTCCATTGCAAGGACTGGCTCTATTTCCTGCTCACCGGCGAGCGCGCCACCGATCCGTCGGAAGCCACGTTCTCCTGCGGCGAATTCCGCAAGCGCGGCTTCGATGCGGAGACCGCGCGGCTGATCGGCATCGCCGAGCTGACGCGCCTGTTTCCGCCAGTCGTTGACGGCGCGGTCACGACGCATCCGCTCACCGCGGCGGCGGCGATCGAGATCGGCCTGCCGGAAGGCGTCCCGGTCTGCCTCGGCTATGTCGATGTGATCTGCAACGCGCTCGGGGCCGGGCTGTACGATCCGTCGCCCGACGTCGGCTGCACCATCATCGGCTCGACCGGCATGCATATGCGGCTGGTTGCGAGCGCGGACGCGGTGACGCTGAACCGCGAGGCGACCGGCTACACCATGGCATTCCCGGTGCCGGGTCACTATGCCCAGATGCAGTCCAACATGGCGGCCACGCTGAACATCGACTGGATGCTCGATCTCGCCTGCGACATGCTGGCGGCGGAAGGCGTGACGCGCACACGCGCCGAGCTGATCCGCCGGCTCGACGATCAGGTGCTGCGGGCCAGGCCCGGCGAGGTGCTGTTCCACCCCTTCATCTCCGATGCCGGCGAGCGTGGTCCGTTCGTCGCGCATGAGGCCAGCGCGCAATTCTTCGGCCTGCGCTCACGCCACCGCTATGGCGATCTGATGCGCGGCGTGATGGAGGGCCTGGCCTTTGCCGCGCGGGATTGCTACGCCGCGATGGGGTCGCTGCCGCGCGATGTCAGGATCACAGGCGGCGCGGCGAAGAGCCGCGCGCTCGGCGCCATCCTCGGCGCTGCACTGGATTGCGACGTCCGCATCTGTAGCCGCGCCGAGGCCGGCGCCGCGGGCGTCGCGATGATCGCTGCCGTGACCATCGATGCCTATCCCGACATGCGCGCCTGCGCCGAGCAGTGGGTTACGCCGCATCTGAGTGCCCCGCAATCGCCTGATGCCGCGCTGGCGAAGCGCTACGCCAGCATCTTCCCGACCTATCTCGATGCAAGGCTGGCGTCGCGGCCGGTCTGGAAGCAACTCGCCGCGCTACGCGCCGGAGGCGACCATGTCTAAGTCCATCGCCATCATCGGCGACCGCTTCATGCTGCCCTCGATGTTCGCCGAGCATATCCGGGCCGCCTGCGGTAATGGCGTCGATATCCGCTCCCTGGAGCAGCCCTGGCCGGACGAGCCGATGGAGCACGGTTACGCCGGCTCGAAGCTCGACGGCCTGAAGGAGTTCATGGGGCAGCCGGACGAGATCATCGACTTTATCGGCGACGCCGAGCTGCTCGTCACCCATCTGGCGCCGATCTCGCGATCGATGCTGGAGCGGCTGCCGAAGCTCAGGTTCATCGCAGTGTCGCGGGGCGGGCCCGTCAACGTCGACATGCGGGCGGCGCGCGACCATAGCGTGCTGGTGGTCAACACGCCCGGCCGCAATGCGAGCGCGGTGGCGGAGTTCACCATCGGCGCCATTCTCGCCGAGACACGCCTGATCCGCAGCGGCCATGAAGCGCTGCGCGGCGGGGAATGGCGCGGCGATCTCTATCGCGCCGACCGCACCGGGCGCGAGCTCGGCGAGATGACGGTCGGCATCGTCGGCTATGGCGCGATCGGCAGCCGTGTCGTCAAGCTGCTGAAGGCGTTCGGCTGCAAGATTCTGGTCGCCGACCCCTATGTCCAGCTCAGCGCCCAGGACCGCAACGACGGCGTCGAGCACGTCGCGCTCGGCGAATTGCTCGGCCGCGCCGACGTCATCACGCTGCACGCGCGGGTGACGCCCGAGACCACTCATTTCATCGGGCGCGACGCGCTGGCGCGGATCAAGCAGGGCGCATTCCTGATCAATACCGCGCGCGGCCCGCTGGTCGATTACGAGGCGCTGCATGACGCGCTGGCCTCGGGGCATCTCGGCGGCGCGATGCTCGACACCTTCGCGGTCGAGCCGGTCCCGGTGGACTGGCCGCTCTTGCGACTTCCCAACGTCACGTTGACGCCGCATATCGCCGGCGCCTCCGTGCGCACCGTCACCGTGGCTGCCGAGCAGGCGGCCGAAGAGGTTCGCCGCTTCCTGGCCGGCGAGCCGCCACGCAATCCGTGCTGAAGAAGAAAGGCAGTCCGTATGACCCGTGAGGAACGACAATTGCGCGAGGCGATCATTGCCAAGTGCCGATGGATGAATGCGTCGGGTCTCAACCAGGGGACATCAGGCAACATCTCCGCCCGCTACAAGGACCGGATGCTGATCACACCGTCGGCGACCCCCTACGATTCGATGAAGCCGGAGATGATTGCCTCGATGCCGCTCGAAGGCGACTATGGCGCGTGGGAGGGGCCGCTGCAGCCGTCCACCGAATGGCGCTTCCATCTCGACATCACGCGAGCCCGACCCGACGTCGGCGCCATCGTCCACACCCACTCGACCTATGCGACGGTGCTCGCGATCGCGCGCAAGCCGATCCCGGCGTGCCATTACATGATGGCGGCGTTCGGCGGCACCGAGATCCGTTGCGCGGGCTATGCGCGCTACGGCACCAAGGAATTGTCCGATCACGCGATCGCCGCGCTCGAAGGCCGTAATGGTTGCCTGCTTGCCAATCACGGCATGATCGCGCTCGGCGCCAATCTCGACAAGGCGATGTGGCTCGCGGTCGAGCTCGAGACCATCGCGCGGCAGTACTACCTCGCGCTCGCGCTGGATTCGCGCGTCATCCTGACCGACGAGGAGATTGCCGACACCGCCAAGGGGTTCTCCACCTACGGCTTGCAGGTACCAAAGCCGGCTAAGGCGCGCGCGGCGGCAAAGGCGGCGCCGCGCCGCGCCGAGAAACGGCGCAGCAGCAAGCGATGACGGGTGCTGCGCCGATCGCCGGCGGAGATCATGGACTGGTCGATATCGCGGTCATTGGTGGCGGCATCAACGGCGCCGGCATCGCCCGCGACGCTGCCGGCCGTGGATTGAAGGTGCTGCTCTGCGAGAAGGATGATTTCGCCGAGGGCACCTCGTCGCGCTCGGGCAAGCTGATCCATGGCGGGCTGCGCTATCTCGAATATTACGAATTCCGCCTGGTGCGGGAGGCGCTGATCGAGCGCGAGGTGCTGCTGGCATCGGCGCCGCACATCATCTGGCCGATGCGCTTCGTGCTGCCGCATTCGCCGGAGCAGCGGCCGGCCTGGCTGGTTCGCACCGGGCTTTTGCTCTACGACCATCTCGGCGGCCGCAAACAGCTGCCGGCGAGCCGCAGTCTCGATCTGTCGCGGGCCCCGGAGGGCGCGCCGCTGCGCCAGGAGTTCCGGCAAGGTTTTGAGTATTCGGACTGCTGGGTCGATGACAGCAGGCTGGTGATCCTCAATCTGATCGACGCCGCGCAGAATGGCGCCCGCATCCTGCCACGCACGCGGGCGGTGCGTGCACGGCGCGACGGCGAGTTCTGGCTGCTCGAGATGCAGGGCAACGACGGCACGGCGCAGATCGTGCGGTCGCGCGCGCTGGTCAACGCCGCCGGGCCGTGGGTGCAGGATGTCATCCAGGGCGTGGCGGGACTGAATTCCGCCCAGAGCGTCCGGCTGGTCAAGGGCAGCCACATCGTGGTGCCGAAATTCTGGGACGGGCCGCAGGCCTATCTGCTGCAAAACAGCGATCGCCGGGTGATCTTCGTCAATCCCTATGAGGACGATCTCGCGCTGATCGGCACCACCGACATTCCCTATCAGGGCCGCGCCGAGGATGTCGCGATCGGCGAGGACGAGGCCGATTATCTCTTGCAGGTGCTGCGCCGCTATTTCCGGACGCCGCCGCAACCGGGCGACATCGTGTATGCCTTCTCCGGAGTCCGGCCGCTTTACGACGACAACGCCGACAATCCGTCGGCCGTGACGCGCGACTACGTGTTCGAGGTTCACGGCGCCGAGGGCGCGCCGCCGCTGCTCTCGATCTTCGGCGGCAAGATCACGACCTACCGCCGGCTGGCGGAGCAGGCGATGCAGCGCCTCGCGCCGTGGTTTCCGAAGCTGTCGCCCGCCTGGACCGCGGATCGGCCGCTGCCGGGCGGCGACATCGGCGGCAGCTTCGATGGGTTCTTAACTGGGCTCGTGCGCGACTATCCCGATCTGCCACGAAGGCTCGTCCAGCATTATGCCCGTCTCTATGGGACGCGTGCACGTCAGCTGCTGGGCCCGGCCCGCAGCTCCGTCGATCTGGGCCGTCATTTCGGCGGCGACTTCTATGAACGCGAAGCGGTGTATCTGCGCGAGAAGGAGTGGGCGACAAGGTCTGCCGACTTCCTGGACCGGCGCACCAAGCACGGCTTGCATTTGACGCCGGCGCAGCGGCTCGCGTTTGAGAGTTCTATCTAGGATGGTGCTGGCGGCGAGAGATCGTCAGCCGATCGGGATCTCCTTCAGCGCCTGATCGAGCGCCTCGACCAATAGATCGCTGTGGTCCTCGCGGAAGACGAGCGGCGGACGAATCTTCAGCACGTTGGCACCGGGCCCGGCGGCGCTGATCAGGACACCTCGTCCGCGCATCGCATTGACCAATTTCGCAGTCTCAGCTCCAGCGGGCGCGTTGCCGCGGCGGAGCTCGACACCGATGAAGAGACCGGCGCCGCGCACCTCCGCCACCAGCTCATGCCTGGCGCGCAGCGCTTCGAGCCGCTCGCGCAAATCAGTCCCGGTTCGCCCGGCGTTCTCGATCAGGTTTTCCCGTTCGATCACGTCGAGCACCGCCATGCCGGCGGCTGCGGACACCGGATTGCCGCCAAAAGTGTTGAAATAGCGCGAGCGCGCGCCGAACTCCCTGAGCAACTCCGGTCTCGCCGCCATCGCCGCGATCGGGTGGCCGTTGCCCATCGGCTTGCCCATCGTGACCATGTCGGGAACGATGCCGTGGCGGGCAAAGCCCCACAGGCCCTCGCCGCAGCGGCCAAAGCCGGGCTGCACCTCGTCGGCGATGAACAGCGCCCCGGCCGCGTGCGCGGCCTCCAGCGCGGGCCGCAGGAAGCCCGGCGGATCGGCGAACACGCCGTCGCTGGAGAAGATGGTGTCGACCAGCAGCGCGGCGGGGCGAATGCCGCTGCCTGCCATATCCTCGAACGCGGCACGAATGTGGCTTGCAAAGATCTCCCCCGTTTCATCGCCGGCGGATTGCGGCGCTGAAACCAGCCGGACATGCGGTGCGGTCGGCTCGGGCAGGCCGAGCGACGGCGACAGTTCGGCCAGCGCGCCGGTGACGCCATGGTAGGCATTCCGTGTGACGACGACGCCGGTTCCGCCGGTGCAGGTGCGGGCGACGCGGAGCGCGAGATCGTTGGCCTCGCTGCCGGTGCAGGTGAACATCACGTTGCCGAGCTCGGTCGGGAACCTCGCGAGCAGCCGCTCGGCGTAGTCGAGGATCGTCTCGTGCAGGTAGCGGGTATGGGTGTTCAGCACCGCGGCCTGCCGCGCGATCGCCTCGATCACGTGCGGATGGCAGTGGCCGACGCAGGCCACGTTGTTGTAGGCGTCGAGATACCGGTTGCCTGCGGCGTCGTATAGCCAGACGCCTTCGCCGCGCACGACATGCACCGGCTGCTCGTAGAACAAGCGGTAGGCAGGCCCGAGCAGGCGATTGCGGCGCGCGATCAGCTCTTGCGTCTGGGTTTCCGCGGACATCGTATCACTCCCCCTGGCAGGCGTGTTCGATCTGCTCTGCGGCCCGCGTTCGCGTCAGCGTCGCGATCCTGGCGAGCCGGGCCGACGCCTGCTTGTTGTTGCGCAGAATATACGCGCTGTTCTCCGGATAGCGAGCGGCCCGGATACTGCTGATCACGATCGTCATGACCATGCGGGTCGCGATCAGGTCGAACAGGATGGCGCGCTCGCGCGCCTCGAGCGGCGAGACCGCGTGATAGGCGGCGACCAGCTCGAGCGCCGGCGCCAGCGGGTCGTCGCTGTCGGTCACCTGATAGGCCGCGGCGATCGCCAGGTCGTTGATGCGCGCCGTCGCGGTCAGGTCGCCGAAATCGATGATCCCGCAGACGCGGGCCTGTGAGGCCGCATCGACGACGATGTTGTGCGGATTGAGATCGTTGTGCAGCGGTTGCTTGGGAAGCTGCGCCAGCACCGGCATGGCGTTGGCCTCGAAATGGTCGAGGACGTGCTCGACCATTTCTCGCTGGGCGGCGGGGACCGCGTCGAGCAGTGGCCGCAGCTCGGCGGCATGCTGGATGTCCCAGAGCAATTTGTGGTTTGCGCCGGGATGAACGAAATCGCGCAGCGCCAATGCGAGCCGCGCCGCGCAACGGCCGACATCGCGGCGCAGCGCGGCCGACGGCGGCGCCTGATGCATCGGCGTTCCCACCAGGAATGACAGCAGCCGCACGACCCTGCGCGAGCCGTCGTCGAAGCCGATGTCGAGCTCGACCGCACCGTCTCGTGCGGGAACGACGCGCGGAATCGGCAGCAGCGGATCACGGACCACGGCGTGGCGCAGTGCCTCGGTCTGCAGATTGGTGACGGCGCGCTCCTCGGCGGGATTGGCGATCTTGAGGACGTATTCGCGTCCATCGCGCGTGCGCAGCCGGAAATTCTGGTCCCGCTCGCTGTCGAGCCGGCGGATCTCGGCCGACAGGCCGTAATGCTCCATGACAAGCGCCTGCGCTCGCGCCTCCGTGATCGGCCCGGCGGCGCGCAGCCCGTCGAGCGGGTGCGCGGGATCGGCGGACAAACCGGGGTTCTGCATTGGATGCTCCCTCCGTGTCGCAATCAATAGCCGCGTGCGCGGTCGATCGCATGCGGGGGCCGCCGTCCGGCGCGGATCGCGTCTGCCGTCGTGGCAAGCGTGGTCGCGACGGCGTTGATGCTGACGTCGCTGGCGTCATGCGGCGTGACGGCGATCTGCGGATGGTGCCAGAACGGATGCGCCTTGGGCAACGGTTCCGTTGCGAAAACGTCGAGCGCCGCGCCGGACAGATGGCCGCGGTCGAGCGCCGCGAGCAGATCGGCTTCCACCAGATGTTCGCCGCGGCCGACCTGGATCAGGTAGCCGCCGCGGCGCATCCGGCCGAACAGATCGGCATTGAGGATGTTGCGCGTCTCCGGCGTCAGCGGCAGCAAATTGACCAGCACTTCGGTCTCGCTGAGCATCGCGGCAAGGCCGGCCGGGCCGTGGAAGCTGCGGCTCGCCGACGAGATGACCTTGGCGGTCCGGCTCCACGACATCACGGGAAAGCCGAGATGGGCGAGATCGACGGCGACGCGCCGGCCGATTTCGCCATTGCCGAGGATACCCACCGGAACGTCCTGCGGGCGCCGCTGCGCGCGGCGTTGCCAGATCCGGTCGCGCTGCTGCGCGCTGAAGGCGGCAAAGCCGCGCTGATGCCCGATCGCATGCCAGGCGATGAAGCCCGACATCATCTGCCCCTGTCCGGGGTCGACCACGCGCACCACGTCGACGCCGGGCGGCAGGCTCGGACAGGCCATGATGTTGTCGACGCCGGCGGCAATCGAGCATACCGCCTGAAGATCGGGATAGCGTTCGAACGCGTCGTCGGGCGGATGCCAGGCCAGCGCGAGGCGGACATCCGCGGCGCCACCGGCGTGATCGACCACCTCGAGGCGCGGGGCGACGCGTGCCAGCTCCGCACCGAAATAGTCGCGGAGATCGAGGCTCGTGCTGATCAATACGCAACGCATCGCTCAGGCCGCCCGCGACGAAGAAATCTGGCCGGGCACCGCGGCGAGCAGTTCGCGCGTGTAGGGGTGTTCGGGGGCCGAGAACAGCGTGGCGGTCGGCTTCAGCTCGACGATCCCGCCGCGCTGCATCACCGCGATGCGGTCGCAGATTTGCGCCGCCACCCGCAGATCGTGGGTGATGAACAGCATCGACAGGCCGAGCCGCGCCTTGAGGTCTTCCAGCAGGTTCAGCACCTGTGCCTGCACCGAGACGTCGAGCGCGGAGACGGCTTCGTCGGCGACGATGATTTCCGGCTCGAGCGCCAGCGCGCGTGCAATGCCGATGCGCTGGCGTTGGCCGCCGGAGAATTCGTGCGGATAGCGTTCCATCGCGCTGGCATTGAGGCCGACGAGACCGAGCAGCTCAGCGGCACGCTGACGTGCAACCGCCGGATCGGTGCCGTGGGCGATCGGCCCGTCGGCGATGATGTTGCCGACCTTGCGGCGCGGGTTGAGCGAGGCGAACGGATCCTGGAAGATCATCTGGATGCGGCTGCGCTCCTTGCGCAGCGCGCGGCCTGAGATACGGGTGAAGTCGGTGTCGCCGAGCCGCACCGTGCCCTGGTCCGGTTCGATCAGCCGCATCACGAGCCGGGCCACGGATGATTTGCCGGAGCCGGATTCGCCGACCAGGCCCACGGTCTCGCCTTGCAGAATGTCGAAATTGACCTGCTTCGCGGCCTGGACGCGGCGTTCCGGCTGAAACCAGCCGCCGCCGCTGACATAGGTCTTGTCGAGGCCAACCACTTCGACCGCCCTGGCGCGATCCGCAAGCGGCGTGCGCGGCGGCGGCTGCATCGAGGGCACGGCCGCGAGCAGCGCGCGTGTGTAGGGATGTTGCGGCCGCCGCAACACGTCGTCGGCCGCCCCCTGTTCGACCACTTTGCCGTGCTGGAGCACGACGACGCGGTCGGCAATATCGGAGACGACGCCGAAATCGTGGGTGATGAACATGACAGCCATGTTGCGGCGGCGCTGCAAGTCGCGGATCAGCTCGAGGATTTGCGCCTGCGTGGTGACGTCGAGCGCGGTGGTCGGCTCGTCCGCCACCAGGATCGCGGGCTCCAGCGCCAGTGCCATTGCGATCATCGCACGCTGGCGCTGGCCGCCGGAGAGCTGATGCGGGTAGGCGCGCACCGAGCGCTCGGGCTCGGGGAGCCCGACCTCGCGCAGCAGCTGCAACGCCTTCTGCTTGCGCTGCCGCGGCGTCAGCAGATTATGCGCCTCGAACATCTCGGCGATCTGGTCGCCGATCCGCATCAAGGGATTGAGCGCGGTCATCGGCTCCTGGAACACCATTGCGATGTGGCGGCCGCGCAGCGCGAGCCAGCCGGCGTCGTCGAGGGTGAGCAGGTTTTGCCCGTCATAGGCGATCTCGCCGGCCTGGCGGATGATGGTGTCGGGCAGCAGTCCCATCAGCGCATGCGCGCACATCGACTTTCCCGAGCCGGATTCACCGACCACGCAGAGGATCTTGCCGGGTTGAAGGTCGAAGGAGACGTCGTCGACGGCATAGGGGCGGTCGGAGCCCTTTGGCAGCGCGAGCTTCAGGTTCCGGATCGAAACGGTTGTCGCGGCCGACATGCGTCAACGCCCTTCCTTGTTGAGGCGCGGGTTAAGCGCGTCGTTGAGCCCTTCGCCGATCAGGTTCAGCGCCAGCACCGAGAGCAGGATCGCAATCCCCGGGAAAAGCGTAATCCACCAGGCCTGGCGGATCACGGTGCGGCCGGCGCCGACCATGTAGCCCCAGGACATCAGATTGGGATCGCCGAGGCCGAGAAAGGAGAGAGAGGATTCCAGGAGGATCGCGGTCGCGACCATCAGCGAGGCCAACACAATGACGGGCGACAGCGCATTGGGCAGGATCTCGCGCCAGATGATCCAGCTGTGGCTCTGTCCGGTGACGATCGCGGCCTGGACATATTCGCGGGTGCGCAGCGACAGCACCTCGCCGCGGACCAGGCGGGCGACCGGCGGCCAGCTCACGATCGCGATCGCCAGCACGATCGAGACGATCGAAGGCTGCAGGATCGCGACCAGCACGATGGCGAGCGCGAAGCTCGGCACGGTCTGGAAGAATTCGGTGAAGCGCATCAGGGCGTCACCGACCTTGCCGCCGAAGTAGCCGGCGAGGGCGCCGACGGGAATCCCGACCGCGAGTGCGGCCATGGTCGAGACCAGGCCGACCAGCAGCGAGACGCGGGCGCCATAGATGATGCCGGCGAGCACGTCGCGGCCGAGCGCATCGGTGCCGAGCGGCAGGCCTGGCACCGTGAACGGCGGCAGGAACGGCCGCTGCACCATGCGCCAGGGCGAGGTGGGAAACAGCAGCGGGCCGAAGATCGCGATCGCGATCGCAAGCAGCAGGATGACGAGGCCGATCACGCCGCCGGGATTGCGCAGCATGGTGCGCCAGAACTTGCTCATGAGGCGAACTCGATACGGGGATCGACCGCGCGGTAGATCAGGTCGGTGATCAGGTTGAAGGCGAGCACCATCGCCGAGCACACCACGAAGACGCCGAGCAGCAGATTGTAGTCGCGCTGCAGCAGCGCCTCGTACATCAGCCGGCCGATGCCGGGCCATGCGAACACGGTCTCGGTGAGCACCGCGCCGCCGACCAGCGTGCCGGCTTGCAAGCCCGCCAGCGTCACGACAGGCAGCAGCGCGTTGCGCAGCACATGGCGACGCTGGATCACGGCATCGCGCAGGCCCTTGGCGCGCGCAGTCTTGACGAAATCATGCCGCTTCACCTCCAGCATCGAGGCGCGGGTCATGCGGGCATAGGTGGCCATGAAGAACAGTCCCATCGTCGTCGCCGGCAGGATCAGATGGGCGCCGACGTCGAGCACATGGGCGAAGCCGGTGTAATTCGCGCCGACGGTCTCGTAGCCGAAGCTCGGCAGCCAATCCATCGAGACCGAAAACAAAAGGATCGCCATCAGCGCCACCCAGAACAATGGCGTGGCGTAGAAGATCAGCGCCAGGATCGTGATCGCGGTGTCGGCCCAGGTGCCGGCAAAGCGCGCGGCGAGTGTGCCGAACAGAACGCCGAGCAGCAGCGAGATCACGAATGCCGTACCGGTCAGCAGCAGCGTCGCCGGCAGCCGCTCGGCGATCAGCTTGGCGACCGGCATCTGCTGGCGGAACGAGAAGCCGAGATCGAGCGTCGCGATACCTTTGACGTAGCGATAGAGCTGGACCGGCAGCGGCTGGTCGAGCCCGAACTTCTCGCGCAACTGGGTGACGAAGATCTGGTCGCTGGCGCCGGCCTCGCCCGCCATCACCATCGCCGGGTCGCCCGGCGCCATCCGGATCAGCATGAAGTTGAAGACCACGATCGCGAGCAGGACGACCACGGCCTTGGCAAGTCGCTTGGCAATGAAAGAGAGCATGGGTGACGTCGTTGCGTTCGAGGGCAGGCGGAAACCGCGGCGCCGGAGGCGCCGCGGCGGGAAGCGTCGTTACTTGTCGAGCCAGGCGTCGCGGAAGCCGTCATTGACGCCGATCGCGGTGGTGACGAGGTTCTTGACGTTACAGCGGGTGATGGTCGGGAACTGGAGCTCGAGCTGCCAGGCCACCGGCACGTCGTCGGTCAGGATCTTCTGCGCCTTGAGATAGATCTCGTCGCGCTTGGAGTCGGGGAAGGCGGTGGCGCCGTCGGCGAACAGCTGATCGATCTCGGGGTTCGAATAGCCTTCGACGTTGTTGAACGGCGAGCCCTTCGAAATCTGGCTCGAAATGTAGTTGCGGCCGACGCCGAGCGCGGGATCGCCATACTGATAGAGATAGGTGAAGGCGATGTCGTAATCCCAGTCGGACACCTTCTGGTTCCAGCCGGGCACGTCGGTTGCGATCATCTCGACATTGATGCCGACGTCCTGCAGGTTCTGCTTCACGGCTTCGGCCCAGCGCTGCCAGGTTTCGCCATAGGGCAGCGGCAGCAGGCGGACCTTCTCGCCCTTGTAGCCGGCCTCCTTCAGCAGCGCCTTGGCCTTGGCCGGGTCGTAGTCGTAGGTCGTCACCTTGTCGGTGTAGTACTTGATCGTGGAGGCCGACGGGCCGGTCGCGACCTTGGCGAGGCCGTTCCAGATCACGTCCTTGGCGAAGTTGCGATCGATCGCATACATCAGCGCCTGGCGGAATTTCTTGTTCGCCGTCGGGCCGGAGCGGTTGTTGAGCCACAGCCAGGAATGCGGGCTGAAGAATTCCCAGCCGGCACCGGTGACGCAGACATTCTTCAGCTTGGTGAGACGCGGCACATCGAAATTCTCGACCGAGCCGCCGGGCAGCACGTCGACCTTGCCGGTCTCGAACGCCACCGCGCGCGCGGCGGCGTCGGGGATCACGTGCCAGTAGATCTCGTCGAGATGCGGCAAGCCCTTGATGTAGTAGTTCGGATTCTTGACCAGGCGGATGAACGAGCCCTTCTGCCATTCCTTGAACATGAATGGGCCGGTGCCAACAGGCGTGTTGTTCGCCGGATTGGTCTTGTAGTCGGTGCCTTCGTAGATGTGCTTGGGGAGCATCGGCAGCGAGCCGACCTCGAAGATGCCGAGGAACGGGCCGAACGGCTGCTTCAGCGTGAACACCACGGTATAGTCATCCGGCGTCTCGACCTTGTCGAGCTGGGCGAGGTTGCCGCGGGCGCGCGGATGGGTCTGCTTGAGGAAATCGATCGAGAAGGCGACGTCGGCCGAGGTGAACGGCTTGTTGTCGTGCCAGGTGACGCCCTTGCGCAGCTTGAACGTATAGATCTTGCCGTCCTCGCTGACGCTCCAGCTTTCGGCGAGGCCTGGCAGCGGCTCGAGCTTCGGCGAGTAGCGCAGCAGGCCTTCATAGATGTTGCCGGCGACCATCTGGGTCGGCCCGTTCTGCACCAGGCCGACCATCAGGCCCGGCGGCTCCGGCTGGATCACCGCGTTGATCACGCCGCCGGATTTGGGCTCCTCGGCAAATGCCGCGGTGCTCAGGGCACTCGCCACCAAAAGACTCAACACCACTCGCTTCGACATGTTCAGGCTCTCTTGTTCGATTTGCCCGGCTGCAGAACCGGTATCCACTTCGCTTGAAAACGCTCTAGTTCACGAAATCCGGATCGGTGCGCGCGAGCATGCGCTTGAAGGCCGCCCACTCGGTGTCGGGCACGCCGTTGGTCTCGATGCTGTCGTAGAAGGTTGCGTATTGTCCGGCGGTCTTGTGCGCGACCGCATCCGACAGCGGCGCGATCTCGGCGCCGGCGGCCTGGATCGCGAGCTGCGCGCGGCAGGACCGCTCCATGTTGTGCATCAGCTTGAAGGCTTCCGAGACCGAGCGGCCGCAGGTCAGCATGCCGTGATTACGCAGCACCATCACGAACTTGTCGCCGAGGTCGGCGACCAGGCGCTCGCGTTCGTCGAGATCGAGCGCGATGCCTTCGTAATCGTGATAGGCGAGGCAGCCGGTGAACTGCATCGACCATTGATTGAGCGGCAGCAGTCCCTGCTTCTGGCAGGACACCGCGACGCCGGCGACGGTGTGCGTGTGCAGCACGCAGGCGACGTCCGGCCGCGCCGCATGCACGGCGCTGTGGATGGTGAAGCCGGCCGGATTGATGCCGAGCCCGAGCGGGTCGTCGATCACGACGCCGTCGAGGTCGACGGTGACGAGGTTCGAGGCCGTCACCTCCTCGAAGCGCAGGCCATAGGGATTGATCAGGAAGCGGTCATGGCTGCCGGGCAGCCGCACCGAGATGTGGGTGTAGATGCTGTCGTCGAGACCGAGCCGGTGAATCAGCCGGTAGGCCGCGGCGAGATCGATGCGGAATTGCTGGTTCTGGTCCTTCACGGCGTCGGGCCGCACATGCGTCGTCATCGTTGCTGCTAGTCCCTGTCCGCGGGCCGTTTTTGTTGCGTTGCAATGCCCGCGTCATTAAACTGTCGACAATCTAAGAATTGATCAAGTCTAAACTGTCGACAATCCGCGATTAAATAATGTACAAGGGTCGAAACGGACCCTTTTGATGCGCACGATTTCCCCTCCGGTCGGCTTGCCGGCCCTCAACGAGACCGACCTCGTCGGCCAGGTCGCCCGCCGTCTCACCGAAGCCATCGTTCAGGGACGGCTGCCGCCGGGATCAAAGGTCGTCGAAGCCGGCATCGCGCGCGAGCTGGGTGTGAGCCGCGCCCCGGTGCGCGAGGCGGCGCGGCTGCTCGAGCAGCAGGGCCTGCTCGTCGCCAATCCACGCCGCGGCTTCTTCGTCCGGCAGTTTGCCGCCGACGATATCGACGAGATCTACGATCTGCGTCTCTGCGTCGAACGCCACGCCGCCGTGCTCGCCGCGCGCAACCTGACGCCGGAGACGCGCGACATGCTGCGCCGGCAGATCGACGTGCTGCACGAGACCGCCGATCTCGACGACCCGGCGCGGCAGGTCGAGGAGGATTACCGTTTCCATCGTTTGATCTGCGAGATCGCCGGCAACCGGCGCATGCTGCGGCTGTTCGACGACCTCGCCTCCGAGCTGCGCATGGTGATCGGCCTGATCGGCCGCCTCTATGACGATCCGCACGAGATCGCGCGCACGCATGAGCCGGTGCTCGCCGCGATCGAGGCCGGTCATCCTGAACGCATCGTCGCGCATGTCGACTATCACATCGGTCATGCCTGGCGCGAAGTCGGGCGACTGGTGCGGGAGATTCCGCCGTGGCCGGCGGCGGCGAAATAAGCGCGCGAGGCCTCGCCGAGGCGCGACATCGCGCGATCCATCTCACTCATTCATCGAACAGGAGTGTCCCGTGAAGGCCGTCTACAGTGATCTGCACCGCAGCCATGATCCGCAGTTCTTCCTGGTCCGCGGCGTGGTCCAGCGCACCACCGAGCAGCCCGAGCGCGCCGACCGCCTGCTGGCCGGCCTGAAGGCCGGCAAGCACACGCTGATCGAGCCGACCAAGTTCGGGCAGGGACCGCGGGCGCGCGTGCACAGTCCGGAATATCTGAGCTTTCTCGCCGACGCGTGGGAGCAATGGACCGCGCTCGGCGATGCCGGGCCGGAGATGATCGCGAACATCCATCCGGTGCGCAACGCAGCTACATACCCCACCCACATCGTCGGCAAGCTCGGCTGGCACACGGCCGACACTGCAGCGCCGATCGGTCCCGGCACCTGGGCCGGTGCCTGCGCCTCGAGCGACGTCGCGGTCACCGCGGCGCAGATGGTGCTGGACGGCGAGGATGCGGTTTATGCGCTGTGCCGTCCGCCCGGCCACCATGCCTATCGCGATATGGCCGGCGGCTTCTGCTTCCTCAACAACAGCGCAATCGCGGCCGAGCATCTGCGCCAGAAGCATGAGCGCGTCGCGATCCTCGATGTCGACGTGCATCACGGCAACGGCACGCAGGGCATCTTCTACGAGCGGCCGGATGTCTTCACGGTGTCGATCCACGCCGATCCGTCGTTCTTCTATCCGTTCGTCTGGGGTTATGCGCATGAGCGCGGCGCCGGATCCGGCCTCGGCACCAATCTCAACATTCCGCTCGCCAGGGGCACCGGCGACGACGACTACCTGAAGGCGCTCGCTGCCGCAGAGAAAGCCATCCGGTCCTTTGCGCCGACCGCGCTCGTGGTCGCGCTCGGGCTTGACGCCTCCGAGAAGGATCCGCTCGCGGGCCTCGCGGTCACCACCGACGGCTTCCGCCGCATCGGCGAGGCGCTGGCGCGTTTCGGACTGCCCACGGTGCTGGTGCAGGAGGGCGGCTATCTCTCCGATATCCTCGGCGCCAATCTGACCGCGGTGCTCGGCGGGTTCGAAGCCGCGCGCTGAGTCCGTGGTGCGGTCCGGCAGGAGTTGAACCTGCAACCAGACCGTCATGAGCGACGATCGCACGCATTGCAGTTCAGTGCGGTCGTTTCTGGTGCGAAACCGGCGCGGTTGGTCTGAGCGCGCAGGCTCTGCGTTCCGGCGTTACCGACTTTGGCGACGCGTCACGCGCCGTTTCTTGCGGGATTCCGGCAAGTTCGGTGTGGAAGCCTGCTGATCCTCCTGAAACTTGAGCGTCGCCTTGACATGTTCGGCGAGTTTCAGGGCGCTGTCGGCGTTCGAGGCAAGCCGAGATAAAAGCTGGGACAGCGCCTTGAACTCCTCGCGCGTCAGCATTCCAAACAACGCGTCGTTGACCGGTCGTTGCAAGGCGGCCAGGCGGATCAAGAGGCCCACGCCGTGCTCGGTGAGGGTCAATTGCACCCGTCTTCCGTCTTCGGGATGGGGGCTCTTGCCGAGCAGGCCATCGGAAACCAGCTTGTTGATCTCATTGGTGACGAAGGCGCCGCTGAGATACAGCCGCTCGGCGATCTGATTGACCCCCATCGGTTCTTCCGCCGTCGAATTCTTGATCGCGATCAGGATCAGATACTGGGTCGGCGACAGGTCGACAAAGCTAGCGAAGATTTCGCGGCAGGCTTCCAGGCTGCGTCCGAATGCGAAATAGTCGTAGAGCAGACCGCGAAGCGTGCGATCTCCTTCCTTATCGAGCAGCTCGGGTTTCGACGCCGTCAAGAGCGCATCGGTCACTCGGTCATTCTCCCCGCGAAATCATGGTCTCTGGCGCGTTTGCTTAAAAAGCACGCATGCGCCCGCCCAGCAAGTGGGCTTGACATTTCCAAATAGCTTTGTCAGAAAGCTATCTGAGAATTATAAATCAGGGCCAGGCGACGAGGCGGGTGTCCATGGAGGATCGTGCATTCAGGCGTGCGCTCGGAGAATTCGCCACCGGCGTTGCGGTGGTCACCGCGCGCGGCAAGGGCGAAGAGCTGATCGGCATGACCATGAGTTCGTTCAACTCGGTCTCACTCGATCCGCCGCTCGTTCTCTTCAGTGTCGATCGCAAGGCACGCAGCCTGCCTGCGATGCTCGAAGCCAAGGGCTTTGCCGTGAATATCCTGGCGCGTGACCAGGAAAGCATCTCCAACCAGTTCGCGCGCGCCCTGTCCGACAAATGGGACCGGGTAAGGACATCGGTCGGCCATGCCGAGGCGCCGTTGATCTCGGGCGCGATGGCGCATTTCGAATGCGCGCCCTACGCCAATCACGACGGCGGCGACCACGTGATCTTCGTCGTCCGCGTCGTCCGTCACGCGAGCCGCCCCGAGGCCGCCGCTCCCCTGATCTTCTTTCGCGGCCGATACCGCGATCTCGTCGATGAAACCGAGCGCGAGCCGACCTGGCCGCTTCCCATTCACTACTAGCTTCGAACCGGAGAACCGCGATGCGTAGCGCAAAGGAATATTTGTCGGGCCTGAAGGACGGCCGGGCCATCTACATCAACGGCGCCTCGGTAGGCGATGTCACGACGCACCATGCCTTCCGCAATCTTGCCGGCTCGATGGCGGGCTTGTTCGACTTTGCGAGCGCGCCGGAGAATGCGGAGCTGATGACGTTCGATACGGGCGCAGGCCGCGCCAACCGCATCTGGCAGTTGCCGGCCAGCTATGCCGAGCTCGTGACGCGGCGAAAGGCGCTCGAGGCATGGGCCGCGCTGCATGCAGGCTTCATGGGCCGCGCCCCGGATCACGTGGCATCCTGCATTTCCGGACTCTACATGGGGCTCGACGTCTTCAAGGATCATGATCCGGCCCGCGCCGGCGCCCTCGCGAGCTACTACCGCTACGCCCGCGACAAGGACCTCTATCTCACCTACGTCATCATCAATCCGCAGGCCGATCGTTCGAAGGGGGCTGCCGAACAGGCGGATCCGTTCCTCACCGCCGGCGTCGTCGATCGCGACGCGGAAGGGATCACGATCCGCGGCGCCAAGATGCTCGCCACCGGAGGCGTGGTCGCCGACGAGGTCTTCGTCACGACCATCCAGCCGATGCGTCCGGGCGAAGAGCGTTACGCGATGTCCTTCGCGATCCCGATGAAGACGAAGGGCCTCAAGATGCTGTCGCGCAAGTCCTACGAGGATGCCGCCGGCGCGGTGTTCGACAATCCGATGTCGAGCCGTTTCGACGAGAACGACTCGGTTCTCTATTTCGACGACGTGAAGGTGCCCTGGGATCGCGTCTTCATCGAGGGCAACGTCGAAATGTGCCAGAAGCAGTTTCACGCCACGCCGTGCCACGTCTATCAGAATTACCAGGCGATGGTGCGTCTCAGCGTGAAGCTCAGGTTCCTGGCCGGTCTCGCGCATCGGATCGCCGAGATGAACGGGGTCACCCAGTTTCCGCAGGTGCGCGAGATGCTCGGTCAGCTCGCGGCCGAGACCGGCATGGTCGACGCGCTGGTGGCCGCGATGGAGGCGAAGGGCACGCAGGTCGGTCCCTATTTCATCCCGGACCGGCACACGCTCTATTCCGCGCAGGTGCTGACGCAGCAGCTCTATGCGCACATCATCAATACGCTGCGCGAGCTCGCCGGCGGCGGCATGATCATGCTGCCCTCGTCGGTTGCAGACTTCGACAATCCTGAGATCGCCGCCTTGATCGGCAAGACCCAGCAGTCGCCGAAGGCCAATTCCCACGACCGCGTGAAGTTCTACAAGCTCGCCTGGGATGCCGTCGGCTCCGAGTTCGGATCCCGGCATCAGCAATACGAGATGTTCTACGCCGGCGCGACCTTCGTCACCAAGGGGCACTCCTATCGCACGTACGACTGGGCCGGCGCCGACCGGCTCGTCCAGACCATGCTCGATTCCTACGACCTCAACGGCGTCTCGACCGCCAGCAAAGCCGCTTGAACCAGGGAGACAACTCATGCCCGTCAACAAGAAGCACGACGAATTCCATACGCTCGACATGGCCACCGGCTGGGAAGTGCCGGCGGGCTATCCGGCCGGCATCCAGCAGAAGATCATCGCGGGTGGCCTCGATGAGGAGAAGCGGAGCGGGACGCGGACCCGGTTGCTCCGTTTCGCGCCCGGCGTCTACACGACCGCGCCGTTCTCGCACGAGTATTGGGAGGAGGTCTATCTCGTCTCCGGCGATCTGATCGTCGGCAACGATGCGAACGGCGAGGGCGGCAAGAGCTTTCCGCCGAATACCTATGCCTGCCGGCCGCCGCATGCGCCGCATGGGCCGTTCAAGTCCGACACCGGCTGCCTGCTTCTGGAGATGCACTACTTCGATCCGGTTTGATGCCGGATCGCCACCGCACACCATCATTCGATCAGCCAAGGGGGAAGAGAGATCATGACGTTCAAGGGTATTTCCACCGTCGTCGCGCGTTGCCTATCGTCGCTTGAACTGCTCTTCAGTCTGGATCGCGGGCTGCCGCAGAGCAGATTTCGATTGGTGGTCGACGGTTTGGTGGGGGCGGTCGCGATCGGCGTGGTGGCGACGACCTCGGTCGCCGCGCAGGAAAAGCCAAGCGCGCTGGGACTGGGCATCTTCACCTTCACGTCCGGTCCCGCCGCAGCCTATGGCATGCCCGGCAAGAATGCCGCCGACCTTATGATCGATGAGATCAATGCGAAGGGAGGAATCGAGGGCGTTCCGGTCAGCGCGACCTACGTCGACGAGGCGCAGGGCGCGCAAGGCGTGATCGCGGAATATCGCCGGCTGGCGGGCGATACGAAGAACCAGGCGATGGTCGCCGCCTTGTCCAGCGCGAATTGCCTGGCGCTGGCACCGCTCGCGGAGCAGCTCGAGGTTCCGACCGTGGGCTGGAACTGCGATACCCATCAGTTGCTGATCGACGGCAAGAGCAAGTATGTGTTCAGACCCAACGGCAACACCGTGCCGGAATTCATCGCCTACGCGATCTACCTTCTGGACCGCAAACCGGATGTGAAGACGGTTGCGATCATCAACCCGGACTATGCGTTCGGCCACGACGCGGCCAAGATCTTCACCGCGGCGCTGAAGGCGTTGAAGCCGGACATCGAGATCGTTGCCGAGCTCTATCCGAAGCTCGGCTCGCCGAACTACCAGACCGAGATTTCGCGCCTCGCCACCGCGCGCCCGGATGTCGTCTTCTCCAATCTCTGGGGCGCCGACCTCGAGAACTTCGTTCGTCAAGCCGCACCGCGCGGGATCTTCACCTCCAGTCAGGTGACCCTGGCGCTGGGCGAGACCGTGCTGCAACGTGTGCCGTTGCCGGACGGCGTGATCGTCGGCGTTCTCGGCGACGGCTGGTGGATGTCGCCGGACGCCAAGGCCAATCCCGAGACGGTGAAGTTCGCCGAGGCCTACAAGGCGCGCTTCGGCGAGTATCCGGTATTCCCGGCGATCAAGATGGCCAACGCGCTGATCTACCTGAAAGCCGCCTACAAGGCCGCGATGTCGAAGAACGACGGCAAGTGGCCGACCCGTGCCGAGCTCGCTGAGGCCATGAAGGGCAGCAAGGTCGCGACCCTGACCGGCACCATGCAGACGCGCGCCGACAATGACGGCCTCGTCGACCAGATCGTCGGCGTCACGGTGAAGACGTCGGCGCAGCAGTTCCCCGTGATCGGCGACATGGTCCGCTACAAGGGCGATAGCTTGATGCCGCAGGCCGGCCAGGACCCGCTGGCCTGGATTTCGACGCTCAAGCCCGAGTTCGCCAGGAGCCTGCCCAAGCCGGGAAGCTACAAATAGGCCGGGATGACCTTCACCTGATTCCAATCACGAGGCGTAGGCCGATGTCGAATGCAATCATCCCCTTGCTGCTGGACAGTCTGGCCAGCGCCGCGTTGATCTTCTTCGCGGCGGTGGGCCTGACGCTGGTCTTCAGCGTGCTGCGCGTCCTCAACGTCGCCCATGGCAGCCTCTATTCGATCGGCGGCTATGTCGCGGCATCGATCTGCCTGTTCATTGCGAGCCGGCAGCTCAACCCGTATCTGTCGTTCGCAGCGCTGCTGTTCAGCGCCGTGCTGGTCGCGGCCATATTCGGTCCGCTGATTGAGCGCGGTCTGGTCCGCTGGACCTACGGCAAGTCGGAGGCCGTCCAGATCCTGGTCACGTTCGGGCTGTTCCTCATCCTGGAGGACCTCCAACGCGTGATCTTCGGCGTGCAGTCGTTCTACGAAGACGCGCCGATGCGATTGCTCGGCACGTCGAGCATCGGCGGCGTCGTCTATCTCAATTACCAGATCGTTCTGATCGGCATGGCAGTCGTTGTCGTCATCGGCCTGCGGCTCCTGATCAATCATACAAGGCTGGGCCGTCTGATCACGGCCGTGGTCACCGACCGCGAGATGGCGCAGTCGATCGGCATCGATACCAACCGGATCTTCATTCTGGCGTTCTCGCTCGGCGTGTTCCTCGCGGCATTGGGCGGTGCGTTGGCAACGCCGACGTCCGGCATCGCCCCCGGGCTCGGGGCCGACACCATGGTGCTCGCCTTTGCGGTGGCGGCGATCGGGGGGTTAGGACAGATCGAGGGCGCTGCGGTGGCCTCGCTGATCGTCGGCCTGGCGCGGGTGCTCGCGATTTATCTGGCGCCGTCGCTGGATGCCGTTGCGCCCTATGCGGCCATGCTTGCCGTGCTCCTGATCCGCCCCTACGGCCTGTTCGGGTCGGTGACCGCGCGGAGGATATGATGCCGACGATCCTTGCCGCTGCCGCGGTGCTCATGCTGGCTGTGCTGCCGGTCGCCGCGCCCTGGCTGCAATTCGTGTTGACGCTCGCGATCGCCAAGGGATTTGCGGCGCTCGGCGTCGCCGTGCTGCTCCGCGCCGGTCTGATCTCGATCGGTCATGCGATGTTCTTTGCCGCGAGTGCCTATGGGGTCGCGTTCCTGGCGCGCGCCGGCGTCAATGATCTCGGCCTGCTCCTGATCCTCTCGGTGCTGGCCGGGGCGCTCGTCGGCGCCGTTGCCGGATCGTTCCTCGTCCGCTACCGCGCTATCTTCTTCGCGATGTTGAATCTTGCGGTGTCCATGGTGTTCTACGCGCTGTGCGCCAAGCTCTACGGCATCACCGGTGGGACAGACGGCATGCCGGTTCCGGTGCCGACGGTTTTCGGCGTCGTGCTGGGCGAGCCGGCCTTCAAGAGCGTCCTGTTCTATCTCAGCCTGGGACTGATGGTGTTCGTCGGTGTCGCCGTTCAGCGCTACCTGAACAGCCCGCTCGGTCATGCGCTCTCGGCCGTCCACACCAATGAGATCCGGCTCGAATATCTGGGCATTCCGGTCTGGGCGGTGCTGCTGATCGCGTATGTCATCTCGGCAGCCCTCGCGGGTCTCGGCGGCGCGATCGCCGGTTTTGCGATCGGCCGCGTCGTCCCCGATTTCGCGTTCTGGACCGCATCCGGCCACCTCGTGCTGATCGCCGTGCTCGGCGGCATCGGTGGCGTGCCGGGCGCGTTCATCGGCGCCTTGTTCCTGGAACTGCTGCACAGCGCAGCGGTGACCGTCACGGATTCCTGGAATTTGATCGTGGGCATGACGCTGATCATCGTCATCATGTTCATGCCGCAGGGAGTCTATGGGTTGTTCGCGCGCAAGGAGGCGTCGAGCCTATGACGCGTCCCATCCTTGAAGCAAAGGGTCTCCACGTCGCATTCAACGGGGTCAAGGCCGCTGACGATGTCTGTATCGCGATCCATGACGGCGAGTTCCTCGCGATCATCGGTCCGAACGGATCGGGCAAGACGACACTGCTCAACATCTGCACAGGCTATATTCGTCCGAGATCAGGCAGCGTGCTGCTCGATGGCCACGACATCACGCGCCTGTCGCCGCGCGCGATCGCCCGCCGCGGTGTCGCACGCGCGTTCCAGATCCCGCAGCTGTTCTCCGCTCAGCGCGTGATCGACAACATGATGCTGGCGCTGGCCGCGACCGATGGTCTGTGGAGCGCGGTCCGGCCGCTTGAAACAGCGGCGCGGCGCGACGAGGCGATGGCCCTGCTCGAGCTGGTCGGGCTCGCCGGGGACGCCGACCGGATCAGCAGCACACTGCCTGAAGGGCATCGCAAGCTGCTGGATATCGCGGTTGCATTGGCGCTCAAGCCGCGGCTGCTGCTATTGGACGAGCCGACGAGTGGCGTGAGCGCCATCGAACGCTTCCCGCTCATGGAGGCGCTGATGAGCGCGCTGCGCCAGCGGCGCATCACGGCGTTGTTTGTCGAGCACGACATGGACGTGGTCGCCCGTTACGCGAGCCGCGTCCTGGTGTGGAACGCCGGCAACATCATGGCCGAGGGGCGGCCCGACGAGGTGTTCAGCAACGCGCAGGTTCGCCAGCGCGTCGTGGGAGTGGCCTGATGCTCAGTCTCGACAAGGTCAGCGTCTCGATCGAAGGCGTCCGCGTGCTGCGCGGGGTGAGTTGCGAGATCGTCGCGCGAAAGACGACGGTGTTGATCGGCCGCAACGGCGCCGGCAAGACCACGACGCTTCGTGCGATCATGGGCCTCGTCGCGCATGACGAAGGCTCGATCCGCCTCGATGCCGACGACCTCGGCAGCAGGCCTGCATACACGCGCGCCCGGGCCGGCATCGGCTACGCGCCGGAGGACCGTCGGCTGATTCCGGAGTTGAGCGTCGAGGAGAACATCCGTCTTCCGGCGCTGGCCTTGAAGCTCGACCGTGCCGAGATCGCGCGCAGGCTCGACGAGGTCTATCAGCTGTTGCCCGAATTGCATGTGATGCGCGCCAGGCCTGCCGGCGGCGTATCCGGAGGGCAAGGCAAAATGGTTGCGCTCGGGCGTGCGCTGACGGTGGCCCGCAAGGTCCTGCTGCTCGACGAGCCATTCCAGGGCCTGGCGCCGGCCCTCGCGCTCGACTATGCGCGCACGCTCGGCGAGTTGCGCAAGCACCGGCCGGAGCTCGCCATGCTGATCACCGAATCGTCGCCGGCGCTGCTCGAACGGATCGCCGACAGGACCCTGCAGATCGAGCGCGGCGAAGTCCTGGCCACATCAACGAAGGATGGGAAATCCCATGTTGCTGCAATTTGACCGCCTCGCAAACCAACAGGCCGACCGTGTCGGGATCGAGATCAATTCTCTCGTCATCGCGGGCTGGGCGGGCAGGGATGCCGCTGCCATCGAGCACCATATCGAGGAGCTCGCCGCGCTCGGTGTTCCACGTCCCTCGACGACACCGCTCTACTACCGTGTCGCGGCACAGACATTGACCCAGGAGGGCCGCCTCACCGTGCTTGGCCCGGACAGTTCGGGCGAGGTCGAACCGGTCATCGTCGCCATGGCTGATGGGCTCTGGATCGGCATCGGATCCGACCATACCGACCGCAAGGCGGAAGCGTCGGGCATTGCTCTCTCGAAGCAGCTCTGCGGCAAGCCGGTCGGCTCGCGGCTCTGGTCATACGCCAGTGTCGAAGATCATTGGGATGAACTGGTTCTTCGCTCGTGGGCGACGATCGATGGCAAGCGGGTTCTCTACCAGGAGAGCCCGGTATCCTCGCTCAGGACGCCGCGTGATCTGATCCGCCGCCACACCGGCTCCGACACGCTGCCGGCCGGTACGTTGATGTTTTGCGGCACGCCGGGCGCGATCGGCGGCATCCGGCCGGCAACGCGCTTTGAGATGGAGCTGAGCGATCCGGTGCTCGGCCGCAAGCTGACGCATGGCTACGACATCGACGTGCTGCCTGTCGTCTCCTGATCGTCCTCGCAGCCGCCATGACCATGACAGCAACGCGCGATCATCCCGACCCTTCGGCCATTGCGCGGCTGGAGGCGGCGCTTGCGCGAATCCGGTCGCCGGAAGCGGCGAACGTCTTCACGGCTGTCTTCTCGGACAGCGCCCGGTGGGAGGCAGAGGCCGCGGATCGGCGCGCCGCGGCCGGTACATCTCGCGGCCCGCTCGATGGCCGCATCGTTTCCGTGAAAGCGCTGTTCGATGTCGCAGGCGCGGTTACCAGTTCCGGATCTGCGGTTTTGAGCAGCCTGCCGCCGGCCGTTGAAGATGCCGCCATTGTCAAGCGGCTGCGGGCTGCGGGCGCCATCGTCATCGGCAAGACCCAGATGACCGAGTTCGCCTTTTCCGCGCTTGGAACGAACTTGCATGATGGCACGCCGGGCAACCCGCGGGACCGCAGGCGCGCGCCGGGAGGTTCGTCATCGGGTGCCGTGGTGTCGGTGATCGACGGCATGTCGGACATGGCAATCGGCAGCGATACCGGCGGTTCGATCCGAATCCCGGCCGCCCTGTCAGGCGCGGTCGGCTTCAAGCCGACCAGCGGATTCGTGCCGACCGCCGGCGCGTTCTCGCTGTCGTCGAGTCTCGATACGATCGGTCCGATCGCCTTGACCGTTGCCGACTGCTTCGTGGCCGACCAGGTGCTTTCGGGGGAAGCCGCGCCGTCGCGGCTGAGGAATGCCTCTCCCGGTACGTTCCGCCTCATCGTTGCCCGCGGACGCCTGTTCGATCGCTGCGAGCCGGACGTGCTTGGTGCGTTCGAGAGTGCGTTAGAGCGGCTTCGATCGGGTGGTTTGCAGATCGAGGACGGGTCGATCGAGGCTGCCCTCGATCATGTCGCAGAGATCGACAGGATCGGCACGTTTCCGTCGATCGAGGTCGGCGCGACGCTACGCGGTCTGGGACTTTCGAGCCTGGACGGGGTTGATCCGAGAACGCGCGTTCGCATCGAAGCGGGCGCCGGCATCCTCGGCACGGACTATGTCCGCATGGCGCGGCTCCGGCACGCCGCAATCCGCTCCTTTGAAGAGTCCTTCAGCAATAGTGAGGTTTTCGTTCTGCCAACGACGCCAATTCGCGCGCCGCTTCTGTCGTCGGTCGAGGAGGACAGCGTGTTCCACGAACTCAACGGACTGGTGCTTCGCAATCCACGCGTCGCGAACATGCTCGATTGCCCGTCGATCTCGATACCGCTACCGCTCGACGGTCTTCCCGTCGGTTTGATGCTGATCGGCCGCAGGAACGCCGACCGGCGCTTGCTGGAGATCGCGACCAGTGTGGAAGCGATGCTGCAAGGCTGATCGGCTGTCGTTTGCCGACGTATGGCGATGGGCCCCGCGGCGAGACGTTCTCGTGCAGCGGCCCGACGGGGCGGCGAAATGGAAACCGGATATCCGCTGATTGGGATGGTGGGCCCGGCAGGACTCGAACCTGCAACCAGACCGTTATGAGCGGCCGGCTCTAACCATTGAGCTACAGGCCCCGCCGCCTTGCGGGCCGCTTGGCGCGGCCGGCAACGGTGCGGGCTCCGTTTACAGGGTGCGTCGGGTTTCGGCAATGCCGCCCCAACGCGCCCATGGCGGCACTCCGCGGCTTAGTCCACCGAGACGCCGGCGAACTCCACAACCTTGCGCCATTTCTCGGTCTCGTCGGCCACCAGTTTGCCGAATTCGGGTGGGGTCATCGGCTTCGGAATGCCGCCGACCTCGGCCAGGCGCGCCACCAGCTTGGGGTCCTTCAGGGCCTCGCCGACCGCCTTGTTGAGGGTCTCGACGATCTCCGGCGGCGTGCCCTTCGGCGCGGAGATTCCGTAGAAGCCGACCGCCTCGAAGCCCGGCACGGTCTCGGCGATCGCGGGCACGTCGGGCACGCCCGGCCAGCGCTGCGGCGAGGTCACGCCGAGCGCGCGGACGCTGCCGCCGCGCGATTGCTCCAGCGCCGAGGGCAGATTGTCGAAGATCAACTGCACCTTGTTGGAGATGATGTCGGGGAAGGCGATCGCCGATCCGCGATACGGCACGTGCTGCATGTCGCATTTGGTCATCGCCTTGAACAGTTCGGCCGACATGTGCACCGAGGTGCCGTTGCCGGACGAGGCATAGGCGATCTTGCCGGGATTGGCCTTGCAGTAGTCGATGAACTCCTGAACCGTCTTCACCGGCATCGCATTCGAGACCACCAGCATGTTCGTGAGCTGCATGATGCTGGCGACCGGCGTGGTGTCGCGCAGGAAGTCGTAGGGCAGTTTCTTGTAGAGCGAGGTCGAGATCGCGTTGTTGGGCGCGACGAACAGCAGCGTATAGCCGTCGGCCGGCGAGTTGATCGCCGCGGCGGCTGCGATGTTGCCGCCGGAGCCGGCGCGGTTCTCGACCACGAATTGCTGGCCGAGGTGATCCGACAGCCACTGGCTCATGATGCGCGCGACGATGTCGACCGGGCCGCCGGCGGCAAACCCGATCAGCCAGCGCACCGGACGGTTCGGATAGTCGGATGCAGATGAGGGGGCAACCAAGGCAATGCAACAAATCAAACCAAGCAAGGCAGCACGTGCGAACCGGAACATCGTCTCTCCCGTCATTTTCTTGTGACTGTTGCCGTCATGGTTTCACAAAACGCCGGCTTTGCCTACGACCCCGCCCGTGCGACGATAGTTGGACTCGCATGCGATGCTTGAGGCTCGGAATGAAATTCGCTGTTATGATTTGCGCCGGCGCGTTGCTGATTGCGGGCGGCGTGGCGGCGCAAGAGGGGAGCAGGACCATTTCCAAAACCACGATCAGCTTCGCCACGGCGACGCCGGGTGGCGGCTTTCCGCTCTATGGCAATGCGCTTGCCGAGGTGATGAACGCAGCCGATCCGACGCTGTCGATCGAGCCGCGCAACACCAAGGGCTCCAACGAGAACATTCCGCTGCTCGAGGCCGGCAGCGTCGACATCGCAACGGTTGCGGGTGAACCGTCCTACGAGGCCTTCATGGGCATCGGCCGGCCGAAGGCCACCAAGCTGAAGATCCTCACCGCGATGTATTCGAGCCCGGGCATGTTCGTGGTGCGTGCCGACAGTCCCTACAAGACGATCCAGGATCTGGTCGGCCAATCGGTCGCGTTCGGCGCCAAGGGTTCGGGCCTGCCGATCCTGTCGCGCTACATCCTCGACGGCATCGGGCTGAAGCAGGACGAGGACTTCAAGTCGATCTATCTCGATCGCGCCGGCGATGGGCCGGCGATGGTCGAGGACGGCCGCGCTGCTGCGCTGTGGGGCGCCGGCATCGGCTGGCCCGGCTTCACCAAGATGGCCGAGAGCGCGAGCGGGGCACGTTTCATCGCGCCGACCGCAGATGAGATCGCGCGCATCCGCGCCAAGCACACCTTCCTGAAGCCGCTGACGATCCCCGCGGGCAGCTATCCGAAGCAGAGCGAGGCAATCTCCTCGGTCGGCTCCTGGAGCTACGTCCTGGTGCGCGAGAGCCTGCCCGACGATGTCGCCTACCGGCTGACGAAGGCGCTGCACGGCGTCGAGGCTGATTTCTGCAAGAAGCTCGCCCAGGCCTGCGAGACCACGGCGGCGAACACCGTCGCCGCCGCGCCCGATCTCAATCTGATCCACCCCGGCGTGCTGAGATATTTCCGCGAAATCGGGGTGGCGAAATAGAACCGCGAATGGTTTGGGGCGAGTGGCGAACGACGACATCCGTTCGCTACTCGCTGCCACATTACGCAGTCATTTCTTCACCAGCGGGCACGCCGGGTCCGGCGGACCGAACGCGTCCTCGCCCGAGATCTTGGCCAGGATCTTGTAATAGTCCCACGGATATTTCGACTCGGCCGGCGTCTTGACCTGCACCAGCCAGAGATCGTGCACCATCAGATTGTCCTCGCGCAGTCTGCCGTTGCGGGCGAAGAAATCCTCGACCGGCTTCTCGCGCATCTTGGCCGCGACCTTGAGCGGATCGTCGGTGCCGCTGTCCTTGATCGCGCTCAGATAGGCGGTCACCGAGGAATAGACGCCGGCCTGCCACATCGTCGGCATCCGGTTCATCTTGGCGAAATAGCGCTTCGACCATTCCCGGGTCTTGTCGTCCATGTCCCAGTAGAACGAGGTCGTCAGCAACAGGCCCTGCGCGGCCGACAGTCCGATCGAGTGGACGTCGGTGATCAGCGCCAGCAGCGCGGCCATCTGCTGCCCGCCGGCGAAGACGCCGAACTCGGCGGCGGTCTTGATCTCGTTGGTGTTGTTCGGCGGTCCGCCGGCAATGCCGATGATCTTGGCCTTCGATGCCTGCGCCTGCAGGATGAAGGACGACAGATCCGGCGTCGCAAACGGCGGCCGCACCGCGCCGAGCACCTTGCCGCCGTTCTTGGTCACGATCGCGGAGGCGTCCTTCTCCAGCGAATGGCCGAACGCGTAATCGTCGGTGATGAAGAACCAGCTGTCGCCGCCGCGCTTCACCACCTCCTGCGCGGTGCCGACCGCGAGCGCGCGGGTGTCGAACACCCACTGCATCGTATAGGGCGAGCAGAACTTGCCGTGGAAATCGGTCGCGCCGGTCGAGTGGGTGATGAACAGCTTCTTCTTCTCGTTGGCGATGTTCTGCACGGCGAGGCCGACCGCCGAGACCGGCACGTCGACGATGAGGTCGACCTGATCGACGTCGTACCAGCGCCGCGCGATGGTCGCGCCGATGTCCGGCTTGAGCTGGTGATCGCCGACGATCACGGAGATCGGCTTGCCGAGCACCTTGCCGCCGAAATCGTCGACCGCCATCTGCGCGGCGGTCACCGAGCCCTGTCCGGTCGGCGTCGAGGCCGGGCCGTTCATGTCGGTCAGCACGCCGATCTTGACGATGTCGTCGGATACCTGCGCCGATACGGTCGAGGAGGCCAGCAGCGCGGCTGCGAGCGTCCCGAACATGGCTAGTCCTTTGGCGATCATTCTGTCTCCCTCCTGAATTGGCGCATTGGCCATTATGGTTGTCCCGGGCCTCTGGAACCCGGTCATATTGGTTTCTTTTGCAACTAGTTTGGGGTCGGCGTCAACGCACCATCGGTCTAATGACGGGGATCGGGCCGGCCCAGGAACGGCCCAGGGAACGGCTCGAGTAACGGTTCAAGCCGGTTTCCTTCGGGGCCGATTCAGTCCATAGCGGGCCATGGTCACCGCCCAGCGCCTTCCGGCTTCGCTCACCCCGCTCGATGCGGCGCTGGCCGCCATGCTGCGCGACCTCGCCCCCGTCGAGCCGGTTGAGCTACCGCCGGCCGAGGCGCTGCGCTGCATTGCGGCCGAGATGCCGGCCTTGCGCGCCTACCCGCCACGCGATGTCGCGGTCGGCGACGGCTGGGCGATGCGCGCCAATGATCTGGTCGGCGCGTCGTCCTATGCGCCGCTGCCGCTGGCCGAACGCCCGCTCTGGGTGGCAGCCGGCGCGGCGATGCCCGACGGCACCGATTGCGTGGTCGATGCCGATGCGGTCGATGTTTCCGGTCCGTTGCCGCAGGTACTTGCCGAAGCCATCCCGGGGCAGGGCGTCCGGCGTGCCGGCAGCGACATTGCCGCCGGGCGGGCCGTGATCGCGGCGGGAGAGCCGCTGCTGCCGCGTCATCTCCTGCTCGCGCGCGCGGCCGGAGTGGCGCGCTTGCGCGTCCGGCGGCCGCGGCTTCGCATCGTCAACATCTCCAACGGTGAGCTGGCCGCGCAGCTGATCGCTGACACCGCGCAGCTCGCGGGCGCTGAGATCGTCTGCACCGAGGCGGCGCCGGATATGGCGGCGATTGCGGATGCGCTCGTGGCAGATGGCTGCGACCTGATCGTCACGATCGGCGGCACCGGCGTCGGTCACACCGACGCGACGGTGAATGCGCTGGCATCGCGCGGCGCGCTGATCGCGCACGGCATTGCCCTGCAGCCCGGGCGCACCGCGGCGGTCAGTCGGATCGATGCAATGCCGGTCGTCGCCTTGCCGGGCGCTCCCGATCAGGCGTTCGCGGCCTGGTGGGCGATTGCGCTTCCCGTGCTTGATCGGCTGTTGGGCCGGCGCGCGCGCAAATCGCTGGCGCTGCCGCTGGAACGCAAGATCGCTTCCGGCGTCGGCATTGCGGAGGTCGTGCTGCTGACGCGTCAGCATGGTTCCTGGTCCGTGATCGCGATCGGGGACCTGTCGCTCGACGCCATTGCGCGCGCCGAAGGCCTGCTGATCGTGCCCGGCGGCGCGGAAGGCTTCGCTGCGGGCACGGTGGTCGATGCCTATATGTTGCGGGAGTGAGTTCCCGAGATGAGCAATATCTTCACGCCGAAACCAAATGCCTCTGTCGAGCAGGACCAGTTCCTGACCATCCTGTCGCGCGAGGACGCGATCGCGCGCTTCGAGGCGGCGCTGTTCCCGCGCCCATTGCCGTCCGAGGCGCGGCGGCTCGCCGATGCGCTCGGCCGCGCGCTGGCGGAGGACGTGGTGGCGCCGATCGACGTGCCGCCATTCGATCGCTCCAATGTCGACGGCTTTGCCGTGCGTTCCGCCGATCTTGCGCGCGCGGGCGAGGGCGCGCCGGTGCAACTCACGCTGAATGACGAGACCATTTCGTGCGGGACCGCGCCGGCCCTGCCGGTGCTCCCGGGGAGCGCGACCGCGATTGCGACCGGCGGTCCGGTGCCGCGCGGCGCGGACGCGATCGTGATGGTCGAGCACACCCAGCCGGCCCGCCGCGCGGGCGGCAATGGCGCCATCGAGGTCCGGCGCGCGGCGTCGCCCGGGCAGTTCGTCTCCTATGCCGGCTCCGACATCGCGCGCGGCGAGGCGCTGCTGCGCGCGGGAACGATCATCGGGTCGCGCGAGATCGGCATGCTCGCCGCCTGCGGCATCGCCGAGGTTCAGGTGACGCGCCGTCCGCGGGTTGCGATCCTCTCGACCGGCGACGAGCTGGTGCAGCCGGGCGAGACGCTGCGGCCGGCCGCGATCTACGACACCAACGGCGCGATCGTCACGGCGGCGATTGCCGAGAACGGCGGTGACGCGGCGTTCCTCGGCGCGATCGCGGACGATGAGGCGATGCTCGAAGCCGCGATGCGCAAGGCGCTGGCCGAGAGCGACATGCTGGTGCTGTCCGGCGGCACCTCCAAGGGCGCGGGCGACGTCTCGCACCGGATCATCGCTCGCCTCGGCAAGCCCGGCATCATCGCGCATGGCGTGGCGCTGAAGCCCGGCAAGCCGCTCTGCCTTGCGGTCTGCGACGGCAAGCCGGTGGTCATCCTGCCGGGCTTTCCGACCTCCGCGATGTTCACCTTCCACGACATGATCGTGCCGGTGCTGCGGCGGATGGCCGGCCTGCCGCCGCGCTCCGATGCCAAGGTGGAGGCGACGGTGCCCGTGCGCATCGCCTCCGAGCTCGGGCGCACCGAGTTCGTGATGGTGTCGCTGGTCGAAGGTGCCGAGGGCCTGATCGCCTATCCGAGCGGCAAGGGCTCGGGCGCGATCACGTCGTTCGCGCAGGCCGACGGCTTCCTGAAGATCGAGGCGCTGGCCGACCAACTGCCGGCCGGCAGCGACGCCGCGGTCACGCTGTTCACGCCGCACGTGCGGGTGCCAGACTTGGTCATCGTCGGCAGCCATTGCACCGGGCTCGATCTCGTCACCACCCCGCTGGCGCATGCCGGGCTCGTGGTGCGTTCGATCGCGGTCGGCAGTCTCGGTGGATTGGCGGCCGCCAAGCGCGGCGAATGCGATCTCGCCCCGATCCATCTGTTCGACGACAAGACCGAAACCTACAACACGCCGTATCTGGCTGACGGCCTCGAGCTCGTGCCGGGCTGGCGGCGCATGCAGGGCATCGTGTTCCGCAAGGACGATGCGCGCTTTGCCGGCTTGAGCGCAGAGGAGGCGGTGCGCGCCGCGCTCGCCGATCCCGCCTGCATCATGGTCAATCGTAACCAGGGCGCCGGCACCCGCATCCTGATCGATCGCCTGCTGGGCGGCCACCGGCCCGACGGCTACTGGAATCAGCCGCGTTCGCACAACGCGGTTGCCGCCGCGGTGGCGCAGCATCGCGCCGACTGGGGCATGACGATTGCGCCGGTCGCCCACGCGTCCGGGCTCGGCTTCATTCCGCTGGCCGAAGAGCATTACGACTTCGCGCTGGTGACGGCGCGCAAGCAACGCCCCGCGGTGCAGGCCTTTCTCGATGCGCTGGCGTCGGAAGAGGGGCGGGCGGCGTTGACGGCGGCGGGATTCCGGCCGGCGTAGCCAGATTGTTGGCGTTCTGCCGCACCAATCACAACTGTCGTCCCTGCGAAAGCAGGGACCCATACGCCGCGGCGGTTGTTGTCGAAGGGACTCGTCGTTCCAGCGACGTTCAACAATGACCATTTGTGGTTATGGGTCCCTGCTTTCGCAGGGACGACACTGAGGATGGTTCTCGATCCAAGATGCCAAACATGCGGTGTCGTTACCCGCGAAAGCGAAAGCGGGCGATCCAGCGTGGCGGTGCTTGAGCCGAGAGGCCGCGGCGTACCGGATCGCCTGATCGAGCCGGGCGATGACGGTTGTGGTGTGGACGCATCGCCGCCGGCGGGGCCGGCTCAGTGCCGCATCGCCGTCTCGACGAACTCCAGCACCGAGCGCGGGACCTCTTCGTATTCGACAAAACGGCGCCGCAGCTCGTCGGCAATATCGGTGGTCACGTCGCGCGACCATCCCTCGTTGGTATTGAAGGCCACGATGCGCACCGGATGGCTGTACTGGTCATCAAGCATACGCCGGATCAGCGTCTTCCGGTCGGTGCCCTCTTCATCGGTTTCGCACCAGGCTCGGCCAAGCCGGCCGAAATCGTTCAGCACCAGATAGGTGTCGTGGTCGATTTGATGCGGCACGATCGAAGGCGAGCGAGGCATATGGCGTGGTCCTCCTGCGATGCACGATATCGTGGTCGGGTTGCCCCATGCATTGGAAACTTCGAGGTATATCCGTTGATAGTCGAATGACGCGCGACATGAGACGAAGGGCGCAACGATTGCCTTGGAGCAAAGCGTCCCGTCGCTGGTTAATCTTCCATCACCGGCATGACCCCCCTGTCGTGGGCATCGGTGGCTGAGCGACCCATGGGGCACCCACCTGGTCAGGGAGCGGTGCGATGTTCAGAAGGCTTCGCTTTAGGAATACAACACTGGAAGAGGTCCTGGCGGTTGGCACGCAGCGTGTCCGGAAGCGGTTCCGAGTGCGTTGCCCGCCCGCGCGAGAGAACCGGTCGCGAAGGTTTGCCAAGCCGGGGCGGCCTGTCAGTCAGCGGAACGCGTGATTCCTGTGGAATAGCGCCGCGATGATCCCGAAGCGGGCGCGTCTGCGGCCTGGTCGCGTTTGCGGTCGGCGCAGCCGCTCCAGGAGTTTCCAAAGGCGCTCCAGCAGGCCGCCCATCGTCATCGTCCGCCGGCGGGGCTGGCATGACATTGCGCCAAGGCTGATATAAGCAGCGTTGGACGCTGGATGTCTTCGGAGACGGGTATGAAAGTGATTGGCCTCGCGGGCTGGAGTGGCGCCGGCAAGACCACCCTGCTGTCGCGGGTGATCCCCTATCTGCAGGGGCGGGCCTTGCGCGTCTCCGTGATCAAGCACGCCCATCACGAATTCGATGTCGATGTGCCCGGCAAGGATTCCTGGGTGCACCGGCAGTCCGGCGCGACCGAGGTGCTGGTGTCCTCGACGCGGCGCTGGGCGCTGATGCATGAGCTGCGCGGAGCCCAGGAGCCGCGGCTGCCGGAGCTGCTCGCCAAGATGGCGCGGGTCGATCTGGTCGTCGTCGAAGGATTCAAGCGCGAGCCGGTCAACAAGATCGAGGTGTATCGCGCCGCCAACGGCAAGCCGCTGCTGTTTCCCGACGACCCGCGCGTGGTCGGGATCGCCAGCGACGTCGCTATCGAGACCACGCTGCCGGTCGCGCATCTCGACGACATCGCGGACGTTGCCGAATTGATGTTGCGTTCCGCGATCCCCGTCGACGATGTGCTCGCTTCGGCGCCGGCGGATAGCTGAACAGGTGAGGGGCGCCGGCGTTGACGATGCGTGACGGCTTCGCCATGGTCCAACCATGACCACGACAAAGCTCGATCTCACCGGCCTGAAATGCCCGCTGCCGGCGCTGAAGACGCGCAAGGCGCTGAGGAGCGTGACGGCGGGAGATTTCCTCGAAGTGCACTGCACCGATCCGCTTTCGGTGATCGATATCCCGGCCCTGATCCAGGAGACCGGCGACAGGGTCGAAATCACCGAACGAAGCGACGTCCGGATCGTTTTCCTGATCGAGAAGGCGAATGGAACGATAGATAATTCAAATGCTGCAGCGCCGCGTACGCGCTAGATCCAGCTTGATATCTACCTTTTGCCAATCGACACCTATTTTCCATTCTGCGCGAATTGATAATGTCCACGGGGTTGTGGAGATGAAGTCGTGCCCGGATCCGGGCACGTGGGGCAGTGCAGGGCAGGCATAACGTTCAGAGCGGGCCGTGCGGCCGGGGCATATCCGGCCGCATCGGGGGTTAGCATTTCCGGAATGCGCGTGGCTGATCCCGGCGCATGCGGGAATGGGTGGAGCAATGTGAAGATTGCGCCGCAAGGGATGGGACGGGATCGAACACGGCAGAACGCCTGACGCAACGGCGGCTGCAGGGAGGGTTCAATGACGACGATGAGCAGCGCCGGACGCGTATCGGCTGCAGGTGCAGGCTTCCTCGACAAGGAACACACGATCGCGACCGCCGGCTTCAACCGCTGGCTGGTGCCGCCGGCCGCGCTGTGCATCCATCTGTGCATCGGCATGGCCTACGGCTTCTCGGTGTTCTGGCTGCCGCTGTCGCGCGCGATCGGGCTGACCGCGCCGAAGGCGTGTCCCGACATTTCGCTGGTGCAGGAATTGTTCACGACCACTTGCGACTGGAAGGTCGCGAGCCTCGGCTGGATGTACACCTTGTTCTTCGTCGTGCTCGGCGTGTCCGCCGCGGTGTGGGGCGGCTGGCTCGAGAAGGTCGGACCGCGCAAGGCCGGCTTCGTCGCCGCGCTGTGCTGGTGCGGCGGCCTGGTGCTCGGCGCCATCGGCATCATCACCCATCAGCTGTGGCTGATGTGGCTCGGCTCCGGCGTGATCGGCGGCATCGGGCTCGGCCTCGGCTACATCTCGCCGGTGTCGACGCTGGTGAAATGGTTCCCCGATCGTCGCGGCATGGCGACCGGCATGGCCATCATGGGCTTCGGCGGCGGCGCCATGATCGGCGCCCCGCTGGCCGACAGGCTGATGAACTACTTCAAGACCCCGACCTCGGTCGGCGTCTGGGAAACCTTCCTCACCATGGGCGCGATCTATCTCGTGTTCATGATGATCGGCGCGTTCCGCTATCGGCTGCCGCCGTCCGGCTGGCAGCCGGACGGCTGGACGCCGCCCGCCAAGACCAACGCGATGATCTCGACCAAGAACGTTCATCTCGACAACGCGCACAAGACGCCGCAATTCTGGCTGATCTGGTGGGTGCTGTGCTTGAACGTGTCGGCGGGCATCGGCGTGATCGGCATGGCATCGCCGATGTTGCAGGAGATCTTCGCCGGCAAGCTGATCGGGCTGCCCAATGTCGGCTTCAATGCACTCGATGCCTCGCAGAAGGCGCAGATCGCGGCGATCGCCGCCGGCTTTGCCGGCCTGCTGTCGCTGTTCAATATCGGCGGCCGCTTCTTCTGGGCCTCGTTGTCGGACAAGATCGGCCGCAAGAACACCTATTACACGTTCTTCGTGCTCGGCATCGTGCTCTACGCGCTGGCGCCGACCTTCGCCGCGATGGGCTCGAAGCTCCTGTTCGTGCTCGGCTTCGGCATCATCCTGTCGATGTATGGCGGCGGCTTCGCCACCGTGCCGGCCTATCTGGCCGACATGTTCGGCACCCAGTTCGTCGGCGCGATCCACGGCCGACTGCTGACGGCATGGTCGACCGCGGGCATCATCGGCCCGGTGGTGGTGAACTATCTGCGTGAGTTCCAGCTGGCCGCCGGCGTGCCGCGCGACCAGCTCTACAACACCACGATGTACATCCTGTGCGGCATGCTGATCGCGGGCTTCATCTGCAACTATTTGATCAAGCCGGTCGATCCGAAGTGGCACATGAGCGACGCCGAAGTGGCCAAGCTGCAGGAAGCGACGGCGACCGCCGGCGCCGGACCGAGCGGTTCGTTCGGCATCGGCAAGGGCGGTCTGGACGGCCGGGCGGCGCTGTTCTGGCTGTTCGTCGGCATCCCGCTGGCCTGGGGCATCTACATGACGCTGCTCAGCGCGGTCAAAATTCTCTGATCGCGACCATCGTCGCCGCGGGTTGCCGATTGCCGGCGCCCGCGGCGTTCGCTTTATTCAATGAACAGAAATGGGATTGGGGGATTTCAATGCTTCGCACCCGGATTTGCCTTGCCGTCGCGCTGCTTGCCTTGGGGCTTGCCTTGGGGCTTCATGCCGCGTCGGCCCAGACCGCGGCGCCGGCCGCGCCGGCACCGGCCGCCACGACGGCCAAGCCGTCGAAGATGAAGCTGACGATGGAAAAGCTGAAGGCGATGAAGGCGCAGTGGCGCGCCAACAAGCCCAAGCTGAAGGCCTGCCGCAAAGAGGTGAAGCAGAAGGGCCTGATCGGCGACGAGCGCTGGTTCTACATTTCAGATTGCATGGGCAAGAGCTGAGCGCTGCTCTGAATGTGTTGAACTTCCGCGGAGAGGGCACGCCGTGCGGCACCCCTCTCCCTAACCCTCCCCCCCGCAAGGGGGGGGGGGGAGGGAACCCTTCCGCCTCTGCCTTCCTTACACGCGCGCAACAAAGGACGTGCTTCCTGCGCGGCGTAGTGTCAGGTGAGCACGCCGACAAGGCTCCCTCCCCCACGCAACCGGGGTTTACCCCGGTTGCGCATCGTGACTTTGCGCAAGTCGGGCAAGCCCGACTTGCGGCGGGGGAGGGTTGGGGAGAGGGGTAAGCCCCGGGCGAGATGATCGACGCGGAGCGCACCTCCTTCCGCTTGTCCTCACTCCGCTGCGGCGGGCGTCATCTTGGCGGGCTCCAGCGCGGCGGCGATCGCTTCGTCGACGCGTTCGAGCCAGATGAACTCCAGCTTGGCGCGGGCGCCGGCGGGGATGTCGTCGAAGTCGCGCCTGTTGCGCGCCGGCAGCATCACCCGGGTCAGGCCCGCGGCCGCGGCGGCGACCACCTTCTCCTTGATGCCACCGACCGGAAGCACGAGGCCGCGCAGTGAGATCTCGCCGGTCATTGCGGTGTCGCTGCGCACGGTGCGGTCGGTCAACAGCGAGGTGAGGGCGGTGAACATCGCAACGCCCGCGCTCGGGCCGTCCTTCGGCGTCGCACCAGCGGGAACGTGGACGTGGATGTCGCTCTTCTCGAACACGCCGGGGTCGATGCCGAGTTGTGTCGCGCGGCTCTTCACCAGCGTCATCGCGGCCTGCACGCTCTCGCGCATCACCTCGCCGAGCTGGCCGGTGAGGATCAGCGCGCCGCGGCCCGGCGTGCGCGAAGCTTCGATGAACAGGATGTCGCCGCCGACCGGGGTCCAGGCAAGCCCGGTGGCGACGCCCGGGATGCTGGTGCGCATCGCGATCTCGTTCTCGAACCTGGGCTGGCCGAGCAGCGACACGATGTCCTTTGGCGCGATCGTGACGTGGCTGGTGCTGCCTTCGGCAATCTGCACCGCGACGTTGCGCAGCACCTTGCCGATCTCGCGCTCCAGGTTGCGGACGCCCGCCTCGCGGGTGTAGTTGCGGATGATCAGCCGCAGCGCGTCCGGATCGATCTCGACCTGCTCGGCCTTGATGCCGTTGGCCTCGAGCTGGCGGCGCACCAGATAGCGCTTGGCGATCTCGAGCTTTTCGTCCTCGGTGTAGCCGGCGAGGCTGATCAGCTCCATGCGGTCGAGCAGCGGACCGGGCACGCCGTCGAGCATGTTGGCGGTGGCGATGAAGACGACGCGCGAGAGGTCGAACGGCACGCCGAGATAATTGTCGCGGAAGGTGCTGTTCTGCTCGGGGTCGAGCACCTCGAGCATCGCGGCCGACGGATCGCCCTGGATGCCGCGGCCCATCTTGTCGATCTCGTCCAGCATCATCACGCAATTGCGCGCGCCGGCCTTCTTGATCGCCTGGATGATGTTGCCGGGCAGCGCGCCGATATAGGTGCGGCGATGGCCGCGGATCTCGGCCTCGTCATGCACGCCGCCGAGGCTGACACGAACGAACGGCCGCGACATCGCGCGCGCGATCGATTGGCCGAGCGAGGTCTTGCCGACGCCGGGGGGCCCGAGGAAGCAGAGGATCGGCGCCTTGCCGCCGGGCGCGAGCTTGCGCACCGCGAGATATTCGATGATGCGGCTCTTGATCTTCTCGAGGCCATAATGGTCCTGGTCGAGGATCTTGCGGGCCTCGGCGATGTCGATCGGCTTCTCGTCCGGAATGCTCCAGGGCAGGTCGATCAGCCAGTCGAGATAGCTGCGCACCATGCCGGATTCGGCCGCCGCCTCCGGCATCCGCTCGTAGCGGCGCAATTCCTTTTGCGCCTGGCTCTCGGCCTCCGGCGGCATCTTGGCTTCCACAATCGCCTTGGTCAGCTCGGCGACCTCCGCCGCCTTGCCGTCGCCTTCGCCGAGCTGGCGCTGGATCGTCGCCATCTGCTCGCGCAGGATCGCCTCGCGCTGCCGCTCGTCGAACACCGCCTTGGTCTTCTGCCCGATCTCCTGGCTCAGCCTGAGCACCTCGATGCGCTCGGCGAGATGGCGCGACACCTTGTCCATCCGCGCCACGAGATCGACGGTCTCGAGGATGTCCTGCTTCTCCGCCGGCTTGATGTCCATGTAGGAGGTCGCAAGGTCGGCGAGGGTTGCCGGCGAGGTCGTGCCCTGCAGCGCGGCGATCAATTCCTGCGGTACCTGCGGCAGGAGCTGCGCCGCCTCAAGCGCCTGGCGCTGCAGATTGAGGAAGCGCGCCTCGATCTCGGGCGAGGTGGTGGTCGGTTCGGGGATCTGCAGCACGCGCGCGGCGAGGAATGGCGTGCCGGGCAGGTAGTCGAGCACCCGCATGCGTTGCACGCCCTGGCAGACCAGATGATGGGTGTCGTCGGCGCCGGTAATGTAGCGCACGATGTTGGCGACGGTGCCGACGCGATAAAGCCCGTCGGGGCCGGGATCGTTGGCCTCGGGATCACGCTGCAGCAGGATGCCGATCGGCCGCTGCTCGCGCACCGCCTGCTGGGCGGCGGCGATCGAGGTCGCGCGCGCGATCGTGATCGGAATGATGACATCGGGAAACAGCACGGTGTTGCGCACCGGGACGATGATCGTCGCGTCGCTCGGGATCGGCGTCGAGGTCGATGCTGGGCTTGAAACGTCTGCGATAGCCATGTCGATATCCTCAGCTCGATTTTCCGAGCCGCAGGCCGACGCAGCCATGCGCGGCAAAGCGGCTGATGGTGTAGCGGCCGGTCGGCAGCGTGATGCGGCGCTCGAACCGGCCCTGCGGCAGCTCGAGGCGCAGGATGCGGGCGTTGCGCAGCTCGGAGGGCAGGGTGCGGCGGCCGGAGATGACCAGCGTGCCGCCGTCGAGCGCGGCCTCGACCTCGTCGGGATCGACCCCCGGCAGCGCGACCAGGATCAGGATTTCCTCCTCGGTCTCGATCACGTCCATCGGCGGTTCCCAGCTCGGCTCGCTAGAGCCCGCGCGCGGGTGCAAATTGAGGAAGCTCTGGTGCAACCGTTCGGCGCGGGCGAGCGCCTCGATCGCATCCGACAGCATCCAGTTGATCTGATCCTTGGGCCGCATGGGCACTCTCCACGTCGCATTGGGAGGCAACGTTACCGGTCTTGCCGCCGACCGTAAACCGGCCCCTCCCGCCGCTCACCGAGGGTAAAATTGTCCGAAATCTCGCGAATTGCAGCATGGCTGCGATACGCCGTTGCATTCTGCCCCGGACCGGGATGGCGCGATGTTGTGATCGCGGACTACAGCCAGCCGGAGCGCCTGAACCGCCAGAACAGCGCGCCGCATGCGGCCAGCATCAGGCCCATCACGACGAAATAGCTGTACTCCCATTGCAGCTCCGGTATGTATTTGAAATTCATGCCGTAGATGCCGGCCACCGCGGTCGGCACCGCAACGATCGCAAGCCAGGAGGCGAGCTTCTTGGAGATCGCCGTTTCCTGCGCCTGGCCGACCAGCAGGCTTGCTTCAAACGCGAAGGCGAGCACCTCGCGCAGCGAATCGATCCGCTCCTGGACGGTGCGGACGTGGTCGGTGACGTCGCGGAACAGCGGACGCATGGTCTCGCGCACCATCGGCAGGTTGTCGCGCTCCAGCCGGCGGCAGACCTCCACCAGCGGCCCGACCGCGTTGCGCAGCCGCAGCAGGTCGCGTCGCAGCAGATAGAGCCGCTCGATCTGCGCCCGCGTCATCGCGCTCGCCAGCACCTCCGCCTCCATGGTCTCGACCTCGTCCTGGATGGTCTCCAGCACCGGCGAGTAGTTGTCGACGATGAAATCGAGGATGGCATAGAGGATGTAGTCCTCGCCGCGGGCGAGCGCGCGCGGGCAGCTCTCGCAGCGTTCGCGGACCGGCGCGTAGGATGTCGAGGCGCCGTGGCGCACCGAGACGATGTATCCCTCGCCGACGAACAGATGCGTCTCGCCGAAGGTGATGCTCTCGCCCTCGAGCTGCGCGGTGCGCGCCACGATGAACAGCGCGTCGCCATACTGCTCGATCTTCGGCCGCTGATGCGCGTGATCGGCATCCTCGATCGCGAGGTCGTGCAGCTGGAATTGCCGCTGCAAGCTTTTCAGCAGCGTCATGTCGGGTTCGTGCAGGCCGATCCACACCACATGATCCGGCTTGTTGCGCCAGCTCGCGGCCTCGTCGATCGCGATATTGGCGACGCGCCTTCCCTCGACATAGACGCCCGCCGCGATCACGCCATCGGAGTGGACGGGTCCGGCGGTTGCGAGATTTGGCGATCCGAGGTTCATGGTCTTCACCCTCGACGCGGTGATCAAATCCGCTTGACGACAATTCGCGATCAAAAAGCTAGCACCGAATAGAAGCTGGTCAACACGCGCGGGGACGTCGTGTTCCGCCTTGCAGGGGCCGTCGCGGTAAGCCGCCCTGGGGCCTGCCGGTGCTTATGCGGCTCCTATGCCGCACCGCGGCGGGTCCTCTCGAATTCCTACGGCCTTCCCCGCATCTTGGCTGTGACGCGGCGCGCTCGCGCGCCGCCAACCGGAAGGTGGGACATGACCTTGCTCCAACTCCACGATGTCCGGCCGCAACGTTCGGCCGGTACCGTCAGCCCCGTACTGAAGCGGACGATCCGGCGGATCGGCCTTGCCTTCAAGACGATCCATCGCGCGATCGCCGCAGCAAAAATCCATCGGCTGCGCAACGAGCTGTTGCTGCATCGCGGCCATGAGAACTGGGCTCGCGCCGATCTCAAGGTCGGCATGCCCGGTGGCGATGCCGAGAGATATCCGCGGGCCCCGGTCGTGCTCGGCGAAAAGTGGGACTATTGAGATGCGTGTAGCTTCGTTCATCGCCGTCCTGCCGCGTCGCGCCGCGGAAGGGCTGCTCAAATTCCTCGCCTGGATCGGTGAGGAACCGATCGGCGGTTACCGGCCCGAGGCGCATTACATGCGCGGCCCGGGTCCTGCGTGGCGGGCCAAGCATCACGGGCACTAGCAAGTCGGATCACGTCGCTTCACGTCGCGGCGTCAGGTGATCGAGCAGGTTCATCGGCAGCGGAAACACCACCGTCGAGGAGCGCTCGCCGGCGATGTCATGCAGCGCCGCGAAATAACGGAGCTGCATCGCCTGCGGCTCCTGGGCGAGGATCCGGCCGGCCTCGACCAGCTTCTCGGCGGCCTGCTGCTCGCCCATCGCGTTGATCACCTTGGCACGCCGTAACCGCTCCGCCTCGGCCTGCTTGGCGATCGCCCGCACCATGGTCTCGTTGATGTCGATGTCCTTGATCTCGACCGCGGTGACCTTGATGCCCCAGACGTCGGTCTGCTTGTCGAGGGTCTCCTGGATATCGGCGTTGAGCCGGTCGCGTTCCGCCAGCATCTCGTCGAGCTCGTGTTTGCCGAGCACCGAGCGCAGCGTGGTCTGGGCAAGCTGGCTGGTGGCAGCCATGTAGTCGCTGACCTTGATGATGGCGCGTTCGGGATCGACGATGCGGAAGTAGAGGACGGCGTTGACCTTGACCGAGACGTTGTCGCGCGAAATCACGTCCTGCGGCGGCACCACCTGTACGACGACCCTGAGATCGACCTTCACGAGCTGCTGCACCACCGGAATCAGGATGATCAGCCCCGGGCCCTTCACCCCGGTGAAGCGGCCGAGCGTGAAGATGACGCCGCGCTCGTATTCGCGCAGCACGCGCACCGCCTGAGTCAGGAAGATGACGACCAGCAGCGCGACCGCCGCATAGGTGAAATAATCAAGCATCATGCTGTACCTCCTTCGCCGGTCGCGGCTGGCGCACGCCGCACCACCAGCGTCAAATCGATGATGTTGGCGACCTCGACCGTCTCTCCGGCCCTGAATGTCTCGGTGCCGCGCGCCTGCCAGCGTTCACCATTGGTGAAGACGTGACCTGAAGTCTCCGACCAGTCGAGAACCTCGGCCGATAGCCCGCGCATGGCTTGCGCACCTGTCTGGACCGGGCCGTTGCGGGCGCGGCGCAGCGCGCCGAGCACGACGAGAATGAGTCCGGTGAACATCGCCGCGACGATGCCGATGAGGGGCCATGACAGGGTGTATCCGGGCGCCTCGATCCGGAACAGCATGGCGGCGCCCAGCACGAAGGCGACGATGCCTCCGAGGCCGATCACGACCGTCGGGTTGAAGGCTTCGATCGCGAGCAGGGCGATCCCGACCAGCATCAGGCCGAAGCCGGCGTAGTTGATCGGCAGCATGTTGAGGGCGTAGAGGCCGACCAGCAGGCAGATCGTCCCGACCACGCCGGGCGCCACGGCTCCAGGCGACATGAACTCGAAGATCAGGCCGTAGATGCCGACCATCAGGAGAACGAATGCGATGTTGGGGTCGGTGATGACCGCCAGCGCGCGCGAGAGCCAGGTGGGATCGATGGCTTCGATCACGTCATCCTTCGTCGCCAGGGTTTGCGTCTTGCCGTTTGCGAGCTCCACCGTCCGGCCGTCGATCTGCCTGAGCAGGTCGGCGGGATCGCGCGCGGTGAATTCGATGACATTGGCTTGCAACGCGGCGTTGGCGGAGAGGGTGGCGGCATCGCGCACCGCCTTCTCGGCCCAGTCGGCATTGCGGCCGCGCAGCTCGGCGAGGCTGCGGATGAAGGCGACGGCATCATTGGTCACCTTCGCCGTCATCGCATCCTTGGCCTCGGACGGCTTGCTGCCGTCCTTGTCCTTGCCGTCCTTGTCCGGGGTGCTGCCCGGCAGGCCCGGCATCGGCCCGCCAATCTGCACCGGCGTCGCGGCGCCGATATTGGTGCCGGGCGCCATGGCCGCGAGATGGGTCGCATAGAGAATATAGGTCCCGGCGCTGGCGGCATGGGCTCCGGACGGAGCAACGTAGCCGATGACCGGAACGGGCGAGGCCAGCACGTCGGTGATGATCTCGCGCATGCTGGTGCTGAGACCGCCCGGCGTATTCATCCGCAGGATGACGACCTCGGCGTGCCGCTCGGCGGCCTTTGCCAGCGCATCCTTGACGTAGCTGGCCGATGCCGGCCCGATCGCACCATCGATGGAAATGGTCAGGGCAAGACGGTTGTCGTCCGTGGCCGTACCGGGACGGCTGGAAACAACCAAAGCGACCAGTGCGATCGCCACAACGAGAGCCGCCTTGAAGGTCTGCACGGCAAGCACTCCCTTGCCGTGGATATGGGGCGCGGTTCCGGAACCTCAATATGGCGCGGCGTCACGGACGGCGCTGGCGCGGGCCATTGTGCATTGCGATGGCTTGCGGTGCGTCCGGATCTCACTGCGCGGCGGCGAGATACTCGTCGGCAAGCGCGGCCATCGCCTGCGCGACCTCGGCTTTTGCCCTTGAATCGAGCTGCACGATCGGCAGCCGCGTCGCCGGTTGCATAAAGCCCAGCAGCGCCAGCGCGAATTTCAGGGCGGCGGGATGCTCGCGCTCCAGCAGGCTTGCAAGCGGCGCCAGCCGCTGATGCAGCTCGCGGGCCTGATACAGCCGGCCCGCGCGGAAATGCCTGTGAACGGCCACATAGAGGTCGGGCGCGACGTTTGCGACGGCCGAGATGCAGCCGTCGCCGCCGGCCGCGAGCCAGGCCAGCGACGAATTGTCGTCGCCGGTCAGCATCCGGAACGTCGCGGGCAGGCGTGAGCGCAGGCGCGCCAGCCGGGCAACATCCCCGCTGCCGTCGCGCAATCCGGCGAAGCACGGCGATGCGGCGAACTCGAGCAGGGTCTCGTCGGCGAGGCCCTTGACCGTCCGCGACGGAATGTCGTGCAGGATCACGGGCAATGTCGTGGCCGCGGCGACGGCGCGGAAATGCGCCGCCATGCCGTGTGGCATCGGCTTGTTGTAATAGGGCACGACCGACATGATGGCGTCGGCGCCGGCCGCCTGCGCGGCCCGCGCGAACATGACGGCGCGGTCCGTCGCGTTCGATCCGGCGCCGGCGATGATCCGCACCCGCTTGCGTGCGACGCGGGCGGCGACGTCGACCAGCTGCACGCGCTCCGCGGGCTCCAGCGTCGCGCTTTCGCCCGCGGTCTCGCCGACCACCAGCGCCGAGGCGCCGGCCGCGATCTGGCGCTCGCACAGCCGGCCGAACGCATCGGTGTCGATTTCGTCCCGGTGGTTGAACGGGGTCGGAAGATCGGGGATGAAGCCCGACAGCCATTCGGCCGTGTCAGCTCGCGATGTCGTTGTCGACGTCATGGGAGGTGGCTCAGGCCACGCGGCTGGTGGGGAGGCTTGTGGTCTCGCCGCGCATATCGAGCTCGATCTCACGCGACAGCTCGATGATCATTTCGGGGTGCTGGCCGTTCTCGAACAGCGCGTATTTGACGGCCTGGGCGCGGTTGACGAACAGGCCGCCATAGAGGCCGTTCTGTTGCTGGGCGACCCACTGGCCGCGGTGGTTGCGGCCGATGAAGACAATGGTGGACGCTGCGCTACACGAGGGAGGTTCGACGAGTTTCACGGTGGTAGTCCTTTGGGTCACAGTCACGCGATCAATGTCTGTTGTGCCGGATATGAAATCGAGCGCGGCGGACGGCCGACTTCATAGGAGCGGCATAGGATTTTCGGGGATGGCTCAGAGACCCTGGACGATGCCGGTGCCGAGCGCGCACAGCGCGACATAAGCGGTCATCTCGTCCCAGTGATTGAGGTTTGCGGCCAGCGGCATTTCGCGCTTGGCAATCCCGGCGAAGGCGCAGATCACGGCTGACATCGCCAGCAGCGTGACCAGGCCCTTGCCGAAGCCTGCGCCGGCGAACGCAGCAAAGCCGATCATGATGGCAAGACGGAAGCCGAACCGGACCATGACCTGGACCGATTGCAGCTGCCGCGGCAATTGTTCGGTGTTCACGACAGCGCCGCCATCAACTGATGTTGTCGACGAACAGCGGCTCGTAGAGCGAGCGCGGTTCGCGGCGGACGGTAGGCACGCTGCCGCGGCTTTCAGGCGCAGCGATCTTCTGCGCCTCGACGAAGGCGCTGAGGATCGCGAGCGCAAGATCCGTGTGGTGGGTCTCGATCGACTGGTCGAGCCAGTCCGGCAGCTCGCGTTCGCGCGACAGCGCGCAGTGCCATTCGCCCTCGTCATAGACCAGGCGGCGGACCTGCCATTGCGGCAGCTCGAGATCGAGCAGCGCGATCGCCGCATCGGTCCAGGCGCAGGACTGGATCAGGCGCTCGACCCGCGAGGTCTTGCAGCTCTGCCCGGCCGAAGGAAAGCGGCGGCAGGTCTGGCTGATGATATCGGCCATGAACTCGGCAGTGACAGCGTAGGCGTCGCGCAGCCGTTCGCCGAGGTCGGTCGAGGTGTGTTCGGAAAGTACAGACATCGCGTCATCTCGTTTCACGCGCGGCCCAACACATTGGCCGCACCTTTCAAAATGGCCCTGATGGCCGTTGGAAAGCGAGATAAGGGAAGGGGCCGAGATATAGGGATTCCATAAAGACGGAACTGACCCTTTCTCACCCTCCCCTGGAGGGGGAGGGTCGCTTCACATCGCGTTAGCGATGCGAAGCGGGGTGACGGTCCCTCCTCGTCCAACGGTGCCCGTGTGGAGAGATCACCCCACCCCGGCTCGCATTCCGCTTCGCTGCATGCGAACCGACCCTCCCCCTCCAGGGGAGGGTAAGGGATCGCCAGTGGCACTTATACAATTCCTATAACGTCCATATTCCCCACCTCTCGAAAACCTATGCCCCGGATGGCACCTCACGGCGATCCGGTGCGGAGCGCCTATACGGTCGCCCGCACCCTCGGACGCATAGGAGTCTCTCATGATGGACATTCTCATGGCGGCGCTCGCGATCGGCTTCTTCGCGGCGGGCATCGGCTACGCTTACGCCTGCGAACGGCTGTAAGGGGAGGCGGCGATGATCTTTGATTACTCGCTCGCCGGCCTCGTCTCGCTCGGCCTGCTGTTCTACCTCACCTATGCGCTGCTGCGGCCCGAACGCTTCTAGGCGGCCGCGATGTCAGCGCTTTGCACCATTCTCCTCGCCGACGCGGTGCTGACCGGGCTGTTGCTCGGCATGTTCGCGTCGCTGCTGCGCTTCGCACCCATTCGAAAGGTTTGACGCGATGACCGTCATCGGCTGGATTCAAATTATTCTGTTCTGCGCGATCGTTGCCGCGCTGGTCAAACCGCTCGGCTGGTACATGACCCGCGTGTTCAACGGCGAGCGCACCTTCCTCTCGCCCGTGCTGCGCCCTCTCGAGCGCGGCATCTACTGGGTCGGCGGCGTCGACGAGCGGCGCGAGCAGCACTGGCTGACCTACACGGTCGCCATGCTGCTGTTCCATGTCGGCGGCTTCGCCCTGATCTATGGCCTGATGCGGCTGCAGGCGGTGTTGCCGTTCAACCCGGCGGGACAGTCCGCCGTGGCGGAGGATCTCTCGTTCAACACCGCGATCTCCTTCATCACCAACACCAACTGGCAGAACTACGGCGGCGAAAGCACGCTGTCCTATCTGGTCCAGATGCTGGGCCTGACCCACCAGAACTTCCTGTCGGCGGCGACCGGCATCGCGCTCGCGATGGCGCTGATCCGCGGCTTCACCCGTTCGTCGATGCGCACGGTCGGCAATTTCTGGGTCGACGTGACGCGCTGCACGCTTTACGTGCTGCTGCCGATCTGCATCGTCTATGCGCTGTTCCTGGTCTGGCAGGGCATGCCGCAGACGCTCGGGGCCTATGTCGATGCCACCACGCTGGAGGGCGGCAAGCAGACCATCGCGCTCGGTCCGGTGGCCTCGCAGGTTGCGATCAAGATGCTCGGCACCAACGGCGGCGGCTTCTTCAATGCCAATGCCGCGCATCCGTTCGAGAACCCGACCGCGCTGTCGAACCTGGTGCAGATGATCTCGATCTTCGCGCTGGGTGCTGCGATGACCAACGTGTTCGGCCGCATGGTCGGCAATGAACGTCAGGGCTGGGCGATCTTCGCCGTGATGGGCGTGCTGTTCGTCGCCGGCGTTGTCGTCACCTACTGGGCGGAAGCCAACGGAACCTCGCTGCTGCAGGCATACGGCCTGACCGGCGGCAACATGGAGGGCAAGGAGGTCCGCTTCGGCATCGTGGCGTCCTCGCTGTTCGCCGTGATCACCACCGCGGCGTCCTGCGGCGCGGTCAACGCCATGCATGACAGCTTCACCGCGCTCGGCGGCATGATCCCGCTGATCAACATGCAGCTCGGCGAGGTCATCATCGGCGGCGTCGGCGCCGGCTTCTACGGCATGCTGCTGTTCGTCGTGCTGGCGATCTTCGTCGCCGGCCTGATGGTCGGCCGCACACCTGAATATGTCGGCAAGAAGATCGAGGCCCGCGAGGTCAAGATGGCGATGCTCGCGATCCTGGTGCTGCCGCTGATGTATCTCGGCTGGACCGCGGTCGGCGTGGTGCTGCCGTCGGCGGTGGCCTCGATGGCCAATGCCGGCCCGCACGGCTTTACCGAGGTGCTCTATGCCTTCACCTCGGCGACCGGCAACAACGGCTCGGCCTTCGCGGGCCTCACCGGCAACACGCTGTTCTACAACCTGACACTGGCGTCCGCGATGTTCGTCGGCCGCTTCTTCATGATCGTGCCGGCGATGGCCATTGCAGGTTCGCTGGTCGAGAAGAAGTCGATCCCGGCCTCGGCGGGCACCTTCCCGACCACCGGCGGCCTGTTCGTCGGCCTCGTCATCGGCGTGATCCTGATCATCGGCGGTCTCACCTTCTTCCCGGCGCTGGCGCTCGGGCCGATCGTCGAGCACCTCGCCATGAACGCCAACACCCTGTTCTGATCTGATATGTCCGGAGTGACATCCATGGAAACCACAAGACTGCAGAAGCAGGTGACGGCGTCGACCATGCTCGACCCGAAGATCCTGGTGCCCGCGATCAAGTCGGCCTTCGTCAAGCTCGATCCACGGCTGATGATGAAGAACCCCGTGATGTTCGTGGTCGAGGTCGTGGCGGCGCTGACCACCGTGATCTTCGTCCGCGACCTCGTCACCGGCAGCGCCAATATCGGCTTCACCTTCCAGATCATCCTCTGGCTCTGGTTCACGGTGCTGTTCGCCAACTTCGCCGAGGCCGTCGCCGAAGGCCGCGGCAAGGCGCAGGCGGAGTCGCTGAAAAAGACCCGCACCGAGAGCCAGGCCAAGCTCTTGACCGGCACCGACCGGACCTACCGCATGGTGCCCGGCACCTCGCTGAAGGTCGGCGACGTCGTGCTGGTCGAGGCCGGCGACAACATCCCGTCCGACGGCGAGGTGATCGAAGGCGTTGCCTCGGTCAATGAGGCTGCCATCACCGGTGAATCCGCGCCTGTGATCCGCGAGTCCGGCGGCGACCGTTCGGCGGTTACCGGCGGCACCCAGGTGCTGTCGGACTGGATCCGCGTCCGCATCACCGCGGCCCAAGGCTCGACCTTCATCGACCGCATGATCAAGCTGGTCGAGGGCGCCGAGCGCCAGAAGACGCCGAACGAGATCGCGCTCAACATCCTGCTCGCGGGCCTCACCATCATCTTCGTGTTCGCGACCGTGACGATCCCGAGCTATGCGGCCTATGCCGGAGGCTCGATCTCGGTTGTGGTGCTGGTGGCGCTGTTCGTCACGCTGATCCCGACCACGATCGGCGCGCTGTTGTCGGCGATCGGCATTGCCGGCATGGACCGCCTGGTGCGCTTCAACGTGCTGGCGATGTCCGGCCGTGCGGTGGAAGCCGCCGGCGACGTCGATACGCTGCTGCTGGACAAGACCGGCACCATCACGCTCGGCAACCGCCAGGCGACCGCGTTCCGGCCGATCCGCGGCGTCTCCGAGCAGGATCTCGCCGATGCGGCGCAGCTTGCCTCGCTCGCCGACGAAACCCCGGAGGGCCGCTCGATCGTGGTGCTCGCCAAGGAGAAATACGGCATCCGCGGCCGCGACATGCATGAGCTTGCCGCGACCTTCGTGCCGTTCACCGCGCAGACCCGCATGAGCGGCATCGACGCCGGCGCAATGTCGGTCCGCAAGGGCGCGGTGGACGCCATCCTCGCCTATGTCGATGGCGGTTCGCCGCGTACAGTCGCCTCAGGCAACACGGTCCGCGCGGTCGCGGCGACGATGAGCGCGGAAGCGCGCGAGGTCCAGGCCATCTCCGACGAGATCGCCAAGGCCGGCGGCACGCCGCTGGCGGTGGCCAAGGACGGCAAGCTGCTCGGCGTCGTCCACCTCAAGGACATCGTCAAGGGCGGCATCCGCGAGCGCTTTGCCGAATTGCGCCGCATGGGCATCCGCACCGTGATGATCACCGGCGACAACCCGATGACCGCGGCCGCGATCGCGGCCGAGGCCGGCGTCGACGACTTCCTGGCGCAGGCAACGCCCGAGGACAAGCTCAAGCTGATCCGCGATGAGCAGTCCAAGGGCAAGCTGGTCGCGATGTGCGGCGACGGCACCAACGACGCGCCGGCGCTGGCGCAGGCCGATGTCGGCGTCGCCATGAACACCGGAACCCAGGCTGCCCGCGAGGCCGGCAACATGGTCGACCTCGACTCCAACCCGACCAAGCTGATCGAGGTGGTCGAGATCGGCAAGCAGCTGTTGATGACCCGCGGCGCGCTGACCACCTTCTCGATCGCCAACGACGTCGCCAAGTATTTTGCGATCATCCCGGCGATGTTCCTCGCGTTCTATCCGCAGCTCCAGGTGCTGAACGTGATGCACCTGGCGAGCCCGCAAAGCGCGATCCTGTCGGCGATCATCTTCAACGCGCTGATCATCATCGCGCTGATCCCGCTGGCGCTGAAGGGCGTCAAGTATCGCGCGGTCGGGGCCGGCGCGCTGCTCAGCCGCAACCTGATGATCTACGGTCTCGGCGGCATCATCATCCCGTTCATCGGCATCAAGGCGATCGACCTCATCGTCGCCGCCCTGGGCCTGGCCTAACAAAGGAACATCATTGCGAGCGAAGCGAAGCAATCCATCTGTCCGCGAAGAAAATGTGGATTGCTTCGTCGCTTCGCTCCTCGCAATGACGAAGCAAAATTCGGAGACAACATCATGCTCAGAGAAATCCGTCCCGCCATCCTCGTGCTGGTCCTTCTGACCGCGATCACCGGCCTTGCCTATCCGCTCGCCATCACCGGCATTGCCGGCGTCATCTTCCCGCGGCAGGCGCAGGGCAGCCTGATCGAGAAGGACGGCAAGGTGATCGGCTCTGCCCTGATCGGGCAGGAGTTCAAGGAGGATAAATACTTCCACGGCCGGCCGTCGGCGACGGTGGCGCCCGATCCGAACGACTCCACCAAAACTGTTCCGGCGCCCTACAACGCGGCCAATTCCGGCGGCTCCAACCTCGGCCCGACCAGCAAGGCGTTGAACGACCGCATCAAGGACGACGTCGAGAAGCTGAAGGCGGAGAACCCGACCGCTTCTGTGCCGGTCGATCTCGTCACCACCTCGGGCAGCGGGCTCGATCCGGACATCTCGCCGGACGCCGCGCTGTTCCAGGTGCCGCGGGTGGCCAAGGCGCGCAGCATGTCCGAGGACGCGGTGCGCGAGCTGGTGACGCAGAACACGCAAGGCCGCTTCGCCGGCGTGATCGGTGAGCCCCGCGTTAACGTTCTTGCGCTCAACCTGGCGCTCGACGCGGCCAAGGCGAAATAGGGGAGTAGGCTCGCTCCCGCAGGATGACTATATTGCGGTATGGCCAATCAGCGCGATCCCCATAAACGACCCTCGCCGGATGCGCTGCTCGAGGCGGCGCGCCGGGAGACCGATCGCTCGGGGCGGCTGAAGATCTTCATCGGCGCCGCGCCCGGCGTCGGCAAGACCTACGAGATGCTCTCGAGCGCCCACGCCCGCCTCAAGGCGGGCGTCGACGTCGTGGTCGGCGTCGTCGAAACCCACGGGCGGGTGGAAACCGAGGCGCTGCTGAAAGGCCTTGAGGTGATACCTCGGAAGCGGCTGGGCTATCGCGACCAGACGCTGGAGGAGATGGACCTCGATGCCGTGATCGCGCGGCGGCCGCAGCTCGCGCTGGTCGACGAGCTCGCCCACACCAACGCGCCGGGCAGCCGGCACCCCAAGCGCTATCTCGACGTCGAGGAGCTGCTGTCGCACGGCATCGACGTCTATACCGCGATCAACATCCAGCACATCGAGAGCCTCAACGATGTCGTCGCGCAGATCACCCATGTGCGGGTGCGCGAGACCGTGCCCGACTCGGTGGTCGATCGCGCGGACGCCATCGAGCTGATCGACCTCACGCCCGACGACCTGATCCAGCGGCTGAAGGAGGGCAAGGTCTATGTGCCGAAGCAGGCCGAGCGGGCACTGGAGCATTATTTCTCGCCCGGCAATCTGACCGCGCTACGCGAGCTGGCACTGCGCCGCACCGCCGAGCGGGTCGACGAGCAACTGCTCAATCACATGCAGGCCAATGCGATCCAGGGCCCCTGGGCCGCCGGCGAGCGCATTCTGGTCTGCCTGAGCGAGGATCCGCGCGCGGCAGGTCTGGTGCGCTACACCAAGCGCCTGGCCGACCGTCTGCATGCGCAATGGACCGCGGTCAGCATCGAGACGCGGCGCAGCCTGCAACTGAGCGACGAGCAGCGCGACCGGCTGGCCGACACCATGCGGCTTGCGGAATCGCTCGGCGGCGAGGCGCTGACGCTTCCCGGCGTCGGCCGCCGCATCGCCGACGATGTCATCAATTTCGCCCAGGCCAACAACGTCACCCAGATCATCATCGGCAAGTCGACGCGCTCGCGCTGGTTCGAGCTGACGCACGGCTCCGTCGTGCACGACCTGGTGCGCCGCGCCGGCAATATCAGCGTCAACGTGATCGCGGGCGACGAGCTGCCGGTCGGCAAGGCGGCGGTGCAGACCGCCCAGCGGCAGGAGCCGTTCAATCCGCGGCCCTATCTGATGTCGCTGCTGCTGGTCGGATTGGGGCTCGGTGCGGCCAAGCTGATCCAGCCGGTCTTCGGCATCGAGAATGTCGACCTCGTCTTCATCACCGCTGTGGTTGGCGCCGCGGTGCGTTACGGCCTGTGGCCATCGCTGCTCGCGAGCGTTGCGGCGTCGCTGAGCTACAATTTCTTCTTCCTGCCGCCGGTCTATACGTTCACGATCACCGACCCGACCAATGTCGCGGCGTTCTTCTTCTTCATGCTGATCGCGCTGTTGGTCTCCAACGTCGCGGCGCGGGTGCGGATCCAGGCCGACACCGCGATCGGCCGCGTCCGCACCACCGAGTCGCTCTACGCCTTCAGCCGCAAGCTCGCCGGCACCGCGACGCTCGACGACGTGCTGTGGGCGACCGCCTACCAGATCGCGCTGATGCTCAAGGTCCGCGTGGTGCTGCTGCTGCCGGAAGACGGCATGCTGACGGTCAAGAGCGGCTATCCGCCGGAGGACCAGCTCGACCAGGCCGATCTCGCCGCCGCCAACTGGGCCTGGGGCAACGATCGCCCGGCCGGCCGCGGCTCCGACACGCTGCCGGGCGGCAAGCGGCTGTTCCTGCCGATGCGCACCGGCCGTGGCCCGATCGGGGTGATCGGCATCGACGACGACCGCACCGGGCCGCTGCTGACGCCGGACCAGCGCCGGCTGCTCGACGCGCTGGTCGATCAGGGGGCGCTGGCGATCGAGCGCGTGCTGCTGGTCGAGGACATGGACCGGGTCAAGCGCACCGTGGAATCCGACCGGCTGCGCGGCGCGCTGCTGACCTCGATCTCGCACGACCTCAAGACGCCGCTCGCCTCGGTTCTTGGTTCGGCCTCGGCGCTGCGCGATCTCGGCGCCAACCTCAGCGACGCCCAGAAGCACGATCTGCTCGCCACCGTGATCGACGAGTCGGAGCGGCTGAACCGGTTCATCGCCAATCTGCTCGACATGACCAAGCTGGAATCCGGCGCGATCGTGCCCAACACCGCGCGGCACGATGTCGGCGAGATCGTCGGCAGCGCGCTGCGCCGCGCCGCCAAGATCCTGGTGCATCACCGGGTGTCGCTGGAGCTCGCGGCCGATCTGCCGATGCTCGAGCTCGACGCCGTGCTGTTCGAGCAGGTGCTGTTCAATCTGCTCGACAACGCCGCCAAATACGCCCCCTCGGACACCACGATCTCGATCCGCGGTGCGCGCGACCGCGACACCATCGCATTGCAGATCCTGGACGAAGGCAACGGCATTCCCCCCGCCGAGCTCGAAAGCGTGTTCGACAAATTCTATCGCGCCGAGAAGGGCGACCATGTCCGCCCCGGCACCGGGCTCGGGCTGGCGATTTCACGCGGCTTCGTCGAGGCGATGCGCGGCACCATCGCGGCGGCCAACCGCTCCGACCGCAGCGGCGCCGTCATCACCATCCGCCTGCCGATCCCCGCCGACACCAACGCGCTGGACACTGCTGCATGAACGCGACGCCGATCAAGGTCCTGGTCATCGACGACGAGCCGCCGATCCGCAAGCTGCTGCGGATGGGGCTGAGCACGCAGGGCTACGAGATCCTCGAGGCATCCAACGGCAAGAACGCGCTGGAGATGCTGGGCGAGGGGCCGGCGCTGATCATCCTCGATCTCGGCCTGCCCGATATCCAGGGCCACGACCTCCTGCGCATGATCCGTGGCCGCAACGAGAGCGTTCCGATCGTGGTGCTGTCGAGCCGCGGCGACGAGGCCGGCAAGGTGCAGGCGCTCGACCTCGGCGCCGACGACTATCTGACCAAGCCGTTCGGCATGGACGAATTGCTGGCGCGGCTGCGCGCGGCGCTGCGCCACCAGCTGCAGGTGCAGGGCGAGCGGCCGGTGTTCCGCTCCGGCGATCTGTCGGTCGACCTGGTGCGCCGGATCGTCAAGGTCGGCGACAGAGACATCAAGCTGTCGCCGAAGGAATACGACTTGCTGCGCGTGCTGGTGCAGCACGCCGGCAAGGTGCTGACGCACCGATTCCTGCTGAAGGAATTGTGGGACGAATTGACCGACGCGCAATATCTGCGGGTCTATGTGCGCCAGCTCCGCCAGAAGATCGAGGCCGATCCCGAGCGCCCGCAATTCGTGCTGACCGAGACCGGCATCGGCTATCGGCTGCGCGCGGCGGATTAAGTACGTAGCCTGTAGCCCGGATGAGCGGAGCGATATCCGGGTGTCTCCCGCATGTCGCTCCGCTCATGCGGGCTACGCTCGTGCTGGCCTTTGCAATAGCCGGGCAACGACGCAGACGGAACTTTCGCTGCGATCGTGGCTTGTTTTCCGTTACCGGGAGAGAAGCCATGGCAAGGAAATACTCGCGGAAGGCATCAAGCGATGTCGAGCGTGTGATGAAGAAGCGCAAGGCCGGGACGCTGCGCAGCGGCCGCTCCAAGAAGAAGGTGAAGAGCCGCAAGCAGGCGATCGCGATCGGCCTGTCCGAGGCCCGCGCCAAGGGCCGCAAGGTGCCGAAGAAGGCGTCCAAGAAGACGGCGAAGAAGACACGTAAGACGGCCAAGAAGCGGAAGAGCTCGAAGAAGAAGTAAGGCGTCAAAGTATCCTGCCGTCATTGCGAGCGAAGCGAAGCAATCCATCTCTCTACGTATGCGGAAAGATGGATTGCTTCGTCGCTTCGTTCCTCGCAATGACGTGGAGAGAGCCTCAACCCGCCTTCCGACGCCGCGCGCTCGACCGGTGCGCCTTCTTTGCCGCACGGCGGTGCGATGTCGGGCGCCGCGCGGTGGCGCCGGATCGCCGTGCGCCGCTCTTGCCGCCCTTCAGGCTCTGCTGCAGCGCGTCCATCAGGTTCACCACATTGCTCGGCTTCTCCTCGCGCGCGGCGGCCTTGATCGGCTTGCCGGCGGCCTTGCGGCGGACCAGCGCCTTCAGCGCGGTCTCGTACTCGTCCTTGAATTTCGACGGGTCGAAATGCGCGGCCTTGCTGTCGAGGATGTGACCTGCGAGCTCGATCATGTCCCTGGTGACCTTCGGGCTCCTGATGTCGTCGAAATAATCGTCGGCGTCGCGCAGCTCATAGGGGTAGCGCAAGGTGGTGCCGAGCATGCCCTTGTCGAGCGGCTCGATCGCGATCACGTGCTCGCGGTTGGTCAGCACGATCCGCGCCAGTGCGACGCGGTCCTGGTCCTTCATGGCGTCGCGGATCACCGCGAAGGCGTCGACTCCGGCCTTGCCGTCGGGCCTGATGTAATAGGGGTTGTCGAGATAGCGCTTGTCGATCTCACCCTCGGGCACGAAACTATCGATATCGATGGTGTGGTTGCTTTCGATCTGGACCGCCTCGAGCTCGTCCTTCTCGATTTCAACATATTTGCCCTTGCTGACCTCGTAGCCGCGACCCTTCTGGTCGCCCTCGACGACGTCGCCGGTCTCGCTATCGACCATCTGCTGCTTCAGCCGGTTGCCGGTCTCCCGGTTGATCATATGGAAGCGGGTCTTCTCGACCGTGGTCGAGGCCGGGTAGAGCGCCACCGGGCATGACACCAACGAAAGTTTAAGCGTGCCTTTCCAGTAGGCGCGGGGAGCGGCCATGATCGCCTCCAAACAGCTTGAGTTTGGAACTTGAACGGATACCGTAGGTTTTGGTTCCTGAAGGCCGCACGAAGGCGGCGGCCGCCGTTTGCGCCGAGGCTCCTACGTGCCGCTGAGAAACCTCACCACCTATCGCAAGAAGCGCGACTTCGAGAAGACCAACGAGCCGTCGGGCGACGTCAAGGTCGCACCGGCTACGCAGCGGCGCTTCGTGATCCAGAAGCATGACGCGACGCGGCTGCATTATGATTTCAGGCTGGAGTTCGACGGCGTCTTCAAGTCTTGGGCGGTGACGCGCGGGCCCTCGCTCGATCCGCATGACAAGCGGCTCGCGGTCGAGGTCGAGGATCATCCGCTCGACTATGGCGATTTCGAAGGCACCATTCCCGAGGGCCAATATGGCGGCGGCACCGTGCAGCTGTGGGATCGCGGCACCTGGGAATCGGAGGATCCCGAGCGCGGCTTCAAGAAGGGCGATTTGAAGTTCACGCTGCATGGCGACAAGCTGCACGGCAGCTGGGTGCTGGTGCGGATGAAGAACGACCGCTTCGGCGGCAAGCGTACCAACTGGCTCCTGATCAAGCACCGCGATGAATATGCCGTCGACGGTAACGGCGAAGCGATCCTCGACGAGGACCGCTCGGTCGCATCGGGGCGTTCGATGGACCAGATCGCTTCCGGCAAGGGCCGGGCGCCGAAGCCGTTCATGCTGGCGAAGGGCAACGGCAAGGCCAAAGCGGATGCGGTCTGGCAGTCCAATCACGGCATGGCCGCCGACGCGCGCGCGAAGACCAAGGCGCCGGCGCCCAAAGCGCAACTGAAGCAGCGCGTGAAGGCGAATCCGACACAGGTGGCTGAGATGCCTGACTTCGTCTCGCCGCAGCTCTGCGCCGCGGTCGAGAGCCCGCCCAATGGCACGGGCTGGTGCCACGAGATCAAGTTCGACGGCTATCGCGTGCAGCTCCGCGTCGAGAGCGGCGAGGCCGTGCTGAAGACCCGCAAGGGGCTCGACTGGTCCGACAAGTTCGGCGCCATCGTGAAGGAGGCGGAGAAGCTGCCGGATGCCCTGATCGATGGCGAGATCGTTGCGCTCGACGAGAACGGCACGCCGCATTTTTCGACATTGCAGGCGGCGCTCTCCGACGGCAAAACCGACCGGCTGATCTTCTACGCGTTCGATCTGCTGTTTGCAGGCAACGAGGATCTGCGCCCGCTGCCGCTCACCGAGCGCAAGGCGCGGCTGCAAGCGCTGCTCGCGGCGCGCAAGGGCAAGAACCCGCTGATCCGCTATGTCGAGCATTTCGAGCAGCGCGGCGACGCCGTGCTGGATTCGGCGCGCAAGCTCGGGCTGGAAGGCATCGTCTCCAAGAAGCTCGATCGCGCCTATCGCTCCGGCCGCTCCGACGACTGGACCAAGGCAAAAATCCGCGCCGGCCATGAGGTGGTGCTCGGCGGCTGGAAGACCACCAACGGCAAATTCCGCTCGCTGATGGCGGGGGTCTATCGCGGTGATCATCTGGCCTTTGTCGGCATCATCGGCACCGGCTTCGGCCAGGACACCGTCCGCCGCATCATGCCGGAGCTGAAGGCGGCAGAGTCGGACACGAGCCCGTTCGGCGGCAAGGACGCGCCGAAGAAGACCCGCGACGTGCATTGGCTGAAGCCGGATCTGGTCGCCGAGATCGAGTTCGCCGGCTGGACCGATGCCGGCAATGTCCGCCAGGCCGCGTTCAAGGGCCTGCGCCAGGACAAGCCGGCGCATGAGGTGGAGGCCGAGCGGCCGGTCGTAACCAAAGTGGTGAAGCCGATGGCCAAGGGAAAGTCGTCCGGAAAGTCGTCCGGAAAATCCGAGGTGATGGGCGTCGCCATCTCCCATCCCGACAAGGCGCTGTGGCCAGACGCCGGCGACGGCGAGCCGGTGACCAAGCTCGACCTCGCCAATTATTTCGAGGCGGTCGGCGAATGGATGATCTCCTATCTCAAGGGCCGGCCGTGCTCGATCGTGCGCGCGCCCGACGGCATCAAGGGTGAGACCTTCTTCCAGCGCCATGCCATGGCCGGCACGTCGAAACTCCTGAAGCTCGCCAAGGTCTCCGGCGACCGTAAACCCTATCTCCAGATCGACCAGATCGAAGGTCTGGCGGCCGTCGCGCAACTCGGCGGCCTCGAACTGCATCCGTGGAATTGCGCGCCCGATGCCTATGACACGCCGGGCCGGCTGGTGTTCGATCTCGATCCCGCGCCCGACGTCACGTTCTCCGACGTGATCGAGGCCGCCAAGGACATGCGCCAACGGCTCACTGCGGTCGGCCTCGAAGGCTTCTGCAAGACCACCGGCGGCAAGGGGCTTCATGTCGTGGCGCCGCTGCTGTCAGGCGCAAGGGACAAGGTGACGTGGAAGGAGGCCAAGGCGTTCGCGCAAGCCATCTGTCAGTGGATGGAACAGGATGATCCCGAGCGCTATCTGATCAACATGTCGAAGGCCAAGCGCACCGGAAAGATCTTCCTCGACTATCTGCGCAACGACCGGCTCTCGACAGCGGTCGCGGTGCTGTCGCCGCGGGCGCGCCCGGGCGCGACGGTGTCGATGCCGCTGACCTGGCCGCAGGTGCGCGGCGATCTCGATCCGAAGAAATACACGGTGCGATCGGTGCCGGCGCTGCTGGCCAAGACCAAGGCCTGGGACGGCTATGAGGATGCGGCATCGTCGATCAAGGCGGCGATGAAAAAGCTCGCGGCACAGTAAGCGCTTTCTCCTCGTCATACCCCGCGAAGGCGGGGTATCCAGTACGCCGCGGCCTATCGGTTCAATCGCTGACGTCTCTGGAATACTGGATCGCCCGCGAAAGCTTTCGCGGGTGATGACAGTTGTTAATGCGGAAAGTACGAACATCCGCGCGGGCTACAGGCGTCCGAGCAGCAGCAGGATCAGCAGGATCACGATCACCAGGCCGAGGCCGCCGCCGCCGTAATAGCCGGTGCCATAGAACGGTCCGCCGCCGATGCCGCTGAAGCCGCCAAGCAGCGCGATGACCAGAATAATAAGAATGATCGTTCCGAGTGACATCTCAATCCCTCCTCAGCCCGGCGGGCCTGTTGTCGCTGCCCTTCGGGAGAGAAACAACCCGCAACTGTGAAGGTTCCGCCTTGAGCGGCGCGATAAACCTGTGTGGTCTTCCGTTTGCGTAGGAACAGAACTACATCAACGGAATCCATGGAGGAGTGCTCTGCGATGTCGGCTCCGCTGATCGTTTCGATTCCCCATAGCCTCGGCCGCGATGAGGCCATGCGTCGACTGAAGACGGGCTTGTCGCGCGCAACGGCGAACGTACCGATGCTGAGCGTCGAGGAAGAGCGCTGGGACGATAATCGCATGAGCTTCCGCGTCCGCGCGCTGGGGCAGGTTGCCTCCGGACATGTCGATGTCGAGCATAGCCTTGTGCGGGTCGAGGTGACGCTGCCCTGGCTGCTGCAACGCTTCGCCGAGGTCGCGCAGGCCGTCATCCAGAAGCGCGGGCAGTTGCTGCTGACCAAGCGCTGACAGGCGGCGCTAGCTGTGGGCGCGCGCTCGCCTTGAGGCGTGCTTCGCTCCGGTTGAGGGCTTCGCCTTCAGCACGGCGACGGGCAGGCTGGCAAACAGCGTGGAGAGCTGAACGTTCTTTTGGCCGCCCGGGAGGGCATATCCCGCCAGGTCGATCTCGCCTTCAAAGGCTTCCGGGCGTGGCCACTGCCTGCCGCCTTGCGTGAACGGCGCAAATGATTTCGCTACCGCGACGATGGTCGCCTCGCGGCCATGACGCCTTGCGAAGGCGATGGCATGATCGCGATGCTGCCCACTGATCGCGAGCGGTTCGTAGTCGCCGCTGGTGAACACGTCGGCCATCTCGTTGCGCAGCCGCAGCAGATATCGGGTCCACGCGAACTTCAGGCGGCCATCTTGCCAACTCTGCGCCAGCGTGCCCCAGTCGGGCGTCTTGAGCGTCGCAAGCGTGTCCGCGCGCTCGGCAAAGTCGACCGGGCGGCGGTTATCGGGGTCGACCAGCGAGAGATCCCAGCTTTCGGTGCCCTGGTAGAAATCCGGCACGCCCGGCATCGTCGCCTTCAGCGTGATCTGGCTGAGCGAGTTCAACGCGCCGATCAGCGCGGTGCGTTGTGCCAGCGTCTCCAGCGCACCGAGAAATTCGGACGATGTATTGCGATCGAGGATCCGCTCGATGAAGGTTTTCACGCCCGCCTCGTAAGGCTCGTGCGGATTGAGCCAACTGGTCTCCTGCTTGCCCTCGCGCGCCGCCTTCAGCGCATAGGCCTGGATGCGGGCGACCAGCGACGGATCGTCCGGATCCCAGGCGCCGAGCAGGGCCTGATAGAGCATGTATTCGAACGTCGCCGATGGCGCGCGCATCTCGCCGTCGAGCACCAGATGCGGCGCGTTCAGCACTTTCCAGCGTGCCACCGCGCTGGTCCATTCGCCGGGAATTTCGGCAAGCGCCATGATGCGGGCGCGGGCGTCCTCGCCGCGCTTGGTGTCGTGGGTTGCGGTCGCGGTCATGCCGTGCGGCCAGTCGCGGGCGCGGGCCTGCATCATGGCGTGGAAGGTCTCGGGCGCGATCGCGCTGGCCGCCGGATCGCCGCCGACCTCGTTGAGCGCGAGCAGGCGGTGATAGCGATAGAAGGTGGTGTCCTCGAGCGACTTCGCCATCATCGGCCCGGTGAACTGCTGCACCTTCAGTGCGAAGCGCCGCACCCGCGGCGCGCTGTGCGGCGGCCGGCCGGGCTTCAGGAGGTCCATGGTCAGGGCGTCGCGCAGGAAGTCGAAGATGCCTTCGTCGGCGGCGAACCAGTCGGCGCGGGCGCGCTCGATGGTCTCGCCGATCAGCGCGCGGTCGTGCGCGGTCGGGCCGGAGGCGGTGAGATAGGTGCGGTAGACCGGGAAGTGCAGCACATAAAGCTCGAGCGCCTGTCGCAGGCTATCGGCGGAGAAGTCGCGGCTCGAATAATGCCCGCTGGCGATGCGCGCGACGAGCCGCGCCAGCACGGTGAATTCGCTGGTCAGCAAGGTCTCCAGCACGCGGCGCTTGGCTTCGCGCAGCACCGGCGTCAAATTCGGCGACTGGTTGCTGATCTGGCGCCAGATCTCGCTCAGCGGATCGAGGCCGCTGCGATCGACCAGCACCTGGCTGATCGTGTTCATCCATTCATAGCCGGTGGTGCCGTGAACGCCGGCAAATTTCGTCAGTCTCTCGTCCTCGCCGAGGATCTTCTCGATCACCATGTAGAACGGCCTCGCCGTGGCGCCCTGCGCTGTGCGGATCAGGCGGCGCAGCCGTTGGAAATACTGCGCGGGATCGCGCAGGCCGTCGATATGGTCGAGCCGCAGGCCCTGCAGCCGGTCCTCCGCGATCAGCCGCTTCACGAGGCTGTGGCTTGCCTCGAAGGTGGCGGCATCCTCGACCCTGAGGCCGGCCAGCGTGTTGACGTCGAAGAAGCGGCGATAGTTGATGTCGCTGGAGGCCAGCCGCCAATGGCCGAGCTTGTAGTGCTGGCGCTCCAGCAGGTGATGCAGCGCCAATATCTGGGTCGGCCGGTCCTCACCGGCGCGATAGGCGTCTAGCCCGCGCGCGATGATCCCGGCGCCGCCCTCGATTGCCTTGATCGCCGCCTTCAGCGTCGGCGCCTCCAGGCGGTTCGGATGCCGCAGCCCGCGGTAGCGCGCGGCGAGTTCGAGCATCGCGCGTCCGGCGGGACTGTCTTCGGCACCAGCTTCGCGGACAATGGTCCGCAGCACCTCGCCATAGCGCTCCGGCGCGATCGGCAGGCGGTGCTCGAAATACCAGGCGGAGAAGCTGCCTTCGTTTGCGTCGTAGCGCAGCTCGATGTCGCCGCGCTCCAGCGCCTGGCCATAGGATGAGCCGAGGATCGGCAGCAGCACGCCGCCGCGCGCGCGATAGGGCAGCTGGTCCCAGTCGATGTCGAAGGAGGCCGCGTGCGGCGACACCGGTCCCCATTCCAGTACATCGAGCCACCACGGATTATCGGCAAAATGCACGCCGACATGGTTCGGCACGAAGTCCAGGATCAGCCCGAGATCGTTCCGCTTCAGTGCCTCGCTGAACCGCGCAAAGCCTTCCTCACCGCCGAGCTCCGGATTGAACTTGGTGTGGTCGACGACGTCATAGCCGTGGGTCGAGCCCTGGCGCGCCTTCATGAACGGCGATGCATAGACGTGGCTGATGCCGAGCGCCTTCAGATAGGGCGCCACGTGGGCTGCGGCATCGAAGTCGAAATCGGCAGTGAGTTGCAGTCGGTATGTCGCGATCGGGATCGCCGGAGGCATTGTGCTATCCGATGTGCCAGCGCACCGCCCAGCCGGGCAGGTCGCTCGACAACGCGCCGCCCCAGATCGCAGTTCCCTTCGGTTCGGCCACGCCGGCGATGTCCCGATCCGACAGATTGAGCGTCAGCCACAGCGTGCGGCCGTCTCCCATCTGCCAATGCGCGGTCAGGAGATCGCCCGTGACTCCGTCGCCGCCGAAGCGCGCCCCTGGGAGCCGCGGCGTGATCTCGCGCCGCCGCACCGCGAGCAGGTCGCGCACCAGCGCAAGCCGCGCGCGGGCGGGATCATGGCCGAGCGCCGCCCAGTCGAGCACGGCCGACCGCACGGTCTCCTCGGCAAGCGGATCGGGAATGTCGTCGCCATATTTGGCGTAGGCCCAGGCGAACTCCTTGCGCCGTCCGGCACGGACCGCGTTGGCGAGGTCGCCCTTGAAATCGCAGAAGAACGGGAACGGCGTCGTCGCGCCCCATTCCTCGCCCATGAACAGCATCGGCGTGGTCGGCGCGATCAGCGTCACCGCCAGCGCCGCCTCGATCGCCTCAGGCTTTGCGATGCTCTCGAGCCGGTCGCCGAGCGGCCGGTTGCCGATCTGGTCGTGGTTTTGCAGGAAGTTGATGAAGCAGGTCGGCGACAGCATGCCGCTCGGCTCGCCGCGGGCCTTGCCGCCCCAGAACTCCGAGACTTCGCCCTGGTAGATGTAGCCCGACGACAGCGCGCGGGCGAGGTCCTGCTTCGGCGCCCGGTAGTCGCCGTAATAGCCCTGGGTCTCGCCGGTCAGCAACACGTGCCAGGCGTGGTGATAATCGTCATTCCACTGGCCGCGGAACTTGCCGTGTGGCGGGTCCGCGGCGGCATCGAGCAGGCTTGCGATGTTGTCGCCGTTCTCGAGCACGAGGTTGATCTGGCGGCCGGTCTCGGTGGCAAGCCTGCCGGCGGCCTTGCTGAAATCGTGGATCACGAAGATCTCGCCGGCCTCGACGATGGTGTTGACGGCATCGAAGCGCAGCCCGTCGAAGCGATAGTCGCGCAGCCAGCTCACCACGCTTCCGATCGCAAACTCGCGCACCTCGGGCACGCGATAATCGATCGCGCTGCCCCACGGCGTATGCTTGTCGCTGAAGAAGGAGGGTGCATAGCGGCCGAGATAATTCCCTTCGGGGCCGAAATGATTATAGACCACGTCGAGCATCACCATCAGCCCGCGCAGATGCGCCTCGTCGATCAGGGTCTTGAGGTCTTCGGGGCGGCCGTAGGCGCTATCGGGCGCGTACCACAGCACGCCGTCATAGCCCCAGTTGCGGCGGCCCGCGAAGTCCGCGAGCGGCATCAGTTCGAGCGCGGTGATCCCGGTTGCGACCAGATGATCGAGCTTGTCGATCATGGCACGATAGGTGCCCTCGGGCGTGAAGGTGCCGACATGGGCTTCGAGAATGACGGCCTCGTGCCAGGGACGGCCGCGCCAGTCGGTCGCGCGCCATTTGAAGGCGGTGTGATCGATCACCTCGCTCGGGCCGAACACGTCGTCCGGCTGGAAGGCGGAGGCCGGATCGGGAACGTCGACTTCGTCATCGATGCGGAATTTATAGCGCGTGCCGGCGCGTGCGCCCGCGATCTCGCCGACGTACCAGCCGGCGGCATCGCGCGTGAGCGGATGTGGCTTGTCGAGCAGCAGGTCGACCCGCTTCGCTGCCGGCGCCCAGAGCCGGAAGCGCGCGCCATCGGGTGTCAGCTCGGGGCCGAAATGCTGCGCGGTCATGCGGAGCCTGCAAATGCCAGCACCGAGCGCGGCGGTGCCGTGGTGTCTGCGCCGGATGCGAATTGCTCGGCCGTCTGCTGCGCTTTGGTTGTGTTCAAGACCTGCTGCCAGCTCTTGTATTCCGCCATCCTCGGCATCCTGAACACGATCTCCTGCGGCGCGGCATTGAGCACGATAAAGACCGGCGCTTGTCCTGGTTCCATCGGCCCCAGCACATAGGCGAGAAACCGGCTCTCCGGGAATTTCCAGTCGGATTCCTTCATCTCCTCCGCCGCCGGCGTCAGCCACAGCACGCCGTAGCTGCCATCGGTACGGCGGCCGTCGAGCCAGCTCTGGCAGCGGATCTGGCCGAAGCGCTGGCGCAACGCGGTGAGGTGGCTGATGAAGTCGATGGCGTCGTCATCGGTGCCGAGATTCTCCCAGCCGATCCAGCCGGTCTCATTGTCCTGGCAATAGGCGTTGTTGTTGCCTCCTTGCGTGTTGGCGACCTCGTCGCCGGCGAGGATCAGCGGCGTGCCCTGGGCGAGCAGCAGGCAGGCCAGTGCGTTCTTTCTGAGCTGGCGGCGCAGCGCGATGATCGCAGGGTCGTCGGTCGGGCCTTCGTGGCCGCAATTGTTGCTGTGATTGTCGTTGGAGCCGTCGCGATTGTCCTCGCCATTGGCCTCGTTGTGCTTCTCGTTGTAGCTGAAGAGGTCGGCGAGCGTGAAGCCGTCATGCACCGTGATGTGGTTGACGCTGGCGCGGGTGGCGCGGTTGTCGTGGTGAAACAGGTCCGAGGAGGCGGTCATGCGGCCGGAGATGTCACCGATCAGGCTGCCTTCGCCGCTCCAGTAGCGCCGCATCGCGCTGCGATAGCGGTCATTCCACTCCGACCATTGCGACGGAAAGGCGCCGACCTGGTAGCCGCCGAGACCGAGATCCCAGGGCTCAGCGACCATCTTGGCGGTCGCCAGCACCGGGTCCTGGCGGATCGCGGTGAGGAAGGGATGGTTGCGATCGAACCCATTCGGTCCGCGCGCCAGGGTCGTTGCGAGATCGAAGCGGAAGCCGTCGACATGGCAGACCTCGACCCAGTAGCGCAGCGAATCCATCACCATCTGCAACACGCGCGGATGGGTGAGGTTGACCGAGCTGCCGCAGCCGGTGAAGTCGTCGTAGAAGCGCGGGTTCTCGCGGTTCAGCCAGTAATAGGAAGCATTATCGATGCCGCGGAAGCACAGCGTCGGGCCCATATGGTTGCCCTCGGCGGTGTGGTTGTAGACCACGTCGAGCAGCACCTCGATGCCGGCATCGTGCAGCCGCGCGACTGTTGTGCGAAACGAGTCGAGCACATTGTCCTGGGCGTAGCGTGCTTCCGGCGCGAAGAAGGCGATGGTGTTGTAGCCCCAGTAATTGGCGAGTTTCTTCTCGACCAGGACACGGTCGTCGATCAGGCCGTGGATTGGCAGCAGCTCGATGGTGGTGACGCCGAGTCGCTTGAGGTGGTCGATCATTGCCGGCGATGACAGGCCACCATAGGTGCCGCGCAAATTCGGCGGCACGTCCTCGCGCTTCTGCGTCAGGCCCTTGACGTGGGCCTCGTAGATGATGGTGTCTGCCCAGGGAATATGCGGGCGGATCTCGCGGCGGCCCCAGTTGAAGCTCTCGTCGACCACGACCGCCTTCGGCATGCCGCGGGCATTGTCGCGCCGGTCGAACGAGAGATCCTCGCGCGCGCTGCCGGTGCGATAGGCAAAGTGCGCATCGCTCCACACCAGCCGGCCGGCGAGCCGCTTGGCGTAGGGATCGAGCAGGAGCTTGTTGGCGTTGAAACGGTGGCCGCGCTCCGGCGCGTAGGGCCCGTAGACGCGATAGCCGTAGAGCTGGCCCGGCGAGACGTCGTTGAGGTAGCAGTGCCAGACGTCCTCGGTGCGCTCCGGCATCTCGATCCGCTCGAGCTCGCGGCGGCCCTGGCCGTCGAACAGGCACAGCTCCACCTTCTCCGCATTCGCCGAGAACAGCGCAAAGTTGGTGCCTCTGCCGTCCCAGCTTGCACCGAGCCGTGCGGAGGTTCCCCCGGTCAGTCGCATGAATCAGCTTTCCGGTACGAGGAAGATCGCAGCCAGCGGCGGGATCGTCAGGCTCAGTTCCGGCGCGGCACCCTCCGATGCGCGCACCTCGCCGACATTGCCGACATTGGTGCCGCCGTAATGCGCCGAATCCGAGTTGAACACCTCGTGCCACTTGCCCGCGAACGGCACCCGGACGCGATAGTTGCGATAGACGTTGGGCGAGAAGTTCAGAACCACGAGGCAGCGGGCGCGCTCGGCATTGCCCTTGCGGATCCAGGCGAACAAATTGTTGTTGGCGTCGTCGGTGATGACCCATTCGAAGCCGGCCTGGTCGCAGTCCAGCTCATGCAGCGCCGGCAGCGCGCGATACAGCCGATTGAGATCGCGGACCAGATTCTGGATGCCGCTGTGCCTCGGCTGTTGCAGCAGATGCCAGTCGATCGAGTAGTCGTGATTCCACTCGCGCTCCTGGCCGAACTCGCAGCCCATGAACATCAGCTTCTTGCCGGGGTGGCCGAACATGAAGCTGTAATAGGCGCGCAGGTTCGCGAAGCGCTGCCAGTCGTCGCCGGGCATGCGGCCGAGGATCGAGCGCTTGCCGTGCACGACCTCGTCGTGGGACAGCGGCAGGATGAAGTTCTCCGAGAAAGCGTAGTGCAGGCCGAACAGGATGTCGCCGTGATGGAATTTGCGGTGGATCGGATCCTTGCCGATGTATTTCAGCGTGTCGTGCATCCAGCCCATGTTCCACTTGTAGCCGAAGCCGAGCCCGCCATATTCGACCGGACGCGACACCTGCGGCCACGCGGTGGATTCTTCCGCCGCCGTCGTCGCCTGCGGGAAGTGCGCGAACAGCTCGGTGTTGAAGCGGCGCAGGAAGTCGATCGCCTCGATGTTCTCGCGGCCGCCATATTTGTTCGGGATCCAGCCGCCGGCTGGACGGCTGTAGTCGAGATAGAGCATGGAGGCGACGGCATCGACGCGCAGCCCGTCGATGCCGTAGCGGTCGAGCCAGAACAGCGCGTTCGACACCAGGAAGTTGGTGACCTCGGTGCGCCCATAATTGTAGATCAGCGTGCCCCAGTCGAGGTGACGGCCCTGCAACGGATTGGCGTGCTCGTAGAGCGCAGTGCCGTCGAAATTGCCGAGGCCGTGCGGATCGTCGGGGAAGTGCCCGGGCACCCAGTCGAGCAGCACGGCAAGGCCTGCGCCGTGGCAGGCGTCGATCAGCGCGGCGAAATCATCCGGCGAGCCGAACCGGCTGGTCGGCGCGAACATGCCGGTCGGCTGGTAGCCCCAGGAGCCGTCGAACGGGTGCTCCGATATCGGCAGGAATTCGAGATGGGTGAAACCCATGTCGCTGGCATAGGCGGGAAGCTGCTCCGCCATCTCGCGATAGGTCAGCCACTCGTTGCGGCCCTTGCGCCGCCACGACCCGAGATGGACCTCGTAGATCGACATCGGCGAGCTCAGCGCGTTGACGCGATCGGGCGCCGGGCGCGGATGCGGGATCTTGCGCTCGTCGATCACGATCGAGGCGGTCTTCGGGCGCACCTCCGCGGCGAACGCCAAGGGATCGGACTTCAGCGGCAGATGCTGGCCGTTGCGTCCGATGATCTCGAACTTGTAGTGGTCGCCGACGCGTGCCCGCGGGATGAACAGCTCCCAATAGCCGGGGCCGCGGACGCGCATCGGGTGGCGGCGGCCGTCCCAGAAATTGAAGTCGCCGACCACGCTGACCCGCCGCGCATTCGGAGCCAGCACCACGAAGCCAATGCCGTCGACGCCGTCGAGCGTCATCGGATGCGCGCCGAGCGTATCGTAGACGCGCTGATGCGTGCCTTCGCCGAGCAGATAGAGATCGAAATCGCTCAGGATCGGCGGAAAGCGGTAGGCATCCTCGAGCTCGACGACATTGTCGCCGAAGCGGGCGCGAAGCTGGTAGCGCGTCGAGCCGTTCGGCAAGGGACCTGCGAACAGGCCGGAATCATGGATGCGCGCGAGCGGTGCCGTCTCGCCATGCTCGCCGATCGCCTCGACATTGGCGGCATCGGGCAGGAAGGCGCGCACCACGTTGCGATCCCCCTCGGTGTGAAGCCCGAGATAATGGAAGGGATCGGAGTGGCGGCCCTCGATGATGGCATAGGCTTCGGCAGGCAGTTTGCTCATGCAACCTCATGCGGCTGTTGCGCCAAAATCCTTAACAAGCCGGTCAGCGGCACCCGGAGCCAATCCGGCCGGTTGGCCAGCTCATACTCGATCTCGTAGAAGGCTTTCTCAAGTACGAAAAAGTTGAGCAGGCGATCGGCCGCCTTGGCGTCGGCAGGCCACAGGCGCTGGCCGGCCATGGTCTCGCGATAGGCCGCCAGCAGGGTGTCCGCGGCCTGGTCGCGCCATTCGGCCACGGCGAGGCTTAGCCTGCCGCTTTCGTCGGGAGCGACCTTGAGCGTCCGTTCCAGCGCGGCGGTTGCCGCATAGTCGATCGAGCGGATCAGGCCGGCGACGTCGCGCGCCGCCGGTGCCTTGCGGCGGCGCTCGGCGATGGTGCGGCCGGGCCCGCCGTCGAAATCGATGATGAAGACGTCGTCCTTGACCACCAGCAGCTGGCCGAGATGCAGGTCGCCATGGTGGCGGATGTTGAACCCGTCGCTCTCGCGCGGCAGCAGGGCCTTGAGCCGGTCCGGCAGCGTGTCGTGCTGGGCCTGCAACTGATCGGCCAGCAGCCGCTCGGCCTCCTTGAGGGAGCCGCGCCGCTGCTTCAGCGTGTCGAACACGCGCTCGGCGCGCGCCATGATCTCGTCGATCCAGCGCTGCAAATCCTCGGGCTTGGTCGGCTCGGGCGCGAAGTCGGGCAGATCCCGGTTGCTGGCGAGCGCGATGTGCAGCTCGGCGAGACGCTTTCCGGCATGCGACATGTGGCGCAGATAGGTCGCATGATCGCCGTTCTCTGCCGGGTGCTCGCTCACTGCGAGCAGACGTTGCCGTTCGACGAGGCGGTCGAGATGCGAGGCGGCGACGTTCCAGAGGTCGCCCTGGTTGACGACCATTGCATGCAGCACGGCGATGGCGCTGCGCTTGTCGCCCTCGACCAGTTCAGAGGTGCCGAGCAGCGCCGGGGTGTTCGGGAAGTCGACCACCTCGGTGAGGAAGCGGCCCATCTCGATCTCTGGATTGATGCCGACCTCGAGCTTGCGGTAGATCTTGGTGACATATTCATTGTCGACCAGCGCGGTCGAGTGCGGCTGATCGTTCTCGAACACGCGAATACGCTCGGGCTGCCGCACCGGCCGGTCGGAGAAGCGGCTGGTCGGGCGGAATTCGAGCTTGAGGCCCTGCTCGCCTTCGTCGACGGTGAGGTTTTCCCGCAGATTGCGCAGGAACAGGCCGGTGAAGATCTGGTCGGTGGCGACGTCGAGCAGCGTGCCCTCGCGCGCGCCCTGGCGCACGGCAGCGAAGGCGCGGGGGTTGTAGCGCTCGCGGTCGAAGCGCACCCATTCGATCTGCATCGGCAGCACGTAGCGGCTGGTGGTGCCGCGCTCCGTGGTTTCGAAGAAGATCAGCCAGGGGCGGTTGTCACCGACGTCGCAGAACGGGATCGCGGACACCAGCGTCGGCTGGATCGCCTTGGCGGAATGCTCCGGGTACCAGCGCGACCGGGAGAGATGGCCGGGCAGCACGTCGTGCTCGAACACGCCGCGCTCCCGCGCCAGCGATGTCCAGGTCGAATTCAGCGGCACCACCAGGGTCTCGAACTCCGGTACCGCGCGCGGCTTCACCGGCTCGGACTTGTCGCGTTCCTGCAGCTGGAACCAGTAGAAGCCGTACGGCGCCAGCGTGATCATGTAGGGCAGCTCGCCGATCGCCGGGAAGCGCGTGCGCCCGAGCATCTCGAGCGGGATGCGGTCCTTGAAGGCGGAGAGGTCGAGCTCGGTGGCCTGCGCCGAGCGCGACAGATTGGCGACGCACAGGATCGCCTCGCCCTGGTACTGGCGCACATAGGCGAGCACCGAGCGGTTCTCGGGGCGGATGAAGGTCATGGTGCCGCGCCCGAACGCGAGCGTCGATTTGCGCACCGCGATCAGCCGCTTGGTCGCCGAGAGCAGCGAGGACAGGCTGCGCGACTGCGCCTCGACATTGACCGATTCGTAGCCGTAGACCGGGTCCATGATCATCGGCGCATAGAGCCGCGCGGGGTCTGCGCGCGAGAAGCCGCCGTTGCGGTCCGGCGACCATTGCATAGGGGTCCGCACGCCGTTGCGGTCGCCGAGATAGATGTTGTCGCCCATGCCGATCTCGTCGCCGTAATAGATGATCGGCGTGCCGGGGAACGACAGCAAGAGCGAGTTCATCAGCTCGATCTTGCGCCGGTCATTGTCCATCAGCGGCGCAAGCCGGCGGCGGATGCCGACATTGATGCGGGCGCGCGGGTCGTTGGCGTAGGTCGACCACAGATAGTCGCGTTCGACGTCGGTGACCATCTCCAGGGTCAGCTCGTCGTGATTGCGCAGGAACAGCGCCCATTGGCACGCCGCCGGGATGTCCGGCGTCTGCCTGAGGATGTCGGTGATCGGGAAGCGGTCTTCCTGCGCGATCGCCATGTAGATGCGCGGCATCAGCGGGAAGTGATAGGCCATGTGGCATTCGTCGCCATGGCCGAAATATTCCTGCACGTCCTCCGGCCATTGATTGGCCTCGGCCAGCAGGATCTTGCCCTTGGCATAGGTGTCGAGCTCCTGGCGCAGCCGCTTGATGATGGCGTGCGTCTCCGGCAGGTTCTCGTTGTTGGTGCCGTCGCGCTCGCAGAGATAGGGAATCGCGTCGAGCCGGAAGCCGTCGACGCCGGTGTCGAGCCAGCGCTTCATCACCTGCACGATGGCGCGCACCACGCGCGGATTGTCGAAGTTCAGGTCCGGCTGGTGCGAGAAGAAGCGATGCCAGTAGAACTGGCCGGCTTCCGGATCCCAGGTCCAGTTGGACTTTTCGGTATCGGTAAAGATGATCCGCGTATCGAGGTATTTCTGGTCGGTGTCGCTCCAGACGTACCAGCTGCGCGCGCTCGAATTCGGCGGGCTGCGGCGGGCGCGCTTGAACCAGGCATGCTGATCCGAGGTGTGGTTGACGACGAGCTCGGTGATGACCCGCAGGCCGCGCTTCTTGGCTTCCTGGATGAAGCGCTTGAAGTCCTTCATCGTCCCGAAATCGGGATTGATGTCGCCATAGTCGCCGATGTCGTAGCCGTCGTCGCGGCCGGGCGAGGGATAGAACGGCAGCAGCCACAGCGCGGTGACGCCGAGTTCCTGTAGATAGCCGAGCTTTTCCGTCAGCCCCGTGAAGTCGCCGATGCCGTCATTGTTGCTGTCGGCGAACGCCTTGACGTGCAGCTGGTAGATGATCGCGTCCTTGTACCACAGCTGGTCCGCGGTCTCGGTCGCCACCTTCGGCTCGGTATTGACGGAGGAGAAAACGTTCATGACGGCTCCTTCAGGCGACACAGCGCAACAGCAACGCGGGATCGCGCGCAGGATCGAGATGCAGGCGAATGCCTCCCTGTTCGAGCGCATGGCGCTCGCCGGTGACCAGGTCTTCGACGGCCGTGGCCGCGCGGCGGACCTCGCCATGGCCGACCATGACGTCGCGGAGCGGCAGCCAGACCTCACGCGGTTCGGGCGACAATGCAATCGCGGCCGCGATCACATTGCCTTGCTCGACCGCCTCCTTGATGTAGCCGATCACGCCGCCGTCATCGACATTGATAAAGCGCAGATTGGCGAATTGTTGCAGGGCCGGATTGCCGCGCCGGATCAGGTTGAGCGCCGCGATATAGGGCTTGATGTTCCCGGGCTCGTCCCAGTCGCGAACCCTGATCTCATACTTCTCTGAGTTGAGATGTTCCTCGCGGCCGGGCACCGGCGTGTGCTCGCGCAATTCGAAGCCGCTATAGATGCCGTAGCTGCTTGAGAGCGTCGCGGCCAGCGCGACACGCGACTTGAACATCCAGGATTCGCCGCTTTGCAGGTGGAAGGGCAGGATATCGGGTGTGTTGACGAAGAAATTCGGCCGAAAGAAGTCACGCTCGGGATAGGAGATCAACTCGCCGAGATACTGTTCGAGCTCGAAACGCTGCGTCCGCCAGGTGAAGTAGCTGTAGGACTGCGTGAAGCCGAGCTTGGCGAGCCCCTTCATCAGTTTCGGCCGCGCGAAGGCTTCCGACAGGAACAGCACGTCCGCGTCGCGCTCCTGCACCTCGCGGATCAGCCACTCCCAGAATGCCAGCGGCTTGGTGTGCGGATTGTCGACCCGGAAGATCTTGACGCCCTGTTCGACCCAGAACAGCACGACGTCGCGCAGCGCGCGCCACAGCGCAGCGGCATCCTCGGAACCAAAATCCGGATTGACGACGTCGTTCCAGCGCTGCGGCGGCTGTTCCGCGGTGCGCATCGATCCATCCGGACGCCGCTTGAACCACTCGGGATGCCCGGTCAGCCAGGGATGATCCGGCGAGCACTGTACGGCGAAATCGAGCGCGACCTCCATGCCGTGCGACTGGCATGCCGCAACAAAAGCGCGGAAGTCGTCGCGTGTGCCGAGCTCGGGATGCACGGCGTCGTGGCCGCCCTCGGCCGCGCCGATCGCATACGGGCTGCCGGGATTGCCCGATTGCGCAATCGCGGCATTATTGCGACCCTTGCGATGCGTTTGGCCGATCGGGTGGATCGGCGCCAGCAGCACGACGTCGAAGCCCATCGCGGCGATATCCGGAAGCCGCGCGATGCAGTCGATGAACGTCGCATGAACGCCCGGCGTCTTGCCTTGGCTGCGCGGAAACATCTGGTACCACGCGCCGCTGCGCGCCCGCGGCCGGTCGGCGGTCAGGGGATAGAGCTGCGATCGCAGCAGGTCGCGGCGAAACTGGCTGCCGGCCATCGCGTTCCGCAATTCCGGTGCGAGCAGCGCGCCCGGCTCGCCGGTCTGCAGAAAGAGTTCGCATTGCCGGATGATCACGGCGGCTGCGGCAGGTCCCCCGGCCTGCGCCTGGGTCAGCATACCCGCGCCCTCGACCGCATCCAGCGTGTGGTCAGAGCCGTCGCGCTGCTTCTGCTCGAAGCGATGCCGCCAGCTGGCGAATTCGTCGGTCCAGGCCTCGATCGCGAAGCTGTAGCGGCCGGGCCGGTCGGGCACGAAGGCGCCACCCCAGCGGTCGTCGCTGTGCAGCGTCATCGGCGCGAACTGCCACTCGCCGTCGCCCTCATGCCGCCACGCCAATGCGGCTGAGATCACGTCATGTCCGTCGCGGTAGATGTCGGCCCAGACCTCGACCGGTTCGCCGGCGATACGCTTGACCGGAAAGCGGCCGCCATCGACCGACGGGTAGACATCGGTGATATGAAAAGTGCCATGGGCACTCTCGACAGGCCGGAGGGTTTTGTTCACGGTGATGCCGCCATTGAAAATGCAAATGACGTCCCGGCGCCGGGAAGGAGGCGCGCCAGACCCATATAGAAAGCCGCTCGCCGGGCAATGGTTCCCGGTGGGAACGCCGGATAGGGTAGAGCGTTGAACATCAACTATCCCTTTCCCGTATCTGTACAATTTAGCAACGATCCCAATACCGTTGCGAGCAGGCAGCGTGCCGAATGGACCTTTACGCCAAAGCCCAGACCCTGGGAATCCAGACCGAGTATATCGATGGGAGCGGTCACCGCCGTGTGACAACCCCCGAGGCGCTGACGGCGATCCTCGCCGCGCTGCCGCCCCAGACGCCGCGGCGGATCGTCGCCGATCCGGTGGTCATGCGTGGCGGCCGTGGCGGGCAAACGCAGCTCGCGGAGGCAGCCCGGCTTCCGGTGCAATGGAAGGTCACCAGCGGCACCGCCGTGCTCGCGCAAGGCGAGGCGCATGAGCGGAATGTGACCTGGCCGTCCGGTCTACCCGAAGGCGTGCACCGGTTGCAGCTATCCGACGCAGCGGGCAGCGAGGAGCTGCCGCTCCTGGTGGCACCGGAAGGCGCGTTCGGCGGCACGTTCGACCGCTGCTGGGTGATCGCGGTCCAGCTCTACGGCGTACGGTCCGCGCGCAATTGGGGCATCGGCGACTTCACCGACCTGCAGGGCCTGCTCGAATTCGCCCATCGGCTCGGTGCCGACGGCATCGGGCTCAATCCGCTGCATGCGCTGTTCGACGACCGGCCGGGCGATTGCAGCCCGTACTCGCCGAACAGCCGGCTGTTCCTCAACGCGCTCTATATCGACGTCGAGAAGATTCCCGAATATCGCATCGATGCGCAGACGCAGGCCGCGCTGGCGCATCTGCGCAGCAACGACATGGTCGACTATGTCGGCGTCGCGGCGCTGAAATGGCCGGCGCTGCGTGCGGCCTTCGCCGCCTTCAAGGCCAATCCCGGTCTCGGCCGCTGGCAGGATTTCGAGGCCTATCGCAAGGAGCAGGGCACGCTGCTGTCGCGTTTCGCCTGCTTCGAGACGATGCGGCACAGGATCAACGCGCCGTGGTGGGAATGGCCGGACGACTGGCGGCAGCCCGACGATACGGCTTGCGCGAAACTGCACCGGGCGCGCGACACCGCCGCCGAAGTCGAGTTCGTCGAATTCGTGCAATGGACCGCGGATCGCCAGCTCGGCGCCTGCCAGGCGCTCGCGCATCAGCTCGGCATGCGGGTCGGGCTCTATCTCGATGTCGCGGTCGGCGTGCAGTCGGATGGCTTCGACGCCTGGAATGAGCAGACCGCAATCTCGCGGCATCTCGGCGTCGGCGCGCCGCCGGACCCGCTCAACACCGCGGGCCAGGACTGGGGACTTGCCGGCTTCAACGCCGCGGGCCTCGAACAGCGCTTGTTCGAGCCGTTCAGGCAGATGCTGCGGGCCGCGATGCACCATGCCGGCGCGATCAGGCTCGACCATGCCTTCGGGCTGAAGCGGCTTTATCTCGTGCCGCGCGGCTTTGGCCCGGCCAATGGCGCCTATGTTCTGATGCCGTTCGAGGCGCTGCTGGCGGCGACCGCGCAGGAGAGCGCAGCCAGCCGCTGCGTCGTGATCGGCGAGGACCTCGGCACCGTGCCGCCAGGGTTCCGCGAGCAGATGAACGGCTGGGGCATCTGGTCCTATCTCGTGATGATGTTCGAGACCGACGACCACGGCGCCTTCCGCAACGCCGACTACTATCTGCCGAACGCGTTGGTCACCTTCAACACCCACGACCTCTCGACGTATGCCGGCTGGCGCTCGTTCAGCGACCTCAAGACCAAGCGTGCGCTCGGGATTGATCCCGGCGAGACCGACGAAGGCCGCTGGCATGCGCTCGGCCAGCTCGACGACGTGCTGCGCCGGAACGACATCCACCACAATGATTTCTATTCGGTGGTGAGCTTCATGGCGCGGACGCGATCGCGGATGATGGCGGTCTCGATGGAGGATCTGCTCGGCATCGTCGACCAGCCGAACATCCCCGGCACCGTCTATGAGCATCCGAACTGGAAACGGCGGCTCCCGGTCTCGATCGAGCATTTGTCGTCGGCGATCGATGTCGACGCGCTCAAGCGCGCAACCCGCGAGCGCTCGCATGCCTGACAACGCGGAGCACGGCGCGTGGCCTCTCGGATCGAAGACTATGGACTGATCGGTGATTGCGAGACCACGGCGCTGGTCGGCCGCGACGGCTCGATCGACTGGCTGTGCTGGCCGGCGTTCGATTCCGACGCCTGCTTCGCGGCGCTGCTCGGCACCTCGAAGAATGGCCGCTGGCTGCTGGCGCCCGCCGAGGCGATCAAGCAGAGCTCGCGCCGCTATCGGGACGATACGCTGATCCTGGAGACACGGTTCGAGACCGACGGCGGCGTGGTCGCTCTGATCGATTTCATGCCGCCGCGCGGCAACGCCTCCGACGTGGTCCGCCTCGTTCGCGGCATCAGCGGCCGCGTCAAGATGCACATGGAGCTGGTGATCCGCTTCGGCCTCGGTGTCGATGTGCCCTGGGTGAAGAAGAATCCGGACGGCGAGGGGCTGCTGGCGATCTCAGGGCAGGACATGACCGTGCTGCGCACGCCGATCGAGACCCGCGGCAAGGACCTGACCACGATCGCCGATTTCGAGGTCGGCGAGGGCGACACCGTGCCGTTCGTCCTGACCTATGGCGCATCCTTTCAGCCGGTCCCGCAGCCGATCGATCCCGAGGCGGCGCTCAGGGACACCGAGGACTACTGGAGGGGATGGTGCAGCCGCTCGACCTATGACGGCAGCGTGCAACGCGACCTCGTGATGCGCTCGCTGATCACGCTGAAGGCGCTGACCTTCAGGCCGACCGGCGGCATCGTTGCGGCGCCGACCACGTCATTGCCGGAAAAACTCGGCGGCGCGCGCAACTGGGATTACCGGTTCTGCTGGCTGCGCGACGCCACCTTCACGCTGCTGGCGCTGATGAATTCGGGCTACACCGAGGAAGCGGCGGCCTGGCACAATTGGCTGCTGCGGGCCGCGGCCGGCGCGCCTGCCAACATGCAGATCATGTACGGCATCCTGGGCCAGCGGCGCCTCTTGGAATGGGAGGCCGGATGGCTGTCCGGCTATGAAGGGGCGCAGCCGGTGCGAATTGGCAATGCGGCGCATGCGCAGCTTCAGCTCGACGTCTATGGCGAACTGATCGACGCCTTCCATCAGTCCCGCATGGCCAGGCTGAAGCTCGACGAGGAGAACTGGTCGCTCGAGTGCACCGTCGTCAGTCATCTCGCCGATGTCTGGGACCAGCCCGACCACGGCATCTGGGAGCTCCGCGGCGAGCCGCAGCACTATGTGTTCTCCAAGGTGATGTGCTGGGTCGCCTTCGACCGCGCCATCAAGAGCGCCGAGCGGTTCGGTTTCAAGGGACCGCTGGTCAAATGGCGGGTGCTGCGCGAGGCGATCCATCGCGATGTCTGCCAACGGGGCTTCGATCCCGGCCTCAACAGCTTCGTCGAGAGCTATGGCTCAAAACTGCTCGACGCCAGCCTGCTGCTGTTGCCGTCGGTCGGCTTCCTGCCGCCGGACGATCCGCGCATCCGCGGCACGATCGACGCGGTCGAGCGGCACCTGATGCGCGACGGCTTCGTGCTGCGGCACGATCCCCGCGAGGTCTCCGATGAAGTCCAGCCGATCGAGGGCGCGTTCCTGGCTTGCAGCCTGTGGCTCGCCGACGCCCACGTGCTGGCGGGAGACGTCGACAAGGCGCAGGCCATGTTCGATCGCGTGGTGGCGGTCGCCAATGATCTCGGCCTGCTGGCGGAGGAGTTCGATTCCGGCGCCGGCCGGCAGACCGGCAACTTCCCGCAGGCGCTGACCCATATCGCCTTGATCAACACCGCGCACAATCTCAGCGCCGCCCGGGCCGACGCCGAGAAGCCGGCGGTGCAGCGGTCGACCTGACGCGCGGGGACCAAAATATCGAAAACAACCCCATGCAAAGGAGCCGGCGGCTGCCGGCGCTCGACAGGAGCTTGACACGTCGGGCAACTCAGGGGTACATTTCCAATATTCCGAAATCGTCGCTCGTTGGCTACGTCGCTTTGCTTCCATAGCGACGCAGTTCGTACGGCAGCGCAGCATGTCGCGATGGGCCATTTGCGGATGTTTGTGCGTGGCTCGCGACATGTAAGCACTCAAGGCTGATGACCTAACCTCACAATCATCTGCGGGTGACGTTCACTCAGGGCCTTCAACGCGAGCAGACTCTTCCGCTCGTCGTCCCGGTCGTATGTATAGCTGCCGGGTTCGACACCGTGCTCCCAGCCCCAGCGGGTATGGCAAGCGTCGCCAGTGAGGAGCACTGGACCGGACGGAGTGCGGGCAAGATACGAGACATGGCCAGCAGTATGTCCGGGGGTCAGGATTGCAAACAACGAGCCGTCACCGAAGACGTCGATCACGCCTTCGAACTTCCCATCCGGATCCTTGGTGAACTGAAACTCTTGAATCGCGGGTCTGCCTTCAAAGAAGGCATCTTCCATCCCCTCGACAAAGAAGTTCTCGATCTTCTTTTCCGCAGCTTCTCCGGGACCTGTATAGAACGGCACATTCTTTGGGATGTCTGACATCCCGGAGATGTGATCGAGATGAAGATGGGTCATGAGCACCCCTTTGAGGGGAGCCGCTTCCGACTTGATGGCCGATAAGGTGTCTTCCCGGACTTGCATCTTGTCGAGCTTGGCGAAGTTGCGCACCACCCATCCAACTCCCAAGCTCTTGGGGTCCGCGACAAACTGCTTCGAGACGCCGGTATCGACCATATAGAATCCCTGCGTCGGATGCCGCACGAGATGTGTGTAGATCTGGATCAGCTCCTCGTGATCCTTGAGCCCCGCCTGAATGGCTTGGGGGTCCTTCAGATTGATCAGCCCGGACAGATCGGCGACCCAATCTGCACTGGCGACCGTCTTGACCTCAATCGGTCCCGGCTTGTCAATCAACGCCTCCATAGCCGACGCGCTGACCGGTTTGCCGAGGCTGGCAGACGTCGATGGATGGGACGTCTGTGCGCATGCGGAAAGCGCGATGACGGCAAGCGAACCAATGAAACACTGTCCTAACTTACGGAGCATGATCTTCCTCATTTCTGCTGCCGCTTTTTGCCGTGGACAGTGAGAATAGCAATCGTCTAAATTCCTATATGGCCATACATAAATGAATGGCCGGCCACGAGCCAAGGAGAGCGAATTTGGACCTTCAATGGGACGACTTGCGGATATTTCTCGCCGTAGCCGATGCCGGGAGTCTGAGCGCAGCGGCGCGTCACCTCAAGGCTAGCCAACCCACTCTGAGCCGGCGGATTGCAGAGATGGAGTACTCGCTCGGCGAGCCGCTTTTCGTTCGCAAGAATCAGGGCATCGCCTTGACGAAAACCGGAGCAAGGCTGCTTCCGGCAGCCCAAGGCATGGCGCAATGGGCGACTGAAGCCACTCGCGCGCTCGATGCGAAGAACTCGCCCGTGAGCGGCCGCGTGCGCATCACGGCGGCACCATCGTTCGCCTTCGATTTCCTGGCTCCAATGGCGGAAAAGCTCAAGAGAGGACATCCACAGATCACTCTCGAAGTTCTCGCCAGCACCGAACGGCTGAACCTCTCGCGCGGCGAAGCAGATATCGCGCTCAGGAGATATCCTTCGGATGATCCCGATCTCATCGCGGTCGATGAAGTTGTCGTTCCGATCGGCGCCTACGCGAGCAGGGACTACGCACGGAGATTGCCTGCGAAATATGATCTGCGAGACCTCGACTGGATCTCATGGGCCGGAGCGCTCGAGATGGTGAGCCCCAATCCGGAGTTCGCCGCCAGGATTCCGAATTTTCGTCCCGCCTTTGCGTCGGACGATTACAGCGTGCAGGTCGCCGCCTGCCAAGCCGGTGTCGGCGCGATGATCCTTCTGAAGACCTCCCATCGGCTCAAACGACCCGGCGAACTCGTGGAGCTGGAGGTTGCGCTTCCAACCTCACTACGCGCGGAACTCGCGATCATCTGCCACAAGCGTATGGTGGAGTTGCCCAAGGTCAGAACCGTCTTGGACCTGCTTCGGCAAGAGTTTGCTGATTTGAGAAAGCGCCAAGGCGCGCAGAAGCTCCGAGTGGCGACACTAACAATCCCAAGGAAGGCCAGAAAATAGCAAAGCAGCAGACTACGTGCGCGTCCCGTTACGGAACCAATATCGCAATCGATAAACTTCGATCTGCTCGGCAAGTCTTTCTTTGGAATGAGCCGATAAGACCTTCAGGCACGAAGGTTTACATTCATGTACTTCCTCGCCGCCTGTCTGATCGTGGTCGTCTTGAGTTTCCAGGTATCGTTTCGTCGATCCTGGAATCTGTCACGGAACTCTCGGATGGCTGCCCCGGCCCAGCGGCTCGCAGCGCGGCGGCGGGCACTTTGGCCCGCACTCTGCGCCATGATTTGTACGCTGCTGGTGCTGATCGGATTTGATCATGTTCAAGACAAGCTTGGACTCTCCGCAACGACCAATCTCATGATGCTGGGTGCCTCATTCTCCAGTGGCTGGTTTCTTGGCGTCATTGCCGGGATAGATTGGGATTGAAGCAGCGATCAACAGTTTGTCAGTCCCCGCTCCGGTCCCTCAGGACAGGTCGACCGGCGGATATGGCGTTCCCGGCGGCACGCCGAGATAAAGGTACTCCAGGCCGAATTTGGCGGCGAACGCCGAGGCCGTGTCATCGAGCAGGATCTGTCCCCCCGCATTGACGTGCAGCTCCGGCCGCGTGAAGCCATTGAGCGTGAACGCCGGCAGCGTCTTCTCGTTGATGAAGAGATCGTCGAATGTCTGCGACACATTGTCGAGGTCGGCGAGGTTGCCGGCGAGGTCGGTCACGACGGCACCGTTTGCATTGAAGCCGGTGATCGCCAGCGGCGACGTCGGCGGATCGCCGGCCGCCACGATGTGATCAAACACCAGCTTGCTGGCATCGCCGAGCAGGGCGGTGGCCGCGGCATCGAAGGTCGCGGTGCCGCCGTCGTTCAGCGAGAGCGTCGGCGATCCGCCCGCGAGTTGAACGGCCTCGTCGAAGTCGAGGGTGAATTGAATGAGCGACCCGGCGGTCTGCGTGCCGCTCGCGGGCGTTGCGGTGATGTCGGCCAGATGGGGCGCGATCGTGTCGATCTGCAGGATGCCGGCAGGGTTGCCGATCGCGCCGGCAAGGTCGGCGTCGTTGCCGGCCTGGTCCTTGATCGTGCCGCCGTTGAGGTTGGCGGCCGTCACGGCGAGATCGGCGGTGTTCTCGCCGGCTCCAACGGTATACTGATAGATCAGCGTGTTGCTGCCGCTGCCGCCGACATACTGCGCGATGCCGCCATCGTTGAGCGCCAGCGTCGGGGCGCCCGTGACATTGACGGCCTCATCGAATCCGAGCGTGAGCGTGATGAGCGATCCCGCCGCTTCGTGTCCGTCCGATGGCGTTGCCGCAACGCTGGTCGCGTGCGGCGCAAGGGTGTCGATCTGTAGCGTGCCGGCCGGATTGCCGATCGCGCCTGCAAGATCGGCGTCCTGATTGAACGCATCCTTCATGGTGCCGCCATTGAGGTCGGAACCGATGATGGCGAGGTCGGGCGTGTTTTCGCCGACGGCGACCGTGTACTGGTAGCTCAGCGTGTTGGTGCCGCTGCCGCTCACGAACGTCGCGATGCCGCCGTCGTTGAGCAGCAGATGCGGTTGACCGGTGACCGTGACGTTCTCGTCGAACGTCACCGTGAAGGTCACGACATGACCGGCATTCAAATCGCCGGACCCGGCCGTGATCCCGGTACCCGAGGTGGTCACCGCGGTCACGCTTGGTCCGCCGAAGATGAAATCGTCGGCGCTGAGGTCGGTCTTGGTTACGTTGTCCAGCGTCAGGACGTTGCCGCCGCCGAAATCGATGACCGTGTCGGTGCCGGCCTGCGTGGCCAGCGCGAGCACGGCCGCGAGATCGTGAATGCCGGCTGCCTTGAACGATCTGAGATCGACCTTGTCGTCGGTGCCCGCGCCGGCGATGAAGTCGGTGACGACGTCGGATCCGCCGCCGGCCTTGAAGACGTAGGTATCGTCGCCGGCTCCCAGGATGATCTGGTCATCGCCGGCGCTGCCGGTGATGACGTCGTCGCCCGCACCGCCGTCGATCACGAGCTTGATCGACGCGGCGCCGAGCCCGGAGGCGTCGATGACGTCGGCGCCGCCGAAGCCCTCGATCGTCAGCTCATCGTTGGCGGCTTCCTGTCCCAGGATCGCGACCTCGGCAGGCAGGCCGTCGACCAGAATGGTGCCGCCGCTTTGGGTCACCATGATCTGATCGACCCCGCCTGTGCCCTCAACCGTCACGGTATCGGCTGCGCCGTCGCCGGTGCCGCTGCCGGCGGTCGCCGAGAGGTCGACCAGAACCTGCTTGACGTCGGTGCCGGTCAGGTCATGGACGGTGACGTGATCCGCGCCGCCAAGGGCATGGAAGGCGATCTTCTCGATGCCGTTGAGGTCCATCGTGATGCTGGCGACGTCCCGGGTAAAGCGCACCCGTGCGCCGTTGGCCGAGATGTCGATGTTCTCGGCGATATTGGCGCCGTTGAATTGCAGCGTGTCGGTGCCCGCCTGTCCTTCGACCGTGTCGCTGCCGTCGCCGGGATTCCAGATGTAGGTGTCGTCACCGGCGCCGAGCAGCGCGACGTCGTTGCCTTGCCCGCCGGTCACCGTGTCATTGCCGGCGCTGCCGACGATGACGTCGTTTCCGGCGCCGCCATTGATGGCGAGCGCGATCGATCCGGCCGCGACAGCGGATGCGTTGATCTGGTCATCGCCGCCCTGTCCGTTGATCTGGAGCACGTCGGTTGCGTCCTGACCGTGCACCAGGATCTCAGCGGCTAGGCCGTTGACCAGGATGTCGTTGCCGTTCTGGGTCACGGTGATGGTGTCGGCGGCCGCGGTGCCGTTGGCGATCACCGTGTCGAGCGCGCCATCGGGGTTGCCGCCCGTGGCGGACAGGTCGATCAGAATCTGTTGCGCGTCGGTGCCGGTGAGGTCGTTGACCGTGATCGTGTCCGCGCCGCCGAGCGCGTGAATATCGATCTTCTCGACGCCATTGAGGTCCATCGTGATGTTGGCGACGTCGCGGGTCAGCCGGACGCGGGAGCCGTTGGCCGAGATATCGAACTTCTCACCGATATTGGCGCCGTTGAACAGCAGCGTGTCGGTGCCGGCCTGTCCTTCGACAATGTCGCTGCCGTCACCGGGATTCCAGATGTAGGTGTCGTCACCGGCGCCGAGCAGGGCGGTGTCGTCGCCGCGGCCGCCGGTCACGATGTCATTGCCGTCGCCGGCTACAATGAGGTCGGCGCCCTGGCTGCCGATGATCGTATCGTTGCCGTCACCGGCATCGATCGTGAGTGCGAGCTGTCCCGCGGGGAGCGCGGAGGCGTTGATGGTGTCGTCGCCGCCTGACGCATTGATCACCAGTGAATCATTGGCGCCTTCCTGCCCGATGATGGTGACGTCGGCAGTGAGGCCGCTCACGACGACGTTGGCGCCGACAAGCGCAACCGTGATCTGGTCCGCGTTGTTGGTGCCGTCGACGGTCACCGTGTCCGCGGCGCCGTCGCCGCCGCCTCCGCTGGCCTCCAGGTCGATCGTCACGTGCTTGACGTCGGTGCCGCTGAGGTCGTTGACGGTGACCTGGTCGGCGCCTCCAAGCGCCTTGAAATTGATGTTCTCGATGCCGTTGAGGTCCATCGTGATGTTGGCGACATCACGGGTGAAGCGTACGCGGGAGCCGTTGGCCGAGATGTCGATCTTCTCGGCAATGTTGGCGCCGTTGAACTGCAGCGTATCGTTGCCGGCTCCGCCCTCGACCGTGTCGCTGCCGTCGCCGGGATTCCAGATGTAGGTATCGTCGCCGTCGCCGAGCAGGGCGGTATCGGCGCCGCGTCCGCCGGTGACGACGTCGTTGCCGGCGCCGCCGATCAGGAGGTCGTCGCCATCGCCGCCGGTGATGGTGTCGTTGCCATCGCCGCCATCGAGCGTGAGCGAGATCAGCGCGGCCAGTCCGTTGCCGGCCGTGATGACGTCGTCACCGCCGCCGGCGTGAATCTCGAGCTTCTCCGTCGTGCTGAAGTCGACGGAGAACGGATCGGGGCTGGTCCGGTTGAGGCTGACGTGAGTGCCGTTGGCTGCAATGACGAAGACCTCGCCGGTGTCCTCACCGTCGATCACGGCGGTGTCGTTGCCCGTTCCTCCATCCAGCGTGACCGGCGGCAGCGCGCCCTGGCTTGCGTCGAGCGTGACGGTGTCGTTGCCGTCCTGGCCGAGGATGTTGATGGCTGTGGTGTTGGCCGTTGTCGCGGGGCCGCCGGTGATCGGAACTGCCCCGCCGTTGACTGCGATGACACCGGCTGCATTCCGGCTCGTGGTGATGAGGTTGTCGGCGGCGTCGCCGAGGACGGTGAGGACTCCCGCGGCGAGGTCGGCGGTAACGGCCATGAATGCACTCCCAGTAAAGATTGGCGTATCCGGGGCCGGACTCGCCGAACTGATGTGATCGGCTGCCTCAGGAAAAATTCCTGGATGCGAGCAACAGCAAATGAATGTGAAGCAGTTGGTTTTCGAACTCCTCGATCGCGGGGCGACAGACCGGTATTTCGCTAGGTCGCGTGGAACCGCGGATCGGTCGCGCGATCAGCATCATCAGCGGCAATTGGCCGCGCGATCAGCGTGACGCGATCACATGTTCAGTGTGACGCGATCGGATGTGGCGGACTGTAATGAGGATCACGTTGCGGCCCGCGTTCGGTGACGCGGGGGGCGATGATCCGGACGCTTCAGCGAAGCTGCAACACCACGTCCATCGCGCGCGCGAAACCGTCGTGCTCGTTGGTCTCGGTGACATGGGTGGCGCGCGCCTTCACGTCGTCGCTGGCATTGCCCATCGCAAACGAGACGCCGCTCTTCGCGAACATCGGCAGATCGTTCTGCATGTCGCCGATCGTGGCGACATTCTCGAGCGACACGCCAAGCCGTTTCGCGATGCCTTCGACGAAGGTGCCCTTGTCGTGGCCGGGCGGGGTGACGTCGAGATAGTAGGTCTGCGAGCGGACCGCGGTGGCATCGTGGCCGACCATCTGCTGCATCTCCTTTTCGCAGCGTTGCAGCAGGGGCGCATCCGAGCTCGCGCCGACGATCTTGCAGGCCTGGTCGAGATAGGGCGTGAAATCGTCGATGATGGTCGGATCGTGCTTGATCGTGTGCTGCTCGTGGGCGGTGTATTCGCCGTCCGGATTCCGCGTCAGCCAGCGGTCATTGGTGAACAGCCAGATGTCGACGCCGCGATCGCGGAGCAGATCGACGCAGCGCCTGGCCACGGCAGCGGGGATCAAATGCTGCTCGATCGGCTTGAACTGCGGATCGACGATCGAGGAGCCGTTGAAGGCGCCGATCGGCAGATTGATCGCGAGTGGCGGGACGAGGAAGCTCATTCCGATCGTCGGGCGGCTGGAAACGATGGTGAAGCCGATGCCGGCTTCATGCAGCTTGCGCACCGCAGCCCTGGCGCCGTCGGTCAGGGTCTTGTCCTTGGTGAGCAGCGTGCCGTCGACATCGGATACGACAAGGGCGATGCGGGTCGGGATACTGTTCATGGGCGGTCCAGCTTCAGTTGACTGACAATGTCTTCGATGATGCTGTCGACCGGACGGTCGATCGCAACGGTGATCGGGCGCTCGTCCGGGGTCGGCGGCTCCAGCGTCTTGAACTGGCTGGTGAGCAGGCCCGGCGGCATGAAGTGATCCCTGCGCGCGGCCAGCCGCGCCGCGATCAGCTCCTGCGTGCCGTCGAGGAAGACGATGCGGATATCGTCGCGGCCGTGCACCAGGATGTCGCGATAGGCGCGCTTCAGCGCGGAGCAGGCGATGACGGCACGCTGGCTGACGCCGCAGCTGCGGTCGATCTCGGCGGCGATCGCCCGCAGCCAGGGCCAGCGATCCTCGTCGGTGAGCGGCTGGCCCGAATGCATTTTCGCGACGTTGCTCGGCGGATGAAAGCTGTCGCCGTCCTCGAAGCGCCAGCCGATCCTGATCGCGAGGCGGTCGGCGATGGTGCTCTTGCCCGAACCGGAGACGCCCATCACGACCAGTGCGCAGGGGTTTTGCCCGTCACCCAAGAAAGTCACCCAAGATCCCCTTGTTTGAGCATGATCTCCGCGCAAACGCCTTTGGCGTTTGTCGCGAGAGAAAACCGGTTTCCACTTTTCCGGGTCATGCTCCAGCAAAATCCTCCGGCAGCGCGGCCTGGTCGATCAGCCAGACGGTCTCGCCCAGCGATCGTGCGCGGTTTGCCGGCAGGTTCTCGCCTGCGAATAGGCGCGTCAAGATCGCGCGCTTGTTTTCGCCCGCCACCTCGAACAGCATCTCGCGGCAGGAGGCGAGGGCAGGCAGCGTCAAGGAGACGCGCGGCACGAACGGCTCGACATTGGCCTTGGGCACCCCGACCACCCAGCGCCGGGTTTCCTCGACGGCGGGATAGCCGGGAAACAGCGAGGCGGTGTGGCCGTCGGGGCCGATGCCCATCAGCACCAGGTCGAACAGCGGCCGCTGCGAATCGAGCTGTTCGGCGCCGTAGAAGGCCATCAGCTCGTTCTCATACAGCGCCGCGCTGACGTCAGGATCCCTGAGGTCGGCGGTGTCAGTCGCGATCGGGTGGACATTGGCGGCCGGGGCGCAGCGGTCGAGGAAGGCCTGGCGCGCCATGCTCATGTTGTGCAGTGGGTCCTTGCGCGGCACCAGGCGCTCGTCGCCGATGAACCAGTCGATGCGGTCCCAGGGAATCCGCCGGCGATAGTCGGGCGTCGCCAGCAGCTGGTAGAGCGCCTTCGGGCTGGAGCCGCCGGTGAGGCAGATCGCGATCCGGCCGGGGTTCTCGTCGATCCTTGCGATCACCCGCTCGGCGGCCGCCTTCGCCAGCGCCGCCGGATCGGCGACCGTGATGATCTTGCGTTCGCCGCCCGCGGTCATGTCAGCCCAGCTTTCGCCAGCTGCGGCCGTCGCGCGTCAGCAACGCGTTGGCGGCCTCCGGGCCTTCGGTGCCCGCCTTGTAGGGTTGCAGGCCACGCCCGCCGGCATTCCTCCAGGCATCGAGAAAGGGCTGCACCGCTGTCCACCCGGCCTCGACGCTGTCGGCGCGCTGGAATAGCAGGTTGTCGCCGATCATGCAGTCGTAGATCAGCGTCTCGTAGCCGGTCGACGGCTCGGCCTTGAAGTAGTCCTTGTAGCGGAACTTCATCTCGACGCCGTCGATGTTGATGGCCGGGCCCGGCACCTTGGTGTTGAATTGCAGCTCGATGCCTTCGGTCGGCTCGGTGGAGATGACGAGGTAATTCTGCGACAGGCGGTCGACCGCGGTGTCGCGGAACATCGCGAACGGTGCCTGCTTGAACTTGATCGCGATCTCGGTGCGCTTGGTGGTCAGCGCCTTGCCGGTGCGCAAATAGAACGGCACGCCGGCCCAGCGCCAATTGTCGATGGTCAGCTTCAGCGCGGCATAGGTCTCGGTCCAGCTATCGGGCTTGACGTCCGGTGTCTTCAGATAGTCTTCGATCTCGTTGTCGCCGATCCGGCCGCCGCGATACTGGCCGCGCACCGAATTGGACAGCGCTTCCTGCTCGGTCTGGGTCTGGATCGCGCTCAGCACCTCGGCCTTTTCCGAACGCACCGCATGGGCATCGAACCGCGCCGGCGGCTCCATCGTCACCAGCGACAACAGTTGGAACAAATGGTTCGGCACCATGTCGCGCAGCGCGCCGGTGGCATCGTAGAAGCTGCCGCGATGGCCGACGCCGATCTTCTCGTCGACGGTGATCTGGACATGGTCGATGTGGTTGCGATTCCAGATCGGCTCGAACATGCCGTTGGCAAAGCGCAGCACCAGGATGTTCTGGACGGTTTCCTTGCCGAGGTAATGATCGATCCGGTAGATCTGGTGCTCGTCCATCAGCTTCAGCAGCGCTGAATTCAGCGCCCTGGCCGAAGGCAGATCGGTGCCGAACGGCTTTTCGACGATCAGCCGCCGCCAGGCGCCGTTCTCCTCCAGCATGCCGGTGCGTCCGAGCTGCTCGCTGATCGGCAGGAAGGCGCTCGGCGGGGTCGCGAGATAGAACAGGCGGTTGCCGCCGGTGCCGCGTGCCTGCTCGAGCTTGTCGAGCTGCTCGTTCATGGCATCGAACGACGCCGGATCGCGCGGGTCGGCCTCGATCGAGGTGACGCATTCGAACAGCCGCTTCGCGATTGCTTCATCCACCGGACGGGTGGCAAATTTGCGCAGGCCCTGCATCAGGCTGTCGGTCAGCTGCTCGCTCGAGATGCCCTTGCGGACAATGCCGACGACGCAGAATTTCTCCGGCAGCAGATTGCCGGCGGCAAGATTGTAGAGTGCCGGGACGACCAGCCGGTGCGTCAGATCACCGGTGGCGCCGAAGATGATGAAGGAGCATGGATCGGGTTTCTTCTGCACGTGACCTTCCGTGGTAAATTTCTCGACGCGTTCTTCACGCGAACCGGTGCCCACTTCGCTCGACAACGCTTTCAAGCCTTCTTCGGCGGCTCCTTGTGGCCGCCGAAACCTGCGCGCATCGCCGAGAGGATCTTCTCGGCGAAGGTGTGGTCCTTGCGCGAGCGGAAGCGGGTGTAGAGCGCGGCCGTCAGCACCTCGGCCGGCACCGCCTCGTCGACCGCGGCATTGACGGTCCAGCGGCCTTCGCCGGAATCCTCGACAAAGCCGGAGTAATTGTCGAGCGTGTGGTTCTGCGCCAGCGCCGAGGCGGTGAGGTCGAGCAGCCAGGACGGGATCACGCTGCCGCGCCGCCACACTTCCGCGATGTCGGCGATGTCGAGATCGAAGCGATGATCCGCCGGCAGCGCCTCGATATTGGCGTTCTTCAGGATGTCGAAGCCTTCGGCATAGGCCTGCATCAGGCCGTATTCGATGCCGTTGTGGATCATCTTGACGAAATGCCCGGCGCCTATTGGGCCGGCGTGGATGTAGCCCTGCTCGATGCGCGGATCGCGGCCGTCGCGGCCGGAGGTACGCGGGATGTCGCCGATCCCTGGCGCCAGCGTCTTGAAGATCGGGTCGAGCCGGTCGACGACGGGTTTGTCGCCGCCGATCATCATGCAGTAGCCGCGCTCGATGCCCCAGATGCCGCCGCTGGTGCCGACATCGACGTAGTGCAGCCCGCGCTCCCTCAGCGCCTTGCCGCGGCGGACGTCGTCCTGCCAGAAGGTGTTGCCGCCGTCGATGATGACGTCGCCGGGCTGCATCAGCTTCGACAGCGCCTCGATGGTGGCTTCGGTGATCTTGCCGGCCGGCAGCATCACCCAGGCGGTGCGCGGCGTCTCCAGCTTGAGGACGAAGTCCTCCAGCGACGCCGAACCGGTGGCGTTGTCGGCGACGAGCGCCGCGACTGCCTTCGGATCCTTGTCATAGACCACGGTGGTGTGGCCCTGGGTCATCAGGCGGCGGACGATGTTGCCGCCCATCCGCCCGAGGCCGATCATGCCGAGTTGCATCTTTGGCCTCCGTCAGTTCAACGCAGCCGAGATCGCGGCGTCGAGCGCCGCAAGCCCGGAGGTGAGATCGCCCTTGAGATGCACGCGCAGCGCCCGCCGGCCGCGCTCGGTGAGCACGTCGAAATCGCCGCGGGCCTGCGCCGCCTTGATCACGCCGAAGCTCGCCTTCTGGCCGGGCACCGCCAGGTCCTGGCTATCGTCGGTCGTGACCTGGAGGAACACGCCGCTGTCGGGCCCGCCCTTGTAGGCCTGCCCGGTCGAATGCAGGAAGCGCGGGCCGAACTCGGCGCAGGTCGCAAGGTGCTTGGCATCGCGGACCTTCAGCCGCATCGCCTGCATGGCGTCGATGGTGTCGCCGTCGCGCTCGATATAGGCGAGCAAGGCGACATAGTCGCCGCGGCCGGAGCGCGAGAGGTGCGCCTTGATCCAGGAATTGAGGTCGCCATTGGCGCCGGCCTTGCGCAGCTCCTCGGCGTTCTGCGCGTCGGTGTAGAGATCGACCCCGTCCGCCGACACGACAGGCTGTTCGGCGGGCAGCGAGCCGGTCTTCTCGAACGCCGCGGTGAGTTCCCGCGTCTTGATCTTGGCGGCCTCGACGTCGGGCTGGTTGAACGGATTGATGCCGAGGATCGAGCCCGCCACCGCGGTCGCGATCTCGAAGCGGAAGAACTCCTGGCCGATATGGTCGATCGACTTCATCACGATCCGGACCACGGGATGGCCGGCGGCCTCGAGCGCCGCGAGCTTTGCCTCATGCGCGGCGTCGTGCTCGCTCTCGGTGCGGAGGTCGATGAAGAAGCGGTCATTGCCGTAGACGGTGGCATCGCCGATCGTCTCGCCCTCGATCGGGATCAGGCCCTTGCCGTCCTTGCCGGTCGATTCCGCGATCAGCTGCTCGGCCCAGGCGCCGAAATCGGCCACCTCGGGCGAGGCGAAGATCGTCACCTTGTCGCGGCCTTCCAGCCCGGCGATGCCCATCGCGAGCCCGAGCTGGACGCCCGGGTTTTCCTGCGGCGGCACGTCGGCGCCGCAGGAGCGCACCATCGCGAGCGTGTGGCCGAGCAGGCTGCGGACGTCGATGCCCGCGGCCGCCGCCGGCACCAGGCCGAACGGCGACAGCACGGAATAGCGGCCGCCGATCGCAGGATCCCCGTAGAAGATGCGGGCAAAACCCTGCTTGATCGCGACCTTCTGCAGCGAGGAGCCCGGATCGGTCACCGCGATGAAGCGGTGGCCGGCCTTGTCCTTGCCGATCGCCTTGGCCACCCGGTCGAAGAAATAGTCCTTCATCACATTCGGCTCGGTGGTACCGCCGGATTTGGAGGAGACGATGAACAGCGTCTTCGAGATGTCGACATACTCCTCCATCGCGCGTACCTGCGCCGGATCGGTGGAGTCGAGCACATGCAGCCGCGGGAAGCCGGATTTGTGCGGGAAGGTCTGCGCCAGCACCTCCGGCCCGAGGCTCGATCCGCCCATGCCGAGCACGACGGCGTCGGTGAAGTTCTGCCCCTTCACGCGGCTGGCGAAATCCTCGTAGTCGGCGACGTCGGCGGAGGCGGCGCTGGTGAGCCAGCCCAGCCATTTGTCCTCGTCATCGCCGGTCCAGACCGACTTGTCCTTGTGCCAGAGCCTGCGGATCTTGGCGGAGGCGCGCCATTCCTCGGTGCTCTTCTCGACCGCCTTCTCGATGCCGGCGCCGAGCGCGAGCTTCTGGTGGTCGATGCCGCCGCCGAGCGAGGTGGCGCGCTTGTGGGCGACCGCGCCGTACAGCTTGTCGGCCGCGTCGGCGAACAGCTTGACGCCGTCCTTGACCAGCTCCTCGGTGATCGCGTCGAGCGAGATGCCGGACTTCTCCAGCTCCTCCAGCACGTGGCGGGCGTCCTCGACATTCTCCTCGAGGCTGTCGCGGACCTTGCCGTGGTCGCGGAATGCGTCGAGCGTTGCCGGCGGCACGGTGTTGACGGTGTCGGGGCCGATCAGCTCCTCGACATAGAGCACGTCGCTGTAATCCTTGTTCTTGGTGCCGGTCGACGCCCACAACAGCCGCTGCGGCTTGGCGCCCTTGGCGGTGAGCTTGTCCCAGCGCGCGCCCGCGAACAGCCGCTTGTAGTCCTGGTAGGCGAGTTTTGCGTTGGCGATCGCGACCTTGCCCTTCAGCGCGGCAAGCCGCTCCTTCTCTGAGGGGTCGTTGGCGCGCGCGATCTTCTCGTCGAGCTGCTTGTCGACGGCAGAATCGATGCGGCTGACGAAGAAGCTCGCGACGCTTGCGACATGGGAGGGATCGCCGCCCTTGGCGACGTACTTCTCCAGGCCCTTGAGATAGGCCTCGGCGACCTGGCGGTAGACCTTCTGCGAGAACAGCAGCGTGATGTTGATGCTGATGCCTTCGCCGATCAGATACTCGATCGCGGGCAATCCCTCCGGCGTCGCCGGCACCTTGACCATCAGGTTCTTGCGGTGGACGTCCTTCCAGAGCCGCTCGGCCTCCGCGATCGTGCCTTTGGTGTCCATGGCCAGATAGGGCGACACTTCGAGGCTGACGAAGCCGTCGCCGCCGTGGCTGTGGTCGTAGACCGGGCGCAGCACGTCGGCGGCATGCTGGATGTCCTCGACGGCAAGATGCTCGAACAGGTCGGCAACCGAGCGGTCGCCCTTCTTGAGGGCCTGGCCGATCGCCCCGTCATACTCGTCCGAGGAGCCGATCGCCTTCTCGAAGATCGAGGGGTTGGACGTCACGCCCTTGACGCCGTCGGTCTCGATCAGCCGCTTCAGGTCCCCGTTGGCGACGAAGCCGCGCGCGAGGAAGTCGAGCCAGACGGCCTGGCGGTGATTTTCGAGTGCTTTGACGGGGTTCATGGGTGCCTGTTCTCGTTCGATCGAGGGTCGATTTTTGGGTTCCCGGGCAGCTTTCGGGGACGGAGGCGGATTGTCAACATGACTGGGGGCCCGGGCGGAATATCAGCATTCCCAAGGGATAACGCCATTCACAACAGTTCGATCCCCTCGGAGCGCGGGTCCGAGCAGACCCCGATCTCAGCACATTTTTATGACGCGTCGCGGCGCAGCATGGCGCGTCAGGGTCGCAGGTAGAGATAGCCCCGGGATTGCAGCTCGGCGAGCCGCACAACGCCGCCGCGCTCGGCGACGACGAAGCCGGGGAGCAGGTCCTTCAGGCCGATGTTCTGCGATTTCATGGTGTTGGCGCAGGCGGCAAGCTCGATCCCGTCCCTGGAGAGCTGCCCGACATGCTTTGACAGGTCGGGATTGGCGGCTGCCGCATGAAACGCCTTCAGCGCCTGGCCATGCACCACCAGCGCGATCGTGACATTGCCGGGGCCGCCGACGCCGTCGAGATGGTTCTGGATGTTGCCGATCACGAAATTGACCTTGCCGAGGTCATCGAGGTGATAGACCACCTTCAGCTTCTGCGGCGGCGCCTCGGTGGCGGCGTTCGCCCGTGACGCCGCAAGTGCGGCGCCGATCGCCGAGAGACTGCCCCACAGGATGCTGCGTCGATGCATGGCGTCCCTCGCAACAATTATTGTTGACCCGGCGTTGGCGACCTGGGCGAGCCTATCACTTGTGGCGGAGGGCTGCGAGTTCCTTGCGGTCAGTCACAAGTTCGGCGCATTCGCGGGTGTCCGCGCGATCGACGCGGAAGATCTTGTCGTCGGCGCCGGCGATCAGCTCTTCGCTCGCGTCATCGTCGGGCTTGTTGCGATTCCACATCCTGATGCTGCTCAGGCGCGCGATCGCGGATTTGTCGTCCTTTGACAGCGCCACGCTGATACCGCCGCCTTCGCAATCCACGCCGCATTCGAAGCGGATTTCGTGTCCGGAGTCGGTCGCGATGGCGTGGTTGCAGAAGCCGCTGGAGTCGAAATTGCCGGAGCGGTGGCGGTAGGTGACGCCGAGCCGGAACGAGTAGTTGGTGGTCTTGTCCTCCGGCGCGTCTTCGGCTGTGACCAGAAGCTTCATCGCGCTGACCTTCTGCTTCGGGTGCTGCGCCAGATGATTTGCATCGTAGCGGCGCACGAAGCAGGCATAGGCTTTCGCGCCGGGCGGGCCTGCGAACATCCTGATGTCGAAGGCTGTGGCCCCGGCCTTGTCGACGCCGTCCTCCGCCTGGACGGTTACCGCCGCGCCGGCAGAGGCCGCGGCTGCGAGTGCGACAACAAGGAGCGTCTGCTTCATGACCGGCCTCGGGAATACCCCGCGCCTCCAGGTGTCATCTTTACAGCGCGGCAATGGTGCTGCGCGGAACTGCGCGGGCTCGTTGCCTTAGTCGCGGCGACAAGGTGGCACGTTCATCGGACATGAACGTTTGTTTATGCTGTCCGTAACCTTTGTTTATGCGGTTCGTGAAGTGCGCATCTTGACGCCAAGGCTGGACGGCCACACCTTTTAAGGGAAGCCCAACGTTCATCGCCGGACGGGGAAGTTGCCCCGTTCGGACGTCCACTTGGGAGGGCTCGGCCCCGGTAAACCACGGATGTGGCGGAGGGGTTACAGCCACCAAAAACAAGGGGATATTGATGAACCATTAAGCTTCCTGCCTGTTGATAAGGCAGAGGCTGCACGCGCCGTGCATTGCCGAAGTGAGTCGGTCGAGTGTCCAATGGACCCAGCGTGCCGACGCTGATTCGATCCTAGGACGCTCTTGTTACGACTCGTGTCAGTCGTGCGGCGATACATATCGTGGAGAGAGGGATCATGTACAACGATTCTTTGTTCAACGCCTTCGCAAGGTCGTTTGAAGCGCGAAGCCAGACCGACATGTCGATGGCCGAGTATCTGGAGTCGTGTCGAAGTGATCCGATGCGATATGCCAATGCGGCCGAGCGGTTATTAGCGGCAATCGGTGAGCCCCAGATGATCGACACGGCCAAGGACCCACGCCTTGGCCGTATCTTTTTGAACCGTACGATCAGGTCGTATCCGGCCTTCGCCGGCTTCTACGGCATGGAGGACACGATCGAGCGCCTGGTCGGCTTCTTCCGCCACGCCGCACAGGGCCTCGAAGAGCGCAAGCAGATCCTCTATCTGCTCGGACCGGTCGGCGGCGGCAAGTCATCGCTCGCCGAGCGCATCAAGGCGCTGATGGAAGTCCACCCGATCTACGTGCTGAAGGCCGGCGACGAGCTCTCGCCGGTGTTCGAGAGCCCGCTCGGCCTGTTCGATCCGGAAACGCTCGGGCCGATCATCGAGGAGAAGTACGGCATTCCGCGGCGGCGCTTGAGCGGGCTGATGTCTCCGTGGGCCTACAAGCGGCTTGAGGCTTTCGGCGGCGACATCTCGCAATTCCGCGTTGCTCGCATCCAGCCGTCGCGGCTGCGCCAGATCGCGGTTGCCAAGACCGAGCCCGGTGACGAGAACAACCAGGATATCTCCTCGCTGGTCGGCAAGGTCGACATCCGCAAGCTCGAGACCTACGCCCAGAACGACCCGGACGCCTACAGCTATTCCGGCGGCCTCAATCGCGCCAACCAGGGCGTGCTGGAGTTCGTCGAGATGTTCAAGGCGCCGATCAAGATGCTGCATCCGCTGCTGACCGCGACGCAGGAAGGAAACTACATCGGCACCGAGAATATCGGTGCGATCCCGTTCACCGGCATCATCCTCGCGCACTCCAACGAAGCCGAGTGGCAGAGCTTCAAGACCAACAAGAACAACGAGGCCTTCATCGACCGCATCTGCGTCATCAAGGTGCCGTACGTCCTGCGGGTGACCGAAGAGCAGAAGATCTACGAGAAGCTGATCCAGGGCTCCGAGCTCGCCGCCGCGCCCTGCGCGCCGGCCACGCTGGAGACGATGGCGCGCTTCTCGGTGATGTCGCGGCTGCGCAAGCACGAGAACTCGACGCTGTTCGGCAAGATGCGGGTCTATGACGGCGAAAGCCTGAAGGAATCCGATCCGAAGGCGCGCAGCGTCCAGGAATACAAGGATGCCGCCGGCGTCGACGAGGGCATGGACGGCGTCTCCACCCGCTTTGCCTTCAAGGTGCTGGCCTCGACCTTCAACCACGACACCACCGAGGTCGGCGCCGACGCGGTGCATCTGATGTATGTGCTGGAGCAGTCGATCCGCCGCGAGCAACTGCCTGACGAGACCGAGAAGCGCTATCTCGAATTCATCAAGGCCGATCTCGCGCCGCGCTATGCCGAATTCATCGGCAACGAGATCCAGAAGGCCTATCTGGAATCCTACTCCGACTACGGCCAGAACCTGTTCGACCGCTATGTCGATTATGCCGATGCATGGATCGAAGACCAGGACTTCAAGGATCCCGACACCGGCCAGCTGATGAACCGCGAGCTTTTGAATCAAGAGCTGACCAAGATCGAGAAGCCGGCAGGTATCGCCAACCCGAAGGATTTCCGCAACGAGGTCGTCAAGTTCTCGCTGCGCTCGCGGGCGCACAATAACGGCAAGAACCCGAGCTGGACCTCCTACGAAAAGGTTCGCGACGTGATCGAGAAGCGGATATTCTCGCAGGTCGAGGATCTGCTTCCGGTCATCTCGTTCGGCTCCAAGAAGGACGGCGAGACCGAGAAGAAGCACGGCGAGTTCGTCGAACGGATGGTGGAGCGCGGATATACCGAGCGCCAGGTCCGCCGGCTCGTCGAATGGTACATGCGGGTGAAGCAGGCCGGCTAGAGCATGATCCGGAAAGCCGGCACCGGCTTTCCGTCCCGTCGAAGAAAAATGCGATGCGACGTCACGATCGCATCCGGCGCGAGGCAGATGCAAAGTGGTCATGCATATCGTCGATCGGCGGCTGAACCCGGGTAGCAAGAGCCTGGAGAACCGCCAGCGCTTCCTGCGGCGCGCCAAGGCGCTGGTGCAGGGAGCCGTCAAGAAGTCGTCGCAGGACCGGGACATCAAGGATGTCCTGGAGGGCGGCGAAGTGACCATCCCGCTGGACGGCATGGATGAGCCGCGGTTCCGGCGCGAGGGCGGCACGCGTGACATGGTGCTGCCCGGCAACAAGAAGTTCGTCGAGGGCGACTGGCTGCAGCGTCCGAACCAGAGCGGCGGCAAGGGCTCCGGCGCAGGCGAGGGCGACAGCGAGGACGCCTTCCGCTTCGTGCTCAGCCGCGAGGAGTTCGTCGATCTTTTCCTCGACGATCTCGAACTGCCTGACCTTGCCAAGCGCAAGCTCGCGGAAACCGAGAGCGAGGGTCTCCAGCGCGCCGGTTATGCGACCTCGGGCTCGCCGGCCAACATCTCGATCAGCCGCACCGTGAGCCGGGCGCTGGCGCGTCGCGTAGCGTTGCGCCGGCCGCGCAAGGACGACTTCGAAGCGCTCGAGGCGGAGCTGGCGGAATGCGACGATCCCGCGCGCCGCCGCGAGCTGCTGGCGCTGCTCGAAGCGCTGAGGGCCAAGGCCAAGCGGATCCCGTTCATCGATCCGATCGACATCCGCTATCGCCGCTTCGAGACGGTGCCGAAGCCGGTGGCGCAGGCCGTGATGTTCTGCCTGATGGACGTCTCGGGCTCGATGTCCGAGCACATGAAGGATCTGGCGAAGCGGTTTTACATGCTGCTCTACGTCTTCCTGAAGCGGCGCTACAAGCACGTCGAGATCGTGTTCATCCGGCACACCGACCGCGCCGAGGAGGTGGACGAGGATACGTTCTTCCATGGGCCGGCTTCCGGCGGCACGCTGGTGTCGAGCGCGCTGGTCGCGATGAACGATATCGTCCGCACCCGCTTCCGTCCCGCCGACTGGAACATCTACGCCGCCCAGGCCTCGGACGGCGACAACATGACCTCCGACAGCGGGCTGACCGGGCTTCTGCTGACCGACAAGATCCTGCCGGTCTGCCAGTTCTTCGCCTATCTCGAGGTCGGCGAGGCCGCCAACTACACCTTCGACATGCCGGACTCCTCGCTCTGGACGCTCTACGAGCGCCTGCGCAACGACGGCGCGCCGTTGTCGATGCGCAAGGTGAGCGAGCGCGGCGAGATCTTCCCGGTGTTCCAGGACCTGTTCAAGCGCCGCACCAGTCAGGAAAGGGTATAGTTGATGGGATCTTCCGGCGAACGGCTGTTCGAGGGCGCCGATTGGGATTTCCAGACCTTGCAGCGGATTCACGACGCCTGCGAGGAGGTCGCGCGCAAGGAGCTCGGGCTCGACGTCTATCCCAACCAGATCGAGGTGATCACCGCCGAGCAGATGCTCGACGCCTACTCCTCGGTCGGCATGCCGCTGTTCTACAAGCACTGGTCGTTCGGCAAGCAGTTCGCCTTCCAGGAGGCGTCCTATCGCAAGGGCCTGATGGGCCTCGCCTATGAGATCGTGATCAATTCCTCGCCGTGCATCTCCTATCTGATGGAGGAGAACACGGCGACGATGCAGACGCTGGTGATCGCGCACGCGGCGTTCGGGCACAATCACTTCTTCAAGAACAACTATCTGTTCAAGCAGTGGACCGATGCCGACGGCATCCTCGACTATCTCGAATTCGCCAAGGGCTATATCGCGGTCTGCGAGGATCGTCATGGCCGCGAGACGGTGGAGCGGACCATCGATGCCGCGCATGCGCTGATGTCGCACGGCGTCGACCGCTATCCCGGAAAGAAGGCGCTCGACCTGCGCGCCGAGGAGAAGCGGGCCGGCGAGCGCCGGCAGCACGAGGAAGCCGTGTTCAACGATCTGTGGCGAACGGTGCCGAACACCAAGGCCAAGAGCAAGGCGACGCTGAGCGCCGAACGCCGCCGCGCGCTGCTCGGCCTGCCGCAGGAGAACATCCTCTACTTCCTCGAGAAGACCGCGCCGCGCCTTGCGCCGTGGCAGCGCGAGCTCATTCGCATCGTCCGCCACATCGCGCAGTACTTCTATCCGCAGGGCCAGACCAAGGTGATGAACGAGGGCACCGCGACCTACGTCCATTACCGCATCATGAGCCGGCTGCATCAGCAGGGCCGGATCACCGACGGCAATTTCCTCGAATTCCTGCAGTCGCACACCAATGTGGTGTTCCAGCCGGAGTTCGACGATCGCCGCTATTCCGGCTTCAATCCCTACGCGCTCGGCTTTGCCATGATGCAGGACATCGAGCGCATCGTGAAGAACCCCGAGGACGAGGACCGCGACTGGTTCCCCGACATCGCCGGCAAGGGCGACGTCGAGGGTGTGCTGCGCGAGATCTGGAGCAACTATCGCGACGAGAGCTTCATCAACCAGTTTCTCAGCCCGGCACTGATCCGGCGCTTCCGCATGTTCCACCTGCACGACGATCCCGCCGAAAGCCAGGGGATCAAGGTCGATGCGATCCATGACGAGCGTGGCTACCGGCGGGTGCGCCGCGAGCTGGCGCGGCAATACGATGTCGGTTTCGTCGACGCCAATATCGAGGTCATGGATGTCGATCTCGACGGCGATCGCCGCCTGTTGCTGCGTCACACCACCGTGAAGGGCGCGCAGCTCAACGAGACCGACGCACGGCGCGTGCTGCAGCATCTCGCCGATCTGTGGTCCTACGACGTTGTGCTGACCGAAGTCGACGGCACCGACAAGGTGCTGAAGGAATACGTGGTCAGCCCGCGCGCCGCTGCGGTCGCAGCCTGAGCATCACGTAATCGAGAACAGCAACGCGCGGCGGCCGCCGCGCGGAATGCGTGTCTCGCTCGGTGAACCTTCATGTCTATCGAAGGCTCACATCATGAACATCACGGCAACATTCGAGGCTCTCGAAGTCCATCATGTTCTGCTCGAACGTGATGGCCGGCATGCGGAGTGGTCTTGGTGATTGCCTGCGGGGGCGCGATTGATAAGGTGCGCCGCGTCAAGAAAACCAAGAAAAGGATATGCCCTTGTCAACTCGTTCTCGCCTGGCGGGCGTTCTCGCCTTCACCGCGCTGACGACCGCATCAATCTCAACGTCCGTTGCAGCGGACTCAGCGATCAAGATCGGCAACACCGCGCCCTATAGCGGCCCGGCGTCGGCCTACGGCACGATCGCGCGCGCCGAATCCGCGTATTTCCAGATGCTCAACGATCAGGGCGGCATCGACGGCCGCAAGATCGACTTCGAGAGTCTCGATGATGCCTATTCACCGTCGAAGACGGTGGAGCAGACCCGCAAGCTCGTCGAGCAGGACGAGGTGCTCGCGATCTTCAGCGCGGTCGGCACCGCGCCGAACATCTCGGTGCAGAAGTACCTGAACATCAAGAAGGTCCCCCAGCTGTTCGTGTCGTCAGGCGCGACGCGCTGGAACGACCCGAAGCAGTTTCCGTGGACCGTCGGTTTCAATCCGACCTACGAGCTCGAAGGACGGCTGTACGCAAAGTACATCCTGAAGACCAAGCCGGATGCGAAGATCGCGGTCATCACGCCGAACGAGGACGCCGGCAAGGACTATCTCAAGGGGTTCAAGGACGGGCTCGGCGAGCATGTCGGCCAGATCGTCGCGGAGACCACCTACCTCACGACCGACCCGACCATCGATTCCCAGATGGTGACGATGCGCGAGTCCGGTGCGGACGTGTTCTTCGCCGAGGCGACGCCGAAATTCGCGGCGCAGGCGCTACGCAAGGCGGCGAGCATGGGCTGGAAGCCGCTCACCATCCTGCCAACCGTCTCCAACTCCGTCTCCGCGGTGCTCGAGCCGGCCGGGCTCGAGAACGTCATCGGCGTCGTGACCGGGCTCTATCTGAAGGATCCGACCGATCCGCGCTGGGCCGACGATCCCGCGCAGAAGGAGTTTGCGGCCTGGATGAAGAAGTACCAGCCCAATGCGAGCGCGGGCGATCTGTTCAATGTGCAGGGCTACACGGTCGCGCAGGTGATGACGGCGGTGCTGAAGAACTGCAACGGCGATTACAGCCGCGCCAACATCATCAAGCAGGCGACCAACCTGAAAGCGCTCGAATTGCCGATGCTGCTGCCGGGCATCAAGGTGCAGACCGAGCCCGACAATGTGACGCCGATCCGCCAGATCCAGATGGCGCGGTTCGACGGCAAGTCCTGGGCGCTGTTCGGCGACGTCTTGAGCGACAAGTAGCCGTCACCGACTCCGCTGTCGTCCCTGCCTAGTGCGCAATTGCGCACGGGAGCAGGGACGACACAGAGGTCGTTGCGCATCCTTGCCGCGTCATTGCGACGGCAAGAATGAGTGCTCGGCTAAGCGACACCTGGCGGCCACCAATTCCGCTGTCGTCCCTGCGAAAGCAGGGACCCATACGCCGCGGCTGTTGTCGTGAACGGGACTCGTCGTTCGAGCGTAGCTCGACGATCTGCATCGGTGGTTATGGGTCCCTGCTTTCGCAGGGACGACACGGAGTCTGTTGCGCATCCTTGCCGCAACATTGCGACGGCGAGCATGAGTGCTCGGCTGAGCAACACCTAGCGGCCGCCAATTCCGCTGTCGTCCCTGCGAAAGCAGGGACCCATACGCCGCGGCTGTTGTCGTGAACGGGACTCGTCGTTCCAGCGTAGCTCGACAATCTGCATCGGTGGTTATGGGTCCCTGCTTTCGCACGGACGACACGGAGTCTGTTGCGCATCCTTGCCGCGCATCCGGCGAGAATGAGTGCTCAACGTAGGCTGGCGTTGATCTTGTCGAGCACGGCCGAACCGGGGCACAGCGCCTGCTCGTCCAGCGTGTTGAGCGGCGTCTCGACGGTGTCGAGATGGGTGTGCAGGTCCTCGGCGTCCGGATCAACGTAAAGCAGACCGGTGACGATCTGGCCCTTGGCCGCGTGCTTCTGCAGGAATGTCATCGCGCCGAGCCGGTCATGCGGATCGTAATCGGCATCGAGCTTGCGTAGTGCGAGCCTGGAGCCGTCATGCTGCTCGACCACCTGCACGGTGCCGGGCGCATAGTCGACGCTGATCGGCTCGCGGCCGACCAGCACGTCGAGCCGGTTCACCGCATCATTGTGCTCGCGAACATAATCGAAGCTTTTAGTCGAGCCGGCGTGGTTGTTGAAGGCGATGCAGGGGCTGATGACGTCGATGAAGGAGGCGCCCTTGTGCCGGATCGCAGCCGCGATCAGCGGCACCAACTGCGTCTTGTCCCCGGAGAAGGAGCGCGCCACGAAGGTGGCCCCGAGCTGCAACGCGATCGCAACCAGGTCGATCGCGTTGTCGGTGTTGGTGACGCCCTTCTTCGACTTCGAGCCGCGGTCGGCGGTCGCCGAGAACTGGCCCTTGGTCAGGCCGTACACGCCGTTGTTCTCGACAATGTAGGTCATGTTGACGGCGCGCCGGATCGAATGCGCGAACTGGCCGAAGCCGATCGAGGCTGAGTCGCCGTCGCCGGAGACGCCGAGATAGATCAGGTCGCGGTTGGCGAGGTTGGCGCCGGTCAGGACCGACGGCATCCGGCCGTGTACCGAGTTGAAGCCGTGCGAATTGCCGAGGAAATAGTCCGGGGTCTTCGACGAGCAGCCGATGCCGGAAATCTTCGCCACCCGGTGCGGCTCGATCGACAGCTCGTAGCAGGCCTCGATGATCGAGGCGGTGATCGAATCGTGGCCGCAGCCGGCGCACAGGGTCGAGATCTTGCCCTCGTAGTCGCGATGGGTATAGCCCAGCTCGTTCTTCTTCAGGCCGGGGTGATGAAACTTCGGCTTTGCAATGTAGGTCATGTCACGGCCTTGCGGAGAGGGGTCACCTTGAGGTGGTCCTGGTGGTCGCCGATCGCGTTGGCGATGAAGCGCGCGGTGATCGGCGTGCCGTCATAGTGCAGGATCGGCACAAGGCGGACGGGGTCGATGCCATTCTCGTTGACGATCAACTGGCGGAGCTGCGCATCGCGGTTCTGCTCGACCACGTAGACGAAATCGTGATCGGCGATGAAGCTCGCGACGCTGGAGTGGAACGGGAAGGCGCGGATGCGCATGCGGTCGAGCTGATGGCCGCGCGCCTCCAAAATCCCGATCGCCTCGTCCATCGCGGGCGAGGTCGAGCCGAAATACAGCACGCCGTACTTGGTCGGCTTCGCCGCATTGGCTTGCAGCGGGCGCGGCACCATGTCCTGCGCGGTCTCGAACTTGCGCACCAGGCGCTGCATGTTGTCGGCGTAGACGGCGCCTTCCTCGGAATAGCGCGCATAGCGGTCGCGCGAGGTGCCGCGGGTGAAGTAGGAGCCCTTGGTCGGATGCGTGCCCGGATAGGTGCGATAGGGGATGCCGTCGCCGTCGACGTCGAGATAGCGGCCGAAGTCGCGGCCTTCCTCGAGCATCTCCGCGGTCATCACCTTGCCGCGGTCATATTGCTTGGCATCGTCCCACTTCAGCGGGCGGCACAGCCGGTGGTTCATGCCGATGTCGAGATCGAGCATCAGGAAGATCGTGGTCTGCAGCCGCTCGGCGAGATCGAAGGCGGCGGCGGCGAACTCGAAGGCTTCCGCCGGATCTTCCGGGAACAGCAGCACGTGCTTGGTGTCGCCGTGCGAGGCATAGGCGCAGGCGATCACGTCGCATTGCTGGGTGCGGGTCGGCATGCCCGTCGAGGGGCCGGCGCGCTGGATGTTCATGATCACGGCCGGGATCTCGGCGAAATAGGACAGGCCGATGAACTCGGTCATCAGCGAGATGCCGGGGCCCGAGGTCGCGGTGAAGGCCCGCGCGCCGTTCCAGGAGGCGCCGATCACGATGCCGATCGAGGCCAGCTCGTCCTCGCCCTGCACGATGGCGTACTTCGCCTTGCCGGTCTCGGGATCGTGACGGTACTTCTTGCAGTGGCTGGTGAAGGCTTCCGCCACCGAGGATGACGGTGTGATCGGATACCAGGCGCAGACGGTGGCGCCGCCATAGACGGCGCCGAGCGCGGCGGCGCTGTTGCCCTCGATGAAGATACGGTCGCCGACCTTGTCGGACTTCTTCACCCGCAGCCCGAGCGGGCATTTCAGGTTCTGCAGCGCCCAGTCGCGGCCGAGATGCAGCGCGTGGACGTTGGAGGAGAGCAGCTTCTCCTTGCCCTTGTACTGCTCGCCGATCAGCTGCTCGACCAGCTTGGGATCGAGATCGAGCAGCGCGCAGAGCGCGCCGAGATAGATGATGTTCTTGAACAGCTGGCGCTGTCTCGGATCGGTGTAGGTCGAATTGGTGATTGCGGTCAGCGGCACGCCGATGACCGTGATGTCCTCGCGGAATTTCGACGTCGGCATCGGCTTGGTCGAGTCGTAGAACAGGTAGCCGCCGGGCTCGATCGAGGCGACATCCTTGTCCCAGGTCTGCGGGTTCATCGCCACCATCATGTCGACGCCGCCGCGGGCGCCGAGATGACCGTCCTCGGTGACGCGCACCTCATACCAGGTCGGCAGTCCCTGGATGTTGGAGGGGAAGATGTTGCGCGGCGAGACCGGCACGCCGTGGCGCAGGATCGAACGCGCGAACAGTTCGTTGGCGGAGGCCGAGCCCGAACCGTTGACGTTGGCGAAGCGGACGACGAAGTCGTTTACGCTGCTGATCGGGCTTTGGACTGACATGTTGATCCCGCTTGAACCATATCGATGAGGTACTTCTGCATGTCCCAGGCGCCGGTCGGGCAGCGCTCGGCACACAGTCCGCAATGCAGGCAGACGTCTTCGTCCTTCACCATGACGCGGCCGGTCTTCAGGTCGCCGGAGACGTAGAGCGCCTGGTCGTGATGCGGCGAGGGCGCCTTCAGGCGCTGCCGCAAATCATCCTCCTCGCCGTTCTCGGTGAAGCTGATGCAGTCCATCGGACAGATGTCGACGCAGGCGTCGCATTCGATGCAGAGCGGGGCTGCGAACACCGTCTGCACGTCGCAGTTCAGGCAGCGCTGCGCCTCGCCGAGCGCGAGCTTGAGGTCATAGCCGAGCTCGACCTCGGCGCGGATGTCCTTCAGCGCGACCACCTTGTCGCGATGCGGCACCTTGAAGCGCTTGTCGGCGGAGATGTCGTTGTCGTAGCTCCACTCGTGGATGCCCATCTTCTGCGAGGAGACGTGCACCTCGGGCAGCGGGCGCTCGTTGATGTCCTCGCCGGACAGCATCTTGTGAATGGAGAGCGCGGCATCGTGGCCGTGCGCCACCGCCCAGATGATGTTCTTCGGGCCGAACGCCGCGTCGCCGCCGAAGAACACCTTCGGATTGGTCGAGACGAACGTCTTGGGGTCGACCTTCGGCATGTGCCACTTGTCGAATTCGATGCCGCAATCGGCTTCGATCCAGGGGAACGCATTCTCCTGGCCTACCGCAACGAGCACATCGTCGCAGGGGATCGTCTCGTCCGGCTCGCCCGAGGGCACCAGATTGCGGCGGCCCTTTTCGTCATATTCGGCCCGCACCTTCTGGAAGATGACGCCGATCAGCTTGCCGGCGACAAGCTTGAAGGCCACCGGCACCATGTAGTTGAGGATCGGGATGTCCTCATGGATGGCGTCTTCCTTCTCCCACGGCGAGGCCTTCATTTCCTCGAAGCCGGAGCGAACCACCACCTTGACGCTCTCGCCGCCGAGGCGGCGCGCGGTGCGGCAGCAATCCATCGCGGTGTTGCCGCCGCCGAGCACGATGACGCGGCGACCGATCTTGTCGACATGGCCGAACGAGACGTTGGCGAGCCACTCGATGCCGATATGGATGTTGGCGGCGGCTTCCTTGCGGCCGGGAATGTCGAGTTCGCGGCCGCGCGGCGCGCCGCTGCCGACGAAGATCGCGTCGTAGTTCTCGGAGAGCAGTTGCTTCAGGCTGTCGACGCGCTGGCCGCCCTTGAACTCGACGCCGAGGTTGAGGATGTAGTCGGTCTCCTCGTCGATCACGCTGTCGGGCAGGCGGAATTTCGGAATCTGGCTGCGCATCATGCCGCCGGCCTTGGGATCGCCGTCGAACACGGTGCAGTGATAGCCGAGCGGCGCGAGATCGCGCGCCACGGCGAGCGAGGCAGGACCGCCGCCGACCAGCGCGATGCGCTTGCCGTTCTTCGGGCCCGGCTTCGGCAGCCGATGCTTGATGTCGTCCTTGAAGTCGGCCGCGACGCGCTTGAGGCGGCAGATCGCGACCGGATTGTCCTCGACGCGACCGCGGCGACAGGCCGGCTCGCATGGACGGTCACAGGTACGGCCCAGAATTCCCGGGAACACGTTGGACTGCCAATTGATCATGTAGGCGTCGCTGTAACGCCCGTCAGCAATCAACCGGATGTACTCGGGAACAGGGGTGTGTGCGGGACAGGCCCATTGGCAATCGACTACTTTATGAAAGTAATCCGGCGCCGAGATATCAGTCGGTTTCATTCCTACCTTTGACCCGCGCGAAAATGCCTACCCGCGCGGCCTTATCGTTGACGACGAACGCTCACGTGGCGTTGTTCTGGTTTTTGAATTGGATCATAGGTTTATCTTATTAGAGCCGTTCCAGAGAAGGCAAAGGCTAAATTGTCCGACCATCCGCTTTCGCGCGGCTGATGCGCGTGTAGCGTTAATCTCGATTGCGTTATGCGGCGGTGCAGCATGATCTGCATCGCCGCACTGCGCTGATGACACGTCACGCGCGCGGAAGATCGCTCTTCGCGATATCCCACAGCAGTCTGTAGACGCCGCTGGTGACCACGAGCGGCTTCAAGGCTGCATTGCCCGTGACGGCTGCCGCGGCGGCAGGGACCGCGCCAACGTCAGTGGCGTCGATCAGCACGAACCAGTCGCCGGCGCCGGGATCGGCCTTGTCGGCGTCCGGCGTCAGCGGCTTCGACAGGTCAGGGTCGTTCTCCAGCAGGTGCATCGAGATGATGCCGTCGCGCGCGGCTGGATCGAGTTGCTCCCGCAATGCAGCGCGGAGTTTGTCGGCGCCCTCGGCCGGCGGGCGCAGGCGGATGATGCCGAGCGCTGCACCTCGGCCGACGCCGCGGCTGATCGTGATGCGCGCCACGCCGCGGATCATGTTCTGAAAGCGCGCGATGTTGGCCTTCGACCAGTCGGTCTGGTTGGCGAGCGCCTTGCGGTAGGCCGGGCTCTCGAGCACCTTGAAGGTCGCGGTGGAGTAGAGGCTGAGATATTTCGGCTTGCCGTCACCACTTTTGCCGTCATGGGCGACATAGCGGCGGGCTTCCAGGAAGCCGTCGATGGCGACGCGTTCTTCGAGATGCTCGCGGTCGTACCAGCGATTGAATTCAGCCTCGTGTAAGCCGTCGATGTCCATCGATGTCAGCAACATGCCTTGTCCGGCGATCGGCATCGGGTGCTCCTTTTTTGTCAGTTTTATCCGCGCAATATCGCCTGATAGCGCGGGCCGGGGAAGCAAGTTCCACCGTGCCCGAGACCGGGCAAACCAAGGATTGCCACAATTGCCGTAATCCTGTTCAGCGCGGGTTCACAGAGGTAGCATTTCCATGCAACTCGCGAATTGCTGAAGAGAAAAGGACGACCGCTATGGCGCGCATTCTGTGGGCATTGATTGTCGCTCTGCTGTCGTTCGCATCGCTCCCCGTCCATGCGCAGGATCAGCAGGAGAAGCGCCTTGCCCTCGTCGTCGGCAATGGCGCCTACGAGGCCGGCGCGCTGCAGACCGCCGCCAACGATGCCGGGCTGATCGCACAGACCTTGCAGGCCGCCGGTTTCGACGTGATCGGCGCGCGCGATCTCGACGCCGAGACGCTGCGCAAGTCGTTCCGCGATTTCATCCAGAAGGTGCAGGACGCCGGGCCCAACGCCGTCGCCGTCGTCTATCTCGCCGGTTACGGCGTGCAGCTCATCGGCGAGAACTACTTCGTGCCGGTCGACGCCAAGATCGCCCGCGACACCGACGTGCCGGTCGAGGCGATCCGCATCTCGGACTACAGCCATCAGCTGTCGGCGCTGCCGATCAAGGCCGGCGTGATCGTGCTCGATGCGGCGCGCAGCAATCCCTTTGCCAAGGATGGCCAGCCGCTGGCCGGTGGCCTGGCGCTGGTCGATCCCGATCCCAAGATGCTGATCGCCTTCAACTCCGCGCCGGGCACCGTCGCGCCTGACGGGGCGCCGCCTTATGGGCCCTACGCGCAGGCCTTGGCGGAAATGATCCGCGCCGGCGGCCTGACCCTGCCCGAGGTGTTCGACCGCGTTCGCCTGCGCGTCAACGAGATGACCAAGGGCGCCGAGATCCCGTGGAACGCGCAGAAGGTCGACGCGCCCTTCATGTTCTTCGAGCGCAAGCCGGATGCGCCGCCGCAGCAGGTCGATGCCGGACTGCGCACCAAGCCGATCCGCGATTTCCCGGCGCAGGATGCCTACGCGGCGGCGCTGGAGCGCGACACGTTGCAGGGCTACGAGGACTACCTGCAGGCCTATCCGAACGATCCGCAGGCCAAGCGGGTGCGCGCGATCGTGGCGGCGCGGCGCGAGGCCATCACCTGGCGGCGCACCTACAACGCCGACTCGACCGATGCGTATTGGTCATATCTGCGGCGTTATCCGCACGGGCCGCATGCCTACGACGCAAGGCGCCGGCTCGCTTATCTGTCGGCCGCGCTGGAGCCGCCGGCACAGTTCACGGTGCTCGATTATGACGTGCCGCCGCCGCCGCCCGACGAGATCGTCTATGTCGACCGTCCGGTGCTCTACTACAGCGATCCGGTGTTCGCCTTCGCGCCGCCCCCGCCGCCGCCGGTTTTCTTCCTGCCGCCGCCGCCGCCGGACTTCGTCGTGCTGCCGCCACCGCCGCCGCCGATCGGCCTGTTCGTGCTGCCGACGCCGTTCTTCGTGGCGATGCCGGCCTATGTCGCAGCACCAGCCTATGTGGTGCCGCCGCAGAACAACATCGTGTTCAACAACATCCACAACACGACTGTCATCAACACGGTCATCAACAATCCCAACCCGACGCCGGCGCAACTCCATGCGGCCGGGGTGACGGCGGCGATGGGCGGCGCGCCGGTGACGGCGGCACCGCAACTGCCGGCCGCGGCGATGCAGCGCGCCAATCTGACGCGACCGGGCGCGCCGCAAGGCGTCACGCCTGCACAAGGCGCAGCCATGGGAGCTCCGGCTGCTGCACCGAACGCGGCCACGCCGAACGCGATGGGCGCGCCGGGTGCGCATACCTTGCCGGGCGCCAAGAATGGCCCGCCGCTGCCGCAGTCGGCGACCGCGCCGGCCAATGCCACGCCGCAGCATGGCGCCGTGCAGCCGGGCACCGCGCAGCCTGGTGCCGCGCAGCCCAATGCTGCCCAGCCTGGCGCAAAGCCGAATGCGGTGACGCCCGCCAAGCCGGCGACAGCCATGGCGCCGGCCAATGCGCAACCGGCCACTGCGGCCAAGCCGGGCGCTGCGCCTGCGACGAATGCACCGGCCGCGCCCGCGACCGCAGGCCGGCCGGGAAGACAACAGCTCAACCATGCCGCGACTGCGCCGACTGCAAACGTGAAGCCCGCAACGGCGCCGTCGCCGGCGAGCCGCGCGACCCCGGCCCGGCCGACGCCGGCTGCCCGGTCGGCGCCTGCGCGTGCCGCGGTGTCGCCGCCGCCGGTCTCTCGGCCCGCGCCGGCGCATGTTGCAGCGCCGCCGCCGCGCGCCGCAGCCGTTGCGCCGCGTCCGGCACCAGCGCCGGCTCCGCGCGCCGCGCCGCCGCCACGGCCGGCGATGCAGGCGCAGCGCGTGGCACCGCCGCCACGGCCGGCCGCTCCGCCAAGGCCCGCGCCGGCGCGGGCGGCGCCGGCATGCCCTCCCGGCAAATGCAAGCATTGAGGGCCTGACACCATGAGCCGAGCAGGTCAGCCTTCATGAGCATCACGGCCATACTCGGATCGCGGACAATCGCGAAACTCATCGTCGGTACGATCGCGGGGCTGGTGGCGTTGCACCAGCCGGTGCGGGCGGCCGAACTCGCGGCGCAGGACATCGCGCTGCTCGATCGCCTGACCTGGGGCGTCAACGCGTCCAGCGCGGCGCATCTGCGCGAGATCGGCACCGAGCGCTGGTTGCAGGAGCAACTGCATCCGGCTGGCGCCGCATTGCCGGCCGCGGTCCAGAAGCAGATCGAAGCGATGCCGGACGTGCATCGCTTCCCGTTCGACATCGCCGCCTCGTTCGACCAGCAGGGCAAATCCGCCAACCAGGTCGCCGATCCCGAGCAGAAAAAGGCGGCGCAACAGGTCTATCAGCAAGCCATGAACGACCGCGCCAGGCAGGCCGCGGCGCGCACCATCCTGCACGCGCTCTATGCGCCGGACCAATTGCGCGAGCGGCTGACCTGGTTCTGGTTCAACCACTTCAATGTCCACCAGTACAAGTCCAACATCCGCGTGCTGGTCGGCGACTACGAGGACCGCGCGATCCGCGCCAATGCGCTCGGCAAGTTCCGCAACCTGCTGTCGGCGACGCTGCATCATCCGGTGATGCTGCGCTATCTCGACAACGCCGATAACGCGGCCGGTCACCTCAACGAGAACTACGCCCGCGAGATCATGGAGCTGCACACCATGGGCGTCGGCTCCGGCTACACCCAGGCCGACGTCGAGGCACTGGCGCGGATCCTCACCGGTGTCGGCATCGACTTCAAATCGGAGGATCCGAAGCTGAAGCCCGAGCTGCAATCGCAGTTGGTCCGCGAGGGTGCGTTCGAGTTCAATCCGGCGCGCCATGATTTCGGCGACAAGACCTTGCTCGGCCATCAGATCAAGGGCCGTGGCCTCGCCGAGGTCGACGAGGCGCTCGACATCCTGTGCCGTCATCCTGCGACCGCCACGCATATCGCAAAGCAGCTGGCGACCTATTTCGTGTCGGACAATCCGCCGCCCGCGCTGGTGCAGCAGATGGCGCAGACCTTCCAGAAGACCGACGGCGATATCGCGGCCGTGATGTCGACGCTGGTTCATGCGCCGGAGTTCGCCGCGAGCCTGAAGGGCGGCGCCAAGTTCAAGGACCCGATGCTCTACGTGATGTCGTCGGTGCGGCTCGCCTACGACAACAAGGTCATCCTCAACACGCTGCCGATCCAGGGCTGGCTCAACCGGCTGTCCGAGGGTCTGTTCAACCACGAGACGCCGGACGGCTATTCGATGCTGTCGGCGGCCTGGAACGGTCCCGGGCAGATGATGCTGCGTTTCGAGATCGCGCGCGCGATCGGCTCGGGCTCGGCCGGGCTGTTCAAGCCGAACGAGCCCAATGCCGTCGACCAACCGGCGTTTCCGCTTGTGATGAACGGGCTCTATTTCAGCAACATCAGGCAGACGCTGAGCCCGACCACGCTCGCCGCGCTCGACCAGGCGGTCTCGCCGCAGGACTGGAACACGCTGTTTCTGTCGTCACCGGAGTTTATGCACTGAAAGGGAGGTTCGCCAATGAACCGCCGCGAACTGATCAAGGCCTTCGCCGCTTCCACCTCGCTCACGCTTGCCGGCCGGGTCTGGGCTGCGCCCGCGACCGACGCGCGCCTGCTCGTGGTGTTCCTGCGCGGCGCCTATGACGCCGCCAATGTGGTCGTGCCGGTCGGCAGCGAGTTCTATTACGCGTCGCGGCCGACGCTTGCGGTGGCGCGGCCCGACGCCGGCAATCCGAACGCGGCGCTGGCGCTCGACGCCGGATGGGGGCTGCATCCGGCGTTGCGCGACTCGATCTATCCGCTATGGGCCAGGCGCGAGATCGCCTTCGTTCCGTTCGCCGGCACCAGCGACGACCTCTCGCGCAGCCATTTCGAGACCCAGGACACGATCGAGCTCGGGCAGGCGGTCGGCGGCAGCCGCGACTATCGCTCCGGCTTCATGAGCCGGCTGGCGACCGAGCTGACGCGGGTGAAGCCGATCTCCTTCACCGATCAATTGCCGCTGATCTTCCGCGGCCAGACCCAGATTCCGAACATCGGCATCGCCAGCGTCAGCAAGCCGGGTGTCGACGACCGGCAGGCGCGGCTGATCCGGGAGATGTATGCGAAGGGCGATCTCGCCAATTCGGTGTCAGAAGGCTTTCGCGTCCGCGACGACGTCTACAAATCGGTCTCCGAGGAGATGATGGCGGCGAACCGCGGCGCGGTCTCGCCGCGCGGCTTCGAACTCTCGGCGCGGCGGATCGGCCGTCTGATGCGCGAGCAGTTCAACCTCGGCTTCGTCGACGTCGGCGGCTGGGACACCCATGTCAACCAAGGCGCGGCGACCGGCTATCTCGCCGACCGTCTCGGTGAACTGGGCAGGGGCCTTGCCGGCTTCTCCGAGGAGATCGGCCCGGCGATGTGGCGCGACACGGTCGTGGTCGTGATCTCCGAATTCGGCCGCACATTCCGCGAGAACGGCGACCGCGGCACCGATCATGGCCATGGCAGCGTCTATTGGGTGATGGGCGGCGGCGTCAACGGCGGACGCATGGCCGGCGAGCAGGTCCAGGTCGCACAGGCGACGCTGTTCCAGAACCGCGATTATCCCGTTCTGACCGACTACCGGGCGTTCTTCGCCGGCCTGATCCAGCACGTCTACGGCCTGCAGCAGGCGAGCCTCGAACGCATCTTCACCGGCATCAAGCCGAAGGATCTAAACCTGGTTTGAAGGGGCGCTGCCGAAATATCGAAAACAAACTCATGCAACGGAGCCGTCAGTTGCCGGTCTTCGACACGGCAACGTCAGGTCGGATTGTCGCATTTCCTCTCGTCGGTGCAAATTCCGACAACTCCGCGATCCCTCTGACCGCCGCAGGCAAATATCCGCAATTCAGGCACGTCTGTATTGGCCCATCGCGACATATCGCGCCGTGCACGAACTTGGTCGCTACAGGGGCAAAACAGACGTAACCTTGGTCGCGTCATAGGCCGGTTTATGGGTGCACGGCCTAGTTCCGGGCGCTGCTACCCTCGTTCTCCGCAGCGCCCGAGTTCAGTGAGCCAGGTAAATCGATACTCGTGGCTATGGGCCGACCTTGGTCACCTGCGGCACCTTCCAGCTCCCGTCAATGATCGAAGGCGGAGTGTCCTTCGGCCAGTACATTCGCAGCATCAGGACAAAATCGCCCTTCGGCGCCGGCAGCCAGTTCGATTCCTTGTCAGCACCCGGCGACTCGTTCTGGAAGTAGAGGGTCAGCGAGCCGTCCGGGTTGAACTTCGGATTGTCGCGCATGCTGACGGTGAACCTGTTCAGCGGATTGGGAACGAACCACCAGCCCTGGTCGATCATGTACATGGTGAACGACCAGAAGCCGTTGACAGGCGGTGTCGCATCCTTTGCGAATGTCAGCGTGTACTTGTTTGCACCGCTCAGTTTCTGTCCCGTCGAGTCCTTCTCCGTGTTCGGGTAGACCGCATCACGCTCTTGATTGGCGGGCCAACCGAAGGCCGCTACCACCGCTCGCTTCATGTAATCGGAGGGACCGTAGGTGCCGAGACCTTTCGTGATCGACCAGCCATCGACGATCCCGCCGAGGTTCTCCTTGTTGGCCTCGATCTTTTTCAGAGCTGTCTCGGGAATGTCCTTCAGCGCTGCCTGTACAGCCGGGTCGAGCTTGTTCATCTCGAACGGCTTGCCGGGCACGATGCCAATCTTCGCCATGCTCGCGAGCATCGGTGCGTCGGCCGCTGGCGCGGGCGCAGCCGCTGCCATGAGCTTGGCCATCAGGTTGAAGTATCCCTCCGTCCCCATGGCGAGAATGACCGTCTGCGGCTTGTCGGTCATGCTGAAGCCCGGATTGGGATTTACCGGCGGCGTAACTGGCGTGTACGCCTTGCCCCAGGCCGAAAGCGGCGTGATCTTGTATTGCGCCTGCAGCGCGTTAACGGTCTTGTAGTCAGCTTCGCTGCCGTCGGCGTAGGTGCGGCCGAGAATGACCATGTAGCGCGTCGCCATCGGGAAGTGCTTCATGTCCGCAGGCACTTCGCCTTTCCAGCCCGGGCCGGTGAAGAGGTAGTTGGCAGCCTTTCCACTGGCCGTGCGCTTGCTCGGCGAGTGCTCGGAATCCGACATCCAGAGATCAGTAATCTCGAAAAGATAGAAGCGGTCACCCATGTCGGGGTGGCTGAACACTTGCGGCTCGGTGAGATCGAGCCAGACAACGGAATACAGAGTGTCCGCGTTAGGTGCGGAAACGCCGCGATAATCCGCCGGCGGATAGCGGGGAACGTTGATGAACTGACCGGTGGGACTTGTGAATCCCTCTACCTTCGGCACGTTGCTCATCTGTACGCGGGTCACGTCAGTCGTGATCAACGAATAGCCGTAGACATAGGCATCGGTGGCAATCTGTTGCGCTTCCGCGGGCGATACGGATTGCGCCCTTGCCGGTGCAGCCGCTGTGAAGCAAGTCATTACGGCAAGGGCGACGGCGAGAAGGGAACGTCGATCAGTCACATTCATGAATGCACCTCTTTGCTTTTTGCCCGACTGGAAGCTCATGCCGGTAATTCGCTCCGCTGAAACCTGAAGCAAGTTAAGCGAACAACGGCGGAGACGAATGCCGATTGATTCAGATCAATGACGTTGGAGCCGCCATTGCGCTCGAAGCAGCCCCGGAACACCTGACGAGGATAGGCTCTCCGCGAAGAGAGCCCCTCGTCGCTCGACGCTAACCTGCCTCATGCGTCGGCTCTCTTCACTGCCGGAGGCTTCCAAGACCCGTTGATGATCGAAGGGTTCTTCTCGCTCGGCCAGTACAACCGCATCATCAGGATGAAATCGCCCGCCGGCGCAGGAAGCCAATTGGATTCCTTGTCCTTTCCGGGTGAGTCCTTCTGGATGTAGAGATCGGTCGAGCCGTCCGGATTCGTTTTCAGGTTTTCGCGTGCGCTGATCGAGTAACGGTTGATCGGGTTGGCCACGAAGAAATAGGAGGCATCGTACATGGTCACCGACCAGAAGCCCTGGGCCGGCGGCATCTGCCCCTTTGGGAAGTGCATGACGTATTTGCTACCACCGCTGTATTTGTGACCCTCGGCATCCTTCAGCGACGTCGGATAGACGGCGTCCTGCGGCCTGTTGGCGCCGAGTCCGATGGCGGTAACAAGTGCCCGCATCAGGTAGTCGGTACCGTAGATGCCGGTCTTGGTCGTGAAAGCCCAGCCGTTCTCGTCCTTCACGTCCTTGTTGATCTTGAACTGAAGCATGATCCGGTCAAAGCCGATTTCCGGAATCCGCTTGGCGAAATCCGCCTTGAGCTTGCTCGCATCGAAATCCTGCCCCGGCACGATTCCGATTCGGGCGAACTTGGCGAGCTGCGGTGCATCTGCCGCGGCGGGCGGATTGTCCTTCATGAGCTTGCAGAGCAGCGTGAAATAGGCCACCGCATCCATGCGGTTGACCTGATCGCGTACGGACGTCTTCATGTCCTGAGACGGATCGACCTTGCCCGGGGGCGGCGTGTAGGGTTTGCCAAAGGAGCTGAGCGGCACCAGCTTGCACTCGTCCTGCAGCTTGTGGACCGCGGCGTAATCCTCCGGCGTGCCGGTGCAATAGATGCGGCCGAGCAGCCACACGATGCTGGTCGGCGACTTGTATTCCTTCACGCCGGCCGGCAGCGTGCCTTTCCATCCAGGGCCCGTGATCGCATAGGTCTGCGCGCCGGTGCCGGTGGTCCGCTTGCCCGGCACCTGAAACACGGTGGTCCATCCGTCCAGCATCGGAAACAGGGCGTAGCGGCCCTTCATGTCGGGGATACTGAGTACCCACGGCTCCTTGCCGACGTCGAAGAACGACGTGGTGTAAAGCGTGTCGGCGTTCGGCGCCGTCACATCCCGGAATGACGCGTTGGGATATTGACGCAGCTTGATGATCTGGCCCATCGGCGCGCGCGTTCCCTCCGGCGCCGCAACGTTGGTGACGACCCTGCGCGTCATCTCCATCGTCACCAGCGGATAGCCGAAGATGTAGGCGTCGGTAGCGAGCGCGAAGTCCTCGAAGTCCTCACCGATGCCGAGAAGGTCACCGAACTCGGCCCGGCCCATTGTGCTCATGGAGGTGCTGGCGAGCAGACTGAGGCCGCCAATCGTTACGTTACGACGGGTGAGGTTCATGGGAACGATCTCCTTACATCTTGGTGGGGAAACGGTACTGAAACTGTACTGGTGTGATGTCGGGAAGCGATGGTCCTGGCAGGTCGGCGTGCCGATCGTCTTCGTGGTTGGCGGCGATGCCGCGTTTTGGGAAAGCGCTGCGTCAGTCCCGCAAAGCGGTGGTCAGCGCGAACAATCCGAAAATCTGATTCAATCTTGCGACGTGCATGGCATCGACTCCTTGTTCTTCGAGGAAGTTCGATCGTCGTCTTAGTACACTCGCTCCGATGCGAGAGATGGACGCGGAAATATGCAATATCGTGCAGTCAACGCGCAGGATGGTGTCGGCGGAGTCGAAAAGGGTCGCTGAAATCAAAGATCGTGGGGTTGCAGCCTAAGGTTGATATCGAAGGGGTGATGCTTCGGCTACCTCCGCGGGAAAGAGATTAGCACGAGCTAAAAATGGGGTCCAGCCGTCGATATATTCTGTGCCTCTACATCCTCGGGGTGTGATGCAGGTCTTCATATTTTGGAGTCGTTCAGTGGAGCTGCTGACCCGCGCATTCATTCCCGCGACATTGCTCGCGCTCTTACCCTCACGCAGTCGGACCGCGCGGCGGTAATCGGTAACGTCGTGGACGTGTCACTGACCGTGACATGACAAATTGTCGCAGTCTCGATCAAGCCGAACGTGCCGATGAAGAGGGACGTCGTGCTGTCTGCGATCGACCCGGCACCGTTCAGTACAGGGCCGCGAAGTCGCGATGAGGCAGCCGGCCCCCCGCTCTCCAGTCGCCGGCGCCGCGCTAGTCAGCCTATGATGTAACTCCAGCGCCACAACGTGGACCGATCTTTTCGGCGCGCTACTTTAGGGTGAGACGTCCTGAGGCACGCTAGTGTACCGTCGCAAGCGGACATGAAGGCAAGGGGGCGAGCAATGAAGCAGTGCATTGCGAAGCGGAAGTCTCGTCGTCGGCTGGTCTGCCCGGCCGTTGGAGTGATCCTGGCGATGTCCGCAACCTGGTCCGACTTCGCACGCGCCGATGAAGGCGGCGTTTCCTATTGGCTCCCCGGCCGCTTTGGCAGCCTCGCAGCAGCCCCCACGGTGCCGGGATGGTCGATGGCGGAGGTATACTATCACACCTCCGTATCGGCCTCAGGCGCTACTGCTGCGGCGAGAGAAATTACAATCGGCAAAATTCCCGCGAGCGTAAACGTCAACCTGAATCTGAACCTGAACGCGCAGGGCGATCTCGTAATTCTCAACCCTACCTACACATTTGCTTCTCCGGTGCTGGGCGGACAATTTGCGATCGGGCTGACCGGGTTGTTCGGCCGCTCGGCCGCCGACCTCAGCGGGACACTCACAAAGAGCCTGGGACCGGTCTTCATTACTCAAACTGGAAGTATCAGCGATTCCATCACCTCGGTCGGCGATCTCTATCCGCAAGCAACATTGAAGTGGAACGCCGGCGCCCACAATTTCATGACCTATGTGACCGGAGACGTTCCGGTCGGCGCCTATAGTCCGACACGCCTCGCCAATCTCGGGATCGGTCACGGCGCCATCGATGGCGGCGGTGGCTACACTTACTTCAATCCGGAGACTGGGCACGAATTTTCCGCGGTCGCGGGCTTCACCTACAATTTCAAGAATCCGGACACGCAGTATCAGAACGGTATCGACTTTCACCTCGACTGGGGTGCCTCGCAGTTTCTCTCAAAACAGCTCTTTGTCGGTCTAGTCGGATATGCGTATCAGCAGGTCACCGACGATTTCGGACAGAATCCTGTGCTGGGCGGTTTCCGCTCACGCGTCCTTGGTGTCGGTCCGCAAGTCGGATTCCTGTTTCCCGTCGGTGACATGCAGGGCTATTTGAACCTGAAAGGATACGGTGAATTCGATGCGGCCAATCGGCCATCCGGCTGGAATACTTGGTTGACGTTCTCGCTCTCTCCGGTGGCGCCGACCGGCACTGTGACACCAACACGGCGGATCGTGACGAAGTAGCAACGATCTATGAAGGGCTGCGAAGCGCCGTTCGCCGCTGTTGCATCAAATGATGGAGCCTTTGCGCGGCCAGGCCGAGGGCGGTCAATTCGCTGTTTTCGGCACCATCCCCGCTGGCGTTCCGGACAAGCTCCGCTTTCAGAATGTCGTCGATGCGCTTTTCAGTTTCGTCGAGCTCGGCCTCGCTCTTCGCATTCCTGATCTCATCGCCAAGCGCGTATAACGGCTCCAGCATGCTTTTCGATCCGCCCCCGGAATTCGCGAACCGCCATGCGGCCAGAACGATTGAGATCAGCGACCCCAGCAGGAGCGACGCGTAATAAAGCTTGTCGTCATATTTATCGAGGAAGCTCTGCTGGTTTCCGTTGTAATAGGTGGCTGCTCCCGGATGAATCGGAATCAAGGCGTTGGTATCTGTGCTGGGCGCGGCGGCTTGCGCCAGTATCGGGTATTGCGACAGCAGATCCCGCCGTACATCGACGAGGGACTGCGTCAGGTCGGTGATGGTGTCGGCGTCCACCGACTTGTTGGCGACCAGAAAGAATGACACCCGCAGCGACGTCAGGTCGTCAGATGGAACGGGCGGCGCTCCCCGCAAGGTGCCCTTGGGAATGTCATAGCTTTCATAATATTGCGCGACATTGGCGACCGCGCCGGCCGATTCGATTTCAATCAACCCGGGAGCGGCGCCTTTCGCGCCGGCCCCGCGGAAAAATTGCCGCGCCTTCGCCAGATATTTCTCGGTAACCGGCACGACGGCAAGGAGCGCCTGTACCTGTCCGGAAGATAGCGCCGCCGCGCCTTCTGTCACCGCAACATCATGGAAGCGAACCTTGGTGCGGTCGAATTGATAGACTTGCTTCAGCGCGTCGACGACTGGTCGATTGATCGGACCGCCGACAACTCCGATGGTGGCGTCGTGCAAATCGCCAAGATTATCGGCGCTTGCGTTCGAGGGCGCCATGATCAGAACGACGCCGTGCGTCAGCAGGAGGACGCTTCTTGCATCTGCGAGGCCTGCCGTGTCACCGCGGACCACCGCAAGATCCGCCTTACCCGAGGCCAATAGCTCCGATGCTCCGGCTGACGTCTGGCTGTCGACGACTTGCAACCGCGTGTGTGCGTTCGATGCCGCCAGGCGGGCTGCGATGGCAGAGATCAGCGACAGCGCCTCACCATCGACCGAGCCGGCGGCCACGGTGAGATGAACCGGCTTGGCGAAATAGCGATAGGCAAGCCATCCTCCGGTGATGCAGGCGGCGGTTGCGATCCCGATCAGGGCTATTCGCAGCGATCGGGGCCACAGATCGACGGCAAGGCTCGACATCGCGTTCCCCCTGGCGTTGAGCGAGCCGCCGCGTTCTCGCTGCTCCGATTTTACATAGGACATCGCGCAAAGCGAGCGTAAACTGCGAGCGACTACTCGGATGCCGAGGACGGCCGAACGGGAGGCCGATATGATACTGCCTAAAAATTGCGACGGGTCGCTAATCTCAGGTCGGAGCCAATGTTACCAGTCACTCCATCGGTCGGTCAGCTCTCGCACGTCATCTCGCAGGCAGCCGCTCCGGCGTTTCTTCTCGGAGCGTTGGCCGCCTTCATCGCCGTGCTGATATCTCGCATGAACAGGATCATCGACAGAACGATCTACCTGAACGGAATCCCCGACCAGGACGCGAGGTCAAGGCTCAAGACCGATCTGCCTCGTCTCATGCGACGCGCAGCCATGCTCAATCGCGCCATCTTCTGGTCAGTGCTGGCCAGCATTTCGATCGGCATCCTGATCGTCGTGGCGTTTGTGAGCGCGTTCTTTGAAATTCAGCACGAGCGTGGCGTTGCCATCCTCTTCATTGTCTCGGTGATCGCCTTCATCGTGTCGCTGGTTGATTTCGCGCGGGAGGTTCGAATTGCCCTGAGCGAATTCGACCATTACGGCTGATCTGCACCTGACGCGTTGGCTGGTACGCCAGTCTGATGCCGCATGTGTCCGCATCGGGTCGATTGCGTCGATCGTGCGGATGCTCGGTGGCGTCCGGTTTACCCTCGTGAGCCGACACGCGGAAGAATGCCGCGGTTCGACGATATGGGCCAAATGGGCGTGCGTTTTGCCGAGGAACGCCCTGGCGAATGCAGCGATAGGTCGGCAGCATTCAAGAGGAGAGTTCTCGCATTGTTCTCGGGCGAGCCTCACAAGGCCGTCTGTTGGTCAAGGTTTCGGCCTCGACCGACGAAGAACTTTTTCGCCACCTTCTTACTGTATGCCAAAGTCTTCTCCGGCCGCGCAACGGGATAAGGGAAAATCCGAAATCATGTTTATGGACCGTGGAATTGCCGACGCCGGCGCGATGGGTGAGGGGGCTCTGCCTGGTCATCGCTCGCGGCTTGTCAACCGCCGGGCGTTTCTGTTCGGCTCCGCTGCCGGTCTCGCCGCACTGAGCCTGGCTGGTTGCGCATCCGACTACATGACCCTTGCCGAGGCGGAGAAACTCTACGGGCCCGTGCCCGACGAGAAATTCCCGATCCCTGCGGTCGATGTTCGCAAGGTCGATCCGAAATATTTTCGCAAGACAGTGAAGTACGACAGCGATGAGGCGCCCGGTACGATCATCGTCGATCCCAGCAAGTACTATGTCTACCGCATCGAAGGTGAGGGAAACGCGACCCGCTATGGCGCCAATGTCGGCCGCGATGGGTTCCGGTGGAGCGGGGAGGCTTATGTCGGGCGGAAAGCCGAATGGCCGACCTGGACGCCACCCAAGGAGATGATCGCGCGCCAGCCGGAGGCGGGCAAATATGCTCGTGGCATGCCGGGCGGCCTCGACAATCCACTTGGTGCCCGCGTGCTCTACCTCTATCAAAACGGGGTGTACACGCTTTACACGATCTATAGCACCAGCGACCCCGAAACGATCGGGAACGGCATTACGAGCGGTTGTACCGGCCTCCTCAGCCAGGACATGCTCGACCTCTATTCGCGAACGCCGGTCAAGACGAAGGTGATCGTGCTGCCGGCATAGGCGGCGTCGGCCGGCGGTCCGGGCGCCGCCAGGCGGCGTTCAGCGGGCTGCCGTCTTGTTCGCTTGGAATTTCGCCCGCGCGGTCTCCATGGCGCGACGGTTGCGCTTGGCCCAGGCGGCGACCGTCTGCAACGGCGCGATCAGCGAGCGTCCGCGCCTGGTCAATTCATATTCGACCTTCGGCGGGATCGTCGGATAGACCGTCCGATTCACGAGCCCGTCCGCCTCCAGCGCGCGCAACGTCAATGTCAGCATGCGATGTGACGCGCCGATCAGGCGCTGGATGGCATTGAAGCGCATCGGCCCATCGGCCAGCGCGCCGACCACCATGACGGTCCATTTGTCGCCGATGCGGTCGAGCACCTGCAGCACGGCGCGGCAATCCTCCGGATCGTCCCATCCGGGTCTTGCCATTCCGGGCTGCAGCTTGGCGCGCTTCATCGCTGGTCCCATCATCGTCGCGGCACGATCAGATTTGTTCGTGGCGCACCTTATTGTGCATTCTTGCGAGGCTATCCGGTGCCGGCCATCTTGTAACGAACAAATTGTGCGTAACGATAGATGGGATATCGGAATGAAGATCGGCGTCAGTGGTGCAAGCGGTCATCTCGGCAAGGCCGTCGTGGCGGAATTGATGGCGCGAGGCGGTGGCCATGACATCGTCGGCATCTCTCGAACGCCGGAAGCCGTTCGGTCGGGCGCCGTGCGGCAGCATGGCGACTACGACCGGCCCGAGACGCTGGCGGAGGCCTATCGCGGCCTCGATCGCCTCCTGATCATCCCGAGTTCCGACACCAGGCCGGGCCTGCGCGACCGGCATTTCGTGACCGCGATCGATGCGGCGGTCGCCGCGGGCGTCGGCCAGATCGTGATGATGTCTTCGGCGGCGACCCGCGCCGTGGACGCAGCCGAGATGTTCGCGTCGTACTTCACCGGCGAGCAGCACCTGATGCGGACAGCGCCACGGTGGACCATCCTGCGGATGAACTATTACGCCGAGTCCTTTGCCCAGGTGGCGGCGATGTCGCTCGCGTCGGGAATCCTTGCGGGGCTCGGCGAGAGTCGTGTTGCCTTCGTGTCGCGGGATGACGTCGCGGTTGCGGCGGCGGGGATCCTGCTTGGCGAAGGGCATGCCGGCGCGATCTACGGTGCGACCGGGCCAGCCGTGGTGACCGGTGCGGAGCGCGCCGCGTTGCTGGCGGACATCGCAGGAAAGCCGATGCGTTTCGTCGTGCTCGACGAGGCCCAGCTGCGCCGCGGGATGGCGCAGGCCGGCGTGCCCCAGCAATACGTCCAGGCCATGATCGATATCGAGAAGCGCTTTGTGGCCGGCGATTTCGACGTCGTCACCGGCGATGTCGCTCGTCTCGCGGGCCGCTTCCCCCGTACGCTCAGCGACGTTCTGGCAAAGCAGTTGGCCGCTCTGGCGCCACGTTCCGTGCCGGTCTGATCAATCCTCGGTCAGGCGCGGGACGACGTGAAGTGTCAGCACCACCCCAAGCCGCTCGAGCATGCGCTGGAAATCGCTTGCCGTGTAGCGATCGTTCTCGGTGACCAATCCCAGAAGCTGGCCTTGTCCCTCGACAGCGACCGGGCCGATCGCACCTAGTGCACTCTCAAGCGGGTCGAGCAGCGGTCGCCCCGGCGCGGCGCGCTCGAGGAAGCTGCGCAGCCACGGAAGATGCGTGCTGGAGAGCGTCATCGCTCCGATATCGGCATGTTGCGAATCGAGTGCGGAGACGAACGCGTCGACCTGTCGTTGCACATCGGCCTGGTCGAAAATAAACGCGCCGCTCTCGACCAACTCCACCAGCGGAGAGGCGTTGACGAGGTGGACGCGATCGACGCCATCACCCGCCTCTGTCGCTGCGAAGGCGCGCATCTCCGCGCTTTCGACCAGCGACTTCACGCCGAGAACCGCGACGTGTCGTCCCTTCGCCTGTTGCAACGCGTCCCTCACCGGTGGACGCACCCCGAACACCGGCACGGCGATCATGTCTTTCAGATCGTCCAGAACGGTGATCGAAGGTGCATTGGATGCGACGAGGATCGCGGCGGGATCGAAGCGCGCCAGGAAGGCGAGGGTTCGCTTCATGGTATCGAGAAGCTCCTGCCGGTTCTTGCCGCCATAGGGAAAGCTTGCTCGATMGGCGAAATAGATGAGGTCCTGCTTCGGAAGCGCACGCTGCAAGGCAGCCACGGCCGCATAGCTGCCGATGCCGGCGTCGAACACGGCAACGGGCTTCCTCAGGATGGGAAAATCAGACATTTGATTCATTGGCTTTCGATGGAGTTGCCGGCTAGGCCTTGGCGGCGAGGTCGGCGATCGATTTCATCACGGAATTGCGGATGCCGGGATCGTAGAGGATGTGGCCCGCGCCATCGACGATGCGGACCTCGCTGCCCGGCCAGCGTGCGGCGAGCGCGTGCGACGTCGCGGGCGGGCACAAGAGATCGTAACGGCCCTGCACCAGGATGCCGGGAATTCCGGCGAGCTTGCCGGCTTCCTCCATCAGCTGGTGCGGCCGCATGAAGCAATCATTGGCGAAGTAGTGCGCCTCCATGAACGGCGTCGAGGGCAGGGCGCCTGATGCCTTTGGATCGAGCCGCGTCTGTTTCGGCGTGTGCTCCGATAGCACGCGCTCGGTGTCATGCCAGGCGCGTGCGGCCGGCGCATGCACGGCGGCGTCGGGATCGAGGATGCGGCGGTAGTAGGCCGCAAGCGGCGCCGCACGCTCGGGCTCGGGCAGGAAGTTGAGGAAGTCCTCCGAGAGGCCGGGGTAGAAGCGCGGCAAGGCGCGCAGGAACACGTCTTCCAGCTCCTCAGTCGTGCCGAGGAAGGTCGCGCGCAGCGCCAGCCCGCTGACCCGCTCGGGATGGGCCTGCGCATAGGCCAGCGCCAGCGTCGCGCCCCAGGAGCCGCCGACCACCATCCAGCGTGCGAAGCCGAAGCGTTCGCGGATCTTCTCCATGTCCGCGATCAAATGCTGCGTCGTGTTGTGGTCGCGGCTGCCCTTCGGCCGGCTGCGGCCGCAGCCGCGCTGGTCGAACAGCACCGCGTGAAACCGCTCGGGATCGAACAGCCGGCGATGATCGGGCTGGCAGCCGCTGCCCGGGCCGCCATGCAGATAGACGGCGGGGATGCCGCCCTCGCGCCCGACGCTCTCGACGTGCAAATTGTGACCGTCGCCGACATCGAGCCATTCCGATGTCAGCGGAGCGAAGGGATCGGCGCGCCTGGCAGCCTTGCCGGCGTCGGCGTCAGGCGCCATTGCGCTTGTCCTGGTGTTCGTCTGCTTCCAGCGTGCCGCCAGCGAAGTTGCGATAGAGGAAACGGTTCTGCGTGCCAGCGGATTCCCGCTCGGCCTGCTTGAAGATCTCCTCGTGCCGCGGCGACAGCGCGCAGGCCGGATCGGTATTCCCGGCATCGCCGGTCAGCGCAAAGGCCTGGCAGCGGCAGCCGCCGTAATCGACCTCGCGGAACTCGCAGCTCTTGCATGGCTCCGGCATCCAGCCCGTGCCGCGATAGCGGTTGAAGGCCTCCGAGTTCTGCCAGATCCAGGCGATCGAATGGTTCGAGCGCACCGACTCGAATTCGAGCCCGGTGATGCTTTCGGCGGCGTGGCACGGCAGCACCTTGCCGGCCGGCGAGATGTTGAAGAACTGGCGGCCCCAGCCGCCCATGCATTTCTTCGGCCGCAGCGCGTAATAGTCCGGCACCACATAGTCGATCGCGAGCGTGCCCTTCAGGCGCGCTTGCGCTTCCTCGACGATCCGGCTGGTCTCCTCGATCTGCTCGACCGTCGGCATCAGCGCGGCGCGGTTCTTCAGCGCCCAGCCGTAATACTGCACGTTGGCGACCTCGAGCCGGTCGGCGTCGAGATCGACCGCCATCTGGATGATGTCGGAGAGCTGATGCAGATTCTGCCGGTGCATCACGGCGTTCACGGTGAGCGGCATGTCGAGCTCGCGCGTCCATTTCGCGACCTCGAGCTTCTTCTTGTGCGCGTCCTTCAGGCCGGCGACACGGTCGGCAACTACGGGCTCGTTGCCCTGAAAACTGATCTGCACATGGCTCAGGCCGGCATCGGCCAGCGCCGAAAGCTTGTCCTTGGTCAGCAGCACCGCCGAGGTGATCAGGTTGGAATAGAGCCCGACATCGGACGCGTGCTGCACCAGTTCGACGATGTCCTTGCGCGCGGTCGGCTCGCCGCCGGAGAAATGGACCTGCAGCACGCCGAGCTCGGCGAGCTCGCTCAGCACCTTCTTCCACTCGTCGGTGGTAAGCTCGGTCGAGCCGCGGTCGAGCTCCACCGGGTTGGAGCAATACGGGCATTGCAGCGGGCAGCGGTGGGTGACCTCGAGCAGCACCGCGAGCGGGATGCCGTAGGTCTCGGCTGCCGAACGGGTTTGCTCCAGCACCGCGAGCCCATCCGTTGGGCCTGATGTCGTCGTCTTGTTGTCGGCGAGCGTGTCACTCATGCTGTGCTCTCGCGCGCTTCGGTGAGAAAGCCCTTGTCGGCCAGGTCCTGCAGCATCGCGATCACGTCGGTCGCGATCGCCTCGCGCGGGGCGGCGTATTTTTCCGCGAGCTGATCGACCATCTCGGCGACGCTGCGCACGCCGTCGCAGAGTTGCAGCACCTCGACCGCGATCTCGTCCGGCGCCAGCACGCGCTCCGGCGCCAGGATCACCCAGACCTGCCGCGTCTCGTCGAATTTCAGCTTGGTATGGCGCGGCAGTTTCGGCCGGCTGGTCTCGCTGACGCTGATGTTGCGGCTGGCCATGTTGTCTGTCTCTAACCTGTCTTCGGCACGAAGGCGCCGGGCGGAATCTGGCCGTCGACATAGGCATGATAGAGCGCGTCGAGCTGCACCCACAGCACGTTGGTCTTGAAGATCAGCGCGTTGCACACCGCCTCGCGCTCGGCGGGCGTCTTGGCATGCTGCTTGACGTAGTCGAGTGCAAAGCCGGCGTCGCGCGGCGCCTGGGTCAGGCGGCGGCTGAAATAGCTCATGATGTCGGGGTTGACGAAGTCGTAGTGCTTCAGCATCCCCGAGATGCGCTCCTCATGCAGGTTCGGCGCGAACAATTCGGTGAGCGAGGAGGCGATCGCCTCCAGCGGCGTGCGGTCGCGGCAGAAATGCACATAGGCTTCCACGGCGAAGCGCGTCGCCGGCAGAATGCCTTCGGTGGACTCCACATAGGCGGTGTCGAGGCCGAGGCCTTCGGTCAGCTTCAGCCAGCGCTCGATGCCGCCCTCATTGCCGAGGTCACCGTCATGATCCTCGATGCGATGGCGCCATTCGATCCGCGTGTTGCGGTCGCGGAAGCGCGAGATCACCATCGCGTCCTTCAGCGGGATCGTGCTCTGGTAGTAATAGCGGTTCAGCGCCCAGGCCTGGACCTGGCCCTTGTTGAGCTTGCCGCCGTGCAGCAGGCGGTGGAATGGGTGCAGGCTGTGATAGCGCGTCGCACCGATGGTGCGCAGCGTCGCCTCCATCTCCTCGGCGCTGTCGAGCGTGATGCCCTTGCCGATCGAGAGCGCGGTCATTCCGTTGGTAGGCACGACATTCACAGCACGATCTCCGTTCCGTCGGAGGGAATCTGCCAGCCCGCCTGTTCGGCCGCCTTGCGTTCGGCCGAGGTCCCAAGCAGCGCCGGGTTGGAGTTGTTGATATGCAAAAACACTTTTCGTCCGATGTCGAGCCCGGCGAGGCTGGCGATCGCACCCTGATCGCCCGACATCGCGATATGTCCCATGCCCTGGCCGGTCTTGTTGCCAAGGCCCGCCGCGATCAGTTCGTCGTCGCGCCACACCGTGCCGTCGAAGAACACCAGGGGCGCGCCCTTCAGCCGCGCCTTGAGGTCGTCGGTCACCCCTGCGCAGGCGGCTAGGAAATAGAAGTATTTGCCGCTGCGCTTGTCCGCAATACGCAGGCCGAGCGTATCGCCGACGCCGTCGGCGCCCGCCGGGTGCGCCTTGCCCTCCAGATACCAGGCACCCTTGCCGGGAACCTCGAACGGCAGCACCTCGAGCCCGGACGGCGATCCGTCGGGCAGGTCAGGTTCGAAGGCCCGGTCGACCGCGATCGGGCGGCGGGCGACGTTCTTCTCGCTCAGCACGTTGAAGATGCTGTTGGAGCGCAGGATCGCCAGCACCCGCTCATGCGCGTAGATCGCAAACGGCGAGCCCTCGCGCATCGACAGCAGCCCGGCGACCGCATCGATCTCGCCATTGGTGAGGATGACGCCCGCGATCGGGCTGTGGCGCAGGGCGCCAGGCTTCGGATGCAGTTGCGGCGCCGCGGTCACTTGCTGGCGCAGGTCGGGTGACGCGTTGACCAGGAACCAGTGTACGCCGTCGCCGCTGACGGCGATCGAGGCTTGCGTGCGCTGCAATTCGGGATGGTCGTTTCGCGCCGTCCTGCAGACGACACAGCCGCAGTTCCACTGCGGAACGCCGCCACCCGCCGCGGCACCCAGGACGACGACACGAAGCATGATCCGTCCCCTGGAGATGCTTAACTCGAAAGTCTGACTCGGACCCAAAAACGTCACGAGGTGAACCCCGGATTTGAAACACCCCCCCATGCTCGGGAGCGCGTTACGCCCGGATGTCCACCTGCGCTAAAACGCTAAACGTGTATAGGGCGCTGCCGCTTACTTGCGGGTGGCGCACATATACATGTTGATTTCCATGCCGACCGACACTTCGACGATCTTCGGTGCTTTCCAGGCCATTTGGCTCTCCTTGTTGCAACCGGACGAACTTTCCGCCCTGCAGGCTAAACTACTGCGGTTCGAAAAGTTCGCCACTTAAATTTTTCGCAAGGTGTCCCCGGGAACGGGCATGCTGCACTGCGGCGAGCGAATTTCGCCCACTCACAAATTTGTGCGCGCATTTCCCGTCAAAACCCGGTGCCATCAGACCTTTTTCCTGTTGTTCGCCACACAGCGAATGGTGATCTTGGATTAAAAGCAGGGGCCACGCGGTCCTCCGAAGGTCCTGGTGACGAGACTGTGCTTTCCCGCGAGGGGAGGCGACTAACCGAGCCGAGTTTCAGCCGATGCCACGCTATTTCTTCAATACCCGTATCGGCGACGAGCTGATCTCCGACCCCGACGGCGAAATCCTGCGCGATCCTGATCGTGCCTGGGAAATGGCGCGGGCGATGATTCGCGAACTGCTGAAGACCGAGGGCGCCGACGGCGCGCTGCTCAGCGCGGTCATCGAGGTGACCGACGACGAGGGCGAGATCGTGCTGGAGTTTCCATTCACCGAGGCGATCCTCGATCGCCCCGACCGCTCGATGACGCGGCACTGACGCACGCTGATCGGGCCGCGTGGCCACAACCATGCGTTGGCCGATGTCAGCATGTTTCCGATTGCAATTGTCCGGACAAATTCGCAAGACTATGAACGGAAAGCCTGAAGGCGCCGATCGACGTTAATGGCGCGATGAACAAAGGCTTCCACCCAGGGGAGATCATCATGAAAAAACACTCGTTCGCACCGCGCAGCCTGCTGCTCGCCGGTGCCATGCTGGGGGCGTTCACGCTCTCTGCTGCGGCGCAACAGCCGGCGGCCGCGCCGGCCGCGGGAGCCGCGCCTGCCGCCCAGCCGCTGCCGCCGGGCTCGCCCTTGATCGGCCGTCCGGACAATGAAGCCGCCGCCAAGCTTGCGCCGGTGGCGCCGCCGCCGCTGCCGTCCGCGCCCGACAAGCTGCCGCTCGCCAAGCTCAAGGTGCCGGCCGGCTTCAATGTCGAGGTCTATGCCGCCGGGATGGCCAATGCTCGCTCGCTGGCGCTCGGCGACAAGGGCACCGTGTTCGTCGGCAGCCGGCTTGTCGACAAGGTCTATGCAATCGTCAACAAGGACGGCAAGCGCTCGGTCAAGGTGATCGCCTCCGGCCTCTACCGCCCGAACGGCGTCGCCTTCAAGGACGGCACGCTCTACATCGCCGAGCTCTCGAAGGTCTCCAAGATCGACAAGATCGAGGACAATCTGGACAACCCGCCGAAGCCGACCGTCATCTACGACAAGCTGCCGAAGGACGAGGCGCATGGCTGGAAGTTCATCGCCATCGGTCCCGACAACAAGCTTTATGTTCCGGTCGGCCAGCCCGGCAACAACGTGCTGCACGACGCCGACCACGGCCAGATCCGCCGCATGAATCTCGACGGCTCCGGCGCCGAGGTCTACGCGCTCGGCGTGCGCAACTCGGTCGGCTTCGACTGGAATCCCGAGACCAAGCAGATGTACTTCACCGACAACGGCCGCGACTGGCTGTCGGAGACGGTGCCGGAAGACGAGCTCAACCGCGTCACCAAGGCGGGCGAGGATTTCGGCGCGCCGTTCTGCTACCAGGGCAACATCATCGACCAGGAGCTCGGCTGGGGCAAGAACTGCAAGGACTACACCGCGCCGGTCGGCCTGATGGGTCCGCATACCGCTTCGCTCGGCATGCGCTTCTACACCGGAAGCCAGTTCCCGAAGGGCTACAAGAACGCGATCTTCGTCGCGCGCCACGGCTCCTGGAACAAGTCGCAGAAGCAGGGCGGTGACGTCGTCGTCGTCAAGCTGAACAAGGACGGCACCGCGAAGTCGATGGAGCCGTTCCTGACCGGCTTCCTCGAGGACAACAAATATGTCGGCCGCCCGGTCGACGTGATGCTGCTGAAGGACGGCTCGCTGCTGGTCTCCGACGACTGGAACGGCGCGGTCTATCGCGTCAGCTACGGCAAGCCGAAGGTCGCCAACCAGTAAGCTGAAAGTCTAGTCACCGTCATTGCGAGCGAAGCGAAGCAATCCATTCCGCCACTTGCGGCATCAAGGATTGCTTCGTCGCTTCGCTCCTCGCAATGACGGCAATATGCCGGGAGCAGCCATGCATAAAACAATCATCGCAGCTTTGGCGCTCGCCGCTCTCAGCTTCTCCGCAGATGCCGAGACCATCCAGGAGCGCGCCGTGGCGTGCTTTGCCTGCCATGGCGAGCACGGCACCTCGGAAACCGAGAACACGCCTTCGCTCGGCGGCCAGCAGGCGCCCTATGCGTTGATCCAGCTGTTCATGTTCCGCGAGAAGCTCAGGGTGTTCGAGCCGATGAACGAGATGGCGAAGCCGATGACCGACGACGATCTGCGAACCTTCTCGGATTTCATCGCCACCCTGCCGAAGCCCACGCCGCCCACCGAGGCCGGCGATCCGGCGCGGATGGCGCGCGGCCAGGCGCTGGCGCAGCAGAACCGCTGCAACAGCTGCCACAACACCGATTTCTCCGGCAAGGACAACGTTCCCCGCATCGCCAACCAGCGCGAGGACTACCTCGCCAAGACGCTGGCCGAGTACAAGGACAACAGCCGCCACGGCTACGACGCCACCATGGCGGACGTGATGCAGACGGTCGCCAAGGAGCAGATCGGCGACCTTGCCTATTACGTCGCGCATTTCCGCTGACCGGCTACGCGGCGGACCGCTGGCCTTGTCCTTCGTGCGGCGCTAAAAACCTCCGTCACACGGAGTATCTCATGCAGGATCTTTGGCGTCTGTCGGCAACCGAGCTCGCCGGCCTCATCAAATCGAAGAAGGTATCGGCGAAGGAGGCGGCCGAGGCCGGGCTCGCCCGGCTCGACGCGGTCAACCCGAAGATCAACGCGGTGGTCGATCATCGGCCGGACGACGTGCTGGCGCAGGCCGCGAAGATCGATGCGGCAATTGCGCACGGCGATGCGGTGGGGCCGCTCGCCGGCGTGCCTGTTACGATCAAGGTCAATGTCGACCAGGAGGGCTACGCCACCACCAACGGGCTGAAGGCGCAGCGCGACCTCATCGCCAAGGCCGACAACCCGGTGGTCGCCAATCTGCGCAAGGCCGGCGCGGTGCTGCTCGGCCGCACCAACTGCCCGGCGGTCTCCTATCGCTGGTTCACCACCAACCTCATTCACGGCGACACCAAGAACCCGCGCGATCCCGGCATCACGCCCGGCGGCTCGTCGGGCGGCGCGGGCTCCGCGGTCGCGGCCGGCATCGGCCATATCGCGCATGGCACCGATATCGCCGGCTCGATCCGCTATCCGGCCTATGCCTGCGGTGTGCACGGCCTGCGGCCGAGCATGGGCCGCATCCCGGCCTTCAACGCCGCATTGCCGGAGCGTCCGATCGGCCCGCAGATCAGCGCGGTGTCGGGCCCGCTGGCGCGCACCGTCAACGATCTGCGCATCTCGCTCGCCGCGATGTCGGCGCCGGACTATCGCGATCCCTGGTACGCGCCGGTGCCGCTCGAGGGGCCGCCGCGCGAGAAGCGCGTCGCGATGTGCCTCAATCCCGATGGCCTCAATCCGGTGCCGGAAGTCGTCGCCGCGGTGGCCGATGCCGGCAAGCGGCTGCGAGATGCCGGCTGGATCGTCGAGGAAGTCGCCGACACGCCGTCCCTGCGCGAGGCGGCCGAGATCCAGACCCGACTTTGGCTCGGCGACGGCTATGAGGCGCAACTCGCCTTTGCCGAGCGCGAGGGCGATCCCGGCGCGCTGGCCTGCCTGCGCGGCGTCCGCGCGCGGGTGCACCCGTTCGACCTGTCGCAGGCGCTGACCCGCCGCGCGACATTGACGCGCGAATGGTTCGCCTTCCTCGACAAATATCCGGTGCTGCTGATGCCGGTGTCCGGCGAGCTGCCGTTCCCCGATCATCTCGACCGCAAGGACGAGGCGTCGTTCGCGCGGGTGTGGCACGCGCAGCTGCCGCAGATCGCGATCCCCTTCATGGGTCTGCCCGGGCTCGTCGTCTCAACGGGACTAGTCGGGCGGATTCCGGTCGGCGTGCAACTGGTGGCCGCGCGCTACCGCGAGGATCTCTGCCTTGCCGCGGGCGAAGCGGTCGAGGCCGGCGGCACGCCGTCGGCGGCCATTGATCCGGTGACTTGAGATGGCGACGGTCTACGATTTCATCGCCAAATCGCTCGCCGGCGAGGACCTGCCGCTGCGGCAGTTCGAGGGCCAGGTGCTGCTGATAGTCAACACGGCGAGCGCCTGCGGGTTCACGCCGCAATACAAGGGCCTGCAGGAGCTGCACGCCGGATTGTCGCCGCGCGGCTTTGCCGTGCTCGGCTTCCCCTGCAACCAGTTCGGTGCGCAGGAGCCTGGGACGGCCGAGCAGATCGCCACCTTCTGCGAGACCAACTACGCCGTGACGTTTCCGATGTTCGCCAAGATCGACGTCAACGGCAGTGGCGCGCATCCATTGTACGAACACCTGAAACGTGAGAAGTCGGGCCTGCTCGGGCCGGCGATCAAATGGAACTTCACCAAGTTCCTGGTCGATCGCGCCGGCAAGGTCGTGGCGCGGCATGCGCCGACCGCCCGGCCCGAAGGATTGAAGAAGGAGATCGAGGCGCTGCTATGAGCGACGACAACACCAACGACCAATTCCCCGACCGCCTGTCGGTCGATCCGAACAGCCCGTACTACAACGCGGAAATCCTCGCGCGCGATGTCGGCATCCGCTTCAAGGGCGCCGAGAAGACCAATGTCGAGGAGTACTGCATCAGCGAGGGCTGGGTGCGGGTCACCGCCGGCAATGCAAAGGACCGTTACGGCAATCCGCTGACCATCAAGGTGCACGGGCCGGTCGAGCCGTATTTCCGGGATAAGAAGTAAGTCCTGATCGGAAGTGTAAATCTCGCGCATCACACACCGTCATGCCCGGGCTTGGCCCGGGCATCCACGTCTTGACGGCACATCAGAAGAAAGACGTGGATGGCCGGGACAAGCCCGGCCATGACGAACACCAAGGGACCAAAGCAGCATGTCCGTCCGCATCGTCGACGTCCGCGAGATCACAAAGCCGATCTCCTCGCCGATCCGCAACGCCTATATCGACTTCACCAAGATGACCTCGAGCCTGGTGGCCGTGGTCACCGACGTGGTGCGCGACGGCAAGCGGGTGGTCGGCTATGGCTTCAACTCCAATGGCCGCTACGGGCAGGGCGGTCTGATCCGCGAGCGCTTTGCGCCGCGCCTCAAGGAGGCCGATCCGAAAGCGCTGCTCGATGCCACCGGCGAGAATCTCGATCCGGACAAGGTCTGGTCGACGCTGATGTCGAACGAGAAGCCGGGCGGTCACGGCGAGCGCTCGGTTGCGGTCGGCACCATCGACATGGCGGTGTGGGACGCGGTGGCGAAGATCGCCGGCAAGCCACTGTTCCGGCTGCTTGCCGAGCGCCACGGCGTGAGCGCCAATCCGCGCGTCTTCGTCTACGCTGCCGGCGGCTATTACTATCCGGGCAAGGATCTCGGCGCGCTGCGCAAGGAGATGCGCGGCTATCTCGACCGCGGCTACAACGTCGTGAAGATGAAGATCGGCGGCGCGCCGCTCACTGAAGACCGCGAGCGCATCGAGGCGGTGCTGAAGGAGATCGGCAGCGAGGCGCAGCTTGCGGTCGATGCCAACGGCCGGTTCGATCTGGAGACCGCGATCGCCTACGCCAAGATGCTGCGCGAGTATCCGCTGTTCTGGTACGAGGAGGCGGGCGATCCGCTCGACTACGCATTGCAGGCCGCGCTGGCCGAATTCTATCCCGGGCCGATGGCGACGGGGGAGAACCTGTTCAGCCACCAGGACGCGCGAAACCTGATCCGCTACGGCGGCATGCGGCCGGATCGCGACTGGCTGCAATTCGACTGCGCGCTGTCCTACGGGCTCTGCGAGTATCAGCGCACGCTCGAGGTGCTGAAGACCCACGGCTGGTCGCCGAGCCGCTGCATCCCGCATGGCGGCCATCAGATGTCGCTCAACATCGCGGCCGGCCTCGGGCTCGGCGGCAATGAAAGCTACCCCGATTTGTTCCAGCCCTATGGCGGTTTCCCGGACGGCGTGCGCGTCGAGGGTGGCCACATCGTGATGCCCGACCTTCCCGGCATCGGCTTCGAGGGCAAGTCGGATCTCTACAAGGAGATGAAGGCGCTGGCGGAGTAGGGAGCGCAGCCGTCGTTGCTACGCTCCCTGCTGTCACGGCGCGAGGTCTTGCGATCCTCGCCGTGACCGTCGCATCAATCGCAGACCCGCAGGGTGCGGATGCGCCAGCCGCGAGGGGTGTGCACCCGGCGCCGGACCAGATAGCAGCCGCCGCGATCGTAGGGATCGCCGTAATACGGATAGCCGCCGTAGTAGTAGCCGGCTCCAAAGTCGAACCCCGGTCCGAAACCCCAGCCATATCCGCGATAGAATCCGCCTCGGCCGAAGCCACCATGGAATCCGCCGCCGCCATGGAAACCGCGTGCCGAGGCCGTGTTGGTGGTGAGCATTCCGATCGACGCTATGGCGACAACGAGAATCGCTTGGCGCACCATTTTCAGATTCGGCATCCCTTGCAGTCTCCCCTGCAATCTCTCTTGCAGATCACGCGCTAGTACCCGATGCCCGGAGCGCCGAAGCGGTAGTTGATGCGCGCGGTGACGAGGTCGATGTCCTGGCTGATGTCTTCGTTGCGCGTGTTGACGCCGAGGTTGGCGGGAGCGACGCCGGTGAAGGCGACATTGCCGGTCCCCATGAAGAGGTGATCGTATTCGAGAGCCAGCGACCAGTTCGGTGCAAAGCCGTACTCGAAGCCGACGCCGACGGCGCCGCCCCAACGGGTGTCGTTGGCCGTGCCGAGTTCGATGCCGGTTGCGTTCGACCAGCCGGAATATTGATTGTCGGTAACGGCCGCACCGCCCTTCACATACAGCAGCGCATTGTTCCAGGCATAGCCGATCTGGCCGGTGAACAATCCGAATGCGTCGGTCTTGGTCTGGTTCGTGATGTTCGGAAACACCAGGCTCTGGCTGGATCCGGAGATGTCGGCCCAGTTGCCTTGCGCTTCGACGCCGTACACCCACGATGCGGACTGCCAGCGATAGCCGATCTGGCCGCCGACCGTGCCGCCTGAATTGCCGGCGCAACCTTCGCCGACGCTCGGGCTCACAGCCGTGCCGAACAGGCTGGTGTTATTCCAGCAATTCCGATCCCATCCGCCGCCCCCGTTGATACCGACATAGAAGCCGCTCCAATCGTAAGCGGGCGAGATCATCGGTGGCGCCTTGGTCGGTACGTATGTGCGCGGAGCGAGATCGGCTGCAAAGGCAGGCGTGCCGATTGCCGCGAGGCCGGCAATGCCGAGCAGAATTTTTTTCATGATGAAGTCCCCTGCGGTTTCACGACCAACCCCGCCGGCGAGCATAGGGAAAGCGCTGCCGATGTATCGTGAAATTGTCGCAAGCTCGATGAATGTCGGATTGTGAAACTGTTTCGCGCCGCGCGTGTTCGCGTTGTCAGCACGACGTCAGGAATCGACTTCGATGATTGCGATTGCTGTCGTGAATCCTGCGCACGTCGCCGGTTGCGTTGAGCTCAGTCGATCCGGCCGCCATCGTCAGCAGCAAAGTGCAATGTTCGAGACAAGTTTCGGACATGTGGGAGATAGCGAAGCGCGTTCGCGTTGACCCAAGTCGCATGTCGCGCAACCGACCTTCTTCGCTCTCGAACAACTTGTTGATCATGCGCGCGGCGATCATGTCCCCATTGTCGGGACACTCGTCGTGCCTCTCTCGCAAGATCGTCGAGGCGAATGCGGCAAGCGATGCGGGCCGGTTGGCGCAGGCCGATCGGACGTCCCGGTAACCGGGGCGCCCCCCAGTCGCGACTTGGCTGCGCTTCGGTCCCGGCGCGAGGGCGCCCCGAGGGACCGGTTCGATTGAATCGGCCGGTTCGCTCTCAAATATTTTGAGCGTCGCTCAATAATTTATTGAACGTTGCTCATATTTGCGTATACTCACGTGGGAAGGCGCCCATTCCCCAACCGTGGGGGAGGCGCGGAACCGGCCATAAGGGATAGCCGCATGCCATATTCAGCCAAGGATCTTCGGGAAGCCGCAGATGCGGGGGTGATCAGCGCCGCCGATCTGGAACGGCTGCTCGACTTTCTGAAGAGCAGCACCGGGCAGGACGTGGCCGCTGACGGCAGCCCGGCCGCCAAATTCGATGCCGCGCATGTGCTCTGGTACACCGGCGCGCTGATCGTGATCGGGGCCATGGGCCTGTTTTCGACGCTGGCCTTCACCCAGATGGGCGGGCGGGCGCTGACGGCCTGCGCGATCGCCTATGCGGTCGGCTTCAGCGTGGCGGGTCACTACCTCTGGCACGACAAGAATTTGCGCGTTCCCGGCGGCTTGCTGATCGCGATCGCGGTCTCGATGGCGCCGCTCGCGGTCTATGGCATCCAGGACGAACTCGGCTGGTGGGGCAAATTCGGCAAGCCCGGAACCGTGCATGACTTCTACGTCTGGGTGAAGGGCAGCTGGATATTCATGGAGATCGCAACGATTGCCGCCGGCATCGTCGCGCTGCGCTACTACCGCTTCGCCTTCATTATCGCGATTATGTCGGTGGCGCTGTGGTTCATGTCGATGGATCTGGCACCATGGTTCAGCGGCACGGCGCATGCCGACTTCGAGACGCAGCGCCGCGTGTCGGTCTGGTTCGGCCTTGCCGTCCTCGCGGTGGCCTGGATCGTGGACTATCGCAGCCGCAGCGGCGACTTTGCGTTCTGGCTGCATCTGTTCGGTCTGCTGGCGTTCTGGGGCGGGATCACCGCGTCCTCGAGCTCAACCGAACTCGGCAAGGCGGTCTACTGCCTGCTCAATATCGGTCTGGTTGCGATCGCCGTGATCCTGATGCGGCGTGCCTATGCGGTGTTCGGGGCGTTCGGCATCTGCATGTATCTCGGACATCTCGCCGACGTCGTGTTCAAGGACTCGCTGTGGTTTCCGTTCTCGCTGTCGCTGATCGGCATTGCCGTGATCGCCGCAGGCCTGCTCTACCATCGCAACGAGCGTGCGATCGCCAGTTGGATCGACACCCATCTGCCGAGGGGACTGCGGCCGCGATCGGCGACCGCGTGAGGAAGTGCTCGCTCGATAAGGGGTATCGTCATTGCGAGGAGCGAGGCGACGAAGCAATCCATCTATCCGCAAGTGGAGAAATGGATTGCTTCGCTTCGCTCGCAATGACGGGGTGGAAGCGGTGGCCTGCTAGGACAGCCGCATGTCCAGCAGCCGCCGGCCTTCGCCCTTCAAGAGCTTCTTCACCGCGCTCGAGGCGATCACCTCGCCGTTGTTGGCGTAGGCCTCGTGGTTCTTCTCGATGTCGTCGAGCCGGTAGAGATAGTTGACCATGATGCCGGCGGATTCGCGCAGGCCCTTGGGCGAGAGGTCGCCGAGCCAGTTGATCCGCTCCAGCCGTGCGCCGTTGCCGAGATGGAAGCGGGCGACCGAATCGATCAGCCGGCCCTTCGGCGTGCGCGCCTTCAGGAAGTAGTAGGCGGCGAGCGGCTCCAGCACGGCGCGGAGCTGCGCGGCGAGTTCGGCGTTCTCGAACCAGTCGGGCTTGCCGAGGCTTTCCAGCAGCTGGCGGTCTTCCTCGGTCAGCGGCACGTCGTCGGCCTGCTTGACCCACTGCATGAAGCCGGGCACCGGCGACAACGTCACGAAATTGTCGAGCTTGGGCAATTCGCGGCGCAGCTCCTCGACCACCTGCTTGATAAGGAAGCTGCCGAACGAGATGCCGCCGAGCCCGCGCTGGGTGTTGGAGATCGAATAGAACACCGCGGTGCGGGCGCGCTCGACCGGCACCGGCTCGCGCTCTTCCGCAAGCAGCGGCGCGATCGCGCCCGGGATCGCTTCGGTCAGTGCGACCTCGACGAAGATCAGCGGCTCGTCGGCGAGCGCCGGGTGGAAGAAGGCGTAGCAGCGGCGATCGATCGGATCGATGCGGCGGCGCAGATCGTCCCAGTCGCGGATCTCGTGCACGGCCTCATAGCGGATGATCTTCTCCAGAATATTGGCCGGCGACGACCAGTCTATCCTGCGCAGCACGAGGAATCCCCTGTTGAACCAGGACGAGAGCAGATGCACCACGTCGCGATCGAGCGCGGCGAGGTCCTTGTTGCCCTTCATCAATGAAAGCAGATCCGAGCGGATCGATACCAGCTCGCCGGTGCCGCCCGGCGCGCGATTGAGCCGGCGGATCAATTCCTGGCGGCGCGGCTCGGAGGCGAAATGCAGGTCGCTGGCGTCGTCGCCATTGGCTTTGGCGCGCCAGCTTTCGATCGCCTGCGCCAGCTTGGCGTGATCCGGTCCGAAATCGCGCGCCAGCGTCTGGAAGAACGACAGCCGGCCGGCCGCATCGAGGTGGTGGTAGCGGTCGAGCACCTCGCGCGCCATCGCGGTGCCGGAGGCTTCGCCCCGGCCGGACAGCAGCGCCTCGCACAATTCCAGCAGTTCGGACGCATCCTGCTTGTCGTTGGCCGGGCTGGCGCGGCCGAGCAGGACGCGGCCGCGTTCGGAAATCGTCGAGAGCAGATCAGAGAAGAAGGCGTTGGCCATTTACGATCGTATCCAGCGGGTCGTATCCAGTGAAGCCGGACCTTACACGGGATTTAAGGTCGGGAGCACTGCAATCAAGCGCATGGATCGTACGGAAATATGTCGCAGCGCGACAGCGGTATAATTCGTCATCGCTGCGCCCGGTGACAAACCCCGTTCACGTTTTCTCCGCGAACGCGGTCGGTGTCTTGCCGGTGACCTGGCGGAACGCATGGGAAAATGCCGGCACGCTGGCATAACCGAGGTCGGAGGCGACCTGCTTGACCGAAACGTTGGCGTTGGTCGACAGCCGCTCGATCGCCGCCGCGATACGGGCGCGCTGGCACCAGCTCTTGAAGGAGAGCTGCGTCTCCGCCGCGAACAGCCGCGACAGCGTCCGTGCCGAGGTGCCGACCGTGCGCGCCAGCGCGTCGATCTCGTGATCCCGGGTCGGATCGGCCAGCACGATGTCGGCGGCGCGGCGGCAGCGCGGCTCCTGCGGCAGCGGGATAAAGGTCGCGGAATCCTCGGCCTGGTGCAGCTCCAGCATCACGAGCCGGATCAGCAGGTCGGTGCGCTCGCGTCCGCAGGATGCGTCGAACAGCGCGAGGATCGCCTGGTGCACCAGCGGCGAGACCCGCACCACGAATTCGTGGTCGAGGCTGTCGCTGCGCTTCTCGCGCGCAAGCCAGGCCTGGTCGAAATACAGCGTGCGCATCTCGACGTCGGCGAGCACGTCGATCGCGTGCGGGAGCAGGGCGGGGACCCAGACCGCGCGGTCCGGCGGCACCAGCCAGCGGCCCTTCGGGGTCGTCACCTGCATGGTGCCGCTGGCGGCATAGACCAGCTGCGCCTCGCGGTGCATGTGCGGCTCGAGCCGGACGCCTTTCTCGTAGTTGCGCGCGACCATGTGCACGCCGTCGCCGGTGACGCGCCGGTCCTTGTGGAGGGCTCTGATTGGCGGTTCAGCGATAGTCATTGGCGACATCCCGTCAGGACAAGGACCTATAACCTATTTTCGAGCAATGGAAGAATCGCGTGAGAGACGTGTCCATGAACAGTCCAAAGAACAGTTCAAGCAACAGTCCGAGCCGGGTGATCAGCTTCGTCAACGCCGCCCATTTCATCGATCACTATGCGATGCTGATCTTCGCCGCCGCCGTCATCATCATGGGTCCGGCGCTCGGCATGGCCTATTCGGAACTATTGCCCTACGCGACGCCGGGCTTCATCGCTTTCGGCGCCGGTTCGCTGATCACGGGCTGGCTCGGCGACCGCTGGAGCCGCCGCCACATGATGGTGATCTTCTTCGTCGGCATCGGTCTGTCGATGATCTCGGTCGGCTTCGTGCAGACGCCGCTGCAACTCGGCGCCGCGCTGCTTTCAATCGGCGTCTTCGCCTCGATCTACCATCCGGTCGGCACCGCGATGATCGTGTCCTATGCCGAGAAGCTCGGCGCCCAGATGGGGATCAACGGCGTCTGGGGCAATCTCGGGGTCGCCTCCTCGGCTCTGGTCACCGGCGTGATCGGGCAGTATCTCGGCTGGCGCTGGGCCTTCATCGTGCCCGGCACGGTCACCGTGCTGATCGGCATCGCGTTTGCGATGACAGTGGTGCATGAGGACCGCAAGGGTTCCAAGCAGGCCGCAGCGCAGGTGCGGGTTGCCAAGCAAGACATGTGGCGCGTGGTGCTGTCGCTCCTGATCGTGGTGATCGCGATCTCGACCACCTTCAACGCGGTGACGGTGGCGCTGCCAAAGCTGTTTGCCGAACGGCTCGCCGATCTGACCAGGAGCCCGGCGCTGCTCGGCGTGATCGCGGCCGGGGTCTATGTGTTCGGCGCGATGACGCAGTATACGATCGGCAAGCTGCTCGACCGGCATTCGCTGAAGACGGTGGCGCTGCCGCTGTCGTTCCTGCTGGCGCCGTTTCTGTACCTCGCGGCAAGCCTGTCCAATCTGCCGCTGATCGTGGTCTCGATCGGCATCGTGATGGGCGCGTTCGGCCAGGTCACGGTGAACGACGCCATGGTCGGCAAGTACACGACCGAGGAATGGCGCTCCCGCGCCTATGCGGTGCGCTATTTCGTCGGCTTCACTGCGGCGGGCGCCTCCGTCGGCCTGGTGGCCTGGCTGTACGACCAGGGCGGCTTCTCGATGATGCTGCGTGCCTTCGCGGCGCTGTGCCTGCTGGCGATCGCGGCGGCGATCATCCTGCCGCGCGAGATCCGCACCCCGGCCACGCAGACGGGCTGACGCGGGGGCGTTCCTGCCGCCCGTTTGCCGTTGCGACGAGGCGCGTCCGCCCGACCGGCGGGCGGCTCGGCCAGCTGTGCAATCCGTGACATGGTCACGCTTGGTGAACTTTGTTCCAACCCGCAGGTGTGGTAGGTTTAAGCGGGCCTCGGGGACGAAGGCGCCGGTTGCGCCGCCAGCACGCATTTGGAGCAGCCGGAGCGCCATGGGAGAAATTCGCGACTTCAAGTCAGGCCGGTCACAGCCCGACAATCCGCAGCCTCCCGGCAACTCAATTCCGCGGCGGCTCGCCGCGATCGTTGCCGGCGACATCGCCGGCTATAGCCGGCTGATGCAGCTTGACGAAGAGGGCACCCATACCCGCGTCAAGCGGACGGTGCGCGATCTCATCGAGCCCACCATTGGCGAGCACCATGGCAAGCTGGTTAAGACCACCGGCGACGGCTTCATCGCGATGTTCGATAGCCCGGTCGAGGCCGTCCGTTGCAGCATCGTGATCCAGCAGAACATGATCGGCCGCAACGCGGCGATCGCGAGGGATCACTGGATCGAGTACCGGATCGGCGTCAATCTCGGCGACGTCATCATCGAGCCCGACGATATCTATGGCGACGGCGTCAACGTGGCCTCGCGCCTGGAGGGGATTGCGGCGCCGGGTGATGTCTTCATCTCGGGCGGCATCTACGAGCAGATCAAGCACAAGATGGTCTGCGGTTACGAATCGCTCGGCGACAAGAAGGTCAAGAACATCACCGATCCGGTCCGGGTCTACCGCGTGCTGCCGGATGCGGCCGCCTACCAAAGGACGCGCCGGCGTCGCGAGTCGATTCTGCTCACGCTGCTCGGATTGGCGATCACCATCATCGCGGGGGGCGTGCTGTGGTACCTGCTCGCGCAACCGCGCAGCAAGCCGGCCGATGTGGCGCAGGCGCCTCCGTCACCGGCGGCGTCGCCTGCCGTTCCGCAGCCGGCGCCGAGCCCGGCTCCGGCGCCAGGCCAGGCTGCAAGTCTGGTCCCAAGTGCCGCGCCGACGCAGCAGGCGTCGCCTCAGGCCGCCCCCTCGGCAAGTCCGGCCGTGTCGATGCCGCAGCCCGAAATGGTCTCGCTGCAAGGCGGCAGCTTCTCGATGGGAAGCAATGACGATCCCTCGGAGCGGCCGATCCGCAAGGTGACAGTCAAGCCGTTCGCCATGGGCAAATATCCGGTCAGCGTGCGGGAATGGAATGCCTGTGCGGCGGCCAAGGCCTGTGGCTTCACGGCCAGCGGCAAGGACGACGCGCCGGTCACCAATGCGAGCTGGAGCGATGCGAAGCAATATGTGACCTGGCTCGCCGAGCAAACGAAGAAGGCTTACCGGCTGCCGAGCGAAGCCGAATGGGAATATGCCGCGCGCGGCGGAACGCAATCGAAGTATTGGTGGGGCGACCAGGTGCAACCGGGCCACGCCGGCTGCAAGGATTGTGGCGGTGACGCTGCCGCCGAACAGCCGGTCAAGGTCGGCAGTTTCAAGCCGAACCCGTTCGGCCTCTACGACATGGGCGGCGGGGTCGATCAGTGGGTCGAGGATTGCTGGCACCGGAACTACCAGGGCGCGCCGGCCGACGGTGCGGTCTGGTCCGGCGGTGACTGCGCCTCCCATGTCATCCGCTCCGGCTCCTGGAAGAATGACGCGCGCTATGTGCGTCCGGCCAATCGCGACAATTACGACACCAATGTTCGTTACCCGACTCACGGTTTCCGGGTCGCGCTGTCGCCCTGAGAGATCGCCTGTGATCGCCAGGTTTCATGGAGGGGCTATGAAAAGTGCAGGCTTGATCATGCTCGCTGCGGCAGTGGCGCTGCTTGCGAGTCCGGCCGTCGCGCAGAACAAGCCGGCCGGCAAGGACACCAAGCTTTATTTCATCTGGCCGCACGACCGAACGACTCTCAGGAGCCCGTTCACGTGCCGCTTCGGGTTGCGCAACATGGGCGTCACCCATGCCGGCGACGACTACCCGAACAGCGGCCATCACCATCTTCTGATCGACGTGAGCGAGCCGTTGAACCCGAATGAGCCGATCCCGTCGGACAAGACTCATTTGCACTTCGGTGCCGGGCAGACCGAGACGCAGCTTGATCTGGCGCCCGGCAAGCACACCCTGCAGCTGGTGCTGGGCGACGCCAAGCACTATCCCTTCAACCCGCCGGTCGTCTCCGAGAAAATCACCATCCGGGTCAGATAGGCTGATACGGATAGCTCCCTTGCGCGAACCGGCGCTTGCACAAGCGCGCGCCGTGCGGTTTGTTGCGCGCCGCCGGGCGCAGATCCGGCGTGGAGGAGGTCCGATGTCGTCTCGACTGCTGCGTCTGGCTGGCCTCGTTCTGGGAGTGATTGTCATGGCCGCATCAGCCAACGCCGACGCCTTGAAGGATCAGATCGCGCCGACCGGAAAGCTCCGGGTCGCGATTGCGATCAGCCCGGCGGGCGGTGCGTTCTGGTCGACCAGGACCGGGAACGGCTATGCCGGCGTTCCCGTCGATCTCGGCCGCGAGATGGCCGCGCAGCTCGGCGTCCCCGTCGAATATGTCGTGCACCAGAACTCCGGTCAGATCACCGATAGCGCGGCCAGGAACACGTGGGACGTCACCTTCCTGCCCAAGGATCCCGAGCGCGAGACCAGGATGACCTTCGGGCCGATCTACGAGGTGGCCGACGCCACCTACATCGTCAGGCCGGGCTCGAAGATCACGAATTTCGGCGGCCTCGACCAGGACGGCGTCAAGGTCGCCGCCGTCAACAACACCACGACCATGCGCGGCGCGATCGCGCATCTCAAGCACGCCAAGGTCACCGGCTATCAGACCTATGACGAGATCTTCCATCTGCTGGAGAACGGCGAGGTGGATGCCTTCGCGCTGTCGCGCGACCAGCTGATGGCGATGGCGAAGAAGATCCCGGGCACCTGCGTGCTGGACGAGACCTTCAAGCAGACCGTGACCGCGGTCGCGGTGCCGCTCGACCGTCCGCTGGCTGCGGCCTTCGTCACCAAGTTCATGACGGAGGCGATCGCCAACGGCACGCTGCGCAAGGCCTATGACAACAATGGCCTGAAGGACACGCCGGTCCGCACCGAGGTGAAATAACTGCATCCTCCTGTCCGTCACCCTGAGGAGCGCGCACTTGCGCGCGTCTCGAAGGGTCGACGGCCACCAGCCTGGCCGTGCATCCTTCGAGACGCGCTTCGCGCTCCTCCAGCGACAACGGCGAAGCCGTTGCGAGGGGATGACGGGGATGGAGAGGGGCGTCCGGCGTGGGCGACATCTGTGCAAGCTGCATAAATCGGCGCCATCGCGCCGGCCGGCTCCTGTGTGGGCTAATTAACTCATTGTATCGAAAGAGATTTTAAGCCCGGCGCCGGGCGTCGCCGGTTGGCATATCCATTGCTTTTGATTGCATCAGTCAACGACGACTGCCGTCCTCCGGATTGCCGAAGCCAGTGCCGGCCGAGGCAAGGGGATCCAGCCGCCCCGCCCGGGCGTCTCGAGCGATCGTTGAACCCCGATTCCCCGGACGGACGAGCATTTCAATCAACCCGCGTCGCTTCCGGCAGGCAACCGGCGCGGCCGAATTGCGCAAGGGGACTTTACGAATGGCCTATCTCGCACCGTCCGAATTCGTCACCAAGATGGTGGACGCCGGCGAATCCAAGATCTTCATGTCGACGCGCGACACCGTGATCCGCGCCTACATGGCCGGCGCGATCCTCACGCTCGGCGCCTGGTTCGCCGTGACCATCAACGTGAACACGGGGCAGCCGCTGATCGGAGCGCTGTTGTTTCCAGCCGGCTTCGTCATGCTTTATCTGTTGGGTTTCGACCTGTTGACGGGCGTGTTCGTCCTTTCGCCGCTGGCGCTGCTCGACAAGCGTCCAGGCGTCACGCTCGGCGGCGTGCTGCGCAATTGGGGGCTCGTGTTTGTCGGCAACTTCCTCGGTGCGCTCACCGTGGCGTTCATGATGGCCTTTGTCACGACGTTCGGCTTCACGCAGGAGCCCGACAAGGTCGGCATGACCATCGGCAACATCGGCGAGAGCCGGACGCTCGGCTATGCCGCGCATGGCGCCGCCGGCATGGCGACGCTGTTCATCCGCGGCATGCTGTGCAACTGGATGGTCTCGACCGGTGTCGTCGGCGCCATGATCTCGACGACGGTCCCCGGCAAGGTGATCGCGATGTGGATGCCGATCATGGTGTTCTTCTACATGGTGTTTGAGCATTCCGTGGTGAACATGTTCCTGTTCCCGTCCGGCTTGATGCTCCACGCGAAGTTTTCGATCGTGGATTACCTGGTCTGGAACGAGATCCCGACGGTGCTCGGTAATCTGGTCGGCGGCCTCGCCTTTACCGGGCTCACGCTCTACACCACGCATGTGAAGACGGCGCCGAAGCGCCAGCGTCTCGCGGCTTGATCCAGGCCAGCTTATGGGGCTCTCCTGTCTTGGAGGGCCCCATTCGCATTGGGACGGTCGATGCCGCGCGCGCTGAAATTATCGGTCGGGCAATTCTCTGATCAGGGCCGCAAGGACACCAATCAGGATTTCCACGGCGTCTTGATCCCCGATGAGCCGCTGCTCGGCCTGAAGGGCATCGCCGTGGTGCTCGCCGACGGCATCTCCTCGAGCAGCGTCAGCCGCATCGCCGCCGAGTCCGTGGTCAAGAGCTTTCTGACCGACTACTACTGCACCTCGGAATCCTGGTCGGTGAAGAGCTCGGCGCAGCGGGTGCTGGCGGCGACCAATTCCTGGCTCCATGCGCAGACCAGACGCAGCCAGAACCCCTACGACAAGGACAAGGGTTACGTCTGCACGCTGAGCGCGCTGGTGATCCGGTCGACCACGGCGCACCTGTTCCATGTCGGCGACAGCAGGATCTACCGCGTCGCCGGCAATAGCCTGGAGCAATTGACCAACGACCATCGTGTCGTGATCTCCTCGCAGCAGAGCTATCTCGGCCGCGCGCTCGGCGTGAACCCGCAGCTCGAGATCGACTACCAGAATCTCCCGCTCGAGCGCGGCGATACCTTCCTGCTCGTGACCGACGGCATCTACGAGCATGTCCCGGCGCGGCAGCTGGCGAAGACGATCAAGGACGGCGCCGCCGATCTCGATGCTGCCGCGAAATCGATCGTCGCGCAGGCCTATGAGAACGGCAGCCCGGACAATCTCACCGCGCAGATCGTCCGGATCGACGAACTGCCCGACGGCGACGCCAGCGAGGTGTTCGGCCAGCCCACCGCGCTGCCGCTGCCGCCGCTGCTCGATGCACGGATGCTGTTCGACGGCTATCGCGTCGTGCGCGAGCTGCATGCCTCGCACCGCAGCCATATCTATCTCGCGGTCGACGAGGACAGCGGCACCACGGTCACGATCAAGATCCCCTCGATCGATCTGCGTGACGACGGCGCCTATCTGAAACGCTTCATGATGGAGGAGTGGGTCGCCAAGCGGATCGACAGCCCGCATGTGCTGAAGCCGTTTCTGCCGCAGCGCAAGCGCAACTTCCTCTATGTCACGATGGAGTATATCGACGGCCAGACCCTGACGCAGTGGATCACCGACAATCCCGCGCCTGCGCTCGAGACGGTGCGCGACATCACCGAGCAAATTGCCAAAGGGCTGCGCGCGTTCCACCGCAAGGAGATGCTGCACCAGGACGTCAGGCCCGACAACATCATGATCGACAGCACCGGAACGGTGAAGATCATCGATTTCGGCTCGACGCGGATCTCTGGAGTCGCCGAGGCGGTGCCGGCGGGGGTCGAGGATATTCTCGGCACCCAGCAATACACCGCGCCGGAGTATTTCCTGGGCGAGGGCGGCACCGCGCGCTCCGACCTGTTCTCGCTCGGCGTCATCACCTATCAGATGCTGACGGGACGCTTGCCCTATGGCGCGCAGATCGCCCGCGCGCGCACGCGATCCGATTTCAACCGGCTGGTCTACCGTCCGGCCGCGCATGGCGGCCGCGAGGTCCCGAACTGGGTCGACGGCGCGCTGGAGCGCGCCGTGCACGCCAATCCACTCAAGCGCTACGACAGCTTTTCCGAATTCCTGTTCGACCTGCGCAATCCCAACGCAAAATACCTGACGAATTCATCGACGCCGCTGATCGAGCGCAATCCGGTGCTGTTCTGGAAGTCGACCACGCTGGTGCTGGCAGTCGTCGTGGTGCTGTTGCTGGCCTACGGCGCGCATCACTGGCGGTAGCTTCTTCAGCGAGTCTCCATCCCCGTCATCCCGAGGTGCGAGCCTTGCGGGCGCACTTGCGCCGCTGGGCGAGCCTCGAAGGATGAATCGGCCCCCAGCCGGGCCGTGCATCCTTCGAGACGCGCTACGCGCTCCTCAGGATGACGGGAAGAGAATTTGGACGTCGCTAATGCGTCCCGCCGGCGGCGATCGGATCCAGCCCGCTCTTGACCAGCGCGTCGCGCGCATCCGATGAGGCGAGGAAGCTGATCAGCGCCTTGCCGGCCTCACGCTCCTTCGAGACGGTGGCGATCCCGGCCGAGAACACCGTGATCTTCTGCAGCGGCTCCGGTAGCGGACCGACGATGTCGATGCCGGCGACAGGCTTCAGCTCCGAGATCTGCTGCAGGCCGATCTGGGCCTCGCCCTTGGCGACGATCTCGCCGACCGGGGTCGCGGGGATCATCCGCGCCTTGTCCTTCATCTGATCGGCGATGCCGAGCTTCTGGAACATTTCGGTCGAGACATAGACGCCGCTGGCGCTGTCGGAATAGGCGACTGATTTCGCCGCCAGCAGCGCCTGCTTGACGGTGTCGGCGGAGCTGATGTCCGGCCTCAGTGCGCCTGATTTGACCGCGATGCCGATCGGCGACTTCACGAGGTCGACGCGGCTGTCGGCCACGACCTTTCCCTGCTTGATGAGGTCGCCGAGCGCATAGCCGACCATGATCAGGACGTCGGCGGGCTCGCCGCGCTCCAGCCGCACCGGAATGGCGTTGGTGGTCGTCCCCATCGATGGCCCAAAGGCGGTCACCACCTTGTGCCCGGTCTTGCGCTCGAACTCCGGCACCAGCGCCTTGTAGGCCGCGGTCAACCCGCCCGAGATCATGACATGGACCTCCGCGGCGGACGCGGCTGCCGTGAAGGCGAGGGCGCCGATGACGGCAAGCGTGAGGGCACGAAAGGCGGTGGCTGGTCGCATGGAGTTTCTCCCTGGACGATTCTTGGGGGCGGGTCGTCGTGGTGGGGGTTTTAGCTTGCCAATGCGGGCGCGGCTAGGGCCGCAAACGTCCGTCATTGCGAGCAAAGCGAAGCAGTCCATCGTTCCACAAACGCGGAGCCATGGATTGCTTCGTCGCTGCGCTCCTCGCAATGACGGGGAGGGAGCGTCGTCGTGCCGTCACGAATTCACATGCACGAAGTCGCGCAGCAGGGGGTAGATCTCGTTGTTCCAGCGCTTGCCGGAGAACACACCGTAATGGCCGACGCCGGCCTGCATGTGATGGACCTTGCGATAGGTGCGCACGCCGGTGCAGAGGTCCTGGGCGGCGAGCGTCTGGCCGATCGAGCAGATGTCGTCCTTCTCGCCTTCCACCGTCATCAGGCCCATGCGCCGGATCGCCGCCGGGTTCACCGCCCGGCCGCGATGCATCAGCATGCCCTGCGGCAACAGGTGCTCCTGAAACACGTCGCGCACCGTCTCGATATAGAATTCCGCCGGCAGGTCCATGACCGCGAAATACTCGTCGTAGAAGGTCTTGATCACCTCGGCCTTGTCGGTCTCACCCTTGGCGAGATGATCGGCGAGATCGATGTGCTGCTTGATGTGGCGCTCCAGGTTCATCGACACGAACGCGGTGAGCTGCACGAAGCCGGGATAGACCTGACGCAGCGCGCCCTTGCACTGCATCGGCACGTAGTTGATCAGATTGTCCTCGAACCATTTGATCGGCTTGCTCTTGGCGAATTCGTTCACCTTGGTCGGCTGGATCCGCGTGTCGATCGGCCCGGCCATCAGGGTCATCGACGCCGGCCGCGCCGGATGATTGTCCTCCGACATGATCGCGGCCGCCGCCAGCGCCGACACCGAGGGCTGGCAGATCGCCACCATATGCGCGCGCGGGCCGAGCTGGCCGAGGAAGTCGATCAGATGGTCGGTGTAATCCTCGAGCCCGAAGCGGCCCTCGCTGCGCGGGATGTCGCGCGGATTGTGCCAATCGGTGATGTAGACGTCGTGGTCCTGCAGCAGCGTCTTCACGGTGCCGCGGAGCAGCGTGGCGAAATGACCGGACATCGGCGCCACCAGCAACAGCCGCGGCTGCTCCGGGCCGTCCACCTTCCTGAAATGCAGGAGCGAGCCGAACGGCGTCGCGTAGGCGACCTCCTCGGTCACCTCCAAGTCCCGGTTGCCGACGGTCACATTGCCGATGCCGTAGTCGGGGCGGGCGTAACTCAGGCTCGAGCGCGAGATCAGCTCGAGGGCGGCGGCGAGCCGGCCGAAGGTCCGGCCGGACGTCCCCCGCGGCACCAGATTGAGATAGCGCAGCGCCGCCGCGGCGCCGGTCCGCCATGGCGCCGTGAGGTCCATATGGTTCTGATAGGCTTGGTACAGCATTGACATCATACGCATCCACCCGTGGCCCGGCTTGCCATGCAATATCGACGCCAGCGGCGGGCCGGCTGCCCGGCAAATTGGCACGTGGCTTGCTGCAAAAACGAACGGCCCCGGGGGGATCCGGGAGCTAAGGACGCGTTCAGGCGTGAGGGACCGATATGGCGAAGGCGACACTCACCATCAGCAGCAAGAACTATTCGTCCTGGTCGCTGCGCGGCTGGCTGCTGGCGAAATTCGCCGGGCTGGAGTTCGAGGAGGTGGTCACCGCGCCCGATGACCCCTCGGCACGGGCCGAGCTGCTGCTGCTGTCGGCGTCGATCCTGGTGCCCTGCCTGCGCCACGAGGGCGCGACCGTCTGGGATACGCTGGCGATCGGCGAGTATCTCAACGAGATCATGCCGCATGCCGGGCTGCTGCCTGAGGACCGGATCCAGCGCGCCCACTGCCGCTCGATCTCGGGCGAAATCCATTCAGGCTTCACCACGCTACGGTCCTCGCTGCCGGTCAATCTCAAGGGGCATTTCCCCGGCTTCAAGATCTGGTCGCGGGCGCAGGCCGATATCGACCGCGTCTGCACCATCTGGCGCGATTGCCTTGGCATGTCGGGCGGTCCGTTCCTGTTCGGTGAACGCCGCACCATGGCGGACGCGATGTATGCGCCGGTCGTGACCCGCTTTATGACCTATGACGTGAAGCTCGACCCTCTGCCGGCGGCCTATGCCAGCACCATCATGGCGATGCCCGAAATGCAGGAGTGGATCGAGGCCGCGAAGGCGGAGCCCGCCGACGTCGAGGAGCTCGAGGTCGAATATTAGGCAAGCCGCACGCCCGGCCTGCCTGTGCCGGCGGCTCAAGGTCCAGGCAAGCCTTGCTCAATGGACGTGCCGTCGGCGTCAGGCATTGGCGCCGCTCGGCGGATGCGCCCAGGGGACGCCGAACCCAAATATGTGCCTCGCTCCAAATGCTTCCGCTGCGATGGCGGCGCCTGACGAGACCGATCGCCGCAGCGCAACCGGGCTGGCAAGGATTTCGCATAGTCATGACCGAGCTGTGACCGCGACGATGCGACGCTGCCGAAAATTTGGACGCTGAGCCGCGCCGCGATCTCGCGAACACGAGAACCGTGGAGGCTTGAAATGAACCAGCATGCCGTCGTCAGCAAATTCTCCCACGTCAAACCCGGTGACACCGAGTTCAAGGGCGGAGGTCTGCGCGACTTCTTCCTGTATCGCGATCTCGGCATTGCCGATGCCACCAGCGGGCAGGTGATCTGCCATCTGGTCAAGGCCAATCCCGACATGCCGCCGGAAGAGGGCACCGGCTGGCACAAGCATCTGTGCGATTTTCAGATCGTCATCATGACCAAGGGCTGGGCGCGCTTCATGTACGAGGACAAGGAGACGCTGGTCGAGGCCGGCGACGTCATCCACCAGCGCCCCGGCATCACCCACTATCTGTTCGATTACTCGAAGGACATGGAATACCTCGAGATCGTCAGCCCCGCCGATTTCAAGACCGTCGATGTGCCGCCGGCGACCGAGACCGTGCCGCCGATCACGCCGTGGAAATGATCGCCGAGGAGATCAGAGAGGAGGGCTCGCAAATGTCGTCTGCTGAGGAATTAACCTTTGTTGTCGGCCGCTGGCTGCGGCCGATCGTCATGCTTCTGTATGTGGTGCGCCGCATCGGGCTGATGGCCACATCTAGCCGTGAACAACGGAGTACGTTGCTCAATCAGTGATTCGGACGCGGTTCGTTCCATCCGCGTTCCAAATCTTAAAACACGCCCGCGCGCGCGTCGCGTTTTGAAACAGCGCGCGCCAATGAGCGCTCAAGCCATTCCCGCCTGTTTGACGCGCGGCATCCGCCAGGCAATGACGTTGGCTTCCAGCGCACCACCGGTCGCGTCATTGCGCCACTGGCCGTCGATGAAGCGGCAGGCGAACGGCAGCTGATACGTTCCGCTGTGATCCTCGCAAAGCACTTCCACGCGTTGTTCCGGCGAAGGTTCGCCATTGCCATCGAATTGCGCCAGCCGTTTTTCGCGCGTTGCCATGCGATCTGTCTCCACTGCCCAAGGTCGAGCCAAAAAGGGGTCGAACCAAACAAGTTCCGAAGGCCCCCGTCCCCACGAGTAGTCCCCGTAATGGGTAGAGCACACCGCTCGAATACGGTTTCAGTGTGGTATGTCTGCCTTGCTTTCAGCGTCGCGAGCACAAAACTGTGAATGACGCTTTTGATGGGGACGCCGATGATCGCTCGTTTCGCTGTTGTCTTGCTCGTGCCGCTTGTGCTCGGCGTCGTCGGAACCGCGCATGCGCAGGACGTCCCCGGCATCGAGATCTGCACCGTCGAGAAAACCATGGAGCGGCGCACGAGCTGCCTGCAGAGCAATGTCGATTTCCTGCAGAAGACCATCACCAAGCTTACGACGGATCATCAGCAGAAGCTCGACGCCGCCAACCGGCAGATCGCGAGTTTGCAGAACGCGGCTGCAAATCTGCAAAAGCTCGTTGCCGATCTGCAGGCGGCGCAGGCCAAGCTGACTGAGGACATGAAGAAGAAAGCTGACGCGCCGCCGGCGAAGGATGCGGCGCCGGGTGCGAAGGATGGGAAGTAGCGATCGTCATTGCGAGCCAACGGGTCGCGCGAACGCGCGCCCGATGACAGGCTCCGCGAAGCAATCCATTGCGCCGCGGACGCGGATCGATGGATTGCTTCGTCGCTTCGCTCCTCGCAATGACGGCGGAAGGAGCTGGGCTCGTCACGCCACCCGATACTTCTCCATCACATCGCGATCCGGTTCGTAGCCGAGCCCGGGGCCCTGCGGCACGGCGACATGGCCGTTGGCGTCGACATCGATGCGGTCGCCCCACAGGCAGGCGGGGCGCTTCATGAAGAATACCTCGATCAGGCCCGCGTCGCGGATCGCCATCAGATGCAGCGTGGCGAGGAAGCCCGGTCCGAAATAGGGCGAGTGCGGAATCACCTGGACGCCGAACTCGTCGGCGAGCACGGCGACCCTCAGGAATTCGGTGACGCCGCCGACCTTGATCACCGACGGCTGCGCGTGGCTGACGGCACCCGCCGCCATCATCTGGCGGAATTGATGTACCGTGCAGGCGTTCTCGCCGGCCGCAATATCGAGCCGGCCTTCTCTGCGCACCTCCGCGAGCGTCGCGAAATCCTCCGGCGGCCAGACCGGCTCCTCCAGGAACATCGGCGCGGCCTGCTTGCAGTCGCGGGCGAATTGTATCGCCGCCGGCCCATCCAGCGGGCAGTTCATGTCGACCATCAGCGGCACGGTGGGGCCGATCGCCTCGCGCGCGGCGGCAACCGCAGGCACGGTGGTCTCGTGCAGCTTGATCGCTGAGTAGCCGAGCTTGATCGCCTTCTTGCATTCGGCGGCAATGTGGGCCGGATTGCCGATCCGCATCAGGCTCGCATAGGCCGGGATCGTGCTGCGCTTCGCGCCGCCGATCAGTTGATGCAGCGGCTCGTCCTTCACCTTGCCGGCGAGGTCCCACAGCGCGATGTCGAGCGCGGAGATCGCAAACATCGTGATGCCGTAGCGGCCGAACAGATGCAAATTGCGCTGGATCTGCTCCATCGCAGCGGGGATCCGGGCGGCGTCGGGCACCTCGAGGCCGCGTGCCTGCGGCGCGATCATCTCGGTCACCGCCATGCAGCTCGTCTTCGGGCAGACATAGGCGAAGGCGTCGCCCCAGCCGGTCAGGCCGGCATCGGTGGAAACCTCGACCAGCACCATGTCGAGCGCGGAGATCGCGGACGCTCCCTGGCGGAAGCTCGCAGGGCCAGCGTCATAGGGAATGCGGATGTGGTGGGCGCGGACGTCGGTGATTTTCATTGTTGTTGTCCTTCCGATCGCAGGATGTGCCTGGAGGGCCTGGTGGCGGACACCTTAGCCTGAATACGGCGAGGGTGGGTACGGCATCGCTTCGGTTCGCCTGGGTTCCGGCCGCTCTCACAAGCCGTCTTCTCACAAGTCGTGCTTGTGAAAAGCTTGCGCGTGAATCGTGTCGAAGACGTGGATGCCCGGCGCAGGGCCGGGCATCATGAAGCCCAAAGTTGTGGGAGGAAGGGCTCCTAGCTGCTCTTCTCGCCGCTCATGATCGGGCCGAACCGCTCCCAGCTCTCGCCCTTGAAGCGCATCATCTGCAACTGCTCGATCGGTGCATAATCGTCCGCCCCGGTCTTGATCTTGGTGCCGGGCAGGTAGATGCCGATCTCGAAGTTGAGGCTGGCCGCCTGCTTCATCAGGTTCTCACGGGTGAGGTTGTCGCCGCATTGCCGCAACACCTGCTCCAGCCCCTTGGCGACGCCATAGCCGAACACGGTCGAGGCGTCGTTCTGGTCGCCCTCGGGATACCACTTGGTCATGAAGGCGCGCCACTCGTTCATGGCCGGATCGTTCTTCCACTCGTGGTCCGCGGGATCTTTCAGATACTGGGTCGACAGGATGTCCTGGCTTGCCTCATAGCCGGCCGGCTTCATCACGCCGCCGATCGAGACGGAAACGTTGGTCAGAAACTGGACCGGATGCCAGTCGAGTTCGGCGGCCTTCTTGATCGCTTGCGCCGCGAATTTCGGCGTTGCGATGTTGACGAAGATGTCGGGGTTGGCGCCCTTGATCTGCACGATCTGCGAATCCACCGTCGGCGACGAGGTCTCGTAGGAGGATTCGACGATGATCAGTTTCTTGGCCTGATCGCCGAGCCCGTCATGCAGGCCGATCAGATAGTCCTTGCCGAAATCGTCGTTCTGGTAGAGCACGCCGATGGTCTTGCCGGGATATTTCTGCAGGATGTATTTGGCATAGATGCGCGCTTCGACCTGGTAGCTCGGCTGCCAGCCCATGGTCCACGGAAAATTCTTCGGATCGTTCCACTTGGCGGCGCCGGTGGAGACGAACAGCTGCGGCACCTTCTTGGCGTTCATGTATTTCTGGATCGCGGTGTTGCCCGGCGTGCCCAGCGGATTGAAGATCAAGAGCACCTCGTCGCTCTCGACCAGCTTGCGGGCCTGCTCGACCATCTTCGGCGGGCTGTAGGCGTCATCGTAGGAGATGAAGTTGACCTTGCGGCCGTTGATGCCGCCCTCGCTGTTGAGCTTGTTGAAATAGGCAGCTTCGGTCTTGCCGATCGTGGCGTAGGCCGATGCCGGCCCCGAATAGGGCATGATGTTGCCGACCTTGATCTCGGTGTCGGTCGCGCCCGGATCGTATTTCTTCTGCGCGTTGGCGGCGGTCGCCACGGCGATCGTCAACAGCGCCGCAAGCGCCGCAGATTTGACGCCGTGGGCATAGCTCAAGCGTTGGTGGTGCATCATTGTCCTCCCTGACATGCTGGCCGCGGCTCGTGCAGTCTTGATTTTCAGGCAGCTTGATGAGCCGTCGGATCGATGCAACTGCGAGTATGCACGATTGCGACGGTGTTGCCAGCGACGGCTTTGGGCTAAAATTTCGCTGAGCGGAACCACGGTTTCGCCGCTGCGCAGCAAGGACTGTCAAATGCCGCGCGTCGCATCCGTGCATGATGCCCGCGCTTTGCAGGAAGGCCGTCGTCCATGAATCCAGCCCAGAAGGCGCTCTGGTACATCGAAAGCCACCTGCGGAGGTCGCTGACGCTCGATGACATCGCCGTCGTCGCCGGAGTCTCGCGCTTCCATCTGGTGCGGGCTTTTGCGGAAGCCACTGGCTTCTCGGTGATGCGCTACGTGCGGGCGCGCCGTCTCAGCGAGGCCGCGCGCGAGCTCGCGGCCGGTGCGCCCGATATTCTCAGTCTCGCGCTGGACGCGGATTACGGCTCCCACGAAGCATTCACCCGCGCGTTTCGCGACCATTTCGGCGTCACGCCGGAGACGGTGCGCGCGACGACGTGCCTGACGAAGCTCAAGCTCCAGGAGCCGATCACCATGATCTCGACCGCTCTCGATCACATCGATCCGCCGCGCATCGCGACCGGCAAGGCCTTTCTCGTCGCCGGCGTCGGCGAGCGCTACAACCACGCCAATGACAGCACGGCCGGCATTCCGAACCAGTGGCATGGCTTCCACCAGCAATGCGCGCATATTCCCCGTCGGGTCGGTAATCTCGCCTACGGCGTCTGCTGCAACGGCGACGACGCCGGCAATTTCGACTACATCGCCGGTGTCGAGGTTGCCGATTTCTCCGACCTGCCGCGCGAGTTCGCGCGGGTGCGGATCCCGGCGCAGAAATACCTGGTGTTCACCCACGCCGACCACATCTCCACCATCCGCCGCACCGTCAACACGATCTGGAATCGCTGGCTGCCGCAATCCGGCATGAAGGTCGCGGACGCGCCGAACTTCGAGCGCTACGACGAGACATTCGACAAGAACACCGGCAATGGCGGGCTGGAGATCTGGGTGCCGGTGGAGGGGTAGTTCTCAGCGCCATCCGAGCCGCAACGAGATGTCGTCCCTGCGAAAGCAGGGACCCATACGCCGCGGCAAGACTTGTAGGTGGGACTCGTCGTTCTAACGTCGCGCAATCATCAGCATTTGTGGTTATGGGTCCCTGCTTTCGCAGGGACGACGCTGATGATGCGGCTGCGGGCTTGCCTTGCTAACTCAGTGCGACCTTGCCAGGCAGAACGCGACGACCTCTTCCAGCGCCGTCTTCATCGGCGAAGGCGGGAACAGCGCCAGCGCGTCGACCGCCATCGCGCCGTAGTGCTGGGCGCGGCTGATCGTGTCTTCCAGCGCGCGGTGCTTGGTCATCAGCCCGATCGCGTGGTCGAGATCGGCGGCGCCGATCTCGCCGCGCTCGAGCGCGCGGATCCAGAACTTGCGCTCGGTGTCGTTGCCGCGGCGGAACGCGAGCACGACGGGGAGCGTGATCTTGCCTTCGCGGAAATCGTCGCCGACATTCTTGCCGAGTTTTGCGGATTTGCCGCCATAGTCGAGCACGTCGTCGACGAGCTGGAAGGCGATGCCGAGATTCATGCCGACCGAGCGGCACGCGGTCTGCTCGGCCTTCGGCCGGTTGGCGATCACGGGGCCGACCTCGCAGGCGGCGGCGAACAGCTCCGCGGTCTTGCCGCGGATCACGGCGAGATATTCGTCCTCGGTGGTCGCGGTGTTCTTGGCGGCGGCAAGCTGCATCACCTCGCCCTCGGCGATGGTGGCGGCGGCCGCGGACAGGATGTCGAGCGCGCGCAGCGAGCCGACCTCGACCATCATCCGGAATGCCTGGCCGAGCAGGAAGTCGCCGACCAGCACGCTGGCCTCGTTGCCCCACAGCATCCGCGCGGACAATTTGCCGCGGCGCAGCTCGCTCTCGTCGACCACGTCGTCATGCAGCAGGGTCGCGGTGTGCATGAACTCGACCGCGGCGGCGAGCTTGATATGGCCGTCGCCGGAGTAGTCGGCGAGCTGGGCCATCGCCAGGGTCAGCATCGGGCGCAACCGTTTGCCCCCGGAGGAGATCAGGTGGTTGGCGACCTCGGGGATCATGGTGACCTCGGAGCCGGTCCGCGAGATGATGGTCGCGTTGACGCGCTCCATGTCGGCGGCGACCAGTCCCACCAGCCCGTCGATCGAAGCATTGGACGGGCTTTCGAAGGGTACAATAACCGCCACGCTGGTCTCCAATTTTGCCGAATACGCACTATGCTCAGCTATAACAATAGAAACTGCGCGGTGCAGCGGCAAGGCCTCGAAGTTGTTGACATGTGACGCATTCGCTGCACTGCCGGGGCGACAGGAGAGCGTATTTTGCGGGAATTGGTACGGACCAATGACATTGTGCTGGTCTCGGCCGTCGGCGCGCTGCTCGACAGCGCTAACATCCACCATTTGGTGCTCGACCAGAACATGAGCGTCGTCGAGGGCTCGCTCGGCATGCTGCCGCGGCGGATCCTGGTGCATGAGGACGACAACCAGGAGGCCCGCCAGCTCCTGACCGATGCCGGCCTCGGCCATGAATTGCGGGCCGATGATTAAAGCGTTTTCAAGCGAAGTGGACCCCGGTTCGCGTGAAGAAAGCGCGTCAAAAAAGCAGCCTGCGGCCGCCGAGATCACCGAGGACGGATTCCTTGGTGGCCAATTGCGCCTGCGGCAGCCCAAGAGCGGCCACCGTGCCGGCCATGACGCGATCCTGCTCGCCGCGGCAACGCCGGCGCGATCGGGCGACCGCGTCGTCGATCTCGGCTCAGGCGTCGGCGCGGCCGGGCTTGCGGTGGCGCGGCGGGTGAGGGGGATCGATCTCGTCCTGGTCGAAATCGACCCTGACCTGGCCGAGCTGGCCCGGAATAACGCCGCTGCCAACGCGATCAAGGCCGAGGTGGTCATCCTCGATGTCGAGGCCGGCGCAGCCGCCTTCGATGATGCCGGGCTTGCGCCCGACAGTGCCGACGTCGTGCTGATGAACCCGCCGTTCAACGATCCGTCGCGGCATCGTGCCTCGCCGGACGGCGTGCGCCAGCGTGCCCATGTCGCGACCGCGACCACGCTCGCGGCCTGGGTTCATGTCGCGCGGCGGATTCTCAGGTCGAACGGGCAGCTTGCGTTGATCTGGCGGGCCGACGGGATTGCCGAAGTGCTGGCCGCGCTGGACCGCGGCTTCGGCAGTCTCGAGATCCTGCCGGTTCACGGCGACGCCACGGCGCCGGCGATCCGGATTCTGGTGCGGGCCGTCAAGGGCGGCCGGGCGCCGACGCGGCTGCATGCCGCACTGCTGCTCAATGAAGAGTCAGGTGTGCCCAATAAATGGGTGCAGGAGGTTTTGGCTGGAAAGGGAGAATTGCCGCTGGCGCGGCGCTGACGGGCGGGGAAGCCCGCGTCGTCACTGGCACTAAATTACTGCGAAGCCGTTTCCGACTGGCGTTCCGGCGTCGACGTGAAGCGGATCGCCGTCAGGAGCGTACCGATCAGCATAATCAGCAGATAGATCTTCATGAGTCCCTCTCCGCCGCGAATTGCAACCCCAATGACAAAATGCAAAACGCGTTCCACGGAATCCAATGACAGTGGCGTGATAAAAAGTGGTTAATTCGAGGTAACGGCATGAGTGAACAAATAAGTGATCGCCAAGGACATCCTGGAGCACATTCCGGAGGACGTTCGGCATTGCTCGATCGCGTGCAGGGAATGTTGCCGGCACGTTTCCGGCGCGGCACGGCGGTGGTGCCGGTCGTGCGGTTGTCAGGCGTGATCGGTGCGGTGACGCCGCTGCGGCCCGGCATGACGCTCTCGGGTGTCGCCAAGATGCTGGAGCGCGCCTTTGGCACGCGTAATGCCAAGGCGGTGGCGCTGGTGATCAATTCACCGGGCGGCTCGCCGGTGCAGTCGCGCCAGATCTATCTGCGCATCCGCCAGCTGGCGGCGGAGAAGAAGCTGCCGGTGCTGGTGTTCGTAGAGGACGTCGCGGCTTCCGGCGGCTACATGATCGCGTGCGCGGGCGACGAGATCTATTGCGACCCGTCCTCGATCCTGGGGTCGATCGGCGTGGTCGGCGGCAGCTTCGGCCTGGAGGGGCTGATCAAGAAGATCGGGGTCGAGCGCAGGCTCTATACGGCGGGCAGCCACAAGGCGATGCTCGATCCGTTCCTCCCCGAAAACCCCGACGACGTCGCCCGGCTGAAATCGATCCAGCGCGAGATCCATGCGATCTTCATCGCGCTGGTGAGGCAGAGCCGCGGCAGCCGCCTGAAGGGCGCCGACGATGTGCTGTTCACCGGCGAATACTGGGCGGGCGAGACCGCGATCGGGCTTGGGCTCGCCGACGGGATCGGCGACCTGCGCGCGACGCTGCGGGCCCGCTATGGCGAGAAGGTGCTGACGCCGGTGATTGCGCCCGCGAGCGGGATGCTGTCCGGTCTGCTCGGCCGCAGGGCGGCGGGGGCGGGCTCGCTGGCGGCGCTCGATGGGCTGGCCGGCCTGCCGGATGATCTGATCTCGGCGGTGGAAACACGGGCAATTTGGGCCAGATTCGGGCTCTGAACACGGGGATGTGAGCGCGCCATTTAGCCCCAAAACCGTGATTGCGGCGCAGGCCGCCTTGCGCAAGAATGAGGGCATTGGGGGCCTGACAGACGTGAACGACAAGGATCGACCGATGCCGCCGCTGATTGCATTCGCAGGCGTCCTGGGTGGCCTGGCCGTGGTCCGCTGGGCTTACAAGACGGCCGTCCGGATCAACCAGGAACTTGAAGAGGCGCGATTGTCACGCGTGGCCGAAGCCTCGCGCGCGAGCGAAATCAAGACCCTGCGCCGCGACCCCGTGACCGGGGCCTATCGCCCGGGCTAGCCAGCTCTCAAAAACCGCAAGAAGGCGGTGCCGGATTTCCGGCATCGCCTTGATTCCATTGGCTGCCGCCGATACGGTCCCGCGCGTTTTCACACCCCCTCGCGAGATCGATTCCAACGATGGACGCCCTGCCTGACCACATGCGCCCGGAACGTTCGTTCCAGGGCTTCATCCTGGCTCTCCAGCGGTTCTGGGCCGAGCAGGGTTGCGTCATCCTGCAGCCCTACGACATGGAAATGGGCGCCGGCACCTTCCATCCCGCGACCACGCTGCGCGCGCTCGGACCAAAGCCCTGGAACGCGGCCTATGTGCAGCCCTCGCGGCGGCCCAAGGACGGCCGCTACGGCGAAAATCCCAACCGGCTGCAGCACTACTACCAGTTCCAGGTGATCATGAAGCCGTCGCCACCGAACCTTCAGGAGCTGTACCTGAAGTCGCTGGCCGCGATCGGCATCGATTCGGCCATCCACGACATCCGCTTCGTCGAGGACGATTGGGAAAGCCCGACGCTCGGCGCCTGGGGGCTCGGGTGGGAATGCTGGTGCGACGGCATGGAGGTGTCGCAGTTCACCTACTTCCAGCAGGTCGCCGGCGTCGAATGCGCGCCGGTCGCGGGCGAACTCACCTACGGGCTCGAGCGGCTCGCGATGTATGTGCAGGGCGTCGACCGCGTCTACGATCTCAACTTCAACGGCCGCGAAGGCGCCGAGAAGGTCACCTATGGCGACGTCTTCCTGCAGGCCGAGCAGGAATATTCCAGGCACAATTTCGAAGTTGCCGACACCGCGATGCTGTTCGAGCAGTTCAAGATGGCGGAAGAGGCCTGCCGCAAATATCTCGCCGCCGGCTGGCGTGACGGCGGCAACAGTAAGGAACATCTGATGGCCTTGCCGGCCTACGACCAGTGCATCAAGGCGAGCCACGTGTTCAATCTGCTCGACGCCCGCGGCGTCATCTCCGTGACGGAGCGGCAGAGCTATATCGGGCGCGTGCGCGATCTGGCGAAGGCCTGCGGCGAGGCATGGATCCACACTGAAACGGGCAGGGCGGTCTGATGCCCGATCTTCTCCTCGAACTGTTCTCCGAAGAAATCCCCGCCCGCATGCAGGCCAAGGCGGCGGACGATCTGCGCCGCATGGTGACCGACAAGCTGGTCGCCGAAGGCCTGGTCTATGAAGGCGCCAAGGCGTTCGCGACCCCGCGCCGCCTTGCGCTGACCGTGCACGGCATTCCGGCGCACCAGCCCGACCTGAAGACCGAACGGCGCGGCCCGAAGATCGGCGCCCCCGACGCGGCGGTGCAGGGCTTTCTGAAAGCGACCGGCCTCACGTCGCTGGATGAAGCAAAGATCCAGAAGGATGCGAAGGGCGATTTCTACATCGCGCTGATCGAAAAGCCGGGCCGCGCCGCGATCGACGTCATCGCCGAAATCCTGCCGGTCATCATCCGCACCTTCCCTTGGCCGAAATCGATGCGCTGGGGCGCGCGCTCGGCCAAGTCGGGCTCGCTGACCTGGGTGCGGCCGCTGCACGCCATCACCGCGACCTTCGGTCTGGAGACCGAGGAGCCCGATGTCGTGAAATTCTCGGTCGACGGCATCGAGGCCGGGCAGACCACCTACGGCCATCGCTTCATGGCACCTAGCGCAATCTCGGTGCGCCGCTTCGAGGATTACGAGGCCAAGCTGAAGGCCGCGAAGGTGATCCTCGATCCGCAGGCCCGCAAGGACATCATCCTCGAGGACGCCAAGGAGCTGGCGTTCGCGCAAGGCCTCGAGCTGGTCGAGGACCAGGTGCTGGTCGACGAGGTCTCGGGCCTCGTCGAATGGCCTGTGGTGATGATGGGATCGTTCGAGAAGGAATTTTTGTCGATCCCGGACGAGGTGATCCGCGCCACCATCCGCAACAACCAGAAGTGCTTCGTGGTCAGGGACCCCAAGACGGGGAAATTGACCAACAAGTTCGTGCTGACAGCCAATATCGAGGCGCCCGACGGCGGCAAGACCATCGTCGCCGGCAATGAGCGCGTGATCCGCCCGCGGCTGTCGGACGCAAAATTCTTCTACGAGACGGACCTGAAGACCAGGCTCGAGGACCGGCTGCCGAAGTTCGAGCAGATCGTGTTCCACGAGAAGCTCGGCACCCAGGCAGAGCGGATCAAGCGGATCGAGCGTCTCGCCGCCGAGATCGCACCGCTGGTCGGTGCCGACGTCGAGAAGACCAAGCGCGCCGCGCGTCTGGCGAAAGCGGATTTGCTGACCGAAGTGGTCGGCGAATTCCCCGAGCTACAGGGCCTGATGGGCAAGTACTACGCGCTGGCACAGGGCGAGGATGCTTCGGTCGCCGCTGCGAGCGAGGAGCATTGGAAACCGCAGGGTCCGACCGATCGCGTGCCGACTGACCCGGTGAGCGTTGCGGTGGCGCTCGCGGACAAGCTCGACACGCTGGCGGGCTTCTGGGCGATCGACGAGAAGCCGACGGGATCGAAGGACCCGTACGCGCTGCGCCGTGCGGCGCTCGGCGCGATCAGGCTGATTGTCGAGAATACGTTGCGCTTGCCGATCCTGAAGGCCGCCAAATCCGCGTTGCTCGGACTGTCGGTCAAGGCCGATGCCGAAACGCTGCCGAACGATCTGCTCGCCTTCTTCGCCGACCGCCTCAAGGTCCAGCTGCGCGACCAGGGCGCGCGTCACGATCTCGTCGATGCCGTGTTCTCGCTCGGCGGCCAGGATGATCTGCTGCTCGTGGTTCGTCGCGTCGAGGCGCTCGGCAAATTCCTCGACAGCGACGACGGCAAGAACCTGCTCGCGGGCACCAAGCGCGCCAGCAACATCCTCGCGATCGAGGAGAAGAAGGACAAGCGGACCTTCGATGGCGCCCCCGACGCCGCGCTCTACAGGCTCGACGAAGAGAAGGCGCTGGCGGCGGCGATCGACCAGGTGAAGGCAGAGGCCTCGGCTGCGGTCGCCAAGGAAGACTTCGCCGCCGCGATGAGTGCGATGGCCAAGCTGCGTCCGGCGGTCGATGCGTTCTTCGACAAGGTCAAGGTCAATGACGATGACCCGAAGGTGCGCGAAAATCGCCTGAAGCTGCTCAACGAGATCCGCGCCGCGACCCGTGCGGTTGCGGATTTCTCCAGGATCGAAGGCTGATCGATGGACCGCGCAACGCTCGCCGCTTACGACAAGGAAGCGGCGGCGTTTGCGCAGGACTGGCACGACCAGCCGGCCCCCGTCGATCTGCAGGAGATCGTCGGGCAATTCTTCATCAAGGGCGGGGCGACCGCCGATATCGGCTGCGGCAGCGGCCGCGAGGTCGCCTGGCTGAACGCCGATGGTTTTCCGGCCGAAGGTTATGACGCCTCAGAGGGCCTGCTTAACGAGGCCCGCGCCCGCTATCCGGCGCTGCGCTTCGCGCGCGCCGAGCTGCCCGAACTCCCGGACATCGCGGCCAACAGCTTCGACAATTTGCTGTGCGAAACCGTGATCATGCATCTCGATCATGCGCTGATCGCGCCGTCGGTCCGCCGCATGTTCGAGCTCGTGAAGCCGGGCGGCATCTTCTATCTGAGCTGGCGCGTCACCAGGGGCGACGACGCGCGCGATACGCACGGTCGGCTCTATGCCGCCTTCGATACCGCGCTGGTGCGGACCGAACTGGCCGCGGCCGAATTGCTGCTCGACGAGGAGGTCGTCAGTGCGTCGTCCGGCAAGGTCATTCACCGTATTGTGGCGCGGAAGTGCGGCTGATCGGGCCTTTCGGAAATATTTGGACACAATTTGCGATTTGTTAACCATGCCCTGCGAAGGTCCTGCCGGATCAACGATTTCTTAAGAAATCGCCCTTTGCGCCAATGCAGGGACCTCCCCGTTGACCTCGATCGGCACCACGCCCAATCCCTACGCCCAATATGGTTCGGCCTATGCGCGGGCCGCCGCGACGCCCTCCCTGGCGGCGACCTTGTCGGGCGACGGCACGGCTGGTGACCTCTCGGCGTCCTCGACGTCTACGGCTGCAACCAATCTCACGCTGTCGGATGCCGCGCGGGCGCAGCTCGCCAAGGCGCCGCTGCCGGATTTCGCTGCTGTCACCAGTGACGCGCGCACGACGCTTGACCGGCTCTACACCGTGGCAGGCGTCAAGGCGCCGATCGTCGACGGCAAGACCACGATCGATCTCTCGACGCTGGACCGCCGCTCGCTGTTTGCGATCTCGACCAACAATGGCGGCAAGTTCACGCCGGACGAGCAGGCGGTTGCCGCCACCGAGCTGAAGCAGCGCTTCGACAAGGCGTTGGCGCCGTCGCTTGCGACCACGCGGCTGACCGGTGACTACAGCGTCAGCTACAAGGCGGCGCTCGACTATCTCGATGGCGCGAGCGACGAGGAGAAGGCAACCGCGACCTGGGCCAGCCAGCGCGCCGCGGTATCGAAGGGCTATCAGGCGACGCAGCAGGATCCGAACACGGCGCCGACGGGTATTTCCGGCGATCCGATCGCGGCGGCGCTGGCGGGAGCCACGACGCCCACGAATGGAAGCACGCGCGACTTCTCTAGCGTGGCGAGCGACGTGCGCGCCTTCCTCGATCGGCAGAAGAGCGAGGCGGCGAAGAGCGGCAAGGAACTGGTCTATGATGCCAGGCGCAAGACCGGGCAGCTCGCCGATTTGTCCTCGCTGGACAACCGCTCGCTGTCGGCAATCTCGCTGAACCAGGACAAGAAGTTTTCAGGTGAGGAGATCTTCGCGGCCAAGCAGGAACTCAACACGCGGACGCGGCTTGCCGTGCTCGACGCGCTGAAGCAGAGCCAGTCTGCCGGCGATCCGCGCCAGTTCTCACTCGGCATCCTCAAGCAATATTCATCGATGAGCGCGGAGGAGCGCCAGGCGGCCAACTGGACGCAGGATTTCCAGGACGCCGCGATCAAGAGCTACAAGTCGACCTCGACGCTGCTCTCGATCCTGAAATCGTAAGCCGGCGCCAGACCAGAGGAAGATGAGTTTGGATCGAATCGGTTCGACCACTCACTTGCTTCACCTCTCCCCATCGGGGAGAGGTCGATTTGCGAAGCAAATCGGGTGAGGGGCCGCAACTCCGACGAGGGACCGGAACCCCTCACCCGGCGCTACGCGCCGACCTCTCCCAAGGGAGAGGTGAACCTCCGCTGTCGATCCAGCTCAACCATCACGTTGCCAGAATTCATCGCATCACAACAGAAAAGCCCCGCCTGGAGGGGAGGCCGGGCGGGGCTTTCTGGTCCGGTCGATCTTCGCGCACATCCGCTTGCACGGCGCCCGGACTGTTCGTTCAGGCCATCGCGCTGACGTTGCTCTAATCGACCACCTGAACGATCCGTCGCGAACGCGGCTCGACCAGAACGGTCTCGCCATTCACGACGGTGTAACGATAGGGCGTCGCGCCGAACCGCTGCGGCACGTCGTATGTGGTCACGCCGGCGTCCGGCAGTATGGTGCCGACCACGACGCGATCCGGAACGGTGTAGTTCGGCACGCGCTCGCGCACGATGTATTCGCGGAACGCCGGGCGCTGCTCGACCGCAATGCCCTCGTCATCATCGACTGCCACCGGCGGGCCACCGCGGACAACGCCAACGGTCTGGGCCTGTGCGGCAACAGCCGGCACCGTGATCGCAGCAGCAATGGCTGCAACGGCAAGTATTCTGTTTCGCATGGCTCGCTCCATTCTTTATGGCGCGCGCCGGCCTTCGCCGATGCGCACGTCGGGCCAATGCATCGGCTGCGGTGATGTTCCGGAAAAACCGCCGCCACATACGCGGCAATTTGGAGCAATTTTCATGAGTCGCGGGAACTCTCGGGCCGTGCAGGCGTCTTGATGTGGGAACCTCCTCAGCGGATAAACTGCCGCTCGATTCGCACCTCCAAAAACTCCCGGAGAACACTTCAATGACCATCACCGCTGGGCATCTGCCTGCCATCGTCGCATTGGTCGCAGGCGTCCTGATCCTGATCATGCCGCGGCTCCTCAACTACATCGTCGCGATCTACCTGATCTTCGTCGGGCTCGTGGGGATGGGTCTGCTGCGCTGGCTGCACCTGTAGCGGGAAAGCGGGGTTTCGCGGCTTGCGCGGAACCCCCCAAAATGGTGTAAGGCGCGCATCTTCGACCCCTCCTTCCGGATTGTTGTCTGACATGGCCAAAGCCGTCGCGAAGTCCAAGAAACCTGCTGCGAAAACTGCCGAGAAAACAGCAGCGAAATCAAAGCCCTCCGCCGCAGCCCGCAAGGCCGTTCCGGCGCGCAAGGCGCTGAAGAAGAGCGCCCCGAAGGCGGCGCCGAAAGCTGCCCCCAAATCGTCGGCAAAGCCGGCCGCAAAGCCCGCCAGCAAGGCGCCGGCGAAGGCCGTAGCGAAAAAGGCGGCCCCGGCTGCGATCAAGGCCGGCAAGTGGGTCTATACGTTCGGCGACGGCAAGGCCGAGGGCCAGGCGACCCTGCGCAATCTGCTCGGCGGCAAGGGCGCCAACCTCGCGGAAATGGCCAATCTCGGCCTGCCGGTGCCTCCCGGCTTCACGATTCCGACCTCGGTCTGCACCTATTTCTACGAGCACGACAAGACGTATCCGAAGGAATTGAAAGCACAGGTTGAGAAGGCGCTCGACTATGTCGGCAAGCTGACCGGCAAGACCTTCGGCGACGCCAAGAACCCGCTGCTGGTCTCGGTGCGCTCGGGCGCGCGCGCCTCGATGCCGGGCATGATGGACACCGTGCTCAATCTCGGCCTCAACGACCGCACGGTCGAGGCACTCGCCGAGCTCTCCGGAGATCGTCGCTTCGCCTATGACAGCTATCGCCGTTTCATCACGATGTATTCGGACGTGGTGCTGGGTTTCGAGCATCATCACTTCGAGGACATCCTCGACACCTTCAAGGACGGCCAGGGCTACTCGCTCGACACCGACCTCACCGGCGACGACTGGGTCGAGCTGGTCGGCAAGTACAAGGAAGCGGTCGCCAAGGAGACCGGCCACGACTTCCCGCAGGATCCGCACGACCAGCTGTGGGGCGCGATCGGTGCGGTGTTCTCATCCTGGATGAACGCGCGCGCGGTGACCTATCGTAAGCTGCACGACATTCCGGAATCCTGGGGCACCGCCGTCAACGTCCAGGCGATGGTGTTCGGCAACATGGGCGAGACCTCGGCGACCGGCGTCGCGTTCACCCGCAACCCCTCGACCGGCGAGAGCAAGCTGTACGGCGAGTTCCTGATCAACGCGCAGGGCGAGGACGTCGTCGCCGGCATCCGTACGCCGCAGGACATCACCGAGGAAGCGCGCCAGGAGTCCGGTTCCGACAAGCTGTCGATGGAAGCCGCGATGCCGGCCGCGTTCAAGGAGCTGACGCGGATCTACACGCTGCTCGAGAAGCACTACCGCGACATGCAGGACATGGAGTTCACGGTCGAGCAGGGCAAGCTGTGGATGCTGCAGACCCGCGGCGGCAAGCGTACCGCGAAGGCGGCGCTGCGTATCGCGGTCGAGCTCGCCAATGAGGGCCTGATCTCGCGCAAGGACGCGGTGACGCGGATCGATCCGGCGTCGCTGGACCAGCTGCTGCATCCGACCATCGATCCGGCCGCCAAGCGCGACGTGATCGCGACCGGCCTGCCGGCATCGCCCGGCGCGGCCTCGGGCGAGATCGTGTTCTCGTCGGACGAAGCCGCCAAGCTGCAGGCCGACGGACGTAAGGTCATTCTGGTCCGCATCGAGACCAGCCCGGAAGACATCCACGGCATGCATGCCGCCGAAGGCATTCTCACCACCCGCGGCGGCATGACCTCGCACGCGGCGGTGGTCGCGCGCGGCATGGGCAAGCCCTGCGTCTCCGGCTGCGGCACCATCCGCGTCGACTACGGCCGCGGCACCATGAGCGTCGGTTCGCGCACCTACAAGACCGGCGACGTCATCACCATCGACGGCTCGGTCGGCCAGGTGCTGGCCGGCCGCATGCCGATGATCGAGCCGGAACTGTCCGGCGAGTTCGGCACGCTGATGGGCTGGGCCGACGAGGTCCGCAAGCTCGGCGTCCGCGTCAACGGCGATACGCCCGATGACGCGCGCACTGCGGTGAAGTTCGGCGCCGAGGGCATCGGCCTCTGCCGCACCGAGCACATGTTCTTCGAGGAGACCCGCATCCGCACCGTGCGCGAGATGATCCTCTCCGAGGACGAGCAGTCGCGCCGCGCCGCGCTGTCGAAGCTGCTGCCGATGCAGCGCGCCGACTTCGTCGAGCTGTTCGAGATCATGAAGGGCCTGCCCGTCACGATCCGCTTGCTCGATCCGCCGCTGCACGAGTTCCTGCCGCACACCCAGGCCGAGATCGAGGAAGTGGCGCGCGCCATGAACACCGATCCGCGCAAGCTCGCCGACCGCGCCCGCGAACTGTCCGAGTTCAATCCGATGCTCGGCTTCCGCGGCTGCCGTCTCGCGATCGCCTATCCGGAGATCGCCGAGATGCAGGCGCGCGCGATCTTCGAGGCGGCCGTCGAAGCCGGCAAGCGTACCGGCAAGCCGGTCGGTCTCGAAGTGATGGTGCCGCTGATCGCGACCAAGGCCGAGTTCGATCTGGTCAAGGCGCGGATCGACGCGACCGCCGGCGCAGTGATGAAGGAAACCGGCGCCAAGCTGACCTACCAGGTCGGCACCATGATCGAGCTGCCGCGCGCCTGCCTGATGGCCGGCGAGGTGGCGGAGACCGCGGAATTCTTCTCCTTCGGCACCAACGACCTGACGCAGACCACCTACGGCATCAGCCGCGACGATGCCGCGAGCTTCCTCGGCACCTACGTCGCCAAGGGCATCCTCGAGATCGACCCGTTCATCTCGGTCGATCGCGACGGCGTCGGCGAGCTCGTCAAGATCGGCGTGACGCGCGGCCGCAAGACCCGGCCGAGCCTCAAGGTCGGCATCTGCGGCGAGCACGGCGGCGATCCCGCCTCGGTCGCGTTCTGTCACGAGGTCGGGCTCGACTACGTCTCGTGCTCGCCCTATCGCGTGCCGATCGCGCGTCTCGCCGCCGCGCAGGCCGCGCTCGGCAAGGAGATCGCGAGCCAGGCGTAAGCAATCGCGCAGTACAGAATGTGCAATGGCCGGGACCAAGTCCCGGCCATTTTTGTTGAGTGCCGTCGGCAGCCGCCGTCATTGCGAGCGAAGCGAAGCAATCCATCTCACGGCATATGCGGAGCGATGGATTGCTTCGTCCCAAGTGCTCCTCGCAATGACGGTTGAGGGACGCGTAACTCTTCGTTCACCATCCTCGTTGACCCCGTGTTTACGGCTTTCATGCGCCGCGCATTTACCAAGGCGCGCGATCTGCCGCGCGAAGACATTGGGATCGCTTGAGTGTAGCGCGCGGGCAACGCCGATTAACTCCGCGGCAACCTAAACAAGTTAGCAACGGGAAAGGTCGAATTGCGCGGATGTACCGCGTTCGATTGCACTCAGTAAGCGTTGCGTGAGCGTACGATGTTTGTGTCGCGTAACCAGCCGAAGGGCGCACGTCTCGCGCTCTTCGGTCTCGGTCTCAGCATCTTCGCCTTGATGCCGACCGAGCTCGGATATCAGGATATTGCTTCGCTCCTGGCCCGGCAGCCCGGCGTCGCCGAGCGCTGGCAGAAGCGCGTGTTCGCATCCGCGGTCGGCTCGATCCAGGTTGCGACCTACAGCTTCGGCCGCCCGATCGGAACCTCCGCACCGCAGGATCCGCAAATCCTGCTCGCAAGGCTCGACAGTTCGAGCGTCGACATCACCGGCACCGTGACGCGCAATCCGATCGCCGCACCGCCGCCGCGTTATGCGGCATCCGATTTTCCCAAGGTCGATCGCACGTTAAAGGGCGATCGCCTCGTCGTCAGGCGCCCCGACCAGGTTGATCCCGCGCAGCCGGCGAACACCGCGCCGGCGAACGAGGATCCCGCGACATCGAATTCGTCGGTCAAGGGCATGAAGACCGCGACGGCGCCGGCCGACAACGCGCCGCTCGATCCCGAATTGCAGGAGGCGCTGCGCGCGCCGCCCTTGCCGCAATATGCCAAGCCGTCGCCGCAGCAATACGACGTGTCGCTGTCGCTCGAGGCCAACCCGCTCGACGACTTGAAGCCCGCGCCCGCGAAGCCTGCGGCTGCGCCGGCCGATGCGGCGCGCGAGCGCGACCCGTTTGCATTCAAGACCGCGAGCCTGTTCTTCGGCTCGTCGCTCGGCACGCCCGAAAATCTCGAGCGCTGGCAGCCCGGCGAGGCGCCGGTCGTCGTGCTGCCGGCGGCAGCACAGCCCGATCCCGACATGAAGGTGATGGCGTCACTGCCGGTCGATGCCGACGGACCGGTCAAGGCCGGCGAGATGGGCGAGAGCATCGCGCCGAAGGGCGAGGTCAACGCCGACGACCAGCACAGCAAGACGCCGGCGGAGCGCCTCGGCCTGTTCGACGAGAAGTCGCGCGCCAAGTCGGAGAAGTGCCTCGCGGAAGCCGTGTATTTCGAAGCGCGCGGCGAAGCGGTGCGCGGCCAGATCGCGGTCGCCCAGGTGGTGCTGAACCGCGCCTTCTCCGGCAAATATCCGGAGACGGTGTGCGGCGTGGTCTACCAGAACAAGAACCGCCATTACGCCTGTCAGTTCACCTTCGCCTGCGACAACATCCCCGACGTCGTCCGCGAGCCCGACATGTGGGACCGCGCCAAGAAGATCGCGAAGGCGATGCTCGACGGCGAATTGTGGCTACCGGAAGTCGATCGCTCGACCCACTACCATGCCTATTGGGTAAGGCCGTCCTGGGTCAGCGAGATGAAGAAGATGTACAAGTTCGGCGTCCACACCTTCTATCGCCCGCGCGCCTGGGGCGACGGCAGCGACGCGCCGAGCTGGGGCAACCCGGCCGAGACCGCCAAGATCTCGGCGCAGCTCGCCGAGGCCGCCCAGAGCTCGGCCGAGCAGGCCAGCGCCAAACGATAGCACCGGCAGCCTCTTATTCCGGAGCCGCCATGCCCCGGAATGACGCCCATCATCCTCTCGGATTCTGCAGGGCAGCCCTGCGGGCGAATAATTTTCTCCGCCGCCTCTTGGGCTCTTCATGCAGATGCATTAATTCCCCGTAATGTTCGGCGGGGCGTGTTCCCCGCGCAGCGGTTGCGGGGGAAGAGACAGATGGCCGTTACGACAGGGGATCTTCGACCGACATCGGGCACCTGGCGCACGCCGCTCGTGATCATCGTCTGCGGCTGCGCGATCGCGCTGCTGAGCTTCGGTCCGCGCTCCAGCCTCGGCTTCTTCGTGCAGCCGATGAGCCATGAATTCGCCTGGGGCCGCAACGTGTTCGGCCTGGCGCTCGCGCTGCAGAACCTGCTGTGGGGTCTCGGCCAGCCGATCGCGGGTGCGATTGCCGACCGCTTCGGGCTGTTGCGCGTGATGGTCGTCGGCGCGCTGCTCTACGCCGCGGGGCTCTTGCTGATGCGCTATTCGACAACGCCGCTGTCGCTCGACATCGGCGCCGGCGTGCTGATCGGCTTCGGCCTGTCGGGCTCCTCGTTCAATCTGGTGCTGTCGGCATTCAGCAAGCTGCTGCCGCCTGGGCAGCGCGGCATTGCGCTCGGCGCCGGCACCGCCGCGGGCTCGTTCGGCCAGTTCTTGTTCGCGCCGTTCGGCGTCGCGATGATCGACAATTTCGGCTGGCAGACCGCGCTCCTGGTGTTCGGCGCGCTGATGCTGTTGATCCTGCCGCTGTCGCTGGCGCTCGCGACGCCGCCGGCGGAGACGAAGGATGCCGCGCCCGCGGACCAGCAATCGTTCAAGACCGCGCTTGCGGAAGCCTTCGGCCATCGCTCCTACGTGCTGCTGGTGCTCGGTTTCTTCACCTGCGGCTTCCAGCTCGCCTTCATCACCGTGCATCTGCCGGCCTATCTCGCCGACCGCGGCATTCCGGCCTCGACCGGCGGCTGGGTGATCGCGGCGATCGGCCTGTTCAACATCATCGGCTCGCTCAGCGTCGGCTGGCTGCAGAACATCTTCCCGAAGCGCTACATCCTCTCGGTGATCTATTTCACCCGCGCGCTGTCGATCATCGCCTTCATCTCGTTCCCGATCACGACCTTCTCGGCGATCGCGTTCGGCGCGATCTCGGGCCTGACCTGGCTCTCCACGGTGCCGCCGACCTCGGCGCTGGTGGCGCTGATGTTCGGCACGCGCTGGTTTGCGACGCTTTATGGCTTCGCCTTCGTCAGCCATCAGGTTGGCGGCTTCCTCGGGGTCTGGCTCGGCGGCATCGTGTTCGAGCAATATGGTTCCTATACGCCGATCTGGTGGCTGTCCGTGCTGTTCGGCGTGCTGTCGGCGCTGATCAACCTGCCGATCGTCGAGAAGCCCGTCGTGCGCCCGGTTGCGCAGCCCGCCTGATGGGTTAAACACTTCCCGAAACCAAAATCACGGGGAGTGCGCATCATGGCGACGTTCAAGGCAATCAGGATCGACAAGGCGGACAAGGGTACCACCGCCGCGCTCACCCAGTTCGACGAAGCCGAGCTGATGGACGGCGACGTCACTGTCCGCGTCGAATGGTCGACGCTGAACTACAAGGACGGCCTGGCGCTGACCGGCAAGGCGCCGGTGGTGCGCCGCTTCCCGATGATCGCCGGCATCGATTTCGCCGGCACCGTCGAGCAATCCAGTCATCCCGGCTGGAAAGCGGGCGACAAGGTCGTCTGCAACGGCTGGGGCATGGGCGAGACCCATCTCGGCGCCTATGCCGAGAAGGCCCGCGTCAAGGGCGACTGGCTGGTGCGGCTGCCCGACGGTATCTCGGCGCGCGACGCGATGGCGGTCGGCACCGCCGGCTATACCGCGATGCTGTCGGTGCTGGCGCTGGAGAAGCACGGTCTCACTCCGAAGAGCGGTCCGATCGTGGTGACCGGCGCCGCCGGCGGCGTCGGCTCGGTCGCGATCGCCGTGCTGTCGAAGCTCGGCTACCACGTCATTGCCTCGACCGGGCGGATGTCGGAGGCCGACTATCTCAAGGGGCTCGGCGCCACCGAGGTGATCGACCGCGCCGAACTGTCAGGTGCCCCCAAGGCGCTTGCGAAGGAGCGCTGGGCCGGCGGCGTCGACAGCGTCGGGTCGACCACGCTCGCCAATCTGCTGTCGATGACCAAGTACGGCGGGGCGATCGCGGCCTGCGGTCTGGCGGCCGGTATGGACCTGCCGTCGTCGGTCGCGCCCTTCATTTTGCGGGGTGTGTGCCTTCTCGGCATCGATTCCGTGATGTGCCCGATCGAGCTTCGAAGGACCGCCTGGCAGCGCCTTGCCAGCGATCTGGATAAGGCAAAACTGGCTGATATCACTCATGAAATCGCCTTGGACGATGTCATGGGTTACGGTGCGAAAATCCTCGGCGGCCAGGTCCGCGGCCGCATCGTGGTAAAAATAGTCTGAGGACGTTCAGACTTTACCAACCAAGCTGCTCCAATGTTGCCACTGTTGGTATGGTAAGCAGCGGGTAAAGAGGCTTGCAGCATGAATCCGGGGGGCCCGGTTTCCTCGCGCAGACGCCGAGAAGCGTTGGTGCGGGGATCATGCTCAACAAGGAGCGGGTGCCCGCGCTCGTAAGTGGAGTAGCTCATGCTTGCGCGTTTGGTGTTGGGGGCCGTCACGGCCGGAGCGATGGTCGTGCCGGCATTCGCAGGCATGATGAACGCAGATGAGGCCCGCAGGTTCGTCGCCGGAAAGGTGTTCGCGTTCACCTGTTTCGATGGCACCCGTGGCGCCGGCCGGATCCTCGACGATCTCGGCGCGGCAGGCTCGGTCCAGTTCTCCGGCTCAGGTCCGATCCGCCACGTGCGTCTGCCGGGCAATACGCTGCAGATCCGTGGTCAGAGCGTTTGCGCCTCGCTGAAGGGGATTCCGTTCGAGCCCTGCTTCAACCTCGAAAAACAGGACGAGCGCTCGTTCCGCGGCTCGGTCTCGGGCATGGGCTTCGCCTATTGCGAGTTTCGTCACCAGGGCGGCCAGCAGATGCTGATGGCGCGCGCGGTGGCACGTCCGCGCTCGCTGCATCCGCGCACGCGATCGGCGGATGCGTCGCAGACCGAAGTGTCGCGCGTTGAGACACCGCAGGTCGGCAGCGCGAAGCTCGAGCCGGTCAAGGCCGAGCCCGCGAAGGTCGAGAGCGCGCCGGAATTGCGCCGCTCCACCGACTAATTTCTCATCTGCGCGCTAACGGGAATACCGGCCAAGCCGTAGTCATACGGATGGCGGTGTCCACGCGTTGATCGCTACTCAATAGCCTAGCGTTTCGCCGAGACGCGAGATGGTGGGGACACCGATTTGAGTAGTGATATGGCGCAATATTTTTTCCGCATCAGCGATGGCGATTACGCCGGTGCATCCGATCACGCGACCGAGTTCGAGAGCCGCGACGTGGCCTGGGCCGAGATGACCAAGGTCTGCGGCAACTTCCTCGGCAGCATTTCGCGCAACATGAAGCAGAACAGCGAATGGCACATGGAGCTGCTCGACGAGGGCAGAAAGCCGGTGTTCAGGATTCGCCTGGTCGCTGAATCCGTCGACTGAGGCCCTCGCTTTCAGGATACGAGCTCTAAGCCTCAGTCTGCGGCACGGGCGGAGCAGCCCGCCTGCGAAACAGGATGCGCTGATACAGCCAGCCGATCGCAACCAGCACGATGCCGAGGCACATGAACGACAGTGCCCGGTAGACACCCGTGAGTGTCGACATATCGACCATGAACGCCTTCAAAATCGTCAAGCCGATCACCGCAGCGGAGGCGAGCCGCGCCCGCTCCGAGTTGACCACGATGCCGATGCCGAGGAGCGCGACGCCGAACATCAGCCACGCGATCGAGTAGGTGTATTGCTCGGCGCCCGTGGTCTCGCCGCGCGTCAGCACCGGTCCATGATAGAGCCTGCGGATTTCGAACGTGACATAGGCGAGCGCAAGCACCAGCGCGCCGGCCGCGATCGTGTTGGCGTAGCTTGCCGGACGATGGCCAGCCACCGCGTAGGACAGCAGCAGCGCCAGCACGGCGGGCAGTGCATAGCCGAGCAGCAGCAGGTTGATGAAGCTGCCGCCGACGTCCTGCCACCACAATATCGGGTTCTCCAGCCCCAGCAGCCCGAATAGGCTGGCAAGTCCGGCGAATGCGGTGAGCAGGACCGCGCCGACATTGTGCACGATGCTGCCGCTGCGCAGCCGCAGCCGCTCCAGTCCGATCGCCATCGCGAGCGTCACGTCGACTTGCAGCGCGACCTCGGTCAGTCCGGCGCTGGCGTAATAGACATCGCCGCTATTGACCGCGTGGCGGATCTCCACGAAGGCGAGCAATACCGTGAACAGGATCGCGGCGGACTCGACCGCGCGCAGCGGCACGTCGTCGCCGTTGCGGCGCAGGAAATGGCCTCCCACCCAGAATGACAGCGCCGGAATGCCATAGCCCCACAGCAGCCAGTTGAAGATCGGTGTGGTGCCGACGGCGTCGCCCGCGATCCGCGGCTCGTAGCCGATGCGCAGCACCACGATGCCGGCGAGGATCGCGGCGAGCCAGCGCAGGAACGGGATCGGCCGCTGCACCGACAGCCATGCCGTGCCCATCGACACCAGCGCCAGCGCGATGGTGAGCCATCCCCTGTCGAGTGCGAAGGTCAACGCAAGCGCCAGCGATGCGAGGGCGCCGGTCGCCGACAATGCAATCGATGGCGACAGTTCCGGCCGCTCGCCGCGCCGGGTCAGCGCTTCGGTCGCTGCCGCATAGGCGGCGGCCAGCAGCACGGCGAGGATCGCGAACGGGATCGAGCGATCGAGATGCGCAATCCGCGCATAGAGCGCGACCAAGAGCGCGACCGGCGTGAACACGGCTGCCGCGGCCCAGGTCACCGTGACCTTGGTCGTGGCAAAACGGAATTGCGCGAGGAAACCGGAGATGCCGAACGCGGCTGCGAACAGCGCCGCGGTGACGAGATGCAGCGACACCGAGCCGTCGGTCGCGGACGGGCCGATGCCTGGGATCGCGCCGCCCGGCAGCACCAGCATGTCGACGTTGCGGCGGACGGCCCATTCGCCGAACACGATGAAAACGAACGCCGACGCGGCGCCGATCACGCCAGTCGCGGCGGGGGCGCGCCAGGCGACGAAAAGGCTGCCTGCCGTCAGCAGCGCGAAGCCGATCATCGCGACGTCGGCATGGGCGCTGTTGAGCACGATCAGCATCGCGCCGAGCAGATAGGCCGCAAGCGAGCCGGAGGAGATCGGCTCGATCTCCTCGCCATCGCCGTCGGGGCCGAACATGAAGCCGCAGACCACGAGCAGCGCCGCCAGCACGAAGCCTGCGATGACGTGGAAGACGTGCGGCGCGATCATCTCCGGGCCGCATTGCAGGCAGGGGAAGGTCCACAGCAGTGCGAAGGCGATCGTCGTGACGGCGAGCCAGCGCCACAGCCGGATGCGGGCGAGGCCGAACGCCGCCGCCGTGACGATGGCGAGGTAGATGTAGAGCGACCAGAAGTCGGGCTTGTCGGAGGAGACCAGGATCGGCGTGACGAAGGCGCCGACGATGCCGAGCCCCGCAAGTGCCGGCCCATGCAGCAACGCGGCCGCGAGCGTGCCGAGCGCGACCATGCCGAGCAGGATGAAGGCGGTTGCCGGCGCGAGGAAGTCGTACAGCGCGTAGGCGGCGTAGACGGTCGCGAACGCCACCGCGGTGCCGGCCGCGGTGAGGATCGCCGGAATATTGGCGATCGGCAGCGCCGCGATATTGGAGATGCTTTCCTGGCGCCGGGTCCATTCGCCGGCGCCGAGCAGTGCCAGCGCGAACAATCCGCCGAGCATCGTGCGCACGCCGGGGCCGAGCAGCCCGGCCTCGATCGAATAGCGCACCATGAAGAAGCCGCCGAGCGCGAGCGTCAGGCCACCGATCCACACCACCCAGCGCGTGCCGAGCGTCTCCTCGAAACCGGGCGCCGGCTGCGGCAGGGCCGGCGGTTCTGGCAGGGGTGGTGGCGCGGCGGCGCTTGCCGCGGCCGCGATGGGCTCCGCCTGCGCCTCCGGCGCGCTGGGAGCGGTCTCCGGGAGTGGAGGCGGTACGATGGGAGGCGCTGTCGGGAGCGTCTGCTCGAATTCCTGGAGCGGCACCAGCGGCGGCGGCATCGCCGTCCGCGCCGCGCTTACGCCTGCGGCCTCGAGTGCATCCAGCCGGCGCTGCAGCAACGAGATCTGGCCCAGCGCTTTGCGCGCGAAGATGATCGCGACAATGGCGATGACGAGCGTCAGGAAATCGAACGGCGAATCGAACATTGGGCCTCCGGCAGGACGCGCCGGACCATCGGCCAGCCGGTGCCCCGTCGCAACCTAGTAGTGCAGTTGAGGGGACTGGAAGTTCAAGCGATCGGACGCGGCGGGTTCGCGCTATTCCAGATCGATGTGGAAAGGTCGGCCTTCGACGCTCATGCTGCCGGGGCCCATCGCATCGAGCGCGCGCAGCATGCGGCCCTCGCGTCCCAGCGCCTTGTCGGCGAGGCTGACGATCAGGCGGTTGGGGGCTGCGATCGGCGAGGCCGCGCGGATCAGCCGGGCGATGGACATTTCGTCGCGGTGCGGATTGAGCGCACAGACGGTGGCAAATGCGCTCGCGGTCGAGCGGCTGATGCCGGCGTAGCAATGAACCACCATCGGCGCGCGGCGATCCCAGCCGCGCACGAAGTCCAGCACGCGCTCGATATGCGTCTCGTTCGGCGCCACGAACCCGTCCATCTGTTCGACGATGTCGTCCATCGACACCTTCAGATGGTTGGCCGGAAGCACGGAGGGCGGCCGCTGCACCTGGTCGACATTGGCCATCACCGTCAGCACATGGCTGGCGCCGGTGGCACGAACCGTGTCGGAGAGCGCGGCAAGTGAGCAAACGTGAAGCATGATGGTCCTTGGGCGTCGGGTGCCCCGATTATAACGGCTGCTCCCGGGTGGGCAAAGGCGCGCGGCGCCATGCCTGGTGTTCGTTTTGCGGCGCAACCGCGGCACGGCGCGCGGTGTCGCGCCTATGACGCGTGTAGTGCGTTGAAGCGTTCGAGGAACTGCTTTTCGGCCCGCGCCGCGGTCCATGGCGTCAGATAGTCGCGCTCGGTCGCTTCGGGCAATTCCGGATCGCGGCCGAACAGCCGCTTGGCTTCGGCTTGCGAAAATCCCGCCAGATGCGTGGCCTCGAGATAGGCCGCGCCGCGGTCGGCGGCCTTGATCTGCTGGGTGATCTCGTCCGCCAGCACCGCGGGCAGGCCGAAGCGGATATGGATCGCCGACAGCAGCCGCCTCTCCACGGTCTTGTATTCGCCTGACAACACCGCCTTGAACGGCGAGATCATGTCGCCGATGACGTATTCCGGCGCGTCATGCAGCAGGGCCGCGAGCCGATGGCTGATGTCGACGCGCGGCGTCTGCTGGCGCATCACGGCCTCGACCAGCAGCGTGTGCTGGGCCACCGAGAAGATGTGCGCGCCCGAGGTCTGGCCGTTCCAGCGCGCGACCCGCGCCAGCCCATGCGCGATGTCGACGATTTCGATATCGAGCGGCGAGGGGTCGAGCAGGTCCAGCCGGCGCCCGGACAACATCCGCTGCCAGGCGCGGACCGCCACGTCCGGTTTGCGTGCCGTCATTTCTTCTTGAGCCGCGGCGTGCGCAGCTTGCCGCTGCAAGACTCGTGGCAGAAGCAGGTGACGAGGTGATCGTTGACCATGCCGGTCGCCTGCATGAAGGCGTAGACGATGGTGGGGCCGACGAACTTGAAGCCGCGCGCGCCGAGCTCCTTCGAGACCTTGATCGAGACCGGCGTCGAGGCCGGCACGCTCGCGGTGGTCTTGAACTGATTGACCTTCGGCTTGCCGTCGACGAAGTCCCACAGGAATTTCGAGAAGCCCGGGCCCTTTTCCATGATCTCGAGATAGCCCTTCGCGCTCAAAATCGCGCCTTCGATCTTGGCGCGGTTGCGGACGATGCCGGCGTCGTTCATCAGCGCATGCACCTTCTTGTCGGTGTAGCGCGCTATTTTCTCGGGCTGGAAATCGTCGAAGGCTTTGCGGAAGTTCTCCCGCTTGCGCAGGATCGTGATCCAGGACAGGCCGGCCTGGAAGCCGTCGAGGATCAGCTTTTCATAGAGCGCGCGGTCGTCATATTCCGGCACGCCCCATTCATTGTCGTGATAGGCGACGTAGAACGCATCCTCGCCCGGCCACGGGCAGCGTGTCTTGCCGTCCGGATGCAGTTTTGCGGTGCGGCTCATGCGACGGTCTGCTTGGGCGGGATGCGGACAACGTTGGGGTCGGCGAGATGCAGCGACAGCCCGCCCGCGGTCAGCGCCAGGCCCGCGTCGAGCGCATCGGCGACGCGGTCGATGCGCACCAGCGCGAGGCCGTTTTGTCCCGCGGTCGAGCCGACGGTGCCGACCTGCTTGTCGCCGGCGAGGATGGTCGCGCCCGCCTCGGGCGACGGACCGTCGAGAATGATCTTCACGGTGCGGGTGCGCGCGGTGCCGCGATGCTGCATGCGCGACACCACTTCCTGGCCGACATAGCAGCCCTTGTCGAAGTCGACGCCATGCAGGTGATCCATGTTGGTCTCGTGCGGGAAGGCGTCGCCATACATGAAGTCGAGCCCGCCGCGCGGCACGCCCGTCGCGATCCGGTGCGCTTCATAGGCGCTGGCGTCGACGAGATCGGCGCCGATCAGATCAGCAAGCTTCTGCTTCAGATCTTCCGGGATCAGGACGCGCCAGCCGAGCGCTGCGTTGCGCGGATCGACGAAAGCAAGATCGGGCGTCGCCGCTGGCTCGCCATCCCAGGCGGCGAGCACGCCGAGGCTGTCGGAGAGGTTTTCGACCACGACCTTGGCGCGCAGCTTGTAGAAGCCGAGCTTGTCGGCGAGCCCCTTGGCGAGCGCGCGCGGCGCGTCGATCAGGAAGCCGCCGCCATGGCCTGATGGCACCTCGGTGATCAGGAAATCGACGATGATCTTGCCCTGCGGCGTCAGCAGCGCGCCAAACCGGGCCTGGCCCGGCTGCAACTGTTCGACGTCGGTCGTAATGAGGCCGTTGAGGAAGTTGCGGGCGTCCTCGCCAGAGACCTTGACCACGCCCCGATCTGGAAGAAACGCTGCTTTCATTCGCAAAATTGGCTCTTTTTCCAAGTTCTTCCAAGTTCCTTGGGAAACGCGCCGCTCGCGCATATCCCCTGCCAAGCTAAGGCGCTAGAGTGCGCTGAACAAGGCCCGTACGACTGTGGAAAGCGGGCGTCGAGGACCGATGAATCAGCATTTTGACACCATTCTAAAATCCGGCACCGTGGTCAATCAGGACGGCGAGGGCGTCCGCGATATCGGCATCGTGGGTGGCCGCATCGCTGCGATCGGCTCGCTCGGCCAGGCCTCGGCCGGTGAGGTGATCGACTGCAAGGGCCTGCACATCCTGCCCGGCGTGATGGACACCCAGGTGCATTTCCGCGAGCCCGGCCTGACGCAGAAGGAAGATCTCGAGACCGGCTCGCGCAGCGCCGTGATGGGCGGGGTCACCGCCGTGTTCGAGATGCCGAACACCAACCCGCTGACGGTCACCGAAGAGGCGTTCACCGACAAGATCAAGCGCGCTCATCATCGCATGCATTGCGATTTCGCGTTCTTCATCGGCGGCACCCGCGAGAACGTGCAGGATCTGCCGGAGTTCGAGCGCGCGCCGGGCTGCGCCGGCGTCAAGGTGTTCATCGGCTCCTCCACCGGCGCGCTGCTGGTCGAGGACGACGAGAGCCTGCGGCGGATCTTCCAGGTGATCCGGCGCCGCGCCGCGTTCCATGCCGAGGACGAATACCGCCTCAACGAGCGTAAGCCGCTGCGCATCGAGGGCGATCCGCGCTCGCATCCGGTGTGGCGCGACGAGACCGCCGCGCTGATGGCGACCGAGCGCCTGGTCAATCTCGCGCGCGAGACCGGCAAGCGCATCCACGTGCTGCACATCTCGACCAAGGAAGAGATCCTGTATCTGCGCGACCACAAGGACGTCGCCTCCTGCGAGGCGACGCCGCATCACCTCACCATGGCCGCGCCCGAATGCTACGAGCGGCTCGGCACGCTGGCGCAGATGAACCCGCCGGTGCGCTCGGCCGATCACCGTGCCGGCATCTGGTACGGCATCGAGCAGGGCATCATCGACGTGCTCGGCTCGGATCACGCGCCGCATACGCTGGAGGAGAAGTCGAAGACCTATCCGGCTTCGCCCTCGGGCATGACCGGCGTGCAGACGCTGGTGCCCTTGATGCTCGATCACGTCAACGCCGGGCGGCTGTCGCTGGCGCGGTTCGTCGATCTCACCAGCGCTGGTCCGGCGCGGCTGTTCAACATGGCCTGCAAGGGCCGCATCGCGGCGGGCTATGACGCCGACTTCACCATCGTCGATCTCAAGCGCAGCGAGACCATCACCAACAAATGGATCGCCTCGCGCGCGGCGTGGACGCCCTATGACGGCGTGCGCGTGCAGGGCTGGCCGGTCGGCACCTTCGTGCGCGGCAGGCGGGTGATGTGGCAGGGCGAAGTCACAACGCCGTCGACCGGCGAACCGGTTCGGTTCCTCGAGACGCTGAAGCCCTAGCGCACTGCGTGCGCTAGATTCTTGTTTGACGCGTTTTCTTCACGCGAACCGGTGCCCGCTTAGCTCGAAAACGCTTTGGGATTACTGCCTGGCGAGCGCCAGCGAGAACTCACCGTTGCGCACGCGCGCGGCGAGGCCCTCGGCGAACTTCGCCACCGCGTCCTCGCCATAGGTACCGACGAGCTCGGCGAGCGCGGCAAACAGGCTCGCCTGCGCGAGGCAGTCGCCATCGACGCCGTCGTGACGCGCCTCAGCCCAGGCCTCGTTCAAATAGCCCAGCGCGGCCTGTTTCTGCTCGTGGTCGGGACGGGGGTCTTCTTGGTGATGGGGGAAGGACGCTGGATGGCGCATGAAACTCTGCAATATGAATGCGCGCGGTCCGAGGAGCGAACCACTGCGACGCGTGAGATGTATCACGCATGCGGATACCGCCTAGCCCACATCTTTCGAAAAGGTTAACGGCCGTCTCGGCATTTGAAGGGGAATTCCTGATATCCCCGCCGCGGTCAGCCAAATGAGCTGTGGATATGGTCCAGCACCGCGCGCGGCGAGGCGCAGAGATGGCTGGCGCCGGCCTCGGTCAGTTCCTCCGCCGTGCCGTAGCCATAGGTGACGCCGACCGCGCGGATGCCGTTGCGGGTCGCGCCGATCACGTCGTGGCTGCGGTCCCCGATCATCAGAGCGTTCCCCGGATCGGCGCCGGTCTGTTCCAGCGCATAGGCCAGCAGGTCGACCTTGTTGACCCGGGTTCCGTCGAACTCCGAGCCGAACACGTGGTCGAAATAACCGTCGAGGCCAAAATGCGCGATGATCCGGGTCGCGAACACGTGCGGCTTCGAGGTCGCTACGAACATGCGGCCCGGCCGCCCGCGCAGCTCGGCCAGCACCTCCGCGATATCGGGATAGACGGCATTCTCGAACAGCCCGACGTCGCCGAACCGCTCGCGGTACAGCTCGACCGCGCGGTCGGCGAGCTCCTCGCCGCCGAGCAGCATGGCAAAGCTCGCCCGCAGCGGCGGCCCGATGCACCAGGTCAGCTCGTCCTGCGAGGGAACCGGCCAGCCGAGCTTTTCCAGCGCATACTGGATCGAGCCGGTGATACCGGGCTTCGGGTCGGTCAGGGTGCCGTCGAGGTCGAAGAAGATCGCGCGGTCAGTTGGCATAGCGGGCCGTCAGGTCGCGCGAGATTTTCGAGCCTTCCTCGATGTAGCGGCGGATCGCGACGCTCGCGGCCGGCGTGCAGGTCCGGTAGGTCTGCTGGAAGCCGTTGTAGCCGCGGTTGAAGCCGGCGACCATGCGGGCGCGGCGGTCGCCGGAGGGGGTTTCGGCGTCGATCAGCGCCTGCATCTCGTTGCGCCATTTGGCGCCCTCATTGGCGTTGCAGATGCCGCGCAGGTAGTGCAGGGCGCCGAGGATCTCGGCCAGCCGCTGCAGATCGCCGTCGAACGGCGCGGCCGCGTCCTGCGCCCGGGCGGGCGTCGCAAGGCAAGCCGACATCAGAATCACAACGGCGAGAAAGGCTTTGATCATCAGGGGTTCCGGAATGGCCGTGGTATGCCCCCTCAATGCGCCCGAGGCAAGGCGGAGAACGCCCCCAAAGCCCCCGAAAAGGCGTCTCAAACCAGCCGCCGGGCGGCCGCAATCACCTCGTGCAGGCCGCCGGTGACCTTGAGGTCGCCAATCGCCTCCGGGGCCAGCCATTTGAAATCGTCGTGCTCGTCGTTCAGCACGGGCTCGCGGGAGGCCCACTTCGCCGCGAACGTCATGATCAGGTAATGCCCGGTGCCGGGGCCGGTCGGCAGCACCTCGCGCCAGCCGGCAAGGCCCAGGATATCGACCCTGAGCCCGGTCTCCTCGTCGATCTCGCGATGCAGGGCGACGTGCAGGGTTTCGCCGAACTCGACCCGGCCGCCGGGCAGCGAATAGAAGCCCTTGCCCGGCGAGCGGGCGCGGCGGACCAGCAGCACCTTGCGGTCGCGGAAGATCACGCCGGAGACGGCTAGCTGGGGGCGGATCGGAGCAGGTTCGGGAGAGGTCAAGGCAGCAACCAGTTTTGAGCACGATCCGGAAAAGTGGGCGCCGGTTTTCCAAAAAAGATCATGCTCGATAGAGAGATACAACCATGCCTGATAAATCAGGCGCCCGCCATGATGCTGTCGACATCGGCCTCGGCGGCGCCGTTGATGACACCGGCGGTCTGCATCACCAGCGGCTTGACCCAGACGATCGCCTGCTCGGCGAGCGCGACCCGGCTCTTGTCCTGCTGCAATTGCCGCATCGCCGCCCCGACCTCGGTCAGGATCCTGGTCATGCTGTCGGTCAGTTGGTCGAATTCGGCCCGGATACTGGCGTTCGCCATCTCATAGGCCTCGATCGCGAGGTCGCGGGCCTTGAAGTTGGACGCGGTGAAATGCTCGGCATAGGACAGGGGTTGCCATTCCAGGAAATCGTCGGCGCATTCCGGCAGGTCAGGCACCATCTCGAGCAGCATGATGGCTTCGTTGAAGTGATTGAGGTAGTCGGTCGCAAGCCCGGTGCGGGGATTGATGTTGGCGGCGCGCAACTGCGCCGCCCGCGCCTCGTCGGGGTACGTCGGTCGCGGAGAAGAGCCCGCTATGGCGGCCGTTGAGGTCATTGGCGGCAGTCTTTAACGGTCTGAGTTAAGGCTGAATAAACGGATACCACTCTGGACGGGATATGTGCGGACGCTTTGTCATAACCTCGCCGCCGGCGGCCTTGCGTGAGATGTTCGGCTATATCGAGCAGCCGAATTTTCCGCCACGGTACAATGTTGCGCCGACCCAGCCAATCCCGGTGGTGCTGCTGCAGAATGGCGGCCGGCATTTTCAATTGATGCGCTGGGGCCTGATCCCGTCCTGGGTCGAGGACCCCCGGACCTTCTCGCTGCTGATCAACGCCCGCTCCGAGACGGTGCGGGAGAAGCCGGCTTTCAAGAATGCGATCAAGCGGCGCCGCGCGCTGATCCCGGCCGACGGCTATTACGAATGGCAGGATGCCGGCGGGCGCAAGCGGCCGTTCTTCATCCATCGCCGCGACGGCCATCCGCTCGCCTTCGCAGCCCTCGCCGAGACCTGGATGGGCCCGAACGGCGAGGAGCAGGACACGGTCGCGATCGTCACCGCGCCGGCGAGCGCGGACCTTGCGCAGCTGCATCACCGCGTCCCCGTCACGATCCGCCCCGAGCAATTCGCGCGCTGGCTCGATTGCCTGCCCAACGACGTCGACGACGTGATGCCGATGCTGAAGGGCCCCGACGTCGGCGAGTTCGCCTGGCACCAGGTGACGATGCGCGTCAACGCCGTCGCCAACGACGACGCGCAATTGCTGCTGCCGATGACCGCGGAAGAGATCGCGGCGGAAGATGTGCCGGCGGCGAAGAAGGCCGCCCCGCGCAAGGTGACGCCGCGGGAGGATGACGGGCAGGGGTCGCTGTTCTAGGGGCTGGCTGAAGCCGCGTGATGCACAGCCAGTTTGTTCGCACCGTTCTCTCCACGTCGTCGTCCCTGCGAAAGCAGGGACCCATAACCACAGGGCTGTGTTTTTGAAACACGCTGTGGCTCCAGCTCGCAAACCAATTGGCATTTGTGGTTATGGGTCCCGGTCGCGCTGCGCTTGCCCGGGGCGACATCGAGTTTGTGGGTTCGCGATTGGGGATGTCAAACACGCGGTGTCATCACCCGCGAAAGCGAAAGCGGGGGATCCAGTATTCCAGAGACAGCAGTGCTCGAACCGAGAGGCCGCGGCGTGCTGGATCGCCCGGTCGAGCCGGGCGATGACAGGTGAGTATGAGGATGTAACCTCGCATTCTCACCTCTCGTCATTCCGGGGCTCGCCAACGGGTCGCGCGAACGCGCACCCGATGACAGGCTCCGCGAGAACCCGGAATCCATCAAGCCGCATCACGTGCGGTGAAGTGGATTCCGGGAATGACGAAGGGACTTTCACCCCTTCACGTGTGCCACGCCCTCGATCTCGATCAGCATCTTCGGATTGGGCAGCGCTACCACGACGCAGGTGGTGCGCGCGGGATAGGGCGCAGGGCCGAACGCGCCGGCATAGAGTGCGTTCATCGCGGCGACGTCGCTGGCGCGGGTCAGCAGTACGTTGACCTTGACGAGATCGCGCGTCGTCGCGCCCGCCTCACTCAGCACGCGCTTGAAATTGGTGACGACATTGGCGAACTGCGCCTCGAAGCTGTCGGGCAGCTCGCGGTTGGCGTCGAAGCCGGGAATGCCCGAGATGAACAGGAGATCGCCGACGCGGGCGCCGAACGAAAGTGGCGGCGCCTGGACGCCGGGCGGAGGAGGGAAGTGCTTGATCGCTGTCATGAGATCACCCGTCTGCGCGAGATGGAAGGGGAGAGGTTTCGATGGCGCGCGGCGCGGCTGCACGCCGACGCCAAAGATTCTTGTCGAAGACGTTCTGGCCGATCATCCCTACCAGCATCGCTGCGACGAAGACCACGATCGGCAGCGAGAGGCCGGCGAGGTTGACCAGCGCGGGACCGGGGCAGATGCCGGCGAGGCCCCAGCCGATGCCGAACAGGATTGCGCCGCCAACCAGCGGCGCATCGATGTCGTTGCGGTCGGGCCAGAGGAAGCGCGCCGCGAAGGCCGGCGCCGCGCGCCGCCGCGCGATCGCAAAGCCTGACGCTGCGACCGCAACCGCGCCCGCCATCACGAAGGCGAGCGTCGCATCCCAGGCGCCGAACAGATCGAGGAAGCCGAGCACCTTCTGCGGATCGGTCATGCCTGAGATCAGGAGTCCCGCGCCGAAGATCAGGCCGCAGACGAAGCTGGCGAGCACCGGCATGGCTAAAGCGCGATGAGGTTGACTGGTCATCGCGCTTTAGCTCCTTGTTTGAGCATGATCTTTTCGGAAAACCGCTTCGCACTTTTCCGGATCATGCTTAGCCTCCGATTCCGTGCCGGACGATCGCAACCGTTGCGACCGCCGTTGTCATGAAGATGAACGTGGCCACGATCGAGCGGCCGGACAGCCGCGCGAAGCCGCAGACGCCGTGACCCGAGGTGCAGCCATTGCCCGTCCGTGTGCCGAACCCGACCAGCACGCCCGCGATCGCGATCACGACGAGGCTCGCATTCATCGCCGGCCGCGGCAGCGGCGCGCCGAACAGCGCCGCAATCAGGGGCGCCGCGATCAGTCCCGCGATGAACGCGATGCGCCAAGAACGGTCGGCAGTGCGGCCGGTGGTATCGGGCTGGAGCAGGCCGCCGACGATTCCGGTGACGCCGGCGATCCGCCCGGTCAGCAGCATCAGGAGCGCCGCGGCGAGCCCGATCAGCGCGCCGCCGGCGAGGCCGGAAATCGGGGTGAAATCATGCATCGATGCAGATCCCTGTTGCGCAAACTCCTCAGCGATGGCGCAAAGCGTGGGCGCGCATGGGCCAATGGTCGCGTGGCTGCGGAGGCGATGATAGACTTCGCGGCATCAGGAACAAGCGCAATCCCGCATGTTTCGCGGCATTTCAACGGTGCCGCCCGTCGGCTGGATTGCAGCGATTTGCGTCTCACTTCGTCCGGAGAATTTCCCATGAGATTGTCGTCCGTCGCCCGCGCCGCGCTCCTCGCGCTGGCGATGCTCACCGGAACGTCCGCCGCCCTGGCTGACGAGGGCGCGGTGACGCTCGTGATCTTCAAGGGCGGCTGGATCTTCGGCGGCTCCGCCGGCAAGGGCGTGCTGACGTTCCACGGGCAGACCTATGGGCTGACGGCCGGCGGGCTGGACTATGGCCTCGTGTTCGGCGGCTCGCAGACCACGTTGCAGGGGCGGGTGCGCAACATCCGCCGCGCCCAGGATATCGCCGGCGTCTATGCCGCGGCAGGCGTGGGCGTTGCGCTCGGTGCCGGTGTGCGCGGCATCGTGCTGACCAACCAGAACGGCGCGGTGCTCGAACTGAGCGGCAAGCAGGTCGGCCTGATGGCCAATGTCGACCTCAGCGGGCTTGCGATCACGTTGAAGGAGTAGCGGGGCGCGGTTGAGTTGGTAGGGTGGGTTAGCGAAGCGTAACCCACCGGCTCGTATCCGCGATTGAAGATGGCGGGTTACGCCTTCCGCCTTCGCTCGTTGAGCTACGGCGGACGTAGTCGGCTAACCCACCCTACAATTCTGCAATCCACTGCGCGAGCTCGTGCCATGGCTGCAACGTCCAATGTCCGGACGCTGCGCCCGATGGCGACGGCAGCACGAACACGTCAGGAAATCCGCTCATCGGCGGTTGGCGGCCGAGCGCAAGCGTGCCGGTCGGCCTGTTGTAAAACAGGCTCGCCGCCTTCTTGCTGGTGAAGGCGATGGTCTTCGGCCGAAACGTTTCGACCTTCGTCCTGAAGCCCACGACATCGAACGACTGCCTGATGATCTCGTGATCCATCCCGGCGCCGGTCTTGGAGAGATCGGTGAATCCGATGCCGAGTTCGAGCAGGGCTGCGAACTCGTCCGGCCGATAGCGCCGCGGCGTGATGCCGGCCTCATGCAGCGCGCGCCAGAAGCGGTTGCCGGGATGCGCATAGTAATGCCCGACCGCGGCTGAGCGCGTGCTGGCCGCAGTGCCGACGAACACCAGGCGCAGGTCGGCGCGGAGCTGGTCGGGGAGTCGGTGGGTTTTACTCAAGGAGCGGCAAAGCCTCATCGTAGATTGGCGCGCAGTTCGCGGACGCCGCGGCCCAACCGTTCGCGCAGCAGCGTCCGCAGCGTGGCGCCGTCCTCGTAGCCGACTTCGGCCGCGATCGCCTCGATGTCGAGGCCGCTGCCATGCAGCAGCGACTGCGCGCGCTCGACGCGGAGATCCTGAAAGTAAGACAGCGGCGACTTGCCGAGCACGGCTTCGCAGCGGCGTTGCAGGGTCCGCGGGCTGGTCGCAAGTGCCTCGGCCGCATCCTGTAGCGAGAAGCCTCTTCTGAGGTGCTCGCGCGCCCAGCGTTCGAAGCGCTGGATCAAGGGGTCGGCCTGCGCCAGATGGTTGGGGATGATGAAGACCGATTGCGAGGAGCGCAGGTCGGCCAGCAGATAGCGCGAGACGACGGAGGCCAATTCCGGGCTCGCCTGCCGGATCAGCCACAGCGCGAGATCGAGATGGCCCATCGCTGCACCCGCGGTGACGCCGATGCCGGACGGCACCAGCATGCGCGTCTCGTCGAGCCGGACGTTCGGGTAGCGCTGCCGGAACAGCGGGGCGAGCCACCACGTCGTCGTCGCCTCCTGATGATCGAGCAACCCGGTCTCCGCGACGATGAATGAGCCGATGCAGGAGGCGGCAATCCGCGCGCCGCCGGCATGCCATTGCTTAAGCTGCTCTCGCGCCTGCCGCACGTCGCGTCGCTCCAGCGCGGGCACCAGTTGCTCCGGCAGTCCGGTGTTGAGCGCAGGCACGATCACCCAATCCGGGCTGCTGTTTGCCGTGATGGGCTTGACCGGAATGCCGAGGCCCTGGCCGGATCGCACGCGCTTGCGCAGGCCATAGACCGAGACGTCGAAGCGGACCGTTCCGCCCATCTGCAGCCTGGAAAACTTGTCGGCGAGGGAGAGGGCGTCGAGTATCGCCGTGAGCCCGGTGTCCCAAAGTCCCTCGAGCGCGAGGATCGCAATCTTCATTGGCGCAAATGCCTTCAAAGTTGTCGTTTGCGACAATCGTCGCCGGACCGGAAGCGGGCTAAGTCTCTTCCCGCGAGCGAGCTGAACGATGCCGCAGGCGATCGGAAAAGCCTCCTAAATTACTGATGGAACGTGGTTTCCGTCAATGATTGGTGGTCGTGCATATGGCGTAAATGGCATCAATATTGTCATTTTCGCCTTTCGCTCCGTGCGGATGCGGCGTCGGTTCGGTCGCGCCAACCCTCGACCCAACAGGAGAACAGTCATGAAAGTCTTCGCCATCGGATCGGCCCTCAAGCCCATCACCGACGAGCAGCGCAAGGAGATCATGCCGAAGGAAGTCCCGGATACGCTGCGGCTCTACCTCGACGGCAAGATCGAGCAATTCTGGTTCCGCGACGACAAGCCCGGCGTGGTGTTCCTGATGAATGTCGACTCGGTCGAGCAGGCCAAGGCGACCATCAACGCGCTGCCGCTCGCCGCCGGCGGCATTTTGGGATTTGAGATGATCCCGGTCGGTCCGCTCAAGCCGCTCGGGCTGCTGCTGCAGGGCAGGTGAGCGGCGCACGCTCGCAGGTTTGAAGAACACCGGGCGGCCCTCGCGGCCGCTCGGCCTCGCCTTGTGCAGCGACGTCATTGAACGGCTGCGATGCGATCGCTCCGGCTACCATCGCGGCCGCCGCCGTCCTATACCTCGGCGATGACCCGCGACGAATTGGTTGCCGCCTATACGGCGGCAGGCCGCCACTATCACAACCTCGCGCATATCGAGGACTGCCTCGCGGCGCTCGCGCGCGTCGACGGCCTCTCGGCGGCCGAGCGCGAGATCCTGTCGGAAGCGATCTGGTGGCACGACGTCGTCTACGATCCGACCCGGCCGGACAATGAAGAGCGCAGCGCGCAGCTTGCCGAGCGGCATGTCCGTGCCGATATCAGCCGCGAGGTCGGCCGCCTGATCCGTCTGACCAAGACCCACGACGTGCAGGCTGATGATCGTCTCGGCGCGATCCTGATCTCGATCGATCTCAGCATTCTCGGCGCCGAGCCCGCGCGCTACGAGGCCTATGCGGCTGCGATCCGGCAGGAGTTCATTCATGTCGGCGATGCCGACTACCGCGCCGGCCGTGGCCGCGTGCTCCGCCACTTTGCCGCTCGCCCGGTGATCTACCCCGACACCGGTTTTGCCGCGACATATGATCGCCGTGCCCGCGACAACCTCGCGCGTGAACTGGCGGCGCTGGGCTGAACTCGCGCGGCTGCGCGCGATCAGCGCTACCGCACCGGCTCCTTGATCTCGTCTTCGGCCGCAACCGCCTGCGCAGGCCCCGTCGACCGCACCATCAGGAACGTTCCCGAGAACCGTGTGCCGCGGATGCTCCAGCGGCCGTCGATCTCGGTCGCGTCGGCATTGACCGCGCCTTCATAATGCACGGTGTCATAGCCATAGCCCGGCGGCTCGTAGCGTTTGACGAAGGTGACCGAGCTGCCGGAGCGATGTCCGGCAAGCGAGGCATTGTGGGTGCTGAGCGGGCAGCCCGGCATCATGCAGGGCTCGGTCACGCTACCGCCGAGCGCGCCGCCGGCGTCGATCAGCGTCGCCAGGAAGGTGACCATGCCGCTGGGCTGAACATAGCTGCCGTCCCAGACGCCGGTGAGATTGTCGGTCATGCTGCTCGTCCGGATTGCGCGTGTCGAATCGCAACGATCGATGTGGTGCAGGCAGCGCCTCAACGCAAGTTGCGCGCAGCACGCCCGGTTGCCTGACCGGACAAAAGGGTCTGTAATCCCGCCCAACAGATCAAGAAGAATTTTGGGAGCTGATATGACGGGAGAGGCGAAAACCCATTTCGAGGTGATTGTCGTCGGCGCCGGCGTCGCGGGCATCTACCAGATCAAGCGGCTCGCCGATCTCGGCATCGACGCCACCGTGCTGGAAGCCGCGCCCGATCTCGGCGGCACCTGGTACTGGAACCGCTATCCAGGCTGCCGTTTTGACTCGGAGAGCTACACCTACGGCTTCTCGTTCTCGCGCGAACTGCTCGACGAGTGGCACTGGAAGGAGCGCTTTTCCGGCCAGCCCGAAAATTTGCGTTACCTGAATTACGTCGCCGACAAGTTCGATTTGCGCCGGCACATGCAGTTCAACTGCAAGGTCGAAACCATGCAGTTCGACGAGACGCGTGACGTCTGGCAATTAAAGCTCGGTGACGGCCGCGCGCTGACCTGCCGCTTCGTCGTGCTCGCGATCGGGCTATTGTCCGCGCCGACGATGCCGCGCGTGCCCGGGATCGAAGACTTCAAGGGCCGCTCGTTCCACACCTATTACTGGCCGCACGAGCCGGTCGATCTTGCCGGCAAGAAGGTCGCCGTGATCGGCACCGGCGCGACCGGCATTCAGGTCATCGGCGAGATTGCCGACAAGGTAGGCCAGCTCACGGTGTTCCAGCGCCGGCCGAACTGGAGCGCGCCGCTGAACAACAGCGAGATCTCGGAAGAAGAAATGGCCGACATCCGCGCCCGCTATGACGAGATCTTCGCTGCCTGCGCGCTGACGCCGGGCAGTTTTGTCCACGGCCCCGACAAGCGCGGCTTCTACGAGGTGAGCCGCGATGAGCGGCTGGCGCTGTGGGACAGGCTCTACGACGAGCCCGGCTTCGGCATCTGGCTCGCGAACTTCCGCGAGATCTTCATGGATGAGGCCGCCAATGCAGAGCTGTCGGAATATATTGCAGGCCGCATCCGCGGCCGCGTCAACGATCCCAGGGTCGCCGAAAAGCTGATCCCGCGGGATCACGGTTTTGGCGTGCAGCGCCTGCCGCTGGAGACGAAGTATTTCGAGGCTTACAACCGCGACAATGTGCACCTCGTCGATCTCTCCGAGACGCCGCTGGTCCGCGTCACGGAGACAGGCCTGCGCACCACCGCGCGCGACTACGAGTTCGACATCATCGTCTACGCCACCGGCTTCGACGCCATCACCGGCGCCTACGATCTGATCGACATCAGGGGCATCGGCGGAGCGCGTCTCGCCGACAAATGGAAGCAGGCGCCGTCGACCTTCCTCGGCATGCTCGTGCACGGCTTCCCGAACCTGTTGATGCCGACCGGCCCGCAAAGCGCCTCCGCGTCCACGAACTTTCCGCGCGGCATCGAGAACGGCGTCAACTGGTGCACCAACCTGCTGCAATACATGTGGGCCCGCGGCCTGACCCGCGCCGACGCGACGCTCGAAGCGCAGCAGCGCTGGACCGCGCATGTCGTCAAGATGTACGAGATCATGCTGATGCGCAAAGCCAAGTCGTGGTTCACCGGCTACAACTCCAACGTCCCTGGCCACGAAGAGGGGACGGTGCGCTACTTCGTCTACAACGGCGGCACGCCGAAGTTCTTGGGGATCATCAACGGCGTGGCCAACGGTGGGTATCAGGAGATCAAGTTCGAGGCGGGAGCGCGCGGTGATGCGCAGACGGCGGCGGTTGGTGCGTCGGCATAAGCATCGAACAGTCTGATAATTCGCATGAGGTTCGGCGCCTCTTGCGGGCGCGCGATAGTAAGGACATTAGTCTCTTATCCGCTGCACGTTTGTCGAAGACTAGAGATTAGCATCTCGAGAACCTCGATTGTATTGCGGTCTGGAACGCCCGCAAAGCCTTTGACGTCAGTGAGGGCTTGCCGAGCGACGCTTAGTAAGTTCTCTCTCTCTTGGGCAGTGGCGCAAATGTTTGCATAGCTCTGTAACGCGAGCGCCGCATGATAGAATAGAAAGGGTTGTTCGCTAGTGAAGCGATTTGCCAACCAAGTAAGGTCCGCGACACGCGGGACCATCTGCATCATTGCTATAGCAGCCAGTCGACTTCCAGGCGATTCGGAGCCCTTATAGACGCCCAGGTAATCGACGAGGCTCGGGGCTAAGGAGCGCATCTTGACGACCACTCGAGTCATAGCTCGAGTACGTTCTTCGCCCGATCGAAGCGAACGCCTTAGGCCGTCGTATTCCAAGCAAAGCTTGTCGAGTTCTCTCAGAACGGCCTGCTGGCCAATGTCTTGGGCCTGAATGGCTATTCGCGATGCGGCTTCGATCTGTCCAGGAGATATTTTCCCGCTCTTGTTTGCTCCATCTGCAGCTTCGGCATCAGCGACACGATCCAGCTCCACCGCAATCCCTGGAAGTGAAGCCTTTTTCACTCGTTCGAGCAGGGTTGGAACCTTACCGAGCGCCAACCGCAACTCCCTACGGAAAATAAAGACGATCAGAAGGATGGCGATGGGCCACGCAATGGCTCCAACGAGTGCGGCAATACTCGTGAGCAATTTTGCAAAATCTTCCATTCTTCTACCAATTAAGGTACATGTCCCCGCCTTCGAATTCGAGTAGGAGCGCTATCCTAGGTAGAAAGGCGAGCTAAGCAAGCCCTTTGCCACCATATACAAAAAGGCCGGGTTCTCGCCCTGCCTGTCCATTCCGTGGATGCCCCGGGTCAAGCCCGAGCAAGACGAGCGGTGAGGTGATGCCTCACAACACCCGATTGCTCTCCTTCACTTTCTCCGCGTCGAGTTACACGCTCTCGCCCGTTTCCTTGAACTGGCGCTCATCTGCGCCATGCCCTGCTGCTTGAGCTTCACGCCATAGTCGCGGGCGTCCTGGATCTTCATCAAGCAGAATTTCGGCCCGCACGTCGAGCAGAAATACGCGGCCTTGTGGGCTTTCTTCGGCAGGGTCTCGTCGTGGAAGTTCTTCGCGGTGTCCGGATCGAGGCCGAGGTTGAACTGGTTCTCCCGGCGGAAGTCGAAGCGGCATCGGTGGCTTACGCCTTTGGCTAAACCACCCAGCCGTTGCCACCGACGTCACATCGAGCAGCGAACATACGGCGTCTCCATTGGCACCGGTTCCTTGGAGCTGAGCGTGATCCTGTTCTCTCCAGTGGGTTTCACCTCGAATGTGACGTCTGATATCGCGACACCATCCGAGCACGACGCAATCATCCGTACACTCTGCCCGTCGTCGTGCAACGATTTGACGGTGCACTTTTGAAACGTGCCGGTGATCTGCTTTCCCTGCACGATCAGGCCGCCCGCGTTGAGATCGGCATCTGGCTTGAACGCGAGCTTATTGTTCTCCTTGGTGAACACCTTGTCGCAGGCCGCGGTATCGATCGTCCAGGCTCCGTTCAAATCCGCAGCCCGTGTCGAGGTCGATTGCGCAATGAGAAATACCAAAAGCACCGCATTGAAGGTTCTCATGAAACTCTCCAAACTAAAGGGCTATCGGGCTACCGACCCTTCGCGAACCGGATGTGGAATGGTTGCTTTTGAGCATCATAGCATGTGATGAGATGGAAGATATTCCGTTGATCCAAGTCAATGGTTCTGCGGACCATTTGGCATGGCCAACCCTCGACCATGGGCCGGTTGCTGTCGTGATCGGTCCTGTACGATCCGCGCACACACGATGGATTACGAGTACGCGCCCTCGAAGCAAAAAGACCGGGCTTTCGCCCGGTCTTTTGTTTTCCTATGGATGCCGGGGTCATCCAGCGCGAAGACGCGCTTCGCGCTTTTGCCCGGGCATGACGAGCAGTGAGGGTCACAACACCCGATTGCTCTCCTTCACCTTCTCCGCGTCGAGATACAGGCTCTCGCCCATCTCCTTGAACTTGGCGCTCATCTGCGCCATGCCGTCCTCGATGGTGCCTGACATCGATGCGCCGACGCCCGTCGGGTCGTTGAGCGTCGCGGCGTAGTCGCGGACGTCCTGGGTGATCTTCATCGAGCAGAATTTCGGGCCGCACATCGAGCAGAAATGCGCGACCTTGTGGGCTTCCTTCGGCAGGGTCTCGTCGTGGAAGTTCTTCGCGGTCTCGGGGTCGAGGCCGAGGTTGAACTGGTCCTGCCAGCGGAAGTCGAAGCGAGCGCGCGACAGCGCATCGTCGCGGAGCTGCGCGGCGGGGTGGCCTTTGGCGAGATCGGCGGCGTGGGCTGCGATCTTGTAGGTGATGACGCCGACCTTGACGTCGTTGCGATCCGGGAGGCCCAGATGCTCCTTCGGCGTGACGTAGCACAGCATCGCGCAGCCGAACCAGCCGATCATCGCGGCACCGATGCCCGAGGTGATGTGGTCATAGCCCGGCGCGATATCGGTGGTCAGCGGCCCGAGGGTGTAGAACGGCGCCTCGCCGCATTCCTTGAGCTGCTTGTCCATGTTGATCTTGATCTTGTGCATCGGCACGTGGCCGGGGCCCTCGATCATGACCTGGCAGCCCTTGTCCCACGCGATCTTGGTCAATTCGCCGAGCGTCTCCAGCTCGGCAAATTGCGCGCGGTCGTTGGCGTCCGCGATCGAGCCCGGGCGCAGGCCGTCGCCGAGCGAGAACGAGACGTCATACTTGCGCATGAGGTCGCAGATCTCGTCGAAATGCGTATAGAGGAAGCTCTCCTTGTGATGCGCCAGGCACCACTTGGCCATGATCGAGCCGCCGCGCGAGACGATGCCGGTGACGCGGTTCGCCGTGAGGTGGATGTAGGGGAGCCGGACGCCGGCGTGGATCGTGAAATAGTCGACGCCTTGTTCGCACTGCTCGATCAGGGTGTCCTTGTAGAGCTCCCAGGTCAGCTTGACGGGGTCGCCGTCGCACTTCTCCAGCGCCTGGTAGATCGGCACGGTGCCGATCGGCACCGGCGAGTTGCGCAAAATCCATTCGCGGGTGGTGTGGATGTTGCGCCCCGTGGAGAGGTCCATCACGGTGTCGGCGCCCCAGCGGATCGCCCACACCATCTTGTCGACCTCTTCCTCGACCGACGACGTCACCGCCGAGTTGCCGATATTGGCGTTGATCTTGGTCAGGAAGTTGCGGCCGATGATCATCGGCTCGAGCTCGGCATGGTTGATGTTGGAGGGGATGATGGCGCGGCCGCGCGCGATCTCGTCGCGGACGAATTCCGGCGTGATGAAGGCCGGCACCGACGCGCCGAAGCTCTCGCCGTCGGCCAACGCGGCTTCGGCGCGCTCGAGCTGCTGCTTGCGGCCGAGATTCTCGCGCTCGGCGACGTAGATCATCTCCTTGGTGATGATGCCGGCGCGGGCGAATTCGAGCTGCGTGATCTTGTGGCCGTCGAGGCCGCGCAGCGGCGTGTGATGCGCGGTGAACGCCTTGGCGGCATGCGCTGCGCCGACGTTGCCGTTGTCCTCCGGCTTGATGGTGCGGCCCTCATATTCCTCGACGCCGCCGCGCTCCCTGACCCAGGCGAGGCGATTGCGCGGCAGGCCGGCGTTGACGTCGATCGTGACGTCGGGATCGGTGTAGGGGCCCGAGGTGTCATAGACCGGCAGGTTCGGCTCGCCGGCGCCCTCCGACAGGATGATCTCGCGCAACGGCACGCGAACATCGGGTGCAGCCTCCGGCGTTGCAAAGATCTTGCGCGAGGCGGGCAGCGAGCCGGTGGTGACGGCGGGGCGGGTGGTGTCGGGGTTCGAGCGGATGTTCATGAGGGATCCTCCTTTTTAATTCGTGCGAAAGTCTTTGTTCTCGTCATCCTGAGGTGCTCGCGAAGCGAGCCTCGAAGGATGCACGAGCCGGGCCGTCGCCCTTCGAGGGCCGCCGAAGTGGCGGCCACCTCAGGGTGACGGGATGGATAGTGTGCGATGCCCAGCATCACGCGGCCTCCGCACGGATGCCGAGCCACTGCCGCACCCGCGCGTCGGGGTCGGCGTTCTGGGTGACGTCACTGACGACGGCGATTGAATCAGCGCCGGCGGCGAAGATCTCGGCGGCGTGCTCGAACTTGATGCCGCCGATCGCGACAAGGGGGATCGAGCCGATCCGCTTCTTCCACTCGGTGATCTTTGGAATGCCCTGCGGCTCGAACCGCATCGACTTCAGCGTGGTGAAGAAGATCGGGCCGAGCGCGACATAGTCGGGCCTGGCGGCAAGCGCGGTGGCGAGCTCGGCGTCGTCATGGGTGGAGACGCCGAGCGTCAGCTTGGCTTTGCGGATTTCGGCGAGGTCGGCCTCGGCGAGATCTTCCTGGCCGAGATGCAGATGCTCGGCGCCGGCGACGATCGCCGCGCGCCAGTAGTCGTTGACGACGAGTTTTGTCGGCGTGCCCCTGGTCACCGCGAGCGCGTCGCTGACGATCTGCAACGCCTCGGCGTCGTCGAGCTCCTTGGCGCGCAGCTGGATCGTGCCGACGCCGAGTTTTGTCAGTCGCTCGACCCATTTGACGCTGTCGACGACGGGATAGAATGGATCAGGATACGGCATGCCAGAACGGGGTCCCAACGACAGGGGTGGAGGGGGAGGCGAAGTCGCGGGCTTCCATCAGCCCGGCTTGATAGGCGGTGCGGCCGGCCTCGACGCCGAGGCGGAAGGCGTTGGCCATGGCGACGGGATCTGCGGCTTTGGCCACCGCGGTGTTGAGCAGCACGGCGTCATAGCCGAGCTCGAGCGCCTCGGCCGCGTGCGACGGCGCGCCGAGCCCGGCGTCGACCACCAGCGTGATGTCGGGCAGGCGGTCGCGCAACAGCTTCAGGGCGTCGCGGTTGGTGATGCCTTTGGCACTTCCGATCGGCGCGGCCCACGGCATCACCACCTTGCACCCTGCTTCGACCAGCCGCGCGGCGACCGAGAAATCCTCGGTGCAATAGGGGAACACCTCGAAACCGTCCTTGATCAGGATCGCGGCCGCCTCGACCAGGCCGACCACGTCGGGCTGCAGCGTGTCGTTGTCGGCGATCACTTCGAGCTTGATCCAGGGCGTGCCGAACAATTCGCGCGCGAGCTTTGCGGTGGTCACCGCCTCCTTCACGCTGCGGCAGCCCGCGGTGTTCGGCAGCACGGTGACGCCGAGCTCGCGGATCAAGGACCAGAATGCATCGCCGGTCTTGCCGCCCGCGGCCTCGCGCCGCAGCGACACCGTGACGATGCTGGCGCCGGACGCGCGGATCGCGTTCTGCATGATCGCAGGCGAGGGATACAGCGCCGTGCCGATCAGCAGGCGTGAGGGGAAGGATTTGCCGTAGAAGGTGACCATATCGTCTATGCCTCGTGGTCGTGTTCGCTGCCGCGCATACAACTCGTCATCCCCGCGAAAGCGGGGATCCAGTATTCCAGAGGCCGCGCTGTGATACGGAGAAGCCGCGGCGTACTGGATCGCCCGGTCCCGTCTACGCCAAGGCTTCGACGAGGCCATGGCTCCCTGGCGCGCCGAAGCTTTAGCGAAGGCGGCAAGCCGGGCGATGACACCGGAGTATGCGGAATGCGCATATTCATCATTATCACCCTCCCTGCCGCGGCGTGATGATCTCGATCTCGTCGCCGGCTTGTAGCCGCGTCTCGGCCCAGCGGCCCTTCGGCACCACGTCGAAATTCACGGCGATCGCGAAATGCGTGCCCTCGTAGTCGAGCTCGGCCAGCAGCGCGTCGACGCTGGCTGCGTTGATCTCCCGCTGCTCGCCGTTGACGATCACGCGCATTGCATCACCTCGTTGTCGATTTCACCGCGCGCGAGATAGGCGAGCGTCAGCTCGGCCAGCGCCGGCGCCAGCAGGAAGCCGTGACGGTAGAGTCCGTTCACCGTGATGCGTTCCTGCTCGATCCTGATTTTCGGCAGATTGTCGGGGAAGGCCGGGCGCAGACCGGCGCCGAATTCGACGATGCGCGCCTCGCCGAACGCCGGATGCACGACATAGGCCGCGCCCAAGAGCTCGAGCGCCGAGCGCACGCTGACGCCGTTGTCCTCGGCCTCGATCGAGGTCGCGCCCAGCATGAAGCGGCCGTCGCCGCGCGGGATCACGTAGAGCGGCCAGCGCGGATGGATCAGCCGCACCGGGCGCGACAGCTCGACCTCCGATGTCTCGATGATGATCATCTCGCCCTTGACGCCGCGCAGGCTCGGCTCGCGGTCGCGTGCGGCCAGTCCCCGGCAGTCGATCACGAGGCCGTCGAGATCATCCGCCTCGGCGTCGCTGCCGAACTTGATGGCGCCGCCGGCCTTGGCGATCGCGGCGTGCAGCCGCGGCAGCACGCGGCGTGGCTCGACATGGCCCTCGTCGGGATAGAACAGCCCCTCGCGGAAGCGGCCCTCGAGCGACGGCTCGAGCGCGCGGACGCCCTCGGCATCGAGCCTGTGGTGATTGGTGGTGAGGCGGGCAAAGCGCTCGAAATCGGCGCGGTCGCGCGGATGCGTCACCACCAGCGAGCCGTTGAACGCCGTTTCCGGAACATGCTGCCGCCACAGGTCGAGCGAGCGGATGCCTAGGCGCGTGATCAGGGGCTCGGAGGCTTCCTCCTCGCACCAGGGCGCCAGCATTCCGCCGGCCCAGTGGCTCGTGGATTCCGTCATCCCAGCGTCACTGCGCTCATGCAGGGTGACGGCACGTCCGGCCTCTGCGAGCAGCAACGCATGCCAGGCGCCGGCTATGCCTGCGCCGATGATGGAGACGGGGGAATCCCCCCGCGGTCTTGACGTCTGATACATCCCTGTCCCTTCGCCGGCATGACCCGGATCAGGTTCAAAGGGTCACCGCGGTCCCGGACTCTTTGCCTACTGGCGAAGTCCAAGCTTGCGGTATCTCAGCTCCTCCTTCGGAGCACCCCTCGGAACGCCCCTAATGTAGGCGGATGAGCTTGCGTGTCAACTTGTATGCCACGGGCCGCGCCACCGCGTGCGCAGAGCGCTCTTGCCCGGAACGCAGCGCAGCGCGACTGAGGTGCGTTGCTGAGCCGGGGCCTACCACCTGTCGGACAGGGGTCCCGGCTCTGCGGGGCAACGCTGCACGTTGCGCCACGTCCGCGACATGAAAGCACTTATTTGGAAGCTTGTTCCGGCTTCGGCTCGGCGGTATCGGCGGTGATTTGGTCCTGCTTGGCGAGCTCCTTCGGCGGTGCACCGGCGCCGCCATTCTTCGCCTCTTTCAGGTGATCGCCGCGCTGGCGCTTTGCGACGTAGTAATACCCGCCCGCGAAATAACGCACGGCTCGATCGAAATCGCCATGGGCGGCGCGATAGGCGCCGGCGAGGTATTTGACGCCGTATCGGAGGTTGGTCGCGGCGTCGCGCAGGCCCTCGGCGGTACCGGTGTAGCCGACCCCGCGGGCGGTCGCGAGCTTGATCTGCATCATCCCGATGGCGCCGCCGCGCCCGATCAAATGCGGCTGATACTTGCTCTCGCGTACGATGACGCGATGCACCAGCTCTTCCGGCACCAGATTGGCCTGGGCCTCGGCCGCGACCATCGCCTCATATTGCGCCCGCGATTGTGCGCTCGCGCCGGCGCAGGACGCAAGCCACGCAATGGCGGCAAGGCAGCTAAGGGTCTGAACGGTCTTCATCTCGGGTCGCTCGGAGTGATCAACGCGCGTCGGTTCTGCGGTCTCATTGGTACGGCGAGCGGGCAGGAATGTGGCAAAACCTTCGCATCAGCGAACGATCTGCGTCCATGATTTGTCGGGCTGTCGATGACCGCAGGGCGCGATTGCAGAACGCATGCTTCAAATTGTTCGCATCAATCGTCGCAGCTGAAAATTGTCGTCGGCTCTGATTTGGCCGCTCACTTCCTCGATCGATCTTGCCGCACGCGATCCACAACAGTTTTTCGTGCAAACGACTCAGCGAAGGTTTACACTCCATCTCACGGCAGAGTGGGGGCGTTCAGTCAACATATCTGTCCAGTCCAAAGCACGCAAAAAACAACATCACTCGGGAGATGCGCCATGGTCCGTCAGGACAAGGGCTATATGCCTCGCGAAAATCCCTGTGCGCAATGCGGCAAGCCGATCGCTCGCCCGGATTGGGTGGAGCACAGCGAGGGGCGCACGTCCTATCTGTGGAATTGCCGCGCCTGCAATTACCGCTTCGAGGCTATCGCGATCTATGAGGAAGCGGAGCTTATTACGCCGCTCGCCGCCTGACGCCGATCAGCTTCTCGTCGATCAAGTCAGATCCGCCTGATCAGGCCGCTGATTTGCGCAACGGCTGCTGCCGCGCCGGCAATTCGATCCGGACCACGAGCCCATGCGGCTTGCGATCGTGCAGCGACAGCGTGCCGGCATGCGCGAGCACGATGGCGTTGGCGATCGACAGGCCGAGGCCGAAGCCTTCGGCCTCGTCCATGTTGCGCGCCTGGTCGCCGCGCACGAACGGCTCCAGCACGCTGGCCTTGTGCGCGTCGGAAATGCCGGGGCCGTCGTCCTCGATGTCGACCACGAGGCGATCGGGCTTGACGTCGAGGCGGACGGTCACTTCGCCGCCGAAGCGGGCGGCATTATCGACCAGATTGGTGATGCAGCGATGCAGGTCGGCAGGCCGCGCGGTCGCCATCGCGTGCTGCGGGCCCTCGTAGTTGACCTTGTGCCCCATGTCGACGAACTGGTCGGTGACGAGGTGCAGCGTGCTCGCGATATCGACCAGCGTCATCTCCTCGAGCTTGCGGTCGTTGCGCAGGAACGACAGCACCGATTCCAGCATCGAGCGCATCTGGTCGAGGTCGCGCAGCATGCGGTGACGATTGGTCTCGTCCTCGATGAATTCGGCGCGTAGCCGCATCCGCGTGATCGGTGTGCGCAGATCGTGGCTGATCGCAGCGAGCATCTTGGTGCGATCGTCGATCAATGCGGTGATGCGCTCGCGCATCCGGTTGAGCGCCTTGGCCAGCGAGCGGATCTCCTCGGGGCCGCGCTCGGGTAGCGGGGCTGCGGCGCCGTTCAGGCTGAAGGTCTCGGCGGCCTTGACGAAGGACGACAGCGGCGCCGTCAGCGCCCATGCCGCCCACAGGCCGAGCAGGGTGACGCTGATGACGGCGAACAGCACCGTCATCATCCACGGCCCACCCCAGAACGGCCGCATGTGCTGATCCGGCATCAGGTTGGCGGCGAACATCGCGCCGTCGGGCAGCCGGATCGCGACACGGCGGATCTCGTTGTCACGCGGCGTCGTGCCCGCCTCGCGCGGCAGGGAATAGACGTGATAGCCGGCGCCGAGCCGGCGCAGCGCATGCAGGCTCGGCGGGTCGGTCTCGGTGAGCGCGCCGGCATCGGAGTTGAAGTCGCCGATCGCAAGCTGCGGGAAGGCGCGGGCGATGTCGGCCTGGAGCCGCGGCCGCTCCGATGCCGGGGTATGCCCGAGCAGCTGTGCCGTGGCGGCGAGCTGGGTGTGCCAGCGATCCGAAGGCTCGAGCCTGTCAGGGCGATGGATCAGGAAGGTGGCGGTGATGATCAGGTGCAGCGCGATGATCGAGACGACGACCAGCGCCGCCATCTGGGCGCCGATCCCCCGCAGACTCAGCACGCGCAGCAGCTTCATCGTCAGTTGCTCGTGGCGGCAACCGCCTCCACCCTCGGAGTGAACACATAGCCGCCGGAACGCACCGTCTTGATCATGGTGGCTTCCTGCGGGTCGGGCTCGATCTTGCGTCGGATACGGCTGACCAGCACGTCGATCGACCGCTCGAACGAGCCGGCGCTGCGGCCCTGCGTCAGGTCGAGCAGGCTGTCGCGCGACAGCACGCGGCCGGGCCGCTCGCAGAAGGTGCGCAGCAGGTCGAACTCGGCGCTGGTCATGGCGACGCGCGCGCCCTCCGGGTTACGCAGCTCGCGCAGGCGGATGTCGATGCGCCAGCCGAGGAAGGTCAGCGTGGTCGCGCCCTCGATCGCGCTGGCGTTGCGCGCGGCCGCCTGCCGGCGCAGCACCGCGTTGATCCGCGCCAGCAGCTCGCGCGGGTTGAACGGCTTTGCCAGGTAATCGTCGGCGCCCATCTCGAGGCCGAGGATGCGGTCGACGTCCTCGCCGCGCGCGGTGAGCATGATGATCGGCGTCTGCGACTCCGCGCGCACCTTGCGGCACAGGCTGAGGCCGTCCTCGCCGGGCAGCATGACGTCGAGCACCAGGAGGTCGACGCGGTGGTCGGTCATGGCCTTCGCCATCTCGCGGCCGTCGGAGGCGGTCGTGACATGGCAGGAATTGGTACGGAGATATTTTGCGATGAGGGACCGCGTCTCGCGGTCGTCCTCGACGACAAGGATATTGGGCGCAACCTGGGTCATACCGATCTTTTGTCCGTGATTCGGGGGAAGCGGCTGAGGAATTTTGTTTCAGTGTATTTCTGAAATCTTGCCCGGCAGAACGGGTTAACAGGTCGTCGCCGCCGAGAAAAGTTATCGTTCTGTCATCAAGCTAATGCGTTGAAATTCAGGCCGATCCCTCCCGGCCGGGGCGCCGGATCGCGACGGCGGGAAAGGGAAGGTTGGCTGTCATACCCGACCCGGGAACCGGTTTCCCCGGCGCCGCGTTGTTTCCCTTTCACGCCAGGAGGGAGAGATGGCTGTCGACGTCAGGACCAGACCGCATCAGCTCATTGCGAGCGACCGGGTCGAGGGGACGGCGGTGCGCCGGCCCAATGGCGACATGATCGGCCACATCGAGCGGCTGATGATCGACAAGATCTCGGGCAAGGTGTCCTACGCGGTGCTGAGCTTCGGCGGCTTCCTCGGCATCGGGACCAATTTGATCCCGCTGCCGTGGGGCCGGCTGCACTACAATACGAAGTTCGAGGCCTATGAGCTCGACATCGAGGATGACGAGCTGAAGCGCGCGCCGTCGTTCCGCGCCGACAAGGATTTCGACTGGGGCGACCGCTCGCAGGAAGTCGAGCTGCATCGCTTCTACGGCGTGCCGCCCTATTGGGGCGGCTTCTGATCGCGCGGTGATGCGCGCGCACGATCGACGCGTATCGATCAATGATGTGGTCGCGGGGCGGGCGCCGGCCTGTGTAGCGCGGTTCGCCGGACGACTTAGTGAGCCAAACATCGTCACATCAGGGACTGCGCATCCGGCGCAGTCGTGAGGCTCAACCGCAACTTGCTTGAGAGGCGACGATCGCTTCCGTCAAGCATCGCAAACGTTCCCAGCGTCGGATAGTCCACACGCTCAGATTGCTGCATCGCGTGTTCGGCGCTGCCACAAACGAAGCGGCGTTTGATCGCAGTTCCGTTAGGAACGGTTGCGGAGATGACGGGTTCTCCATGCATCGATTTTGCGAAATGAGGAGAGCCATCATGTTGGTCAAATCCATCATCGCCGGCGCCGCCGGTACCGCGCTGCTTGCAACCGTCGCCTTTGCGCAGGCACCCGCCGACAAGGGTGACAAGATGTCTCCCGCGGCGTCGCCGGCTCCTGCGGCATCGACGTCCGCCACATCGCCGACCGAGTTCAAGGGCAACTGGCGCGCGTCGAAGGTCGTCGGCCTCAGCGTGTACAACGACAAGAACGAGAGCGTCGGCTCGATCAACGATCTGCTGATGGAGAAGGGCGGCACCATCAAGGCTGTCGTCATCGGTGTCGGCGGCTTCCTTGGCGTCGGCGAGCATCTGGTCGCCGTGCCGCTCGACAAGGTGAAATTCTCGAGCGAGCCGATCGCCTATACCGGCGCCTCGAACACCGGCGCCGGCGCCAGCAGCACCAGCAAGACGACGACCACGGGCGCGGCGCCCGCGGCGACAACGTCAAAGCCCAATCCCTGGTATCCGGACCACGCCGTGTTCAACGCCACCAAGGATGAGCTGAAGGCGATGCCCGAATTCAAGTACTCGACCGACTAACGCGTATCGCATCCTGTGAAAGACGAACGCGCCCGGCAATGCCGGGCGCGTTTTGTTGTGCCTTGCATGAAACCCCCGGTTCGGCTGTCTTGCGAGACAACGCCACCGTTTCATACAGGACATTGCGCAAACCTCGGCCTGGTTCATACTGCCGCCAATCCCTTCCTCGAGGGGACCTCGACTTCACGATCCAATGGTCGAGGAACAATTGTCCGAAGCCTGCAAGAGGTGACGACCATGGACGTCGACAAGGCCACCGCGGTGATTTCCGCAGCCGGTATTGAGCTGACCGATCGGCGCCGGAACGGCACGGATGATGGCTGGTCCCTCAGTTTCTCCAATGGCGCCGTCCTGGAGATCAGGGACAATGGGGAAGTCTCCGCCTCCGGCAAGGGGGCCGAGGCGGTCACAAGCCTTCTCGGGTTGCCCAACAGATCTGCCTGAAGTGAGGCCACGACCCGGCGCAGGCGCCTGGCTCGGTGTGAGCCTTCACTTGGTGTGCTGATATCCGTCGGTCAATGTCCCGAGAAAGGAGACGACATCGTCGATCTCGGTCGCCGTCAGGGCTGGCGCGTCACCAGCCTTGCGGTCAAATGGCGGATCCAGGCAGACGTTGGCGCGTGGCCTGTCGGGCAGATCGTCATATTTGTCGATGCTACCGTCGGCCTTTCGCGGGTACCAAAGCTCGGGCCGGGTTTCCCGTTCGACATAGAACCGCACCGCGTCGCGCAGGGAATGCACCGCGCCGTTGTGAAAGAAGGTCTGGCGCAGCGCGATATTGCGGAGTGTCGGGGTACGGAAGAGGCCGCAATAGTCCTCGCGCTTCAGGAAATCCGTGCGCAGGGGTCCGCAGAGGCCGAGGTCGAAATAGGCTGGGTCCTTGTTGGCGGGAATGTCAGGATTGCGCGGCACCCCAAGTGCAATCAGCCCGTAATCGGTGAACTGGGGCGGGGTGCCATCATTGCCCCGGCGGCTGATATGGCAGGAGGCGCAATTGCCCTTGTTCGGTGCATTGAACAGGTCCAGCCCCCGCGTTTCCGCGGGCGTGAGTTCGGCCTTGCCGGCCAGCACGGCGTCATATTTGCTCGAATAGGGATAAAAGGTCCGGTAGTCCTGTTGGTACACTTCGAGCGCCTTGAGGGCCGTCTTGTAAACGGTGGCGGGATCGGCGGCTTTCTTGGGCCCGGTGATGGCAGCGATCTTCTTGCCGTGGCCTGCGGCAAGCACCTGTCGGGCCACGCTGGCCTCGTCCCGATTGCCCATCTCGAAATCCGAGAGCAGCGGAATCCTGGCCTGGTCGGCGCCACGGTCGACCCGCCCATCCCAGGTGAGGCCACCCGTCGGGCCGTTGTCGATGCTCTCGTCGGCCTCGTCCTCGGAGTCGTGGAAATGTTCCGTGAAGGGTGGCACCACCTGCAGATATTTCAGGGAGGGGACGGCACGCACCCCCGACTGGCGCAGGTCGCCACCTCCGAGTTGGACCGCCAGGGCATTGGCCGGGCCGAAACCGTGGGCCGGATCGTGGCAGGTTGAACAGGCAAGCTTGCCGGAAGGCGAGAGGGACGGATCGAAAAACAGGGCCTGGCCGAGCGCGCTGAGCCGCTCGGCCAGCCGGCGCGCCTCGGCACGTGACATATCCTGCCTCGCCCGGCTGGAACAAACGGTCAAAGCCAGCAGGACGATCGCGGACGCAAAAGCCGAATGCTTAATCCGCATGTTGCGAGCCGGGCCTATGGTGGGACGTCGTCATGGCGATCCGAAGGTGCCTTTGCTAAACGTCTGGGCTATGAGGGAGACCTAACGGAACGGCAGCAGCAGTCCGGTGAGTGCAGGGGGCTCGAATGCGAACGAAATCGGCGATTGTCCTTTTTGCATCGGGTTTCTTCATCTGTGTGTGCGGTCCCGCGCCGGCAGCCGCTGATAGTCCAGGCCTCAGGAAGGATGCAGCCGGCGATCTGGCGCTGATCGAAACGGTCGTGGTCATCTATGCGGAGAACCGCAGCTTCGACAATCTCTATGGCAGCTTTCCGCGCGCCAATGGCGTGGCGAAGGCGCCCGCCTCGACGCAGCTCCAGCGCGATCGCGACGGCAAGCCGTTCCGTGAGTTGCCGCCGATCTGGGAAGGCTTGACCGCCAAGGGCGTCACGCCGCCGATCACCCAGGCCGAGACCGAGCATCTGCCTAATCGCCCTTTCTATGCCGACGACCCGAAGGGCTTCAGGCTCAGCTACGGCACCATCACGCGCGACCTCTGGCACCGCTTCTACCAGAACCAGATGCAGATCAACGGCGGGCGCAACGACAAATTCGTCGCCCATGCCGACTCGGGCGCCCTCGCGATGAGCCTCTGGGACGGATCGAAATTGGCGATGTGGAAGCTGGCCGAGAAATATGTGCTGGCCGACAATTTCTTCATGGGAGCCTTCGGCGGCTCCTTCCTCAACCATCAATGGCTGGTCTGCGCGTGCGTGCCCTACTATCCAAATGCCGACACCAACCCCGCCAAGCCGTCGATCTCCGTTGTCGAGCGCGACGGCGTGACGTTGAAGGAGGCCGCCAACTCACCGAAATCGGCTATGGACGGCATTCCGAAATATGCCGGCGACGGCAATCTCACGCCGGATTTCTACGCCGTGAACACCATGCAGCCGCCCTATCAGCCGAGCGGCAACGATCCCGCGAAGGATGGCGACAAGGCCTATGCAGATCCGAACAACGCGACGACGCTGCCGCCGCAGATCGAACCGACCATCGGAGATTTGCTCAGCCTCAAGCACGTGACATGGGCCTGGTATAGCGGGGCGTGGCAAGATGTGCTCGACCATGGCAACCGGTCGCCGGTGCCAAACTTCCAGTATCACCACCAGCCTCTCAACTACTATGCCAGCTTCGCCCCGGGCACCGCAGCCCGCGCCGAGCATCTGCGCGACGGCGGCCTGACCGGCAAGGAGTTCATCAAAGCGATCGATGACGGCAAGCTGCCGCAGGTTTCCTTCTACAAGCCGCAGGGCGACCTCAACGAGCATTCGGGCTATGCCGATATCCAGGCCGGCGATAACCATATCGCCGATGTGGTCGCGCATCTCGAGAAGAGCCCGCAATGGCCGCATATGCTGGTCGTCATCACCCATGACGAGAATGGCGGCCTGTGGGATCACGTGGCGCCTCCCAAGGGCGACCGTTGGGGCCCTGGCTCACGCATTCCGGCCATCATCGTCTCTCCCTATGCACGCCGCGGCTATGTTGATCATACGCCGATGGACACGACCTCGATCCTGCGCTTCATCACGCGTCGGTTCGCGCTGCCGACGCTGCACGGCATCACCGTGCGCGATGCTGCGATCGCCGCTCACGGTCAGAAGCCGCTCGGCGACTTGACCAGCGCGCTGGTGCTCAAGGGGCAGTGAGGGGGCTGTGCATCTGAACTATGCCCTTCGCGTTGCCGGCGTCACCAGCCGAGTTCGCGCAGGTAGGCGGCGCGGGCGGCAACGCCGGTGTGGGTGAAATCGGTGAAGACGCCGTCCACGCCGAGACGGAAGAACTTCAGATACTCTTGGGCCGGGTCGCCGCGATAGTCGGCGGCCAGGTATTTCTTCTCGTTCCGGAACGTGAAGATGTGCACGAACAGGCCGAGCTTGTGGGCATCGGCAATGACGCTGGTTGCGTCCTGCGTCGAGGCCTCCGCCGTCGATCCCTTGTAGGGCTTGCCGTCGGCGCCGGCGTCCTTCCAGGGCGAGACCTTGTACGGCACGATATAGGCCTTCCACGGACCGATGCCGTCGGCATAGGTCTTGATCTCTGCGAGCCCCTCGGGCGTCAGCATCGCATCGAAGGTGCGGCCATCACCCGCAACCGTCCAGTCGTAGGGGCGGGAATTGGCGATGTTGTTGAGCAGCACCTTGCCGGTCTTGAAGTCGACGCCGTTGCCGTCGATGAGCTGGACCTGCCGGGTCTCCAGCCCATGGCCGCGCATGTATTTCAGGCTGCCGGGCTCGAAGCTCTGGACGATGATCGGCGCCTCCTTCGTGTTGAGGCCGTTCTCCTTGATGATCTTGATCAGGGCATCCTCGAGCGGGCGGCTGCCGGGCGCGCCGCAGCCATTGGCGATCGCCTGGGCATTGTTCCAGGTCGGATTCTTGGTTTCCGGATAGACCGAGATCGTGCGCCCCGTCGCCTTGCTCTTGGCCTTGGCGATGTCGATGATGTCCTGGAAGCTGATGATCGGAAACTTGCCGTTGAACAGCTTTGGCCGTTCGTTGGCCGCATCATAGGTGGTGCCGGCGATCCACTGCCTCAGCTCGGCCATGGTGAAATCGGTGATCGACCAGTCGTTGGTGTGGTCGTCGCCGTCGACGATCAGCGCTTTCAGCACCGATTTGGGATCGGCCGGATCGATCAGATCGGCGGGATATTCAGCGGGCCCGCTGGTCGGGGTCTGCGCCCATTTCACCTTGACCGGGACGCCCGGCGCCGTGCGCTTGCGGGCCGCGACTTCCGCGTTGGCCTTCGCCACTTCGGCGACGTTGGTGTTGTCGCCGAGCCACGGATTGTGCCGCGCCACCAGCACGCAATCCTTGGTCAGATGCAGGTCCTCTTCGAGCGAGTCCGTGCCGAGGTCGGCGGCGAGCTCGTACGATGCCTCGGTCTCCTCGGGCACCAGGCCCGGCACGCCGCGATGGCCGATCACGAGCGGCTGCTTGCCGTCGACGGTCAGGAAGGGTTTTGCACCTGATGGCGCCGGGCCTGATTGCGCCGACGCCAGCGACGGTGCGAGGACGACCAGGGCCGCCGCACCGAGCAGCATCGCTCCAACATGTAGTTTCCGTCGTGAACGATTCTGCTTCACGGCCAAGGCTCCATTTTTGTGCAGTCACGGGTCGAGTGCGCGGGCAGAGCCGGATCACGCCGGCCCCGCTGCCTTCTTAGTCTCAATCTCCTGACAGGGGGATGACTGCCGCGTGGTGTGCGCTTCAACGCTCGATCCGGACCGCCATGCCGGGTTCGAGACCTTCCGCGGCGCCGGCGGGATCGAGACGCAGGCGAAGCGTATTGCGGTCGTGATCGCCGATCACCCGCTCGGCCTGCCAGGTGGCGAACACCCCAAGCGGCCGCAGCTCGGTGACGAGCGCCTTGGTCGCGCCGCCGATGGCATTCCGCATCACGTTCACGGTGTTTCCGATCGCAAGACCGTTGAGATGGTCCTCGCGCACATTGAACGAGAGCCATTGCTTGCCGGCTGCCGCGACCGCCATGACCGGCTGACCCGCGCGAACGTTCTCGCCCACTTCCGCCGCGACGACACTGACCACGCCGTCGACCGGCGCATGCAGCACCATCTTGTCGAGACGGCGCTCGAGCACCGCGACGGTGGCCGCCGCGGCCTGCACCTGCGCGTCGGCGATGGCGCGCTCCTCCTTGGTCGGCCCCGCCACCGCGGCATCGTAATTCGCCTGGGCCGCGGCCACGCCGGCGCGCGCCGCGGCGACATCGTTCTGGGCCTGGTCGAGAGCCTGCTGGGTTTCGAAATTCTGTCCGGCCAGCGTGCTGATCCTGCCGAACTGGGTCTGCACGTATTCGAGGCGCGAATTGGCCTTGGAGATCGCCGCCTTCAGGGAATCGACCTGCTCGCGGCGAACGCCGGCATAGATATTGTTGCGGCTCGCCACCGCGGCGGCCAGCGCTGCCCGCGCCTGGTCGGCCTGCGCGGTCAGTTCGACTGCGGAGAGCCTGGCAACGACGTCGCCGGCGCGCACCTGGGCGCCTTTCCCGACTGCGATCGACACCAGCTGGCCGTTGACCTCCGGCTCGATCCTGACCTCGGTCGAGCGGACGACGCCGACGATTGCGGGCGCCGGCGTCGCGCGGCTCCCGGCATAGATCAGCGCGCCCGCGACGAGCACCAGCGGGATCGCGATCATGGCGACGCGGCTAGCGTTGGGCATGCTGCGCTCCTCTCCTGAACACCAGCGCGGAGATCACGGCGAGCACGAAATAGCCGAGCGCAAGACACCACAGCCAGAGCCAGTCGTGTCCGACCTCCCAAATGCTTGCGCCGAGCTGGTTGATGCGTACGAGGCCGTCGATCGCGGAGTCGGCCGGGAACAGCCGCCCCAGTGCCTTGGCCGCGTCGGGAATGGCCTCGCGCGGCCACGCGAAGCCGGCGGTGAAGAATTGCGGCAGGCTGGTTGCCAGCAGCAGGATGGTGGCGTTCTCCGGCCGCGTGAACCAGGCGCCGATCGCCTGTCCGAGGAAGCTCGTCGCCAGGATGAAGACGGTCGCGAGTGCGAACAGTTGCGGCAAATGCCCAAGCGCGGAAAAACCATACAGCCGCGGCAGCACGATCAGATAGAGCGCGAGCGCCGGCAAATAGATGGTCAGATGGGCGATGCCGCGCCCGAACACGCCTGACAACGCGCCGCCGGCGCCTGCCAGCGCCGTGCCGGTCAGCATCGCCGCGCCGATCAGCAGTGTCTGCTGCAGGATCAAGATGAAGGCGGCCGGGACGATGTAGCTCGCATAGCCGCCGACCGGATTGAAGATCGGTTGCAGCAGAACGTTGCCCGGGCTGAGGCTCGCCAGCTTCGCCTTGACGAGACTTCCTTCGGAACGCCCACCCCGCGAGGCCAGCTCCGATGTCAGGGTACCGATCGCGGTGGCGACGCTGCTTGCGGTCGATCTGAACACGAACAGATAGGTGGCGTCGGCGTAGACCGGGATGTGGGCGGTGATGCCCTTCAGCACGTCGCGCTCGGTGCCGGACGGAATCTGGACCGCGGCAAACGCGTCGCCGCGATCGATCGCGGTGCGCGCCTCGGCCAGCGTGCGGGCGCGCACCGTCACGCTCAGCGTGCCGCTCGCATCGAGCGTCTCGACGATCTGGCGGGAGAGTTCGCTCAGATCATTGTCGACGACCGCAATCGGCAGCTTGCGGAGGATCTGGTTCAGATAGGGTTGCGGATAATAGATGCCGTAGATCAGCGGAGCCAGGAACAGCAAGGTGAAGGCGCTGCGCGTTCCGAGCACACGTCGCCATTCCGCCAGGAAGGCGCCGCCGACGCCCGGCGGTGTGGCTTCATTCGCCGCCTCTTCGGCGGGCCGCGCCATCTCGAACCATCCCCTGCGCGTGAGGCTCGCCATGCGCAGCCATGCGAGGCCGGCGAACAGCAATGTGAGGCCCGCGAGTGCCGCAAAGGGAGGCGCGGATTCCGCGACCGGCAAGCCGCGCGCTGCCTGTCCCATCAGGACCGCCATGTACCAGCGCAGCGGCAGGATCGCGCTCCAGACCTGCGCAAACGTGTTCATGCCGATGGTCGGAAAGCCGACGCCCGCATAACCGAAGGCGGGGGAGGCGATCAGGCCGGCGAGTCCCAACCCGGTCGCGAGGTCGCCGACCAGAAGCTGCAACAGCGCGCCGATCGACAAATAGGCAATGATCAGGAGCGCGCCGGCGGCGATCATCAGCAGCGCATCACCCCTGAAGGGGATCTGCAGCACACCTTCCAGCGCAAGCGTCACCGCCAGCATGATCACCACGAAGATGCAGAACAGCGGCGCCAGCTTGCCGGCCAGCGCGGCGACCGGATCGCCGCCGGCGCTTGCGAGCCACTCCCTTGCGTTGCGGCGGCGGAATTCGGAGCCGACCGAATAGCCTGCGGCGAGCGTGATCACGACATGGATGATGGTCGGCAGCAGCGCGCGCAACAGGAATTGCGCGTAGTTCTTCTGCGGATTGACCAGCGCGATGGTCTCCGCGCTCAGCGTGCCGATCGAGGCCGGCGCCGGCGCGGCGCGCCTGGCCGGCGCGGCCGCGTTCGCCGCGGCGGTCAGCGCATCGCTCAAGCCCGAGGACGCGATCCCGGCCGCCGTCAGGAATTGCTGGTTGTAGAAGCCGACCACCTGCGGACGGCGATCGGCCTTCAGGTCGCGTTCGAAATTCGGCGGGATGAAGATCGCCGAAATCGCCTTGCCGGACCGGATGTCCTGCACGGCGGTCGACAGCGACCCGGAGTCGTCGACGATGCGCAGGCTCGGCGATGCCGCCACGAGCTGGGTCAGCGCGCGCGAGGCATCCGACCTGTCGGCATCGACGATCGTGACGCCGAGCCCGCGGATCACCGGCTGGCTGAACACCGTGGTGAGCACCACGAACGCAAACAGCGGCACGCCGAAGATCAGGAGCAACGCGACGCGATCGCGCAGCAGCCAGCGGCACTCGCGCTGTGCGACCCGCCAGAATCCCGGCTTCGCTGCCAGTCTCATTGCCGCGACTTCCAGTCGAGATAGGCGCTCATGCCCGGTCGCAGCTCGGGCACCGGCTGAACCGGATAGGCGCGGATCGAGAATGTCCGCAAGTCGAAATCGCCGGTGGCGCGCGTGGCCCGCCAGCTCGCATATTCGCCCTTGGTTGCGATCAGCTTGACCTCGACCGTGACGTGGCGATCATCGAGCGCGGGAATGCGGACGTCGAACTTGTCGCCGACCTTCAGGCCCTTGACCAGATCCTCGCGCAGATCGAAGTGGATCCACAGATCGGCGAGATCGATCAACGTCACCAGCGGCACGCCCGGCGATACATATTCGCCCGGCTCGACGTTGCGCTGATAGACCTGCGCCGCGACCGGCGCGTAGACCGCGAGCTGATCGACGACCGATTGGACGCTTTGAATGTCTGCCTCGGCCTTCTCGACATTCGCCTTCGCGATCGCGCGCTCCTCCTTGGTGTAGCCGTTGACCGCCTGCTCATAGGCCGATTTGGCCTGATCGAGGCCGCGCTCGGCCTCATGCAGGGCGTCGGTGCTCTGGTCGAGGCGGGCCTGTGGCGCGTTGCCTTGCTCGGTCAATGTCTTGGTGCGATCGAACGTCTTCTGCGCCAGCACCTGCGCCGCCTCGGCACGCTCCATTTCCGCCTTCCGCGCGGCAATGGTTTCGACCCGTGTCCCGACCAGCACATTGGCGAGCTGTGCATCGGCGACCGCCTTCGCGGCGCGCATCTGGTCCTGCTTGGCAAGCGTTTCCGGGTTGTCGATGCGCACCAGGACGGCGCCCGCCGTCACGTTCTGTCCGCGCTCGACCGGGATGTCCTTGACCCGTCCGTCGACGCGCGCCGCGATATCGAGCCGCGTCGCATCGACCTCGCCCTGCACGAGCAGGGGCTCCGGCCGCAGCAGATAGTAGACGGACAACGCAATGATGATTGCCGCAACGATGCCGACAATGATCGCCGGTGTGCGTGTTGCGGCGTGCACATTCTCCTGGCGCGCTGCCTGTGTCGGTCGCGACGTGCTTTGGTTCTCGCTACCGGAAGGAGACACGTCCATAGCTGACCCCGCGTTGGCTCACGACCAGGATAGTCATCCACTATGGCGCGGATGTTAAATCCTGCCAACCTCGGCAGCCTGTCCGATCCAGCTCGAATTTGACCGCTTCGGAAGCGCGCGCATCCGGAGCCGGCGAGGCCGCCTCATTTCAATGTTTCGCATCGACCGGCCGTTACGATCACCAGCGCGCCGGCTGACACGCCAGCGGCGCTCCGCGAACAGAGCGGCCTTGCCGGCCGCGCATGGCCGCGCGGACCACACGGATATTTGAAGCCCCGCACTCGAATAAATCGCATCCGATTAAATCGGGATACTTGAAGACCGGCCGCGCCGCGCCTTTATCAAGCGCGAACGAATTAATCGTACGCGATATAAATCGCAGGAGCGTTACCATGACCACCAGGATGTCCCATTTCGCACGCCCGTTCAAAGCCATCGCGCTGGCCGCGGCGCTGTCCGCCATTGCCGCGACGGCGGCATCGGCCCAGGCCGCGATCTCCGAGCCGGCCGCCTACCAGGCGCTCTATCCCTATCGCGACGTGCTCAACAACGGCGCGCCGACGCCGGCGGCCAGGCTCGTGCTGGAACCGCCCGCGGTGCTGCAGGCGCTCCAGGCGCAGGAGAGCGGCATCGGCACCGTTCACGTGGCGCGCCACCGCGCGCATCGCGCCGGCCGTTGAAGCTCGCGCGCCTGTGATTGAATGATCATTATCATGCTATTGACCGCAGGCGCGCCTCGACTACGTCGAAAGACAGTGACTTCCCCGACGACGGAGACGTACCATGACCAAGCAGATCGACGACCTCTCGAGGTACTATCGCTATGAGCTCGTGCACGGCGACCATGCCGATTTCATCGCCTATCAACGCAATCTCGGCGATGGCGTCTGGCAGACCTATGCGACCTGGATGATCCCGGGCGCGAACGGCGACTAGAGCAGATCCGGAAAACCGTGAAGCTGTTTTCCGAAAAGATCACGCTCGGACAGACAGCTGGCGCGCGATGACGATTCGAAGTGAACTCATCATCGCGCTCCGGCGCCGGCGGACAAGGAAAGCCGTCGACGACATGCATGCCCGATGACGGGCTTGAAATGCCCGCCCTTCGCAGATCGCAGCCGATTGGTGCGGCGCATCCTATCGGGAGGGAAATCCCGATGTTAGGCTGATCGCGGCGGGCGCGCTTGCGGCCCGCCTTGCAACATCGGGAGGACGACATGGCTGAGAGCGTCTACAAGGTGATCGAGCTGATCGGTACCAGCAAGGACTCCTGGGAAAAGGCGGCCGCAGCGGCGGTCAGCAGGGCCGGAGAGTCCCTGCGCGATTTGCGTGTTGCCGAGGTTGTTGAACTCGATCTGCAACTGGACGCCGCCGGCAAGGTCGAAGCCTACCGTGCCAAGCTGAAGGTCTCGTTCAAGTTCGAAGGTTCGTAGGCACAGGCGCGCTTCACGCGTTCGCGCAGAGCACACCACGCGACGACGCAACACGTCAGCCCTCTCCCGCAAGCGGGAGAGGGAACGCAGTCTCTTTGGCTGCAGCCAACGGAATCTCTACCCGCGTCAGTTCGACTTCACCAGCGGGCAGCCGCCCTTGTCGAGCGGGCGGAAAGCCTCGTCGCCGGGCACGGTGGCGATCAGATTGTAGAGGTCCCACTCGTTCTTGGATTGCTCGGGCTTCTTGGTCTCGAACAGGTACATGTCGTGCACCATGCGGCCGTCGATCCGGATATGGCCGTTCTTGGCGAAGAAGTCGTTGACCGGCGTCTTGCGCATCTGCTCCATCACCTTCGGCGCCTCGTCGGTGCCGATGGCCTCGATCGCCTTCAGGTAATGCATGGTCGCCGAATAGAGGCCGGCCTGGATCATGGTCGGCATGTGGCCGACCTTCTCGTTGAAGCGCTTCGAGAAGGCGCGGGTCTCGTCGTTCATGTCCCAGTAGAAGGCGTCGGTGACGATCAGGCCCTGCGTCGCCTTCAGGCCGAGGGCATGGGTGTCGGTGATTTCCATCAGCAGCGCGATCAGCTTCTGGCCGCCCTGGGTGAGGCCGAATTCGGCGGCCTGCTTCAGCGCGGTGGTGGTGTCGCCGCCGGCATTGGCCAGCGCCACGACCTTCGCCTTGGAGGCCTGCGCCTGCAGCAGGAAGGACGAGAAGTCCGACGAGTTGAGCGGGTGACGGACTTCGCCCAGCACCTTGCCGCCGCTTTCCTTGACGACGTTGGCGGCATCGCGCTGCAGCGCCATGCCGAAGGCGTAGTCGGCGGTGACGAAGAACCAGGTGTCCTCACCGCGCTTGACCATCGCCTTGCCGGCGACGTTCGACAGCGCATAGGTATCGTAGGTCCAGTGCACCGTGTTCGGCGAGCAGGCGGTGCCGGTGATGTCGGAGGAGCCGCCGCCGGAATTGATGTGGATCTTGTTCTTCTCGCGCGTCAATGCGGAGATCGGCAATGCGACCGACGAGGTCGGCACGTCGAGGATCGCGTCGACCTTGTCGTTGTCGTACCAGTTGCGCGCGATGCTGACGCCGACGTCGGGCTTGTTCTGGTGATCGGCCACGACGACCTGGATCGGCTTGCCCTTCACCTTGCCGCCGTAATCGGCGACCGCCATCTCGACGGCGGCGACCGACCCCTTGCCGGTGGCGTCCGCATAGAGGCTCGACATGTCGGTGAGCACGCCGAGCTTGACGACATCGTCGGAGATCTGGGCGTTCGCCGCGGTACCGGAGGCCGCGAGCGCGAGGCCGGCCGCCGCTGCGGCCAAGAGCGATTTCATCGTATATCTCTCCCTGACTTTTCGTTGGTTGCTTCCACGGGGCACCTTCTATCCGGTGCGGCAAGCTGTCGCAAAGACGACTTTTTGGGCATGCCTGGAGGGGCGCGGCGGCGCGGACGGGAACGCCTCGATCGAGCGGTGCGCGCCGCGATCTCCCGGCTAACGACTGCAAAGCCGGTAATCCGGAACGGAGCGCCCGGCCCGGCACTCGACTTCGGTTGCGGATCGGTTATAAATCTCTGGTTATCGTGTGGATTATATTCACTCTGAAATAGTATTTTTGCCGTCGCCATCATGGCGATCGGCCGGCACAGGCGAAAGCTTCGATTTCTGATCTTCAGTTCGTCGTTCCGACCGCGCCAATGCCGATCAAACGTCGTCTGGATAGGAGTAGCCAATGCTGATGCGCTTGTTGATCATCATGTTCGCGTTGGGAGCACTTGACGTCGGGGCAGGGGCTGCGGACCGCTGCGATCTGCCTGCCGCCACACTGGCTGGATTCGACGATGGCGCGCTGCTGGCACAGAACGACGCGGGCGACTGGCTTCTGTTCACCGGGTTCGAGAACCTCAAGAAGCCGACGCCCTTTTCGTTTGCGTTCGTCGTGAAGGACGGGATGGAGCGGGCGGGAGTGGTGGTCGTCAAGACCGCGCGCTGGGGATCGCGGCAGAGTGCCTCGCGATCCGGCCTGGTGAAGCTGGCGCGCGAAAATTCGTACCCCGATCGGCAGTGCTCGAGCCCCCCATTCAAATCAAGGAGCGTGACGGCGCGCGCCTATGAGGACTATCATGGCAGAGGATTCCTCGAATCGAGGGCGCTGGATTCAAGTCCCGATCCCGCCTCGCCCGAGACCAGCCGGCAGGTCATCGAGAGCTTTCATTCGAAATATCCGGGGGGAGGGAGCTGCCGTTCGAGCGACAGCACGGACTATGCCGGGTTCGAATATCGCAACAATCGCTCGCAATTTTCCTACGACATGACCGTGGTCGACAACGGCTGGAGCTACGCCACCGTCAATATCGCCCGCAGTTTGATCCCCGAGGCGCTGGCCGCGCCGTCCCGGCTGCAGCAGCAGCGCACAGAAATCTTCCACTACAAGGTGGCCCCAAACCGCCCGACATGCATCATGTTCAGCTTGGATTCGGCCGCGGCCGATCAGGTCCTCCGCGTCAACGACATCGAGAACAGGACGACGCTTTGGCGCGCCGGAGAAAAGAGGTGGCAACCGCTTGAGGTCAGATGACGGATAGCGAGTCCGGGCAAGACCCGAGAAGTGAGACCGGGCAAGCCGCACGCAGGCGCGGGGCGTCGGCCGGCTGGCTCGCCGTCATTGCCGCCGGGTGCACGCTGTTCCTGTTTGCCCGCGCGGTTCGCTGGACCGAGGGAGTGACGATCGACGATTCGATGACGCTGCTGCTGGGCGTCCTGCCGTTCGTGTTTTTCTACTTCTTCGGTTCGGTGGCGGGGCGTGACCGCGACAGCCTGTTTCCGATCTTCTCGCTGGCATGGATCATGACGCTGACCGTGTTCCTGGTGGTGAGGTTGACCCCGTTGGCCTACACGATGGATGCGTCGCTCCGTCTGGTCACGGCTCGCCCCGAGCTGGGGCGGCTGATCAGCTCGATATGCTTCTCGCTGCTCGGCACGTGCATCGCGATCGTGTTCTACCGAACCCGGTTGTGGCGGGATCGCTCCGCGGCAATGGTGCATCTGGGCGCCATGTGGGCGTTCAATGCGCTCTATGTGTGGACCTTCGTCTACATCCTGCCGCCGGCTTGACGGTCAACGGGCTGCCTTGGCCGCGGCCTAAGGCGAAGGCTTGGTCGGCACGCTCAGCTGCATCGCCGCAAAAACCGTGTCCAGTAGTTTCTTGCCGTCCAGCTTGAAGTGGTCGATCATCGCGGAGGCGCACACATGGCCCAATTCGCGGTAGGCTTCGAACTGCGCCGCATCGAAGAACTGGTCCGCCGTCGGCTGGTTCGGAAACTCCGCATTTGCGGCCCGATAGCCGCGAACGGTAAATCCCAGTCCCTCCACCATGCTCGCCTTGATGTAGAGCAGCGCCGCGGACTTGCGGTCCGGTGCGGGGTATTGGACCTTGCAGCAGAAGAACGGCTGCTGCGCAAACTTTGCGCCGAGCGGATAGCCGTTGCGCTCCTTCGCATACAGGATATCTGCAGCGTTCCCGATCTCGATCTCGGTGCCGAAGTCCTCGCGAATCCGCTGGCAGGCGGACACAAGGGCCTTCATCGCGGTGGAGGGATCCTCCTCCGCATCGATGATGATCATCAGGTCGGCGCGCCTGCGGACGAGCTCATAAAGGCCCAGATTGTCGAAGTGCCCGCCGTCGGAAAGCTCGACGAAGCGGCTGGTTCGCCGATACCCCCAGCGAAATATGCCGTGGGTCAGCGCCGGCCGGAAATGATTGGGTCGACCGGGGCGTCCGCTCGGCGAGCCGATCCAGATACCCAGCCTCATGTTCAGCATCATCATCAGCGCGGAGACGATCCGGTCCCGTGTGATGCCTGAGCCGATATAGGCCGCATTGGCGTTCGCGGCTGCCCCGGACCCGGCCATTGCCGATGCCAGGGTCAAGGGGCCATGCTGCTTGATGTGATCGGATGTGGTCTGCCAGCCGGTGGCGGAGGATCCCACCAGCAATGGGCTCAGGATGAAATTGTCGCCGCCGCGAATCTGGAATTTGAGCTCGGGGTCGTTGACCAGAATGACATTGGCATTGATCAGCGGATAGGGCCGCAGCGGCTTCGATTTTGCTTCCGTCGGGTCCGGCCAGATTTCCGACAGGGTGGTGCCTTCGGCATCCGTGAACAGCGACCGTTTGCCCTTGTCGTCATAGGTCGGCATGAACGCCTCCATCAGCCGGTCGCGATAGAAGCGATGCAGTCCAAGATGGTTCAGGTTGGAGAACCAGCCAAACACGAGCGCAAAGACGATCGAGCCGCAGACGACGACCAGCGCCTGGTAATACCAGTGAACGAGGGTCGGAAACGGACGAACGATCAGTGAAAGGGTGAACGTGTCGGCTGTGAGGAAATCCGCGACGATATAGGCGATGATCGCGAGCAGATAGAGAAAGGCGCCGGCGGCCGCGGCGGCGAGCCAGCGGCCGATCGGGCTGTCCAGCGCGCGTTGCGCCTGCACCAGGTGACCGTAAAGACCGGAGACGACGCCGCTCAGCACGGTGGCGGTCGCGGCAAGGGTCGTCGTCTTCTGATATTCGGCTCCCGCGGCGACGATGGCTCCGGCCACGAACGGAATGGATCCGATCAGGGCGGCGGTCGCGGAGAGGATCAGCGCGCTGCCGGCGTGGCTATCGAAGGACCTCCTCAGCAGGTAGTTCAGCCCGACCGGCAGTTTGCCGAGCAACTGCAGCAGCGTGATGAAGATCGTTGCCGCTGCAAGCAGTCCGACCAGGAAGACGGCGAGGTTCGAGAATACGGATTCGACCAGGCCTGCGTAGTCGGGAACGACCTTGGAATATTGACGACCGAAAAGTGCGATCCCAAACAGGACGACGCTGACAAGCGCACAGGTCACACCGCGCCTCAATCGTTCCTTCGCGTTGTCGCGGGTTTCAGGCGGGATGAGGATCGAGGTCCAGGCCAGCAGCACCCCGAATATCAGCAGAAGGCCGACCATCAGCGCGGCGAGGTACAGAAACACCATGAATGCCCGTGGATAGGCGATGTAGCCAAAATCGGCATTCCACGGAATGATCGGGTATGTGCCGGACACGACGAGCTTGGGCAGTCCGACAAGCGCGATCAGCGTGAGCACGAGAAGCGGAAACCAGACCGCCATGTTGAGAAATATCGTTCGCAATACGACGGCGATCCCGGACCAGAACGTGATGCCGTCGCCCGGCGTGAGGTAGCTGCCATGGTTGCGCAGGGACCGGAGGCGCCAGCTGTCGCTCCGCAGTTCGACGCCATAGGGAAACGCCGTGCCGGCGTTGGTCTTTCCATCGCGATGCCACCACCACTGCAGCGATGAACCGGTGTAACCGCCGCCGGATACGGTGGACAGATAATCTGCTTGCTCCAGCAGCCCCGCGCCGGCGAGCCGCTGAAGCGCCCCCAGACAGAACGTTGCCGACCTGATGCCTCCACCCGAACAGCCTATGCCGATCCATGACTCGATTTTCTTTTTGCGGCTGGCTCTGAGGCTGCAGCGCTCGATCTCGAGTGCCTCCGCCTCGGTGAGAGTGCCCGCGGGCACATTGAGCTTCACGGGCTCCGAGCTATCCGTTCGGGTGGCTCTGAGGTTGCGGCGCTCGATCTCGAGTGCCTCCGCCTCGGTCAGAGTGCCTGCGGGCACGTTGAGCTTTGCGGGCTCCGAGCTATCCGCGTGACCTTGGGCCGGATTCGGGCCCGCACCTGGAATTGCAGATTGCATGGCGATGCCACCCCGAAAATATCACGTCGCTCAAAATCGGTCGTAGTGAAACAATCGTCAATTTTAGATTGTATTTGCTGCCGCGCAAGGGTTTGTTACCAGAGGCTCGTCACAGCGCCGGCAATGCCGTCACGGCGGCCTTGATGGTGCCGTCGGTTTCCACGATCACCCGCAGCGTCTTCGAATCGAACGCGATGTCGGCGAGGCGGATGCTGTTGACGTCGGCGTCGACGCGGATGCCTTCCTCGTTCTTCTGCAGGTCGGCGATCGCGGCGGCGATCTTGCGCTGCGCGTTGGCCGCGAACGGCTTCAGGTCGACGACCAGGTGGTCGCTGAGGGCTTGCTGCATGTGCGGGATCGCGGCCCGCGCGGCGGCACCGAGCAGGCCGAACGCGGCTTCGGATTCGACCGCGAGCTCGACGTCGGCCAGCCGCAGCGTCTGCGCCTGCTGGTCGAGCCGCGGCCGGCCCCAGATGTGCACGGTCGCTTCGGCGCCCAAGCCGAAGAAGCTCTTCTTCTCCTTGGCGTGCACCAGCAGCGAGATCAAGAGCCGGTCGCCGGAGGCGGCGATGCTCGCGCTCTTGACGGTCACGTCGACCGGGCCGGAGCCGTCCTCAGGGAAGGTCTTGCCCTTCAGCTGCGCCTCGACGAGCTGCGTCAGCGTGGTGAAGGACATGTCGACCGGCAGGCCGATCGCGATCTGGCTCGACATCGGCGGCACGATCGAGAGCTTGTCGGGGAACGGGCAGTTCGGGGTGGTCTGCGCCTCGGTGATCCGCGTCTCGGCCTCGATTCCCATCGTCAGGATCACCGACGATCCATCGACCTTGGGCTGCGCTGCGATCGCGCGGATCGGCCGCAGCTCGAGCCACATCGGCGGCATCGACGAGGTGCCGCCGGTGCCCTGCAGCGGCATCGAGCGGCAGGCTTTGGCCCATTGTGCCCGGGCGTTGTTCTGGAACACCGGGTCGTTGCGCAACCGCGCCTCGACCGCGGAAATCTGGTCGGCGACCGCCTTGTCGATGACCGGCTTGACCTGGGCCGGCACGTTGATGCGGACGCCGGCCGCCGACAGGCTGGTGTCGCCGAGATTGACCTGCGCCTGCAGGTTCGGCTCGATCCGCCAGGACGCGCCGAGCTTGGGCCGCGCGGTCAGCGTGACGCTGCCCTTGATGTCGGCATTGGCGTTGATGTTCTTGATATTCACGGAGCCGATCTGCTTGGCGACATTGCCGCCGAGCAGGTTGCCAAGCGCGCTGGTGACGGCGCCGGTCGCCTTGTCCGACAGCGAGCCGGTGACCTTGAGCGTGCCGTTGATCGGGGTCGTCAGCGTCAGCACGTCCTGCGCGCCGGTGGCCGCGATCGGCCCGCGCGATGCGGTCCAGCCGATGTCGGCATTTTGCAGGATCTGCTGCACCGGATTGTCGGCCTTGCCGCCAAAGGTCTTCGGTGCGCCGCGTTCGGCGGCGTCACGGATCGCTGATAGCGCGACCGAGACCTGCGCCACGACCGTCGAGGAGCGCGGCGCCTGCGGCAGCGGCGGCAGCTCGGCGAGCTGCGGCTTCTGCAGCGTGACGCTCGGCGCGAGCCAGTCCATGGCTTTGAGGCTGATCACGAACGAGATCACCACCACAGTGAGCGCGAGCGCGATCGTCCTTGGATGCATCGGTAGACGCATCGTCCCCCCGGATGAAAATCAACTTGACGGGTTGTACAGGCCCCCCGACGAGGGCGCCAGTGTGGCGGGATCAAGCTGCTTCAGGGGCGGAAGCAGGCCGCACGTCCGGGGTCACCTGGACGTTAACGATTGTGAACGCGACAACGGCCCCGGCGGGGTGCCGGAGCCGTTGTCTGAGCCTTGGAGGAGGCTTGGGGAAGTCGGGTTTTCGTTAGCGGACGGCCGAGCCGAGGTCGGCGCGGCGGTCGGTCATCGGCAGCACGATCACCTTGGTGCCGACGCTGACCCGCGAATACAGGTCGGTGACGTCCTCATTGGTGAGGCGCAGGCAGCCGGACGACACGCGGGTGCCGATCGTCTCCGGCGCGTTGGTGCCGTGGATGCGGTAGATGGTGCCGCCGAGATACATGGCGCGGGCGCCGAGCGGGTTGCCGGGGCCGCCGGCCATTTGGCGCGGCAGATAGGGCTGGCGGGCAATCATTTCCGGTGGCGGGGTCCAATCCGGCCACTCCGCCTTCTTGGTGATGGTCTGGGTGCCCGACCAGGTGAAGCCCTCGCGGCCGACGCCGATGCCGTAGCGCATCGCCTGACCATTGCCGAGCACGAGATAAAGATAGGTGTGCGGGGTATCGATGATGATGGTGCCGGGCGCTTCGCGGGTCGGATAGGCGACGACCTGGCGGCGGAGCCGGGCGGGCAGCTCAACGGAGCGGTCTTCCTCCTGCGCCTGCGGCATCGACTGCACCGGGGGCTGCACGGCCTCGGTCGGCGGCGTCAGGATGAAGGGGAACATCGGCAGCGGAGCGGCCGCGGCGGAGTTCGAGAAAGCGACTGATCCAATCGCCAGCGCACCGAAGGCGGCGGCAGCGAGACGTGCGTTCAGCTTGATGGAATTGAACATTGTCGACCCCTGTTGTTTGCGCCCTGCGCGCCAGTTCCGGCGCGTCGTTGGGTCAAACCAGTACAGTTGAGGCGTTTCAGGACGTTTGCACGAAATCGCCAAAATGGTTTCGTGCCGTTAGGGAATTGTTTCGTCGGTGTTTCGTCGCAGGGTTAAGGGGGCGTTGCCGGGCGAGGGGGGCCCTCCCTAAGACATCTTTCCTGGCACGGCGCTTGCTGTCCCAACGCATTGTTTCGAAATGGAGTAGAAATGATGCAGGGTCGCTCGATCGGCAGCATGCTGGATCGGCAGAAGGGCTTTGGTCCGGGGTTCAATTTTCTCCGCATCGCGCTGGCGATTTCCGTCGTCGCCGCCCACGCGCCCTACGTCGCAAGCGGCGGCAGTGGCGGCGAGCAGGCGTGGATCGCCTGGTTTCCGCATTACGCCATTCTCGTGATGTTCTTCGCGTTGAGCGGATTTCTCATCGCGGCGAGCGGACTGCGGCTGAGCCTGAAGGAGTTCCTCACCAATCGCGGCATGCGCATCATTCCGGCGCTCGCGGTCGAGATCGTGCTCTCGGCGCTGATCCTCGGGCCGATCTTCACCGCGCTGCCGCTGTGGGACTACTTCACCAATTCCGGCACCTACAAATATTTCACCAACATCGTAGGCCTGGTGAACTACGTGCTGCCGGGCGTGTTCAGCGGCAACCCCGCGCCGGAGGTCAACAGCTCGCTGTGGACGGTGCCGTTCGAATATGGCTGCTACGCGCTGATGACGGTGTTCATCCTGCTCGGACTGTTGCGCAAACCGGCGCTCATCGTGGTCGGTGCCGTGGTGCTGGTCGGGATCGGCCTTGCGCTGTCATTCACCGGGCACATGGCGCAACCGTCGCAACTGCCGGCAGGTGTTGCCGGCACGCTGCAAGAAAGAATCTTCAGCACGGCGCCGTTCCTCGGACGCGGCGCGAAACTGCCGGTCGCCTTCATGCTCGGCATCGCGATCTTTCTCTATCGCGACCGTATTCCCTATGACGGGCGCGTCCTTGCCGCCTGCTGCGCGCTTTGCGCCGGCGCTGCGCTGCTCGGGCCGGCCGACTGGATGAGCCAGCCGGTGCTCAACGCCGTCGTTGCGCCGGCGCTGGTCTACATCACCGCCTATCTCGGCGTATCGAAGCTGCCGCGGCTGCCGCTGTTCTCGCGCGGCGACTATTCCTACGGCATCTATCTCTACGGATTTCCGGTGCAGCAGGTCGTGCGGGTCTGGCTGCCGCAGGTGCCTGTCATCGTGCAGTTCGCGGTCGCGCTGCTGCTGATCACCCTGTTCGCGGCGTTCTCCTGGCACTGGATCGAGAAGCCGATCCTGAAGCTGCGCAGCCGCTTCTCGTTCGTGGCACGCAAGCGCCTCGCGCCGGACGACACGGTCAGGGTGCCCGACGGGATCACGCCGCTTGCCGTGACGGCGAGCGGCCCGCGCAGCAGGCGATCCTCCTGACGACGCCCTACGCGCGCATCCGCGACAGGCCCGGCCGGTCGCCGGCGATCACGGCGCGGCGGTCGGAGACGGCGTGGTGGAACTGCTCGAGCGTCAGCCCGATCACCGCGAGATCGCCTTCCTCGATCGCGCCGTCGTCGTAGCAATCGAGCGCCTCGCGGAGCAGCGCATCGGCGTCGCCCTGCATCGCCGCGAGCTGTTCCGCCGTCTCGGCGCCGCGCACCCGCGAGATCAGCGTCAGCAGATTGTCGCGATGGGTGATGTAGTGCTCGCGCTCGTCGCGCTTCATGTAGTGGCGCAGCCAGGCGCCCGCCGAGCCGAGCCCGGAGATCAGCAGGATGCCGCCCCAGATGTAGTCGGAGTATTTTTCCAGGAAGGTGCGCTCGGTGCCGTCGATATAGGCGGCGGCGCCCTGATGTGCCGGCAGTGCAGCGTCCTTGTCGGTGTCGGGCTTCTCGATCTTGGCCGCCGCCGGCAGGTCGCGCGCGACCTGGAGCCGCAGCGTGAACAATTGCCGGTCGAGCGCGCCGACGGTCGCGTCGTCGAGCTTGTGTTGCGCGATCACGAGATGATTGACGCCGACGGTTTCGACCTTGTCCTCCGGTCGCGCCGGCGACGACGAGAAGATGCTGCCGGCGATCTCCTCGGACTCGTAGCGCGGATGTTTCTGCGCGATCGCTTCCGAGACGTCGACCGGAAGGAACACCGGCTCGCCGCGCGCGGCCGCCGTCGCCGTGATCGCCTCCGCGGTCACCTTGCTGTCGAGCGGGCCGACGGTCATGTAGGCGTCGAGCGAGGGATCGCGCGCGAGATCGGCAATCTGGTTGACCTTGAACTGGCTGACCGCGACCTTGTCGGGGTTGACGCCGGACTCGGTCAGGATCACGCGCAGCAACGTGACATTGGCCTGGGTGCTGCCGACCACGCCGACCTTGTGCCCGGCGAGATCGTCGATGGTCTTGATCTTGGCGGACCGCCGCTTGCCCTTGGCACCCGACGGCGCCCACAGCACGACGACATTCTTGCGCAGGATCGCAACCGACTCGGCGCTCGCGGGCAGATCGAGGTCGCCGCGCACGACGGCGAGGTCGACCTTGTTGGCGGTGAACAGCGCGATGCTCTCGGCCGAGCCCTGCGTCGGCACCGGCTTCAGCCGCACCGAACTGCCGTCGTGCGCAAAGGTCTGGGCGAAGCCCTGGATCAGCTTGACGTCCTCGCTGCCGGTCGGGCCGACCGCGATCGAGAGCGTCACCGGACGCAGCGCATAGAACAGCGCGCCGGCGGCGAGACCGAACACGAGCATTCCGGTCGCAAGGATCAGCAGCGACGAGTTTCGCCGTCTCAGCCTGCGGCGCGTGGTGCCGGGATTTTCGCTCTGCTCTGACATCTGGTTGTCATCTTACACGAGAAACCGGCGGTTTGCCGTGAAAAACAACCTAACATTTCGATGACGTCATACGTTTGAAACATCCATGTCAGAACGTCATGCGAGCAGAATCAAGATTAACGATTTGGATCTCCTGCAATGCGCATACTCGTTGCGACCGATGCCTGGCATCCGCAAGTCAATGGCGTGGTCCGGACGCTGACGTCGCTTGCGCGCAGCGCCGCGACCCTCGGCGCCGAGATCGAATTCCTCACGCCCGACGGTTTCCGTTCGGTCGGCGTGCCGACCTATCCGGGCCTGCGCATGGCGCTGCCGAACCGCCGCGAGATCGCGCGCCGGATCGAGGAGGCCGCGCCCGAGGCGATCCACATCGCAACCGAAGGACCGATCGGCTGGGCGGTGCGCGGCTATTGCCAGCGCAACAAGCTCGCCTTCACCACGTCCTATACAACGCGCTTCCCGGAATATGTTTCGGTCCGCACCGGCATTCCCGACAGCGTCGGCTATGCGGTGCTGCGCCACTTTCACGCCGCCGGATCGATGACCATGGTCGCGACCGACTCGCTGCGGTCAGAGCTTGCCGAGCGCGGCTTCCGCAGGCTCGGCTTCTGGACCCGCGGCGTCGACACCAAAATCTTCAATCCGGATCAGCCGGCGCTGCTCGATCTGCCGCGGCCGATCTTCATGACGATGGGCCGCGTCGCGGTGGAGAAGAATCTCGACGCCTTCCTGTCGCTGGACCTGCCGGGCTCCAAGGTCGTGGTCGGCGACGGCCCGCAAAGGGCGGCGCTGGAACAGAAATATCCCGACGCGATCTTCCTTGGCGAGAAGAAGGGCCAGGATTTGACCTCGCACCTCGCTGCCGCCGACGTCTTCGTGTTCCCGAGCCTGACCGACACGTTCGGCGTCGTGCAGCTCGAGGCTCTGGCCTGCGGCACGCCGGTCGCGGCGTTCCCGGTGACCGGCCCGAAGGACGTGATCGCGGATCATCCGATCGGCGCGATCGACAACGATCTGCGCAGCGCCTGCCTGCGCGCGCTGAACATGTCGCGCGCCGACTGCCGCAATTTTGCGTTGGAGCGTTCCTGGGAAAACAGTGCGCGTCAGTTCATCGGCAATCTGGCCACGTTGCAGCCGAGCCGCGCGCCGCGGCCCGCCCGTCGCGTCGCCGGCCGCAGTGCGGTTCCAAATTAACAGCTCAATCGAACGAAAGACGAGAGACTCTCTATGGCTGAAATCATCAAGCTGGGCGCCGACCGTTCCATGGACTTCGACCGCGAAACGGTCGAGCAGGCCTATGACCGCTGGGCCCCGATCTACGACCTCGTGTTCGGCGGTGTGTTCAGCAAGGGCCGGCAGGCCGCGATCCAGGCCACCAACAAGATCGGCGGCCGGGTGCTCGAAGTCGGCGTCGGCACCGGCATCTCGCTGCCGCTCTATAGCCAGAACGTGCGCATCTTCGGCACCGACATCTCCGAGGCGATGCTGGAGAAGGCCAAGAAGCGGGTGGCCGAGCAGGGCCTGAAGAATGTCGAGGGCCTCGCGGTGATGGACGCCGAGAAGCTCGAATTCCCCGACAATTCGTTCGACGTGGTGATGGCGCAGTACGTGCTCTCGGCCGTGCCGAACCCGGAAGCCGCCCTCGACGAGTTCGCCCGCGTGGTGCGCCCGGGCGGTGAGCTGATCATCCTGACCCGCGTCAGCGCCGATGCCGGCGTCCGCCGCTTCATCGAGCAGAAGCTGCAGCCGGTGGTGCGCCCGCTCGGGTTCCGGACCGCCGAATTCGCCTGGTCGCGCTACACCAAATGGCTCGCCGGCGCGCGCGGCATGGAGCTCGCTGAGCGCCGCCTGATCCCGCCGCTCGGCCATTTCTCGCTGGTCCGCTTCCGCAAGGCGGACGTTGCCAAGGCCGCCTGAAGCGGCTGCCTGAGGCCGCCCAGGCCTCACACCCCCAGGTGAGGTGGCGCACAGCGCGCCCCGAACCCGGAGGCTACGATCTCCTCCGCCTCATCCCCGCAAATCTCCGGGTGAGGCGAGACCCTTCTCCGGTAAGCGTCAAGGTGTCGCTCCGCATTGTCATATGTCATTATGATGATGTCACACGCGATACATCGAATCCCTGTAGATCCTGTCCCGAAAGATGTTGGGGGAACCAATGATCAAGAACTTTCTGCAAGAGCTGCGTACTCAGCGCTGGGATGACCATCGCTTCTACCATCACAGCCGGATCAACCAGAGCCTGCACTTCGTCAGCGCGCTGAGCTTCCTGTTCGCCTATGTGATGCTGTTCTTCGATCCGGTCGTGTCGGCGCTGGTCGGCTGGCTGGTCTCGATGACCTCGCGCCAGGCCGGTCACTTCTTCTTCGAGCCGAAGGGCTATGACCACGTCAACCAGGCGACCCACGAGCACAAGGAAGATATCAAGGTCGGCTACAATTTGCAGCGCAAGGTCGTGCTGATGGCGATCTGGGCACTGTCGCCGATGGTGCTGTACTTCGATCCGACCCTGTTCGGCCTGTTCAAGCCCTGGGTCACGATGGGTGACTTCACCCGTCAGGTCGCCAAGATCTGGCTCGTGGTCGGCGTCGGCGGTCTCTTGTTCCGCACCATCCACCTGTTCTTCATCCGCGACGTCGAAACCGGCCTCGTCTGGATGACCAAGATCATCACCGACCCCTTCCACGACCTGAAGCTCTATCACAAGGCGCCGCTGTTCCTGATGAAGGGCGAGCTTATCGATCCGGGTCTCGAGAAGCACGTCAAGCACGCCTGATCGTTGCTCCCAGCGTCTTCAAACTGCGTCATGCCCGGGCTTGTCCCGGGCATCTACGTTCTTAGGGCTAGGGCGGATACACTTTTGTTGAGCCACCTCGACCGCATTCCGACTTCACCTCGCCCCGCCTGCGGGGAGAGGCACAGGCCGCCTTTGGCGGCCGTCCGAAGTGACGCCGAAGCGAAGCTTCGGCTACGTTGCATCGCAGATGCGATCCGGGTGAGGGGGACTCTCGGCGAGTCCGTCTGTCAGTGTGATTGTGGAGAGTCCCCCTCTCCCCGCAAGCGGGGCGAGGGGGGGAGAGAGCAGGGCCGGCCGTCAGCGGCCGAACCGCACGGCGACCATCTCTTTCAGGATCTGCCGCTTGATGTTCTTGTTGGTGAGGCCTTCCTTGTGCCACCACCAGCCGTCGCGCTTCATCTTCTCGGCTGCCGCGACGAAGCGGTCGCTGACCTCGGCGAAATCGGCGTCGGTGTAGTTCAGCGTGAAGATCAGCCGGCCGGTGCCGACCCAGCTCAGCGCCAGGCCTTCGGCCCGCAGATAGTATTGCAGCATCCAGTTGTAGCGGGACGGCTCGGTGTAATAGACGGTCCAGATCGACGAGATGTTGCCGACGCGAACCGGAAGTCCCGCGGCGGCGAGCCGGTCGTTGAGCGACTTGGCGCGGCCGTTCCAGGTCTCGTCGAGCCCGTTATAGATCGAGCGGAAGTTCGGGCTGGCAAGCCGGCTCAGGAACTCGTCCATCGCCGTCATCACGTAGGGATGCGAGTTGAAGGTGCCGCGGGCGAAGCAGATGTCGGCCGGACGGTCGTCGCGGAAGCGGCGCATCAGGTCCTTGCGGCCGCACACCACGCCGATCGGAAGCCCGCCGGCAAGGCTCTTGCCGTAGGTCGCCATGTCGGCCTTGACGCCGAAATATTCCTGGGCGCCGCCGGCCGCGAGGCGGAAGCCGACGAACACCTCGTCGAAGATCAGCACGATGCCGCGCTCGGTGCAGACTTCGCGCAGCTTCTTCAGCCATTCGGTGTAGGCGGCGCGGTCGTACTTCGAGGAGCGCGAGGAATCGACCAGCGCGGAATCGCCGGGCGCATTGGAATTCGGATGCAGCGCCTGCAGCGGATTGACCAGCACGCAGGCGATGTCCTTGCGGGTGCGCAGCACGTGCAGCGTCTTCTCCGACATGTCGGCGAGCGTGTAGGTCTCGTGCGGCGATACCGGATTGCCGACGCCGGGCTGCACCTCGCCCCACCAGCCGTGATAGCTGCCGGCGAAACGCACGAGATGCGTCCGCTTGGTGTGGTAGCGCGCGAGCCGCACCGCCTGCATCACGGCTTCGGTGCCGGACATGTGGAACGAGACCTCGTCGAGGCCGGAGAGCTCGCAGAGCCGCTTCACATTGTCGGCAATGATCGGGTGGTAGGGGCCGAGCACGGGGCCGAGCGCATGCGCGCGCTTCTCACCCTCGGCGATGCACTCCTTGTAGAAGTCGTTGCCGAAGATGTTGACACCGTAGGAGCCCGTCAGGTCGTAGGCCACATTGCCGTCGACATCGGTGACGGTGACGCCGCTCGAGGCCTGCACGAAGGACGAGGTGCCGAGATGCTCGCGCACCAGGCGGCTGTACTGGAACGGCACGCGGTAGGTTTCGGTGAACTGCAGGTCGGAGATGCGCTCCGTCACCTCGGCGGTGAGGGCGCGGCCCTTGGGGTAGCGATCCGCGTAGAGGCCGGCGAGGCGGAAGAAGCCGTCCTGCCGCTGCATCGCGATGTCCTTCGGCGCTCCGTCGGAGCAGAAGAACTCGTCGATGTCGAATTCGTAGCGCGGGACCATGCGCGCGACCATCTTGGACATCTTGGAATGTCCGGTCAGCGAGCGGTGCTTGGCACGCGACAGCGCGATGCGGGCCTGAATTTTGGGGAAAGCTGCGGCGGCGCCGGCAAGGGCGGCGGCGGACAGCGAGAGAATCGGAAGGGATGTTTCCATGACAGAAGCGCTAGCCTCAGCACCTAACAGATTCATGACAATCAAGGGCCTGATCTCGGCATTCACCCAGCAGGAAGACCTCAATTTCCTGCTAACCAACCGGATTCCGCGGGCGGCGCTGACCCGCTTCATGGGCCGGTTCTCCAAGGTCGAGAATCCGCTGGTGCGCGACGCCTCGATCGCCTGCTGGAAGCTGTTCTCCGACCTCGATCTGTCGGAAGCGAAGAAGACCGAGTTCAAGAGCCTGCACGACTGCTTTACCCGCGAGCTCAAGCCCGGCCTGCGCCCGGCGGCGGCCGATCCCGCCATCATCGCCAGCCCATCGGACGCCATCATCGGCGCGCATGGCCGGATCGAGGACGGGCAATTGTTCCAGGTCAAGGGCGCGCCGTATTCGCTGCTCGATCTGGTCGGCGATCCCGCGCTGGTGGAGCAGCACCGGAACGGCCACTTCGTCACGCTGCGGCTGACCTCGAGCATGTATCACCGCTTCCACGCGCCCTATGACCTTGCGATCGACAAGGTCACGTTCATCCACGGCGACGTCTGGAACGTCAATCCGATCGCGCTGAAGCGGATCGAGCGGCTGTTCTGCAAGAACGAGCGCGCGGTATTGCGCGCAAAACTGCCGACCGGCGAGGCGCTGACGCTGGTTCCGGTCGCCGCCATCCTGGTCGCCAGCCTGCGCCTGCATTTCCTCGACGTCACACTGAATGCGCAGTCGCGCGGTCCGGTGGACTTCCCATGTGACGCGCGTGTGAAGAAGGGCGATGAGCTCGGCTGGTTCGAGCACGGTTCGACCATCATCGTGCTCGCGCCCGGCAATTTCGAGTTCTGCGACAATGTCGCTGAGGGAACGCGGATCAAATGCGGCGAGCCGCTGTTGCGAAAGCCTTCATAGCGCTGTCGAGCAAAGCGGGCATCGGTTCGCGTGAAGAAAGCGCGTCAAAATATAAGCTTTGAGCGTGCTTTTTTCTTTGTGTGTCATTGTTTGAGCACGATGTGCCCGCAAAACCGGTTTCCACTTTTCCAGATCATGCTTTAGAATGACTGCGATCGTCGTGCGACGATCCTAAATCGCAAACCTTTGGGACACGAGATGGCGCGGACGCCTGTTCTGGCGGCGGGAGGCATTGTGCTGCGGCGGGAGACACCGCCGCGCTTTGCCGTCGTGCGCCTGCGCAAGCGCAATGAGTGGGTATTGCCGAAGGGCAAGCTCGACGACGGCGAGACGGCGCGCGCCGCGGCCGAGCGCGAGGTGCTGGAGGAAACCGGCCACGACGTCGACGTGCATGAGTTCCTGGGCACGCTGGTCTATGATTCAGGCGGGCGCTCGAAGGTGGTGCATTACTGGCGCATGGATGCCGGCGGCAAGCCGGTGCGCGAGTTGATGAGTGACATCAGGGAAGTCGACTGGCTGCCGCTCGACGCCGCGCTCGAGCGGCTGTCGCGCGGCTATGAGCGTGCGTTCCTGGAGAATGTCGGCCCGATCGCGTTGCAGGCCGCGGCGAATGCCGAGCGCGAGCGGCGCGCGCGTCTGCGGGCTGCGGCCGCCGAGCGCCGCCGCGCGCGCCTGGCTGTTGAAGAGCCCGTCGTTGACACGCCTGCGATCGCTGAAGTGCCGGTTGACGCCGAGGTGCCGGTGGTCGCTGAGGCGCCCGTGGTCGCTGAGGCGCCCGTGGTCGCTGAGGCGCCCGTGGTCGCTGAGGCGCCGGTGGTCGCTGAGGCGCCCGTGGTTGCCGACGCACCCGTGGTCGCTGAAGCGCCCGTGGTCGCTGAAGCGCCCGTGGACGCCGAGGCCGAGACGCCGATCGTCGTTGACGCATCGGCGCCTGTTGCGGGGCCGGTCATGGCGGAGCCATCGGATATCGCGGCGACGCACGCGGATGCCGAGCCGGATCAGCCGGCCATGGTGCCGGAGCATGAAGCTGCGGATGCCGGCGAAGTGGTCGAGACCAAGCATGCCGTGGCGGCTTCGGAATCCGAAGCGCCGCATTCATCCGCGCGCGAGATCGAACCCGTTGTCACGGCCGTCCAGCCGATCCCGCGCAAGAACCTGATCGAGCGCGTGCGCGATTGGCTGCGCCGCGCAGCGTGATCAGCGGCACACGACCTGACGTCGCTCGGCCCGAGGCGTGGCTTGCTGCGAAGCGTCGATGTCGTGGCGCAAGGCAGTGCAATCGGCAACGAGCTTGGGCGAACCCAATTCACCCGCCACGAGCTGCGCCGCATGAACTTCGGCCGTGGCGCCGCGAACGTCGCCATGCTCGAGCTGAAGACTGGCAATCTGCAGCCTCAGCCTTACGATCTGGACCCGTCCGTCGATGCTGGACCACAGCTGGCGGGCGAGATGGAGATGCCGCATGGTCGCTTCGTGATCCTGCCGGGACAGGGCCAGGATCGCCTGCGCCTCGTTGGTGAGCGCGCGGATCGAGGGCACTGGCCAGCGATCCGGACTTCCCGAAAGTTCGCAGATCAATGCCTTTGCCTTGGCGGCCCGTCGCGTGTGGGCCGCAACCAGCGCCAGATGCGCAAGCAGGATTCCCCGCCGTTGCAGTGTCCACCAGGTCTTGCCGATCAAACTGCGTTCGAGGCTTGCATAGGCGGCTTCCGCTTCGCCTCTTGCGAGCAACAGCATGGCGCGGCCTGGCTCCGGGCACCAGCCCAGCGTGTAGGCCCTGTCGTAGGCTTCAAACGCTGCGTCGTCATGGCCGATCGCAGCCAGGATATCGCCCAGCACCCGGTTGGCATCGCCCATCGACCATGGCGCATCGCTCGTCAGGCGCGCGAGCGCGTCCTGAATGCGAGCCAGCGCCTCGTCGAGCGAGCCCCTGATGCCGAGCACCTCGGAGCGATGCAGCTGACACGAACCCGTCAATTCCATGCCGCTGCTCGAACAGAAATTCTGGTAGCTGCGCGTCCACTGGTCGGCCCGCGCCCAATCTCCGAACATCCGCGCTGCCCAGAGAATGTTGCAGTAGAGGCTACCGCCCGTGATCGGGTCCAGATTGTTGCTGGACAGTGCGACCGCGGCGGCGTGGTCCTGATCGGCCAGTCCGCCGTGCGTGTCGCCGAGGCATAGCCGATAGAAGCCGCGATAGGCCAGGCTCAGCGCTTCGATGTTGAGCGCATCCTTGTATTTGACGGCGGTGTAGGCCGCGTCGGCCAATGCGAGCGCCTGTTCCGGCTCGCCATCGAACGCAGCCAGTTTCGACTTCATCCACAACAGCAGGGCGGTCGTCGGAGGATCGTCGAGCCGTGAGGCCCAATCTTCCGCGCGCGCGAGCCAGCCCTTTCCGATCGCGGCCTGACCGGTCTCGAAATGCAGGCCCGAGAGCGCGATCGCGTCGACCGCAGCCCCGGCCGCATCGCCGGTTTCGCTGCGCGCAGCGACCGCGCGGACCAGTATCGGAATGGCGGCCGTGGCCCGGCCGAGGCATTGCAGGGCAAGTGCCCAATTGTGCAGATCTTCGGCGTTCAGCTTGCCGTCGTCATTGGCGCTCTCGAACAGGGTTGCCGCCTGCAGCCATAATTGCGCGGCCGCCGCGCGGCGGGCGAGACCGATGGTGCCGTCGGATTGCTTTTGGACAATACGTTCCGGCTGCCTGTTCTCGGAATCGACGAAGAAGCGATATCCCTTGCCCGGCAGGTTTCGGATCGCGCCGTCCATGTCGCCCTGGCGGAGCGCGGCGCGCAACGAGCTCACCGCCCGCTGCAGCGAGTTGTCGGTGACCGTGACGTCGGGCCACACGGCTTCGAGGAGTTCGTCCTTGGAGATGACGCGGTCGCGGTGTCGAACAAGGTAGACCAGCAAATCGAACACGCGCGGCTGCAATGGGATCTCTTGGCGCGCGCACAGCAGCACGCGTCCAGCTTCATCAAGCTCGAACAGTCCAAATGAGAATGCCATGTGTATAGGTCCGGGGCCGCCGGAAAAGGTTCAGGCAAAGATCAGACAATGATCAGCCCGCGGTAAGGACAGTTGGCGTTGACGACGTCTATAGCTGACCATGGCCGCGATCATCGCAGCCTGCTGTTCAACTGTCGCACCTCAGGAGATTTCGATGGAACTCTATGTCATTCGCCGTCCAAGCGCTTGGGCGAACATGGGCGAACTGGAACTCGCCGGCGCAACGTCCGCCAGGATCGGCGACGAGCAGATGCCGGACCGGGTCCGCTGGATCCGCAGCTATGTGGTGCATGAGGCGGATGGTCGCATTGGCACGTTCTGCATATACGAAGCGCGTGACGGTGACGCGATCCGCGAGCATGCGCGCTGCGTCGGCATGCCGGGCGAGGAATTCTACAAGGTCGCGACAACCGTGGTGGTGCGTGGTGATCCCGTCGAACCGCCCATTGCAGCCGAATGACGCCCAGCGAGGCGTCGCATGGCGCAATCACGGTCAAGTGAATCACGGCCAAGTGATTTTTCCGGTGCGCCATCACTACTCGATCAAGGAAACGATTATGCCGATTTCATTCATGGAGTCTGTTTCAGGTCCGGCGCGAAGGCATTTTTCCTTTCTGCTTTTGCGCTTCCGTCGAATCGTCAATCGATCGGTGGCGGGCATGCTCGCACACCGCGAGCGGCAAGCCATCAGCTTGCTGCCGCGTGAGCCCGGCGGCCGGCAGTCGAAGGCCGCCGGCATCCGCTGGTCTCGACCGATCATTCGAACCGCCGTCCTCGGGCTGATGATCGCGGGTCTGTCCTCACCCGTGTTCACGCGGGCGGAGGAGCCTGTCGTTCGAGAGCATCGTGCAGCTCTGACGCAGCACGCCGCCGCGCCTCAGCGCAGCAGTCACGGCTGCAGGCATCGCTCGGATTGGAGCATTGTTACCGCAGCTCATATCCCGGTCCTTCTCGACCGTCGCACCTAGCGCGCAGCACATTTGAGGTCATTGCATTGCACGACGCGCGTTAGCGCAACTTGCAGATATTCGGCGACGGCTGTGGCCTCGCACGACACTTTCAAAGGAGAAGCACATGAACGTTCAGACCGAAATGCCGACCGTGGACCTCGCCGCCGTCAAGGCGCGACAGCAAGCCACCTGGAGTTCGGGCGACTATGCGATCGTCGGCACCACGCTTCAGATCGTCGGCGAAATGCTCTGCGAGGCCGTCGACTTGCGCAGCAATCAGATGGTGCTCGACGTCGCCGCCGGCAACGGCAACGCGACACTGGCCGCGGCGCGGCGCTTTGCCGACGTGATCTCGACCGATTACGTCGCGTCGTTGCTCGAGCGTGGCCGCGAGCGGGCGGCCGCCGAGCGTCTCGCCGTCACGTTCCAGGAAGCGGACGCGGAGAAGCTGCCGTTTGCCGACGCGAGCTTCGACGTCGTTCTGTCGACATTCGGTGTCATGTTCACTGCCGACCAGCAGCAGGCCGCGAATGAACTGCGCCGGGTCTGCCGCATCGGCGGCAAGATCGGCCTTGCGAGCTGGACGCCGGAAGGATTCATCGGCCAGCTGTTCAAGACCATCGGGAAATATGTGCCGCCGGCGCCGGGCGTGAAATCTCCCGCGCTGTGGGGCACCGAGGCGCATCTCGGCGCCCTGTTCGGCCCGCAGGTGACGGTTGATGCCAAGCGTAGGCACTTCAGTTTCCGCTACAGGTCGCGTGAGCATTTCCTCGAGGTCTTTCGCACCTATTACGGTCCGGTGCTGAAGGCCTTCGGGGCGATCGATGCGGTCAAGCAGCAATTGCTCGCGACCGACATGTTCGGCCTGATGGACAAGTTCAATGTCGCCAAAGACGGCACGCTGGTCATCCCAAGCGAATATCTGGAGGCTGTGATCACCAGGCAGCACTGATCTGCCGCTCGCTCATCGTCGATCTGGGCGTGGCGCCGGCGTTCTCGCCGGCGCCACATTCGTTGGTTTGATCGCAGAAGTTGGTGCGATCGCTCAGTTGTGACGCTTGTCCTTGGGCTGCGGCCTCGCCACGCGCGGCGGTGCTGCGCGCCGTTGCTGGAAGCCGGGTCGCGCCTGCACTGCGGGTCGTTGCATGCCGGGGCGGACGCCCGGTGCCGCCTGCTGAATGCCGGGTCGCACCTGGCCGGGTGCCTGCGGCACCGGCTGAGCCGTGCCTTGTCGCGGCACATCCGGCTGTCCCGGTTGAGTTGCCGGCTGTCCTGGCTGACGCACGCCGCCCGGCGGCTGTGTGCGTCCGGGCTGCAGGCCGCCTTGACGCGCAGCCGGTTGCTGTCCGCCGGGCTGCGTCGTGCCGCCCTGACGTCCGGGCTGTTGTCCCGCGGGCTGCTGTCCGGCCGGCGTCTGGACGCCGGGCGCGTGCGGCAGCGTCGCGCCGCCGGGTTGGCCGGGCAGCGCATGCTGTGCGCCGCCTTGCTGCTGCGTACCCGGCTGCTGCGCGCCTGGCTGTTGTGCACCTTGCCGGCCGGGCGTGCCCGGTCGCTGCGGCTGGCCGGGACGGTTCGGCTGGCCGGGCTGCTGCAACTGGCCCGGACGGTTCTGCTGACCCGGTTGCTGCGGCGCGTTGCGGTTCTGGCCCGGCAGGCCGTTCTGCCGCTGCGGGTTCGGCTGCACCGGCTGGCCGCGGTTCGGATAGGGCGCCGCCGGATTGGCGCGGCGGAAATCGGGATTGGCGCGACGGAAGTCGCGCTGCTCGGTCACGACCTGACGGCCCAGCGTCTGCGCGGAATGCACCGCGCGCACGAAACCCTGGTCGCGCGTGATCTGCTGCGGCGAGATCGTCAGCGGCACCGCGGCGAAGCGGGCGCCGCCGGTGCCGGGGCGAATCGCAAAGCCGCTCGCGCCGCGCGTCAGCACGCCGAGCGAGGCACCACTGCGGTCGTTGACCTCGATGCGGCCGACATGCCCGTCGGCGTCGGGATAGAGCTTGATGCCGACATTGTTGCTGGTCGCATTCGCGCCCTCAGGCACTTCGACCAAGCCGGTGGTGCCGCGAATGCCCAGCGTTGCGGTCGGCGTCGAGATCTTCATGTCGCCGGTCTTGGCCACCGCAGCGGCGACGAAGGCCGCCGTTCCCTTGGCGACGTTGAACAGCGCGCTGTTCTGCGCGCCGCCGTCTTCGTAGACGTAGTTGTCGATCGTGATCCTGGCGTTGGCGCGCAGGTTGAAGGTGGTGGCGTCGTTGAAGGTGATGCCGAGCGAGGAGGTCGCCGATGTCGCGACGTCGTCATTGGCAAAGATGTCGTCGCGGATCTGCAGCGGCGTCGTGGTGTTGTTGCGCGTGACGGTCGCGGTTCCGGTCAATGTTGCGACGTTGCCGATCGGCTCGGGCGCCGCGGGCTGCGCACTCGCGGCCGGCGCTGCAGGTGTTGCAGGAGCAGGTGTGGCAGGAGCAGGCGTTGCCGGTGTCGCACTCGGCGCCGGGGCGGGTGAGGGCGCCTGCGCAGGCTGCGCTTGCGCGAGTTGCGTCAGCTCCGGCGCCGCATTGGCTGCTGGTTGCCAACCCATGGTGACGCCAGCTCCAAGCAGGAGCGCAAAGAGAAAGGTGCGGCGCATCACCATCGATTCCCGGGAGGCATTGGGGACCGGCAATTGAGCCGCGTCAGGCTGAATGCCGAATGAACGGACCCGCCTTGTTGTCATGGCGGACCGAAACGATCAAGCACCGCGCTCCGTTGCCGGAAGCGCGGTGCCTGGTCGCCGTTGGGGTTTTGGTTAGCCGCGCTTGTGGGGAGTGATGTTGAGTGGCTTCGCAGGCTTGGCTGCGGGTGAATAGCTCGCGGGCTGCGCGGTGGCGGCGGGCGGCACGTAGTGGAACACTGCCTTGCAACCGTCGCTGAGCAGCGCGCGCTGGCGGACCATGCAGGCGGTGACGCGATCGACGTCGGGAATTTCCGAGCTGCACAGCCGCATCGCGTCGCCGGTGCACATCTGCTGCTGCTCGTCGGTGTAGGCATGGGACGCCGAGGTCAAGAGACCAAGCGTGAATGCGGTTGCCGCCAGCAGTTTGCCGTGACGCAGCGCGGAAGCGGTGAAAGCCATGATGTCCCCCTTGTGATCGCGCCGAAGCAGCGCGTTGCCGGACGCATCACTAGGGGAGCTTGGTTTCGCCAATTCTTCGTCCGCACGGCAAAATGGTTTCGTCGCGCGCCGGTTTGTTTCGTCAACCACAGGCGGCCGGCCCACCCTGACGCCTACGGCGTCGCCGTCGCTGGCGCCGCCTCGAGGGCGAGCACGGCCTCGCGCTGGGCCTCGGGCATCGCGCGGATGCGGCGCCGGGCGGTGAGGCGCATCGCGGCAAAGCCCCCGACGAACACCACGATCTTGCTCACGATGCCGTAGATCGGCATCACGACGGCCCATGTCGTGATCTCGCAGGTCAGCGCGACGAAGGCGTTCACCGCGGCGGAGACGAACATCAGGGCTGCCCAGGCGTAGCCGACCATGATCGCGACATCGGGCACGACGTTCTGCGCGATCTCGGGCAGATAGCGGTTCAGCCAGCCGGGCTTCAGCATCACGACGCCGACGATGGCGTAGATCACGCTCGGCTTGAACAGCACGAAGCGCGGGTCGTGGGTCAAGAGCGTCGCGGTACCGGCGGCGAGGACCAGGAACAGGCTCAGCCATTCCATGGTGTCGATCCGCCTGCCGCGCACGATCTGGATGCCGATCTGCACGACCCCGAAGGCGATGCCGAGGCCGACCGCGAGCGCGGTGTTGTGCGTCAGCAGGAACAGGACAAGAAAGACCAGGGTCGATGCCAGGTCGAGGGCCAGCAGCCTTGCCGCGGTGAGGAAATGCTTCATCCTTGATTGAGCTCCGCTTTCGTTTGCTGCCGCATGACGATCAAGAGAACGTGCCGGGATACAGCGCGGGCGCGGTCTGTTTGATCAGCGGCAGGATCAGGACTGGCTGTGCGTTGAACAGGAAATGGGTGAGCCACGCCGGCGTGAGCGAGTTGTATCGCAGGCGGATCGCGAACAAGATCGCGCCGAGCCCGACCATCACGATGCCCCAGACGAGACCGAGCGGGAGGATGTGATTGGCTCCAAACAGCAGGCTGCCTGTCAGCCAGATCGTCGGATCGCCGAAGCCCGCGCGACGAAGCCAGACGACCAGCAGCCCGCGATAGAGGATCTCCTCGCATAGCGGAGAGGTGATCATAAACAGCAGGACGTAGACTGCGGTTGCATGCGCGGTGTGGAAGTCGATCCGCGCTTGCCCTGGGCCGCCGCCACCGGTGATATGCGACAACCAGTGTGTCGCAACAGGTGCGCCATACATCGCGATCACGAACCCCAAAAGGCTCGCGGCGAGGGCAGGCCAGGTCAGCCCGCGAAAGATGAAGACGTCGCGGCGCAATCCCCGGCGCGACGACCAGAACCACGCCGCCGCGACACTGATCCAGCTGCCGGCGACGTAGAACGCCATCCCGGGCAACTGGAACTCGGCGCGTGACGGCATGTCGACGGGCAGGCCATTGACGATCTGCCAGCCTGCGATCGCGAAGCCGACTGCCGTGGTCAGGATGAACGCCAATCCGACGGGCGCCAGGACGATGGCGAGAGCGAGAATTCCCTCGCGCCAGCCGGCTGTTGCCGCGCCGACTTGAAAAGCGCGGGATTCGATCGTCGCGGTCGCGTGGTCGGGCGTGATCCTGCTCATCTGCGATGTCCGGAAAAACGGCGTCGTGACCCCAGCAAACCCGATTCAGCGGCCGCAGGCCTATCGATTTCCGAAATCGAGGAGCGAAATGTCAGCTTGAACGGGCGATTTCCACGTCCTCAGCCGCATTTTGCCCGGCAATCGCCTGCCGGCGAAACTCGCTCGGCGTCAGCCCGGTGTCGGCCTTGAAGGCGCGGTTGAACGGCGCCAACGATTGAAACCCGGCGTCGAGGGCGATCGTGAGCACCGGCACCTCGGCCTGATCGGGATCGCCGAGCGCAGCCTTGGCCTCGTCGAGCCGGTAGCGGTTGACGAAGGCATTGAAGTTGCGGTGGCCGAGCCCGTCATTGATCAGCGTGCGCAACCGGTATTCCGGAATGCCGAGCCTGGCCGCGAGCAGGCCGATCGTCAGCCCTTCCTCCCGATAGGCCCGCTCGGTCGTCATCAGATGCTTGAGGCGATGCAGCGACGCACGGTCCGGAGCCGAAAGGTCGGCCGGCGCCGGCTCAGCGGCGACTCGGCCGGCCTGGCCGCCGGCGTCCGGCCCCGCCACGGCCGGCTGGCTCTCGGGCGGATCGAACAGCATCATCCAGATTGACAGCAGCCCGAATGCACCAAGGGCGAGCGCGCCGCTGAGGCCGATGGCTCGGGCCGGAATTGCGGCGAGCCCCGCCACGGCGGCGAGCATCATCTGGACGCCGATGCCGATCACCAGTGCGGTCAGGATCCGGCCGCGCGCCGTTGTCACCGCGACACGCCATCCCCTGGAAATTTGGCTGATCCCGAGCACGGCGAAGGCGATCGTCGCTAGCCCCAGCATGCGGCCGCAGGTCCGGGCGACATCGGGCCAGATCATCCAGCCGTTGTAGCTCACGAGGCCGAGGCCGGCGAGAAGCGTCCAGGCCGCCGCATGCCAGGGCCGCACGGCAAAGCGCTCGTTGAATATGGCGCCCGCCCACAGCCAGAAAATCACCGGCGAGCCCATTGCGAAGGCGACGAAGGGAGAGCTCCAGCCGAATGATGATGCGGGAAAGAACGGTGCGGTCGAGATCGCGTAGGCTGCGCCCGCGACACCCATGGCGGCGCCGAGATACGCGGCGCGATGCACCGCCGTGTAGCGCAGCAGCAGCACCGCGCAAACCACCAGGAACAGGGCGACCACCGCGCCGCGGAGACCGAGTTCAAGAGCCGTCATCGCCATCGCAAGCCGTCCGCAGGTTCAGATCAACCCTGCGACGCTTATAGCGCGTCCGGCGATCCGCATGAAGCGATCGTCGGACCATGAACCAGTTGTCTTGTCACGCCCGGCCTTGTGCCGGGCATCCACGTCTCTGTTTCAATTCAGCAGGAAAGACGTGGATGGCCGGGACAGGCCCGGCCATGACCGAAGTGATGGACGCCCTTAGCTGACCCGTTTCCAGGTCTGGCCGCCGCAGAACATCCCGCCGAAGGCGCAGCCCTGCACGCGCATCGCATTCGGGCCCTTCATCGCGATCGTCGAGTCGTAGTTGCGGCCGGAGTCGGGATCATGGATGCGGCCGCTCCATTTGCTGCCGTCGGGCTTCATGTTGATCAGGATGCGCTCGTTGGTCTTCTCGGAATAGCCGCAGAGATTGGCGCCGCAGGCTTCGACGCGGACATTGCCCTTGTTCTCCTCGGTGGCCCAGACGCCGATCGGTCCGGTCGGCGTGGCGGTCGGCGCGGCGGCCATTGGGGCGGCCTGCGGCTGCGGCGCAGGCGGTGCGGCGACCGGAGCCGGTGCAGCGGGCGCGGCGTCAACAGGCGCAGGGGCCGTGGTGGCAACAGTTGCCGGCGGGGCAGGGGGCGGAGGCGGTGCCGGGACCGCGGCGGCGATCGGTGCGGCCGGCTGCGGCGCCGTGGCCTGAACCGGCGCGGGCGCCGGCGGTGGCGCGGGGGGCGGCGAGTTCGCGGGAGCAACATAGTCATCATCGTCGGACTTCGAGCCGAGATTCTTGCTGATGCCGCCGATCGTGCCGTTATAGCCCGGCGCCGAGATGCGGATGCAGGACAGCGCGCTGCAATTGCGCGGCGCCTCGACATGGATGCGCTGGCCGTCGATCTGGAAGGTGATGCCGGTGCCGCCGGCATGCGCCGATGTGGTGGCCATCAGCAGCGCGGCGATCGCAACGAGCTTCTTCATCTGGGTCTCCGTGGGCGTTGGGCGGGGTTGCATCGATTGGTCCGGACGCTATGCGGCCTCGGGGGCGGATTCTGTGATGCACATCACGCTGGCCGATGCGGCCGAACGGCCCGCCACGGTGACCGAGATCACTGCGCCGTGAGCTCCACACCCTTAAGCCTCACCGGATGTCCTGGAGGCTTCCATGAAGCGCTGCTGCCTGCTCGTTGCGCTGCTGCTGTTCACGCCGTTCGCGCATGCCGGCGAGGGCGGCATCTCGTTTTCGATCGGTGGCCACCGCGTGCATCTCGAGTCCACGCGGTGCCGCACGCTGTCCTGTGTCTCGGTGTCCGATCGATCCAGGCGCGATGACGGCGGTGATAATGGCCGCACGTTGAAGCCGGTGCCTGCGCCGGTGACGACGGCGGCGATATCAGCTGCTCCGGCCGCAAGCACGCCGCCCGCGCCGCCGATTGCATCTCCCGCGCCGCCGCCGGTCATTGTGTACAAGCCCGCTCCGGCCGCGCCGCCGGCCGCCGCACCACAACCCTCCGTACCCCCGCCGCCGCGCGTCATGACGGTGCCGCCGGCGCCGGTCGTCGCCGCTCCGCCGCCGCCTGCGCGTCCTGCTCCGCCGGCGGTGCCCGTCTCGCGCGAGACCGACGAACCGGACGATGGTCCGATCGGCGATTGGCAGACCGAGTCCGGCAGCCTGGTGCGCGTTCGTCTCTGCGGCAACGCATTCTGCGGCTATGCGCTCGACAAGACCACGCGCGATCTCGGCGAGGCGGTGTTGATCAACATGAAGCCAAACAAGGACGCGCGCTGGAGCGGCAGCGTCTATCGCCAGGACAGCGGCAGCGTCCGTTACGGCACGATCGAATTGAAGGGCGCGGACAGGATGCGTGTCGAAACCTGCGTGTTCGGTCGCGTCTATTGCGCCGGCGTCGACTGGATCCGCGTCTCGCACTCACGGGCGCGCGTGATCACGCAAGGGCAGCTCCAGCGCGAGCCGCGCTCCTGAAGGCGCGGATGTCCAATTTGTAACCGAACGGCGTCGAACCAGGCGCCCCGTCGCGCGCGACCGATAGAGGTCAACGCTCTCTTTTCAAGCGATGGAGGCCGACATGAAACGCCTGAGCCTGGTCGCGCTGCTGCTCGCCGGCAGCGTCGCCGCCGCCCATGCCGACAACGATATCTACACCAACATGCTGAAGCAGCGGCGCGGCGACGACGCGCTGCATGCCGACGCGGCGTTCTGCGATGCGCAGTTCGGTGCGCCGCAGAACGGCACGCCGACCTCGCGGCGATACAAGAGCTGCATGCGCGCCCGCGGCTGGCGCTTCAGCCACACCATCCGCGAGCCGCGCCGTCGCGACGACGGCTATCCCGATCCCGATAATCCCGGTCTCGTCTGCCACGATTTCACGATCGGCGGCGTCACCGGCTCGAGTTGTTCGAATTTTTGAGATGCGCAATTGCATCTACGTCATTGCGAGCGAAGCGAAGCAATCCATCGCGCCGCATATGCGGATATGTGGATTGCTTCGTCACTGACGTTCCTCGCAATGACGTGGATGGAGCGGCGACCAACCAACAAAGCGCCCGGCGGGGGCGGCCGCCGGGCGCTGAACTCATTGCCTGTCGAATGGTCTAGAACACGCCGAGAATGATGGCGCCGACAAAGGCGAACGCGATGTACGCGGCCACAATGCTCAGCTTGCTCAGCAGAGGACTCGCGAAATCCATTGGGAAACTCCCTCGGTTCACAACGCTGCCCGCATTAACGCCAAAGCTAGCAAGTGGTTCCCGGCCGAAAAAGTCAGTCGTGCTGTCGGGCTCGATGTTCCCGGGCGATGCGGCATTGCGATGCGCGGCTCAAACAGACGGCAAATCAAGGCGTTGAAACGACCGCAAATATATTCCGCGGCGCCGCCGGTTCCGGACGCCGCATAACAATACCTTGCAATAGTCCGCCAGGTTGCTCTCGCGTCGTGCTGCACGCATCGCGTGGCTGTGTCGTTGCGCCGCAAGGCCGCGCGGTGATTTGTTGCAAGCCTGTTACAAACCACACCCAGATTGCCGCCCGCAATGACCGGGGCTCACCCCCGGTAATAAGTACTTGGGGGCGTTACGTGAAATCTGAGTTTCTAAGCCGCGCAAGCCGGCTTGCGCTGGCTATTTCTGCGACTTCTTTGGGGTTTTCCGGTTCGGCACTTGCAGCAAGTTTCAGCACGCCGCCGAACAGCACGACGGCGCAGAGCGTCTCCAATAATGACACCGGCTCCGTTGCCGCGGGCAGCAGCCTGTCGGTGACCGGCACGGCGATCAGCTGGGTGACCGGCCTTGCATCGCCCGGCGTGGTCATCACCAACAACGGCACCATCTCGGCGACGTCGCGCGGCATCGATACGTCCGGCAGCGCGATAAGCGGCAATCTCACGCTGATCAACAATGCGGGTGCGGTGTTCACCTCGGCCAATGATGCGTTCCGGATCAATGGCGGGCTGGCGAGCGGCTCGGTCACGGTCGACAACGCCGGCACGATCCAGGCGACCGGCAGCGGCCGGGTGTTCGATTTCGTCAATGCGACCTCGAACAGCACCGTGTTCTCGATCACCAACCGGAGCGGCGGCACCATCAAGTCATCGGGCAGCGACGTGATGCGGATCGGCGGCGGCACCACCACGATCACCAATTCCGGCCTGATCGACGCGACGACGACGGCAGGCTCCCGCGCGATCCGCGCCACCACCAACCTCAACAACGTGATCGCGCTGTCGATCGTCAACAATGCCGGCGCGACGATCCAGTCGGCGGACGACGCCATCCAGATCAACGGCTCGGGCTCGACCAACACCACCACGGCCGGCAAATTCTCGGTCGACAATGCCGGCACGATCAAATCGGCGACCGGCCAGGCGATCGACTTCGACAATCTCACCTCGACGGCTGCGAGCGTTCACATCACCAACCGCGCCACCGGCCTGATCACGACGGCCAACGCCGATGCGATCCGTCCCGGCGAGAACTTCACGATCGACAATTACGGCCAGATCATCGCCAATGGCACGATCGACCCGGTAACCGGCCGGCCGAGCGCCGACGCCATTGATCTCCAGGGCGGCCACAACGGCACCGTCAACAATTATGCCGGGGGACTGATCTCGGGCGCGAAGAACGGCACCGCGGGCGATGCCGGCACCATCACCGTCAACAACTACGCCGGCGCGACCATTATCGGCCGCAACGGTGCGGGCGTCGGCGGCGGCAACGCCATCGTCACCAATTACGGCACCATCACCGGTGCGATCGACGGCGTCTCGACGCGCAGCGACGGCATCGATGTCGACTTCGTGCTGACGCTGACCAACTACGGCGTCGTCCAGGGCACTGGCGCCACCGGCGCCGACGACGGCGGACGCTTCAACAACAGCGAAGGCCTTGCGATCGGCGGCGGTACCATCCGCAACTATGGCACGATCAGCGGCGCCGCGGCCGGCATCGTCGTCAGCAACGATTCCAATCCGGACAATTCGCGCAGCGGATCGGCGGCGCTCGACCTCGTCAATTATGCCGGCGCCACCATCGTCGGCAACAACAGCTATGCGATCCGCTCCGAGAACAAGACCGGCACCGCCGCCGACAACGACAGGATCGTCAACTACGGCACCATCATCGGCAACGGCACGATCCCCGATCCGAACGGCGTCACGCTGCTGCAGAACGGCACGCCGGATCCCGGCTCGGTCGGCACGCTCAACGGCGTGACCTACACCGGCACCGGCGCGACCCGCTTCATCCGCGGCGACGGCGCGGCGATCCAGACCGGCGAGGGCGCCGACGTGCTGTCGAACTACGGCACCATCATCGGCAATTCCGGCCGCGCCGTCAGCATGGAAGGCGGCGACGACACGCTCAACCTCTATGGCGGCTCGTCGATCACCGGGCGGATCGACGGCGGCGTCGGCACCGACACGATCAATCTGTTCGGTCCGGGCACGGGCACGCTCTCGAATGTGATCAATTTCGAGGCGCTCAACGTGCAGGGCGGCGTCTGGACCGTGACCGACGCGCAGAGCTACCAGAACGGCGCCACCGTCGGCTCCGGCGCAACGCTGCTGGTCAACGGGGCGCTAAGCAATGCCGTGACCGTCAATGCCGGAGGCACGCTCGGCGGCAACGGCAGCGTCGGCAATGTCCTGATCAATGGCGGCACGCTGTCGCCGGGCAATTCGATCGGCACGCTGACGGTGCAGGGCAGCCTGACCTTCACCGCTGCGTCGAGCTATCTGGTCGAAGTGTCGGCCACGGCGTCCGATCGCACCAATGTCACGGGCGCGGCCACGCTCGGCGGCGCCACCGTCAATGCGTCCTTCACCGGCAACACGTTCCAGAAGCAGTACACGATCCTCAATGCAGCCGGCGGCGTCAGCGGCAGCTTTGCCGGTCCGGTCAACAGCAATTTGCCGTCGAACTTCACATCGAGCCTGAGCTACGACGCCAGTAACGTCTATCTCAATCTCGCGCTGAATTTCGCCGGCAGCTCCGGGCTCAACGGCAACCAGGCCGCGGTCGGCAATGCGATTGCCAATGCCTTCAACAGCGCCGGCAGCATAGGTGCGGCGTTCGGTGCGCTGACGCCGGCCGGGCTGACGCAGGCCTCGGGCGAGCTCGGCGCCGGCTCGCAGCAGACCACGTTCGATGCGATGAACATGTTCCTCGGCGTCATGACCGATCCCTTCATGGAAGGCCGCGGCGGCATGGCTGCCACCGGCGGTGCAGCGCAATTCGCGGGCGACGCCATGAGCTACGCATCGACCGGCATGTCGCGTGCCAAGGATGCGCGCGATGCCTATGCCGGGATTTATCGCAAAGCGCCGCCGCAGCAGACATTCGAGCAGCGCTGGAGCGTCTGGGCGGCCGGCTTCGGCGGCGGGCAGAGCACCGATGGCAGCGTGATCGCTGGAACGAATTCGACCACCAGCCGCATCTTCGGCGTGGCCGTCGGCGCCGACTACCGGATCTCGCCCGACACGATCGCGGGCTTCGCGCTCGCCGGCGGCGGCACCAATTTCACCGTCGCCAATGCGCTCGGCGGCGGACGTTCCGACCTGTTCCAGGCCGGTGCGTTCGTTCGTCATGGTTTCGGTCCGGCCTATCTGTCGGGTGCGCTCGCCTATGGCTGGCAGGACATCACCACCGATCGCACCGTGACGATTGCCGGCATCGACCGGCTGCGCGCGCAGTTCAATGCCAATGCGGTGTCGGGGCGCATCGAAGGCGGCTATCGCGTCGTCACGCCGCGGCAACTCGCGCTGACGCCTTACGCAGCCGGACAGTTCACGACCTACGATCTGCCTTCCTATGCCGAGCAGGTGCTGTCGGGCTCGGGCGCCTTCGCGTTGGCCTATGGTGCCAAGACCGTCACCGCGACACGCAGCGAGCTCGGCGTGCGCAGCGACCGGTCGATCGCGTTGCAGGATGGCATTCTCAGTCTGCGCGGCCGCCTTGCCTGGGCGCACGACTTCAATACCGATCGCGGCGTCGCCGCGACATTCCAGACGCTGCCCGGCGCGTCGTTTGTCGTCAACGGCGCGGCGCCTGCGAGCGATGCGGTGCTGACCACGGCAACCGCTGCGATGAACTGGACCAGCGGCTGGTCGGCGGCGCTCACTTTCGAAGGCGAGTTCTCCGACGTCACGTCGTCCTACGGCGGCAAGGGCGTCGTTCGCTACACGTGGTGATGAAAACAAAATCCCGGCAGCGTGCGATGCTCTGCCGGGTTCCAACGCATGGTTAAAAACGCCTGAAATCATTCAGTCGAAATGCGTTGAAGAGTCTTTAATCAAATTCGCAGAACCTCCGCGCCATGACGCGTGGAGTTCGTTTGTATCTCGTCGGCTCCCTTGTCCTTGTGTCGCTTGCTGGTTGCGGCCGCGGTCTGTTCCAGACTGCCGAGCGTGAACCGTGGCGCGCCGAGGCCGAGGCCGCATGCCTGAAATCGGGCGCGGTCAAGGAAGGACCTGACCTCGTCCGCATCGATCCGATCTCGGGTCCCGGTGTTTGCGGCGCCGAGTTCCCGCTCAAGGTCGCCGCACTCGGCGAAGCCAGTTCCGCTTACGGGTTTGCCGACGACAGCCTGCGTCCGCCGGCGTCGGTCGGCAACGGCCAGCCGCGTTGGCCGATCAACCGGCAGCCGAGCCCGCTGCCCGCGCAGGCACCCTATTCCGATCAGGCCGTCGGACAGCCGAACTATGGCAGCCAGCCGAGCGGGCCGGTGTCGCTGTCGGCGCCCGGCGTTCCGCCGCAACAGGACGAGATCGACCTGCCGCCGGAAGGCTCGCCCGACGCACGCGGCGAGCGACCTTATTATCCGGGCCTGCCGGGCAATCCGCAGCGCGAGGGCGCGGCCGCGCCTTATTCACCTGCGCCTTATTCCCAGCAGCCGCGCGAGGCGCCGCCGCCGCCGCTCGGTCCGTCGAGCGGCAATCCTGTCATGACGGTCGGCCCGGTCGCGGTGAAGCCGGCGGCGACGCTGGCGTGCCCGATCGTCTCGGTGCTCGAGCGCTGGCTCGCCGATTCCGTGCAGCCGGCGGCGCAGCGCTGGTTCGGCGCGCGCGTCGTCGAGATCAAGCAGATCTCGGCCTATTCCTGCCGCGGCATGAACGGCAATTCGCACGCGCATATCTCCGAGCACGCCTTCGGCAACGCGCTCGATATCGCAGCCTTCACGCTCGCCGACGGCCGCCGCATCTCGGTGAAGGATGGCTGGAAGGGACTGCCGGAAGAGCAGGGCTTCCTGCGCGACGTCCAGGCCGCCGCCTGCCAGCAATTCACCACGGTGCTGGCGCCGGGGTCCAACGTCTATCACTACGACCATATCCATGTGGACCTGATGCGCCGGGCCAGCCGGCGCCTGATCTGCCAGCCCGCCGCCGTCTCCGGCGAGGAGGTCGCGGCGCGCGCCGGCGGCCGTAACCCCTATGCAACGCGCGAACCTTATGTCACAGGATCGCTTGGCGGCAGAAAGCCGGCCCCGCGGGGTAAAGCGGGGGTCAACGAAGAAGACGAATTCGCCGACGAATAGAACGCGTCTGATACCCGTATTTTTACTGGGTGACACCGTGCAAACGGTAGCCACTTTTGCTGCATATGTTCGCGGAGCCGGGCGCACCCGGCTGATTTCCGGGGGATAGCTTTGCAAGACGTGCCGATCATTCTCGTCATCGAAGACGATCGTGATCTTCAGATGATGGTGGAAGACGCCCTGAGGGACGGCGGCTATGAGCCGGCGATCGCAGGCTCGGGTGAGGAAGCACTGACGCTGCTGAAGGCGTTCCGCACCAAATACAGTGCACTGGTCACCGACATTCGCCTGCTCGGCCGGCTCGACGGCTGGCGTGTGGCGCGCGGCGCCCGCGAGATCGATCCGTCATTTCCGGTGCTCTACATCACCGGCGGTGGCGGCGACGAGTGGCCGACCCGGGGCGTGCCGGACAGCGTGCTGCTCAACAAGCCGTTCTCGCCCGACGAACTGGTCGCGGCGGTGGCCAAGCTGGTCAGGGGCGGCGCGCAGGCGTGAGCGAGTGACCGCTCCCGCAAGGTTGGTGATGCCGGCATGGTGCGGGAACAAGACGTGGCTTCCAGGCCGGCATGAATGACTTCGCACAGTCGATCACGGCGGCCGCTTCTCTGATAGCCGGTCGCGATCCGGTCCTGCTCGGGATCGTCGCATTGTCGTTGCGCGTCAGCCTGTTCGCGAGCCTGCTCGCGCTGCTGATCGGTGCGCCGATCGGCGGCTGGCTTGCGATCTCGAAATTTCGTGGCCGGCAGGTGGTGATCGTGCTCGCCAATGCCTGTCTCGGCCTGCCGCCGGTCGTGGTCGGGCTCGGGCTTTATCTCCTGCTGTCGCGATCGGGACCGCTGGGCTTTGCCGGCCTGCTGTTCACGCCGACGGCGATGGTCGTGGCGCAGGTCATCCTGGCCACGCCGATCGTGGTTGCGTTGGTGCATCGTCCGGTCGCGCTGCTGTGGGCGGAGTATGCCGATTTGATCCGCACCGACGGCCTGTCCCGGCTGCGCAGCCTCGCGCTGGTGTTCTCGCTCGGCCGTGCCTCGCTGCTCACCGCGTTCCTGGCCGCTTTCGGCCGCGCCATCGCGGAGGTCGGCGCCATCATCATCGTGGGCGGCAATATCAGCGGCTACACGCGAACGATGACCACCGCGATCGCGCTCGAGACCAGCAAGGGCGAGCTGGCGCTCGGTCTCGGCCTCGGTGTGATCCTGCTTGCGCTGAGCATCAGCGTCAGCACGATCGCGTTTCTGCTAGTGCGCGGCGTTGGGGAAAAATAGCTGCTCGCCGCCGACCTTGTAGCCGGCGATGGCCGACTGCCCGGCTTGTGAGACCAGCCAGTCGATGAAGGCCTGTCCGTCCGCCGCCTTCATCGCCGGATGCTTCGCCGGATTGACCAGCATCACGCCGTACTGATTGAACAGCCGCCGGTCGCCTTCGGTCAGCACGGCGAGCTCGCCGCGATTCTTGAACGACAGCCAGGTCCCGCGGTCGGACAGCACATAGGCATTCGATGCCGCCGCCATGTTGAGCGCCGGACCCATGCCCTGTCCGATCTCGCGATACCACTGGCCCTTTGCGGAGCCGAGATCGACACCGGCATCTTTCCAGAGCCGCAACTCGGCCTCGTGCGTACCGGAGTGGTCGCCGCGAGAAATGAAGGCCGATTTCGTCGCAGCGATCTTGCGCAAGGCGTCCGCGACATCCTTGTCCCCGGCGATATGCGCCGGATCGGTTTTCGGACCGACGATGACGAAATCATTGTACATCACGTCGTGTCGCCTGGTCGCAAAGCCCTCGGTCAGGAATTTGTCCTCGGCCACGCGATCATGCACGAACACGACATCGGCATCGCCGCGCCGTCCGATGTCGAGCGCCTGTCCGGTGCCGACCGCAACCACCTTCACATCGATGCCAGATGCCTGCGTGAAGCGCGGCAGGAGATAGCCGAACAGGCCGGACTGCTCGGTCGATGTGGTCGAGGCAACGATGATGGAACGGGTCTGCGCAAGGGCCGGACCGGCGAACAGCAGCACGGCGGCGATGAGGAGGTTTCGAAGGAAGGATGTCATGTGAACAGCAAGCGATGGAGGAATGGCGGTCACCATGCCTCAATTGATCAGGTGACGCAAAGCGACCGGACAGCGCGGCATCCGTGGCCCGGCGGCACTTATTCCGTCTTTACACCAAGCCCTCGCATCCCCCCTCGAATTCATACGGCCGCCCGGCCATTTTCCGGCCGCGCAAGCTTGCAGGACATGGAGGCAAGGATGACGACCTATCGCGCCTATATCGTTGGGCAGCACAGCCGATCGATCGGCGTGGTCAACATGGATTGCGCCGATGACGATCAGGCGATCACATCGGCCAGCCGTCTTGTCGATCACCACGATATCGAGCTGTGGCAGTTGGATCGGCCGGTCGCCAGGTTCGACGCCGTGTCGAAGCAGGTATTCCGGAAGTAGTGCGACATCGCGCGACAGGACGGCTGTCGCCTCCTGCGATCCCTGATGATAGACCTTGCGTCGGCTTCGTCATCAACAGGGATATCAGGTCATGGCTTTGGAGAAGGTCGCACTCGTCACCGCAGGCGGCAGCGGCATGGGAGCGGCGGCGGCGCGGCGGTTGGCCGCCGATGGCTTTCGCGTGGCTATCCTGTCGTCGTCGGGCAAGGGCGAGGCGCTCGCCGCCGAGCTCGGCGGCCTCGGCTTCACCGGCTCGAACCGCTCGAACGATGATCTGAAGCGCGCCGTCGACGGCGTGATGGCGCGCTGGGGCCGCATCGATGCGCTGGTCAATAGCGCCGGCCACGGCCCGCGCGCCGGCGTGCTGGAACTGACCGACGAGCAGTGGCACACCGGCCTCGACGTCTATCTGATGAACGTGATCCGCCCGACGCGTCTGGTCGCACCTCACATGCAGGCACAGAAGTCGGGCGCGATCGTCAACATCTCGACCGCCTGGGCCTTCGAGCCCAGCGCGATGTTCCCGACATCAGCTGTGTTCCGCGCCGGGCTTGCCGCGTTCACCAAATTGTTCACCGACAGCTGCGCGGCGAGCAATGTCCGCATGAACAATGTGCTGCCGGGCTGGATCGACAGCCTGCCGGCAACCGACGAGCGCCGCGACAGCGTGCCGATGAAGCGCTACGGCAAGGCGGAGGAGATCGCCGCAACCATCGCCTTCCTCGTCTCCGACGGCGCCGGCTACATCACCGGCCAGAACATCCGCGTCGATGGCGGCCTGATGCGCTCGATCTGAGGCTTTCACGCGCGACTGGGTCGGCGTTAACGACGCTTGATGATTTCCTGCCCGAGCGAAATCGGTTCGAAGTTTGTTAAAATCTGCTGGGTACCTCCTCCGGGCATGGCAATCCGGGGAAAGACATGGGTAAGCGGGCCAAACGTGGAAAGACAGAAGCGCTCGCACTACCGGTGGCAGGAAGAGTCGCAGTTGGCGTCATCGCCGCTGCTGCTTTGGGGTACGGTTTGCTGTCTCGCCCGGCGAGCGTTCAACCGATACGCAAGCCGTCTGCGCAGCAAGTCCAGGCACCGTCAACGCCACCTCACACATCAACTCCAGTTCGTGTCGCAACGCCGGCTGCGACTGCAATCCCGGCCCCAGCTCCGGCTCCGGTCTCGGCCCCGGCGCCTCTGGTCGAACCACCCAAAGCCGCCGATGGTCCCGGCAGAAATGTTCGGCAGGTGGTCGACTATGCCAGTCACCAAGCGCCAGGCACCGTCGTGATCGATACCGGAAGCACATTCCTCTATCTCGTTCTGAACGACAGGCAGGCGATGCGCTACGGCATCGGTGTTGGCCGCGAAGGTTTCACATGGTCCGGCGAACAGACCGTGGCCCGCAAGACGGAATGGCCGGATTGGCGTCCGCCTGCAGAGATGCTTGTGCGTCAGCCTTATCTGCCGCGGTTCATGGCGGGCGGTCCCGGCAATCGGCTCGGCGCTCGGGCAATGTATCTGGGCGATACTGAATATAGAATTCACGGCACCAACAAGCCCGATACGATCGGGAAGCGGGTTTCGTCCGGCTGCATCCGGTTGACCAATGACGACGTCGTGGATCTGTATGAGCGCGTGAAAGTCGGAGCGAAAGTGATCGTGCTTCCGGCAAGCGCAGCCCATCGACCATCCCAGACAACGCCCGACGCCGCCTCTCGATCGCCAGACCCGGCATCGCTGTCGAGCCGGCCCGCGGCAACCAACGCGCAGATGCCGTCATCCGGACAGAAGGTGGCCGAGGTCCAGTGACTCGAACCTTCTGTCCGCGGTTTGCAATTGAGGACCAGCAGACATCTCGCGCGCGTTTGGCTCGCGACAAGCCAGTTGCGTCTACGCGCTGCGCATCCTGCTCCAGACTGCGGGCGTCACGATTGCGGCGACCTCAGATTGCGTTTGTCGTGATGACAAACTGAAAGCGCAGGGCTAGCCTTCCGTCAAATCAAAACATACGGGAGGAATGGCATGCCAGACGCAGCAGTTGCAGCACGCGCTTCGGACTCCACGCACAGCGGAACCACGCAGCAAGTCGACGTCGCGGTCGTCGGCGCCGGTTTCGCCGGTCTCTATCTGCTGCATCGGCTGCGCAAGGCGGGCTTCTCGGCGGTTGCGCTCGAAGAGGGCGCCGATGTCGGCGGCACCTGGTACTGGAACCGGTATCCCGGCGCGCGCTGCGACATCCAGACCATCGATTACAGCTACACCTTCGATCCCGAGCTCGATCAGGCATGGACCTGGTCGGAGAAATACGCCACCCAGCCGGAAATCCTGCGCTATCTCGGCTTCGTCGCCGACCGCTACGATCTGCGTCGCGATATCAGGTTCGGCACCAAGGTCACGCAGGCGACCTGGGACGATGCGACATCGCGCTGGCTGATCTCGACCAACAACGGCGCCAATGTCTCGTGCCGCCACTACATCATGGCGACCGGCTGCCTGTCGTCGCCGAAGCCGCCGGAGATCGACGGCGTCAAGGACTTCAAGGGCGAGATCTATTTCACCGGCCGCTGGCCGCATCAGGGCGTCGATCTGAAGGGCAAGCGCGTCGCCGTGATCGGCACCGGATCGTCGGGCATCCAGTCGATCCCGTTGATCGCCGAGCAGGCCGCGCAACTCACCGTGTTCCAGCGCACGCCGAACTTCGCCTTGCCTGCCGGCAACGGCCCGGCGCCGGAGGATCGCAGGACCTATTTCGAAACCGACCGCGCCGCCTATCGCGAGCAGGCGCGCTGGTCGATGGCCGGCGTGCCGTATCCGCAACAGACCGTGGTGAGCTGGCAATTGAGCGATGCGGAACGCCGCGAGCGCTTCGAGAAGGCGTGGGCGGCGGGCGATCTCGTCCACATCCTGACCCAGCTCTGGGCGGACCAGGCGGTCGACGTCGACGGCAATAAGGTGGTCGCCGATCTGATCCGCGAGAAGATCGGCGCCGTGGTCAAGGATCCGGAGATCGCCGCGGCGCTCGCCCCGCATGATCATCCGTTCGGCGCCAAGCGTCCCTGCCTCGATACCAATTACTATGCGACCTACAACCGTCCGAACGTGACGCTGGTGAACCTGCGGCAGGAGCCGATCAAGGCGATCACCAGTGGCGGCATCTCGACCGACAAGCGCAGCTTCGATGTCGACGTCATCGTGTTCGCCACTGGTTTCGACGCGATGACCGGCGCCATCATGGCGGTGCATCCGATCACAGGCCGTGGCGGCAAGTCGCTGTCGGACGTCTGGGCGCATGGACCGCAGACCTATCTCGGCGTCACCGTCGCGGGCTTCCCCAATCTGTTCATGATCACCGGTCCGGGCAGCCCGTCGGTGCTGTCGAACATGGCGGTCTCGATCGAGCAGCATGTCGACTGGGTGGTCGAACGCATCGCCGCGCTGCGCGACGCCGGCTTCACCACGATGGAGGCGACCGAGACCGCGCAGGCCGGCTGGGAGCGGCACATGGCCGATTGCGCGACGCTGACGCTGCATCGGCTCGCCAACACCTGGTACACGGGCGCCAATGTGCCCGGCAAGCCGCAGGGCGTGATGCCCTATACCGGCGGCGTCGGGCCGTATCGCAGCATCTGCAACGAGGTGGTCGGCCGCGGCATGCTCGGCTTCAAGCTCTCGGGTCCAGGCGTTGCCGAGCAGTGTAATGACGGCGAGATCGTGCGCCTGCAGCCGGACGTGCGGCTGGTGTTGAATTTGCTGGGCGAGATGAACCTGCCGCCGCTCGAGACGATGGGGGCGCAGGGCGCGCGCGACTTCCTCACCGAGTTCAACAAGGGCCGTCCGGCCGGCCGCCCGGTCGGCGAGGTCGGCACCGGCATGTTGCAGGGGGCGGACGGTCCGCTGCCCTACAAGCTCTACCGGCCGGCGACGCCGGGGCCGCATCCGGTCGTGGTGTACTTCCACGGCGGCGGCTGGGTGCTCGGCGACGAGATGTCGGACGACCCGTTCTGCCGCGACCTGTGCCGGCGCACCGGCATGATCATCGTCAGCGTCGGCTATCGCCACGCGCCCGAGCATCGCTTCCCGGCTGCGGCCGAGGACGGCTACGCGGCGACGCGCTGGATCGCAGCCCACACCGCCGAGCTCGGCGGCAAAGCAGGTCCGCTCTTGGTTGCGGGCTGGAGCGCCGGCGGCAACATCGCGGCCGTCACCTGCCAGCTCGCGCGCGATCGCGGCGGGCCGGAGATCGCCGGCCAGCTCCTGATCTGCCCGGTCACCGACTCCTCGTTCGACCGCCAGTCCTATGTCGACAACGCGGCCGGCTACTTCCTGACGCGTGGCCTGATGTTCTGGTTCTGGGACCGGTACTGCTCGCCGGCCGACCGCACCGATCCGCGCGTCGCGCCGCTGCGCGGCAAGCTCGAAGGCCTGCCGCCGGCGTTCATCGCGACCGCGGAGTTCGATCCGCTGCGCGACGAGGGGAATGCCTATGGCGACGCGCTCGCCAAGGCCGGCGTCAAGGTCGAGCAGCTCAAGGCGCAGGGCCACTTCCACTCGTCGTTCGTGATGGTCGACGTCATCATGACCGGCGTCAGCGGCCGCGTGAAGATGGCGAAGGCGCTCAGGCGTTTCGCCGGACTGCCGGAGGAGATCGAGCAGGACAACGCGGCGCGGCCGGAGGTCAACGCTGCGGCGAACTAGATCGGCAGTGATCGGAAGCTGCAAAGGGATGCGCTCCCTCCCCCGCTTGCGGGGGAGGCGCGTTGCGAAAATATCGAAAACAACCCCATGCAAAGGAGCCGGCGACGGCCGGCGCTCCGCCATGCCACTTGACAGGTCGGGCAACTCAGGGATATTCTTCTAATATTCCGAAATTGCGCAGGCGCACGCCCGCCCCAGGCGGCACATGGCACTTGCGTGCTGCTGTAGCCGACGTTTCGACGTCGTCATCGCTGACAGCCATCTGCGATAGCCCTCCGCCTGCGGGGGAGGTGCAGCAGTCAGCCGCGAGAACGTGTCAGCCTGCTACATCTTGCTCTAGCCGAGCTCGAACGTCGTGACGCCGAACACGCGATCGATCCGCAATGGCGGAATCGCGCCGGTGTACATCCGCGCGGTCTCGAACACAGGTGAAAGTCCGAGGCCTTGCGCCAGCGCGACGGCGTCGCGGTTGACCGCCGGGACATCGAGGAAGATCTCGCCGCCACCTGCGCTCGCGAGCAATGCCGAAAGGATCGTCTCGGCGCCGGCGCGGTCATCGGCGACAAGCGGGCCGATCTTGCGGCCGGTGCGGCACGGACGGATCACGCCCCAGCCGGCCAGCTTACCGTCGCGCATCAGTGCGCATCCGAGATGTCCTAGTGTGTTGATCCAGGCGCGCAGGAAGGCCGGGCGCCGCGCCGGAAATACGGTGGCGTCGTCGGCCTCGATCAGCGCCATAGGCACGTCGCTCAGCGCGACGATGCCGCCGCTCGGCGCCGGCGGAGCCGCCACGCTGCCGCCGTAGCGCACATTGGCGTAAGCGAGCGCGAAGCCGGACTTTTGGTAGTTCGCCCGCTGCGCCACCACGCCATCGAGCCCGATCACGCGCGGGTGCGCATGCGCGATGGCCGCATTCCAGATCTTCAGGCCATGGCCGCGGCCGCGCAGATCCGGACGCACGATGTAGAAGCCGAGAAAGGAAAACTGCGCACCGTAATTGACGCAGGAGATCACCGCGGCCGGTTCGCCATCAAGCTCGCCGATGAAAAATCCCTGCGGGTCCTCGGCGGCAAAGCAGGGCGCATCGGCGAGACCGGGATTCCACCCTTCGGCAGCAGCCCAGTCCACCGCGAGTGCGATCTCGTCCGGCCGCATGTGTCGTATGGTGAGGTCGTTCATGGCGGATGATTACCTCGCATCGGCGTCGCAATGGCCATCGTAGCGCGCCAATGCGTCCCCGTCATTGCGAGGAGCGCAGCGACGAAGCAATCCATCTCTGCGCCTATCGAAGCATGGATTGCTTCGCAGAGCCTGTCATCGGGCGCGCGTTCGCGCGACCCGTTGGCTCGCAACGACGAAGGGAGAGTCCGCCGGCTACTTCGGCCGGTATGCGGCGAAGAACACGCGGGTCGCACTGTCGACCACGGTTGCGATCCGCTCGGGCGAGGGCGACGGCCTGGCCTGGAAGATGAACGCCTGGAACAGCGTCGCCTGGCACATCTGCATGAATTGCCAGGCCGCGAGCTGGTAATCGTCGATCACGAGCTCGCCGAGCGCGGCACGCGCCTCGAGATAGGCGGCGAAGCGGTTAACTGTATGGGCGATCACGTTGGTATAGAATCGGCTGCCGAGTTCGGGCATCCGCTCGGCGATCGCCATCACGGTGCGCATCGCGGAGCCGCCGCCGGGCCGGCACAGCACCGCGACATAGGCGCGGCCGAACTCGGGGAGGGTGGTGTCGACGTCGCGCGCGGGATCGAAGTTGAAGGCGACCTTGCCCTGCTCGAGCTTTTCCTCCTCGACGATCGCCGCGAACAGCCCGGCCTTGTCCGGGAAATACACGTAGAGCGTGCCCTTGGAGACCGCGGCGGCGCGGGCGATCTCGCCCATGCTGGCGCCGTCGAAACCGAGTTCCAGGAATACCTTGCGGGCGCCGTCCAGGATCTGGCGGCGTTTCGACGATTCCTCCTCGCCGGCGACCGGCTGGAGCGAGGTTCGGGGGACTGCAACCATTGATTTAGCTTCTCGCGAAAGAACTCAACCCGGAATCGGAAAGGGGAGAATCGAAGCCTTATAAACTGCTACGCGGAATGTAGATTGACCGAACGGTTCGGTCAATGGTACTGATGGAGTGACGATGCGCCGCACGGCCCTTTTTCCGCCATTGCGGGCGTCAAGATTTTTTCTGGGGAGCCTCGGCTATGGCCGCAGCACGAGATCAGGCTGCACGCATTGTTCGTTCCGAGCCTGAGATGGCCGGGGACGCGATGGCGCGCGACGCATCCGCCGATCTCGGCGAGCAGGCGAGGGCCGAGGAAGCCAAGGGTCCTGAATCCAAGGGTCCTGAATCCAAAGGTCCCGGCGACAAGCGTCCCGCTGAGGCGCCGCCCGCTTCCGCGCCCGCGCAGCCAGCGGCTTCGCCCGCCACAGCAGCGCCGAAATCAGGCAAGCGCAGATTCGTGTTGATGGGCATTGTCGGCCTGCTCGCGCTCGCGGCCGCGAGCTACGCCGCTTACTACCTGATGATCGGGCGCTTCTACGTCTCGACCGACGACGCCTATGTCCGCGCCAACAACACCATGCTCGGCGCCCGCGTCGCGGGCCATATCGCGGCGATCCTGCCCGGCGACAATTCGCTGGTGCGTGCCGGCGACGTGATCTTCCGGATCGATGACGGCGACTATCGCATCGCGGTCGACGCCGCGCGGACCCGGATCGGGACCCAGCAGGCGACCATCGAGCGCATCGGCCGCCAGGTCGCGGCGGCGGTGAGTTCGGTCGAGCAGGCGCAGGCGCAGCTCGTCTCCGCGCAGGCCGGCCTGAAGCGCGCCGATCTCGACTACGATCGTCAGCAGGCGCTGAGCACCAAGGGCTTTGCCTCGCGCGCCACCTTCGAAGTCTCGGAAGCCGGCCGCGACCAGGGCGCCGCAAGTGTGCGCTCGGCGCAGGCGGCCTATGATGCCGCCAAGGACAATGTCGAGGTCACCAAGGCGCAGCAGGCCGAGGCCCGTGCCCAGCTCGCCGAATTGCAGACCCAGCTCGCCAAGGCAGAGCGCGATCTCGAATTCACCAATGTCCGCGCGCCGGTCGACGGCACCTTCTCCAACCGCCTGGTCAACACCGGCGACTACATCACGGTCGGCCAGCGGCTCGGCAATGTGGTGCCGCTCGACGGCGTCTTCATCGACGCCAACTACAAAGAGACCCAGCTCAAGCGCATCCGCACCGGGCAGCGGGTGACGATCAAGGTCGACGCCTACGGCTTCCGCAAGTTCAGCGGCATCGTCGACAGCATTTCGCCGGCGGCGGGCTCGGTGTTCACGCTGCTGCCGCCCGACAACGCCACCGGCAACTTCACCAAGATCGTGCAGCGCCTGCCGGTGCGCATCCGCGTGCCTGCCAGTGTCGCCAAGCAGGGCCTGCTGCGCGCCGGCATGTCGGTCTACACCACCGTCGACACCCGCGAGGGCGCAGCCGATGCCGACGCCGATACCGACCTCGACGCGCCGATGATGATCCATCCGCAGTGACGTCTTGAGGCTTCGGACTCGGTCCGGAGCTCGGAGCCGATGAGCCCATGGCCGACGCGACCACAGCTTCGCCTTCGATGATGACCGGCGCTTCGGAGTCCGAGCGGCTCCAGCCCAAGCGGGTGGTCGCCTTCATCATCATGGTGTTCGGCATGTTCATGTCGATCCTGGACATCCAGATCGTGTCGGCCTCGCTGTCCGAGATCCAGGCCGGCCTGTCGGCATCCTCGACCGAAGTGTCCTGGGTGCAGACCGCCTATCTGATCGCCGAGGTGATCGCGATCCCGCTGTCGGGATTCCTGTCGCGCGCGCTCGGCACGCGGCTGCTGTTTGCGATCTCGGCGTTCGGCTTTACCGCGTCGAGCCTGCTGTGCGGCTTCGCGTCCTCGATCGAGCAGATGATCCTGTGGCGCGCGCTGCAGGGCTTTCTCGGTGCCGGCATGATCCCGACCGTGTTTGCTTCGGCCTACACGATCTTCCCGCGCTCCAAATTCTACATCGTGGCGCCGATCATCGGCCTGGTCGCGACACTGGCGCCGACCGTGGGTCCGACCGTCGGCGGCTACATTACCGATTTGATGTCGTGGCACTGGCTTTTCTTCATCAACATCGTGCCCGGCGTGATCATCACCATCGGCGTGCTGTGGCTGATCGATTTCGACCAGCCGAACTTCGCGTTGCTCGAGCGCTTCGACTGGTGGGGCCTGATCTTCATGGGCGGCTTCCTCGGCTCGCTCGAATATGTGCTCGAGGAAGGCCCGCAATACGAATGGCTGCAGGACACCTCGGTCGCGGTCTGCGCCGCGATCGGCTTCGTCTCGGCGGTCGCCTTCTTCTGGCGGGTGTTGACCGCGGACGAGCCGATCGTCGATCTCTATGCCTTCAAGAACCGCAACTTCGCGGTCGGCTGCGTGCTGCAGTTCTGCATCGGCATCGGGCTCTACGGCCTGACCTACGTCTATCCGCGCTATCTCGCCGAGATCCGCGGCTACAGCGCGCTGATGATCGGCGAGACCATGTTCGTCTCCGGCGTCACCATGTTCTTCATGGCGCCGGTGGTCGGCCGGCTGATGCAGAAGGTCGACCTGCGCTACATCATCGCCTTCGGCCTCGTCACCTTCGCGCTCGGCTCCTGGCAGATGACCTGGATCACCCGCGACTATGATTTCTACGAGCTGCTGCTGCCGCAGATCCTGCGCGGCATCGGCATGATGTGTGCGATGGTGCCGACCAACAACATCGCGCTCGCCACGCTGCCGCAGGATCGCGTCAAGAACGCCTCCGGCCTGTTCAACCTGATGCGCAACCTCGGCGGTGCGGTCGGGCTCGCCGTGATCAACGAAGTGCTCAACGACCGCACCGACCTGCACATCTCCCGCCTGCAGGACCGCGTGACCTGGGGCAACACCACCGCGGTCGAGACCCTCAACATGCTGACCCAGCGCATGCAGGGCATGGGCGATTCCGCCATCATGGCGATGAAGCAGCTGTCGCAGATCGTGCACCGGCAGGCCGCGGTGATGGGCTATGGCGACGCCTTCGTCATGCTGTCGCTGTTCTACGTCGCGCTCAGCCTGCTCGTGCTGTTGGTCAACAAGCCGCCGTCGATGACCGCAGCCGGCGGCGACGCGCATTGAAGGCATCGCGTCTCCACCGTGTGCACCCGTTCGCGTGAACAGCGTTGCCCGACCGACACATTGACGCACTCACGCGCTTGTCATCTTGCCATTCGCGCGTGGTGCATTTATAAGCAGCGCATCGTTTCACGAACCGGGGAGATGCACATGATGTCGTTTGTTTCGCAGACCGTGCGCCCGCGTTCGATTCTGCTGGGCGCCCTCGCGCACTAGGTCCCAGCGCTGATCGGGCCGAAGTCCCGATCATCCAAACTTCCCAACAAGTTACCGATTGTTCTCAGCGACATCAGCGGCCGGATTCCGCCCGCACGTCGCCTCAGATGGAGCCGGCCGGCGCGACAGACGCGTGGCCGGAATGTGCCATGAGCTCTCTCACGACCAAGCGACCGGCCGCGATCCGGATCGTGCTGCCTTTCGTCTTCCGCCATTGGCTGGAGCAGCCGCTCCGCGCCTCGGCGGTCACGGCCGGATTCCTCGGCGCGACCGCGGCCGACCTGTTCATGCCGGTGTTTTCCGGCCATCTGGTCGACGCGCTGACCGCGGGAGCGACGGACGCCGCCGCGCGCCATGCGGCGCTGCTCGCATTCGGCGCCATCGTCGGCCTCGGCGCGCTGTCGCTGCTGCTGCGGCTGGTCGGTATCCAGACCATCGTGCCGTTCACGCTGAAGACGATGTCCGATGTCGGGCAGCAGGCCTTCATGCGCGTGCAGCGCTTCTCGACCGACTGGCACGCCAATTCGTTCGCCGGCTCCACCGTGCGCAAGATCACGCGCGGCATGTGGGCGCTCGATCTGCTGAACGACACCATCCTGATGGCGCTGCTGCCGTCGGTCGTGGTGCTGCTCGGCTCGATGATCCTGCTCGGCGTGCATTGGCCGCAGCTCGGCGCGGTGATTGCCGTAGGTTCGGTGATCTATGTCGCGATGACCATGGTGTTCCAGGTGCGCTACGTCGCGCCTGCCGCGCGGGTCTCCAATGCGTGGGACACCAAGGTCGGCGGCACGCTGGCCGACGCCTTGACCTGCAACGCGGTGGTGAAGTCGTTCGGCGCCGAGACGCGCGAGGATGTCAGGCTCGACGGCGTCATCAGCCGCTGGCGGCGGCGGGTGCGGCGGACCTGGCTGCGCTACAACCACACCTCGACGGCGCAGCTATTGGTGCTGCTGTGCTTCCGCGCGTCGGTGATCGGCGGCGCCATCCTGCTGTGGGCGGCCGGCCGCGCCACGCCGGGCGACGTCACCTATGTCTTGACCAGCTACTACATCATCCACGCCTACCTGCGGGATGTCGGCATGCACATCAACAATCTGCAGCGCTCGGTGAACGACATGGAGGAGCTGGTGCAGATCCACGGCGAGCCGCTCGGCATTGTCGACGCTGACAATGCGAGGCCGATCGACATCGAGGGCGGCCGCATCGTGTTCGACGACGTCACGTTCCACTATGGCGGCCATCGCCGGCCGCTCTATGACGGACTGTCGGTCGACATCGACGCCGGCGAGCGTGTCGGCCTGGTCGGGCGCTCCGGCTCCGGCAAGACGACCTTCGTCAAGCTGGTGCAGCGGCTCTACGACGTCACCGGTGGCACAATCCTGATCGACGGTCAGGACATCGCCAAGGCGACGCAGCAATCGCTCCGCAGCCAGATCGCGATCGTGCAGCAGGAGCCGATCCTGTTCCACCGCACGCTGGCGGAGAACATCGCCTACGGCCGGCCGGGCGCCAGCGGGGATGCGATCGAGCAGGCGGCGCGGCTTGCAAATGCGCACGACTTCATCATGCGGCTGCCGAAGGACTACGGCACGCTGGTGGGCGAGCGCGGCGTCAAGCTGTCCGGCGGCGAGCGGCAGCGCGTGGCGCTGGCGCGCGCCTTCCTGGCCGATGCGCCGATCCTGATCCTGGACGAGGCGACCTCGAGCCTGGATTCGGAATCCGAGGCGCTGATCCAGCAGGCGATGGAGCGGCTGATGAAGGGCCGCACCTCGATCGTGATCGCACACCGGCTGTCGACCGTGCGCAGCATGGATCGCATCCTGGTGTTCGATCGCGGCGAGGTCGTCGAGCAGGGGGCGCATGAGGTGCTCGCCGCGCGTCCGGGCGGCATCTATCGCGGGCTGTTCGAGCGTCAGGCGACCGAGTTCGGTCAGGCCGCGGCGGAGTAAAGCGATGGCGCGTGGTTGACAGATGATCTCTGGCAGCCACGCGTCGACGCGTCATTTCGGAGCCAGCCCGTTCCACACCAGCGCCACGCCGGAGAGGAACAGCAGCACCAGCACGACGTCGGAGAAATTGCGGTCGCTGAGCGCGTGATAGAGCCGGGCGCCGATCCAGGCGCCGAGCAGCGTTCCCGGAAATGCGCAGGCCACGAGCCAGATCAGTTCGGGTTTCACCAGGCCGCTTGCGATCTGGACCAGAAGTGCGGCCGCCAGGATCGTGAAGTTGAAGATCTGGAACACGCCGCGGCGCTGCTGCTTGCCCCAGCCGCGCACGCTCGCCCACAGGATCGGCAGCGGGCCGGACAGTCCGGCGAGGCCGCCGAGGATGCCGCCGGCAAATCCGATCGCGCCGTCGGCCCATTTGCCGCCGAACGAAATCGACATCGGCTTGCGTTGCAGGAACAGCAGGGTTGGAAACAACAACAGGAAAACGCCGACCGTCAGCTTGAAGACCTCGGGGTCGGCTCGCGCGATCAGCAGGATGCCGATCGGCACGCCGGCGAGGCCGCCGATGACGAATGGCCAGACCAGGCGGAAATCGATGCTCTTCCAGATCGACGGCAGCGTCGAAACCTGCGCGATGACCGAGCAGACCAGCACCAGCGGTACCGCCAGCGTCGGCGGCAGCACATAGAGCCAGATGCCGAGCGCCATCAGCGCGGTGCCGAAGCCGGCGAGCCCGGAGACGAAACCGCCGGCAAGCGCGCCGAAGAACAGGATGGCGTAGCTCGCCGGGTTCATTCCTCATCTCGTTGTTTTTGATCGTTGCCGCGACGTTTACACGACGCTGGCTGTGGGTACACTTCAAAATCGCGGCTCATCAACGATAATCGGAATGGAAGCATCCCCATGACTGCGAGTTCATCCAAGACATTTCTGGTCTGTCACGGCGCCTGGTCGGCAGGATGGGCGTGGAAGAAGATGCATCCCCTGATGCAGGCCGCCGGGCACCGGCTGATCACGCCGAGCTACACCGGGCTCGGCGAGCGCGCGCATCTCGCGCATCGGGAGCTCGACCTCGAAGCGCATATCCAGGACATGCTCGGTGTCATTTCCTATGAGGATCTGCGCGACATCGTGCTGGTCGGCCATTCCTACGGCGGCATGGTCGCGACCGGCGTTGCCGACCGGGCGCGCGAGCGGATCGCGCAGCTGATCTATATCGACGCCTTCGTGCCGCGCGACGGCCAGTCGCTGTTCGACCTCAACGAAGTCGCGATCACGAGCATGCGCGAAGCGGCGCGCAGCGGCGACGGCTGGCGCATCCCGCCGATGGCGACGCCGCCGGATACGTCTCCCGCCGACGTCGAATGGCTGAGTGCGCGCCGCGTCGCCATGCCGATCAAGTGCTTCGAGCAAAAATTGCATTTGAAACACGGCGAGACGCGCCTGCCGCGCAGCTACATCTACGCCACCCGTGCCACGCAAGCCGACACGTTCGCGCAGTTTGCGAAACGCACGAAGAACGAAGCCGGCTGGCGCCATCTCGAGATCGACGCCAGCCACTCGCCGAACGTCACCGCGCCGGAGGCGCTGATGGCGATGCTGCAGGAGATCGCGGCCTGACGCGCCGGAACGGATCAGGCGCGATCGTTTGTGTCAGGCACCGCGCGCGTCGCGCACGGCCTGAGCGACTTTCGTCGCCTGCGACACCCGTCCGATCTTGGCGCCTGCAATGATCTTTCTCCGGCGTTCGCTCGGCTTCGGCGCCATGCCTTCGCCCGCGGTGGCTCCGGCCGCGGGACGGGTCGTGAAGTTCGCGGCCCGGTGCAGTGCGAGGGCCTTTCGCGCCGCGTCGATATGTGCGGTCCGGGCCGCCAGATTGTGCTGACGCCTGAGCTCGGTGTTGACCCGCTTCAGCGCCGCCGCGAACACCTGCTTCCGTTCCGATGCATGCTTGGCGGTTCCCGGAAAGCTCGTCCCGCGCGGCTCGGCCTTGCCGCGGCTTTCGCGCTGCTTGTGGCGGCCGACCGTTCGCTCCTTGTCGCGCATCTTGCGCAAGCGCGGTCGCATCGCCTCGAGTTCAGCCACCTCGACGCCGTAGATGGCGGGGTGATGCGTCGGGCGGATGGCCTCGTATTCCTCGTGGCTGAGAATGCTGCGCTCGAACTTGCAGGCGACCGACATTACCATTCCTCCGTTTGATTGCTTGAATCTCGGGCAGAAAGACACGTCCAGTTCCACGCGTAGTCCTTACTTCTCTGCTTCGTCGTCCTTGAGTCGAATGCCCTCGGCGCGCAGAGCCGTAAAGAGGGCCGCGATGTCTTCGGGCTGCATATTGTTGGGACACATCCCGTTGAGCTGTTCGGCAGTGATGGTGCCGCTGCTCTTGGCGACGTCTCGTGCCTTCGCCATGATCTTCTGAAGGTCCATCTGCGATCCTCCGCGCGAGGCAGTTTAGCAAATGGGATGCATTGGTGGCGGCCAAAATGGCGAGGGGCCCGGCGTGTTGCGCCGAGCCCCTCATACTCCATCTTCAAGACGCGTTTTCTTCACGCGAACCGGAAATCCACTTCGCTCGAAAACGCTTTAGAGTATCAGCCGGCCTGTAAGCCGGGTTCTGTAGGGCACCATTCTCGCGAATGGTACGCGACGGCCATTCCTCTGGGGCAAGGCTTGCACCTTGCCTCGGGCAACCTACCCGGACGGCGGGCCTGACATCGCCCTGCGGTGTTATCGCGCGTGCGCGAACTAACCGCGTTGCCGTCCCTATTCGGTCTTGCTCCCGGTGTGGTTTGCCATGCCGTTTCCGTTGCCGGAGACGCGGTGCGCTCTTACCGCACCTTTTCACCCTTACTTCCTCCGAGGAGGAAGCGGTTCGTTCTCTGTGGCACTTTCCCTGGGGTCACCCCCGCCGGATGTTATCCGGCACCGCATGTCGATGGAGCCCGGACTTTCCTCCCCCGCGGCCTTTCGGCGCTTGCGGGAGCGGCCGTCCGGCCGACTGACGCCCATGGCATGGGGGTTTCGGCCGGTCCCGTCAAGCGGATTACGGCCGCCAAGGCGGCCAAAATAAATTATCCTGAAGATGTCGTTTGGCCTGTCGCCTGTTCGACTGGGTGTCGGCGATCCAGCCGATCAAGAGGAGAGATGAGATGCAATACCTGTTGCTGATCTACCGGAGCGACGCGGAATATGGCCGTATGAATGCCGACGACCGCAAGGCATTGTCGGCCGAGTACGGCGTCTACACCCAGTCCATCATCCAGAGCGGGCACTTCAAGGCGGGCGACGGGCTGCAGCCGGTGTCGACCGCCACCACCGTGCGGGTCCGCGAGGGCAAGACGCTGACGACCGACGGGCCGTTCGCGGAAACCCGCGAGCAGCTCGGTGGCTACTATCTGGTCGACGCCAAGGACCTCGACACCGCGCTCGGCCTCGCTGCCCGGATTCCCGGCGCCAAGACCGGCTCTATCGAAGTCAGGCCGGTGATGATCTACGATAATCCGTGATGGCGCCGTCAGCCTGATGGACCGAGCGGCTGCGCCGGTTGCGCAGCCGCAAACGTGATCGATCGTCATGACCCCGAGCCAGATCGAAAAAGTGTTTCGCGACGAGGCGGGCCGGGCGCTCGCAACGCTGATCCGGCTCGTCGGCGATTTCGATCTCGCCGAGGATGCGCTTCAGGATGCCTTCGCGGTGGCGCTGCAACGCTGGCCGATCGGTGAATTCCCCGCCAATCCGCGCGCCTGGCTGGTCAATGTCGGCCGCAACAAGGCGATCGACCGGGTCCGCCGCGCCGCGACATTTCGCGGCAAGCAGCCGGAACTGACGCATCAAATCCTGCTCGATGCGCAAGCGCCCGAGCCGGCCGATGCGACGCTCGACGACGACATGCTGCGGCTGATCTTCACCTGCTGCCATCCGTCGTTTGCCGCGGAGGTCCAGGTCGCGCTGACCTTGCGCACGGTGTGTGGGCTGACGACCGTGCAGGTCGCGCGCGCGTTTCTGGCGAGCGAGGACGCGATGGCGCAGCGCCTGCTGCGCGCCAAGCAGAAGATCAAGCTAGCGGGCATTCCCTATGAGGTGCCGCAGCGCGAGGCGCTGGAGCCGCGTCTCGCCGGCGTGCTTGCGGTGATCTACCTCGTCTTCACCGAAGGCTATGCCGCGACTGCCGGCGAGGATTTGATGCGGCCGGATCTGGCGCGCGAGGCGATCCGGCTGGCGCGGCTGCTCGATGCGCTGATACCGGCGCGCGGCGAGATCAAGGGCCTCTTGGCGCTGATGCTGCTGCATGATGCGCGCCGCGCCGGCCGCCAGACCGCCGGCGGCGATATCGTGCTGCTCGAGGAGCAGGACCGGTCGTCGTGGGATGGCAACCAGATCGCCGAAGGCCTGCGTTTGGTCGAGCAGGCGCTGCAGATGCCGGGCCGGCCGCAATCCTATGCCGTGCAGGCCGCGATCGCCGCGCTGCATGCGCGTGCGCCGAGCTTTGAGGATACCGACTGGCCGCAGATCGCCGGGCTCTATGAGGTGCTGCTGCGCATCAGCCCGTCGCCGGTGATCGAGCTCAACCACGCCGCCGCGGTGTCGATGGTCGACGGTCCGGCGCGCGCGCTCGATCTGATCGATGCGCTGGATGCGCGCGGCACGTTGAAGGGATACGACCAGCTGCCCGCGGTGCGCGCCGATCTGCTGCGCCGCCTCGGCCGCAAGGACGAGGCGCGGCAGGCCTATCTCGCCGCAACCGCCGCGACGCAGCTCGAGCCGCTGCGCCGGCTCTATGCACGCCGGATCGCCGAGATGGGGTGACGTCACCTCATCTCGGGCGTGGTCCTCGAGGGCACGCCTCTCACATCAACGATGGTCGGCGTGCCGCGCGGCGTTGAACGTGCTCAGTACCCTGTCTTTGCCTTGGCGCCGCCGGTCGACTTGTCGGTCGTCTTTCCAGTCGACATGCCGGTCGTGGTGCCAGGTGCCATCTTCTTCTGCGCATGATGGACTTTATGGGTCTTGTGCATCGTCGACATGGACTTGTCCTGGGTCGACATGGCGCCTGCGGCTACCGGAGCGACGATGAGGCCGATGGCGGCAGCTCCCGCGATGAGTGCTTTGAACATGGACGAATCTCCACTCGGACCGCCCCAAGTAAGAAGGCGGCGCGCGGTGAAAGGTTCCATTTCGCGCAGGCGTATTTGGCGGGATAGTGCGAGAAAGCGCTACTTCGCCTTCGCCGCGACCACCGCATCCGGCGGCAGGCTCTCGAGCAGCGCGTGCAGCGTCGCCATGGTGGAACGGTCGGCGATCCCGTCGACGCGCTCGGGGCGGAAGTGGCGCTGGAACGCGGTGACGACCTCCATGGTCGGGCCGTCGAACTTGCCGTTGGTCGGGATGTTGTAGCCGTAGCGGCGGAACGCGGCCTGCATGTTGGACACGCTGTCGCTGATCGCGCCGAGCTGCAGCGCATCGCCGCGCACGATCGGCGCCGGCTGCACCCAGTGCCCGACACCGGAATTGGCCAGCGAGTGCCACGGGAATTTCTCGCCGGGATCCTTCTTGCGTCCCGGCGCGACGTCGGAATGGCCGAGCACGCGATGCGAGGCGACGTTGCGGCGAAGCATGATGCCGCGGCACAGCGCGATCACCGCCGCGATCTGGCGTAGTGGGAAATCGGGATAGCCCCAATCGTGACCGCGGTTGACGATCTCGACGCCGATCGAGCAGGAATTGATGTCGTCTTCACCGGCCCAGGCGGACACGCCGGCGTGCCAGGCGCGCTTGCTCTCCGGCACGCACTGCACGATGCGACCGTCCTCGAGCACGATGTAATGCGCCGAGACCTCGGTGCCGGCAGTGCAAAGCTGGGCGATCGCGCCCTCGACGTCGGGCATGCCGGTATAGTGCAGCACGATCATGTCGGGCTGCCGGTTATTCGCGCGGTCGCCGAAATTCACCGACGGGATTACGTCGGAGGCAACAGAGGAATCCGGCGTGAACGTCCTCAGGTCGGCCACGCCCTTCGGCACAGGAAGGACGCGACGCTTTGAATCAGCGTTGCCGGATGAGGACGAACCAGAAGCCATACGAATCACTCAAACCCGAACCAGGAGAAAGCATTTTGACATATGGATAAACAAATTGGCGTTTACTATTCCTTTACCCTGCAGGGCCGCGCAATCGGCCTATCGGTTCCAACCTTTGCAAGGTGCACCGCGCAAAACGCCCGGAGCGGGCGTCAAGCCTATCACTTGAATGTGGATCAAAGTCGCGCGATTCCGCTAACCGATCATCAACGTTTTCTTAACGTTAAGTGCCGTTACTGAGAGGTGAAGTGCCGAACCGGTTTCGGGGGACGGCCCAAGGTCGCTGAGCCCCGCTGTTGCGCGAAATCCCATGGAAACCCTCCCAATTCCGGTCGGATATCAGGTTTTGCGGCCGAGGACGGGAGTTGGCGCTGGTATCGCGCAGCGGCTTTTTCGCCGGAATGGAAGGCGCGAGGATTCGAGACGCAATGAGTCGGCGCGCAGCCAGCTTGCATGCCAATTACGCGGCCCTGCCCGGGGACCGCGCATGACCGAGCGTGCGCCGCGTCACATTTCGGTGCTGGGCCGCGAGGCGGTCGCCTATCTCGAGCCGCGCGCCGGCGGCATCTATGTCGACGCGACCTTCGGCGCCGGCGGCTATAGCCGGATGATTCTCGACACTGCCGAGACGCGCGTCATCGGCATCGACCGCGACCGCACCGCGATCACGGGCGGCTTCGATCTGGTCGACGGCGCGGGCGGCCGCCTGACGCTGGTCGAGGGCCGCTTCTCTGATCTCGCCGAGGTCTGCGCCGCGCAAGGCGTCGATGCGGTCGACGGCGTCGTGATGGATGTCGGCGTCTCCTCGATGCAGCTCGACCAGGCCGAGCGCGGCTTCTCCTTCCGCTTGGGAGGCCCGCTCGACATGCGGATGGCACAGAGCGGCCCGACCGCGGCCGACGTGGTCGCGACCGCATCCGAGAAACAGCTCGCCGACATCATCTATATCTTCGGCGAGGAGCGGCATTCGCGCGGCGTCGCCCGCGCCATTGTTGCCGCGCGCAAGGACGCGCCGATCACGACGACCGGGGCGCTCGCCGACATCGTCGCAAAGGTCGTGCGCGCCAAGCCGAACGAGATCCATCCGGCGACGCGCACCTTCCAGGCGCTGCGCATCTTCGTCAATGAAGAGCTCGACGAGCTGCATCAGGCGCTCGCGGCGGCCGAGCTCGTGCTGAAGCCGGGTGGCCGGCTCGCCGTGGTCTCGTTCCATTCGCTGGAAGACCGCATCGTCAAGAATTTCCTCAGCGAGCGCGGCAAGGTTTCCGCCGGATCGCGGCATCTGCCGGAGGTCGCACAGGCCGCGCCGAGCTTTCAGATCCTGACCAAGCGCCCGCTGGTGCCCGGCGAGGCCGAGATATCGGCCAATCCGCGCGCGCGATCGGCCAAGCTGCGGGCCGCTGAACGCACCGCGTCGCCCGCGCATGCCGACGACGAGCTGCCGTCATGGCCGCGGCTGGCCGACCTGAAGCGGGGAGGCTGACGATGCGCCTTCTCCATCTCCTCGTCATCGGCATGCTGATCTTCGCGGCCTCTTACGTCTATCGCATCAAGATGGAATCGACCGCGCGCGTCGAACGCGTGCTGCAGCTCAATGCCGAGATCCGCGAGCAGCGCAACGCGATTGCATCGTTGCGCGCCCAATGGGCCAAGCTCGATGCGCCGCTCCGGCTACAGGGACTCGCCGAACGCCATCTGCCGCTGAAGCCGCTCAACGCCAACCAGTACGATTCCCTGAAGAACCTGCCGGAACGGCCGCCGAGCTTCACGCGGCCCGGTTCGCGCGATCCGATCGGCGCGATGATCGACACCATCGAGGCCGCCGCGGCGCCCGACAGCACCACCGGCTCGATCGATAAGGCGGCGACCGACCAGCCGGCCGCCGACCAGCCTGTGTCCGAAGAGTCCGGGCAGGGCGGGGGAGAGCAGCAATGACGGGACCAGCCATGACCGATCCGGCACCCGCCAACAAACCGGCCGGGAAATCCGCTGAGTCCTGGAACCAGCGGCTGATCCGCACGCTGCTGTACGGGAGCAATGTCGACCGCGCCGCAAAGGCGCGCGCGCGCGTCGGTCTTGCGATCCTGGCGTTCGCCGCGGTCTATTGCGTGCTGGCTGGACGTCTGGTGCTGTTCGCCATCGGCGCCGACAGCCATGGCGCGCGGCGCACCGCTTCGCAGGACGCGATCGCAACCGCGCGGCCCGACATCACCGACCGCAACGGCGAAATTCTCGCAACCGACGTCAAGGCGCCGAGCCTGTTCGCCGAGCCGCGCCGCCTGATCGACAAGGACGAGGCGATCGAGCTTTTGACCGGGGCCTTGCCCGATCTCGACACCTCAGAGGTGCGCGACCGCCTGTCGTCGCGCAAGGGCTTCGTCTGGCTGAAGCGCGAGATCACGCCGAAACAGCAACAGGACATCCATCGCCTCGGTCTTCCCGGCGTCGGCTTCCTGCGCGAGAACAAGCGCGTCTATCCGACCGGCAACGAGGTCGCCCACCTGATCGGCCTGGTCAATATCGACAACCAGGGCATCGCCGGCATGGAGAAGTGGCTGGACAACAATGGTCTGGCCGACCTGCATCGCGCGGGCTTCGCCACCGACCGGCTGCAGAAGCCGGTTGAGCTGTCGGTCGACCTCCGCGTCGAGCACGCGCTGCGCGACGAACTGATCAAGGCGAAGGAGAAGTTCAAGGCCAAGGCCGCCTCGGGCCTCGTCTCCAACGTGCGCACCGGCGAGATCGTGGCGATGGTGTCGCTGCCGGATTTCGATCCGAACAATCCGAAGGAGGCGCACGATCCCGATCGCATCAACCGCCTGACCACCGGCGTCTACGAGATGGGTTCGACCTTCAAGGCGTTCACGCTGGCGATGGCGCTGGATAGCGGCCGGTTCGACCTCAACTCGATGTGGGATGCGCGGGGCCCGCTGCATTACGGCAAGTTCGCGATCCATGACGATCACAATATGGGCCGCATGATCAACATGAAGGAGGTGTTCTACTATTCCTCCAACATCGGCGCCGGGCGCATTGCGCTGGCGATGGGCGTCGACGCGCACAAGGCCTTCCTGCGCAAGATGGGGCAGCTCGAGCGGCTGCGCACCGAACTGCCGGAGAGCGCCTCGCCGATCGTGCCGAAGAAGTGGGGCGAACTGAACACCGTCACGATCTCGTTCGGCCACGGCATCGCGGTGGCGCCGTTGCAGGCGGTGATGGGCATCGACGCGCTGGTCAATGGCGGCTATTTGATCCCGCCAACCTTCCTGAAGCGCACCGAGCAGGAGGCGATGGCGCTGGCCAAGCGCGTGATCAAGCCGGAGACCTCGGACAAGATGCGCTATCTGATGCGGCTCAACGCCGAGGTCGGCACCGCCAAGAAGGCCGACGTCAAGGGCTACTATATCGGCGGCAAGACCGGCACCGCCGAGAAGGTGATCAACGGCCGCTACGCTAAGAAGCGCGTGCTGAACGCCTTCACCGCGATCCTGCCCGCCGACAATCCGAAATATCAGCTGCTGATCATGCTCGACGAGCCGCAGCCGCTGAAAGAGACCTATGGTTTCATCACCTCGGGCTGGAACGCGGTGCCGACCGGCGGCAACGTGATCGCCCGAATTGCGCCGCTTTTGGGCGTTGAACCGCGCTTCGACCTGCCGCCGTCCGACCGCCTTATTCTTGCGGCATCGAGAGCAACCCAGTAAGGCGTATATTCACGGCATGATCCGGACCGGGACGGCCGCGCTAGCGCAAAGTGCGCAGCGGTTTTCCGGGTAGATCATGCCCAAGCGACGGCGCCAGAACGGCGCCGGCCAGACTGGAAGATCATGAGACTTCGCGACCTCTTCAGCGCCGATGCCACGATCGATCCAAGTGCCGACCCTGTCGTCGTCGGCGGGCTTGCGGTCGACAGCCGCGCGGTGAAGCCGGGCGACCTGTTCTTCGCGCTGGCCGGCAGCAGGACCGACGGCACGCGCTTTGTCGACGCGGCGATTGCCGCCGGTGCGGTCGCAGTCGCCAGCGACCATCTGCCGCAAGGTCACGCGCGTGTTCCCTTCGTCATCACGCCCAATCCGCGCCGCGCGCTGGCGCTCGCCGCCGCCAAATTCTTTTCCCGCCAGCCCGCGACGATCGCGGCGGTGACCGGCACCAGCGGCAAGACCTCGGTCGCAGCCTTCACGCGCCAGATCTGGCAACGGCTCGGTCACTCCTCCGCGAGCATCGGCACCATCGGCCTCGTTTCGGACAAGCGCACCGTCTACGGCTCGCTGACCACGCCGGATCCGATCGCGCTGCATCGCCAGCTCGACGAGATCGCAAGCGACGGCGTCACCCACCTCGCGTTCGAGGCGTCCTCGCACGGCCTCGACCAGTATCGTCTCGACGGTGTGCGCATCGCGGCCGGCGGCTTCACCAATCTGTCGCGCGACCACATGGATTATCATCCCGACGTCGCGCATTACCTCAACGCAAAGCTCCGGCTGTTCCGCGATCTCGTCGCCGACGGCGGCGCGGCGGTGATCTCGGCCGATCATGATTGCTCGGGCGAGGTGATCGATGCGGCGCGCGCGCGCGGCTTGCGCATCATCGCGGTCGGTCGCAACGCCGACGCAAGCGAGGGCATCCGGCTCACCGACGCCGCCATCGAAGGTTTTGCGCAGAAGCTCGTGATCGAGCATCACGGCCGCCAATACGCGATCCGGCTGCCGCTGGTCGGCGAATTCCAGATCGAGAATGCGCTGGTCGCGGCCGGCCTTGCGATCGGCACCGGCAGCGCCGCCGATGACGTGTTCGGCTGCCTCGAACACCTTGAGGGGGCAAAAGGCCGGCTGGAATTCGTCGGCGAGCACAATGGCGCGCCGATCTTCGTCGACTACGCCCATAAGCCCGACGCGCTCGCCAAGGCGTTGCAGGCGCTCCGGCCCTATGCGAGGCGCAGGCTGGTCGTGATCTTCGGTGCCGGCGGCGACCGCGACGCCGGCAAGCGCCCGATCATGGGCGCGATCGCCGCCGAGAATGCCGATCAAATCATCGTCACCGACGACAATCCACGCAGCGAGAAGCCGGAGGCGATCCGCGCTGCGATCATGGCCACCGCAAAGGGTGCGCGCGAGATCGGCGATCGCGCCGCCGCGATCCGCGCCGGCATTGCCGGCCTCGCGCCGGGCGATGCGCTGGTGGTCGCCGGCAAAGGCCACGAGGTCGGGCAGATCGTCGGCAACACGACGCTGCCGTTCAGCGACCATGAAGCGGTTGCTGCCGCGTTAGCTGCGGAGGGCGCATGAGCACATTGTTATGGACTTCAGATGCGATGGCGACCGCGATGCGTGCCGTCACGCAGGGCGCGCTGCCGGAAGGCGTCACCGGGCTCTCGATCGACAGCCGCACCATCGCGCCGGGCGAGGCGTATTTCGCGATCAAGGGCGACGTCCATGACGGCCATGCCTTTGTCGAGACGGCGCTGAAGGCCGGCGCCGGGCTTGCCGTGGTCGAGGCCGCGCAACGCAACAAGTTTCCCGCCGACGCGCCGCTCTTGGTGGTCGACGACGTGCTCGCCGGTCTCGTCGAACTCGCGCATGCCTCACGCGCGCGGCTCAATGCGCAGATCATCGCGGTAACCGGCTCGGTCGGCAAGACCTCGACCAAGGAGGCACTGCGCCGCGTGCTGTCGGCGCAGGGCGAGACCCATGCGTCGGTCGCGTCCTTCAACAATCACTGGGGCGTGCCGCTGTCGCTGGCGCGCTGCCCGGCGAGCACGCGCTTCGCAGTGTTCGAGATCGGCATGAACCATGCCGGCGAGATCACGCCGCTGGTGAAGATGGTGCGGCCGCATGTCGCCGTCATCACCACGATCGAGCCGGTGCATCTGGAGTTCTTCGCCGGCATCGAGGCGATCGCCGACGCCAAGGCGGAGATCTTCGCAGGGCTCGAGCCCAATGGCGCGGTCGTGCTCAATCGCGACAACGGACAATTCGCCCGGCTGCAGAAGCAGGCCAAGAAGGCCGGCATCTCGCGCATCGTCTCGTTCGGCACCGACAAGCGCGCCGAGGCGCGGCTGATCGACCTCTCGCTGCACGCGACCTGCTCGGCGGTGCATGCCGATATCCTGGATCACGACATCACCTACAAGATCGGCATGCCCGGCCGCCACATGGCGATGAACTCGCTCGCGGTGCTCGCCGGCGCCGCGCTGCTCGGCGCCGATATCGCACGTGCGGCGCTGTCGCTGTCGCAGCTCGAGGCGCCGACCGGCCGCGGCTTCCGCCGCACGCTGGAGGTCGGCCATGGCGAGGCGACGCTGATCGACGAGAGCTACAACGCCAATCCGGCCTCGATGGGTGCCGCGCTCAACGTGCTCGGCCAGGCCCGGACCGGGGCGCATGGCCGCCGCATCGCCGTGCTCGGCGACATGCTCGAACTCGGGCCGACCGGGCCCGATCTGCACCGCGGCCTCAACGAGGCCGTGACCGCCAACCGCATCGACCTCGTATATTGTTGTGGTCCGCTGATGCGGAATCTGTGGGATGCCCTTTCCACCGGCAAGCGGGGAGGCTATGCCGAGAGCTCGGCGGCGCTCGAAGCGCAGGCGGTCGCCGCGGTCCGTGCCGGTGACGTGATCATGGTGAAGGGCTCGCTGGGATCGAAGATGAAGCTCATTGTCAGCGCGCTGGAAAAACGCTTCCCCGACAAGGCCGCACACGAAGAAGCGGTATAGGACCCTTTGAATGTTCTACTGGTTGATCGAACTGTCCAACACCGTTCCGGGGTTTGGGGCATTCCGCAGCGGCCTGAACGTGTTCCGCTACATCACCTTCCGCACCGGCGGCGCGATGGTGACCGGCGCGCTGTTCGTGTTCCTGTTCGGGCCCTGGATCATCGATCATCTGCGGCTGCGGCAGGGCAAGGGCCAGCCGATCCGCACTGATGGTCCGCAGTCGCATTTGATCTCGAAGAAGGGCACGCCCACCATGGGCGGGCTGATGATCCTGTCCGGGCTCGTGGTGTCGACGCTGCTGTGGGCCAATCCGCTCAATCCCTATGTCTGGATCGTGCTGGCCGTAACGCTCGGCTTCGGCTTCGTCGGCTTCTATGATGATTATTTGAAGGTCACAAAGCAGTCACACTCTGGCTTCGCCGGCAAGCTCAGGCTGCTGATCGAGGCGGTGATCGGGCTCGCCGCCACCTACGCGCTGGTCCGGCTCGGGCGCGACGTGTCCTCGACCTCGCTCGCGATTCCCTTCTTCAAGGACATCGTGATCAACTTCGGCTGGTTCTTCGTGATCTTCGGCACCTTCGTGATGGTCGGTGCCGGCAATGCGGTGAACCTGACCGACGGCCTCGACGGCCTTGCGATCGTGCCTGTCATGATCGCGGCCGCGAGCTTCGGCATGATCTCCTATCTCACCGGCAACGCGGTGTTCTCGGATTACCTGCAGATCAATTACGTCGCCGGCACCGGCGAACTGGCGGTGCTGTGCGGCGCGGTGTTGGGCGCGGGCCTCGGCTTCCTCTGGTTCAACGCGCCGCCGGCCTCGATCTTCATGGGCGACACCGGCTCGCTCGCGCTCGGCGGCATGCTTGGCGCCACCGCGGTTGCCGTGAAGCACGAGATCGTGCTCGCCGTGATCGGCGGCCTGTTCGTGCTGGAAGCGGTCTCGGTGATCGTGCAGGTCACCTCGTTCAAGCTCACGGGCAAGCGCGTGTTCCGGATGGCGCCGCTGCACCATCATTTCGAGCAGAAGGGCTGGACCGAGCCGCAGATCGTGATCCGGTTCTGGATCATCTCGGTGATGCTGGCGCTCGCCGGCCTCTCCACCCTCAAGCTGCGCTGAGCGCCGCCATGATCCCGGTCACCTCCTTCGCCGGCAAGACGGTCGCAGTGTTCGGGCTCGGCGGCTCCGGGCTTGCGAGCTGCCATGCGCTGAAGGCCGGTGGCGCCGAGGTGATCGCAGCCGACGACAATGCCGACAACGTCGTCAAGGCGGCGCAGGCCGGCTTCACCACTGCCGACCTGCGTACCGTGTCGTGGGCGAATTTCGCCGCGCTGATCCTGACCCCCGGCGCGCCGCTGACCCATCCGGCGCCGCATTGGAGCGTGCTGAAGGCGCGCGAGGCCGGCGTCGAGGTGATCGGCGACGTCGAACTGTTCTGCCGCGAGCGGCGCCGTCACGCGCCGAACGCGCCGTTCGTCGCGATCACCGGCACCAACGGCAAGTCGACCACGACGGCGCTGATCGCGCATCTGATGAAGGTCGCCGGCTACGACACCCAGATGGGCGGCAATATCGGCACCGCGATCCTGTCGCTGGAGCCGCCGCGGATGGGCCGCGTCCATGTGATCGAGATGTCGTCCTACCAGATCGACCTCGCGCCGTCGCTCGATCCCTCGGTCGGCATCCTGATCAACATCAGCGAAGACCACATCGATCGCCACGGCACGCTGGAGCACTACGCCGCGGTGAAGGAGCGGCTGGTCGCGGGCGTGCAGCCGGGCGGCACCGCCATCACAGGCGTCGATGACATCTGGTGCCGCAACATCGCCGACCGGCTCGACCGTGCCGGCAGGAGCGTGGTCCGCATTTCGGTGAAGAATCCGCTGCCCGACGGGCTCTATGTCGAGCACGAGACCATCGTGCGCGCATCGGGCGCGGCGCGCAGCGAGATCGCGCGCCTCGGCGGCATCGGTTCGCTGCGCGGCCTGCACAATGCGCAGAACGCCGCCTGCGCCTCGGCCTGCGCGCTGGCGATCGGCGTCGCGCCCGATGTGCTGCAGAACGGCCTGCGCAGCTTTCCGGGTCTCGCACACCGCATGGAGCAAGTCGGCCGCCGCGGCAACGTACTGTTCGTCAACGATTCAAAGGGCACCAACGCCGATGCGGCCGCGCATGCGCTGTCGTCCTTCGCCGACATCTACTGGATCGCGGGCGGCAAGCCGAAGGCCGGCGGCATCACGGGGCTATCAGAATATTTCCCGCGCATCCGCAAGGCCTATCTGATCGGCGAGGCGGCGGCCGAGTTTGCCGGCACGCTCGGCGAGCGCGTGCCGCACGACATGTCCGGCACGCTCGACGTCGCCATCGCCAGCGCCGCGCGCGATGCGGAGGCGTCGGGCCTCGCGGAAGCCGTCGTGCTGCTGTCGCCGGCCTGCGCCTCGTTCGACCAGTACCGCAATTTCGAAATCCGCGGCACCGCCTTCCGCGACATCGTCCAGGCGCTGCCGGGCGTCAAGCCGGTGGTGTGACGACCGCCAAATCCTGGGATGGGGTTTCGCTGCACTCTACCCATCCGCAGCCAAAGCCGCCCCGCATTCTCAGCGTCGTCCCTGCCTAGTGCGCAATTGCGCACGGGAGCAGGGACCCATAACCACGAACGGTTGTTGGTGAGCGATGCTGGGACGACCGAGTCCCTTCAACAATATCCGCCGCGGAGTGTGGGTCCCTGCTTTCGCAGGGACGACGCGCGGAAAGAGCCGCACCATCGTCGTCCTGGCGAAAGCCAGGACCCATTACCCCAAATGTCCGTTGTTGCGCGATGCCGGGACCGCGATCCCGTTCACAATCAAATTCGGTGGTTATGGGTCCTGGCTTTCGCCAGGACGACAGCAGTGGTTGGGGCGCGCAATCCACCTCCCTCAAAAGTTACCCAACCCGTTAACCCCTTGGAAACCATCCTGCGCCACGAATGGACGTTATCTCTGCCATCTGGGGACGCCCATGCTTGCCCGTGACCAACGCACCCCGTTCTCGGACTGGTGGTGGACCGTCGACAAGTTGCTGCTTGTCGCGATCGCCGCGTTGATGCTGGCCGGGGTCATCCTGTCGCTGGCGGCGAGCCCGCCGGTCGCGACTCGGATCGGGCTCGATCCGTTCCACTTCTTCAATCGCCACGTCATGTTCCTGGCGCCGTCGCTGATCGTGCTGATCGGCGTCTCGTTCATGACGCCGCGGCAGATCCGGCGCACCGCGCTGATCGTGTTCGCGGTGTCGATTGCGCTGATCGTGCTGACGCTGCTGGTCGGGCCCGAGGTCAAGGGCTCGCGGCGCTGGATCACGCTGCTCGGCGTCAACATCCAGGCCTCCGAAGCCGCCAAGCCCGCCTTCGTGATCGTCGCGGCCTGGCTGTTTGCGGAATCGACCAAGCGGCCGGAGATGCCGGCGACCTCGATGGCACTGGTGCTGCTGCTGACGCTGGTGACGCTTTTGGTGATGGAGCCTGACTTCGGTCAGACCATGCTGATCCTCACCGTGTGGGGGGCGCTGTTCTTCATCGCGGGCATGCGGATGATCTGGGTGTTCGGGCTCGCCGGCGCCGCCGGCGCGGGCCTGTTCGGCGCCTATCTGTTGGTGCCGCACGTCGCCGGCCGCATCAAGCGCTTCATGAATCCGGCCTCCGGCGACACCTTCCAGGTCGACACCGCGATGGAGGCGTTCTGGAACGGCGGCTGGTTCGGGCTCGGGCCGGGTGAGGGCATCGCCAAACGCAGCCTGCCGGACAGCCACACCGACTTCGTGTTCGCGGTCGCGGCGGAAGAATTCGGCATCATCCTCTGTTTGATGCTGGTCGCGCTGTTCGGCTTCATCGTGATCCGCACGCTGACCCGCGCCTATGCCACCGAGGACATGTTCTCGCGCTTCGCGGCGTCGGGGCTTGCGATCCTGTTCGGCGTGCAGGCGACGATCAACATGGCGGTCAATCTGCAATTGATCCCGGCCAAGGGCATGACGCTGCCGTTCATCTCCTACGGCGGATCCTCGTTCGTCTCGCTCGCCTATGGCGTCGGCATGATGCTGGCGCTGACGCGGCAGCGGCCGCGCACCGAGATCGAATCGATGGAAGGCGCCAGCGCGCAGCGCGCCTACGCGTAGGTGACTGTGACTGCGGCCTCGGCTATCTGGAAAACATGGACAACGCGCCCCTGATTCTGCTGGCGGCCGGCGGCACCGGCGGCCACCTGTTCCCGGCCGAAGCGCTCGCCGTGGAATTGGTCAGGCGTGGCCTGCGCGTCCGGCTTGCGACCGACGGCCGCGCGCTGCGCTATTCCGGACTGTTTGGCCGGGAGAGCATCGACCTGGTGCCGAGCGCGACCGTGCGCAGCCGCAACCCGATCTCGCTGGCGCAGACCGTGCTGATGCTCGGCTACGGCACGCTGGTTGCCGCCAACCTGGTGCGCCGGCTGAAGCCCGCGGCCGTGGTCGGCTTCGGCGGCTACCCGACGTTGCCGCCCTTGATGGCGGCGCGGCTGCTCGGGGTTCCCGGCATCATCCACGATGCCAATGCGGTGCTCGGCCGCGCCAACCGCTTCCTCTCCGGCCGCGTCAACGCGATCGCGACCTCGCTGCCCGGCGTGCTCGACCGCGATCCCGCGCTCGCCGGCAAGGCGACCACCGTCGGCACGCCGATGCGGCCTGCGATCCTTGCGGCAGCCGCGGTGACGTACACGCCGCCCGAGGTGAACGGGCCGCTGCGCCTGCTCGTCGTCGGCGGCAGCCAGGGCGCGCGGGTGATGAGCGACATCGTGCCGCCGGCGATTGAGAAGCTTGATCCCGCGCTGTGGAGCCGGCTCATCATCACCCAGCAGGTGCGCGAAGAGGATATGGCGCGGGTGCGCGAGGTCTACGACCGGCTCAAGATCAATGCCGAGCTCGCGCCGTTCTTCGCCGATCTGCCGGCGCGGCTGGCCTCGAGCCAGCTCGTGATCTCGCGTTCCGGCGCCGGCACGGTTGCCGAGCTCGCCGCGATCGGCCGCCCCTCGATCCTGGTGCCGCTGCCGGGCGCGATCGACCAGGATCAGTTCGCCAATGCCGGCGTGCTGTCGCAGGCGAACGGCGCGCTGCGCATCGCGCAGAGCGACTTCACGCCGGAGCGGCTCGCGGCTGAAATTGCGGCCTTCGCCGCCGAGCCCGCGAAATTGACTGCGATGGCGGCGGCTGCGCGCGGTGTCGGCCGGCTCGATGCCGCCGAGCGGCTGGCCGATCTGGTTGCCAAGGTGGCCGGGATTTGATGCGCCAATCCGGCAGGATGCCGGGGGAGAGTTAGATCATGACGGGTCTGTTGATCCACTCCGTCTCGGAATTCTCGGACCTGATCCTGGAAGGCCTGCGCCTGGCGGATGCACGCGACATCGTCGAGATCGGCGCCGAATATGGCGGGATGTCCGCGTTGCTTGCAGAACACTGCAATGGGCGCGGCGGCCAGCTCACCAGCGTCGATCCGGCGCCGAAGCGTGAATTCCTCGATTGGGTTTCCGCAAATCCCAATGTGCGTCATGTTGCGAAGACCAGCCTCGACGCGTTCGGCGAGCTTGATGCGGCCGATGCCTGGATCGTCGATGGCGACCACAATTGGTACACCGTCTATCACGAGCTGCGGCAGATCAACGCGATCAGCCGCCGCGCCGGCAAGCCGGTTCTGGTCTTCCTGCACGATGTCGGCTGGCCCTGCGGGCGCCGCGACATGTACTACGCGCCCGAGCAGATTCCCGCCGCGTATCGCCATCCGCACAGCTACCACGCCGGCGCCACGCTGGATCGGCCGGTGCTGGTCGAGGGGCGTGGATTTCGCGGCGCCGGCCTCGCCGCATTCGCCAACACCTCCGGCGGCGCGCGCAACGGCGTGATGACCGCGATCGATGACTTCCTGGCCGAAGAGCTGGCGCAGGGCAGGGAGTTCGGCTTCGCCGAGATCCCCGCGGTGTTCGGCTTAGGGGTGCTGTTCGATATGGATGCCGCCTGGAGCGCGCAGCTTGCCGAGCTCGTGCTGCCCTACCACCAGAACAAGCTGCTGCGTACGCTCGAAACCAACCGGCTGCGCAACTATCTTCGCGTCATCGAGATGCAGGACGAGTTCGCGGCGCGCGCCGTGCGGCCGGGAGCGGCGTAGCCGCCGGGCCGGGATGGAGATACCCGCGACGTCAGATCGCCAGCACTGGCCGGTAGCCGGCAACAGCGGCATTTCCACGGCCGCGGAGTGGAAAAAGCCCTTGTCACGCCGGGGAAAAGCGGGGCATCCAGTAGTCCGCGCCATAGCTACCAGGCGCACAGAGAAGCCAAATCGTCCGCTCCGCAGCGCAGCTCGCACAGGACGGATGATGATGTCAGGAACCGGATCATGAGACTGCCGCGCGAGATCGGACCCATTCACTTCGTCGGGATCGGCGGCATCGGCATGAGCGGCATCGCCGAGGTGCTGATCAATCTCGGCTACACCGTGCAGGGCTCCGACGCGTCGGACAATTACAATCTCGACCGGCTGCGCAAGAAGGGCGCCAAGGTCTCGGTCGGCCACGCCGCCGAGAATGTCGATGGCGCCGATGTCGTCGTGGTCTCGACCGCGATCAAGCGCGACAATCCCGAACTGATGGCGGCACGTGAGCGGCGCATCCCGGTGGTGCGGCGCGCCGAGATGCTGGCGGAATTGATGCGGCTGAAGAGCTGCGTCGCGATCGCCGGCACCCATGGCAAGACCACCACGACCACGATGGTCGCGACCTTGCTCGATGCCGGCGGGCTCGACCCGACCGTGATCAACGGCGGCATCATCAATGCGTATGGCTCCAATGCGCGGCTCGGCGCGGGCGACTGGATGGTGGTCGAGGCCGACGAGAGCGACGGCACCTTCCTCAAGCTGCCGTCCGACGTCGTCATCGTCACCAACATCGATCCCGAGCATCTCGATCACTTCAAGACCTTCGAGGCGATCCAGGACGCGTTCCGCAATTTCGTCGAGAACGTTCCATTCTACGGCTTTGCCGTGATGTGCACCGATCACCCCGTGGTGCAAACGCTGGTCGGCAAGATCGAGGATCGCCGCATCATCACCTACGGTCAGAACCCGCAGGCCGACGCGCAGCTCAAGGATCTGACGCCGATGGGCGGCGGCTCGAAATTCACCGTCGCGATCCGCGATCGCAAGTCCGGCGCGGTCCATGAGATCGCCGACATCATGCTGCCGATGCCGGGGCGCCACAACGCGTCGAATGCGACGGCAGCGATTGCGGTAGCGCATCAGCTCGGCGTGTCCGACGATGTCATCCGCCAGGCGATGGCCGGCTTCGGCGGCGTCAAGCGGCGCTTCACCAAGACCGGCGAATGGAACGGCGTCACCGTGATCGACGACTACGGCCATCATCCGGTGGAGATCGCAGCCGTGCTGAAGGCGGCGCGGGAATCCACCAACGGCAAGATCATCGCCGTGGTGCAGCCGCATCGCTACAGCCGCCTGCAGTCGCTGTTCGAGGAATTCTGCACCTGCTTCAACGATGCCGATGCGGTCGTCGTCGCCGAGGTCTATCCGGCCGGCGAGGCGCCGATCCCAGGCATCGACCGCGATCATTTCGCCGCCGGCCTGCGCGCCCACGGCCATCGCAACGTGGTGCCGCTGCCGAATGCCGGCGAGCTCGCGACGATCGTGCACGGCCTCGCCAAGTCCGGCGATCTCGTCGTCTGCCTCGGCGCCGGCAACATCACGCAATGGGCGTATGCATTGCCCGGCGAACTGAAGGCGCTGGAGTGATGATGTTCATCGCGAGCGACGAACACCGCCCGTTCGGCTCACCCCTCTCCCTAACCCTCCCCCGCAAGGGGGGAGGGAACCCACCCGCCGGTGCCCTCCTGACTCCTTCAAGGGGGCAGAGCACAGTCGTGACTCGCGGTAAGGTGAGCACGCTCGTCAGGCTCCCTCCCCCCTTGCGGGGGAGGGTTGGGGAGAGGGGTAAGCCCCGGGCGCTGACAGAAATCGTAGCACGCTACGATCTCGATCAAGTTCGTGCATCGATCGACGCGCCATGACCTTCCCCGACATCACGCCCGATCTCAAAGCCGCGATGCCGGAGCTGCGCGGGCGGCTGCTTGCGAACCAGCGGCTTGCGGAGCTGACCTGGTTTCGCGTCGGCGGTCCGGCGCAGGTGCTGTTCACGCCGGCCGACGAGGATGATCTCGCCTACTTCCTGAAGCGCCTGCCGCAGGAGTTGCCGGTCTATGTCGTCGGCGTCGGCTCCAACCTGATCGTGCGCGACGGCGGCATGCCTGGCGTCGTGATCCGGCTCGCGCCGCGCGCGTTCGGCGAGACGAGTGCCGAGGGCGATGTCGTCACCGCGGGCGCTGCGGCGCTCGACAAGCGCGTCGCCGAGACGGCGGCGGCCGCCAATATCGGCGGCATGGAATTCTTCTTCGGCATTCCCGGCACGGTCGGCGGTGCGCTGCGCATGAATGCCGGCGCCAACGGCGGCGAGACCAAGGATGTGCTGATCGAGGCCACCGGCATCGGCCGCGACGGAACGAAGCACACATTCGGTAATGCCGACATGAAGTTCGTCTATCGCAACAGCGGCGTCGATCCGTCCATCGTCTTCACCTCGGCGCGCTTCCGCGGCACGATCACCGATGCCGAGGCGATCCGGGCTCGCATGAACGAGGTGCAGACCCATCGCGAGACCGCGCAACCGATCCGCGAGAAGACCGGCGGCTCGACCTTCAAGAATCCGCCCGGCAACAGCGCCTGGAAGCTGATCGACGCCGCCGGTTGCCGCGGCCTCAAGGTCGGCGGCGCGCAGGTATCGGAGATGCACTGCAATTTCCTGATCAACACCGGCAACGCCACCGGGCACGACATCGAGACGCTCGGCGAGACGGTGCGCGAACGGGTGAAGCAAGCCAGCGGAATCGAGCTACACTGGGAAATCAAGCGGATCGGGAAAAGCTGATGCAGGTGACCATTCTGTTCGGCGGCACCAACAAGGAGCGGCTGGTCTCGGTCGCAAGCACGCAGGCGCTGCATCGCGCGCTGCCTGACGCGGATCTATGGTTCTGGGATGTCGACGATACCGTGCATGCGGTGACGTCGGAAAAACTGCTCGGCCATGCGCGTCCCTTCGAGGTCGATTTCAAGCCCGACGGGCGCGGCATCCCGCTCGACCAGGCACTCGACAAAGCGGGCGCCGAGCAGCGCGTGCTGGTGTTCGGTCTGCACGGCGGCCGCGCCGAGAATGGCGAATTGCAGGCGATGTGCGAGATGCGCGGCGTGGCGTTCACCGGCTCCGGCTCGGCGTCGTCGCATCTTGCGTTCGACAAGCCGTCGGCGAAGCGCTTCGCCGCGATCGCGGGCCTCAATGCGCCACAGGGCATCAGCGTCGAACAGATCGACGACGCCTTCGCGAAACACGGCAAGCTGATCGCAAAGCCCGCCAAGGACGGATCGAGCTACGGGCTGATCTTCGTCAACGCCAAGCAGGACCTCGTCGCGGTCCGCAACGCGGCGCAGCACGAGGAGTATCTGATCGAGCCGTTCGTATCGGGCGTGGAGGCGACCTGCGGCGTGCTCGAGCAATCCGACGGCAGCGTGTTCGCGTTGCCGCCGATCGAGATCGTGCCGGGGGAAGGGGCCTTCGACTACACCGCCAAATACCTCCTGAAATCGACCCAGGAGATCTGTCCCGGCCGCTTCGCGCCGGAGGTGACTGCCGCGATCATGGATCACGCGTTGCGTGCGCACCGCGCGCTGTCCTGCGCCGGCTACTCGCGCAGCGATTTCATCGTCTCGGCCAATGGCCCGGTCTACCTCGAGACCAACACGCTGCCCGGCCTGACCGCGGCATCACTGTACCCTAAGGCCTTGAAAGCACAGGGCATCGCCTTTGCAGACTTCCTCAATGACCAGGTCGAGCTCGCCCGGCGCCGCGTTCGTGGTTAAGGCCGGTCGGGCGGGAACCCGCCCGACTCGGCCGGATGGAACCCGGGCGCTGTTGCTAAAATGCTAACGGGTTCGCGGCAAAGTACTCATAGCGTTGATCAAAACACGCTCCAGGCCGAACTCATTTACTGTTTGTTTACCAGGAAGCCCGAAGGTTAACGCTGGCGGCGCATGTAGCGCTTGGCTGCCGGGGCGTGAGCTGTCGCGGATTACCGCTTCGAGGATCGCAACCAGGGAACAGGGGGCCACTCTAATCCCAACCGGTTTGCCGAGACGTGACCTGTGCCGGGACCCGCGGGGTTTGCGGGCACAACATGTGACGAGCTCGTGCAATGGATGGTGCAGGACGCCTCACTCGATCGCTGCGATCGCTGGGGCCTCAAGCTGACCTGAGAGCAGCCGCTATTGGAGCGGCGGTGCTGCTGCGCGAGTATCTCGCCGCCCATTTCGCTCGCCGCCGCCGGGCGCCCGCCAGGCGTCCGCAGGTGATCGATCGCGAGCCGCCCAACCGCTACATCCTGCTGGTCGAAACCTATCTGCCGCGCCGCATCGGCCTGGTCGCGACGCTCGCGATCCTGTTCGGCAGCCTGGGCTTCGGCATCGTCAAGGGCGGCCATGTCGAGGAATTCACCACCGCGCTCAGCGACACGCGCAACGCGCTGGCCAATTCCGCAGGCTTCCGCATCACCACCGTCGGCATCAACGGCCGCAAGCAGCTGAGCCAGGACGAGGTGCTTGCGATCGGCGGCGTCAACGGCCGCTCCTCGCTGCTGTTCCTCGATGCCGATACCGTGCGCGCCAAGTTGAAGGCCAATCCCTGGATCGCGGATGCCACGATCCTGAAACTCTATCCGGGCCGGCTGCAGATCGACATCGTCGAGCGCACCGCCTTCGCGCTGTGGCAGCAGAACGGCCGCCTGTCCGTGATCGCCTCCGACGGCGCGGTGCTCGAGCCCTATGTCTCGCGCCGCTTCCTCAATTTGCCGCTGGTGGTGGGCAAGGGCGCCGATACGCGCGCCCAGGATTTCCTGGCGCTGCTCGACCGCTATCCGCAGGTGCGCTCGGTGACCAAGGCCGCGATCTTCGTCGGCGAGCGGCGCTGGAACCTGCGCCTCAAGGACGGCCTCGACGTCCGCCTGCCCGAGAACGACGTCGGCAACGCGCTGGCCGCGCTCTCCAGGCTCGACAAGGACGAGAAGCTGTTCTCGCGCGACATCGTCGCCGTCGACATGCGGCTGCCCGATCGGCTGATCGTGCAATTGTCGGAGGAAGCCGGCAAGGCGCGCGACGAACTGTTCAAGGACAAGAAGTCCAAGAAGAAGGCCGGTGACTCCGCATGACCGGCCTCGATCGCAATCTGACCCCGAAGACCCGCCCGATGCAGAAGCGCACCGCGATGGTGGCTTCGCTCGACGTCGGTTCCAGCAAGATCGCCTGCATGATCGCGCGGCTCAGGCCGTCGCCGCCGAACGAGGCGTTGCGCGGCCGCACCCACGCGGTCGAACTGATCGGCTACAGCCAGATCCAGTCGCGCGGCGTCAAGGCCGGCTCCGTCGTCGATCTCGCCGAATGCGAGAAGGCGGTGCGCCATGCCGTGGCGCTGGCCGAGCGCATGGCCAAGGTCCGCGTCGAATCCGTCCTGCTGTCGGTCTCCGGCGGCAGGCAGCATGGCCAGCTGGTCGAAGCCGCGGCCGATATCCGCGGCGGCTCGGTGACCTCGGACGATATCAGCCGTGTCACCTCCGCCGGCATGCGCCACGCCGCCGGCGCCGGCCGCACCGTGCTGCACGCGCTGCCGGTCGGTTACGCGCTCGACGGCGTCAAGGGCATCCGCGATCCCAAGGGGATGGTGGCGCGCCAGTTCGGCGTCGACATGAACGTCGTGACGTCGGATGCGACGGTCGCCAAGAACCTGATGCTGGTGGTCGAGCGCTGCCATCTCAACGTCGAAGCCATGGCATCGAGCCCCTATGTCGCGGGCCTGTCGGTCCTGACCGATGACGAGGCCGACCTCGGCGCCGCCGTGGTCGAGATGGGCGCGGGCTCGACGACGATCGCGACCTATTCCGGCGGCCGCCTCGTGCATGCATCCGGATTTGCGCTCGGCGGGCAACATATCACGATGGATCTTGCGCGCGGCATCGGCGCATGCATTGCGGATGCCGAGCGAATCAAGACCTTATACGGCACGGTGCTGACCGGCGGTTCGGACTCGCGCGAGCTGATGTCCGTCCCCACTGCAGGCGATGATCGGGAGACTCCGCAGATCGTGTCTCGCGCCACGATTGCGAACATTGTCCGGCATCGCGCCGAGGAGATTTTCGAAATGGTCCGTGACCGGCTCGCGGATTCCCCCTTTGCGGCAGAGCCGAGGGCGCGCGTCGTGTTGAGCGGCGGCGCGTCGCAGCTCACCGGCACCGTCGAGCTCGCCGCCCGTATCCTGAACCGCCAGGTCCGCATCGGCCGCCCGCTCGGCTTCGGCCGGCTGCCGAACGAGGCGAAGGGCGCCTCGTTCTCGGTGCCGACGGGCCTCCTGGTCTATCCGCAATACGCACATCTTGAACATGTCGAACCGCGGCGCACGCGGCAGCTCAGGACAGGGACAGACGGTTACTTCGGAAAGGTCGGACGATGGCTTCGCGAGGGCTTCTGATGACCGCACCCCGGCTCATTGCATTTTCACCAGCTCCCGTGGCCAGCGGCCGGGACGAACCAACGCGCGCATAATCGAGAGAGGCAACCATGGCACTCAATCTGACACCCCCTGACATCAGCGAGCTGAAACCGCGGATCACCGTCTTCGGCGTCGGCGGCGCGGGTGGTAATGCCGTCAACAACATGATCACCGCCGGGTTGCAGGGCGTCGACTTCGTCGTCGCCAACACCGACGCGCAGGCGCTGACCATGTCGAAGGCGCAGCGCATCATCCAGATGGGCACCCAGGTCACCCAGGGCCTCGGCGCCGGTTCGCAGCCCGATGTCGGCGCTGCGGCCGCGCAGGAGGTGATGGACGAGCTGCGCGATCATCTCACCGGCGCCAACATGGTGTTCGTCACCGCCGGCATGGGCGGCGGCACCGGCACGGGCGCTGCACCCGTGATCGCCAAGGCCGCCCGCGAAATGGGAATCCTCACCGTCGGCGTGGTGACGAAGCCGTTCCACTTCGAAGGTCAGCGCCGCATGCGCACCGCCGAGCACGGCATTTCCGAGCTCCACAAGGTGGTCGACACGCTGCTGATCATCCCGAACCAGAACCTGTTCCGGGTCGCCAACGAGAAGACCACCTTCGCCGACGCCTTCGCGATGGCCGACCAGGTGCTGTATTCGGGCGTCGCCTGCATCACCGACCTGATGGTCAAGGAAGGCCTCATCAACCTCGACTTCGCCGACGTCCGCGCCGTGATGCGTGAGATGGGCAAGGCGATGATGGGCACCGGCGAGGCAACCGGCGAGAAGCGCGCGCTGACCGCCGCCGAAGCTGCGATCGCCAATCCGCTGATCGACGACTCGTCGATGAAGGGCGCCCGCGGCCTGTTGATCTCGATCACGGGCGGCAAGGACCTGACCCTGTTCGAGGTCGACGAAGCCGCAACCCGCATCCGCGAAGAGGTCGATGCCGACGCCAACATCATCGTCGGCGCCACCTTCGACGAATCGCTCGACGGCGTCATTCGCGTCTCGGTGGTCGCAACCGGCATCGAGCAGGCCGCGATCGCGTCCCGCGCCCAGGCTCCCGCGCAGCAGCCGGGTGGTTCGCCGGAGAGCCGGCTGGCCGATCTGACCGCCCGCCTGCGTGCCGACAATCAGCGCATGGCCGAGCGCGCCCAGAAGCTGGAACCGCCGACCGGCGTGACCGTCGCTCCGATTGCACCGCAGGCCGCCGCGCCCCGTCCGGCCGTCGAGCGTGCGGCGCTCGCGGCGATCGCCGCCGCGGTGGCCCCGGACAGCGCACCGGCTGCCCAGGCGCCGATGCAGCCGGCCTCCTACGGTGACGTCACCGTGCGGCCGATCGCCCAGAAGCCCTCGCTGTTCCCGGACCATGAGGCGGCCAAGGCCGAGCATCACGAGCCGATGCCGCCCGAGACCTTCATCCCGCAGGCGGCGGAGCGGTCGCCGGTCCGTGCCCCGCGGATGCCGAAGTTCGAGGATCTGCCGATGCCGGCCCAGGCCGAGATCCGCCAGGCCAGCGGTGACGGCGAGGCGGAACACCCGCAGAAGACCCGGCTGTCGCTGCTGCAGCGGCTCGCCAATGTCGGCCTCGGCCGCCGCGACGAAGAGACCGAGCCGCCGATCGCGGCCCGCGCCTCCGGTCCGGCCATGCCCACGATGCCGCCGCTGCCCGAGCGCAAGCCCGCCCGCAGCGTCGCCCAGCAGATCTCGGCGAACGAATCGCCGGTATCGGAATATGCGAAGCGCCCCGCGCCGCAGGGCCTGGACGCTCATGGCCGCCAGGCGCCTGTTGCCCCGGCGCCACAGGGCGACGACCATCTTGATATCCCGGCCTTCCTGCGCCGGCAGGCAAACTGAAGTTTGTTACAACCTTGGCCACGAACAAGGCCTCGGCGGGGAACCGCCGGGGCCTTTTCCTTGCTGTGGGCAGGCGATTGTGCCGGACAAACAAGCAACTGATTTTGAATGATTAATTATTCTTTCGGTGGTTGGATGGCGGCCCGCCGAGAGCCGTTTTCGCTGCCGCAATTTGGTTAACCTTGGGCGCGAATGCGGCAGAGATGGGGTAACAATCGGTAAAGAAGCGTGAGTTGTGCGGTTTAGGGCAGTGACTATGGTCTGCCGTGACTTGGGGAGCTCAAGCGAGTCGGCCTTGGGGAAGTTTGGCCACTTGAATTGAGCGAAGTCGGGTAGTGGGCATTATCGAATGAAGTTCAGCCGTCAGACAACGCTTCGGTCGCAAGCCACCGTGACTGGCGTAGGCGTTCATTCCGGTCTTCCTGTCAGTCTCACGCTGGGACCTGCGCCTGTCGACGCGGGTTTTATTTTTGTCCGCACCGGTCTCGACGGCGCCGACCGTGAAGTCACCGCCACCGCCGACGCTGTGATCGCTACCGAATTTTCGACGGTGCTCGGTGACCGCGAAGGGCCGCTGGTCTCCACCGCCGAACACGTGCTCGCTGCGCTGCGCGGCATGGGCGTCGACAACGCCACGATCGAGGTCGACGGACCCGAAGTTCCGATCATGGACGGCAGCTCGGCCGCGTTCGTCGCCGCCATCGATCAGGCCGGCATCGTCACCCAGCCCGCCGTTCGCCGCTTCATCCAGGTGGTGAAGCCGGTGCAGGTGAAGATCGGCGAGGCCGTCGGTGAGCTGCGCCCGTTCGCCGGCGGGTTCCGGGCCGAGGTCGAGATCGATTTCGCCAATCCGGTGATCGGCCGTCAGAGCTTCTCCTTCGACCTGTCGCCGGAAAGCTTCCGCCGCGACGTCGCGCGGGCCCGTACCTTCGGCTGCATCAGCGACACCGCGCGGCTCTGGAGCGCCGGTTTCGCGCTCGGCGCGTCGTTCGACAACACGGTGGTGTTCGACGAGACCCGGCTGCTCAACACCGAAGGCCTGCGCTACAGCGACGAGTGCGTCCGCCACAAGGTCTTGGACGTGATCGGCGATCTCTCGCTGGCCGGCCTGCCTCTGCTCGGCATCTATCGTTCGAAGCGGGGCGGTCACAAGCTCAACAATGCGGTGCTGAAGGCGCTGCTCGCTGATCGCAGCGCCTGGCGCGTGGTCGAAGCGGAGACCGCCCGGCGGCCGGTCCGCGGCCATGTCGAAGCCGGTGCAGGCACCGTGGGCGGTCTGGTCGCCCCGGCCTACGGCCCGGACGTGTCCTGATCGCGGCAGGCGGTCGGGCCCAATTTCCGTAATAACCACAGCAGGCTGTGAGCTTCGTCGGGTCGCCTTATTCCCGGCGGATTGGCTTCGTATTCGGTTGGTCCACGGTCATTTTTCGGTTAAACAGGCCTGCGGTTGCGAGTGACGGCAGCCAATGGCACGGGAATTATTGCATCCATGACCGCGGTTCATGGGTGGAGTGGGGTCGCCGTTAACCGCATCAAAGGCGTCAGGTTTTAAAATTCATGTCGGCAATGCGTATGGCGCTCGAACCACGCGATTCTTCTGACGTCTCCGGCCTGACCAAGGCCGCGCGCACGCTGCGTTTCGCGGCGGGCCTGATCGTGCTGGCCCTGCCGCTCTCAGGCTGCGGCACCGGCGCGCTGTGGGACAAGTTCATGGCCAAGGACGACACGTTCGTCGATGAGCCCGCGGACAAGCTCTACAATGAGGGCTTGTACATGATGAACGAGAAGAAGGACCTGAAGGCCGCCTCGAAGAAGTTCGAGGAAGTCGACCGGCAGCATCCCTATTCGGACTGGGCCCGAAAGTCGCTGCTGATGTCGGCCTATTCGTATTACCAGGCCGGCGACTATGACAGCTGCATCGGCTCCGCCACCCGCTACGTCACGCTGCATCCCGGCAGCCCGGACGCCGCCTACGCCCAGTACCTGATCGCGGCATCGCATTTCGACCAGATCCCGGACATCTCGCGCGACCAGGGCCGAACCGAGAAGGCGATCGCGGCGCTCGAAGAGGTGGTGCGCAAATATCCGACCTCCGAATACGCCACCCAGGCCAAGAACAAGATCCAGGCCGCGCGCGACCAGCTCGCCGGCAAGGAGATGGCGGTCGGGCGCTATTACATCGAGAAGCGCGACTTCACCGCCGCGATCAATCGCTTCAAGACCGTGGTCACGCAGTATCAGACCACCCGTCACGTCGAAGAGGCGCTCTACCGGCTCACCGAAGCCTATATGGCGATCGGCATCGCCGGCGAGGCGCAGACCGCCGCCGCGGTGCTCGGCCACAATTTTCCGGACAGCCGCTGGTACAAGGACGCGTATAATCTAGTAAAGTCCGGCGGTCTCGAGCCGAGCGAGAATCAGGGTTCCTGGATCAGCAGGACCTTCAAGAAAATAGGTCTCGGCTAGGAATTGTCCTCGCATGCTGGCCCGTCTGTCGATCCGTGACATCGTCCTGATCGAACGGCTTGATATCGAATTTTCCCGTGGCTTGGCGGTGCTGACCGGCGAAACCGGCGCCGGCAAATCGATCCTGCTCGATGCTTTTGCGCTGGCGCTTGGCGGCCGCGGCGATGCCGGCCTCGTGCGCCACGGCGCCGAGCAGGGGCAGGTCACCGCCATGTTCGATGTCCCGAAGGGGCATCCGGCGGCCAGGATCCTTGCCGAGAACGGCCTCGACGACACCGGTGAGATGATTCTGCGCCGCGTGCAGCTCGCCGACGGCCGCACCCGCGCCTTCATCAACGATCAGGCGATCAGCGTGCAGACGCTGAAGGCGGTCGGCGCCGTGCTGGTCGAGATCCACGGCCAGCACGACGAGCGCGCGCTGGTCGACGCCTCCACTCACCGCCGGCTGCTCGACGCCTTCGCCGGCCACGAGAAGGACGTCGCGGCGCTGGAAGCGCTGTGGGACGTCAGGCGGACCGCCGGCACCGCGCTCGACGAGCATCGCGCCGGCATGGAGCGCGCCGCGCGCGAGGCCGACTATCTGCGCCATGCCTCGCAGGAATTGAAGACGCTGGCGCCGAAGGACGGCGAGGAGACCGAGCTCGCCAACCGCCGCACCACCATGATGCAGGGCGAGAAGGTCGCGACCGATCTGCGCGAGGCGCAGGAGGCGATCGGCGGCTCGCATTCGCCGGTGTCGGCGCTGTCGGCCGCGGTACGCCGGCTGGAGCGGCGCGCCGCCAATGCGCCCGCGCTGATCGAGCCGGCGGTCAAGGCGATCGACATTGCGATCAACGCGCTGGAGGAGGCCGACCAGCACCTCAACGCTGCGCTGGCGGCAACCGATTTCGATCCGGCCGAGCTCGAACGCATCGAGGAGCGGCTGTTCGCGCTGCGCGCCGCCTCGCGCAAATATTCGACGCCGGTGGATTTATTGGCCGCGCTGGCGGCGCAATACGCCGGCGACGTCGCGCTGATCGATGCCGGCGCCGACCGGCTGAAGAAGCTGGAAGCCGCCGCCGCCGAAGCCGACCAGCGTTATGCGGCCGCGGCTGCAAAGCTGTCGGCGGCGCGCAGCAAGGCGGCCGAGAAGCTCAACAAGGCGGTCAATGCCGAGCTCGCGCCGCTCAAGCTCGAGCGCGCGAAATTCATGACGCAGGTCGAGGCCAATGCCGCCTCGCCGGGGCCGGAGGGCATCGACCGTGTCGAGTTCTGGGTCCAGACCAATCCGGGCACCAAGCCTGGACCGATGATGAAGGTCGCCTCCGGCGGCGAGCTGTCGCGCTTCCTGCTGGCATTGAAGGTCGTGCTGGCCGATCGCGGCTCGGCGCCGACCTTGGTGTTCGACGAAATCGACACCGGCGTCGGCGGCGCGGTGGCTGACGCGATCGGCTCGCGGCTGGCACGTCTCGCCGGCAAGGTGCAGGTGATGGCGGTGACGCATGCGCCGCAGGTCGCGGCCCGCGCCAGCCAGCATCTTCTGATCTCCAAGGACGCGCTCGACAAGGGCAAGCGCGTCGCCACCCGCGTCAACGCGCTCGCAGCCGACCATCGCCGCGAGGAGATCGCGCGCATGCTGGCCGGCGCCGAGATCACGGCCGAGGCGCGGGCCGCCGCGGAACGCCTGCTGCGGGCGGCGAGTTAGCTCGTCCATGGCCACCAAAGCGAAGAAAGCGCTGGTCGACGTCGACAAGCTTACCAAGGCGCAGGCCAAGGTCGAGCACATGCGGCTTGCACTCGAGCTCGAGGGCCACGACAAGCGCTACTATCAGGACGACGCGCCCAGCGTTACCGATGCCGAGTACGACGCGCTGCGGCAGCGTTACAACGCGATCGAGAAGCGCTTTCCTGAATTCGTCACCGCGGAATCGCCGTCGCAGAAGGTCGGTGCCGCGCCGTCGGGACGCTTCAGGAAGGTCCGCCATTCGCTGCCGATGCTGTCGCTCGACAACGCGTTTGCGGAAGCTGACGTGGTCGACTTCGTCGGACGCATCACGCGCTTTTTGAAACTGCCTGACGACAAGATCGATTTCTCGGCCGAGCCGAAGATCGACGGGCTCTCGATGTCGCTGCGCTATGAAGGCGGCGAGCTCGTCACCGCGGCAACCCGCGGCGACGGCGCCGAGGGCGAGGACGTCACCGCCAACATCCGCACGCTGGAAGACGTCCCGCAGAAACTGAAGGGCCGCAACGTGCCCGAGATCTGCGAGGTGCGCGGCGAGGTCTACATGACCAAGAAGGCGTTCCTCGCGCTCAACGAGCGGCAGAAGGTCGCCGGCGATACCATTTTCGCCAATCCGCGCAACTCCGCAGCAGGCTCGCTGCGCCAGAAGGATCCCGGTATCACCGCCTCGCGGCCGCTCGGTTTCTTTGCATATGCCTGGGGCGAGATGAGCGCGATGCCGGAAGAGACCCAGACCGGCATGATCCACTGGTTCGAACGCTGCGGCTTCAAGACCAATCCGCTGACCAGGCTATGCCATTCGGTCGAGGAGCTGATCGTCTTCCATCGCAAGATCGAGGAGCAGCGCGCCGAGCTCGACTACGACATCGACGGCGTCGTCTACAAGGTCGACCGCATCGACTGGCAGGAGCGGCTCGGCTTCGTGTCGCGCACGCCGCGCTGGGCGATCGCGCACAAATTCCCGGCCGAGCGCGCCATGACCGTGCTGCGCGACATCGAGATCCAGGTCGGGCGCACCGGCTCGTTCACGCCGGTCGGCAAGCTCGAGCCGGTCGGTGTCGGCGGCGTGATCGTGCAGAACGTCACGCTGCACAACGAGGATTACATCAAGGGCATCGGCAACAAGGGCGAGGTGCTGCGCGAGGGACGCGATATCCGGATCGGCGACACCGTGGTGATCCAGCGCGCCGGCGACGTGATCCCGCAGGTGGTCGATGTCGTGATCGACAAGCGGCCGAAGAGCGCCAAGGAATTCCATTTCCCGAAGAAGTGCCCATGCCCGCTGCACACCGACGTGGTGCGCGAGGAGACCGCGACCGGCGAGGAAGGCTCGCGGCTGCGCTGCAGCGGCGAGTTCGCCTGTCCGTTCCAGAAGGTCGAGCACCTCATTCTGTTCGTCTCGCGACGGGCCTTCGACATCGACGGCCTCGGCGTGAAGCAGCTGCAATATTTCTTCGACGAGGGCTGGGTCAAAGAACCCGCCGACATCTTCACGCTGCCGAAGCGCAACGCGAAGCTGAAGCTGGAGGACATCGAGGGCTACGGCGAAACCTCGGTGCGCAACCTGTTTGCCGCGATCGACAGCCGGCGCAGGATCGGGCTGGAGCGCTTCATCTATGCGCTCGGCATGCGCCATGTCGGCGAGACCACCGCGCTGGCGCTGGCGCGCGGCTACGGCTCATGGGATGCGTTCCACGAGGCCTGCCTCAAGGTCGCCAAGGGCGACGAGGAGGCCATCGCCGAGATGGATGCGCTCGACCAGATCGGCGACACCGTGATCAAGAGCATCGCCGACTATTTCGGCGAGAGCCACAATCGCGGCATCGTCGAGCGGCTCACCGCTGAACTCGACGAGATCATCGACGCCGAGAGGCCGAAGAGCAATTCGGCGATCTCCGGGAAAACCGTGGTTTTCAGTGGGTCGCTGGAAAAGATGACGCGTGACGAGGCCAAAGCTAACGCCGAAAGGCTAGGTGCGAAGGCCGCTAGCTCGGTATCAAAGAAGACAGACTACCTAATTGCAGGACCTGGCGCGGGCTCGAAATTGACGGATGCCCAGAAGCACGGCGTCACCGTGCTCACCGAAGACGAGTGGCTGAAGCTGATCGGGGAATAGGGCGCGGCGCCTCCGCACTCACCGCTGTCGTCCTCCGCGACCCGTCTTCGCCAAGGCTTCGCCGGGGTAAAGGGGCTGGGCTCGCCGAAGCTCTAGCAAAGGCGGCAAGCGGGGGACCCAGTATTCCAGAGGCAATCGTTGTTGAGCGGATAGGCCGCGGCGTACTGGATCCCCCGCTCTCGCGGGGGATGACGAGTTGAGCGTGGGGGCGCGAGCGCCGCTCCTCACATCATCCCCGTCTCATCCTCCTCGGCCTGCGCGATCAGCTCTTCGCTCACCACCACGTTCCGCCGCGGCACCACGAAGATCATGGTGCAGGCGCAGGCGATCGAGATCGCAAAGATCGCCGATGTCAGCGGCAGCGTCGTGGTCGAATGGCCGCCGAGATAGGCGCCGAACTGCGAGATCAGCGAGCCGATGCCCTGCTGCAGGAAGCCCATCGCGCCGGAGGCGGTGCCGGCGGCCTCGGGGCGGATGCTGATGGCGCCGGCGGCGGAATTGGCCATCACGAAGGCGTTGGCGATCATCACGATCATCTGGGTGCCGAACAGCCAGAGCGGGGCCTGGTTCAGCCCGGTGAAACTCCAGATCAGGTTCAACAGGCTGCCGCCGAGCTGAAGTGCGAGGCCGAACCAGATCAGCTTCTCGAGGGAATGCCGCGGCGCGAACCGCACGCAGAGCAAATTGCCGACGAAGTAGCCGAACCCGGTCATCGCGAACCACGCGCCGTATTCGGCGCTGCTGCGGCCCATCTGGGTCACCACGATGTAGGGGCCGCCGCCGGCGAAGGCGAAGATGATCTGCGACGCCAGCACCTGGCACAACAGATAGCCGACGAAGGCGCGGCTTCGCAGCAGCTTGCCGAGATCGCCGCGAAAGCTCGAGCTCTCGGCGCGGTCGCGGCGGGTTTCGGGCAGCGCCAGTGCGATGAAGATGGTGACGGCGAGCGACGCCGCGGTGATGAAATAGAGGATCGCGCGCCAGCCGAACGTCGTCTCCAGCAGACCGCCGGTCAGCGGGCTCACCATCTGCGCGATCATCAGCGCGGCGACGACCAGGCTGATCATGGCGCCGACCCGCTCGCGCGGATAGAGGTCGCGGATGATGGCGCGGCTGATCACCATGCCGCTGGCGCCGCCAAGCGCCTGGAAGAAGCGCGCGGCGATCAGCTGCGGCAGGGTCTCGGCAAACACCGAGCCGATGCCGGCCGTCACCATCAGCCCGAGGCCAGCGAGCAGCACCGGGCGGCGGCCGAACTTGTCGGACAGCGGCCCCATGATCAGCTGCGACAGCGCGATGCCGACCATGTAGAGCGACACCGTCATCTGCGCGATCGAAATGTCGCGGCCGAACGTCGTCGCCAGCACCGGCAGCGCCGGGACCAGCATGTAGAGCGAGATCGGCGCCACGCCCGTCATCACGACGAGCATCAGCAGCATGACCTTCGATGTCGCGATGTTGTTGTCGTTGGTGTTGTCTTGGGCCGCGCCGGGCGGCTTGCCCATCACGCCGTGCATTCAGGTCCGATCCAGCATTGTGGAACGACTGTAGCGCGCCCGTTCGCGCCGAATACGCGTGTTTCGGCATACGCCCATGCGATTTCAGGCGACGCCGCGGCGATGTTTCGTCTCGCGCAATTACCTCACCGCCGTTGGCCGCGAATTCCACTGTCGTCCTCCGCGAAAGCGGGGGACCCAGTATTCCAGAGGCAGTAGTTTTAATCCGATGGGCCGCGGCGTACTGGATCCCCCGCTTGCCGCCTTCGCTAAAGCTACGGCGAGCCCAACGCCTTTACCCCGGCGAAGCCTTGGCGAAGACGGGTCGCGGGGGATGACACCGAGTATGAGGAGAGGGTGAACGTAAACTCGACGCCGCTACGTCAGCGCCGCCGTCGCCTCGTCGAGCCACAGCTTGGTGGGGTTGTCGTCGAGATGCGGGCGCACCGTGCGCGCGACGCGGGCGTGGTAGTCGTTGAGCCAGGCCAGCTCGGCCTCGCTCAGCATGCCGACCACGATCAGGCGGCGATCGATCGGCGCCAGGGTCAGCGTCTCGAAGGCGTTGACCGGCTTCTCGGCGCCGGCGATGTCGGTGCCGATCACGAGCTCGAGGTTCTCGATCCGGATGCCGTAGGCGTCGGTCTTGTAGTAGCCCGGCTCGTTGGACAGGATCATGCCGCGCTTCAGCGGCGTGGTGCCGAGCTTCGAGATCCGCGCCGGCCCTTCATGGACGCTGAGATAGCTGCCGACGCCGTGGCCGGTGCCGTGCTCGAAATCGATCCCGGCCTGCCAGAGATATTGCCGCGCCAGCGTGTCGAGCTGCGCGCCGGTGGTGCCGTCGGGGAAGATCGCGCGGGCGATCGCGATATGGCCGCGCAGCACGCGGGTGAAGCGGTCGCGCATCTCGTCGGTCGGATTGCCGATCGCGATGGTGCGGGTGACGTCGGTGGTGCCGTCCTGATATTGCGCGCCGGAATCGATCAGCAGCAGGTCGCCGGGCTCGATGCGGCGGTTGCTCTTGCGCGTCACGCGGTAATGCACGATGGCGCCGTTCGGTCCGGTGCCGGCGATGGTCGGGAACGAGACGTCCTTCAGCGCACCGGTTTGGCGGCGGAAGGTTTCCAGCGCCTCGACGGTGTCGATCTCGGTGAGGTGGCCCGAGGGCGCCTCGCGGTCGATCCAGGCGAGGAAGCGCGTCAGCGCCACCGCGTCGCGCTGATGCGCTGATCGCGTGCCCTCGATCTCGGTGATGTTCTTGACCGCCTTCAGCAGGCTGACCGGATCGCTGCCGCGCACCGGCTTGCCGCCGGCAGTCGCGATCAGGCGGCTCAGGGCGTCGGCTGCGGTTGCGCTGTCGAGCGCGATCGAGGCGCCGCGCTTGGCGAGCTCGGTGAGCTTTGGCGCCAGCGCCGCCGGCTCCTCGACATCGGCGGACTGCTCGAGATGGTCGCGGGTCGCGTTGGACAGCTTGCGGTGATCGATGAACACCACCGGCCGGCCGTCCTTCGGCACCAGCGCGTAGGACAGCGGCAGCGGCGTGTGCGAGACGTCGGCGCCGCGGATGTTGAAGGTCCAGGCCACCGCGTGGCTGTCGGAGAGCACCAGCGCGTCGACGCCGAGCTTGTTGATCTCGAGCCGGATGCGCTTCAGCTTCTCGGCCTCGATCTCGCCGGAAAACTGCGTGCCGTGGATCGTGACCGGGCCGAGCGGCGGCGCCGGTCGTTCGTGCCAGATCGTATCGACCGGATTGCTGTCGACGGCGACCAGCTCGGCGCCGGCCTTGGCGCAGGCCGCCGCCAGCCGTTCGGCTGCCGCAGAAGTGTGCAGCCAGGGGTCAAATCCTAGGCGGTCGCCGGCGGCCAGATGCCGGGTCAGCCAGTGCTCCGGCGGCGGCTCGACCAGCGGCTCGACCTGCCAGGCCTTGCGGTCGACCTGCTTGGCGGCCTGCAGCGTGTAGCGGCCGTCGACGAACAGGGCGGCTTCCTTGCCCAGCACGATCGCGAGCCCGGCCGATCCGGTGAAGCCGGTCAGCCAGGCGAGCCGCTCCTCGGAGGCCGCAACATACTCATTCTGCTGTTGGTCGGCGCGCGGAACCACAAATCCCGTCAGCTTGCGCCGCGCCAGCTCCTCGCGCAGCGCGCTCAGCCGCGCAGTCAGCGCCACGCCGCCTTCGGGCTCTTCGAACGTCTGGAAATGGGCTTCGAACATCGCCTTCACACTCTCTTCGGGCCGAGCATGATCTCCGCACAAGCGCAGTCAAGCGTGACCATATTTTTGGCATAACTTATGCTTGAATCATGGCATAGTAGAACTGACCGGACGGTGTCCACAGCACGTCATCGGTCATGCGTACGGGGAGTGTCCAGGAGTGTCTCAACTCAACGGTGAGGAGATGCACGATGCCTGCATTCACGTTTGAGAAGATCTCGCCGCCGGTGCCCCCCGGCCCGATCGCTCCGGTCGAGCAGAAGCAGCGTGGCGTCATCGTTCAGATGCTGGATCGCTTCACCGAGGCGCGTGCCAGGCGCGCAGCAAGTCATGGCCGCGCCGCCGGTCAGGACAAGGCCGAGACGGCCGGCCGCGATTCCGACGCGCCGAAATAACCAACCCGCAGATCGCATTCACGGATCGAGCTCAGTCGCCTTCACGACGGTCACGTTGACGACCTTGGTGCCGTCGAGTTCACGCACTATCCGCTCATCGGGGCCGACGATACCGAGATCGAATTCGCGCTCCGGCGTCAGCAGCGTCATGCGCTGACCGGCGATGATGACGACGGTCATGTCGAGCGTCTCGCCGGATATCGCCCATTCCCTGAGCTCGTTGCGATACGGCTCCCTGCGCCAGGCGTCGGGGAAGCCCGGATCGCATCGGACCTCGAGACCGTCGTCGGAGGTGGTCAGGACGAGCTTCGAGCGAGAGGGCTTCCAGTGCTCTTCCAGGAGCTCGTTGACCAGCCAGACGCAGCTGAACGAGCGGCATTCCGCCGGCCGGCTCGGGTAGATCCGGCAGCCGCGGCCCGGCCTGCAATGCGGACACCACGCGTTGGCGGGCTTCGCCAGCTCCTCGATCGCCATCACCTTGCAGCAGAGCGTGCAGTCGCCGCACTGTCTGCCGGTCGAGGTCATTTAGAGCATGATCCGGAAAAGTGGAAACCGGTTTTCCGAGAGGATCATGCTCCAGCGAAGACATGAGATCATGATGCGATTTCCTCGCATCATGATCTTGACCGCAACAACAGGCTGCTCCAGCCCTCGATCTTGAGGTGCCGCAGCGGCACCAGCCCGCGGGCGCGATAGGCGGCGATCACCGCCGGCGCCTGGTGCGTCAGCAGGCCGGAGAGAATGACCTGCGCCGACGAGGCGAGGTGGCGCGCCATCGGCCCGGCGAGCTGCCGCAGCGGATTGGCGAGGATGTTGGCGAGCACCAGGTCGAACGGCCCGTCCTCGGCAAAGCGCGGCGACGCAAAGCCTGTGGCGCGGATCACGTCCACCAGATGGCCTGCGCCGTTCAGCCGGGCATTCTCCTCGGCGACCCGCACCGAGGGCGGATCGATGTCGCTGGCCAGCAGCCTGCCGTGCAGCGCCTTGGCGGCGGCAATCCCCAGCACGCCGGTCCCGGTGCCGAGATCGAGCACGCGGCGGGGCTGATAGGCCTTCAGCACGTGGTCGAGCAACAGCAGGCAGCCGCGCGTGGTGCCATGATGGCCGGTGCCGAAGGCGAGGGCCGCCTCGATCTCGATCCCGAGCTTGTTCGAGGGTATCCTGTGCCGGTCATGTTGGCCGTGGACGATGAAGCGGCCGGCCGCGACCGGGACCAGGTCCTCCAGGCTGGCCTTGACCCAGTCCTTGGCCTCCACGGTGTCAAAAACTAAAGTCGATGCGACATTCTGTCGCACCACCTGTCCGACCAGGTCGCGCAGCAAGGTTTGATCCGGCGGCTCGGCAAAATGGACGGTGACGTCCCAGCGGCCATCCGGTCGCTCGAAGGCTGCAAAAGCCGCCTGATCCTCGAAAAACATCTCGGAAAGCGCGTCTACCACGCGCTTTGCGGTCTGTTCGTCGGAAAGGGTGATGCTGGCGCGATGTGTCGACGGGGTCATCGGAGGCCGGTAGCGCGCTTTTTGTTAAAATTTCAAGCCGGATTCAATCGAATATCGCGAGAATTGATAGGTTCCCGATTCAGACAACCTTAGATACCGCCGTACTACTACGGTGGCGGAACTCGGGAACACCCTTCGTTCCAAGGCATCACAACCAAGGGCAGGGCTGCAATGAAGGCTATTTTCGTTAAGTTTTTGCGGAATGAATCCGGCGCGACCGCCATCGAATACGGACTGATCGCGACCGGCATCGCCATCGCCATCATCGCTGCGGTGAACGGTGTCGGCACGTCGCTGAGCGGCACGTTCAGCACGATTGCCGGTTCGCTGAAGTAAGATCTAGCAGACGGCGTTCTCGAGCAGGCACCGGGCAACGACGCCCGGTGTTTTCTTTTTGACCGGTTGCCCACAGCGCCCCACGCAGCTTGTCAACACGACATCAACTGGGTTGTCCCCGGGGTTGTCGGCACTCGCACCACAGGCAGTCCACCGGGATACTCACCGGCTTTGCTGCCAGGGGACACCAGGTCCTTCCACCGTAGTCCCACAGCTTCTCAACAGACCTGTCCACAGCTTGCCGCGCCATGACCGCGGCGCGTGGTGCGTCGTCCAAGCTATGCAAACAGCGCGCGATGGTCCGACAGGATGGCCCGCGCGGCGTTGTGGCCGGGGGCGCCGGTGACGCCGCCGCCGGGATGGGCGCCGGAACCGCAATGGTAGAGACCGCGGAGCGGTCCGCGGTAGTCGGCATGGCCGAGCATCGGCCGCGCCGAGAACAGCTGGTTCAGCGTCAGTGCGCCGTGGAAGATGTCGCCGCCGAGCAGGCCGAATTGCCGCTCGAGGTCGAGCGGCGACAGGATCTGGCGGCCGACCACAGCGCTTGCGAAGCCGGGGGCGTAGCGGTCGACGGTTGCGACCATCAGGTCGGCGACCTCCTCGCGATGGTCGTCCCACGATCTGCCGTCAGGCAGTTGCGGCGCGACGTGCTGGCAGAACAGGCTCGCGACATGCTGGCCGGGCGGGCTCAGGCTGTCGTCGAGCGTCGAGGGGATCAGCACCTCGACGACGGGCGCGCGGCTCCAGCCGAATTCGCGCGCATCGCGCCAGGCGCGATCCATGTAGCCGAGGCTTGGAGCGATGATGATTCCAGCGGTGAGGTGATCGCCGGGGCCGGGCAGCGCGCTGAACGAGGGCAGGGCGCTCAGCGCCACGTTCATCCTGAACGTGCCGGACCCATTCTGCCATCGTGAGATGCGCGCGAGGAATTCGCCTGCCAGCGCGCCCTCGGGCACCAGGCGCGTGTACAGCAGTTTCGGATTGACGTTCGAGACGAGATATCTGGCGCGGATGGTCTTGCCATTGTCGAGGATGACGCCAGAGGCGCGATCCTTCTCGACGATCACCTCGCGGACACCAGCATCGGTCGCGATCTCGACGCCATGGCTGCGCGCGGCGCTCGCCATCGCCTGGGTGATCGCGCCCATGCCGCCGATCGCATGGCCCCAGACGCCCTTTTTGCCGTTCACCTCGCCGAACGCATGATGCAGCATCACGTAGGCCGAGCCCGCCGCGTAGGGACTGGCGTAATTGCCGACGATGGCATCGAAGCCGAACAGCGCCTTGACGAGGTCGTTCTCGAAACGCTCGTCGAGCATCTCGCCGGCCGATCGCGTGAACAGGTCGAGCAGATCGCGCTGCTGTTCCAGCGACAGCCGCCGCAGGATGTTGGCGGTGCCGAGCGCGTTGATGGCCTCGCTCATTGCGCCGATGCCGAACCCTTCGACGAGGTTCGGCGGCGCGCGCAGCACGAATTGGCGCAGCACGTCGGCGATGGCTTCGAGTTCGCCGGAAAACACGCCGATCGCCGCAGCGTCGCGCGGGCTGAGCTTTGCGACCGACTGCTCGGTGCGGCCCTCGCCGGTCAGCAGATAACTGCCGTCGGGCGCGGGCAGAAAATTCTGGGCGCGCCGCTCGACGATCCGCAGGCCGTGATCGGCAAGTTTCAGGTCAGAAATGATCTGCGGGTTGAGCAAGCTCACCGTGTAGGCGGCAACCGAATTGCGGAAGCCCGGACAAAATTCTTCCGTGACGGCGGCACCGCCGACCACCTTGCGGCGTTCCACGACCTTCACCCGCAGCCCCGCCATCGCGAGATAGGCCGCGCAGGTGAGGCCGTTATGCCCCGCACCGATGATGACGACGTCTGCTTCGTTCATGTCCGCTTCAAGAAGGAGTGATTAGAGCATGATCGAGAAAGAAGGAAACCTTCGTTCCCGGAAGGATCACATCCGAAAGATCCAATGTGCTGTGGCGCCGCCGCGCCGCGTCGTCAAGTCCACGTGACCGCGGTTTCTTGTCCGTGATACTGCCGTATGCTCAATTCAAGTCCTCCGGTGTGCCGCCGCCGGACCGTCCGCCTCCGGCGCCCGCCGGGTCCATGCCGGAGCTTTCATGACATCTGAGCCGTCCGCCTCGCGAAACCGGCTGGTGCTGGTTGTCTACACCGCCGCGATCTTCGTCAGCGCCCTGCTGCTGTTCTCGGTGCAGCCGCTGTTCACCAAGATGGTGCTGCCGCGGCTCGGCGGCTCGCCGGCGGTGTGGTCGGTGGCAATGGTGTTCTTCCAGTCGCTGCTGCTCGGCGGCTACGCCTATGCGCATCTCCTGATGAAGCTGAAGCGCCGTGTCGCGCCGGTTGCGGTGCATCTGGTTCTGCTCGTCGTCGCGCTCGTGACATTGCCGCTGTCGATCAGGAGCGGCTGGGGCGAGCCGCCGAATTCGGGCTACGCGCTCTGGCTGCTCGGCCTGTTCGCGGTCTCGATCGGGCTGCCGTTCTTCGCGCTCGCCGCCAACAACCCGCTGCTGCAGGCCTGGTTCGTGCGCACCGGCCACCCCAACGGCCCCGATCCGTATTTCCTCTATGCGTCCTCGAATATCGGCAGCTTCCTCGCGCTGTTGTCCTATCCGGTGCTGCTCGAGCCGATGTTCACGTTGCGCACCCAGAACCTGATCTGGACCGCCGGCTATGGTCTCTTGATCATTCTGATTGCCGGTTGCGGCGTGCTGCTGTTGCGATCGCCGGCCAGTGCCGGCGTACTCAACATGCAGGTCGACGACGCCAACGCGCCGGCGCCGTCGTGGGGCTTGCGGGCGCGCTGGATCTTCCTCGCCGCGGTGCCGTCCGGCCTCCTGATCGCGGTGACGGCGCATATCTCGACCGACGTCGCGGCGGCTCCGCTGCTCTGGGTGCTGCCGCTGTCGCTGTATCTCCTGACCTGGGTGCTGGTGTTCCAGTCGCGGCCGCTGCTGCCGCACAAATGGATGCTGCTGGCACAGCCGCTGGCGATTGCCGGTGTCGTGATCCTGCTCGCGGTCGGCGGCGAGCAGAACCTGCTGCTGACGCTCGGCGGCCATCAGCTCTGCTTCTTCATCATCGCGATGGCCTGTCATGGCGAGCTCGCACGCACCCGCCCGGCTGCGAAATATCTCACCGGCTTCTACGTCGCGCTGTCGTTCGGCGGCATGGTCGGCGGCCTGTTCGCGGGACTGATAGCGCCGTTCACGTTCTCATGGATCGCCGAATATCCGATCCTGCTGGCGCTCGCGGCGCTGTGCCGTCCGCCCGGCGGCGCGGAGCGGCTGCCGCGCTGGAGCGCCTGGTACTGGCCGTTCCTCGCGGTGCTGGCGGTGGCGCTGATCGCGCCGAGCTATTCGGCGGGCGACATCTTCAACTGGTTCGACGACCATCGGGTATGGGTGATCGGCGCCGTCGGCGTGCTCTCGGCGCTGCTCGCGCTCGCGCTGAATGCCAATCGCTGGAAGATCTTCGCCACCGTCGTCGTCGCGTTGGTGGTACTGCGCGCCTATCCGTCCGACGATGGCCGCGTCGAAACCGTCCGCAGCTTCTTCGGCGTGCACAAGATCGTGGTGACGCCGAACGGGCAGTATCACGTGCTGATGCATGGCACCACGATCCACGGTGCCGAGAAGTTCAAGAACGACGACGGCACGCCGGTCACCGGAAAACCGGAGCCGATCAGTTATTATCACAAGGACGGCGGCATCGGGCAGGCGATCACGGCGATCCGCGAGCGCAAGGGCGCGCCGCTGAAAGTGGCTGTCATCGGGCTCGGTTCGGGGACGCTGACGTGCGCATCGGCCCCTGGCGAGGACTGGCGCTTCTTCGAGATCGACCAGTCGATGGTCGACACCGCGCGCGACCCGAAATACTTCACCTACATCCAGAACTGCGAACCGAACCTCAAGCCTGTGATCGGCGACGCGCGGCTGACCTTCGCCAAGGAGCCGGACGGCGTCTACGATCTCATCATCGTCGACGCCTATTCGTCGGACGCGATCCCGATCCATCTTGCGACCGAAGAGGCGATGGCGATCTACAAGGAGAAGCTGGCGCCGCAGGGCGCGGTCGTGATGCACGTCTCCAATCGCCATCTCGAACTGGCCAGCGTCGTGGTCGGCATTGCCGATGCCAACGACATGAAGAGCTGGGTCTACAGCGAGGATTCCGGCCGCGACAACGAGTACATCTTCTCGACCTCGGTCGTGGTCTCCGCGCGCGAGGAGGAGGACGTCGGCAAGCTCGCATCGTCTGATGTCTGGACCGAAACCGAAGCCGACGAGAAGCAGCGGGTCTGGACCGACGATTATTCGAACGTGCTGGGTGCGGTCTACCGGCGCTTGCGCGACGGCGAGCAGTAGCGCCGGCCGTCTCTAGCGGTTCGCTACCAGCAGCCTGGCGATCTGCGGCTTGACGATTGCGGCAAACATTCCGGGGTCGCCGAAGGCTCTCGCGGAGAGCATTGCGCCATGGACCGATGCCATCAGCATCTGGGCCTCGTCATCCGGCCGCTTGTCCAGCCGGATCAATTGCTGCTCCGCGCCGGCCCGCAGCACCGACGTCAGCCATCCCGCGAGATGATGGAAATGGGCGCGGACGCGGGATGCGACCTCTTCCGGCAGCATCGGCGTCTCGCCGGCAAGCATCGCGCACACACAGAACGGCAGCGTGGCGTCCTGAATGCACGCCTGCCAGAAGTTCACGTAAGCCTGCAGTTGATCGGCCGGGCTTGCGGACTGCTCCCGGAGCGCCTTCAGGCCCAGCTCGGTCTGCTGCCTGTAGCGATCCACCAGCGCCGCAACCAGCTCGGCCTTGGTCGGGAAATGATGGTGGATGCTCGCCTTCCGGATGCCGATCGCATCCGAGATGTCGGCATAGCTGAAGCCGTTGTAGCCCCCCGCAACGATGAGGGACTGCGCGACGTCGAGAATTTTTTCGGAAGTCGAAATCATCGCATTCATGTCAGCCCTACCTTCCAGTAGGTAAATTGCTAAGGCATATCAAGGCCTTCGTCGTCTCACACAAGGACGTGTCCAGGCACCAATTGACTCGAAACTTCTGTCTACCTACTAGTAGGAAGACAAATAGGGAGTCTGTCAATGCAAAGCCACCTTTCGACCCAGTCCGCCTGGCTGCGATCCTATTATCTCGGGCGCGCCATCTTCTCGATCGCCTGGGTTGCCGCCGCCGTCCTGTTCAGCGCGCAAGCCGGCCCCGCCGCGTTTCTGCTCGTGATCTACCCGGCATGGGACGGCGTCGCCAATCTGGCCGACGCCCGGGTCAACGGCGGGCTGATCGCCAATCCATCCCAGACCTTGAATGCCGTGGTCAGCGCTATAACCGCGCTCGCCGTGATCGCGGCGGTGGGCCACAGCAGCTATGCCGTTCTCGCGGTATTCGGAGTTTGGGCGATCCTGTCGGGCGTGCTGCAATTGGTCACCGGCGCCAGACGCTGGCGTGACTATGGCGCGCAATGGGCGATGATCCTGAGCGGCGCGCAGTCGGCACTCGCCGGCGGCTACATGATCAGCCGATCGCTAGGCACCGTGGCGCCGACCATTCTGGACGTCGCTCCCTATGCAGGATTCGGCGCATTCTACTTCCTGCTGTCCGCGATCTGGCTGGTTGCGACAGCCCGTCGCCACGCACGTGCGTAGGTGTTGGCTGGCTGCGTCGGAGAGCGCCAGCTCGACTCCAACGCGATAGCTATTTCTGTTCCGGCGGCGCTGCGTTCGCCGAGGTGGTCGCCGCCGTCGGCTTGTCCGGGCTTGAGGCGGCGAGCAGCGGCATCGTCGGCGTGGTTTCGCCGGCGTCCTCGTCGAGGAATTGCTCCACCCCGGCCTGGATCGACGCCTTCGCGCTGTCCGGGCCGCGGTCGCTGAGGTCGTTGTGATGGAATTCGGTCCGCACCACCTTGATGCCGAGCCGCGCGCAGGTCTCGTCGTCGGGCACGACGCCCGGATCGGCCTTGAACACCGGATCCCTGGAGCGGAACGAGAGAATCTTGATCTTGCCGTCGGTGATGAAGGGGACGCGCAGATTGTCCAGCGTCACGACCTTCTTGACCAGGTCGGGATGCTGCTTGGCGAAGAACATCGAGATGTCGCCGCCGTTGGAATGGCCGATCAAGGTCAGCTGGCGATAGTTCGCGTTCGGATAGAGCTTCTTGAGCTCGTCGATCGCATACATGATGTTGAAGACGCCGCGATTGTATTGCATGCGGCGGCCGACATATTCCTCGCCGACCCTGGTCACCATCGGCGCATCGGTGTCGAGATCATGCTGGATGCTGATCACGAGGTAGCCGCGTGACGCGAAGACGTTGGTGAGGAACGAGTACTCGGTGTTCTTGACCGTGTTGCCGTGGCTCAGGATCGCGACCGGCAGCTCGATCATCTCGGCCATGGCCTGCATTTGCCGGTCGCGACGGACCGCCACCTCGACCGTGACGTTGCGGTCGCCGCGCAGAACGTCATGGAACGTCAGCGTGGTGTGACGGATGGCCCATCTGTCCGTCGTGAAATAGCCGGCCATCGTCACGATGCACAGGCAAAGGACAATGATGCCCCGTTTCATTTTGACCTCTGATCTTGCCTACGTGGCGCGCGCTCCGGCCATGATGTCACGGGCATTCCGCGTGAATCGGCCTCCAGAGGCCAGGCGGGCGCTGTTGCCGCCGAATATCGGGCCAATTTTACAATCAGATGACGACACGACGACGGGCCACGGCGCAGGGCGGCGCGGGCGTTTTGCGGCGGTCACAAGCGGGTGAGGGGAGCGTGAACTGACGGCGCGCGGGCTGTGGCGCCGTCAGTGGATCAGGAGAGCAGGCGTCTCAGTTCTGATAGCTGTTGCCGTAGAAGTCGCGCTGCTGCTGGTAGTACGGCCGCGGCTGATAGTAGCCCTGCGGCGCCGGCGCGTAGCCCTGGTTGCCGTAATACTGCTGCTGGCCATAGGCCTGCGCGTCGTAGACGCGACGGCTCGAGGGCGGCGCCGGGTAGCGCTGCGCGGTGGAGCTGCCGTCGGCCGGATAGATATAGCCGTCGTCGGCACGGGCCTGCGCGGGATATTCGCGCGGCTGCGGTGTCAGGACCATGGGGTCGCCGGCGGCGGCGGTGCCGTACTGCTCGTCCTGCTGCGGCGCGCGGCGGGCGACCGCGGTGCCATTGCGGCCACGCGGATTGCGCGCCAGCGCGACCTGGGATGAGCCGGTCAGCGTCACCGTGGTGTTGAGCACGCCTTCCTTCTGGACCAGAGCGTAGAGCGTGGTCGCGTTGTCGCGCGACAGCCGCACGCAGCCATGCGAGGCCGGCGTGCCGAGGCGGCTGACCGAGTCGGTGCCGTGAATCGCGTGTCCGATCTTGGTGAAGAAGATCGAATGTGGCATCGGCGCGTCGTCGAATTCCTTGGAGTAGTGATCCTCTTCCATGCGGAAAGCGCGGAAGCTGCCGTTCGGCGTTTCGCGCGAGGGGATGCCGGTCGAGACCGGCCAGTGATAGCGCGCGACACCGTCGACCGCGACGGTCATCTGCTGGTTGTCCTTGTCGATGGTGATATCGACCTTGGCCTGCGCGGCGCCGGCGGTGAACAGCATCACGGACGTGAACGCAATGAGGAACGAACGCATTTTACCTTTGGCCTCCGGGCCCAATCGCAGCAGCGGCTCTCCGTCCCCGCAACCAATATGCACGGAATCCGAATTTGGTTCCAGTCGGGGACCCCATGCATCGTTAATCCCGCACGCGGCGCAAACAAGGCCGAAGCCGGGCTCGCATGTCACGCTGGGCTGACATTTTCGCGAGCGGGCCGCGACCATGGCCCCAATTCGCCGCCGATACGCAACCATTTGGCCGCACGGGCGTTTTACAATCCCGCCCAGCGCCGCACTCGCGTCGCGCATCAAGGAATCCAGATGAACAACACGGTTAAGACCGCGGCCGTCGTCCCAGCCGGCCTTTCCGCGCGGCCCCTGCTTGCTGCCGCAGCTCTCGCTTTGGCGCTGGTGGCAGTCCCCCATGCCGGTCATGCCCAGGGCATCGTCCGTGGCGCGCATGAGGGCGCCTATGAGGGCAACCGGGTTGCCGGTCCGGTGGGTGGCGTGGTCGGCGGCGCGGTGGGTGCTGGCGTCGGCGGCGCCATGGGCGCGGTCAAGGGCGTGTTCGGCATCCCGGATCGCGGCTACCGCCGTGGCCACCGTTGCCGCGGCTATTACCGCCACGGCCATTTCCATTGCTATTGATTGGAATCGTCATTCGGGGCGCGCCGCGACGCGCCCCGAATGATTGCTTAGTCAGTTCTTCAGCCGGTAGCCGGTCCGGAAAATCCAGGCCACGATCACCATGCAGGCGACCAAAAAGGCCGCGGTCATGCCGAGGCTGAGCCCGACGCTGACATCGGCGATCTCGTAGAAGCTCCAGCGGAAGCCGGAGATCAGATAGACCACCGGATTGAACAGCGTGATGGTGCGCCAGCCGGACGGCAGCATGTTCACCGAGTAGAAGCTGCCGCCGAGGAAAGTGAGCGGCGTCACCACCAGCATCGGGATCATCTGCAGCTTCTCGAAGCCGTCGGCCCAGATGCCGATGATGAAGCCGAACAGGCTGAAGGTGACGGCGGTGAGCACCAGGAAAGTCAGCATCCACACCGGATGCTGGATATGCAGAGGTACAAAAAGTCCGGCCGTCGCCAGGATGATCAGGCCGAGGATGATCGACTTGGTCGCGGCGGCGCCGACATAGCCGATGACGATCTCGAAATACGAGATCGGGGCCGACAGGATCTCGTAGATGGTGCCGGCGAATTTCGGGAAGTAGATGCCGAACGAGGCGTTGGAGATGCTCTGCGTCAAGACCGACAGCATCACGAGCCCGGGCACGATGAAGGTGCCGTAGCTGACGCCCTCGACCTCGGTGATGCGCGAGCCGATCGCGGCGCCGAACACTACGAAATACAGCGACGTCGATACCACGGGCGAGACGATGCTCTGCAGCAACGTGCGCCAGGTGCGCGCCATTTCGAACAGATAGATGGCCCGGATTGCGCGATAGTTCATGGCGCCCTCACGAGGCTGACGAAGATGTCTTCGAGGGACGATTGCCTGGTATCGAGATCGGAGATCCGGATGCCGGCATTGCGCAGATCGTTGAGCAGGCTGGTAATGCCGGTGCGATCACCCTTGGTGTCGTAGTCGTAGGTCACCGTGCGGCCGTCGCTGGACAGTTCGAGATTGTAGGCGGCCAGCACAGCAGGAATGGCATCGAGCTTGCTCTGCAGTTGCAGCGTCAGCTCCTTCTTGCCGAGCTTCTGCATCAACGTCGCCTTGTCCTCGATCAGGATGATCTCGCCCTTGTTGATGACGCCGATGCGGTCGGCCATCTCCTCGGCTTCTTCGATGTAGTGCGTGGTCAGGATGATGGTGACGCCGGCCGCCTGCAGCGTGCGGACCACCTCCCACATGCCCTTGCGCAATTCGACGTCGACGCCGGCGGTGGGCTCGTCGAGGAACAGGATCTGCGGCTCGTGCGACAGCGCCTTGGCGATCATCACGCGGCGCTTCATGCCGCCGGACAGCGTGATGATCTTGTTGTCCTTCTTGTCCCACAGCGAGAGGTCCTTCAGCACCTTCTCGATATGGGCGGGATTCTTCGGCTTGCCGAACAGGCCGCGGCTGAAGCTGACGGTCGCCCAGACCGATTCGAACGCGTCGGTGTGCAGTTCCTGCGGAACCAGCCCGATCATCGACCGCGCCGCGCGGTAGTCCTTGATGATGTCGTGCCCGCCGATCGCAATGCGGCCCTCGCTCGGATTGGCGATGCCGCAGATGATGCTGATCAGCGTGGTCTTGCCGGCGCCGTTCGGACCGAGCAGCGCGAAGATCTCGCCCTTGGCGATATCGAGATTGATGCCCTTCAGCGCCTTGAAACCGGAGCCATAGGTCTTTGAAAGATTGGATACGGAAATGATCGGCGACATCTGGGATCGGAAGCGTGAGGGAGGGGCGCGCGCGGATTTGGGCCCGGGCGGGCGCGTGATGCGGGTTCAGCCGAGATAGGGACGCTAGATACGTTCCGCAATCACCCCGCGGCGCGGAAATTTATTCTGCGGCGTGCGCTCTGACGGGCAGTTCGACCAGTGCGACCATGTAGGTCTTCAGGTCGTCAGCGACCTCAGGGTCTGCCTTCAGTTCGGTCAATGTCCGGGGACGGGGCAGTTCCTGTCCATCGTCCCTCAGGCCCTCGGCATAGAGCTCCAGCGCCTCGGGGGCATTGCGCAACGCCTCGTCGATATCATCGCCGGCGGACGTGCAGCCGGGCAGGTCCGGAAACCAGACGCCTACGGCGTAGTCCGGTCCGGCGTCCTCGATGATGGCGACGTAATGGGTCAAGGTGTGCCTCAATCGGGTTTCCAGCCCGCCCCCTTATAAATGGCACGCACCAGGCCTTTTCCCAAGTCCTTCTTGGGGTGCGGAACGACCAGCGTTTCGCCGGACCGTGGATTCTTGAAGACATGGTGAGAACCGGCAACCCGGACGAGGCTCCATCCCTCCCGCTCGAGGCGCCGAATGATGTCGCGGCTGTTGGTCAACATGAGGATTTCCGAGAACCAAGCGATCCAGACACTATGGTCGTGATTCGCACCGCGTTAAGTGAGCGGGGTCAGGCGTGCTCTAGCGCTTCTTCATTGATTTCGGCGGCTTCTTGGCCGCCGCGGGGGCGGGGTGCGCGGGCGGCGCGCTGTCGGCGACCTTCGCGACCAGCATGATCTGCACCTGGTTGTTGACCGGCGCGTTGGGGCGGGCGGGGTCGAGCAATTGCTCCTCGCCGAGCCCGACCGATTGCAGGCGCTTCGGCGTGATCTTGAAGGTGTTGACCAGGATGTCGCGGATCGCGTCGGCCCGACGCTGGCTAAGGATCACGTTGTTCTCGCGCCGTCCGGTCGATTCGATGTGACCGACGATCAGGAAGGTGTAGGGCAGCAGCGAGGAGTGCGTCAGCGCGTCGGCGATGCGCCCGACGGTCTGGTAGGAATCCGGCAGCACGATCGGCGTGTCGACGTCGAACGCGATGTCGGCATTGAACGTCGGCAGCTTGGTGAGGTCGGGGGCGATCGGCGGCCGCTTCGACGGCGGCGGCTCGTTCTTCGCGCGCGACTTCGATCGTTCGGCCACCTGCTGGCGCAGCGCGGGAACGTCGATCTCGGCGTCGGTCTCGAAATGATTGAGCTTGGCGATGACGTCGTCGCGCGTGACGGCGGTCTGCGCATGCGCCGGCGCGAGCGGCATCGCCAGCAGAAGCAGCGTGCCGAGCAGGCCCAAAAGGTCAAGATCGCGCAAGCCTCGCCGCGACAGCCGCATCATTGATACCCCGCGTCATTGATCGCCTGGGCGCAATTGCGGCTGAGGCCCTTGGCGCTGACGAGGCAGGGCACCGACTTGCTGGTCTCCTTGGTCGAGCCGCCGCAGACCTTGACGATCTCGCGGGTGCAGGCGTTCGCAACGGTGACGCGCGCCGCGATCCGCTTCTGGATCGCATCGAGGGTGGAGAAATAGCTCTCCTTGCACTGCGGCGAGATCACGTCGCGGTTGCGCGAGAGGCATTCCTTGAGGCGGTTGGAGTCGAGATTGACGCCGCGGCAGTTGGCCGTGATGTCGGCGCCGCAGGCCTTGGCAAGTGCGGCTGCCGAATCGCCAAAGCTGATCGTCTCCGCGACCGCCAGCGACGGCGCAGTGAGCGCGACGACAAAAAGGAAAAACCCACCCCGGACCATGAGGCCATCTCAACCCATGAAATCAACTGGGGTCAAGGGCTACGAACAGAGGAGGCCGTCAAGCAAGGCCGGGTGTGTCACACCCGCTCCACAAAGCTGTCGACCACCTTCTTCTCGCCCGCCTTTTCGAAGGCGATGGTCAGCTTGTTGCCGTCGATCTTCACCACATGGCCGTAGCCGAATTTCTGGTGAAACACCCGATCATCCAGCGAAAATTCCGACGTCGTGCCGGTGGACTTCGCCACCAACTCGCCCTCGATCACCATGGGGCCGCGCTTGCTGCGATTGAAGCTGTCCGAGGAGGCATCGCCCCGCGAGCCTGTAAACGACGACTGCCGCTCCTCGAATCCGCTGCTACGGCTTCCGCCACCGCGATTGCGGTTGGCCTGGGCGCGCTGCCAGCCCGGGGTCGTATAGCTCGAGCCGAATGATTCGAGGTTGTCGAAGCGCGAGGCGCCGTAGCCGCCGCTGCCGCCCCAGCCCGATCCGCCCTTGGATTCGGTGATCTCGACATTGTGCGCCGGCAGTTCGTCGAGGAAGCGCGACGGGATCGTGGTCGACCAGGTGCCATGGATGCGGCGGTTGGTGGCGAAATAGATCTTGGCGCGGCGGCGGGCGCGGGTCAGCCCGACATGGGCGAGGCGGCGCTCCTCCTCGAGCCCGGCGCGGCCCTGTTCGTCCAGCGTGCGCTGGCTCGGGAACAGGCCTTCCTCCCAGCCCGGCAGGAATACGTTGTCGAACTCCAGGCCCTTGGCCGAATGCAGCGTCATCAGCGACACCGCCTCGTCGCCGGCCTCGCCATCGCGGTCCATCACCAGCGAGATATGTTCGAGAAACCCTTGCAGGTTCTCGAATTCCTCCATCGACCGCACCAGCTCCTTGAGGTTGTCGAGCCGGCCCGCGGCGTCGGCCGAGCGGTCCTTCTGCCACATCTCCGTATAGCCGCTCTCGTCGAGCACGATCTCGGCGAGCTCGGTATGCGAAGTCACCTCGCGTTGGGCGCGCCAGCGGTCGAACTGCATCACGAGGTCGCGCAAGCTCCCGCGCGCCTTCGGCTTCAGCTCGTCGGTCTCGACTACCGCGCGCGCCGCCTCGAACAGCGGGATGCGGCGCTTGCGGGCGTGGTCGTGCAGCAGCTGCACGGTGGCATCGCCGAGGCCCCGTTTGGGCACGTTGACGATGCGCTCGAAGGCGAGATCGTCGGCCGGCGAATTGATGGTGCGCAGATAGGCCAGCGCATCGCGGATTTCGGCGCGCTCATAGAACCGGGGACCGCCGATCACGCGGTAGGGCAGGCCGAGCGTGACGAAGCGGTCTTCGAACTCGCGCATCTGGAACGAGGCGCGGACCAGGATGGCGACGTCGTTGAGATTTTCGCCCGATCGCTGCAGCTCCTCGAGCTCCTCGCCGATCGCGCGCGCCTCCTCTTCCGAATCCCAGGAGCCGGTGACGGTGACCTTCTCGCCGTCGACATCCTCGGTGCGCAGCGTCTTGCCGAGCCGGCCTTCATTGTGCGCGATCAGATGCGAGGCCGCGGCCAGGATATGGCCGGTGGAGCGATAATTGCGCTCGAGGCGGATCACCTTGGCGCCGGGGAAGTCGTGCTCGAAGCGCAGGATGTTGTCGACCTCGGCGCCGCGCCAGCCATAGATCGACTGGTCGTCATCGCCGACGCAGCAGATGTTCTTCGGCGGCGCGAGCGCAGGCGACGGCGCGGGCTGCGCGGCAGGCGGCTCGGCCGCCGCATCGTCCGTGTCGAGCGGTCCCGGAATCACCGCCGAGAGCGGCAGGCCCGGCCGCGACGGCGCCTGCGACAGCAGACGCAGCCACAGATACTGCGCGACGTTGGTGTCCTGATATTCGTCGACCAGGATGAACTTGAAGCGGTTCTGGTACTGCCGCAGCACGTCGGGGTTTTCGCGGAACAGGCGGATGTTCTCGAGCAGCAGGTCGCCGAAGTCGGCGGCGTTGAGGATCTTCAGCCGCTCCTGATAGGTCGCGTAGATCTTGCCGCCTTTGCCGTTGCCGAACGAGGCGGCTTCGCCCGCCGGCACCTGCGACGGCGACAGCCCGCGATTCTTCCAGCTGTCGATCAGGCCGGCCAGCATCCGCGCCGGCCAGCGCTTGTCGTCGATGTTCTCGGCCTGCAGCAATTGCTTCAGCAGTCGCACCTGGTCGTCGACGTCGAGCACCGTGAAGTTGGATTTGAGCTGCACCAGCTCGGCATGGATGCGCAGGATGCGGCCGCCGATCGAGTGGAAGGTGCCGAGCCACGGCATGCCCTCGACCGCCTGGCCCAGCATCTGGCCGAGCCGCAGCTTCATCTCGCGCGCCGCCTTGTTGGTGAAGGTCACCGACAGGATTTCCTGCGGCCGCGCGCGGCCCTGGCTCAAGATGTGCGCGATGCGCGTGGTCAGCACCCGCGTCTTGCCGGTGCCGGCGCCGGCCAGCACCAGCACGGGGCCGTCGAGCGTCTCGACCGCGTCGCGCTGCTCCGGATTGAGGCCTTGCAAATATTGCGGACCGGCGGCCGCCCGCGCACGCGCGGCGATGCCGCCAGCCACCGGCTGGTGCTCGGGAACGCCGTGATGGGGCAATTTGCTCGGCTCGGTCATTGGCGAATCGTCTTGGCCCCACGATGGCACCGTGGGACGGTGAAGGGGAGCCTTCTTAACAGGGATTGAAGGCCATATAGGGCCTGATCGGCCGTTTTGACAGGTTTTATCCCCGTCGGCAGTCACGGTTTTGGCAGCAGTCTGCAGCCAGTTTGGTTCCTGAAATCGGCGAAAATTTCGCGGTTTCGCGCTCAGGAACCCGCGTTTCCCCGCAGGATTGTTTCAACAGGTGCGGCGCTGGACCGAGGGTCCGCGCAACGAAACGAAGCGAGAGGTTTGATCATGCTGAGCTGGGTCGTCACATTTCTGGTCATCGCCCTGATCGCGGGCGTTTTAGGCTTCGGCGGCATCGCCGGCGCCTCGATCGAAATCGCCAAGGCGATCTTCTTTATCGCCATCATCCTGTTCCTGGTGACGGCTGTGGTCGGATTGGCGCGCGGCCGCACAAGGGTTTAGCCGCGACGGCAGCGTGAAACCTCTCCCATCGGGAGAGGTCGCGCCGAAGGCGCGGGTGAGGGGTTACGCTCTCTCGCGGGACCTGAGCCCCTCACCCGATTTGCTGCGCAAATCGACCTCTCCCGATGGGAGAGGTGATGAGGTTGCGGCGAGATACCCTCAAACAACAACCAAGGGTGAATCACTTCGAGGGCATCGCCACGTTGCGGCCGATGCCCTCGGGGCGCGTCACGCCTGCGTAGCTATTCACGATCGCTTGCGCCCGGGCGCGGATGTCGGGCGGAAACGGTGCCACCTTGCGCGCCTCCATGTCGATGTGCAGCGTGAGGTTTTCCGAGGTCGCCGAGAGCCAGCCTTCGGTGGCGTGGCGCAGCTCCTCGAATGTATGCAGCCGCTTCTCGTCGGCGCCGAGCAGGAACACCGAGACCTGCACGGGATCGCCGAGATGGATTTCCCTGAGATAGCGGACGTGGCACTCGGCGGTGAAGGTCGAGCAGTGCCGCGCCTTCATGTAGGCCGGCCCGATGCCGAGCTGCAGCCACATCTCGTCGATGGCGCGGTCGAACATCACATTGTAGTAGGCCATGTTGAGATGGCCGTTATAATCGATCCATTGCGGGTCGATCTGCATCACAGACGATCTGAACGGGGCAGGCGGGAGCGGCATCTCGCTGGCGGTCACTGAAGTCATCTCCGATCCCTGGTTCGTTGGCGTTCGAGCATGAACTTTTCTGCGACTCCGGCGTCCACATTTTCAAGTCAGGCTCTCTTGACCCCTTATACAAGCTTTGCCACGGTCGGCTAAAGCCGGGAGGAAAATTGACGTGGCGACAACGATTTCGAGCAATGTGACGCGACCTGAGCCGCAGGCCCTGAAGCGCGCGATCGACGCGCTGGCGGCGCGGTTCGGCAACCGGCTCGTCACATCGCAGGCGGTGCGCGAACAGCACGCCCATACCACCACTTGGCTGCCGAACCAGCCGCCGGACGCGGTTGTCATGGCGCAGGAAACCGCCGACATCCAGGACGTGGTGCGGATCTGCGCCGCAAACCGCGTGCCCGTCATCGCCTTCGGCACCGGAACCTCGCTGGAAGGGCAGGTCAACGCGCCGGCGGGCGGCGTGTGCATCGATCTGCGCGACATGAACAAGGTGCTCGAGGTGCATGCCGAGGACCTCGACTGTGTGATCCAGCCCGGCGTGACGCGCAAGGCGCTGAACGAGCATCTGCGCGACCAGGGCCTGTTCTTCCCGATCGATCCCGGCGCCGACGCCTCGCTCGGCGGCATGACCTCGACGCGGGCCTCGGGCACCAACGCGGTGCGCTATGGCACCATGCGCGAGAACGTGCTGGCAATGAAGGTGGTGCGCGGCGACGGCGAGATCATCACCACCGGCACGCGCGCCAAGAAGTCCTCGGCCGGCTACGACCTGACGCATCTGTTCGTCGGCGCCGAAGGCACGCTCGGCATCATCTCCGAGCTGACCATCCGCCTGCGCGGCATTCCCGATACGATCGCGGCGGCTGCCTGTTCGTTCGAGACCGTAGGCGGCGCCTGCCAGGCGACGATCCTGGCGATCCAGACCGGCATTCCGGTGGCGCGGATCGAGCTGCTCAACGCCGCGCAGGTGAAAGCCTGCAACAGCTATTCAAAACTGTCGTTGCCGGAGACGCCGCTGCTGCTGCTGGAATTCCATGGCAGCGAGGTCGAGGTCGCCGAGCAGTCGAAGAATTTCCGCGACATTGCCGCCGAATGCGGCGGCGGTGACTTCACCTGGACCACCAAGCCGGAGGACCGCACCAAATTGTGGCAGGCCCGCCACGACGCCTATTGGTCGGTCAAGGCGCTCCGCCCCGGCGACAGCATCGGCGTCGTCGCAACCGATGTCTGCGTGCCGATCTCGCGGCTGGCCGACTGCGTGACGGAGACGGAGGAGGATCTGACGCGGCTCAATCTGCTGTCACCGATCGTCGGCCATGTCGGCGACGGCAATTTCCACTGCTCGCTGCTCTGCGACGTCAACAACAAGGACGAGATGGCGCGCGGCGAGGAATTCATGCACCGCCTGGTCGAGCGCGCGCAATCGATGGACGGCACCTGCACCGGCGAGCACGGCATCGGCCAGGGCAAGCAGAAGTATCTCAAGGCCGAGCTCGGAGTGGAGGCGCTCGACGCGATGCGGGCGCTGAAGCTCGCGCTCGATCCGCAGAACATTTTCAATCCCGGAAAGATCGTTCCTGCCGCCTGAGCGCGCAGCACTGTCTTGCCCGGCGTGTGTGACGCCGTGTGATCACGGATTCTCGCTCCGGGCGCGTATTGCGCGTGGAACGGACGGTTTGGTGTGACCTCAGCGCCATAGTTCGCGGCTTGCTCGGCGTCGCGCAGACTCTGCCATTCACAGGTTGCACCAGGGCCAGCTATGCTTGCCGCGCTTTCGGGTACGGCGATGTGGTTGTTCAACAAGGTCAAGCGCAAGGACATCTGGGACGATCCCGCTGAGCAGCCGCTCGGCGACATCGAGGCTGCGCACAGGATCCGTGCGATCTGCCGCGATGCGGCCGGCTGCGCCGAGGCGGTCGGCTCGCCCGACAAGCGTTCCCCGAAGAACCAGCAGATCGAGCGCGATCGCTACGAGCGCGCCGCCAAGGCCGCGATGGAGACCGCGATGAAGATCTCCGACGAGCTGGTGCGGGACTCCGCGGTGCGCGAGATCGTCGGCCTCTGCATGAAGGCCAACAACGTCAAGACCGGGCGGGCGCTGTTCCGCGCCATCCACGCGGGCTCGATCAAGGCGGAGGTGCTGAAGGAGCATCCGTCGCTTGTGGACGAGCAGGGGTGAGGTGGTCCCCGTAGCCCGGATGGAGCGAAGCGATATGCGGGAACGGTTTCCCGGGTATCGCTGCGCTCACCCGGGCTACGGATTGTCGGCTCCGCCGAGCGTGCGGACCGCTTCATCGACGCTGCGGAAGACGTGGTCCCGCGGCAGAACCTCGTAGAGATCGAAGCGCTCGAATGCGTCCTGCGCGCGGGAGGATTCCAGCCGCGCCACCGCCACCGTCACGCCGTCATCGCGGCATTCGCGGAACAGGTCGCGCAGTGCCTGCGCCGCGGTGAAATCGATCTCGATCATGCCGCTGGCCTCGATCACCAGCAGACGCGGCTTCGGTGTCGCCGCGCTGATGGCCTTGAGTACATCGCTGTGGAAGCCTTCCGCGTTGAGGAACGACAACGGTGCCTGCAGGCCGACCACGGCGATGCCCACCTTGCGCTCGCCGGTGACATGCGGGCCCGCCGGCCACCAGATCGTGGTGCCGGGGACGTGGACGAATTCCACCAGCCGGCCCCGCGTCGTGGTCCAGATGCCGTGCAGCAGCGACAGCGCGATGCCGACGGCGACGCCTTGCTCGATCGGCAGCACGATGATCGCGGCCGCTGTCGCCACCACCAGCAGGAATTCGTAGAACGACTGGCGGAAGATCTCGACAATCTGCTTCACGCGGATGATGCGCAGCGCCACGAACAGCAACACGCCGCCGAGCGCCGCATCGGGCACATGCTGCAGCAGCGTCGCACCGAACGCCAGCAGCGCGAGCACGATCGCCGCGGCAAACAGCCCGGCAAGCTGGGTGCGTCCGCCGGTCTCCGACACGATGCCGGTCCGTGGCGGACTGGCATTGACGGGAAAGGCGCCGAACAGGCCGGACAGCAGGCTGCCGGCGCCGGCGCCGAGGAAGTCGCGGTCGACGTCGGCCGGCTTGTCCGGATCGGATAGAAACGAGCGCGTCGTCGCTGCGGTCTGCACCATGACGACGACGGCGATCAGGATCGCCAGCGACAGCAGCTTGATCCAGCGCTCCGGCGCGACGTCCGGAAACGACGGCTTCGGGAGCGTGGCCGGAACCGTGCCGACCACCTTGACACCCTTGCTCTCGAGATGGCCGGCGATGACAGCGATGGTGGCCACGACGAGGCCGATCAGCGCGCCCGGAATCCGCGCGCTGATTTTCTCCGATCCCGCGACCAGCGCCAGCACGCCGAGGCCGATCGCCAGCGTGTAAAAATTGGTCTGGCCGATCTTGTCGGCGAGGACGCCGAGCTTGTAGAGCGTCGGCCCGTCCGGCGTGGTCAGGCCGAGCACGCCCGGCAGCTGCGAGACCAGGATGTGGACGGAAATGCCGGCGAGGAAGCCGACCGTCACCGGTGTTGACAGCAGATTGGCGATCCAGCCGAGCTTGAACAGGCTGCCGGCGACCATGATCACGCCGACCATCAGCGCCAGCGCCATCGCGAACGCCTGATAGTCGGGCGAGCCCGCCGTCGCCATCAGCGCGAGCCCGCCGGCGAAGATCGGCGTGATCGTGGAATCGGCGCCGCAGGACAGGAAGCGGTTGGCCCCGAACATCGCAAAGCCGAGCGAGCCCGCCATGAAGGCGAAGAAGCCGATCTGCGGCGAGAAGCCGCCGAGCCGCGCGGTCGCCATCTGCTCGGGGATCGCGATCGCGGCGAGCGTCAGTCCCGCGATCAGATCTCCGGGCAGGTTGCTCGGCTGAAAGCCGGCCAGCGAACGGAAGACCGGCCAGCTGGCGCGGGTCGCGGGGATTTGGGCCATCGGTCTCCGACTCATCTGGCGGCGAGGGGTCGGCAAGTGTCCGTCATCGCGTGGCCAAAAGCCAGCGGTGTTGAGTTTACGTGTGTCTGTGAGGTGGACGGCGCTATACGCCGCCGTCATTGCGAGCCAACGGGTCGCGCGAACGCGCGCCCGATGACAGGCTCCGCGAAGCAATCCATGGAGCCGCGTACGCGGAGGCATGGATTGCTTCGTCGCTATCGCTCTTCGCAATGACGGAGATAAAGCAGGCTCTAGCCGATGTTCTGCAACGCCGGGAAGGTTTCCAGCAGCCAGACGCTCACACCAGAGACCGCGCCGGTCAGGAAGCCGATGCCGGTGATCACCATCAGCACGCCCATCGCCCGCTCGACGGTGTCGAGATGGCGCTTCATCCGCGCGAACAGCGAGGAGAACTGCTTGACCATGAAGGCCGCGAGCAAAAAGGGGATGCCGAGCCCGGCGGAATACACCGCGAGCAGGCCGGCGCCCTTTGTCACCGTGGCCTCCGCGGCCGCAATCGAGAGGATCGCGGCCAGGATCGGTCCGATGCACGGCGTCCAGCCGAAGGCGAACGCCAGGCCCATGACATAGGCGCCCCACAGCCCGACCGGCTTCGGTGCGGTGAGCCGCCCCTCGCGCATCAGGAGGCCGATCCGGGTCACGCCGAGGAAGTGCAGGCCCATGATGATGATGACGATGCCGGCCAGGATCGAGAGCTCGGCCGACCAGGCGCGCACCAGCCCGCCGACGAACGACGCGCTGGCGCCGAGCGCGACGAATACGGTGGAGAAGCCGAGCACGAACATCAGCGCCGCCGTCATCACCGCGCGCTTGGAGGCCGCGGTGGCGCCGTCCTGGTTGACCTGCTCGATGGTCGCGCCGGTCAAATAGATCAGGTAGGGCGGCACCAGCGGCAACACGCAGGGCGACAGGAAGCTGACAAGGCCGGCGATCAAGGCTGCCGGGATCGAGACGTCGTGCATCAATGAAACCTTCGCGGAATAGCGCTTCTGTCTTGGCGTCTACGCGGCCAACAATCCAGAAGTTTCGTCGTCGGCGCATTCAACTATGGTCACAGGCCCGTGTGCGGGGCCGGCGGCGGTCTGGAGATGCGGGCCAAGGTTTGCCAGCGTGCGGAAAATGGCGCTATCGTTCCGCGGATTGCGCGGCCGATCCACGGGAGAGCGGCATGAACGAACAGGATTTCGAGAAGCAGTTGAAGGCCGACGGTTTCCAGGAAATCGAGTTTCAGAAGCTCGATCCTCGCCCCGGCAAGGGACGGCACCGGCATCATTTCGAGATCCGCGGCCTGGTGATCTCAGGAACTTTTGTCGTCAGGCAAACCGGTGAACCCGTCGTCTATCGGTCCGGGCAGATATTTTCCGTGGCCGAGGGCGAACTGCACGACGAGTGGATCGAGGCCGACGGCGCGCACGTCCTGGTCGGCCGGAAATTCTCCGAGGCCAGGTCCTGACGAACGCGGTGGCCGGCGGTAGGAAGCGGCATCCACATCCTCATCTGTCATCGCCCGGCTCGACCGGGCGATCCAGTATTCCAGAGACAGCAGTATTTGAGCCGAGAGGCCGCGGCGTACTGGATCGCCCGGTCAAGCCGGGCGATGACGCCGAATAGTGCGCAATTGCGCACTAGGCCGGGACGACCTTGTAGGGAGACGCGTGCGCTCATGACCGCTTGCGGCCGGGACGCGCCGATGTCGTCTCGAACTCCCTGCCGCGGATTCGCACCAGGTCGTCGGCGGAATGCGCCAGCAGCACCACCGTGGCCGCGCGCGCGGCCTCCGCATCGCCGGCCGCAATCGCATCGAGCACCGCGCGGTGCTCGATCAGCGCGCGTGGGCGGTGCGAGCCGGTTGCGGCGATCGTGAAGCTTTGGCGCAGGGTGATCTCGAACATCTGGGCGATCGGCCAGAAGAACTCGTTGCGGGTCGCGAAATAGATCGACTGATGGAACGCGATGTCGGCGGTGACGAAGTCCTCGTTGGTCGTTGCCGCATCCATGCCGTCGCAGCCGGCACGGATGCGGGCGATGTCGCTTTCGCCGGCGTGGACCGCCGCGAGCGCGGCGGCGGCCGGTTCGACGGCCGAGCGCAGCTGGAACAGCTTGGCCAGGTAGCGGTCGATCTCCGCGGTCTCGAGGTGCCAGCGCAGCACGTCGGGATCGAGCTGATTCCACTGCTCGGGCGGCCGCACCCGCGTGCCGCTTTTCGGCCGCGACTCGATCAATCCCTTGCCGGTCAGGGTGCGGATCGCCTCGCGCACCACCGTGCGGCTGACATCCATCATCTCGCAGATCTGCATTTCCGGCGGCAGCGTCTCGCCGACGCCGATCTCGCCGCGCACGATGCTGCTGCCGACCCGGTCGGTGACCTGGCTGTGCACGCTCCGGCGCAATGCGTTGGATGTCTGGAACATCGGATGCCTCGCTGGGGTTGAAGCCTGCGCCGCCGAGCGGCGCTCTTGCACAACCGTTTCCATTTTGTCATACATTATGACAAATGAGCTGCCAAGCTGGCGCGACAGCCGGGCCGGCCAAGGCAAAGACGATCGGTCCAAAGACGATCCGTTCCTGGGGAGGAGCACCATCATGACGTCGAGGCACGTGAACCGCCGCATCGTGTTGCGGTCGTCGGCCTGTGCCGCGGCCTGGCTCGCCGCCGCGCCCGCCATCATCGGCCGCGCCGAGGCCGCGACCATGAAGATGCGGTGCTCGTCGTCGCTTCCGAACGACCCCAAATACGCCAACGGCCGCGTCTACTACGACAACCTCGTCAAGAGCCTGAAGGCCAACGGGCTCGGCGATCAGATCGAGGTGACCTTCTTTCCGGACAATCAGCTCGGCCAGGAAATCGACGTCATCAACTCGGTGAAGCTCGGGGTGATCGACCTGATGGTCTCGGGCTCGTCGATCTCGGCCAATCTCGTGCCGCTGGTCGGCACGTTCGACCTCGGCTACCTCTTCACCAGCTTCCAGCAGCAGACCAAGGCATTCGATGACGGTGCGGCGAAACCGATCGAGGTTGCGCTGCTCAAGGGCGCCGGCATTCACATCATCGCCTGGGCCTATAATTTCGGCGCACGCAGCGTGCTGGCGAAGAAGCCGGTGAAGACGCCGGACGATCTCGCCGGCCTGAAGATCCGCACGCTGCCCAATCCGATCATCACCGAATGCCTGCGGTTGATGGGGGCGGCCGCGACGCCGCTGGCGTTCGGCGAGATCTATACGGCGCTGCAGGCCGGCGTGCTCGATGGCCTCGAGCACGATCCGCCGACCATCCTGGCCAGCAAGTTCTACGAGACATCGAAGAACTATGCGCTGACCCAGCACATCTTCTCGCCGCTCGCGGTCTATTTCAGCGACACCACGTTCAACCGGATGGCTCCGAAGCTGCGCGACGGCTTCCTCGATGCGGCGAAGAAGGCCGCGGCCGACACCCGCGCGCACGGGCTCGCGGTGGAGAAGGAGGCGCTGGCTTCCCTGGCGGAGAAGGGCGTCACGGTCGTCGAATGCGACAAGGAGGCGTTCCGCAAGCGCGTGCTGCCGCAGACCGACAATTTCATCAAGGCGCGGCCCGAGGCGAAGGCCGTCGTCGATCTGATCCGCGCCACCCAGGCCTGAGGTCGGCGCATGTCGGTCGCCGCGATTGCGACGAGAAGCCACACTGATCGGATCACCGCGCCGCTGCTCGCCATCAGTGACGCGATCGCCGCGATCCTGCTCGCCGCAGACCTCGCGGTGGTCTGCGTCTCGGTGCTGGCCCGCTACCTGTTCAATGCGCCGGTCGAATGGTCCGACGACGTCGCTCGCGGCCTGATGGTCGGGTCGAGCTTCTTCGGCGCGGCGAGCGCGCTCGCGCGCAGCGAAAACCTCGGCGTCGCCTTCTTCGTCAACATGCTGCCACAGGCCGTGCGGCGCGTCGTCGACGCGGTCGGCGCGCTGCTCGTCACCATCATTGCCGGAACCGTCGCGTTCAACGCCATCAAGATGGGCTGGCTGACCACCGGGCAGACCTCAGGCTCCGGCCTGCCGCTGGAATGGACGTTCTATCCGATGGGCGTCGGCGCGACGTTCATGACGATCTTCGCCTTCGAGACGTTCTGCGGCCGGCCGCTGCGCGACATGGTGGCGGGCATCGTCGCGACGGCCGTCATTGCCGGACTCTATCTGGCCTGGGACGCGCTTGCACCGTCGTCCGTGCCGTCGTCGCAGGCGCTGATGCTGATCGGCTTCTTCCTCACTCTGTTCGGCGGATTGCCGATCGGCTTTGCGCTGGCGTTGGCGGCGCTGATCTTCATCTGGGTCGAGGGCACGCTGCCGGGCGTGATCTTCGCCCAGCAGATGGCGCGCGGCATCGACAATTTCGTGCTGCTGGCGATCCCGTTCTTCATCCTGGTCGGCTATTTGATGGAAGCCAACGGCATGTCGGTCCGGCTGATCGAGCTGTTGCAGCGTGCCGTCGGGCGGATGCGCGGCGGGCTCAACGTCGTGATGGTGATGTCGATGGTGCTGTTCTCCGGCATCTCGGGCTCCAAGATGGCCGACGTCGCCGCGGTCGGTTCGGTGCTGATCCCGGCGGCCCGCCGCTCGCGGCAGAATCCGGGCGGCGCGGTGGCGCTGCTCGCCGCCTCCGCCGTGATGGCGGAAACGATTCCGCCCTGCATCAACCTGATCATCCTCGGCTTCGTCGCCAATCTGTCGATCGGCGGCCTGTTCGTCGCCGGCATGCTGCCGGCCGTGCTGATGGCGCTGGCGCTGATCGCGGTGTCGATCATCTTCGGCAAGCGTCCCGCTGCTAACGTCGAGGCCGAGCCGCGCGCCGCGGTGTCCGGCCTGTGGACCGGCGCGATCGCCTCGTTCGGGCTGATCTTCATGATCTTCTTCGGCTTCAAGAGCGGCTTTGCCACGGCGACCGAGATCTCGGCCTTTGCCGCGGTCTACGCCATTGCCGTCGGCAGCCTGTTGTTCCGCGAACTCGGCGTGAAGAGCCTCGCGCACTGCTTCGTGCAGTCGGCAACGCGCTCGGGACTGGTGCTGTTCATCGTCGCCGCGGCGCAGTCGCTGGCCTTCATCCTGACCTTGCAGCAGGTGCCGCATGCGGTCGGCGACCTCATGCTGGCGATCTCGGGCAGCCACGGCGTCTGGCTGTTCATGCTGCTGTCGATCCTGGTGCTGGTGGTGATGGGCTCGGTGCTCGAGGGCGCCGCGGCGCTGATCATCTTCGGGCCGCTGCTGCTGCCGGTCGCCGTCAAGCTCGGCATCGATCCCCTGCATTTCGGCGTCGTGCTCGTGATCGCGATGGGGCTCGGGCTGTTTGCGCCGCCACTTGGGCTTGGGCTCTACGGCGCCTGCCTGATCGGCAATGTGCCGATCGAGCAGACCATCAAGCCGATCACGGGATATCTCGGCCTGCTGTTGCTGTGCCTCCTCGTGATCGCCTTCGTGCCCGCCATCAGCACAGCGCTGCCGCACGCGCTCGGCTACTAGGGGTTTGCTATCGTGAAGGTTCTTCTCGCCCATACCCCGCAGATGCGCCGCGACTATTACGGCGAGCGCAGCCTGAACGGCCTGCGCGCGGTCGCCGACGTCAGGCTGCATGAGGGTGACGAGGCGCTCGACGCGGCGGCGCTGGTCTCGGCCGCGGCCGACGTCGACATCATCGTCGCCGATCGCATGACGCAGGGGCCCGGCGAAATCTTTCCGCGGTTGCCGAAGCTGCGTGCCTTCGTGCGCTGCGCGGTCGATATCCGCAACATCGACGTCGCGGCGGCATCCGCCGCCGGTGTGCTGGTGACGCAGGCGAGCGCCGGCTTCGTCCAATCGGTTGCCGAGCTCGCGCTCGGCTTCATGGTCGACCTGTCGCGCGGCGTCTCCCGCGCGACTGCCGACTATCACGCGGGCAAGCCGCCCGAGGTCGTGATGGGCCGGCAGCTTGCGGGCAGCACGATCGGCATCATCGGCTACGGCAGCATCGGGCGTTATCTGGCCGGGATCGCCAAGGTGCTCGGCATGAACGTGCTGATCGCCGACCCCTTCGTGACGTCAGATGATGCGGCGATCGCGCATCTGCCGCTCGACGATCTCCTGGCGCGCGCCGACTATGTCGTCTGCCTCGCGATCGCCAATGCAGAGACCGAGAATTTGATCGGGGAGGCTGCGTTAGCGCGGATGCAAAAGCACGCGTTCTTCATTAACCTGTCGCGCGGCAACCTCGTCGATGAGGCCGCACTGACGGAAGCGCTGCGCGATGGCCGCATTGCGGGCGCGGCGCTGGATGTCGGCCGCGCGCCCGACCAGATGCCGACGCCGGAACTCGCGAGGCTGCATAACGTCATCGCAACGCCGCATGTCGGTGGCCTGACGCCGCAAGCCATCGAGCATCAATCGTCGGAGACCGTGCGCCAGGTCGCAAAGATCGTTGCCGGGGACACACCTGTCGGTGCCGTCAATGCCGAGCACTGGGCGCGGCGGCCATGAAAGTTCGGCGACGCCCAATGCCGTCGAAGGGGCTGGACAAGGCCTTTGGATCCAGCCCAAACTTGATCTTGCAAACCGCGGCCCAAGAGAACCAAGAGAACCAAGAGAACCAAGAGAACCAAGAGAACCAAGAGCGCGCGGACAATCAATGAACGGACGTCCCGCAGCAAACGACGGGCGCCGAGAGGGAAACAGGGAGTGCATCACATGGCCGTTTCTCGCCGTGACGTATTATTGGGCAGCGCCGGCGCACTGGGCGCCGCATCATTCTCCTTCCCAGCTCCCGCCATCGCACAATCGGAACCGATCAAGATCGGCTGTCTCGCGGCGATCACCGGGCCGAGCTCGGCGCCGACCGTCGGCTTCAACCGCGGCGTCAATTTCGCCGTCGATGCCATCAACGGCGCCGGCGGCGTGAAAGGCCGCAAGATCGAGCTTGTCATGCGCGACACCCAGGGTGACCCGACCAAGGCGGTGAATGCCACACAGGAATTGATCAGCCAGGCCAAGGTGCACGCGATCTGGGGCCCGTTGAATTCCGGCGAGGCGCTGGCGACCACGCCGATCATGGCGCGCGCCAAGATGCCCGACCTGCACCCTTGCGTCGTCGAGACCCTGATCGACCCGGTCAAGTTTCCCAATGCATTCCGCATCGCTCCGTCGAACAATCAGTGGGACGATGCCGTGCGCAATTATTGCCTCAAGATCCTCAAGGTGAAGAAGGTCGCCGTGATCGGCGACACCACCGGCTATGGCGTCACTGCGGTCGGCGCCTCCGTCGCGGCGTTCAAGAAGGACGGCGCCGAGGTCGCTTATCAGGCCAATGTCGATGCCACGCAGCCTGACATGACGCCGGACATGCTGCGCGCCAAGAACGCCGGCGCCGAGGCGATCGTGGTGTGGAGCGTCTCCACCGGCATGGAGGCGCGGATGTTCAACACCCGCGCCGCGATGAACTGGGACGTTCCCTTCGTCGGCCACCCCTCGATGGCGTCGGGCGAGCTTGCAGGCCTGGTCGCCAAGCCGGAGAACTGGAAGAAGGTCTATGCGATCGGCTACAAGAGCTGCAGCTATGACAGCGCCGGCAAGCTGCCGCCGAAGAGCGAAGACCTGGTCGCGCGGCTGACCAAGGCCAATATTGCGCTGAACGATACGCTGCTCTGGTGGGTCGCCGGCGGCATCGACTGCATCGAGCTGATCGCCAAGGCGGTCGCGGAAAGCGGCTCAACCGACAGCGCCGGCATCATCAAGTACTGGAATTCGCTGTCGACCTATCCCGGTTATTTCGGCAATTACCGTTTCTCGCCGACCGAGCATAACGGTTATCTGACCGAAGAGATCGTGATGTCGGAATCGAGCACGGCCAAGAACGGCACTTTCGCGCTGGCGCCGGGATACACATAGAACGGCGAGGGCGCAGCCGATGCTGGCCTCGATCCTTGCATCCGGTCTCGCGGCGGGCGCGATCTACGCGCTGGTCGGCGTCACCTACAACACCATGTTCTCGACCTCGCGGGTGATGAGCTTCACTGCCGGCCAGCTTGCGATGCTGGGCGGCGTGTTCGGCTCGATGTTCACGCTGAAGCTCGGCCTGCCGATCATCGCAGGCTTTGTGCTGACGCTGCTCTGCTGCGCGGTGATCGGGGTCATCACCGAATTCGTCGCGGTGCGACCGGTGCTCAAGAGCCTCGACCAGCATCTCTACGTGCTCTCGACGCTCGCGGTCGCGCTGATGATCCAGCAGGTCACCGCGATCAAATGGGGCACCGAGCCGCAGCCGTTCCCGCGTATCGTCGGATTCGGCGAGGGCGTCTGGGACGAAAAGTTCTGGCTGCCGGTCGCCGCCTGCGCCGTCACCATCATTGGGCTTGAATATCTCTACCGCCGCACCCTGGTCGGACGCGCGTTCCTGGCCATCGCGGAGGACAATTTCGCGGCCCGGGCGCTCGGCCTGCCGGAGCGCAATCTGCGCGTCGCGAGCTATGCGCTCGCCGGCGTGGTCGGCGGCATCGCCGGATTTTCCGGCGGGCAGTTGCTGCTCGCCTTCTTTGCCAACGGCGCACTGCTGAATTTCTACGGCTTCGTGCCAGTGGCGCTCGGCGGGCTCGGCAACAACAGGGGCGCGATCATCGGCGGGCTGGCGCTCGGCCTGTTCCAGCAGGCCGCGAACTTCCTGGTCGGCGGCATCTTCTCCTCGGTTGCGGTGTTCACGCTGTTCATCGTGGTGCTGCTCGCTGCGCCGCAAGGACTGTTCGGCGGCTCGACCGCGCGGAGAGTGTGATGACGTCGGTCGCAACCACTCCGCTCCGAACCGACAGCGGCGCATGGCGCGCCGCGCTGCCGCACGTCCTGCCGTTCCTCGGCATTCTGGTGGCGGCCTTGCTGTTGCCCTTCGTCAGCAATGACTACTGGGTGCTGATCGGCACCCGCATGGCGATCTACTGGGTGCTGGTGTCGGGCCTCAACCTGGTAGTCGGCTTCGCCGGTCACCTTGCGATCGGCTATGTCGCGCTGCTGACGCTCGGCGCCTACACGACCAGCGTGCTGGTCGCCGGCAATGTGATGCCGGCCATTCCGGTGTTTGCCGCCCTGCCGGTCGCGGGCCTCATCGGCGCGATCTTCGGCGTGATCGTCGGGCTGCCGGCCCTGCGCCTGCGCACCTTCTACTTCGCGATGTCGACCTTGGGTTTTGCGACCATCGTGACCCAGATCGCACTGGCCTGGCAGAGCGTGACCGGTGGCGGCATCGGCATTACCGGTCCGGAATTCCCGGCACCGTTCAATACGCCGTGGGGCTTTTACGCGCTCTGCATCGGTTTCGCCGCCTTGACCACCTGGATGAGCGCCAATGTCGCGCGCAGCCGGTTCGGCCGCGCCTTGATCGCGGTGCGCGACGCCGAGGTCGCCGCCGAAGCCAGCGGCATCTCGAAGCCGAAAATGCTGATCGCGATCTTCCTGTTCGCCGGCGCGCTGGCGGCGATCGCCGGCGGGCTGTTCGCGACCCTGCAGACCTACATCACGCCCGATGCCTTCACCTTCGATCTCTCGGTGCTGTTCTTCATCGCGATCCTGATCGGCGGCCGCGGCTCGATCCTCGGGCCGATGCTCGGCACCATCATCCTGACCATCCTGCCCGAGATCGCGGCGCCGCTCGCGGCATGGTCGACCTTCCTCTACGCGGTGCTGCTGCTGCTGATCGTGCTGGTGATGCCCGGCGGCATCGCGGCGCTGCTCGATTTCCGCAACCGCCGGCCGCTCGCCAGCAACCGCGCCATCGTTCCGCGCCCGGCCGCGCTCGCCGACATCGTGCGCCGGCGCGACGGCGGCAAGACGCTGCAGTTGCGCGGCATCGCGCTGAGCTTCGGCAATGTGAAGGCGATCGACGGCCTCGATCTCGATGTCGTGCCGGGCGAGATTCATGGCCTGATCGGCCCCAATGGCAGCGGCAAGACCACGACGCTGAACGTGATCTCGGGCTATTACGCCGCGAGGGCCGGCAGCATGACGCTTGGCGACAAGGTATTGCCCGCGGGCCAGCCGGTCGAGCGCGCCGCCTGCGGCATCGCGCGCACCTTCCAGACGCCGCGCGTGATCGGCGAAGCCTCGGTGCTCGAGAACGTCATGATCGGCGGCTCGATCGAGGGCAGGGCGAATTTCGTCGAGGCGATGCTCGCACTGCCGCGCAACGGCGCCGACGAGCGGATGCTCGCCGACAAGGCGCGGGCGCTGCTCGGCGTCGTTGGGCTCGAGGCGCTCGCCGACGTGCGTGCCGATCGGTTGCAGCACAGCGAGCTGCGCTTCATCGAGATCGCCCGCGCCCTGATGCTCGATCCGGATTTCCTGCTGCTCGACGAGCCCGCCGCAGGCCTCTCCAATGACGAGATCGAGCGGCTTGCCAGCCTGATCAAGGCGGTCTGCGGCCGCGGCACCGGCGTGCTGCTGGTCGAGCATCATGCCGATCTGATCTTCGATATCTGCCACCAGGTCACCGTGCTCAATCTCGGCCGCACGCTGGCGGCGGGAACGCCGGCGGAGATTCGCGTCCACAAGGAGGTCGTCAGTGCTTACCTCGGCGGCTGAACCCTTGCTCAAAGTCAACGCGCTGGAATCCGGCTACGGCAAGATCCGCGTGCTGCACGGCATCGACATGACGATCGCCGCCGGCGAGGTCGTCGCACTGCTCGGGCCCAACGGGGCCGGCAAGACCACGTTGCTGCGTGCGATGTCGGGGCTGTTGCCCGTGACTGCCGGGCAGGTCCGGTTCGGCGGCCGCGACATGACCAACGCCACGCCGCGCGATGCCGCGCGCGCCGGGCTCGTGCATGTGATTGAAGGACATCGTGTGTTCACGCAGATCTCGGTGACCGACAATCTGCTGCTCGCGGGCTACGACCTGCCGCGCGCCGAACGCGCCGTGCGCATCGAAGAAGCCTTGTCGTTCTTCCCGGAGATCGCCGAGAAGCGCCATGAGCGCGGTGGTGCGCTCTCGGGCGGGCAGCAGCAGATGCTGACGGTGGCGCAGGGGCTGGTCCGCCGGCCGCGGCTGTTGATGCTCGACGAGCCATCCGCGGGACTGTCGCCGGTGCTGGTCGATCGCGTTCTCAACGTGATCGGCCGGCTGCGCGAGCAGGGCACCTCCGTGCTGCTGGTCGAGCAGCTGCTCGAGAAGGCGCTGGCCTGTGCCGATCGTGTCTACGCGCTGGTGCAGGGTGCGATCGCGCTTGAGGCTGTGACCGGCGAAAGCGACCTCGCACACCGGCTCGAGCGCGCCTATTTCGGCCATGAGAGCCACGCGTTGGCGTAGCGTAGTCGTTCCAATTTCTTCGGCGCCGAGCCCCGCACCCGCTGCGGCCGGCGGGTGTGCCATGTCGAACGCTAGCTAGCGGAAGTAGGTCAGGAATTCCGTCGAATCGACTGGCTTCGCAATGGAGGGCTTCTCGGTCCTTTCCGGGTTCTCCTTCACGACGTACATATCGATGAGCTTCGCGCCGGAGAGATTGCGCTCCACCGTCGCTCCGGTATCCATGTTGATTGCTGACGCGCCGCAGTCGTGGAAGACCACCGTACCATAGTCCGGGAGCTGCATCGGGGTCGGATTCCCCGGGGCGGCCGACCTCTCCATCACCCATTCCGCCGTTGCGCCGGGAATTTTGAAGGGGCGTCCCAGGTTGGTAAGGGGGGCGGTTTGAGAGAACTGCACGGAGCGACTGGTCGTCAGGTTCGTGATCGCGAACGACACCTTGGTGCGATCCGGCGCTACCTGCATCAGGCACATGATCAGATCGCCGGCATGGATCTTCGGGGACACAAGTGTTTTGGGAAACGCTTGGGCCGGGTCGTCCCTTACCCACCATTGCCACCACGCGGAGAACGTTGTCGTCGGGCTGCCCCCCACGCCGGTGGCGGGGTCGATGTGCTGCGCGGTGCCAAATTGCGGCAGCGTCGATCTGTAATACCGACGTTGTCCATCAAAGCCGATCCACGTCGAACTGTAATATCTGTCGCTGGCCCGGCCGTTAGCCGGCCGGGTTGGCGTCGGCACCTGAAACTTGCCCCAGACCGACGAGAATACGGTTCCATCCCTTGGCGTGATGTAGGCACCGGACCAGTTGAGGCTGCTCTCCCGCCGCGGCGATTGGTCGAATGATCGGCGGAGGCCCGCAGTGACGGGCGAAAGCACTTGGAAATCGAACGCCTCGAACGCCACCGTCGGACCAAACATCTTCTGCCAGAACGCATACTCGGCCGGCTGAAGCACCGGGTCCGGTCGTCTTGGAAAACCGAGCGACTTCAGCTCGTCCTGGGACGCGACCAGGGTGCGAAATCCGGTGGGAGGAAGAACGCTGGTCGTCGAATCCTTGATGGCCTTCTTCAGGCTTTCGGTGTCGTATGTCGGGCTCTGCCCGTCCCGGTCGCTCATGGCCATTCGCCTGCCGCAGCCGCGATCGCGTCGTCAAACATCGGCACGACGGTCGGGGTCAGGATGGCGGTGTCCAGCAAGTCGGCGATTCTGGCACCACCTTCCGAATCCTTCGGATAGTGCACGCCGGCAATCTCGCGGTTTCGGGCGATCGAATCCGCCAGGATCGACAGGTCGGATTTCCATACGGCCTGGTCGGCCGCAGACATCGCCGTTGCGGCGAACACCCTGAGCATGCAGTTCTTCATGAAATGCGCCTGGGTGGAATGCCCGCTCGGCCAGGACGAGTGGCCGGGGACCTGGATCGGCGGCAGCAATGCGGGACAAATCTGCGACGGCCGGGGCAAATCGTACTTGCCCTTGAAATACAATGCAGCAAAGGACCCAATCAAACTCGCGATATTCAACAGGCGCCAGGTTTGCGTATGCGATCCGGGCCTGGCGGTCAGCACGGCCAGGAAATCGGTGAAGAACTCGCCATCCTGCGAGAGGATCAGGCCCATGGCGTCCGGCCGTTCATCCCGCGCGGCGAGCACGAGGTTATCGATCTGGGCGGCATAGTTGGCGATCAGGTCGGTCCGGATCTGTGTGAAGGTGGCGTCAGCATCGATGGTTGCTGCCCAGGTGGGGACTTTGGCGATGAACTGATGCAAGACGCGCCACGCATACCAGTTTGCAGACCATTGTCGGCTGCCGAAATTCGCCGGCGGCGTCTTCCGCAGGGTGCCAAGCTCGTCCGTGCCCGCGGGGTCGAGCCTTGTGACGAACGGCAAGTCGACGCGGTCTGAAATAAACCAACCACCCCCTCCGACGTTTCCGGTATTGCCGGTGTTTCCGGTATTGCCCGTGTTACCTGTATTACCTGTGTTGCCTGTCATCGACGTCTCTCCCTCTGTCGGCAGTTGTCGTCAGCAATCCAAGTCAATCAGGAAGCCCCGCCGATCGCAGGTGGCCGAGCCAGGTTTCCAATGCATCGCCACGAAACGGGCAGTGCGGCGCGTAAGACGAAATGCGGAATCCGGGTTGAATTTCCAGATAACGGCGTGCCGCCTCCGCGGCTTCCACACGACGGCCCAGGGCACCGAGCGTGACGATGAGCAGGCGGTGATTGAAGCGAATAAGTCCGTTGCGGTTCAATGCGCCACGCACCCACTCCAACGCCTGCTCATAATCGCCATTCACGTAGTGAGCCTGGCCGAACAAGCCCTCATGCCAGAACGAGCGCGCATCGAGCGGCGACAGCCGGACGCCCTGCTCACCCTGGCGCAGGGCGGCAGGGCCATCACCCAGAAAGCCGGATGTTGCGCTCGCCATGGTCCAGGCCATGGCTGAACTCGGACCGGCGGCAATGGCGCGGTCGAGGGCTATCCTTGCGCTCTGAAAATCATGCAGCAGGAACGACTGGACGTGACCATACACCGCCAGCGCGAACGCATCGTCGCCGCCTCGATCGATAGCCTCTTTGGCATATCTGGCACCGGCGATGACATCACCCTCGGGATCCGGCGATCCGATTTCTCCGATCCGGAACACATACCACAGCGCGACGTAGGAATAGGCCAAGGCAAAATTGGGGTCGTATGAAATGGCTTGCTCGAGCAGGCCGCGCGCCCTGGAAAAGGAATCGTAGTCCATCCGGTACAGCAAATCGAGCGCCTGCAGCACGAGATCGTAGGCGGTCAGGTTCTGCGGATGCTTGCGCATCGATCGCATCAGCTCACGCTCGCGAACCTGCGGCGCGATCTGTCTGACGACATTGATGGCGATCCGGTCCTGAAGCGCAAACAATTCGCGAATGTCGCCTTCGTGCAAATCCGAACGAATGACTTCGCCCGACTCGGCGTCGCTGAGTTCGGTCACGATACGGACCGAGGTCATCGTCCTCTGCACGCCTCCGTAGAGAACGTAGCGAACTCCGAGCTGGCGCCCGATTTCGCGCACGTCGATATTGCGGCCGCCGAAGCCAAGGCTAGACCCGCGTGAGACGACAAAGAGCTCCTTGAGCCCGGCAAGGCCGCGAATGATGTCGTCGACAATACCATCAGCGAAGTACCCCTCGTCCGGGGTGGCGAGGTTCATCCGGAACGGCAGAACGGCAATCGAGGGGCGAGGTTCGGAGTCCGCCAGCGCTTCACCAACAAGCTTGGCGGGTTGCATGGATGGATGCAGCGCATACACGCGGACGGGGCGGCCCATATTGCGAAGATGCAGATCGCCAAGATCAATCACACTGACGCCGAAATCCCGGCCGATCTGCTCCGCGACGGCGCCCGAGACGACAATGCCGCCGGCCGGCGCATAATTCTGCAGGCGTGCTGCAATGTTCACGCCCTCGCCATAGACGTCGTTTTCTTCAACGATGATGTCCGCGGCGTTCAATCCTATGCGAAAGCTGATGCGCTCATCAGCGGGCATCCCCGCCGTATTCAACGCGACCTTTTCCTGCAGGGAGAGCGCACAGCGTGTTGCATCGTGCGCGGTATCGAATGTCGCAAGGAAGCCGTCGCCGGTATTCTTGACGATCCTTCCGTTCTGCGCCGTAACGCCCGGGTCGAGGACTTCCGAGCGTAATCGCATCAGCCGGGTATGGGTGTTTTCCTCATGCGCCTCCATCAAGCGCGTATATCCGACGACGTCTGCCGCAAGGATTGCCGCAAGACGCCGGCGAACTTCCGGGACCGATGGGGTCATCATACTATTGATACTTCTGCAAAATTTTACTGATACGCGACTAAAATCCGGCACAAGCAACAGAACACCAATGCCAAAAGAATATCGTCATCAAGATCATAAAGGAAGGCTTGATCCCGAGGTGTGCCAATCGGGTGGGCTGGTACAGTATGGTGTTTGCAATCCTTGAGGGAGTGTCCGTGGATGCGCAATTGCGATACTCCCGACGGGTGGGACGGTGCGGGCCAAGCAGGCATTGGCGCCTTGCGTATGCAACGCAAATGCGTCCCTTGACTTCATGGCTGGATCATCTTGCGGCGAAAACTCGCCGCCATTGATCTGCGTCAATGCGGAGAACAGTGTTCTCGTTTCTTCCCGCCAACGATGGGCGGGTTTGGCCGGGAGCGCGGTGTTACCGCTGGAGCGATCATCATCGTCGTATCCGGTGCTGCCGGTCGTTCGATGGAGGGGGAACGGAATTCCCGCGGGCAACGGAAGGTCAGCCGAGATGGCGAGGGTGTTCGACATTGCGCGCGAGTCTGCCGCGCCAGGCCTGACTGTCTATGAATTGCTTCACACAATACGGACCGTTGATCGAGCGAATTGACGCGGTCTGGTGGAATACCCGCCGCTGAAACCACCTTGTCGGTCCATGGGGCTTGACCGTCGGCGGGCGCGGGCTGAAACAAGTATTCGTCCTCCGACCCCGGCAGCGAAGACCCTCATGCGACTTCCCTTCTTCTACGGCTGGATCATCGTCGCGGTGACGTTCGTCACCATGGCGATCGGCGTCAACGCACGAACGGCGTTCTCGCTGTTCTATCCGCCGATCATCTCCGAATTCGGCTGGGAGCGCGGCGTCACTGCGGGCGCATTCTCGTTCGGCTTCGTCGCCTCGGCGATTGCGAGCCCGCTGATCGGCCGGCTGATGGACCGCAGCGGGCCGCGCGCGGTGATGGAGCTTGGCGTGCTGCTGATGGGCTCGGGACTATTGCTGGCGCCGCTGACCACGCAGCCCTGGCATCTCTATCTCACCATCGGGGTGCTGGTCGGCTCCGGCAGTGTCTGCCTCGGCTATTCCGGGCAATCGCTGTTCGTGCCGAACTGGTTCATCCGGCGCCGCGGGCTGGCGATCGGGCTCGCCTTCGCCGGCGTCGGCATCGGCTCGGTGACGCTGCTGCCATGGGTGCAGCACATGATCGAGCACACCGGCTGGCGCACCGCCTGCACCGCGATGGGGATCATGGTGCTGGTCGTGCTCGCGCCGATCAATCTGCTGCTGCACAAGCGGCCGGAGGACATCAGCCTGCAGCCGGACGGCGATGCCGCGCCGACCGCGACGTCGGCCAGGCCGGCGTCGAACATCGTCGATCCGGTATGGGCCGGCACCGACTGGACGCTGCCGCGGGCGCTGCGCACCGCGCGGTTCTGGTGGATCGCGATCGGCTATTTCTGCGGCCTGTACATCTGGTATGCCGTCCAGGTGCACCAGACCAAATTCCTGCTCGACATCGGCTTCAGCTCCAATGTCGGCGTCTGGGCGCTTGGCGTCGTCAGCCTGCTCGGTATTCCCGGCCAGATCTGGCTCGGGCACCTCTCAGATCGCATCGGCCGCGAATGGGTGTGGGCGATCTCCTGCTTCGGCTTCGTGATCTGCTTCGCTGCGCTGGCCGCGTTGAAATTCTGGCCGAGCATGACACTGATCTATCTCATGGTGTTCACCCAGGGCGCGCTCGGCTATGGCCTGACATCCGTGATGGGGCCGGTGGTGCTCGAGATCTTCCAGGGCAAGCACTACGGCAGCATTTTCGGCACCGTGATGCTGGCCGCGCTCGCCGGCGGCGCCGCCGGTCCCTGGATCACCGGCCAGCTCTATGACCTCTCCGGCAGCTATACCAGCGCGTTCCTGCTCGGGATCGCGGTCAGCCTGTTGTCGGCGTTCGCGATCTGGCAGGCGTCGCCGCGCAAGGTCCGCGCCGTCGCCGGACAGATGCACAAGGCCGCAAGCGCCGCCTGAACTTATCGGACCGATGAGACGCCGATCGCGCGCTGCAGGTCGGTGATCGCGCGCAGGAAGCTGTCGGCCGGCGTGGTGTCCGGATCGATCAGGCGGTGCAGCCGGAAACCGTCTTCCAGCGCAAGGACGATCGCGCCGGTCCATTCCGGGTTGAGCGCCCCGTTGCGGCCGCCATTCTTCCCCGTGGTCGCGACGATATCGGTGATCAGCTTGCGCCGCGCGCGCAGCCTTTTTGCCAGTTCGGGCCGCCGCTTTTCCGCACGTGCGACAAACAGGATCATCTCCATGTGCAGCAGCGGGGAGCGGCCGAGCGGATCCTGCCGGCTGCGATCCATGGTCCGCAGCGCCTCGATGAAGTCGGCGAGGTTCTGGTGCTGGGCCAGCAGGTCGAGACATCGCCGGATCGACTGATCGACGTGATCCTCGAGCATCGCGATGATCAGCTCGTCCTTGCTGTTGAAGTTCGAATAGAAGGCGCCGCGGGTGAACCCGGCTGCGGCCGCAATCGCCTCGATGCTGGCGCCGCCAATGCCCTGTTCCTCGAACACCCGCGCCGCTGCCTCGAACAGCTTCTCGCAGGTGTCGTCCCGTGTCGGCCTGGTTCGAACCCTTGACATCGTCGCATTTTAGGGCACAATGCAACTCAATACAAGAGTGTATCGAGTTGCAGATACCAGAATGGCAGCGCCGTTGTTGCGCGGCCTTGAGGATGACACCAAGGCGCGCCAGGTACAGCACCGGCGCCTCGAGCGAACGAGGTCACCATGAACGAGCAAGTTCAGCCGGCGAGCGGCGAGCCGCTTTTCAATCCACTCGCGCCCGAATTCATTCGCAATCCCTATCCGTATTATGAACGGCTGCGCCGGCTCGATCCGATGCATGTCAATGCGCATGGCGCCTTCGTCGCCAGCCGGCATGCCGAGGCGAGCCTCGTGCTGCGCGACAAGCGGTTCGGCAAGGATTATGTCGAGCGCACGATCCGCCGCTACGGCCCCAAGATCATGGACGAGCCGGTGATCCGCAGCATGAGCCACTGGATGCTGCAGCAGGATCCGCCGGATCACACCCGGCTGCGCGGTCTCGTCGTCAAGGCCTTCACCGCACGCCGGGTCGAAGACATGCGCCCGCGCATCCAGCACATCGTCGACGAGACGCTCGACCGCATCATTCCGCAGGGGCGGATGGACCTGATCGAGGACTTTGCATTCCGCCTGCCGGTGACCATCATCTGCGACATGCTCGGCATCCCCGAGGAGCATCGCGAGGCCTTCTACAACGGCTCGCGCGACGGTGGCCGTCTGCTCGAGCCGGTGCCGCTGTCGGCGGAGGAGATCAAGCAGGGCAATGCCGGCAACGCGATGGCGGCGATGTATTTCCACCAGCTGTTCGAGCTGCGCCGCAAGCAGCCTGGCGACGACCTCACCACGCAACTGGTGCAGGCCGAGGAGGATGGCCAGAAGCTGACCAACGAGGAACTGACCGCCAACATCATCCTGCTGTTCGGCGCCGGCCACGAGACGACCGTCAACCTGATCGGCAACGGCCTGCTCGCCCTGTTCCGCAACCCGGACCAGCTCGCGCTGCTGAAGGCCAATCCCGGCCTGATCACCAACGCGATCGAGGAGTTCCTGCGCTACGATTCCTCGGTGCAACTGACCGGCCGCGTCGCGCTTGAAGATATCGAGGATCTCGGCGGCAAGCGCATCCCGAAGGGCGAGAGCGTGCTGTGCCTGCTCGGCTCAGCCAATCACGACGAGGCGGTCTATCCCGACCATCCCGAGCGGCTCGATATCCAGCGGCCGAACGTGAAGCCGCTGTCGTTCGGCGGCGGCATCCATTTCTGCCTCGGCGCCCAGCTGGCGCGGATCGAGGCCGAAATCGCGATCTCGACGCTGCTGCGCCGGATCCCCGATCTGCGGCTCGACGACGCGGAAAATCCGGAGTGGCGGCCGACCTTCGTGCTGCGCGGCCTGAAGCGGCTCCCCGCGAGCTGGTAATATCCCGGATCTGCGGCAGGGCGGCGATCCCTGCCGCAGCAGCCGGCGCGCACGCACGCTTGAACGGAAATCCACGTTCCAGCTGACGTCGCAGCGGTAAAGCCGCTGTGACTTCGCCATACTTGTCTCTATATTTGGGCTGCTCCGGCCAAGGGTTGGCAAAGCGTTCAGCATGAGGAGGCTGCCGCGGAGCGGGCTCAAAGGGAGACACCGTGCAGACGACGCTGCTCGGCCTGGCAATCGCCTTCATTCTTGCACTGGTCGCCGCGCTGATCGGTCCGTATTTCGTTGACTGGAACCAGTTCAGGCCGCAGTTCGAGGCGGAGGCCTCCAAGATCATCGGGGCGCCGGTTCGCGTCGCCGGCAATCTCGACGCGCGTCTGCTGCCTGCGCCCTCGCTGCGGTTGAAAACCGTCACCGTCGGCGGCGCCAACGACCTCGGCAAGGTCCGGGCCGCCAATCTCGACGTCGAATTCAGCCTGAGCTCCTTGATGCGCGGCGAGGTGCGCGCGAACGAGCTCACCATCAATGGCCTGTCGCTCGATCTCGGGCTCGATCCCAAGGGGCGGATCGACTGGTCGCCGTCGAGCGGGAGCTTCAACCTGGCTTCGCTGGCGATCGACCGGCTCAATCTGACCGGCCGCGTCGCGCTGCATGATGCCGCGAGCCGCAGCACGCTCGAGCTGAACGACATCGCCTTCAGCGGCGACGTCCGCTCGCTCGCCGGGGCGATCCGCGGCGACGGCAATTTCATGTTCGACGGCAACCGCTATCCGTTTCGGGTCTCTTCGGGGCAGAGCGCCGATGGCGGCGGCACCCGGCTGCACTTCAACATCGATCCCGGGCAACGGCCGGTGTCGGCCGATCTCGACGGCGTCCTGACCTTCGAGGCCCGCGCGCCGCGGTTCGAGGGCAGCGTGACGCTGGCGGGCACGCCGGGCCAACGCGGCGGCAGCGACATGCCGCCTTGGCGGATCGCGGCCAAGATCAAATCGGATTATTCGGCGGCACGGCTCGACCAGGTCGAGGTCAGCTATGGCGCCGAGGACCGTGCGCTGAAGCTCGCGGGCAATGGCGATCTCCGTTTCGGCGCCTCGCCGCTGCTGCGCGCCTCGCTCACGGCGCGGCAGCTCGACGGCGACAAGTTCGCCGCCAAGGATAGTGCCAAGGACAACTCGAAGGACAGCAGCAACGGCAATGTCGAGCCGGTCCGCGTGCTGCCGGCCATGCGCGCGGTGTTGTCGGGCCTGCCGCAAAGCCCGATTCCGGCGCAGGTCGAACTTTCATCCGAGCAGATCATGCTCGGCGGTCGCCCCCTGCAGGACATCTCGGCCGAACTGCAATCGGATGCGAAATCATGGACGGTGCGCCGGCTGGAGTTTCGCGCCCCGGGATCCACGCGCGTCTCGATGAGCGGCGCCAGCGCCCAGGCCGGAGCCGCGAACAGCTTCAAGACCGCGCTCAATATCGAATCGTCCGATCCCGATGCGTTGATGACCTGGCTGCAGGGGCGCGGTGACATCACCTATCGCAGCCAGAAGCCGCTGCGGTTGCGCGGCGACGTCACGGTGTCGCCGGCAGGCTTTTCGATCGACGCGATGAAGGCGGAGATCGAGGGCGGCACGCTCGAGGGCCGCGTCGCGGTCGCGCATCGCGAGGCAACGAGCGGCTCGAAGGTCGAGGCGCAGTTGAAGGCGGAGCGGCTCGATCTCGATGCGACCGCGGCGGTCATTCGCTCGCTGGCCGGTCCGCAGGCCGAATGGCCCGACGAGGCGCAGCTGTCGCTCGACGTCGGACGCGCAATCTTCTCGGGGCAGGAATTGCGGCCGTTGCTGGCGAAGATCACCTACGGCCCGAAGAGTATCGTGCTGGATCGCGTGAAGATCGGCCAGCCCGACAATGTCACGCTGGACGGCAGCGGCAATTTCGACCGCGGCAATTCGACCGGCAAGCTCGCTGTCGATGCGACTGCCGCATCGCTTGCCCGGCTCACAGCCGTCGTCCAGCCGTTTGCGCCGGCCCTTGCCGCGCGGCTCGGCGTGCTTCGCGCGGATGCCGGCCCGGTCCGCGCCAGGCTCGCGCTCGACCTCGGCAAGGGCAAGGCCGCCGATCGCGTCAGCGCGCGCGCGACGCTTGATCTCGATACGCCGCAGCTCAAGGGTAACACCGTGATGTCGGCGACGCCGCAGGTGGCTGCGATCCGTGCGCTGGATTTCGATGCGCTTCGCCGCAGCGACGTGACGGCGGAGGCGAAAGTCTCGGCCGGCGACGGCAATGCGCTGCTGGCGCTGCTCGGGCTTGACCGCGCGGTCGCTGCCGGCGCGGGCCCGACGCAATTCGAGGGCACCGTCAGCGGCGCCTGGCAGACGCCGTTGCGGCTGAAGGCGCGGCTCTGGGGCGCGGGGCTCGACGCGGACGCGGAAGGCACCGCGGAGCCCTGGGTCAAGGACGGGGCCGGCGAGAGCAAATCGAGCGTCAGCCTTCGCGTCCGCAGTGCCGACATCAGTCCGCTGCTCAATCTGAAATCCTCCGATCCGGCCGCGAACATCCGCCTGTCGTCGAAGCTAACCCTCGCAGGCGACAGGCTGACCTTCGACGATCTCGACAGCATCGTCGCCGGTTCGCGGCTGCGCGGCCGCCTGGCGGTCACGCTGGCCGACCAGAAAAGCATCGACGGTGAGGTCGGCCTCGATCAGATCACGCTGGCGCCGATTTTCGCGGCTGCGATCGGCGCGGCCGGCCACGATGCGACCGAGCCGCTCGGGCAGGGGCTGACGAGCGCCTGGCGCGGCAAGGTCACCTTCGAAGCGCTGCACGGTCTGCTGCCGGGCGGCGCCGAATTGCAGCCGGTCAGCGGCACCATCAGGTCGGACGGGCAGTCGCTGACCTTCGATGGCATCAAGGGCAAGATCGGCGGCGGCGAGGCGACCGCCTCAATCGATGCGCGACAGGGCGTCAATGGACTCGCCTTGAATGCAAATGTGCAGCTGTCGGGCGTCGACGGTTCAGCCTTGCGCTATCGCAGCCTTGCGATGCCGAAGGGACGTGCCTCGATGCAGATGACGTTGTTGACGCAAGGCCGCAGCGCCTCGGCGCTATCAGGCGCATTGTCCGGCAGCGGCACCGTGACGCTGGAAGGGCTGAACCTTCCGGGGCTCGACCCGCGGGCATTCGACGTCGCGATCCGCGCCAGCGATTCCGGGCAGGCGACCGACGACACGCGGCTCCGGCAGATCGTCGAACCGGCGCTCGCCGCCGGGACACTGTCGATTGCTTCGGCGCAGATTCCCTTCAACATCCGCGATGGCCGCATCCGGGTCGGCGCCACCACGCTCGCGGCGGGTGGTGCCAACGTGATCCTGTCGGGCGGCTACGACATTCCGGCCGACCAGGCCGACATCCGCGCCGCGCTGGCGTCGACGCAGGTCGGCACCGCCACCAGCCGTCCTGAAATCCAGCTGCTTGCGGTCGGCACGCCCGACGGGCTGACCCGCAGCATCGACATCGCGGCGTTGTCGTCGTGGCTTGCGGTGCGCGCGATCGATCGCGAGACCAGGCGGCTCGATGCGATCGAGCGCGGCGAACCGGCACCGCCACCGATCCCAGCGGCGCTTCCGCCTCCCGCCGAGCCGGCGCCGGATGCCGCTAGCCCGAATGCGGTGGGGGTGCCTCCTGCTGATGTGCCGGTGCCCGGCCGCGATCCGCGGCGCGTGCCGGCGAAGCCGAAGATCGTTGCGCCGCGGCCGCCGATGGTCCCGCCGGTTGCCACGGCTCCCGCCGTCGTGCCGCCTGCGCCGGTCGCAAACCCGCCGCAGCTGGCGCCACTGCCGCCGCCGATCGAGGTCAAGCCCGTGCCCGGCGCGGCGAGGTCGAGGCCGCTGCGCCCGCCATTGTCGCTGACACCGCAGGTCGCCAATCCGCCGCCGCGGCCGGCGGTGCAGAACTAGACCGCGTCTTCAAGCGAAGAGGACACCGGTTCGCCTGAAGAAACCGCACCAAACGAAGCGCGGCTCACGATTGGTGCTGGAGAATATTGATCAGCCGGCCGAAGGGATCGCGGACGTAGAAGCGCCGCACGCCCCACGGCTCGTCCGCCGGTCCGTACTCGATCGCGATGCGGGCGGCCTTCATCCGGCGCAGGGCATCGTCGAGATCATCGACCTCGATCGAGAGATCGGGCACGGCTGTTCCTGAACCACCTTCGGAAGCGAAGGTGATTTGAACCTGCATCGTTTCGGATGAGCCGTAAGTCGCAACCCAACCGAAATCCATCAGCGGCGCGAGGCCGAGGATGTCCTGATAGAACGACTTCGCTGCCGCAATGTCTGGTGCGGCAACGTTGGCGACGATGCGATTGACTTTCATGCTGAAGTCCGCGCAACGAACGACCGTCTGCTCGATGGCGACGGCCGGAGAGGCCGTCAGGCCTGCTGGCGCGTGTCGACCTGCTGCGGCCTGACATCCGTCGGCACGGCCGGGGTGGCGCGCGAGCGGAAGTAGTCGAGCACGAACAGGCGGATCGCTGAGGACAGATTGCCCTGCTGGCGGTTGTTGTCGATCTCGCCGACCAACTCCGACAGCGTCATGTTCCGCAATCCGGAAATCTCCTTCATGCCATTCCAGAAAGCCTCTTCGAGGCTGACGCTGGTCTTGTGTCCAGCCACCACGATCGAGCGCTTAACGACGGGAGACTTCATGATGCGTCTCCATTTTCGATGAGATGCTGATCGAGTACGCGCGCGTTGCGCTCGCCGAGAAATTCGTCACGCGCTCGCTCGGCCTTGGTGCGACCGAATAGCGCACGGTTGGCTTCGGCCTGCTTCGCTGCTTGTTCGCGCTCACCGCGCTTCTTGAATCGTTTCAGGTTGACCACGTCGCCCATGCTCGTCGTCCTTATCGTCCCCAGAGCGGAGTTGGTGATGCATCGTGACGAAAGCAAGAGCGACGGCACTGCGCGCCCGGTTCGATATTCATCCCGAATCCCCGTTTGATGCTTCTGATAGCATCAAAGAATCCGTTTCGCTCTGCGAAAACTAGACGTCTGTACCATGCGCCAGCGCAGAGCTGATAGGTAACGCGCCTTAGTCTTTAGGCGTTATGATCCATAATTATATCACGCGCGCTGACCGTAATTATCCGGACATTGCGCGGCTCCGCTCAGCCCGGGTGTGTCATTTTGTCCGGCTGCACCAGGCGATCAAATTCGTCGGCAGTTACGAATCCGAGCCGCAAAGCCTCTTCCTTCAGCGTCGTTCCGTGCGCGTGCGCCGACTTGGCGACCTTGGCTGCGTTGTCGTAACCGATCTTCGGCGCGAGCGCCGTGACCAGCATCAGCGAGCGCTGCATCAGTTCGTTGATGCGCTTTTCGTCGGCGCGTATGCCGACAACGCAATGCTCAGTAAATGAGCGGACAACGTCAGACAGCAACTGAATGGAATTTATCATACAATATGCCAACACGGGCTTGTACACGTTCAGCTCGAAATGGCCCTGGCTGCCGGCGACGGTGACGGTGGTCTGATTGCCGAACACCTGACAGCAGACCATGGTCATGGCTTCGCACTGGGTCGGGTTCACCTTGCCCGGCATGATCGACGAGCCGGGCTCGTTCTCGGGCAGGATCAACTCGCCGAGGCCCGAGCGCGGGCCCGAGCCGAGGAAGCGGATGTCGTTGGCGATCTTGAACAGACCGGTCGCCACCGAATTGATCGCGCCGTGCACCAGCACATAGGCGTCGTTGGAGGCCAGCGCCTCGAACTTGTTCGCGGCGCTCGTGAACGGCAGCTTGGTGATCTCGGCGACATGCCTGGCGAAGCTGCCGGCGAATTCCGGTTTCGAGTTGAGGCCGGTGCCGACGGCGGTGCCGCCCTGCGCCAGCGGGAACAGCTCCTTCACCGCCGTGTGCAGCCGCGCGATGCCGCTCTCGACCTGCGCGGCGTAGCCGGAGAATTCCTGGCCGAGCGTCAGCGGCGTCGCGTCCTGGGTATGCGTGCGTCCGATCTTCACGATCTTGGCGAACGCGTCCTGCTTCTGGTGCAACGCCTGGTGCAGCTCGGTGAGGGCGGGGATCAGGTCGGCGATGATGCGGCTTGCCGCTGCGATATGCATCGCGGTCGGAAACGAGTCGTTCGACGACTGGCTCATGTTGACATGATCGTTCGGATGGATCGGCTGCTTGGCGCCGAGCTCGCCGCCGAGCATCTGGTTGGCGCGGTTGGCGATCACCTCATTTACGTTCATGTTGGTTTGCGTGCCCGAACCGGTCTGAAACACGACAAGCGGAAAATGATCGTCGAGCTTGCCGTCGATCACTTCCCTGGCGGCGCTGATGATGGCGTCGGCACGGCGTGCATCGAGCTGGCCGAGTTCGTGATTGGTCTCGGCTGCCGCGAGCTTGACGATGGCGAGTGCGTGAATGATCGCGATCGGCATGCGGTCGTGGCCGATCTTGAAATTCTGCCGCGAGCGCTCGGTCTGCGCGCCCCAGTAGCGGTCGGCGGCGACGTCGATCGGACCGAAGCTGTCGGTCTCGCTGCGGGTGGCGGCGTTGGATGGTGTGGTCGATTGAGCCATGGATGCTCTCCGTTGCGTCGTCAGAAGAACGTGGTCCGGCGTCGCGCCGGCTTTCCGGCGCGGCAACGCGAGCCCGCCCGCGCGGCGGCACGTTCATGCAGAAGATAGTCCGCGATGACGATCTGTCATCCCGGACCTCGCAAGCATCCTACAGGGTCGAGGCGTGATCTGCGTTTAGATTATTTCTTGCGGAAGCGATCCAGCCGCACGACCTCGGCGCCTTCGCTCGGCTTCGCCGGCTCGGTCTCGGGCGTCTCGGTCTCGGCGGTCGCCCGGGCCGCGGGTGCGGGAAGGGGAGAGGCAGGTGCTGCGGCAGCGGCAGGAGCATCTTCCTCGGACAGCGCGTCAGAGACGTCGAACCGCAGGTCGAACGGCGCGGACGGATCGAGGAAGCGCGTCACCGCGGCGAACGGCACGGTCAGCCGCTCGGGAATCCCGCCGAACGACAGGCCGACCTCGAACCTATCCTCCGTCACCACCAGATCCCAGAACTGGTGCTGCAGGATGATCGTCATCTCCTCCGGATATTGCGCGAGCAGCCGCGGCGACAGCTTCACGCCGTCGCCGTGCGACAGGAAGGTGATGTAGAAATGGTGCTCACCCGGCAGGCCATGTTCGGCGGCGTCGGACAACACCCGGCGCAGCACCCCGCGCAGCGCATCACGCGCCAGCACGTCATATCGGATGTGATCGGTCGCCATGGTGATCCTGTCGCTTCGAAAATAGCCGGTGAGGCTCGCCGGATGATCCGACTCGCCCTCTTTGGCCCCATGCTACCTCGCCGGGAGCCGGAAATCAGCAGGGCTGGCAGCTGATAATGCGGGCGGACGCCCGTTCGTGAAATAAAGTGGAGGCTTCTGTTGCCAGGTGCCTCCGAACCCCGCCTAGCGGAGCTTAACCCGCTAGGACTTTAAGATGGTCTTTCAAACTGCGTTACGCAGCCTGAGCAACCGGAGCAAAGTTGTCGTTGGCAACTATTGCATTGGCCCGATGTCGGCGGAACCATACCGAGAAAAAACACGCCCTTTACGCCCTCGTCGATCCTATTTCGCCCCCGCCAAAAGCCACCGAAAACGGCTCGGGATGGGTTTTGGTGGAGGCGCCGGGTACCGCCCCCGGGTCCGAATGGTTTATTGCGACGGTCATTTATTTCCATAGCCGGCGAACCGGCACCCCCAATATAGCGGCAAAGCCATAGAAAAACAGAGCCGATTCAGGCCCTTTCTGCTGTGAAAACACACCAATTTGGGTGGCCCGCGTCCGGGCAGCGTTCTAGATTTTGGCCATGCCCCCGGAATCCCCGCCGGTTGCCGCTCCGGCGCCGGATGCCTCCGCACCGTCCCCACCCCACCAGCCCGGCCTCTTCGAGCTGTTCCTGGCCTTTGCCAAGATGTCGCTGGCGGGCTTCGGCGGGGTCCTGGTCTGGGCCCGGCGGTCGATCGTCGAGCAGCACCGCTGGATGACGGCGGAGGAGTTCAACGAGACCTTCGCGCTGTGCCATTTTCTGCCAGGTCCGAACATCGTCAACCTGTCGGTCGTGTTCGGCGCACGCTTTCGCGGCATCGCGGGCGGACTGGCAGCCTTCGCCGGGCTGGTCGGGCCACCGATGGTGATCGCGACCGTGCTTGCCGCGCTCTATGCCCGCTACGGCGATATCGACCTGCTGCGCCGGACGCTCGCCGGCGTGGCCTGCGCCGCGGTCGGGCTGCTGTTCGCCGTCGTCTTCAAGATGATGATGCCGCTTCTGAAGCGACGCGATGTCACAGGCCTCGTCATCCTGGCCGCGGTTTTCGTCGCGATCGGGCTGATCCGATGGCCGCTGCAGATCGTGCTGCTGGTGGCGATCCCGCTCAGCCTCGCAATCACGATCCTGACGCGCCGCATGGTGAAGGCATGAGTTCGGAGTCCAACCCGATCGCGGCGCTGGTCTGGACCTTCGGCCTGATGTCGCTGTTTGCGGTCGGCGGCGCCAATTCGGCGATCCCCGAAATGCACCGCGCCGCCGTCGACGTGCATCACTGGCTGACCGACAAGCAGTTCGCCGACGTGTTCGCGATCTCGCAGCTCTCGCCGGGGCCGAACGTGCTGATCGTGACGCTGATAGGCTATTCTGTCGCAGGCGTCGCCGGGGCGCTGGCCGCAACTGTCGCGATGTGCGGACCGACCGCGCTGCTTGCCTATTATGTGAGCCGCTTCATCGATCGCTCGCGCGACGCGCGCTGGCCGGCGATCATTCAGGCCGCATTGGTTCCGCTGTCGATCGGCCTGATGGCCGCCTCTGGCCTGATCGTGGCGCAGACATCAGACCAAAGTTGGATCGCGGTCCTGATCACCATTGTCGCAGCCGCGCTTGCTTTTGCGACGCGGATCAATCCTTTGTGGATGTTGCTCGCCGGAGGTCTCTTGGGTTTCGCTGGCGTTATCTGACGAAAATCGCTAGCAAGGCTTGCGGTCAACGCACCACAAGCCAAGCCATTCAATCAATACGGGCGGGACAGCCCTGACGGGGGAAGCGAAGTCATGAGCGATACGCCGAGCGAGGCGCCGGTCAAATCGATCTTGCCGAAATGGGTGCGCGGTCCGCAGGACTTTGTCGGCGGGCTCGCCATGATGGGAGTTGCGCTGTTTGCCTTGTGGGCCTCGAGCGATCTGCAGGGCATGCACGGATTCTCGTTCGGCGCCGGAACCGCGCCGCGCATGTTCGCCGTGCTGCTGTTGTTGCTCGGCGGCGCTGTCGCGCTGATGGGAATCCTGAAGGACGGCCCGCATATCGCGGCCTATTCCTGGCGCGGCCCGCTGTTCGTGTCCGCGGCGATCGTGTTCTTCGCATTGGCGATCCGCCCGCTCGGGCTCGTCGTCTCCGCCTTCGCCGGCTTCCTGATCGCGGCGATGGGCTCGCACGAGACGAAATGGATCGAAGCCATCATCGTCGGCGCCTGCCTGACTCTCGGCTGCGCGCTGCTTTTCCCCTATGTGCTGGGACTTCCGATGCCGATGTTCCCGCGTTTCCTGATCCAGTGAGGGCGTGATGGAACTGTTTGCCAATCTCGCCCACGGTTTCGCGGTCGCATTCTCGCCGATCAACCTTCTGATGTGCCTGATCGGTGCGTTGGTCGGCACGCTGGTCGGCGTGTTGCCGGGCATCGGCACCATCGCCACCGTCGCCATGCTGCTGCCGATCACCTTCGGCCTGCCGCCGGTCGGTGCGCTGATCATGCTCGCCGGCATCTACTACGGTGCGCAATATGGCGGTTCGACCACCTCGATCCTGGTCAATATTCCGGGTGAGGCGACCTCCGTGGTCACCGCGCTCGACGGCCACCAGATGGCCAAGCAGGGCCGTGCCGGTCCGGCGCTGGCGATCGCCGCGATCGGCTCGTTCTTCGCCGGCTGCGTCGCAACCGTGCTGATCGCCGTGCTCGGCGCGCCGCTGACCAAGCTCGCGCTGGCGTTCGGCCCGGCCGAATATTTCTCGCTGATGGTGCTCGGCCTGATCTTCGCGGTGGTGCTCGCCAAGGGCTCGGTGCTGAAGGCGATCGCGATGATCGTGTTCGGCCTGCTGCTGTCGATGGTCGGCTCCGACATCGAGACCGGCGCCTCGCGCATGGCCTTCAACATCCCCGAGCTTGCCGACGGCCTCGGCTTCGCCACCGTTGCGATGGGCGTGTTCGGCTTCGCGGAGATCATCCGCAACCTCGACCACGGCGCGGAGATGGACCGCAATCTGGTGCAGCAGAAGATCACCGGGTTGATGCCGACCAGGAAGGATTTGGCGGACTCGACGCCCGCGATCCTGCGCGGCACCGTGCTCGGCTCGATCCTCGGCATCCTGCCGGGCGGCGGCGCCGTGATCGCGTCGTTCGCGGCCTACACGCTGGAGAAGAAGCTGGCGAAGGATCCGAAGCGGTTCGGCCGTGGCGCGATCGAAGGCGTGGCGGCGCCGGAAAGCGCCAACAACGCCGCGGCGCAGACCTCGTTCATCCCGCTGCTCACGCTCGGCATCCCGCCGAATGCGGTGATGGCGCTGATGGTCGGCGCGATGACCATCCATGGCATCGTGCCGGGCCCGCAGGTGATGCAGAAGCAGCCCGATCTGGTCTGGGGCATGATCGCCTCGATGTGGATCGGCAATCTGATGCTGATCATCATCAACCTGCCGCTGGTCGGCATCTGGGTCCGTCTGCTGCGCGTGCCGTACCGGCTGATGTTCCCCTCGATCGTGGTGTTCTGCGCGATCGGCATCTACTCGGTGAACAACGCGCCGGTCGACGTCGTGCTCGCAGGCGTGTTCGGTCTGGTCGGCTATTGGCTGATCAAGCACGATTTCGAGCCGGCGCCGCTGCTGCTCGGCATGGTGCTGGGTCCGCTGATGGAGGAGAACCTGCGCCGTGCACTCCTGATCTCGCGCGGCGACTGGAGCGTGTTCGTCTCGCGGCCGCTGTCGGCGGTGCTGCTGGCGATCGCAGCAGGTCTCCTGGTGCTTGCCGTGCTGCCGACGTTGCGAGCGAAGCGCGACGAAGTGTTCGTGGAGTCGGAAGGCTGAGTACTCTGTAGGGCCTGCGTCGGCGCGCCGCAGGCGGAAGTCGAATCGACTCGCGCCGTCGTCCCGTGAAATGAAAATGCCGGCCCGATTTGGCCGGCATTTTTATTGGTCAAACGATCCCGGGAGGAATTGAGATGATGTCCATTCGCTCGCTTGCGGGCGCATGCCTTTCGGCATTTGCCGCACTGAGTGCCTTCGCTGTGCCGGCGTCCGCGCAAAACTATCCGACCCGCACCATCACCATGATCGTGCCGTTCGCAGCCGGCGGTCCGACCGACGTGATCTCGCGCATCGTCACCGCGCACATGGCGCAGACGCTCGGCCAGAGCATCGTCATCGAGAACGTGGTCGGTGCCGGTGGCACCACGGCGACGACCCGCGCCGCACGCGCCGCCAATGACGGCTATACGCTGATTACAGGGCATATGGGCACGCACGCCGCCTCCGTGCCGCTCTATCCGAAGCTGGCCTATCATCCGGAAAGGGATTTCGAGCCCGTCGCGCTGCTCGCAGGCACCCCGATCCTGATCCTTGCCCGCAAGGATTTCCCGCCGAAGGACCTCAAGGAATTCGTCGCCTACGTGAAGGCCAACGCCGAGAAGGTCAACGCCGCGCACGCCGGCATCGGCTCGGTCTCGCACGCTTCCTGCGAGCTGTTGAACTCGATCCTCGACGTCAAGCCGGTCGGCGTGCCCTTCAACGGCACCGGTCCCGCCATGAACGCGCTGGTCGCGGGCCAGGTCGATTACATGTGCGACCAGATCGTCAACGCGGTGCCGCAGATCAAGGCCGGCACCATCAAGGCCTATGCGGTCGCGACCCCCGAGCGCAATCCGTCGCTGCCGGAGGTGCCGACCACGACCGAAGCCGGCCTGCCGGCCTTCCAGGCCCAGGCCTGGAACGCGATCTTCGCGCCGAAGGGAACTTCGCCCGCCATCATCGCCACGCTGAACGCGGCGGCGATCAAGGCGCTCGACGATGACAACGTCCGCAAGCGCCTGCTCGACCTCGGCAGCGTGATCCCACCGTCGGCCCAGCGCACCCCGGAGGCGCTCGCGACCCTCGTCAAGAACGAGATCGCGAAGTGGACGCCGGTGCTGAAGCCCGCGACTTAAGCCAACGCGATCAAGTGGATAGGGCAGGGGGGGACGCGAGTTCCGCCCCTTGTCGTTTGCCGGGGAGTGTTCATTTTTCAGGGTATAATCGGTGTATCCAGCCGAATCGGCGTGTCGACCTGCGGCTCCGGCAGCTAAATTGCCGCTCCGCCCAGAGAGCCCGAAACAGAAGCCATGAACCAGTATCACGACCTGCTTGAACGCATCCTCGCCGACGGCGCGGAGAAGCACGACCGCACCGGCACCGGCACGCTGTCGATCTTCGGCCATCAGATGCGCTTCAACCTCGCGGCCGGCTTCCCGATGCTGACCACCAAGCGGCTGCCGCTGAAGGCGATCGTGCACGAGCTGCTCTGGTTCCTCGCCGGCGACACCAACATCAAATATCTCAACGACAACGGCGTCACGATCTGGGACGAATGGGCTGACGCCAATGGCGACCTCGGCCCGGTCTACGGTTCGCAGTGGCGCTCCTGGCCCGCGCCCGATGGCCGCAGCATCGACCAGATCGCTGGCGTGATCGAGATGATCAAGCGCAATCCGGACTCGCGCCGGCTGATCGTCAGCGCCTGGAATCCGGCCGAGGTGGACAAGATGGCGCTGCCGCCGTGCCACTGCCTGTTCCAGTTCTATGTCGCCAACGGCAAACTGTCCTGCCAGCTCTATCAGCGCTCCGGCGACGTCTTCCTCGGCGTGCCCTTCAACATCGCCTCCTATGCGCTCTTGACCATGATGGTTGCGCAGGTGACCGGCCTCAAGCCCGGCGATTTCGTGCATTCGCTCGGCGATGCGCATCTCTACTCGAACCATCTCGAGCAGGCGCGCCTGCAATTGACGCGGCCGACGCGGCCGTTGCCGACGATGGCGATCAATCCCGACGTGAAGGATATCTTCGCGTTCCGCTACGAGGACTTCAAACTCGAGGGTTACGACCCGCATCCGCACATCAAGGCCGAAGTCGCGGTCTGATGTCGCTCACCATCCGCCGCGCGCGGCCCGATGAGGCCGGACTGGTGTTCTCGCTGGTCCGCGAGCTCGCCGAATACGAAAAGCTCCTGCACGAGGTCCACGCCAGCGAGGCCGATATCGCCGAGGCGCTGTTCGGCGCCAACCCGCGGCTGTTCTGCGACATCGCGGAATGGAACGGCGAGCCTGCCGGCTTCGCGGTCTGGTTCGTCAATTTCTCGACCTTCGCCGGCCGCCACGGCATCTATCTCGAAGATCTCTTTGTGCGCCCGGCGCTGCGCGGCAACGGCATCGGCAAGGCGCTCCTGGTGCATCTGGCGAAGCAATGCCTCGCCAATGGCTGGGCGCGCCTGCAATGGGCGGTGCTCGACTGGAACGCGCCGTCGATCGCATTCTACAAATCGCTCGGCGCCGAGATGATGGCCGAATGGACGATCTGCCGCGTCTCCGGCGCGGCGCTGTCGGCACTCGCGGAAGGAGCGCGCTGATGGAGATCGTGCTCGTCGTTGCGGTCGCCGAGAACGGTGTGATCGGGAGCAACAACGCCATTCCGTGGCGGCTGAAATCCGACCTGCAGCGTCTCAAGGCGATGACGCTGAACAAGCCCATCGTGATGGGGCGCAAGACGTTCGAATCCCTGCCCAGGCCGCTGCCGGGACGCACCAACATCGTGGTGACGCGCGATGTGAATTACCGCGCGCGCGGCGCCATCGTCACGACGTCGTTCGAAAACGCCCGCGCAATTGCGCTTGGTGACGCGCTGCGGCGTTTCGCCACTGAGATTGCAATCATCGGTGGCGCCGAGATCTACGCGCAGTGGATGGGCATTGCCGATCGCCTCGAGATCACCGAGGTCCACGCCCGGCCGGATGGCGATACACGGTTCGACAAGATCGATGCGAAGGACTGGGAAGAGGTCGCGCGCGTGCGAAATCCGGCAGGTCCGGACGACAGCGTCGACTTCTCCTATGTGACATATCGTCGGCGCGGCCGGGGTTAACCAATGTTTGCATTGACAATTTTGCCCCGGCGCATAGCTCGTCCGGCCAGGAAGCTTGCGTTGTAAGGGCCCTGACGGTCCCCTATAACCGGGCCGGACATTCGAGCCCGGGCGTCCCGTCCGGACTTGCCGAGGAGATGTTTGATGCCGTGGAAAAATCAGGGCGGGGGGCCATGGGGCTCGGGTCCGAAAGGGCCGTGGGGCACGGGTCCGCAGTCAGCCGGGCCGAGGCCGCCGGATCTTGAGGATCTGCTGCGGCGTGGTCAGGACCGGCTGCAGCAGTGGCTGCCCGGCGGGCACTTCAGCGGCATGGGTATCGCGCTGGTGCTGGTCGCTGCGCTCGCGATCTGGTTCGCGACCGGAATCTTCCGCGTCCAGTCCGAAGAGCTCGGTGTCGTCATGCGCTTCGGCAAGTATGACCGCGATGCGCAGCCGGGCCTGCGCTATCACCTGCCGTACCCGATCGAGACGGTGCTGCTGCCGAAGGCGCTGCGCGTCAACACGATCTCGATCGGCATGACCCTGATCGACGATCCCGCACGGCGCGGCCGCACCATGCGCGACGTGCCGGAAGAGAGCCTGATGCTGACCGGCGACGAGAACATCGTCGACGTCGACTTCACCGTGCTGTGGCGCATCAAGCCGGGCGGGGCCGGCGCCTATCTGTTCAACATCCAGAATCCCGAGGGTACCGTGAAGGCGGTGGCCGAAAGCGCGATGCGTGAGGTGATCGGCCGCTCGCAGATCCAGCCGATCCTGACCGGGGCGCGCAACGTCACCGAGCAGAACGTCCAGGAGCTGATGCAGAAGACGCTGGATAGCTACAACGCCGGCATCCAGATCACCCAGGTGCAGATGCAGAAGGTCGATCCGCCGGCGCAGGTGATCGACGCCTTCCGCGACGTGCAGGCGGCGCGCGCCGACCTCGAGCGCAAGCAGAACGAGGCGCAGACCTACGCCAACCGGATCGTGCCGGAAGCGCGCGGTCGTGCCGCGCAGATCCAGCAGGCCGCCGAAGGCTACAAGGAGCAGGCGGTGGCCGAGGCCAAGGGCCAGAGCGCACGCTTCCTGAAAGTCTATGAAGAGTACAAGAAGGCACCCGACGTGACGCGCGAGCGCATTTATCTGGAGACCATGGAAAAAGTGCTCGGTGGCTCCGACAAGCTGGTCTACGACGGTGGTCAGGGCGGCCAGAACATCGTGCCTTATCTGCCGCTGAGCGAATTGACGACGCGGCGCCCGCCGGCGGCACCGGCCACTGCCGGCCAGCAGCAGGGAGCCACCCGATGAGGTCCCCTGTCACCGGCATTGTGTCCCTGGTCCTTCTCTTCATCATCCTTGCCGTCGGCTACAGCTCGGTGTTCACCGTGCAGCAGACCGAGCAGACCATCGTCCTGCGGTTCGGCGAGCCGGTCGATGTCGTCACCGATCCCGGCCTGCACTTCAAGGCGCCGTGGAATTCGGTGATCAATGTCGACAAGCGCATCCTCGATCTGGAGAACCCGTCGCAGGAAGTGATCGCCTCCGACCAGAAGCGGCTCGTGGTCGACGCCTTCGCGCGCTATCGCATCAAGAATGCGTTGCGCTACTACACCAGCGTCGGCTCGATCCAGGCCGCCAATCTGCAGCTGACCACGCTTTTGAACGCGGCGCTCCGCCGCGTGCTCGGCGAGGTCAACTTCATCACCGTGGTGCGTGACGAGCGCGAGAAGCTGATGTCGCGGATTCGCGAGCAGCTCGACAAGGAAGCCGACGGCTACGGCATCGAGGTCGTCGACGTCCGGATCCGCCGTGCCGACCTGCCGGAGCAGAACAGCCAGGCGGTCTACGACCGGATGAAGACCGAGCGTCAGCGCGAGGCTGCCGAGTTCCGCGCCCAGGGCGACCAGAAGGCGCAGGAAATCCGCTCCAAGGCCGACCGCGAAGCGACCGTGATCGTCGCCGAGGCGAATTCGGCGGCGGACCAGACCCGTGGTGCCGGCGATGCCGAGCGCAACCGTCTGTTCGCCGAGGCCTATGGCAAGGATAAGGACTTCTTCGCGTTCTATCGCTCGATGACGGCCTATGAGAACGGCCTCAAGTCCGGCGATACGCGTTTCCTGTTGCGGCCGGACTCGGAATTCTTCAGATACTTCGGCAGTGCCAGCGGCAAGCCGCCTGAGGCGGCCGCCGCGCCGAAGCAGTAACGTCACGAACATCAGGACTTGGCGGCGACGCGGTCAACGCGCCGCCGCCACTTCAAGAACAACAAGCATCGAGCGGGAGGTTGCCATCCGATGAGGTCAATAGCGTTCGGCGACTTCCTCATCGGGTTGGGAATCCTGTTCGTGCTCGAAGGCATCCTGTTCGCGGCAAGTCCCGCCTGGATGCGCCGGGCGATGAAGAGCGCACTGGCGACGCCCGACAACATCCTGCGCATCGTCGGCATCGGTTCGGCGGTCGCCGGGCTGATCCTGATCTGGGTGGTGCGGCGCTGAGCATTGCTTGTTCCAGCGCGCGGATTGCGCCGGAATGAACACAATCGTGAGCCTCGCGCCGCCGGTTTTTCGCCGAAATGCCCGGCTGAGATGCTTGCGCCATATGCCCGTTCGGGCGCACTCTCTAACCAGCTAGTTTGAACCCGTTTGCCTGGAGAAACTCCGACATGATCGCTGCCAGACCAGCCCTGAGCCGCCGCCTCCGCATGATGGGGGCCGCGATCTCGATCGGTGCTGCGAGCATGCTGAGCTCCGTGCCGGCGTTCGCACGCGGTCCCGAGGGCATCGCCGACATCGCCGAGAAGGTGATCGATGCGGTCGTCAACATCTCGACGTCACAGACGATCGAGGCCAAGGACCGCACGATGCCGCAGCTGCCGCCGGGCTCGCCGTTCGAGGAATTCTTCGACGACTTCTTCAAGAACCGTCGCGGGCCGGGCGGCAAGGGCGGCGAGAAGGGCGGCGAGTTCCAGCCGCGCAAGACCAACTCGCTCGGCTCGGGCTTCATCGTCGACACCGCGGGCATCGTCGTCACCAACAACCACGTGATCGCCGACGCCGATGAGATCAACGTCATCCTCAACGACGGCACCAAGATCAAGGCCGAGGTGGTCGGGGTCGACAAGAAGACCGACCTTGCGGTGCTGAAGTTCAAGCCGCCGAAGCCGCTCACGGCGGTCAAGTTCGGCGACAGCGACAAGATCCGCCTCGGCGACTGGGTGGTCGCGATCGGCAACCCGTTCAGCCTCGGCGGCACGGTGACCGCGGGCATCGTCTCGGCCAAGAACCGCGACATCAGCCAGGGCCCGTATGACAGCTACATCCAGACCGACGCCGCCATCAACCGCGGCAATTCAGGCGGCCCGCTGTTCAATCTCGATGGCGAGGTGATCGGCGTCAACACGCTGATCATCTCCCCGACCGGCGGCTCGATCGGCCTCGGTTTCGCCGTGCCGTCGAAGACGGTGGCCGGCGTCGTCGACCAGTTGCAGAAGTTCGGCGAGCTGCGCCGCGGCTGGCTCGGCGTGCGCATCCAGCAGGTCACCGACGAGATCGCCGACAGCCTCAACATCAAGCCGGCGCGCGGCGCGCTGGTTGCCGGCGTCGACGACAAGGGCCCGGCCAAGCCGGCCGGCATCGAGCCCGGCGACGTCGTCGTCAAGTTCGACGGCAAGGACGTCAAGGATCCGAAGGATCTGTCGCGCATCGTCGCCGACACCGCGGTCGGCAAGGAAGTCGACGTCGTCATCATCCGCAAGGGCAATGAGGAGACCCGCAAGGTCACGCTCGGCCGGCTCGAGGACAACGAGAAGGTTCAGCAGGCCAACGCCAAGCCGAAGGACGAGAGCGCCGAGAAGCCGGTCACCCAGAAGGCGCTCGGCCTCGACCTCGCGGCGCTGAGCAAGGATTTGCGCACCAAGTACAAGATCAAGGACAGCGTGAAGGGCGTCGTCGTCACCGGCGTCGACGGCAATTCCGATGCCGCCGAGAAGCGACTGTCGGCCGGCGATGTCATCGTCGAGGTGGCGCAGGAGGCGGTGTCGAACGCCGCCGACATCAAGAAGCGCGTCGATCAGCTGAAGAAGGACGGCAAGAAGTCCGTGCTGCTGCTGGTCTCCAACGGCGACGGCGAGCTGCGGTTCGTCGCGCTGGGCGTGCAGTAAAGTCGCGCTGACGCCTCATCCACAACTGTCATCCCCCGCGAAAGCGAGGGCTTTGCGAAAGTCGATCGCATCGGCGGGAGCTTGGGGGTATTGGTGTGGGTCGGTTGGGTGGCTCGGGTTGGTGAGCCATGATGGCTGGTTTGGTTAGACGACGTGGAGTGGCGTCCTCGCCCATCGCTGGAGATTGATCGCGATCGCTGCGAGTTGGAAGGCTGCCGCATTGCGCGTCAGGCCCCGATAGCGGGCGCGCGCGAGGCCATAGACGCGCTTGAGCAATGCAAACAACGGCTCGATCGGGGCGCGTCGATGCGAGATAACCGCGTT
>NZ_MKFI01000072.1 GCF_001982635.1 Bradyrhizobium mercantei | reverse complement strand
CGTCGGACAGCAGCTGGGCCAGCGGCACGTCGACGAAGGCGGGATCGCCGTAGTAGGCCTCGCGGTCGGCGAAGGCCAGCTTCATGGCCTCGGTGACGCGGTGCACGAACTCGGCGCTGGTCGGGCCGACGCCGGCCAGGTCCATGTCCTTGAGCAGCGCCAGGGTCTGCAGGAACACCGGCCCCTGGCTCCAGGCGCCCGCCTTGGCCACGGTGTAGCCGTGGTAGTCATAGGTGGCGGGCTGGTCGTAGCTGGCGGACCAGCCGGCCAGGTCGTCGGCGGTGATCACGCCGCGATGGCGTTCGCCGCTTTCGTCCATGACCTCGTTGCCGCGCGCGAACTTGTCGATCGCCTCGGCGACGAAGCCGCGGTAGAAGGCGTCGCGGGCCGCCTCGATCTGGCGCTCGCGGTCGCCGCCGGCCTGTTCGGCGGCCTGCAGCACGCGGGTCCAGGTGGCGGCCAGCGCCGGGTTGCGGAACAGCTTGCGGGCCTCGGGCACGTTGCCGCCGGGCAGGTAGACCTGCGCGGTGGTGGGCCAGTGGGCCTGGAAGAAGTCCTTCAGGCCGGCGATGGTGTTGGAGATGCGCGGCATCAGCGCGTGGC
>NZ_MKFI01000071.1 GCF_001982635.1 Bradyrhizobium mercantei | reverse complement strand
GGATCGTGAGCGCTTTTGACCAGCTTGCTGGCGGGCCGCCCGTCCGCATCCGGGGGCAAATCGGGATCCGGTGGTTCGGGCGGATTAACCGCCGAGCGGATCAGCGAAGCGTCGATCAATGTGCCGTGCTTCAGGACGTAGCCAGACCTCTCGATCTGCCCCGTAATCAAGGCAAAGGCGCGCTCCGCCAACCCGCTCTTGGCCAACTGTTCGCGGAAACGCCAAAGGGTGGAATGATCTGGTACCGGCTCACTCAGCGACAGGCCCAGAAAGCGCCGAAACGACAGGCGGTCCACCAGCGCTTCTTCAAGGCCCGGATCGGACAGCCCATACCATTGCTGCAGCAACAGCGCCTTAAACAGCGCCAGCGACGGGTAAGCTGGCGCTCCCATCGCCCCGCTGCGCAAGCCGCTCAGCAGCACTTCGATCGCGCCCCAGTCGACCAGTTCCGACACCCGCTGCAATGGCGCATTGGCTCGAGCCGCGTCACTCACCAGCCCGTCCGTAAAGCTCAGCTGACCAATCTGGCGCTCCGCCATCCATCCCTCCGGCGAATCCTTCACCTAAGAGAATCATCCCCACTGACTTCTGCAAAGCCCTCGC
>NZ_MKFI01000070.1 GCF_001982635.1 Bradyrhizobium mercantei | reverse complement strand
GGCAAGGACTACGGCAACGGCTCGTCGCGCGACTGGGCCGCCAAAGGCACGCGGCTGCTGGGCGTGCGCGCGGTGATCGCCGAGAGCTTCGAGCGCATCCACCGTTCCAACCTGGTGAACATGGGCGTCCTGCCGCTGCAACTGCCCGCGGGCGTCACGCGCCTGACGCTGGGCCTGGACGGCAGCGAGACGTTCGATCTTGAAATTCCGGCCGACCTGGCGCCGCAGGGCGAGGCGCGGTGCGTGATCCGCGGCGCCAGCGCGCCGCGGACGCTGACCCTGCTCTGCCGCCTGGACAACGCGCACGAGATGGAGATCTGGCGCGCCGGGGGCATCCTGCCCGCGGTCCTGCGCCAGGCGCTGGAGGATTCGCAGCACGCTTCACAACCATAAAGATGAGGCAGCGCCTCACGCCCTACCAAGGAGACAACATGAAGTTCGACCGACTCAAGTATCCCCTGTACGCCCTCGCGCTCGCGGCGGGCGTGATGACGGCGTCCGCCGCGAGCGCCGCCGCCTGGCCCGAGAAGCCGGTGCGCCTGGTGGTGCCGTTTTCGGCGGGCGGCCAGCTCGACAACATGACGCGGATCTTCGCCACCGGGCTGTCCGACCATCTCAAGC
>NZ_MKFI01000007.1:442500-644389 GCF_001982635.1 Bradyrhizobium mercantei | reverse complement strand
TTCTTCAGGAGGTCGGCCATCTCGCGCAGCGCGTGCTGGGCCTGCGCCACCGCCATGCCGTAGCCCGGCACGATGATGACCTTGGAGGCGTTCTTCATGATGAAGGCCGCATCGTCCGCCGAGCCGAGCTTGGCGGGCTTCTGCTCGCCCGAGCCGCCGCCGGCTGCCGCGGTCTCGCCGCCGAAGCCGCCGAGGATCACCGAGATGAACGAGCGGTTCATCGCGTGGCACATGATGTAGGACAGGATCGCGCCGGACGAGCCGACCAGCGCGCCGGTGATGATCAGCGCCGAGTTGCCGAGCGTGAAGCCGATGCCGGCCGCGGCCCAGCCGGAGTAGGAGTTCAGCATCGAGATCACGACCGGCATGTCGGCGCCGCCGATCGGGATGATCATCAGCACGCCGAGCGCCAGCGCGATGATGGTGATCAGCCAGAAGTCGAGCGCGCTGCCCGACAGCACGAGGCCGACGATGAAGAAGACCAGCGCCAGCGCCAGCACGATGTTGATGACGTGGCGGAACGGCAGGATGATCGGCGTGCCGCTCATCCGTGCCGAGAGCTTCAGGAATGCGATCACCGAGCCGGTGAAGGTCAGCGCGCCGATCGCGACGCCGAGCGACATCTCGACCAGGCTCTGCGGATGGATGTAGCCGGGCGTGCCGATGTCGAACGCCTCGGGCGCGTAGAACGCACCGGCAGCGACCAGCACCGCGGCCATGCCGACCAGCGAGTGGAACGCGGCGACGAGTTCCGGCATCGAGGTCATCGGCACCCGGCGCGCGATCACGGCACCGATGCCGCCGCCGATCGCGACCGCGAGAACCACCAGCAGCCAGGCCATGCCGTCGGCCGGCGGATGGCTCGCGAGCGTGGTGCCGACGGCGATCGCCATGCCGATCATGCCGAACATGTTGCCCTGGCGCGACGACGCCGGGCTCGACAGGCCGCGCAGCGACAGGATGAACAACACACCGGCTACGAGATACAACAGTGCAGAGAGATTGGCGCTCATCTCAGGTCCCCATCTATTCTATTAGCCCGAAGTGGCAGCTTACTTGGCTTTCTTCTTGTACATCGCCAGCATGCGCTGGGTGACCAGGAAGCCGCCGAAGATGTTCACGCAGGCGAAGATCAGCGCGACGAAGCCGAAGCCGCGGGCCCAGCCCGAGCCGCTCGACACCATGCCGACGCCGACCGCGAGCAGCGCGCCGACCACGATCACCGACGAGATCGCGTTGGTCACGCTCATTAGCGGCGTGTGCAGCGCAGGCGTCACCGACCACACCACGAAATAACCGACGAACACGGCGAGAACGAAAATCGACAGCCGGAACACGAAGGGATCGACAACAGTGGCAGCATGTTCCATGAACGGCTCCGTTAGCCTCTTGGTTGAAAGTTGGGGTGGATTACCGCACCATCTCGAGTGAGCGCTGTGCCTTTAATGATCTCATCATCCCAATTGACCGCGATCGTCTTCTCTTTCTTGTCGATCACTACGGTCTCGAGGAAGGTAAGCAGGTTCTTAGCGTAGAGCGCGGAAGCGGACGCAGCGAGCCGCCCCGACACGTTGAAATGGCCAACGATCTTGACCTCGCCGACGCTGACCACCTCACCCGACTTGGCGCCCTCGACGTTGCCGCCGCGCTCGACTGCAAGGTCAACCAACACCGAGCCTGGACGCATCGAAGCCACCATCTCCTTGGTAACCAGGCGCGGCGCTGGACGACCCGGGATTAGTGCGGTGGTGATGACGATGTCCTGCTTCTTAACGTGACCCGCGACCAGTGCAGCTTGCTTCGCTTGATACTCTTTCGACATTTCCTTGGCGTAGCCACCAGCGGTCTGCGCGTTCTTGAATTCCTCATCCTCGACGGCGAGGAACTTGGCGCCAAGGCTCTCGACTTGCTCCTTCGTCGCCGGCCGGACGTCGGTTGCAGTGACGATGGCGCCGAGACGGCGGGCCGTCGCAATGGCCTGAAGACCCGCGACGCCGACGCCCATGACGAAGACTTTCGCAGCGGAAACTGTACCTGCGGCCGTCATCATCATCGGTAGCGCACGACCATATTCCCCCGCGGCGTCGATTACTGCGCGGTAGCCGGCCAGGTTTGCCTGCGAGGACAGAACATCCATCGACTGCGCGCGCGTGATTCGCGGTATCAGGTCCATCGCCAAGGCGACCAGCCCAGCATCGGCAAGATGCTTGATCGCTGCCTCGTTGTCGTGAGGTTCCATGATCGCAACGACGATCGCGCCCTTCTTGTAAGACTTGATCTCGTCGGAGGATGGTCGTCGGACTTTGAGGATTATGTCGGCGTTCGTTGCCGCGCACGCAGCCATTTTTGCACCGGCCGCCTCATAATCGGCATCGAGAATTCCGGAGCGCTTACCCGCGGCTGGCTCCACCAAGACTTCGGCGCCAAGCGAGACAAGCTTCTTCACAGTCTCGGGAGTTGCAGCAACACGCGGTTCATGGGAGTTGAATTCGCCCGCAAGAGCAATACGCATCGACACTGGCCCTCATGATAAGTAGCGGCGCGACTGTTACGCTAACGAGCCGCACCACGAAAGCGAACGGGGCGAATTGTCGACGCATAGTATCTATTGCTTGGCGACCATAGTCCGGGGGGCCGCGTTAGCTCATCCTTGCCATCAAAGTTCAGGGTCCATGCAAACAGCGTATGGCGACACACTGGTCGCCGCCTGTTCGCGCAAGACGAGACGGGGGCGCGCTTTGGGTAAGCCAATTGAAGTGAAGTGCTTGATTGTCGGCTCAGGTCCTGCCGGTTATTCGGCTGCCATTTACGGCGCTAGAGCAATGCTTGAGCCGGTACTTATCCAGGGTGCGCAGCCCGGTGGGCAACTTACGATCACCAGCGAAGTCGAGAATTATCCTGGCTTTTCGGATGTCATCCAAGGGCCCTGGCTAATGGACCAGATGCAGGCGCAGGCGGAGCACGTCGGCGCTCGCGTCGTGACCGATTACGTGAACGACCTCGACCTTTCGCAGCGCCCATTCAAGGTTAGTTGCGACTCCGGTGATGTTTATATTGCCGAGACCTTGATCCTTGCGACAGGCGCTCAGGCGCGTTGGCTTGATTTGCCGTCAGAGCAAAAGTTCAAGGGGTATGGAGTATCCGCGTGCGCCACCTGCGACGGCTTCTTCTACAGGAACAAGGAAGTCCTAGTGATTGGCGGTGGTAACACCGCGGTCGAAGAGGCGCTGTTTCTGACGAACTTCGCTTCTAAGGTGACGATCGTTCACCGACGCGATCATTTCCGTGCAGAAAAAATTCTTCAAGAGCGGCTTTTCAAGCATCCGAAAATTGAGGTGGTCTGGAACGCAGAGCTGGAGGACGTCACCGGTGACGCTGATCCCCTCAAGGTCCGCGGTGTCGCGCTGAGGGACGTCAAGACTGGCGCGACGCAGGAGCTAGCTGTCGACGGCATATTCATCGCCATTGGGCACCAACCGTCGACAGACCTTGTGGTTGGCAAGATCAGGATGAAACCGAATGGTTATGTCTGGACCGAGCCGTTTTCAACTGCGACCTCGGTTCGGGGCCTTTTCGCCGCAGGCGACGTGACCGACGACACTTTCCGCCAAGCAGTAACGGCTGCCGGAATGGGATGCATGGCCGCGCTGGAAGCTGATCGGTTTATCACACATCACGGTAGCCGAAGCGAAGCGCGACGCGAGGCGGTTGCTCACGCCGCTGCAGACGCTTGAATCGAAGGTAGGCGCCATGACGACCGCCACCACACGCGGGCGAGCCCCGGCTGGATCGGGAAGCGTTGCCTCCGATCACAAATGGAATGGCCGCCCACCGGCTCTTGGCATGATCGGAGGCGGTTTCGGATCGCGCGTGCTTGCCGGGCGACGGAAGGCCTGGTGCGTGGCGAGCACGTCCAACCTCGGGCAAGTGCGGCTGTGCAGCCGTCGTGCTCTGGTCGTTGATTGAATGGAGTGGACTCTATGCGGATGCAGGCTCGAACTGAAACAGACCTTATCAACGACGATATCGGCGAAACCAAGCGGCTGGAACTGTACAAAACGCAGTTGGTGATCCGCGACGCCGAGCAGCGGGCGCATGATCTCTTCCTGCAGAATCTGGTGAAGGGAACCAGCCATTTGTCGCTTGGCCAAGAAGGTGTGGCAGCCGGATTCGCGTGCGCCATGAAGCACGGAGACTTGAGTTTCTGCACTTATCGCGGCCACGCGCATACGCTTGCGCGAGGCGTCCCTGTCGAGAAGGTGCTGGGCGAACTCATGGGCCGCGACAACGGCCTGATGCGTGGGAAAGGCGGTTCGATGCATCTGACATCGGAACTGCACGGTGTGATGGGTTCCTATGCGATCATCGGTGCACACCTGCCTATTGCTTGTGGTGCTGCGTGGCGCGCGCAGTACAAAGGACAGAAGGATGTGTCCGTCTGCTTCTTCGGCGACGGCACAACGAACATCGGCGCATTCCACGAGGCGTTGAACTTCGCCGTGATCTGGAATCTGCCAGTAGTGTTCGTCTGCGAGAACAATCTCTACATGGAATATACGCCGATCAGCGATGTGACGGCAGTTCAGAACCCGGCTGGCGATCGCGCATCGGCCTACGGCTTGCCCAAGATCGTGATCGACGGAAATGACGCTGATGTGGTCTATCGCGAGGCGCTCAAGGCGTATGACAGGGCACGTTCAGGCGGTGGCCCTTCGCTGATCGAATGTTTGACTTATCGCCACAGCGGCCATTCGCGAGCCGATCCGGCGAAGTATCGCCCCGAGGGCGAACTTGAGCGCTGGAAGCAACGCGACCCGATTAAAATCTATCGCGAACGGCTGGCTCAGTTCGGCATCTCCGAGAAGGCGATTTCGGACATCGACGCACACGTGAAGCGCGAAGTAGATGAAGCGACGGAGAAGTGCAAGGCGGCGCCGCCGACTTCACTCGATATTCTCACCACTGACGTTTATGCCGATGGAGGGTACGCATGGCGGAACTGAGCTACCGAGATGCAGTGATCCGCGGCATCTCGCAGGAAATGGAACGGGACCAAGATGTGGTGTTCCTCGGTGAGGATGTAGCCAAGGCAGGCGGCGTGTTCAAGGCGACGGTGGGTCTTTACGACAAGTTCGGTCCACTGCGTGTGCGCGATACGCCGATCTCCGAGCAGGCGATTCTCGGTGCTGCGATGGGGGCAGCGATGACCGGCCTGAAGCCGATCGCGGAGATCATGTTCTCCGACTTCATCGCGGTTTGCTTCGACTACATCGCTAACGAGTTCCCGAAGAGCCGTTACATGACTAACGGGCAGACAAAGTGTCCATTGGTCGTGCGCACCGGTAATGGCGCAGGCTCGCGGTTCGGTGCCCAGCACTCGCAGAGTGTCGAGAACTGGTGCATGATGATCCCGGGCCTCAAAGTCGTTGCGCCGTCGAGCCCGCGTGACGTCATCGGCCTGCTTGCCGCTTCGGTACGAGACCCGGATCCGGTGATCTTCCTCGAACACAAGTCCCTCTATTCCATCAAGGGTGAGGTGCCCGACGGCGAGATCGTCGACACGCTCGGCACTGCGAAGATCCTTCGCCCGGGCAAGGATGCGACAATCCTGGCGCTCGCGATGATGGTGCCGCGCGCGCTGGCGAGCGCCGAGAAGCTCGCCACCGAGCACGGCATCGAATGCGAGGTGATCGACGTGCGCTCGCTGGTCCCGCTCGATACTCAGACTATTCTTGGCTCGGTGGCGCGCACGAACCGCCTATTCACCGTGGAGGAGAATCCGCGGCTGTGCGGCTGGGGTGCTGAAATCGTGTCGATCGTCGCTGACGAAGCCTTCTACGATCTCGACGGCCCGCCGGTTCGCATCACTACGCCGCATTGCCCGCTGCCTGCCTCTGATCTCCTGGAAGACGCCATGTTGCCGAACGTCGATCGCATTGTTGATCGTATCCGGCGGACGATGGGAGCGTGAGAGCATTTCATGAGCAAACTTGACAACTTGCTTGACAACGTGCCGACCGATCTATGGATCAATGGCAAAGGACGGAAATCTTCCGACGGCGCGCGCTTCGACGTGATTGATCCGGCGACCGAGCAAAGGATTGCGTCGGTCGCAAGCGCTTCCATCGACGATGCCAACGCCGCGGTAACGGCCGCGTACGAGGCATTTCCCGCATGGGCCGCGCGTAAGCCGCGCGAGCGTGGCGAAATTCTCCGTAAAGCCTTCACGTTGATGATGCGTGATGCCGAGCGGCTGGCGAGGCTCGTGACCCTCGAGAACGGGAAGCCATTGTCGGACTCACGTGGTGAGGTAGCTTATGCGGCCGAGTTCTTTCGTTGGTATGCGGAAGAGGGTGTGCGCAATCTCGGTGCCAACAGTATTTCGCCGGCGTCCGGAGCTCGCATCTTCGTGCATCACAAGCCGGCCGGTGTCGGTGTCCTGGTGACGCCGTGGAATTTTCCGGCGGCGATGGCCACGCGGAAGATTGGCCCGGCCCTCGCCGCGGGTTGTCCAGTCGTGTTGAAGCCGGCTTCCGAGACGCCGCTGACCATGCTGGCGCTGATGCCGATTTTGGAAGAGGCGGGAGTTCCCGCGGGCGTGGTCAATGTCATTCCATCCCGCCGCTCCGGCCACGTCGTCGATGCCATGTTGCACGATCCGCGCGTACGCGTGGTGTCGTTTACGGGCTCGACTGACGTGGGCCGGCGTCTCTTGCGCAGTGCGGCCGACAATGTGCTCAACACCGCAATGGAACTGGGCGGCAATGCGCCCTTCATTGTGTTCGACGACGCCGACATCGACGCGGCGATCGAGGGCGCCATGATCGCCAAGATGCGCAACATGGGCGAGGCCTGCACGGCCGCGAACCGCTTCTACGTGCACGAGAAAGTCTCTGACGAGTTCACCGAGAAGCTCGCCGTCAAGATGACCTCGCTGAAGATGGGCAATGGCCTTCACGACGGTGTTGCAGTCGGGCCGCTTGCGAATGCCGAAGGTCGCGACAAGGTCATTGAGCTCGTCGACGATGCGGTAGGTAAGGGGGCAAAGGTGCTGATAGGCGGCAAGAAGCCGGAAGGTCGGGGCTACTTCTATCCCGCCACCGTTCTCGCCAATGTACCCGACAACGCGAAAATGGTCAGGGAAGAGATCTTCGGTCCGGTGGCGTCGCTGCAGACCTTCAAGGACGAAGCGGAAGTGATCAGACGTGCCAACGACACCGAATACGGGCTTGTGGCCTATCTTTATACGAGGGATGTCGGACGCGGTATGCGCGTCTCCGAGCAGCTCGACTTCGGTATGATCGGCCTCAATCGCGGACTGGTATCGGATCCGGCGGCGCCGTTCGGCGGCATGAAGCAGTCAGGCATCGGTCGCGAAGGAGCCCATGAGGGGTTGAGGGAGTTTCTGGAGACGCAGTACGTCTCTTTGAATTGGTAAGCGAGAGCCTTGAATGAACGTCCTGATGCCGCAGCTCGGTGAAACCGTCGCCGAGGGCAAGATCACAAAATGGTTCAAGTCGGTTGGCGATGTCGTCCAGGCAGGCGACCTCCTGTTCGAAATCGAGACTGATAAGACGTCGATGGAGGTGCCGGCTGTCGAAGACGGCACGCTCACCGATATCCACCTTCAGGTGGGTGCCGTCGCGCCAGTTGGCGCGGTCGTTGCCATGATTTCGGCCAACGGCGTGAGCGGCACCGCGACCGCAGGCTCGGCTGCTTCGCCAAGCGGCGCCAAGACCGCCAACAAAGACCCGAACCTTGAGGCCGCGCTGTCGGGATACGGTGCGATGCCAACCGAGGGACCGCAGGCCCCGTCCAGGGGCAGTCTCGTGGCACCCAGCCCGACGCAAGGAGCGCTCGATCCGTTTTTCGAGGTGCGAACACCCGCACGCAACTATGGCCCGGCACGGTTGTCTGGCGGTACGCTTATCACGCCGCTGGCGCGGCGACTTGCCGACGAAAAGGGGGTTGATCTGGGCGCACTGACCGGCTCCGGCGGGCGCGGTAGAATCGTCGCGGCCGACGTGATGGCGGCAGCCTCGAGCGCCGCAGTGCACCGCGGGCAATTGGTGCCAGCGGAGAGCAAGAGCAATATCGTAGCTCTCTATCAGGATGTCGAATTCGAGGAAGTGCCGCTTAGCGGAATGCGCTCGACGATTGCCCGCCGCCTGGTCGACGCCAAGCAGACCATTCCTCATTTCTATCTCTCGGCCGACATCAGGGTCGACGCGCTTTTGGAGCTGCGAAAGCAGGCCAATGATGCCGCGCTACGCACTGGCGAACCGGCCTACAAACTCTCCGTCAACGACCTCATCATCAAGGGACTTGGAGCCGCACTTCAACGCGTGCCGGCCGCCAACGCTGTATGGGCGGGAGACCGCATACTGCGCTTTAAGCGTTCAGATATCGGCGTCGCTGTTTCGGTTGATGACGGTCTGTTCACGCCGGTGATCCGTGATGTTGATCGCAAATCCCCTTCGCATATTTCGTTCGAGATGAAGGAACTGGCGGCGCGCGCGCGAGCTAAGAAGCTGTTGCCCGCGCAGTATACGGGCGGTGTCAGCGCGATTTCCAATCTCGGTATGTACGGCACCAGGCAGTTCACGGCGATCATCAATCCGCCGCACTCGAGCATTCTCGCTGTCGGCGCGGTTGAAAGGAGGCCGACAGAGGGACCTCATGGTCGCCCGGTCTTTGCGAGCATGATGTCGGTAACGCTGTCGTGCGATCACCGCGTCATCGACGGCGCGCTCGGCGCTAGACTTCTCGAAACGCTTCGGGCGGTTCTTGAAGATCCAATCGCAATGGTAGTCTAGCGATGTCCGGCATGGTGTTTGACGTCGTCATCATCGGATCGGGGCCGGGCGGCTATGTCACGGCGATCCGCGCCGCGCAGCTCGGTCTTAAGACTGCGATCATTGAACGAGAATTTCTCGGCGGCATCTGTTCGAATTGGGGATGCATCCCTACCAAGGCACTTCTGCGGTCGGCCGAGATCTATCACTATTTGACGCACGCCAAGGACTTCGGCCTGTCGGCCGACAACGCGTCGTTCGAGTTCGGCGCGGTCATCAAGCGCTCGCGCGCCGTCGCGAACCGCATGAACGGCGGTGTGGACTTCCTGTTGAAGAAGAACAAGGTATCGGTCATCTGGGGCGACGCGGTGCTCGAGACGGCCGGCGAGATCATCGTGAAACAGTCCAAGACGCCGGCTCCGAAAGATGCGCTTGGGCCGGGTTCTTATCAGGCCAAGCACATCATCCTTGCGACCGGCGCGCGGCCCCGGATTCTTCCCGGGCTCGAGCCCGACAAGAAGCTGGTCTGGACCTACGTTGAGGCCATGAACCCGGACACCTTGCCGAAGTCACTGTTGGTCGTGGGCTCCGGCGCGATCGGGATGGAGTTTGCTTCGTTCTACCGGACGATGGGTGTCGCGGTGACGGTAGTGGAGGTCTTGCCGCAGATACTGCCAGTCGAAGATGCCGAAATTGCTGCCGTCGCCCGCAAGCAATTTGAGAAGCAGGGCATCAAGATCATCTCGGGTGCGAAGGTGACGAAGCTGGACAGAAAGGACAACAGCGTTACGGCCACCATTGAGGATGGCAAAGGCGGCGGCGTCCAGGTCGTCACGGTGGATCGCGTCCTTTCAGCTGTCGGCGTGACCGGCAATGTGGAGGGCTTGGGTCTTGAAAGACTTGGCGCGAAAATAGAACGCGGCGCCATCGTGACCGACGGCTTCGGAAAGACTAACGTCCGCGGTATCTACGCCATCGGCGATGTCGCTGGCCCGCCCATGCTCGCGCACAAAGCTGAGCATGAAGGCGTCGTCTGCGTGGAGGCGATCAAAGGGCAGCACCCCCATCCGATAGATAAGCGCATGATCCCCGGATGTACCTACTGCTTCCCGCAGATTGCATCTATCGGCCTTACCGAACAGGCTGCGAAAGAGCGAGGGCATGACATTCGCGTAGGTCGTTTTCCCTTTGCCGGCAACGGCAAGGCCGTAGCCCTGGGCGATGACCAGGGGATGGTCAAGACCATTTTCGACAAGGCAACCGGCCAACTTCTCGGTGCACATCTGGTTGGCCCGGAGGTTACCGAGCTGATTCACGGCTTCGCGGTAGCAATGAAGCTCGAGACCACCGAAGAAGAGTTGATGCATACGATCTTCCCACACCCGACGCTATCAGAAGCCTTAAAGGAGTCGGTGCTGGACGCGTATGGAAGAGTGCTCAATTTTTGACGCCCGCCAATGAATGGAATGGGACAATCGTCGTTGCAAAAGGGAGAAACTAGAATGGCCAAGAAGGGTTACTGGATTTCGTCATATCTCGCTATCAACGACCCGAATGGGGTCGCAAGCTATGCCAAACTCGCCGGTCCTGCGCTTCTGAAGTATGGAGCAAAGTACCTGGTCAAGGACGTCGCCGCGGTCGCTCATGAGTCAGGCATCAAGGAGAGAATAGTCGTCGTCGAGTTTGAGAGCATCGAGACGGCAGTCGCCGCGCACGAAAGCCCGGATTATCAGGCAGCATTGAAGGTGTTGGGAAAGTCTGCAGACCGAGATTTTCGGATTGTTGAAGGCGTGGAATAGGTAATCCACGCCCCATGATCGGCAGCTTGACTTACGCAAAGCCGCAGAAGTTTCGTTGATACCTCCACAACTGGGGACACCCATGTCGTTAGCTAGCAGTTTCGACATTTCCAACGGTTTGGTCCTGCTGAGGCTGACCTGTGGGCTCTTTTTTATTCCCCATTTCATCGGGAAATTTACTTCACCCGCGTCGATCGACTTCTTTACCGCGGCAAAGTTCGAGCCACCTGCGTTTTGGATGTATGTCGCAGGCACTGTCGAAGCCGCGTTGACGCTGGGTTTGGTGCTCGATGTGTACACGAGTTACGTGGCCCTGATGGCAGCGTTGCATCTATTTGTCGCGACCATCGCAATGTACAAGTTGAATCACAAATGGCTCTGGGTCATCGGCGGTGTCGAGTTTTGCGTCTTTTGGATACTCTGCTGCATTTCGTTGGCTTTTATGACCTCGACGGTGCGCTGAGGTTATCTAAGGCTGACGGCTACCTCCATATGTTATGTGATCGCCAACCCTGACCTACTACGGATCGACATCATGAAAGCGGCTTTCATCGGTATCGGAAGAATGGGGCAAACCATGGTTGCCCGCCTGCTTGCAGCCAAGCACGATGTTGCGGTCTTCAACCGGACCATGGAAAAAAGCGTCCCACTAGTCGAGGCGGGTGCAACGGCGGTTACCTCGATCGGGGACGCCGCACGCAGCAGCGAGGTGATTTTCACCATGCTGTCGGATGATGACGCGCTCCATGATGTCGTATTCCAAAAGGACGGGCTTCTGGACACGCTCCCTGCGAAACGCATTCACATTTGCGCGGGTACGCATGGCATTCCGGTGCTGCGGAAGATCAAGGCGGCTTATTCAAAACGGGGCCAAGTCCTGGTGTCGGCACCGGTTTTGGGCCGTCCGGATCTTGTAGCCTCGGGTGGAGCAACGATTGTCGCCTCCGGAGACACCGCAGCTCTACAAACCTGTCAGCCCCTGTTCGATGCCATCGCCCGGCGAACGTTCCAGGCTGGCCCGGATCCGGAGTCTGCCGCGGCCGCGAAGATTGCAAACAACTTCGTGCTTGGATGCGCCATTGAAAGCATGGGCGAGGGCTTCTCGTTGGTCCGAAAATATGGCGTCAATCCGGCTGTTTTCTACGAAGTGATGACAGATAGCATCTTCAATTGCGTCGCGTACAACGTGTATGGAAAAATCATCAGAGACGAGAGCTATTCATCGGTAGGCCACATCGCTCCTCTGGGTCTCAAGGATTCCAACTTGGCGCTCATTGCCGCTGAATTGGCGGGCGTGCCATTGCCAAGCGGCAACATCTGGCGTGACAGGCTGGTCGCGGCGATTGGTAAAGGTGACGGGGACAAAGATTGGGCAGTCATGGCCCGCGAGCAGGCCCGCGCGAGTGGGCTTGAATAGCAGATTGCCGAGGGCTTCGGGGGCCGCGAATGAGATCCACTATTTGCAGGCTTTCTCTCTACCGAGTGAGGTATTCCAATGGTCGTTAGCAAAGTTTCCGACGCCGATTTCGAAGCCGAAGTGCTCAAGGCGAACGGCCCCGTGGTCGTCGATTTTTGGGCCGAATGGTGCGGGCCCTGCCGCATGATCGCACCCGCGCTCGACGAGATCGCCGGCGCGATGGGCGACAAGGTCAAGATCGTGAAGCTCAACGTCGACGAGAGCCCGGAGACCGCGTCGAAGTACGGCGTGATGTCGATCCCGACCCTGCTGATCTTCAAGGGCGGCGAGATGGCGTCCCGCCAGGTCGGCGCCGCGCCGAAGGCGAAGCTTCAGCAGTGGATCACTTCCGCGGTCTGATCGCGCCTCGTGAACGCTCTAGAGTTCTGCAACGGCCGGTGACGCGCCGGCCGTTTTGTAAAGCCGATAGAGCGCAGCGAGATCCTGATTATGCGGAGATGGCTAGTCTATTAGTGCCAGCGCTCAAGCCTGGCGACATTGTGATCGTCGAGAATCTCGATAGCGACAATGGAAGGATCGCCCGGCGCGCAATCCGCGTTGCCGGTGCTAAGCTGTCCGTCCCCTGCCGCCTTACCGCTCCGATCGAGCAGGCCTTTACCAAGCGCAAAATTACAGTTGGAGGAGTTGATGAGCGAGCTGTCGAGGTAACGGATTGCGCTGGCGCCTGCCGAGCTGCTTTACGTCGCAGAAATGAGCCAAATTTTGCCTACGCCGGATACGCGTCAACGTGTAGCGATCATGCTCTAGTTCGCAGTTTTATGTGACACGGACTCATTCTTCATGAGGCCAGGTTGGAAGCACACATCACGACAATGGTCGTGGCGCAGCGATCGAGCTCCTACTCGATCGGGGTCCACAAGCCGCGCCGGCCCTGCGAACGCACAAGCTCTCGGAGCTTGGTTTCGGCGGCGGCCACAAGCGTCGGCTGCGAGGCCGTTTGGTTGCGTACCAAGCTCCATACGATCTTAAAGCCACGGATCGGTGCGGCCGACAGCGTGCCGCGAGCTCGTTGCGTGTACGAGGCGCAACCTGGCAACAAGGAGTAGCCCGCTCCGGCTTCTACCAGAGACAGAATTGTCGAAGGCGTGTTGACCTCGGTAATGATCTGTAGCGGAACGTGGTGGCGTTTGCTGGCTTCCTCGATCTTTCGGCGAAGGAAATTGGAGGGACGGGGCAGGATTAGAGGCCGCTCCGCAAGCGATTTCCATGATACCGGAGTGCCGGAAAATTTGGCTTTCCGCGGGCCGTGAAGAAACACCTGCTCGCTGGCGAGCGGGACCGTTTCGAGATTTCGCGCCTTGGTTTCCGTGCTGATTAGCAAGGCGAGGTCGAGCCGGCCGAGCGAAAACTCGAATTCCAACTCGTCCGAAATTCCCTCATGTACTGAAAGCCGTGCTCTCGGAAATTTCCTGGAAAACCAGTTCACCAGCGGCTGGGTGACGAATTCCGTCATCACCACCGGCACCCCGATCACGACGCGGCCGCCAGGGGACAATTCTCGGCTTCTCATGTCCGCCACGAGGACGTCAACCTGCCTGATGAGGCTGGCCGCTGCGGCGTTGAAATATGCACCTGCGTCCGTCAGCGCGACCCCGCGCCGACTGCGGGTGAAAAGCTGTGCGCCCAGATCCTTCTCAAGCGTGCCCAGAATTCTGCTGAGGCTGGGCTGCGAAAGGTCCAGGGCCTCGGCAGCGCGGGTTAAGTTCTTGAATTCCGCGGCCATCAGGAACGCGCGGATTGCCGATAGCGGCAGAGAAAAGAGCCTGTCTTCCATTTGTACGACGTATCATAACCATGCCTGCCATGCACTAAGTGATTGATCTGACCAAATGTATAGGAGGTGAATAAATCTAACCGAGGAGACGATCATGTCTGAACCGCGACTTCGCCCTCTCACAATGGAGGAGGCGACTGGCACCCAGCGATTGCTTATTCAAAGCGCTCAGCACAACGGTGCCCCGGATCCACTTTGCGCACAAATCTACGCGCGATCCGAGGCGGGACGAAATTGGCTGCGGCAATGGAATGAATTGCTCAACGGTGGCATCGTCCCCGTTGCGCTCAAGGAAATGTGCCGCGTTCTCATTTCCTTGAAACACGGCTGCAGTTACTGCTCGAGCGTCAAGGCCCGCATTGCTTACGAGAGCGGCCTGACCGAAGAGAAGCTGATGGCAACCATCGACTTCGAAACCAGTCCGTTGTTCGACGAGCGTGAACGTGCGGCGCTCAGGTTCGCAACGCTGTTCAAGTCGAGTGACGACGCTATCGATAGCGATGAAGTCTATGACGACTTGAAGAAGCATTTCTCCGAAGAGGAAATCATCGAGTTGGCGCTGCTCTGTGCAGAAACGGACGGCGTCGGAAAATTCGCCAGGTCGTTGCGCATGAGGAGCTGGGACGAGGCGTGCACTATTCAGCCGCGGTTGCAGAAAATGCGCGCCGCGGTCCAGGCCGCGGAATAACCCGATCCGTCGGGTCAAAGTTACAGACAAGCACAAGGAATCATACAATGGCTAAGATTGCGGTAGTTGGTGCAACCGGAAATACTGGGAGCGCTACGGTCAAGGAACTCCAATCGATCGGAGAGAAGCCTCTCTGCGTCGTGCGAAATGCGGATAAGGCCCGCCAGGGTCTCGGATCGGATGTCGACATCGCTGTGGCCGATCTCGATGACCGAGCTTCGTTGCAGGCAGCATTTAGCAACGTCGATCGCGTGATGATCGTAACAGGTCACAATCCGAAGTCGGATGTGCAGCAGATCAACATCATCGAAGCGGCGAAATCGGCTGACGTGAAGTTCGTTCTGAAGGTCTCCGGTGGCCGCGCGGTGGTGGGCCCGAATGTTGAATCGATCGTCGGTCGTGGTCACCACACGGTCGAGGAAGCCCTGGAGAAGAGCGGCATTAGCTGGTGCCTGCTTCGGCCAGGCCTGTTCATGCAGAACACCTTCGCGGCTGCTGGCATGATCAAGGCCGATGGCAAGATGGTGATGCCGTTTGCAAAGGATCTGAAGTTGCCTTTCATCGACGTGCGTGACACTGGTGCGGTGGCCGCACGAATTCTACAGAAGCCGGACAAGCATGTCGGCAAGACCTACGAGTTCACCGGTGCGCAATCGACCTACGGCGAATTCGCGCAGGTCTTCGCTGAAGTGCTCGGTAAGCAGATCATCTACATTCCAGCCTCACTCGAGGCGGCTGAGACCAATATGCGGGCGAAGAACATGCCGGATTGGCTTGTCGGCCATATGCTCGCGATCGCCAAGCTCGGCGCATCGGGTGGGTTGTCCGAGGAGAATACACAGCCGATCAAAGATATTGTGGGTCGTGCGCCGCGGACCACGAAGCAGTTTGTCCAGGACTACAAGGCGATGTTCAGTTAAGCCGCCGGTCACACGGGGCTGCAGTGTTCGCGGGTCGCTGCTCCGGCAGCGACCCGCAATCTTAAGGACGGCAAATTGTGGAGACGACCGATGGGACTTCTTGTCGATGGCATTTGGACCGACGATAGTCCCGACCGAGCGCAGACGCCGACCGGCCGGTTCAGGAGGCCGACGACGAAGTTCCGGAATTGGATTACGTTCGATGGCTCCCCAGGGCCGTCCGGCGAGGGCGGCTTCGTCGCTGAACCCGATCGGTACCATCTGTATGTGTCGCTGGCTTGTCCTTGGGCTCATCGGACCATCATATTCCGGCATCTCAAGCGGCTTGAGCAACTGATCTCGATGTCGACCGTTTCCTGGCACATGGGCGAAACGGGCTGGACGTTCGACACTGAAGAGGGCTCAAGCGGAGATCCGGTCAACAACGCGAGAAGGCTGTCTGAAATCTACGTATTGAGTGAGCCCAAGCACACCGGGCGTGTCACTGTGCCGGTCTTGTGGGACAAGAAACGCAAAAGGATCGTGAGCAACGAGTCGTCGGAAATCATTCGAATGTTCAATTCGTCTTTCGCCAATTTGACGAACGAACAAACTGACTACTGTCCGGCCGACCTGCGAGAGGCACTCGAAGCGGTCAATGAGCTCGTCTATCAATACATCAACAACGGCGTCTATCGAGCCGGATTTGCGACAGCGCAGGAGGCTTATGAGGAAGCGTGCCGGGGGTTGTTCGGCGCCCTCGACGAACTCGAGCAGCGCCTTTCGCTAAATCGCTTTCTGCTCGGCGACCGCATGACCGAAGCCGACTGGCGGCTGTTCCCCACACTCGTCCGTTTCGACGTTGTTTATTACAGCCACTTCAAATGTAATCTGCGGCGTATCGCCGATTACCCGAACCTGTCTAACTACATGCGCGACCTGTATCAGCTGCCTGGGGTAGACGCGACCGTAAACTTCGATCACATAAAGAAGCACTACTATGGAAGTCAGCGGCGGGTAAATCCAACGGGAATCTGGCCGCTCGGCCCAGCTGTCGGCTACCATCACTCGCATGATCGGAACCGATTCAAGCGGAGCCCAGCGGAGGGCTTGTGAGCCGCCAGGAACCGAGACGCGCTCGAGTTCGCAGCGATGGCGAGGGTTAGCGGTATGCGATCACGTCGAGTGATTTCAGAGACGAGCTCTTTCGGAGACATTCAGCTTCGCCGTTGTCGCTAACACCTCGTCCGGACGCTTGAGCCGATGTGCTCGGCTGTTTGCATCGCGTCCGGTAGACCTCAGATCAGTCTCCTGTGCACCAGATCAGAGATCGCGGTCCGGTGGCGACTGAAGCGATCAGCTTCTGCACGGTTTGGCTACAAGCTTAGAATGCCCGATTGGTGGTTGGCCACCGTTGCTGCCGGTGCCGCCGCAGAAGCAGAAGTACGAAAGCCAGCTCGCTTCCTTGCCGAGAAGACGAGAAGAGCGGCAAAGAACTCGAAACGGCTAGGGTTCGCCAGGATCTGTAGGCCATTCGCCGGCTGCCTTAGGTGGTTCTCATGGCGGCAGTTCCGATAGTCGTTGCCAGCGGCAAGTTGCGCGCGGATTATCGCTCGCGCCGCCAAGCGGCCGGGAAATGCATCAGCCCGCCTCATTAACTATCCCGAGGAGATGCGCCGTCGCGGCCTGACCTAGCTGGACGTTAGCCAAGCATAGGTCTGGGACGAGTTACGATACAGCGTTCGCAGCACTCGCTCATCGATCGCGACACACTAGAGCCGGCCTCAAGCAAGCGGCGTGGAATGGTTGAACGACGTTCCGCTCCTCGCCACCGACACATAATATCTATGGCTTTCCGACCATAGTCGGGACGGGCGTTCTCAGATCATTCTTATTGAAGAGACGACGCGCGGATCAACCAGCGCGGTGATGTTTGTTCTCGTCGCGGTGCGGGAGGCGCGCATGAACACTGTCGAGAAGATCGGCCGGCAAACCGAATGCCCGGAGACTATCGCATCGCTTGATTTTCGGGATGCGCTCTCGAGAACCGCCACTGCGGTTACCGTGGTGGCGACAAACGGCCCGCATGGGCTTGCGGGACTTACATGTTCCGCGGTCTGTTCGGTTTGCGATCAGCCGTCAACAATACTTCTGTGCGTAAACAGGAAGAGTTACGCCGCAGGCATTATCAAGAATAATGGTGTGCTCTCCGTAAACTGGCTCGCCTCGGATCAGGCGCCAGTATCTCAGATATTTGCCGGCGTCGGGTCTGTATCGATGGAAGAGCGTTTCGAGCCAGACGGCTGGCAGGCCCTGGTGACGGGGTCCCCGTGTCGCACAGACGCGTTGGTGTCCTTCGACTGTACCATCGTCAATACCCTCGATGTTGGATCTCACCTGGTCATCTTCGCTGAAGTCGTTGCCGAGACGCGTTCGGAGAAGCTCGAGCCCCTCATCTATCACCGAAGAACGTACGCGACGACAAAGTCGCTGGCGGACTAAACCTGAAACCTCCACCCAACCAAGGATTGAAAGAATGAGAACAGGAAAACAGTATTTGGAGGCCCTCAACGACGGACGCGTTGTATGGGTAGGAAACGAAAAGATCGACAACGTTGCCACGCATCCACTAACGCGCGATTACGCTAAGCGCGTTGCGGAGTTCTATGACCTGCATCACCGGCCGGAGCTGCAGGATGTCATGACCTTCGTCGGCGAAGATGGCGTGAGGCGATCGCGGCAGTGGCAGCCTCAGCGCAATAAGGAAGAGCTCCTCGCGAAGCGGCGCTATTGCGAAACGATCTTGCGCGAACTGGGAGCAGCCTCCTATGGACGGTTGCCGGATGCTAACACCTGGCCGCTCCACACCTACCTGGATGATCCGGAACCGTGGGAGAAGCAGTCGATCGGCGCGGAAGGCAGAAACATTGCACAGAACATCCGCGACTTCCTAAAGCTCGCGGAAGACAAGGACTTGAACTGCGCTTTCGCGTTCATCGATCCGCAAGCAGATCGATCGAATCCGGACGCTCTGGCTCATTCCCCAAACCTCCGGGTCGTCTCGAAGAATGACGACGGCATCATCGTCGAGGGTGTCAAGGCAGTGTCTACGGCGCTGCACACCGCCGACTATATCCATATCGGTTGCTTCTATCGCCCCGGCCTTCCCGGCGAGCAGGTCATTTATGCTCAAATCCCGGTCAACACGAAAGGCGTGACAGTCCTTTGCCGCGAGAGCACGGTAAAGAACGACCCGGTTGAACATCCGCTGGCCTCTATGGGCGACGAGCTCGAGGCATCGACCGTGTTCGACAACGTCTTTATTCCCTGGAAACAGGTCTTTCACCTCGGCAACCCCGAACACGCGAAGCTCTATCCGCAACGAATCTTCGACTGGATCCACTACCAGGTTTTGATCCGCCAAACTCTGCGTGCCGAGCTGATGGCGGGGCTTGCCATTCTGATCACCGAACACGTCGGAACAAGTGGCATTCCAGCCGTCGCGGCTCGCGTTGCCAAGCTTGTCCAATTTCATCAGACGATGATGGCACACTTGCTCGCTTGCGAGCAGGAAGGCTTTGTCACGCCCGGCGGCAGCTATAAGCCCAACACGCTTCTTTACCAGATGGGCCGTGCCCATTTTCTCCAGAACATTTCAGCCATGGCGTACGAACTGCTCGACCTGGCAGGTCGCGGCCCGCTGATGTCCGCTTCTGAAGCGCAATGGAACGACCCGAAGTTCGGTCCTTGGTTCGAGAAGATGAACAAGGGTCCCAAAGGCGCTCCAAAGGATCGCGCCCACATCTCGCGCGTGATCCGCGATCTGTTCCTGACCGATTGGGGCCAGCGTATATTCATGTTTGAGAACTTCAACGGCACACCAGTGTTCGCGCTCTTGAGCTTGACTACACAACGTGCCGAAATGGGAGCAACGGGTTCGTACGCCGCCTTTGCGAGAAAGGTGTGCGGGCTCGAGTTCGATGGCAAGGACCAGTACGCTCAATCCGCCGACTACGCCCGGGCGCAAGACGGCGGCCAACAAAAGCCAAAGCCGGCGCTGGCCGCCATCGGCGCGCGCTAGGTTTCATTCCTAGTCCACGGAGCCGGCACCGTCACATCCAGTGCGGTGCCGGCTCTGATTGCGGCAGGAGACGATCGCATGCAAATTGTTGATAGAGCACAAGTGGCCGTGCTTGCTAGTTCTGTCGTCGCCGTCGGATCCTTCGACGGCGTTCATCGGGGCCACAGGAAGCTACTCCGCACATTGCGACGTCTCGGTGATAACGCCGGCCTGAAGACCGTGCTCGTCACCTTTGATCCGATTCCGCGAGCTGTCATCCACCCCGCATCGGCACCGCCGCTCATCTGCACGGTTTCAACGCGCCTTCGCCTTCTGGCTGGATCAGGCGCCGTTGATTACTGTTGCGTCTTGCCATTCGATGAACGAAGGCGACACGAGACCTTTGAAGAGTTCGTGACTCACGATCTTATTCGACGGTTCGGAATGAAGATTCTTGTTGTAGGCGAAAACTTTGCCTGTGGCCGCGGGCGCAAGGGCGACATAGTGTCCCTAAAGGAACTTGGCAAGAGCCGCGACTTTTCCGTAGAAGCCCAGCCGATTCACGCTCCACGCGGCCTCCCGAACTGTTCCTCTTCGGAAGCGCGACGGTTGATTCAGCGTGGCGACCTCGTCAAAGCGGCGCGCCTTCTTGATCGCGTCCATGAAATGACCGGCGTTGTATTAGGAAATAGGGGGGCTGTGCCAAGCCAGATCCAAGTCGTCCTCGACGACAATTTGTGTGCCCCTCCTGAAGAAGATTACTTGGGGGCGGTACGCATCTCCGAGACGGATAGGTGGAAGAAGGCAATGCTCAGGATCAGCAACGCGACATCTATTGGGCGTCGTACGGTCCATGTCACGCTCGGCAGCGATATTCGGGTCAAAACGGGCGATGCTTTGACCATGAGGTTCGCACAGAGGGTCGCCGCTACAACTTAAACAGTATCCAGTTCCTTGAAAGCAGATGACGTCTTGCATGAGATTTGTGCGGCGTCGCGCCACGCGGTGTCTAACATGAGACAGCAATCGCCTGGCCTCGTTTCGTTAGATGTTCGCAATTCGAGTGCAATGGCCGTGGAATAATGACCGGAGCCAAATGTGCCCTGGGTCGCGATCATAGCGCTCGTGCCAATACTGATAGATCTCGATTTCCGGCAACTTCATCGGAGTTTCAAAGGACTGAAGTTCGAGCTCGCGAGCTAGAGCAGCTGCAATAAGCCTCGGAAGGGTTACGATCGCGTCCGTATATTTTGCCAGCAGCACAGCCGCTGCGAACCCCGGCACACGAGCCGAGATGTTCTCCTTGGGTATCACTAACTCCAGCGCTTCTTGCGCAATCTTGTTGTAGTGGCCGGCTCCTTCCGCTGCTACCAAAATGTGGCTTTCAGAAGCAAACCCTTCCAAGGATTTGAATTCCTCGATTCGAGGGTGTCCTAGCCGCACGAGGCTCAAATAATTTGTTCTAATCAGCCGCTGTCGCTTGATGCCCTGGACGAGAAGCGGGTAATCACCGGCGGCAAGATCGACCTCTCCGGACTCTAGCCGGTAGTGGAGATGCTCCACATCGAGTTGCACTACATGCAATCGCAGATTTGGAGCTTGCTTACGCATGTCCATCAATACTGACGGTAGCGTCAAGACGATGGCAGCATCGGGCGCCGCGAATTTGAAATGCCGGGCCGAGGTCTCAGGCAAGAATGGCAACTGTTCACACTGTAGCAGCGATAGTTCTTTGAGGATGCTGGCGATCTGCGGTGCCAAAGCGAGTGCCTTGGTCGTTGGCTTCATCTGAAACGCGACGCGAACAAAAAGTTGGTCATTGAAGTGATCTCGCAACCGCGCCAGGGTCTTGCTCAGCGCCGGTTGCGTGATGTCCAATGCTTCGGCTGCGCGCGTTAGACTCTGTTCACGTAAGAGCGTGTCGATTACCTTAAGTTGAAACAGATCCAATTCATTCCGGAGATGGCGTGCGATGGTCCGGCTCCCGTAGCTGCTGTTTGAGGGATATTACACAAAGTCTGAGGCCTGCTTACAAGCGTGATTCCCAAATCGATAGAAAATTGCATCAGATCCAAACGAGATCCGCGCTACATATCCAAAATGGCAGTGTGCTCGCGTACACCATGTAAGGAAAGGATCGAGTGCCTGATGTTCGCTATCCCGCGGCGCTATAGTCATTTCATCTTTGGTATCATCCAATCAGGAATAACGTCCTTTGTTGCCGCCGGTATTGCGAGTTTGCCATCCGTGACAACTGGCCAGTTCCTATGGAATTGGCTGGCGTCATGGTTGATTTCGTGGGGGGCGCTGGCACCAGTTGTCCTTCTTGCCGCCCCCGCAATAAGATCGTTGTCTCTCGCACTTACCAGAGATGACCCCGCAAACTAGGCAACAACGGACAACATTTCTCGGGACGATACTCAACTCCGACTTGGCCTACGAACCAGTAGGAGCACAGCCAGTCGGAAGTCCGCGGGCGTGCTGAGCACGTGATCGAGCGAGAATAGGCTTGGCTTATGAGCCGAGCTGCCGGGCTCGAAACCGCAACTCTTCCCGGCATCACCCTGGTAGGGGCTTCCGGGCCATTTTTGTAAACGCGCCTTGACTTCAATCGTCCTGATGGATAAGGTACCGTACGTTACCGCATGAATAGATTGTGCGATGTCAAACCGGCGTGCTGAGATCTTGGAGGCGGCGGCTTTCGCGTTCTTCGAACGCGGATACGCCGCTACAAGTATTGACGTCATTATTGGGCGGATAGGCGGTTCCAAAAGAAACATCTACAATGAATTCGGAAGCAAGCAGGGGCTGTTCGCTGCCTTGGTTTCCGAGATTGCCGATGCCGCGCTGCTCAGCCTTGATCATGAGAAGTTTGACGGAAATTTGGAGGCAACCCTAAGGCGGCTCGGGCATCGGCTAGCGCGCATCTATCTGTCGCCAAGCTTGGTCGGCGTTTATCGTATTATTGTCGCCGAAGGGCAACGTTTCCCGGCTCTAGCACAGGCCTTTTACGACAAGGGGCCGGGTCGCGCCGTTACCCGCCTGGCTGAAGTGTTACACAATGCTCGACATGCGGGACAAACAAACTTGGTAGACTGCATGACCGCAGCGGATGTCTTCGTTGGTATGCTCCGCGGCAACCTTCATCTGAACGCCGTTCTTGCGCTCCACGCGAACCCGACGGAGTCTGAGATCGCGTCGGCTGTGGAGTCGGCGGTTCACATCTTTCTCAATGGCTTTGAAGTTGGGAGGACATCGGACCAATGAAGTTCGCGGGCAGTTTATGTGGTCCGTCGTCTCTTGCTGCGTGACGGACGCGGAGGCGGAGCAGTCTGTCGGCGATCACGACAAGTGCCGCTGCAGGACACCAGGCAGGCAGCGCAGTGACACTCCGTCCGCAACGTTCGAAACACACAATGTTGACGCGAGAACCCAGTCCGAAATGAGGAACTTGCTTAGATGAGGGCCGTGATCCTAGAGGTGCTGGAATGGCTCGCCGGTGACGAATGCCAGGACAGCGATGATGCTAACTTAATAGCTGGCCTCGGTCGGAGATTGCGTTCGGCCGGTCTTCCTGTCGATCGCCTCGCGTTTCACCTGAGAACGTTGCACCCCGAGATACTGGGGCGCACTGTCTTGTGGTCCCCGAACGAGCCCGTCCAGATCATGGACCGCGAAAACGGGCTCGATCTGACTACCAACTTCGTGGGGAGCCCGGTTCGACACGTGATGCAGACCTTGGAGCCCCTGTCGATTCGGACGGACATACCTGGCACCCGACGTTGGACGTATCTGGACGTCGACAATGATCGAGAGCTTATCGAGCTGATGATCGTTCCGCTTGTTAATGTGGATGGTCCAGTGAGCGCGGCGGCGTTTTGCACCAAACAGTCCGATGGGTTCACTTGCGAGGAAAGAGAGGCGATCGAGCGGATCGTTCCGGCGCTCCGCAGCGTCTGCGAGCTGCGAACCCTGCGCAAGTTCGATCTGACAGTTCTTGATACGTACACCGGAAGGGCAACAGCCCAGCGCGCCCTCGCTGGCCAGATGCGCCGGGGGCAGGTTGAATCCTTGGAAGCCGCGCTCATGATCTGCGATTTTCGAGGCTTTACCGAGGTTACGAATCGTCTACCGAGCGGCAAGATTCTGGAGCTTCTCGACAGCTATTTCGACCGGGTCGTGTCGGCGATTGCAGAAAGTGGCGGCGAAATAGTGAAGCTCATGGGCGACGCAGTGCTTGCATTCTTCCAGCACGACATCGCGGTGGAGTCCTGTCGAGCCGCAATGCAGGCCGCGCAAGCCGCTCTCGGTAATCTTGGTCGCTCACCCGCCTCCCTCGGTCCCATAAACGCCGGCATAGCGTTACATTATGGAGAGATGAGCTACGGAAGCATTGGGGCCGGCAGGCGGCTCGAATTCACCGTCATCGGCCCAGACGTAAATCTGATCAGTCGGATCCAGACGGTCTGCGCAACTACGGGCGAGTCTCTCTTGGCTTCCCAGCGCTTTGCAGAGCTCCTCAAGGCGGACGACCTCGTCTCCCTTGGTCGGCATGCCGTCTCAGGCTTTCAGGAGCCCGTCCATCTTTACGCCCAGGCGCGACCGCGGGGGCAGGCCTAGCCTTTCGTCGCGCAGCTTCCCGGACTATTGGATCGGTCTACTTGCGTCGGTCGACGAAACGAGGCCGGACCGCTCGATGCACTCAAGCTTCGCGGCTAACTGCACCAGATTGCCGTATTGGTGGGACGGGCCGTGGATCCAGCCAAGGTCGATACTGTATGCGTTCATGCTGCTGGAAGCAGCGCAAATGCTTGAACCGCTGGCTGTCTACCTGTCGCGCCAAATTTGACTTTGGCCGAGCTCTTGATTTGGGCGCCGCGAGTCTCGGGACGTCGCATGCCTTGGCGGGAGACAGCCGTTTTCTGCACACGCTATCAGCGCTCCCATTCCGGTAGATCTGCTAGTCGGCATTCGAAGTCGTGACTGGCAGGCCTCAATGACGACCAGCGCTTCTCATTATGTGGTCAATCTCGTTCTGGCAGCGTTCGAGAGCCTGTCGATCGGTCATTTCGCCCTTCAGGGCTGCAAAGATGTTCTGACCAAGTATACGCTCAAGCGACCTGTACTCGGGAATTGGCGGCCTGTACCAGGTGTGAAGTTTGTTCTGCCGCGCAAGCCGGTCTACCATACGAACGATGGGCGTTGTTGCTGCCGCTTCGGGGTCGGCCGAGACGCTGAAGCGTGGCGCAACCGGAATTCCGTTCTTGACGTGCTCCTTCATGGCCGCCGGCGATGCCATCCACGAGATAGCTTCGAACGCAAGCTTTGCCCTCTCTAGCGAAAGGTTGGTGGGAATTGCGAGGAGAAATCCACCGACGGGGCCGACCGTAGCGCCGCCGGGTCCGCGAGGATGCGGCAGATACTCGACGTTGCGCTTCACTGTGGAGCGAATGTCGTACTCGAAGCGAGCAGCCCTCATCGTCCAGCAATAGACCATGGCGGCCCCGCCGGTCATGAAGTGATCGAGCGCATGATCCCAGTCCATCTCAAGGATGTCTGGCGGCGAGAACTCTAAGAGCTGCCGCATATAGTCGAGCGCGAGCTTACCCTCTTCACAGAGCACTTTGGGACGATACTCCTCCTGGCTCATTCTGCTAAAATCGAAGCCGGGTCTGAAAGTGGGTAGATTCAGCACAGGAGAACCGCAGCAGCCCATGAAGATCATGAAACTGTGTGCAATGGGCATGCCCTTGGCCGCGTTCCAGACTATTCCGTTGAGCCCCCGTCTGGGCTGGTGCAGTTCTCGGGCGGCCTCGAGCACGCTCTGAAAGCTCGAAGGCATTTGCAGCCGACGTTCGCTGAAGAGATCCTTGCGTACGGCAAGCGTTTCGACCGTACAGTAGATCGGCACGCCATACTGAACCGAATTCCAAGTCCCGGTGGCCCAAATGTTTGGGTGAAAATCGAGAGGATTTATGCCGCTGGATTTGATGAAATCATCCAGCGGACGAACAGCGCCCTTGGCCACCGCTTCTCCAAGCCACGGCATGTTGATGGCTGCGATGTCATATTCGCTCGATGCGCGACATGCGTTTCTAAATGTCTCTTTGTGGAGTTCCTCAAGCGCGAGCAAATTGAAGTGCCTGCGAGACATCAGCCTGCTGCGAAAATCCGTCCACATGTTGCGCATCGACGAGAAATAGTTGTCGTTGTGCAAGAGGAATCGAAGATCCTGGCCAGAGACCTTGCGGTTCTCTACGATCTTGAGTGGCGGAATGATCTGATCCGCAATATAGGATCCACCGAAATAGTAGTCGTCAGAATTGGTGCCGCCGCCGCCAAGCCCGAACGTCTCCGCGAGCAGCGTCTTAACGCTGATCGCATACTTCGCGAAACTGGCTCTCAATGATTTGCTGGGTACCAGGACGAATGATTTTCCGGTCCTGCTTCTTGCGCGCTTCTCAATTTCACCGTCTTCGATAAGCCGATGTATCCGGCGCATCGCGCTCGGGAACGGTATATTCGACGCCGACGCCAAGGACGACATCGTCACGGGATCACCGCGCAGGTGGCTCTTTATGAGGAACAGAACCATGTTCCAAACTGGATCTATGCTTCCCCCACGCATATTCTGGTCGAAGGGCGCGCGAATACGCTCAAGGAAATTGATGATGCGAAGCAGCTCGTAGTCCGTCATCTACCCGGCAATCCCTTGCTCGATGGCGATCGGTAGTGTCTGGGGTCGTATCGCTGTTTTCATGTCATCGGTACGTGAGAAGGATTTGTTGGTTTGTAGGCAACAATAGCCACGCGTTCGGATCGTCCCTACGAGCCGGCATAATCGGTGGCTGATATCTTCGCCCACCAATCATCGTCTGTCGCCGATCGATGTCGGTGCGGATCATTTATCAGACGCTGCGCTCGCTGGAATCCCAGCCAATATATCTGCGAGCCCACCGTGTTCATGAGCAACAAAACGCTTCCGACATGCACTCTCTTGCGATCATTCGCGCTTGGCTATTGCCGACGGCAATGATTTCTCATTTTGAGAATATTGAATGATATTTAGACGACCGATCTTTGGCAAGCTCAGCTGGCAAGGATGGAGGTTGGGCATGTCGACAAAGAGGGGATGCTCCCCAGTCCGGTTACCCCAAGCGACGAGATGGGCCGGGATGTCCGGATCAGACTCTCGAGGCGAGATTCGCGGTAGCGGGCGCATCGGCCGATGCTTCGTTGCCCCGTATTCGATCGGCGTAGTTGGACAGAGCGTCAATCAGCCCTCATCCGAGCCTATTCTGCCGCCTTCTTCCCGCGCCTGATGCGCGTTCTTGAGGAGCGGAACTGGAATACCGAATCTGCCTAAGGCACCCACTACGATGTTTGAGCTGGCCAAGAAGGAGCCGCGCTAGATGAAATACAACAGTCCCTACTCGACCGCTTCCTGGGGCCAGATGGCAAAGGATTGGGAGCAAGGCATCGATTACAGCCGCCTCTCGAAGGCACGTCTAGCTCGTGCCCAGCAGGCGATCCGCTACGCTGGGCTTGGCGCCGTGCTGTGCTTCAATTTCGATAATATCCGCTATGTCACGGCCACCCATATTGGCGAATGGGCGCGCGACAAGTTCATCCGCTATGCACTGTGCCCCGTCGAGGGGGCGCCGCTCCTTTGGGATCCGGCGCCGCCGGCCAAGCGGATCTCTTCGCCCTGGATTGCCGACAATGTCGCGGCGCCGATCACCACTATGCAGGGCGCGATCCCGCCGCACATGAACGTGCAGCGCGACTTCGCCAGGCAGATCAAGAAGGCGCTCGTGCACTACGGCCTCGAGAAGGAGCCGCTAGGCATCGATGTGATGGAGCTTGGCATGCTGCGCGCGCTCGAAGCAGAAGGCATTGAGGTCGTCGACGGTCAGCAAGCAATGCTCGACGCACGCGAGATCAAGACTCAAGACGAGATCGAGTTGCTAAAGATGGCGGCGGCGATGGTCGATGCGACCTATGTCGACATCGCGCGTGCTATCCGCCCAGGGACCAAGGAGAACGAGCTCGTCGCGATTGCCAATGACCGGCTGTTCAGGATGGGCTCCGAGCGCGTCGAATGCGTCAACTCCGTATCGGGATCGCGCGGCCGCCCACATTCCCACACGTTCTCGGATCGAATGATCCAACCCGGCGACATGATCTTCCTCGACATCATGCACTCCTACAACGGATATCGCACGTGCTACTATCGTACGTTCATTTGCGGCGAACCGAACAAGCATCAAATCGATGCGTACGAGACGGCCTCCAAGTGGCTCAGCGCTTCCATTGACATGATCCGACCGGGTGTCACTCCCGATGAGGTGGCCGCTGTCTGGCCGGACGCACAGGACTTTGGCTACCGAGATGAGGCGGAAGCCTTCCTGCTACAATATGGCCATGGGGTCGGCCTATCCCTGTGGGAGCGGCCGATCTTCTCTAAGCGCTTCCGCGGCCAGAATACTCCGCTTCAGGAAGGCATGGTGTTCGCCCTTGAGACGTGGAAAGGTGCGGAAGACGGCTCGGGCGCTGCCCGCATCGAGGAAGAGATCGTTGTGACCAAAACCGGATGTGAAATCATCACGAACTTCCCCTCGGACAAACTCATCTCCTGCGGTCTTCCAGGCTGCCACGTGTTCTGAGATCTGTGTGGCCGCCCAGATGACAGCCGATTCAGACACCGCGCGATCAAGCCGCCCCCGTATCCCGGTGACGCTCGTCACCGGCTTTCTGGGCAGCGGCAAGACGACACTGATCAACGCGGCGCTTCGGGCGCCTGGCATGGAGCGGACCATCGTTGTCGTAAACGAGTTCGGCGAAGTCGGGATCGACCATCAGTTGGTCGCCTCCAGCAACGACTCGGTGGTGGTACTGGAAAACGGGTGCCTTTGCTGCACGGTTCGCAGCGACCTCGTGGCGACACTGAATGCGCTGTATCACGATCGCGCGGCGGGCCGGATTCCAGCGTTCGAGAACGTCGTGATCGAAACGTCAGGACTGGCCGAACCGGCTCCGGTGCTGCAGGCGTTCCTATCGGAGCCCACGCTTGACGGCCTTTATCGTGTTTCAAGCGTGGTTACCCTAGTCGACGCAGTTAACTACGGTCACACGCTGGAACGGCATGACGAAGCGCTTCGGCAGATTGCACTCGCCGACCAGATCCGGCTTACAAAGCTCGATCTTGTCGGGCCGTCCGTTAGCGATACCGAGGTGTCGCTACGCAGCAGCATAGCGCGCCTCAACCGGACGGCGGAGGTCCACGCAATCGATTGGTCCGCGGAGGCACTAGCGGCACTTCTTACTGCTCCGGGTTTCGATCACGCCGATCCGAGTGCCGATCCTCGCCCATGGCTCGGGGTAGCTACCGCCGAACCGTCGTTGCATGACGAACACGACGATCACAGTCATAGCCATCACGAGCACGATCACGAACCGTTGTATCATCTTCGCGGTAAGAATATCGAAAGCTTTGTCCTGGTTCGAACGGTCCCTTTGTCTCGTAACGAACTGCAGTTCCTCCTGGATGGGATCAGCCACAATCTTGGGCCTAACCTGCTCCGTGTCAAAGGGTTGGTAAGCATCGCCGACGAGCCGGGGCGCCCGGCCGTTATTCAAGGAGTCCAGCACCTGCTGCACACGATGACCTGGTTGGAAAAATGGCCGGATGCAGACCAACGAACCCGGATTGTCTTCATTACTCAGGGAATAGCCAGCGTCGACTTGCGCGACATGATTGGACTCCTCGACCGGGTCAGCACCCGCACCTTCAAGGTACGCGAACGCGGTAGCTTAAGCGCGGGGCGATGAAGACCTTGGCTCGCAAGCCGACTGGGCTACATCGCCGAGAAGCGCGCTGACCGGGTTGACGAAAGGAGAGGGGGGCGAATGTCAGATGGATCAAACTTAGGCCGAATGGGAACGCCAATCTGATGTCGGACCTGAGGCCGTAACCGCTGCGTTCCTGCCGAGGCGATCGCGGAGCTCCAGGGCGGGGCCGCTGCAACGCGGCTGCGATCGCACCATCCATGCGCGCAAGGACCGATACGGACAACTCATCAATGTTGAAGAGTTCCTCGATCTTGCCGACCAATAAAGCGGCCTCTTGCGTTCCTTCGATTCACACCGCGGCGCCGCGCTCAAGCCGATTGCAGGGCTGATCGAAGCGAATCGCTTGGTGTCGTTCTGCGCTTGGTGAAGTAGGAAGAGTACACGGTGAGGATCTCTCGTCTCCTCGTGACTACAAACATCGGTGAACCACGCCGTTCTGGTCAAACAGCAAAGGGAGCCGCTGAGAGCACGTCCGCGAACGGATGCTAGGGGGCGTAACCGGCACCGGCTGGCGAACCATGCAGGGACGCCAGGCGGTAGCTTCTTGCACAGAGCTCCTTCGGAGCCAGCGCCCTTGTTTCGGCACCACCGGGTTCAGGATCGAAGTGCGACTCATGCGGCAAGCAAGCCATGCGCAACAAGGAAGCCGCGGAAGCAGATGCTAACATCGCAGAGCGGATCGTACAGATCGAGCAAATGACGCTACAGGAGATCGCGGCACTTACATCGAGAATGGCGACCGAAATCGTCACGGGAAAGGTGACCGCAAGAGAAGCGAGGCAGATCGATCGCGCGGTGGGCAAACGGCTCATGGCAATCGAGCGAGGATCTGCGCTAGCGCGGCAGAGAGCGCAATAATGGGAACGGGGAGTGGGCTTTGGTTCCGCAACCTTCCCGGCTCCGCATGTTTAGCTGGTCCGCCCCAAGTTGAATTGCAATTGCGCCATCCGTTCGTCCCAACCTGTATTTCGGTACGTCGTCAGGTGCTGCCCACGTGCATCTCGCTCAGAGCAGGAGCCCGTGGTTGGATTGATTGAGTTGAACGATAGGCGAGGTTCCTTGTAGATCGGCCAGCGCTGCCGGCACGTCCGACAGCGAAGTCGTCCTGCTTCCGCCAAAGAATGCCAGCGCGCATCAAATTCTCGGTTGCCCAACACCCGGTCGAGGGACAGAGACAGTAGCAATCACTGCCTCTGCCAGCTGCCGGGTAACTCGATTTCAAACTGCTGGGTGTTGCGACGACAGCTCTGACGCGTGAGAGTTCGATGGCCTTACCAGAAATGGTCATGGCTTCCGCTCTGGATAGTCACGGCCCGCATTAGAGTAGATACCAAATCATCAAGAAGCACAGCGGGTGCGGACTAGGCTCTGCCGTACGCAAGTTGAGCCATGCCAACGTCATCTGAACCTCGCAGCTACTCCAATTCCTTCCTCAGCTCGACGCGGCACTGAACGAAGTCACTTCTTTCGCTTCGCGGAACTTGGTGTGACGATTCCATGCAGACAGAGATCCACCGCGGACTTAACGAACGCACTTGCTTCGCTGCCCTTGAGTGGGGGGCGTAAGCCCAGCACAACCTTGAGATACTGATTTCCACGTATCATGCTCACGAAATGGTTTGCGACGCCTGCACAGTCGATCACCTGTATCTCGCCCTTAGCCTTCGCATCTTCCAGGATACGTGTAAGATGAGAGGCAGCTCGGCCTGGTCCCTTTTCGTAGACGGTCCGAGCCAGCCGTGGAAACCGCTCCGCTTCGACCAGGCTAGTTCGGAAAATTCCGATCAAATCGTCTGTCTGGTAGACCTGTAGCAGTTGACTGCCGAAGTCTGTCATCGTCTTCCTTACATCGCGACCTTGCGCTTCATTCTCGATCAGAACTGAGACTGCTCTATCCGCACACCTTTCGACAAGAGCGGCAAACAAGCCCTCCTTGCTCCCAAACTCGTTATAAATTGTCCTCTTGGATCCACCCACGTGGGCAATGACCGCGTCGACGCTCGTCGCTGAAAAGCCTTGTTCAAAGAAAACCTTTCCTGCGGCATCCAAAATGAGCTCTCGTCGATCTTCAGGAGGTCGTCGTTTTGCAACCGCCATGCGTTCCCCCACGAGTTGAAACATTCAAACCAGTCAAAGGAGGTAACGCGCGTTACCAACGATGTCAAAGCAAATTGGTTCGATATCGCTGCTACGATCCTATCATCAGCCGGGGCCCGCGACCTGACGCAGCGCGTGTAAGCTCATCCAGGATAAGATTGAGCTTATCATCCTCGGACCAGCGTTGCCGCCGGCACGTGTCTACCATTTTCGAGCGCTCGACTTGGGCACTGCAACTGCGCCTATCACAATCCGTTAGGACAGTTCCCAACAGCGCGTCTCACTCGACAGGCCGGTCATCGCCGGATGCGTACCCATTAGCTGCGGTCGAAGGGACTAGGGATCCCGCGATAGGAGGTTCGCATCGAGCGTCCGATGGGCGCCGACAACGTCTTCCAGGCCAGTCTCCACCGTAGCTTCAACCGAGAGGCCGACCCGAAGGAGCCGCGCGAGTGGCTGATTTGGAGACAGCATGATCTGGACCGGCAAGCGCTGCACGATCTTCGTGAAATTGCCGGTAGCGTTCTCGGACTTTATCGCCGCGAAAGTCGTCCCTGTGGCTGCAGGCACGCCGAGCACCGTACCCTTGAGATCGATGTCATAGGCATCGACATGGATGCGGGCATGTTGCCCCGCCTGGACGTGCTTCAGCTGGACCTCGCGGTAGTTCGCTTCGATATAGACGTCGGAGAGCGGCACGACAGCCATCAGTCCGGCACCTGGATTGACATAATTTCCGACCTGTACGGCGCGTTGGCCGATCATGCCGTCGACGGGTGCGCGAATCTGCGTGTAAGAAAGATTGAGATGCGCCTGTGTCAGCCGGGCTTCGTCCGCCTTAACCGTGGCCATGGCCGCATCTTCTTCTGCCTTGGCGACCGTGAGCTGCGCGCGCGCGGCCTCCAGCGCGGCCTTGGCGCCGCTAACCGATGCTTCGCCCGTTAACAGAGAGGTGTCCGCTTGTTGTTGCATCTTCACAGTGCCAGCGCCCGTGGAGGCGAGCTGATTGTAGCGACTGGCATCCTTCTCTGCGAAGCTCAGCTGCGCCTTTGCCATTGTTAGCTGAGCGTCGGCCTGGGCGATCAACGCTGTTTGACGGCTGATATTGGCGGTAGCATTCGCAGCCGCAGCGCGATCACGCGTTAGCGTTGCCTGCGCTGTGTCCAGGGCGGCGCGAAAATCGCGATCGTCAAGTTGAACCAGGAGATCGCCGGTCTTGACCATTTGGTTGTTATCGACGGCCACCGAGGTGATCTGACCGGCGACCCGCGACGCGATCGTTGTATAGTGTACGCGTACATAGGCATCATTTGTCCAGACATCAGCCTGCGGGACGTAGATGCGCCAAAGTACGGTAGCGGCGCTTGCTGCGATGGCACCACCAGCCAGAAGCCAAGGCCAGCGGGTTCGCTTCTTCGCAGGAGCCTGTTCGACCTTACTGCCGGGGACAAGAGCACCCGCCGGCATGGGTTCGCCGGTGTTGACATTGTCGGGGGGGAGAAGCATGGCAATAGCCTCCTTATTTCTTGGCAAACAGAATACGTGGCGAATAGGTACGCTCAGGGAGAATCATCACCAGCATCACAAAGCCGGCGACGAGGGCGGCCATGACGAGATAGATATCGGCTGTCGTGAGAGCGTGCACCTGCTGCGTGACTGCCTCGGCTGACTGTTCAAGGCTTCCCGTGCTTTTCTGGAAACGATTGAGGCCAATCTGATCGACAAGTCGCTCAGAATGTAGAGCGCCACGCCAACGCTCAATGAGCGCGATAAGCCAGATTCCCACCGGCTCGGCCAAAGCGCGCGTGGTGTTGATTAGTGCCGAAGCGAGCGGACCTTCGCTGTGAGAACGCACCGTATTCGTTGCCATCATCAGTAAGGGCATGACGATCATCGGTTGACCAACCATCTGGAGTACCTGCCAGACATAGAACTGATCGCGATGCCATGTGACGTCGACGGACGATGCACCAAGACAGGCGATCATCATCAGTGCAAGGCCAATAAGCGTAACCGCACGCGCATCCACATTCCGGTGATCGAGCAAGAACGCCACTGCCGGTAACATCACAAACTGGCCGAGCGCGATGACAAGCGTAATCAGATGAGCCTGGGTCGGTCTGTAGCCTTGCACACTTGCCAGGAACGTCGTTGGGATCAGCGTCGAAGAGGCGCTGAGCACTACGAAAGTAAAAAGGGCGAGCGCTGCATATCCGAAGTTGCGCCGCAGCAGCATTTGCAGCTTCAGCAGCGGCAGTGCATGGAACCACTCGTTGATGAGGAGCGACGGGATAGCGATGATACAAACCAGTGCGAGGACACAGATGAGGGGAGAGTTAAACCAGTCCAGCCGATCGCCTTGCATCAACAGCGTGGTGAGAGCGCCGAAGCTCAGAATGATTAGCAGCGCACCGCGCCAGTCGAATAGCTTGAGCCGGCTGTATTCGGGCTCGCCGGGATCCATGCCGTACCAGACCAGAACAGCCGCCAGAGCGCCCAAAGGAAGTGCTGCCAGGAAGACGAATTGCCAGTCGCCGATGACATCAGTCCAGAGCGCGGCGAGCGAGGCACTGAAAGGAGATGTGAACGTGGCTGTCAGTCCGTACACGGCCAAGCCGTAGAGACGGATAGATGGCGGCAACACCATCAACGCCGTTGTCATGAGAAGAGGGATCGTAAGGCCGCCGGCGAAGCCTTGGATAACGCGCAAGATCAGGACTACCTGCAGGTTATGCGCCGATGGGATGAGAAGAGTTGATGCCGTGACCGCAGCGACGACGCAAAGGGCGAACCTGCGAAGCGTGAATGTCACCGCGCACCAAGGCGCGAAAGTCATCCCAATAGCAAGTCCTGCGACGTAAAGGCTTTCGATCCAGGTGCCAGCATCATAGTCGATTCCAAGAGAACCTCGAATATCGACGAGCGCGATTGACGTTACGGTGTCGTTGAACTCGCTGCTCATTGCTGCGATCAACACGCCGAGCAAGCCTAAGATTGGCCTCATACTCATGGCAAATCCCGCGCGTTTAGCCGTGCCGGCGAGCGTGACGGCTGTGACCGTCGCCGCAGGACACTGGGCAACTGCAAATGAGTCGTGACGACGATTACTGTGCGGGCACGAGCGCTGGGGCGCCCTTGTCCTTGATCAAGACCACCAGGAACTTGGCTGGTTTTGTGTCGCTTGCGTTCCGGTCGACGACGTGAATGTCTCCGGGCCCTTCATAGAAGCTCTGTCCTGGCGTCAGTGTCACCGGTTGCCCGCCCTTCACTTGCATCACGACGGACCCCTCAAGGACATAGACAAACGCATGAGCATTGTGTCGGTGAACGGCGTTTGTCCCGCCTGGCGCATGTTCGACCGTGATCATCAGGGCTTCCCTGCCGGGGCTTTCCGGAAGATCCTTGGACATGAGTGGCGTGACCTTAGGCCCCTCAGCCAATGCCGTGCCGGTCATGAGGCACAGCAGAACCAAAGCAGTGGATTTCATCATAATGGTCGGCTCCTTCGCCTGTTGGTCGACGCCCGCCCGTGGCCGAACGGGCGTCGCTCGCGATGTGGACTAGGCTGCTGCTTCTGAGCGACGAAGCCATTCATCCAAACCAATGCGCCCGAGACGCGCCTCGCCCAACGGCACCAGCGAGTGCTCCTCGACCCGGCCACCCCAGTATGTCGCCTCCGGATCGCTCACGACCTCGCGCGGATCACCAACGGCCTTCAAATAACGAGCGATAATTTCATTGAGTGGCGCTCGTTCCGGGCCAGCGATCTCCACGATTCCGTTTCGCGGCTCCGCGAGTGCCACATCCGCGACGTTGGCAGCGACGTCGTCCGCGGCGATAGGCTGGAACAGGATGGGTGGGAGCCTGACCTTGTTTCCATCTGCACTTGAATCGGCGATGCCGCGGACGAATTCCAGGAATTGGGTCGCGCGCACGATAGTGTAAGGGATGCGGGAGGACCTGATCAGGTTCTCCTGAGCAACTTTGGCACGGAAATAGCCATTGTCTGTACGGTCGGTCGCGACGATCGATAGCGCCACATGGTGCCGGACATTCGCCGCCGCCGCGGCCGCGAGCAGGTTGCGGCCAGACGTCTCGAAGAATTCCAGCACCGCCTTATCCTCGAACGAAGGCGAATTGGCGAGGTCGAGCAACACCTGCGTGCCCGACATGGCCTGCTTGAGTCCTTCGCCGGTTATGGTGTTGACGCCGCTTTTGGGCGATGCAGCCATTACTTCATGGCCGCTCCGGCGGAGAATGGCGACAGTCTTCGAGCCGATCAGGCCCGTGCCGCCGATCACGACGATCTTCATGGTCTCCTCCATCGTGTTGCTCTGACTTACGACTTGCTAGTTGGCACTCAACAAAGGCAATCAATAATCCCAGATGGCCGGGACCCAACGAAAAGCGTCACCATCGACTGCGACATGACCGACGGACGGGAACGGCATATGTGTGGCTACCAGCAGCTCGCGGTTCGCCGCCAGCTCTCGCAATAGACGGACCCGGACGCGGGCCGCCTCTTCGGGATCGTGCTCGAAGCCGTTGTGCCAGTCGGGGTGTTCGAACCCGACCGTGAACACGAGGTCGCCGGCGAACGTCAGCCGCTCGCCACCGGACGAAAGGCGGACCACGCTGTGTCCGGGGGTGTGGCCGCCAGTGCGACAGACGACCACCCCAGGCGCCACTTCGTACTGCTCATCGAACGTCCGAAACCGACTGCGGTACTCGTTCAAGAACCGCTTGCCGGTCGCCCGCAGCGCGTCCGGGAATCCCGGCGGCATGGAGACGCGGGAGAAATCGGGCGCTTCCCAAAACTTGACCTCGGCGGCCGCGAGGTGGATCTGCAGGTCAGGACGCAGCTGGTCCTTCACCCCGTCGACGAGCAGTCCGCCAACGTGGTCCATATGCATGTGAGTCAGCACTACGTCGGTCACGGACGACAGATCGATGCCGGCGCTCTCCAATCGGTGGACCAACTGCCCGGCCCGCGGCAATGGGAACTCAACCCCCATCCCGGCGTCGACCAGGATGGTCCGGCCGCCGCTGCGCACCACGACCACGTTCAGCGCCCAATCGAACGCGTCCGGCGGGAGGAAATTGTCCTTTAGCCAGGCCGCCCGCGTAGCCGGATCGGCGTTGTGGGCCAACATCGCGCCTGGCAGCGTCAGCACGCCATCGCTGATCACCAGCACGTCAATCTCGCCAATCCGAAGCGCGTAGCGCGACGGAACTAGCTCGTCGTTAACGGCATGTGAGATCTGTTGCTGAGTGCGTCGGATCGTCTCATTCATCTCTGCAAACTCCTGCGTTCGATCTTGGCGGGGCGCTTCCCGCGTGGGAAGCGGGTGATGCTATGAGGTGTTCGGAGGCCCGTGATCCGCTCATTGCGGGTGTGTCTCCGTAATGATGGTCTAGCCGATCAAAGCTGCCGGTGCGCCAGAGCGATTGCCGGGCTTGAAGAGCGATTGCTGTTAAGGTGCGTCGGGGCCAATCGCTCGGGAAAGCCTTGGCGCGGAGCCCCACGTTGGTGCAGCTCTCATTGTAGAAACGGGAAGAACCAAGCTGGCATCCGGTCCGGCGACGACGCAGCGCAGCAGAGATAGCTACACTTTCGATCGTGTTGGTTCTGCCGACCATTTGGAGGCCTCTGAATCGTCGCCTTGGGTACATTTAACTGCGTTGAGCGGTCCAGTAGCCGGAGCATAGCGAACTGCCGGCGTGGCCACTCCATCTGCCTTGGCCGGCGGAGCCGACGAGCCTGCCGGAGCCGGAAGCATATTTGTCGCTAACTGCGACTGACGCATGCACCGCGCCAGATCGTGCCACGTGTCCCCTGAATTTGAGAAGATTCGGGTGCGAGACGATGCCGTCAGAAACATTGACGGTGAAGCTATAGCTGGGCTCGCAGGCACCCTTTTGGGTCACGAAGACGAGGTCCCAAGAACCATCATAGGCCGATCGCGCTTGCGCAGCGGATGTCAAGGCGATGAAGCAACTGGTTGTAATCATCCAGAGTGAATGCGTCTTCAAGGTACTTCTCCTCTCTTGAACAACGGCTCGCTTGCGTATGGTCGCTTTGGAGTCCGGCCGGCGTTGGCGGAGATCGCAATGCCTTCGCGCGCGTCAGCCGACCAGCTCAAGAAGTCAATGGCGGACGATCGGCCATAGTTGCGAGCGAGCAGCCTCACTCCGAATAATGGCGTTGTCGGTCGAAGCCTCACCTGAATTGAAGTACGTCCCTCCTGCGGCCAAGGCCGCGCGGTGCGGTCAGTGAGATCGGCCACGACAACCTCTCGGTCACTGATGCCAATCTGGACGGGGCAGGTCTCCGCGGCACCTTGCGCGTGAAGACGTCAGTCACACGTTCCGAACCGGCCAAGGCGTGGAGAACGAAAAGCCGCTTGGGTGGGGTTCAAGCTCCAGTCGGCGTAAGGAAACTGAGTGCCGCCTCTGGTTGGAGCGGACATCATTGATTTGGTAGAATGCACGTACCGCACCGGGATCTCGATTTCCTCACCTGTTGCTGACGTGAAGCGAACGGCCAACGAAAGCCCGTAAACGATTGCGGCTGCGACAACTCGCCGTCGCGGTGCGAGTGCACGGGATCCAAAGATGCTCTTCCAGATCATCTTATCTCTCCGTCCGGTTGAACGCGGGCACCGTGGGAATCTAGCGGATCGGTCCTTTGGTCGCGCCAGAGCGATTGCCGTATCTGTAGAGCAATTGCTGCTAACGCCTGAACTTCCGCTATCGCTTCGGCCTTCGCCGGTTCTTCGGACGGGGTGACCTATGGTCGGTCTTCAGTGTGCTTTGTACGGCCAACTAGAATATGTCGTATTTGAAGCGCCTTGTGGCGTCGCCGGGAGCCGGCCTCTCGGTCATGCGCTCGCCGGGCTGTAAATGACCTCGACCGTCCAAGAGTCCTTCGGCTGGCCATAAAGTTGCCAGAAGTGTTCAGCCACCGCTGAGGCCTCATTCGAAGCCGGGGAAACGAAGGTGCAAACAGTCACCGTGCCGACGTGAATCCCCTTTTCCCGGAGCGGTTCGAAAAGTCCTTGAGCCAAAGCACGAAGACCAGCCTTTCCGATGCTGATCGAGAGGTAGTCCGGATTGGGAGCGAGTGCGAAGCCACCTCCAGTCAATAGGATCGTACCGGATTTCTGCGCTTCCATTTTCGGGGTGACTGCCTGAGCCGCTACGAGCGCTCCTCCGATGTTCACTGCGAGATCAGCATTGAAGCTATCAAGAGGTTGTTCATAAAGGGTCGCCTTGCGCGGGGATGCGGCGTTGTAGTGCAAGACGTCGATCGAGCCGTGCTGTTTCTGAACATCGGCGACCATTTCCATGACACTCCTTGGATTGCTTGCATCGACCCGGCGAACGCTGGCTTTGTACTCTCTTGCAATCAGCCGTTCGGCCAGTTCGTGCGTTTTCGCGACGTCGCGGCTGGCCAAAACCACATGGAATCCCTCTTTGGCAAAACGTTCGGCGGTTGCTAAGCCAATCCCTGGACCCGCTCCCAGGCTGAGAAATGTTTTCATCTACCAGTCCTTTCGCGCTACCTCAAACTGGTGGAGTCGCGTTGCAAAATAATCTGCTCATTGGACGGAAAACATTGTCGTTTTACCGTCGTGGCCGCTCGATCGATCATGCCTATAAGCGTGTACCAAGGCACTAGCGGGCATTTGCTCCCAGCAAATGTCGGCGAAGTGCTCACCTCACGCGTCGCCGCCAATCGCTTGGGCTCTCACCGGTCAGCTTTCTAAATGCCGCGGCGAATGCGGTCTGCGAGGAATAGCCCAGAGCGGCTGCAATCGACACAATTGCATCGTCGGTGTCACGCAGCATCATCATGGCCCGCTCGAGATGATATTGACGTAACCAAGCGTGGGGCGAAAGCCCTGTACTCTCTTTGAAGGCGCGGCAGAAGTGAAAGCGCGATAGGCCGGCCTCGCTGGCCAGCGCTCCGAGAGAAAGGTCAGCATTGTTTTCCGAACGCAGGCGTTCGATAGCGCGACGCAGCACTTTGGGCGCCAGCCCGCCGATGGTCGGATGGAATGTCGCTGGCGCGCCGACGTGCGCGGCAAGCAGGCGCGTGGCCAAAAGATCGGTCAGTTGGTGCCTGAACAGCGTATCCAGCGCCGCGCAGCCTTCCAAGGCGTCTGCCGCGCTCAGCAGTAATCGGGATGTAATGGGATCCGGATGTGCAGTTCGCTCCACAAGTTCACCGGAAGCGGCTGTGCCAGCTTCGTGTGCAACGCGATCGAGCGTCGCCTGAGGAAGGTAGAGCTGAAGAACACTCAGGGGCTGGTAGATGTCCCATCGCGAGGTTGAACCGGCCGGAATGACTGTCAAGGTCCCCGGACGAGTCATTCCATTTACAGACACTTTTCCGTCGCGGCGCTCAAACCGCACTGGCTCGGCGGGGAATGTCATAATGACGTGGTCGGCCATGGGCCGCACGACGTCGTGCAGGGGGTCGTGTCTCCAGAACGTAATCACGCCGCTCGATGGGTCTGAAGCCATGTGGAGTGGCGTTGTTTTGAGAACACGCTTCATTTCGGCATCGGCGTGAGGGCACTCACCGATTGGCGAATCGCTCCGCTGTGCCTGGGAAGTCTCTGTCTGATTGTTATGCGAACGATTGGGTAAGCTTGGCGTGCTGCTCATGAATCTGTCCTCGCCTGTGAGGGGCATTTCGTTGAGCGTTCGACGCGCATTCTGGGTGCTCGACCGGTTTTGCGTCCTTCCTAAAACAATCGCACTTTGCCCAATCCTGCTACAAGCGATTACGTATCAGCTGCAATCGAAATTGCAACGACGAGGCGAATGGTCGCGTTTGCTGCTGTGCAACCAAATTCGCAATATGAGCATCTGCTGAATGGCATTGTCGCTGGCAAATGGACAGCGACGCTGACTTTCTTTGAGCTGGGCCGAGGCGGGTAAGGCGGTGAAGCAAGTTGCTGACGCTTCCTAGTCCGGCGCCGTCAGAGATCGCAATGGTATTCAAAGCCACCTCACGAGGACGCGCTCGTCAGTGGTCCCAGGTGGTTGGCCGGGCGAGAAGCGAAGCGCGTCGGAAGGCGAAACGTGATAGCAGGAGCTTGATCCTGTCATCGGCGTTTTGCCCGTGAGATGGCGTAAGCGACGCAGCGCGCTGCAAACATCTCGTCCGGTGGGTAGCCGATACCTTCCGCGAGATTGCCAGGCTCGAGGATGATCTCGTCGTTTGCTTCAACGCCAGTGATGACGATCGTACCCAATCGCACCGCTTCGCGCTCGTCCTCTTCGGGCCATCGTATCGTTAAGTCCATAACGGGATCGCCGGGACGATCGAGCAGCGCTATCACGCTGAACCTGACATCGCGAGTTGCGATCCGCAAACCGAGCTCATCATTCAAGATGTCGGAAGGCACTATCGCTGCATCGTCATCGGTTAGTGTGCCGTCTCCACTGACCGGCGCCACCTTGAACTTGATGAAGCGCGTCTCGTCACGTGAGTTTGTCGCCGGAAAGGCGTGCACGGCCCAATAGGTAGTGTCTGCAAAGCTCCATCGCAATGGTTGCGCCGCGAGGCATTGTGCCTGGCGCAGAGTCTCAGGATTAGCGGCAGAGAATGCCTTGATCCTCTTCGCATTCGGCTTGCCATTCTGTCCGGGAATGGCCGCCTTCAGAAGAGCCAACATTTGGTCCAGCGTCCTTGCGAAGTGCACTGGCGCGTTCTGCGTAAGGAGTTCCGAGCGATGCCCGTCGCTGCCCAGCCGGAAGCTGAAGCGCCGCAGGACGGGACGGTCTGTATCCGCCAATGTCGGATTGCCGCCTACTGAGAAACGAGCCAGCACGCGAGATGCTTCGGTAAAACTGCGGGATCTTGTGATTTCCTTGGCTCGATCCGACGGGACATAGGTGCCGCGCACGCAGCAGCCTCTGGCAAAGCTAGAACGTTCCGTTGGCGATTCACCCGCCGCAGCCTTCAGCGCATCCACGATGGACGCTGGGCTCGCGGCCTCTTGGGAGCTTGTACAGAGCAGAACCCTGGGTTCGAACATCGGCGAACATTTAGCCCAGCGCGGGTCCGGCGTCTTTCCCAAAACGGTCATGCCTTTTCCGATCCTGCTACGATCAGCCGTAACGGTTTGCGAAGGACACGTGCGCGAAGGAATACCGCAAGCGTACCGCGGCATGCAGTCCACGTTGGCCGATACGGGGCATCGCGGATCCTGATAAATCCTGCAGCCCTTGGGCAAGGCGCGGATTAGCCGCAATAGCTCTAAAAGCACAGCAATTGTTCTGGCGTAGTCATGGCGCCCATCCGCTAGATCATCACGGTGCCATATTCACCGGGCGGAGAGCGAAGGTGATCTTGAAGAAAGCCAAGGCCGATAGAATTACACTTCAAGGATCCAGCCAATGACCAAAATTGCCACCAAAGGTGGTGCCCCATCCTTAAAAGACCTGTTACCGAAGGCGGCTCAGCCTGTCGCTCATCGGAGCGTCGGCGAGCATGAGAACCATACGTTTCTGTTAGGGAGTGTTGTAATCTTGGGTATGAATTTGACGACGTTCACGATGGCCCATGTGATCATCAGCTTGGTTGCAATCGTGGCGGGCCTGGTCGTGATGTTTGGGATGCTCGGCTCGAGGCAGATGCCGGGTCTTACTTGGACCTTCCTTGCTTTCACTATTCTTGCGAGCGCTTCAGGATTCCTGATTCCGCCGCTGCTGTTCGACAAGCTACTGCCGTCGCACATAATCGGCATTCTCTCTCTGGTTCTGTTGGCAATCGCCTGCTTTGCGCGCTACAGAAAGAGGCAAACCGGTGCTTGGCGCTGGATCTACGCGCTATCCGCGCTTGTCTCGCTCTATCTCAACGTATTCGTGTTCGTGATCCAGTCCTTCCTGAAAGTGCCGGCATTGCACGCGCTGGCGCCAAGCGTGCCGCCGGCCGAGCTGCCGTTCATTGTCGTCCAGGGTATCGTTCTCGCATTCTTTGTCGTCGTCATTATCGGCGTGATACGGCGATACCGGGTGACGCCGACCGCTTAGCGGCACGCAGCCCTCTCCGTCGGTAAGAGTGGGGGCGCGGACGCCACCGGCTGCTGATCGGCAGGATGGAGGCGGTCGATTGCAACGCTCAATCCGGTGGACCTGACGGGCCCCATCCGGAAAATCGCCCGCGATAACAGTCCCGGTTCTTAGCTTCTTAGAACGACGCAGTTTGAAATCGTTCTTATGCAGCCCAGAGCAGATGCCAACATGCCGAGCACGACGGCCGTGCCCCTACCTTACGTCTCACTTTTCGGGCCGCCGTGAATTTCGCGACGCCACGCGCGCCAACCATAGTTGAAAATACGCGCGTAAAGTGGCTTTGATTAGCAAACCCGGCCGCTATTGCGACTTCAGCGAGTGATAGGCTACGGACACTCAGCAACTGCTTGGCCGCGCTGATGCGTTGGCGAAGTAACCATTGATGCGGTGGCAGGCCGATGGTCGCCCGAAACGCTCGCGAAAAATGGCTGGCCGAAATGCCCCAATCAGCTGCGATTTCTTGCAACGTAAGTTTGCCGCTGAGATCAGCTTCGAGCTTTTCGCAGGCCCGCTTTGCCTGCCAGGGAGCGAGGCCTCCGCTTAAGGGGGCAGCATTGCGCAGTTGTCCATGCGACTGAGCGACGTGTGCCGTGAACGCCAGCATCATGTGGTCGACGAAAAGCTGGTTCGCCTCGAATGGTCGACGCAAGCCCTTCAAGAGCGACGCACCGATGTGGTGCACGGCCTCATCGCAAAATCCGTTACCAAACTGACAATCGAGTTGTCCGACACGCCACGCTCCGTACTGCTCTGCAATCCCATTCAGCGCCGCGGCAGGCACATAAAAATGAAGGGAGTGATGCGGTTTATCGATCACAAAGCGAGGATCGCACTTCATGTCGTACAAATATGTCGTGTCTGGCCGGATATCGATCTTTGTGACACACCGGCCGTGCTCCGAGTATTCGCAGGCAGAATATTCGCGAAGTTTCAGGCTAACGATGTAGGCGTCCTCGAGCGGAAATCGTCCGCAGAGGCCATGAATCGGATTGTCATCGCGAGTTTCGGTGGCGGTAATCTCAGCGCCACGCAGGGATCGCGTGATCAGCGACGACGGTGTATAGCGAAGGTGCAGAAGGTCTCTATACTTCTGACCGTCAAAGCCGGTCTGTGCGATATGGGTCGACCAATCGGATAACGCGGAAGGGCAGATTGAGTTCTAGTTGCTGTCCGCCATGTAATTATTGCTGATCAGCGCGCCGCCGTCCAGCGCGCCGATCGGTAGATCGGTCGAGCGAACTCTACTTTAAGTCGGCCGTCCTTGTCGCGCTAAGGCACGCGATGGTCGAGAGGCAACCGCGCGGCTAGGGTGATCGCAAAAGCGCCTCAATCGAGTTGCTGCGCGACGTTAAGCAGCTTCTCTCTCAACCACCTGTGTCCCGGATCGGTTGTATGGCGCGGGTGCCAGTACATGGCCTCGTGGATGTCCGGAACGGGTATAGGTGACTCCAGCAGCTTGATATCTATCGTGCCAATCAGTCTTCTGGCCGCGCGTTCGAGCACGAGACTGACGAGCCGCGTCCCCTTGATCAGAAACGGGTTCAACAGAAAGCTCTCGACCGTCACCTCGATCCGGCGCTGAATGCCGGTATCGGCAAGATGTTGATCGGCGAGGTTCAGCTGCCGATCGTCTCCGATGCCGTAGACGAGGTGCGGAAGTTCTAGAAACTGCTTCTCGGTCAACGTGTCGTCTTTGACGTCGGGGTGATTTGCATCGACGGCGCAAAGCCAGCGATCGCGCAGCAGCGAGGCCGTCGGATAGTCGTTCGGTCCGAAGAGTTCGATCGGCTCGATGACAATGTCTGCCTGGCTCGTCTGTAGCACGCGTGCGGCGTCGCGAGCCCGAGGCAGCAGATGGATCGTCACATTCGGAGCTTCGTTGGCGACCATCCTGACGAGCGGCGTGAGCAGCACCAACCCCGCATAGTCGGACGCACTGATCGAGAACGTCCGGACGTCGGTCGCCGGATCGAATCCAGGACGACGCAGCAGGATCTGTTCGACCTTGCCAAGAGACTCCTTCAGAGGAACGATCAAGTCCTCCGCATTCCGCGTGAGAGCCAGATCACGCCCAACGCGCACGAGCAATGGGTCGTGGAAGACTTCGCGGAGTCGCGCGAGCGCCGCGCTCATCGCCGACTGGCTGAGGCCAATGCGCTGGCCGGCCCGGCTCACGTTGCGCTCGGTGAGGAGCGCGTCGAGTATCACGAGCAGGTTGAGGTCGATATTTCGTAGGTTCACCCCGGGTCTCCCGATGGACGAGACTGCAAACCGTAACAATTTGCATCGCCTTGCACTATCGGAATGAGGTCGCTTTAGCGCGTTCGGAGCGGCGATATCGCTCATATTGCGGTTGCGAAATGCTGCCGCAATTGCGTTGCTATGTCCGCGCGCCCCTTGCTTCCCGCATGGCGTCTCAACGAGCATAAGGCGGATGAATCGATGCGGCGGATAGTTGGAATATTTATTATCGATTAGACGGCGGGTACGCGCGCCACTTAGCCTCTGCGACATAGGTAAGTCGCAACGAGGCGCACCATGAAGAACAACTCGGAATTTGGAAACGACCTCGGAGTTTCGCCCTCGCGGACGATTACGGATGCGGCGGCGTTCCGGGCAGCGATGCGGCACTTCGTCGGAAGCGTCAGCGTCGTAACAACCTGGCATGGCGACAGACCCTGGGGGATGACGATCAACTCGTTCACCTCGGTCTGCACCGAGCCGCCGACGATACTGATCTGCCTAAACAATAAGACCGTGACCGCCACGCACGTGCGGGAAGGCGGGCGCTTCGCGGTGAATCTCCTCACTCAAGACCAGCTTCACCTATCGGAGCTCTGCTCGCGACCTCACGTCGACAAGTTCATTGACGAGTACATCCTACTGCCGGACGACTTTTCCCGAGGAAACTGTGTTCCGCGGCTGCGCAAGGCGTCAATCGTGTTTGAATGTCGGGCAGTCGAGCAGCTCGCGGTCGGAAGCCATCGCATCGCTATTGCCGAAATCGAAAGCATTCATGCCCCGGCTGCAGGCCCGCCGCTACTCTACGGACAGGGCCGCTACATGCTCGGCGTCGAATTGGAGGCGCGCGCATGATGTCCGTGTCGACCCCGAAAGAAGTCGTCAACTCGCTCTTCGATGCTTACGTCAGGCACGATCACCGTGCGATCCTCGCGCTCTATCACGACGATGCAACGCACGACGAGATCTCCCAACTCAAGACGAAGCAGGGTGCCGCCGAGATCGCGGTAGGCATGCAGAAGCTGTTCGGTTGGCTCCCGGACGTCCACTGGGAAGTGAAGTCCATGATCGTGGGGCGCGACGGAGCGATTGCCGTCTCCTACGTCATGCATGCGACCGCTCCGCGGAAGAACGGCGCGACTGAAGCCAAGACCATTTCGTTACGCGGCGTCCAACTCGTCGAAGTCGAAGACGGTCGGATACGCCACAGCGAGGACTACTGGGACGCAGCGACGTTCCAGCGACAAATTTCCTAGGAACCCCATGGAGGAGTGAACTATGAGAACCGGTGCTGAGTATCTTCAATCTCTGCGAGACGGTCGCCGCGTCTATGTCGGTGGCGAGCTGATCGAGGACGTGACCACGCATCCCATGACGAAAGGGTATGCGAATGCGATCGCCGAATACTACGATCTTCACCTCGACCCTAAGAATCAGGACATAGCAACCTTCGTCGACGAAAAGGGCAAGCGTCAGTCGATGCACTGGTTCCTTCCGCGGTCGAAGGAAGATGTAGTCAAGCGCCGCGAGTACTGCGATTTCCTCTGCCGTCATTTCAAGGGTGGTATCTTCACGCGGCCGCCAGCCGGCATGAATGTGGTTATGTTCACCCAGGTGGATGACCAGAAGCCCTGGTCTGACAATTCGCGCTTCAGCGGCAAGAAACGCGATCTCTCCGGCAATATTCAGCGTCAGTGGGAAGAGGTCACGTCTCAGGACCTGGCGATCTCGCCGATGTTCCTCGACGTCCAATTCGATCGCGGCCGTGACAATGCGATGGCCGAGACGCCAATGCTGAAGGTCATCGAAGAGCGCGACGATGGTATCCTCGTCCGCGGCTGGAAGGCAATCGGCACGTCCGTTCCGTTCGTCAATCACCTCCTTATCGGAAACCTGTGGCGCCCCGGCCAGACTGCCGAGCAGACCGTCTACGCGCTGGTGCCGATCGCTACCAAGGGCGTTTCGGTCGTAGCCCGCAAGTCGAACGCACAGCCGGACGCAGATCCGTACGATCGTCCGCTGGCAACCATCGGCGACGAGCTCGACGCGATGGTCTACTTCGATGACGTACTGATTCCGTGGGACCGCGTGCAGCATGTTGGCAACCCGGATCACGCGAAGTGGTATCCGCAGCGCCAATTCGACTGGGTGCATCTCGAGACCCAAATCCGTCACTGCGTCCACGCTGAACTGATGGTCGGTCTCGCTCTGCTTCTGACCCAGTCGTTGGGCACTAGCACCAACCCGGTCGTCGCGGCCCAGCTCGCCGAGCTCATCCGGTTCCGGGAGACTTGCCGGGCCTTCATGATCGCTGCCGAAGAGACGGGATTCGCGACGCCCGGGGGCCTGTTCAAACCGAACAACATCTACATCGATTTCGGCCGTGCCTACTATCTCGAGAACCAGGCCAAGATGGTGAACATGCTGATCGATTTCTGCGGTCGCGGCGTTGTTATTCAACCGTCGAAGCGCGAGATGGAAGATCCATACATCGGTCCAAAGCTCGCCGAGGCTCTCCGCGGCGCGGAGATCAGCGCCTACGATCGCATCAAGATCTTCCGTCAGATCAGTGAGCGGTTCCTGAGCGAATGGGGCAACCGCCACGAGATGTTCGAGAAGTTCAACGGCACGCCTCTCTACCTCATCAATCTACTTACGATGCAGCGAACCGAATATCAGGTCGATGGCCCGCTGACCGAACTGGCGCGGCAGGTTCTCGGTTTCGGCGACACGGCGGAACTCGGCAAGCGTGCTCAGGAGGCCGAGCAAAAATCCCACTACGCCAGTGTCCGCTTCCAGCCCGACTACGCCAAAGCCCAGGACGTTAAGAAGTCCTACATGAACGACGCGGCCGAGTAAGCCAAGCGTCACTCAAGACCGCGGAAGCCCCGACCGGCTTCCGCGGGCTCCCAGCTCCCTTGAAGGTAGATGATGCCACGCTTCACGTTTTCCGGCGTGCCGACACGCGCGTTGTTTGGCTCGCGGACCATCGAATCGATAAGCAGCGAGATCAATCGGTTGAACTTGACGCGAGCATTCATCGTTTGCGGTGCGTTCCAGCGGCGCGAAGGGAGGCTCGGTCATAGGCGTCGACATCGCTGAGCGAGCCGAGCTCGGAGAAGAGAAGATCGAGCGAGCCACGAAGCTCGCGATGAAGAACGCCTACTGGAATTCCCGCCCCTTCGACCACTCGTCGATTCGAGAGATTCTGCGTACGGCGTGTGACGGCCGTCCGCCGAACGCGATCCAGATAGACGACTACAGGATTTGAGAGATCTCACCAAAGAAGAAAAAGACGGGGAGCCATGCGAAACTTCGACGAAATCACGATCACCGACGCGGTCATCGACCGCCTTTCAGGCGCGAGCGACAAACGGACGGCTCAGGTCAGCGCCGCGCTGGTTCGACATTTGCATGCATTCGTCAGAGAGGTGCGGCCGACTTTCGAAGAATGGGAGAAGGGCATCGCGTTCCTGACCGATACCGGAAAAATGTGCAGTGACACCCGCCAGGAGTTCGTGCTCCTGTCAGACACGCTCGGTGTCTCGATGCTCGTGGACGCTATCAATCACGGAGCGGCCAATGGCGGCACTGAGTCGACTGTGCTTGGGCCCTTCTACGTAGAAGGGCCTCCCGAGAAGGAGCGCGGCGATGACATCTCTGGCGGTCTCGCAGGTGAGCCGCTGATCGTCACGGGAACGGTAAATGCTCCAGACGGCACGCCGATCAGGGGCGCCATTGTCGATGTCTGGCATTCGGACGGCGACGGCTACTACGACGTCCAGCAACTCGAGGAGACTGGTGGCCTAGCGATGAGGGCGAGGTTCTCGACGGATGGAGATGGGAAGTTCAGTTTCTGGAGCATTAAGCCGGCTGCATATCCAATTCCTCACGACGGCCCAGTCGGAGACATGCTGAAGAAGCAGGGGCGGCATCCGTGGCGCCCGGCGCACATCCACTTCATGATTTCGGCGTCCGGCTATCAGAAACTGGTGACGCACGTATTCGCAGAAGGCGACCAGTATCTCGACACCGACGTTGTCTTCGGCGTCAAGGACAGCTTGGTGCGGGAGTTCATCGAGATGCCGGAAGGGCAGGCGCCGGATGGCCTCCTCCGAAACTCGCGCTTCTTCCATCTGCACTACGACTTCGGCCTGCATTCATCGTGAGGTGGTCTTTGCGCGACGCCGCCCGTCAAACGTGTAGTGAATATGAAGTCATGCATCTGGCTGTGACGCGCTCATGAGGTGCATAAATGTTTAGTGGGTGCAGCGGCGACTTTACCTGCTCAATCGTCCGTTCGCGGCCTGCCGCGCCAAGCCTTAGGCCGACAGCGACCCTCCCCTTCAAATTCGAAGCGGATCCCAGCATCCTCCTGGCCGGTGAGCATGCGAGCGTGGCGCCACAGTGCGGCCTGTTGTAGCGAGACTGCGAGTTACGGCCTACTAGCAGGTAAAGCCTGCTCCAGGATCGAGTAGAGGATTTGGCTGTCCATCGCCGAAGTATCTGGAGGACCGCCGTCCTTCCCCGGAGTTGGTCGTCCCATATCCAAGATAAGTGTATTGGTGTCCTTGCGGCTTCCCGATAAGAACGTTCCCGCGCTGGGGGTGCTGACGCGCACCAGCTTCCATGCCGGTGTGACGTTATCCGTGACCGTCCGCTCCTGCAATGCAGAAGCTCGGTCGACATAAGCACATTTAAGTGGTACAAAGCCTCAGTCGATAAATTAAGTAAGTCATTGAAAATGCTGTAGTTTGTTTGGCGGATGTCCAGCCCGCCCCTGGGCACCATCCCCCTTGATGCTCCCATAGTCAGCAATCGCGCCGCACAGGCGCATAGCCCGAAGGGCGAAGCCGGATGGCTCGATCTCGCCCTTTGGCACCATTCTTCCCCGGCACAAGACCAACACGGCACAAGATCAATGCGATCTCGCGGGCGACTCCATTGTCCTTGATCGCGATCGGCCTGTTGCCGCCGCGCTTGCGGAGACCGCGCTCGATCAGCCCGACGCGCGGTCGCATCTGAGCCGGCGCGGTGACTCAGCGTTCCTCCTGCGGGACGCCGAGCGCCCGATCAGCTGCTCTTCTTGGTCGCGAGCTGCATCCGGGCGACCAGATTGGCCTTCTCGGAGAGCTGCTTCTTGGCCTCGAGCTGGTGCCGGCTGGTCAGCGCCGCCTTTTCCGCCAGCTGGCGCTTTGCCTCGAGTTGATGCTTGGCCACGGTGTCCGCCTTCGCAGCCAGCTGCTTCTTCGCTTCGAGCTGCATCGATGCTGTATCAGCCATTTCCGCACTCCTCCGCCAGGCTTGAGATATGGGTTTTGACGAACGCGATTTCTTCCTCGCTCAATCCTGAGAGCAGCCGCTCCGCGGTCAGGTCGCTCGCGGTCAGCTCGCAGTCCTTGGTCAGGCTCGGATCCTTTCCCTCGACGGCAAGATGTACCTGCTTCTCGAAGCCGGCCTGGCAAAGCTTGGACAGGGCGCAGGTGATGCAGGGGCTGCGATCACGCGACGCTTTCAGATATCCATTCTCCGCAATGCAGAACTCGTCGAAATCAGGACCGTCATAGGGAAATTTCGGATCAACGTTATGGTGCAGCGGCATGGCCCCTCCACTTGTGATCGCATTCGAAATCTACGTGCATATCGTCAATAATACAACCTGAATCTTGAACTGTCGGCGGTGGCGCCACGATTGCGTGCGGCGGGGCGCAGGCGCGACATGAAGCGTGAGCAATGGGAACCTGGATCGGCTTCGCCGGTTTGCCACGAGCCCGCTATGCTGTGCCGGTCAGGTTGGCTGAGCCGGATCATCGGAACGAGGTATGCTCAACTCAAGCCGGAGGTTGCGACATGACCAGGCGATTCAAGGTCGGCGATCACGTCAGATGGAATTCCGAGGCCGGCCGCGTCTCGGGCACCATCATCGCGGTTCACACGCGCGATTTCGACTACAAGGGGCACACGCACCGTGCCTCGGAGGCCGATCCGCAATACGAGATCAAGAGCGACAAGACCGATCACGTCGCGGCCCACAAGGGCAGCGCGCTGCATCATGCCTAGCAAGGGCGCGGCGCTGCCGTTCTTCACGATCGGCCATTCCAACCGCAGCCTCGAGGACTTCGTCGTCCTGCTCACCGCGGCCAGGATCGAGCGCGTCGTCGACATCAGGACGGTGCCGCGGTCGCGCACCAATCCGCAGTTCAACAAGGACACGCTGCCGAAGCCGCTTGAGGCCGCGGGCATCTCCTATGAGCATTTGGCCGATCTCGGCGGGCTCCGCGGCAAGGCGCGCGGCGTAGCGCCTTCGGTCAACGGGTTCTGGAGCAATGAGAGCTTTCACAACTACGCCGACTATGCGTTGTCGCCGCAGTTTCACGCGAGCCTGCAGCATCTGCGCGACGAGGGCCACGCGCAACGCTGCGCGATGATGTGCTCGGAAGCGGTGTGGTGGCGCTGCCACCGCCGCATCGTCGCCGACTATCTGATTGCGGCAGGCGAGACCGTCGTGCACATTATGGGCGACGGTCGCCTGGAGCCCGCGCGCCTGACCGAAGGTGCGGTCGTGCAGGGCGATCGGACGGTGGTCTATCCGGCCACGGGTGAACTGGACTTGTGAGCAGTAGTCCCCTCACTCCATGCTGCGCTTCCAGTAGCCGGTGCCGAGCTTGCCGGTGATCACGGCGGTCGCGTCGTGCACCTCGTAGGTGCCGGCATCACTGTAGTTTCTCATCCCCTTCAGCGCATGCAGCGTCCAGCGACCATTGGCGAAGGTGACGGTGCCTTCGTGGGATTGCGCCGAGCGGAACGGCTCGGCGTGGAATTTGTAGGTGCCGTCGGCCAGGATCTGCCAGATCCAGCGCGACTGGCCGCGGCCGCTTGCCACCATGAGCTGCCACGTGCCGACCAGCGCGGGATCGATGGCGCCGGCTGACGTTGCGGGCGGCGCCGGCAATGCGGGAGCCGCGGCCGCCGGCGCCGCGTTCGCCTGTTTTGCGCCCGCCGCATCGGCGGTGGGCTGTGCCGCCAGATAGATCGCCTTGCGCGACAGCGAGCCGTACACGAACGGCTGCTGCTCGTTGCGCGTCGCCTCCATCACGTCGTCGCGGACGTTGCGGAACATGAAGGTGACCTCGACGCCGGGCGTCTCGATGTTGCGCAGCAGCGCTGCGGCGAACGGGCTGTTGCGGCCGTCGCCGTCGAGCGCGGTGGTGCCGTCGCGCGCGGCATAGGCGACCAGCACGTTGCCGACCGGCTCGATGCGGCCGAGCCCGCTGGTTGTGGTGGCGCGGGTTGCGAGCGAGCGGCTCATCTTCGCCGCGAACGGATTGTTGCGGCAGGCGTCGAGGATGACGAGGCCGAGACTTCCGGTGTTGGAGACCTGTAGCATCACGCTCTGCAGGCTGATCGCTTCGTTCGCAGCGTCGGTGTCACGCTTCAGCTCGGCATCGACAGGGATCAGCCAGTTGTCGCCGTTGATCTCCATGCCGTGGCCGGCGAAGTACACCGCCGCCATGTCGGCACCGGCCGCCTCGCGCCCGAACGCGATCAGGCCGCGCCGCATGTCGTCGAAGCTTCCGTTCCTGACCAGCGTGACGGCGAAGCCGAGGCGCTTCAGCGCCGCGGCGATATCGCCGGCATCATTCGGTGGATTGGACAGCGCCGGCACGCTTCTATAGGCGCCGTTGCCGATCACCAGCGCCACCCGCCTGCCGTCGGCCGCGGCCGGCGCGAGGCCCGCGAGCATCGTGGCAACAGCCAGTCCCGAAACGAAGGCGCGGCGGTTCATGCTGGACCCGAGCGGAGATGATAGGTCCATGGTATCGCAGCTGGAGCGAGCCAGCCACGGAAATGGCGGCAGGCGTAGCCCGGATGAGCGTAGCGATATCCGGGGGAGAGTATTGGGTGCTGGCCCCGCATATCGCTGCGCTCATGCGGGCTACCGGCCGCGCGCGGTCAGGCCGCCTGCTTCGGCGTCCAGACGCCGGCCGGCACCGGCTCGGCGGGCAACAACCCGGAGCCGGCGGCGCCCGCGATCGACATCGTGATCTCGTGGATGTCCTGCACCGACCGCTGCATCGAGAAGCGCGGATAGAGCTCGCTCATCGTGGTGGCGGTTGCCGCCTGGGCCGCGGCGGGATCGGCCAGCACCGCCTCGACGGCCGCTGCGATGCTCGTCGTGTCCTGGGCGAAGCTGTAGCGGGCGAGCTGCGGCATCTCCGCGGCCGAGAAGCGATTGGCGTCGAACACCGGCACGGTGCCGGCGCCGAGCGCGAAGAACACCCGGTCATGCACCGACAGGTCGATATTGGGATTGAGCGAGACCGCGCCGAGATAGCCGCCCAGGCCCTCGCGCATCGCATCGAAGGTCATCGCGCCGAGCACGCGGGCCGGGCGTCCGGCAACATCGAGATCGCTCCAGCCGCCGCCGATGAAGTCGACCGGATAATCGGCGAGCACCGCGCCCACTTCGCGGGTGCGCACGCCTCGCGTGTAGTTGTCGAGCCGGGTCAGGATCACGTTGAACAGGTCGCCGCCCGGCTTCAGATAGACCAGATGCCGCTCGGCGACGTCGACGATGATTTTGGGGAACGCGCCGCAGGTCTTGCCGCGCGCCTCGGCGATCGCGTCGAACAGCAATGCGAACAGTTTTGGCGGCATCGTCTTGCGCCAGCCGCGCTCGAGCCCCAGCGGATTCCACCCTGATTTGGCGAAGATCAGCCGGCCGTTGCGCCGCTCGGGCGGCAGGCCGCCGAAGAAGCCGGGATCGGGGATGCCCATATGGGTCGCGAACACGCTGCCGTTGGCGCCGAGGTGATCGCGGTTGAACGTGGCATGGTCCGGAAACACATAGCCATGCGCAGTGTAGCGGCTCTCCAGCCCGTGCCGCTTGGCGAAGTAGCAGGGGTGGTCGCAGAACCAGGTGAAGACCGGGATCTGGGCGACGTCCCAGAACAGCCTTCCGTCCTTGGTGTGGATATCGAGCCCGATGCCGGAGAAGCCGAGCGCCATCGTCTCGGTCCGCCGCGGCAGCAGGGCGTTGAGGCGGGCCGAGAAATCCGGCGCCAGCAGATCGAGCATCTTGACCTCGTGCCCGAGCCGGTCGAGCTCGGCGGCGGCCATCGCGAGGATGCCGCGCAGCGAATCATAGGTCGTGTTGCTGGAATACAGGACGCAGATTACGGACATCGGGCCCCCGCGCGTGATGCTGTTGCTGCGCGCGCGGCCAAATCCAGCGCTTCGCATGCTGTCAGTTGAACGGTTGAGCAGGCGGTTCCGGGCTCGGAATTATCGCGCCCTTAACCAAATTCTTCGCCGGAAGTCGGCCACAGCGCCGTTGAAGCTCCGTCGGGATGTCGCGGCGGACGGCCGCCCGGGCCCGCGCGGGGCGGGGGCCACATGCAGCTTGAGAGTTTCGACGTCGTCGTGGTGGGCGCGGGCTTCTTCGGCGCCGTGATCGCCGAGCAGGTGGCGAACAGGCTCGGCAAAAGTGTCTGCGTGCTCGACCGCCGGCCGCATATCGGCGGCAACGCCTATTCGGAGGTCGACCCCGACAGCGGCGTCGAGGTGCACCGCTACGGTACGCATATCTTCCACACCAATTCCGAGACCGTCTGGCGTTATCTGCACCGCTTTACCGAATTCACGGACTACCGTCATCGCGTCTTCACGGTGGCAAAGGACCGCGTCTATTCGATGCCGATCAACCTCGCGACGGTGTGCGCCGCGTTCGGCCGCATCATGTCGCCGGATGAGGCGCGCGCGGTGATCGCGGCGGAAGCAGCGGCGCATGGCGCGGCTGGCATCGGCAATCTCGAGGACAAGGCGATCGCCTCGGTCGGCCGCACGCTCTACGATCTCCTGATCCGCGGCTATACCCAGAAGCAGTGGCAGACCGATCCGCGCGAGCTGTCGGCCGACATCATCGGCCGCCTGCCGGTGCGCTTCACCTTCGACGATCGCTATTTCGCCGACCGCTACGAGGGCATGCCGGCCAGTGGCTACACCGCGATCTTCCGCCGGATGCTCGAGCACGCAAAAATCGCGGTCGAGCTCGGCGTCGACTATTTCGACATCGCCGACCGCATTCATCCGCGCCAGCTCGTGATCTACACCGGACCGATCGACCGTTTCTTCGGCTATGCCTGCGGCCATCTCGGCTGGCGCACCGTCGACTTCGCGCGCGAGGTGCACGATGTCGCCGATTTCCAGGGCGCCGCCGTCATCAACTATGCCGATGCCGAGGTGCCGTTCACCCGGATCCACGAGTTCAGGCATCTGCATCCGGAGCGCGCGCATGCCGGGGCGCGGACCACGATCTACCGCGAATATTCCCGCTCCGCCGGCCGCAACGACGAGCCGTACTATCCGATCAACACGGCCGCCGACCGCGCCATGCTGGCGTCCTATCACGCCATGACGGCGTCGCATCCGAACGTCATCTTCGGCGGCCGGCTCGGCTCCTACAAATATCTCGACATGCACCAGGCGATCGGCGCCGCATTGAAGACGTTCGAGCACGAGGTTGAGCCGTTCTTCGCGGGCGGAGACATCCGCACGGGCGGCAGCGCCGCGCGCCGCCACGCTTTGTCGTCGCCCTTGCCGGCGTGATCAATTCCTGCCGAAGCGGGGCGGCAAAATAGCGATACCAATCGCCCGCCGAGCTGCGCAAATATTATCGCGAGAACATGCAGGACATCGTTTACGGCGCGATGGTGAAATAAGCCGCATCGCTGCGGCTTCGATCTTCACCACCTGAGGAACAGCAAAAAGGCCCGTCGCTCAAGCCGAGCGACGGGCCTCACATTTGCGCGGCTACCACCGCCGGTAGACGCCGGTCAGCGTGCCGTTGTTGTTCCCTTCAGGACCAACGTCGCCCTGTGTCGAACTCGGCGTCGGGTGGTTGGTGCCGTTCATCGCGCCATACCAGCCCGGTTCCGCCTGATTATACGTCACATACGGTTGCGCACCGTAGCGTGGGCCGCCGTAGTACCGTGCATCGGGGCTCCCATACGGATAATAGCCCTGTGCGAATGCACCTGCTGTCGTTGCGATCAGCGATGCTGCGGCCAGGGCCAGGATCTTGGTGTTCCGTTGCATTGATACACTCCTTGCTGGTGTCGCGACCAACGACCGCCATGGAGCGGTGTTCCTGGATCTGCCATGCAGCTCATGAGGGTGCATTTGCGCGAGAATGGCATCAGGTTTTGGTGAGCGGGCTTGCGCCGCACGATCGAGCGTCGTTCCGCCGGCAACGCTAGAGTACGCTGATTTTCGCCAGGACCTGGCGCTGCCACGCCTCGCGATCCGGGTCGCTCAGATGAGCCTTGGCGCGTTCGCGAATGTCGGACGACGGTGGCGTTCGCCCGGGAGCGAACTGCCACTGCATCGCGGTGTACAGCAGGGATATGCTCCGATCGGATAACGGAATGAACGCGAGGTCGAACAGAGGGCCGTCTGCATCGGGAAGCGGCTTTTGATCGTTCGGCGGGAGCAGATTCATCCCGAGCAGCGCAAGCTCGATGCGACGAGGCTCGCGACTGGTCAGCAGGGACAGGATGTGGCGTTTCATGATGTCGGGATCCTGCGGCCCCTGAATTCGCATCACCGCTTCCCACGCGGTCTGTACGATGAAGGCCATTGGCATATCCCTGCTGCCGGGAACGATGTCCTTGCGGTCGAGATGGCTTTCAATCTCGCCAAGCACCTGGTCGAGCGGGAACGGGTCCGCAGGGTTGAGCAGCAAGTCGGCCGGCATGTTGATGGCGTTGGCCAGAAAGGAGTCTTCGTCGAGCGGCGGGCCTGCATCCAGCTTTTGCGGGCGCTTGCCGAACAGCAGCATCAGGCCCGACATCTCCTGACCCATGTATCCGACCATATGGCGGGCCAGCAGCCGGTCCTTGCCGTCTACGCGTTCAAAGCTCTCATAGACCGTTCCCCGGAACGACTTTGGCAGATCAGCGGCCGGCCAATAGCGCGGATCGGGCGTGCGCACGCGCACGATGAGCCCATCATCGAAATCGGCGATGGTCTGCCGGGTTGCGCATTTGCCGGGATATCCGAGCCGCAGGAACTCCAGTGTAAGCCCCATATTCTCCGTGGCGCGACAGATCTCGCCATCAGCTCCCGTGTAGACTGTCCAGTGCTTGTTGCGCGCGTCGCCGGAGCTCAGCGCGATCGCGTGGCTGGAGGTGGCGAGCACCTTGATGCAGTTGGTGGCGCACTTGTCGCCAAGGCGCCAGCCGTCGACGGGTAGAAGGCGATGATTGGCCTCGATCGGTGCGGATGTCGTGCTGGTCAGTCCTGCAACGACATCTTCCTTCCGTTGAAGCTCCCATGTTGACGTCGCATAGGTGGCCGCTGCGGCAATCGCCGGCCCGAGCACGAATCCATAGCGCCCCTTCGCAAGTCCGTAGATCGGGACGGCAAGAAACGGAGCGGCGATGCACCCGATGAACAGGGCGAGCAGCAGCGGCACGAACGCCACCGCGAAGGCGCCGCCTTGGCCGCTTGCGCCGATGATCCCCCAGGCCGCCTCGGAAAGAATGAAGACCGCGACGGCGGACAGGAACGTGTCGACGACAAACGGGGCAGCGCGGTTCATCACGGGCATTTGAGCCAATGCATTGCAGCGGGTAGATCGCGGTTTCCGGTGTCGACCTTAGCACCGCTCTTGCGGCGCCTCACGCGAGTTCACGGCACGATTGCGCAGTGACGTTAATGCAATCTTGTCCGGCGGCGCGAGGTGGCGGGCCACGGCCTCAGAAAAAGCCCGTGCTTCGGAAAAGGAAGCCCGCCGACCGGGGCGGGCAAGGTCTCAGGGAGGAAAACGCTCTGACAAGGGAGCGTGCAGCCAGTGTCCTCGATTCGAGTGCGGCTGCGAAGATCGTATAACTACTGTCATCAGGGCCGGCATTATGCGAATGCTGCTTTGGGCCCGCGGCCGGCCGGCAAGGCCATGACAAGGCACAATAACAGGGCGCAGTAACAGGGGAAGTTCATGAGCACGTCTGGAGTTTTTGCCCGCGTCGTCGCGGCGATCGGGGCCGGCGCCGTGGCGTGGCGACGGATGCAGGGCGCCGAGCCCGCGCCCGCCTGGGGCAGCGCGCCGCAGATTCCGGCGGCGAAATCGCAGGGCGCGATCCCGACGCTGAAGATGCCGACCGCAAGGGGCTGGGACAAGGGCCAGCTTCCGACCGCTGCACCCGGACTCAAGGTCAACGCGTTTGCGACCGGGCTCGATCATCCGCGCTGGATCAATGTGCTGCCCAACGGCGACGTGCTGATCGCGGAGGCGACGCAGATCGCCGGCACCCCGCGCAGCGTCTTCCACTATGCGATGCAGGCAACGATGCGCCGCGCCGCAGCGCTCGGCGTCAGCGCCAACCGCATCACGCTGCTGCGCGACCGCGACGGCGACGGTGTCGCCGAAAGCCGCGGTGCCTTCATGGAAGGATTGCGCCAGCCGTTCGGCATGGCGCTGATCGGCGACACCTTCTATGTCGGCAACACCGACGGCGTGGTCGCGTATCCCTACACCGCGGGCGCCGATCGCATCACCGCGGAAGGGCGCAAGCTCGTCACCTTCAAGCCCGACGGGCACTGGACGCGCAGCCTGCTGCCGAGCGCCGACGGCAAGAAGCTCTATGCCGGCGTCGGCTCGCTCAGCAATATCGCCGAGAACGGCATGGCGGTCGAGGAAGGCCGTGCCGCGGTCTATGAGCTAGATCTTGCCGCCGGCACCAGCCGCATCTTCGCCGGCGGGCTGCGCAATCCGGTTGGGCTCGCATGGGAGCCGACCACCAATGTGCTGTGGACCGTCGTCAATGAGCGCGACGGCATCGGCGACGAGACGCCGCCCGACTATCTGACCTCGGTGCGCGACGGCGGCTTCTACGGCTGGCCCTATTGCTACTGGGGCAAGACGGTCGACGACCGCGTGCCGCAGGATCCGGCGATGGTCGCCAAGGCGATCCAGCCGGACTACGCGCTCGGCGGCCACACCGCCTCGCTCGGCCTGTGCTGGATGCCCAAGGGCACGTTGCCCGGTTTCCCTGACGGCATGGTGATCGGCCAGCACGGCTCGTGGAATCGCTCGACGCTATCAGGCTACAAGGTGGTGTTCGTGCCGTTCGAGAACGGCCGCCCCTCCGGTCCCGCGCGCGACATCCTGTCGGGCTTTCTCGCACCCGACGAGAAGGTGTCCTATGGCCGCCCGGTCGGCGTCGCGATCGGCCCCGACCGTTCGTTGCTGATGGCCGATGACGTCGGCAACGTGATCTGGCGCGTCACGGGCGCCTAGGCGACGAGGCCCGTCTCACACCGTCCTGATCTCGCCGCCGTCCATCCGCAGCACGGTGCCGGTCATCCAGCGCGCCGGCGGCGACACCGCGAACGCAATGAGCTCGGCGATCTCCTCTGGCGTGCCAAATCGCTTGATGCCGGCCTGCTTGAGGAAGCCGGCCTTGGCCGTGTCGACGTCGAGCTGCTTTGCTGCCGCGGCCTTCTCAAGCATTCCGAGTCGCCGTCCGGTCATCACGGCGCCGGGCGATACGCAGTTCACCTGCACGCCGTCGTCGATCCCGCGCTCGGCGAACGCCTTGGCAAGTGCCTCGATCGCGGCGTTGATCGTGCCGACCGCCGCCGCACCGGCGCGCGGCAGCACGGCCGCATTGCCCGAGGTGAAGATGACAGCACCTTGGGACGCCTTCAGCGCGTCCCAGGCGCGGATGGTCAGCCGCCTTGCGCCGTGGAACTTGAGCGCGAGGCCCGCGTCCCATTGCGCGTCGGTCATCTCGAACAGATCGAGCCCGGGCACAGCGCCGGCGATATTGACCAGCGCGTCGATGCGGCCGAAGCGGTCCAGCGTGGCCTTGACGATGTCGTCGGCTGCCGCCGGTGTTGCGAGGTCGAGGTCGAGCGCCAGCGGCGTGCCGCCGCCGGCTTCGATCTCTTGACTGGCTTCGCGCAGCTTCTCGCCGCTGCGCGCGACGAGGACGATTGTCGAGAAATCCCTGGCGAGCCGCAGCGCGGTCGCGCGTCCGATGCCGGAGCTTGCTCCGGTCACGATGGCGACGGGTCTGGTCATGGCCGTTTCCTTGCAGCCGACGTCAGCGAGCCAGGAATTCGCGGATGCTCTGCGCGATCTCGGCGGCATGCGTCTCGAGCGCGAAATGGCCGGTGTCGAGGAATTTGACGACGGCCTTCGGATTGTCGCGCCTGAAGGCTTCGGCACCCGGCGGCAGGAAGAACGGATCGTTCTTGCCCCACACCGCGAGGAACGGCGGCTGGTGGGTACGGAAGTAGTCCTGGAAGGCCGGGTAGAGCGCGACGTTGCTCTTGTAGTCGCCGAACAGGTCGAGCTGCACGTCATGCGCGCCGGGCCGCGCCATGTAGTAATTGTCGAGGTTCTGCCCGTCCGGCGACACCGCGGCCGGATCCGGCGTGCCGTGGGTGTACTGCCACCGCGTGGTGTCCGGCGTCAGGAAGGCGCGCAGCGCGTCGCGGTTCGCCCGTGACGGGTCCTGCCAATAGGCCTTGATCGGGGTCCAGCCGTCGCTGAGGCCCTCCTCATAGGCATTGCCGTTCTGCGAGATGATTGCGGTGATCCGCTCCGGATGCTTCGCCGCCAGGCGGAAGCCGGTCGGCGCGCCATAGTCGAACACATAGACCGCGAAGCGATCGAAGCCGATCACCTCGGTGAAGCGATCGATCACGGCGGCGATGTTGTCGAAGGTGTAAGCGAATTTGTCGCGCGGCGGCATGTCCGACTGGCCGAAGCCGGGCAGGTCGGGCGCCACGATGTGGAATTTGTCCGCGAGAAGCGGGATCAGATCGCGGAACATGTGTCCCGCGCTCGGGAAGCCGTGCAGCAGCAAAAGCTTCGGCGCGCCGGGCGATCCGGCCTCGCGATAGAACACGTTGAAGCCATCGACATCGGCGGTGCGATATTTGACGTGGGACATCTGTCACTCCTTGTGGTCGTGATGTGGTGGTGTGGTTTTGGAGCCTAGGATTTGATTTGCTTCGCGAGCCCGCTGATCGCTTCGGGCCTGAGGTAGAGCAGCAGCGCGCAGCACACGGTGGCGAAGCCGAGCAGTGGCATGAAGGGCGCGATCGCCGCGCCGGCCGCGAACACCAGCACGGCGAGCAGCGTGCGGCGTTGCGCCCATGTCCGCACGCGTTCGGAAACGATCGTCTGGTCGGCCTGCGCCAGCACGGCGCGCTCGAAAGCGAGATAGGCGAGGTCGATCAGGAGGAAGATCACCGCGTAGGCCACCACCGGCGCCGCGGCCATGTGCGACCGCGCGACCCAGGCGGTTGCGAAGGGCAGCAGCGAGACCGCGAACAGATGGACGAAGTTCAGCCAGATCAAGCGTGGTGTCGGCTGCCGCACCAGATGCAGCAAATGGTGATGATTGACCCAGATCACCGCGATGAACAGGTAGCTCGCCGCGTAGCTGATCGCGGTCGGCCACAGCGGCAGCAGGTCCGCAAATGCCACGCCTTCGGGCGGCTTCAGCTCCAGCACCATCACCGTGATGATGACGGCGATCACCGCATCGGAAAACGCACCGAGCCGGTCGGCCGAGAGTGGTTTGTCCTGCATGGCAGTGCTCCTGTCCTAGATCGCTGGAAAGGTCAGTGCTCTGTAACGCCGTGGATGGCTTCCCGGATGATGTCGGTGACCAGCTTCGGCGCTGTGACGATCGGGGTGTGATCGACGGCATGTGAACGCACGGTCGCCTGCATCCGCGCCGCCATGCTGCGCTGGGTCTCTGGCGCGATCATCCGGTCGTCCTCGGCGACCAGGAACCAGCTTGGAACGTCCTTCCACCGGGGACGGCCGACCGGCACGGTGATGCAGGCCGGCGAGATCGGCCGCTGCACGGCGGCGAGCACGGCGAGGTCCTCCGACCGCGCGCCCTGCGCGAAGGCCGAGGCGAAGGCGGACTCGGGCAGCCAGATCAGGCCATTGGCGTCGGGCGCAAGCTTCGGCGCGAACGGATGCGGCGGCAGGCGGTAGAACACGTCGGCGACGGTTTCGCCCTCGTCGGGCGCGAGTGCCGCGATATAGACCAAGCCCTTGACGCGCGGCGAGCGGGTCCCGGCGATCACGGCGCCGGCATAGGCATGGCCCGCCAGCACGACCGGTCCCTCGACGCGGTCCAGCGTGCGGTTCAACGCTGCGACGTCGTCGGCGAGCGAGGTCAGCGGCAGCGGCGCCGCCACCGCATTGATGCCCTCGGCATCCAGCGCCGCGATCACCCGCGCCCAGCTCGATCCGTCGGCCCATGCGCCATGGGCAAGCACCACGCTGACGTCCTTGTTCGACATTGTCCGCTCCTTGGTTTTCAAGTAACCTGTTAAAAGCTATTTGACAGGTTACGATGCTTATGATCCAATGTTCGTAACTTGTCAACAGGCATTAATCAGGTTATTTGCGGCAACCTCGAAAAGCCGCCAGGAGGCACTCGTGCAATCCCACCCGCCCGCGATGTTCATCGCCGACAGCCTGGGCCTCGATTTCATCAATTCGATCGCGACCCCGGTCGATACGCCGGTGGACTGGATCGCCGATGGCGATGGCCTGTTGCGCTGGCTCGCGCAGGCGAAGCTGGTGCCGTCAGACGTGCTCGACGCACTCAAAGCGCGCGCGACCCCGGGCGAACTCGACGATGTCGCCGGTCAGGCCCGCGATCTGCGCGAATGGTTCCGCGGCTTCGTCCGCAAGCATATGGGCCGGCCGCTGGCGTCGCGGGCGCTTGGGGAACTCGAGCCGTTGAACCGGCTGCTCGAAAGCGATGCGGCGTTCAGCAGGATCGTGCCGCATCGTCACGACGACCATGACGGCTTTGCGCTGGAACGCACGCGGCACTGGCGCTCGACGGAATCGCTGCTGCTGCCGATCGGCGAGGCGATGGCCAGGGTGGTCTGCGAGGAGAGCTTTTCCGACATCAAGGCGTGCGAGGGGCCGGCCTGCACGCTGATGTTTGCCGATCATACGCGTGCGCGGGCGCGCCGCTGGTGCAGCATGGCGATCTGCGGCAACCGCGCCAAGCAGGCCGCGCACCGCAGCCGGATGAAGGACAGGGGCTGAGACCAACAAACAAGCAACAGGAGACCAAAAATGGCACTTCCTCTGATCGTGTTCGACGTCAACGAGACCCTGCTCGACCTCGAGACCATGGAGCCGGTGTTTGGGCGCATCTTCAACGACAAGAGCGCGATGCGGCTGTGGTTTGCGAATTTCATCATGTATTCCGCCTCGCTCACCGTGGCGGGCTGCTACGTGCCGTTCACCGACATCGGCGCCGCGGTCATGAAGATGCTGGCCGACACGCGCGGCATCAAAATCGACGACAACGACAAGAGGGAGCTGACCGAGAAATTCTCCACCATGCCGCCGCATGCGGAAGTGCCGGCGGCGCTGCGCAAGCTGCGTGCGGCGGGCTTCCGCCTGTTCACGCTGACCGACAATCTCCTGGAGGTGCAGACCCGGCAGCTCACCAACGGCGGCATCGTCGACCTGTTCGAGCGGCGCTTCTCCGCCGACGGCGTCAAGCACCACAAGCCGTCGCGGCAGGCCTATGGCTATGTCGAGCAGGAGCTCGGGGCCAAGCCCTCGGAATTCTGCCTGATCGCCTGCCACACCTGGGACACGCTGGGCGCGGTCGCCGCCGGCTGGGAGGCCGCGCTGATCAAGCGGCCCGGCAATGATGTGCTCGGCGTCGGCCCGCAGCCGCAAGTGGTCGGCAATGATCTCAATGACGTCGCCGACCAGCTGATCCGCCGCTACGGCGCCAAAGGGTAACGGCTCCTGACGGATCGCTCCGCAACCCTATCGGGACCGATCGCTCGGAAGCGCCTAAAACCGGAATGAAATCCATAGCGGTTTTCAACCATGCCCCTTGAGCCTTCCTCAACTTCCCCGGCCGATGCTTCGCCGGCCGAAGGATCGGCAGGGATCGACAAGGAGCTTGAGCATGCCGACCAAGGGACGAGCGACCGCGACCAACGCCACCGCGCAGGCGCGCGAGGACATCCTTAACGCCCGCGCCATCAGCACGCTGGGCGCCGGCGTCGTCAGCGCGATGAGCGCGGTCGGCGCCGCCGTCATCAAGAAGAACAAGCCGGCGCTCGGCAAGAGTCCGGACTGGTTCTGGCACATGTTCGCGAAATGCGAGGCCAAGGCTGCGCGTGTCGCCGAGCAGGCCGCGCGCGATCCGGAGGCGTGCGGCGATGCCACCTTCATCGAGGTCTATGCCGCGCAACTGCCCAAGCTGCTGGCATCGGCACTCGAGAGCCATGACAAGGCGCTCAAGGCGAAGTGATCGAAAGCTGCCAAAACATCTTCAGCACATGCTCGGTGACAGGACCGGCGCGCGCTGCGACGGGGTGCGACCGCGTGTGATGCGTGTCACGGCAGGAGCAAGCGCCGCGCGCCATTGATAGCGCCATGAACGGGCGGTTCCCCGTCAATCATGGAGCTGAAGATGACGTCCTCTCTCGCAATCAGCACTTCCGATGACAGCCTTGCTCTGGTGCCGGAGCACGATCAGGCCGCCGCGTCCCTCGTCCCTGCCGCAGTCGATGTCAGCAGCGTGCCGCAGCGTCAGTTCTGGGAGACCGAGCACACCCGCCCGGATTTTCAGCCGTCCAACGACGCGGCGCCCGAACTCGTCGCCGCCACCGCGAACTATCTCGGCGAATGCATGCGGCATCCTTATCTGCCGGTCGCCGAGATCCGCGCGCGGCAGTTCGCCCGCATCAAGGAGCTGGTCGAGCTCGCCTACCGCGAGATTCCGGTCTACCGCGCCAAATATGATGCGGCGGGCTTCAAGCCGGAGCATCTGCGCGACTATGACGACATCCAGAAGATTCCCGTCATCACCAAGCCGGAGCTGGTCGCGGCCTTCCCGAACCAGTGCGTCAACAAGAAGTACAAGCCGGAAAACCTGTTTCCGACCCGCTCGTCGGGCTCGTCCGGGCAGACCCTGCTGATCCGCGTCGACTATGACGCCGTCATCACCGACACCATCCAGGGCGTCCGCCAGTTCGCGATGCAGAGCGGCGGCAACTACCGCGCCGAGGATCTGCTCGCCCATGTCTACACCGTGCCGTGGTGGTTCGATTCGATCGGTGGCGACTATCCGACCGCGTTCATCTCGAACCTGATCCCGCCGGCGCGCGTCGCCCAGCATCTGCGTTATCTCGGGCCGAAGATCCTGTCGCTCTATCCGTCGAGCCTCGATGCGCTGATGCCGCATGTCGACGAATTCCGTTCGTCGCTCAATCTCGCGGTGACGCATTCGGAATATTCCTCGCGCGCTGCGCGGGCGGAATGGTCGCGCCAGCTCGGCGTGCCCGTGCTCGACGAATATTCCTCGGAGGAAGCGACGCGGATCGCGCTCGAGATGCCTGGCGGCCAGTATCACGTGTGCGAGGACACGGTGCATCTCGATGTGCTCGATCCCCTCACGATGGAGCCGCAAGCTCCCGGCCAGTCCGGCATCGCCGTGATCACCAACCTGCTCAACGAGGCGATGCCGTTCATCCGCTACGTGCAGGGCGATTACATCACCCAGCCGGCCAATCCCGCGCCGTCGGATATCAACTGGTCGCAGATCGCCAGCATCGACGGAAGGCTCAACGACGCCTTCGTCAATCGCGACGGCCGCAAGGTTCCGGCCGGCAGCATTCTCGATGCGACCTATCGCTGGATGTTCGACTGCAACCTGCATCTGGCGCAGTTCGAGATCGTGCAGCGCGGCGTCGATCTGGTCGAGGCGCGCGTCGTGCTCGGCCAGGATACGCCGATGTCGCGGCTGCACGGCTCGGTCGCGCATCTGGAGGACCTGCTCGCGGCCTGCCTCGAGCATCCGGTTCGGGTGCAGGCCAACGCGCTGCTCGCGTTTCCGCCCAAGGTCGGCAAGCGCCGTCCGATCCGCCGCGAGTTCGACTAATCGCAGCAATGGAGGTGCGTGCCATGACACAGTCATTGAACCGCATCGCCGCCATGACGGCGCGCTATTACTACATCCTGCGCTCGTCATGGCTGCGGCTGCTCGAGATCGTCTACTGGCCGGCGATGCAGATGCTGGTGTGGGGTTTCCTCTACACCTACCTCTACGACAGCAAGTCGGCGATGGCCTCGACCGCCGGCCTGCTGCTCGGCGCCGTCCTGCTCTGGGATGTGCTGTTTCGCGGCCAGCTCGGCTTCACCTTCACCTTCCTGGAGGAGATCTGGTCGCGCAATCTCGCCAATCTGATGATGAGCCCGTTGCAGCCGTTCGAGCTTGCTGGCTCGCTGATGCTGATGAGCCTGATCCGGCTCGTGATCGGCACGCTGCCGGTGCTGCTGCTGACGTTGGTGTTGTTCGGCTTCAACCTCTTTGCGATGGGGCCCGGGCTGGTCGCGTTCTTCCTCAACCTCGTGCTGACCAGCTGGGCGATCGGGCTCGTCATAGCCGGCCTCGTGATCCGGCAGGGTTTTGGCGCCGAGAGCCTGGCCTATTCGATCATGATCGTGCTGCTGCCGCTGTGCTGCGTCTACTATCCGGTCGCGGCGCTGCCGCTCTGGCTGCAGCCGGTCGCCTGGTCGCTGACGCCGACCTACGTGTTCGAGGGCATGCGTGCCGTGCTGCTCGACGGCACCTTCCGCACTGACCTGATGATCGAATGCCTCGCACTCAATGCCGTCTATCTCGGCATCGGCTTCACCACATTCGTGGCCCTGTTGCAGAGCGCCCGCCACAAGGGCGGCCTGCTCACCATGGGCGAGTAAGGGGAGACATCCATGAGCCGTATCGAACGCTTCTTGCCGCGCAGGCATCTGACTTCAGTGTCGACAAACATCGTACCGTCCGAAGGCAACGCGCCTGCGAGCCTCGGCACCGCCGACGCACCGGCGATCGCGGTCGAGGACCTCTGCAAGAAGTACCGCACCCACTGGGCGGTCGACGAGGTGAACTTCATCGTGCCGAAGGGCTGGACCGTCGGCCTGCTCGGCGGCAACGGTGCCGGCAAAACCACCACCATCGCCATGATCATGGGCCTCGTGGTGCCGAGCTTCGGCCGCGCCATGGTGCTGGGACACGACATGGCGACCGAGCGTCACAAGGTGCTCAGCCGGATGAATTTTGAAAGCCCCTATGTTGCGCTGCCGGGGCGCCTCACCGTGCGCCAGAACCTGATGGTGTTCGGCCGGCTCTACGGCGTCGCCGATCTCAAGGCCCGGATCGAGGAGCTGATCGAGGATTTCGAGCTCGGCGACGTGCTCGACCGTGTCACCGGGCGGCTCTCGGCCGGCCAGAAGACCCGGGTCGCCGTCGCGAAGGCGCTGATCAACGATCCCGACGTGCTGCTGCTCGACGAGCCGACGGCCTCGCTCGACCCTGATCGCGCCGAGTGGGTGCGCAGCCGGCTCGTCGCCTATCAGAAGCGCCGCGGCGCCACCATCCTGCTGTCCTCACACAACATGACCGAGGTCGAGCAGCTCTGCGACTTCGTCGTGATCATGAGCCACGGCCGCGTCGTCGCGATGGGGCGTCCGGGCGAGCTCGCCGAGCGCTTCAAGTGCCGGGACCTCGACGAGGTCTTCATCTATCTGGCGAGGGTGGCGTGATGTCCTCATTTGGTTCTCCGAACGACAAACCGGTTGCGATCCGCAGGGAGCGCCGTTCGGACGTGGCGGCGCGGGAGAGTCTGCTCGACGCCGCATTCGGTCCTGGCCGCTTCGCCAAGACCTCGGAGCGGCTGCGCGAGGGCCGCAAGCCTGCGCGCGGCCTCGCGTTTGTCGCGCGCCGTGCCGGTCGCCTGGTCGGCACATTGCGGCTGTGGCCGGTCGTGACCGGTACCGGTCATTCCTGCCTGCTGCTCGGCCCTCTCGCAGTGGCCGAAGAGGTGAGGTGCCTCGGCATCGGCGCCGCGCTGATGCGGCAGGCGTTGCAACGGGCGCAGCGGCTCGGTCACCGAGCCGTCGTCCTGGTTGGAGATGCCGCCTATTACAGCCGCTTCGGCTTTTCGGCCGGGACAACCGCCACGCTCCGCATGCCCGGGCCATATGAACGCAATCGCCTGCTGGCCTGCGAGCTGATCCCGGGCGCGCTGCGCGGGGCAGGCGGCCTGATCGCCCCGGCCAGCCCACCGCCGTCGCGGTTATCCGGATTGATGGACCGGATCGCGGGTCTCCAGGCCCCGATCGGGCAGCCGGCCTGATCCGGCACCTTTTCCGCCATGGGGGGCCTTTTCCGTCGTAGGAAGGCTCTGGGGGCATGGCGATTTGGCCGGTCTTGGCGTAAAGCACCCCAAATCGTCATGCGGCTGTGCCGCCTGCCGGGTACGCAGCTTCAAGGTCGTCCCGCTCGACGTTCTGCGCCCGGACCAATCAAGGTTTCCCATCTCGTGCCCTTTCCGACCACAAGTTCGCCGCTCGCCCGCGCTTTGGCTGAGCGCAACTACGATCAGCCCACTCCCGTCCAGCTCGCCGTGCTCGCCGACGACGCCGTCGACCGCGACCTCCTGGTTTCGGCCCAGACCGGCTCGGGCAAGACCGTTGCCTACGGATTGGCCATGGCAAAGGACCTGCTCGACGGCGCCGAGCAGTTCGAGCCGGCCGCCGCCCCGCTGGCGCTGATCGTCGCGCCGACGCGCGAGCTCGCTCTGCAGGTTCAGCGCGAGCTTTCGTGGCTTTACGAACATGCCGACGCCCGCGTCGTCTCCTGCGTCGGCGGCATGGATCCGCGCCGCGAGCAGCGCGAGCTGGCCGCAGGCGCCCACATCGTGGTCGGAACGCCGGGCCGGCTGTGCGACCATCTGCGGCGCGGCCGTCTCGATATCTCGGGATTGCGAGTCGTCGTGCTGGACGAGGCCGACGAGATGCTCAATCTCGGCTTTCGCGAGGACATGGAATTCATCCTCGAGACCACGCCGGACACCCGCCGCACGCTGCTGTTCTCGGCGACGTTTCCGCGCGGCATCGTCGCGCTGGCCAAGCAATACCAGCAACAGGCGTTCCGGATCGAGGTCGCCGGCGACGAAGGCGGTCATGCCGACATCGAGTACCGTGCCATCCGCGTCGCCGCCGACGACGTCGAGCACGCGGTCGTCAACGTGCTGCGCTTCCATGAGGCGCCGAGCGCGCTGGTGTTCTGCAACACCCGCGAAGCCGTCCGGCATTTGCAGGCGGCGCTGCTCGAGCGCGGGTTCTCCGTCGCCGCGCTGTCAGGCGAAATGACCCAGAACGAGCGGACCCAGGCGTTGCAGGCCTTGCGCGACGGCCGGTCCCGGGTTTGCGTGGCGACCGACGTCGCGGCGCGCGGCATCGACCTGCCGAGCCTCGACCTCGTCATCCATGCGGATCTGCCGAAGGACCCGGAGGTGATGCAGCATCGGTCGGGCCGCACCGGCCGCGCCGGCCGCAAGGGTGTCAGCATCCTGCTGGTGCCGCCGGCACGGCGGCGGCGCGCGGAATTGCTGCTCGATCTCGCCGGCATCGATATCGTCTGGGGCTCCGCGCCGCAGGCCGAGGAGATCCGCAAGCTCGACCATGATCGGCTGCTCAGGGATGCGGTGTTCAGCGAAGAGGCGACGCCGGACGATCTGGTCCTCGCACAAGCCTTGCTTGCCGAGCGGACGCCGGAGGCGGTTGCCGCAGCACTTGCCCGGCTCTATCGCGCCCGCCTGCCTGCGCCGGAGGACATTCTCGATCCCGGCGAGGGACGGGGCCGCGACCGCGGCGAGCGCGCCTCGCGCCGCGAGGAGCGTGCCGCCGGACCGCGAGCGAAGACCGGGAAGTCTCCTCGCCACGGCATGGAGGAGGCGACCGTCTGGTTCCGCGCCGCCATCGGGCGCCGGAAGAATGCCGAGGCCCGCTGGCTGCTGCCGATGATCTGCCGCCGCGGCGGCATCGACAAACGCGACATCGGCGCCATCAAGATCATGGATACGACCACCGAGTTCGAGATCGCCGCGCGGGTCGCGGACTCCTTCGCCGTCAAGATCAAGCGTCCGGACAAGGAAGACAGCATCCGCATCGAGGCGCTGGGGGACGCTCCGCAGCGCGAGGCGCGCGCGGAGAAGCCGGCAAGCAAGCCCAGGCGCGAGCCGCGGTACGAGCCGAGACACGAGCCTTGGCGCGATCAGGACGACGGTGGACGCGGCGCTCTTCGTGGCGAGGAGCCGCATGATGAGGTTGCAGCAAAGCGACGCGGCAAGCCGGATCGCGAGACCAAAGCGTTTTCGAGGGAAGGTGCGAGCGGTTCGCGCGATGATTACGCGTCCAAGCGAGACTCCAGAGCTCCATTCCGGTTAGATCGGAACGAAAAGGGCACGAGGCCGACATCCGGCGACGAGCCGAGGTTCGGCAAGAAAAAGAAACATCGGGGCAAGGCCGGACACGCCGGGCTCACGCAGTGGCCCGACGTGTCGGCTGCGAAACCGAAGTTCGGCAAGAAGCCAAAGAAGAAGCGGAGAGGTTAGCCGCTCTTGGTGTTACGCTACGTGAGGTGAGCAAGCTGCTCAGGCTCCCTCCCCCTTGCGGGGGAGGGTGGGGAGAGGGGTGGCCCCGGGCGAGATCATTGACGTGATGTCGACTCGTGCGACTTCGGCTGGCGCGTGGAGCATACTTTACTGAGTGGAGAGAGCTTGCCGTGCGGCACCCCTCTCCCCAACCCTCCCCCGCAAGGGCGGAGGGAGCCCTTCCGCCGGAGCGTCCCTTACACGTTGCAGGGACGACGATGCGGAGGGAGTGTGCCCTCACGCCACCAGCGTGATCTTCGGCGTGGTGGCCAGCACCGACTGATTGCGGCCGTTGGCCTTGGCGGCGTAGAGCGCCTTGTCGGCGGCTTCGATCAGGTCGCACCATTGCTGGCCCGCGACCGGCCGCATGCTGGCGACGCCGACGCTCACCGTCGTGATCAGCTCGCCCTCGCACCATTGCTGGACCTTGCCGCGGATGCTCTCGGCCAGGTTGAAGGCCTCGAGCGCGGTCATGTTGGGCAGCAGCACGGCAAATTCCTCGCCGCCGAAGCGCGCCGGGCAATCGCCGGCGCGGCGCACCGCATCCGAAATGCAGATCGCGATTCCGACCAGCACCTGGTCGCCGGCCTGGTGCCCATAGGTGTCGTTGTAGGCCTTGAAATGATCGGCATCGATCATCAGCAGCGCGACCGGCTGCCCGTAGCGGCCGGCGCGGCGCCACTCGCGCTCGATCTCGGCGTCGAACTTGCGGCGGTTCTTCAGGCCGGTGAGGGCATCGGTGGTCGCCATCTCCTCGAGCTTGTCCTCGGCGTCGGCACGGCGCCCGATCTCGCGGGCGAGCACCAGCGTCGCGCTGAGCACGAACAGGATCAGGAACGCCATGATCGCGCCGATCCGGATTGCCTCGGTGCGCCACAGGTTGAAGACGGCGTCGAGCGGCTTGCCGACCACGACGTAGAGCGGCCCGCTGCTGCTGCGCCTGACATAGAGCCGCGGCGTGTCGTCGACCGGACCCTTGCCGGAGAAGGCGCCGCCCGCCTTCAGGTTCTCGGCCTTCCAGTCGAGCTGCTCGGCGAGGTTCTTGCCGATCACATCGAGATCGAAGGGCGTCCGCATGATGATGGTGCGGTCGTTGCGCAGCACGGTGATGGTGTCGCCCGGCGTGAGGTTCAGCCGGCCGAACAGATCGTGGAAATAGCTGAAGCGGATCGAGCCGACCACGACGCCGAGGAAGCGGCCGTTATCGTCGACGATGCGCCGGCTCAGCACGATGGCGTAGGCGCCGCGATGCAGCATCGGCCGGCTGATATACAGCCCGGTGTCGGGATGGTCGCGCTGGATGGTGAAATATTCCTCGTCGCTGCGGTTCTCCGGCCGTGGATCGAGGCTCGCGGCGTCGATGGTCAGGTCGCCCTTGGTGTCGAACACCTGGATCGCGCCGAAATGCTTCGCGGTCGCGGCGTGGTCGAACAGGATCAGCTGACGCATTTCCTTGCTGACATTGCGGATCTCGGGCATCTCGAGGTTGCTGGCGACCGCGCGCAGCGACAGGTCGTAGAGCTCGATGTTGCGGCTGATGTCGGCTTCGATGCCCGACGCCAGATTCTCCAGGGTCCGGCGGGCCAGCTGCTCCTCGCCGCGGCGCATGTCGAACATCACCCCGGCGCAGACTGCGGAAAAGCCGAGGACGGTCGCAACGGATGCGACGATCAGCAGCTTTGCCGATAGCCGCCAGCGCCGCCTTGCGTCCTTTCCCCGTCGAAATGGCATGTCCCGCTCCAAAGCGCCGTCATGCAACGGGAAATCTTGTTGTCGCCTTAAGTGGCGACAGCGGCCGCCGAATGGGTTAACGGGTGGTTGCCGGAACACTGAGCCTTGAGGACGATGTGAACGACTACGACGCGCTGCGGGATTATCTGAAGAAGCAGCATCTGCCCGAATTCGTGCTGACCTTCGAGGAGATCGAGGCGATCATCGATGCGGCGCTGCCGCGCGCCGCGCACCGGGCCTCGTGGTGGGAAACCCTGCGCAGCCCGCAGGAGAAGATGCCGCAGCGCGAGGCCTGCCTCGAGGCTGGCTATATCGCCACCCGCCAGACCGACGGCAAGAGCGTCAAGTTCAAGCGAATGCCGAAGCCGCGCTAGCTCGCGGCTTCCAGCCGTTCCTCAGTGAGCAGCCGCGTGGCGGCATCCGCGTCCATCGGCTCGCCGAAGGCAAAGCCCTGGGCGTATTCGCAGCCGAGCTGGTAGAGCTCGACGGCGTCCGAATCCGTCTCGGCGCCTTCCGCGACCACCTCCATGCCGAGATCGTGCGCCAGCGCGATGATCGATTTCAGGATCACCGGGCGGGTGCCGCGGCTCGTGGTGCGGACGAAGGACTGGTCGATCTTGATGGTGTCGAACGGGAAGCGCTGCAGATAGGACAGCGAGGAGTGGCCGGTGCCGAAATCGTCGAGCGACAGCCCGGTGCCGAGCTCGCGGATCCGCGCCAGCATTTGGGCGGCGTGCTCCGGGTTCTCCATCACGAGCGATTCCGTCAGTTCCAGCTTCAGCGTGCCGCGCGCCACCGAGGAGCGCGACAGCACGGTGCGGATATCGTGGATCAGGTCGTGGCGCAGCAATTGCCGCGACGACACGTTGACCGAGGCGAAGATCGGCTCGCGCGCGCGCATCGCGCGCTGCCACACCGCGAGCTGGCGCGCGGTCTGGTCCATCACGAACATGCCGAGATCGACGATCAGGCCGGTCTCCTCGGCGACATTGATGAACTCCGACGGCGACATCCGGCCGAGCTTGGGATGGTCCCAGCGCGCCAGCGCCTCGAAGCCGGCGATCGCACGATCCTCCAGCCGCACGATCGGCTGGTACAGGATCGTGATCTCCTGGCGCTCGATGGCGCGGCGCAGGTCGCTTTCCAGTGTCAGGCGGTCGGTCTTCCGCGCCCGCATCGCCGGCTTGTAGACGTCGATGCGGTCGCCGCCGATCCGCTTGGAATGATACATCGCAAGCTCGGCGTCCTTGATGATCTCGTCGGTGAGCGGCGCGGCCGGATCGGACAGCGCAAGGCCGATCGAGGCGGTCAGGAAGATCTCGCGGTCGTTGAAGGCGATCGGCGCGCGGATGGTCTTGCGGATGGTCTCGGCGAAATTGGTGATGCGCGCCGGATCCTGCTCGGACAGCAGGATCAGACCGAACTGGTCGCCGGCCATCCGCGCCAGCGTGTCCTGCGGCTTGAGGATGCGGGTGAGACGGCGCGCCAGCGTCAGCAGGATGGAATCGCCGACGGCGATGCCGACGGAATCATTGACCTGCTTGAAGCGGTCGAGGTCGATCACCATCAGGGTCGGCCGCAGGTTCGGCATGGTCTTGGCGAGGTTCGCCACCGCGCCGAGGCGGTCCATGAACAGCCGGCGGTTCGGCAGGCCGGTCAGATTGTCGTGAACGGAGTCATGCAGCATCCGCTCTTCGGAGTTCTTGAACTCGGTGACGTCGGTGAGCGTGCCGACCACGCGCGAGACCTCGCCGTCGGAGCCGACCACCGGCCGCGCCTTCAGCGCGAACCACATGAAGTGGCCGTCCGGCGTGCGCAGCCGGAAATCCTGCACCAGTCGGCCGCGGCGCTGGTCGAGCACGCTGTCGAGCGCGGCGCGGAAGCGGTCCTGATCGAGCGGATGCAGCACCTCGAGCCATTTCGCCGCCGGGCCTTCCAGCGTGCCGCGCTTCAGCCCGAGCAGGGCTTCGGTCTCGGGGCTGGTGAACACCTTGTCGGCGGAGACGTCCCAGTCCCAGATCAGGTCGCCGGAGCCGGTCAGCGCCAGCGCGCGGCGCTCGACATCGGAAACGACGCCGGTGGTGGCGCCGCCGCCGGCGAAGGCGTGCTGCATCACCGTGAAGCCGATCAGCATCACGATCAGCACCAGGCCGCCGAGCAACGCCGGGCCTACGATGTCGTTGGTGACGGAGCCTGCGACCGTCATGCCGGCCGCGACCACCCAGACCACCAGCAGGAACCAGGTCGGGATCAACAGCACCGCGCGGTCGAAGCCGTGGGTCGACAGATAGACGATCAGCGCGAAGCCGGCGAAGGCGATCATGACCAGCGACATGCGCGCGATGCCGGAGGCAACCGCGGGGTCGAACAGCGCCAGCGCCACCAGCGAGCCGAGGAAGACCAACCAGCCGATCGTGATGTGCGAGTAGCGGACGTGCCAGCGGCTCAAATTCAGATAGGCGAACAGGAACACCAGCAATGTCGCCGCGAGGATCGCCTCGCCCGCCGCGCGCCAGACGCGCTCGGCGTTGTTCGACATGTCGAGCACCTTGCCCCAGAAGCCGAAGTCGACGCCGATATAGACCAGCACCGCCCAAGCCAGCGCCGCAGCGGCCGGGAACATGATGCTGCCCTTGACCACAAACAAAATCGTGAGCACGAGCGCGAGCAGGCCCGAGATGCCGATCACGATGCCCTGGTACAGCGTGAAGGAGTTGACCTTGTCCTTGTAGGCGTCGGGTTCCCACAGATAGAGCTGCGGCAGCTTGTCGGTGCGCAGCTCCGCGACATAGGTGACGACGGCGCCGGGATCGAGCGTGATGCGGAACACGTCGGCGGTCGGGCTCTCCTGCCGCTCCGGACGATCGCCGACCGACGGCGTGATGGTGGCGATGCGCGACAGGCCGAGGTCGGGCCACAACAGGCCTGACGACACGATGCGATAGTGCGGTGCGACGATCAGGCGGTCGAGCTGGTCGTCGGTGTTGTTGGCGAGTGCGAACACCACCCAGTTCTGGCCGCCTTCGCGGGCGCGAACTTCGATGCGGCGCACGATGCCGTCGGTTCCCGGCGCGGTGGAAACCTGGATGCGGTCGGTTTCACTGCGTTGATGGTCGAGAACCGCCGTCAAATCGATCGCCGGCGCATCACTGCGCACGCTGACCGCGTCGATCGCATACGCGGCAGGCGCAGCGGCAAACATCATGAGGCCCAGCGCCAGCAGCGCAAGGCACCTGATCAGACGCAATGTCAGTACTCCGCGATCGACAAACTGCCCGGGGCCCGGCGACCGGCCCGGAGGTGGCGCGATAAATGACACGAAAGCGAAGGGAATCAAAGGGTTTCCGCCCCTGCTTCCGTTGCGAGAATTAAACCACCAACACAATTTTGCCAATATGTTCGCTGGTCTCCATGCGCCGGTGTGCGTCGGCGGCCTTTTCCAGCGGGAATGTGCTGTCCATCAGCGGTTTGACGCGGGCTTCGCGCAGCAGCGGCAGCACTTTCGCCTCGATCGCCGCGACCATCGCCGCCTTGTCCGCATTACTACGGGGGCGCAGGGTCGAGCCGGTGTGGTGCAGCCGCTTCACCATCAGCTTGGCAAAATTGGCTGACGCCTTCGGTGTTCCCGACAGGAACGCGATCTGGACGATGCGGCCCTCGACGGCGGCGGCGTCATAGTTCCGGTCGATATAATCGCCGCCGACCATGTCGAGGATGACGTTGGCGCCGGCACTGTCGGTCGCCTTCTTCACCGCCTCGACGAAATCCTCGGTCTTGTAGTTGACCGCGACATCGGCGCCGAGCTTGAGGCAGGCGTCGGCCTTGTCCTGCGAGCCGACGGTGACGATCACCTTGGCGCCGAACGCCTTGGCCAGCTGGATCGCCATCGTGCCGATGCCCGACGAGCCGCCGTGAATCAGCAGCGTCTCGCCTGCCCTGAGCGCGCCGCGCTCGAACACATTGTGCCACACCGTCATCAGGGTTTCCGGAATGGCGCCGGCCTCCTGCATCGACAGTGACGGCGGCACGGTCATCGCCTGCGCGTCCTGCGCGATGCAATATTGCGCATAGCCGCCACCGGCGACCAGCGACATCACCTTGTCGCCGATCTTGTGCTTGGCGCCTTCGCCGAGCGCGACCACTTCGCCGGCGATCTCGAGGCCGGGCAGGTCGCTGGCGCCGGGCGGCGGCGGATAGGAGCCGGAGCGCTGCGCGACGTCGGGACGATTGACGCCGGCGGCCGCGACCTTGACCAAAATCTCGCCGGCCTTCGGCATTGGCAGTGCGCGGGTCTCCGGCACCAGCACCTCCGGGCCACCGGGCTTGCTGATGGCGACGACGGTCATTTGCGCGGGCAGGTTTGTCATGGCTGGTCCCTGGTCAGTGAAGAGGATTGGCGGATGGCATAACGCCTTTTCCAACGAAGCGAAACGCCATTAAGCTCCGAACCGGCTCGTCAGATGGTCGGCTTTTTCAGGGCTGATTTTCTCGACCAGCGGGCCGAGCCTTGCGACCGGCGTACCGGCGCCCCGATCGAGCGGCGGGAGCAGTGGGCCATTGGGCCAGCGCGGCACGGCATCGTTTTGTCCGAACGCGCCGAGCACGCGTTCGGACAGGTTCGGCACGATGCTCCACGCCAGCGTCGCGCACAGCGCGACAAGATTGAGGCCTGTGCGCGTGATGACCGCCGCGCGGTCAGGATCGGACTTGATGGCGGTCCAGGGTGCTGCGTGTTGCAGGTAGGCGTTCGCGGTGTCCCAGATCGCGCGGGTCGTGGCAGCAGCCGCGCGAAACTCCAGCGCCGTGTGGTGGCGGTGCAGTGTCGCGATGCGCTGCTCCAGGTCATGTGCGAGCTGCCGCTCGGCGTCGCCGGGTGCGCCGCCGTCCGGGATAAGGCCGTCGAAGGCGCGATGCGCAAAGCTGATGATGCGGTTGGCGAGATTGCCGAAGATGTCGGCGAGGTCCTTGTTCACGTCGGCGACGAACCTCGCGACGTTGAAATCGGTGTCGGCGCTTTCGGGCGCGTTCGCGATCAGCCACCAGCGCCAGAGATCGGCGGGCAACTCCTCCAGCGCCGCGTCGGTGAAGATGCCGCGCTTCCTGCTGGTCGAGAACTTGCCGCCCTCGTAGTTCAGCCAATGGAATCCCTTGATCACGTCGGCGGTCTTCCATGGCTCGCCGGAGCCGAGCAGCGTCGCCGGAAAACTCACGGTGTGGAACGGGATGTTGTCCTTGCCGAGAAACTGGACGTAGCTGACGTCGTCGGCCTCAAACCACCACTGCCGCCAGTCGCGGCCGGGCGCGGCGTCCGCCCATTCCTGCGTCGCCGCGATGTAGCCGATCGGCGCGTCGAACCAGACGTAGAACACCTTGCCGTCGAATCCCTCGCGCGGCACTGCGATGCCCCAGGCGAGGTCGCGCGTGATGCAGCGATCGCGTAAGTCCGCATTGAGCCAGCTCTTCGCGGTCGACACCACGAAGGGTGGCCATCCGGTGCGGCTGTCGATCCATGCGCCGATCGTCTCGACCTGCTGCGACTGGCGCAGGTACAGATGACGGCTCTCGCGGATCTCGAGGGCGCGGTCACCGGATAACGCCGAGCGCGGCTCGATCAGGTCCGGCGGATCGAGCAGCGTGCCGCAATGGTCGCACTGATCGCCGCGCGCGCCGGGATCGCCGCAATGCGGACAGGTGCCGAGCACGTAGCGGTCGGGCAGGAAGCGCCGGTCGGCCGGCGAGAACACCTGCCGCGAGCTGCGCGCCTCGATCAGTCCGGCTGCGTCGAGCCTTCGATAGAAATGCTGCGCCAACGCATGATTGTGCGGCGCGCTGGTGCGGCCGAAATGATCGAAGGAGAGGCCAAAGCGGCGGTAGATGTCGGCCTGGATAGCATGCTGCGCGTCGCAGAACGGGCGGATATCCTGTCCCGCCTCGATAGCGCCGAGCTCGGCCGGCGTGCCGTGCTCGTCGGTCGCGCAGATGAAGAGCACGTCGCAGCCGGTCTGCCGGCGGAAGCGGGCGTGGACATCGGCGGGCAGCAGCGAGCCGACGAGATTGCCGAGATGCTTGACGCCGTTGACGTAAGGCAACGCGCTGGTGATGAGAATCTTGGTCATGGGTTGAGGTCTTTCGCGTTCGGTGATGCCGACCCCGGATCGAAAAAATCAAAAAGCCCTCCCGCGTGATCGGAAGGGCTTGGGGTCGGCTCATGCCTGGCGCGCAGGCGCGCGCTATCCCGTCCGGTCAGACTCCTTGCGGTCGGCCCGGGGCATTCGCGTCAGATGTTGCGCGCACACGAAAGTCACTGCAAAATTCTCCTCGAGCATGATCCGGAAAAGTGCGAAGCGGTTTTCCGGAAAGATCATGCGCAAACAAAGAACACGATGACGGTTCAACCCGATCTCATCGTGCTTCACGACATATAACATCTCTGGACGCGAGGCGCCAGATCACATCGCCGGGAGGACACATGCCGATTGAGGATGAGGACCGGCCGCGGAAGAAGATCAGCCACGAGATCGGACAGGATCTCTCGCTGCTGTCGGTAGAGGAATTGACCGAGCGCATTGCGTTGCTCACCGCCGAAGTCGATCGCTTGAAAGAGGCGATGACGAAGAAGCGTGCGTCAAAGGATGCAGCGAACGCGTTCTTCAAGTCGTAGCGCTGCGATGAACGATGCTTCAACCTCCCCTTGAAAAGGGGAGGTCGCTTTGCGCGTCAGAGCAAAGCGGGTGGAGATCTCTTCTCTCCCCTTGCAGCGTCGCTTGCGGCTGACCCCCATCCCGACCTTCCCCCTTTCAGGGGGAAGGAGAAGAAGCACCATTCCCGGATTGCGCTGCGCTCCATCCGGGCTACGCGTTCGCGCGCAGCCTGCACCTGTCCCAAACTAGGTCAATGGCCGACATGGCAAACAAACCGTCAAGAAATCCGTTCATTTACGATCGGTTAAGCTTTCTCGATTATGACTGCATTGTCCTCGTTTGGACACCGAGTGGCTCCTGTCCACTCTGTTTGACGCCTCCCTGTTATCAACTTCAAAAGCCGCCGGAAACGGCGGCTCTTTTTTGTTGCGTCCCCGGCTGGAAACCATAAATCCGGTTGCGGCTGGACTCTTCGGCGCGCCCGCGCAATGATTTGTTCATCATAAGCTGGCGCGTGAGATGCCAGCGGGCGTTACGATGGTGTGAGGGCGTTAACCATGGCCGATCGTTCCCAGAACGAAGCCGGGCTTGTGCTGTTCAGTGAACGGCTGACCAATTCTGCGGCATTCGGCGTGCTGTTCCGGGAAGGCATGGACCTGGTCGAGCAGACCGCCGCCTATCTCGACGGCGACGGACGTGCCGAGGCCAAGGCGCTGGAACGGTCCGTGAGCCTGACCTATGCCACCGAAAGCATGCGCCTGACCACGCGGCTGATGCAGCTCGCGTCATGGCTGCTGCTGCATCGCGCGGTCAAGGAAGGCGAGATGACGCTGACCCAGGCCAATCGCGAGAAGACCAAGGTGAAGCTCTCGGCCGCCGATCCCGGCCCGGCCGACATGGTCACCAAGCTGCCGGAGCAATTGCAGCAGCTGATCGCCCGCTCGATGGATCTGCAGGCGCGCGTCCGCCGGCTCGATACCACGATCCACGCGCCTGCGCCTGACCGTTCGACGATCGGCAACCCGCTGGTGCCGCAGCTCAACCGCCTGAAGGCTGCGTTCGAGCAGTAGGATCCATTCAGTGTGATACGTCGATGCGGCGCGGCTTGGCCCGCCGCTGCAACGTATGTTGATCCATCAATCCTCGCAGCCGTATCGCCGCTGACTCCAGCTCGTCCGGTTCGAAGCCGCCGAAGCCGAGCATCAGCCCGGACTGCGCCGCTGTCTTGTACATCGGCGAAATCGGCCGCACCACGATGCCGTCGGCAAGCGCGGCCTTCGCCAATTGCACATCGTCGAAGCGCGGCGGCAGCCACAGCAGCAGATGCATGCCCTGGTCGCTCGGTTGCGGCGTGACGTCATCGGGCATGTGACGTGCGAGCGCGGCGATCAGGGTCGCACGGCGCGCGGCATAGACGCCGCGAATCCGCCGGATATGTGCTTCGAACAAACCTTCCCGCATATAGGCTGCCAGCACGTGCTGGTCCGCAGTCGGCGAATGCCGGTCGAGCAGCGCCCGCGCGCCGGCGAAGGCGTCGATCAGCGGCGCGGGCGCCACCACATAGCCGAGCCGCAGCGAGGGAAACAGCACCTTGCTCAGCGTGCCCAGATAGATCACGCGCGACGGCGCGAGGCCTTGCATCGACGGGAAGGGATGTCCCGCATAGCGCAGCTCGCTGTCGTAATCGTCCTCGACGATCCAGGCATTGCTTCGCTGCGCCCACGCCACCAGCGCGTTGCGGCGGGCCATGCTCAAGGGCATGCCGAGCGGGTACTGATGCGAGGGCGTCACGAACGCTGCGCGCGCATTGGGACACGCGGCGATTGCGGCATCGACGTCGATGCCTTGCGCATCGACGCCCACGCGCGTGGTGACGAAGTCGAGGTCGTCGAGCACGGCCGTCATGCCGGGATAGGCGGGGTCCTCGGCCCACACGCGATCGCCTGACGACAGCAACACGCGGCCGGCGAGGTAGAGACCCTGTTGCGTGCCGGCCGTGATCACGACCTGCTCCGGCTCGCAATGCACCGCGCGGGACTTGCGCACATAGTCGGCGATCGCCTGCCGCAATTCCATCAGGCCGCGCGGATCGCCGTAACTCGCAGGCGCGGCCGCGCGCGAGGCGCGCACGCGGTTGCCGAGCCGGCGCCAATTGTCATCGGGCGCGACCGCGCCGCCGGGGACTGCGATCGCGAACGGGACCTCCGGCATCGGCGTGAAGGCGCTCACCACTTTGGCAAGCCGCACCGCACGTGCAGGCAGTTGGATCGGCGCTGATTTGCTTGGGCTGCGATCGACCGCGGCCGGCCGTGCCTGTTCGGCAAGCGTCGGGGCGACGCGGGTGCCGGCGCCGACCTGCGATTCCAGATAGCCCTCGGCCTGCAATTGCTCGAAGGCCTCCGTGACCGTGCCGCGCGCAACGCCGAGCGAGGCCGACAGCGCACGCGTCGACGGCAGCAATTCCCCGGCCTTCAATTCGCCCTTGGTGATCGCGGCGCGCAGGGCCTGCGCGAGCTGGCGCCCGACCTGTCCGGCGGCGCGGTCGATCGCGCCGAGCGAGGGGATGCTGATCGTGGCGCGCAGGCGGGGCATAGTGGACCAATCAAGATGATCGAAAGTGGCTCTTATCATAGGCCACTTCGGCGCTATGGTGCGAGCAACATTTGATGAGGTTGTCCGATGTACCTGCCGCCGCATTTCAAGATCGATGAGCTCGGCCCGATCCACGCCGCGATGCGGGCCTCGAAGCTCGCGACGCTGGTCACCGCGACCGCCGACGGGCTGATCGGCACGCCGCTGCCGCTGATCCTCAATGAGAACGAGGGCGACTACGGCACGCTGTACGGTCACGTCGCGCGGCCCAATCCGCAGTGGAAGCTGCCGGCGACAGGCGAGGCGATGGCGATCTTCATGGGGCCCGACGCCTATGTGACGCCGTCCTGGTATGTGACCAAGGCCGAGCACGGCAAGGTGGTGCCGACCTGGAATTATGTCGCCGTGCACGCCTATGGCGCGGCCGAATTCTTCGAGGATGCCGACCGCCTGCTCGACGTGGTGACCCGGCTGACCGAGCTGCACGAGAAGTCGCGCAAGGAGGTCTGGCAGGTCAGCGATGCGCCCGATGATTTCATCAAGGCGCAGCTGCGCGGCATCGTCGGCTTCCGGATGCCGATCACGCGGATCGACGCCAAGAAGAAGATGAGCCAGAACCGCAAGCTCGAGGACCGCGCCGGAGTGATCGCGGGGCTCGGCGAAAGCGACAATCCGGTCGATCGCGACGTCGCGGCGATGATTCCGGCGAAGTGAGCGCTCTGAACAAAATGCCGCCCGTCATTGCGAGGAGCGACAGCGACGAAGCAATCCATCCATCGGCATACGCGGGCAGACGGATTGCTTCGCTTCGCTCGCAATGACGGCGGAGGAAGTAGCGGCCGCTCAGCCCCTATTGTTCAGAGATGGACGCCCCCATATGGAATTGTATCTCGCCTTCGCGATCACGACCGCGACCTTCGCGCTGATCCCGGGACCAGCCATGCTCTACGCCGCGGCCCGCACGCTCGCGGGCGGACGCCGCGCGGGACTGATGGCGTCGCTCGGGCTACATCTCGGCGGCTATGTCCATGTCGGCGCCGCGGCTGCCGGCCTCGCCCTGCTGTTTCATGCGGTGCCGCCGCTCTTCATGGCGATGAAGCTCGCCGGTGCGGCCTATTTGGTCTGGCTCGGGCTGTCGCTGTTTCGCGAACGCGACAACACCGAGCGTCCCGAGCTGGCCCCGCTCTCCGCGGAGCGCGCTTTCGCGCAAAGCATCGTCGTCGAGGTGCTCAATCCGAAGACCGCGATCTTCTTCCTGGCGTTCCTGCCGCAGTTCGTCGATGCGTCGGCAAGTCTGCCGGTCTGGACCCAGCTGTTTCTGCTCGGCACAACGGTCAACCTGACATTCTCGGCGGTCGATATCGTCTGCGTGTTCTTCGCCAGCGCGGTGATGTCGAAGCTGCAGCGCTCGAAGAGGTCGCAGCGGATCATGCAGCGGATCGGCGGCAGCATCCTGGTCGCGCTCGGCGCGCGGCTCGCCTTCGGGGATCGTTAGTGGTTCACATCGACGCCGGCCTCGTCCATCAGTGGAATGATCCGCTCGATGGTGAAGGGCTCCGGAAGCTGCGGTTTGCCACCGGGGAGCCAGGGTCTTTCCGGTGTGCTCGCCGGCCACAGATGAACCTGCGAGTCAACGATAACTCGCTTTTGCTGCGCGGCTGTTACCGCGGTCTGCTGCATTGACAGCGCGACACCGGTCGCGACGGTGCCGGTCAGAAATTGACGGCGTGAAGGCATGTGATGTCCTTCCTGCTCTATCATTCTGGTCACGACATGATGTGATCGACCCGGTGCCCCAGCGCGGGGATCACAGCAAATCGGCTCGCAATACTGAAGATCACATCAGGAAATCGCGAACATAGAAACAGGATTCAACGGTCGATTTGCGTCGCAACAATCTTGAACCGTTCTGGTTGGGTCGCTTGCGGAAATCCCGTCAGCATTCCGTCGGCGTTCTTTTGGCCGCCATGTCGATGGCCAGTCATCTCCGGAAATAATTTCAACCCTAGGTGGCCCCATTCGAGATGTATGGTACCGTGCGCTTGGCGGGACGGCATTTCCGTCCCCGATTTGGGAGGGCATCTCATGAGATTGTTGCCGAGCCTTGTCGCGCCTTCAACTGTCGCTGTGTTGTCGACTGTCTTGCTGTGCGGCCCGGCCGCGTCGCAAACAGACTCCGCCAAGCCGCTACCGTCCATCACGGTCGAAGCGCCGAAACAGGTGGCAAGGACAAATCGTCCGACGCAAACGGCAAATACAGGGGAATCTCGCCGGAGATCGAGAGCCACCCAGACGTCATCATCAGCCGCTCGCGCGCCATCGCCGGCGCCGGATTCAGTGCTGGGCAGGATTGCCGCGCTGGAGAAAGTCGCCAGCAATTGCAACGGTGGCTGCGAATCGAGCCTCCCGCACGGCAAGGACCCTTGGGTCGGCTGCAGCGAGTCTGCGGGCGGACAAGCACATGGGCCTTTCTCGTCAACGTGCAGGGACAACCTCACCTACAAATCCTACGTGGATTGCGTCGAGACCAAATGGTTCCTGGGCGAGTACCGCAACCGGGCCTGGTGGCTTTGCAGCAGCCTGCAGGCCGCCGGGAAGTTCAAGGTCGCCGAGCTCAAGCGATCAAGACATCCGCGCTAGGTCGTACCTTCCGCATCTGTCTGTTCCGGTTGAACGTTAGCCCTGATGGTGGCCACGCTTGCCGCAGGCAGCCGAGCCGCGTCGGGCGCATGCGAAGAGGCGAGCAGTCACCTCGTCATGACCGCGCCACACCCGGCGTGAGGAACGCGCGCCGCTTCACTTCAGGAATCCTGCCGCGGTGTTCTCAGAGCGCGGATCATTCTTTGCCAAAGCTCCAACCCGTCCACGAACACACGGATTCAAGCGACAAGGGCCACATGATGTTCTTCCTCACTGGTGCCAGTGGTTCTGGCAAGAGCGCAGCCCTGCCGGGATTGCGTGCAAATCTGCCGGAGATGGATTGGCGGGACTTCGATGAATTTGGCGTGCCTTCTCCCTGTCCGCCGGAATGGCGACCGCTCACGACCGAGCGCTGGATTCAGGTGGCGGTCGAAAACAGGCAACGCGGCAGGGATACGGGTATTGTTGGCGGCGCGATCATGGGGGAAATACTGGCCTGCCCGTCAGCGCCCCTCCTTGGCGAAATTCACGTCGCACTGCTTGATTGCCACGATGTCGTGCGTTTGGACCGCCTCCGGAAGCGCGGAACACATGGCGCGACACAAGACATGCTGTCATGGGCGGCGTGGCAGCGCGTGCATGCCGTCGATCCCCAGTGGCGACAGGATGTGATATGCAGCCGCCCACCCGATACGATGCGGTGGGACCGTTGGGTCAACTGGCAACGCGGCGACCCGCGATGGCGTGTCCACGTTGTCGACTCGACCAATCTTGCGATCGATCAGGTCGTCGACCAGGTCGTTGCCTGGGTTCGAGCCGCCCATTAGCCTCGCCGCGGCTTGCGGCCGCTTGACGGGCAACAATACTGGATCACCCGCATGCGCGGTGATGACACCGCGTGAACCATCCGCCGCTGTCGTCCTGGCGAAAGCCAGGACCGATTACCCCGAATGGTTATTGCCGAACGATGCTGGGGCCACGATCGCTTTCACGACCAATGGCTGTGGGTCCTGGCTTTCGCAGGGACGACGACGTGGAGGGAGTGGCGCGTTTCTCAATCCGGCCCATCCAGAGCAGCCCGCAAAACAAAAACGCCCCCCGCGAGGGAGGCGTTTTGCGTTCGATCGCGAGGGCGATCCCGAAGCGGACTTTAGTCCTTCTTGAGGAAGCCCGAAAACTTCTTCTGGAAGCGCGACACACGGCCGCCGCGGTCCATCAGCTGCTGGGTACCGCCGGTCCAGGCCGGGTGCGACTTGGGGTCGATATCGAGGTTCAGCGTGTCGCCTTCCTTGCCCCAAGTGGAGCGGGTCAGGTACTCGGTGCCGTCGGTCATGACGACCTTAATCGTATGATAATTCGGATGAATATCGGCTTTCATGACAGTTCCTTCGGCGCGCCAGCGCCCGTCTCAAGATGCATTAGATACGGGATTTGGGCGGCTCTATAACCCATGGTGCCCCCCAAAACAAGCCAAGAAAGGGCTTAAGCCCATCACCGGATTGGGACTTTACCGGATTTGCCAGCCGGGGGTCGGCGGGCCTATGTGGGGGGCGATAGAACCGGTCTAGATTGATGAGCGTAGCTGAACAGCTTGAGACCCCGCACGGCACCCCGCAGGCGCCGCGCGACGCGTTGCTCGATGAGGAAGCCTTCATCGAGAGCCAGATCACGGAGCCTTCGAAGAGCCGTGCCCGCTTGCGGCCGCTGCTTGCGCTCGCGCCCTATGTCGCGCGCTACAAGGGACGGGCGATCCTTGCGCTGATCTCGCTGACGATTGCGGCGATCACCACGCTGATCGTGCCGGTCGCGGTGCGGCGGATGATCGACATGGGCTTCACGCCCGAAGGCATCGCGATGATCAACAGCTATTTCAGCGTGATGATCGCGGTCGTCGCGGTGCTCGCCTGCGCCAGTGCCTCGCGCTACTACCTCGTGATGACGATCGGCGAGCGCATCGTCGCCGATCTCCGGCGCGACGTGTTCGCGCATCTGATTTCGCTGTCGCCCTCGTTCTTCGATTCCGCACGGTCCGGCGAGCTGGTGTCGCGGCTCACCGCCGACACCACCCAGATCAAGTCCGCGGTCGGCGCCTCGGTATCGATCGCGCTGCGCAACCTGATGCTGTTTTTCGGCGCCGCCGCGATGATGGTGATCACCAGCCCGCGGCTTTCGGGTTTCGTGCTGCTCGCGATTCCGGTCATCGTGATTCCGCTGGTCGCGTTCGGCCGCTGGGTGCGGCGGCTGTCGCGCACCGCCCAGGACACGCTGGCCGATGCCAGCGCCTATGCCTCGGAGCTCGTCAACGCGATCCGCACCGTGCAGGCCTATACCGGCGAGCGGCTCGCCAGGGCGCGTTTCGCCGGGGAGGTCGAGCAGGCCTACCAGGCCGCACGAAGCTCGACCAAGGCGCGCGCGGTGCTGACGCTGATCGTCATCTTCATCGTGTTCGCCAGCGTAGTGGTGATCCTCTGGGTCGGTTCGCACGACGTGCTGGTCGGAACCATCAGCCCGGGCCGGCTCGGCCAGTTCATTCTCTATACGGCGTTTGCGGCGAGCGGCCTCGGCCAGCTCAGCGAGGTCTGGGGTGAAGTCTCGGCCGCATCGGGCGCCGCCGAGCGGCTGTTCGAGATCTTGCGCGTCAAGCCGGAGATCGCGGCGCCCACATCGCCGCGCGCGCTGCCGCAGCCGGCACGCGGCGATGTCGGCTTCGACGATGTCAGCTTCGCCTATCCGACCCGGCCCAACGCGCTCGCGGTCGACGGCGTGTCGTTGAAGGTCAGCTCCGGCGAGAAGGTCGCGATCGTCGGCCCCTCCGGCGCCGGCAAGAGCACGCTGTTCCATCTGCTGCTGCGCTTCTACGATCCCAAATCGGGCACCATCTCGCTCGACGGCGTGCCGATCCGGCAGGCCGATCCGGCCGAGGTGCGCGCGCGGATCGCGCTGGTGCCGCAGGATTCCGTGGTGTTTGCCGCTTCCGCCCGCGAGAACATCCGGTTCGGCCGGCCGGATGCCACCGATGTCGAAGTCGAGCGCGCTGCCGATCTTGCCCACGCCAGCGAATTCCTGCGCCGGCTGCCTGAGGGCTTCGACGCGCAACTCGGCGAGCGCGGCGTGACGCTGTCCGGCGGCCAGCGCCAGCGCATCGCGATCGCGCGTGCGATCCTGCGCGATGCCCCGCTTTTGCTGCTTGATGAAGCGACCTCGGCGCTCGACGCCGAGAGCGAAACGCTGGTACAGACTGCGCTCGAGGAATTGATGCGCCACCGCACCACGCTGGTCATCGCGCATCGCCTCGCAACCGTGCTGTCCTGCGACCGCATCCTGGTGATGGACCAGGGCAAAATCGTCGAGCAGGGCACCCACGCCGAGCTGGTCGCCGCGGGCGGCCTCTATGCCCGGCTGGCGCGGCTGCAGTTCGAAGGGATTTGAGGGAATTAGCACGCTGTGCGCCCCGCCTATGGGATTCCTATGCGATCGGGCGCGCGCTCCCCTCGAAAACCTATTCCCGCGCAAGGATAGTCGCGGCCGCGCCTGACCTCCCTCGACAGCCGAAGGAGTATCGGCGCGCGGGGTGTTCGACTGATGCGCGACAACGCGACCGAACCGGAGAGCAAGCTGCTCCATGCCTGGCAGCTTGCCGTGCTGCGCTTCGCGGTGACGCGCGACGATGACGATCGAATGCACGCGCTCGCCGTCGCCGGCGAGGTCGACCGGCTGGGCAGCGCGGCCGGTGACGCCTTCCACTTCTTCCGCAGGACGACCGCGGAGCTGTGCGCGGCGATCGCCGGTCAGGGCACGGATCAGGATGCCGTCGTCGGGCGCTTCCTGGCGCGGATCGACAATGTCCGGCTCAAGCGCGCAGTCGAAGCGGCGATGGCCAAGGAACGCACGCCGCACCGCACGCCGCCCAGAATCGTGGCGAGCCGCATCAAGCATGGCCCCGATCTCTGGCGAGGGCTGGCGCCGCGGCGTGCAACCGGAACATAAAGAGGGTCTCTATCCGCAATCTCCGTTACGGCGCGGCGGATATTCCGCCACAGCATGTCGCCACAACCCTGGCCGGGTTGCTGCGATGACCGCGATGCGCTTCTCTGTGCGCGAAAGAGACCGGTCGGTTTCGGAATGCGGGGAGTGGCGAGATGGGTGGCTTGGTGATCAGCGGCGGCCGGGTGGTGGATCCGGCCAGCGGGATGGACGCGATCGGCGACGTCGCCGTCGTCGACGGCAAGATCGCCGCTGTGGGTACCGGCCTTGGCGGCGCCGAGCGGCAGATCGATGCGACCGGGCTCGTGGTCGCGCCGGGCTTCATCGACCTGCACGCCCATGGCCAGACCATTCCAGCCGATCGCATGCAGGCGTTCGACGGGGTGACGACATCGCTCGACCTCGAAGCCGGCGTATTGCCGGTGGCATCCTGGTACAAGCGGCAGGCCGAGAAGGGCCGGGTGCTGAACTACGGCGCCGCGACCAATTGGGCCTTCGCGCGGATCGGCGCGATGACCGGCTCGAATTCGGAGAGCTCGCTGGAATCGTTCGGCAGCGCCATGCGCGATCGCCGCTGGATCGAGAACGTCGCGACCGAGAGCGAGGTCGGCGGCATCCTCGAGCGCCTTGCCAACGGGCTGAACGAGGGCGGCATCGGCATCGGCATTCTCAACGCCTATGCGCCGGGTGCCGGCGTGCAGGAATTGACCGCGGTGTGCCAGCTCGCGGCCGATCACGCGGTGCCGACCTTCACCCACGTCGCCTACATGTCGCGCATCGATCCCGAGAGCGCGGCCGAGGCCTATATCCGCCTGATCGGCTATGCCGGCGCCACCGGCGCGCATATGCACATCTGCCACTTCAACTCGTCGAGCAAGACCGATATCGAACGCTGCGTCGGGCTGATCGCCAAAGCGCAGGCGCAGGGCCTGCCGATCACGGTGGAGGCCTATCCCTACGGCACCGGTTCGACCGTGCTGGCCGCGACCTTCTTCAGCGATCCCAAATTCGAGGAGCGCAACGGCCTCGGTTATGATTCGGTGCAGCGCGTGACCGACGGGCATCGCTTCGGCAGCCGCGAGGAGCTCTTGGCGGCGCAGGCCGCAGAGCCCTCGACGCTGGTGCTGTGGCATGTGCTCGACATCGACAACAACGCGCATCATCGCGATCTGCTCGACATGGCGGTGCTGTATCCGGGCGGCGCGATCGCCTCCGACGCGATGCCGTGGACGCTGTCGGACGGCCGCCCCTACAGCGGCGACGCCTGGCCGCTGCCCGACGATGCCACCTCGCATCCGCGCTCGGCCGGCTGTTTCACCCGCTTCATCCGCGAATGGGTGCGCGAACGCAAGAAGGTCTCGCTGCTCGAGGGCATCCGCAAATGCGCGCTGATCCCGGCCGAGATCCTGTCGGCCAGCACGCCGGCGATGCGCGCCAAGGGCCGACTGCAGGCCGGCGCCGATGCCGATGTCGTGGTGTTCGACTTCGAGACGCTGAGCGACCGCGCGACCTTCTCGGCGATGAACCGTCCGGCGGAAGGCGTGCGGCATCTTGTGGTCAGCGGTCAGCCGCTGATCAATGACGGCATCCTCGACGTCGCGGCACGTCCCGGCCGGCCGGTGCGCCGGCCCGTCACCGGGGGCTGAGATGCCGGTCCCGATCCTGCTGGTCGCGGGTTTTCTCGGGGCGGGCAAGACCACGGTCGTCAACCATCTGCTGGCGCACGCGCAGGGCCGGCGCATCGCCGCCGTGGTCAATGATTTCGGCGCGATCAACATCGACGCCGAGCTGATCGCCGGCGCCAGCGACGGCGTGGTCAGCCTGAGCAATGGCTGCATCTGCTGCACGCTGGAGGGCGATCTGCTGCGCACGCTCGCCACCTTGCTGCGGCGTGATCCGCGTCCCGAATTCATCGTGATCGAGACCAGCGGAATCGCCGATCCCGCCGACATCGTCCGCAACCTGATGGATCCCGCGATCTGGAAGGAGGCGCCGCTGGAGACGGTGCTGTGCGTGGTCGACGCGACGCAGCCTGCGGCCGCGCTGGACGATGCGCTGTTGCGCTCGCAGCTGCGAGCGGCCGATGTGGTGGCGCTGAGCAAGGTCGATCTGGCCGACGCGGCCGCGTGTGCTGCAATCCGCGGCGCCGTGCGCGCGGTGCGTCCGGCGGCCGTGGTCGTCGACGCCTTGCATGGCGAGGTGCCGGCGGAGTTGCTGTTTCCGGTGGATCTCGATCATGTGCCGGCGCCGCGTGACGTCGCGCCGCGCCGGCCGGTGGCTGACCGGTTCGAGACGCTGAGCTGGACCTCGGAGCGGCCGGTGCGGCTGCCGCGTCTGCAGCAGGCGATCGGCAGGCTGGCGCCGAAGCTGGCGCGGGCGAAGGGATTGTTCGAGACGGTGGAGCAGCCCGGGCGGCTGACGGTCTTTCAACTCGCCGGCGGCCGCGCGACCTTGGCTGCCGGCGGCGTGCCGGCTCCCGGCGTGCCGCGCACGCGACTGGTCTTCATCGCCGAGATGGGCGCTCTCTCGCGCGCCGAGATCGATTCAATCATGGAAGGGTGTGTCGACCAGGAGTGAACTTGCGTTCCCGTCATCCTGAGGTGCGAGCGGAGCGAGCCTCGAAGGATGTACGGCCCGGCCGGCGGCCGTCGATCCTTCGAGACGCCGCTTCGCGGCTCCTCAGGATGACGGGACGAGAAGTGATCGTGTAAGTTGCGAGTCCGTTGTGACGTCGCGGCCACGCTGATCGCGCAAAGCATGTGTGCGACAATCACATCGAATTGACAGCCCTGTCCCCAGCACCTATCGTTTTTGCCGACGGTTCCCTTCGGGGATCAAAAGGGAATGCGGTGCGAGGGTAACCCCAATGCCGCAGCTGTCCCCGCAACTGTAAACGGCGAGCCTTTCGTCATTTTGCCACTGGGCCATCGGCCCGGGAAGGCGTCGACAGGCGATGACCCGTGAGCCAGGAGACCTGCCGTCAGTCGTGGTCACACGCGAGCACATCGGGCGGGGGCGTCCTGGTGGGATCGGAGCACTGCCTTTTGGGCAATGCGCCAGTCCGCGTTCGCGGTGACGTGCCACGTTACCGCGAGTCGTTTCATGTCCTCGTCCTTCTCCGTTGCGCGCAACTGGCGCCTCGGTCTCGTCTGCTCCCTGTCATCGTTGTTGCTGCCGGCCGAAGGCTCGGCACAAACCGCTGCACCCACCAGGCTCGATCCGATCGAGGTCGCGCCCTTAGCCTCCGCAAAGCCCAAGCCTGCCGCGCGAAGCAGCAATACCGCCGCTGCGTCGCGGCCGCGTGCCAGGCCTGCCGCAACGGCCGCGGCCACCGGCAACACGCCGCGCGCGGCAGCGTCAGGTACATCCGGGGCGGCATCGCCGACGCTCAATGCCACCACGCCAGGCGGCACCGGCAGCCGTCTCAATCTGACGCCGTTGCAGACGCCCGCCAGCGTCGAGATCATCACGGCGCAGACCATCGAGGAACGCGGCCAGCATAATGTGCTCGATGCCGTCACCCAGAATGCGACGGGCTTCACCGCAACGCCGGCGCCCGGTAATGGTGGCCTGTCGTTCAGCACCCGCGGCTTTGCCGGCAGCAATTCGGTGATGACGCTCTACGACGGCACGCGCTTCTATATCGGCTCCGGCACCCTGACATTCCCCTACGACACCTGGTCGGCACAGCGCATCGAGGTGCTGCGCGGCCCGGCCTCGGTGCTGTACGGCGAAGGCGCGATCGGCGGCGTCGTCAACGTGGTTCCGAAGAAGCCGTTAGCCACGCCGTACAACGAGGCCGAGGTCTCGCTCGACAGCAACATGACGCGGCGGCTGTCAGTGGACTCTACCGGTCCGATCAATCCCAATGTGTCGTATCGCATCAACGCCACCGGCAACATGTCGGACGGCTGGGTCGATCGCGACAAGACCTCGAATGTCGCGGTCTCGGCCGCCGTGCGGGTGCAGGCCTCGGAGAATCTGGCCTTCACGTTGTCGGAAGACTATGGTGACCGCAGCCCGTCGCGCTATTTCGGCACGCCGCTGATCAACGGCGCGATCCAGGACGCGCTGCGCTTCAAGAACTACAATGCGCTCGATAGCACCATTCGCTACAAGGACAGCTGGACCCAGTTCAAGACCGAGTGGGATGTCGCCGACGGCGTCAAGATCAACAACACGCTGTATTATCTGACCAGCGAACGGCACTGGCGCGACATCGAGAACTACACCTTCAATCCGAAGACGCAGCTGATCGACCGCTCCAGCTATATCGAGATCTTCCACGACCAGAAGCAGTCCGGCAACCGGATGGACGCGACGTTCAGCGGTCACATCCTCGGCCTGGCGAACCAGTTCGTTGCCGGCTTTGATGTCAATCACATCGAGTTCTTCCACACCAACAACTCACCCTATGGCGGCGCGTCGTCGGTGAATCCGTACGTGTTCGATCCCGGATCGTTTTTCGCAACAACGACCGCAACCACGCCGGGCTTCAATTCGATCGTCAATCAATACGCGCTGTTTGCCGAGGACCGGCTGAAGCTGACCGATCAATTGTCGCTCGTGACCGGCGTCCGATACGATCGTCCGGAGGTGGACCGCACCGACTACAAGATACCTTCAAACAGCTTCGATACCGCGCTGTCGGGCACCAGCTGGCGCACCGGCCTCGTATACGAGCCGATCAAGAATCTCGCCTTCTACGGCCAGTATGCCGTCGGCGTCGACCCGGTCGGCAATCTCATCTCGTTGTCCACCTCGCAGAAGAACTTCCAGCTCTCCACCGGCAAGCAGACCGAGTTCGGCGTCAAGCAGTCGTTCCTCGGCGGACGCGGCGAGTGGACGCTGGCAGGCTATGAGATCGTCAAGAACAATCTGCTCATCGCCGATCCCGGCAATCCCGGAAATTCGCTCCAGGTCGGGCAGCAATCATCGCGCGGCGTCGAGGCCTCGGTCGGGCTCGCGCTCGATTACGGCTGGCGCATCGACGCCAACACGGCGCTGCTGCGCGCCAAATACGACAACAACAGCCAGCTGGTTGGCGGCAAGATCGTCAGCTATGCCGGCAATGTTCCCGTCAACGTTCCGCAGCAGGTCTCGAACGTCTGGCTGACCTGGGACTTCGCTTCGAATTGGTCGGTCTATGGCGGTGTGCAGATGGTCGGCGCGATGTACTCCGACCTCGCCAACACCCAGTTGCGGCCGGGCTACAACGTGGTCAACGGCGGCATCAGGTGGAAACCGGACGACCGCACGACGGTTGCGTTCCGCGTCTACAATCTGTTCGACAAGGTCTACGCCGTGACCTCGAACGGCACGGGGCAGTGGTTACTCGGCATGCCGCGCACCGCCGAACTGTCCGTCAACGTGAAGTTCTGATCATGCGCAAGGCTCTGATCCGGCGGGGGCGGCGGTGGCTCTATGTCGTCCATCGCTGGATCGGCATTGCGACCTGCCTGCTGTTCGCGATGTGGTTCATCTCCGGCCTCGTCATGATGTACGTGGCCTTTCCACGCCTCACCGACAGCGAGCGCCTCGCCGCGCTCCCTGTCATTCTCTGGAACAAGGTTCAGGTCTCGCCGGATCGCGCGATGGCGATCGCCGGGATGGAGCACTATCCGCGCGACCTGCGGCTCTCGATGATGGACGAGACGCCGGTCTATCGCATCGCCGCCTGGAAGGGCGCCGCCGTCACCGTTTCGGCGATCGATGGAAGCGTGATCGACCGCATCACGCCGGATCAGGCGCTTGCCATCGCTCGCCATCACCCGCATGCCGTGCAGCCGCAATTGCGCGATACGGTGACGCGCGATCAATGGTCGGTCACCGCGCGCTTCGATCCGTTGCGGCCACTTTATCTGATCAGCCTCGGCGACGCCGACGGCACCGAGCTCTATGTCTCCTCGCGCTCGGGCGAGATCGCGCTCGACACCACGCGGCGGGAGCGGGTCTGGAACTGGCTCGGCTCGATCCCGCACTGGATCTATCCGACCGTGTTGCGCAAGGACGGCCCGCTGTGGCGGGACGTGGTGTTGTGGATCTCGGGCGTCTGCCTCGTGGTCGCGGTCACCGGCTTCTGGATCGGCATTCTGCGCCTGCGGCTGACCCGCCGTTACGCCAGCGGCGCCGTCTCACCCTATCGCGGCTGGATGGCCTGGCATCACATCGCCGGCCTGATCGGCGGCATCTTCGTCTTCACCTGGATGTTCAGCGGCTGGCTGTCGCTCAATCCCGGTGGCGCATTCTCCGGCCGCGGCGTCACCCGCGAGATCGCGGTCGGCTACGGCGGCCACGACAGGCCCGATATCGTTGCGGGCTTCCAGTCGCAGCCATCGATGCCGGCAGTGGAGGTGCGCTTCGTCTGGATCGGCAGACGCCGGCTGATGTTGCTCGACGACAGCAATGGCCGTCGCAGCCTCGCCGATCCCGCCACCGGTGCGCCCGTAACGCTCTCGCGTGACGACATCATCGCGGCGGCCCGGCGCGCAATGCCCGAAGCTGCCGTGATATCCGCGCGGCAGCTCGATGAGCCCGATGCCTATTGGTACACGCTGCACCAGTCGCGGGAGCTGCCTGTGCTGCGGATCGGCTTCAACGATCCCGCACACACCTGGCTGCACGTCTCTCCGGTCACCGCCGAGATCCTCGACCGCAGCGATGACAGCCGCCGTTCCTATCGGTGGCTGTTCAACGCCCTGCACAGCCTCGACTTCCCGCTGCTGCTGCGCATCTGGCCGGCGCGCGACATCGTGGTGTGGCTGCTCTCAGCAGTCGGTACGATCGTCTCGATCAGCGGCGTCGTGATCGGCTGGCGCCGGCTGCGGCGGCGAAAGGTGCGAGCGAGGCAGGTGTCTGCGAGCCGCGTGCGTATGTCGTCATAGCCGCGGCTACTTGACCGTCAGATGCATGTCGGGCGCCAGCCGGTCCGGGACCCATCCCAATGCAAACCGTTGGCCGGCAATGATCTCATAGGTCGAGAGTTTTGATGCGACCGCATCGCGGAAGCGGAGATAGGCGTCGCGCTGCCGCCCGCAGGATCGGGCAGCCGCCAGGTTGAGCCACTTGTAGGCCAGCACGTAATCGTTCGGAACGCCGTGGCCCTTGTCGTATAACAGGCCGAGCTGGGCTTGCGCGAACGGGTCGCCCTGCACGGCGCCGCGATAATAGAGATCGGCTGCGGCGACGTAGGCCTGCGGCACGCCGAAGCCGTGCTCATACATGAAGCCGAGCAGGCCGAGCGCCCTTGCGTTGTTGCGATCGGCGGCCGGCGAAAGCTCCTGCGCCGCCCTGACATAGTCGCCGCGATGGAAGGCGGCCGCTCCGCGCGCAACGCTGTCGGCGCTCGCGACCGAGGCGGTCATCGCGCAAAGCAGGACCGCAAGCGAAGCCGAGCGGCTCATCCGTTGTGCGAGCATGCGGCACATCCTGCCCTCCGGCCTAGTGATAGCTGGTGGTGATCGGCGCATTGGTCGACGTCGTGGCGATGCTGCCGCGCAATTTCGATCGCAGCTCCTCCGCCACGGTCTGGGCGTCGGAACCATTGCGGATGATCTGCGGGCGGATGAAGATGATCAGCTCGGTGCGCTGGGTGCCGTTGCTCTGATGTCCGAACGCATCACCGAGGCCGGGAATCTGGTCAAGCACGGGAAGCGCATTGCGCGCGCCGCTCTGCTGTTCGCTGATCAGGCCCGCGAGGAGCACGGTCTGGCCGTTGGCCACTGAAATCTGGCTCTTGACCCGCCGTTCCGAAACGGTCGGCGTCAGGTTGACCGTGCCGTTGCTCTGCGGAACGTTGCTGATCTCCTGCTCGACATCGAGCCGCACGGTGCCGTTCACGCTGACGCGCGGCGAGACCTTCAGGATGATGCCGGTGTTGCGATAGTCGATGGTGTTGACCACCGTGTTGCTCGTGGTCAGCACCGTCGCGCTGCCGGTCGACACCGGGACGACGTCGCCGACCTGCAGGGTCGCGACCTGGTTGTTGATCACGACCAGCGACGGATTGGAGAGCACCTTGACGCTGGTGACGGCGTGCAGCGCATCCAGGATCAGGCTCGGTTGCGTTGCGTTTCCGATCAGGAAGTTGAAGCCCGGGAAGCTCTGGTTGATGAAGGCGTTGGTGAGCGAACCCGCGACCGAGACGGCGCCGGTGGTTGCGTCCGTGGTGGTCGCGGGCGCCGCGGTGGCCTGGGTGCCGAGGATCGAGCCGGTGTTCGGCTTCAGGCCGAGGTTCTGGCTGGTGAGATAGGTCTGCACGCCATAGGACAGGGTGTTGTTGAGCGTGACCTCGGCGATCGTCGCGTTGATCGCGACCTGGAGCTGCGGTTCGTCGATCTGCATCAGCGTCGATTCGATGATGCGGTAGTTGGCCTGGTCGGCGTAGATCAGCAGATTGTTGTTCACGACATCGGGCGTGATCCGCACGTCCTGCATCACGGGCTGGCCGTTGCCGCCGCTGGCGCCGCGTCCGCTATCCAGCGCGGCATTGTTGCCCTGGCCTTGATTGTTGGGATTGTTCGATTGCCCGCCGGCGCCGAATCCCTGGCCCAAGCCGGTTCCGCCCGTCCCCGACGTGCCGCGGGATGCGAAGCCGCTCATGCCCGAATTCGAGCCGTTGTTGTTGTTGAGCGACAGCCGGTCGGCGACGCTCGAGGTCGACGAGGTGCCGGAGCCGGGTGCGAGCTGGCTGTCGGCGCTGTCGAGCAGGTTGCCTGACGAGCCGCCGAGGAACATGTCGGTCAGCACCCGCGCCATCTGGCGCGCATCGCCGTATTTGACGCGGTAGACATGGACCGAGGTGCGCGCGGTGTCGTTGCGGTCGAGCCGCTTGATCCAGGTCGCGGCCGTATGCAGCATGTCCGGCTTCTTGGTCACGACCAGGATCGCGTTCAGGCGCTGGATCGGCATGAACTTGATGACGTTCTGGCTGAGGCCGTTCTCGCCTGAATCGACGATCTTCTCCAGCTCGGCAATGACGGGCGCAGGCGACCCGCTCGAGATCGGGAAGATGCCGACGGATTGGCCACGCATCCAGTCGACGTCGAAGCTGAGCACGGTGTCGACGGCGGTGCGGCGCTCGGCGCCGGTGCCCTGGATCAAAAGCAGATTGCGCGTGGTATCGGCGCGGACCGAGCCGGCCCTGGTGGCGAAGCTGTCGGTCAGCTTCAGCAGGGTCTGGGCCGACACATATTGCAGGGGAACCACCGAGATGCCGAATCCGGCCTCGGGATTGGCTGCCGCGGCATCAACGCGGCCGCCGCCGACGGCATCGCCGAGCGGCGTCAGGCGATAGCCCGCCGTATCCTTGAGCAGCACCACGCCGCTCAGGCGCAGCGCGTTCTCAAGCACGAACACCATGTCGGATTTCGGCACCGGGCGGACCGACACGAGGCTCACGGTGCCCTGTACCCGCGGGTCGATGGTGTAGCCGACATGCAGGATGTCGCCGAGCACGACCTTGGCGACAGTCGCCACCGGCGTGCTCTCGAAATTCAGGTCGAAGCCATTGCCGTTCGACGCCGGCTGCGGCCGCGCATCGGCGACCGCCGTCACCTCGCTTCCATCATACATCGCCGCGCGGACGCTGCCGCTCTGGCTGCCGCCCGTCGCCGCCAGCGCGCTGACCTGTTGCGGCTGGCGCTGCGCCAGATCCAGCGAGCGCACCTTGTCGGTGACGTCGAGCTGGGACGCGTCGACGCTTTCGCCGACCGTCGCGGAATTGCAGGACGCCAACAACCCCAGTGACGTCAGGGCAAAAATGGCTGCGAGGCCGCCACGAATCGTCGGGCAGCGGCCCACTGTGCCTACGCGTTGCATGAAGGCCCTTCGGTCTGACTAACTGGAATTTCGATTGCTTGCGACGATCGGTCCTACCCCGGAGGGACTCTTAGCGATCGAACATGACAGAAATAAATTGGTTACATGATTGTCGTTCGCGCCTTGCCCTCGCATCGCACCAAAATTGTGCAGCCGTGCGCCGTCGTGTCCGCGATGCCACGTCAAAGCTTCTTGAGTGGGTGAGCGATGTGACTTCGCACAGCTGTCACACTTCGGATCGATAACCGCACAATTGCCGGGAGCCGAATGCGACGGCACGCAGCGGCCCTTGGCACGAACTGATCCGGGATAGTGTGGCGGGATATCTGGAATGGCCAACGACCTGTCCGTTCGGTTCGTGGATTATCTCCGTCAGAACAATCACCTGGCGCCGATCGAGGGATCGGCTGAGCGGACCGGGCAGGGCGCCGACGTCAGGCAGTTGAAGCTGTGGGAGCTCACCAGCCTCTCACCGACTGAATTCGCCGACGAAGCCGCGCGCTTCTTTGCGCTCGGCCGCCTGACGTTGCAGGAGATGACCTCGGTCGAACCGCTGGTCGGGGCGTTCTCGCCGCGCTTCCTGCGCGAGACCATGGTCTATCCGTGCCGGGCCGCCGATGGGACCACGGTGCTTGCGGTGGTCGACCCGACCGACCAGGCAACGCTGCGCGCGGCACAGATCGTGCTTGGTGCCGGCATCAATGTGAAAGTGGCGTCATCTGAGGACGTCGCCATCGCGCTGAACAACTCCTCCAGTGCCGAGGAAGCCGAGGCCGCTGATACGGCGGCGGCACTGCCGCGCGAAGACGACATCGAGAGCCTGCGCGATCTCGCCAGCGGCGCACCGGTGGTGCGCGCGGTCAATGACCTGATCGAGAAGGCGGTCGAGCTTCGCGCCAGCGACATCCATATCGAGCCGTTTTCCGCCGGCCTCATGGTGCGCCTGCGGATCGACGGCTTGCTGCGGCCGGTCGCGGCGCTGACCGGCGTGCTGCCGCAGGCGGTGGTCTCCCGCATCAAGATCATCGCCAATCTCAATATCGCCGAGCGCCGCCTGCCGCAGGACGGCGCGGCGCGGCTGCGGGCCGGGCGGACCGACATCGATATCCGCGTCGCGATCATGCCGACGCAGCACGGCGAATCCGCCGTGATCCGCATCCTGCCCAAGGATCGCGGCCTGCTGGTCGTCGAAAAGCTGGGGTTTTCCGAGCCCGACGAAGGCAAGTTGCGGCGACTCCTGAAGCTGCCGCACGGCATGGTTGTGATCACCGGGCCGACCGGCAGCGGCAAGACCACGACGCTGGCGACCATCCTGTCGATCCTCAACGAGCCCAGCCGCAAGATCCTGACGATCGAGGACCCGGTCGAATACGAGATTCCCGGCGTCAACCAGTCCCAGATCAAGCCCGCGATCGGCCTGACCTTCGCGACCGCCCTGCGGTCCTTCGTTCGCCAGGACCCTGATGTGATCATGGTCGGCGAAATCCGCGACTCTGAGACCGCGCATGTCGCGGTGCATGCGGCGCTGACCGGGCATCTGGTGCTGACGACGCTGCACACCGAGACGGCGGCGGCCGCAGTGCCGCGCCTGCTCGACCTCGGGGTCGAGGGTTATCTGCTGCGTTCCGTGTTGCGCGGCGTGATCGCGCAACGTCTGGTCCGGCAATTGTGCGAGCGCTGCAAGACGGCGCGGCCGCTGGCGGCGGCTGACTTCACCGAGGATCCCCGGCTCGCCGCGCTCGGGTTCTGCGCGGACGAGATCATCCAGGAGCCATCCGGCTGCGAGCGCTGCGGCGGCACCGGCTATCGCGGCCGCCTCGGCGTGTTCGAGCTGCTCGAACTGTCCAATGAACTGCGTGAACTGATCGGAGAGCGAACCGACGGGCTGAAGATCGATACGATGGCGATCCGGGCGGGCATGACCACGATGCTCGATGACGGGGTCGCCAAATGCCGCGCCGGATTGACCTCGCCCGCCGAGATCCTCCGCGTGGCGACGGTGCGGTGACGCCGTGCCGAATTATCGCTATCGCGCTCTGACCCAGGCCGGCGAGATCGTGAACGGCACGATCTCGGCACCGACCGCGGCCGAGGTGGCGCGGCGGATCGAATATCTCAAGCTGCTGCCGATCGAAACCACCGAGGACAAGCGCGCATCCGGCGCCGCCGGTGGCCGCAGCCTGTTCGGCGGGCCGAGCGCCGCCGAGGTCACCACGTTCACGCGCGATCTCGCGCTGCTGCTCAAGGCCGGCGCGCGGCTCGACGATGCGCTGGAGCTGTTGTCCGGCGACGCCGATGTCGGCCGGATGCGTCCGGTGGTGGCGAAAATTCGCGCCGCCCTGCTTACCGGCGAGAGCTTTGCCGATGCGGTGGCGGATCATCCGACCCTGTTCCAGCCGATGTATATCGCCCTGGTCCGGGTCGGCGAAATCTCCGGCACGCTGGATTCCGTGCTGGAGATGCTGGGAACCGAGCGCGCGCGCTCCGAGCAGATGCGGCGCAAGCTGACCGACGCGATGCAGTATCCGGCCTTCGTGCTGGTCGCGGCATCCGGCGTGATGCTGTTCTTCCTGCTGTTCGTGCTGCCGCAATTCTCGACGGTGCTGGGCGATTTCGGCGGCAAGTCGGATACCGCGCTCGCCAGCTTCATCGCGCTATCGGATTTCCTGCGCGCCAATGCCACGGCGGCGAGCCTGATCAGCGCGGCGACGATCGCGCTCGTGTGGTGGCTGCTGCGGCAGGCGCGGGTGCGCGCCGCCCTGGTCAACGGGATCTCGCGGGTGCCGGGCATCAGCAGCGCTTTCCAGTTCTACCGCGCCAGCCTGTTCTGCCGCAATCTCGGCGTCCTGCTCGGCAGCGGCGTCAACCTCACGGCCGCGCTGCGCATCCTCGTCGACATCATGGCGGTGACCGGGAGCGAGGCGAACTGGACCGCCGCCGCCGACCGCGTCCGTCATGGCGGCAAATTATCGGAAGCCCTCGCGGTGGCGGACAGCCTGCCGCCGATGGCGGTCCGCATGCTGCGGCTCGGCGAAGAGACCGGGCAACTGCCGGCCTTGGCCGGGCGGGTCGCGGAATTCTACGAAGCAAAATTGCAGCGCAGCCTGGACCGCGTCGTCGGCATCGTCGGTCCGCTGGCGATCATCACGATCAGCACCGTCGTCGGCGGACTGATCGTATCGGTGATGACGGCGCTGCTCTCGGTCACGCAGCTAGTCGGCTAAAGCAGGGGTCATCGGTCATGATATCGCGCATCACCATCATCGAGGCATTGTCCACGCGAGCGGGACGCAATCGCACGCAATCGCAACGGCCGGGACGAACGGGCGAGGCGGGCTTCACGCTGGTCGAGATGCTGGTCGTGATCGCGATCATCGGCCTCATCATGGGGCTGATCGGGCCGCGCGTGCTCAACTATCTCAGCGAATCCAAGGTCAAGACCGCGCGCATCCAGTTGCAGAGCTTCTCCAGCGCGCTCGATCTGTTCTATCTCGACGCCGGGCGCTTCCCCTCCACGGCAGAGGGACTTGCCGCGCTGGTCCGGCGTACGCCGGGCGTCGCCGCTTGGAACGGCCCGTATCTGAAGGGCGGCAACGTCCCGAACGATCCCTGGAACCACCCTTATCTCTATCGCTCGCCCGGCGAGCACGGGCCATACGACATCGTCTCCTATGGCTCCGACGGTCAGGAGGGCGGCAGCGGTACCTCGGCCGATATCTCGCTCGAGAAGACCACGGCCGCCAACAACGAGTGACAAAGAAGGATGCATGGCGCGCATGAATGACGCGACGCAGCGCGGTTTTACCCTGCTCGAGATGGTGTGCGTGCTCGCCATCATCGCGCTGCTGGCGGCCGTGCTGCTTCCGTTCATTCCACACCAGACCTCACGGTCGCGCTTGCAGGCCTATGCGCTGCAAACCGCGACGTTGCTGAAGGCCGATCGCAATGCGGCGATCGAGCGCAGCACCAGCGTCGCGACGCTGGTGGATGCGTCGAGCCGGGTGATCCATTCGGGGGCGTCGCGCATGACGGTGCGAATCCCCGATGACGTGCGGTTCGATGCGGTGCTGCCGCAAAGCTGCCAGCGCCGCGCGGCGCTGTCGACCATCCGCTTCTTCGCCAATGGCGGTTCCTGCGGCGGCTCCATCGCGCTGACGCGGCTCGATGCGGGATATGAGGTTCGCGTCAATTGGCTCACCGGAAGGGTTGAAATCGTTGCTCGCGACGTCGCCGCCAACTGACCGCGCTGATGCGGGCTTCACCATCATCGAAGTGCTGGTGGCGCTGGCGCTGGTGGCTGTCTCGATCGTTGCGATCGGCGCCGTGATGGGCGTCAAGACGCGCGGCGTGCGGGCGATGGAACAACACGTCGCGCTGATGCAGGCGGTGCGCACGTTGATGACGGTCGGTATTCCGCCCCGCGCGGAATTGCAGCCGGGCGCATCGACAGGGCAGGCGGAAGGCTACCGCTGGACCATCGATGTCAGTCCGCTCGGCGGCGACTGGACGGTGCCCGAGGGCAACGCGCCCTGGGCCCCGGAACTGGTGCGGATTCGCGTCAAATCGCCGGGCGGCGCCCTGTCCGACATTCGCACCGTGCGCCTGATGCCGAGGTCTTCGGAATGACCGCGGTCAAGACAGCAACAAGGACAGCCGAGCGAGCGGGTGAACGCGGCTTCACGCTGATCGAGACCATCGTCGCGCTGGCGCTGATGGGGCTGTTGCTGTCGGCCCTCGCCGGCATCACGGGAGAATGGCTGCCGAGCTGGAACAGGGGCATTGACCGGATCCAGCGCAGCGAATTGATCGGGATCGCGCTGGAGCGGATCGGCGCCGATCTCGCCGCGGCGGAGTTCGTTGCCGCCAACCGCGATACCCACAAGCCGCTGTTCGACGGATCGGAATTGTCGGTCACGTTCGTGCGGACGTCGGTCGGGCCGAATGCCGGGGCGGGGCTCGACGTGGTGCGCCTCGGCGAGGTCAGGGATCGCGGCGAGTTCGTCACGGTTCGCACCCAGACGCGCTTCACGCCGCTGGCCGACGGGGTGTCGCTGTCGGAGCAGGTGCATCTCGGCAGTCCCGTCGTGTTGCTGCGCGCGCCCTATCGGCTGTCCTTTGCCTATGCCGGCGCCGACCGGGCCTGGAAGAGCGCGTGGAAGGATGCCAGCAAACTGCCGGCGATGATCCGGCTCACCGTGCGTGACGCGGCGAGCCAGCGCGTCCTGTCGGTTTCGACCATCGCGCCGGTCCATGTCCAGATTCCGAGCGACTGCACCAAGCCGGACGGCAATTGCGGCGACAAGCAGGGGTCCGACGCTGCGACCGACCAGGGGAAGACGTGATGGGTGCGCCCGGCAATCTCGGCCGATCGCCGGCCAATCGCGGCTTCGTCATCGTTGCGGTGCTCTGGATCCTGCTCGCGCTGTCGTCGCTTGCGATCATCTTCTCGGCCTATCTTGCCGCATCAGCGCGCGCGTTGGCGGCCAGCGATCTGTCGTTGCAGACCGAGGCGCTGGTGTCGGCCGGGCTCGAGCTCACCGCCTATCAGCTGACGCTGACCGACGACAAGACGAGGCCGCAGTACGGAGCATTCCATTTCGGGCTGGATGATGCCAGCGTCAACGTGAGCTTCACGTCGGAAGCCGGCCGCGTCGACCTGAACTATGCGTCGAAGGAAATGCTGACCGGCCTCTTCGTCGTGCTCGGCGCCCGAAAGGACGCCGCTTCCGAATATGCCGATCGCATCGTCGGCTGGCGAACCCGGCCCACGCCGGGCAGCGAGAATGTGGAGGCCGCGCGCTACAACGCGCTTGGCTATTCGCCGCGCCAGGGGCTGTTCACCCATGTCAACGAGCTGGCGCTGGTCGCCGGCATCCCGGAAGCCTTCGTCGATCGCGTGTTGCCGTTCGTGACGGTGTTCAACGGCAGTCCGGATGTCGATCCGACCATCGCTGCACCCGAAGTCGCGCTGGCGGTGGATAAGGCGTCGGGGAAGCAACAGGACAGTTTCGGGTCGTCCGCGCTCGGGGCAAGTGCTCCGTCGCCGAACGGCATCGCCGCGGGCGCGCAGGGCCCCAATCCGCAGCCTGCCGCTTCGACGGCGCAGAGTCCTTGCTACCGGATCGCAATATCGATCCGGTTCCGCAACGGTCACCGCACTTCGTCCGAAGCGGTGATTGCGCTCGGCGACAAGGTCGAGCCATATCGTGTGTTGTCCTGGCAGAACGACGTCGAGCCGCGAAGTATCGTTCTGCCGCGCAGGAAAGGTTGATGGCAATGCTCGCCGAAGCACGGCAATGGTTCGAGCAATGGATCGGCGCGGTGGCGACGACCGTTGACGGCGTCGCGGGCAGGTTCATGCGCCGGCGCAGCGTCGCGCTCGACGAGAACGCCGACGGCACGTTCACCGCGCGCCTCGCTGCGGCGAAGGACGGCTCGCCGTCAGCGCCGCTTTCGTTCCGGCTCGATCACGATGCGCCGCGGCCTCCGTTGCCGGCGGAGTGGAAGACGGCGCTCGACGGCAGCCGTATCGAGGTGCGATTGCGATCGGACCACGTCGTCAGCCGTGTGCTCGATTTCCCGAGCCAGGCGGGCGACTTCCTCGACGGCATGATCCGCGCGCAGGTCGACCGGCTGACACCATGGACCGCCGCGGACGCCGCGTTCGGCTGGGGTGCGCCGCAGCCGATCTCCAATGACCGCATCGAAGTCGCGTTCAGCGCGACCGCGGCGGCCAAGGTCGATCCGTTGATCCGGATGGCCGGGATGCTGGGGGCCGCCTCCGTTGCGGTGTCGGCGCCGGCGGTTGGCAGCGACGGCACCCCGCAACAGGTGACGCTGCTCGACCGCTCGCTACGCGGCCTTGCCGGGCCGGCGGTTCCGCGCCTGCTGCGCATCGGCCTGGTCTCGACCGCGGCCGCGGCCGCGGTCTCCCTGCTGGCGAACATCTATCTCGGCGGATACCTGCAATCGGAGCAGGAGGACCTACAACATCGGATCTCGCAGCGTCGCGCCGCGCTGCGCCTCGATGCCAATGGCGATACGTCCGGGCTCGGCCTGCTGGCCAAGCGCAAGCAGACCACGCCGTCGAGCGTCATGGTTCTGGAAGCCGTCTCGCGCGTGCTGCCCGATACGACCTATGTCACGGAGCTCCGCATCGAGAACAACAAGGTGCAGGTGGTGGGGCTGACCCAGGACGCGCCATCGCTGATCCGCCTGCTGGAGCAGTCACCGCAATTCACCCGCGCGACGTTCTTCGCGCCGACGACCCGCGCCGCGAATGAATCGGCGGAGCGGTTCCACGTCGAAGCCAATATATCAGCTTACTTTGGGTCCGGCTCATGAGCGCAGCATCCCGATCGCTGACCGCCGTCAGCACCTCGCCACTGGTCGCGACCGCGAGCTATCTCGGTCTGTTCGTGCTGCTGCTCTTTGTCGTGATCTCGTCGCTCTCGGATATCATCGGACTGCGCAGCGACGTCGCGGCGTCGGCCGGAATGCTGGAGCAGCTGGAGGGACGATCCAAGGCGAATACCGCGCCCGGTCAGCCCGCGATGCCGACCGGCTCCGCCTACCTCGAAGGGGCGACCGTCACGGTTGCCGGCGCCACCTTGTTGCAGCGCGTATCGGGCGCGGTGATCAAGGCCGGCGGCAACGTGTTGTCGACGCAGCTTGACGTTCCCAACGCGCCGGCCAAGGCCGGCTTCATCAGCATGGTCGCGAGCAGCGAGATCGAGCAGGCGCAGTTGCAGCAGGTGCTTTACGATCTCGAAGCCGGCATGCCGTTCCTGTTCATCGACCAGCTGGTCGTGCAGCCCGTCGCCGACGAGGCCGCCAAGGGCGCCGATCCCGGCAAGCTGCGCGTCTTGCTCGGCGTCTCCGGACAATGGCGAGGAGCCAAATGATGCGACGCTTCGCAGCGACCATCGTGCTGTTGGCGGTGTCGGCTTTTTCGGCGCCGGCTGCCGTGCCTGATCGGGCCGGTGATGCACTGGACGGCGGGCTGCTCGACGATACCCGTTTGGGCGGACCGGCGCTGAGTTCGCCGCCGCCGTCCGAACCGGTGACGTCGGTCCGGGTGGCGCCCGCGCCGGCCCCGACGCCGCGGCCGCTCAGCGCCAATCCGCTGTGGGGCATTCCGCTCAAGACGCTGTCCAACACGCGCGACCGCCCGGTGTTCTCGCCATCGCGGCGACCGCCGCCCGCGGTGGTCGCGGAGCCGGAAGTCACCAAGGCGCCACCGCCGCCGCCGCGCAAGGTCGCGATCGAGCCGCCGCCGCTGTCGCTGGTCGGCACCATCACGGGAGATGATGAAAGCTTCGGGATCTTTCTCGATCAGTCGAACAAGACCGCGCTGCGGCTGAAGGTCGGCGACGAGTTCCAGGGATGGAAGCTGCGGTCGATCAACGGGCGCGAAGCCACGATGCAGAAGGACGAGCAGGCGGCGGTGCTGACATTGCCCCAGCCCGGCGGCGAAGAGAGCGGCGATGCCCGCCTCGTTCCGGTCAGCACCGAGCGGAAACCGTTGGCCGCTCGGCGCCAGATGTGAGGTCGCGTACCTAGTTCAATCCCAGCCAGCTCTGCAAGGCCGGCGTCACGAGAAGCCCGAGCGCCAGAAAGGGACCGAACGGGATCGACGTCTGGCGCTTCATCTCGCGTCCCGCCAGTTGCAGGCCGCCGGCAACACCAAGCGCTGCGAGTGCCGCGATCAGCAGCAAGGTCGGAATTCCGATCGCGCCGACCCAGATCGACGCGGCGGCAAGAAACTTGACGTCGCCGAGTCCCAACCCGTCCACATGCCGCACGGCGAAGTAGAGACGCTGCAAGAGCCAGAACAGGATGCCGACGAGGCCGGCGATCGCCATCGCGCTGAAGGCCGCGCTCGTTCCATCCGTAATGACGACGTTGGCGAGCCCGAGCGCGGCGATTGCGAGATTTAGCCCATCGGGAATGATACCGTGGCGAAGATCGATCAGCGCGACGGCACAGCACAGCACGCAAAGCGCGCCGTAAGCTCCGATGAAATAAAGAACTTCGCGATCGATCTGCATGGTGGCGGGACAAGTGTGACGCGTACACGCTCTGTGTTGCAACAACTCGCGCGCGTTGAACAGTGCATTTTCAATCGACCGGCAACGGCGCGATGCGTTTGCGAGATTGTGATCGTCATCGACGATGACGAAGCAGAAAAGGTGCGACAAAAAGTCTGCGCTGTCACAAATCCGCATAGGATACCGACAATAGTTCGCTCCGTTACGTGCCGCGAGCCCTTCGTGGCAGATGACTGGGTTTGACTATGCACAAGATGCGAGTGGCGGCGTGCCTGGCTTTGCTGGCAGCGTCGACAGGCATGCACGCCGCGAACGCGGGCGCTCTCGAGGACGGCGCCGAGCGCTATCGGCCGTATTTGATCGAGGGCGTTGCCAGTGCGCTGGCAGGCGCGCGTGCATTGCGCGAGCACGCCGCTGCGGCGGACTTGCCCGGTGCAAAGAAGGCCTGGTTGTCGGCGCGCGCCGGCTGGGAGCGCTCGGAGGTGTTCACCGCGGGCTTCGTGCCCGAACTCGATGCGCAGATCGACGCCTGGCCGAACGCGGACAGCGGGTTCCACGCGATCGAGGCCAAGCTGTTCGGTGCCGGCAGCACCGACGTAGCCACTGATGCGACCGGTCTTGTCGAGCACCTCAATGATCTTCACGGCAAGCTCAAGGACATCAAGCTGACCCCGCAGGGTCTGCTCGACGGCACCGTGCGGCTCGCCTACGAAGTCGGCGAGAGCAAGGCCGATGGCGGCGAGTCGCGGATCAGCGGCACCTCGCTCGACGACATGCGCAACAATATCGCGGGCATCGACTTCGCGTACCACACGATCTTCTCCGCCGCGCTCAACACGGTCGACGGCAAGCTCGATGAAATGGTGACGAACCGGATCGAGCAGCTCGAGGCGATCGTCGCCACGCCCGACCTGCCGCATGTCAATATCGCCGACCTGCGCCAGACCAGCGAAGAACTGGTCATTGCATTGCAGAGTGCCTCGGCAAAGCTCGGGCTGCAGCGCCCGACCCTGGAGGCCCAGGCGCGATGACCTCGCTTCACCTGCGTCTGGCTGCGCTGCTCTCCGGTGTCTTCGCCCTTGCACTGCTCGGGCGCGCTGTGGCGTTTCCGGTCGACGGTGACAAGACGGTGCTGCCGGTGGCGACCGAGCTGAACGAGGATGCGCTCGACAAGCCGCGCGAGGTGTTCCAGTCCGAGCGGACCGGCGCCAAGTCGTATCTGGTCAATCTCGGCGATCTCGCCTTCAATTCGCCGGGGCTGCTCGGCGAAGTAGCGCGGCAGGCCGGCGTGAGCTGCGGTACCTGCCACGTCAATGGTGCGAACAACGCCAAGTTCTTCATGCCGAAGATGTCGAGCCGGCCCGGCACGTTCGACACCACCGGTCCGCTGTTCAATCCGAAGGCCAACAATCTGGCGTTCGATCCCGTGCGTATCCCGAGCCTGCGCGGCACGCGCTATCTTGCGCCCTATGGCGCCGACGGCCGGTTCGCCTCGCTGCGCGACTTCGTCCACAACGTCATCACCAGCGAGTTCGCCGGACCCGAGCCGTCGCCGGCCACGCTCGATGCGATCGTGGCCTATCTTCACGACGTCGATTTCCTGCCCAATCCGAGCCTGGGTCCCGCCGGACGGCTCGCCGGCAAGATCACCGACGCGGAGCGCCGCGGCGAAGCGCTGTTCACCAAGCCGTTCCCGCATGATCCTGCGCTGAGCTGCGCAGGGTGCCATGTTCCGTCGTCCGGCTTCGTCGATCACCAGCAGCACGACGTCGGTTCGGGCGGCCTGTTCAAGACGCCGACGCTGCGCAACGCCGACTTCAATGCGCCGTATTTTCACGATGGCCGCTTCGACAACTACAACCAGGTCGTCGATTATTTCGACCGGACCTTTCAGCTCGAGCTCTCGGCGCAGGACAAGGGCGACCTCGTCGCCTATCTCACGGCCGTCGGCGATGGCGTGCAGCCCTATGAGCGCGACGGTGCCGGTGCAACTCTGAAAGAGATCAACGATTTCTCGACGGTGCTTGCGACCGCGATTCCTGCCGGCGACAAGGACATCGTTGCGTTGGCGGTCGATACGATCGGCCGCGAGCTGCGCGAACTGACCGAGCAATATCCCGATCGCAAGAACACCAGCGTATCGGGCGGCGAGCAGCAGCGTGTCTTGGCGCGCAACGGACTCAAGGAGCTCGTGCTCACGCTGCGGCGCGTAGAGATGGCGGTTGCGGAAGGACGCAACGCCGACGCTGCGGCCGAGTTCAGGAATTATCGCAATCTGATGGCCGCTGCCGTTCCTGCGCTGTTGGCCAGTGCCGAGCCGTGGTCGCTATTCAATCAGGGCGTGCATGACCAGCATTATGCTGCGCTTCGCGAGGTGATGCGCTCCAGGCACGTTTCGCACTGATTTAGCTGTATTGTAGTGCATTTGCGGTCGGCGTCGTTGCATGGATCGCGCAATCGATTTTCGATCTCCAGTTGAAAGGTCGAATCGTGGAGATGCTGCATGCTGCAGTGGATGTCTCCGCAGAAATTCTTTGAACGTTTCGAAATTTCTCGCGTGCTTTCACGTAAGCGAAAAGCATGCGTCATACTGTCGCACTAAGCAGTGTGTGTTGCTAACCGCAAACACCCTGAGGTCGACAATGAGTTTGAATTACAAAAAGCACTGGCGAACCAGCACCGCGCTCTGCATCGCGTCATCGGTGCTCGTCGCAACAGCCGCATATGCCGCTCACTATCCGGGCGGTCGCAGTGATTGGGACAAGCGCTCGCATCACAATCACCAGGCGCACGAAGAGGGCGATCGTGCGAAGCATGACAATGGCCATCATGGCGACGGCGATCACGGCGTGAAGACCGCTTCGCCGATCAAGCACGTCATCATCCTGATCGGTGAAAACCGCGGCCTCGATCACACCTTCGGTATCTACAAGCCGAAGGGCAAGGGGCAGACCATCTCCAACCTGCTGTCGAAGGGCATCGTCAACGAGGATGGCACGCCGGGCCCGAACTTCGCCCAGGCGCAGCAGGCCTCGGTCGCTGGCCAGCCGTTGTACTATATCGGCGCGCCCGTCATCTCGAAGTCGCCCTATAACGCGACCAACCTGATGCCGCAGCCGAACACCAACGGCACGCCGACCGCGCAGAGCGACACCGGCGCCCCGTTCAAGACGATCGCCGAGGCCAGCGTCGAGAAGGACATGGACCCGGCCGATCTCGACATTCTCACCACCGGCTTCAGCGGCCTGCCGACCGGCGTGCTGGATACCCGCATTCCCGGCGCCGGCGGCCTCAACGGACCGTTCCAGCTGCAGGGCGAGCAGATCAGCGACGACGACTACACCGGCGACTCGACGCACCGCTTCTATCAGGATTGGCAGCAGGAAGACTGCAGCGCGGCCAACGCCACGAAGAAGAACAATTCGGGCTGCCTGAACGACCTGTTCCCGTTCGTGATGGCGACCTATTCGTCGTCGAACAAGAGCATGGCCAACTCGATGGGCTTCTACAATGCCCAGCAGGGTCAGGCTCCGGTGCTGAAGATGCTGGCCGATCGCTTCACCCTGAGCGACAACTTCCACCAGTCGTTCCATGGCGGCACCGGCGCGAACCACTTCATGCTCGGCACCGGCGATGCGGCCTTCTGGAGCGACGGCAAGGGCAATCCGGTGACGCCGCCGGCGACCGCCATCGCCAACCCGAATCCGGTCGCGGGCTCGGTCAACCGCTATACCGTCGACGGCAACTGGAGCAACTGCTCGGACGTGTTCCAGCCCGGCGTGAAGCCGATCGTCACCTATCTCAACAATCTGCCGTACGCGGCGGAGCCGAACTGCAAGCCCAACCACTACTACATGCTCAACAACGTCAACCCCGGCTATCTGCCGAACGGCGCGTTGTCGGGTGGCAGCAACGTTCCGCCGTCGTCGGTTCGCACGATCGGTGATGCGCTGATGGAGAAGAACATCTCCTGGGCGTATTATGGTGGTGCGTTCAACGACGCCGTGGCGCTTTCCAATGCCGCGGTTGCCGCCAATCCGTCGAACCCCAACCTCAGCGCCGCTGCGGTCGCCGATCCGGCGCACGCGCTCGGCGTCGCCTACTGCCAGATCTGCAATCCGTTCCAGTATGCGACCTCGATCATGGCCAACCCGGCCGTGCGTCAGGCTCACATGAAGGACACTGCCGATCTGATCACGGCGATCCAGGGCAACACGCTGCCTGCGGTGTCGTTCGGCAAGCCGGACGGTCTGCTCGACGGTCATCCGCAGAGCTCGAAGGTTGACCTGTTCGAGGCCTATGTCCTGAACGTGCTCAACGCGCTGGACAACAATCCGGAGCTGAAGGCGGAAACCGCCGTCTTCATCACCTGGGACGAGGCCGGCGGCTACTGGGACTCCGGTTACCAGCAGTCGATCGACTTCTTCGGCGACGGACCGCGCATTCCGACCCTGATCCTCTCGCCCTATTCGACGGGCGGCAAGGTCAACCACAACTACGCCGACCACGTTTCGCTGCTGAAGTTCATCGAGCGCAACTGGGCTCTCCAGCCGCTCACGAACCGCAGCCGCGACAACCTGCCGAACCCGAGCTACTCGAAGAACAACGAGTACGTCCCGACCAACAGCCCGGCTCTCTCTGACATGTTCGACGCGTTCGACTTCAGCAAGCCGGTCACGCTGTCCTACACCGAGTGATCGGGCGCTCGTCCAGCACGAGTTCTTGATCCCAACCAAGACCGGCGCCGATCGAACCATTGGTTCGGTCGGCGCCGTCACGTTTTGCCTGCCACCATTTGATCGACTGGGACCATGCGATGAAGCGTAACGAGAAGACGTGCTCGATGAGCAGGAGCACGGCAGCCGGCCTGCTTGCCATTGCTCTCCTGGGCAATGCTCCGGTGCCGGCCACGGCGCAGCAGTTTTCCGCCGACCTCGTCGCGCGGAAGGACGAAACGTCAACCGCGTTGGGAACGCTGCGCGTCTCGCAACAGAAGGCGCGGATCGAGGCAAAGGCGTTGCCGGACGGCTTCTTCCTGATCGATGCGGGAAGGCCCGCGGCGTATTTCGTTCGTCCCGGCGCGCGTGTTTTCATGGAGGCGCGGCAGTCCAGTCCGCTGACCCAGATGTTCGTTCCGGTCGACCCAGGCGATCCCTGCCGGCAATGGCAGGCGATTGCGCAGCTGGCCGCGCCGGTCGATCCCGCGACGTGGCATTGCCAGCGCGAGGGCGCGGAAGCGATTTCGGGCCGCGACACGGACGTTTATCGCGTCACGGCGCCGGCCGGGGCCGGCTTTGTCGCCTGGATCGACCGCGAGCGCAGGTTTCCGGTGCAGATCAAGACCGCGGATGGGACGCTGATCGCCGCCGATCACATCCGCGACGAGCCCCAGCCGGCACAAAGCTTCAAAATTCCCGCAGGTTTGCGCAAATTCGATCCGCAGGCGCTGATCCGCAGGATCCAGCAGAGCGACGTATGGGTTGAACCACCGGCCTCGCAGTGACTGCGCTATTGCGATTGCCGGCTCGTTACCGGCAGCAGCCGGCCGAGCGCCGTGTAATGCGACTGATGCACGTTGCTGTTGAACAGCGACCAGGGCTCGGCCTTTTTCAGGGCGACGGGAACGTCGAAATTCACCAGCTGGGCAAATTTGCGGTATTCGGTCATCGCCTCGTCGATATGGCCGGCCGCGACCTCGAGATCGATGCGGCGCAAGGTGAGGACGAGGTCCTTCAGGATCGCGCGCGCCGCCAGCCGTTCGTCCTTGCCGCCGACCGAAACGTTCCTGATGTCGGGGACGTGCTCGGTCAATTCACGCAGTTCGGCGCCGACCCCGGTCACGGCCAGTGACACCACCGCGGTATCGGCGGCCGGGATCGCGACCTCGAGCACGCTCGATAGCTCGAGCACTTCCTTCATCCGGAGCACGACGCCGTCCTTGTCGAAGGGACGTTCGCCGTCGCCGACGGCATTCAGATAGGCGACGAGGTCCTGCGTGTCCTGGGTCGACAGCTCGAGGTCGAACACGCGATCGAAATGCTCGACCACCTGCTCATAACTGTCGTAGCGGCCGTCATGAAAATACGGGGCATTGAAGTTGGCGTTCAGCAGGGTCGGGGTCTTGACCAGTCCGCCCGAGCCGACGTCGTGACGCACCTGATCGTTGAAGGTTCCAGCCGGAATGTGACAGCCGGCACAGCTCAGCTCGGCCTGCTTCGGGAACGGCTTGAAGAACAGCTGCTCGCCGCGCCGTTCCTCGACACTGGCCTGCGTGCCGAGCCTGCCGCCGGGTGCAATCTTCGGATTGGGGAGGAAGTCGATGTCGTTGATATAGGCGACGAGGCCGTCGAGCACCGCGTCGCTGGGCTTTGGACCGGAGAACTCATTGACGATGACATTATATACGAACTCGCGCAGCGAGGTGATGCGCCCGTCATGCCCGTAGGGTGAGAGGAAGCGGGCGCCCCGCAGGCTCGGAATCCTGACCGGATCGAGGATGCTGTTGAACGTCTTGGCGTTGAACACCAGGCTCGTCGTGTCGAAGGTGCCAGGGCGGGAGGATGCGCCCGGAACGAACAATTTCGGGTTCGATGCGCCGTTGACGTGACAGGTGCCGCAGCTCATCTCGGCCTGGCGCGCCTTGCCGCCGAGGATGGACGGCGAGTTGAAGGCGAGATCGCCGAGATTGACCAGATAGGATTTTCGCCCGCCCATCGCCTCGGAGTGAAACAGCTCGCGCGGCCGCGCCAGCGCGTCCTCGGAAAATTCGGTGCCGGCGGGCAGCACGGTCTGGTCGCCGCCGAGCGGGAACGCCGTCGCGGGCAGCGGGAGAAAGGCAACGACGAACGCCAGCAACGCGACCCGTGCCGGTCTAACGCCGCGATCGGCGGTTGAGGCACGACATCTTCCGGAGCCGGACGCCACGATATCCCAAGCCATTGCGAGAAAACGCCCCTGTCACAATGCATATGCGCTGCCGCGCGACGGAAGATGTCACCGAGGTGACAGTTTCCTGTCGGCAGGATCAATGACCATCTGTTTGGATAGACGACGGTTGATTGCGGTTTGATGACGGCAACGAAGCAGAAACCGATCTGCACGTCTCATTCGGCCAAAACTTTATCGGCGCGAAAGCGCTTCGTGATGCGTTCGTGCGCGCGTCGAAAAACAGTCATCCCAGCGAAATGTGTTTTGCATAGCGTGTAACTCCATTTCTATTTCTTTCTGAAATCAGGAGAGCACTATGCGGCTTTGGGGAGCCATTCCGGCGCTCGCAGTTGTTGCTGGCGCCGTTGCCGTCTCACCGGTGGCAAACGCCGAGAATTTGGTCGAAAAGATCGTTGATGAGTTCAAGCACGAGGTGCGTGACGAGCTGCGTGACCTGCGGGATCGCGGCCATGAAGGCGTGCATCAGTACAAGCACATCGTCGTCATCTATCAGGAAAACCACAGCTTCGATAACCTCTACGGGCACTGGGGCGATGTCGGCCGTGACCGGATCAACGGCACCTCCGACGCCGATCAGGCGCATACGCTGCAGGTCCGGCAGGACAATCAGACCGTCTTTGGCTGTCTGTTGCAGAACGACGTCAACCTGACCTCGCCGTCACCGCAGCCGACGAGCTGCACCGACAACACGGGCTCGGTTGCGATCCTCAGCGCGTTCAAGAACAAGCCGTTCGAGATCAACGACTTCATTCCGACCTCGGCGACCACCTGTCCGAAGCCGCTCGGCGCTTTTGCGGCGCACGGCTTCCTCAACGGCACCGGCGCGCCCGGCGGCTGCACCGAGGACATCGTGCATCGCTTCTACAGCGAGCAGTACCAGCTCAACGGTGGCCGGCAGAACCGCTACGTGACCGGCAGCGATGCTTCGGGTCTGGTGATGGGCTACTACGACACCAAGAAGCTGCCCATCTACACCTATCTCCACGGCCACAGCGCGCCGAACTACGTGATCGCCGACAGCTTCTTCCAGGGTGCGTTTGGTGGTTCGTTCCTCAACCACCAGTTCCTGGTCGCGGCCGCGGCGCCGCAGTTCGTCGGCGCCTTGAACGACGGCAGCGCCAACGACTTCCACTCGATCGTCGATGCCAACGGCATGCCGACCAGCACGCCGCTCTACACGCCGGTCTCCACGGTGAAGGACGCGCAGCTGACCGCCAAGTGCACCCAGTCCGGTCTGCCGGCCGGCCTCGCCTGCGGCGACTTTGCCGTCAACACCACGCAGCCGACCTACCAGCCCTTTTCCCCGGGCACCCCGGACATCAAGCGTCTGCCGCCGCTGCACACGCCGAACATCGGCGATCGGCTGTCGGCCAAGCACGTTGACTGGGCCTGGTATTCGGGCGGCTGGTCGAACGCCAACGGCGACGTCGGCGCGTCCGGCTGGACCAACGGCAACGGCACCACCTGCACCGATCCGAACCACAACGCCAATGCAGTGTTCCCGAACTGCCCCGACGTGGACTTCCAGTTCCACCATCAGGCGCTCAACTACTTCGCCAATTACGCGCCGGGAACGCAGGCCCGCAGGGATCACCTGAAGGACGAGGCGGAGTTCATCCAGGCGGCCAAGAACGGCCGGCTGAAGCAGGTCAGCTTCATCAAGCCGATCGGCGAAGAGAACGAGCATCCGGGCTACACCAGCGAGTCCGAAGGCAGCCAGCATCTCGTCGATCTCGTCAAGGCGATCGTCGAAGGGCCGGATGGCAAGGACACGCTGATCGTCATCACCTATGACGAGTTCGGTGGACAGTGGGATCACGTTCCGCCGCCGCCGCACAACCGTCATGGCGCCGAAGCCAAGGCCGCGGACCAGTGGGGCCCGGGCACCCGCATTCCGGCGCTGCTGATCGCCAAGCGCTTCAACAAGTCGGGCGTCGCGCATGAGGATTTCGACACCACGTCGATCCTCAAGATGCTCGAGAAGCGCTTCGATCTCGATCCGCTGGTGACGCGCCCGGTGCGCAGCCTGTCGGCGGCGCTGAAGGCCGGCGAGGGCTGGCACTGATACGCGAGATCATCCCGGCCCGCGTCAAGGTCCGACGCGGGCCGGGACCTCGGTTACGCTTCACGGCGTTACATGATCAGATCGTGCTGGATATGCGTGACCTGATCTGAAACGACGCTGGTGCCGGCCATCGCCGCGCTTTCCAGGGGGGCCGCAAATATGAAGGCGGGCGCCGCTGGCCCGGGCGCGGGGCATTGGATGTCGACCTGTAAGCAGGTCGTCGCTGAATCACCATCCTTGTCGAAGGCGGACACGTCGAACAGGAGGTCGGTGCTCGGGAACGTCGTCTTCTCGTTATAAGTGATGTTGTTGACCGTGAAGGTGGCGTTTCCACCGGCCGCCTGATCGTAGTCGACCTGGAGCTGATTGAACGCCTTTCCAACGTAGAGCGTGTACGTCGACGTCGCGTTGTCAAAGCTATAGGTGTTGATCAGTGAAGCATTCGACGTTTCCTGCACCACGATGTCGGCATTGCCGCCGCCGTATGGCTTGGGGATGCAGATGTTGAAGTCGTGAACGTCGGCGCTGCCGTCGAGAACCTTGAAGGTCACGCTTGCCGCGCCCTGGCCCTGCCATTGCGTGAGGGCCAAGCCGACTTGCGACTGCTTCTCGGAGAAGGCGAGGTTCAACTGCTCGGCCGGGTCCATTTGCAGACCGTAGTCGCCAACCGCGATACCGTTGCCGGAAGCCTTGACATCGGCGGGTTGGCCGCAGTTGGAGCCGGTGATCACGAGTTGTCCGTCCGCGGACGTCAGTGACGGCGTGCCGCTGCCCGAAGCGCCGAAATCGGCGCCGGTCACGGTGGCGCCCTTCACCAGATCGACGCTCTTGAGATCAAAGCAGAAAGTCCCGTCCGGATCGATCAGCAACTTGAAGTAAGGATCGGTCAGGGTGCCATTGCAATCCGTATGATAGGCGTCCAGTTCGACGCCGCCGCCCACCTCGTGGGTCGAATAGTAGAACGTGAAGTAGTCGCCATTTCCGGTGACCTGTACCGAGGTGATGCCGTCGCCCAGGTGGCACGTGGCCAGATTGTATCCTGTATCGCCCACCGCACCATCGTGGATGGCAACGAACATGCCGGCGTTACCGTCAGCGCCGAAATTGATGTCGTAAGTCCCGGTCGCGACCTGATTGTCCTGATCGGGAACGAGAACCTTGGTGAAGCCGCCAATCGTCGGGCTATCGTCCGTGATCGCCAGTTGCTTGCCGAGATCGATGCAGGCGCTCTGGAAGTCGCCGTCTTTGTCCGTGATGGTGGCGACCAGATCCACAACGCCGGCGTTCAACGCCACGCTGTCGGCGCAGAGCGGATGCTCCACCGCACGATACTCGGTGAAAGTGACGTATCCCGTGGCTGGATCGAGCGCGATGCTGAAGGCCAGCTTTCCGCTTGCCGAACCGACATGGCCTTCGATGGTGTTGCCGTTCAGAACCAGCACGTCAGCGCAGCCGGTTTCCGAATCGATCAGCCCCGACGCGGTGCAGTTGCCGCCGGTGATCTTCAGCGCGTAGCCGATGGTCGCACCGTCGGCGCCTTGTTTCGAGACGAATGCCGTCGAGAAATCAGCCGACGTCGTTGTCAGCGCCGCGTCCGGCATTGAACCGGCAACGCAATCGTCCAGCGCCGTTGCCGTCAGATGCGTCTCGCTCAGCGTCAGCGACGGCACATCATAACTTGGCTTGATGCACGGGCCGTCGTCCGTGATGCTCAATTGCTTGCCGAGGTCCACGCTCGCGTTCTGGAAGTCGCCGTCCTTGTCCGTGATCGTTGCAGTCAGGCTTACGATGCCAGCCGCAAGCGACACGGCTTCGCCGCTGTCCGGGTCGGTGCCGAGCGGCTGCTTGACCGGCCGGTAATCGGTGAAGGTCACGTACCCCGTAGCCGGATCGAGCGCGATGGTGAACGCCAGCGTGCCGTTGGCGGTGCCGACATGGCCCTCGATCGTGTTGCCGTTCAGGACCAGAATGTCGGCGAGGCCGGTGTGCGAATCGATCAGACCTGACGCCGTGCCGTTGCCGCCGGTGATCGCCAGCGCATACTTGATCGTCGCGCCATCCGCGCCTTGAACCGAGCTGAATGCCGTCGAGAAATCGGCCGACTTCGTCATCAGCGCGGCATCCGGCGCAGACCCCGCGATGTTGTCGTCGAGCGCCGTCGCGGTCAGATGCGTCTCGCTCAGCGACAGCGACGGGAGCGTGCCATTCGCCTTGATACTCGGGCCGTCGTCCGTGATGGTCAGCTGCTTGCCGAGGTCAATGCTCGCACTCTGGAAATCCCCGTCCTGCTCCGTGACGGTTGCAATCAGGTTGACGAGGCCGACTCCGAGCGACAAGCCTTCGCCACCGTCCGGGCTGGTCCCCTGCGGCTGCTCCACCGCCCGGTGCTCGACGAAGGTCACGAGGCCCGTGACGGGATCGACCGTGATGGTGAATGCCAGCGTGCCGCCGATGGAGCCGACATGGCCTTCGATCGTATTGCCGTTCAGGACCAGCACATCGGCAAGGCCGGTATGGGAGTCGATCAGCCCCGACGCCGTGCCATTGCCGCCGCTGATCGTCAGCGCATAGCTGACCGTGGCACCATTCAGGTCTTGCGCGGTGGTGAACGCCGTCGAGAAATCGGCCGACGTCGTCGTCAACGCGGCATCCGGCGCCGAGCCGGCGATGTTGTCGTCGAGCGCTGTTGCCGTCAGATGCGTCTCGCTCAACGTCAACGACGGAGCCGCCTTGGTCCCGATCAGCGGGCCGTTGACGACGATCGTCACCGTCTGCGGGGTACCGCCGATCGTGGTTACCGTGAAGCTGTCGGTCAGCGCACCGCCGACCTTGAGGGCTTGCACGGAGCTGTTGGTGTTGTCGAGGGTGTAGGTCCAAACACCGGCCGTCGTCAGCGTGAATGAACCATAGCCGCCTGTGCTGGTCGTCGGCGTGCTCACGGCCGTGAAGGTGTTGGCTGGATCGTCGACATCAGTGTCGGTGAGCAGGCCGGTCGCCTTGAGCAGGCCGGGCGAGGCGGCGCTGACGCCGACTGCCCCCACGACCGAGCCGGCCTTGGCGCCGGAAATGATCGAGGCGTCATCGACCCCGTCGATGGTGATGTTGAAGCTCTCGCTGGCCGACAGCGCGCCGTCCGCTACGGTGATGACGAAGCTTTGGATCGTGCTGACCTTCAGCGCGTTGATCGCGTCATTGTTCGGAATGAAAGTGTAGGCCCCGGTCGCGCTGTTGAGATAAAGCGTGCCAAACTCGCCGGTACTCGCCTCGTCGTAGGTGTTTTGCCCCAGGACGATATTGGTCGGCACGCTACCGCCGATGCCGAAGGTCAGCTTGCCGCTCCCGCTGGCGGCGAAAGTCCCGCTCGACGAGCCGAAATTGTCAAATATCTTCGTATCGATCTCGATCGGCGCCGTTCCGAGATTCAGCTTCGGCGGCACTGGCGGTGGTTCGAAGGTTATTACGAACTGGGGGGCGAACCCCGGCAGCGGCGCAAGCGGATCCTGCACGATTGGCGGCGAACCAGGCTGGATGAAATTGATCGGTTGCAAGATCAGCTGGTCGTCGAGAGCAGGCATGCCTGAACCCTTCGATCCCGCTCCCTTCTGGAAATTGGCAAGCGTCTCCTGCTGTGCCTCGCGCAACTCCTCCATGTGGGTAGCGGAATTCGTGAGATGGCTCACGCTGACCGAGGACCCCCTCTTGTTCAGGATGATCGTCTCTCCGGGGTCATCGACGATGATATGCCGGGGGATCGCTTCCTTGGTCACCAGCTCGAATACGCCGTGATGGAGGTCCTTGTAGTTGATGTTGTCATCGTCAAGGAACGTGACGTTCGACTCCGCAGCCTGTGCGTCCTTCAGCAGTGCGACGGTCAGTGCGGCGAATGACAGCATGCCGAGGCCGCTGGCCCTGAGGGTGCCAACAGGCGTGTCCGCCGTCAGGATGCCGGATCCCAACAGCCGGCTGCCAATGAGGCGGAAGAGGTTTCTCGTTTTCGCGAAAAGGCCCGGCCGCAAGCTGCTGTTCCGGGCCAGATCGCCCAACTCCAGCCGGCTGCCGGCGGGCAGGTTCAGCAAGGTGCCATCGATCAGGCGGATATCGACCTGTCCGCCGGCTTCGACCTCGACGGTGTCACCCTGGTAAATGGGATCGCCGGCGACGGCTTGAACGGCAATGCCGCGCGCGCGCGCGACGGTGCCGCACCCGATCGCCGTCTGAACAATGCCAACCATTCGGGGCAGCCGGCCTAAAACGGCCGAACTCGCGTCCCCGAACGCTACGCCGGACGCGACTAACATTGGCTTTTCGCCTGCTGAGTAGCTTGAACGGGGCGCGATGCCGCAGTTTTTTTGTCTGGCTTGGCTCTCTACGAGGGAAAAATCCTCGTATTGGCCGCCATAGGCTTGCCCGCCGAAAGGTCTCGATTGAAACTAAATTAGGTCGTGAAAATCGAAGTCCGGTACTGCAAAGAGCGATTGCGGAAACGGCAGAGCTGCTGTCCTTTATCGCCAGTGCGGCCCCACTAGATTTAGTGTATATTTACCGAGTAGATTGTCCACATATTAATTTTTAATCGAACTACACCAGGCCTTTAGGCCTGTTTGCAGCAACTCGTTTGGCACTCAAGGTCCTGCGGTCTCGGCAGGCGGTCCGGGTCACCATCGCGCCGCGACACGACAAGATCTTCTCGAAAGGGAGGGGATCGTGCGTACCGATTTGAATATTCAATTGCTTGCAGGCCTCGTTTTGGCGCTCGTCACCCTGGCGTCCGGTCCGGCACCGGCGCAAACCGTGCCGGCCGAACCTGCGGTTCAGGAGTCGTCAGCGAAGCTGATCGGGAAAGTCGTCGCTGCCACCGGCTCGGTCACGATCGAGCATGCGAGTGCGGTCGTCGTTCAGGCCGCGCTGGCTGATCAAAAGGCTCAGACCAAGGTTGGTGACCTCGTCTATCTGGGCGATGTGGTGCAGACCGGAGCCGACGGTCGCGTCGGGATCAACTTCACCGACGGCACCTCGTTCAATCTGTCGAGCAACGCCAAGATGGCCATGACCGAGTTTGTGTACGACCCGAACGGCAAGTCGAATTCGACCTTGTTCAAGCTGGCCAACGGCACGTTCACCTTCGTTGCCGGCAATATCGCCAAGACCGGCGACATGAAGATCGACACTCCCGCCGCGACGATGGGAATTCGAGGCACCACGCCGCGCATCGAAATATCTGACGATGGTACGGTCAAGTTTGCGACGCTCGTCGAGGAGGGCAAGAGCAAGCTCCTCAGAAAGCCCGCGACACGTGCGACGCCGCAAGGCGAGCAAAACACCTACCACAGGTTCAACCCGAACATCTGTCGAGGGTGCTAGGCGAGCGGAAACCGGTGTGTGTGCATCGTCAAAACCGGAGCTCGACATGAAGCCTCGTGCAGGTAGCGGTGCCAGTGGCGGCCTGGCGGCGGTGCTTCTCATCCTGCTGTTGCCGGCATCGCCGGCCGGCGCGGAGAGCGCAAAGCCCAAGGGCAGCTATCTCAAGGACATCGGGTTGTGCAGCGGCCTCAATCACACGCCGGCCGACGCGCGCATCGGTGCGTGCACGACGCTCATCGATGCGGGGCAGGACATGACGCCCGCCGGCCTCGCGATCGCCTACAATAATCGCGGCAACGCCTATGCCGCCAAGGGAGACTACGACCGCGCCATCGGCGATTTCGATCGATCGATCGAGCTCAACCCGACCTACACCAAGCCGTTCAACAACCGCGGCGTAGCCTACTTCAAGAAGCGCGAATACGATCGCGCGACCGACGCTTTCGATCAGGCCATCAAGCTCAACCCGAACTACGGCGAAGCCTTTGCCAACCGGGCGGGGGCCTATCTGAAGAAAAGCGACTATGCCCACGCAGCGGAGGACTACGATCAGGCCATTCGCCTCGAGCCGAACCTCGACGGTGTGTGGAATGGACGCTGCTGGAGCCGGGCTATCCTCGGCGCGCTGCAGGCGGCACTGGAGGATTGCAACAAGGCGCTGCAATCGGGGCCGGCCAACGCCGCGACCTACGACTCGCGCGGCCTGATCTATCTCAAGACCGGTCAGCTCGGCGCGGCCATCGACGACTATAGTTCCGCGCTCCGCATCGATCCGAAGCTGGCAAGCGCACTCTATGGGCGCGGGCTGGCGAAGCTGAAGCAGGGCGACAAGGCCGGCGGCAACGTCGACATCGCGGCGGCCAAGGCCATACAGAGCGGCATCGGCGACGACTTCACGCGTTACGGCGTGCAATAACGTCGATGGCCGGTGCACGCCATGGCAAGGGCGCGGCCGGCTTGATGCCGTCGCGGCGGGTCACTAAGGCATGATCCGGAAAAGTGCGAAGCGGTTTTCCGAAAAGATCATGCTAAAGCAAGAATCCAAAGCGCGACGACGATTCAACGCAATCTCATCGCGCTTTAGTCCATGATCTCGACTGTCGCCGAACGGCCGGCGACCAGCGCGATGCGATCCGGCAGGTGATCCAGCGCGATGCGCACGGGGACGCGCTGCGCGAGCCGAACCCAGCTGAAGGTCGGATTGACGTTGGCGAGCAGGTTCGCGCCGTCGGTGCGGTCGCGGTCCGCGATGCCGGCCGCGATGCTCTCGACGTGTCCGGTGAGCCGGACCGGCTCGCCCATCAGCCGCACCTGCGCCTTGTCGCCGACGCGAATGCGCGCGAGCTTGGTCTCCTCGAAATAGCCCTCGACATGCAGCGTGTCGGTATCGACCAACGCCATCACGCCCTTGCCCGCGGTGACATAGGCACCGGGTCGCAGGTCCATATTGGTGATGGTGCCGTTGACGGACGCATGCACCTCGCTGCGATCGAGGTTGAGCTGCGCGACGGCGCGATCGGCGACCGCCTGATCATAGGCGGCCTTGGCCTGCAGCTGCGTGGCCAGCACCTGCTCCTGCTTCTGCTGCGACACCGCGTCGGTCGTCAGCGAGTTGTAGCGCTTGAGGTCGGAATCGGCCTGATCCAGCGTCGCGCGGCGGCCGGCGATCGCCGCATCGGCCTGCTGCAATGCCAGCGCAAAGCGTGCGCGGTCGATCCGGAACAGGACGTCACCGCGATGCACCTGCTGATTGTCCTTGACCAGCACGTCGGTGACGAAGCCGGACACGTCGGGGGCGACCTGAACCACGTCGGCACGGACTCTGCCGTCGCGGGTCCACGGCGACTCCATGTAGTAGACCCAGAGCGCGCGCGCGACGGCGAGCGCGGCAACCACCGCAACGGCGGTCAGCGCGACCCGGCCAAGCCAGGCGAAATTTCCCTTCATGGCAGAAACTCCGAAAGATAAACGACGACGCCGAGCAGGCATACGTACAGGGTGAAATTGAACAGCGCGCGATGCCACACCAGCCGGTAGAGCCCGAAGCGCTGCATGATCCGGCTCACCACCGCGCTCAGCGCGTAGGCCACGATCAGCCACAGCAGCAGCGCTGGGACCAGGACACCGTAGATGTCGAGCTCATACCTCATGCAGCAAAACTCTCCTCGGGCTGCGATCGATACGCAGGTGCATTGGGAAACAGGCCGCGGCGGATGCCGACGAGGCCGAGCAGTGCATGGTCCCGCGCGCGCTCATTGGAATCCTTGACGACCGCGGTCACCGTCGCGTCGATGCGTGACAGCAGTTCGGCCGGCATCGCCTGGTCCGCATGGGCGCGAAACGCCGCCGCGAGGTCGTCCAGCATGTCGTCGATGGCCCGCACGGTCGATGCGGCAAGCCCGTAACGGGCCCGCCTGAGGTCGATGATGTTGAGCCCGATGCGCAGCTGGACCAGGCTGTCGGCATCGCGGCGGTCGGCCTCGGAAATGAAGGCGATGCGCTGGACCAGCAGGCCGAGCCGATGCAGCATCAGGCCGGCAAACTCTGCGCGATCGCCGTGGCCGCGCCGCTCGGCCGCGACCGCGAGCGTCTGCCAGCTCGAAATCATCAGCCGCTTGGCGATCCATTCGGCGCCGACGCCGCGGGCGATCCGGGTCACGATCTCGGCGATCACGATACCGAGGAAGAAGGCGACGGAGCTGTTGGCAAAACTGGCGAAATCCGCGCTGTAGGTCGATTGCAGCGCGAGCAGCGTCGCGGTGTTGACAGCGAGAGCCGAGCCGATCGGTGCGGTTTTCGGCCGCGCGATCAGGAAACCGTAGGTGAGGAAGGTCGGCGCCAGCGCTGCGATCAGGACCTCGACATGGGAGATGCCCGGCACCAGCGCGAACTGGTAGATCGCGACGACGGCGATCGCGACCAGCGAAAACAGGCCGAAGGCGCGGATGCTGCGCGCCGGCTCATCCTGCGCGGCGAAGAAGGAGCAGGCGACTGCTGCCATCATCGGCGCCGAGGCGCCATCGGCCCAGCCGGTCGCAATCCACAGGCCGCAGCAGATCAGGATCGCCACCGCCGCTCCCGCGGCCGACCACAGCGCCATGCCATGGTCGCGATGCCGGACCGGTGCTGCCCCCGATTCCGGGTGGAACGCCAGCGAGACGGTGGAGATGTCGCGGCCCGCGACCATCGCATCGCCGATAGCGCGGCAATCGGCCGAGATGTCGACAAGCTCGCGCAGCCGGAGCAGCAGGCTGATCGTGATGATGCGCTCCCGCGGCGCGAGGCCGTCGAGCGCCGATTGCCGCTCGGCGATCGCAGCGCGGATCGGCTCGCCGGATTGCCGCTGGCGATCCTCGTCCACGATCCATGCGGCGAGATCGTCGATCAGGTGCCGCAGCTCCGGTTGCCTTTGCGGGACTGCCCCGCCGAGCGCGGCAAGCCGGTCTTCGATCGACGTGACGATCGGCAACAGCATCAGCATGCGCAGCCGGATCTCGGCGAGGCCGCGCACGGTGCCGGCATCAGCCAGCCGGTCGTAGGCGAGATGGGTCGCCAGCGTATCGATCTCGACGATGTCGGTCGCAAGGCGGAGGCGCTGGGCCCGTCGCGTCTCGCTGGTCCCGCGATCAAGCAGCACGTCGCGCGACAGCCGGCGCGCATCCGCCAGCCAGCTCCTGACGCGGCCGCCGACTGCCGGCGCGACGCTGCGGGGAAACACCACGGTCGACACCAGGCTCGCGCAGATGATGCCGAGCGAGATTTCCTCGACCCGCGCCAGCGCCACGTCGAAGATGCTGCCGGGGTCGGCCACCGAGGGAAAGCCGATCAGCGCGACGGTATATCCGCCCAGCATGAAGACATAGCTGCGCGGCGTGCCGTCGAGCAGCGACAGATATAGGCAGAGCCCGACCCAGAGCGCGATCGCGAGGCACAATAGCTCCGGCGCATTGATCAGGTTGGGCACCAGGGCGACCGTCATGCTCGCGCCGACCAGGGTGCCGATCACGCGGAAGAACGCCTTCGAGCTGGTCGCGCCGGCCAGCGGCTGCGAGGTGATGTAGACCGTCGCCATCGCCCAATAGGGACGCGGCAGATCGATCGCCAATGCGATGACGAGCGCCAGCATCGACGCGGCGAACGTCTTCAACGCGAAGATGAGGTCCGCGTGGCGGACCAGGAACGGCTCTTCGGCGCGCATGACTATTTCGCCTCTGCAGCGGTGGCCCGTTGCTCGATGCGCTGGAGCGTCTCGAAGGTTACCGCAAGTTCCTCGCTGCCGATATCCTTCAGCAGGCCGGCCCGCACCCGGCGCAGCACCCGGTTGATCTCCTCGACCTTGGCTTCGCCTGAAACGGTGAGATGCAGCGTCTTGGCGCGCCGATCGGTCGGATCCTCGCGGCGCTCGACCAGGCCTTCGGACTCGAGCAGATCGATCAGCCGCACCAGTGAAGGCCCTTCGATTCCGAGTTCGTCCGCCAGCACGCCCTGGCGGACGTTTTCCCCCTGTCGCGACAGCACCAGCAGCGGGATCGCGGTCGCGTAGGACAGGCCGTGATCCGACAACGCCTGATCCGACTCGCGACGCCAGATCCGCCCAAGCCTGGTGATCAGGCGGCCGATCTCGGCATGGATATGGGATTGCGACGGGGGCATGCCCAATTAGATAGGATGCTATCTATTAGGCTGCAACTGTATTCGCTGGGATATCTCCGTCGATCACGCGAATGGGAACGCGATGGCGCGCATGATGATGGGTTTGGCCGGGCTGACCTTGTCGAACGACGATTGAGTTCGGTGAACGTCCGCGCCGCCTACGGATCGAGCTCAGTATCCCAGTAGAGATAATCGAGCCAGCTCTCGTGCAGATAGTTCGGCGGGAAGAGCCGGCCGTTGCGGTGGAGCTGATGCACGGTGGGTGCATAGGGCGTCTGCTTCGGAAACATCTTGGCCTGCTGCGGCGTCAGATTGCCCTTGCGCAGATTGCAGGGCGAGCAGGCGGCGACGACGTTCTCCCAGGTGGTCTGGCCACCCTTGCTGCGCGGAATGATGTGATCGAAGGTGAGGTCGTCGCCCGACAGGCAATACTGGCAGCTGAATCGGTCGCGCAGGAAGACGTTGAACCGGGTGAAGGCGGGGTGGGTGGTCGGCTTGACGAAGGACTTGAGGGAGACGACGCTCGGCAACTGGATTTCGAAGGAAGGACTTCGTACCGCGCGGTCGTAATATTCGACGATATTGACGCGATCGAGGAACACCGCCTTGATCGCGTCCTGCCAGGACCAGAGCGACAGCGGGTAATAACTCAGCGGCCGGAAGTCCGCATTCAAGACCAGCACCGGCCAACCGCCTTGCGAGACATGTGCGTTCAAATAACGCTCCTGACTCCCATTAGCTGCGAAGCAGCATGCACTCACATACTACAGGCAGCGTGACGGGATTGTGAAGAGCAATGAGCAGCTTATCCGCCGTCCCCTGCCATGTTCCTGCCCCGATTGCCTCCTGCCCGCGAGGCCCGTAAAGGGAGCCGCAAGCCCCCTCGGCCAGTGACGGACCCCTGCCGATGACCACGACCACAAGCTATCTCGAGGCACCGCGCCGTTTGCGCGCATTCGTGCGTGCGCACGAGACGAGCCTCGTGGTGCTGGCGGTGCTGATCGGCGCCATTGGCGGCCTCGTGGTGGCGGTCATGAGCGGCCTCGTCACGGTGCTGCATTCCGTGCTGTTCAATCTGCCGCTGGGCGACCGGCTGTCGAGCCAGTCCAGCATCGATCCCGTGCGCGCGCTTCTGGTTCCCACGATCGGCGGCCTGCTGCTGGGATTTGCGTTCCTGCTGCTGCTCCGGGTCCGGCCGGCCCGCGAGATCGACCCGATCGAGGCCAACGCGCTTTATGGCGGACGGATGTCGTTCCGCGGCAGCGTGATCGTGGCGCTGCAGACGATCTGGTCGAGCGGCGTCGGCGGCTCGGTCGGGCTCGAGGCCGGTTACACCCAGCTGTCGAGCGGCCTCGCCGCCTCGCTCGGTCGCGGTTTTCATCTCCGCCGCAACGACCAGCGAATCATGGTCGGCTGCGGCGCGGCGGCGGCGATCGCCGGCGCCTTCAGCGCGCCGCTGGCCGGCGCGTTCTATGCTTTCGAACTTGTGATCGGCGGCTACACGCCGGCGAGCCTGACCCCGGTCGGCGTCGCGGCGGTGACCGGCTATTTCGTCGCCCATGCCTTCGAGCCGCTGCCGCTCGGTGTCGGCGTCGGAACCGTCGGTGACGTGCTGGGGCGCGATCTTGCGATTGCCGCGCTGCTCGGCATGGTCGCCGCGCTGACCGGCATTGCGATCATGCGCGGCGTGACGCTGTGCGAGGCCATCCTCGCCAAGACCAAGCTGTGGCCGCCGCTGCGGCCGGCGCTCGGCGGGCTTGCAGTCGGCGCGATGGCGCTGCTGACGCCGCAGGTGATGTCGTCGGGCCATGGCGCGCTGCGTTTCGCAGGGATCGTGGCGATGCCGCTCGCCTTCATCGCCGGCGTGTTCGCGCTGAAGGCCGTGGCCTCGATCGTCTCGCTGGGCTCCGGTTTCCGCGGCGGCTTGTTCTTCGCCACGCTGTTCATGGGTGCGCTCGGCGGCCGGCTGTTCGCGGCCGGTGTCGACATCGTGTGGCCGGGGCTCAACCTCGATCCGAACGCTTACGCGGTGATCGGCATGAGCGCGCTGTCGGCCTCGGTGATCGGCGGTCCGCTGACGATGTCGTTCATCGCGCTGGAATCCACCGGCAATCTCTGGCTCACCACCGCGGTGCTGGTCGCGGTCATCATCTCGACCACCATCACCCGCGAGCTGTTCGGCTATTCGTTCGCGACCTGGCGGCTGCATCTGCGCGGCGAGACCATCCGCAGCGCCGCCGACATCGGCTGGATCCGCGATCTCACGGTCGGCAAGATGATGCGGCAGGACATGATCACGGTGAACGCCGCGATGCCGATCGAGGCGTTCCGCGAGGAATTCCCGCCGGGCTCGAAGACCCAGGTCGTCGCGGTCGACGGCGAAGGCCATTATGCGGGGCTCGCGCTGGTGGCGGAAGCGCACGCGCCGGACCTCGAGGAGGACAAGGGGCTTGCCGGCATCCTGCGCTACGCCGACGTGGTGCTGCATCCCGGCATGAACGTGCAGGAGGCGATCGCGGTGTTCGACGCGGCCGAAGCCGAATCGCTCGCGGTGGTCGAGGACGACGGCGACCGCCGGCCGATCGGCCTGCTCACCGAAGCGCACGCGATGCGGCGCTATGCCGAAGAATCCGAGCAGCGCCGCCGCGAGGTGATCGGCGAGATTTGATTTTGGCGGTGCTTCTCGACCCGTCATCCTGAGGTGCGAGCTCTTGCGAGCCTCGAAGGATGAACGGCCACCAGCCGGGCCGTCCATCCTTCGAGGCTCGCTCCGCTCGCACCTCAGGATGACGGGGATAGAAAAAGGCTCGCGTTTGCGATGACTACCCCATCACCCGCTCCAGCTTCTGCAAGCACCGCGTCACGCGCACCGCCGCCGGCATCTCGGTGTCCGGAAAGCTGGTCTTCCAGTCGGTGACGCCGACTTCGCCGACATAGATGTCGCCGCGCGAATTCAGCGCGAGGCCGTGCGGCGCCAGGAATTTTCCGGTCTCGACGCCGGGGCCGTGCTCGCCGCCGAGCCGCGCGATGCGCTTGCCGGTGTGATCCACGATCGACAGCCGCGGGCCGAGATTGGGCACCTTGCGGTTGACCGCCATGCCGGGCCCGAGCTCGCCGATCACGAAGTTCGGCTGCTTGCCGCCTCCACAGCAGCACAGCGCGCAGGGCCGGTGCAGATTGTTCCACTGCGTCTCGTATCTGCCGTTGCCGTCGAACACCTGGACGCGGTGGTTCTCTCGATCGGCGACATAGACGTAGCCATCGGCATCGGCCGCGATGTTGTGCACGATGTTGAACTGGCCGGGATCGGTGCCGGGCTCGCCCCAGGTTTTGATCAGCTTGCCGTCCGGCGTGTATTTGTGGACGCAGGCATTGCCGTAGCCGTCCGAGACATAGATCTCGCCTTTCGGCGACAGCGCGGTATGGGTGCAGCGATGGAACGGCTCGCCGCTCATGAACGGCGCCGGCTGGTTCGGGATGCCGATCGTCAGCAGCACCTTGCCGTCGCTGGAGCATTTGCGCACGGTGTGGTCGCCGTCATCGGTGCAATAGAGATTGTCGTCGGCGTCGATGTGCAGGCCGTGGGCGCGCGAGAACACGCCTTCGCCAAAACTCCGGATGAAATTCCCCTCGCGGTCGAGCACCACCATCGGATGTTCGCCGCGGTTGAAGACATAGACGCGGTCCTTGCTGTCGACCGCGACGGAGGCGACATCCGTCAGGCTCCAGCCGTCGGGCAGCTTTGCGAAATTCTCGACCACGCGGTAGCGGTGCTCGCCGGCGCCCAGGATGGCTGGCATTGTACGTCCTCTCTCTTCTCGTCATTCGGGCTCGCGCATCGCCCCGGAATGACGGCGGTGGGAGTTATGAAAGCTTCGCCACCGGTCCGGCGTCGCGCGGCAGCAGGCCTGCCTCGATCGCCTTGATCTGCAATGCGAGGTAGCGCGAGTTGATGCGGCATTGCGCGAGGCTGCCGGCGATGAACCACAGGCCGGGCTGCGGCGTGCGGGTGTACATGTTGCGCAGCTCCTGGCCGTCGCCGAAGCCCCAGATCGGGCCGACGCGTGCGGCCATCGCCTGTCCGAACAGCTTCTTCACCAGCTCTTCCTGCGGCCGGTAGCCGGTGGCGAGCACGATCAGATCGGCGGCAACCGTCTCGCCGCCCTTCAGCCGCGCGCCCTCGCTCACGAAGGTCTCGATGTCGGAAAACTGCTTCAGCGCAATCGCGCCGCTGGCGACCAGGTCGGAGCAGCCGACATTGAAGTAATAGCCGCCGCCACGCGTGAGGTATTTGAACTGCCAGCCGGTGCCGCCGTCGCCGAAATCGAGCTTGAAGCCTTTGCGGGCGAGGCCGTCGAGCAGCGGCTTGTCGAGCTGCTTCGACTGCTCGGTCATCAGCACGTGGCTGCGCTTGGCGAGCGCAAGCGGCATCGAGGTCGCGATCAGATCATTGTCCTCGAGCGAGCCTTCATTGTAGGCGGCATAGGCCAGCTGCGCCGACGGCTCGATATTGGTGATCAGCGTCGAGGAGCGCTGCACCAGCGTGACTTCGGCGCCGGAGGAGTGCAGGTCCTGCGCGATGTCGTGGCCGCTGTTGCCGGTGCCGATGACAAGCGCGCGCTTGCCGGTCCAGCTCTCGCCGTCCTCGTAGCGGCTGGAATGCATGACCTTGCCGGAGAAATTCTTCAGGCCGGCGATCTCAGGCAAATTGGGGATGCCGCTGACGCCGGTCGCCATCACGACATGGCGCGGCCGCATCGTCCGGGTCGTGCCGTCGGCGCGGCGCAGCTCGACAGTCCAATGGCCCTGCGCGTCGTCATAGCTGCCGCCCAAAAATTCCGTGCCGGTCCAGAAGTTCAGCTCCATGGCGTCGACATAGGATTCGAACCAGTTGGCGAGCTTGTCCTTCGGGATGTAGGTCGGCCAGTTCGGCGGGAACGGCATATAAGGCAAATGATTGACCTGCACCTGGTTGTGCAGGGTCAGCGCATGGTAGCGCTTGCGCCAATTGTCGCCGACGCGCGCCTCGCGGTCGACGATCAGGGCGTCGAGCTTGAGCGCTTGCAGCCGCGCGGCAATCGCAAGCCCGGCCTGTCCGCCGCCGACCACCAGCACGTCGGGATCGCGGCCGGCATACTCGGTGGAGGCCTTGCGCAGGTCGAGCCAGTTGGGCCCGCGAAAATCGCGGGAATAGGCCTGTCCGCGCGGCCGCGTGTGGCCCTGTTGCTCCTCGAAGCCTTTCAGCTCCTCGAGCGCGGTCAGCAAGGTCCACGCCTTCAACCGGTCGCCGTCGGCGGCATCCGGGATCAGCCGCACGATGCCGTGGCCGCGGCCGGTGACGGTCTCGAACTTGAAGATCGCCTCGATCGCTTGGGTACCGGCGCGTGTCACCCGGCGTGGCGCGGCGCGCTCGGCATCGATGCGGAAGTCACGCGGCGTGCTGCGCCGCGCTTGCGCGGGCAGTTCCTCGATGATGGCAAAGGCGCGGTTGATGGTCTGGATGTTCCAGCTCAGCGCCAGCACGTCGCGCCAGTAGCTGTCGGGGTGGAACAGCGGCTTCAGGAGCACATCGTCGGGGCTCGCCAGCGCATCCTCGAACTGCACCAGCCAATTGTCGGCGGCGACCGAAATATCGTCCGTCTTGTCGAGCATCCGGCGTTTCCCGTCATCGGCCGCCTTGGTCAGTTTCCTGGCGGCGTTCCCATTGCCGCAAAGCCTATACCCATTGGCGAGGCCGCAGAAAGGGCGCGACGGGATAGCGCCTATTCGGCCAGCGACAGGATCAGGCCTTGGTCCGGCGGAACGCGGCCCTGCAAGGTATCGAGATAGGCTTCGCGCACCGCGGCGGGGCCGCGCCGCTCGACGACCTCGAGCCAATCGGGCAGATGCGGCACGAGCTCGGCCCATGCGGCGCCAAAGCGCTGGTCGATGCCGCCGGGACCCCATTCCTTGGCGCGCTTGCGGATCTGGTCCGGCGCGAAGAACCACACCGGCTTGGCGCCGGGTAGCGTCGGCTCGTCCGGCTCGCTCGCGCGATGCGTCAGCCCGACCCGGCCGGAATAGACCATCTGCGCGCCGAAGTGCCGGTGCAGGGTCTCGCGCAGCGCGCTGTTGCCGGCCATGTCGACATAGGCGACCGGCTCGGCCGCCGGAATCGCCGCGACCTGGTCATAGGTGACGACCTCGTCGTAACAGCCGAGCGAGGTGACGAAATCGACATTGCCCCTGGAGGTCAGCCCGATCACGGGAATACCCCGTTTGTGCACGAGATGGGCGAGGCCGAACGCGGTCTTGCTCGAGGCCGACGACAGGATGACGCGGCGCGCGCCATAGAACGCGTTCTCGGCGAGGAAGTCGTCGACCAGGAACGACAGCATGAACAAGGGCAGCAGCAGCGCCCGGAAATCGCCCTGCCGGCCGGCATAGGTCGGGTCGCCGGAGACGCGGGCATAGGCGTTGTAGACCGGCGAGACCTCCTGCCGGTGCGCCGCGCCGTCGCGCAGGCCGCGCTTGCTGACGTCGGCTGCTTCAATGACGAGGTGCGTCGCCATCGGGAAGTAGCCGAACAGCGTCTCGCCGACGGCGACCATGGGATGTTTCGAGGCCAGCACCTCGCCGAAGCCCCAGACCGGGATGATGCCGTAGTCCTTGGGCGCGGGGAACAGCTGCCAATATTTCAGCTGCTCGCCGATCACGGCATAGGTGATGTTGTTGGCTGTGAAGGCGAAGCGGGTGACTTTCACCAGCAGCGCGTCGGCCGGCAGCGCCGCTTCATCGGGCAACTCGGTCTCGATCACCTTGCATTGCTGCAGGTCGTTGCGGATGACGATGAAGTCGGTCGAGTTCATGGCGATGATCCCAGCTTCGGATACGCCGGCATCGTTGCGTCGATTACCGACCTATTGCAACAGCAACTAAGTTTCAAACGCCGTTCGCTTCATCGCCGCCTCAGCTCAGCGGAGCTGGCCTTCGCGGTAGAGGTCGCGCAGCTTGCGCTTGAAGATCTTGCCGGTCGCCTCGCGCGGCAGCGCGTCCATGAAGCGAATATCTTTCGGCACCTTGAAATTGGCGAGCTTGCCGCGCAGGAACTCCTGGATCGCCACGGCCGACAGTGTGCTGCCGGCTTCCGGCTCGACGCAGGCGAACAGCCGCTCGCCATATTCGTCGTCGGGAACGCCGAACACCGCGCAGTCGCGGACGCCGTCCATGCCGATCAGCGTGTTCTCGATCTCGGCGGGATAGATGTTGACGCCGCCCGAGATCACCATGTCGCGCTTGCGGTCGCACAGGAACAGATAGCCGTCGGCGTCGAGATAGCCGACATCGCCGACGCTGATCAGGCCGTCGCGGTCGGCCTCGGCGCGCGCCTTGGCATTGCCGTGGTAGTCGAAATCCGACGTCGCGGTCTGGCGCATGAAGATCTCGCCGGGCTCGCCGACCTCGCATAGCGTCCCGTCGGGCCGGAAGGTCTTGACGATGCCGCCTTCGATCGCGCGGCCGACGGTGCCGGGCTTGGCCAGCGCTTCCGCCGACGAATGCCAGACCGGGATGCCGGTCTCGGTCGAGCCGAGATATTCGTTGATGACAGGTCCCCACCATTCGATCATCGCGCGCTTGACGTCGACCGGGCAGGGCGCCGCGCCGTGCACGATGAAGCGCAGCGACGACAAATCGTAGCGGCGCCGCGTCTCCTCGGGCAGGCGCAGCAGCCGCACGAACATGGTCGGCACCATGTGCATGTGGGTGACGCGGTGACGCGCGATCAGTTGCAGCAGATCCTCGGGATCGAAGCGCGGCTCGAGCACGATCGCGCAGCCGTTGCGGAACGCGAGCATGCCGTAGGAGTGCGGCGCCGAATGGTACATCGGGCCGTTCATCAGGATCACCTGGCCCTCGTTCGGCTTGACGCCGTAGGTGAGGGCGCCAACCCGCGCGGCCGCCGCCTGCTGCTCGGGCCGCATTGGCTTGCGCTTGACGCCTTTCGGCAGCCCGGTTGTGCCCGACGTATAGAACATCGGCGCGGCGCCGATCGGCGCGTCGGTCAGCGGCTGATGCGTCTCACGCCAGACGTCCCAGTCGGTCATGCCATCGGGCACGCGCGTGGATGCCGCCGCCACGCCATAGGCCGCGGCGATCTCCGGTGGCGTCGTCACCACCAGCAGCTTGATATCAGGCGGCAGCCCGTCGCGGATCTGCGGCAACAGATCCGCGTGGCAGACCAGCGTATCGGCACCGCTGTCCGTGAGGATATAGGCGACCTCGTCGGCCTTCAGGTGCCAGTTGATCGGCACCACCGGGCTGCCGAGCGCGGCTGAGGCCGCGACCACCTCGAACAGCGCGAAATCATTGCGCAGCATCATGCCGACCGGCTTGCCGCCCTGCACGCCGAGCGCGCGGAAGCCGGTTGCCGCCCGCGCGATGCGGGCGTGGATGTCGCGGTAGCTGATCTGCCGGTCGCCGCTGATGATCATGCTGCGTTTCTCCAGGCGCTCAGTGTCAGGCGCTCGCCTTCATGAAATCGTTGCGCGCCTCATTAAACTCCGCCTTCAGCCGCGCCACCAGCTCGGCGACCGGCGGGGCGTCGACGATCTGGCCGATGCCCTGGCCCGAGCCCCAGATGTCGCGCCAGGCCTTGGCCTTGGTGTTGCCGCCGGAGCCGAAATTCATCTTGGATTTGTCGGCAACCGGCAAATTGGCCGGATCGAGGCCGGCTGCTGCGATCGACGGTCCAAGGTAGTTGCCGTGCACGCCCGTAAACAGGTTCGAATAGACGATGTCGTGCGCGGCATGCTCGGTCAATGCCTGCTTGTACCTGACATCGGCATTGGCTTCCTCGGTCGCGATGAAGCGGGTGCCCATGTAGGCGAGGTCGGCGCCGAGCGCGAGCGCGGAGGCGATGCTCCAGCCGTCGGAGATCGCGCCCGACAGCAGGATCGTGCCCTTGAACCATTGCTTGACCTCGCGCACCAGCGCGAACGGCGACAGCGTGCCGGCATGTCCGCCGGCGCCGGCGCAGACCAGGATCAGGCCGTCGACGCCCTGCTCGGCCGCCTTGCGCGCGTGCTTGACGTTGATGACGTCGTGGAACACGACGCCGCCATAGGAATGCGCGGCCTCGACGATCTCGGACGGCGGACGCAGCGAGGTGATGATGACGGGCACCTTGTGCTTCACGCAGGTTTCCATGTCGCGCATCAGGCGGTCGTTGGAGGCGTGGCAGATCTGGTTGACGGCGTAGGGCGCGACCTTCTTCTCCGGATGCAGCGCCTGGTACTCGCCGAGCTCGTTCTCGATCTGCGTCAGCCATTCGCCGAGCTTCTCGGCCGGGCGGGCGTTCAGCGCCGGGAATGAGCCGACGATGCCGGCCTTGCACTGCGCGATCACGAGCTCCGGCCCCGAGACGATGAACAGCGGGGAGCCGACGACCGGCAGTTCAAGCTTGTTGGCGAGCGAAGCGGGCAGCGACATTTTCGGATCCTCCATGCGCCGCCCAGCCGGCGGCCGGGGCGGATCGCGATGTGTTGTGATGGTTGGAGCGGCGGCTCTGCTGGCGCGGCAATATAAGGCTGGACGGCCGCGTCATCGCGTTCAATATTGAACAGCTGATTGGTCAAGAATGAACGAAACGCGGGAGCGAACGGCATGGACTGGGATCTCTGCAAGACGTTCGTCGCGGTGGCCGAGACGCGCAGCCTTGCCGCCGCCGCGCGGCGCCTGCGCATCAGCCATCCGACCGTCGGCCGCAACGTCGCGGCGCTCGAGAAGCAGCTCGGCACCCGCCTGTTCGCCCGCTCCAATGACGGCTTGTCGCTGACGTCGTACGGCCGCAAATTCCGCGAGCATGCCGAGGCGATGGCCGCGGCCGCCTTGCGCGCCGAAGCCTCGGCGTCTGCGACCGGTGAGCAGGCCCGCGGCGTCGTCAAGCTGTCGATCGGCGCGACGCTGGCCGCGCATTGGCTGATGCCGCGACTCGGGCCGTTCCTGCGCGATCACGCCAACGTCCAGCTCGAGATCATCACCCACCCGTTTCCGGCGAGCGTGCGCCGCCGCGAGGCCGACGTGGTGCTGCGGCCGGTCGATGCCGGGGACGAGAACCTGATCGGCCGCAGGATCGGGCGGCTCGGCGCCGGCTTCTACGCCTCACGCCTCTACGCGGTCGGGCGCAAGCTTCCGGAGCGGCCGGACGAGTGGAAGGGCCACAGCGTGATCGGGTTTGCCGACCAGGCCTCGAATGCGCGTCTGGCGCGGTGGAGCGATGTCATCACGCGGCAGGGCACGCTGGTGATGCGCTGCTCCTCGCAGGGCGACATGCTTGCGGCCGCGCGGGCCGGGCTCGGGATCACGGCGCTGTCCTGCCTGGTCGGGGCCGACTATCCCGACCTGGTTCGGGTCGCGCCGCAGAAGCTCTCGAGCCTCTCCGATCTCTGGCTGCTCGCCCATCCCGATCTGGTCGAGCTTCCCTCGGTGCGCGCCGTGATCGGCTTCGTCACCGACTGCGCGCGCGAGGACCGCGTCAGGCTGCGCGGTTAGAACGCATGCTCATAAATCCGAGATGTCTGCCTTGGAGAATAAGGCGGCCACGCGATCTGACCAGAGGGATGTCGCCGTGTGACCCGAAGCGGATATCGTCTCTATTTCTGGGTTGAGACCTTCTGGTATTGTCTTTCGACCGTAGGCTGCGGCAGTTGGAGGCATCGATGGCGAACCTCTATTTCGAAGAACTGCAGATCGGAGGCCGCAGCGCAGCTGGCCCCTACCTCGTCTCGAAGGAGGGCATTATCCGGTTCGCAAAGGAATATGATCCCATACCCCGTCACATCGACGAAGAGGTCGCCGCGCGCTCAACGTTTGGAGGGCTGACTGCATCGGGCTCTCACACATTCGCTATTTACATCTTGTTGACTGGTCGGCTCCAACCACACTTCCAAGTGCTCATGGGATTGGGTTGGGACGAGGTGAAACTGCCTAACCCGGTGCGCCCTGGTGATGAACTCGATCTGGAAATGACGGTTCTGGAGATGCGCGAATCGAAGTCAAAATCTGATCGAGGGATTGTCCGGAATCGAAATATCTTGCGCAACCAGAAGCGCGAAACCGTTCTCGAATGCATCTCCAACATATTTGTTGAGCGGCGGCCGAACGCGAGCGCCTAGCGGCTCGGGTGCACAGAATGACTTCCGCTTCTGGCCCTAAGCAGACCCCGCGGCGTACGGTTGTAGTTGCGGATCGCAAACCTTATGACATGGTCTGGTTTGCGGGACTTGGCCTTGCCAGGGAGTAGCCATGGCGGATGTATTCAGAATCGAACAGAGCGAAAGCCGCGTTTCACTGTTCAGCGCGCATCGCATGCCTCATAGCTCAAGGAAGGGGCCTATGGACTTGGCGCGCAGGAGTCTGCGCATAGCCCTCGAAGCCATCAAGCCTTCACCCGGGCAGATTATCGAAGGGGTTTATTCCAGTCAGGAGGAAGGATTCTTCGACGTTGAGAACGTCGTGTTCTACAACATCGAGTCTGCAACGTTCCGGAATTCGGCAGGCAACGGCTTGCGAGCGCGCAGATGCCGATTACACAGCGAGGCCAATAGTCCGGGGTTCCCACACATGCTGGACTACCGGTTAATCTCGAAGCCGGAAATGCCAGAATATTCCCTAGTTCATCTCAATTTCACGCCGGCTGGCCTCAATAATGTCTTCGATGTCTGGTGGGCGGTAGGGAGCGGTCAGGCGATCAGTACCGGCCCTGTAACAGGAACCTATGGTATCTACGTGGAGCTAGGCGGGTCTGCGCCACCGAAAAATCCTGCTGGGAAAATAAAGCCGCTGTTCGATGGTATCATCGCCTCCCTACAGCAGGAAGCGTGGCCTGACGCCGAGGCGGTGGAACGGCTTTCGCAAAAAAACCAGGTTGACGGAGCGCTAATTGAAGCGCGGCTGAAGAATCCCATTGTTTCGGCGATCCGCCCAAAAAAGCCGAAACCTCTGGTACTGCCATTCCGAACGGGAGTTCAGTGGCATCCCGCCGACGACCTGTGTGAGGAATGTACTCTCATTGTCACCCAGACGCCGACACCGATCTGCAATGTCTATGTGTACGCTTTGGTGTAGCCGCGGCTTTGGCGCGGAGTGACGACTTCGACCCGTTACCGACATCCGCTACTGACCGAGCGGCACTATCACCACGCACACCCATTTCACCGACAACATCTTGCGCGTCGGGCTGAACTATCAATTCCATTGATCTGATTACGGCGACTTCTGGTTCTGGCCCTTCGCGACAGCTTGCGCGGCGCAGGGACATGTCCGAAGTTGGGGGTAGACCGGAAGTCTCCAGCTGAGGGCCAAACCGGCGCTTTTGACCCATCTCCGGCATCACCCCTCCGGCACCCCGGCTATGCGCATGCCCTCACAGAGGCGCTCTTGTCCGGAGAGATAAATAGGATTGTCGCTTATTTTGGCGGCGCGCAAGCGGCGGATCGTAAAGCCTGGGTTGAGCGCCAATCCTGCTTTCGCAGCCGTTCGCGCCTCATCGAGCGCGCCGAGCAAGCCCAAGGCAGCGGCGAGCGAAAAATGCGCGAGAGGATGAGTGCGGTTGGCCTCAATGCTTCGTCGCAGCCAACTGACGGCTTCGGCATCCGCACCGAGATGTAGCTTTGCCACGCCCACAAAACGCATCAAGCGGTTGGCAACGAGATCGCGAGGGGACAGACGGAGAGCCTCGAGTACATGGCCTTCAGTCTCGGTAGGGCGCCCCATATAGAATTTGGCTAAACCAATAACGCCATGAGCATAAGCCAAATTGCGATCAAGTGCTAATGCCTGCTCGCATTCGGTAATCCCTTGCGCGGCGCGGTTTGTGTTGATGTAGACGAGTGCCAGTGTCAGGCGGGCCGCGGCAATGTTGGGAGCTAGTGAACGTGCTTTGATCGCGTTCGCTTCGGCTGCCGAAAGAAGCGCGGCTCGTTCGTCCGTTAGCAGGTCGGCTCCCACTGTCAGATCGACGTTTGCCATGCCGATCAACGCCCAAGCCGCTCCGACCCCTTGGGGATCGATCGCCAAAGCACGTTCAAAAAAGCCGCGCGCCCGGGTCGCGTGTTCAAGGGTCGGCCCGTTGTAGAAGCAGGCAGTACCTTGAAAGAACAGGTCTATTGCGTCGGGATGCCGCAACCGCTCCGCTTGTCGTGCCTCGACTACAACGAGCTGGGCACCAAACGAGTTGGCCAGCCTCGATACGATTTCGTCCTGCATATCGAAAAGATCGGCGACAGGCTTTTCGAAGCGCTCGGCCCAAAGATGTTTGCGGCTTTTGGCATCGATGAGCTGCACGTTCACTCGAAGCCGCTTGCCGCTGCGCTGCATGGAACCTTCCAGCACGTACTGGACGTTCAACTCGCGGCCGACTTGCTGTACGTCGATTGCTTTGCCCTTGTATGAGAACGCGCTGTTTCGGGCGATTACGAACAAGCCACCGATGCGCGACAAGTCCGTTGTTAGGTTCTCGGTTACACCATCGACGAAATAATCTTGTTCGGGATCGCCGCTGAGGTTGGTGAAAGGCAGTACAACGATGGAAAGACGAGGCGGTGAAAGTACGCTCGATCCCGTGCGCTGACACCGTGTCGTTGGGTTGGGTTCATCCCAGATCACGGCATAGGCTCGAACCGGACGGTCGATGTTTTTAAGGTTCTGCTCGCCCAGATCGGCGATCCTACCTCCAACCTTGCCTTGGACTTGCTCGTAAACAGCAGAGGAGATGCAGATCCCGCCGGGCACAGCAATGCCCTCAAGCCGTGCCGCGATGTTGACACCATCGCCAAAGATGTCGTGAGGCTCGACGAGCACATCACCAATGTTGACGCCCACGCGAAAAGCGATGCGTCTGTCTTCCGGGTCGCCGGTCGTAAGTTCGTGAACACGGGCTTGGAACTTCATCGCAGCCCGAACCGCTTCGACCGCGCTCGAAAACTCCACCAAAAACCCGTCGCCGGTGTTCTTCACGATGCGGCCACCGTGTTCCGCAATTGCGGGCTCGACGCCGTCAGCGAGGAGCCCCATGAGCTTGGCGTGCGTGGCCTCCTCGTCATTGTGCATGAGCCGCGAATAACTCGCCACGTCAGCGGCCAATATCGCCGTCAACCTGCGCTCGACCCGCATTGACCGCTCCTAAATCATAGTCGCAATCAAACCAGTTGCTTTACTACAACAAGTTGCAAGGATTGCCCATCAGCTATTGGCCCTTCGCGGACATTCAATCTGCCATCGTTGTTGTCTGCTTGTTAGGGCAATCCGGACCCCGCCATTTCCGCACGCCTGTACCGGATTTATGACTACGCGCCCCAAAGCTGGAACGCATGCTCAGGCCCGCGCCCGCCACAGCGTCATCGCGAGCAGGATGAAGACAGCGCAGGTCCACAGCGACTGCCAGTTCTCCAGTCCCTCGTTGAAAAGCATGTAGACGGTGGCTGCGACAAAGATGCCGGCAAAGATCGATTCCGCCAGCGGGCGCATTCCCTTGGTGGGCGGATTGAGCAGCGTCATGGCCGCAAACGGCACCGCTGCCATGGTGAGCGGCGCAAAAGGAAAATCGATGAAGCGCGGATCGAAGATGAGGCCGAGTGCGGCCGCCGTGCCGACCACGATGGTGACGGCTAAGGCCAACCCGTGCAGGGTCACCAGCATCGATTCGGTGTGGTAGCCCTTCGGACCCAACAACTCCAGGAAGCTCGGTGGTGCGCGACCCGACACGAGGGCGTTGGCGCCGAACACCGGCGAAGCCGTGGCCGCCACCAGAAGCGAGCCCCACACCAGCCAGCCTCCGGTTCCGTAGCTTTCATAGAGCAGTCTTTGGGCGGCCACCCCGAACAGGATTCCGGCCGTGGTCGCTGATACGCCGACCGCGAGCCACGCCGCGAACCCGGGCTCTCTCGGCTTGCGGCGCAAGGTCAGCCATGCCGCGCCGAAGATCAGGATCGCCAGCGCGAGTCCGCCGCACATTTGCAGCTTCCAGGACGGGAAATTGCTGATCGGCAGCCCGGGTGGATATTTCAGCGTGCGTTCTTCGGAATCGAACAGGCCCCAGGAGCCGCCGACCGTGCCCTCGATCTCCCGCTTCCATCCTTCGTCATAGGCCTCGAACAGGTTGACGCGGAAATGCTCGCGCCGGGCGAGGTCGAGGACCTCCGAGACTACCCGCGCCTGATTGACGCGCGACGGCAGCGCGGACTCGCGCATCCGCCCCTCGCTCGGCCAGCCGATTTCGCCGATGAAGATCTCCTTGCCCGGAAAAGCCGCCGCGATCTGCCGGCGCATCTCGTCAGCGTGCGCGGCGGCATTTTCCGCGCGGATCGGGATGTTTTCCCAGTACGGCAGGATGTGAACCGTGATGAAGTCGACGGCGTCGGAAAGTTCGCGGTTGCTCAGCCAGAACTCCCAGACATCGGCATAGGTGACGGGGACCGAGACCTGGGCCTTGATCGCGCGGATCATGGCGGCGAGGTCAGACGCGGACATCTCCTTGCGCAGCAAGACCTCGTTGCCGACCACGAGCGCGATGATCGTGTCCGGATATTCCTTGGCGAGGCGGATCGCCGTTTCGACCTGCGTTGCATTCTTCTTGCGGTCGCGATCGAGGAAAATGCCCTGAATGACTTTCAGCCCCGCCTTGGCCGCGAGCCCGGGAATCTGATCGAGACCGAGGTCGGTCGCATAGGTGCGGATGCAGTCGGTTATCTTCGCAAGCTGGGCGAGGTCTTCCGCGACCTGTTCCGGCGAGACCTGCGTCGCCGGCGAAAGTGATGTCTGATTGTTGCGGAACGGGGCGTAGGAGATGCACTGGACTTTATCGTTCGGATCGATCGGTGCCCGCACCAGGCTGACCGGGATGCCGAGCCACCACCATGCCGTGGCGATGGCGCCCAGGGAAATCAGGAAGAGCGTCAGCGGGGTACGGAGCGATACCAGGTCCGTCCTCCTTGCAGGAAGGATGTGCTGGACGTGCGAAATGGGCGAGGCCGGCAAATTGAAAAAATATCTGTCTGCTGATGCTACATCACGCGGTCACGCCGTTCGAGTGTTTTTCTCAACGCCCTACTTCGCGCCTGCGATCACGCCTTCGCGCTTCTTCAGCACGCGATAATACGCCCACCACAGGTGTGCTGCGGCGCCGCGCAGCGGACGCCACGGCTCGGCAAGCGGCGCCATCTGCTTCGGCGTCGGCCGCTCCTTCAGCCCGAGCCCGGCCTTGACCGCTTCCTGCACGGCGAGGTCGCCGGCCGGCCAGGCATCGCCATGGCCGAGGCAGAACAAGAGATAGACGTCGGCGGTCCAGGGGCCGATCCCCGGCAGCGCGGTCAGCGTGTTGTGCGCCGCATCGGCCTCTTCATTGGCGAGCACGTCGAGGTTCAGCCGTTCCTCGGCGAGCTCGCGGGCGATGTGCTTCAGCGTCTTGATCTTGGCCGCGGACAATCCAAGCCGGCCGAGCCGGTCGGCGCGCGCCTTGCGGATCGCATCATGGTGGAACGGATCGAACGCCTTGCTGACACGGCCCCAGATCGCGGCAGCACTCGCGGTCGACAGCTGCTGGCCGCAGATGATCGCGGCGAGCCCGGCAAATCCCGGCTCACGCTGCCGGATCGCCGGCATGCCGGTCAGTTCGAGGATCGGGCGCAGGCGGCGATCCTGGTCGACCAGCTTCTGGATGGCGTCGTCGAGGTCGGCCTGGGTTTCGAGATGAATCAGCATTGCGGGATCTGCATCGACTTGTCGTGCGCGGGGCTTGCCGCCTCTGCTAAAGCTTCGGCGGGCTTGGATGTGCGGGCCTCGGCGAAGCCTTGGCGTAGCCGGGACCCGTGCATCCATCTCCTATCGTAACAGAGTCTTGTCCAGATGGATTGCCGGGCATAGGCGAGCGGAAGTGACGCCGTCCTTCAGACGGCTATGCCCGGCAATGACGTGTGACCAACAACCATGCCACCCGTTTTCCGTTTCGCTCCGAGTCCGAACGGCTATTTGCACCTCGGCCACGCCTATTCGGCGCTGCTCAACCACGATCTGGCGCGGCAGTCGGGCGGACGCTTGCTGCTGCGGATCGAGGACATCGATTCGACGCGCTGCCGGCCGGAATTCGAGGCCGCGATCTACGAGGACCTCGCCTGGCTCGGCATCGCCTGGGAAACCCCGGTACGGCGGCAGTCCGAGCATTTTGCCGCTTATGGCGCGGCGATCGACCGCTTGGCGGCGCAGGGGCTGATCTATCCGAGCTTCGAGAGCCGCGCCGAGGTCGCGCGGCTGGTCACGGGAAAGGAAGCGGGCGGCGCGTGGCCGCGCGATCCGGATGGCGCGCCGCTCTATCCGGGGATGGCCAAATCGTTGCCGGCCGGGGAGCGCGACCGGCTGATCGGTCAGGGCGCGCCATTCGCGCTGCGGCTCGACATGGTCCAGGCCGCCGCGCGCGCCGGCGGCCTGCGCTGGCGGGAGGCGGGTGAGGGGCCGGCCGGCGAGAGCGGAGGGGTGGATGCCCGGCCCGAGGCCTGGGGCGACGTGATCCTGGCCCGCAAGGAGACCCCAACCAGCTACCATCTGTCGGTCGTGATCGACGACGCCCTGCAGGGCGTCACCGATGTGGTCAGGGGCGTTGACCTGTTCTGGTCGACCAGCGTGCATCGGCTGTTGCAGGACCTGCTTGGCCTGGCCGTGCCGGCCTACCGGCACCACGCGCTGATCCGGGACGCGGCCGGGCAGAAACTGTCGAAATCGACCCGGGCCACAGGTTTGCGCGAGCTTCGGGCGGAAGGGGCGAGCCTGGCCGACATCCGCCGTCTGGTCGGCTTGGTGTAGTCCGTCACGAAGGTGCGGCGCTCGCCTTCCTGTTGCGGCGTCAGACGCCGGCGGCCACCGGCTCCTTTGCATGGGGTTGTTTTCGACATTTTGGCTGGAGACGCCCTGCTCTTGCAGGGGAAGGCGCCGCAAGCGGGTGGACCGCTTACCATCATCCTGATTTGCCTTGGCTCCTCCCAAACGGCGCCGTGACTCTGCCACTCCTGGCATGCCATGTTGCCTCCGGGGGCGGGGTCACGAAGATCATGGCGACATCATCGCGCGGAGGGCGCAGCAAGCGGCGAGCAAAGGGCGCGCCGTCGAAGACCCGCGCCGCCAAGCCCCGTAAGGTCATGCCCCGCAAGGCCAAGGTGGCCAAGCGGCGCCGCACACGGGCCGCGCCAAAGGCATCAGCCAAGTCCGGTCCCGGCATGGTGGAGACCGCGCTCGCTGCGTTCGCCCATGAGGTGCGGACGCCGCTGACCGGAATCCTCGCGATCAGCAATCTGCTCGCGACCTCGGAACTCGGCGAGCGCGAGCGGCGCTGGGTCGATACCATCAAGGCCGGCGCCGAGCACTTGGCGAGCCTTGCGACCCTGTTCGTCGATGCCGCCCGCAGCGAGGGGCCGGGGCTCGAGATCCGGCAGGACTTCTTCGACCTGCGCACGCTGGCGCGCCACGCCGGCGATTCGCTCGCCGGCCGCGCCGCCGCCAAGGGACTACAGGCCTCGGTCGAGGTCTCCGACAGACTGCCCGCCTTTGCGGTCGGCGATCCCGTCCGGCTGCGCGCGGCGCTGGAAAACCTGATCGACAACGCGGTCAAGTTCACCGAGCAGGGCAGCATCGAGCTGCGTGTCGCGCCGGTGCGCGCGGCCAAGGCCAAGAATGACGGCAGGATCGGCGTGGCCTTTGCGATTTCCGACAGCGGCATCGGCCTGAAATTGTCTGAGGTGAAACGCCTGTTCCGGCCGTTCTCGCAGGCCAACGTCTCGATCGCCGCGCGGTTCGGCGGCGCCGGGCTCGGCCTGTCCTCGGTCAAGCAGCTCGCGCGTGCCATGGGCGGCGACATCGTCGCGGCCCCGCGCGCGGGCGGCGGCACCATTTTCACGCTCACCGTGATGCTGGTGCCCGCCGATGGGCCGGCCGGCGCGATGTCGAGTGAAGGTACTCCCGCGCGGGCATCGCAAGGGCTGCGGCTACTCAGCGTCGAAGACAATCCGTTCGGCCGCGTCGTGCTCAACACGATCCTGACCGAACTCGGTCACCACGCCGAATTCATCGGTCAAGGCGAGGGCGCGCCTGACCGGCTCGGCCAGGGCGCCTTCGACGCCGTGCTGATGGACATGGTGCTGCCCGGCATCGGCGGCGTCGAGGCGATCAGGCGCATCCGCGCGCTGCCGCTGCCGCAGGGCCGTATCGTGATCGTCGGGATTTCCGGCCGCGCCGAAGATGAAGCCGCGGCACGCGCCGCCGGCGCCGACGCCTTTCTGGTCAAGCCTGTGTCTCCGCGGGCGCTCGCGACTGCGCTGCATGAAGCGACACGCCGTGCGGCAGCCGCGACTTGATGATCGCGGCGTTCAATTCGCCGCCGAACACGAAGATCGCGGCAATGAAATACATGAACACCAGCGCGATCACCACCGAGGCGAGCCCCGCATACATCGTGACGTAGTTGTTGGCGAAGCGCGCCAGGTACATGCCGAAGCCGATGCCCGAGAGCAGCGACGCCACCATGGTGAAGATGATGCCGGGCAGGATCTGGGTGAAGCCGCGGCGGCCCGCCGGCAGCCAGGCATGCAGGATGAACAGCGCGACGACCAGCGCCAGTATCGTGATGCCGTAGCGCGCGGTGTTGAGCAGGCTCTCGTTGGATTCGACGAAGAACGGGATATAGCGCCGCGCCGCCTCGATGATCAGCGGTCCGAGCACGATCAGGAACGCCATCGCCAGCGAGGTGAACGCCGCGACCAGCGTGTAGCCGATCGACTCCAGCCGCAGCCAGTACCAGCGCCGCGGCTCGATCACGGCATAGGCGCGGTTCAGCGCCACCCGCAGCGCCTCGACGCCGTTGGAGGCGAAGTAGACCGCGAGCACCGCGCCGATGGTCAGGATGTCGCCGCGGGTGTTGGTCAGCACGTCGTGGATCTGGCCGGACAGCGCCCTGGCGACCTGATCCGGCCAGACCTGGAGCAGCAGCCCGACCGCCTGGTCGGCAAGCTCCTTGGAGCCGAAGAAGCCGGCCAGCGACGTCAGCACGATCAGGAACGGAAACAGCGCCATCAGGGTCGACAGCGCGATGTGGCTTGCGATCGCCCAGCCGTCGTCGGCGAGGAACGTGTAAAAGGCATCCATCACGACGTTGAAGACGTAACGAAGCTGTTTCACATTCCACCCGGCATTGTCGAAATCGCTCGCTCCGAGAACGGGTCCAGCATCTGATATTACGCGCAGAAAAGCCAGTTGGTTGCAGCGCGGAGCTGTGTGGAAGTCCGCGTCCTGCGGTGTTATGTACCGCAGATGACATCTCTTCTCAGCACGATCATTCTTCCCATCGCCGTCGGCGCCGTCGCACTGGTGCTCCTGCTCGGCCTCATCAACATGATGAAGGGCGGCTCGCCGAACACGTCGCAGAAGCTGATGCGGCTGCGCGTGCTGCTGCAGTTCGTCGCCATCGTCATCGCGATGCTCGCGGTGTGGGCGATGGGGCGATAACAGCGATGCGCAAACCTTAGGAGATCGCGGCCATGGTCGTTCTCAATCGGATCTACACGCGCACCGGCGATGACGGCACCACCGCGCTCGGCTCCGGCGAGCGGCGGCCGAAATACGATCTGCGCGTAGCCGCCTACGGCACCGTCGACGAGACCAATGCCGCGATCGGCGTGGTGCGGCTGCATCTCGCCGACAGCCCCGAGGTCGATGCGATGCTCGGCCGGATCCAGAACGATCTGTTCGATCTCGGCGCCGACCTTGCGGTGCCCGAGCGCGAGGGCAAGGCCGAACGGTTGCGCATGCTGGCAAGCCAGGTCGAGCGGCTCGAGCGCGACATCGACAGCCTGAACGACCAGCTCGCGCCGCTGACCTCGTTCGTGCTGCCCGGCGGGACGGCGGCATCCGCATATCTGCATCTCGCCCGGACGATATGTCGCCGCGCGGAACGGATGATGGTGGAACTCGCCGCCCGGCCCGACGAGCCGGTCAACGCCGCTGGCATTCAGTATATGAACCGCCTGTCGGATTTCCTGTTCGTTGCCAGCCGCTTCCAGAACGATAAGGGGGCGGGAGACGTGTTGTGGGTGCCGGGCCAAAACCGCTAAACTGGTTCAAAACCGGGTGACGGTTTTTTGGCTTTGGCGCGTTGACCGGGGGAAACGGGACCTTTAGGTTCCGCGCCAGCCAACCGAAACCCATAAAATCAAAGCGAAAGAGGATCGATGAAGGTTCTTGTGCCGGTAAAGCGGGTCGTCGACTACAACGTCAAGGTCCGCGTCAAGAGCGACGGGACGGGCGTGGAGCTCGCCAACGTCAAGATGTCGATGAACCCGTTCGACGAAATCGCCGTCGAGGAAGCGCTGCGGCTGAAGGAAGCCGGCAAGGCGACCGAAGTGGTGGTGGTGTCGATCGGACCGGCGCAGGCCTCCGAGACCATCCGCACCGCCCTTGCGATGGGCGCCGACCGCGGCATCCTGGTCAAGGCCGAAGGCAATGTCGAACCGCTCGCGGTCGCCAAGATCCTGAAGGCGGTGGTCGAGGCGGAGCAGCCCGGCCTCGTCATTCTCGGCAAGCAGGCGATCGACGACGATTCGAACCAGACCGGCCAGATGCTGGCCGCGCTGCTCGGCTGGTCGCAGGCGACCTTCGCCTCCAAGCTCGAAGTCGAAGGATCGGACTTCAAGGTCACCCGCGAAGTCGACGGCGGCTTGCAGACCATCAAGCTGAAGGGCCCGGCGATCGTCACCACTGACCTCCGCCTCAACGAGCCGCGCTATGCGTCGCTGCCCAACATCATGAAGGCGAAGAAGAAGCCGATCGACGACAAGAGCGTCGCCGACTACGGCGTCGATGTGACGCCGCGTCTGGAAGTGCTGAAGACCGCGGAACCGGCAGGCCGCAAGGCGGGCGTCAAGGTCAAGGACGTCGCCGAACTCGTGAACAAGCTCAAGACCGAAGCCGGGGTTCTCTGATGACGACGCTGTTGATTGCTGAACACGACCACGAGACCCTGAAGGACTCGACCAACAAGGCGCTGACCGCGGCGAGCCAGCTCGGTGGCGACGTGCATGTGCTGGTTGCCGGTGGCGGCCAGGGCACCAAGGCCGCGGCGGAAGCTGCCGCCAAGCTTGCCGGCGTCAGCAAGGTGCTGGTGGCCGAAGGCCCCGCCTATGAGCACGATCTTGCCGAGCCGCTGGCTGCGCTGATCGTTGCGCTGGCCGGAGGCTACGACGCCTTCGTCGCGCCCGCGACCTCGCGCTTCAAGAACGTGATGCCGCGCGTCGCAGCGCTGCTCGACGTCATGCAGGTCTCCGAGATCATCAAGGTCGTCGCGCCCGACACCTATGAGCGGCCGATCTATGCCGGCAACGCGATCCAGACCGTGAAGTCGAAGGACGCCAAGAAGGTGATCACGGTCCGCACCTCGACCTTCGCCGCTGCCGGTGAAGGCGGCAGCGCGGCAATCGAGAATGCCGCATCGGCTGCCGATCCCGGCCTGTCGACGTTCGTCGGCGAGGAAGTCGCCAAGAGCGACCGTCCGGAACTGACCTCCGCCAAGATCATCGTCTCGGGCGGCCGGGCCATGCAGAGCCGCGAAAACTTCGCCAAGTACATCGAGCCGCTCGCCGACAAGCTCGGCGCCGGCGTCGGCGCCTCGCGCGCCGCGGTCGATGCCGGCTATGCGCCGAACGACTGGCAGGTCGGCCAGACCGGCAAGGTGGTGGCCCCGGAACTCTACGTCGCGGTCGGCATCTCCGGCGCGATCCAGCATCTGGCCGGCATGAAGGACTCCAAGGTGATCGTCGCCATCAACAAGGATGAAGACGCACCGATCTTCCAGGTCGCCGATTACGGCCTGGTCGCCGACCTCTACCAGGCGGTTCCGGAGCTCACCGAGGCGCTCGGCAAGCTCGGAAAGTAAGCGACAAGACACCGGCCGGATGGCTAAACTCCGGCCGGTGTTATGATTTTCGAGGCAATGATCCGGAAACGCTTTTCCGAAAGGATCATGCTCGACAGGGGAAATGGGACCCTTGTGTGATGACCTGTCATCACATCATGGTCCCGGGAAACGTTTTCCGGCGGATTGGGCAACCCGGAAGGCTTCACTTCGGGTATCGTTGGAATTGGGCAGGCGCGACATGCGCGCCGTTCCGGTGGATGACAAGATGACGGTGGCAATCAAAAAGGTCGGCGTGATCGGTTCGGGCCAGATGGGCAATGGCATTGCCCATGTGGCGGCGCTGGCCGGCTACGACGTGGTGCTCAACGACGTGTCCGGCGACCGGCTGAAGTCGGCACTGGCGACCATCAATGGCAATCTGACCCGCCAGGTTGCCAAGAAGGCGATCAGCGAGAGCGAGCGCAAGCAGGCGCTCGACCGCATCACCTCCTCCGAGACGCTCGATGCGCTCGCCGATTGCGATCTCGTGATCGAGACCGCGATCGAAAAGGAAGAGACCAAGCGCAAGATCTTCCACGAAGTCTGCGCGGTGCTGAAGCCGGACGCGATCGTCGCGACCAACTCGTCGTCGATCTCGATCACCAGGCTCGCGGCCTCGACCGACCGCCCGGAGAAATTCATCGGCATTCATTTCATGAATCCGGTGCCGGCGATGGAGCTGGTCGAGTTGATCCGCGGCATCGCCACTGACGACACGACCTTCGACACCGCCAAGGCGTTCGTCGCCAAGCTCGGCAAGCAGGTCGCGGTGTCGGAAGATTTCCCGGCCTTCATCGTCAACCGCATCCTGCTGCCGATGATCAACGAGGCGATCTACACGCTGTATGAAGGGGTCGGCAACGTCGAGGCGATCGACGCCGCGATGAAGCTCGGCGCGCACCATCCGATGGGCCCGCTCGAGCTCGCCGACTTCATCGGCCTCGACACCTGCCTGTCGATCATGCAGGTGCTGCACGAGGGGCTCGCCGACTCCAAGTACCGGCCGTGCCCGCTGCTGGTGAAATACGTCGAGGCCGGCTGGCTCGGACGCAAGTCGCAGCGCGGCTTCTACGACTATCGCGGCGACAAGCCGGTCCCGACCCGGTAATCCCTGCGCGTCAGTTCAGTGCCCGCAGCAGCGTCAGCATCGCGGGCACGAGACCGATGATGACGGTCGCACCCATTCCAAGTCCGAGCAGATGCGCGGTCAGCGCGAGGCGCTGGCGCTGCCTGTGAGGCGTCATTGCAATGCCTCGCAGGCGCGCTTCAACCGCCTGCCGGCCTCCTCGATGGCCGCCGGCGGATTGGCGAAGCTCACCCTGATGTAGGGCGACAGCCCGAGATCCTCGCCGGGGAACACCACCACATCGGCCTCTTCGAGCAGATAGGCCGAGAAGTCGCGGTCGGTCTCGATCACCTTGCCGTCGGGCGCGCGCCTGCCGATCACGCCGGCGCAGCCGACCAGCAGATAGAACGTGCCCTCCGGCGGCGTGCAGGACAGCCCGGCGCATCCGTTCACGAGTTCGGCAAAGCGGTCGCGCCTGGCGCGAAGGATCACGGCGCGCTCGGCCAGCACATCCTGCGCGCCATCGAGTGCAGCCACCGCGGCGGCCTGGCTGATCGACGAGGCGCCTGATGTGGTCTGCGACTGGATTGTGATCATCTCGCGGATCAGCGCCGATGGTCCGGCGGCGTAGCCGATGCGCCATCCCATCATGGCGTAGCTCTTGGCGGGGCCGCTGACGGTCAGCGTCCGCGGCTTCAGGCGCGGCTCGACCGCCGCAAGCGTCGGCGCCGGTGCGCCGCTAAACGCGATGTGCTCGTAGAGCCCGTCGGCAAGCACCCAGATGTCCGGATGCCGCAGGAGGACCGCGGCGATCTCGGAGAGATCCTCACGCGAATACAGCGCACCGGACGGATTGACCGGGTTGTTAACCACGACCCAGCGCGTCCGCGGCGAAATGGTCGCCTGCAAATCTTCGGCGCGCAGCTTGAAGCCGTTGTTCTGCGCGCACGGCACGACCACCGGCGTCCCGCCTGCGAGCCGCACCTGATCGAGATAGGGCGCCCAGTAAGGCGCGGGAATGATCACCTCGTCGCCCGGCGCCAGCGTCGCCAGCAGCGCGTTGAACAGCGCCTGGGTCGAGCCGCTGGTGACGACGATCTCATCCAGCCGATAGTCGAGCCGATGGTCGCGGCGCAGTGCGGCCTGCACCGCTTGCTTCAGCTCCGGCGTGCCGTCGACATCGGTGTAGCGGGTCTCGCCGCGCAGCGCCGCTTGATGCGCCGCCGCGATCACATGCTCCGGTGTCGGAAAATCCAGATTGCCCGACGACAGCTCGATGATGTCGCGCCCGGCGGCGCGCAGTTCGCGGGCGCGGCGGCGCAGCACCGATGCGGGCGATGGCTTGATGCCGCTCATCCGCGGCGAGAGGATCACGGTTGCGCTCATCGGACGTACTGCGCCTCACCGTTGCCGAACGACCAGTTCTCGGGGAGCACCTCGACGAGGTTGATGAAGATGTCTTCAGTGCGCAGGCCGGGGCGTTCCGCCAGGAGCTCGGCGATCCGCCGGTAGAGCTTCTGCTTCTGCGCCACCGGGCGCGTATTGCTGACGGTGATCTGGATGATGACCAGATCATCGCTGCGCCTGATGCCGAGGTAGTCGGCGCCATAGATGAAATCGTCGGCATCGTGCTCGGAGATCGTCATGAAGCGATCGCCCTCCGGCACGTCGAAGGTCTCGCGCATGGCGCGATAAAGGCTCTCGAGAATTGCCTTGCGGTAGGCGGCGGGCTTGCCCCGTCGCAGCGAAACGCGGGTCAGCGGCATGATGGTAGCTCTCCTGGAAGCGGTGGTTGCGTGCAGCCGATCCTAGGGGCTCCTTGATCATTGAAAAACGGTATGATAAAACATTTCAATGATTGCTGATTTAAATGAATGGCGATGAAGGCGCTCGACGTCGAGGCGGTGCAGGCCTTCGTCCTGGTGGCGGATCTCAGCAGCTTCACGCGGGCGGCGCAGGTCATGGAGACCACGCAGTCGGCGGTCAGCCTGAAGATCCGTCGGCTGGAGGACGGGCTCGGCCGGCGGCTCCTGGAGCGAACGCCGCGGCTGGTTCGGCTGTCCGCTGAAGGCGCTGCCTTCCTCGGCGCGGCGCGCAATTTGGTTGCCGCGCATCAATCGGCGATCGGGTCGTTTGCCGTCGAGCATCGCCGATTGGTCGTCGGCATCAGCCACCACATCGTCGGATCGGAGCTGACCGCGCTGTTGCGGAGGATGAACGCCACCGATCCGGGACTGGTGATCCAGCTGCACGTCGATACGTCGCGTTCGGTGCTCAGCGCATTCGACGACGGCAGGCTCGATGCCGCGATCGTGCTGCGCCACGACGCCAAGCGCCGCGACGGCGACGTGCTGTTCGAGGAACCATTCGGCTGGATGGCCGCGCCGGATTTTCACCACCGGCCCGGGGAGCCGTTGCGGCTGGCGACCCAGGCCGAGCCTTGCAGCGTGCGCGCCATGGCGGTCGAGGCTCTCGACGCCGCCGGCATCGCCTGGACCGAGGCGTTCGTCGGTGGCGGACTTTCGACGATCGGAGCCGCGATATCCGCAGGCCTTGCGGTCGCCGCGCTGGCTCGCCGGGTGGCGCCAGCCGATACCGTCGACCTCGGCCCACGGCTCGGCCTGCCGCCCTTGCCGTCCCGTGACGTGATCCTGCACTCGAAGCTGTCGGACGCGCGCACACGGCAGGCGCTGCGCACCCTCGGCGCGGCTTTTGCGGCGAACGCGGCCTGAGCGGCGCCTCAAATGCGTCGGCCTGACGCGGCCATCCGTTACCCAAGCATTAACTTTCGCGCGCTACCCAAGGTCGAACTTGGGAGTACCGCGTATGGACACGATGAGCATGGTCACCAGCATCCTGTCGATGCAGCAGGGCAACCTGCAGGGTGAGATCGCGACCCGCGTGACCAAGCAGAACCTCGACGCGGAAAAGTTCGCGGTTCAGACCCTGCTCGGCACGCCGTCCACGGCGAATTTGTCGCCCGGCATCGGCGACAACCTCAACGCCGTCGCCTGATCAGAACCCGGCCGCGGCCGGCTGTAGCGCCGCCTTCAGCAGCTTGATCGCATCGTCGCTCGCCCATTCGGCGGGACCGGCGATGTTAGCGATCTCGCAGCCTTGGCCGTCGACCAGCACCGAGGTCGGCATGCCCAGCGCCTTGCCTATGTTCTTAAGGTCCTGAAAGACCTTGGCTTTCTGGTCGCTGAAATAATCCAGCCTGGTCAGATTGGCCTCTTTCAGGAAGTTCTTCGGCTTGTCCGGGTCGCGGGTGTCGATGTTGATCGCGACCACCTCGAAATCCTTGCCGCCGAGCTTGGTCTGCAGGCTGTCGAGCGCCGGCATCTCCTTGCGGCAGGGCACGCACCAGGTCGCCCACAGGTTCACCAGCACGGTCTTGCCGCGCCAGTCCGAGAGCTTCTTCGGCTGGCCGTTGGCGTCCTCGAAGGTCAGGTCGGGCAGCCGCAAGGGGGTGGTCGCCATGGTCAGCGCCGCGACCTCGCCGTGGGCGAGCGGGGCGATCTTCTTCGCCAGGCTCACCGCGCTGTTGCAGGCGATATCGCCGCCCGCGGGATGCTTGAGGCCGGAGACCCCGACATAGCCGATCACGGCCCCGGCCAGCACGGCGCCGATCACCAGCGGGATACGCCACTTGGCTGTCGGCTTAGCCGTCGACTTGGCGGTCGGTTCGGATGGGGTCGTCTCGGGCATATCGTTTGTCATCCAGCGTCAGATGTGGCTAAGCAGTGCCGTGAATACGATCGGAACCGCCATGCCGTTTCGCCGCCTTGGCGCGGGAACAGCGGCCTGAAATACAAATTCGTGAGCGAGATGTCATGAGCAACAAGATGTGGGGCGGCCGATTCTCGGAGCGTCCCGACGCGATCATGGAGGAAATCAACGTCTCCATCGACGTCGACCGGCACCTTTATGCCCAGGACATTGCCGCGTCCAAGGCCCACGCCGCGATGCTCGCCGCGCAAGGCATCATCACGTCAGCTGATGCGAAAAATATCGGCAAAGGTCTAGACACGATTTTGTCAGAGATCGGCAAGGGCGATTTCGACTTCAAGCGCGCGCTCGAGGACATCCATATGAATGTCGAATCGCGGCTGTCCGAGCTGATCGGGCCCGCCGCGGGCCGGCTGCATACCGCGCGCTCGCGCAACGACCAGGTCGCGACCGATTTCCGGCTCTATGTCCGCGACACCATCGATGAGACCGAGGCGGCGCTGGCCGCGTTCCAGCAGGCGCTGGTCACCCGCGCGCTGGAGCACGCCGGAACCGTGATGCCGGGCTTCACCCATCTGCAGACCGCGCAGCCCGTCACCTTCGGCCATCATCTGCTGGCCTATGTCGAGATGGCCGGCCGCGACCGCGGCCGGTTTGCCGATGCGCGCAAGCGGCTCAACGAATCGCCGCTGGGCGCCGCCGCGCTCGCCGGCACCTCGTTTCCGATCGACCGCGCGGCGACGGCGAAAGCGCTCGGCTTCGACCGCCCGATGGCCAATTCGCTCGACGCGGTATCCGACCGCGATTTCGTGCTCGAGACGCTGTCGGCGGCGGCGATCTGCGCAGTGCACATGTCGCGCTTCGCCGAGGAGATCGTGATCTGGACCTCGCCGCTGGTCGGTCTCGTCAAGCTCAGCGACAAGTTCACCACCGGCTCGTCGATCATGCCGCAGAAGCGCAACCCGGACGCCGCCGAGCTGGTGCGTGCCAAGACCGGCCGCGTGATCGGTGCGCTCACGGCGCTGCTGATCGTGATGAAGGGCCTGCCACTCGCCTATCAAAAGGACATGCAGGAGGACAAGCAGGGCGCGATGGAGGCCTTCGAGGCGCTGTCGCTCGCGATCCGCGCCATGACCGGCATGGTCGAGGACCTGGTGCCTGATGAGGCGAAGATGAAGGCCGCCGCCGGCGAGGGCTATGCCACCGCGACCGACCTTGCCGACTGGCTGGTGCGCACCCTGAAAATGCCGTTCCGCGACGCCCACCACGTGACCGGCCGCATCGTCGGGCTGGCCTCGAAGCAGGGCGTGGCGCTGCACGAACTCCCTCTGAAGGCCATGCAGGAGGTCGAGCCGAAGATTACCGCGGAGGCGCTGAAGGTGCTCAGCGTCGAATCCTCGGTGAAGAGCCGGACCTCGTTTGGCGGCACGGCGCCGAAGAATGTGATGGCGCAGGCCAAAGCCTGGGCCAAGCGGCTGGAAAAAGAGCGAAAATTGGGCTGAACCGGAAAATTTGGCCGTGATTTCTCAGCGCTCCGCCTCTCGCCAGAGCACGCCAATGTTTGTATGGTGCCGCCCGAATTGGGGAATTTCGTCGTGATTAGCAAGAACCGCCTGACCCCCTCGGGATGGGCCATCATTGTGCTGAGCGCTGCAACGCTTGCGCTCGGCGGCTGCGGCCGCAAGGGACCGCTCGACCTGCCGCCGACCGCCAACGCGGCGCCGGGCGCGGCACCGACCGACACCGAGAGCGAGCGGGCGGCACAGCCCAGCGTGTTCAACCCGACCTATGGCTCGGATGCGGCGCCGGCCGCGCCGCGCGGCAATAAACGGCCCTTCATCCTCGATCCGCTGCTCGGCAATTAATATCTAAACGCGTGTCATGAACCATTTCGACTATCGCAACGGCGTGCTGCATGCCGAGGCGGTCAATCTCATTGAACTGGCGGAAGCCGTCGGCACGCCGTTCTATTGCTATTCGACCGCGACGCTGGAGCGCCACTACCGCGTCTTCACCGAGGCTTTCGCGGGCGAAAAGGCGCTGGTCTGCTACGCCATGAAGGCGAACTCCAACCAGTCGGTGCTCCGCACGCTGGCCAAGCTCGGCGCCGGCGCCGACGTGGTGTCGGGCGGCGAATTGAAGCGGGCGCTGGCGGCCGGCATTCCGCCGTCGAAGATCGTGTTCTCCGGCGTCGGCAAGACCGAGGGCGAGCTGCGCGCCGCACTCGCCACCGACATCCTCTGCATCAACATCGAGTCCGAGCCGGAGCTCGAGATGCTGTCGCGCCTCGCCGTCGAGATGAAGAAGACGGCGCGCATCTCGGTGCGGGTCAATCCCGACGTCGATGCCGGCACCCACGCCAAGATTTCGACCGGCAAGTCGGAGAACAAGTTCGGCATCCCGATCGCCCGCGCCCGCGAGGTCTATGCCCGCGCCGCGAAGCTGCCCGGCATCAAGGTCACCGGCACCGACGTGCATATCGGCAGCCAGATCACCGATCTCGGCCCGCTGGAGGCCGCCTTCCGCCTGCTCGCCGAATTCGTGCAGACGTTGCGCGCCGACGGCCACGACATCTCGCACGTCGATTTCGGCGGCGGGCTCGGCATTCCCTATTACATGGACCGCGCCGCGCCGCCGGAACCGGCTGCCTATGCCGCGATGGTCAAGCGCGTCACGCATAATCTCGGCTGCACGCTGATGTTCGAGCCGGGCCGCATGATCGTCGGCAATGCCGGCATCCTCGTTGCCCGCGTGATCCATGTGAAGCCGGGCGACGCCAAGAACTTCGTCATCATCGATGCTGCGATGAACGATTTGATCCGGCCGACGCTCTATGAAGCGCATCACGACATCCTGCCGGTGCGTCAGCCGGCAGCGGGCACGCCGACCATGGTCGCCGACGTGGTCGGGCCGGTCTGCGAGACCGGCGACTATCTCGCGCTCGACCGCGCGCTGCCGCAGCCGAAGGCCGGCGATCTCTTGGCGATCATGACCGCCGGCGCCTATGGCGCGGTGCAGTCCGGCACCTACAACACCCGGCCTCTGGTGCCGGAGGTGCTGGTCAAGGACGACCAGTACGCGATCGTGCGCCCGCGCATCGACGTCGACGCGCTGATCGCGATGGACAAGCCCGCGCCGTGGCTGTGAAGGCCGGGATCGCGCCTCACTAGCAGTGTCGTCCCTGCGAAAGCAGGGACCCATAACCACCGCCCTTGATTGTTATACTGAGCTGGGGCCCCAGCTCAGCTAAACCACGAAATCCTGTGGTTATGGGTCCGGGTCGCGCTTGCGCTTGCCCGGGACGACGGCGTTTATTGTATCGACAGCCCTACTTCGCCGCGTGACTGCCGCCCTTGGCCCCACCCACGATGACGCCCGCGGCCTTCTCGATCGGCTTGATCGCCGCGGTGAAATCCGACTCCGGTCCCTCATCGCGGATGATGACTTCCCAGAGCCGGCCGACCGCCTCGGCGACTTCCATCGACAGCCCGAGCGAGCGCATTTCCTCGACTGCAAGCCGGACGTCCTTTACCATCAACCCGGTGGCGAAGCCGAAGTCGAAGCTGCGCGGCAGGACCGAGCGCGGGAACTTGTCGCGGCTCGCGGTGTTCAGCCCGGAGCCCGCATTGATGACGTCGATCATCACGGCCGGATCGAGCCCGGACTTCACGCCCATCACCACGGCCTCCGACGTTGCGACCATCGCGGTCGCCGACAGGAAGTTGTTGGCGAGCTTCATGGTCTGGCCGGAGCCCGGCTTGGTGCCGATGAAGAACACCTTGCCGATCACGTCGAGCGCGGATTTCACCGGCTCGAAATCGGCGCGCGGGCCCGACACCATCACCGCCAGCGTGCCCTTCTCGGCGCCGGAGACGCCGCCGGAGACCGGGCTGTCGATCTGCACGATGTTCTTCTTGGCCAGCAGATCGTGGATCTTCACCGCCATCTGCGAGCCGACGGTGGAGAGATCGATGAAGCGCTTGACGCACGTGCCCTCGATCACGCCGCCGCTGCCGGTTGCGACCTCGAGCGAGGCCTGCAGCGAGGGCAGGCTCGCCATCACGGTCTCGACGCGGTCGGCGATGTCCTTCGGCGAGGTTGCTGCCTGCGCGCCGAGCGCAACCATCCGGTCGAGCGCGTCCTTGCTGGTGTCGAACACGGTGAGCTTGTGGCCGGCCTCGATCAGCCGGCGCGCCATCGGGAAGCCCATCTTCCCGAGGCCGATGAATCCGATTTCCATGGGTCGTTTCCTTTTCTTCGTTATGCGCGAAGCCCCGCGCCCCACATTCGATGTCGTCCTGGCGAAAGCCAGGACCCATAACCACCGCTCTTCGTCATTGTGCGAAGCTGGGGCTCCAGCATCTCTAACCACGAAGGCCTGTGGTTATGGGTCCCTGCTTTCGCAGGGACGACGGTTGGATACGCTTTGCTTCGTTCACGCCTTGTCGAGTTCGGCGAACACCTCGCGCGCGATGCGGAAGCTGTCGACGCCGGCCGGGATGCCGGCATAGATCGAGACCTGCATGAAGATCTCGCGGATCTCGTCGCGCGAGACGCCGTTGGTCAGCGCGCCCTTGATGTGCGCCTTCAATTCGTGCGGCCGGTTCAGGATCGAGATCATGGCGAGGTTGAGCATGCTGCGGGTCTTGCGCGGCAGCTCCTCGCGGCCCCAGACCGCACCCCAGCAATATTCCGTGACGAGTTCCTGGAACGGCTTGTTGAAGCTGTCCGAATTCTTCAGCGCATTGTTGACATAGGCCTCGCCGAGCACCGCTTTGCGGATTTCGAGCCCCTTGTCGTGCGTCTTCTGGTCCATATTTTTCCTCATGCGTTAGGACGATGGTTCGCCGGGACGTTACGGGGTCGAACCGCCGCAGTCACGCCTTCGTGTTATGCGAATTTCCCGGTGTGGGTTACGCCCCGGAACGGGTGCCTCAAAGCCGCCGCTGTGCTAGGCTGACCTGCCGGCTACCCCGGAGATTTGATTGAGCGGAGCCAACATCGACCCGACTGACAACCCGTCAAGCGCCGTCCGCGACAGCGATGCGATCGCGCGGCTGAAACTGACCGAGGCTTTGCAGCGAGCAAAATTTGCGATTGCGTGGGAACGGGCGTGGCCGCATCTGGCGCGGTTCCTGACGGTCGTGGGTCTGTTCCTGGTCGCGTCCTGGGCCGGGCTGTGGCTCGTGCTGCCGTTTGTCGCACGCGTGGCCGGCGCCGGCCTGTTCGGTCTTGCCGCGCTCGCGGCGCTGTCGCCGCTGGTGCGCTTCCGCTGGCCGAGCCGCGAGGAGGGGCTGAGCCGGCTCGACCGCGGCGCCGGCATCCGCCATCGCCCGGCGACCACGCTCTCCGATACGCTCACCAATAAGGATCCGTTCGCGCTGGCGCTGTGGCAGGCGCAGCGCGAGCGCACGCTGGCCTCGATCAAGCGCATCCGCGCCGGGCTGCCGCGGCCGCGCGTCTCGCTGCACGATCCCTGGGCGCTGCGGGCGCTCGTCATCGTGATGCTGGTCGCGACCTATGTTGCCGCCGGCGACGAGCGCGGCCTGCGCGTCGCCTCGGCGTTCGACTGGAACGGCATCATGGCGCCGGCCAATGTCAGGGTCGACGCCTGGGTGACGCCGCCGAACTACACCGCCAAGCCGCCGATCATCCTGTCGAATGCCAACAAGGACGCCAACGCGGCCGACACCACCCCGCTCGCGGTTCCGGCCGGCAGCACGCTCCTGGTGCGCTCCAGCGGCGGCACCATCGACGTCGTGGTCGGTGGCGGCGTCGCCGAGGTCGCGCCGGAGGGCCAGGCGCCCAAGGGCACCAATGAGAGGCATTTCAAGATCACCGGCGACGGCACCGCGCATGTCCGCGCGCCGGCCGGCCAGCCGCAGTGGAAATTCACCGCGACGCCGGACCGTCCGCCGTCGATCGCGCTCGCCAAGGATCCGGAGCGGCAGGCGCGCGGCGCCTTGCAGATGTCCTACCGGCTCGAGGACGATTACGGCGTGACCGAAGCGCGCGCGCAGTTCTCGGCGCGGCCCGCCGATGCGCCGGCTGACGGCAAGAAGGAAGCCGACGGCAAGGCGGCGCCGCCGCGTCCGCTGTTCGAGCCGCCGCAATTCGCGCTGGTGTTGCCGAACGCGCGCACCCGCAACGGCGTCGGCCAGACCGTCAAGGATCTCAGTGAGGATCCTTATGCCGGCGCCGACGTGACGCTGACGCTGACCGCCAAGGACGAGGCCGGTAATGAGGGCAAGAGCGAGCCGTTCAACATGCGGCTGCCGGAGCGGCTGTTCACCAAGCCGCTGGCGCGCGCGCTGATCGAGCAGCGCCGCATCCTGGCGCTCGATGCCAACCAGAACGGCCAGGTGTTCGCCGCGCTCGAGGCGCTGATGATCGCGCCCGAGATGTTCATGCCGGAGACCGGCTACTATCTCGGCCTCCACACCGTGAGCCGCCAGCTCGAGGCGGCGCGCACCGACGACCAGCTGCGCGAGGTCGTCGCCAGCCTGTGGGCGCTCGCCGTCACCATCGAGGACGGCAACATCAGCGACGTCGACAAGGCGCTGCGCGCGGCGCAGGACGCGCTCAAGCAGGCGCTGGAGCGCGGCGCGACCGACGAGGAGATCAAGAAGCTCACCGACAATCTGCGCGCCGCGCTGGACAATTTCCTGCGTCAGATGGTCGAACAGTTCCGCAACAATCCGCAGCAGCTCGCCCGGCCGCTCGATCCCAATGCCAAGGTGCTGAGCCAGCAGGATCTCAAGAACATGCTCGATCGCATGGAGCGGCTGTCGCGCTCCGGCGACAAGGATGCGGCGCGGCAGTTGCTGGAACAGATGCAGCAGATGCTGGAAAACCTGCAGATGGCGCAGCCCAATCAGGGCGACGACGACATGCAGCAGTCGCTCAACGAGCTCGGCGACATGATCCGCAAGCAGCAGCAGTTGCGCGACAAGACCTTCAAGCAGGGTCAGGATTCCCGCCGCGACCGCATGCGCGGCAAGCAGGGCGACCAGTCGATGGGCGACCTGCAGCAGGATCAGCAGGCGCTGCGCGACCGTCTGAAGAAGCTGCAGGAGGAGCTTGCCAAGCGCGGCATGGGGCCGGAGCAGCGCGGCCAGAAGGGCCAGGGCCAGAAGGGTGACCAGGCCCAGCAGGGCGACCAGGGCGATGATGACGGCGACGGGCTCGACCAGGCCGATTCCGCGATGGGCGATGCGTCCGGGCGGCTCGGCGAGGGCAATGCCGACGGCGCGGTGGATTCGCAGGGCCGTGCGCTGGATGCATTGCGCAAGGGCGCCCAGAGCCTTGCGGATGCGATGCAGCAGGGCGACGGCGACCAGCCGGGCGATGGCCCCGGCAACCGCGCCGGCCGCCAGCAGAGCGGCGGCAACCAGACCGATCCGCTCGGCCGGCCGTTGCATGGCCGTGAATTCGGCGACGACTACACCGTGAAGATCCCCGGCGAGATCGACGTCCAGCGCGTCCGCCGCATCCTCGAAGAGCTGCGCCGCCGCCTCGCCGATCCGTCACGGCCGCAGATCGAACTCGACTACATCGAGCGGCTGCTGAAGGATTATTGAGCCCGCTTCCACTGTCATCGCCCGGCTCGACCGGGCGATCCAGTATTCCAGAGACAGTAGTGCTTGAATCGAAAGGCCGCGGCGTACTGGATACCCCGCATGCGCGGGGTATGACACCGAGTGTGTGTTTGACTACTGCGCCTTCCGCGCCGCCAGCGCATCCGCAACCGCAGTGCGGATATCGGCCACCGAAAACGGCTTGGTCACCACGTCATGCACGATCGCCTCGAGGCCGGAGGCGCGCTCGCGCTGGTGGGCGAAGCCGGTCATCAGCAGGATCTTCAGCGCGGGGAAGTCGCGCGCCGCGGTCAGCGCCAGCGCGATGCCGTCCATGACGGGCATCTGGATGTCGGTGAGCAGCAGGTCGAACGCGCCTTCGTCGCGGGTCAAAACCTCCAGCGCCTCGGCGCCGTCCTGCGCGGTCACGGTCTCGTGGCCGTCCATGGCGATGGCGCGCGCCACCAGCGAGCGCATCGAGTCTTCGTCGTCGGCGATCAGAACACGCGTCATGGTGAGTGTTGGTTCCGTAAGGTGTTGGCCGGCAGCCTCACGCGCGGCCGCCGATGAGGTCGCGGCCGCCGATGAGGTCACGCTTGTTGAAGAAGCGTACGTCGATATTGCGGCCTTCAGGCGGCGGCGAGGCGAGGCGTGACTTGAAGAAGGCGCGCTCGCCGGGATTGAGCACCGGCTGCTCCAGCACCGCATTCCAGGCATAGATCTCTGCGCCCTGCGCGTCGCGCACCGAGAAGCGCAGCCGCGGCAACTCGACCGGCTTCCTGGTCTGGCCGACGATCACGCCCTCGATCACCAGCACCGGCTTGCCGTCGACGGTCTCGTTGGTGATCTTGAGATCCTTGAAGGCGAGGCCGCGCAGGTTCACGTCGAGCCCGACCATCTTGTAGAACAGCGCGGTCTGCGGCAGCAGCCGCACCACGTCGTTGCGCCAGACGAACAGCGCGATGATCAGCGCGGCCATCGCGCCGCAGGTGGTCGGCAGGGCGCCGATCACGGGCATGAACGGAAGCCGGGGCAGGGCAGGCAGGCGGAACAGGCGGGGAAGCTTCGGCAGGCGGAATCGGCGCTTTCCGGCCGCATCCTGGCCGTCGGCATGGGCCGCGGCATCCGCCTCGGCCACCGCGGGCCACGCGGTGGCGGTATCCCCTTCGCTGGGCAAATCGGCGGAAATCGAGGGGCTTTCGACCACCGGGGTCGCGTCAGCCTCTTCCTGGCCCATCGCCTCCCATTCGGCCGCCAGATCGGAGCCGGCGGATTGGTAGGCCAAGGTGGGAGCCACGGCTCCGATTGCGTCCTCCGGGCGGGCCAGCCAGACTTCCCGGCAGCGGGAACAACGGACGGTACGTCCGGCCTCCCCCAGGGTGGCCGGATTGATGGCGTAGGATGTTGTACAATGCGGGCAAACAATATGCATGGAGCCGAATCTCCACCGTGTGGATGCCCGGATGCTACTTAGCGACCGTTAACGAATCGGAAACCATAACCGACGCACAACCCTTCTGTGCGGTTCGGGCCGCAAGTCCGGGGTTACGCGTGGGGTATTGGGCCATCGGCCCTCTCGAACGGAGCTAGCGCATTGGTTCGGTTCGAAAATGTCGGTCTGCGCTACGGGCTCGGCCCGGAGATTTTGCGCGACCTCTCCTTCATGATCCCGGCGCACTCGTTCCAGTTCCTCACCGGCCCGTCCGGCGCCGGCAAGACCTCGCTGCTGCGGCTCCTGTTCCTGTCGCTGCGGCCGACCCGCGGGCTGGTCAATCTGTTCGGCAAGGACGTCTCTTTGCTCAGCAAGGACCAGATCGCCGACCTGCGCAAGCGCATCGGCATCGTGCTGCAGGATTTCCGCCTGCTCGACCATATGACCACCTATGAGAACGTCGCGCTGCCGTTCCGCGTGATGGGCCGCGAGGAGTCGAGCTATCGCCGCGAGGTGATCGACCTGCTGAAATGGGTCGGCCTCGGCGAGCGCATGGATGCGCTGCCGCCGATCCTGTCGGGCGGCGAGAAGCAGCGCGCGGCGATCGCGCGCGCGGTGATCTCGCGGCCGCAATTGCTGCTGGCGGACGAGCCGACCGGCAGCGTCGACCCGACGCTCGGGCGGCGCCTGCTGCGGCTGTTCATCGAGCTGAACAAATCCGGCACCGCTGTTATCATCGCGACCCACGACATCACGCTGATGGATCAGTACGAGGCACGGCGGCTGGTGCTGCATCAGGGACGGCTGCACATCTATGAATAGGAGCGGCGACGAGAAAGTGTCGTTGGTCGATCTCGGGCGCGAACGCCCGCAGGTCCCGGCCACTGCGCGCAACATGTCGCCGATCGTGCCGCGCGCCTCGATCTCCGGCCGCGCACTGGTCGCGGTGGTCGCGATCATGACCTTCCTCGCCTCGCTGACCACGGGCACCGTGCTGCTGGTCAGCGCGTCGGCCGCCGAATGGCAGTCGGAAGTGTCGAGCGAGATCACCATCCAGGTGCGCCCCTCGCCGGGCCGTGACCTCGATCGCGACGCGCAGGCCGCAGTGGACGCGATGCGGGCGCAGCCCGGCATTCTCGAGGTCCGTCCGTTCAGCAAGGAGGAGTCCGCCAAGCTGCTGGAGCCGTGGCTCGGCAGCGGACTTTCGATCGACGAGCTGCCGGTGCCGCGGGTCATCGTCGCGCGGGTGCAGCCGGGGACCACGCTCGATCTCGCGAGCTTGCGCGCGCGGGTGACGCAGGTGGCACCGACCGCGAGCGTCGACGATCACCGCGCCTGGATCGAGCGCATGCGCTCGATGACCGGCGCCACGGTGTTTGCCGGCGTCGGCATCCTGATCCTTGTGATCATCGCGACGATCATCTCGGTGTCGTTCGCGACGCGTGGCGCGATGGCCGCCAACCGCCCGATCGTCGAGGTGCTGCATTTCGTCGGCGCCGGCGACAGCTTCATCGCCAACCGCTTCCTGCGGCATTTCCTCAGGCTCGGCCTCGAGGGCGGGCTGATCGGCGGCGGCGCGGCGATGCTGGCGTTCGGCTTCTCGGAGTCGATCGCCAACTGGTTCTCGGGCACGCCGGTCGGCGACCAGTTCGCAGCCCTGCTCGGCACCTTCTCGCTGCGTCCGTCGGGCTATCTGGTGCTGGCGATGCAGGCGGTGCTGATCGCGGCGATCACCGCATGGGCGTCGCGGCGCACCCTGTTTGCCACGCTCGACGACATCGACTGACGGCCCGCAATCTCGCGCGCGCGGGCTATTTTACCGGGATGCGAGGGTTACCGCGGCGGGTTGAATAGCCGTCGTCGTATCGACGAGGGCCTTTCCGGCGGCCAGAATCGCGTCGCGGTCGGGCGCCTCGATGATCTTCTTGTTGGCTTCCACGACATTGTTGATCAGGCTGACAAAATTGGGTCGGCGGCTGATGAAGGCTTCCCGGTCGAGTTGATATTGCCGGTACTCTCGAGCGAAATCGATGACACTGGATCTTTCGACGCCTTGATAGTAGGGCCGCCCGTCACTGTTGACGAACTCCTTCTGCTTCCGGATCGGATAGTAATAGTCGCGATAAAATCGAAGGCGCTCGGTTTGGCATGCGTCCCAGAAGCGGAAGGCGATCGCTTCGGTCTTCGTCAGCCCGGCCAACACGGCGTCGGCGGACAGGCGCTTGGCTGCAAGGGCCAAGCCCTCCTGCATCGAAGCCGCAGCGTGCTGAACGGCTGCCGCTTCGAAACTGCCTGCCGACTGTTCGGCGATGACAAGGACTGCGTTCAGGCCGGTCAGGACCGAGCCGGCATCCGTCAGGCCGCCACCTTGTTTGAGGGCCGCGACCTCGCCCTTGATCACGCCGATCAGTCCTTTTGCAAATTCGAAGTCGGAGGTCAGCGCCTTCATCTGATTGCCGTAGGTCAGAACGGCCTTCAGCAGCTCGTCGTTCTCCCTGTCCTTCTTGCGCAATTCGAGGACGACATTCCATCCAATCGGCTTCTTGACGTTTCGTCTGTTGAGAGCGCGGTAATACTCCTCGGAGTCCGCGATAAAGGCGCTCTTCGGTTCGCCGCAAGAGTACGTCCCGTTCGACATGAACTCGAGCTCGTTCGATCTGCGCACGAGGTCCTTTCGAAGGTCAAATTCGAGAGTGTCCTGTGCCGTGAGCGCCGAGGATATCGCGCTGACGCTGTCAACGAAGCCTGCTCCATTATCGGTGACGCAACCGGCAGTCAGCAGCGAGAGAGCAATAACAAGAGCGCGTTTCATAATGAGTCCCCATCCGGCAATGGACGCACTATCGGTAGAGCGGCCTGCGAGCTCAATCGGGGAGCGAATTCGCTACGGCGTGTTTCGTTGCGTTATCCACAATTAAAGGGCGAGCGACGGCGGCAGCACCCGTCTCATGCCGATGTGACCGACGAAGCCGCGCGAGGCCAGCCGCCGCTCGGCGCGGCGTCCTTGGCAAGGCTTGCGCGCCTGAACGGCAGCGCTGTCATTGTTCGCGCGAAATCCGGTTTCCACTTTTCCGGATCATGCTTTAAAATCCCTCGGGGGGAAGGGTAGCCGCATCACATGAGTTTGCAGTCCGACGATACGTCGCCGAATGGCCATGCCGCGCGCCCGCGCGGCTGGCTGCGCGCCGTCATTGTCGCGTCGCTGGCGTTGGTCTTTGTCGCCGCGGCGGTCGGCTTCGTCGGCTTCCTGTCGCAATTGCGCGGCGTCGAGACCGACCCGCCGCACAATGCCGACGGCATCGTGGTGCTGACCGGCGGCTCGTCGCGGGTGTCGGACGCGATGGAGCTATTGGCCGCGGGCTACGGCAAGCGGCTGCTGATCTCGGGCGTGCATCCGACCAACGACGCCAGCGATATTTCCCGCTCGGTGCCGGACAGCCAGGGGCTGATGCGCTGCTGCGTCGATCTCGACCGCTCGGCGGTCAACACCCGCAGCAATGCGGCGGAGACGCGGCGCTGGGTACGCGAGCGCGGCTTCAAGTCGCTGATCGTGGTGACCTCGAATTACCACATGCCGCGGGCGATCGTGGAACTGTCGCATGCCATGCCCGACATCACGCTGATCCCGTTCGCGGTCGTCGGCGACAAATGGCGCGATGAACCCTGGTGGACGAGTGGCGGAACGTTCCGTCTCTTGCTATCGGAGTACGCCAAATATGTTGCAGCGGAGGTCCGGGTGCGGCTGGCCGATATCGGTATCGACCTGACCTCGGATCTTGCCGAGCAGCCGGCGGCTACGCCACGCCGCCCGGCGACCGCGCAGGCGTCTAACAAGGACTGAAATGATCTTCCTGCGCTCGCTGATCTTCAACGTGCTGTTCTACCTGGTGCTGGTGGTGCTGTGCATCGCAGCCCTGCCGGCGCTGCTGCTGCCGCGCGGCGCGCTGATGGCGCTGGAGGCCTTGTGGGCCAACATCAGCCTGTTCCTGATGCGCGTGATCTGCAACATCCGGATCGAGTTCCGCGGGGTCGAAAAAATTCCGGCGGGACCACTGGTCGTCGCCTCGAAGCACCAGTCGTTCTGGGAGACCTTTGCGCTGGTGCGCTTCTTCGAGCACCCGCTGTTCATCCTCAAGCGCGAGCTGATGATGATCCCGGTGTTCGGCTGGTACCTGAAGAAGGTTGGCATGATCTCGGTGGAACGCGGCGGCGGCCCGCGCTCGCTGATCAAGACGCTGAAGCGCGCGGCCGCCGAGGTGAAGCTCGGCCGCCAACTCGTGATCTTCCCGGAGGGCACCCGCACCGCGCCCGGTGCCGCGCCGAACTACAAGGCCGGCGTCGCCCAGATCTATGCCGAGAGCGGCGTGCCGTGCCTGCCGATCGCGCTCAATTCCGGGCTGTTCTGGCCGCGCCGCACCTTCATGCGCTATCCCGGCACGCTGGTGGTCGAATTCCTCGATCCGCTGCCGCCCGGCCTGCCGCGCGACGAGTTCATGACCCGCCTGCGCGAGGCGATCGAAACCGCCACCACCCGCATCGTCGATGCCGGCCGCGCCGAGCAGGCGAAATTGTTCGGCGCCGTGCCGGGTGAGGCTAAGGAGTAGGGGCGATCTCGCGGACGGCGACGTTCGGCGCCGCTAGCCGCGCTTTCCCTGCCGTCGCGCGTCATGGTGCCGCAGCGCATCGACGATCACCTTGAAGGCAGCCGAGTTCTGCCGCGACGTCGGGTAGTAGATATAGTAGCCGTCGAACTTCGGCGACCAATCGTCAAGCACGACAACCAATTCACCCGACCGGACGTGCTGCGCAGCCATGTCTTCGGGAAGATAGGCAATGCCGAAGCCTTTCACGGCGGCATCGATCATGGCGCGCGAGTCGTTGAAGGTCATTTGCCCCTCGACGCGCACCCGGAGTTCAGCACCATTCTTGGCGAACTCCCACACATAGTGACCGCCCGCTACCAGGCGCCGCTTGATGCAGACGTGATTGACGAGGTCCTGTGGATGCCTGGGTCTGGGACGTTCCTTCAGATAAGCGGGTGAAGCGACCGCGACCAGCCGCCAATCGGGGCCGATGCGCACGGCGATCATATCCTTTTCCACGCTCTCGCCGAGCCGGACGCCGGCATCGAAGCCGTCCTTGACGATGTTGCGGAATCCGGTGTCGAGGCTGAACTCGACCTTGATATCCGGATATCTCTTCAGGACGGGCGACAGCTTCGGCCAGACGGCCGTATGCAGCGCGTGCTCCGAGAGCGTGATCCGGATGGTGCCCGATGGCGTGTCGCGCAGCGACATCAGCGCGGCGATGTCGCGCTCGATCTCCTCGATCCGCGGCGCAAGCGATTGCTGAAGGCGCTCGCCCGCCTCGGTCAGGCCGACGCTGCGCGTCGTGCGCGTGAGAAGCCGCAGCCCCATCTGCATTTCGAGGCGCTTGATCGTGTGGCTGAGCGTCGACTGCACAACGCCCAGCTTCGCCGCGGCTCTGGTGAAGCTGCGCTCGCGGGCGACCGCCACGAAGGCCAGTAGGTCGTTGAAATCCTGGCTTGCCATGGCGTCAGTATTCATGGTCCAGGTCGATTAATGCAAGCGAATTATAGCGTCTAATCGAACATGATGCCGGGCTCTATGTCTTGCGGTGAACAGCGCCGGCTTGGCGCCTCCCTGAACTTGGATGCCCGATGGACGCCACAATCGATCAAAAGACAACCCAACCAACGACCGCGTGGAGCGCCGTCTTCGCGCTGGCTCTCTGCGCCTCGACCCTCGTTGCAACCGAGTGGATGCCCGTGAGCTTGCTCACGCCGATTGCAGCAGGCCTCGATTTGACTGAAGGGCAGGCCGGGCAAGCCATTTCCGTGTCCGGCTTCTTCGCTATCCTGACCAGTCTTTTCATCTCGGCGGCAACGCGTGGCGCCGATCGGCGGGCCGTCCTGCTGTGGCTGACCAGCGTCATGCTGATCTCCGGCGTCGTTGTCGCGTTCGCACCCACCTACACGATTTTCATGGTCGGGCGTGCGCTCGTCGGCATGGTCGTTGGAGGCTTTTGGTCGATGTCCGCCGCAACGATGATCCGCATCGTACCAGCCGCCGACGTGCCGCGCGCGCTCGCGATTCTCAATGGTGGCAATGCCCTCGCGACGACGATTGCCGCGCCTCTTGGCAGCTTTCTCGGCCAGTATATCGGTTGGCGCGGCGCGTTCTTTTGCGTCGTGCCGATCGCGGCGCTGACGCTGCTCTGGCAATTCGTCGCGCTTCCCGGAATGCCGAGCCATGACCGGACGAGCGCGGCGGCGGCATTCAAGGTGCTGCGCCGGCCTGGAGTGCCCTACGGCATGCTCGCTGCAGCGCTGTTCTTCCTCGGGCAGTTCGCGCTCTTCACCTATCTGCGGCCATTCTTCGAAACGGTCACGCGTGTCGACGTCACGACCATTTCGGCGCTGCTGCTCGTGATGGGCGTAGCCGGTCTTGTCGGCACGACACTGATCGGCCTCGTCATCCGCGACCGCCTTTACACGTTCCTTGTCTTGATGCCGTTCGCCATGGCCGTGATTGCCGTCGCCCTCACGGCATTGGGCCGCTCGCCTGGCGCGACGACGGCGCTGATGTTCCTGTGGGGCTTCATCGGCACGGCGGCGCCCGTTGGCTGGTTTACCTGGTTGAGCGAGGCCTTGCCCGATGACGCCGAGGCAGGCGGCGGGCTGATGGTCGCGGTGATCCAGCTCGCCATCACGGCAGGTGCCGCGGGCGGTGGCGTGCTGTTCGACAGCAGCGGCTATCGCGCCACCTTCCTGTTCAGCGCCGTCATCCTCGCGCTCTCGTCGCTCGTGATTCTGGTCGGAGCGGTTCGCCGCAAGGCAAAAGCCGACGCGCAATGCACCTGTGCATCGGCAAGTTCGGCTGCGTGACGCAACGTCTTCGCAGGGATTTCTGCGCGCCGTGCGAAACGCGCGCGCCAACGTCATCGGCATCAACTGAAACGACAGCATCAAGGAGGCACTCGATGCAAATAAGACAAGCAGGCTCACAACCCTCGGCCCGCGGGCCGGCCGAGTATTTCACCGGAACGGTCCGTGTCGATCCGCTGTTTCAGGCCGCAGATCCTTCGCGCGTCTCGGGCGCCCACGTCACCTTTGAGCCTGGCGCACGGACCGCGTGGCATACCCATCCCTTTGGCCAGACGCTCATCGTGACGTTCGGCCGCGGCTGCGTGCAGCGCTGGGGCGGCCCGATCGAGGAAATCCGTCCGGGCGACGTGGTGTCGTTCGAGCCCGGCGAAAAGCACTGGCACGGCGCGTCAGCGGCCTCGGCGATGTCCCATATCGCCATTCAGGAAGCACTCAACGGCAGCCCGGTCGCGTGGATGGAGAAGGTAACCGACGAACAGTACGGCGATCGCGCCGCGAAAGGAGGGCACCAATGAAGGCAACCGTCCTCCACGGTCCCGGTGACGTGCGCTTCGAGGAGCGTGACGATCCGAAGATCCTGAGACCGACCGACGCCATCATCAAGCTGTCGGCAACCTGTATCTGTGGCTCCGATCTCTGGCCCTATCGCGGCCTGCAGCCGTCGGACGGGCCTGCCTACATGGGCCATGAATATTGCGGTGTCGTCGTCGAGGTCGGCAGCGAGGTGCGGACCATCAGGCCCGGCCAGTTCGTCGTCGGCTCATTCTGCCTTTCGGACAACACCTGCCCGCATTGCAAGTTCGGCTTCCAGTCGTCGTGCGAGCAGCGCGAATTCATGGCGGGCGCGCAGGCGCCCTATGCGCGGGTCGCCCTTGCCGATGGCACGCTTGTCGCGACCAGGGAGATGCCGGGAAGTGATCTCATCCCCCATCTGCTTGCGACGTCCGACGTGCTCGGGACCGGCTGGTACGCCGCGGACGCCGCCAATGTGAAGGAAGGCTCCACGGTCGCCGTGGTCGGCGACGGCGCGGTCGGCCTCATGGCCGTGCTTGCAGCGAAAGAAATGGGCGCGGAGCGCATCATTGCCATGAGCCGTCACAAGACGCGGCAGGATCTGGCCAGGGAGTTCGGTGCGACCGATATCGTGGTCGAACGTGGCGCCGAGGGTATCGCTCGCGTGAAAGAGTTGACCCGGGGCGTCGGCGCCGACTCGGTGCTCGAATGTGTCGGCACCCAGGAAGCGATGTCGCAGGCGCTCGAATGCACGCGTCCCGGTGGCACGGTCGGCTATGTCGGTGTTCCCCATGGGGTAACTTTCGAGGGCCGGGCGCTGTTCTTCGCGCAACGGCGCATGCTCGGTGGCCCGGCACCCGTCCGCCGTTTCCTGCCCGACCTGATGGACCGGGTGCTCAAAGGGCGCATCCGACCCGGCAAGGTCTTTGATCTCACGCTGCCGATCGATCAGGTGGCGGAGGGCTACCGTGCAATGGACGAGCGCCGCGCGATCAAGACGCTGCTGACCGTGTGACAGCTTGGTGCACCTCTCCCCGCGGGGGAGAGGTGCAGGCCAAGCGCTTGCTCACCGCATCACGAACGGATTGGCCGGCACATCTGTCGCGGTCGAGATCCAGACGCTCTTGGTCTCCTGATACTCGCGCACAGCGTCGATGCCGCTCTCGCGGCCGACGCCGGAGAACTTCATGCCGCCGAACGGCATCATGTAGCTGATGGCCCGGTAGGTGTTCACCCACACGGTGCCGGCGCGCAGCTGCTTCGGCACGCGGATCGCGCGGGAGAGATCCTTGGTCCAGATGCCGGCGGCGAGGCCATAGATCGTGTCGTTGGCGATGCGGATGGCGTCTTCCTCGGTATCGAACGAGATGATCGAAAGCACCGGGCCGAATACCTCCTCACGCGCGATCCGCATGGTGTTGTCAACGTCGGTGAAGATGGTCGGCTCGACGAACTGCCCGCCCTTGATGCCGTCACCGGAGGCCGGCTTGCCGCCGAGCAGGCAGCGCGCGCCCTCGGCCTTGGCGATGTCGATATAGTCGAGCACCTTCTTGTACTGCGCCGGCGTCGTGATCGGACCGACATTGGTGTCGGACTGCATCGGATCGCCGATCTTGGCTGACTTCGCGAGCTCCAGCACGCGGGCGACGAACTTCTCCTTGATCGAGCTCTGCACCAGCAGGCGCGATCCTGCGATGCAGGTCTGGCCGGTGGCGGCGAAGATGCCGGAGATCGCACCGGCCGCGGCCGCGGTGAGGTCGGCATCCTCGAACACGATGTTCGGCGACTTGCCGCCAAGCTCGAGCGAGACCCGCTTCAGGCTCTTGGCCGCGGTCTCGTAGACCCTCGCGCCGGTCGTGTCCGATCCGGTGAAGGTGATTTTTGCGACACCGGGATGCGAGATCAGCGCGGCGCCGGCCTCGGGCCCGAAGCCGGTCACGACATTGAAGATGCCGTCGGGGATCCCGGCCTCTTTCGTCAGGGCCGCGAATTCCAGCGTGCTGGCGGAGGTGAATTCCGAGGGCTTGACCACCACCGCGCAGCCGGCCGCGAGCGCGGCGGCGCATTTCCAGGCGACGAACAGCAGCGGCGAATTCCAGGCGGTCAGCGCCGCGACGACGCCGACCGGCTCGTGCGTCGTGTAGGCAAAGGTCTCGGCCTTGTCGATCGGCACCAGGCCGCCCTCGAGCTTGTCGACGAGCCCGCCGAAATACCACCACCATTCCGGATGGTAGCGCAGCTGGCCCAGCATCTCGGCCATCAGCTTGCCGTTGTCGCGCACCTCGATCTCGGCGAGGCGCTCGGCATTGGCCGCGACGAGATCGCCGAGCTTGCGCATCGCCTTGCCGCGCGCGGACGCCGTCATCTTCGCCCACGGGCCGTTCCACATCGCCTCATTGGCGGCCTTCACCGCCTTGTCGGCATCGGCGGCCGTGCCGCGCGGGATCTTGGCCCAGGCCTCGCCGCGATAGGGATCGATCGATTCGAACCACTCGCCATTGGCGGGGTCGACATACTGGCCGTTGATGTAGAGCTGATAGGTCTTCATGAGGTCCTCCCGTCGCGGCGATCGGTTTTGGCTTTCCGTAACGCTATCACGCCTTGCGCGACGCCGTCATAACGCGGCTGCGTGAACGGGGATGCGGCGGGCTCAGGCGTGCGGTGCGGCAAGCTCGGCTGCGATGATCGCGCCGAGCGCCATGTCGCTTTGCTGCCCGAAGCCGTGATGCACGATGTTGCCGTCGCGGCCGATCAGGATGCTGGTCGGAGTTCCCTGCATGCCGTAGCGCTGCATGGTGACGGGGATCGGCGTGCCGTCGCCGGCCTCGTCGACGCCGATCGGAAAGGTCAGCCGGTATTCGTGGATGAAGGCTTCGAGCGAGACCGGCGTCATCGCCGCGTGGTGCTCGAATACGGTGTGCAGCCCTATCACCTGAAGGTTCGAATGCTTGAACAGCTCGAACGCACGCTGGGTTTGCGGCGTGCCATGCGATACGCAGCCCGGACACAGCATCTGGAACGCATGCAGCAGCACCGGCCGGCCGCGTAGTGCGGCCAGCGTCAGGGGCTCACTGGTGTTGAACCAGCGCGATACGGCGATATCAGGTGCTGGAGTCACGGCTTGGTTCCTTGCGTCCACCCACGGCACGAGGGTGGCAAGATCGGCGCCAGCTTGTCAACGACTGGCGGCGCTTGCTGCCGCACGCCGTGCGCGGCGGGCCGCGCGGCGGCGCTGGGTCCAAAGCCTGGCGCGGTCGAGATAGAGATAGACCACCGGCGTGGTGTAGAGCGTCAGGATCTGGCTCAGGATCAACCCGCCGAAGATCGCGATGCCGAGCGGTTGGCGCAGCTCGCTGCCTTCGCCGAGCCCGATCATCAACGGCACCGCGCCGAACAAGGCGGCGAGCGTCGTCATCATGATCGGGCGGAACCGCATCAGGCAGGCTTCGTAGATCGCATCGCGCGACGACAGCCCGCGCTGGCGCTCGGCGTCGAGCGCGAAGTCGATCATCATGATCGCATTCTTCTTGACGATGCCGACCAAGAGGATCACCCCGATCATGCCGATGATGTCGAAATCGGTGTGCGAGAGCATCAGCGCCGCTACCGCGCCGACGCCGGCGGAGGGCAGGGTGGACAGGATGGTCAGCGGGTGGATGTAGCTCTCATAGAGCATGCCGAGCGAGATGTAGATCGTCGCCAGCGCAGCGAGCACCAGGAACAGCTCGTTGGCCAGCGCCTGCTGGAAGATCTTTGCGGAGCCCGCGAAGCCGCCGTTGATGCCCGCCGGCATGTTGATCGCGTGCATCGCGTTCTCGATCGTGGTGGTCGCGGTGCTCAGCGAGACGCCGGGCGGCAGGTTGAACGAGATGGTGCTGGAAACCAGCAGGTCCTGGTGGTTGACCGAAAGCGGCGTCTCGCCGTGCTCGAAGCGCGCGACGCTCGACAGCGGGATCATCGTCTCGGCGCTGGTCGAGACCGCGGTGCCGGTCGAGGCTACGCCCTTGCCGGTGGCGCCGATTGAGTTGGTCGCCTGGTTGCGCACTACATTGGCGGCGACCGAGCTGACCGAGCTCTTCTGCGACGAGGAGGCCACCGTTCCGGCCACCGCATTGGTGCTTTGGGTGCCGGTCGCGGACCCGCCCGAGGTCGAGATGTAGACCTCCTTCAGGGTCTGCGGATCCTTCGAGAAGCGCGGCGCGACCTCCATGATCACGTGATACTGGTTGCGTGCCACGAAGATGGTCGAGACCTGGCGCTGCCCGAACGCGTCATAGAGCGTGTTGTCGAGCTGGCTGACCGTGATGCCGAGCCGCGAGGCGGCGTCGCGATCGATCACCAGATTGGCTTGCAGCGCCTTGTTCTGCTGGTCGCTGTTGACGTCGACCAGCGTCGGCTCCTTCTGCAGCGCCGCGACGAGCTTCGGCGTCCACTCGTTCAATTCCTCGAAGGTCGAGCCCTTCAGCGTGTATTGATAGGCCGCGTTGCCGGAGCGTCCGCCGGCGCCGAGATCACCGATCGATTGCAGAAAGAGGGTGGCGCCGGCGACGCTCGCCAGCGGCACGCGCAGCCGCTCGATCACCTTGTCGGCGCGCAGGTTGCGCTCGCCCATTGGCTTCAGCGAGGCGAACACGGTGCCGGTGTTGGTGCCGCCCGGGCCGACGCCACCGCCGCCGGTGAAACCAACTGCGGTATCGACCGCCGGATCCGACTTCACGATGTCGATGAACTGGGTCAGCTTCTGCTGCATCAGCTGGAACGAGGTGCTCTGGTCGGCCTGGATCGAGCCGACCAGGAGCCCGGTATCCTGCTGTGGCACGAAGCCCTTGGGCACGACCCTGTAGAGATGGAAATTCAGATACAGCGTCGAGCCGAGGATCAGCATCACCAGCAGCGGATGGCGCAGCGCGAGCCCGAGCGTCGCGCGGTAGCCGTTCAGCATCAGCTCGAACACGCGTTCGCTGATCCGGTAGATCCGGCCGTGCGGCTGGCCTTCCTGCTTGCGCAGCAGCACGGAGCACATCATCGGCGTCGTGGTCAGCGAGACCACCAGCGAGATCACGATCGCGATCGTGATGGTCATGGCGAATTCGCGGAACAGGCGGCCGACCAGCCCGCCCATCAAGAGGATCGGCACGAACACCGCGACCAGCGACACGCTCATCGACAGCACCGTGAAGCCGACCTCGCGGGTGCCGAGCAGCGTCGCCTCCATGCGCGACAGCCCGGCATCCATGTGGCGGGTGATGTTCTCCAGCACCACGATGGCGTCGTCGACCACGAAGCCGGTCGCCACCGTCAGCGCCATCAGCGAGAAGATGTCGAGCGTGTAGCCGAGCAGATACATCACGGCGAAGGTCGCGATCAGCGACACGCCGACCGCCACCACAGGCACCAGCGTCGCCCGCGCATTGCGCAGGAAGGCGAACACCACCAGGATCACCAGCGCGACCGCGATCAAGAGCGTGATCTCGACGTCGTGCAGCGAGGCCCGGATCGTCTTCGAGCGGTCCATCGCCAGCGTGATGTCGATCGCGGGCGACACCGAGGCCTTGAGCTGCGGCATCAGCCCCTTCACATTGTCGACCATCTTGATGATGTTGGCGCCCGGCTGCCGGTACACGATCATCACGACGGCCGGCTTGCCGTTGGCGAGGCCGAGCGTGCGCACATTCTCGACGGAATCGATGACGTCGCCGACGTCGGTCAGCCGCACCGCCGCGCCGTTGCGGTAGGCGACGACCAGCGGCCTGTAGTCGGCCGCCTTGCGGGCCTGGTCGTTGGCGTAGATCTGGTAGCGCTGGTCGCCGACGTCGATGCCGCCCTTCGGGCTGTGCGCATTGGCGCTCGACAGCGCGGCGCGGACATCCTCGAGCCCGATGCCGTATTTGTAGAGCGCCGGCGGGATCAGCTCGACGCGCACCGCGGGCAGCGAGCCGCCGCCGACCGAGACTTCGCCGACGCCCTCGACCTGCGACAGCTTCTGCGCGAGCACGGTCGAGGCGGCGTCATAGAGCTCGGCCGGCGTCAGCGTGTCCGAGGTCAGGGTGTAGATCAGGATCGGCGCCGAGGCCGGGTTGAACTTGCGGTAGGTCGGATTGGCGCGGAGGTTGGTCGGCAGGTCGGCGCGCGCCGCGTTGATCGCGGCCTGCACGTCGCGCGCGGCACCGTTGATGTCGCGGTCGATATCGAATTGCAGCGTGATGCGGGCGTTGCCGAGCGAGGACACCGAGGTCATTTCGGTGACGCTGGCGATCTGGCCGAGGTGGCGTTCCAGCGGGCTCGCGACGGTCGCGGCGACGTCGGCCGGGCTCGCGCCGGGCAAGGTCGCCTGCACCATGATGGTCGGGATGTCGACGTCGGGCAGCGGCGACACCGGCAGCTTGAAGAACGCAATGATGCCCGCCACCACAAGCCCAAGCGACAGCAGCGTGGTGCCGACCGGCCGGCGGACGAAGGGGGCGGAGAGGTTCATTGCATCAGCGAGCGATGTTTGCGGATGAGCTTCTATCCGTCCGCGCCGCGATGCAAAAGCCTAAATGTCACAGGGCGCCGCCATACACTAGCCGCGATTTGCCGGGTTGCGACCACGCCTCGCTCGCGATCCATCTGCGCCGTTCAGCTCCCGTCCGGCGCGGCGCTCTTCGTTGTGCGGATCGCGCCGCGCTCGAGCAGCCAGGCCACGACGGCGCGATGGTCCGCTTGCTTCGCGATGTCGAGCGGTGTCTGCCCGGACCAGGGCGCGAGCCAGTTGAGGTCAGCGCCGCGCTCGAGCAGAAATTCTGCCGCGGCGAGTTGCCCGCCATGGCAGGCGTTCCAGAACGGTCCCGAGAGCTCTTCGGCGGGGAGGGGCGCGGCCTCGAGCCGGCGAACGATCTCCGGCATCATGCCGAGCGCCGCCTCGTGCCACAGCTGTGTCCGCGCGCCGCGCCCGGCCAGCCGCCGCGCCGCCGCCCATTGGCCGTAGCCGACCGCCGACGACAGCGGCGGACCGCCGTCGATCGATGAGCCCTCATGCTCGAGATCGGCGCCGACATCGATCAGTGCATCGATCAGCGCGACATCGTCATTGCTGGCGGCCCAGTGCAGCGGCGTTTCGCGATGCCACATCGCGGCCGCCGACGCATCGAGATCGGCGCCAGCGCTCGCCAGGATCTGCACGATCGCAGCCGCGTTGGGGTTATGGCCCGGCCAGTCGGCGAACAGATGCAGCGGGCTCCTTCCGCCGCCCTTCGCATCCTCGACCACGCAGCCGGCAAGTTCGGGGTGGGACGCGAGCAGCGTGCGAAGGCGCTCGGTCTCACCGGCCTTGAGGGCTGCCGTCAGCTCTGCGGCAAGCGGGTCGTCGCTTCGCAATCTCGGCTTGTCGGTGGTCATCGTCCGCCTCCCGCAATCCCGCGCGCTTACTCGGGCCGCCAATCCTTGGCGTCGCAAACCGCACCGTCCTCTCTCAAACCGGCAAATGTTGTTCGCGCCGTGGCAAGACTTCGCGAGCGAGGTTCCGCGCTCAGCCCGGATCGAGGCCATCAGCCGCACGCGCATCCCGATGCAGCGTGCCTGAATCATGCAGCATCGTAGCGAGCTGATGCAGTTGCGCGTCGCGAAAGCCCTGCTTCTCGATCGAGGCCACCGTCGACAGCACATAGTCGCGGTTGTTGCCGGAGCGGCCATGGCCTTGCAGCACCAGGCGCTGCTGCTCCGCCAGCGACAGCCGTCCGGCATATTGCACATGGCCGCGATCGACCACATAGGCCAGCGCCGAGACGCGATCGCGCGCCGCGTTCTCCAGCCACACCGAGCGCATCACCTCGCGATAGACGTTGGTGGTCTGCTCGCGCGCCCGCAGATAGGCGATGGTGTCGTGGCGCAGGCGGGCGGCGACGCGGAACGCGATGCCGCGGCAGGCGCCGCCGCGATCGAGCCCGAGCACCAGCCCCGGCTTCTCCGGCGTGCCGCGATGGTCGAACGAATAGACGCAGAGCGCGCGATGCTCGCCGATCAGCCGCGCCGGCGCCTGCTCGAGGAACTCGAAGCCCGGCTTCCACATCAGCGAGCCGTAGCCGAACACCCAGAGGTCGCCATCGGTTTCGGAATGGGGGGGATTTGCTGACATCGCGCTGATGGGCTAGCAGAACGGGCCGTCGAAGCGAAGCAGATTCCGTGATGTTTCCAAGGGTTGCCTAAAGGTTGCCGAGGGCTTGCCCGGGGCTTGCTGCCGCTTAGATTTTGACAAATTCGCCCGCCAAAGGACGCCGCATGTCCGATATGACCTCCGCCCCCCGCCGCCGCTCGCGCTTCGGCCTCTACGCCGTCCCCGTCGCGGTCCTGATCGCTGCGGTGCTGTGGAGCGCTTTCTGGTTCTTCGCCGCCTCGCAGGTCGGCGTGCAGGCCGATGCCTGGCGCGCGCAGGAGGCGAAGGCCGGCCGGGTCTATGATTGCGGCAACCGCTCGGTGGCGGGTTACCCGTTCCGGTTCGAAGTCCGCTGCACCGATCCGAGCGTGATGCTGGTGTCACAGACCGCCTCGCCGCAGATGGCATTCGTGGCGCGGCTCGCCGAAATCCTGGTCGTGGCGCAGATCTATGATCCCAAGCTCGTGATCGCGGAGTTCAAGGGCCCGGCCACCATCGCCGAGCGCAACGCGCAGCCAACGTTGTCGGTGAACTGGCGGCTCGGACGCAGCAGCGTGGTCGGCCTGCCGGCGGTGCCGCAGCGCGCCTCGCTGGTGTTCGACGATCTCGCCATCGACCGAACCGGCGGTCCCGCGCCGACGCCCTTGATGCGCGTCAATCACATCGAGCTGCACGGAAGGCAGGTCGACGGCTCGGCGCCGGACAGCCCTGCGATCGAGACCGTGCTGCAGATCAACGGCGGCACCTTGCAGGAGGTGCATCCGCTGCTCACCCAGCCGTTCAACGCCGACATCCATGCGCGGCTGAACGGCCTGAAGGATTTCTCGCCGAAGCCGTGGCCGGATCGTTTCCGCGAGATCCAGGCGGCGGGCGGCAGCGTCGAGATCCAGCAGTCGCGGATCGAGCAGGGCGACGTGCTGTCGGTCGCCGCCGGCACGCTGCGCCTCAACGCGCAAGGCCGCATCGAGGGCGAGCTGCAGATGACGGTCGCCGGCCTCGACCGCGTCATCCCCGCGCTCGGCATCGACAAGATGCTCGAGGACGGCGTGCCGCAATCCACGCTCGATCGCGTCGCGCCCGGGGTGAAGAGCCAGGACCTCAGCAATCTGTTCGGCGCGCTGGATCGCGCGATCCCCGGCCTCGGCAAGGTGATCAAGCAGAACGCCAATGCCGGCATTTCCGCCGGCATCAATTCGCTCGGCACCGAGGCCACCCTCGAAGGCAAGAAGGCCCGCAGCTTCCCGCTGCGCTTCGCCGACGGCGCGGTGTTTTTGGGCCCGCTCAAGGTCGGGCAGATTCCGCCGCTGTTCTGAGCGGACGCATCGATCTTGTAGGGCGGATTAGCGTTAGCGTAATCCGCCATTCTTCACCATTGGCTGCGCGGCGGATTACGCCTTGGGCTAGTCCACCCTACCACCGACCGACTCTCAGGAATGTTCGAACGGCCCGACTTCGCGGATCACCTTGCAGATCTGCAGGAAGCCGCTGGCATAGAATTCGGCATGTCCGCGCTTCATGGTCTCGACGTGCTCTGGGTGAGTGCGCCAGGCTTCGAGCGCGTCCTCCGAGGCGAAGCGAAACAGGGTGATCTCTTCGCCGTCCTCTGCCTTGAATGATTTGACCGAGAGGAATCCCGGAAGGCCGCTGACGATCTCGTACATGCGCTCGCCCAGCCGGTTGTATTCGTCGAGCGGGGCGTGCTCGCGCAGCTTCAGGTCCCCAACGACAATGATTTCACCGATCATGTTCCGTCCTTTGTCCGTCGAATGTCCATGGCGGCTTGAAAGCAAGCGTCCAAACGACAATTCGAATTCGCGGCCGGTGTTGTTACGCGTCGCGCGAGATTGAGCGGCGGATGACGCTGCGCGCCAATCCCGACTTCCGCGCCGCGCGGACTCACTAATCCCTCGCGCGCGATATCGTCCGTCGCGGCAAACTATTCCCGCGGTCGCGATGAGAAAAACGTGACCGGAATATTGCGGGCCGACGCGAATATCACTCCCCGAGTACCGCTCTCTCTCGCCTGAGGAAACAACCCTGGTGTGGAGGAAGCGATGCGAATTCTCGGGGGAATTCTGCTCGGCAGCATGCTGCTGTCGGCAGGTCCGGTGTTGGCGGAGGACGATGCGTCCGAGCTGCGCGCGTTGAAGACGCGGCTCAAGCAGCTCGAACAGAAAATGGAAGTGCAGGCGCGCAAGGAGGAGGCGCTGGCGGCAAAACAGAGCGCGATGCAGCACACGCAGATGGCGGCGAAAGCGCCGGTGCCGTTCGATCCCTGCGCGTCCGGCAAGCTCTGCTACAAGGGCGTCACCTTCACCTTCGGCGGCTGGGTCGATCTCACCGGCATCTATCGCACCCGCAATCTCGCCTCCGACACCGGATCGGTCTACGCCTTCATCCCGTTCCCGCAGAGCAAGAATTTCAACACCGGCGAGTCGCGCTTCTCGGCGCGGCAGACCCGCTTCTCGGTGCTTGCGGAAGCCGAGGTGTTCGCCAACACCCGTGTCGCCGGCTACGGCGAAATGGATTTCGAAGGCGCCGCGCAGACCGCCAATTCGGTCGCGACCAACTCGTTCAACCCGCGGCTGCGGCAGGCCAGCGTCGAGATCAGCCGCACCGATCTCGGCCTGCACGTCCTGGCCGGCCAGAGCTGGTCGCTGAACGCGCCGAGCAAGGCGGGGATCGATCCGCGCGGCGTCGATGCGCCCGGCGTGATCGATTTCGAATCGGTGCCCGGCTTCCTCGCGGCGCGGCAGCCCGGCATTCGCGTCTGGCAGGATATCGGGCCCGAATTCAAGCTCGCGGTCTCGGCGGAAAACCCGCAGACCTCGTTCTTCGGCGGCAACACGCCGCTGGTCGGCACGCCCGCGGTCGGGCCGCAGGGCGTGCTCAATCCGAACCTGCTGGTCAACCTCACCGGGCCGGGCGGCAGCTTCTTCAACAACGCAAACAATGTCAGCCTCAACCACGTGCCCGACTTCACCGTGAAGGGCGCGTGGGATCCGCGGCTCGGGCCCTACAAGCTGCATGTCGAGGGCTGGGCGATGTATCGCGATTTCTACGATCGCTTCAACTTCGCCAATCACGACGTCAACACGGTGAGCTTCGGCGGGCACTTCTCGGCGGAGATCGTGCCGAAGCTGCTCGAGCTGCAAGGCTCCGCGTCGCACGGCGCGCTCGGCCGCTTCACCGCGACCCCGTTTCCGGACGCGACGGTTCGCCAGGACGGCACGATCCAGCCGCTGCCGATCACGGCGTTCCTGCTTGGCACGGTCTGGCACACGACGCCGTCGCTCGATCTCTATGCCTATGCCGGCCTCGAGAAGACCAAGGCGACGTTCTCCAATGTCGGCACCGTGCCGTTCGGCTACGGCAATCCGCTCTACAACAATCTCGGCTGCAACATCGAGAACTCGCCGGCCGCGACCTGTAACGGCAACACCTCGGAGGTCAGGCAATACACCGCCGGCTTCTACGACACGATCTTCAAGGGCGATTACGGGGCGATCAAGGCCGGCGTCCAGTATTCCTACAACCAGCGCTTCGCCTTCGCCGGTGTCGGCGGCGCGACGAAGACCGACGACCACATCGTCATGACCCAGATCCGCTACTACCCGTTCTAGCGTGTGTAGCAACCGCGAATGCGCTGCGCTCCCTCGCCCCGCCCTTGCGGGGAGAGGATTGGGGTGAGGGGCCGTCTCCGCATACACGGACACAGATGCGCTTGCGGAGGCTCCCCCTCACCCGGAATGCATCTAACGATGCATTCCGACCTCTCCCCGCACGCGGGGCGAGGTGAAGGGGGGCGTTGCTCGAGCTCGAGGGAAAGGAACACCGCACATGAGGATCATGTCCAGGCCGAAGCAGCGGGCCGTGATCGCCCGCGAGTTGATGATGGTCAGCCGCGCCGCGCATGTGCTGCAGCGAACCGGGCTCGCAATGGCAGGTAGCATGGCCGGCACCTTCGTCGCCGCCCAGCTCGCCAAGGGCCATGTCGCTGTCTTCGGCACGCTCGCCTTCATCGCGACCACGATCGTGGTCGGCGCCGTCGGCTTCTATCTCGGCATCGATGTTCCCAAGCCCGCGATGCGCGGGACCGGGCGCATCGATACCGTCGAGCTTCTGACGGCGGCCGGCATCTTCCTCGCCGCGCCGGCCGCTTTGGTGTCCGTCTATGGCATCATCTTTGACGAGATTCCGCCGCGGGCCTGGGAATTCGTGATCGGCTCGTGGTGGTTCGGCGGCGCCGTCATGCTGGCAACCGCCGGCCTCGTCGGCCGTCAGCAGCGGCCGACGCAAAAGATTGCGGCGATGCCGGCAGGGCCGATCCGGGATCAGCGGTTGCGGCGGTGAGCGCGAGCGCGGCTCCGCTGCGCAGAGCCTCAGGCGTCGCGCTGGACCAGCTCGAAGGTGATGCCCTCGGGGCCCTCGAACAGCCGGAGCTTTCGGCTGATATAGTCCATCTCGTCGCTCAGCATGGTGACGCCGTTGGCGACCAGGTGCGCGGTGGCGGCCTCGATGTCGTCGACGCGGAACGCGAGGTGATTGAAGCCCAGCTTTCGCAGGTTGGTTGGGTGCACGCCCGGATCGGTCCCGGGCGGTGGGTCGAACGCAAGCAGCTGGATTTCGAAATCCGCTCCGTCGAGTGCGAGCGTGATGTGCAGCGCTTTCATGCTCGGCATGCCCATGTACTGCGCGGGAACGCCACCGTCGATGGTCGCGACGTGGGTTTTCTTGAAGCCAAGCAGCGCGAAGAATGCGATCGCCCGGCCGGCGTCTGCCACCGCGATCGTCACATGATCCGGACTGAGTATCATCTGATCGCTCCCTGTCATCGATGCCGCGCCAGCTTACAGTGCTTCAGGCTGCTGCGGAATGACGGCAGGAATCGGATTTTCAGCTGTCATCGCCCGGCTTGACCGGGCGATCCAGTACGCCGCGGCCCATCGGTTCAATAACGACGGCCTCTGGAATACTGGATCACCCGGTCGAGCCGGGCGATGACACTGTGTGTTTGTCTTGAATCGAGAACCATCCGCATCGTCGTCCTGGTCAGGACGACGTCGGAGAAGCCGCGTGCCCCGCCTACTTCTTCAAATTCGCATGCGGCCGGCCGAAGTCGGGCGCTGCCGAATCCTGGCCGGTCTCGACGATGCCGCGGCGGATGGCGCGGGTGCGGGTGAAGTGGTCGAACAGCGCCTCGCCGTCGCCGCGCCGGATCGCGCGGGTCAGCTTCGACAGGTCCTCGGTGAAGGTCCCGAGCATCTCGAGCACGGCATCCTTGTTGGCGAGGAACACGTCGCGCCACATCGTCGGGTCGGAGGCCGCGATGCGGGTGAAGTCGCGGAAGCCGCCGGCGGAGAACTTGATCACCTCGGATTCCGTCACCTGCGCCAGTTCGTCGGCGGTGCCGACGATGGTGTAGGCGATCAGATGCGGCAGATGGCTGGTGATCGCGAGCACGAGGTCATGATGATCCGGCGTCATGATCTCGACCTTGGCGCCGAGCGCGGCCCAGAACGCCCGCAGCCGGTCGGTCGCGGCAGGGTCGGTGCCCTCGGGCGGCGTCAGGATGCACCAGCGATTGATGAAGAGCTCGGCGAAGCCGGAATCCGGCCCGGAATGCTCGGTGCCGGCCACCGGATGCGCCGGAACGAAGTGGACGGCTTTCGGCAAATGCGGCGCCATGTCCTTGACGACGGCGCCCTTCACCGAGCCGACGTCGGAGATGATGGCGCCGGGCTTCAGATACGGCGCGATCTCGGCCGCGACGGGGCCGCAGGCGCCGACCGGGATGCACAGGATGACCAGGTCGGCGTCCTTCACGGCCTCGATGTTGGTCTCGACGACGCGGTCGACGATGCCGAGCTCGGCGACGCGGGCGCGTGTTTTTTCCGAGCGCGCGGTGGTGACGATCTCGCCGACCAGGCCCTGCGCGCGCGCGCCGCGTGCGATCGAGCCGCCGATCAGGCCGAAGCCGATCAGCGCGATGCGGTTGAAGAGCGGAGCGGTGGTCACGATGTCACTTTCCGGCCAGGAAGTCGCGCAGGCCCTCGACCACGAGGCGGTTGGCTTCCTCGGTGCCAATGGTCATGCGCAGCGCATGCGGCAGCTTGTAATTGTTGAGCGCGCGCAGCACGAGGCCGCGCCGCGTCAGATAGGCGTCGGCTTCGGCCGCGGTCCTGCCCTTGTCGGTCGGGAAGTGGATCAGGACGAAATTGGCGACGCTCGGCGTCACCTTCAGCCCGAGCTTGCCGATCTCCTCGGTCAGCCAGTTGCGCCATTGTTCGGTGTGGGTGCGCGACATCTGCACATGCGCAGCGTCCTCGATCGCCGCCACCGCCGCCAGCATCGCCGGCGTCGTGACGTTGAACGGACCGCGAATCCGGTTGCAGGCATCGACGATATGCGCGGGGCCGAACATCCAGCCGACCCGCAGCGCGGCAAGGCCGTGGATCTTGGAGAAGGTGTGCGTCACGACAGTATTGTCCGTGGTCGCGACCAGCTCGATGCCGAGCTCATAGTCGTTGCGCGAGACGTAGTCGGCATAGGCGGCGTCGAGCACCAGCAGTACATGCGAGGGCAGGGCGGCGCGCAGCCGCTTGACCTCGTCGAACGGGATGTAGGTGCCGGTCGGATTGTTCGGGTTGGCGAGCCAGACGAGCTTGGTCTTCGGCGTCACCACCTTGAGGATGGCATCGACGTCGGCGGTGAAGTTGGTTTCGGCCGCGATCACGTTGCTGGCGCCGTTCGCCATGGTGGCGATCGGGTAGACCAGGAAGCCATGGGTGGTCGAGATCGCCTCGTCGCCGGGCGCGAGATAGGTGTGCGCCAGCAGATTGAGGATCTCGTCGGAGCCGGCGCCGCAGATGATGCGGTCGGGATCGAGGCCGTAGGCGCGGCCGATCGCCTCGCGCAGCACGCGCGAGGTGCCCTCCGGATAGTCCTCGAGATGGTCAGCCGCGGCCTTGTAGGCCGCGATCGCCTTCGGCGACGGCCCGAACGGCGTCTCGTTGGCGGACAGCTTGAACACCTTGCGGCCCGGTTCCGGCACCGGGCTCTTGCCGGGCGTGTAGGGCGCAATATCGAGGATGCCGGGGTTCGGCACGGGGCGGGACATAGTCTACTCCGATGGGCGGATTGGCCGATGCCTTATCTAGCTCCTGGCCGATCCGTTAGAGGGCACCGTATAGCGCGTTGCGTGGCTGCCGACGAGGGCCGAAGAGCGCACCGAGGCGCCGGCCTGGATCAGGGCAAGCTTGATCTTCTCGAAATCATGTCCGGCGACCGAGACCAGGAGGGCCGCGCCGTCGAAGGCGGTGTCGGGGACCGCGACGATCTCGGCGAGCGGCGCCAGGGCGCGAGCGACATCGGCGTTCCAGCCGGAGACGCGCACGCTCCAGGTCTGCACCTCGGTCACCATGGCATCGTCGGCGACCCGCGAGATCAGGAACACCGGCAGCGCGGCGGGATGGTCGGCGCGTTCGAGGAACGGCAGCCGCGCGATGATCTTCGGCGCGCCATCGGATTCGAGCGCAGTCCACCACGGCGTGCGGCTTGCGATCGCGGAAACCAGCGCGAGGTCGCCCCTCGATTTCGTCACCGCCTCGACCGCGGCCTGCGCGCTGAAATGCGAGACGTAGGGCACCACGAAGCCGAAGTGAAACCGCGCCGAGTCGCGCATCGCCGACTCGCCGACGGAAACGTCGGCATGCACCGCGAACGGCGCCTGCACGTAGGTGAAGGTCGAGATGATGACGCGCCAGATGCCCTCGATGGTGTCGAGCGGCAGGATGCCGCGATGGCGCTGCACCAGTTCGCGCATCATGCTGGCTTCGCGTGCCGGGCGGAACGCCGAGCCGACCTCCTGGGTCTTCTTGACCTGGATCAGGCGGTCGATGATGTCGCCGCGCGACATCAAGAGCCGGTGAACCTGCTCGTCGATCGCATCGATCTCCTTGCGCAGCTCCTGCAGCGAAGGCGGCGACGGGGGTGGGTTGGACATGCTCTCAAACCTTGTCGTCGGGGCGGCCCGTTGCCGCGTCGGACAGGGCCCCTGATTAGGAAAGACGGCCACCGAAAGCAAAGAGAAACCTCGCAGGCGTGCCTTGCGCAAACGGTTAACCATCGGCGACCGGCAAGGGGGCGTTCGCGGGCCGCCTTGACGACGGGGGGCCCGGGGACTAGGTTCGCTGTACTCCGTGGTCATTTGAGCCGGCCGGCTTGCAGCCACGTTAAACAACTCGCTAAACAGGCCGGGGACAGATCAGCTCCCGGCCGAACCTATGTTCAGGCCGGGTTTTTTATGGCCTGATTTTCTGTTCGAGCCCTCCCGCGCGGAGGCAGGGTCGCCTAGATGAGCAACGTGCGTCCGATAACGAGCCCGCAGATCCAGAGCGATGATCGCGCCCATGAGGCCGATCACCCGTCGTCATTGGTGGCGAAGTTCGGCATGGATCAGCCGCTCAAGCTCGATTGCGGCGTCGACCTCGCGCCGTTCCAGATCGCCTATCAGACCTATGGCGAGCTCAATGCCGACAGCTCCAACGCGATCCTGATCTGCCACGCGCTGACCGGCGATCAGCACGTCAACAACACCCATCCCGTCACCGGCAAGCCCGGCTGGTGGGACACCATGGTCGGCGCGGGCAAGCCGATCGATCCCGAAAAATACTTCATCATCTGCTCGAACGTGATCGGCGGCTGCATGGGCTCGACCGGGCCCGCATCGCTGAATCCCGCGACCGGCAAGGTGTGGGGGCTGGACTTCCCGATCATCACCATCCCCGACATGGTGCGCGCGCAGGCGATGCTGATCGATCGCCTCGGCATCACCACGCTGTTCTGCGTGGTCGGCGGCTCGATGGGCGGCATGCAGGTGCTGCAATGGACCGCGGCCTATCCCGAGCGCGTGTTCTCGACGCTCGCGATCGCCTGCTCGACCCGCCACTCGGCGCAGAACATCGCGTTCCACGAGCTCGGCCGCCAGGCGGTGATGGCCGATCCGGACTGGCGCGGCGGCCGCTATGTCGACGAGGACACCCATCCGCATCGCGGATTGGCTGTTGCGCGCATGGCTGCGCACATCACCTATCTCTCCGACGCCGCGCTGCATCGCAAGTTCGGGCGGCGGATGCAGGATCGCGAGCTGCCGACCTTCTCGTTCGATGCGGATTTCCAGGTCGAGAGCTATCTGCGTTACCAGGGCTCGTCCTTTGTCGAGCGCTTCGACGCCAACAGCTACCTCTACCTGACCCGCGCGATGGACTATTTCGACATCGCCGCCGACCACAACGGCGTGCTGGCGAAGGCGTTCACCGGCATCAAGACGCGGTTCTGCGTGGTATCGTTCACCAGCGACTGGCTGTTTCCGACCTCGGAATCGCGGGCGCTGGTGCATGCGCTGAATGCGTCGAGCGCACGGGTGTCGTTCGCCGAGATCGAGACCGACAGGGGGCACGACGCCTTCCTGCTCGACGTGCCCGAATTCCTGGACATCTCCCGTGCCTTCCTGCTGGCCGCAGGCAAGGCGCGCGGACTGAAGGACGGCGGCCAGTCATGAGCATGCAGCAGACACTGCCCTTGCCGGGCGTCGCGCCGGAGCGGACCGGCGGTTATCGCAGGGATCATCTCCTGGTTGCCGAAATGGTGCGGCCGGGTTCGCGCGTGCTCGACGTCGGCTGCGGCGACGGCGAATTGCTGCAACTCCTGGAGGGCCGCGGCATCGACGGCCGCGGCATCGAGCTGTCGCGCGAGGGCGTCAACGGCTGCGTCGCCAAGGGGCTCGCGGTGGTGCAGGGCGATGCCGACACCGACCTCGTCAACTATCCCGACGATGCGTTCGACTATGTGATCCTGTCGCAGACCTTGCAGGCGACGCGGCAGCCGAAGGTGGTGCTGGAGAACCTGCTGCGGATCGGCCAGCGCGCCATCGTCTCGTTCCCGAATTTCGGGTTCTGGAAGATGCGGCTGCAACTCCTGATCGGCGGCCACATGCCGCGCACCGAGAATTTGCCGGCGAGCTGGTACGACACCTCGAACATCCATTTCTGCACCATCAAGGATTTCGTGGAGCTCTGCGAGCAGATCAACGTCAAGATGGAGCGCGCGGTGGCGCTCGATCTCTACGGCCGCCCGGTGCCGCTCAACCTGCCGTGGTGGGTGTGGAACATGTTCGGCGAGCAGGGCGTGTTTTTGCTGAGCCGCGGCGGGCAGGTGAAGTAGCCATCGACGTCATTGCGAGGAGCGAAGCGACGAAGCAATCCATCTCTCCGCAGGTGCAGACGAATGGATTGCTTCGCTCCGCGCGCAATGACGGCCTAAACCGGCGCCGCCACCAGCGACCTCGGATCGCGCACCGGCCAGCGGCCGGCCTCGACCAGCGCGATGAAGCGCTCCACCATCTCGTTGAACAGCGCCGGCTCCTCGAGGTTGAGCACGTGGCCCGATTTCGGGAAGAATGACAGGCCGGCGGCCGGCAGATGCTGCTTCAGGAACATGCTGGATGCGATGCAATTGTCGTCCTCGTCGCCGCACAGGATCAGCGCCGGCGTCGCGGCGCGCCTGATGGCGTCGGTCATGGTGTAGATCGAGGGCCTGCCGCCCTGAAAGCTGCGCATCGTGTTGGCCGAGCCCTTGGCGTCGTGGCGGGCGAGCGCGGCGTAGAAGTCGGCGTGGCCGCGCGGATCCTTGACCAGGAACGGAATCCGGCTCGGCGCCTCGCGCGTGACCTTGGCGACCTCGACCGCGCCGATCGCCTCGTATTGCTCGGCATTGGCGCGGCACTGCGCGCGGAAGGCATCGAGATGCTCGAGGCTCGAGCCGGAGCCGACGGCGGCCAGCGTCATCGACAGCGCGCGCTCCGGCGCATTCAGCGCAACCTGGAGCGACGAATAGGAGCCCATCGAGAGGCCGACGAAATGCGCTTTGGCGATGCCGAGATGATCGAGCACCGCGAGCGCATCGCTGTAGAAATGCTTGTAGGTATAGACGTCGGCGCTCGCAGGCACGTCCGACGGCGTGTAGCCGCGCGCGGAATAGGCGATGCAGCGATGGCCGCGCGCGAAGTAGCGCAGCTGCGGCTCCCAGTTGGTGTGATCGGCTGCGAACTCGTGCAGGAAGATGATCGGGGTGCCGTGGCCTGCCTCCTCAAAGTGGAGGCGGACATTATCTTTCGTGGTGGCGTAGGGCATTGAAATTCTCCTCTCGTTGGCCGCCCCCAGATTTGCAGTTAATTTTCGCGGCCGCAATGCGGCAGTTCTGGTTCCTTTCTCGTCATCGAATCAGCGCGGAATGACCCAGAAATCGTTTCCGCAGCGCCGCATGAAATCTTCCTCTCGCCACATCCCGATTTTCAAAACGGCCGCCGCATTCCCTCAGGGAATGCGATGGGGATTGGGGGGCGTTGCAGAGGATCTCGTGAAGTATGGTTCAGTTGCTTGCGTATCGCCGGTCGCTTCGTGTTTTGGCGCTGGCTCTGTGTTCGCTCACTCTCGCCGTCGTTTCGGTTTCTTCGGCCTCCGCCCGTCCGCACCATCAGCGTCACGCGCATTCGGCCCATGCCGGACATCACGCGCGCCACTATGTCCGTCACCACTATCGGCATGCCGCGCGGCTGTCGCGCGCCGAGCGCCGCGCACTCGCGCAGCCGGGCGGTATCATCGAAACCAATGCGGCCGCGTTGCCGGGCAACGCTGAAGCCGTGCCCAATACCGGCGGGGTGAGCGCGGCAGACGGCTTCGGCTCGTCGGGCATCGTCGCCGCGGCGCGGCGCTATCTCGGGGGCAACCCGACCGGCCGCTCCAGCCTGTGGTGCGCGCGCTTCATGAACATGGTGCTGCAGCAGACCGGCCATCGCGGCACCGGCTCCGACATGGCGAGCTCGTTCGCCAAATACGGCACGCGCGTCTCGGGGCCGCAGGTCGGCGCCATCGCCGTGATGGGCCGCCGCGGCGGCGGGCATGTCGGCATCATCACCGGCGTCGATGCCAAGGGCAATCCGATCATGATCTCGGGCAACAGCAGCCATCGCGTTCGCGAGGTGCCGGTCTCGCGCGGCCGGATCTACGCCTATGTGATGCCGACGAACTGAGCTGTCGAAAGCCGGGCACGGCGCATGCGCGCCTTGCCCGGTGCTACGAGGCGAAACGTCTACTCGGCGGCAATCGTATCGCCGACGGCAGCATCACCGTCAGAGATGATCTCGGCGTAGATGCCGCATTCATTGTTGCCGAAGCGCTGCATCAGCGTGTTCGGGACCGAGAGGTCGCGCACGCCGGCGTCGGGATCGACATTAACCGCGGCGCAGCGGGTGATGCGCTTCACCACCTTGGCCCGTGCGCTGCCGATCGCAATGGTCTGGTCGAGCAGGCTGGCTTCATGCCAGGCCGGCCAGCCCTCGACATAGAGGTTGGCGCGGAAGCGCAGCGGATGGACCGGCGCCTGCACCATGTCCTCGATCGCCCGCAGGCTCGCCAGATTGATGATCGAGACCACCTTGCGCGGCACGTCGGAAAAACTGTGGCCGGGGCTCACCAGCACCTTGGGTGGCCCCTTGATCTGGCCGGCATGGCGATCGGCGAAATAGCGCTCGATCGCCGCGCGCCCGGCTTCGGTCTCGAGATCGCCCTGGGCCACCATCGCGCCGTCCCGGCGCAGCGTCAGCACATGGCTGTCGTCGTCGAAATGCGCGCGCAGCGGCGCCAGCCATTCGTCCCGCTGCAGCATCAGGAAATGCGGCTTCGCCAGCCATTTCGGCGCCGAGGGATCGAAACCGCTCGGGCCGTTCTCGATCGCGTAGCGGCGATCCGAGCGGAGCGTCTCGCCGACCCGCAGCGCTGCGCGGGGCAGCGGCTCGGGCGTCAGACCCTTGACGGGGTAGCGGTAGATGCCGGTGATCCGGGCGGAGGATGTGTTGTCCATCCGTCCGCTCTAGCCTGTTTGGCGAACGAGGAGAACTGCCGCCCGCGGGACAGCAGCTAGTCGGGCCGCGATGCGCCTGGCGCGTCCAGCACGCGCTGCATGAACACCAGCTCGAGCCAGCGGCCGAACTTGCGCCCGACCTCCGGCATCCGCGCGACCTCGACGAAGCCGGCCTGCGCGTGCAGCCGGAGCGAGGCGGGATTGCCGCCGTCGATGCCGGCGATCATGACGTGCTTGCCGAGCGCGGTGGCTGCGGCGATGAGCTCGTCGACGATGACGCGGCCAAGGCCGCGGCCGCGATGCTCGGCATGGATGTAGACGCTATGCTCGACGCTGTAGCGGTATCCCGGGAAGGCGCGGAAGTCGCCGAACGTGCCGTACCCCAGCACCACAGGTCCTTCGGCCGCGACCAGCACCGGATAGCCCAGCGCCAGCCGGGCCTTCATCCAGGTCAACCGCTCGGCTTCGGAATCCTGCTTCTCCGTCCAGATCGCGTTCGAGTTGACGACCGCCTCGTTGAAGATCGCGGTGATCGCAGGGACGTCCTGCTCGGCGGCGGGGCGGATAATCATTGTTAGTTTCCTCGACGAGCCTATTGAATGGACCCTATCGTCTACTATATAAGACGGTATGTCAATTATAGAAGACAGCGCCGATGAGGCCCTCGGGCGGCGGGTTCGCGCCGAACGGGAGGGGCGCGGCTGGTCGCTGGCGGAACTCGCCGGGCGGGCCGGCGTGTCCAAGGCCATGCTGAGCAAGATCGAGCGGGCGGAGGCAAGCCCGACGGCGGCGACGCTGTCGCGGATTGCCACGGCCTATGGCCTGACCATGGCCGCGCTGTTCGAGGTTGCCTCACACAGTTCCCGCCTGCAGCGGGCCAAGGATCAGCCGGTGTGGCGCGATCCCAAGGCCGCCTATCTGCGGCGGCAGGTGTTCCTGCACCCGGCCAATCCGCTGGAGCTGGTCGAGGTCGAGCTGCCTGCCCACCAGGAAGCCGGTTTCCCCGCCAGCGCCTATCACCTGGTCCGTCAGGTGGTGTGGGTGATCAGCGGCCGCCTCACCTTGATGGAAGGAGCGGAGCGCCACGAGCTCGCTGCGGGTGACCGCGTCGAGCTCGGCCCGCCGTCGGACATCGTCTTCCGTAACGAAACTGCTCAGCCCTGCCGCTACCTTGTCGCCATCGTGCGGCGCTGAGCTCGACCGGGCGAAATCGCGGACTGTGGCTCTTCCGTTTCGGAACCAAGTGCCCACATCTGCGGCAAGCCTGAAAAATGATGGCGACGACCAGAGGCTGGTTGAGGAACGTCAACGCGGCCCGCGGAAACCCAATGAAGATGCCGGAACCATGCCTGAATGGGTGGTGACGGCAGGCCGAGGGAAAACGAATGAACATTGAGAAGTACACCGAGCGCGCGCGCGGATTCATCCAGTCTGCCCAATCGCTCGCAATGCGTGACGGTCACCAGCAGTTCTCACCGCTGCATCTGTTGAAGGTGCTGCTGGACGACAATGAGGGGCTCGCCGGCGGTCTGATCGACCGTGCCGGCGGCAATTCCAGAGCGATCCTGAAATCGACCGAAGAGGCACTGAACAAGCTGCCGAAAGTCTCGGGCAACGGTGCCGGACAGGTCTACCTGTCGCCGGAGCTGGCGCGCGCCTTCGATGGGGCGGAAAAGGCCGCCGACAAGGCCGGCGACAGTTTTGTCACCGTCGAGCGGCTGCTGCTCGGGCTCACGCTCGAGAAGGGCAGCGAGGCGGCCTCCATCCTGAGCAAGGGCGGCGTCACGGCGCAGAACCTGAATGCGGCGATCGAAGCGCTGCGCAAGGGCCGCACTGCGGACAGCGCGACCGCGGAGAATGCCTATGACGCGCTGAAGAAATATGCCCGCGACCTGACCCAGGCTGCGCGCGACGGCAAGCTCGATCCCGTCATCGGCCGCGACGAGGAGATCCGCCGCACTATCCAGGTGCTGTCGCGGCGAACCAAGAACAATCCCGTCCTGATCGGTGAGCCCGGCGTCGGCAAGACCGCGATCGTCGAGGGCCTGGCGCTGCGCATCCTCAACGGCGACGTGCCGGAGAGCCTGAAGGACAAGAAGCTCTTGTCGCTCGACATGGGCGCCTTGATCGCCGGCGCGAAATATCGCGGCGAGTTCGAGGAGCGGCTGAAGTCCGTGCTGCAGGAGGTCTCGTCCGCCGAGGGCGGCATCATCCTGTTCATCGACGAGATGCACACGCTGATCGGCGCCGGCAAGGCCGACGGCGCGATGGACGCGTCCAACCTGCTGAAGCCTGCGCTGGCGCGCGGTGAGCTGCACTGTATCGGTGCGACCACGCTCGACGAGTATCGCAAGCATGTCGAGAAGGATGCTGCGCTGGCCCGCCGGTTCCAGCCGATCTATGTCAGCGAGCCGACGGTCGAGGACACCATCTCGATCCTGCGCGGCCTGAAGGACAAGTACGAGCAGCACCACGGCGTGCGCATCACCGACTCCGCGTTGGTAGCCGCGACCACGCTGTCGAACCGCTACATCACCGACCGCTTCCTGCCCGACAAGGCCATCGACCTGATGGACGAGGCGGCGGCGCGGCTCAAGATGCAGGTCGATTCCAAGCCGGAAGAGCTCGATTCGCTGGATCGCGACATCATCCGGCTCAAGATCGAGCAGGAGGCGCTGAAGAAGGAGAGCGATGCCGGTTCGAAGAGCCGTCTGCAGACGCTGGAGAAGGAGCTCGCCGGGCTCGAGGAGCGGTCGACGGCGCTGACGGCGCGCTGGAGCGCGGAGAAGAACAAGCTCTCCAACGCCCAGAAGCTAAAGAGCGAACTCGATGCGCTCCGCGTCGAGCTCGCCAATGCGCAACGTCGCGGCGAATTCCAGAAGGCGGGCGAGCTGGCCTATGGCCGGATCCCCGAGCTGGAAAGGAAGCTCGCTGACATCGAGGCGCAAGAGAACAGCAAGCCGAACGGCGGCGAGATGATGGAGGAGGCGGTCACCGCCAACCACATCGCGCAGGTCGTCTCGCGCTGGACCGGCGTGCCGGTCGACAAGATGCTCGAGGGCGAAAAGGACAAGCTCCTGAAAATGGAGGACAGTCTCGCCAAGCGCGTTGTCGGCCAGGCCGAAGCCGTGCGTGCGGTGGCAACCGCCGTTCGCCGTGCCCGCGCCGGCTTGCAGGATCCGAACCGGCCGACCGGCTCGTTCATGTTCTTGGGCCCCACCGGCGTCGGCAAGACCGAGCTGACCAAGGCGCTCGCCGCTGATTTGTTCAACGACGAGACCGCGATGGTCCGCCTCGACATGTCCGAGTTCATGGAGAAGCACTCGGTCTCGCGGCTGATCGGCGCGCCTCCCGGCTATGTCGGCTACGACGAGGGTGGTGCACTGACCGAAGCCGTTCGGCGCCGGCCCTACCAGGTCGTGCTGTTCGACGAGATCGAGAAGGCGCATCCCGACGTCTTCAACGTGCTGTTGCAGGTGCTCGACGACGGCCGCCTGACCGATGGTCAGGGCCGCACCGTCGATTTCCGCAACACGCTGATCATCATGACCTCGAACCTCGGTTCGGAATTCCTGGTGAATCAACCGGAAGGCGAGGACACCGCTGCGGTCCGCGATCAGGTGATGGGCGTCGTGCGGGCGCATTTCAGGCCGGAATTCCTGAACCGCATCGACGAGATCATCCTGTTCCATCGGCTGCAGAAGAGCGAGATGGGCCGCATCGTCGAGATCCAGTTCGCGCGGCTGAGGAAGCTGCTCGAGGATCGCAAGATCGAGCTCACGCTCGATCCGAAGGCGCGGGATTGGCTCGCGGAAAAGGGCTGGGATCCGGCTTACGGCGCCCGCCCGCTGAAGCGGGTGATCCAGCGCAGCGTGCAGGATCCGCTGGCCGAGATGATCCTCGCCGGCGAGGTCAAGGACGGCGATCGCGTGGTGATTTCGGAGAAAGGCAACGTGCTGATCTTCAACGGTCAGGTGCCCAAGACAGCCGAGATCGTGCAGTTCGAGGCCCCGGTCTCGAAGCGCAAGCTGAACTGATCGTAACGACGAGAGCCCTCTCCGCGCGCCGCGGGGAGGGCTTGCTTCTTGGACTACGCTTGCGGGACGGTGGGCGGTGACGGCTCGTCGTCTTCGGCAGGCTCGAGTTCGGAGAGGATGTCGACCAGCTCGCGGGCGCGGCCGGTGGCGAGCGGCTTGCCGGCATTGATCAGCGGCTCGTCATTGGCGAGCCAGGCCTGCGCCTCGGCGAGCTCGGCGACGGTCGCCCCCGATGCGATGATTTTCGCGATCGTGACGTCGTCGGCGTTGCTGACGGCCTTCAACACGTCGTCACGGGTGAGGCTGGTCATGCGCGCCTCCTCTGCAAGCGGTTGCCCAGCCGGGACAAGCCGAATCGGGCGCGAATCGTTCCGTTTGGGGCGGCTTTGGAGAGGTTCCGCGATCAGCGGTTGGTGGTGATGGAGCGCGTCTGCGACGTCGAGCTCGTGGCATCCGAGACGATGCGCGAGCTGCCGCGGCTGGACATCTGGGCTTCGATCCGGTCGCGCTCCTTCTCGAAGTTCGCCAGCATCGGACCTTCGAGCGATCGGCCGCGCGGCAGTTTCACGCGCATCGGGTCGACGAATCGGCCGTTGACCAGGATCTCGTAATGGACGTGCGGGCCGGTCGACTGGCCGGTCGAACCGACGAAGCCGATCACCTGGCCCTGCCGCACCTTCTTGCCGATCTCCATGCCCTTGGCGAAGGCCGACATGTGGCCGTAGGCCGTCTCATAGCCATTCGCATGCTTCATGCGGATATATTTGCCGTAGCCGCCCTCGTATCCGACCTTCTCGAGCACGCCATTGCCGGAAGCGAAGATCGGCGTGCCGTAGGCGGTGGCCCAGTCGACGCCGGTGTGCATCTTCACGTAGCCGAGGATCGGGTGGCGGCGGCCGCCGAAGCCCGAGCGCATGATCGCGTTGTTGACCGGCTTGCGCACCAGGAACTTCTTCGCGCTCTTGCCGGTCTCGTCATAGTAGTCGACGACGCCGTCGTCGGAGCTCTGGAAGCGGTAGTATTTCTTGGTCTCGCCGCCCACGGTCAGCGCGGCGTACAGCACTTCGGTCTTTTCGGTGCTGGTGACGCCCTCGTCCTCGCCGGCATAGAAGACGTCGAAGGAGTCGCCGGGCTGGACCTTGCGCTGGAAATCGACGTCGTAGGAGTAGATCTTGACCATGTCGTCGATCACGGTCGGCGGCACCTTGTTGCGCAGCGCGGTCTCGTAAATGCTCTGATAGAGCCGCACGCCGCTGCCATCATCCTCGTCGTCGTCGCTGGAATTGTCGGCGGTATCGGTCGTGGTGTTCATGCTCTGCACGTCGACGGCGACGTATTTGCCGAGGTCGGACAGCGCAGCGACGGCTTCGACGATGGAGTCATTCGCGACGATCACCCGATAGGGTTGCAGCCGGGCGCCCGGTGCTGCCGGCGCCATCAGGATCCGCACCTTCTGGCCTTCCTTCAAGCCGCCGTCGCGGCCGCGCGGACCAAGCGTTGCGGCAATCGCCTTCGCCTCGTCGGGCGTCGCGCCCTGGTCGCGCAGGATCGAGGTGATGCTGTCGCCCTTCTTGACGAGGTGAACCCGTTCGCCGACCGGGTTGCCGCCGGTGACCTGCTCCTTGGTCTTCGGCAGCAGCGTGACGTTTTCCGGCACCACGCGGGTCTCGAAGCCCGCATACGGATCGGAGGTGTTGCCCTCGGTGGCGTAGGCCATCCGCATATCGGGGCCGGCGCCGCTGGCATCGGCCGCCGCATTGGCGAGCGAGGCGTAGCGCACCGAGTTGCCGGAGCCGCGCCAATTGGCGGCGTCGCGGACCCGCATCAGGATGTCGTCGAGCCCGACACCTGCGGCGAGCTTGGCTTTCGGCAGCACGGATCCGAGATCCTTGGTGACGAAGGAGACCTCGGCGTCGGGTTCGGCGGCCGCCGCCGCATTCGGATCCTCGGTTGCCGCCGGCGTGTCGGAGCCGACATCGGTCAACAGACGCTGCGCGTTGAACGGCGGTATCTTGGACGACAGATCGCTCGTGGTCATCGAGAGATTGCCGGAAATCCGGATGAAGGGCCGCACCCGCATCACGTCGCGATTGCCGACGCGGGTCACGGTCGAGACGCGCACCAGGCTGCGGGAGGCGGAGTTTTCGCTTGGCGGCGGCAGGCGGTCACCCTTGTGCAGGCTGACGACGCGATCATTGCCGGTGAAGGCGCCGCGCAGCGCGCCTTCGACGCGCTCCGGCACCTTGGCGAAGGTCATCTCGCCGTCGAGCGACGCAAAAACGGCGCCGCCGATCAGGGCCGCGCCACATAGACCAGTCAGAATGGTGCCGCTGAACCATTGAACGGAGACACGGCGGCGATCGATCACCGCAGCCTCGGTGCCGTCGACTGAGAGCGGCGGTTCGTGACCGAGATCGATCATCCCGGTCTCGCGCCCAATGCCGCTTCCGCGTGACGCCCGTTGGCTCAACCCGATATCCCCCCAAATTCCAGCAACTGCGATCGTCCTCTGCTCGTCCTCATCTCTACCTCGCTCCCTCCGAGAGGGATTTCGGCAGTGTGGCGAGCCACACGCATCGAAGTCGAAGAGACGAAGGCCATTTGCTGGCCGTACTCTCGAACGTCAATGGTGTGCAGATCTCTCGATATTGCTCGGCCGCGTAGGGAAGAGGCGACGGGTTCTCGAAGAAATCGCCTGGTCCCCTGACAAAACCACCCGAGCCCCCACTGGTTTCGAGCGGTTCATTGCATTCGTTATAGCGAGAACGTCGCAGGATTGTGGCTCAAGTGCGGCATTTAGGGTGGAAAAGTTTCCTGAAGCGGGTAGGTGCCGCCGCCCGGCTGGAGTGGCTTGAGCCGATTGGAACCCGTTCCGAAGGGCCTCACGGGCTCTCCGGCGACAAACTTTTTTTGAAGTTTTTTACCACGTGGGTTCGGTGACGCATTTTTACCTCCGACCTAAGTCACGGAAAGCGCGAGACTTTCTTCGCACTGCACAATCGATTTGGGCGTGCGACGATTTGTTGACAATGGGCGTTGACAATCCGGAGGGGTGGGGACTATAAACCAACCACTGAGCGCGGCGCCGCCGGGTCACTGACCAAGGCGAGCGAACGCGCCTCTGATGCTCCTCACTTAGATGAGTGACACAACAGCCGACATAAATCGGTTGAGGTTCACTGTCTGCCGGTGAAGGGTAGAACCACCCTCTAAGGGTGTGGGGTCGTCTGATCCCGGGCTGTTTGACAAGTGAAGATGAAGAAAGAGAAACGTGGACGGCGGAGTCCTTGCGTCTCTCGGAATACTCGAAAGCTTCGGCTTTTGACTTCTGAGAGTGGACGAAAGACTTCGGCGGTACACGTTTAAAGGTTACACCATCGCTGCCAACGATGTGAATCGCAGGCGGCTCGTTGACTTCGGTCGACGAAGAATGGTGGGACCTCGTCAAACGTTGTGATCAGCCGGTTCAAAGGTTTCAAGTCCAACTTGAGAGTTTGATCCTGGCTCAGAGCGAACGCTGGCGGCAGGCTTAACACATGCAAGTCGAGCGGGCATAGCAATATGTCAGCGGCAGACGGGTGAGTAACGCGTGGGAACGTACCTTTTGGTTCGGAACAACACAGGGAAACTTGTGCTAATACCGGATAAGCCCTTACGGGGAAAGATTTATCGCCGAAAGATCGGCCCGCGTCTGATTAGCTAGTTGGTGAGGTAATGGCTCACCAAGGCGACGATCAGTAGCTGGTCTGAGAGGATGATCAGCCACATTGGGACTGAGACACGGCCCAAACTCCTACGGGAGGCAGCAGTGGGGAATATTGGACAATGGGCGCAAGCCTGATCCAGCCATGCCGCGTGAGTGATGAAGGCCCTAGGGTTGTAAAGCTCTTTTGTGCGGGAAGATAATGACGGTACCGCAAGAATAAGCCCCGGCTAACTTCGTGCCAGCAGCCGCGGTAATACGAAGGGGGCTAGCGTTGCTCGGAATCACTGGGCGTAAAGGGTGCGTAGGCGGGTCTTTAAGTCAGGGGTGAAATCCTGGAGCTCAACTCCAGAACTGCCTTTGATACTGAAGATCTTGAGTTCGGGAGAGGTGAGTGGAACTGCGAGTGTAGAGGTGAAATTCGTAGATATTCGCAAGAACACCAGTGGCGAAGGCGGCTCACTGGCCCGATACTGACGCTGAGGCACGAAAGCGTGGGGAGCAAACAGGATTAGATACCCTGGTAGTCCACGCCGTAAACGATGAATGCCAGCCGTTAGTGGGTTTACTCACTAGTGGCGCAGCTAACGCTTTAAGCATTCCGCCTGGGGAGTACGGTCGCAAGATTAAAACTCAAAGGAATTGACGGGGGCCCGCACAAGCGGTGGAGCATGTGGTTTAATTCGACGCAACGCGCAGAACCTTACCAGCCCTTGACATCCCGGTCGCGGACTCCAGAGACGGAGTTCTTCAGTTCGGCTGGACCGGAGACAGGTGCTGCATGGCTGTCGTCAGCTCGTGTCGTGAGATGTTGGGTTAAGTCCCGCAACGAGCGCAACCCCCGTCCTTAGTTGCTACCATTTAGTTGAGCACTCTAAGGAGACTGCCGGTGATAAGCCGCGAGGAAGGTGGGGATGACGTCAAGTCCTCATGGCCCTTACGGGCTGGGCTACACACGTGCTACAATGGCGGTGACAATGGGATGCTAAGGGGCGACCCTTCGCAAATCTCAAAAAGCCGTCTCAGTTCGGATTGGGCTCTGCAACTCGAGCCCATGAAGTTGGAATCGCTAGTAATCGTGGATCAGCACGCCACGGTGAATACGTTCCCGGGCCTTGTACACACCGCCCGTCACACCATGGGAGTTGGTTTTACCTGAAGACGGTGCGCTAACCGAAAGGGGGCAGCCGGCCACGGTAGGGTCAGCGACTGGGGTGAAGTCGTAACAAGGTAGCCGTAGGGGAACCTGCGGCTGGATCACCTCCTTTCTAAGGATGATCCTTCAGCGAGCTCACGCTCACTATCGGATCGTTTTAGAAACATTCAGGGGCCAACAGTTTCAGGATTGTTGAGCTCCATTGGCGGGATTTCGCCGTCTTCGTTTCTCTTTCTTCGCGGACGAACACGCGCCAGGGGCTGAGCGCTGTGCGATGCACCGACTTCGCGTCGGGTGCGCGCCGGCATGTCTCTCGTGTTAGGGGCTTGTAGCTCAGTTGGTTAGAGCGCGCGCTTGATAAGCGTGAGGTCGGAAGTTCAAGTCTTCCCAGGCCCACCATTTTGATCGAGTGCGGAGCATTCGTCTTCTGGTACGGGGCCATAGCTCAGCTGGGAGAGCGCGTGCTTTGCAAGCATGAGGTCGTCGGTTCGATCCCGTCTGGCTCCACCAGATGGAATTGAAGCTCGAGACTACTCTGCTTAGCAGGCTCTGTTCATATCGTCCGCGAAACATCACTTCGCACTCATTGGTCCGGATGGACGGTGACGTGCGTGTTTTCTGACATCGTAAAGAGGAGATCGATCCGAGTTTGGATCTGCGAAGCAATTCGCGGGTACCATTCCTAATCTCCAGATCGTTTTCGGCGCTCGTTCATCGCAGCTCACCGCAAGGTGAGTGAGATGATCGAGTTGTAAAACGATCTTTGTAGCGAAGCTTGACCGCCTCGCTATCGGGCCGATCTTACGAAGCAAGCTGGTCTTTCTAGTCAATGTCCGGCTGCGCAATCGCATTCATCGAGGATGCGTGCCTGAGACTTCGGTCTTCGGGCAGTTGTGCAGACAACATTCTGCCGAGTGTGTGGACATTGATAATGAGAGCAATCAAGTGCCTTAAGGGTGTTCGGTGGATGCCTTGGCGCTGAGAGGCGATGAAGGACGTGCTACGCTGCGATAAGCCGTGGGGAGCTGCGAAGAAGCTTTGATCCACGGATTTCCGAATGGGGAAACCCACCTTCGATAGCCGGAACTCCAAGACCTTGTGTTTTGGGGTTCGACCAGAAATGGAAGAAATCAGACCGCGAGGTTTTGGATTTCCGGTTATCAAGAGAAGGTATGAGACTTCCGAATAAAATAGGAGGTTTTAAGCAAACCCAGGGAACTGAAACATCTAAGTACCTGGAGGAAAGGACATCAATCGAGACTCCGTTAGTAGTGGCGAGCGAACGCGGACCAGGCCAGTGATACATCAAAGACAATCGGAACCAGTCAGGAAAGCTGGGCCTCAGAGGGTGATAGCCCCGTACGAGTAATGCGATGATGTATCCACGAGTAAGGCGGGACACGTGTAATCCTGTCTGAACACGGGGGGACCACCCTCCAAGCCTAAGTACTCCTCAGCGACCGATAGCGAACCAGTACCGTGAGGGAAAGGTGAAAAGCACCCCGACGAGGGGAGTGAAATAGACCTGAAACCGGACACCTACAAACAGACGGAGCCCAAGATACGTTCTGGGTGACGTCGTACCTTTTGTATTATGGGCCAGCGACTTAATTTAACGAGCAAGCTTAAGCCGATAGGCGAAGGCGTAGCGAAAGCGAGTCTGAATAGGGCGTCAAGTTCGTTGTATTAGACCCGAAACCTAGTGATCTAGCCATGAGCAGGTTGAAGGTGAGGTAACACTCACTGGAGGACCGAACGGGTGCCTGTTGAAAAAGGCTCCGATGACTTGTGGTTAGGGGTGAAAGGCCAATCAAACTGGGAAATAGCTGGTTCTCCGCGAAAGATATTTAGGTATCGCCTCGGATGAATACCTCAGGGGGTAGAGCACTGGATGGGCTAGGGGGACTTACCGTCTTACCAAACCCAACCAAACTCCGAATACCTGAGAGTACTATCCGGGAGTCACACGGCGGGTG
>NZ_MKFI01000007.1:0-440000 GCF_001982635.1 Bradyrhizobium mercantei | reverse complement strand
CGCAATGGCAGGATCCCCGATAGCCGGTCATGTCGCTGTTTCCTTCGATTGGTTCGCAAGCATGTGCGAGCCACGCGGCGTGCGGCAACGATCGAATTGCACGCGGGACAATGTTTTCTGCTGGATCCGCCCTCCTGCGGCGAGGTCTGGTGTTGCCTCCGCGCGCGATTCGCGATCGACCGCGGCACTGCTGCGGCGGCTGCGATCAACACTCCTTGAACGATTTGTGATCATTCGGCCACGATTGCCCGTCATCGTCTACGACGAAAGTTCATGGGCCGTTCATTTCGATTTCCGTACCTCTTGCCCCCAAGAAGCTCGGCAAACCTGCCCCAACAAGGAGACTTCCATGCGTGAGATCGTCCGTCCCGTAACTGCTGCGTTGAGCGTCGCGTGTCTCGCGATCGCCATGACCGCAGCGTCGACCAGCGGCGCGTTCGCGCAGGCCAAGCAGCAGCAGATGGCGCCGCCGGCGGCGAAGCAGCCCGCGCAGGCCGCACCGGCCGCGGCTCCGGCGCAGGACCAGGCCCCGCCGATCAAGCAGATCGCGCTGACCGACAAGCAGGTCGATGGCGCGATCGCCGCGGCCAAGGAAATGGATCCGATCACCGCAAAGCTGTCCCAGGATGCCAAGCCCGATCCGAAGATCGTCGCGCAGCTCGAGGGCATCGCCAAGAAGAACGGCTTTGCGACCTATGACGAGTACAACAGCGTGGTCGACAACATCTCGCTGGTGCTCGGCGGCTTCGATCCGCAGACCAAGAAGTATGTCGGTCCCGAGGCCGTGCTGAAGGCGCAGATCGCCCAGGTCCAGGCCGACAAGAAGATGTCGGCCAAGGACAAGAAGGATGCGCTCGCCGACCTCAACGACGCCCTGAAGTCGCCGCCGCCCGCGGTCGAGAACAAGGGCAATATCGATCTCGTGACCAAGAGCTATGACAAGCTGATGGAAGAGTTCGGCGGCAGCGACGACAACTGAGGCGTCCCCGCGAATCGAGCCCGAATCAAAAATGAGCCCCGGAGAATTTCTCCGGGGCTTTTTTATTACAATGCGTCCGGCTCAGGACGACCGAAATAGCGCGCACTGCTCTATCCCCGTCATTGCGAGCGAAGCGAAGCAATCCATCCCGCCGCAAGCGGAGAAATGGATTGCTTCGTCGCTTCCGCGCAAAATTGCTCTGCAATTTTGTCGCGAGCTCCTCGCAATGACGGCGGTGCAAAACCGTCACGTCCTCTCAGGTGCGCGTGCGCATCCGCATCATGAAGCTGTCGAACGAGAGCTCGGCGACCTGCATCCAGGCCAGCGATTCGTTGCGATAGGCGGAGAGGCTCGCATACATCTTGCCGAAATGCGGGTTGCTCTTGGCGAGATCGGCATAGATCTCGTTGGCCGCGCCGTAGCAGGCTTCCAGCACTTCCTGCGGGAACGGACGCAGCTGTGCGCCGGCCACGAGCAGGCGTTTCAGCGCCGGCGGATTGACCGCGTCATATTTTCCGGTCACCCAGGTGAACGTGTCTTCGGACGCGGCCTGGATCGCGGCCTGATAGTGCTTCGGCAGCGCGTTCCACTTGTCCCTGTTCATCACATTGTGGCCCTGGCCGGTGCCTTCCCACCAGCCGGGGTAGTAGTAGAACTTCGCGACCTTGACGAAGCCGAGCTTCTCATCGTCATACGGCCCGACCCACTCCGCGGCGTCGATGGTGCCTTTCTCCAGCGCCGGATAGATGTCGCCGCCGGCGATCTGCTGCGGCACGCCGCCGACCTTGGCGATGATGGTGCCGGCGAAGCCGCCGACGCGGAATTTCAGCCCCTGGAAATCCGCCATCGACTTGATCTCCTTCCGGAACCAGCCGCCCATCTGGGCGCCGGTCGAGCCGGTCGGAATGCCGATGCAATTGTATTCCGCGAGCAAATTGTTGAGCAGATCGGTGCCGCCGCCCCATTGCAGCCAGGAGATATGCTGGCGGGTGTTGAGGCCGAATGGCAGCGACGTGCCGAAGGTGAAGGCGGGATTCTTGCCCCAGTAATAATACAGCGCCGTGTTGCCCATCTCGACGGTGCCGTTGGAGACGGCGTCCAGCACTTGCAGGCCGGGTACGATCTCGCCGGCGGCGAAGGACTGGATCTGGAAACGATTGTCGGTGATCTCGGCGACGCGCTTGCAGAAGAATTCACAGCCGCCGTACAGCGTATCGAGTGCCTTCGGCCAACTCGCCGCGAGCCGCCATCTGACCTCGGGCATCGATTGCGCGACCGCGGGTGCAGCGACCGCCGTTGCAGCGAGCCCGACGCCGCCTGCCTTCAAGAATTCACGACGCTTCATGCAATTCCCTCCTGTGTGCCGATGCCTCGACAAGGGGAACGATCTTGGTGCCGTCTTTCTTCGCCGATCGATCGACGTTGCTGTGGTGAATGTGTCCGGTGGCCCTCGACGGGCTCTTGTGTTTGGAAATCCGAGATTCCGGTTCCGCCGGTCAGGATGATCGTTTGCCGGAGGAAATCAAGCGGTTGCCTTCGTTGCAGGTGCGAAGGAAACGCGGCGTCGTCGGGTCTCATCTGATACCCGGAGCGACGGTGCCGGCCCTGTCGCGATCTGCTACGCAAGACAGGCGAGATGGGAGTTTTAGGACATGGCCAACAAGAAAGTCGTGGTCGCCGGCGCGACCGGCCTCGTGGGCAACGCTGCCTTGCGACACTTCGGCGCATCCGACGATTGCGTGCGCATTGCGCTGTCGCGCCGCAAGCCGCGCGATCTCTACGGCGCGCAGCACGTTCGAATCGATCTCACCAATGCCGAGGATTGCCGCCGCGCCGCGGCCGAGCTCGTCGGTGCGACGCATCTGATCTATGCCGCGCTCTATGAGGCGCCGAGCCTGGTCGACGGCTGGCGTGATGCCGGCCAGATCGAAACCAACGACCGGATGCTGCGCAATCTGATGGGCGTGCTCGAACCCGTAGCGCCCGATCTCAAGCACGTCGCGCTGCTGCAAGGCACCAAGGCCTATGGCGTGCATGTCCGGCCGCTCACCGTGCCGGCGCGCGAGGGGCGTTCGGAAATGTACGAGCAACCGAATTTCTATTGGGCGCAGGAGAATTTCCTGCGTGAGCTGCAACGCGGCAAGCGCTGGCACTGGAGCATCCTGCGCCCGGTCCTGATCATCGGCGAAGCCATGGGTGGCGCGATGGATCTGATCCCGCCGCTCGGCGTCTATGCGGCCGTCCTGCGCGAGCAGGGCAGGCCGCTCGATTATCCCGGCGGTGCGCCGCGCGTCGCGCAGGCGGTCGATGTCGATCTCCTGGCGCGCGCGATCGCCTGGTCCGGGGATGCCGAGGCTGCACGCAATGAAGCGTTCAATGTCACCAATGGCGACGTCTTCACCTGGGAGAACATCTGGCCGGCGGTAGCAGATGCGCTCGAGATGGCGCCGGGCAAGCACGTGCCGCTGTCGCTGGCGCAGGAGTATCCGAAATGGATCGCGCAGTGGGACGAGCTGCGCAAGACGCACGATCTGATCGCGCCCGGCCTGGAGGAGTTCGTCGGCCTGTCGTTCCAATATGCCGATTACAGCATGCGCTACGGCCAGACCGAGTCCGGGCCACCTTCGATCGTCTCGACGGTAAAGATCAACCAGGCCGGCTTCACCGAGATGATGGATACCGAAGTCATGTTCCGCAAATGGTTCAAGCTGGCGAAGGCAAGCCGGCTGTTACCGTGAGTCGCCCGAGCACCGCTCTCTCGTCTCCCTCGCCCCGCGCTTGCGGGGAGAGGGCGGGGTGAGGGGCTTCCATCCGGCGAGCACTTTGCTGCTTGTCGAGCCGTGTGCCTCGCCCCTCACCCGGATCACATCTTTCGATGCGACATAGCCGAAGCTCAGCTTCGGCGTTCTCAAGAACGGCCGCCAAAGGCGGCCTTCGCCTCTCCCCGCAAAGAGCGGGGAGAGGTGAAGAGCTGAGTGAAAGCGAGCGCTAGCGCGAGAACGCCTGCTCCATCGCCTTGCGCGTCTTGATCGTGTCGTTGCGTTCGTCGACCTCGACATCGCTCCAGCGCACCACCGCGCCATGGGCGACGTCGTTCTTCAGCTTGACGCGATGCGCGAGCCCGATCGGCAATGCGCCGGCGGCGAGGCTGGCGGAGGCCGGCATCAGTTTGCCCCACACGGTGTAGCCGCCTTCGCCGTCGAGCATCTCGCCGGCGCGCAGATTGCGTTTCGCCACCGCTGCGACGTCGCCGCGGAAACCGCGCGGCTGTCCGGTCGGCTCGTTGCGCAGCGCCGCCGACAGCACGGAAATGTTCAGCTCGAGCCCGATCAGGTGATACGGCTTGTACATCGCCGCATAGCGGCCGGATGCATCGGTCTTGAGGCCATATTGCCTGAAGCAGTCGGCGGCATAATCGTTCGGCGCCTCCAGCACCACATAGACGCCCCAGCGCAGGTCGCGAAACACCGGGCGGCCGTCGCGCTCCAGCGACGACACCACCTCGACGATACCGGATTTCTCCAGCACGCCGCCTTTGTCGCGCGGCCGCATCACATGCGGCAAATCGTCGACGCCGCAGGGCGGAAACAGCAAGCCTTCCGACGGCACGTCAAGCGTGCAGGCATTGGCGATCGCCGCCATCTCGATCGCGGATTTGGTGCCGTCGAGGAAGGAGTTGAACATCTGCGGATTCATGCCGGCCGATTGCGCCTCGCCGGCGGTGAGCCCGTAATGCTGCCACACGCCCTCCGGCGTCACGTCGTGATAGGCCGGCAGGTATTTCGTACCCTTGCCGGCGGCGACGACGCGAAAGCCGGTGGCACGCGCCCAGTCGACCATCTCCGCGGTCAGCGCCGGCTGGTCGCCATAAGCGAGCGAATAGACCACGCCGGCCTTGCGCGCCTCCTCGGCGAGCAGTGGACCCGCCAGCACGTCGGCCTCGACATTGACCATCACGACGTGCTTGCCGGCTGATATCGCCGCGCGGGCGTGGCGGATGCCGACCGCGGGATTGCCGGTCGCTTCCACCACGACGTCGAATGCACCGCCGGCGATCGCGCGCGCACCGTCATCGGTGAAGGTGGTTCTGCCGATCCGCGCGTCGTCCCACCCGACCGTGCGGCACGCCTCGCGCGCGCGGTCGCGGTCGAGATCGACGATCACGGGCACCTCGAGCCCCGGCGTGTGCGGCACCTGCGACAGGAACATCGAGCCGAACTTTCCGGCGCCGATCAGGGCGACGCGCACCGGCTTGCCGGCGGCGGCGCGGGTTTGGAGGAGGTGATGCAGGTTCATGTTGGATGTCCGAGAGATGGTCGATAGGTGTCGTGCTGCCTCGATTCCGTCATGGCCGGGCTTGTCCCGGCCATCCACATCTTTGGCGCAGCGAGCATGTTAAGACGTGGAGCCCGGGACAAGCCCGGGCATGACGACGTTGTGGGCAGGCGTCAGCCTACTCCGCCGCCTGCCGTGGCGCTCGGGCGAGCCGCAGCAGCGCGTCGTCGGCCACGGTCTGAATCGGCGTGAAGTCGCGGTGCGCGATGTAATCCGGCCGCGTCGGGGTGCGGATGTAATTCGAGACCGCGTTCAGTGTCAGGTAGACGATCTTGCGCGGGTAGGGCGTGATGTTGCCGCTCGAGCCGTGCACCAGATTGCCGTGGAACATCAGCATGCCGCCGGGCTTGCCGGTCGGCGCGACGATGCCGCCCTGCTTGACGAGCCGGGTCACCGTCTCTTCGTCGAGCGTCCACAGCGGGTAGGACGTGGTTTCGAGATCGTGCGAGGCCTTGAGGTCGCCCGCGGTCTGGCTCTGCGGCACCAGCATCAGCGGGCCGTTGATCGGCATCACCTCGTCGAGGAAGATCGCGATGTTCATCGCGCGCGGCTCCGGCATGCCGTCGTCGCGCTTCCAGGTGCCGTAGTCCTGGTGCCACTGCCAGACGTCGCCGGTGAACGCCGCCTTCGCATTGATCTTGAACTGGTGCATGTAGACCTTCTCACCGAACAGCTGCTCGATCGGGTCGATCATGCGCGGATGCGCGCCGAGGATGCCGAACGCCTCGTTGTAGAGATGCGCGGCGAAGGCCGTGCGCGGCGCGCCGCTCTTCTCGCGCCACACCTCCGGGCGGTTGGCGTCATAGATCGCGACCGCCTCGCGCGCGAGGAAGTCGACCTCTTCCTGGGTGAACAGCTCGGGCAGGAACAGCCAGCCTTCGCGATGGAAAAATTCGATCTGCTCCGGGGTCAGTTTCATGGTGCTTTCCTCCTGTTGTTTTCTATTGGCTCGTCATGGCCGGGCTTGACCCGGCCATCCACGTCTTTTGCTCAGCGGTGAGACTAGTCGTGGATGCCCGGGTCAAGCCCGGGCATGACGACTACATTTCACGCCGCCACGTCGATCGCCCGCAGCTTCTCTTCCGTCATTCGCCCCGCGGTCTGCGCATGCGCCAGCGCCGCAGCCTCCGCTGCTTTGGCATTGCCGGAGAAGATATGCGCGGCAATGCTCTCGTGTTCGGTCCAGGCGCTGTCGCGGTAATCGAGCTCGGCGAGCACGGTCGCCATCGAGCGGCGCATATGCGGCCATTGCGGCGCGATCATTTCCTCGATCGCGGAATTGCCGGCGAGCCGGTAGATCGCGCTGTGGAAGTCGACGTCGAGCGCGATCAGGCGCGCTAGCGGCGTGCTGTCGTCGATCGCGCGGCCGGCTTCGAGCGCGGTCTCGAGCTGCGCGCGTGCCGCGGCATCTTCCCTTGCGCGTCTTGCCGCAAGCCGTGCCGCCAGCGCGTCGATGGCGCCGCGGACCTCATAGAGCTCGCGGATGCGCTGCGGATCGAGCTGCGTCACCTCGAAGCCGCGTTTGCCGCTCTCGGCGACGAGGCCCTGACGATGCAGCAGATGCAGCGCGTGCGAGATCGGCTGGCGCGAGACGCCGAGCTTTTCGGCAAGTTCGTTCTGGGTGATGCGCTGGCCGGGCAGCAGCGAGCGGTCGATGATCGCTTCGAGCAATCGCCCATAGACCTGGTCGATCAGGTTCGGAAGCGGGTCCAACGGGATCATGCCGACCGTCCAATTTGGAATACGGAATTCCGTGTTCGGATGGCAGGCTACTGCCGGTTGCGCGAGCGGTCAAGGCTCCAATTCGCGGTGGAGTTAAGTAATTGATAGATCGTCATTTTTAAGGATTGAGCGGATCCGGCGTTCGCATCGATTCCGGTGATCTGCCGGGGATGTAATGGCGCATCGGGTGCGTCAAATGCGTCGACGGGCGCGTGACGAGCCGCACCGTAGAATTACGGTTCGGGAGAAAGTGGCACAAAGTGCACTTTTCGCGAGAAAAGTTCCGGACCTAGACTGATGCGTTTCCTCAGGTGGGGATATGCCGTGGCCGAAGTCTTTTTCCGGGCCGGCATCGTGATACTGGGGCTTTGTCCCATCGCTATTGCAGCACTTGCACTGCTTTTATGAGAACTGGTCCGCATGCGCCAAGCGGGCTGGTAGACGGTCCCGGCGACAGCCGTGCACAGGCCCCAAGTTGCTGTGATCGTTTAGACGAGAGGCCGCCCAGATCAGGACGGCCTCTTGTTTTGCGGCTTGGGTGCGAAGGACCATATCCCCGATCAGCCAGCCGCAATCGCTCAGCAAAGCGTCAAGCAGCCTGGTCGAACGCCGGCCACCGGCTCCTTTGCATGGGGTTGTTTTCGATATTTTGGCAACGGGCCTCCCCGCAAGTGCTTCCGCCCCGCTACTTCGCCTTGCCCAGCTCCATCAGGATTCGCGTCATCAGATAGAGCCGCGGCACGATCGAGTTGGTGTCGATGTATTCGTCGCGGGCGTGATAGCCCCAGCCGGCGAGGCCGAAGCTTTCGACCACGACGGCCTTGCCGCTGCGCGCCGCGTAGCCGGCGTCGGTCGCGCCGCCGGTCATTTCCGCAATATCGAGCGTGCGGTCGAGCTCGGCATAGATCGCCTGTCCCTGTTTGGCGAGCGCGCGGCCGCGATCGTCAGCGACGAAGGGCGGGCGGCCCGCCACGACCGTCACCGACACCTCGGTGTCGGCGATCAGTCTGTTCTTCACCTTCTCGTCGAGCGCGGCCTGCAGCTTCTGCACGCCGTCCGGAATGGTGAGGCGGATGTCGGCGCCGGCGGTGGCGTGATCGGGGATCTGGTTGCGCACGGTGCCGGCCTTCGCGGTGGTCCAGTTCAGCTGCGTGCCTGGAATCGATTTCGCGACGTCCTGGGTCTGGAGCAATTGATGCGCGAGCTCGATCAGCGCATTGCGGCCGAGCTGCGGCGCGGCGCCGGCATGCGAGGCCTTGCCCTTGACGTCCAGCGTTCCGGTCGCGGTGCCGCTGGCGCCGAGCAGGAGGCTTTCGTTCCTGGCGACCGGCGGCGCCACCGTCGGCTCGCAGGACAGCACCACATCGTGCTGATCGGCGAGCTCGGCGATGATCTCGCCTGAGCCGATCGAGCCGACCTCCTCATCCGGATTGAACGACACCGTGAGCTTGGCGTAGTCGCGCCAGCCCGCATCGTTCAGGATCTTGAGCGAATGCAGGATGACGGCGATGCCGCCCTTGTCGTCGGCGATGCCGGGCCCGTAGATCCGGTTGCCGTCGACCTTGTAGGGCTGGGTGTCGAGGATGCCGTGCTCATAGACCGTGTCCATATGCGCGATCAGCATCAGCTTCTTGCTGCCGGTGCCTTCGAATGTGCCGATCACCATGTCGGCGCCGGCGCCCTTCGTGGTCTTGCGGCGTTCAGTCTTGGCGCCGAGTGCCTTGAGCCGCGCTTCGGTGAAATCGGCCATTTTCCTCAGGCCCTCGACGTCGCTGGAGCCTGACTCGATCAGCACCATGTCGTGCAGGCTTTCGATCACCGCCGGCTGGGCCTGTTCGGCGGCCGCGCGCAGCTTTTCATCCGCGGCGGCAAGGGCGGAGGACGAGGCGACGGTAAGCGAGAACAGGCCGACCGATGCGAGCAATTTGACCGATAGTTTCATTGTTGTCCTCCCTGCATAAAATGCAGCGAGAGACTAGCATCGTGATCCACGCGCCTCCAGCCGCGTCAGATGCGGTCGAGCACCTCGACGTCGAATGTTTCGATCTGCGCAGGTTCGGCGGTCGCATCGATCGCCGCGATCCGGTCGCCCGAAATCGTGACCCGCAGCACGATGCGCAGCCTGCCGCCGAAGATGACGGCAACGCCGATCTCACCGTCGACCAATGCGGTTCGCGCCGCCTGCGCGCGTCCCTTGAAGCTCTCGGCAACCGCTGTGGCGCCGCGGATCACCGGCAGCGAGCCGAGCCGCTGCGCCGCCTGATCGGCTTGCACCACGACATCCGGCGCGAGCACCGCAAGCAGCCCCTCGAAATCGCCATTGCGCGATGCGGCGAGGAAAGCCTCGACGATGCCGCGCTGCCGGCTGAGATCGGCATCCGGCGCGGGCGGCGCGCCCTGGACGCGACGCCGTGCGCGGCTGGCGAGCTGCCGTGCGGCGGCCGGCGTACGCCCGACGATCGGCGCGATCTCCTCGAATGGCACCGCGAACATGTCGTGCAACACGAAGGCCAGCCGCTCGGCCGGCGCCAGTGTTTCCAGCACCACGAGCAGCGCGGCACCGACGGAGTCAGCCATCTCGGTCTCGCGCTCGGATGGATTGTCCGCGATCGGCTCCGGCACGTGCGAACCCATCGGCTCCTCGCGGCGCGATTTGCGCGAGCGCAGCATGTCGAGGCAGATCCGCGCGATCACCGTGGTCAACCATCCCCCGAGATTGTCGACCGCCGCGGTGTCGGTGCGGCCGAGCCGCAACCAGGTTTCCTGCACGGCGTCGTCGACCTCGGCGGTCGAGCCCAGCATGCGATAGGCCACCGCCCGCAGGCGCGGCCGATTGGCTTCGAACTGCTCGGCCAAAAACCTTTTCTCGTCCATCGGTCACATTCCCTTTGTCCGCTCCGTCATGGCTATGACGAACGAAACTGGGCCGATGTGACAACAGATCGGCACCGCGGCGTCAAACGGCAACTCAGGAGAGTGACATGATGAAAGCCCGCATGAACCACCCGGTGATGGTTGTTCCCGAGGCCATGAAGGCGCTGCAGGCGCTCAGCGAGAGCACCAAGCCGGCGCTGCCGGAAAAGCTGCTCGAACTGGTGCATCTGCGCGCCAGCCAGATCAACGGCTGCAGCGTCTGTGTCGATATGCACCCGAAGCTCGCCCGGCGCGCCGGCGAGACCGACGAGCGGCTGTTCGCGGTCGGCGCCTGGCGCGACACGCCCTATTTCACCGAAGCCGAACGCGCCGCGCTGGCGCTGACGGAAGCGGTGACCCGGCTCAGCGACCGCGAGGATCCGGTGACGGACGCGGTGTGGGACGAGGCCGCCAAGCATTTCGACGAGCAGCAGCTGGCGTCGCTGGTGCTGGGGATCGCGGCGATCAACGTCTGGAACCGGCTGAACGTTACGGTGCGCCAGCCGGTCGGTGCGTGGAAGGTGTAATCTTCCCCCTCTCCCTGTGCTTGGGAAAGGACCTGCGGCTTGCTCACTGCACCTCTCCCCTTGTGGGAGAGGTCGGATCGCATCGACAGATGCGATCCGGGTGAGGGGTCTGTCTCTCCGCGGAGAGAAACTCCTCACCCGGCACGATGTCGCTGCGCGCCATCGCACCACCCTCTCCCACAAGGGGAGAGGGTACATCGCTTACGCGGAGAGAAACTCCAGCACGATCTCGCAATAGCGCTGCGGGGCCTGCTCGAACATCGGGTGCGTGGTGCCCGGGATCATCTCGGTGCGCGAACCCTTCACATTGGCGGCCAGCGCGTGCAGCACTTTCGGCAGCACGCCCTTGGTGTTGGCGCCGCCGATGAACAGCGTCGGGGTCTTGATTGCCTCCGCGTCGGCCTTCGAGAACGGCGGGCGCTGGTCGCGGGTCTGGCCGATCAGCGTCGTCGCATTGTCGCGCAACAGCTGCTTGGAGGTTGCCGGAATCCGCTTCCAGGCGCCGGGGCCTTCGAGCGCGTCCATGAAGATCTGCAAGCCACCGTCGATATCGCCCTTGGCGATTTCCGCGGCGCATGCCGCAAAGCGCGCGGCCAGCGGCGAGGGGCCAGGCTTGAAGTCCGGATCAAGGCTCTCGTCGAGCTCGCCGCCGGGCTCGGCGAGGATCAGCTTGCGCAGCAGGTCCGGCCGCCGCTGCGCGGCACGGAAGCAGATGTGGCCGCCGCGGGAATGCCCCATCAGGTCGACCGGTTTGGTGTCGAATTTTTCGATGAAGGCGATCACATCGTCGACATGCTGGGCGATCGAATAGGTGTCGCCGATGCCGTCCCAATGCGCCGGGAAGAAATGCCGCAGGCTGACCGCGATCACGCGATGGTGGCGCGTCAGCGGACCAAGCACTGCCGACCAGATCCGGAAATCGCACAGCGAGCCATGCACGCAGACCAGCGGCGGACCCTGGCCGATATCCAGATAGGGCATGTCGAAACCGTTGACGTGGAGGCTGTGCATTTTAAGGGCTCGCGAAGGGCGGGGGATGTTGTTGATTTAGCCGAAGTTCCCACGGAATTCGGGTGGATAGCAACATTCTCCAAGCCTAGATTTCAGATCAACAGCAGGCTCATACGTGAGCCCAAAGAGATATCAGGGAACATCTGGAGCGAGCCATGACCGGCCAGCATTTTGCAATCTTCGAGACCATGATCGGCGCCTGCGGCGTCGTCTGGGGCGAGCACGGCGTCACCGGCGTGCAGCTGCCGATGGGATCAGAGGAAAAGACCCGCAAGCGGATTGCCCAACGCAATGGCGACGTCACCGAGGCGGCGCCGCCGGCCGTGGTGCAGCACGCGATCGACGGCATGATCGAGCTTCTGGCGGGCAAGCCGAACGACCTCGCCGACATCGTGCTCGATCTCGACGGCGTGCCGGAGTTCAACCGCGGCGTCTATGACATCGCGCGCAGGATTCCGCCGGGCAAGACCATGACCTATGGCGATATCGCCAAGCAGCTCGGCGGCGTCGAGCTGTCACGCGACGTCGGCCAGGCCTTGGGCCGCAACCCGTGCCCGATCGTGGTGCCCTGCCACCGGGTGCTGGCGGCGGGCAACAAACCCGGCGGCTTCTCGGCCAATGGCGGCGTCGTGACCAAGTTGAAGATGCTGCAGATCGAAGGCGCGGTGGTGAACCACACGCCGAGTTTGTTTGATTGAGCGAGCCTGTTCGACTGAGAAGGTGCGCTCTTCATCCTCCCCTGGAGGGGTCGAGACGAGCGGAGCTCGCTCTGGGATCGGTTCGCATGAAATGCGAACCGAGGTGGGGTGAAGGTCTCTCGTATCGGGCAGTGCCCGTGTTGAGAGATCACCCCACCCCGCCTCACATCTCACTTCGTTCGCTGTGAGCCGACCCTCCCCCTCCAGGGGAGGGTGGCAGCGAGCTTGCCGCGAGTTCAGCTTACGTCACACCGTCTCGCACACGAACCCGTTCCCCTTCCGCCTGATCTTGCCGACCGACGGCGAGGGGAAGTGCGCTGGGCAGCACAGCGTGTCGGTGTCGCAATAGCGCTCCAGGAAGCTGCGCCGCGTCGTTGCCGCCTGCGCCGGATCGACGTCGAATTTCGGCGAGATCTCCGGATAAAGCGTCTGGACCGGCGAGTGCATCAGGTCGCCGGCAAACACCGCATCGTCCTTGCCGCGGCCGAAGGTGAAGGCGACATGGCCCGGCGTATGGCCGGGGGTCGGCAGGATGCGCATGTGGTCGCCGATCGCAAAATCATTGCCGACGAGCTCGGCCCGCTTGGCTTCGACCACCGGCAGCACGCTGTCGACGAACGGCGCGACCTCTGCTTTCGCATTGGTCTCGGTCCAGTAGTCGAACTCGGTCTTGTCGAACACGTAGCGCGCGTTCGGGAAGGTCGGCACCCAACGGCCGTTCTCGAGCCGCGTATTCCAGCCGACATGATCGACATGCAGATGCGTGCACATCACATAGTCGATGTCGTCGACCGAAAAGCCCGCCGCCGCGAGGCCGCGCAGGTAGCTGTCGTCGGTCTTCATGTTCCAGGTCGGCCGCGTCGGCCGCGGCTTGTGATTGCCGATGCAGCTGTCGATCAGGATGGTGTGGTGCGGTGTCTTCACGATGTAGGACTGGAACGCCAGGATCAACGTGTCGCTGTCGTCGAGCGCGCCGGCCGCCTTCATCCAGCCGCGGTTCTCGGCGAGCAGCTCCGGCGTCAAGGTGGGGAACATGTCGTGCGCCGGCAGGAAGGTCGTCTCCTGCTCGACGATGCGATGAATGGTGAGATCGCCGGCTGCAAATTTCAGGCTCATGGTGATTCCTTGGCGTGAGCGTTTTCGAGCGAAGTGGCGTCCGGTTCGCGTAAAGAAAACGCGCAAAAAAGGTCAGTGCGCGTCGCGCACGGCGGGAATGATGATGTTGGCGAGGATGTCCATCGCCGCAAGGCCTTCCTTCAGTTGGCCGTACTGGGCTGCCGTCGTCATCATCACAAGATCGAGATCGGGCACGACGATGATGCGCTGGCCGCCCCAGCCGAAAGCGCCGACCCATCCCACTTCCTTGCCCTCGGACAGCGACCGGCCGACCCACCATTGATAACCGTAGAACAGCGTGCCGCCGAAATAGCCGACTGCCTGGAAGCGCGGTGCGATCGATTGCGCGACCCAGTCCGCCGAGATGATCTGCTGTCCGTTCCACATGCCGCGATCGAGCATCAGTTGACCGATCTTCGCGGCATCGCGTGGCCGCAAGCGAAGGCCGGAAGCGGCGGCAATCTTGCCGTTCTTGTAGGTCTTCCACTCGAGATCGGTGATGCCGAGCGGCTGAAACAGCGTCTCGCGTGCGAAGGCTTCGAGCGGCTTGCCGGAGACCTGCTCGACGATGTTGCCGAGCAGATCGGTGCCGCCGCCACTGTAGTTCCACAGCGTATCCGGCGGCGCGGCGATCGGCTTGGCCAGCACGTAGCCGATCGGATCGGCATCAAAGGCGAGATGCGGCTCGTCGTTGTCTGGGTCGTTCCAGGGTAGCGTCTCGTCCCATTTGAAGCCTGACGACATCGTCAGCAAATGGCGCAGCGTGATGGCGTCCCATCCTGCTTTCTTCGCCGACTGATGCTCGGGGAAGAATTTCAACACGGGCTCGTCGGCGCTCGCGATCAGTTTGTGGTCGATGGCGATGCCGACCAGCAGCGACGTCACGCTCTTCGATGCCGAGCGCATGTCGTGCCGGGTCGTCGCAGTGAAGTCGATGCGGCCTTCGGGCTGTCCCCACGGCTGGTCGATGCCGGCAAAATACTGCTCGAACACCAGCCTGCCGTGGCGCGCCACGACCACCGAATGGATCTCGCTGCTGCGCAAGCCGAGCCGCGCAGCGATGCCGCACAGCCGTGCGCCGTCCATGCCGACGCTCTCAGGCGCGGCAATCGTCCAGCCGTCGTCGAGCGCGGCCGGCGCTCCGCAAGGGTGGTCCTGTGGTCCGGGTGTCATATCGTCGGCCCTCAGATTGGTGAATGAGGCCGTCAACGCGAGCGCGAGGCTCGCGCCGAGAATGAGCAAGCGGGGGAAGCGATGGCGCATCGTCATTCCCCCTGCAATTCGCGGCTACGCCGCAGGCGGTGCCGAAATCTTCACCGACGGCCGCTCCAGCATGCGCTGGTAGAAGGCATCGAGCTTGGGATAGGCCTTGCGCCAGCCGCAATCGGCGAAGCGGAAATCGGCATAGCCGAGCACGCAGACGAGACCGATCTGAGCGATGTCGAACGACGAGCCGTCGAGCACGTCCGGCCGGTTCTCGAACCGCGCCATGCCGACCCAGGCCCTGTTCCAGTGATCGTCGTACCAGGCCTGCCACAGCGAGCCCTGCGGCCGCACCATCTTCTCGTAGCGGCACAGCAGCATGGAATCGAGCATGCCGTTGAGCAGCGAGTGGTCGGTCTTCAGCTTCCAGCGCCGCGGGCCGTAGCCCGGGATCAGCCGGCCGCCGCCGAGCTCGTTGAGATATTCGACGATGACGTAGGAATCCAGGATCACGTCGCCATGGTCGAGGATCAGCACCGGCAGCTTCTTCAGCGGCGAGATCCTGGAATATTCGTCGTTGGCCGTGCCCGGCGCGACGGTAGCCGGAACGAACTCGATCTTGTCGATCAGGCCGAGCTCGATCGCCGCGATGCGCACCTTGCGGGCGAACGGGGAGGCGGGAGAGAAGGTGAGTTTCATGGAGAACTCCTTGCGAAGATTCTTTCCGCTGTCATGGCCGGGCTTGACCCGGCCATCCACGTCTTGATCCGCGCGCCTGGTCCAAGACGTGGATGCCCGGGTCAAGCCCGGGCATGACGCGTTGATAGAGCGTTGCCCGAACCTTACGCCCCGATGATTTCCTGGCGCTGCTCGCCGAGGCCCTCGATGCCGAGCGTCACGACGTCGCCGACATTGAGATATTGCGGCGGCTTCATACCGGTGCCGACGCCGGGCGGGGTGCCGGTGGTGACGATGTCGCCGGGCAACAGCGTCATGAACTGCGAGACATAGGAGATGCACTTCGCCATCGTGAAGATCATGGTCGAGGTCGAGCCGGTCTGGCGGCGCTGGCCGTTGACGTCGAGCCACATCGACAGCTTCTGCACGTCGGGGATCTCGTCCTTGGTGGCGAGCCACGGGCCGACCGGGCCGAACGTGTCGTGCGACTTGCCCTTGGTCCACTGCCCGAGGCGCTCGATCTGGAAGTTGCGCTCGGAGACGTCGTTGCAGATGCAGTAGCCGGCGACATGGTTCAGCGCGTCGGCTTCCGAGACATACTTGGCGCGGGTGCCGATGATGGCGGCGATCTCGACTTCCCAGTCGAGCTTGGTCGAGCCGCGCGGCTTCTCGACCGCGTCGTTCGGGCCTGACAGCGCGGTGTTGGCCTTGAGGAAGAAGATCGGCTCCGAGGGGATCGGGTTGCCGGTTTCCTTGGCGTGGTCGGAATAGTTCAGGCCGATCGCGACGAATTTGGAGATGCCGGTGACCGGGGCGCCGAAGCGCGGCTTGCCGGAAACGGCGGGCAGGGAGGCGGGATCGAGCGCGGCAAGCTTCTTCAGCGATTCCGGCGCGTAGGCGTCGCCGGTCAGGTCCTTCAGATGGGCCGAGAGGTCGCGGAGCTGGCCGGATTTATCGATCAGACCGGGCTTTTCCGCGCCCTTTTCGCCATAACGAACAAGCTTCATGTTGATCACTCCCTACGGTGTCTTGAGGATTGTTACTGGTATACCTCGACACGCTTCATGGAACAGCGCGGGCGGAAATTCAACCGCCTCACGGCCATGGCATTGCAGCCATCACCTTCCGGCGTGGCCGCCTTGCGCCGTTCCTTCAAATGCCGGTCATGATGGCGGGCGCCGCCAGCATCCGCGTGAACATCTCCTCCAATAGCCGGCACGGCGGCTCGGGATCGCGGGTGCCGGCGACGATCGCATCGTCGGCCACGGCATGCATTCCGTCGAAAACGATCAGCGCCGCGCTGCGGGCGTTCGGGAACGCCCAGACGCCGGCCTTCCGGCCAGCCTCCAGCACGGCGACGATCTGGGCGATCACGTCGTCCTTTTCCGACGACTGGCGCTGATGATGCGGGAAGTCGTGAAACACGACGTCATGCAACTCGACATTGGCGAGATAGGTTCCGACGGCGCCGCGCAGCCAGGCGGCCAGCCGCCCGGCATGATCGTCCGCCGCGCGCTCGCCGATCGCCGCCTCGACACGGGCGAGGAAGTCCTGCGTGAAGCGCGTGCGCAGCGCGATCATCACATCCGCCTTGGTCGAGAAGTAGTGGTAGAAGGTGCCCTTCGCGACGCCGGCCCGTCCGACGATGTCGTCGATCGTGGTGGCCTCGATGCCCTTTGCGATGAAAAGGGCCGCCGCCGCCGACATCAGGTCGTCAACCCTGACCTCGGCGGGCTGAGTCCGCCGCCAGCGCTGTGACGCGGCGCGCGTGGCCGCCGCTTGCCGTTTCCCGATCATGCCGTCAGCATCCATCCGCACCTGATACCCGATTCTTGGATCGCATATTTAGAATGATTTTGAAACGGCTTAGTTGTATTGACCGACCGTCGGTCAATAGATATTTGTGCGCCGCCGCCATCCGGATCGACCCGATCAGCACGGTCTGGCGTCGTCATCATGAGGAAAGCTCCATGAGATTCTTTCGCGAAGCCGAGCCCGGCATCTTCATCGCGACCGGCCGCCTGCAGACCGAGCAGGATGGCTGCGATTGGACCGCGGAATACGCCGAACTGCTTGCCGCTGACCGTCCACTCGCCGTGATCGTCAATGTCAACGATCAGCCCGAGGTCGCCGCCGGCAAACCGATGGTGCTGTGGATGAAGGCACGCAAGGCCGAGCTCGGCCGGCTGATCCGGGTCACCGTCTACATCGCCGATGACGCCGCGGAGCGCGCCGAACTCGAGCGCACCCTCCCGGGACGGGCCAAGGCCTTACCCTATCCCGCCGCGATCGCCGCCAGCGAGGCCGACGCGCTCTTCCTCGCGCGCGCCAGCTTGAGCTAAAGCGCGATAAACCTGAAGGCGTCGCCGTCGCGCTTGATATGGCCGGCATTGAAATGCCCGCCGATCACCAGCGTCGGCGTATCGGCAAAGCGCGAGAACAATTCGCGGCGCGTCGCGGCCGATTGCTTCTGGTCGGAATCCGCCGTCGATGACCAGTCGAGGTGATACATCTGGCAAGGATGATGCGCGACATCGCCGGTCAGCAATCCTTCCTCGCCGCCGGACTTGATGTGGATGCTCATATGGCCGGGGCTGTGACCCGGCGTCGGGATCAGCGTGATCTCTTCCGTCAGCCGTTGATCGCTCGGCACCAGCTCGGCCTTGCCGGCATCCGCGATCGGCTTCACGGAATCGGCGAACACCGCAGCGTGCGCCGGATCGTCGCTGTGATCGCGCCAGTGCTCATACTCGGTCTTGCCGAACACATAGCGCGCATTGGCGAAGGTCGGCACCCATTTGCCGCCGGAGAGCTTCGTGTTCCAGCCGACATGGTCGACATGCAGATGCGTGCACAGCACGGTGTCGATGCTGTCAGGGGCAAATCCGGCCGCGGTCAGCTTCTCCAGGAACGGATCGCTGCGGTTGTTCCAGGTCGGCACGTTGCGGCCCTGCTTGTCGTTGCCGAGCCCGGTGTCGACGACGATGCGGTGCTCCGGCGTCTCCACCAGCAGCGAATGGATCGACATCTTCAGCTGGCCGTCCTCATTGGCGAAATGCGGGATCAGCCAGGGCAGGCTCTGGATCTCCTCCCGGCCGGCCAGCGGCAGGATGAAGCGCGTGCTGCCGACGGTCTCGAGCTCGACGACTTTTGTGATTTTGACCTTGCCGATCGTCCAGTGCATGCGGCGTGCCCTCTGTTTTTGTTTGTGGCCGAACCATGCGGGTTTCCGCGCGTCCGCGCAATGGATCAAGTCGGCGCCTCCTGCGTTACCGCCTCGTTGGACCAAGGAGTGCGCGAATGCCGGAACTCACAATCTCCCCCGAAAAAGTTGGCTTCTTGATCGAGAAGGCGCGCGAATTCGACGTCAAGGAGGGGATCGTCGATCCGGATTCCGGTTCGAACGGCGCCGACGACGAGATGATCGATGTGCTCGAGGATGACGGCAGCGATCCGGTGGCGCGCGAGATCACAGGCTTCATCGACGCGCTGAGCGAGGACGAGCAGGTCGATCTCGTCGCCTTGATGCGGCTCGGCCGCGGCGACGGCACGATCGAGGAGTGGGCCGATCTGCGCCGCGAAGCCGCGCGCGGCCGCAACGGCCGCACTGCGAGCTATCTGCTGGGTGAGCCGATGCTCGGCGATTTCCTCGCCGAAGGGCTCGACGAGTTCGGCCTCGCGCCCGGCGACGAGCGCATCACGCCGATCCAGTAGGAGCAGAAGCGTGCTGCTCTCCTTACCTCGCCCCGCTTGCGGGGAGAGGTCGGAATTCAAGCGCAGCTTGAATTCCGGGTGAGGGGGAGTCTCGGCATCCTCCGCTATCACTTTCTTCGCGGTGAAAGCCCCTCACCCCAACCCTCTCCCCGTAAGAACGGGGCGAGGGAGAAGATAGCAACGCGAGCTATCGCGCGCAGTCGACGATCACGGTGCCGATCTTGTCGCCCTTCTCGACGGCGAGATGGGCGTCGGCGGTCTCTGCCAGCGCGAATTGTCCGGCGATATTGTGCACGCGGGTGCCTGACGCCAGCCACTGCGTGATGTCGGCCTGCGCGGCCGCGAGCAGCGGCGGTGGCAACGCGAACAGTACCAGCGAGCGTACCGTGATGCATTTCTCCATCAATTCGCGGACCGGCAGTACCGGCGTGCGGTTGCCGTTGGTGGCGTAGACCACAATCGTCGAGTTCAGCGCCATCAGCTTCAGCGTGGTCGCGAGGTTGCCGCCGAAATCGACATCGATCACGCGGTCGACGCCGCGGTTCTCGGTGAAAGCCATCACCTTGGCGACGACGTCCTCAGTCCGGTAGTTGACGACGGTGTCGGCGCCGGCAAGCCGCGCCTCGACGTCCTTGACCTGCGAACTGACCGTCGCGATCACCCGCGCGCCGCCCCATTTTGCCAATTGCACGGCATAGTGACCGACCGCGCCGGCGCCGCCGGTGACCAGCACCGTCTGGCCGGAGATCGGGCCGTCGGCAAATAACGCGCACCACGCGGTCATGCAGGGGATGCCAAGCGTCGCTCCAGCCGCGAACGACACGTCCTGCGGCAGTGGCGTCACCAGGTAATCGGCAAGCGTGATGTATTCGGCGGCGGTGCCGAAGGCGCGGCCATTGCGCTGGCCGTTGAACAGCCAGACGCGATCGCCGACGGCAAAGCGAGTGACGCCTTCACCGACCTGGTCGATGATCCCGGCGCCGTCGCTGTTGGGGATCACGCGGGGAAATTCCATCGCGCGATAGTTGCCGCTGCGGCGGCCGACATCGGCCGGATTGACGCCGGAGGCCTCGAGACGGACGCGGACCTCGCCGGGCCCGGCATCAGGCGTCGGCGTCTCGCCGACGGTGAGCACCGTCGGCGCCGCGCCGGTCCGTTCGTACCAGACCGCTCTCACAGCGTGCCCGGGAAGGCGCCGCCATCGAGCAGGATGTTCTGCCCGGTGATGAAGCCGGCCTTTTCGCCGCACAGGAACGCGCAGGCGTATCCGAATTCATCGGGACGGCCGAAGCGGCCGGCGGGGTTCAGCTTGGCGCGTTCGGCCAGGACCTGGTCGGCCGAGATGCCGCGCTTTTCGGCTTCGGGCTTGGCGGTGCCGCGCAGACGGTCGGTGTCGAACGGACCCGGCAGCAGGCCGTTGATGGTGACGTTGTTGATGACGGTCTTGCGCGACAGGCCGGCGACGAAGCCGGTGAGGCCGGCGCGGGCGCCGTTGGACAGGCCGAGAATTTCGATCGGCGCTTTCACCGCGGCAGAGGTGATGTTGACGATGCGGCCGAACTTGCGTGCCATCATGCCGTCGACGGTCGCCTTGATCAGCTCGATCGGCGTCAGCATGTTGGCGTCGATCGCCTTGATCCAGTCGTCGCGGGTCCAGTTGCGGAAGTCGCCGGGCGGCGGGCCGCCGGCATTGTTGATCAGGATGTCGGGCTCGGGGCAGGCCTTGAGCACGGCTTCGCGTCCCGCAGGCGTCGTGATGTCGCCGACGATTTCGGTGACGGTGACGCCGGGATGGGTCTTACGGATCTCGTCGGCGGTCTGCTTCAGCGCCTCGGCGCCGCGCGCCGTCAGCGTGACATGCACGCCTTCATTGGCGAGCGCGATCGCGCAGGCGCGGCCCAGTCCCTTGCTCGATGCGCAGACGATGGCCCGGCGGCCTTTGATTCCAAGATCCACGAGTTCGCTCCCTGTGATGTGGGGTAGGTTTGTAAAGCTTCGATGCCGCCAGTCTAGCCAAGCTCGGCGGCGCCGGTAAGGGACGTGCAATGCATAAGTGCATGCCGGGCCGGAACAGGCGGGTGAGCACGATCGGCTAGATGCGCTGCTCGCGGCGCAGCCGCTCGATCGCCATGGTGGCTTCGGGCGGCAGCGAGCGGAATCCGGCTTGTCCGGCCGCGGAGAACAGCGGCCGCAATTGCGATCCGTTGAGGAATTGCGGCTGCCGGGCGAGCGGCACCAGCTGATCGAACACCAGCACTAGCGTGGTCACGACGAGGCCGACCCTGGTCGCACCGAGCAGCGCGCCGCCGAGGCGGTCGCCGATACCGATTTCCGCGCCGATGGTGTCGTCGAGCACCATGCGCGCCATCTTTCCGAGGACGACGCCGATCACGAGGAACAGACCGAACAGCAGCACGCCGTTGGGCGGAAACGGCGACGACGGCAGTGTCGCGATGTGGGGCCCGATCAGCGCCAGCGCTGCGACCGCGAGCGGCATGGCAACGAGATAGGCCAGGATCGTGACCGCGCTGCGCAACAGGCCGGTCGTGAAGCCGGTCACGACCGCGAACAGCAATCCGACGATCACGGCAAGGTCGAAGAGGTTCATGGAGGGAATTCCTGCCCCAATCTCCTGCGGTGTCCTGGTTGATCAAACCTGCTTACATCAGGGACAATTGTAGCTATCAATCGTCCGCTTCAATCCGGGAACCTGTCGATGTCCGACCTATTCGATGTCAGTAAAGAAATCATCCTCATCACCGGCGCCTCGCAGGGGCTGGGGCGGCAATTCGCCCGCGTGCTGGCGGCACATGGCGCCGCGGTGGTGCTGGCCGCGCGCCAGACCGCGAAGCTGAAGAGCCTGGAGGAGGAGATCAAGGCCAGGGGCGGCCGCGCCGCTGCGGTGCAGATGGACGTCGCGGATATTGCCGGCATTGCGAAAGCGCTCGACGCCGCGGAAGCCGCGCTCGGCCCGGTCACGGTTCTGATCAACAACGCCGGCATCGCGATCGAGAAGCTCGCGACCGAGCAGACCGAGGCGGATTGGGACGCGGTCGTGAACGCCAATCTGAAGGGCGCCTACTTCCTCGCGACCGAACTTTCGCGGCGCATGATTCTGCGCAAGCAGCCGGGCAACATCGTCAATGTCGCCTCGGTGCTCGGGCAGGGCGTGCTGAAGGCGGTCTCGCCCTATGCGATCTCCAAGGCCGGCATGATCCAGGGCACCAAGGCGATGGCGCTCGAGCTCGCCGGCAACAACATCCGCGTCAACGCGCTGGCGCCGGGCTATATCGACACCGAGATGAACCATGATTTCTGGTCGACGCCGGCGGGCGAGCGGCTCGCCAAGCGGATTCCGCAGCGCCGGGTCGGGGCGGAATCCGATCTCGACGGCGCGATCCTGCTGCTCGCCTCCAACGCCTCGCGCTACATGACCGGCACCGTGGTGACGGTGGATGGCGGGTTCTTGTTGAATTGATCCGAGCCTGTCATTGCCGGGCTTGACCCGGCAATCCATCCTGCTTCGCCAAACTCTTTGTCGAAGAACGATGGATGCGCGGGTCAAGCCCGCGCATGACGATCTCGCTCGGCGGCCGTCACCCCGCCCGCATCTCCGCCCTGATCATGTCGGCGGCCTTTTCGCCGATCATGATGGTCGGCGCATTGGTGTTGCCGCCGATCAGCGTCGGCATGATCGAGGCGTCGACCACGCGCAAGCCTTCGAGCCCGTGCACGCGCAGCTTCGGATCGACCACCGCAAGCGGATCATTGGTGCCCATCCTGCAGGTGCCGACCGGGTGATAGACCGTGTCGGAGCGCGCCCGCAGGACGCTGCGGATGTCGTCGTCGGTGCGGACATCTGCGGTGAACATGTCCTTCTGCTGCAGCGCGCGCAGCGCCGGCGTGTCGAGCAGCCGCTTCGTCATCTTGAAGCCCGCGACCATGGTCTCGACGTCGCTGTCCTCGCCGAGGAAATTCGGATCGATCGCAGGTGCTGCCAGCGGGTCGGCGCTGTTCAGCCAGACGCTGCCGCGGCTTGCCGGGCGCAGCAGGCAGACATGGCAGGAGAAGCCGGTGCCCCAGCGCGGCTTGCGGCCGTGGTCTTCCACCATGGCCATGCAGAAATGCAGCTGGATGTCGGGGACGTCGAGCTCGGGTCGCGTCTTCAGGAAGCCGCCGCATTCGGCGACGTTCGAAGTCATCGGGCCGCGCCGCTCGCGCCGGTATTGCCCGATGCCCTTGATGATCCGCCCGATGCCGCTCCACGACAGTCCCGAGAAATAAGGTGCGTCGGAGGCGAAGCCGAATACGAAATCCGGATGATCCTGCAGGTTCTGTCCGACACCCGGCAGATGATGCTCGCTGGCGATGCCGTGCTTGCCGAGCGCAGCAGTGTCGCCGATGCCCGACAGCATCATCAATTGCGGCGACTGGAACGCGCCGGCCGAGAGGATGACCTCGCGCCGAGCGCGCAGCACCTTTTTCTCCTTGCCTTGCATGTATTCGACGCCGACGGCACGCTTGCCCTCGAAGATGATGCGGGTCGCGTACGCCTGCGTCTCGATGCGCAGATTGGGCCGGCGGCCCATGTGGGGATGGATGTAGCCGCGCGCTGCGCTCCAGCGTTCGCCATTCCGCTGGGTCACCTGGTAGATGCCTAATCCTTCCTGCTCGGCGCCGTTGAAATCGTCGCGGATCCGGAACTGGGCCTCGCGCGCGCCCTGCAGGAACATCTCCTTGACCGGATTGTCGGACTGCAGGCCCGTGACGTTGAGCGGCCCGCCCTTGCCGTGATATTCGCCGTCGAGCTCGGTGTTGTGCTCCGAACGCTTGAAGTAGGGCAGGACGTCGGCGTAGCTCCAGCCGGTATTGCCGAGCGAAGCCCAGTGGTCGTAGTCGGCGCGATGGCCGCGGATATAGACCATGGCATTGATGGCCGAGGAGCCGCCGAGGCCCTTGCCGCGCGGCTGATAGCCGATGCGACCGTTCAGGCCCTTCTGCGGCACCGTGTCGAACGCCCAGTTGTTGAGCTTGCCCGAGAGCATCAGAATGATGGCGCCGGGTGTGGTCACCACCCAATTGTCGTTCTTGCCGCCGGCATCGAGCACCGCCACCGAGGTCGCCGGATCCTCCGACAGCCGCCCCGCCACCGCGCAGCCGCCGGAGCCTGCGCCCACCACCACGAAATCGAATGTGTCAGTCACGTTTGTTTCCCCCTCGTCTTCGTTTTAGGTCATTGCGAGCCACCCGGTCGGCGCGGAGCGCCGCCGGATGACAGGCTCCGCGAAGCAATCCATCCAACCGTTATGTGGGGCTGTGGATTGCTTCGTCGCTTTGCTCCTCGCAATGACGGTTTGGATACTACGACAACAACCGCATCAGCTTCTCCAGCCGCGCGATCTTCGCGCCGTAGGGCGGATAGAGATCGGCGAGCCGGTTGAAGCGCGAGCGATAGAACACCGGCTTCAGCTTGGTCAGCGTCTTGAACCCCCATTCGCCGTGGTAGGCGCCGGTGCCGGACGCGCCGACGCCGCCCATCGGCTGATAGGCCTGCGCGAAATGGAACAGGCAGTCATTGATGGTGACGCCGCCGGACACCGTGCGCGCCAGTACCGCATCGCGGGCGGCATTGTCGGTGCCGAACCAGTACAGCGCCAGCGGGCGGTCGCGCCGGTTGATGAAGGCGATCGCCTCGGTTGCATCGCGGACTCCCATGACCGGTAGCAGCGGCCCGAAGATCTCCTCCTGCATCACGGCCATCTCGGGCGTCGCATCGACGATGACGGTCGGCGGGAATTTGCGCCGCGCCTTCCACTCGGGATCGTTCGGCGCCGCCGGCTGCATGATGGTCGCGCCCTTCGCGGCGGCGTCGGCCACCAGGCCCTCGAGCCGGGTGTAGTGCCGGTCCGAGACGATCGAGGTGTAGTCGGGATTTCTGGGATCGGTGCCGAACATCTGCAGCATGTGGCCCTGCAGCCGCATCGCGAGCGGCTGCACCGAGGCCTGCGGCAGCAGCACGTAGTCGGGCGCGATGCAGGTCTGGCCGGCATTGAGCAGCTTGCCATAGGCGATGCGCTGCGCGGCCCTCGTCGATGTCGGCGGAGCCGTCGACGATCACGGGCGATTTGCCGCCGAGCTCGAGCGTCACCGGGGTAAGGTTACGTCCGGCGGTCGCCGCGACCAGCCGGCCGATGCGGGTCGAGCCGGTGAAGATCAGATGATCGAATGGCAGCGCGGCGAAGGCCTTCGCGATCTCGTCATCGACATCGGTCACCGCAAGTTCGGCGGTATCGAACTTCTTTTCGATCGCCTCGGCCAGCAACTCGGCGAAGCGCGGCACCAGCCCGCTCGGCTTGATGATCGCGCGGTTGCCGGCCGCGATCGCCGCGACAGTGGGCGCGAGCGTCAATTGCAGCGGATAATTCCAGGGCGCGATGATCCCGACCACGCCGAGCGGTTGCGGGATCAGCCGGTTCCTGGCCGGCGCGAACTGCACCGTGGTCGGCACCTTCCGTGGTGCCATCCAGCCCTTGAGGTGCCTGGCCGCATGCTTGATCTCGCCCAGCACCAGCATGGTCTCGGCGATCGCGGTTTCGACGGTGGAGCGGTGGCCGAAATCGGCCGAGATCGCAGCCTCGAAGCGCGCCTCATTCTCGGTCAGCGCGGCGCGCAGGCGGCGCAGCCGGTCGAGCCGTGCCTGCAAGCTCGGCGCCGATTCGCTGCGCGACAGCTCAAACTGGCGGTGAAAGGCCTCCTCGAGCGCATGCAGCCCCGGGCTCTTCAACGGCCGGTCCATCGCGTTCCCCCTCGTATGACGTTTCCTTGACGGATTTTGTTGGGCGCCAAGCTCCGCTTTTGCGGGCAATCTGGCAAGAGCCGGTTCCCGGCGGACAATTTGCCGGGAAAACCGGTGATTTCAGCGTCACAAAATCCTCAAAAACCCGCATCCGGGGCTTTCCAAACCCACCTCACGTTGATACATACGCCACGCGCCCGACGGCTTCGGCCCGGGTCGCCTTCTCAGGAAGCCCTCCGGACGGATCGATCGGCGCCGTTACAAGCGTTGGCCGACCGGTTCGGGCACTCTTTCTGCAAAGGCACGCAACGGTTTAACGCGGGGTGGAGCAGCCCGGTAGCTCGTCAGGCTCATAACCTGAAGGTCATAGGTTCAAATCCTATCCCCGCAACCACTGATACCGACACTCCCGTAGCCGAGGCTGCGGGAGTTTTGGTTTGTGCCCCCTTTTTCGTGTTGCAGTTAGCAGTCCAGCTCAGGATGGTGCCTAAATCGCCATGGAGCGTGGCATCGATATGGCCGCGCTTGGCGCCAGGGTGGAGAACGATGCGTTCGATCAGGCCACGAAGAGCCTGGGCGGCCTCGGCGCGGTCCTCCGGACGGTTCAAAGCCTCGGTGAGGTGGGCGACCTTCTTGGCGTAGAGTTGCGAAGCGCTCGGGAGAATGTCCGGGGGATCCACACGGGCTTCGGCGAGCAGGGTAGAGAGTTCCGCTTTGCGAGCCTCCAGTGTGTCCATCGCTGCGATCATCGACTGCTGGAACATGCCTTCCTTGATCGCTTCGACGATTCCGTGGATTTGCTTCTCGACCTTTGCCAATTCAGCACGCCAGGCATCGCCACTGGCCCGCCGCTCGCGGTTCAGCCGGTTCATCTCCTCGGCATATGTGCGCATTGCTTCTGCGACGACGTTTGGCGCCAGCAGCCGATCCTTCAGCCCGCCCAACACGCGTTGTTCGAGCTCGCTCCGCGCCAAGGTCCGGCCGTTCGAACAGGATCCATTGCTGACATGTGCCGAGCAGACGAAGCGGTCAGCGCCGCGCAGCGAACAGGGGCCATCGCACCAGCCGCAGAGTACAAGTCCCGAGAATAACGACTTGGGGCGACGAGCACTATTGAGCCGTTTGTTCGAGTGGTGCTCACGGACGGCCGCCGTCAAATTGATAAACTTTTCGGCGATCTCACTTTGCTTTGCCTTCACCAGCTGCCAGAGCTCGTCCTCGACGATGCGAAGCTCTGGGACTTTGGTGATGATCCATTCGGACTCCGGATTGAGACGCGAGATGCGTTTCCCCGTCGAAGGGTCCTTAACGTAATGTAGCCGATTCCAGACGAGGCGACCCAGGTAGAGCTCGTTGTTGATGATCCCGGTACCACGCTTGATATGACCGCGGATCGTCGTGTCGTTCCATAGCTTGGTCTCAGGGCCGGCAATGCCTTCGGCGTTAAGCTTCACTGCAATCGCCCGCGGGCTGATGCCAGCGGCAAAGTCGCGAAAGATGTGCCGGATTATGTCGGCCTGGGTCGAATCAATCTCTCGGTCTCCCCGGATGCGATCTCCGCGCTCGTCCAGCCGCTTGATAACTCGGTACCCGTAGCAAAGCCCGCCACCGGACTTTCCACTCTCTACCCGACCACGCAAACCACGGTGTGTCTTCGCGGCGAGGTCTTTCAGAAACAGAGCATTCATCGTTCCTTTTAGACCGACGTGAAGCTCGGTGATTTCCCCTTCGGCCAAGGTGACGATTGGAACGCCGGCAAAGCGCAGTTGCTTGAATAGGGTTGCAACGTCCGCTTGGTCGCGGCTGATACGATCGAGCGCCTCGGCGAGCACGATGTTGAACGCACCGCCTTGAGCATCATGCAACAAGGCTTGGATGCCCGGTCGAAGAACCATGCTCGCACCGGAAATTCCGGCATCCTTGTAGGAGCTGACGATCGCCCACTTTTCACGCTCTGCCCGCTCTTTGCAAATACGAAATTGGTCTTCGATCGAAGCGTCACGTTGATTGTCGGACGAATATCGGGCGTACAGCGCTACTCGCGTCATTCATTTCCCCCGGCATTCTCTTCGCCGCCGACACACGGTGTCGTGCTGCATTTAACCCTATAGAATGAACGCGGCATTTATATGCGCGCGCACCCGGCCATTGACGCACGACAGAGGGTATCGCTTGTCAGCGTCGAGAAAAAGTCCCGGAGGGAACTAAGTTATGCAAGGTAAAGGCGCCTGATGACGGTCGCACTCGAAGAGCTGCGTGCGTCGACGTGCGTCGACTAGGCTACAGCTAGATTGGGGTAGTTTCCTCCTCGGACGAAGCATAGGCTGATCGACGATTTTTGAAATCGTCACGGGCCATTTGTCTTCCGATCAGGCGGGCAAGGCGAAGGATTGATTTTTCGCAAGCCTCCGCCTGATTGATTGCTTCAGCTGCAGGCGAAAGCCTGGAATTTTCGCCGTTCTTGATTTCCAACGCTCGCTGCGCCTCCGCGGGGCACAGTCAAGACAAAGCTCCCGTGGAAATGAAAGTGCGCAAAAGCGTCGATGCGGCTTTCGGATACATTTGCGTTTAAGTGGGCCGCTCAGTCGTGTCGAGGCCAGAGCGCGCGACCTTTGCCTTCGGAGGGCAAAGGTAGGCGGAAGTAGTTGCGCTGGCTATTTCTAGCGCGGCAATGAAGGGGGTGTTCAACTGAGGCGCTCCGCCGTTCGTGAGGGCAGGGTGCCCTGTGCCGAGTCAGGACATCGATGAGACCCCTTGAGTGTGAGACCTTATTGAAGGACAAGTTCGTGGCTTACGTTGTCTTGCGACCAAGACCTGAACCTATTCAAAAAGGACTGTCCAAGCAGCGAAGGGGCATTGGCACGTGCGATGCTCGCGCGAACATTGGTCACCGTTCGATCTCCAACCTTCAAAGATCTGATGAGAAATGTCCTCGACGAGACAATCGAACCATCAGCAAGGCGATGGTTCGCGGATCCAGTAAAGTCGCTTTCGTTGATCGTGCCGGTCCTCATCAAGGTTTGAGCAACATCGGCTGGGATCGATACGTCAGAGGCTCCACTGTCAACAACGAAGTTTAATTTCAGGGTGCCGTTTATGAGAGCGGGCACGTAATAGGTCCCATTGCCTGAAACCATCCTCACGCGCGCGTCGCCCGCGGATAGTTCGGTCATTATCTGAGGTGCCGCGGGCCAAGGGACGCCGAGACGGGCCAATGCCGCCTGGGCAAAACGATTTCCGTGATCTGCGGCTAACCTGTACAGGCGGACAGCTTCGCGCTCATCTTTCACTAACCCGCCATCGCCGCGCTCGTATGCAGCTCCTAGATTTGCTTGACCTAGAGCGTTGCCACCATCCGCAGACATTTTGAAGAACCGTACAGCCTCGACAACATCTTTCGGCAGTCCTCCGACTCCACCCAAATAGGCAAGTCCCAGATTCGCCTGCGCCTGCGCATTCCTGTGTTCTGCTGCGAGCTTATAAAGCCGCACTGCTTCGGTCTCCTCCCTAGTTAAGCCACCGGAGCCGCGCAAATACGCCACGCCCAAGCTATTTTGCGCCTGATCGTTGCCTTGATCAGCTGACAACTTGTAGAGACGCACAGCTTCACGATCGTCTCTAGCTAGACCGCCCTCTCCACGCTCATAGGCAAATCCGAGGTTCGCCTGACCAACGGCGTTACCTTGATCGGCCGAAAGCTTAAAAAGTCGTACGGCTTCATGCTGGTCTTTTGATACCCCAGCGTGACCTCGCGCATAGGCGAGCCCAAGATAAGCCTGCCCGAGAGCATTACCTTGGTCGGCCGATAATTTGAACTGTCGGCCCGCTTCACGTTCATCTTTGGTGACTCCGCCGCGTCCCTCGAGATAAAAGAGCCCGAGATAGACTTGCGCGAAGGCGCTACCGCGCTCTGCGGCTGTTCTGTATAGACGGGCGGCCGCGTACTCATCTTTGGCTAAGCCGCCACGTCCCGTTTGATACAATCTGCCGAGATTGTATTGCGCCGCCGGGAAGCCCTGATCTGCGGAAAGCCTAAAAAGACGGGCGGCTTCAGTATCATTTTGTGGAAGCCCGCCACGTCCCGCTAGATAAAGAACTCCAAGGTCGTTTTGACCTTGCGCATTCCCGTGATCTGCAGCGAATTTCGAGAGGCGGAGCGCTTCGGCGTCATCCTTCGGGATGCCGCCCTCGCCAATCAGATAAAGCGATGCCAGGTTGGCCGCCCCTTGAGCGCTGCCACCCTCGAACGCCTTGGTGTATTGCCGTCGGGCCGCATCAACGCTCTTCGCAGCCTGATAGGCCCGACCAAGCTGGAGGGCAATCCTGGGATCGTTTGGGGCAACCTTCGCTGCGCGCTCGCATGCATCGATTGCGACCTGTGCGACGATCTTTTCAGAACTGACACCAGCGACTCCCGCTGGTCGCGTGCTATCAAACGGATGAGCCGCAACTTGATCGCAGGCTGCTAGAAGTGCAACAAGTGGCTTCTCGGCGGCGGAAATAGAGGAACAACTAAATCCAAACAAGAGTCCGACGGAAATATAAATTAGCCTCACCGTACTCCTCCTGTGAGACGAACTGAAAGTGTTTTCGCTACAATAAGGCCAAGCCTATCCGTCCGGCTCGCTCCTGCCAATGCCGGATATTCAGCAAGGTGTGCGGCGCCAAGGCGAAAACTCTCGGTTGATTAAGAAAACCCGCTCGACGACCGCTCGCGCCCGCCACAGTACCCTTCGCCTGTCTCGCCGAAGGCGTGACGTGCGGGGCCCCCTCTGGGAGCTGAGCACAGCTGCCCGGTGTCCTTGCTGGTCGCTGCCCAGCCGAACGCCAATCGACGCGTCTTGGCCCGCGAGCTCCCGCGCGGGATGGCTCGAAGGGGCTCGACTTGAGGGAGGGCGATCTCACGCTCCGAAGGCGCCCTGCAACAAGAAAGCCCGGCTCATCACCGGGCTTCTTTAGGTCACTTTTGGCTGGCTCTTCGAGTGAGCCTGCTCGCTATGTTGGTGGGCGGTTTGAGAGTGTTGCATCGCGGTGTTGGCGTGCTCCATGCCTTTCGCATGGTCTCCTTTGCCGTGGTGCTCCGCCGCCGATCGATGCGCTTTGGCGGCGTTCTCGTGATGCTCGGCTGCCTTGTTGTGTTCTTCTTTTGCCATATGGGGAATCCTTCGTTGTTCGTCGCTCCCGGCGGATAAGGTCTCCCATCTTGGTTTCGTTCCTATGCGGCCGTCGCGCTCGCAGCGCTATCGCGTTAGGTGGTTTGGTCGAGGATGAGGGGTCGATCGGACCGCCGCCGGCCCACATTTCTGATTTCCTAATGGATATGCCGAAGTAGCCCATAACGGTCGAAGTTGTGTGTCGAAGGACAGAGGAACGAGGGGAGGCGTCGAGAGTCATTGAACGGGCTCTCGGCAAAAACCACACCCCCAAGCCCTTGCCGAGAGCTGGAACGCGGCCTCGACGCGCGTGGCGCGTCGGGGTCGTCTATTCTGCGGTGATTGCGCTTGCGTGGTGCAGCGCTATCGACCTAAGTTGCCGCCATTGGCTCTAAGGAGATTGGTCTAGTGGCTACAGGTACTGTGAAGTGGTTTAACCCGACAAAGGGCTATGGTTTCATCCAACCTGACAACGGCGGCAAGGATGTCTTTGTGCATATTTCGGCAGTTGAGAAAGCAGGGCTGAGCAGCCTCAACGAGGGTGCAAAGGTCAGCTACGAAGAGCGAGAAAACCGCGGCAAAACGTCAGCCGAAAACCTCCGCGTTGGTTGAACTACTTAAGGAACAAGCGGCAATGCCGGGAGTCATGCATACGCTCCCGCGATAGGTTGCCCCCCGACCGGGAGTTTCATAACGGCCTCGGCGCTCCCCGCGCCGGGGTCGTTTTCGTTTGTCAGACATCCAGTCTATAGACAACCTGGCTTCAGCCGCATTGTCCGCAAGAGACCATCCAGCCCGTTTCCGCTGCAGTCGATTGTGCGCGCGGGCTTTTCGGCTGGGACGGCCTGCGATTGTTTACTGCTGGCGAGCCGCTTTCTCTTTCTCAAATCCGGATCGGTCGCTTTATGCCGCCGTGGAGCGACGACAGGAGCGAGAGGCTCGAGGATTGTTTTCGTTTGCGGGGCAGGCGGAGGGGGTACCGGTGCGATCGGTCCTGGCTCTGCCGCGGGGGCGCTGGGCGTGGTAGTGCCGACCGTCCGCTGTTCTGGGACGAGCGAAAGCCGATCGGACTTCTTAGCGCGCTCCGCTGCTGGATACGCGATGGTCGGTGCCGGCGGAGGATCTCCCGCGAGCGCTGCAACTGCACCCATTCCGGCAAAGCCGATTATTCCCAACGCCAAAATCCGGATCATCCGCATGACTGATCTCTGACCGGCAGTGAACCGCAGCATTCTGTCGTTCACATCTATGCCCGCTTATGCACCCGCAAACCTACAACCGCCATCCGGGCGAGAACGGGGATTTTTTGGGTCGAATGTCCGATGATGCTTGCGATAGGAACCTCCGTTGAGTCGCGCGGTTGACCAGCGTTCCCGGTGCCTAAGACGGACAGCACTAGGACATGGCCTCAGCGTTACCCCGGCGCTGGGGCCATTTCTTTCAGGCGAGTGCAAGAGGTCGACGACGGAGTAGGCTTCACCTTGCATTCACTTTGCAAACCATAGAACCTGCGGCCTTGATGATCGGCATGTAGGTGAGGAATATGTCCTTTGACCCGATGGCCGCTGCGGTTGACTGGCTCGATGCCTACCGCGCTGGCGACCTTGAAGACATGCTTGGCATGTATGCTGAGGATGCCGTGATCTACTGCGATTGCGGGAGCACGAAAACTCTAACCGGCCGGGAAGCCCTTCGCGCGTATTGGATTGATCGCCTCAAGCGCTATCCGGCATTCGAACTGGACAATCTGCGCCACGACAGAGGCGAGACCGCGATCTCGTATTTTACAGGCGCCGGCTTAGTCAACGCAGTTTTGACGTTCGACGCAGTCGGCCAAATCAAGGCTGTTAGCTGCGGACAAGCTTGACCCTACTCTTCAGCTTCCGATCGATCAGCATTTGAGCGCGTCGCCTTGCCAATTCGGGCAACCTCGTGCGCACGGTACTGTTTAGCACTTTGTCATCGAGCTCGATGGCGATCTCGAATTGATCGTCGTATCGGCTGGTCACGCTGAACGTGACCCCTCTATGGACATGCGTGGTGGGCATGCGCCCGATTTAGCAATCGAGGCGCGGCGCGAGTACCGGGAAGGTACGGTAGATCGTCCCAGCCTGGGAATGGGCTCATGCATGGGCCGACTGGCATGACCTGCACGACGATCATCTTTTCTTCTTCTGTTTCGATTGTGGGGCAGCTAGGCGCACCACAGATTTGCAATCCGGGCAGTGTAGAACCAGCGCCTCGTAGCCTGTGGTGAGCGGCTCAGCGTAGATCGCGTGCCGCGACACGTCACACGACGTGCAAACTTGTTCCAAGCTCTCCATCCGCGCCGCTCCCGAATCAAGGCCACAATGCACGTTATCGTGCATATGGCCGCCAGGGTGCGGTGCCATCTCCCAAACGGGCTAAGCCAGTCGTCGCAGGGATTGCGTCTGCAGGGCAGTTCGCCAAGACTTATGGCCCAAACGAGCTATCCGTCAGCGAACGCATCGCTTCCGGGCTGAAGCATCCTCACGAACGTTCCGCTCTCGTGGTACTCGAGCCAGCCTCGGCCGATAGCGTGCTGTAGCCCAGCCCAATACTCGGCCGGCGTCGCTTTGTCCTGGTAGATCATCGGATAGTTGTACGGAAAATATCGGCCGCGCCGTCTGACGGATGGCGCTCCCGTTGTCAATTGACGCAAAGCTGCGACTGGTCCGAGAAGCTTCAACTAGGCGCTGCGCCTGGCCTCGATGACTACCGTACCTTCCAGCTCTTTAACCGCTTCTTGTTCGGTCATGCCGCTAACAAGAGCTACTTCTTCGGACAAGCGATCAACGGCCGTCGTGTAGAGCTGACGTTCGGCGTAGCTCTGGTCAGGGCTGGCGGCCCGCCTGTGGAGGTCGCGCATCACTTCGGCAATTGCAATAATATCACCCGAATTGATCTTGCTTTCGTACTCTTGAGCAATTCGTGACCAATTGCCCCGCGCCTTACGAGGTGGCTGACACAGGATGCGTCGTGCGTGCTGGATGGTGCCAGGGTCGGACAACCGACGCATTCCAGTTTTGGCCGCTCTGCTCGTTGGAACGCGAAGTGTCATCTTGCTCTTGCAGAAATAGACGACGAAGAACTCGAGGCAGGCGCCGGCTACAGTCTGCTCTTCGATCGCAACGATCTGACCAACACCGTGCGCTGGGTAGACGATCAGGTCATTCGCCTTGAATCCAAAGAGCGTCTTGTTGCTCTGGCTTCTATCCGCTTGATCGGCAGGGGACGTAGCTGATTGCGTGTGGGCTGAATGATTAGCGCTAGACTGATAGACAAAGTTCATTTCGCGACATGCTCCATGAAATCTGCAATTGGTTTCTTGCCAATTCGAGCTTTGATCAATGAACGCATTAGAAACAACTGCGGGGCTCAGAAAAAGAATGCCGCCCCGGCTATCCCTCACCAATAAGCTACGAGTGCGAGCGCCGCCACGATAATGGCACGAGCAATATCCATTCGGTTCGATGGCGTGACTTCTTGGCAACGAGTTCGCCAGCCTACAAATCCAGCAGTTGCTAGCCTGCAGGAAAACCTTGTGATCGCATTTGTCGCATACCCAAAGCTGCGCTGTGAATCGGGAGTCTCCTCTCAGGAAATCACGCAACAAACTGTAGTCGAAGCGTGCGCTCGGTCGCAGCGACAATCCTCTCAACAGGATCGTGCTGATTGTGTCGAACCTCCTGGTTGGCACGATGGAAGCGAGTTCCCATTAATTTGGTTCGTTGGCACTTCAGGGCGCGGCGGGTGACGCGCGATGTGATCGATGTCACGTTGAGCGTTGACCCATAGATCGGGCCGTTGTGGCGAGTTCCGCATAGACCAATGACGCATTGTCTATCGCTGGCCAGTTTAGAGAAGCTCTCTATACGCAGCGGTGCACGCTACACGCTTGCGCAACTCCAACACCAGCGCCGGGTAGGGGCGCTGGTGTTTTTATGAGGGTCGGTGCTGTCCTAGTTGTAGTGAGCGATTGACCTCTGGCTTGCGCTTCCTGCTAACCTTTAGTCAGTCCAAGTACGGTCTCCACACCGCGGGCATTCAAACGTATGAATGACAGTTCCGCTTTCAGATTCCATGATTGTTCTGACGAGGGTGAGCTTCACTCCGAAAACGCGGCAGTCATGATGTGATTGGTCCGGGACAGTTGCGATCTTGTCAGCTCGAAATAGATCCATGCCGCGCAATCGGTTTTTTGAAATGATGCTGTTGCTGCATTCGCGATACCGGAATGCGTTGTCGTTGCAATTGTCAGGCCGGTGCTCGATCAGCAGCCGGCTGCCCGTGTGCAAGCCATCAAAGGATGGATAGCTTGCCAGTCGCGACGGGTTCGAGACCCGCGGAGTGAAATACTCCCTTAAGCGTACGGTACGGCGATTCACACCCGCGCGGTGTGGCGTAATCCACACTGTGGACAACAATGCACCGGTCCATCGATTACCGCGTGTCATCCAGTCCGCAAGACGGTGGAGGTTCTTCGGCCATGCGCTGAGAGCCGTTTCCGGTGCGGCAGTATCATCATCCATCTGGAAGGTGCCTCGGAAAGGTCACATCAATCACCGAGCGCACGTGAAGGTTCCTGACGCGATCAGGACGACGACCGCGGTCAATGACCCAAACGGGCTATCCCTCGGCCAACAGATCGCTCTCTGGCGGAAGCGTGCTCACGAACGTCGCGCTCTGATGGAGTTAGCGACCAGGGCGCAAACGCCGCCCGTTTAAAATGCTCACGGGCAGCGCTGGCTCTAGCCCCAGGATGTAAAGTGCAAAATCCTGACGAGTAGAAAACTGCTGGGACCAGCAGATGTTTCTTACTCAGGAAGGGGTAGCCCAGCGGCCTCGATATGTGGTCGACGCCCTATGGCGGCACCAAGATATCTGCCTTCGCTTCACCGCGGGCGACGATCTTTAGCGCATCATCTGTCAACGGGCGTTGAAGCGCCTTCGCTTCGTCCCACGGTGCCCGCATCCAGACATCGCGCTCCTCGTCGGTCGTTAAGATCACAGGCATAGCCTTAGGGTGGATTGGCTCGACGTGCATTCGGCGTCGTCGTCAGGAAGCCATAGACCAAATGGGGGCCCGGGATCGGCTTTGACTTCGTCCCGCGATCTCCTTTGAACTCGGTCCAGATGCCGGCGAAAGCTGCCAGTGGCCGATCGTCATCGATCGCAAACCAAACGACGTCCTTCTTCTTGGTCTCCGGATTCGGTTCTGGAGCGTACTCGGCGAAGCTATTGAAGGGGACCAGACAACGATGCTCCGGATTCAGCCAACCCCGCCAATGCGGTGATGCCGTGTTGCGGATGTTGGTGACCGGCGGTCCGCCCGTGCGCGGCGGTGGCGGCATGCCCCACCGCAGTTGGGCTGCGCGCCGATAGGAAAAATAGGCCTCCGAAATAGTGGGTTTCACGATCTAGCGCACCAGTGAATCGAACCCCCGACAGCGCGCAAGCAACTCGCCGTTCGATCTGTCGATGTGGCGCCTGCCGTCCTGACAAATAGCCGCCCGATGGGTAGACCTTGTTCAAAGTTCTCAGTCCGCTCAGTCAGGCCCGCGCGCTGCCAGCCTTCCTTACTGAGCGCCTTTTTGTACGCGCTGGCGTCAACGGCTTAGCTTGGGAGGCTCGAATGGCCCTGGTTTCACTTTGAGTAGGTAGAGGGTGAGCGCCCGTGAGCCTGTTTTCCTCTCGTGAAACACGCAACCTGCCATAAAGGGCCGCCATGACGGCCTCGAGGCTGTCGAGCCGCATTCGACAAAAGAGATGATCCGACACGCGCAGCTTCTTTCTGTCCTTCGTCAATGGAAGCGCCGCTGTTGGGAGGAGGAAATAATCTTGAATGCGTGTGTTGCCGCTATCCATTCGAATCAGAAGCGTAAGTTCGGCCTTTTGGTACTTGAGCTTTCGCACCTCCCATCGGCGAGCCCTGGTGTCACCGTCTGAAACGGCGCGCGCCACGGCAACCGATACAGTCAATCCTCCAGAAATCGTGACGAGGTACAGCTCGTGCAAAAACGAGGCGTTCACGCCTCGTCCTCTCAGATTGATAATGATGTCATCGACCACGGAGCAGATTGTGCGGTCAATTTCGACTGCGATCTCCATAAAGCGGTACCGAGCGTTGGGCCTGTAGCCGACGAGCTCATAGGCTCTCATGAGCGACCCAAATCTCTTTGTGTAGACGCTGGGGTGAGGCACCGTCTTCGCCGCCGCGATGATGTGCACGGACAAGCGGCCCTTTCGTCGCAGGAGGTTCACCAATCTATCGAGCAATTGCTGATCAGTTTCTTGCTTGTTGTTTGCGACCTGAACCAGCCGCTTTTGCGCACGAGCGAAAAGACGCGGCTCTACGATTGCTTTGAACGCATTGTCGTGTCGTATCCACATGTCGGGTGGGTTGGTGACACGGTGTCCCGCGAGCTTCATGGAGCTACGATTAAAAATGATGTGACCCAAGTAGATCTCATTCGCGAGAATGTTGCTGACAGTGAGAGCGGTCCATCGTTTTCCACCTGGACTCAATAAGCCATCAGCGTTGAGCTCCTCCGCAATATGCGTCCTGTTTCTTTTGTGAATCGCAAACGACGTGAAGATACGACGGACGGCCTTTACTTCAGAGCTGGGCCCTCGAACGAGAATGACTCTTTCGGATTTCAGGTTCTTCTGCTCGCCATGCTCTAGTATCCCCTTGTGCTTTCTGTTCGCATCGACACGCATCCGACGCAGCCCATAAGGTGCAGCCCCGCCCCGCCAATATCCGCGGTCGACGATATTCGTCTGGCCCATAAACACGTTCCGCGACAAGTCCTGGCTGAAGCCAGCGGCTTTCGCGCGCTTCAGGCTCTTGAGTACGACCGATGACAGGCTGCCATCGTTCTCAAACTCATCGGCGCAATAGTGAACCTGTATTCCCGCGCGTGTGCAGATGAATTCGTAGTAGGCGCTTTCGTCGGTGTCCTGGAAGCGTCCCCAGCGGCTCACATCGAAGACGAGGATACAGTCAAATCCTGTCTGCCCGCTCTCGACGTCATTAATGAGCTGCTGCAGACCCTTGCGGCGTGCAATGGTGAGGCCACTGCGTCCGGGATCGGAATAGTTGCGAACGATATCGATGCCTCGGCGCGCCGCATAGGCGGCGATGGCGGCAGCTTGGATTTCGATCGAGTATTGCTGGGGATTGGACGACATCCGCAAATACTGTGCGGCACGAAGCGTCGGTGGTGATTGCTGTTCTGCCTGAAATGAGGCGGTTTTGGCAATCCTTGGCTCGCGCAACGCAATGGCGCGTTCTGGGCGCGTCGGTGAAGATGATCGTCGCTCGGGCACTGTCGAAGGCATGTGATTTCGACGAAAGTGTGCAACTGACCGCAGATCGGTAATGCCGACAATGCCAGATGGTTCCTGACGGATGTCGAGCCGTCACGGAGGATTTCCAATATTGGCATTTGATCGCGCGGAACAGCCCGATGATCGAAACTTCATGCGTGGTGACGTTGAACAGGCGAGCCATGTCGAGGGTTCCGGACTAGGCCAGACAATCCTTCCGACTTCCGGAATATACTTCGCAGCCGCGTGGCAGACGCGGCGCCAAATGCTTCCGCTTGTTGCAGTGCGGGCGGGCTCGGCGACCAGGTCATCCGCGCGGCCTTATTCCGAGCCGTTGGCAGCAAGCAGCCTCTGTCTCAAGCCCGGGCGCCTCCTTTGATCGGCGCTACTTTCTTGGGATCTATCCAATGGTCGATCCGATCTGCCCAATGCTGCAGCAGCTTCGTGCGCGAGCCGATCAGCGCGAGCGGTCCGTGCCTCTTGTAGAGACCTTCCACGGTTGAGTTATCGAGATGCGCAAGCTGCAGCTCGACAACGTCGCCGTCCCATGCCTTAGCGTCCTTGATCTCCTCGTGGTGAGACAAAGTCGAAAATGTGGTCCTGAATCCGTGGGCGCAATGATGGGTCTTGGTGTCAATGCCAAGCAGCCGCAAACGCTTGTTGAGCGTGTTGCTTGATAGAGGTGCATCCTTAGAGCAGGAAAACGCGTACCGGCGATGGCCGGTCAGCTTCTTAGTGATGCGCAAGATTGCGAGTGCCTGCCGTGACAAAGGCACGACATGGTCCCAACCGGTTTTCATCTTGGCGGCTGGAATAGTCCAGCGTTCGGCATCCCAATCGACCTCGCTCCACTCCATTTCATTGACCATGCCGGGGCGGGGTATGGTGAGCGCATCGAAGCGCAGGGCAAGGCCAACAACGTCGCCAAACCTCGCTCTCGTCCACGGTGCGGTGATGAGCTTGAAGACGCGCGTCACGTCACGTGGCTCGGTAACGCCGGGGCGCGGCGTCGAAATGTTGGCAATCATCTGCCCATTCAGGTTGCGGAATGGATTATAGCCGTCGCCTTCGACGTCGGCATAATCGCAAATCTGCTCGCCGATGCTGCGCACGCGGTCGCGGGTTTCCAGCTTTCCGTCGGCCTCGTATGAACGCATGAAAGCGAGCACGTCCGGACGCTTGATCTCCTGCCTACAAAGCTTGCCGAACCGGTCCTTGACGTAACCGACGCGCAGCTCAAGCACCTCGATGGTCTTGGGATCGCGCACCGCGACGATCCTACCGCGTTTGACTTTCTCCACCTTCTTCTTCGCGAGCCACTCGTCGGCCCATTGCCCGAAAGACCGGGCGGCCGCCTGCCTGTGCTTGTCGAGCTGCTTCTCTGTGCTCGGGTCTTTGCCCTCCTTGAGCAGGTCTTTGGCCTTGTCGCGCTCGCGCCGCGCGTCGGCGAGCGAGAAGGTGCCATCCTTGCCGTTGCCGTAACGGCCGATGGAGTAGGTTTTCCGACGGCTGTGGAAGCGGTAGTCCATCCGCCAGAGCTTGGAGGCAGCGTTGCCGGGCCTGTTCTGGTCCGCGGTGACGAACAGATAGAGGCCGCCGCCCGTCACGTCGGAAATCTTGGCAGGGATGCACATGCCGTTGTCGAATTTCGGTCGGGCGGCGCGGCAGTCGACGTCTGTCTTGATCTGCTTGGGGTTGGCGCACACGCCATCATTCTTGCCGGCCATCTGCTCAAAATCCCTTCGTTCGGAATAGCGAAAGTCGCCGCGAACGTTTGTTCTCCGGATACCGACAAAAATACCGACACATTGAGCGGCTGGGATCGGATGAGAACAAACGGTGGCGAACACCGATGTACGCGGAAAGCCCTATTTTTCAAGGGTTTCCGGGCACTGCGCGGACGGTCGCGGACGCTTTGGAACGGGCTTGAACAGCCTAGTTGGTGCCCCTGGCCGGAATCGAACCAGCACTCCTTGCGGAACTCGATTTTGAGTCGAGCGCGTCTACCAGTTCCGCCACAGGGGCATTCGCAATGGTCCCGGCCGGGAAGGCCGGGGTCGCGAAGCGCGGCGGACTATAGCGGGCGGCCCGTCACGGTCAACCCGCGCGGACGGGATGTCCCGCGCTCCGGCAGCCAAATTTTCGCAAGGATACGACCCGGATTGGGCAGAGGGATCGCCGGTCCGAGCGCGTTCGCGACGGAATTGCCGCTGGCGCCCTACCGTCGGCGGGCGCCCCCATGTCGCTGGCCGCGGCTGTGGCAACCTGCTCCGTGACGCGGGGGCGCGAGCAAAGCTAATGTCCGGCTCGTCGATTGCGACGACGCAAGGGGCATTTGCAGATGGTGTGGGCATGGTACGAGCGCAGCCAATTCGGTGACTTCTTCCCGAACGGCGATTACGTCGGCTGGGAGGAAGGGCTCAAGCAATATTTCGACGAGCAGATGTCTGCCGAGCAAAGGGCGGCGCTGAACAATTGGCACGTCGCCTACATCGGGGACGTCGCCCGCAAGTTCAGGGAGGACAGGGGCCTGCTCGAGCCGCACGAATGCCCGTCGGAATTCAGGATGGAGGACCCGCGCAAATCGCTCGGTTCGCTGCTGATGCTGACCAGCGGGCTCCGCGCGGTCGATGCAACCCTGCACGCGATCATCGAGAAGCTGGAGCCGGGCGTGCACCAGTTCTGGCCGCTGCGGATCACCACGCCGAAGGGCAAGGACTACCCCGTCCCGTATTACGGAATGCTCGTCCGCCGCTATCTCGACAGCTTCGTGCCGGAGCAAAGCGCCGTCCGTCAGGTCTCGGAGGGATCAATGGCCTATTTCGCAAATGATCCGACGAAAAAGGGCTACGGCAGTCTAACGGTCCAGAAGCGTGTCAGCGCTGGCGTCCACCTCTGGCACGAACGCAGGCTGCTCAACCCGAGCGTATTCTTTTCCGATGAGTTGCAGGCGGAAATGACCCGGTGGGGTCTGCGCGTGCCCACGCATCATCGGCTGAACGCGATTTGAGCGCGGCGGACGATAGTTCGTCACGGTCAACCCGCGCGGATGTGATTGTCCTGCGTCTCGACAGCGGTATTTTCGCGCGATACCACCCGGATCGAGTATGGAGCAGGGCCATGACCCTCCCGGACGATGCTCGCAGGAGGACCGCCGTGACGACCGCCACCGCCCATCCGTCGGATGCTTCCGCCGCCGGCAATCCGGCGCTGACCTCGGCTCTGGCGATCGCGGTGATCGCGGCCGCGACCTTGGCCGGCGCCTGGTTCTTCCAGCTCGTGCTGGAGATCATGCCCTGTCCGCTCTGCCTCGAGCAGCGCTATGCCTACTACCTCGCGGTCCCGCTCGGTGCCGTGGTCGCGCTCGCAGCCGCCCGCGGCGCGGCGCGTCCGGTGCTGCTCGCGGGGCTAGCGATCCTCGGCCTCGCCGCGCTCGCCAATGCCGGGCTCGGCGCCTATCACGCCGGCGTCGAATGGGGCTTCTGGCCGGGGCCGACCGATTGCACCGGCCCGCTGGTGGATTTCGGCAAGGCCGGCTCGCTGCTGGACCAGCTCGACAAGGTCAAGGTGGTTCGCTGCGACGAGGTGCAGTGGCGCTTCCTCGGCATCTCGCTCGCCGGCTACAACGTGCTGATCTCGCTGCTGATGGCCGCGATCGCCGGCTGGGGCATGGTGAAGGTCGCGAAGGCCTGAGGTCGAAACACGGCTTCCGGTGATCCGTCATGCCGAGGAGGCCGCGTAGCGGCCGTCTCGAAGCATGCACGGGCACCGGCCGGGCCGTTCATCCTTCGAGGCTCGCAAGAGCTCGCACCTCAGGATGACGGGACTGGCAGGTGCGCCGCACTTAATTAATCGTCGACGTCGTCCTGGGGACGACCGAACAGATGGATGATGCCCGGCGTCGAGATGGTGACGAACAGGAAGCGCGACAGATGATGCGCGCCGACGAAGATCGGGTCGATGTGCAGCGTCAGCGCCAGCGCCAGCATCGCGTCCATCGCGCCGGGCGCGAAGGCGACCACGACGTCGGCGAGCCGGACATGGGTGGTGAAGCCGATCACCGCGACGAACACGGCGGAGATTACGATCGCGATCGCAAACGAGCCGAGCCCGGCATTGACGTGGCTGAGCAGGGTCGAAGTCTTCATCCGCGCAAAGCGGGTGCCGATAATGGCGCCGATGCCGACCAGCGCGATATTGCGCAGCCAGGGCGGCAGGCCGCCATCGACCAGGCCCGAGCCATGCAGCAGGCTGGAGGCGAGCATCGCGCCGAACATCCAGCTTGCGGGAAATTTGATCCAGCGCAGCAGCAGCGAGACGCCGATCGACAGCGCGATCAGGGCAATGAGGCCGAACGGCGAGGCGACCGTGGTCGGCAAGGGCGGCGGCGCGGCGTGCGTCACCCCGGTCAGCGCCAGCACCAGCGGCAGCGCCGCGGTCAGGATGATGACGCGCATGGTCTGCACCACGGCGATCGCGGCGACGTCGGCACCCTTTTCCGCGGCGAGGATCGTGATCTGCGACAGCGCGCCGGGGCTGCCGGCGAGGAAGGCCGAGGTCTGGTCCCAGCCGTGCACGCGCTGCAGATAGAGGCTCGATCCGAAGGTCGAGCAGAAGGTCGCCAGCGCCAACAGGCCGATGGTGAGCGGATAGGAACTCATGTGCTGCAGCAATTGCTGCGACATCAGCGAGCCCAGGGAAATGCCGAGCAGCAGCAGCACCGATTGCGTCAGCACCGGCGGCACCGCGAGCGGCCGTCCGGCCAGTGCGGCGATCCCAACCGCGCACATCGCTCCGGAGATCAGACCGCCCGGCAATCCTGCCCATAAAAACAGCAGGCCGCCGCCGGCGCCGATGACGAGAGTCTCGAGCCCGTTCAGAACTTTGCTGCGGTCGGGAATGGCTGTTGCCATCGAAGCGCGGATCAGGGTCACGCCGCCTTATGGCAAATTCGCAACCACGGGACAATTGCATCTCGCGATTGCAGCATTGCGCCGGAATACTCGGGGGAATCCTCCTTCACCCTCCCCTGGAGGGGAGGGTCGCTTCGCATGAAGCGAAGCGCAATGCGAGGCGGGATGGGGTGACGGTCTCTCCTGTCGGGAGCTGCCCGTGTTGAGAGATCACCCCACCCCGACACACGTTTCGCTGTGCTCAACGTGTGCCGACCCTCCCCCTCCAGGGGAGGGTGGCAGCGTTCGCGATTTACTTCGTCGCCGCGGGCGCGGCAGCGGCACCGCCCGCCGCGTTCTTCTTGCACTCGGAGCGGAATTTCTTGCGCTCCTTGCCGTGCAGGCCCTTGGCATCGGCTTCCTTCGAGCACTCCAGCGACTCGGCGGTGCGCGGCTTGGCTTCCTTGGCCATCTTCGCGTCGGCCTTCGGAGCAGCGTCCTTGGCGGCGGGCGCGGCGGTCTGCGCGAAGGCACCGCCGATCAGCAGCGCGGAGGCAAGGGCGGTCACGGTCGCAAGGGAGGAAATCTTCATCATGGGGCACCTCTGAGGAAAGGAGGCCGAAACGTCGCGCGGCGATGCTGAACCGTGGATGAACATGCGGCGGTCCCGCCGCCACAATATTTTCACGCGCGGGCGCGCCCGCACGTTGTCGCAAGTCGGGGTTGCGCTAGGATAATGGTCTTACGCCAATGCCCCCCAGGGAAACCAGGAATGGAAACCAGGGACGGGAATTTAGGGATGACGGGAGACCAGGGATGACCATTCAGACCAGATTGTTGTGCGTGATTGCGGTGTCGGGCTTTGCAGCCTTTGCGGCGAGCGCGCCGGCGCAGGCCCTGACCGCGCAGGAATGCAGCGCCAAGTATCAGGCGGCCAAGTCGGCCGGCACCCTCGGCGGCCAGAAGTGGAATGATTTCCGCAAGGCGCAATGCGGCGCCGACGCGACGCCGGCTGCGGCGCCTGCCGCTCCGCCGCCCGCTGCCGCCGCGCCCGCTCCGGCCGCGCCGAAGGAGGCCAAGAAGGAAGCCGCTCCCGCCGCGGCACCGGCGATGCCGGCTGGACCCGCCGTGTTTCCGAATGCGGTCGATCCCAAATATGCCAAGGAAACCGAGGGCAAGCAGCGCATGCACAGCTGCCTCGACCAGTACAACGCCAACAAGACCACCGGCGGCAATGGCGGCCTGAAGTGGATCCAGAAGGGCGGCGGCTATTACAGCGAATGCAACAAGCGTCTGAAGGGCGCCTGAGTCCTTACCTGAACGGACGTTCGAGGAGAGCGGCCGGCGCAAGCCGACCGCTTTTGTTTGGGCCGAAGCTCTACGGGCTTTCCGCCAATAGCTTATCTGCCGACTGCGCCAGCAGTTGCGCGCGCTTGCGCGGGCCGCGTTCGAGAAACAAGAGGCTCTGGCCGAAGATGAAGCAGTAGAACAGGAAGGCCTGCGCATCGGCCTCGTCGGTCGGCAGCCCGGTGGCGCGGTAGAGCTGGCCGACCTGTTTCAGCCGCGCGGCATCGACGCTCGCAGCGGCGGCCGCCGCGGCCTCGTCGGTGCGCGCCCATTGCCGGATCGCGAGCTCGACCGCCATCGCCTCGGTGTTCATGCGTTCCGAATAGAGCGTGATGATCGCCTTCAGCCGCTCGCGCGCGCTGGCGCCGTCGAGCGCGGTCTGCTTCTCGATCGACGCGATACGGCCGTCGCGCCAGCGCATCAGCATGGCCTCGAGCAGCGCGGCGCGATCCTTGAAGCGGCGGTAGAAGCCGCCCTTGGTGACGCCGAGATTCTTCGCCAGCACCTCGACCCGCACGCCGTCGACGCCGCTATGCGCGAGTTCGGCGAATCCGGCCGCGACCCAGACGTCGCCCTTGCTTTCAGTCATGTGATCTCCGCGGACCCTTATGCGCGATCTTGATACGGTACCGTATTGCTAGCCTGCTTCGTCCTTGATACGCTACCGTATCAAAAATCGACGGAGGGTACGATGGAGGGCGAGGCGACCTATCGCGGCACGGTCTATCCCTGGCACTGCGACCACATCGGCCACATGAACGTCATGTGGTATGTCGGCAAGTTCGACGAGGCGAGCTGGAACATGTTCGCGCGGCTCGGCCTGACGCCGAGCTATCTGCGCGAGTCCGGCCGCGGCATGGCCGCCGTGCAGCAGAACATCTCCTACAAGCGCGAACTGCTCGCCGGCGACCTCGTCGAGGTCAAGAGCCGGCTGGTCGAATTCCGCGACAAATCGATCCGGATCCTGCACGAGATGCGCAACGCCGAGACCGGCGAGATCGCGGCGACCTGCGAGATCGCAGCCGTGCATATCGATCGCGCCGCGCGCAAGGCGGCGCCGTTTGCGCCCGCGATCCGCTACGCGGCGATGCCGCATCTCGTGCCGTCAGACCCCGTGAGCGCGTGACCGCGATGCCCTGTTTCGAGCCGAAGAATCCTAACTACCGCGCGGTCGCCACCGAGACGTTCGCGCGCCAGCGCGCGATGCAGACGCTTGGCATCTCGATCGCGCGCATGGAACCGGGCGAGGTCGATCTCGCGATGCCCTACGCGCCGGAGTTCTGCCAGCAGAACGGCTTCGTGCATGCCGGAATCATCACCGCGGGTCTCGACAATGCCTGCGGGATTGCCGCCTTCACGCTGATGCCTGAAGGCTCCGACATCCTCACCGTGGAGTTCAAGACCAATTTGCTGGCGCCGGCCCGCGGCGAGCGGTTCCTGTTCCGCGGCGTCGTGGTCAAGCCCGGCCGCACGCTGACGGTCTGCGACGGCCGCGCCTACGCGGTGCAGGACGGCGTCGAAACCCTGGTCGCGACCATGAGCGGGACACTGATGGCGCTGCAAAGGCGGGAGGGGTAGAGAACAAAACTTCATCTCCGTCATCCTGAGGTGCGAGCGGAGCGAGCCTCGAAGGATGTACGGCCGCCGGCTTGGCCGTTCATGCTTCGAGACGCCGCTACGCGGCTCCTCAGCATGACGGACCTGAGAGCAGCGGCGCACGATATCTGCGCATCCCCTTGAGACCCGCGCATTGACAAGCCACCGCCCCGGCGACCTGATAGGCGCATGTATCGCGTGAGCGCCCTGTCATGATTGCCAGCCTCAGCCTGATCCTGCTCTGTCAGCTCGTCGGTGAGGTTGCCGTGCGCGCGCTCGCCGTGCCGGTGCCGGGTCCGGTGGTTGGCCTCGTGCTCCTGCTGTTGCTGCTCTTGGCGCGTGACCGATATCCCGCGCTGGCGCGCGGGCCGCTCGGCAATGACGGCGTCGAAAGCGCAAGCCGCGTCATGCTCGCCAATCTCTCGCTGCTGTTCATTCCGGCCGGCGTCGGCGTGGTGCAGAAGCTCGATCTGCTCGCCGAGCACGGCACGGCGATCCTGGTGATCCTCGCGGTCTCGGTCATCGTCACGCTGCTGGCGACGGTCGCGACCTTCGTTGCGGCGAGCAGTCTCTTTTCGCGCGAGGACGAGACACCGTGAGCGACAATCCGTTCTCGCTCTGGGTCTACCTCTCGCAGTCGCCGCTGCTCTGGCTGACGGTGACGCTCGTGACCTATGCCGCGACCGATGCAGTGTCGTTGAAGACGCGCCGGCATCCGCTCGCCAATCCCGTGCTGCATTCGCTGTGGATCATCGGCACGTTCCTGCTGCTGACCAACACCTCCTACACCACCTATTTCGCCGGTGCGCAGTTCGTGCACTTCCTGCTCGGTCCGGCCACTGTCGCGCTCGCGGTGCCGCTCTACGAGAACCGCAGACGGGTTGCCGCCGCGGTGCTGCCGATGCTGGTTGCGCTCGCGGTCGGCTCGCTCACGGCGATCGTCTCGGTGGTGCTGCTGGCAAAGGCTTTCGGCCTGCCGCGCGACATCATCCTGTCGCTGGCGCCGAAATCCGTCACGGCCGGCGTCGCCATGGGCATCAGCGAATCCCTGCATGCCGATCCGTCGCTGACGGCGGTGTCGGTGATCCTCACCGGCATCATGGGCGCGATCATCGTCACGCCGCTGATGAACTTCACCGGGATTACCGACTTCCGCGGCCGCGGTTTTGCCGCCGGCATCGCCGCCCATGGCATCGGCACCGCGCGGGCCTTCCAGGTCGATGAGGTCGCCGGCGTCTTTGCCGGCATTGCGATGAGCCTGAACGCGCTGGTCACCTCCCTGCTGGTGCCGCTGGCCGTGACATATTTGCTGCGCTGATCACGCTTGCAGAGCAGTTTTGTGCTATTGGCATGGCGCAGAATAGCAAATCCTTCTATGGTGCCGCCGCAAACACGAGTCTGTTCCCCTTGGTCTTCTCCGCAACTCAAAGCGTGCTCGGGCTGGCGTCCGGCATGCTGGTCGGCTTTTCGCTGGGCCTGGTCGGCGGCGGCGGGTCGATCCTTGCCGTGCCGCTGATGGTCTATGTGGTCGGTGTGCCCGAACCGCATGTCGCGATCGGCACCTCGGCGATCGCGGTCGCCGCCAACGCCGCGATCAACCTCTCCAACCACGCCCGCGGCGGCACGGTGATCTGGTCCTGCGCGCTGATCTTTGCGCTCTCGGGCATGCTCGGTGCCTTTGGGGGCTCGATCCTCGGCAAGATGCTGGAGGGGCAGAAGCTGCTCGCGCTGTTCTCGCTGGTGATGCTTGTCATCGCGGGCCTGATGCTGAAGACCCGCGCGCGGGTCGGGCTGACCGACGTCAAGATCTCGATGTCGAACATGCCCGCGATCATCGGCCTCGGATTGGCCACCGGAACCATGTCCGGCTTCTTCGGCATCGGCGGCGGCTTCCTGATCGTTCCGGCCCTGATGCTGGCGACCGGGATGCCGATCATGAACGCGGTCAGTTCCTCGCTGGTGGCCGTCACGGCCTTTGGCATGACCACGGCGCTGAGCTATGCGTGGTCCGGGCTGGTGTCGTGGGGCCTGGCAGGGCTATTCGTGGCCGGCGGCATCGCGGGCGGGCTGGTGGGCACCAACAGCGCCCGGCACCTGTCGGAACGCCGCGGCGCCCTTAATATCGTGTTTGCGACTGTGATTATCGTCGTGGCGATCTATATGCTGCTGCGTAACATCAATGTGTCCTGAACGTAGGAGGGCGAGCAGCCCTTGCGAAAGCCAGCTATGAACCATCTGACGACATCGCCCCTGATCAACGCACGCGCCAGCCGCCGTGATGCGCTCGGCCTCATCGGCGCCGGGGTCGCGCTGCTGGCCGCGGGAGGCGCCCGCGCCGAGGACGACAACGTCCTGACCGAGGAGCAGGTGCTGCGCGATCCGGATATTCCTGTCATCGGCAATGCCAAGGGCGACATCACCATCGTCGAATGGTTCGATTACAACTGCCCGTATTGCCGCAAGCTCGCGCCGGAGCTGCGCCAGGTGGTGCAGGACGACGGCAAGGTCCGCCTGGTGCTGAAGGACTGGCCGATCCTCGGGCCGGTCTCCAAGGTCGCGGCGCGGATGGCGCTGGCGGCGAAGTACCAGGACAAGTTCGAGGCCGCCCATGAGGCGATGATCTCGGTCAACTCGCGCATCACCGAGCCGCGCATCGCCGAGTTGCTGTCGGGCGCGGGCCTCGACATGGACAGGTTGAAAAAGGATCTCGACGCCAACGCCAAGGCGATCGACGCGATCCTTTCGCGCAACAACGAGCAGGCGCTGGCGTTCGGCTTCAACGGCACGCCGTCATTCATCGTCGGCAAGTACCGCGTGCCGGGCGTGCTCAGCATGGATCAGTTCGAGCAGGTGATCGCCGACGCCCGCAAGGCCAATATGGGCCGCAAGACCGAGCAGAACTAACCCGCTTGGCGTTCCTCACTCACGTGGAGCCCTTGCGCTTGGCATAGGCACGCCGCGCGCGTTCGCGATTGCCGCACACCTCGCTCGAGCACCATCTGCGGGTCCGGTTCGGGCTCTCGTCGACGAAGAACCAGCCGCAGCCGTCGGCCCCGCAGCATCCGATGCGCCCTGCGTCGTCGGACGCCAGCACGGCCGTCAGCGACCACAGCACCGGCCACAGCGGCTCCTTCACGTCGTTGCCCGCCAGCGCGTGGCGATAGGCTCGATCCTGCCGCACAAGGTCGGGTTGCCGCGGCGCCGCTGACAGCATCTGATTGACGAGACGAAGGTCCGCGCCACGGCCGCCGCGCAGCGCGTCGGAGATGGTCCAGATGTCGCGGCGCAGTTCATATGCCTTCTGCATCGCGGCCGCGGCCTCGCTGCCTGCCGAACGGGCTTTCAGCTTCCTGGTCGCGGCAAGCGGCAAGGTCCCGCGGCGTTCGCTCCAGGACAGCAGCGCCGCATAGTCCGGGATCAGCTCCTGCGGATCGTCCGAGGTGCGCCAGTCCAGCGTGTTCGCGAAGTCAAGGCAGACCCGTCCACCGAAGAACTGCGTCTCTGCCCGCGCGGGATCTCTTGACATCACGGCCTCTCACAAAGTCTAATATAATGGTCATGACCATTACAAGTGCCCGGCTCCCGCCACATGCCCCTGCGATGACGGCCGCCGGATTCAGGCGGGGCCTGGTCGCGGCGCTGCCCTTCCTGCTCAGCAACGGCGCCGCCGGCCTCGTGATGGGACTGACCTACAAGGGGCTTGGCTTGGGGGCGGCGCACGCGATTCTGTTCAGCCTGCTGGTCTACTCCGCCACGGCACAGGCGATCACGCTGGGCATGTGGGCTCATCCGCTGCCGGTCATCACCATGGTCGTCGCCTGCATCGCCACGAATTCGCGATACTTACTGATGGGCGCGCATCTGCGCCAGTTGTTTGGCGGACTGGCGCCCCGGAAGATGCTGCCCACCCTGTTCCTGCTGGCGGATGCGTCGTGGCTGATGACGAATTCGGACGCGGACCGCAACGGGCCTGACGCCGGCTACCTGCTCGGATCGAGCATCCCCATGGCGGTCGGCTGGGTTGGCGGCACCGCGCTCGCCTATGCCGCGCCGCTCGCGGCAAACGAACCGCTCAGGCTCGCCGCCGCGTTGCTGCCGACGATGTTCATCGCCACTCTGCTTCCCAGCCAGTGGAAGACCGCGAGATCGCCATGGCCGTGGCTGACCTCGGCCATCGCAGCGTTGCTCGTTGCCCGGTTCGTGGATCCGAGCTGGTCGATGCTGATCGGAGGCGGATGCGGCACGCTCGTGAGCATGATGGAGCGGACCGATGCATGACCTCGAGGTGCTCGGCGTCATCTGCATCCTCGGCGTTACATGCTACGCCATGCGCGCCGGCGGATACGTCCTCGCCGCAACGATGCGCGACGACGGCATCGCCGCGCGGTTCCTGCGGCTCGCGCCCGGCAATCTCTTCATCGCATTCATCGTCGGCGGCTGCCTGTCAGGCGGGCCGGCAGGTCTCGTCGGGACCATGGTCGCGCTGGTGACCATGGCGATCACGGCGAGAGAGTGGGCCGCGCTGGGTGCCGGATTCGCCGCAGCCCTGGCGGCGTCGATGGTCGGATTGTGAACGTCGGTCGTTACTTCGACGCGATCTTGTCCCACTGCTCGCGGGTGCGGGTCTTCAGCAGGTTCCAGTCATGCGCCGCCACGTCCCAATTGACGATGGTGCGCGTATCCTGCGCCACCTCGCCATTGGCCACGCTCGACGTTCGCATCGAATCGTAGACATACACGCCGCATATCAGCAGCAGCGCGCCCAAAATCATGCCGAAAAACGTTCGCATCGCATATCCCTCCGGTGTCGGCGGGATAACGTCGTGGGGTTCGCCGCGGTTCCGGCGCTCGATCAACTGCGCGCGAACACCCGCATCACATAATCGATGAACACACGCACGCGCGGCGAAAGCTGGCGGTTGCGGGGATAGAGCAGGTTCACCGGCACCGATGGCGGCGGGCATTGCTGCAGCACCGGAACGAGCGTGCCGTTGGCGAGATCGGTCTCGGCGTGGAAGCGCGGCACCTGCACCAGGCCGAGGCCGAGCTTGGCGCTCGCGAGATAACTCTCGGGGCCTGTCACTGCCATCGGCGCGGGCAGCGGAAACTGTTTCAGCTCACCGTCGATCACGAACTCCATCGGGCGCAGGCGTCCTGTCGTCAGCGAGCGAATGCCGATCATGCGATGGCCTTCGAGCGCGAACGGATCGGTCGGCACACCGAAGCGCGCGAAATAGTCGGGCGTGGCGCAAGTCAATCGCTCCAGCATCGTCACCTGCCGCGCGATCATGTCGCTGTCGGGCAGACGGCCGAAGCGGAGCACGCAGTCGACGCCTTCGCGGATCAGGTCGATGAAGCGATCGCTCTCGCTCATGTTGATTTCGATGTCGGGATACTCAGCGAGGAAGCCCGGCAGGTTCGGTAGCAGGAAGTGCCGCGCCAGCGTGCCTTGCACCTCGAGCCGCAACAGCCCCTTCGGCCGCGCGCCGCCGAATGCGCCCTCGGCGTCCTCGAGATCTGCGATCAGCGACAGGCAGCGGCGGTAGTGCGCCTCGCCGTCAAGCGTCGGGCGCACCGTGCGCGTGGTGCGCTCGAGCAGCCGCACGCCGAGCCGCGCCTCCAGCCCCTTCACCGCGTCGGTCACCGTCGAGCGCGGCAGGCCGAGGTCGTCGGCGGCCAGCGAAAAGCTGCGCCGCTCGACCACCCGGGTGAACACGCGCATCGCATCGAAGCGGTCCATATTGTCCGAAATTTACGAATAGTGATGCCAGAAGATGCCTGATTATCCGGTCAATGCCAAGGCGTAGCGTCTTCCCATCGAACGCGGCACTAGCCGCTCAACTGATGGGAGACTGAAAATGACCAACCAAACCAACAAGGTAGCGCTGGTGACGGGTGCCTCGCGCGGGATTGGCGCGGCGGTTGCCGAACGCCTCGCCAAGGACGGCTTCACCGTCGTCATCAACTATTCCGGCGACGCCAAGCCGGCCCAGGCGGTGGCCGACCGGATCGAGGCCGCCGGCGGCCGGGCGCTGACCGCGAAGGCCGATGTCAGCGACCCCAACGCGGTGCGCGGCATGTTCGACGCGGCGGAAGCGGCTTTCGGCGGCGTCGATGTGCTGGTCAACAACGCCGGCATCATGAAGCTCGGCAAGATCGCCGACAGCGACGATGCAGCCTTCGACCAGCAGGTCGCGGTCAACCTGAAGGGCAGCTTCAACACCATGCGCGAGGCGGCACGGCGGCTGCGCAACGGCGGACGTATCGTCAATTTCTCGACCAGCGTCGTCGGCACAAGGCTCGAGACCTACGGCATCTATGTCGCGACCAAGGCGGCGATCGAGTCGCTGACTGCGATCCTGTCCAAGGAATTGCGCGGCCGCGGCATCACCGTGAATGCGGTCGCGCCGGGCCCGACCGCGACCGATCTGTTTCTGCACGGCAAGTCGGACGAGCTGATCGACCGCTTCGCCAAGATGGTCCCGCTGGAGCGGCTCGGCACGCCCGACGACATCGCTTCCGCCGTGTCGTTCCTCGCCGGTCCCGACGGCTCCTGGATCAACGGCCAGACCCTGCGCGCCAATGGCGGCCTGGTCTGACGCCCTCGCACCTTCAACCCAACTCCCGTTCAACTCCACTTCAAAGGATATGTGTCATGAAACAGGTCATCGTCATCACCGGCGCGTCGAGCGGCTTCGGCCGCCTCACCGCCAATGCGCTCGCCAAGGCCGGCCACATTGTCTACGCCTCGATGCGCCACACCACCGGCCGCAACGCCGCGGCGGTCGCCGATATCGAGGAGTTCGCTCGCGACAACAAGGTCGATCTGCGCTCGCTCGAGCTCGATGTCGGCTCGCAGGCGTCGGTCGATAAAGCGATTGCGCAGATCGTCGCCGAGGAGGGCCGCCTCGACGTCGTGATGCACAATGCCGGCCACATGGTGTTTGGTCCGGCGGAGGCGTTCACGCCGGAGCAGCTTGCCGAGCTCTACGACGTCAACGTGCTCTCGACCCAGCGCGTCAATCGCGCGGCGCTGCCGCAGCTGCGCAAGCAGGGCAGGGGGCTTGTGGTCTGGGTGTCGAGCAGCTCTTCAGCCGGCGGCACGCCGCCCTATCTCGCGCCGTATTTCGCGGCGAAGGCCGGCATGGACGCGATGGCGGTGATCTATGCCCGCGAGCTCGCGCGCTGGGGCATCGAGACCTCGATCATCGTGCCGGGTGCCTTCACCGGCGGCACCAATCACTTCGCGCATTCCGGCCGTCCCGCCGACGAGGCCCGCGTCGCCGAATATGAAGCCGGTCCCTATGCCGGTTTCGGCGACGAGATCATGAAGGCGTTCGCGGCGATCGTGCCCGAGGATGCCGATGCGTCGCTGGTCGCGGACGCGATCGTCGAGGTGGTCGGCACGCCGTTCGGTAAGCGGCCGTTCCGTGTCCACATCGATCCGACTCAGGACGGTGCCGAAGTGGCATTCGGCGTGATCGACCGGGTCCGCAACGAGATGCTGCACCGGGTCGGCTTTTCCGACCTGCTCAAGCCGCGGGTGAACAAGTAGCGGGGTGCATTCTGTCCACGCCAACGTCGAAAATCGTACCACGCGCATGATCCATCACCGTCATCCTGAGGTGCGAACGGAGTGAGCCTCGAAGGATGCATGGCCCCGATGCGGCCACACGGCCGCAGCGGGGCCGTCGACCCTTCGAGACGCGCTTCGCGCTCCTCAGGGTGACGGGGAGAGAGGGGCGCATCACGCCCCGGCGGCCAACTCGCCGTTCAGCCAGCGAAAAATCTCCGCATTGATCTCGCGCGGATAGGTGTGGCTGAGATCGTCGATCTCGCGATAGGTCACCCTGGCGCCGGCGGCCGACAGCAGGCCCTGGGTCTGCCGCGCGGTCTGCACCGGGAACATCCAGTCGAGCTTGCCGTGGGTGATGAAGATCGGCAAGCCGCGCAGCCGTTCCGCATCGGCCATCTCGGCCATCAGCGGATGGAACGTCGCCGCGACCGGCGCCAGATGCGTGAAGCGCGAGGCACCGTCGAGCCCGCTCACATAGCTGAACGTGCCGCCGTCGCTCATCCCGGTCAAAAGCATGCGCGTCTCGTCGATCTTCCAGCGCGCGCGTACCTCGTCGAGAATGCGGTTGAGGTTCGGCGTGTCGCTGTCCTCGCCCATCAGCGCCCAGGTCTGGCCGGTCGCGGTCGGCGCCACGAGGATCGCGCCGCGGCTGCGCGCATCGCGCAGCCAGCTCCACAGGAAGCAGCGGCCGTTGCCGCTGCCGCCGTGCAGCGCCATCACCAGCGGCCAGGTGCGATCCGGCGTGTAATATTCCGGCACATACATCGAGAAGCCGCCGCGGCTGCCCGGTTCGTTGCGTTCATGGAAGATGCCGGTGTCGGCGTTGGGCGTAGCCGCGAGCTTCGCCTGAAGGTCGGCGTCCTCGCGCAGATCGGGCACGATGAAGAAGCCGCTGACCGGCGGCAGCTCGGTCAAGGGATACAGCGCTTCTTGCGCCCTTGGCAGATAGCGCAGCGCGCGGAACACGCTGACCAGATCGCCCTCACCATTCTGCACCGCGCGTAAGCCCGCATAGCCTGCCAGTGCCGGTTCGATCGCAGCCTCCAGCGCGGTCTTGATGTGCGCGAATTTTTCCGGCCAGCCGGCCAGTCGCGGCCGTGCCGCCTGCAACGCCTCCTCGGGTTCGCCGGCGATCTGCATCACGCGGTCGAAGTCCGGCGGATTGAGGTTGCGCGCGACAAAGGACAGCGATTCCAGCGTCTGCAACAATGGCGGCAGCACGGCCACGATGTCGTCAACCACGGCCTCGCTCATCGCTGCTGCCTCTTCCATTTTTGCTCTAGTGCAGCCGCGGCGCCTTCAACAGCTTCATGCGGTCGATCGAGGTGAGCGTGACGTCGAAGGTGACGCCCTCGTGGTAGACGGTCAGCGGCACGTCGACGCCGGCCGCGCCGAGCGACCAGAGCTTGCGATAGAAGCCGGTCTGGCTCGTCACCTTGTCGCCGTCGACCGCGAGGATCACGTCGCCGGTCTTCAATTCGGCGCGCGCCGCCGGTCCCTTGCTGGCGACGCCGACCACGACGAGGCGGTTGTCGATCTCGGTCGTGTACATGCCGAGCCATGGCCGTGCCGGCTTGTCGACGCGGCCGAACCTGCGCAGGTCATTCAGCACCGGCTTGAGCAGATCGATCGGCACGATCATGTTGACATGCTCGGCGCGTCCGGTGCGCTCGCGCTCGAGCTGCAACGAGCCGATGCCGATCAGCTCGCCGGCATTGTTGATCAGCCCGGTGCCGCCCCAGTTCGGGTGCGACGGATAGGTGAAGATCGCCTCGTCGAGCAGATATTCCCAGTAGCCGGCGAATTCCTGCTTCGCCGCGATCTGGCTTGCCACCGATCGCGTGCGGCCGCCGGCGCCGCCGAGCACCACATTGTCGCCGACCTGCGTCGCCGCCGACGAGCCGATCGGCAGCGGATCGATGTCGAGCCTGCCGAGCGCCTGCACCAGGCCGAAGCCGGATTCGAAATCGAAGCCGAGCGCGTGGCCCTCGACCGCGCGGCCGTCGCCGAGATGCAGCCATACCGTGGCGGCCTCGGTGATCAGATAGCCGATCGTCAGCACCAGCCCGTCGTCGATCAGCACGCCGTTGCCGGTGCGCTCGGTGCCGAGCGTCTCGGCGCTGAAGGCATCAGGCGGAATGATCGAATGCAGCCCGACCACGCTCATCAGTGCACGATCGAGGTCATAGCGATAATCCTCGGGGCGGGGCTGAAAGGCCGCTGGCACTTTCCATTCGGTCGTGGAGGGCATCTGGGATCTCCTGGCGTGCAGCGTGCTGGAACCTCATGGTAATCAGAGGTTCTGCCGGCAGGGAAGGTGGAATGATATACCCTGCGCGGCGGCCTGCACAGCTCATCTGGCGTGCAGACCTGCCCCTCGCAAGTCAAATTGAACCTATTCGCTTCTGAAGCGCGATGAGATTTCTCATCGCGCCTTAGTTCCTTGTTCGGGCATGATGTTTTTCGGAAAACCGCTTCGTACTTTTCCGGATCATGCCTTCGCGCGCGTCGGCATGATGCGGAAGGCGCGGTTGTCCTTGATCCACGCGGCGCGCTCGTCGCGCAGCATGGTACGGCGGACCTTTCCGGAATCATCGCGCGGCGCGGTGCCGACGCGCTCGAAACTTTCCGGATGCTTGTAGCGGCTCAGCCGGTCCTTGAGGAAATCGCCCATGCCGTCGGCGATCGCTTGCGCATCGGCGTCGTCGGCGAGTTCGAGGATCGCATGCACGCGCTGGCCGAATTCGGGATCGGGCAATCCGACCACGACGCAGGAGCGAACCTCGGGATGCTCGCTGACCGCGGCCTCGACCTCGGCAGGATAGATGTTGGCGCCGCCGCGCAGCACCATGTCGGCGAGCCGGTCGCCGAGATAGAGATAGCCCTCTTCATCGAGCCGGCCGATATCGCCGAGCGATTCCCAGCCGTCGGCCCGCCGCTTCGGCGTGGCGCCGAGATAGTGATAGGTGGAGCCGGCGCCGTCATTCGGCAGGAAGTAGATCTCGCCGGTCTCGCCCGGCGCGACGTCGTTGCCGTCCTCGCCGATGATGCGCAAGCGCGCGGTCTCGCCGATCCTGCCGACCGAGCCCTTGTGCGCCATCCATTCGACCCCCGAGATCACGCAGGCGCCCTGCCGCTCGGTGCCGCCATAGAGCTCCCACACCCGCTCCGGCCCGAGCCATTCGATCCACTTCTCCTTCAGCCAGGGCGGCATCGGGGCTGCCATGTGAAACACGATCTGCAGGCTGGAGACGTCGTAGCGGTTGCGCACCTCCTCGGGCAGCGCCCAGATCCGGTGCATCATGGTCGGCACGAAGTTGACCCATTGCACGCGCTCGCGCTCGATCAGCCGCAGCGTCTCCTCGGCGTCGAACTTCACCATGCCGGTCAGCCGCCCGCCGCCGAACAGCGCCGAGTGCGCCAGGATGAACGGCGCGTTGTGATAGAGCGGGCCCGGGTTGAGCAGCGATGCCTCGTGGGGAATTCCGAGCATCAGCGGCGTCGTGGTTTCGATCACGGCGGGGTTGTGATCGAGGATCACCTTCGGCCGTCCGGTCGAGCCGCCGCTCGTCATCGCCTTCCAGTAGCGCGCGACCGGTGGATCGAGCGGCTCCTCGGAATATCCCTCCGGCACGAAATTCACCGGCAGCGAATTCGGCGCATTCCAGTCGGCCTCGCCGCCGACCACCAGCGACGGCTTCAGGATCTCGAGCACCGCTGCGGCCTCGCCGCGCGGCAGCCGCCACGACAGCGAGGTTGGCGTCGCGCCGCATTTCCACACTGCGAAACTGGTCTCGAAGAATGCGTTGCTGTTGGGCAGCCCGATCGCGACGAAGTCGCCCGGCTTGACGCCCTTGGCGGCGAAGGCGCGCGCCCGCGCATTGGCGCGGCGTTCGAGCTGCTGCCAGGTCAGCGTATCCGCGCCGTGACTGATGGCGATCGCATCCGCGGGCTTGCGTTCGGCATACCAGCGCGGCACGTCGGCGAGGGGGAGAAGCATGGGTCGTTTCCGTCTGGAAGGGGCGGCTTGAAGCGCTCTTGTTGCAGGGATGCGGCCGAAGCCACGGCCGCCACTTCACCAACAGTGCGGTCGCGGTGTCAAGGTCCGGAACGCCAACGCAGCCGGTATCCCGCTGATGGAATTGTAGAATCCCCGTTTGCTAAAAGCCCCGTCAAGATTCCGGTAAAGTTCAAGCGATCGCGCTAAGCCGGACTTTACGGGGCGTGTCCATTGTGGCCCGTGCGGTTATGTGCCGGGCGCGTCGATCGACCTGCGCGGTCTCCACATTTTCAATGACCAATGTCTTCAAGGACGAGACGATGGCGAGCAACGGAGCACGGATCAAGGTCAGTCGCGAGCCGCGGCGGCAGCTCAACAACCGTGCGGCGTGGATCACGATCGATGACGGCGTGACCGAGAACGCCTGCGCCGTGATCGACATCTCGCCCGGCGGCGCCAAGATCACGACCGAAGTCGAGTTCGAGGTGAAGGATCGCCTTGCGCTGACGCTGCTTGCCGATCATGCCAAGCGCTATCCTTGCGAGGTGGTCTGGCGCCGCGGCAAGACCTACGGGCTCAAATTCATCACTGCGGAAGCCGAGCCGGACGAACCAGCCGCCGAGCCCGCCGGCGCGGTGTAGCCGCAAGGCTCGACGCGGGCCGCGTCAGTGCTTCACGTAAATCACCTCATCCGTTCCCGCGTACTCCTCGGTCCACCCTCGCTTGTCGACGAGGTACCGCCTCAGAGGTTCGTGCACCTTCACCCAGAGCACCGTGTCGATCTTGTATTTGTCGAGCACGGCGTCCCAGGCGGTCTCATCGATCTCCCATTTGATCAGACTGAAATAGTCGCGCAGCAGCTCGTCCGGATAGGCGGTGGCCGACCGGCCATCGATGAACACGGGCACCGTGCCCCGCGTGTAGAAGATCAAGAGTCCGCCGACGTTCCAGTGGTTCAGAAGCCGTGCATGCGGATAATGGGTTTGAAGATAGCGCGCATCCTGCTCTGACAGCAGTTGCGGAAGCGCAAGCGCCGGCCTGACATACATCAGCGTGAGCGGCAGGGCGCACATTCCGACGATGCCCGCGACCGACAGCCAGCGTTGGGCCTTGAGCTCATTCAGCTGTTTGGGCAGCAGCCGGTCGATGTGAAGCGCCAGCGGCACCGTCGCGAACATGAAGAAGAACGACATGTACCGGTATTGATAGAATCCCAGCAACAGGAACAGCCAGGACAGCAGCCGCGACTCCAGCGGTGCGCGCGATGAAAGCGGGTGGCGGAGCTCGAACGCGACAAATAGCGCGATATAGACGATGCCCGGAATGCTGCCGGGCATCATGAAGTTCGCGGAATAGGACCACCACTCGGTGATATGCGCCTGCGCGAAGTGGCCCAGCGTGGTAGCGACGCCGTCGTAGATGTGCCAGCCGAGCGGATTGACGAGGACGGCGACAAGGCAGCCGGCTGCCGCGAAGCCATAGATCCTGAGACCCGCCCAGTCGCGCCTGAGCATGCACGTGGCGCCAAAAATGCCGATGATGGGAAACCCGAGCATGAAGCCGCCATGCAGATTGGCCCAGAGGACCATCATCACGGGCAGCAGGTACCATCGCGTTCTCTTCAAGCACTCCGCGTAGAAGATCACGCAGAACAGCATGGTGCAGGTGTTTGGCGAGGCGGAGAGGTACGAATTCGGGGCGGTCACGAACGCGGGGTAGAGCAGGCAGGCGGAGAGAACCGAAATGCCGGCCGCGAGTGTCGAGGCGCCGCTGTTCAGCGTGATCGACGTCAGGTATCCGGCGATCACGGCGCCACATGCAACGACCGCCAATGTGAGGCCGGCATATCCCGTGTACTGAAACAGCACGCTGGCGATCACGTCCCAGAGCCAGGAGAGATTATACCACTGCCTGTCTCCGAGCGTGAATGACCAGGGATCCTGGAAGGGGACGTTGCCGCGGTCCCTGATCAGGTCGCCGGCGGCGAGGTGCCATCCCAGATCAAGGTGGCCAAGCAGGATCGGCCCGTTGGCCAGGTAGTACACGGATGCGAATGCGATCACGAAGAGATGGACGCCGAACTTCGCGAGCGTGATCGTTCCTGGTCCTCTATTGAGCTTGGTGCCGTTCCAAGCCGCCAGCGCGTCCATCAATGAGCCCCACGATCAAGGCGAGTGGCCAACCAATCGAGGCTTTAGGACACACCCGCTAAGGTCGCGTTAATGGCGGTAGCGCGATTCGATGGAGACGTTTTGGCCGCGGCTCCCGTATGGAACTTGCGAGCATCGCGGCGCTCGCGCAACCCTATCGGCTCTCCATGGCATTTGCTGCGGCCGCAGAAACCCAGGTGAACACGTCGCGGATTGCTCACGCGAGCGCGCAGCTGCCCGATGAGGTCAGCGTCCCGTCGGATTATTGGCATTGCCGCTCGTGCTCACCGAACTCCCGGGAAGAGCCGGTGCCGCACTACCGCCGCCAACGCCGGAGATCGGTGCGACGCGCTGGCCGGACTGGGTCGGCAGCGCGGTTCCGCCGACACCATTCGATGGAGCGGCGCGGTCGCCGGGCCTGGGCGGCAGAGGCGAGCCGCCGCTGGCCTGTGCGAGCAACTGGGCCGGTGCGAGCATGAGGCCGGCTACGACGATGATGGCTATTCTGGTCTTGAGCATGTGCTGTTCCGAGATGGTGCGAGGCCGGAGCGGTATGCACGATCGCGATGGAGACGAGACGTCCGCCAAGCCCGCGAGATTACGTATGCAATATATAATATGTAACGTCATCTGCATCGGCAGCGTTCCGGAAGCTGCCACCATGGCGAAGCAATTATCCGTGTGATTGCCCATCGCCGACGATCGCGGAGCTTCGCCTCGAGCGAGAGGACTTTGGGCATCGTCAGGCGGGCTGCGGTCCACGATCAGCCGCGGTAGCGCAGCGCGTCGACCAGCAGCACAAAGGCGGGTGAGGACTGCCGCCGGCTCGGGTAATAGAGGTGATAGCCGGGAAACGGCGCGCACCAGTCGTCGAGCACCTGAATCAACTGTCCCTTGGCGATCTGCGCGCGCACCTGGTCCTCGGAGACATAGGCGAGCCCGAGGCCGGCCAGCGCCGCCTTGATCCGCAATGTGGTGCTGTTGAACACCAATTGTCCGTCGACGCGGACCTTGAGCGGGCGGCCGCGCCGCTCGAATTCCCAGGCATAGATGCCGCCGTGGGTCGGCAGGCGAATGTTGATGCAGGCATGCTGGGTCAGGTCCTGCGGCCGTTTCGGGCGCTCGCACCGCTTGAAGTAGGCCGGCGCGCCGACCACGACCATGCGGAAATCCGGTCCGATCCGTACCGCGATCATGTCCTTTGCGAGCTGTTCGCCGAGGCGAACGCCGGCGTCAAAACGCTCCGCGACGATGTTGGCGAGCCCGTTGTCGACGCTCAGCTCCACCTTGATGTCGGGATAGCGCGGCAGGAATTCGGCCAGCGCCGGCCACAGGATCGTCTCGGCCGCGTGCTCGCCGGCGTTGATGCGGATGGTGCCGGCGGGCTTCTCGCGCAAGGCGCTCAGCGCTGATAGCTCGGCCTCGATCTCCTCGAAGCGCGGGCCGATGCCCTCCAGCAGCCGTTCGCCGGCCGCGGTCGGCGCGACGCTGCGCGTGGTGCGGGTCAGGAGCCGGACGCCCAGCCGCTCCTCGAGCGCGCGCATGGTGTGGCTGAGCGCCGATTGCGACACGCCGAGCCTTGCTGCCGCGCGGGTGAAGCTGCGGTCGCGCGCGACGGCGAGGAAGGCGATCAGGTCATTGACGTCATGCCGCGGCATTGATGAATCCAGCTCATAAGTTCATCCCGATTTTTACGTCTAATGGCCCGCCGGTGCACGTCTTAAATCCCGCAGCGACCCATTCCAGTCATCGATGCGGAGAGACATCATGCAGAAGCGCAAACTCGGCAACAGCAACCTCGAGGTTTCGGCGATCGGCCTCGGCTGCATGGGCCTCAGCTTCGCCTACGGCCCGGCACTGGAGAAGCAGCAGGGCGTTGCCCTGATCCGTGCCGCCGTCGAGCGCGGCGTCACCTTGTTCGACACCGCCGAGGTCTATGGCCCGTTCGTCAATGAGGAGCTGGTCGGCGAGGCGCTGGCGCCGGTCCGCGACCAGGTCGTGATCGCCACCAAGTTCGGCTTCGATATCGGCTCGATGGCCGAGCGGCATCGCTCGCTGAACAGCCGGCCCGAGCACATCAAGGCGGTCGCAGACGCCTCGCTGAAGCGGCTGAACGTCGACGTCATCGATCTGTTCTACCAGCACCGGGTCGATCCCGCGGTGCCGATCGAGGATGTCGCCGGCGCCGTGAAGGACCTGATCGCCGCCGGCAAGGTCCGCCATTTCGGCCTGTCGGAGGCCGGCGTGCAGACCATCCGCCGCGCCCACGCGGTGCAGAAGGTTACGGCCTTGCAGAGCGAATATTCGCTGTGGGAGCGCGGGGTCGAAGCGGAGATCCTGCCGCTGCTGGAAGAGCTCGGCATCGGCTTCGTACCGTATAGCCCGCTCGGCCGCGGCTTTCTCACCGGTGCGATCAGCGCGTCCACGACGTTCGCGAGCGACGACTTCCGCAACCTGGTGCCGCGCTTCACGCCGGAGGCGCGCCGCGCCAACCAGGCGCTGGTCGATCAGCTCGGCCAGATCGCCGCCGGCAAGGGCGCGACGCCGGCCCAGATCGCGCTGGCCTGGCTGCTCGCGCAGAAGCCGTGGATCGTGCCGATCCCGGGCACCACGAAGCTCGATCGGCTCGCGGAAAACATCGGCGCGGCGCGCGTCGAACTGACCGCCGCCGATCTCGCCGACATCGCCAAGGCCGTCGCCGCGGTCGAGGTGCAGGGCGCGCGCTATCCGGAGCAATTGCTCGGGATGGTTGGGCGCTGAGCACATCGGTCAATACGCGACGCGCGCGCCTGTGTCCCCAGCTACACCTGTCATCGCCCGGCTCGACCGGGCGATCCAGTACGCCGCGGCCTCTCGGCTCAATCACTGCTGTCTCTCGAATACTGGATCACCCGCTTTCGCGGTTGATGACACCGCGTTGTTTGACATCGCGAGTCGAGAACCATCCGCCGCCGTCGTCCTGGCGCAAGCCAGGACCCATTGCCCCAAATCTCGATTGTTGCGCGACGCTGGGGCCGCGATCCCGTTCATCGCCGAATGCGGTGGTTATGGGTCCCTGCTTTCGCAGGGACGACGGATGGTTAGAGCCGGAGCGGTTGACCACCGCTGCCTTACTTCTCCGTCAGCTTCAGCTCGATGCGGCGGTTGCGCTTGTAGGCGTCTTCGGTCTGTGCGGTGTCCAGCGGCTGGAATTCGGCGAAACCCGCCGCGACCAGACGCTGCGCCGGCACGCCGAGCGAGATCAGGTATTGCACGACCGAGATCGCGCGCGCCGAGGACAATTCCCAGTTCGACTTGAACAGCGGGCTGTTGGTGATCGGCCGCACGTCGGTGTGGCCGTCGACCCGCAGCACCCAGGCGATCTCGGGCGGAATCTGCTTGTCGAGGTCGATCAGCGCGTTCGCCACCGTATCGAGCTCGGTCTTGCCCTCCGGCAGCAGGGTCGCCTGGCCGGTGTCGAAGAACACTTCGGACTGGAATACGAAGCGGTCGCCGACGATGCGGATATCGGGGCGGTTGCCGAGGATCGCGCGCAGCCGACCGAAGAATTCCGAGCGATATTTCGACAGCTCCTGCACCCGCTGCGCCAGCGCGACGTTGAGGCGCTGGCCGAGGTCGGCGATGCGGTTCTGCGATTCCTTGTCGCGCTTCTCGGAGGCGTCGAGCGCCTCCTCGAGCGCCGCGAGCTGGCGCCGCAGCGCGCTGATCTGCTGGTTCAGCACCTCGATCTGCGCCAGCGCGCGCGACGACACGCCCTTCTCGGACTCCAGCGCCTTGTTGAGCTCGTTGGCGCGGCCCTGCGCGTCGTTGCCGGAATTGGCGAGCCCTTCATAGAGCCCCTTCATGCGGTCGCGCTCGCCTTCAGCGGAGGCGAGGCCGGCGCGCAACTGCGCCACCTGGTCGTCAAGCGTCAGCTTGGAGAGCTTCTCCAGCGACAAGAGGTCGTTGAGCTGGGCGATCTTGGCGGTGAGCTGCTCCAGCGCCTTGTCCTTGCCGGTGACCTCCTGCGACAGGAAGAATTGCACGACGAGGAACACCGACAGCAGGAACACGATCGAGAGCACCAGCGTCGACAGCGCGTCGACAAAGCCGGGCCAGTAGTTGAAGCCGGATTCGCTGCGGCGCGAGCGGGCGAGGGCCATGAATTTCTCCTGGGGCTTGCTCCCCGGCTAGCTCTTCTCGGGCTGGCGGGCGAGGCGTTCGAGCAGCCGCTTGATCTCGCGGTTCTGCTCGCCCTGGCCGTCGGCCCATTCGCGGATCATCTGCTGCTCGGTGCGCATATGCGCAACCAGCCCCTGGATCGCCTCGGCAAGATTGGCCATCGCCGCCGTGGTGTTGCGGCCGCTGCCGCCGGCGCCGCCTTCCTCGAAGGTGGCTCGCAGCCGGTCGATCGCGCCCTGCAAATCGGCGCCGCCGGCACCGGCGCCCTCGCCGGAAATGCCGCGTACGGTGGTGGCGAGCCAGTCCTCGAGGTCGGTGTAGAAGCGGTTCTGGGCCTGGCTCGATTGCAGGTCGAGGAAGCCGAGGATCAGCGAGCCGGCAAGGCCGAACAGCGAGGACGAGAACGAGATGCCCATGCCGCCGAGCGGGGCGGCAAGGCCCTCCTTCAGCGTATCGAAGAGCGCGCCGGCGTCGCCGCCGACCTTGAGCCCGTCGATCACCTTGCCGACCGAGCCCACGGTCTCGATCAGGCCCCAGAAGGTGCCGAGCAGGCCGAGGAACACCAAGAGGCCGGTCATGTAGCGCGAGATGTCGCGGGCTTCATCCAGGCGGGTTGCGATCGAATCCAGGAGATGCCGCATGGTCTGCTGTGAGATCGACATCCGGCCCGTGCGCTCGCCGCCGAGGATCGCGGCCATCGGGGCAAGCAGCGTCGGACGGCGCTCGATCGCAAGGCCCGGATCGGCGATGCGGAAATTATTGACCCAGGCCACTTCAGGATAGAGCCGGATCACCTGGCGGAACGCCAGGATGACGCCGATCAGCAACACCGCGCCGATCAGGGCGTTCAGCCCGGGATTGGCGAAGAAAGCGGTCACGATCTGCTTGTACAGCACGACCCCGACCAGGCCGCAGAGCACCAGGAACACCAGCATCCGCACCAGGAAGATCCTGGGCGAGGACAGCTTGCTCAGTTCGATCTCCATCTCGGATCGGGAAGGGGGCATTGCCGGGTCATCCGTTCGCGAAGGCCGCATCTGCCAGCAATATGGCACAGCGGCAGAGTGAGGAAAGCCGATTCCAAGGGCTGTCGGCAGACCTCGGGTTGATACGGAGTGGACTGTTGCCGCTTTGCGCGGCTGTCCGGGGTGACGGCGCATCTGCGTGTGCAGAAGCTGCCAATCCCGCGCGCAGATCGCGCGACGAACGCGCCGTGCACCGCGGGGTGGGATGCGCGGCGGTCGGCGGCGGCGATCGCCGATTCGCGCGCCCACGCATGACGAGTTGGTAATCTGCGACATTCCGCGCAGACAAAAGGCCACGTTCCCGCTCCTGCAGTCCTTAACGCATTCCCACAGCCTCCGATGGAACCCGCTCACAATCCGGTGAGTCGACAAAACATGCCGCGAAATCAGAGCGATAGGTTTGTGTGACATTGAGCCGCCCGACAAACGCATTGCGTCGCAGCAAGCAGGATTTATTTTTGGCGGCAGGAGCGGTGCCGCTGTGGGCCGCCATTTGTTTATTCCAACCGCAACAGGGGCGATCATCTCAATGTCTGGACTTCGCGCGCAATCGGCATGCATTGCTCTGATGCTGGCCGTGACGGCGCCATTGCTTGCTGGTTGCGACGAACCGAATTCCGCAACCGCCGCCGTACAAGCTCCCGAGCCGGACGTCAGTGTCGTCACCGTGAAGCCGCAGGCCCGCGCGATGGTGCGTGAGCTGCCGGGCCGCATCGCTCCGACCCGCGTCTCCGAGGTGCGCCCGCGCGTTTCGGGCATCGTCGTCAACCGCATGTTCCATCAGGGCAGCGAGGTGAAGGTCGGCGATCCGCTGTACCAGATCGATCCGCGCCCGTTCGAGGTCGAATTGCAGTCGACCGAGGCGGCGCTGGCGCGCGCCAAGGCCGTGCTCGAGCAGACCGCGTTGCAGGCCCGCCGTATCGCGACCCTCACCCAGCAGCGCGCGACCTCGGAGGCCGAGAACGAGAAGGCGATCGCCAATTTGAAGCAGGCCGAAGCCGACGTGCAGGGCCGCGAGGCCGACGTCGCGCGTGCCAAGCTCAACCTGGACTACGCGACGATCCGTGCGCCGATCGACGGCACCATCGGTGCGGCCGTGATCAGCGAGGGCGCGCTCGTGGTGCAGAACGATTCCGCGAGCCTTGCGACCATCCAGCAGCTCGATCCGATCTATGCCGACTTCCAGCAGTCGGTGACCGAGATGAACCAGCTCCGCCGCGCCTTCGAGAGCGGCGATCTTGACCGCATCGCGCCCGACGCGATGAAGGTGCGTCTCGTGCTCGACGACGGCTCGATCTATCCGCTGCCCGGCAAGCTGCTGTTTTCCGACGCCAAGGTCGACGCCTATACCGGGCAAGTCACCCTGCGCGGCGAGTTCCCGAATCCGCATCGCATCCTGCTGCCGGGCATGTATGTCCGCGTGTTGATCGAGCAGGGCATCGACTCCGACGCGATCGCCGTGCCGCAGCAGGCGATCCAGCGCAATGGCGGCGGCGGCAGCGAGGTGTTCGTCGTCAAGAACGACAATCACGTCGCGGTGCAGCCGGTGCGCACCGGCTCGCTGCAGGGCGGCCAATGGTTCGTGAGCGAAGGTCTCAAGGCCGGCGACAAGGTCGTGGTCGAGGGCTTCCAGAAATTCGCCGCCGGTGACAAGGTCCGGCCGCTCGCCTGGCGTGAGATCGACGCCGCTGCGGCACAGTCGGATTCGCCTCAGACCGCGCACGCGGTGCGGTGATCCGACATGCCCAGCTTCTTCATCGACAGGCCGATCTTCGCCTGGGTCGTCGCGCTGTTCATCTGTTTGATCGGCGCGATCTCGATCCCGCTGCTCGCGGTCGCGCAATATCCGATCATCGCGCCGCCCTCGATCTCGATCTCGACGAGCTATCCCGGCGCGTCGCCGGAGAACCTCTACAACAGCGTGACGCGGCTGATCGAGGAGGAACTCAACGGCGCCGCCAACATCCTGAACTTCGAATCGACCTCCGACTCGCTCGGTCAGGTCGAGATCATCGCCAACTTCAAGCCGGGCACCGACACCAGCCAGGCTTCGGTCGAGGTGCAGAACCGCCTCAAGCGCGTCGAGGCGCGGCTGCCGCGCGCCGTGATCCAGCAGGGCATCCTGGTCGAGGAAGCTTCCTCCGCCGTGCTGCAGATCATCACGCTGAACTCGACCGACGGCTCGCTGGATGAAGTGGGCCTCGGCGACTTCATGATCCGCAACGTGCTGGGCGAGGTGCGCCGCATTCCCGGCGTCGGCCGCGCCACGCTGTATTCGACCGAGCGCTCGCTGCGCATCTGGATCGATCCGGCCAAGCTGGTCGGCTACGGCCTGTCTGCCGACGACGTCAACAAGGCGATCACGGCGCAGAACGCCCAGGTCGCCTCCGGCAGCATCGGCGCCGAGCCGAGCACGGACACGCAGAAGATTTCCGCGCAGGTGCTGGTCAAGGGCCAGCTGTCTTCGCCCGACGAGTTCGGCGCGATCATCCTGCGCGCCAATGCCGACGGCTCGACGGTCCGCCTGCGCGACGTCGCGCGGATCGAGGTCGGCGGCCTCAGCTACCAGTTCAACACCCGTCTCGACGGCAAGCCGACCGCCGGTCTCTCGGTGCTGCTGTCGCCGAAGGGCAATGCGCTGGCGACCGCGAACGCGGTCGAAGCCAAGATGAAGGAGCTGTCGCGCTTCTTCCCGGCCAATATCAGCTACGAAATCCCCTACAACATCACGCCGGTGGTCGAGGCTTCGATCAAGAAGGTGTTGATGACGCTGGTCGAGGCGGTGGTGCTGGTGTTCGTCGTGATGTTCCTGTTCCTGCAGAACATCCGCTACACCATCATCCCGACCATCGTGGTTCCGGTGGCGCTGCTCGGCACCTGCGCCACGCTGATGGCCGTGGGCTACTCGATCAACATGCTGACCATGTTCGGCATGGTGCTGGCGGTCGGCATCCTGGTCGACGACGCCATCGTCGTGGTCGAGAACGTCGAACGCATCATGGCCGAGGAAGGCCTGCCGCCGAAGGAGGCCACGAAAAAGGCGATGTCGCAGATCACCGGCGCCATCATCGGCATCACGCTGGTGCTGATGGCCGTGTTCGTGCCGATGGCGTTCTTCCCCGGCTCGGTCGGCATCATCTACCGCCAGTTCTCGGTCACCATGGTGGCGGCGATCGCGTTCTCGGCGCTGCTCGCGCTGTCGCTGACGCCGGCGCTGTGCGCGACCTTGCTCAAGCCGGTCGAGAAGGGCCGCGGCCATGCCCGCAAGGGCGTGTTCGGCTGGTTCAACCGCGTGCTCGACTATAGCCGCGCCGGCTATACGCGCACCGTGCAGGGCTCGCTGAAGCGCACCGGCCGCCTGATGCTGATCTATCTCGTGCTGTTCGCGGGCGTTGCCTACGGCTTCGTGCGGCTGCCCGGCGGCTTCCTTCCGGTCGACGACCAGGGCTTCATCACCACCGACGTGCAGACGCCGTCGGAATCGTCCTACGCGCGCACCGAAGCTGCGGTCGAGCAGGTCGAGAAGTATCTGAAGGATCGCGCAGGGATCGAGAACGTCACGTTCCTCACCGGCTTCAGCTTCCTCGGCCAGGGCATGAACACCGCGCAGGCCTTCATCACGTTGAAGGACTGGTCGGAGCGTGGCCCGAAGGATTCCGCCGCCGCCATCGTCGCCGACATCAACCGCGACCTGTCGTCGATCCGCGACGCCAGGATCTCGGCATTGCAGCCGCCGCCGATCGACAATCTCGGCAACTCCTCGGGCTTCTCGTTCCGCCTGCAGGACCGCGGCCAGAAGGGCTATGCGGCGCTGATCGCGGCGTCCGACCGCCTGATCGCGGAGGCCAATGCCAGCCCTGTGTTGCAGAAGGTCTATGTCGAGGGCCTGCCGCCGGCGCCGCAGGTCAATCTGATGATCGACCGCGAGAAGGCCGGCGCGTTCGGCCTCACCTTCGAGGACATCAACAACACGATCTCGACCAATCTCGGCTCGAACTACATCAACGACTTCCCGAACCGCGGGCGCATGCAGCGCGTCATCGTGCAGGCCGACAAGACCAGCCGCATGAATGCGGATGACATCCTGAACTACAACGTCAAGAACAGCCGCGGGCAATTGGTGCCGTTCTCGGCCTTCGCCACCATCGAATGGTCGAAGGGACCCACTCAAATCGCGGGCTTCAACTACTATCCGGCGGTGCGCATCTCCGGCGAGGCCAAGCCCGGCTTCACCTCGGGCGACGCGATCGCCGAGATGGAGCGGCTTGCCGACAAGCTGCCGCGCGGCTTCGGCTATGAATGGACCGGCCAGTCGTTGCAGGAGAAGCTGTCGGGCTCGCAGGCGCCGTTCCTGCTCGCGCTCTCGGTGCTGGTGGTGTTCCTGCTGCTCGCCGCGCTCTACGAGAGCTGGACCATTCCGCTCGCGGTGCTGCTGACCATTCCGCTCGGCATTCTCGGCGCCGTGGTGGCGGCGACGCTGCGCGGGCTGTCCAACGACGTCTATTTCACCGTCGGCCTGATCACGATCATCGGCCTTGCGGCCAAGGACGCGATTCTGATCATCGAGTTCGCCAAGGATCTGCGCGCGCAGGGCAAGCCGCTGGTCGAGGCGACCATCGAGGCGTGCAGCCTCAGATTCCGCCCGATCCTGATGACCGGCCTGGCCTTCGTCTGCGGCGTGCTGCCGATGGCGATCGCGACCGGCGCCGGTGGCGCCAGCCAGCAGGCGCTCGGCACCTCGGTGATGGGCGGCATGATCGCCGTCGTCATCCTCGCGCTGCTCTTGGTGCCGGTGTTCTTCGTCAGCGTGCAGCGCGTGCTCGCCGGTGATCGGGAGAAGGTCGAGAAGCCCGAGGTCTATGGCCCGCCCGCGCCGGCAAGGATCGGTCATTGATGTCCGAGATCGGAGGCGCCTCCGGCTTGCTTTCCCAACATAGCCAATCCAGATTGCATCTCTGGATTGAACGGGGAGCGTCTGGGCAACCCGGGGATTGAGGGCATGTGATGCGGCCGAGCGATGTTGCGATCTCGAATTATCGCTCGATCCGGCGGCTCTTCATGCCCATTCAACCGCTCTCCGTCTTCGTCGGCGAGAACGGCGTCGGCAAATCCAATCTCTACAAGTCGCTGTCGCTGCTGCGTGACGCGGCAACCGGGCGGATCACGCGCACCATCGCCGACGAAGGCGGATTGAACTCGGTCTGCTGGTCCGGCATGCGCCAGCGTGGCGACGATGCGCGGCTGCGACTGGCGGCCAGATTCGACAACATCAAATATTCGATCGAGCTCGGACATCCCGGCCCGGTCGAGGCGGCCTTTCCGGGCGAGCCGATGATCAAGTCCGAACGCATCGAGGCGATCCACGGCAAGCGAAAAGTTCTGATGATGGAGCGGACGAATTCACACGTCAGCGTCCGCGGCGAGAACGGCGCCTGGAGCGAGCACAGGGATGCGGTGCTCCCGTCGGAAACCGCGCTCGCCGATTTCCTCGACGGCAAGGCGTATCCCGAAATCAACCTGGTCAGAAACGCGATGCAGAGCTGGCGGTTCTATCACGATTTCCGCAGCGACCCGGCATCGCCGATCCGCAAGCCCTGTCTCGCGATCACGACGCCGTCGCTGAGCGCCGATGGCAGCGATCTGGCTGCCGCCCTGGCAACACTCTACGCGATCAGGGAAGATGCTGCCGACTTGCAGGACGCGATCGAGGATGCATTCCCGGGCGCCGAGCTCCGGGCCTGGGAAGACAGTGGGCGGTGCGAATTCGATCTGCAACTGGCTGATATGCCGCGGCCGTTCAAGGCGCACGAACTATCCGACGGCACGCTGAAATATATCTGCCTGCTCGCGGTGTTCATGGGCTATCGGCTGCCGCCGTTCATCGCGCTGAACGAACCCGAGACCAGCCTGCATCCATCGCTGCTGCCGCCATTGGCGAGATTGATCGCCAAGGCGTCGCGCCGCGCCGACGTCTGGATCGTCACCCATTCGGAACACCTGATGGAGGCGTTGCGGAGCGAGAGTTCGGTCCCGTTGCGCCGGGTGATCAAGGCGAAGGGCGCCACCGCCATCGAGGGCCTCACCGCCGGCGGCGAATTTCGCGACGGGGAGGATGATCGCGATGACGATGAAGACAACGACGACTAGATCGAGCCGTCGCGCTATTGCCCGAGCGGCTTGAGGATCTTGATCAGCTCGCCGTGCACGAACTCGTTGCCGCAGACGACGTGGCCGGTCTGCAACGGATCGTCATTGCCCTGGATGCCGGAGACGGTGCCGCCGGCTTCGCGGACCATCAACAGGCCGGCCGCGACGTCCCAGGCCCCCAGGTTGCGCTCCCAATAGCCGTCGAGCCGGCCGGCGGCGACGAAGGCGAGGTCGAGCGAGGCGGCGCCGAAGCGGCGGAAGCCCGCGACCTTGCTCTGCAGCGCGGCCATCTCCTGCAGCGCCAGCTGATGATTGCCGCGGCCGATATGCGGCAGGCCGCAGGCGACCACGCATTCGTTGAGCTGGCGGCGGCCGGCGACGCGCAGCCGCTGGTCGTTGAGGAAGGCGCCCTTGCCGCGCTCGGCGATGTACAGCTCGTCATTGGCGGGATTGTAGATCACGCCCGCGATCACGGTGTCCTCGCGCTTCAGCCCGATCGAGATCGCGAATTGCGGGATGCCGTGCAGGAAGTTGGTGGTGCCGTCCAAGGGATCGACGATCCAGGTGTGGCTCTTGTCCGAGCCTTCGCGGTTGCCGCCTTCCTCGCCGAGGAAGCCGTAACCGGGCCGGGCCTTCTCGAGGTCGGTGTAGAGCATCTCCTCGGCGCGCTTGTCGGCGAGCGAGACGAAGTTCGCCGGCCCCTTCAGCGACACCTGGAGATGTTCGATCTCGCCGAGGTCGCGCTTGAGGCTGCGGCCGGCGCGGCGCGCGGCCTTGACCATGACATTGATGAGGGCGGAATAGAGCATGATGAGAACTTGTGACCGAGATTGTGAATGTCGATAGAGCGGCGGGCGCAAAATCTCAGCCCGTCATCCTGAGGAGCGCGAAGCGCGTCTCGAAGGATCGACGGCCCGGTTCGGGGCCGTGCATCCTTCGAGGCTCGCTCCGCTCGCACCTCAGGATGACGGGCGAAAAAAGAACGGAACGCGGCCACCTGGGCTTCGGACTGGGTGCCCTCTGGAAGTGGCGCCGTCAAGGCGTCATTTGACGTTGTTTCCGATCCATTTCCGGGCGGCTGCCTCGCCCTTGGCGCGGTCCTCCGGGGTCATATCGGCGAGAATGTCGTCGAGATCGGGATCACCCTTGCCGGCGGTCTTGGCGACCGTGTGCCATTTCAGCGCCTCGACCTTGTCGACCGGGGCGCCGGCGCCGGTCGCCAGCACGTGGGCGAGGCGGTTTTGCGCGATCGGGCTGTTCTGCCGGGCCGCCTTGCGCAGCAGCGCCACCGCCGCCGGCACGTTCCGCGGCGTGCCGGCGCCGTTGTAGAGCGCGATGGCATATTCGACCTCGGCATCGACGTTGTCGGCCAGCGAGGCGGCCTGCAGCAGCCGCGCCGCCTTTTCGAGGTCTTTCGGCACGCCGGTGCCTTCCTTGTAGAAGGTCGCGAGCGCGTATTGCGCCTCGGGGCTGCCGGCGTCGGCTGCCATGCGCAACAGCTCGGCGGAGCGCTTGAGGTCCTGCGGCAGGGTCTGGCCGTCGAGATAGAGCAGCGCGAGGTTATAGGCCGCCTTCGGCTCGCCGAGCTTGGCCGATGATGCCAACAGCTTGACCGCGGCATCCTTGTCCACGGTGCCGCCGCGGCCCGCGATCTTCATCATGGCGAGCGCGAACATCGCCTCGCGGTCGCCGGCGTCGGATGCGCGCTTGTACCAATCGTCGGCCTTGGCGTAGTCGCGCTTGACGCCGAGCCCGTTGGCATAGAGCTCGCCCAGCATCGTCATGGCCTTGGCGTCGTTGTTGTTCTGCGCGCGCGCCATCGCGAGGTCGAACGCCGTCTTGTACATGCCGCGCTGATAGGCGCCGTAGACAAGGTCGACATTGGGATCGTCGGGCGTCGGGGTCGGCGAGGGAGTCGGCGTCGGGGTGGGCGTAGCGGAAGGCTTCGGCGCGGGCTTCTTCGGGGCCGGTGCATGCACCTTCGGCTTCTCTTTCGGCGCCTCTTTCTTCGCAGGCGGCGGCGTCTGCGCCGGCGGCGTGATCGAGAGCTGCGCCATCGCGCCGCTCGCCAGCATCGTGCAGCCGAGCGCAACACCTATCGGACGCAGGCATTTCATTCCGGCGTCATCCCTCGGCCTTCCCCTCGACCTTGGCCTTGCCGAATGTGCCGGCATGCGCCTGCGCGATCGCCTCGCCGATCTCGACCAGCGCCGCCTTGGCGCCGCGCGGATCGGACCAGATGAAATCTCCGACCAGCACGAAATCCGCACCGGCCGCCGCGAACGCCTCAGCCTCCTCGCGGGAGGTGGCAAAGCCGACGCAGGGCGGCTCGAACAATTCGTCCCACCATTCCAGCCGCTCGGCGATCGCCTCCGTCGAGGGGCGTTGTCCCTTGGCGTCGGGCTCACCGAACAGCACATAGTCGGCACCGGCTTCGCCCGCCGCCATGGAATCATGGCGCGTCGCAAGCCCGCCGGCGCCGACGATACGGTCGGGCTTCAGCGCGGGCATCGCGTCTTCCATCGCGGCAACGCCGGTCAGATGCGCGCCATCGGCGCCGGCACGGGCCACGATATCGGGCTGGCCGTCGATCAGCAGCGCCGCACCCGCGGTCTGGATCGCAGGCGCTAAGGCCTTGACATAGGAGATCATGCCGCGCGGATCGGTCTCGCGCAGCCGCACCAGGACGGCCGCGACATCGGCCGCGGCGAGCAGCCCGGCAAGCTCGGCCGCAAGCTGCGCGGGCTCGTCGACCGGCGGGGTTGCCAGATAGAGGCGCGGCGCCGGCCGCGGCGGAACGAGCTTGCTGGCCAACTATGCCGCCTGTTTTTCGAGGCCGGCTTCCCAATTGCCGGTGCTCGCCAGCCCGTTCATCCGGGCGCGATGCGAGAAGGCGCGCTGGCCGGCGGGGACATTGTCGGCCTTGCCTGACCACGCCTTCTGCGGCGCCGCCTGCAACGCGCGGCCATAGGAGAAGGTCAGCCGCCACGGCAAATGGCCGATCTTGTTCATGGCGTCGAGATGCGCGGTCGCTTCCTCATCGCTCTGTCCGCCGGAGAGGAAGGCGATGCCGGGCACCGCGGCCGGCACGCAGCTCTTGAGCAGGCGGATGGTCTTCTCGGCGACTTCCTGCACCGATGCCTGCTTCGGGCACTTCTTGCCCGAGATCGCCATGTTCGGCTTCAGGATCATGCCTTCGAGCGCAACGCGCTGCACCCGCAATTCCTGGAAGGTGCGGTTCAGCACGCGCTGGGTCACCTCATAGCAGCGGTCGATGTCGTGATCGCCGTCCATCAGCACTTCGGGCTCGACGATCGGGACGATCTGCGCGGCCTGGCACAGCGCCGCGTAGCGCGCCAGCGCATGGGCGTTGACCCGGATCGCGGTCATGGTCGGAATGCCGCGGCTGCCGGCACTCGAGCCGATATCGATCACGGCGCGCCATTTCGCAAAGCGCGCGCCGCGCTCGTAATATTTCTTCAGCCGCTCGGCGAGCTTGTCGAGGCCGACGGTGACGAGTTCGCCGGGGCAGTTCGGCAGCGCCTGGGTGCCTTCGTCGACCTTGATGCCGGGGATGCTGCCGGCCTGCTCGATCAGCTTGACCAGCGGCGTGCCGTCCTTGGCATTCTGCCAGATCGTCTCGTCGTAGAGGATGACGCCGGAGATGTACTTGCTCATCGCCTCCTGCGAGCGGAACAGCATCTCGCGATAGTCGCGGCGATTGTCCTCGGTCGAATCGACCTTGATGGCGTCGAAACGCTTCTTGATGGTGCCGGAGGATTCGTCGGCCGCGAGGATGCCCTTGCCCGGGGTGACCATGGCGAGCGCAATTTTGTTGAGGTCGGAGAGGTTCATCGGGGGCGTCCTCCAGAGCCATTGCCTTTGCAAACCAAAATAGGCGGTTCTCGGGCAAATGCCTAGAAAACGTTCGTCGCGGCCGGTGTTTGTCGCAGCCGGCGATCACGCCCGGGACACCGTTTCCGACTGCGTCGGAGCCGGTGTCCCGCCTTAATGATTCAGGCGATAAGTTGTCAGGCGGATTTTGCGATCCGCTATCAGGCGATCTTTGATCAGGCGATCTTGGGGTCGAGCTGGCCGGCGGCGTAGCGCTTGGCCATTTCCGCGGTGGTCAGCACCTTCTTGATCTTGCTGGCCTGGCCCGCGGTGTTGAACTCCTGCAGGCGCTGCTTGCACAGCTTGGTCATCGCCTCCATCGCGGGCTTCAGGTACTTGCGCGGATCGAACTCTTCCGGATTGTCCTTCAGCACCTTGCGGATCTGGCCGGTCATCGCCATCCGGTTGTCGGTGTCGATGTTGATCTTGCGCACGCCGTTCTTGATGCCGCGCTGGATCTCGGCGACCGGCACGCCCCAGGTCGGCTTCATCTTGCCGCCATTGGCGTTGATGATCTCCTGCAGCTCCTGCGGCACCGACGATGATCCGTGCATCACCAGATGGGTGTTCGGCAGCTTGCGGTGGATTTCCTCGATCACGTTCATGGCGAGGATGTCGCCGTCGGGCTTGCGGGTGAACTTGTAGGCGCCGTGCGAGGTGCCCATCGCGATGGCCAGCGCGTCGACCTTGGTTTCCTGAACGAACTTCACGGCTTCATCCGGATTGGTCAGCAGCTGGTCATGCGACAGCTTGCCCTCTGCGCCGTGGCCGTCTTCCTTGTCGCCCATGCCGGTCTCGAGCGAGCCGAGCACGCCGAGCTCGCCTTCCACCGAGATGCCGCCGAGATGGGCCATGCCGGTCACCGTCCGGGTGACGCCGACATTGTAGTCCCAGTCGCCCGGGGTCTTGCCGTCGGCCTTCAGCGAGCCGTCCATCATGACCGAGGTGAAGCCGGCCTGGATCGCGGTCATGCAGGTGGCGGGCTCGTTGCCGTGGTCGAGATGCACGCAGACCGGGATCTGCGGGTAGATCTCGGTGACGGCGTCCATCATGTGCTTGAGCATGACGTCGTTGGCGTAGGAGCGGGCGCCGCGCGAAGCCTGGATGATGACGGGCGCGTCGACCTCGGAGGCCGCGGCCATGATCGACAGCGCCTGTTCCATGTTGTTGATGTTGAAGGCAGGTACGCCGTAATCATGCTCGGCCGCGTGGTCGAGCAGTTGCCGCAACGTGATGCGAGCCATTCCATTTCTCCCTGTAGTGCGCGTTCGCGTATTTCGAACTAAATCAACCTTTTTTCAGAACTTCGACGCCCGGCAGCGGCTTGCCTTCCATCCATTCAAGAAACGCGCCGCCCGCGGTCGAGACGTAGGAAAAATCACCGGCCACGCCCGCCTGGTTCAGCGCTGCCACGGTGTCGCCGCCGCCGGCGACCGAGATCAGCTTTTTGGCCTTGGTGCGCTCGGCGGCATGCTTGGCCGACACCACGGTGCCGCGGTCGAACGGCGTCAGCTCGAAGGCGCCCAGCGGTCCGTTCCAGACCAGCGTCGCGGCATCGTCGATCGCGGCATGGATGCGCGCGATCGATTGCGGGCCGACGTCGAGGATCATGCCGTCGGCCGGGATCGCGTCGAGGCCGTAGGCATGCGACGGCGCGTTGGCGGCAAACTGGTTGGCGACGACGGCGTCAACGGGGAGGATGATCGCGCAATTCGCGGCGTTGGCCTTCTCCATGATCCGAAGCGCGGTCGCGGCGAGGTCCTTTTCGGCGAGCGACTTGCCGACGGCGACGCCCTGCGCGTGCAGGAAGGTGTTGGCCATGCCGCCGCCGATCACCAGCGCGTCGACCTTGTTCACAAGGTTTTCCAGGAGATCGATCTTGGTCGAGACCTTGGCGCCGCCGATGATCGCGATGACGGGCTTGGTCGGGGCTTCCAGGGCCTTGCCGAGCGCGTCGAGCTCGGCCTGCATGGTGCGGCCGGCATAGGCGGGCAGCTTGTGGCCGAGGCCTTCGGTCGAGGCGTGGGCGCGATGCGCGGCTGAGAAGGCGTCGTTGACCCAGATGTCGCCAAGTTTTGCCAGTTCAGCGACGAAGCCGGCGTCGTTCTTCTCTTCCTCTTTGTGGAAACGCGTATTTTCCAGGCAGAGGATGTCGCCGTCCTTCAGGGCCGCGACCGCAGTGGCCGCGGGCTCGCCGATGCAGTCTTCGGCGAAGGCGACCGGGCGCTTGATCACCTTCGACAGCGCGTCAGCGACCGGCTTCAGCGACTCCTTGGCATCGCGTCCCTTGGGGCGGCCGAAATGGGCGAGCAGGATCACCTTGCCGCCCTTGTCGGAAATTTCGGTGATGGTGGGAGCAACGCGCTCGAGCCTTGTGGCGTCGGTGACGCGGCCACCTTCCATGGGGACGTTGAGGTCGACGCGCAGCAGCACGCGCTTGCCCTTCACATTGACGTCGTCGAGGGTGCGGAACGATTTTGTCATGAGCGTTTCCTGTGCGGCCGGACACAGCCGTCCGACGGACGGCGTCGCTTTCGCTTGCCGATGTCGCGGCCGTTGCGGCCGCGAACGCGGGGGCAAACACGCAGATGCCCGGCTTTGAGGCCGGGCATCGCGAACAGTCGAACTTAAACCAGCTTGCCGATCGCGACGGCGGTGTCCGCCATGCGGTTCGAGAAGCCCCACTCGTTGTCGTACCAGGACATCACGCGCACGAAGTTGCCGTTCTGCACCTTGGTCTGATCCATGTGGAAGGTCGACGAGTGCGGATCGTGGTTGAAGTCGATCGAGACGTTCGGCGCATTGGTGTAGCCGAGGATGCCCTTGAGCTGCTGCTCGGCGGCGCGCTTCATCGCCTCGTTGATCTCCTTCACGTCGGTGGCGCGCTTGGCGACGATCTTGAGGTCGATCACGGAGACGTTCGGGGTGGGAACGCGGACCGAGACGCCGTCGAGCTTGCCCTTCAGCTCCGGCAGCACCAGGCCGATCGCCTTGGCGGCGCCGGTCGAGGTCGGGATCATCGACATCGCAGCGGCGCGGCCGCGATAGAGGTCCTTGTGCAGGGTGTCGAGCGTCGGCTGGTCGCCGGTATAGGCGTGGATCGTGGTCATGAAGCCGGTCTCGATGCCGACGGTGTCGTTCAGGACCTTGGCGACCGGGGCGAGGCAGTTGGTGGTGCACGAACCGTTCGAGACCACCAGATGGTCCTTGGTCAGCGTGTCGTGGTTGACGCCGTAGACGATGGTGGCGTCTGCGCCGTCGGCCGGCGCCGAGACCAGCACGCGCTTGGCGCCGGCGGCGAGATGCGCCGAGGCCTTGTCCTTCGCGGTGAAGATGCCGGTGCATTCCAGCGCGACGTCGACGCCCAGCGCCTTCCACGGCAGCTTGGAGGGGTCGCGCTCGGCCGAGACCTTGATCTTGTTGTCGCCGAGGCTGATCGAGTCGCCATCGACGGTCACGGTGCCCGGAAAGCGGCCGTGCACGGAATCGAAGCGCAGCAGATGCGCATTGGTCTCGACCGGGCCGAGGTCGTTGATGCCGACCACCTCGATGTCCTTGCGGCCGGACTCGGCGATGGCGCGCAGAATGTTGCGGCCGATACGCCCAAACCCGTTGATCGCGACGCGGATTGCCATGCTCGTCTCCTCTAAAGCTGTTGTCAGCCCCGCGGGAGGGCTCCCACGAGGTTCTTACGGCGGAACGCCCGGTTCGGCCGGGCGCGTACGGAAAAGATGGAGCTTAGGTAATCCTTTTTTGCGACAAGCTCAACCGTGGCCCGCGGGTGTCAGGCCAGCGTCAGACGCGCTTGGTGGCAGCGTTAACGACGGCTTCAGCGGTAATGCGGAAATGCGGGAAAAGGTCCTTCGCCGGGGCGCTTGCCCCGAAACCGTGCATGCCGATGAATTCGCCATCACGGCCGATCACGGCATCCCAGCCCCAGCGCACCGCGGCCTCGATCGCGATCTTGACCGGGGCGTTGCCGATAAGGGCATTTTGCCGCTCGGCAGGCTGCGCCAGCAGCAATTCCAGCGACGGGACCGAGACCACCCGCGTCGCGATGCCGCGCCCGGCGAGCTGCTTCTGCGCCTCGACCGCGATCTGGACCTCGGAACCGGAGGCGAACAATGACACTTTTGCGTCACCCTGCGCCGCGACCAGCTCGTAGGCGCCGTGGCTGCACGGATTGTCTGATGGCGCCGTGGTGCGGAGCTGCGGCAGGTTCTGACGGGTCAGTGCCAGCACCGTCGGTCCGTCGATGCGGTTGAGCGCCAGTTCCCAGCACTCGGCGGTCTCGACCGCGTCGCAGGGACGGAACACGCGCATGTTGGGGATCGCGCGCAGCGCGGAGAGATGCTCGACCGGCTGGTGGGTCGGGCCGTCCTCGCCGAGGCCGATCGAGTCATGGGTCATGACATAGACCACGCCGGTGCCCATCAGCGCCGACAGCCGCATCGCGGGGCGCGCGTAGTCGGTGAACACCAGGAAGGTGGCGCCGTTCGGCGCGAAGCCGCCATGCAGGAAGATGCCGTTGAGGCACGCCGCCATGCCGTGCTCGCGGATGCCGTAATGAATGAAGCGGCCCTTCGGCGTCTTGGCGCCGAACGCGGTCGCCGACTTCGCCTTGTTGTTGTTGGAGCCGGTGAGGTCGGCGGAGCCGGCCACGAACTCCATCGGCATCGCGGCGGCGATCACTTCGATCGCAGCTTCCGACGATTTGCGGGTGGCGACGTTGAGCGGATTTTCCAGGAGGCCCTTCTTGAAGGCGCGCAGCCCCTTGGCGAGCGACTGCGGCCGCTCGTGACGGATGCGGCGCTCGAACTCGGCGCGCTTGCGGTTGCCGAGCTGCGCGAACTGCTCGTCCCACGCCTTGTGCTCGGCGGCGCCGCGGGCACCCGCCTCGCGCCACGCCTTCAGCACGTCGTCGGGCACCGAGAACGGCTCGAGCGAGATGCCGAGTTTTTCCTTGGCGGCCTTGAGCTCGTCGGCGCCGAGCGCTTCGCCATGCGCTTTCGCGGTGCCGGCCTTGTGCGGCGCGCCGTAACCGATCGTGGTCTTGCAGGCGATCATCGAAGGCTTGCTGGATTTCTGCGCGCGGGTGATCGCAGCCTCGATCGCCTGCGGATCATGGCCGTCGATCAGCTCGGCGGCCCAGCCTGCGGACTTGAAGCGCTTCACCTGATCGACGGAATCGGAGATCGAAGTCGGGCCGTCGATCGAGATGCCGTTGTCGTCGTACAGCACGATCATCTTGTTGAGGCGCCAGACCCCGGCGAGCGCGATCGCTTCCTGCGAGATGCCTTCCATCAGGTCGCCGTCGGAGGCGAGCACATAGGTGTGGTGGTTGACGATCTTCTTGCCGAACTCGGCGGCGAGCATCTTCTCGGCGAGCGCCATGCCGACCGCGGTCGCGATGCCCTGGCCGAGCGGACCCGTGGTGGTCTCGATGCCCTTGGTATGGAAATTCTCCGGATGTCCCGGCGTCAGCGATCCGAGCTGGCGGAAATGCTTGATCTGGTCGAGCGTCATGTCCTTGTTGCCGGTGAGGTACAGCAACGCGTAGAGCAGCATCGAGCCGTGGCCGGCCGACAGCACGAAGCGGTCGCGGTCGGGCCACGCCACGTCGGCGGCATCGAATTTCAGGAATTTCGTGAACAGCACGGTCGCGATGTCGGCGGCGCCCATCGGCAGGCCGGGATGGCCGGAATTCGCCTTCTCGACGGCGTCCATGGCAAGGCCACGGATCGCATTGGCCATACGGGTGTGATCGACCTGCGTCATGATGAAAAGTCCGCCTGGAATGAGAGCTGATTGCTGGACGCATCGGGGCGGGCAGCCGCGATACGCGCGTGGAGTGGCCTTACGGGTTGGAGGGTGGATTAGCACCTCAATTCCGCAAGTCCAAGGCGATGAAACGCCCCAAAACGGGGAAAAGTTGCTCGAAATGGCCCAATTTCATTGAACGGTGCATAGTTCTGCGCCGCCGTTGCGCCCGGCTCGCTCACCACGTAAATTTCGTCCCGTAAACGCTTGCCGAACCGTAGTTTTACCGTGCAGCAGACGGCCGCCAGCAGGCCGTCCCAACCAACCGACTTGAAGGGTCCACACCGCGTGTCATGAGTGATCGTCTCGCCAACGGGTCTGGCAATACCGAGGCACCGCTTGCCGATATCGATGCTGCGACAAAGCGGCTGATGGCCGCGCTTGATGCGCTGGAAAGCTCGGTGGAGCGCCGCCGCGAGGCCGACCGCGACGAGAACGAATTGGCGAGCCGGATCCAGGCGCTGGGCGCCGATCGCTCCAGGCTTGCCGACGAGCTCGACGGATCGCTGGTGAAGACGCGCAAGCTCGAGCGCGTCAATCGCGACATCGCGGAAAAGCTCGACGCCGCGATCGGCACCATTCGCGCCGTGCTCGAGGGCGGAGAAGGCAGATGAGCCACATCAACGTCACCATCAACGGCCGGCAATACCGGATGGCCTGCGAGGAGGGCCAGGAGGTGCGGCTGCTCAAGCTTGCGGAAAACCTCCAGCAGCGCGTCGAATCGCTGCGCGGCAAGTTCGGCGAGATCGGCGATGCCAGGTTGACTGTGATGGCAGCGCTCACCGCCTGCGACGAATTGGTCGATGCGAGCGCGCGCATCCGCAGCCTCGAGGAAGAGGTCGAGCAACTCCGCAACGCCCGCACAGCCGCTACCGACCGCGCCCGCGCTACCCAGACCGCGGTCTCCAACGCGCTCAACGCCGCCGCCGAGCGGATCGAACGCACCACCCAGGTGCTCAACCGCACCATCGGCGGCGGCATCGCGATCGGGTGATTAAATCCCTCGGCATGCGGTGATCTCATCCTCCCCTGGAGGGGGAGGATCGACGCGAATGAAATGAGCGGCGAGGTGGGGTGAAAGCCTCTCCACCGTGCAGTGCCCGTGTTGAGAGATCACCCCACCCCGTCTCGCCATTCGCTTCGCTCATCGCGAGCCGACCCTCCCCCTCCAGGGGAGGGTGAAAGCTGTGCATGGGCTGCTGCGTCTTCCTTACCGCTGGCGGATTGGGGCAACGATGGCTAGATTAGCCCCGCGAAGCTGCGTCGTGCGTCAGGAGCCATATATCCCCGGGGCCTTATCGATCCTTTAGGGAACTGTCCCTGGCCGGGTCCGTGGACCCGGACATATGGTGCCCACCTACTTTCGTAGGGAACTCCGGGATCGAGCGCTCCAACGGCCTCTGCGGCTTCGCACTGATTTTTTGCTGTTGCCTTGTCGTCGCGCTGCGGCGGTTCGATTGCGAAGCAGTGTGTGCCCCGCGATGCGGGGCATCCAGCGCGCCGCGGCGTGGCCTTACGAACGAAGTTGGCGTCTCTGATTGATGGATCGTCCGTTGTCGCGGACGACGACAGCGGAAGATGGATCATGCACGCATCTCCATCGAAGGCCGAGCTTCGGGCGCTTGCTCTCGCCAAGCGCGACGCGCTGAGCGACGAGCAGCGCGCGGCGGCCGCCGAGGCGCTTGCCAAGCGCGGCGCGCCGTTCGAGATCACGCAAGGCATGATCGTCTCCGGCTATGCCCCGATCCGCAGCGAGTTCGATCCGGCGCCATTGATGAAGAAGCTTGCCGACAAGGGCGCGCGGCTGGCGCTGCCCTGCATCAATGCACGTGGCCAGTCGTTGACCTTCCGCAGCTGGTCGCCGCAGGACCGCCTGATGCTCGGGCCGCTCGGCATTCCCGAGCCGTCGCCGGCCGCGGCCGAGGTGCATCCCGACGTGATGCTGGTGCCGCTTGCCGCCTTCGACAAGCTCGGCCATCGCATCGGCTACGGTGCCGGTTATTACGACTATACCTTTGCGCATCTGCGCAAGGCCAAGCATGTGATCGGGGTCGGGGTAGCCTTTGCTGCACAGGAAACCAAGGCTATCCCGGCGCTGTCGCACGACGTCCCGCTCGATTATGTGCTAACGGAGCGCAAGACGTTCGATTTCCGGAGTAGCTAGCCTTGCGTATCCTCTTTGTTGGTGACGTCGTCGGCAGGACCGGCCGCACCGCCATCGCCGACCACCTTCCCGGCATGATCAGGGACTGGTCGCTCGACCTCGTCGTCGTCAACGGCGAGAATTCCGCCGGCGGCTTCGGCATCACCGAGGCGATCTATCAGGAGTTGCTCGATGCCGGTGCCGACGCGATCACGCTCGGCAACCACGCCTGGAATCAGAAGGAGGCGCTGGTCTTCATCGAGCGCGCGCCGCGCCTGATCCGCCCCCTGAATTTCCCGCGCCATTCGCCGGGCCGCGGCGCCACGCTGGTCGATACCAAGAACGGCAAGCGTGCGCTGGTCTTGAACGCGATCGGCCGCGTCTTCATGGAGCCGTCGTCGAACGATCCGTTCAGCGCGATCGACCGCGAGCTCGAGGCCTGCCCGCTGCGCGAGGGCGCTGACGCCATCGTGCTCGATTTCCATGCCGAGGCCACCTCCGAGAAGCAGGGCGTCGGCTTCTTCTGCGACGGCCGCGTCAGCCTCGTGGTCGGTACCCATACCCATGTGCCGACTGCCGATCACCAGGTGCTGCCCGGCGGCACCGCCTATATGAGCGATGCCGGCATGACCGGCGACTATGATTCGGTGATCGGCATGCAGAAGGAGGAGCCGCTGCAGCGCTTCCTCACCGGCATTCCCTCCGGCCGTTTCGAACCGGCGGGCGGCGTTGCGACGCTCAGCGGCCTCGCGGTCGAGACCGACGATGCGACCGGGCTTGCGGTCAAGGTCGCGCCGGTGCGCGCCGGCGGCCGGCTCGAGCCCGCGGTGCCGGGCTTCTGGACGTAGCGAAGGAAATGGAGCCGTTGGGCGGATGCAGCGAACGGGTCGCGCGAACGCGCCCGATGACAGGCTACGCGAAATCCTTCTCGCCGGTGCATGACTGATTCCGGATTAAGCTTCGCTCCATCCGGGCTACGGGCTGTACATAATTTCGGAATAATAGAAGAATACCGGTGATTTGCCCGACGTGTCAAGCCGCCGTGTCGGACGCCGGCGGCGGCCAGCTCCTTTGCATGGGGTTGTTTTCGATATTTTGGAAGCGAGCTCAGCCAAGCGCACCCGGACGACCATTGGCTTCACACGGGCTATGGCCGCGGATTTACGACTGCCGGAAGCCCATCCGGAACGCGCCCCAGTGACGGCCGTTCACGGTGATCGGCGATGACACGTCCTTCATCAACACGAAATTGCCGCCGCCCATGTCGCGGCGGTAGGTCTGCAGCAGGAACGGTTTTGTATTGGCCGCGACCTTGCTCACGGCGCGGTCGTTGAACAAACGGCGGTTGCGGCAATTGGCGTTGTTCCAGACCGGGTCCGGCCCCTGCGGCAGCCGGTAGTTCGGATTGTGGGTCGGTAGATAGCCGCTGCGCGCCCAGGCGACGCAGAACACGATGCGTGGATCGATCTTCTGGATCGGATCCTGGATCGCGGGCAGCACGCGGTCGGTGAAACTGACATAGTCGGTCAGATACTGCTTCGGATTGGTGCCCGCGATCTCGCGATATTTCTCGTCCATCAGCTGCGTGAGCGTGATCTCGCCGCTTGCGATCGCATTCTCGAACAGCTCGGAGATCTGCTTCGCGGTCTCGATCACGACGCGGATCAGCGGCGTATCACTGGTCTCGACGCCGCTGTCGGCGATCGTCACGATCAGGCTCTCGGAGAGCTCGAGCAGCTTCGCGACGCGCCCATCCGCGTGCTTGAGGTCGCGCGAGGAGAGATCGACGCCCTTGGCGAGTTCGTTCAGCTCCGCGATCACGGTGTCGCAATGACCGAGATTGGAGGTCGCGGCGCGCGCCACGCTGCCGATCTCGGCGCCGACAGACGAAAAGCCTTCCTGCACGCGGCTGATGATGCCCGAGATCTGCTGGGCGCCTTCGCCGGCGCTCTTGGCGCGCAGCGAGGCATCGCTGCTCTCGCCGATCAAGCTGCCGATCTGGCCGTCGAGGTCGCGCACGGTGTCGGAAATCTGATGCGTCGCCTGCCGCGTCGCCTCGGCGAGGTTCTTCACCTCGCTTGCGACCACAGCAAAGCCGCGGCCGGCGTTGCCGGCGCGCGCGGCCTCGATGGTGGCGTTGAGCGCCAAGAGGTTGGTCTGCTTGGCGATCGCCTCGATCGAACCGGAGACCTTGGCGACCTGGCTCAGTGCGGAGCCGACCGCGGCGAGACGTGCCTCGATCCGTCCGACCGCGGCGACGAGCTCTGCGATATGGCTGACCGCGGTCTCGACCACATGACGCGACTCCGCGATCTGGCCGACCGCGGCGGACGCGGTCGTTTGCACCGCCTGCGATGCATTGGCGATGTCGTGATTGGCGGAGACCATGGTCTCCGCCGTCTCCTGCAGATGATGGAACCGCTCCGACTGGTTGGCGACGCGGTTCGCCACCTCCTGGACGTTGCCGGCGATGTCGGCAAGCTCGACCCCGAGGCCGCCGATGCGGTCGGCGAGCTGGTCGACGAGCCGTTCGGCCAGCGTCCGGTTCGATGAAATATCCAGCACTGCAAGCTGCGCGGATGACATTCTCGCACTTCCTCCGTGACAGCGGCCCGTTGAGCCGCCGCAGCATTCCCCATTCCGATCTAAAGCGTGATTCGCGCAGGCGGTCTTGCCTGAGCGTGCACTCGTGCCGGCTCAGAGCTTGTAGGCGGTGCGGAACCCGCCCCAGTGCCGGCCGCGGACGCGGATCGGCACGTCGATCTCGCGCATCATCACGGTGTTGCCGTTGCCCATGTCGCGCGCATAGGTCTGGATCAGGTAGGCGCGCTGGTTGCGGCCGGCGGCGAGGCCCGCGGCGTCGTTGAAGATGCGGCGGTTGCGGCTGTTGGCGGTGTTGTATGCCACGTCGCCCGGCCGCTGCGGCTGCGAGTAGAGCTTGTTATGGACCGGCAGATAGCCGTTCTGGTCGATCATCACGCAGAACGCCATCCGCGGGTCCTTGGCGAGGAAGGCTTCCTGGAACGCCGGCAGCGTGCGCTCCGCCCAGTCCAGCATTTTGGTGCGGTGCTGCACCGGGTTGGTGCCCGCGATCTCGACATAGTCGGTGTCGAACATGTCGGAGACCGTAATCGCGCCGCTCGCCACTCCGTTCTCGAAGATATTGCTCAGCGCGCGGCCTGCTTCCATCGCGCGGGTGACGAGCTCGGCGTTCTCCTCGTGGATCGCCCACATCCGGTCTTCGATCTTCTCGCGCAACTCTGATGTCGCCGCCTCGAAGCGGGCCTGGCTGCCTGCCTTGGAGCGGTCACTGATCCTGATCCGGCAGGCGCCGACGTCCTGCAAGGTTGCGCTCAGGGTCTCATGGGCCGGCAGCTTCTCGGCGTCGGGGCCGCCGATCAGGATGCCGTCCATCGCGATCTCGTAGACCGGCGCCGTGACGACGCCGCGGGTGGTCGTGATCTCGATCCTGAGGCTGCAGGGCAGCCGCTCGTTCTTGCGCGGATCGCCGCGCTCGTCCTGGCGCAGCAGCACCGCGCAGCGTGCCTTGAGCTTCTGGGCAAACGCAGTGACCGCCTTGCCGGCCTTCGCGACATTGTCGCCATGCGCGGCGGCTTCGCGCGTCGCACTGTCGATCTCGCCGGCGCTGGTGCCGACCGAGACGATGAAGTGCGAGGCGGAGGCGGCGTTCGCGCCCATCTCGCCGGTGATCTGGTTCTGCTCGGCGACCGCGCCGTTGACGTTCTCGAACACCGGGCGGATCGCCTCGATCGCCTGCGAGATGCGGTGCACGGCGTCCGCCGATCCGGTGGCGTCCTTCTGCAACGCCTCGATCTTCCTGGTGATCTCCTCAGTTGCGCTCTGGGTCTGCACCGCGAGCGCCTTGACCTCGGTCGCAACCACCGCAAAGCCCTTGCCGGCGGCACCGGCGCGCGCCGCCTCGATCGTCGAGTTGAGCGCCAGCAGCGTGGTCTGCCGCGCGATCTGCGCGATCAGATTGACGACATTGCCGATCGCGGCCGAGGATTCGCGCAGGCGATCGACATTGGCGGTGGCCTCGCGCGCCGCCGCTGCGGCATCGTCGGCGAGCTGGCTCGCGCTGCGCACCTGTGCACCGATGCCCTCGGCGGAATGGGTGAAGCGGTCGGCGGCTTGCGAGAACGTGGTCGCGGTGCTCTGCGCATCGCTGCTGCGGCCGGTCAGGGCGTCGGTGCGGGCGCGGATGGTCGCGAGCTTGGCTGCCGTCGCGTCGGCGCCGTCGGCGACCGAGCCTGCGGCGCGCTCGAGCTGGCGGATCATCGCACCGAGCTCGAGTTCCAGCAGTTCGAGGATTTCCTTGGCCGAATCCTTGGCCGAATCAGTCTCGGCCGAGACGTCGGGCGCAGCCGATGCGGCTGGAACCTGCGGCGCAGCCGTCTCCGGCACTTGTTTTCGAAACAAACCGAACGCCATGGTTGCTCTTTGGGGGCTGTTGGAAGTTGCGGCGGGACGGGGCGATCCTCGCATCCGGGCGTGAAGTCATGGTTAACAAGTGCCTCATATTCCGGCTTGCGGTAGTATTCCCAGGCCGGAGGGCCTCGCCGATCCTTTGATTTTGACCGTGAGGGGCCTATAAGGCCGCGTTTTCCATCCCTGTTCAGACCCTAAGCTCCGAAGAGACGTCGCATGGCCGGCCATTCCCAATTCAAGAACATCATGCACCGCAAGGGCCGGCAGGATGCCCAGAAGTCGAAGCTGTTCGGCAAGCTGGCCCGCGAAATCACCGTCGCGGCCAAGCTCGGCACCCCGGATCCGGCGATGAACCCGCGGCTGCGCGCCGCCGTGGTCGCGGCCCGCGCCGAGAACATGCCGAAGGACAATATCGACCGCGCCATCAAGAAGGCCGCGGGCAATGAGGGCGAGAACTATGACGAGATCCGCTACGAGGGTTACGGCCCCGGCGGCGTCGCCGTCATCGTCGAGGCGCTGACCGACAACCGCAACCGCGCCGCCTCCGACATCCGCTCGTTCTTCACCAAGTCGGGCGGCAATCTCGGCGAAACCGGCTCGGTCGCCTTCATGTTCGACCGCACCGGCATCATCGAATACGACGCCAAGGTCGCCTCCGACGACGCCATGCTGGATGCCGCGATCGAGGCCGGCGCCGACGACGTGGTTTCCAGCGAGTCCGGCCACGAGGTCTACGCCTCGCAGGATACCTTCCGCGAAGTGGCAAAGGCGCTGGAAGGCAAGTTCGGCGAGCCGCGCAAGGCGGCACTGACCTGGAAGCCGCAAAACACCGTCGCGGTCGACGACGAGACCGGCGAAAAGCTGCTGAAGCTGATGGACCTGCTCAACGAGCACGACGACGTCCAGAACGTCTTCGCCAATTTCGAGGTCTCCGACGCGCTGATCGCCAAGATGGGCGGGTAAGCCTCATCATCGCCTGACACGCTACTGTCATCGCCCGGCTCGACCGGGCGATCCAGTATTCCAGAGGCCGGTGTTTGATCCGAGAAGCCGCGGCGTACTGGATCCCCCGCTTTCGCGGGGGATGACAAGCCGGGCTGGGTAACGAGCACGGTGCGATGACACGCGGAGCAGGGGATGGCACTCCGTTTGTGTTTCGTTCTCCCGGCGCAGGCGGTATCACTAGCCCATGACAGCCCAGCCGATTCGCTCTCCCGTCCGCATCATCGGTATCGATCCGGGTCTCCGCCGCACCGGCTGGGGCGTGATCGAGACCGAAGGCAACCGTCTGGTCTATATCGCCTGCGGTTCGGTCGAGCCGCCGGACGATCTGCCGCTGGCGAATAGGCTGCTCGCGATCCATGAGGGGCTCGCTGCCGTGCTCGGCGACTACAGGCCCGCGGAGGCGGCGGTCGAGCAGACCTTCGTCAACAAGGACGGCGTCGCCACGCTGAAACTCGGCCAGGCGCGCGGCGTCGCCATGCTGGCGCCCGCAATGTTCGGTATCTCGGTCGCCGAATACGCGCCGAACCAGGTCAAGAAGACTGTGGTCGGCGCCGGTCATGCCGAGAAGAACCAGATCCAGGTGATGCTGAAGATCCTGCTGCCGAAAGCCGAGCCCTCGTCCGCCGACGCCGCGGACGCGCTGGCGGTCGCGATCACCCACGCGCATCACCGCCAGAGCACCACGCTGCGGCTCAGAGTGGCGAACCTATGATCGGCGCAAGTGAGGAGGGCACGCTGCTCGGGCTCCCTCCCCCCTTGCGGGGGAGGGCTGGGGAGAGGGGTGTCACACGACGTGCTCTCTCAATTTCCAATCTGGCCACAGCTGGTCGACTTTGCGAGGGCGATGCGCTCGTCGACCGTCTCGCCCGCGGCTTACCCCTCTCCCTGACCCTCCCCCGCAAGGGGGGAGGGAACCCTTCCGCTAATGCCTCCCTTACCGAATCCGGGTTGCTCTCATGATCGGCAAGCTGAAGGGCCTGATCGATTCCTACGGCGAGGATTACGTGATCCTCGACGTCGGCGGCGTCGGCTATCAGGTGCATTGCGCTGGCCGCACCCTGCAGGCGCTGCCGTCGCCGGGCGGCGCGGCCGTGCTCTCGATCGAGACCTACGTCCGCGAGGACGCGATCAAGCTGTTCGGCTTCCGCAGCGATCACGAGCGCGAATGGTTTCGTCTGCTGCAGACCGTGCAGGGCGTCGGCGCCAAGGTCGCGCTTGCGGTGCTCGGCACCTTGCCGCCGACCGATCTCGCCAATGCCATCGCGCTGCGCGACAAGGCCGCGGTGGCGCGGACCCCGGGGGTCGGGCCGAAGGTCGCCGAGCGCATCGTCAGCGAATTGAAGGACAAGGCACCGGGCTTCGCCGACGTCGATCCGGCGGTGGTGCAGCTCTCGGGTGCGATCGACAACAACCGCGCGCCGCGCCCGGTGACGGATGCGATCTCCGCGCTGGTCAATCTCGGTTACGGCCAGCCGCAGGCTGCCGCGGCCATTGCCGCCGCCTCGCGCAGCGCCGGCGAGAGCGCCGAGACCGCGCAGCTGATCCGGCTGGGGCTTAAGGAATTGTCGAAGTGAACACGCCCTCGCGCATGGTCTCGCCCGAACGCCGCTCCGACGATGTCGGCGACACCGCGCTGCGTCCGCAGTCGCTGACGGAGTTCGTCGGCCAGGCCCAGGCGCGCAAGAACCTTTCGATCTTCATCGAGGCCGCGAAGAAGCGCGGCGAGGCGCTCGATCACGTGCTGTTCGTCGGTCCGCCCGGTCTCGGCAAGACCACGCTGGCGCAGATCGTCGCGCGCGAGCTCGGCGTCGGCTTCCGCGCCACCTCCGGCCCCGTGATTGCCAAGGCCGGCGATCTCGCCGCGCTGCTGACCAATCTCGAAGAGCGCGACGTGCTGTTCATCGACGAGATCCATCGTCTGAGCCCGGCGGTCGAAGAGGTGCTCTATCCCGCGATGGAGGATTTCCAGCTCGATTTGATCATCGGCGAAGGCCCCGCGGCGCGCTCGGTGAAGATCGAGCTCTCGAAATTCACGCTGGTCGGCGCGACGACGCGCGCAGGCCTGCTCACCAATCCGCTGCGCGACCGCTTCGGCATCCCGATCCGGCTGAACTTCTATACCGTCGAAGAGCTGGAGAAGATCGTCACCCGCGGCGCCCGTGTGCTCAACATCGGCATGAGCCCCGATGGCGCCAACGAGATCGCGCGCCGCGCCCGCGGCACGCCGCGGATCGCCGGCCGCCTGCTGCGCCGGGTGCGCGACTTTGCTTCCGCAGCCGATGCCGATTCCGTCGACCGCGGCATCGCCGACCGTGCGCTGAGCGCGCTCGAGGTCGACAGTGCCGGGCTCGACGCCATGGACCGGCGCTATCTCACCACCATCGCCTTGAACTACGGCGGCGGGCCGGTCGGCGTCGAGACCATGGCGGCGGCGCTGTCGGAGCCGCGCGATGCGATCGAGGACATCATTGAGCCCTATCTGATCCAGTGCGGCTATCTGCAGCGGACCCCGCGCGGGAGACTGCTGACCTCACACGCCTTCCGCCATCTCGGCCTCGCCGAACCGAACCGCGATCCCTCGCAGTTCGGCCTGTTCGGCGGCAATGGCGACGACGACTGATTCCAGCTCGGGAAGACGTGAAAAGCCGTGTTGATGCAGCGCATCGCGCGTGCCGGTAACCTTGTCCGCTAAGCATCGCGACGTCTCTGCAGGCGGTCTGCACAAAGGCGGCCCAAATTCGCTCCAATTGGAAGGCGTATGATCGCCCGGAGCGTTTTCAGGAAACGCCAGGCATCACCGATCAACGTCCATGATTTCACGTCGTCATTTGCTTCGCGGCTTCGGCGGATTGACCGCCGCCACCGCCTCGACCGCGGCCTACGGCGTCAGCGAGCCGGTCGTCCGCCTCACGCTGACGCGCTACGATCTGTCGCCGCGGCAATGGCCAGCGGACTTTCCGCTCAAGATCGCGGCGCTCGCCGACATCCACGCCTGCGATCCCTGGATGTCGCTCGATCGCATCGCCGAGATCGTCGAGCGCACCAACGCGCTGAACCCCGACATCATCGTGCTGCTCGGCGACTATGTCGCGGGGCTGCGCCACGTCACGCGCTTCATTCCGGCCTCGGAGTGGGCTGCGGTGCTCAAGGGCCTGAAGGCGCCGCTCGGCGTGCATGCCGTGCTCGGCAATCACGATTACTGGGAAGACAAGACGGTGCAGCGGCAGGGGCAGGGCATGCCAGCCGCGCGCCGCGCGCTGGAGCGCGCGGGTATTCCGGTCTACGAGAACGACGCGGTGCGGCTCACCAAGGATAACCGTCCGTTCTGGATCGCCGGTCTCGGCGATCAGCTCGCCTATCTGCCGGCGCGGCGCTATCGCGAGGTCCGGCGCATCGGCGTCGATGATCTCAACGCGACGCTCGCAAAGGTCACCGACGACGCACCGGTGATCCTGCTCGCGCACGAGCCGGATGTGGCGCTCCGCGTGCCCTCGCGCGTCGCGCTGCAACTGTCCGGTCACACCCATGGCGGCCAGATTCGGCTGCTCGGCTGGTCGCCGGCGGTGCCGGTCAAGCACGGCATGCGGCTCGCCTATGGCCATATCAAGCTGAAATGCGACGTCGTCGTCTCCGGCGGCCTCGGTTGCAGCATCATGCCGTTCCGCCTCGGCGTGCCGCCCGAGATCGTGCAGGTCACGCTCGGCGCCAAGGGGCCGGTGGTGTCCTGATCGCGCTTGCGTGATCGAGCAATTTGCGCAACACGATTGTCGTTCCAAAGCATGATCCGGAAGAGTGCGAAGCGGTTTTCCGAAAAGATCATGCGCAAACGACAAGCTGGAGCGCGACGGTGATTCAACCTGAATTCATCGCGGTCTAGCGCAATCGAGGGGCCGCAATGACCTTACCCCATATCGACGGCGCGATCCGCGATGGCCGGCACCATATGCAGGTCCGCGTCTATTACGAAGACACCGACTTTTCCGGCATCGTCTACCACGCCAATTACCTGCGCTTCATGGAGCGTGGGCGCACCAATCATCTCCGCCTGATGGGCGCCGAACAGAACGCGCTGTTCGAGGAGGCGCAGGAAGAAACCGGCGGCTTCGCCTTCGTCGTGCGCTCGATGACGCTGGACTTCCTCAAGCCTGCGCGGATGGACGACATGCTCGATGTCGTGACCTGGCCGATCGCGGTGAAGGGCGCCTCCATCATGCTCGCGCAGGAGGTCAGGCGCGGCGATGACGTGCTTGTGAAGGCGCAGGTGCGCGTTGCCTTCGTCAGCCAGGGGCGGGCACAGCCGATTCCGAAGTCTATCCGTGCGCTGATGAAGGCCGATCTGGCCTAGCTATTGGGCGATAGGAAACGCCCCATCGACTCCTGGCGCCAGCGCACTAAATTTGCGCCGCTAACAACGAGGGATCGCCGATGTCACGCCCGCCGCTGCCGCCTTTCACCCGCGAAACCGCCGCGCAGAAGGCGCGCATGGCGGAGGATGCCTGGAATTCGCGCGACCCCGTTCGGGTTGCCGGCGCCTATACCGAAGACAGCCGCTGGCGCAATCGCTCCGAGGTGTTTCAGGGCCGCGAGGCGATCGTGGCCTTCCTGACCCGCAAATGGGAAAAGGAGCAGGAGTATCGCCTGATCAAGGATCTCTGGGCGTTCGACCAGAACCGCATCGCGGTGCGCTTCCAGTACGAATGGCACGATGCCTCCGGCAACTGGTTTCGCTCCTACGGCAATGAGCAGTGGGAGTTCGACGAGCACGGCCTGATGCGCCGCCGGGAAGCCTCGATCAACGACATCGCGATCTCCGAGAAGGACCGCCGCTTCCATTGGCCGGCTCCCGGCCCGCGTCCGACCGATGTGCCGGGGTTGGGGACGGAGCCGTTCTAGCAGGGAGAGCCGGGCCGTTGTGCTTCGAGGCTCGCTCCGCTCGCACCTCAGCATGACGGTGATAGATATTCGCAAGCGGCTCGATTTGCTACGAGCGCAGCCCCGTCACCCTGAGGTGCGAGCCTTGCGGCGCACTTGCGCCGCTGGGCGAGCCTCGAAGGGTCGACGGCCCCGCGCTTGGAGCCGTCGCCTCGCGACGTGCCCTACGCCGCCGCCTTGTGCCGGGCGATCTCGGCCTTGTAGAGCTCGAACTCCTCCGCGACCGCCTTGGCAACCGAGGGCCGCGAGCGCAGCCGCTCGTGATAGGCCTTCAGCGCCGGCCATTTCGAAAGCTCGATCGGCGGCGTCGCCATGGTCCAGTTGATCACGGTGACGAGATAGGCGTCGGCGACGCTGAAATGGTCGAGCAGATATTCGCGGCCCTTCAGGTGATCCTCGACATAGTCGAGCCGCGAGACATATTTCTCCAGAGCATAGGTCTTGGCCTCCGGCGGTGCCTTCTTGTCGAGCAGGGGCAGGAACAGGCCCTTGTGCAGCTCGGTGCCGATGAAGCACAGCCATTGATGCAGCTTCGAACGTTCGGCGTTCGACGCGGTGCCGATGCCGGCCCGCGGGAACTGGTCGGCGACATATTGCAGGATCGCGGCGTTCTCAGTGAGCACCACGCCGTCGTCGGTGCGCAGAGTCGGCACCAGGCCGAGCGGGTTGACCTTGTTGAAGTCGGTGCCGTCGCTGCGCACCTGCTTGGTCTTCGGATCGACCTCGAGATAGTTGGCCGGCTGGCCGGCCTCATAGAGCGCGACGCGGGTCGCCATCGAGCAGGCGAGGGGCGAGAAATAAAGGTCCATGGGTGCCTCCTTGGCGGTCTCAGGCGCGGATGTCCGGCCGTTGTTGATTTTTGTACTGTCTTGGATAATATTGGCGCGGTCAAGGAATTAAATGCGAAATGGTACAAAAAAATAAGAAGCCGCCAACTGCTGCCAAACTCGGAGCGCCGGTCGCGCCGAAGCGCCGCGGGCGGCCGCGCGCCTATGAGCCCGATGTCGCGCTCGGCAAGGCGCTCGATCTGTTCCGGCGCGACGGCTTCGCCGCGACCTCGCTCGATGATCTGAGCGCTGCGACCGGCATGAATCGGCCGAGCCTCTATGGCGCATTCGGCGACAAGCGCGAGCTCTACATCAAGAGCTATCAGCGCTATCGCGACGACGCGCGCGCCGCGATGGTCGACATCTTCCGTGCCGATGCGCCGCTGCGCGAGCGGCTGGAGCGCATCTATCGCATCGCGCTCGACATTTATCTGTCCGGCGAGTCCGGCCCGCGCGGCTGCTTCACGGTGATGACCGCGGCGTCGGAGGCGGTGTCCGATCCGGACATTCGCACCATGGTGCTGGCGGGCCTGACCGAGCTCGACAAGGCGTTCGGCATCTGCTTCCGCGATGCCAGGGAGCGCGGCGAGCTGCCGGAAGGCGCCGATCCGGCGGCGCTGGCGCATCTCGCCTCCGCCACCATCCACACCATCGCGATCCGCGCCCGTGCCCGCGTGCCGCGCAACGAGCTCGAGGCGATCGTGAAGGGCGCCATCGACGTGATGTGCAAGGCGAAATAGCCGCCGCGAGATTCTTCGGCGGCAAATGTCGGCGGCTGGCGTTCCGGTCCGTCTTCCGTAAGGTACCCTCACTCACGGAAGTGGAACAGCATGGGAAAAGTCAGGACTTCAGTCTTCATGGTCTCGATCGACGGATTTGGCGCAGCGCTGCGCCAGAGCCTCGACAATCCATTCGGCGAAGGCGGCCTCGCGCTGCCGGCCGCCTGGTTCTTCGAGACCCGGACGTTTCGCGAGATGATCGGGCAGGAAGGTGGCTCGACCGGGCTCGATGACGAGATCGCGCGCAAGGCGATGGCGAACATCGGCGCCTGGATCATGGGCCGCAACATGTTCGGTCCGATCCGCGGGCCATGGCCGGATCATTCCTGGAAGGGCTGGTGGGGCGACAATCCGCCGTACCACACGCCCGTGTTCGTGCTGACCCATCATGCGCGGCCGGACGTTCCAATGCAGGGCGACACCACGTTCCACTTCGTGACCGACGGCATGCATGCCGCGCTGGAGCGGGCGCGCGCAGTAGCGGGCGACAAGGACATTCGCGTCGGAGGCGGCGTGTCGGTGGTGCGGCAATTCCTGCAGGCGCGTCTGCTCGACGAGTTGCAGCTTGTGCTGCCGCCGGTCGTGCTCGGCGCCGGCGAGAGCTTGTTCGCGGGCCTGGACCTGCCTGCACTCGGCTATGCCGTCGTCTCGCACGTCGCGAGCCCGAACGCCACGCACGTCACCTTCGCGCGCAAATCCTAAGATCGTTCACGCCCGCGTCGGCGGCCAAAATCGGCCGTTGACGCGGGCGCCGCTCGGGCGTATTTAACCCAAAGGTTATTTAACCGATGAGCTAAGTACATGTCGCTCGATCCCCTCAGTTCGACCTTCGCGGCGCTGGCCGATCCGACCCGACGCGCGATCCTGGCCCGGCTTGCGCTCGGCGAGACCTCGGTGATGGAGCTGGCAAAGCCGTTCGACATGAGCCTGCCGGCGATCTCCAAGCACCTGAAGGTGCTGGAGCATGCCGGGTTGATCTCGCGCGGGCGCGAGGCGCAGTGGCGGCCGTGCCGCATCGCGCCCGCCTCGTTCAAGGAGGTCGACGGCTGGCTCGGGAATTTCCGCCGCTTCTGGGACGAGAGCTTCAACCGCCTCGACGGAGTGCTCGAGGAGATGAAGGCGGAGGAGGCCGCCAAGGCCCCGCCGCGCAGCAACCGTAAAGTCAGAGTAACCAAGGAGAAGCAACGTGGACGCACGCGTGGATAAGACGCTGAAGATCACCACCCCGTCGGATCTCGAATTCGCGATGACGCGGCAGTTCGATGCGCCGCGGCGCTTCGTGTTCGATGCGATGACCAAGCCGGAATATCTCGTGCGCTGGCTCGGCTGCGAGACGCTCACGATGCCGGTGTGCGAAGTCGATCTGCGCGTCGGCGGCGCCTATCGGTTCGTGTTCCGCTCGTCCGAGGGCATCGAGCATGAACTCAGCGGCACCTATCGCGAGGTGGTGCGCCCGGAGCGGCTGGCATTCGGCGAAACCTTCGCGATGCCCGGCTTCACCAGCGACGAATATCTGGTGGTCTCCACCTTCGTCGAGGCCGGTGGCACCACCACGCTGACCACCACCATCAAGCATCCGAGCAAGGAGGCCCGCGACGGCCACCTCAACTCCGGCATCGAGAAGGGCGTCGAGCCCGCCTACGACCGGCTGGCGGAGGTCGTTGCGGGGATCGGCTGAGGCCGTGGCCGAGAGCGGCGCTTCGCAAGCGAAGCGCTGCTCCATCAACGTCGTCGTCCCTGCGAAAGCAGGGACCCATACCCCGCGGCCGGCGTGGTGAGACGGACTCGTCGTTCCACGATCGCGCATCCATAAGCATCGGTGGTTATGGGTCCCTGCTTTCGCAGGGACGACACCGCCTTTAATACCCCCGCTTGCGATCGACCACGTTCTCCAATACGCCGCCCTGCTCGAAGCGCGCGATCTGCTGCGCGACGTATTTCGAGATCTCGTCGGCGTCGGTGTCGGCGGCGTTGTGCGGCGTCAGCACCACTTTCGGATGGCTCCAGAACGGGCTCGCCTCGGGCAGCGGCTCGGTCTCGAACACGTCGAGCGAGGCGGCACCCAGCGTGCCGTCGTCGAGCGCGCGCAGGATGTCGGCCTCGTTCTGCAAGCCGCCGCGGCCGGCATTGATGATCACGGGCGCGCCGAGCGGGCTGGTGCGGTTGAGCTTGGCGAACGCATCGCGGTTCAGCACGTGGCGCGTATCCGGCGTCAGCGGCAGCAGGCAGACCAGGATGTTGGTCTCGCGCAGGAACGCGTCGAGCCCCTCAGTGCCGTGGTAGCAGGCGATGCCCTCGATCCGCTTCTCGCTGCGGCTCCAGCCGACGACGCGGAAGCCGAGCGCGCGAAGTGCCTGCGCCGCGGCTGCGCCGAGCGTGCCGAGCCCCATCACGCCGACGGTGATCGCGCTGGCCGCCCACTGATAGTCCGGCGCCCAGCGCTTCGCCCGCTGCGACTCCCGCAGATAAAGCTCCTGGCGGTGATGCATCAGCACATGCAGCACGACATATTCGGTCATGCGGTCGGTGAGATCGGAGACCGATACCCGCACCAAGGGCACATCGGGCAGCGAGCGGTCGGCCATCAACGCGTCGACGCCGGCGCCGAGGTTGAAGATGACGCGCAGGTTCTTGAACGAAGCGAGCTCGCCCGGCTTCGGCTTCCATACCGCGGCATAGTGCACCGCGGCGGGGTCGAGCGCGCCGTCCGGCAGCAGCACCACCGGGCGGTCCGGGCAGACCGCGTCGAACCGCGTCTTCCAGCGCGCCGACGACCAGTTTTCCGAGCCGCCATTGATCAGCAGCGCGAGTGCGCCCTTACCCATCCAGATACCTCCGACGCCAGTGTGACTAATGTCACAGAGCGGGTCGCGCCCGCCGCCTAGTCTCCTGCCATCAACAGGGGAGAACTTCCATGCGCAAGCTGATCCTGACCGCGGCTTTCATCCTTGCTTCCGCCGCCGTCGCCCACGCCGGCCAAAGCCGCGGCCTCGTGCTCGCAAACGCCGACACGCCCGCCCAGGCACAACCGGCCGTTGCTCCCGCGCAATCTGAGGCTCAACCAGCCCCATCGCAGGCCCAGCCGGCCGATGCCCCACGGGCGCAAGCATCCCGTCCGATCAAGAGCAACTCCGCCCGCCGCCCTGAGAGCGACGAAGCCAAGGCGCGCCGGATCGCTGCCCGCTACGGCGTCTACTGGTGATCGCACCGCGATCGTCGCGGTGGCTGTCGCGCGATAGCTTCGTCCAATCCATCACCGGCATCCGGAACCTAAATTTCTTTCGCGCGCCCTGTCGGCTGCGGGCATAATCGTTCGTTCTTGCAATGAACGGAGATGCCTTTTCGATGCTGTACGCCATCCTCTGCTATCATGACGAAGACATGGTCGGTTCCTGGAGCAAGGAACACGACGCCTCGGTCATGCAGAAATTGTCCGTCGTGCAGGACAAGCTCGCCAAGCAGGGCAAGCTCGGCCCGGTGGCGCGGCTGTTGCCGACCACCGCGGCGACCACGCTGCGCAAGGAAAACCCGCCGCTGGTGCTGGACGGCCCGTTCGCCGAAACCAAGGAGCAGCTGCTCGGCTTCTATCTGGTCGAGGGCAAGAACCTCGACGAGGTGCTCGACATCGCGCGCGACCTCGGCGAGGCCAATCCCGGCGGTACCTACGAGATCCGCCCGGTCGGCTACTTCACTCCGGGGGGAGTCAAGCCGTGAGCGTGACCGACACCGCCTGGATCGATGCCGCGCTGACGTCGGCGCGTCCCCAGGCGGTTGGCGCGCTGCTGCGCTACTTCCGCAATCTCGATACCGCCGAGGAAGCCTTCCAGAACGCCTGTTTGCGGGCGCTCAAGAGCTGGCCGCAGAACGGCCCGCCGCGCGATCCCGCGGCATGGCTGATCATGGTCGGCCGCAACGTCGCGATCGACGAGGTCCGCCGCAACAAGAAGCAGCAGCCGCTGCCCGACGACGACCAGGCGATCTCCGACCTCGACGACGCCGAGGAGGAGATCGCCGAGCGGCTCGACGGCTCGCATTATCGCGACGACATCCTGCGGCTCTTGTTCATCTGCTGTCACAAGGACCTGCCGGCGACGCAGCAGATCGCGCTCGCGCTGCGCATCGTCTCCGGTCTCACGGTGAAGCAGATCGCGCGCGCCTTCCTGGTCTCTGAAGCCGCGATGGAGCAGCGCATTACGCGCGCCAAGGCGCGCGTCGCCGACGCCAACGTGCCGTTCGAGACGCCGGGCGCGGTCGAGCGCAGCGAGCGGCTCGCCTCGGTTGCGGCGATGATCTATCTGATCTTCAACGAGGGCTATTCGGCGAGCGGCGACACCGCCGAAATCCGCTCGCCGCTGTGCGAGGAAGCGATCCGCCTCGCCCGCCTGCTGCTGCGGCTGTTCCAGAGCGAGCCGGAGATCATGGGGCTCACTGCGCTATTGTTGCTGCAGCACGCCCGCGCCGCCGCGCGCTTCGATGCCGACGGCCAGGTGATCCTGCTCGACGACCAGGACCGCAGCCTTTGGAACCAGAAGCTGATCGCCGAGGGCCTCGCGCTGATCGACAAGGCGATGCGCCATCGCCGCAGCGGGCCCTATCAGGTGCAGGCCGCGATCGCAGCGCTTCACGCCCGCGCGGAGAAGCCCGAGGATACCGACTGGACCCAGATCGACCTGCTCTACGGCGCGCTCGAGGTGATGCAGCCGTCACCGGTGATCACGCTCAATCGCGCCGTTGCGGTCTCCAAGGTGAAGGGGGCTGAGGCCGCGCTCGAGATGATCGAGCCGCTAGCGCCGCGGCTGTCGAACTACTTCCATTATTTCGGCGTGCGCGGCGCCTTCCTGATGCAGCTCGGCCGCAACGAGGAAGCCCGCATCGCCTTCGACCGCGCCATCGCGCTCGCCAACACCACGGCCGAGGCCGCCCACATCCGCATGCATATCGACCGCCTGATGCGCGACAGCCAGCCGCGCAACGTGAAGGCGGGGAAATAGCCGTCAGGGCCTCGCGCGGTCGTCTTGCGGGGCCCTGGGCCTGTCCGCGCTCCTTCCCGAAAGCCGCTTGCCCTGAAGCGCACCGGTTGCCTGGCGACGCAACAATGCCGGCTGTCGCCGTTGCCTGCTTCCCTGCCGCATGACGGCGCGGTAGCCTGCGCGAATTGCACGCAAGCCATTTTTTTGGAGACCCAAATGATTGATCGGCCGCTCGATGAATCCGTACGTTCAGCGCAACGCAATCGTCAAATCAGTCGCCGCGATCTCCTCTTGAACGGCAGCTCGGCGCTGGCCACGCTGTCGTTGGCCTCGATTGCGCCCGCGAGCCTCACGCCGGCCGCCGCGCAATCGGCCGCGCCGCGCCCGCACATCGTCTACATCGTCGCCGATGATCTCGGATGGAAGGACGTCGGATTTCACGGCTCCGATATCAAGACCCCGAACATCGACAAGCTCGCGCAGGACGGGGCCCGGCTCGAGCAATTCTACGTCCAGCCGATGTGCACCCCGACGCGCGCCGCATTGATGACCGGCCGTTATCCGTGCCGCTACGGCCTGCAGACCCTGGTGATTCCGACCCCCGCCAAATACGGACTGTCGACCGACGAATGGCTGCTGCCGCAGGCGCTCAAGGAAGCGGGCTACAGGACGGCCATGGTCGGCAAGTGGCACCTCGGCCATGCCGACCGCAAGTTCTGGCCGCGCCAACGCGGGTTCGATTATCACTATGGATCGATGGTGGGCGAGGTCGATTACTTCACCCATTTGTCGGGAGATGTGCGCGACTGGTATCGCAACGACAAGCCGGTGAACGAGCCGGGCTACGTCACACAATTGTGGGGCGTCGATGCGGTCGCGCAAGTCAACGCCCATGATCCGAAAACGCCGCTTTTTCTCTATCTGGCCTTTACCGCGCCCCACTCGCCCTACCAGGCTCCGAAGGACTACATCGACAGGTACCGGCACATCGAAGATCCGACACGGCGCACCTACGCCGCCATGATCACTTGCATGGACGACGAGATCGGCAAGCTGGTCGCAGCGCTCGAACGGAAGAAGATGCGCGAGAACACCCTGATCGTTTTCATGAGCGACAATGGCGGCAACCAGACCGCGCTGCTTGCCGGGGATTCGGACGTGTCGAAGCTGAAGCTGCCGGCCGACAACGGTCCTTACCGCGGCGGAAAGGGCATGTTGTACGAGGGCGGGACGCGCGTCGTCGCATTCGCGAACTGGCCCGGGCAGATCAAGGCCGGCGAAGTTGGGGACATGATGCACGTCGTCGACATGTTCCCGACGCTCGCCGGCCTCGCCGGCGCCAACCTCGGCAATGGAAACAAGGGGAAGCCGCTCGATGGGCTGGATGTCTGGGCAACCATCAGCAGGGGCGTTCCCTCGCCGCGGCACGAGGTGGTCTACAACATCGAGCCGTTTCGCGGCGGTGTGCGCGCAGGCGACTGGAAGCTGATCTGGCGCACCCCGCTTCCTGCCGCGGTCGAGCTGTACAATATCCCGCAGGACCCGTCGGAAAAGACCAATCTGGCCGAGAGCAATCCTCAGAAGGTTGCGGAGTTGCAGTCCCGCATCACGCAGCTCGCCAAGGAGAGCGCCAAGTCCCTGTTCCTTGTCGATGCGTTCGCGTCGGTCAAGGGGGCGGCACACGGACCGCCCTCGCTGCCCACCGAGGATGCCTTCTTCACGCAAGGCGACTGAGGGCGAGGGGCCGCCAGGGCCTCTCGGAAGGCATACGTCGTTGAATCGGGCCGGATGCCCGTGATTCAAGCTCCCGCACCGGGAGCTTCGATCATGCACTGCGACGACATCCAAAAATTATTCACCGGGGTTGTCGGCTCCGTACCCCGCCGTTCGTCATGAAGGCAGAGAGCATCACCAAGCGTTACGGAGCCTGTCATGCCGACGATCGTCGACACCGAAGTCTCGAAGCCCGCCCGCATCACCGGCCGTGTGATGAGCGGCGTTGTCGTCCTCTTCCTGCTGTTCGATGGCGCGATCAAGCTGGTGCCTGTGTCCGTCGTCACCGAGACCATGGACAGGATGGGCTTCGGTGCCAGCGATGCGCTGGCGCGCAGCCTCGGCATCATCACCATCGTCTGCACGCTGTTGTACTCGGTGCCGCCGACCTCGATCCTCGGCGCCATCCTGCTCACCGGCTATCTCGGCGGCGCGATCGCCTCCCATGTGCGGATCGGCAGCCCGCTGTTCACCCATACGCTGTTCGGGCTGTATCTCGGCCTGCTGCTGTGGGGCGGGCTCTATCTGCGCGACGGCAATCTGCGCGCGCTGCTGCCGTTCCGCCGCTAAGTTCGTCAATTCATCCTTCCGGAGACCATCATGTTCGAGACCATTGCCATCATCGCCGTCATCCTTGCGGTCGCGATTGCCGTCATCCTCTTCCTCGCGGCGACCAAGCCGAGCACGCTGCGGGTCACCCGCGCGATCAGTATCAATGCGCCGGCCGAGCGGATTTTTCCGTTGATCGACGATTTCCATCAATGGACGGTCTGGTCGCCCTACGAGAACCGGGATCCGGCCATGAAGCGCATCTATAGCGGCGCCGGGCGCGGCCAGGGGGCGGCCTATGCCTGGGACGGCAACAAGAATGTCGGCGCCGGCCGCATGGAGATATTGCAGTCTGCCGCGCCGTCGAAGGTCGTCATCAAGCTCGACTTCATCAAGCCGTTCGAGGGCCACAACACCGCCGAGTTCACAATGCTGCCGCAGGGAGATGCGACCAGCGTCACATGGACCATGTATGGTCCGGCCGTCTTCATGTCGAAGGTGATGCAGGTGTTCATGAACCTGGATCACATGATCGGCAGGGATTTCGAAGCCGGTCTCGCCAATCTGAAGAAGCTGACTGAGAAATAGCGCGTTTTCGAGCGAAGTGGTTACCGGTTCGCGGGTAGAGGACGCGTCAACCCAGAATTGACCCAGGGAGCATGCGATGCAGGTCAACCCCTATCTCTCCTACGACGGCAATTGCGGCGCCGCGCTGAATTTCTACCAGAAGGTTCTCGGTGCGCGGATCGAGGAGACCTTCCCCTACGGCGAGGGCAATGCGGAGATGCAGACGCCGCCCGGCTGGAAGGACAAGATCATGCACGCTCGCCTCACGATCGACGGCGAGATCATCATGGCCTCCGACGCCCCGCCCGGCCATTTCCAGAAGCCGCAGGGCTTTCATGTCGCGCTGCAGGTCGAGGATCCGGCCGAGGCCGAGCGCCGCTTCAAGGCGTTGTCCGAAGGCGGCACGGTCACCATGCCGTTCGGCAAGACCTTCTTCTCCAACGGCTTCGGCATGTGCGTCGATCAGTTCGGCATCCCCTGGATGGTGAACTGCCCGCAGCAGATGTGAGGGCGGACTGCCTCCAGTCTGTCGCCGGCACTCTCGCTCTATCACCGTCATCCTGAGGTGCGAGCCTCTTCGGCGAGCCTCGAAGGATAGATGGCCCGGCTGGCGGCCGTCGACCCTTCGAGGCTCGCTGCGCTCGCACCTCAGGGTGACGGAACAAGCTAGTGGCCAACTGTAGGGTGGGTTAGCGAAGCGTAACCCACCGTCGGTCCACGCACGCTACCTGCACCGCGGATAGATCGCCGCGAGCTCGCGGCCGCGCAGCAGCAGCAGGCGCGAGGTCAGACCGCCGCGGCGCACGATCCAGCCGCGCACCGGCGCCGGATAGGCTTCCAGCACCGCCTCGGATGCTTCCGGCTCCGCATAGGTCCGGCCGCGCCGATCGATCGAACGCGCGGCGTGGAAGCCGAGTACGGCGCGCCGCGTCACGCAGATGCGGTCGCCCGGCACCATCGAGAGCACCAGCGTGCAGGCCGACAGGCAGGGCCCGTCAATCACGACGCGCTCGCCGGATTCGCGCACCCTGTCGAACAATTCGAGAAACGGGCCAACCTCGCCGCCGGGGCTGGCAAGGATACGAACATCTGCCTGCGCGCCGGAGATACCGGCAAACAGCGCTGCCACTCCCAGGATCGTCGAGATCGTCCAGATTGCCCCGATGCGCATGCGGCAGTTCCTTCCGTTGACGTCTTCCCGGCCCAGTTACGCTAGCGCATGCGGCGACAGTTTGTCAGCCTGCGCCGGAGACACCAGCCTCGGCAAAGGTCGCCATGCCGCCGTGACAGGCGAGCGCGGCGCGCAGCAGCAGGATGGCAACGCCTGCGCCGGAGGCTTCGCCGAGCCGCATCTCGAGATCGAGCAGCGGGGCGAGCGCGAGCTCGCGCAGCAATTCGCGGTGGCCGAGCTCGGCCGACACATGCCCGGCGCGGCAATGCGCAAGGCTGTCGGGCGCAAGCCGCGCCAGCGGCAGCACCGCCGAGGTCGCGACGAAGCCGTCGAGCAGCACCGGGATCGATCGTGCGCGCGCCGCCAGCACGGCACCGAAGATGGCTGCGAGCTCGCGCCCGCCGAGCGCAACCGCGACGGCGAGGGGATCCTCGAGCAGGTTGCGATGGATTTTGAGCGCGGTATCGATCGTGGTGCGCTTGCGTAGCAGGCCGGCATCATCGACGCCGGTGCCGCGACCGGCCCAGCGCGCGCCGCGCCCGCCCATCAACGCCGCGCACAGCGTCGCGGCCACCGTGGTGTTGGCGATGCCCATCTCGCCGACCACCAGCAAGTCACATTGCTCCGGCACCGTGCGCCAGCCGGTGTCGAGCGCAACCAGGAAGTCGGCGCCGTCCATCGCCGGCGCCATCGTGAAATCGCGGGTCGGCCGCGCCAGCTCGAGCGGCTCGACGCGCAGCTCGGCGCCGGCCAGCTTCGCGATCTGGTTGATCGCAGCGCCGCCTGCGGCAAAGTTCGCCACCATCTGCGCAGTGACCTCGGACGGGAATGCGGAGACGCCGCGCTCGGCGATACCGTGATTGCCGGCGAACACGGCGATCGTGACCTGGTCGAGCCGGGGGATCTCGCGGCCCTGCCAGCGCGCCAGCCAGATCGCGACGTCCTCCAGCCGGCCGAGGCTGCCCGGCGGCTTGGTCAGGCTCTGCTGGCGCAGCGTGGCGGCCGCAGCGCTGGCCTCGTCGCCCTTGGGCAGGTCGCGACAAAAGCTGCGGATGTCGTCTAGAGTACTGAACTGCATGCGATTCCCTCGTCGAGCGGGCCGCAAGCTAAAGCATGATCCGGAAAGCTGTGAAGCGGTTTTCCCTCGCGACAAACGCCTGGCGTTTGCGCGGAGATCATGCCCTAACAAGAAGCTAAAGCGCGATGAGATTGAGTCCGATCTCATCGCGCTTTAGCCCAATTTCCAGGCCTTCACCATGAATCAATGGCTCGACGACCTCAGGACCGCCACCGCCTTTCTGACCCGCCTGCCGATGCCGCATCCGGATGGCGCGCGGCCGGAGAGCTTTGCGCGGGCGCAGCGGCTGTTCCCCCTGGTCGGGGCCGCCATCGGGGCTGTGATCGGCCTGTTCTGTCTCCTGCTGCGGGCGATCGGCGTGCCGGATCTCGCCGCGGCGGCGCTCGCGCTCGGCGGCGGCGCGCTGCTGACCGGCGCGCTGCATGAGGACGGGCTCGCCGATGTCGCCGACGGGTTCGGCGGCGGTCGCGATGTCGCGGCCAAGCTCGACATCATGCGCGACAGCCGGCTCGGCACCTATGGCGCGCTGGCGCTGGTCGTGAGTTTTGCAACCAGGCTCGCGGCGCTGGCTGCGCTTCCCAATGGCATGGTGGTGCAGGGCCTGATCGCGGCGCATGCGCTCGGCCGCGGCGTGCTGCCATGGATCGCGATCAGTCTGCCCTACGCGCGCACTGACGGGCTCGCGGCCAATGCCGGCCGGCCCGATGGTACGATTGCCCTGGTCGCGGCCGGTATCGCGCTGGTGATCGCAATCCTCGCGCTGCCCTTCAGCAGTGCGCTGCTGGCGGCGATCGCGGCCGGCATGAGCGCATTAATCATGGCGCTGTTGGCAAAGCGGCAGATCGGCGGCCAGACCGGCGATGTGCTCGGCGGCGCCGAGCAGGTCGCGGAGACCGCGATCCTGGTGCTGCTTGCGACGCGGTTGGGTTAGAGCGTCTTCAAGCGAAGTGGATACCGGTTCGCGTGAAGAAAACGCGTCAGAACAGAATGAGCGGAAGATGGATGGCGAAACGCATCTCTGGCTGATCCGCCACGCGCCGGTCGATGGTCCGCGCGGCGTCATCCACGCTTCGGATGCGCCGGCCGATCTCGGCGATGCCGCGGCCTTCGCGGACTTGCAGGTGCGGCTGCCGCGCGGCGCTCTTGTAGTTTGCAGTCCCGCGCGGCGGACGCGCGAGACCGCGGCACGGCTTGGCCTTGCGGCGAGCGAGGACGACGCCTTTCGCGAGCAGGATTTCGGCGACTGGACCGGACGTCGCCACAGTGAGATCGAGCAAGAGCTCGGCGCGGAAGCCTACCGCGCGTTCTGGAATTCGCCGGGGACCAACCGGCCGCCGGGCGGCGAAAGCTTTGCCGATCAGATCGCGCGGGCGCGATCTGGGCTTGCACGCCTGCCGGCCGGCGATGTCGTGCTGGTGGTGCATTCCGGCACTATCCGCGCAGTGCTCGCGATCGCGCTCGAACTGGCACCGGAGCTTGCGCTGCGCTTCGTCATCGATCCGCTGTCGCTGACGCGGATCGATCGGTTGGAAAATGCGTGGCGCGTCGTTGCGGTGAACGAGCGCTAGCCGTTGCGCAGCTCTTTGTCCCGTCACCCCCGCGCAAAGGCTTCGCCTTTGTCGCTGGAGGTGCGAGCCTTGCGGCGCAATTGCGCCGCTGGGCGAGCCTCGAAGGGTGAATCGGCCACCGGCCGGGCCGTCGACCCTTCGAGGGCCGCTGAAGAAGCGGCCACCTCAGGGTGACGGTGATGGTGCGTCCTTCGGCTCGGAAGTGTTCACCCATTCCGCCGTTGGCCGCGCAGGGTCGGCAGGCCGATGCCGGCGGCATCGAAGCCGCCGTCGACGGCGAGGATCTGGCCGGTGATGTAGCTGGCGCGATCCGAGCACAGGAAGAAGATCGCCTCCGCCAGCTCCTCTTCCAGCCCATAGCGGTTGAGCGGGATCGCGTCGTGATAGTCGGCGCGGATCTCCGGCGTATGCACGGCTTTCGCCATCGCGGTCTCGACCGGCCCGGGCGCTACGCCGTTGACGCGGATGCCGAGCGAGGCGAGCTCGACCGCGAGCTGCTTGGTGAGGTGCGCGAGGCCGGCCTTGCTGGTGCCGTAGGCCGAGCGCAGCGTCGAGGCGCGCACCGCCGAGATCGAGGTGATGTTGACGATCGCGCCGCCGCCATGCTCGCGCATCAGGGGCGCGGCCGCCTTGGTGCACAGGAACGGGCCGGTGAGATTGACCGCCATGATCCGGCTCCAGTCGGCGTCCGACGTCTCCAGCACCGGCGCGAACACGGCCGTGCCGGCGTTGTTGACTAGCGCGTCGAGCCGGCCGAAGCGGCTCGCGGTCGCGGCGAGCGCTTTCGTCACACCGGCTGCATCCGACACGTCGCAAGTCAGCGCCAGCGTGCTGTCGGGCTGTTTCAATGCGGCGACCGCGCTCTCCAGCAGCGCGCCCTCGATATCAAGTAGCGCAACGCGCCAGCCGTCGGCGAGAAAGCGCTTCGCCGCGGCAAGCCCAATGCCACGCGCGGCGCCGGTCACGAGTGCGACTTTTTGTGCAGAGGGAGACATCGGCAGGTCCATCGGTTCGGGCAGGAAGTCCCGACCGTCTGCGACCTTTACCCGGCGATGTCAACGGGAGCTGTTTCTCCGTCACCCTGAGGTGCGAGCGGAGCGAGCCTCGAAGGGTGCACGGCGACCAGCCGGGCCGTACATCCTTCGAGGCTCCCCCAGCGGTGCAAGTGCACCGCCAGGCTCGCACCTCAGGATGACGGGACTGCTAGTCCTATCCGCTCTTGACCGCGATGGAAGTTGCTTCATTCTTGCTTGAACGACATCGCGCGGAATCATCACGATGGGCATCTACGTCTACATGCTTCGCTGTGCCGATGACTCGTTCTACGTCGGCAGTGCCACCGGCGACGACCTTGCCCCTCGGATCGACCAGCACAACGCCGGTGCTTATCCCGGCTACACGTTCAACCGGCGACCGGTTGTCTTGGTATGGTCTGAACATTTCGATCGCATTACGGATGGCATCGCTGCGGAGCGCCAGATCAAGGGTTGGAGCCGCAAGAAGAAACAGGCTTTGATACGATCGGACTGGATGACCATCAGTAAGTTGGCACGCCGTCGTGGTGGCACAGCAAGAGCTGGAGCCGAGCGGGGTGATCTCTCCCCGTCATCCTGAGGAGCCCGCAAAGCGGGCGTCTCGAAGGATGCACGGCCCCCAGCCCGGGCCGTCCATCCTTCGAGGATCGCACCGCAACCTACGCCGCGAGCTCGGCGGAGGCGCGCTGCATGTTGGTCGACATGTCCTGCGTCACGATGCTCTGCTCCTCGACCGCGGCGGCGGTGGAGGTGATGTACTCGTTGACGCCGGCGATCGCAGCCTTGATCTCGGACAGCGAGGTGACCACTTCGGCGGCGATCGAGTTCAGCGCATCGATTTCCGAGGAGATCGTGTCGGTCGCCTGCTTGGCCTGGTTGGCAAGGCTCTTCACCTCGGAGGCCACCACCGCGAAGCCGCGTCCGGCTTCGCCCGCCCGCGCCGATTCGATCGTGGCATTGAGCGCGAGCAGGTTGATCTGCCCGGTGATGCTCGAGATCATCTCGACGATACCGCTCATCGCCTGCGCTGCGGCATTGAGCTTCTGCGCCTGGCCGTCGGCGGCCTCGACCCGGCCGGTGGCAACCGCAGCGTTCTGCTTCGACTTGGTCATGGTTTCCGAGATCTCGCGGATCGAGGCGCTCATCTCCTCGCTGCCGGCGGCGACCGCCTCGATCAGGCCGCGCGCGCTGTCGGCCTTCTTGCGGCCGATCGCCTGCGCGGTGATGTCGGTGGCGTATTTCACCACCTTGTAGGGCTTGCCGTTGAGGTCGAGGATCGGGTTATAGGACGCCTGGATCCAGATCTCGCGGCCGCCCTTGCCGATGCGCTTGTATTCGGCGGCCTGGAACTCGCCGCGGTTCAGCGCCCCCCAGAACTCGCGGTAGCCCAACGAACTCGCCTCGGTGGGCTCGACGAACATGCTGTGATGCTTGCCCTGGATCTCGGACAGCGAATAGCCCATCGCGGCGAGGAAGTTCTGGTTGGCAACGCGGATCGTGCCGTCCATGTTGAACTCGATCACCGCCTGCGACTTGCCGATCGCGTCGATCTGGCCGTCATTGTCCGCGGCTTTCAGCTTCTGCTGGGTGACGTCGGTCGCGAACTTGACGACCTTGAACGGCTTGCCGCGGTCGTCGAGGATCGGATTGTAGGTGGCGAGGATCCAGATTTCGTTGCCGCCCTTGCCGATGCGCTTGAATTCGCCGCTCGCGAACTCGCCGCGGTTCAGCCGCGCCCAGAAATCGCGATAGGCCGGGCTGTCGCGGTCGGCCGGCGGCATGAAGATGCTGTGATGCTTGCCCTGGATCTCGGCGAGCGAATAGCCCATCGCGCCGAGGAAGTTCTCGTTGGCGTTGACGATGGTGCCGTCCATGTTGAACTCGATCACCGCCTGCGCGCGGCCGATCGCGGCGATCTTGCCGGCGTCTTCCATGCTGTGGATCTTCTGCGTGGTGATGTCGGTGGCGAATTTGACGACGCCGACCGGCTTGCCGTTCCTGTCCATGATCGGGTTGTAGGAGGCCTGGATCCAGATCTCGCGGCCGCCCTTGGCGACGCGCTTGTACTGCGCGGCCTGGTATTCGCCGCGGTTCAGCCGCGCCCAGAAGTCGCGATAGTCGTGGCTGTCGCGCGTGGCCGCATCGACGAACATGCTGTGGTGCTTGCCCTTGATCTCGTCGAGCGCGTAGCCCATCGCATTCAGGAAGTTCTCGTTGGCGTCGACGATGGTGCCGTCGAGCTTGAACTCGATCACCGCCTGCGACTTGCCGATCGCTGCGGCCTGCGCCAGCGCGTTGTCGATCTTGGCCTTGTTGCTGAAACTGAACATCAGGGCTCCGTGAAGGTTCACATAATGAAACGGGATGAGGGAAAAGCGGATTGCTGCAACTCACGGAAAGGTTGCAGCGAGCCGTTTAGCATCGGTAAAGCCTGCGCTCCGCGCACGCGTGGCACGAACTGCATAGCGCGCCATTGCACGCATGCATCTATTTCAACTTGCGAAGCAATTTTCCGATCTGCACGTTATCATCCATAGTCGGTATGCGATGTTCACCGTAATCCTACGGACGAAAATCGATGCGAACTTTCGTCTGATGCGGATGATTGGAAGCGGCCTTCTTCAGTAACGCTGATAGACCTATTACGAACACTGATATCGCTGACGGCTTTTGCGAATCGATCCGGCACGTCGATTCGCATGGTCAACGAGCGCGCGTCGCGTCGATCCTGAATCGGCGCAAGCAAAATAATCGCCGCACGATATGTCGGCAGGGCGGCCTCGGCTTCGTCCTGCGGGCACTGGTTCGATCATGGAGTTCCGATGTCACTGATGTTGCATTACCACCCGCTGTCCTCGTTCTGCTGGAAGGCGCTGGTCGCGCTGTATGAGAACGGCGCGCCGTTCACGCTAAACCTGGTCAATCTCGGCGACCCCGCGCAGCGCGCAGCCCTGCTCGCGCTGTCGCCGATCGGCCGCTTTCCGGTGCTCCGCGACGAGAGGCGGGGAGAGACGGTGCCGGAATCGAGCATCGTCATCGAATATCTCGACCGGCACTATCCTGGCACCGCCAGGTTGATCTCGGACGACCCGGACCTCGCGCTGCAGACCCGGCTGCGCGACCGCTTCCTCGATCTCTATGTCCATTTGCCAACGCAGCGGATCGTCGGCGACCGGCTGCGGCCTGCCGACAGCAAGGACCCGCACGGCGTCGCCGAGGCGCGGGCGCAGCTCCGCACCTCCTATGGCATTCTCGACCAGCAGCTCGCGCATGGCGGCTGGATGATGGGCGGGCAATTCTCGCTGGCCGACTGCGCCGCCGCGCCGGCGCTGTTCTACGGCAACAAGGTCGAGCCATTCGCCGACGGCCATCGGCATCTCGCGGCCTATCTCGCACGGCTGCAGGCGCGGCCATCCTTCGCGCGTGTGCTCAAGGAGGCCGAGCCCTATTTCGGCATGTTCCCCAAGGAAGGCTGAAAAGGAAAGCTGAAAGGGAAGCTGAACCGGGCCGGAACCTGGCCGCTGGTCCGGTTCCAGAAAATAAACTTCGGCGCGATGTCGCGTTCGCGCCGTCCCATTCGTCATCTCCCTGAGGCCCGGGTTCTGGAGCGTTCCTCGCTCCGGAGGCCCGGGCGATGCATGTGGAGACGACATGGCTGCAGCTGGCAACAGGGCGGAGATCATCCGCGGGCTCTTCGCTGCCTATCTCGCCAATGACCGCGCGGCGGTCGAAGCGGCATTCGCGGAGGATTTCCGCTTCAGCACCCCGTATGGCGAGAACATCGACAAGATGCGCTATTTCGCCGAATGCTGGCGCGACTCGGGCTGGATCGGCCGCCACGAGATCGAACGCATCATGGTCGATGGCGCCGAGGCCTTCGTCACCTATCGTTGCGTGGCGAAGGACGGCAAGAGCTTTCGCAACACCGAGTTCTTCGTGTTCGATGGCGACAAGGTGTCGCGCGTCGACGTCTATTTCGGCCCATCGCATCAGGACGGCGAACTCGTCCGGCAGGAGCGCTGAAGGCTGTGGCGCGCGGTGCAATGACCTCCGAAATAATTTCATTCGATCTGTCGGCGTGGCAAGCCCGGCGTCGTCCTTGAGACGAGCACCGGCGATACCGGCGAAGCGCTGAACAAGACAACGGAGCAGGACGATGAAATTCATGGTGATCGTGAAAGGGAACGGAGATACCGAGGCCGGCGTGATGCCGAGCACCGAGCTGCTCGCCGCGATGGGCACGTTCAACGAGGAGATGGTCAAGGCCGGCGTGATGCAGGCCGGCGAAGGGCTGCATCCGACCAGCAAGGGCGCGCGCGTCAAATATGCCGGCGGGCAGAGCACCGTGTCGCGCGGACCGTTTGGCCTCAGCGGCGATCTGGTTTGTGGCTTCTGGCTGATCGAGACCAAGTCGCTCGATGAGGCGATCGACTGGATGAAGCGCGCGCCGTTCGATAGCGGCTCCGAGATCGAGATCCGTCAGATGTTTGCGCCGGAAGATTTCGGCGAGGCGCTGACACCGGAGCTGCGCGAACGGGGCGAGCGCCTGCGCGCGCAGGCAGGCAAGAAGTGACACCCGTTGTCATTCCGCGATATCGCACGGGCGACGCGCCCGGAACACATGATCACGGTCGCAAGTCATGGAGTCCGGGTCGGCGTCGTGTGGGGCTTCCCGGAATGACGAGGGTGAAGATTGCGAGTGATTCAACAGGCAAGGAAATCCGACCAATGCGTTTCATGATGCTGATGATCCCGCTCGGCTATGAGTCCGCGCCGGCCAAGCTCGAGCTCGACCCCGAACGGGTCGCCGCGATGATGCGGTACAATCAGGCGCTGAAGGACGCCGGCGTGCTGATCACGCTGGAAGGCCTGCATCCGCCGGCTTCGGGCGCGCGCGTCAAGTTCGATACCGGCATCCCTGTCGTGATCGACGGTCCGTTCACCGAGGCCAAGGAAGTGATCGGCGGCTTCTGGATGATCGAGGTCGCCTCGCGCGCCGAAGCGATCGAATGGGCCAGCAAGTGCCCGGCCACCGCCAACGAGATGATCGAGATCCGCCAGGTGCAGGAGATGGGCGATTTCTCCGAGGAAGTGCAGCAGGCGGCTGCAACCTTCGAGCATCCGCAGGGCGGCTGGGGCAAGGCGCTGCGCTGAATTTCGCAACCAGCGCTGCCGCCGCATGGCGTCAGCGCACCAACCACCGATCGTCAAACCACCTACGAGCACAACGGAGAAGTACGATGAGCACCAACACTTTCCTCGCCGTCTATCTCGGCAGCAAGGACGGCGCGCGGATGGCGGCCTGGAACGCGATGCCCGAGACTGAGCGCCGTGCCAAGGAACAGCAGGGCATGGCCGCGTGGGGCGCCTGGGTCGAGAAGCACCACGACGTGATCGTCGAGATGGGCGGACCGCTCGGCAAGACCAAGAAGGTCGGCGAGGGCGGTACCGCAGACATCACCAATCAGCTCACCGGCTTCACCGTGGTGCGTGCGCCCTCGCATGAGGCCGCGGCCAAGCTGTTCGAGAACCACCCGCACTTCTCGATCTTCCCAGGCGAAGCCGTTGAGATCATGCCGGTGCTGCCGATCCCCGGCCGATAGTGCCCGGGCCGATAGTGCCCAGGCGCTAGTGCCCCGCGCGCCGGGACAGCGCCGATGATTCCCTGAACCTCTCCCGCTCGCGGGGTCGAGACGAGCGAAGCTCGCTCTTAGGTCGGATCGCATCTTCGATGCGATCCCGGTGGGGCTCTCTCCACGGATGCGACAAGCGGAGAGAGCCCCGTCCCGGCCCGAGAGCGGCGTCGCTCTCCGGTCCTGCCGGCCCAATCCAATCTGAAAACCCTGGCTGGAGATATCGCGCCATGGCGAAGCTCGTCTTCGGATTGAACCAGTCGCTCGACGGCTATGTCGATCACGATCAGCCAATGCCGCCAGAGCCTGGGCTGTTTCGTCATTTCATCGAGCAGGTGCGCGGCGCGACCGGCATGCTGTATGGCCGCCGCATGTACGAGGTGATGCGCTATTGGGACGATGACCTTCCCGAGTGGGATGCGGACGAGCGCGAGTATGCGGCGGTGTGGCGGAGCCGGCCGAAGTGGGTCGTGTCGCGCACGCTGACGTCGGTCGGACCCAACGCTCATCTCGTCGAGGGGGATCTCGAGGCGGCGGTGCGCGGGCTGAAGGCGCGGCTCGACGGCGAGATCGAAGTCGCCGGACCCGAACTCGCCGGAAGGCTGACCGAACTCGGCCTGATCGACGAGTATCAAATCTACCTCCGGCCCGTCGTGCCGGGTCGCGGCAAGCCGTTCTTCACCGGCCCCCGGGGGCCGCTCCGCCTCGTGGCGAGCGAGCGGCTGGGCCAGAACACGATCAGGCTGACCTACGTCCCGGCCTAGTCGCGCATCCCGCCTGATAGCCTGGCAAAGCAGCCCGCGACGGCGCGGGGCCGGCGGTCCGTTAATCTTGATGACCGCGCGGTCTGCCCGCTAGTGACCTTTACCGCCGGCTCATGTAAAAGCCGTTCACATGAGCTGGCGCAAGGACCAAGGCCGCGCCGAGCGCGGCTATCATCACGGCAATCTCAAAGAGGCGTTGCTGCAGGCAGCCCTCGACCTGATCTCGAAGAAGGGGCCGGCCGGCTTTACCTTCGCCGATGCCGCGCGCATGGCCGGCGTCAGCCCCGCCGCACCATACCGCCACTTCCGCGACCGTGATGAGCTGATCGCCAGCATCGCGCAGCGCGGCTTCGAGCAATTCGAGTCGTTGCTGACCCAGGCCTGGGACGACGGCCGTCCGGATACCGTCACGGCGTTCGAGCGGGTCGGCAAGGCCTATCTCGCCTTCGCGCGTGAGGAGCCCGCGTTCTATTCCGCGATGTTCGAATCCGGCCTGCCAGTCGACTCGAATCCGACCCTGATGGCCGCGAGCGAGCGTGCCTTTGCGATCATCCGCGCCGCCGCCGAGCGGCTCGCGGCGCTGGCGCCGCCGGGCATGCCGCGTCCGCCGGCGATGATGATGGCGCTGCACATCTGGTCGATGTCGCACGGCGTCGCCTCGCTGTTCGGCCGCGGCGATGCGGCGCGGCGCAAGCTGCCGATGTCGCCGGAGGATCTGCTCGAGGCCGAGGTGTTGATCTATCTGCGCGGCCTCGGCTTCCGCACCGACCGCAGGCCGGGAACCGCGGCCGGCGACGAACCGCCGGCCGGCGAGAAGTCCGGCCCGTGGGGCAAGCCGAAATAAGGTTCAACCGCCGAGCAAAAAATAATCCGAGGGGTGCGTCATCCGCGCTGCTTGACTTTCCCAAGGGATCGGCTACCTATGTAAATGTTATTTACATTCACAACGGCGTCATGCCGTGATGGAGAAGGAAATGGCCTACACCGCTGATGTCAATCGCTGGCGCGGCCCCGTTGAAGAGCCCTACCGTCCCTACTTCTACGCGACGCCGTGGCATCCCCTGAAGATCGCCGGGATCATCCTCGGCTTCATGATCTGGTGGCCGATCGGCCTCGCCCTTCTCTTTTTCACACTCGGGAGCAGAAAAATGGCCTGTTGGAGTCACAACGACATGGATCGCTGGCAGAACAAGATGGAGCGCATGCAGGACAAGATGGAGCGGATGAAGAGCCGCATGGAGCGCCGCGGCTTCCCGTTCGGCGGCTTCGGCCCGCCCTCCAGCGGCAACCGCGCCTTCGACGAGTACCGCCAGGATACGCTGCGCCGCCTCGAGGAAGAGCAGGTCGAGTTCAAGAACTTCCTCGATCGCCTGCGCCACGCCAAGGACAAGGAAGAGTTCGACGCCTTCATGGCGCAGCACAAGACCCGTCCGACCCCGCCGAACGACCAGCCGCCGCAGAGCTGATCCTGCAAAGCTAATCCTGCAAGGCTGATCACGCGAGGCAAACGCTAGCCTTCAGGCGATGTGCCCCCATAGAACCTGATGGCCCTGAGCCGCCCGTTTGCGATGAGCAAGCGGGCGGTTTGCATTTTGTGTTGGACGTGCCCACTCTATCGCCGGACGATGAGGCGAAGACCATGACGGCAGAAGCGACAATGAGTTCCGACGACCTCTGGCTTGCGATCCGGCGCGAGGCGGAAACCGCAATCGCTGCCGATCCGTTCCTCGAAGCGTCGGCCGCCTTCATCCTCGATCAGGGCGACCTCGGCGGCGCGCTCGCTTTCCTGATTGGCCGTGCTATCTGCCGCACCGATGCCGATCGCGCGCAGTTCATGCGGACCGCGCGCGAGGCCTATGCAGCCGAGCCCGCGCTCGTCGATGCCGCCGCCATCGATCTCACAGCGATCGTGCGCCGCGACCCGGCGATCACGGGCTTGCTGCCGCCGCTCCTGAACTTCAAGGGTTATGTCGCGCTGCAAGCCTGGCGCGTCTCGAACTGGCTGTGGCGCCAGGATCGGCCCGACCTTGCACTACTGATGCAGAGCGCGACGGCGGATCAGTTGCAGATCAGCATTCATCCGTCGGCCCGGATCGGAACGGCGGTTTTCCTCGATCACGGCACCGGCATCATCATCGGCGCGCTGGCCGAAATCGGCGACGAGGTCACGATTTTGCAGAACGTCACCATCGCGCGGCATCAGGATGATCCGCGCCGCGCACCGAAGATCGGTCACGGCGTATTCCTGAGTGCGGGCGCGACCGTGATCGGCAATCTCTCAATCGGCGATTTCGCCAAGATCGGCGCCGGCGCGCTGGTGACGTCGGACGTGCCCGCCGGCTGCACCGCCGTCGGCGTGCCGGCGCGGCTGACCAATTGCGCGGAAGCGGGCGCGTCTGCGTAAGGTGCGCGCACCTCTCAGGCTCCCTCTCCCCTTGCGGGAGAGGGGTGGCCCCGGGCGAGAAGCGAGACGTCGGTTCGACTGTATCAACGGACGTCTACCTGCGAAGATATTGTCCGCCATCAATCAGCAGCGGAGCAAGCGGTACCCCTCTCCCCAACCCTCCCCCGCAAGCGGGGAGGGAGCCCTACCAGTGTGCTCGCCTCACTGCGATGCGGCGATCCGAACGCCGCTGCACATTCGACCCATGGATCGGGCCCGCGCATCGTCACGCCGGCACGAGCGCGTCGGCGAGCTGCGTAAAGTTGTCGACGTGGAGGTCGAACCAGGATTCCGGCGCGACGTCGACCTTCGCCGCAGGCCCGAACTCCAGCGGGCGGGCGACGAACGCGGTGCGCATGCCGAAGGCGCGGGCGGCCTTCAGGTCGTATTTGTGGCAGGCGACCATCAGGATCGTGTCGGCGGGATAACCGAGATAGTCGACGGCGAGCTGATACACCGCGGGTGAGGGCTTGTAGCTGTGTGCGAGCTCCGCGGTCAGCAGGGCGTCGAACGGCAGCCCGGCGTGCTTGACCACCGCCACCACGGCGGCCATGCCGGCATTCGACAATGTCGAGGTCACGAAGCGGCTGCGCAGGCGGGCAAGGCCTTCGACGCTGTCGGGCCAGGCGTCGAGCTTGCTCCACACCGTATTCAACTCGTCGCGCTCGTCTTTGGAAAAAGCCTCCGACAGCCCGTGGCGATCGAGCAGCACGTCGAGCGCCTCGCGATAGATGCGGTCGACCCGGATCCATGGCCGCTTGCCGGCGATCACCTCGTCGAGCGCGACCCGATAGAGATCGCGCCATTCGCCCGAGAGCTTTGCCCAGTCGAGCGCAAGCCCCTTCGCGGCGTTGACGGTCTGCCCGGCACGCAGGATCGGCTGATAGAAGTCGACGCAGGTCCCCTGCACGTCGAACGCGATGGCGCGGATCTCATCGCGCCACGTCGCGGCCCTTGCCGGCTGCATCCCCGTCATCGCGGCCATGATCGATAGTCCTCCAGCGGTCACAAAGCGTCGTCTGGTCAGATCGGGTAGCACGGTTCTGTCCCCGGTTGCGGTATCGGTGGCGGGCGTACTGCTTCCTTCGTCAGGTGAGCACCTTCGTCAGGCTCCCTCTCCCCTTGCGGGAGAGGGTGGGGAGAGGGGTGGCCCCGGGCACGATGCGAGAGGAGACAGCGCTGCATCAACCTGCGTAGCGTGCATCGCCGTTTCTAATGGAGAGCAGAGCAAGCGGTACCCCTCTCCCCGACCCTCCCCCGCAAGGGGGGAGGGAGCCCTGCCGGCGTGCTCGCCTCACTGCATCATGTGGCGACGCAACCGCTCCTCACACATTCGACCCATGGATCGCGTCGATCACGGCGTCCGTCACTTCCTTCGTCGTCGCCTTGCCGCCGACATCGGGCGTCAGCACGCCGGCCGCGCAGACTTTCTCGACGGCCGCCATCAGGCGCGCGGCGGCGTCCTTTTCGCCGAGATGCTCGAGCATCTGCGCACCGGTCCAGAAGGTCGCCACCGGGTTGGCGATGCCCTTGCCGGTGATGTCGAAGGCCGAGCCGTGGATCGGCTCGAACATCGAAGGGAAGCGGCGCTGCGGGTCGATGTTGCCGGTCGGCGCCACGCCGAGGCTGCCGGCCAGGGCACCTGCGAGATCCGACAGGATGTCGGCGTGCAGGTTGGTCGCCACGATGGTGTCGAGGCTCTTCGGATTGAGCGTCATCCGCACCGTCATGGCGTCGACCAGCATCTTGTCCCAGGTCACGTCAGGAAAGTCCTTCGCCACTTCGGCGGCGATCTCGTCCCACATCACCATGCCGTGGCGCTGCGCGTTCGACTTGGTCACCACGGTCAGGAACTTGCGCGGCCGCGACTGCGCGAGCTGGAATGCGTAGCGCATGATCCGCGTCACGCCGACGCGGGTGAAGACCGCGACCTCGGTACCGACTTCCTCCGGCAGGCCCCTGTGGGCGCGGCCGCCCATCCCGGCATATTCGCCCTCGGAATTCTCGCGCACGATCACCCAGTCGAGATCGCCGACGCCGACATTGCGCAGCGGCGAGGCGACGCCGGGCAGGATCTTGGTCGGCCGCACATTGGCGTACTGGTCAAAACCCTGGCAGATCGGCAGACGCAGGCCCCACAGCGTGATGTGGTCGGGCACGTCGGGCGCGCCGACCGCGCCGAAATAGATCGCGTCGAAGTTTTTCAGATCGGCGAGCCCGTCGGCCGGCATCATCACGCCGTGCTTCTTGTAATAGTCCGAGCCCCAATCGAAGGTCTTGACGTTGAAGCTGATGTCGCCCGAGCGCTTGGCCAGCGCCTGCAGCACGCGGACGCCCGCGGAGATCACTTCGGGGCCGATGCCGTCGGCGGGGATGGCGGCGATGGAATGGGTACGCATGATTTGTCTCCGGATCTGTCGTTAGCGGGTTTGCATGGGATTGGGGTGCGGTTCGGCCGCAGCCGGCGCGCCTTGCGCACGCGACAGCAGCAGCGTGAGCACGGCGGACAGCACCAGGAGGCCGGCGACGAAATACAGGCCGCCCTCGAAACTGCCGGTGCGGTCCTTGATCCAGCCGATCATCGCCGGCCCGACGAAGCCGCCGAGATTGCCGATCGAGTTGATGGTGGCGATCCCGGCCGCGGCGGCCGAGCCCGACAGGAACATGGTCGGCATGCTCCACAGCGGCGGCTTCGACGAGGAGATGCCGATATTGACCAGCGTCAGCGCGGCGATCACGGCAACAAGCCCGGTCCACATCCCGGCCAGCGCAAGTCCCGCCGCCGCCATCAGGCAGGCCAGCACCACGTGCCAGGTGCGCTCGCCGGTGCGGTCGGAATGCCGCGCCCACAGCACCATCGCGATCACCGCGATGGTCGCCGGTACTGCGTTGAGGAAGCCGACCTGGATCGACGACAGGCCGAACTGCTTGATGATCTGCGGCGCCCACACACCAAGCGTGTAGAGCCCGGCCGAGGTGCCGAAATAGACCAGCGCCAGCGCCAGCACGCGCGGATCGGCCAACCCGCGCCAGATGCTGTGGCTCGCGGTCGCGGCCTTGCCGTCGGTCTCGGCCTTCATGGTCTTGACCAGCCAGGCGCGCTCGTCGTCGGCGAGCCATCGGGCCTGCTCCGGGCGGTCGGTGAGGAAGCCGAGCACGACGAAGCCGAGCAGCACGGCAGGCACGGCTTCGAGCACGAACAGCCATTGCCAGCCCTTGAAGCCGAGCATGCCGTCCATCTCCAGCAGCGCGCCCGAGACCGGCGAGCCGAGCACGGTCGAGAGCGGCGCCGCGGCCATGAACAGCGCGGTGACGGCGGCGCGCTGCCGCGCCGGGAACCAGTAGGACAGATAGAGGATGATGCCGGGGAAGAAGCCGGCTTCGGCCGCGCCGAGCAGGAAGCGCAGCACATAGAAGCTGGTCGCGCCCTGTACCAGCGCCATCGCCGCCGAAACGATACCCCAGGTGATCATGACGCGCGCGATCCAGATCCGTGCGCCGATCTTGTGCAGGATGATGTTGGAGGGCACCTCGAACAGGAAGTAGCCCCAGAAGAAGATACCGGCGCCGAAACCGTAGACCGTCGGCGAGAGGCCGATGTCCTTGTTCATGGTCAGCGAGGCGAAGCCGATATTGACGCGGTCGATGAAGGCCACGAAGTACAGCAGCATGATGAACGGCACGATGCGCAGTGAGATCTTGCGCAACACGCGCGTGCCAAGCTGGCTTTCCATGGGCTTCCCCGGGTTCGTCTTGTTGTTGGAACGGCGCGTTTCGCCGCACCACCGGAAAGCCTAGAAGGCCGCGCCCTTCCGCTTCAAGGTGCGCCGGTTTATACAAAAAAATGATATAATTCTGGTTCCGTCATTGCGAGCGAAGCGAAGCAATCCATTGTCACCGCGTGTGCGGAAGGATGGATTGCTTCGTCGCTTCGCTCCTCGCAATGACGGCAAGTGTCATTGGAGTAAACCCGTCTTGGAACTGCACCAGCTCCGTTGCTTCGTCGCGGCCGCCGAGGAACTGCATTTCGGCCGTGCCGCGCAGCGGCTGCAGATGATGCCGTCGGCGCTGGGGCGCCACATCAAGCTCCTCGAAGAGGATCTCGGGGTGCGGCTGTTCGCCCGCACCACGCGTGCGGTGTCGCTGACCGAGGAGGGGGCCACCCTGCTGCGCGAGGGCCGCGCGCTGCTCGGCCGCGCCGAGGCGATCGAGAACGGCTTTCGCCGCCGGCTGCGCAAGCCGCAGGCGCGGCGCTTCCGGATCGGCGCGATCGACAGCGCCGCGGCCGGCCTGCTGCCGCCGCTGCTGCGCGACGTTCGCGCCGCCCATCCCGACGTCGCCGTGCAACTGCTCGAGGAGAAGACCATCCGGCTCTTGCCAAAGCTGCTCTCGGGCGCGCTCGACCTCGCCTTCGTGCGCCCGCCGGAGCGGCCCGACCGCCGCATCGAGTTTGTCCCGCTGTTGCAGGAAACCGCCGTGGTGGCGTTGTCGCACAAGCATGCGCTGGCGCGGCGCAAGCAGATCGTGCTGCCCGACATCGCCGATCAGCCCTTGATCGTGCCGGAGCGCCGCTCGCGGCCGCATAGCCACGACCTCACGACAAAGCTGTTCGACGAGGCCGGACTGACGCCGCGCATCCAGGAGATCGCCGACGAGAAGCAGACCATCGTGAACATGGTCGCGGCACGGCTCGGCGTTGCCATCGTGCCGCGCTGGACCGCGCGGATGGCGATCCCGGGCGTGCGCTTCGTTCCGCTCAGGCTCAAGCGCGGCAGCAGCGCCGGCCGCCTGCCGCTCGCCGCCGCCTGGCTGAAAGGCTCCCGCGACCCGGTCCGCGATCAGGTGATCGCCGTGCTGGAAGCAAGGTTGAAGAGTTACGCGCGCGAGGCGTGAGACTGCTTGCGTTCAGATCCACCTCGGCGGCCGACGAATGATTTTGCCCGGTTGACCTAGGTCAACGCCGCAGGAAATCGCCGGGATGAGCCTGTCCGGCATGGCCAAGCATCAGGACTGGATCATGATCGCAGGGTGTGTCGCGACCGCGTTGGCGGTGGTGGCGCTCGTCGCCCTGTTGTCTGCTTGAGATACGATGCGTCCGGAGCACTGCGGAGCTTTTTCGGTCATTTGTCTGAAATAGCTGGCTAATTCTCCGAAAGGTCGGCTGCTGGCACAAACTGCACTGGCCTGCCGAGTCCCTGCAGGTGTAGCTTCCCCTTCCAACGTAGGGGCGGCGTTATGAGCAACCTACTTTACAGCGTGTTTGTCGTGCTGATGGGGTTGAGCCCGGTCATCATCATGGCGATCGCCATGTTGATGCCGTAGGCTACTCGACCTCGATCTCGCTTCCGTACGCCTGCCGCTCGCCGCGGCCCGGCAGAAGATCAGGCGCGCGGGCGACGCTCGATCAATGCGCTCCAAAATCCGCGCCGTGGCGCTAGCGCGCTGGGAGACGCCAGCTCTCGCAGATGGCGTTTGGTTTCAAGGAAGCATGTCCCGGGACTCGTCTCCGCCAGCGCGGCGAGCTCGGCACATCGCTCGCTGGCGCGCGAGGCCGGCGTATCGCGGAAATCCAGCGCCTCATGAGAGTAGCGGTGGTCGGCCTGGTTCTTGCCGGTATCGATGATCTGGCTGATATCAACCACCTGCGACGCGCGCAGATTCAGCGACCGACATTCATGGGCGCGCCGGATCGGTGTCAGGTCGGAGACGTTTGTTTCGGCGATATTCAGCGTCTGCAGCGAGGACGCCGGTTCGAGTGCTTGCAGGTTCGCGATCTGCGTTTTCGATGCGTTGATGGATTGAAGCTGGGATAGCGAGCCTGGGCGTCCGAGGTCCGTGACCGCGGTCCCCGCCAGATCCAGGCTCCACAATGCCTTGCAGGCGTGCAAGGGAGCGATCGAGGAGACATCGGTCTCGCTGAGATCGAAATGTCTGATCCCGTCGAGATGTCCGACGGCGGAAATGTCGCTGACCTTGCTGCGCGCTATCTTAAGGCTCTCGAGCCCTTTGAAGACCCAGAACCGATTCTCCGCGCGCTTCATCTGATCGAATTCGCGCTGACATCTGGCCAGCCGTTGCAGCGGCGACAGATCGGACACCTGTGTGTTCGAGATGTCGATGCTGTTGAGCGAAGGCAGGCCGGCCAGCGGTGACAGATCGCTGACCTCGGTGTCGCGAAGGTTCAGCTCCTCCAGCGCCGTCAGGCCCGCGAGCGGCGAGAGGTCGGATACCGACGTTTCGGTGACACTCAGGCTCTTCAATTGATGCAGAGTCTCAAAGCCCGTCAGCGTGGTCAGACTGGTTCCGTACAGCAGAACGACCCTCAATCCGGTCCATTGCCCGATCACGTCGAGGCGTTCGGACTGCACACCATTGAGCGACAGGAATTCCAGACCTTGCAGCGTTGCGAGCGCATCCAGGTTGAGCAGGTCGATCCGGCCCTGGGTGCACCAGACGTTCAGGCGCTTCAGCGACGCGCAAGCGGCTGCGGGCCTCAGGTCCACCACGGACGGCGTGAGGATCTCGAGTGCTTGCAGCCTGGTCCAGCCCGACATGAAGTCGAGCCCGGGAAACGGACACTTCATCGATCCGATCTGCAATGATTCCAGGTTCGACAGCGTTGCGAGCGGCGAAAAATCCGTGATGCCGCAGCCGTAGAGGTCCAGATGCCGCAGCCACGTCAGCGCCGAGATGCCGTCGGGAAGCCGCTGGAGACCAAGGCCGCCGAGGGCGAGGCCGTCATCACGTCGTTCGGCGCAGACGGCCACGCGGCGCTGTGCTTCCGACAGCGCGGCTGCGGGGTCGGCTTGCATCGATGCGTACGCCTTCCAGTCCATCCGACATGCGTCCATGAAACGGCCGAAGGCGGAAATGATGCCGGGCAGGCGTTAACAATATGGTGCTTCGCGGAACTGCGGCTGCCAGTATCCTGATTTTCAGAATTACTCTTGACGCGTCCCGCTTTCCGACGCCGAGGTCTCCGCAGCGGGAAACAGGGTGGCGGCGGCGACCACGCCGGCGATGGCGCCGAACGCCGCGAGGACGAAAGGAGGCGCGAACGCCGACATTGAATCCGTTGTCGCGAGTGTCGCTCCCAGCGCGGCGATGCTGATGGCGAAGCCGGCCTGACGCACGATCATTGTCATCGCGGACGTCATGCCGGCCTGCGCAGGCGGCGCGAGAGCCAGCGCGACGCTGCCCAATTGCGGGTTGGCCAGCGCAGCTCCAATGCCGATCGTCAGCATGCCGGCGATAGTCGCGATGCTGCGCAGGGCGGCGTCGGCGGATAGCGCAGCGATCACGAGCAACGCGTCTCCGGAAGCGATGATGCCGAAGGCGACGGTGAAGAAGCGGCGCCAGCCCCATTGGGTGACGAAGCGTCCGCCCAGCAAAGGCACCAGCAGCATCGGTAGTGTCGCCGCCAGCAGCGCCACGCCCGCCGCTTCCATGCTGACATGCACGCCCGTGCTCAGGAACAGCGGCAGATAGACCAGCACCGCCCAGTAGCCAAACTGGATAGCGGTCAGCGACGCGCCGACCCCGATCATCGGCGCCGCCGCGAACACGCGCGGGTCGAGCACCGGATTGAGACTGCGCCACTGTTGCCAGACGAAGGCGGATGCAGCCGCCGCGCTTGCGATCAGGCCGGCCGCTCTGAGGCTCAATGCTGCGTCATGCCTCAAGAGCGCGTCGATCGCGAGACCCAGCGATAGCGTCAACAGCACGATACCCGGCGGATCGAGCGGGCGTCCGCCGGGCTCATGCGTCTCGGCAACGACCCGCGGCACCGCGAAGGCCAGCGTCAGGCAAAAAGGAATATTGGTATAGAAGATCCAGCGCCAGCCGAACCAGGCGGCGAGCAGGCCGCCGAGCGTTGGACCAAGAGCCATGGCGACGCCCGAGATCATCCCGATGGTGCCGAAGGCCCGCGCCCGCTGAGGCGGATGCGGGAATGCGCCGGCAACCAGCGCAGCAGCGCCCGTGCTCAGGAACGCCGCACCGATACCTTGCAGCACGCGTGCAGCAAGCAGCAAGGGGCCGCTCGCTGCCGCGCCGCAGCCGATCGATGCCAGCAGAAACACGATGTTGCCGCCAAGCATCGCGCGCCGGCGACCAAACCGATCCGTGAGCGCGCCTGATGCCAATAGCGTGCCGGTAAGGGCAAGGCTGTAGGCGTCGATGACCCAGGCGGAGCCGGCAACGGCAAACCCGAGATCCCCAGCAATGCCCGGCATCGCGACCACGACCGAGGTCACATCGAACAGGATCAGGAATGCGCCGAGGCCAAGAACGAACGTGATCAGGTTCGACCGTTGCGGTGCGATCTCGGACGAGCGGTCGTGCATCGCGTGCTTGCTCCCTGCCCGGGGTTGCGTCCAGACAAGCGGTACCTACGCCAAACCTGCTGACACCGTGGTGTCAGCAGGTCGATGCGCTCCTGCCAACCCCGCGCCGGACGATCCGCAAGGACGTTGCGATCGCGGCACCTGCTACAAGGCAATCCGTCGGGCAACTCAGCAAAAACCTGTCAATCACCTCAGACCAAAATATTTCGCTTTATCAGAAGTTCAGATCGGTGTATGGTTCGCCCGTCTCACCCGATCGAGGGGCGCTGCGCATCGTCAGGAGTGTTGCGGTGAGATGCGGTGGACGCCGAGGTCACGACCGACGACGCGTGACTGAGGCGGACGGTGAAGTCGTGTGGTCCTGACGCCCTAGTGGCAGGTGTCTCCTAGCGGGAACGCGCAGCGTTCTCGCGAAGGGCGGTGACAAACAAGCCAAGTCTCGCCGGGGAGAGCACGAAGTAAGCCGTAACCCATCGCGCAGGGAAAGCCGGGATGTTTCCGGTTACACCTGTGGTCCTACCTCCCGCGTTTTTCATTACGCGGGACCCATGGGTGCGATCGGCACCCGGCTTTCCCTGCGCCCTCTGCTTCCAGAGTGGCGGAACGAAGAGCAAGCCTCGGACAAATCATGTCGCGAGAATGCGGATGCATGACTCTCACGGACTGCGCAACATATTCGATGTCGTCCCCGCGAAAGCAGGGACCCATCACCACGAATGGCCATCGTTGAACGATGCTGGTACGACGAGTCCCTTCACCACATCCGCCGCGGTGTATGGGTCCCTGCTTTCGCAGGGACGACAAGCGGGGAGAGTTGTGCACCCACTCCGCTGTCATCGTCCGGCTTGCCGCCTCCCTAGCGCCTCGGCGCGGCCCGGGCTCATGGCCTCGTGGAAGCCTTGGCGAAGACGGGACCCGCCTTCGCGGGTGATGACACCGAGAGTTTCGCATCTTCAATCGACAACCATCCCCATCGTCGTCCTGGCGAAAGCCAGGACCCATTACCCCAAGAGCTCGTTGTCGCGCGACGCGGGGTCCACGATCCCGTTCACAATCAATGCGGTGGTTATGGGTCCTGGCTTTCGCCAGGACGACGGCGGAGAGAACTGCCCACGCTCCGGCGCCTCAGGCATCACGAGGAGGGCACATACACCAGGCTATACACATACGACTTCGGCCCCTTCCGGCTCACCCAGTCGCCTTCCGGCGGATGGTCGCCCTGGGCGGCCGGCAGCACGTTCCAGGGGCGGCCGGTGCAGGACTGGCTTGCCGGATCCCACGCCACCCAGCCCCAGTCCGCGCGGGGCTCGATCCAGAGATCCTCGCCTCGATCATGGTCCTGGCGCTGGTAGCCGACGGTTCCGTCGGGGCGGGTTTTCCGGACAAAGACGTAGACCAGGCCATCACTCTGCCGGCGCAGCTCAAATCTCTCCCGGTTTTGCGGATCGGCCATGAGTTCCCCTTTATGAGTTCCCCGTTTGTAGACTCGCGTTATGTTATAATATAACAATTTCCCCATGGCACATACGCACACCCACGACCACCACCATCACGGCCACGCGCATCCCCATAGCCACGGCCCGCACGCGCATCCGGCGCAGGCCGCGCACTGGTCGATCCTGCGCATGCCCGTGCCGGCCCGGCTGCTCGCCGCGCTTGCGGTCAGCGCCTGCCTGTGGGCCGTCGTCTGGCTGGCAATGAGGTGAGACCCGTGGCTGCTCTTGTTACCTTCCGCGACGTCACCCTCGGCTATGACCGCCACCCGGCGGTGCATCATCTCAATGGCGCGGTCGAGGCCGGCGCGCTGCTCGCCGTGATCGGCCCGAACGGCGCCGGCAAGTCGACCCTGCTGCGCGGCATCGCCGGCGTGCTCAAGCCGCTGTCGGGCGTGATCGATCTCGACGGGCTGGATCACCGCGACATCGCCTATCTGCCGCAATCCGCCGACATCGACCGGACCTTCCCGATCTCGGTGTTCGATTTCGTCGGCACCGGGCTGTGGCGCTCGACCGGCTTCTTCGGCGGCATCGGCAGGGCCGCGCGCGGCAAGATCCTGGCGGCGCTCGCCGCGGTCGGCCTCAACGGCTTCGAGAACCGCCCGATCGGCACGCTGTCCGGCGGCCAGACCCAGCGCATGCTGTTCGCGCGCGTGCTGTTGCAGGATGCCCGCCTGATCGTACTCGACGAACCCTTCAACGCCATCGATGCCAAGACCACCGCCGACCTGCTGACGCTGGTGAAGCGCTGGAACGGCGAAGGCCGCACCGTGCTGGCGGCACTGCACGACCTCGACATGGTGCGCAACAATTTCCCGGAAACGCTGCTCTTGGCGCGCGGCCCGGTGGAATGGGGACCGACCGCAGAGACGCTGACGGCGGACAATCTGATGGTCGCGATGCGGATGTGCGAGGCCTTCGACGACAGTGCCGCGGCCTGCGCCGACGATTCACGCTCGCGGGCTGCCTGACGCCGATGCTGACAGACGCGCTGATTACGCCCTTCACCGAATTCGAGTTCATGCGCCGCGCGCTCGCGGCTGTGATCGCGCTGTCGCTCGGCGGCGCGCCGATCGGCGTGTTCCTGATGCTGCGGCGGATGAGCCTGGTCGGCGACGCCATGGCGCATGCGATCCTGCCGGGGGCTGCGATCGGCTTCCTGCTGTCCGGGCTCAATCTGTTCGCGATGACGACCGGCGGCCTGATCGCGGGCTTTGCCGTGGCGCTGCTCGCGGGCCTCGTCGCCCGCACCACCGAATTGAAGGAGGACGCCTCGCTTGCGACCTTCTATCTCGTCTCGCTCGCGCTCGGCGTCACCATCGTCTCCATCAAGGGCACCAATATCGACCTGCTGCACGTGCTGTTCGGCAACATCCTGGCGATGGACGACCAGACGCTGCTGGTGATCGCCTTCAACGCCACCCTCACGCTGCTGGTGCTTGCGGTGATCTATCGCCCGCTGGTGATCGAATGCGTCGATCCGGTGTTCCTGCGCACCGTGAGCCGGGCCGGTGCGCCGGCGCATCTCGCCTTCCTGGCGCTGGTCGTGGTCAATCTCGTCAACGGCTTCCACGCGCTCGGCACGCTGCTTGGCGTCGGGCTGATGATCCTGCCCGCGGGCATTGCGCGGTTCTGGTCGCGCGACATCACCACCATGATCTGCATCGCGGTCGCGAGCGCGATGCTGTCGGGCTATGCCGGGCTGGTGCTGTCATACCAGACCCGGATTCCATCCGGCCCCGCGATCATCCTGGTTGCGGCGGGGCTCTATATTGTGTCGCTCTTGTTCGGCAATGTCAGCGGCCTGGTGCGCCAGCTGTTTCCCGGCCGCCATCTCGAGGCATGACGACGATGCGGCGATTGTTTGGGTTGATCTGTCTGGCGCTGGTGCTGGCGAGCGGACCGGCGCGCGCCGCCGATCGCATCAACGTCGTCGCGAGCTTCTCGATCCTCGCCGACATGGTGCGCAATGTCGGCGGCAACGACGTCGACGTGACGGCGCTGGTCGGGCCCGATGGCGACGCGCATGTCTACGCGCCGACGCCGGCGGACGCCAAGAAGGTCGCCGACGCCAGGCTCCTGGTCATCAATGGTCTCGGCTTCGAGGGCTGGATGCCGCGGCTGCTGCAGGCGTCGGGCAGCAAGGCGCCGGTCGCGGTGGCCACCAAGGGCATCATGCCGCGGAAGATGGGCGGCCATGACGATCCGCATGCCTGGCAATCGGTCGCCAATGCCAAGATCTATGTCGTCAATATTCGCGACGGGCTGATCGCCGTGGCCCCTGACCGTGCAGCCGTCTTCAAGGCCAATGCCGACGCCTATCTGGCCAAGCTCGAGGCGCTCGACCGCGAGGTGCACGATGCGGTGGGACGCGTGCCGGAGGCGCGGCGCAAGGTGATCTCGACCCATGGCGCCTTCGGCTATTTCGCCGATGCCTACGGGGTCACGTTCTTCTCGCCGCAGTCCGTCTCCACCGATTCCGAGCCCAGCGCGCGCGATATCGCCGCCATCATCGCCCAGATCAGGGATGCGAAAATTCCGGCAGTTTTTCTCGAAAATATCAGCGATCCCCGGCTGATCGAGCGGATCGCGGCCGAGACCGGCGCCAGGGTCGGCGGGACGCTTTATTCGGACAGTTTGACGGGCGAAAAGGGCCAAGCACCCACTTACATTGATATGGTCAGGCACAATATAAAGGCCCTGACCAGCGCGCTCGCCAACTAGGGGCAGGGGCCTCCCTGCCGGGGATTGAGCGCGATCCCAAGTTCCCGGAGTTGTTATGGCTGAAGCTTCGCAAAAAATTCCAGTGACCGTGCTGACGGGCTATCTCGGCGCCGGCAAGACCACGCTGTTGAACCGCATCCTGTCGGAAAACCACGGCAAGAAGTACGCCGTCATCGTCAACGAATTCGGCGAGATCGGCATCGACAACGACCTCATCATCGGCGCCGATGAGGAAGTGTTCGAGATGAACAATGGCTGCGTCTGCTGCACGGTACGCGGCGACCTCGTCCGCATCATGGATGGGTTGATGAAGCGCAAGGGCAAATTCGACGCCATCATCGTCGAGACCACCGGCCTTGCCGATCCGGCGCCGGTCGCGCAGACTTTCTTCGTCGACGAGGACGTGCAGAAGAACGCCCGGCTCGACGCGGTGGTGACGGTTGCCGACGCCAAATGGCTGAGCGACCGCCTCAAGGATGCGCCGGAAGCCAAGAACCAGATCGCGTTCGCCGACGTCATCGTGCTGAACAAGACCGACCTGGTCTCCAAGCCCGAGCTCGCCGAGGTCGAGGCCCGCATCCGTGGCATCAATCCCTACGCCAAGCTGCACCGCACCGAGCGTTGCCAGGTCGGCTTGACCGACGTGCTGGAGCGCGGCGCGTTCGACCTCGACCGCATCCTGGAGATCGAGCCCGATTTCCTCGAGGCCGGCGACGATCACGACCATGATCACGATCATCACCATCATGATCATGACCACCACCATCATCATGATCACGACCATGGCCATGGCGGGTTGAAGCACTATCACGACGAGGACATGCAATCGCTGTCGCTGCGCTCGGAGAAGCCGCTCGATCCGACCAAGTTCATGCCATGGCTGCAAAACCTCGTCGCCACCGAGGGCCAGAAGATCCTGCGCTCGAAGGGCATCCTCGCCTTCACCGGCGATGACGACCGCTACGTGTTCCAGGGCGTCCACATGATGCTGGAGGGCGACCATCAGCGGAAATGGAAGGACGGCGAGAAGCGCGAAAGCCGTGTCGTGTTCATCGGTCGCGAATTGCCGGAGCAGGCGATCCGCGACGGCTTCGAGCAGTGCATCACCACGTGATGAAAGAGTTCGATCCGGGCGAGGCCCCTTCTTCCATCGTGTCGATCACCGACCGCGTCAAGCCGCTGCCGCTCGGCGCGGCGGTCGGCTCGGTGCATTTCCTCGGCGACCGCGCATTCTTTGTCGGCGCCGAGGAGAGCGTTGCGATCGCGACCGCCGACGGCGAGATCACGCGGACCGAGACGCATTTCGGCGCGATCCTGTGCGCGGTCTCCGACGGCAAGCGGCTCGTCACCGGCGGTGACGACGGCAAGCTGATCGCGATCGATGCCAAGGGCGAGACGTCTGTCATCGCGACCGACGCCAAGCGGCGCTGGATCGACAATGTCGCTTTGCACAGCGACGGCACGCTGGCGTGGTCGGCCGGCAAGACCGCCTTTGTGCGCAATCCGAAGGGCGAGGAGAAGACCTTCGAGGTGCCGTCGACCGTCGGCGGGCTGGCCTTCGCGCCGAAGGGCCTGCGGCTTGCGATCGCGCATTACGGCGGCGTGACGCTGTGGTTCCCCAACATGGCGGCGAATCCGGAATTCCTGGAATGGGCCGGCTCTCATCTCGCGGTGTCCTTCAGTCCGGACAACAAGTTCCTGGTCACGGCGATGCATGAGGCCGCGATGCATGGCTGGCGGCTCGCCGACAACAGGCATATGCGGATGAGCGGCTATCCCGGCCGTGTGCGCTCGATGTCATGGAGCGTCGGCGGCAAAGGGCTCGCGACCTCGGGCGCCGATACCGTGATCGTCTGGCCCTTCACCAGCAAGGACGGCCCGATGGGCAAGGAGCCGGCGATGCTGGCGCCGATGCCGGCGCGGGTCGCTGTCGTCGCCTGCCATCCGAAGAACGACATCATGGCGGTCGGCTATGCCGACGGCACGGTGCTGATCGTCCGGCTCGAGGACGGCGCCGAGATCCTGGTGCGACGGAATACCGGTGCGGCGGTGTCTGCGCTGGGATGGAATGCCAAGGGCACGCTGCTTGCTTTCGGCACGGAAGATGGTGACGCGGGCATCCTGGAAATGTAAGAGATCGCGGCAGACGCAGCGTTTTCGAGCGAAGTGGGTACCGGTTCGCGTGAAGAAAACGTGTCAAAAGAAGAGCCACGCGCCGGGGCAGCGCCATGCGATTTCTCACCACATTCCAGCTTGCCGACTTCCTCGACACGCTGATCAGCCTGACGGCAGCCTTCGTGCTCGGCACGCTGATCGGCGCCGAGCGGCAGTACCGGCAGCGCACCGCGGGGCTGCGCACCAATGTGCTGGTCGCGGTCGGGGCCGCCGCCTTCGTCGACCTCGCGATGCATCTGGCGGGGGCCGACGGCGCGGTGCGGGTGATCGCCTATGTGGTGTCGGGGATCGGCTTCCTCGGCGCCGGCGTCATCATGAAGCAGGGTATGGACGTGCGCGGCCTCAACACCGCGGCGACGCTGTGGGCCTCGGCCGCGGTCGGCTCCTGCGCCGGCGCTGACCTCGTGGCGCAGGCGGCGGCGCTGACCGTATTCGTGATCGCCGGCAACACGCTGCTGCGTCCGCTGGTCAATGCCATCAACCGCATTCCGCTGAACGAGAAGGCCTCGGAGGCGACCTACTACTTCAAGCTCGCGGTCACCCCCGAGGCGCTGCCCGACATGCGCGACCAACTGGTCGAGAAGCTCGAGGCCGCGAACTATCCGGTCGCCGATGTCGACGTGGTCGAAGCCGGCGACGATTTCCTGGAGATCGTGGCGACGCTGGTCTCGACCGCGGTCGAGCCCAATGAGCTCAACGCCGTGGTGGTCGACCTGCAGCACCAGCCAGGCGTGCGGCACGCGACCTGGGAAATCAGCACCACGGATTGAGACCAGGTTCCCACGGGCTGCGCTCAGGAACCATGCCGTGGCGGGATCGTTGACCTCGCTGACAATGCGCGGGTGAACGAGATGGCTGTGGATCGGACCAGGCTGCGGAAAGACATGCTGATCGCCTCCACATTGGTGGCGGCGGGCATTGCGATCGCGGTGCTGTCGCTGCATGCGATCAACGCGGCCCCGCCGCAGGAGATCGCGCAGGCGACCCAGCCGCTGCAGCCGTCACCGGAGCCGCAGAAGACCAACACGCCGGCCGAGTCGAAGCCGGGCGGCGAGCGGCCGACCACGCCGGCGCCGCAGCCCGCGCGTCCCGACGATGAGGCGCAGAAGGCCGGCGCCAAGCCGGTCTTGCCGCCGGCGCCCGCCGAGAAGACCGCGCCGCCGATCGAGAAGAAATAGCCGCCCCACCGGCCCGCATTGTGACGCGCATTTGACTGATGCTGCCGATTATACGGTCTCGCCTCCGTCGCCCCCGCCCGTCATAATCCGTCGTCTCGCCAACGACAGATGGGGCCTTCCATGAAGATCGAGGACGTCCGGCGCACCGCCTATTCGATGCCGCTCACCAACCCGTCGTTTCCGCCGGGGCCGTATCGGTTCTACGACCGCGAATATTTCATCATCACCTACAAGACCGACCTTGAAGCGCTCCAGGCCGTGGTGCCGGAGCCGCTCGAGGTCGCCGAGCCTGTCGTGAAGTATGAATTCATCCGCATGCCGGACTCGACCGGCTTCGGCGACTACACCGAGACCGGGCAGGTGATCCCGGTCCGCTTCAAGGGCGAACTCGGGGCCTACACCCACGCGATGTATCTCGATGACGAGGCCCCGATTGCGGGCGGCCGCGAGCTGTGGGGATTTCCGAAGAAACTCGCGAAACCCAAGATCGCGGTCGAAAGCGACGTCCTGGTCGGCTCGCTGCATTACGGCTCGGTGCTCTGCGCCTCCGCCACCATGGGCTACAAGTACCGCAAGGTCGACCACGACACGGTCCTGAACGCGATGAAGGCGCCGAACTTCATCTTGAAGATCATCCCGCATGTCGACGGCAGCGCGCGGATCTGCGAGCTGGTGCGCTTCCATCTCGACGACATCACGTTGAAGGAGGCATGGACCGGCCCAGCCGCGCTCGGCCTGTTTCCGCACGCGCTGTGCGACGTCGCCCGCCTGCCGGTGCGTGAGGTGGTGTCGGCGCTGCACTACAAGGTGGACCTGACGCTCGGCCTCGGGTCGGTCGCATTCGACTACATGGCGAGGTGATGCGGCGACGGGGCGCGCCATGACGCGCGCCCCGTTGCGCCGAAAGCTACTGCGCGTTGTCCTTTGGCAGCAGCGCCGCAAAGCTCTGATCGAGCGCGGCGTCGGCCTTCGCGAGCTTGTCGCGCTGCGCGGCAAGCCAGGCCTTGTCGGCATCGAGCCGCTGTTGGGCCTGCTTGAGCATGCGCGCGGTCTCGTCAGGCTGCGGCCCGCCCACGCCCTTGGTGTGCGTCACGATCCATTCCGGCGACATCACTTCCCTGAATTCAGCCTCGCTCATCGGGAACGGCCGCGCCGGCATGTTGAACTTGGCGAGCGTCTTGGCGAACAGGTCGGTCACTTCGCTGAAGGGAATGGTCTTGGGCGTGAGATCCAGCGGCCGCGCATAGCTGACCATTTGCGACGCAAAACCGTGCCCGACGCGGAACGGAATCTGGTGCGCCTGCAGTAACAGCTCGGCGAGGTTCATCGTCGAGGTCCAGTCGCTCTCCAGCTCCTCCCTGGCGCGCGCCTTGTTGACCACGATCGCATCGAACACCCGGTCGGTGGCGCTGACCATCTTGATGGCACGTGGGAACAGGCCGATGTCCTCGGACTGGGACTTGGAATCGACCATGCCCGACATGACGTTGTGCGCGCGGATCGACACCGCCCCCGACAGCCCCACCACGTCCGACGCAGCGATCCTCGCCTGCATGATCAGGCCCGGATTGCGCTTCTGCGGCATCGAACTGCTGGTGTAGGTCGAGCCTTCCTGCAGCAACAGCCACGGCCGCACCTCGGCGTACTGCGTATGCAGGTCCTGCATCATCACGCCGATCCGAATCGCGGCGGAGTTGGCGATCGCGGTGGCCTCGAGCTGGTTGTCGAACGGGATGACCTGATTGGCGTCCATCGAATTCTCGACGATGCCGTCAAAGCCGAGCAGCTGGGCGAGGCGTGTGCGGTTCAGCGGCCAGATCGAGTCGGACATGACGCCGACGCCCATCGGGCTGAGGTTGAGCCGGCCCCAGGCGTCGCTGATGCGCTGCTGGTCGCGCTGGAACGATTCCTCATAGGCCAGCAGGTAATGACCGTAGGTGATCGGCACCGCCTGCACGCCGTTGGTATAGCCGGGCATCAATGCGTCGAGATTGCTGGCCGCCTTGGCGAGCAGCCTGGCCCGCAAGCCGAGCAACGCCTCGGCAAAATCGAGCGTCTGGTTGCGCAGTTTGGCCGCGCGATAGGTCGCGTACATGTCCTGACGGCTGCGCCCGGCGTGGATGACGGAGGCCTCCTCGCCGACCTTGTCGGTCATGATCTTCTCGATCTGGAGGACGTCGCTCGGGCGCTTGCCGTCCGGCTGCTGGGCCTGACGGATCGTGTAGTCGACGCCCTTGGCGATCAGCTGGCCGACGTCCTTCGGGAAGATGTCTTCCTCCACCAGCATGACTGTGGAGGCCTTGTTGATCTTGTTGAGCCAGTAGAACTGGTCCTCGGCGGCGTCGGTCTTGCTGGTCGAGGGCAGCGCGTCGCTCGGCGCATTGGCGCCGATTTTGGCAGCGTTCTCGTTGCACTCCTGCGTGGTTTTGCAGGGCAACTGCCCGGTATCCGCCGCCAGGGCGTTGGACGCGATCAGGACGCCAACGGTTCCCGCGATGCAGGCAAGGTATTTCATGCGTTCCTCCCAGATGGCTTGCGGCCGGCCGGTTCGCTAGCACCGCGGCCGGCCGAAGGCCATAAGCCGAAAGGCAATCGTGGGAGGCGAAAGGTGCGCTTGTCAGCGCACCAGGATGTTCTTGAACTGCCAGGGATCGCTGGTGTCGATGTCTTCCGGGAACAATCCCGGACGATCCGTCAGCGGGGTCCAGTCGGTGTAGAAACCCTTCACCGGGCCGAGATACGGCAGCTGGATCTCCAGCAGACGGTCGAAATCCATCTCGTCGGCTTCGACAATGCCTTCGTTCGGGTTCTCCAGCGCCCACACCATGCCGCCGAGCACGGCGGAGGTCACCTGCAGGCCGGTGGCGTTCTGGTAGGGCGCGAGTTCGCGGGTCTCTTCGATCGAGAGCTGCGAGCCGTACCAGTAGGCATTGTTGTCATGGCCGAACAGCAGCACGCCGAGCTCGTCGATGCCGTCGACGATCTCGTTCTCGTCGAGGATGTGATGCTTTTCCTGCATCTTCGCCGCGCGGCCGAACATCTCATGCAGCGACAGCACGGCGTCGTCGCACGGGTGATAGGCATAGTGGCAGGTCGGCCGGTAGATCGCCTTGCCCGATGCGTCGCGCACCGTGAAGTAATCGGAGATCGAGATCGACTCGTTGTGGGTGACGAGGAAGCCGTACTGCGCGCCGCGGGTCGGGCACCAGGTCCGCACCCGCGTGTTGGCGCCGGGCTGCATCAGATAGATCGCCGCGCCGCAGCCGGCTTCGTGGGTGTGCGCATTCTCGGGCATCCATTTCTCATGGGTGCCCCAGCCGAGTTCGGACGGCTGCACGCCTTCCGACAGGAAGCCCTCCACCGACCAGGTGTTGACGAAGACGTCGGGCTCCTTCGGCGACTTGGCGCGCTGGGTGTCGCGTTCGGCGATGTGGATGCCCTTGATGCCGGCCTGCCGCATCAGGTCCGCCCACTCGGCCTTGGTCTTCGGCCGGGGCGCATTGAGCTTCAGATCGGCGGCGACGTTGAGCAGCGCCTGCTTGACGAAGAACGAGACCATGCCGGGATTGGCGCCGCAGCAGGAGACGGCCGTCGTCGAGCCCGCAGGGCGCGCCTTCTTGGCGGCCAGCGTCACTTCGCGCAGCGCGTAGTTGGAGCGCGCTTCCGGGCCCTTCGAGGCATCGAAATAGAAGCCGAGCCAGGGCTCGTTGACCGTGTCGATATAGAGCGCGCCGACCTCGTTGCAGAGCTCCATGATGTCGGTGGAGCCGGTATCGACCGAGAGATTGACGCAGAAGCCCTGGCCGCCGCCTTCGGTGAGCAGCGGGGTCAGCAGCTCGCGATAATTATCCTTGGTCACGGCCTTCTGGATGAACTTGACGTTCTGCTTCTCGCAATGCGCCTTGCGGCCCTCGTCCTTGGGATCGATCACGGTGATGCGCGACTTGTCGTAATCGAGATGCCGCTCGATCATCGGCAAGGTGCCTTTGCCGATCGAGCCGAAGCCGATCATGACAATGGGGCCGGTGATTTTCGCGTAGATCTGCGAGGAGGGGCTCATCATTTTCTCCAGGAGAGCGCCGAGCGGCGGATAGAGTGGATCAGGGGTTGCGTCGCTTTGCGGTAACTTCGATTTCGACCTTCATCTCGGGCTTGTAGAGTCCCGCGACGATCAGCAGCGTTGCAGCCGGGCGAATGTCGCCGAGAACCTCGCCGCAGACCGCGAAATGGGCATCCGCGTCACCGATGTCAGTGAGGTAGTAGGTCGCGCGGACGATGTCGGCCATCGTGAAGCCGCCCTCGTTGAGGGCGGCCTCGATGGTCTTGAAGCAGTTCCGTGACTGGCTCGTGACATCATCAGGCATGGTCATGGTCGTGTAGTCGTAGCCGGTGGTTCCCGCGACGAAGGCGAAGTCGCCGTCGATCACGGCGCGGCTGTAGCCGGCGGTCTTCTCGAACGGCGAGCCGGTGGAAATCAGGCGGCGGGACATGCTGGACCTCGACTGAAAATGGCGTTGCGCGGGGTTTACGGGCATTTTTGCCGCCCGCGCAACCCCTTGGATTGGACCTGCGATTTTGGCCTCGCGGCCGGCGCTAGAGCATGATCCGGAAAAGTGTGAAGCGGTTTCCCGAAAAGATCATGCTCAAACAAGGAGCTTAAGCGCGATGACGATTCAACCCAATCTCATCGCGCTTTAGTGGGACTGCTGCGTGGTGTCCGGCGGCGACGGCGGCGTGGCGGTCCAGCGCCGGATCAGGATGTCCCGGACGATCATCACCGAGATCAGGACCAGCATCACCGTGGTGACGAGGCCGCGCCAACGCGGGCGCGCGCCATCGATTGCGGGAAGGTTCTCTGCCATGGCGCCCGCCTTACGCCGCGTGCGGCACGGCGAGCGGTGCCTTCCGGATCCGGGGTGCCTTCTGGGATTCCTTGGCCTCGGGCAGCGCCGCGCCGGTCGGCGTGATCATGCCCCAGGCGCCGTCCAGCGCGCCCTCGACCAGCTCGAGGCCGAGCAGCCGCTCGCGCTCGAAGGCGCCCGGCAGCGACAGCTCGCCGGTCTTGGCGGCGGTGAAGCCGAAACGGGCGTAGTAGGGCGCATCGCCGAGCAGGATCACCGCGCCATGGCCACGCCCCTTGGCGACCGCCAGCGCACGCCGCATCAGCGCGGCGCCGACGCTGAGGCCGCGGCAGCCGTCATCGACTGCCAGCGGCCCCAGCATCAGCGCGCTGCGGCCCCCCGCGCTGACGTGCCACAGCCGCACGGTTCCAACCAACCGGCCGTCCTGGCGCACGGCCGCAAGGCTCAGGCCTTGCGCGGGCGCGCGTCCGTCGCGCAGGCGCTGGCAGGTGCGCGTATGGCGGTTCTCGCCAAAGCAGGCATCCAGCAGCGCTTCGCGCGCGACGACGTCCGAGGCACGCTCCGCACGGATCGCGAACGGGGCGGCTTGTCGGATGAGGGCAACGGGGGTGTTCCGTTTTGCAGTCATGGCACGTCAGTCCCCGCTTGCAACGGCATGGCGTACGCCGCGGCAAGCGTCGTTCAGAAAAATCAAAAATGATCGGGAAGGAGCCGGCGGGGCCGGCTCCCGGTTTAGTCAGGCCTCGATCAGGAGGCGGCTTAGATGTGGTAGGTCCGCAGCGGCGGAATGCCGTTGAACGCCACCGACGAGTAGGTCGACGTATAGGCGCCGGTGCCTTCGATCAGCAGCTTGTCGCCGATCTCGAGCGTCACCGGGAGCGGATACGGCAGCTTCTCGTACAGCACGTCGGCGCTATCGCAGGTCGGGCCCGCGAGCACGCACGGCGTCATGTCCGCCCCGTCATGCGGGGTGCGGATGGCGTAGCGGATCGACTCGTCCATCGTCTCGGCGAGACCGCCGAACTTGCCAATGTCGAGATAGACCCAGCGCACCTCGTCCTCGTCGCTCTTCTTCGAGATCAGAACGACTTCGGTCTCGATGATTCCCGCATTGCCGACCATGCCGCGGCCCGGCTCGATGATCGTCTCCGGGATCTGGTTGCCGAAATGCTTGCGCAGCGCGCGGAAGATCGACCGGCCATATTGCAGCACCGGCGGAACGTCCTTGAGATACTTGGTCGGGAAGCCGCCGCCCATGTTGACCATGGTGAGGTTGATGCCGCGCTCGGCGCAGTCACGGAACACGGTCGACGCCATCGCGAGCGCACGGTCCCACGCCTTCACCTTGCGCTGCTGCGAGCCGACATGGAACGAGATGCCGCACGGCTCCAGCCCAAGACGCTTGGCGAGGTCGAGCACCTCGACCGCCATCTCGGGATCGCAGCCGAACTTGCGCGACAGCGGCCACTCGGCGCCGGCGCAATCATACAGGATGCGGCAGAACACCTTGGCGCCGGGAGCAGCGCGGGCGACCTTCTCGACCTCGGCGGCGCAGTCGACTGCGAACAGGCGAATGCCGAGCGCGAAGGCACGCGCGATGTCGCGCTCCTTCTTGATCGTGTTGCCATAGGAGATGCGGTCCGGCGTCGCACCGGCGGCCAGCGCCATCTCGATCTCCGCGACGGTCGCGGTGTCGAAGCACGAGCCGAGCGAAGCCAGCAGCGACAGCACTTCGGGCGCCGGGTTGGCCTTGACAGCGTAGAACACGCGGCTGTCCGGCAGCGCCTTGGCAAACGTCTGGTAATTGTCGCGCACGACTTCGAGGTCGACGACGAGGCACGGCTCGTTGTCGAGACCATCCTGGCGGCGGTTGCGCAGGAATTCCTGGATACGTTCAGTCATGGCACTCTCCAACGGCCCCAGCGACGGGGTCCGCATCAACGTGACGTCGGGTGAGAGCGCTCCGGCCACATCGCGCGATGGAGGCGCAATGAAGCCACGAGACTCAAACCAGACTGTGCTGCCGTGGATTGGTTGGGAGAGTTTCCCGCCCGCTCACCTGGCAATGAAGGACAAGCCTTTTCAGTAGCCCGCGCCGGCGTTGGACCGCCGGTAGAGACCAAAAAAGCCCGATCCGTCGTTGCTTTAAGTCGCGTCCCCCGTGGAGAGCGGGGTGCGCCGGTTCGCCTCCGGCTGCCAGTCACGGTTGCAAAGAGTGGCGAGACCTTCAACGCGGCATCCCTGGAGAGAGATGCTGGCCGCCTCGTGTCCTCTCGGACGTAAGCGACCCTCGGTTCTTCCACCCCTTGGCGGCTGTCCGGCCTCTTGTCCGGATACCTACCGACTGACACACGACCACAGGCACGTGCGAAATTGGGCAAGGCAGGAAATAAGTCTTTTGACTTCGCGGTGCAAGAATTTTTTTGAGATCGCGACAAATTTCCCTAACGCGTGCTTGCGATCTCGCGCGCAGCACGCGTTGAAAATGAACGGCTGTTAAGAATGACTAACGAAGCGTGCGCGTTTTAGCCCTGCGCCGCAGCGCTTTCTTGAATCGCTTGAACTCACGCGCGGCGCGTGAACGGCTCGACGCGCTGCGCGCCGCGGATGAAGGCGATCATGATCAGGACGCCGACGCCGAACAGCACCGCCTGCAGGATGTGCGCGCCGGTGTCGTTGAGCCCGAGCAGGATCGCGAGCGCCCAGCCGCCGGCGAACGCTGCGCCGAACACTTCCGCGCCGATCAGGATCGCCGCCGAGATCACGGTGATGACGCTCGGCCAGGCGATGGTGCGGTTACCTGAGGAAGAGGGCTGCATGGTCATGAAATAGGTCCTGTTCAGGGGGCGCAATCTCTCCGAAAAGTGCCCATCTATCAAGCGCAAAAGGCCCAAAAATGCCGTATCGCGTGATATAGATTGGGCCGCATTTTCAAGGCGAAAAACGGGATATTCGATGTCAGAAACCAGCGCAGAAGCTCTCGCCAACCCCCTCCTGAAGGCATGGCAGACGCCGCTCGAGACGCCGCCCTTCGCCGAGATCAAGCCGGAGCATTTCCTCCCCGCCTTTGAGCAGGCCTTCGCCGACCATTCGGCGGAAGTGGCTGCGATCACCCATGATCCGGCGCTGCCCGACTTCGACAACACCATCACGGCGCTGGAGCGCTCCGGCAAGCTGCTGTCGAAGATCTCGGCCGTGTTCTACGACCTGGTCTCGGCCCATTCCAACCCTGCGATCCTGGAGATCGACAAGGAAGTGTCGCCCCGAATGGCGCGGCACTGGAATCCGATCATGATGAACGCTGTGCTGTTTGGCCGCATCGCCATGCTGCACGAGAAGCGCGCCTCGCTCGGCCTCACCGGCGAGCAGATGCGGCTCTTGGAGCGCACCTACACCCGCTTCCACCGCTCCGGGGCCGGGCTCGACGATGCCGCCAAGGCCCGCATGGCGGAGATCAACGAGCGCCTCGCCCATCTCGGCACCTCGTTCAGCCACCATCTGCTCGGCGACGAGCAGGAGTGGTCCATGGAGCTCGGCGAGGGCGACCGCGCCGGCCTCTCCGACACATTTGTGGCGGCGGCTAAGGCTGCGGCGGAAGAGCGCGGCATGCCGGGCAAGGCGATCGTGACGCTGTCGCGCTCCTCGGTCGAGCCGTTCCTGCAGAGCTCGCAGCGGCGCGACCTGCGCGAGAAGGTCTACAAGGCCTTCACCGCCCGCGGCGACAATGGCAACGCCAACGACAACAACGCGACCATCGTCGAGATCCTCAGGCTGCGCGAGGAGACCGCGAAGATCCTGGGCTTTTCGACCTACGCCGCCTATCGCCTCGAGGATTCCATGGCCAAGACGCCGGAGGCGGTGCGCGGCCTGCTGGAGCGGGTCTGGAAGCCGGCGCGGGCGCGGGCGCTCGCCGACCGCGACGCATTGCAGGCGCTGATCACCGAGGAAGGCGGCAATTTCACCTTGGCGTCCTGGGACTGGCGCTACTACGCCGAGAAGCTGCGTCAGGCCAAAGCCAATTTCGACGATTCCGCGATCAAGCCCTATCTGGTGCTCGATCACATGATCGATTCCGCCTTCGACTGTGCCACCCGCCTGTTCGGCGTCACCTTCGAGGAGCGCAAGGACGTGCCGGTCTGGCACCCGGATGTGCGGGTCTGGGAGGTCAAGGGCCGCGACGGCCAGCACAAGGCGCTGTTCTACGGCGACTACTTCGCGCGGTCCTCGAAGCGCTCCGGCGCCTGGATGACCTCGCTGCGTGACCAGCAGAAGCTCGACGGCGACGTCGCGCCGCTGGTCATCAATGTCTGTAACTTCGCCAAGGGCGCCGACGGCGCGCCGTCGCTGCTGTCGCCCGACGACGCGCGGACCCTGTTCCACGAGTTCGGTCACGGCCTGCACGGCATGCTCTCCAATGTGACCTATCCGTCACTGTCGGGCACGTCTGTTTTCACCGACTTCGTCGAGCTACCCTCGCAGCTCTACGAGCACTGGCAGGAGCGGCCCGAGGTGCTGCAGCGCTTCGCCCGCCACTACCAGACCGGAGAGGCGCTGCCGGACGACCTGCTCAAGCGCTTCCTCGCCGCGCGCAAGTTCAACCAGGGCTTTGCCACCGTGGAGTTCGTCTCCTCGGCGCTGGTCGACCTCGAATTCCACACCCAGCCGGCGGCGGCGAGCTGGGACGTCCGCGCCTTCGAGCAGAAGGAGCTGGAGAAGATCGGCATGCCCGCCGAGATCTCGCTGCGGCACCGGCCGACCCAGTTCGGCCACATCTTCTCCGGCGACCATTATGCCTCCGGCTATTACAGCTACATGTGGTCGGAGGTGATGGACGCCGACGCGTTCGGGGCGTTCGAGGAGGCCGGCGACATCTTCGATCCCGCCACCGCCAAGCGGCTGCATGACGACATCTATTCGTCGGGCGGCTCGCGCGATCCGGAGGAGGCCTATGTCGCCTTCCGCGGCCGCGAGCCCGAGCCGGATGCGCTGCTGCGCCGGCGCGGCCTGCTCGAGACGCCAGAGGCGGCCTGAAGGTGCGGCCGTCCCTCAGCCGGCCGATCGCCTGGCTTGTGCTCGTGGTGTCCGTCGTGCTCGGCACGGCGGAGGCCTGGGCCCATCCGCATGTCTGGATCGTCGCCCGGAGCGAAGTGATCTACGCGCCCGACGGCACCATCACCGGGGTCCGCCACGCCTGGACCTTCGACGACATGTTCTCGACCTATGCGCTGCAGGGGCTCGAGACCAAGGTGAAGGGTGCCTACAGCCGCGAGGAGTTGGCGCCGCTGGCGCAGACCAATGTCGAGTCGCTGAAGGAATACGCCTACTTCACCTTCGCCAAGGGCGACGGCAAGAAGCAGAAGTTCACCGAGCCGGTCGACTATTTCCTCGAATACAAGGACTCGGCGCTGACGCTGCACTTCACGCTGCCGGTGAAGACGCCGTTCAAGGCCAAGCAGCTTGCGCTCGAAGTGTTCGACCCGACCTATTTCATCGACTTCCAGTTCGCCGAGAAGGAGCCGGTCAAGCTGGTCGGCGCCGCTTCCGACTGCAAGATGCAGTTTGAACGGCCGAACGACGGCTCCGCCGCCGCGCAAAAGCTCGGCGAGCAGAACTTCCTCGACGGCGGCAACGCCAATTTCGGCATGATGTTCGCCAACAAGATCACGGTGGATTGCCCATGACGCCGATCGCCTCCCGCGTGATGCGCGGCATCGCCGTGCTTGCGGCATTCATGCTGCTGGATGGCGCAGTTCATGCGCTGCTGGCGCAGAATCCGTTCGGCGCGCCGCGCGCGGCCGAGCCGCAGGGCGGCATCGTCGGCTGGCTCTTGGCCAAGCAGTCGGAGTTTTATCGCGAGATCTCGCAGGCGATCCGCGCCGCGAAATCCGACGGCTCGGCAGTCTGGACGCTGCTTGCGATTTCGTTCGCCTACGGGATCTTCCATGCCGCCGGCCCCGGCCACGGCAAGGCGGTGATCTCGTCCTACATGGTCGCCAATCGCGAGACCGCGCGGCGTGGCATCGTGCTCTCGTTCGCCTCGGCGCTGATGCAGTCGCTGGTCGCGGTCGCGATCGTCGGGGTCTGCGCCTGGCTGCTCAACGCGACGGCGAAGACGATGTGCGGGGCGGAGAAGGCGATCGAGATCGCCAGCTACGCCCTGATCGCGGCGTTCGGCGCCCGGCTGGTCTGGGTCAAGGGCGGCGGCTTCTTTCGCGCGTTGCAGGTGCCGCGTCCGGCGTTGGCGATGGCCGGCGCGCATCGGCACGATCACGACCATCACGACCACGCTCACCACGACCATGGACATGATCACCATCATCGTCACGCTCATGATGACCACGATCATCATCACGGCCACGATCACGGTCATGACGCGGACCACGTCCATGACGAGCATTGCGGCCATTCGCACGGCCCGACGCCGGCCGAGCTTGCCGGTCCCGGCGGCTGGCGGCGGGGGCTCGGTGCAATCCTCACGGTCGGGATCCGGCCGTGCTCGGGTGCGATCCTGGTCCTGGTGTTCGCGCTGGCGCAGGGCCTGTTCTGGGCCGGCATCGCCGCGACCTTCGTGATGGGGCTCGGCACCGCGATCACGGTGGCGGCGATCGCGCTGGTTGCGGTGTCGGCGCGCGGTGTCGCCGAGCGGCTGAGCGCAGCCCGCGACGGCGGCGGCATGGTCATCATGCGCGGCCTCGAATTCGCCGCCGCGGGCCTCGTGCTGCTGTTCGGGCTCGGACTGCTGTTCGGCTATGTCGCGGCCGAGCGGGCGACGTGTTTGTAAGGTCACCTCCCCCCGCTTGCGGGAGAGGTCGCCTGAGTGAGGGACGCATCGCTGCGAGGGTTCCCTCTCCCCCTGCGGGAGAGGGTTAGGGAGAGGGGTGCCGCTTGCTCCGCTGCTTGTTCGGTGCGAGCGCTTGCCAGGCGGCGAGCGAGATGTTGGCTGATGGAGCTTTGCTCGCCCTCGTACATCTCACCCGGGGCCACCCCTCTCCCCACCCTTTCCCGCAAGGGGAGAGGGAGCCTGACCGGCGTACTCACCTCACGTAAGAACGGAGGCGGGGAGAGAGTTGAGTTGGGGTTGGGGCTCAGCTCGTCAGATATCCCCTGATCGCCGGCAGGAAGAAGATCGCGATGTTGATCGCGAAACCGATGCTCCAGAGGATCGAGCGAAGGGTCGGGCGGTTGCCGATATAGGTGAAGACGTAGGCGATCCGCACGATCAGGAACAGCACGGCGAGCTCGTCGATCAGCCGCAGCGGGCCGACGCGGTATTCGGCGAGCAGCACGGCGAAGGCGAAGAACGGGAAGGCCTCGATGCCGTTCTGGTGGGCGCCGAGTGCCCGCGAGCGGATCGGGTCGTCGTAGAAGCCGGGATCGCGCGGCGCGGCATTGTCAAAGCTGCGGAAGCTCGTCCACTTCACCGACACGATCGTCAGGAGCGAGAGCATCAGCGTCCCGAAGACGCACCATTCGGCGATCGTCATGGTTCCTCCCATATTCCGGCCGGGAACGTAGCCAACCCGCACTCGGCTTGACAAGGTTGGAGCAACGCGCGAAGCCCAAAGCCCCCAAGCGAAGGATTTCAAGCGCAAGGCCAGCATGAGCACGGTGATCCCCTTCGAGAGCGCGAAGCCTGCCGCGGCGCCGAAGCCGGAACGCGTCGGCGTGCTGCTGGTCAATCTCGGCACGCCGGATACGGCCGATGCCGCCGGCGTGCGGGTCTATCTCAAGGAGTTTCTATCCGATCCGCGGGTGATCGAGGATCAGGGCCTGGTCTGGAAGCTGATCCTCAACGGCATCATTCTGCGCGTCCGCCCGGCCCGCAAGGCGCGCGACTATCTGAAGATCTGGAACACCGAGAAGAACGAGTCGCCGCTGAAGACCATCACGCGGTCGCAGGCCGACAAGCTCGCGGAGGCGATCGCCGATCACGACCACGTCGTGGTCGACTGGGCGATGCGCTACGGCAACCCGTCGATCAAGGAGCGCATCGAGGCGCTGGCGGCGCAGGGCTGCGGCCGGCTCTTGGTGGTGCCGCTCTATCCGCAATATTCCGCCGCGACCTCGGCGACCGTCTGCGACGAGGCGTTTCGCGTGCTGGCCGCCATGCGCGCGCAGCCGATCCTGCGGGTGACGCCGCCTTATTACGACGACCCCGATTACATCGAGGCGCTCGCGGTCTCGATCAATACGCATCTCGCGACATTGCCGTTCCAGCCCGAGGTCATCCTCGCCTCGTTCCACGGCATGCCGAAGGAGTATGTCGACAAAGGCGATCCCTATCAGGCGCAGTGCATCGCCACGACCAACGCGCTGCGCAAGCGGCTCGGGCTCGATCCTTCGCGGCTGATCCTCACCTTCCAGTCCCGCTTCGGCAATGCCGAGTGGCTGCAGCCCTATACCGACAAGACGGTCGAGAAGCTGGCCAAGGACGGCGTGCGGCGAATGGCCGTGGTCACGCCCGGCTTCTCCGCCGATTGCCTGGAGACGCTGGAGGAGATCGCGCAGGAGAATGCCGAGATCTTCCGGCACAATGGCGGCGAGCAGTTCGCGGCGATCCCCTGCCTCAACGACAGCGACGGCGGCATGGACGTGATCCGCCAGCTCGTGCTGCGCGAGCTTCAGGGTTGGATCTAGCGAAGCTGGCTCTGACGGGGCCTGATCTAACGAGGCTGAAGCTGATTGTTAACGATCAGTGACACCGGAGACTGCTATTCATCTCCATCTGGTAGTCTCACAGCAGCTTCCGATGTGCTAGGGAGACCGACAGCCGGCTGAACCGGCGCAGCGGTCCTGCCGACCAATGCACGACCGCGCCTGGCGACGGTCTCGCCGGCACTGGAGGACTTTATGACTGGTTTCGACGTTTTCGCGATCGCGCTCGTTCTTCTCGTCATCGTTACGCTGTTCGCCGGGATCAAGACCGTCCCGCAGGGTTATGACTGGACCATCGAGCGGTTCGGCAAATACACCCGCACGCTGTCGCCCGGCCTCAATCTGATCGTGCCGTATTTCGATCGCATCGGACGCAAGATCAACATGATGGAGCAGGTGATCAACATCCCCGAGCAGGAGGTGATCACCAAGGACAACGCCACCGTCACGGTGGACGGCGTCGCGTTCTACCAGGTGTTCGATGCGGCCAAAGCGAGCTACGAGGTCGCCAACCTGAACCAGGCGATCACCGTGCTGACCATGACCAACATCCGCTCGGTGATGGGCTCGATGGATCTGGACCAGGTGCTGTCGCATCGCGACGAAATCAACGAGCGGCTGCTGCGCGTGGTCGACGCCGCGGTGTCGCCCTGGGGCGTCAAGGTCAACCGCATCGAGATCAAGGACATCGTGCCGCCGGCCGACCTCGTCGAGGCGATGGGCCGGCAGATGAAGGCCGAGCGCGTCAAGCGCGCCGACATTTTGCAGGCCGAGGGCCAGCGGCAATCGGAAATCCTGCGCGCCGAGGGCGCCAAGCAGGGCCAGATCCTGCAGGCCGAGGGCCGCCGCGAGGCCGCCTTCCGCGACGCCGAGGCGCGCGAGCGGCTCGCCGAGGCCGAGGCCAAGGCGACCCAGATGGTGTCGGAGTCGATCGCCAAGGGCGACGTCGCCGCGCTGAACTACTTCATCGCCGACAAATACATCAAGGCGTTCGGCCAGCTCGCGGAGTCACCGAACCAGAAGGTCCTGATGCTGCCGATCGAAACCTCGAGCGTGCTGGGCTCGCTCGCCGGCATCGGCGAGATCGCTCGCGCCACCTTTGGCGAGAGCGCGGCGTCCGCCACGGCTGCGGCGCGGCGTGGCGGCTCGGTGCCGCCGGCCGGCCCGACGCCGCCACCGCCGGTGCCGTCGCAGCGGTAGAGATCGACGATGATCGGTGCCGCACACTCCCTGCACCTCTCCCCATGTGGGAGAGGTCGGATCGCGTCAGCGATCCGGGTGAGGGGTCTCTCTCCGCGGAGGGACTGCTAACCCTCAACCCCAATCCCTCTCCCACAAGGGGAGAGGGGCTTTTGACTGTTGAGAGGTCGTCATGGCCGAGATGTTTTCGACATTGGGTACCTGGAACTGGCTGATCTTCGGCGTCATCCTGATGGCGCTGGAGCTTGCGGCGCCCGGGGTGTTCCTGTTCTGGCTCGGGCTCGCGGCGCTCTTGGTCGGCCTGCTGTCGTTCGTCTTCACGCCGTCCTGGCAGATGCAGCTTTTGATGTTCGCGGTGTTCGCCGCGCTGGCGGTGCCGGCCTGGCGGCATTTCGCCAGGGGCGCGACCGCCGCAAGCAAATCCAATCCGTTCCTCAACCGCCGCAACGAAGCCCTGGTCGGCCGCGAATTCACGCTGGAGAAGCCGATCGTCGACGGCTCCGGCACGGTGCGGATCGACGACACGGTCTGGCGCGTCGCCGGCCCCGATGCGCCGGCCGGCAGCCGGGTGAAGGTGGTCCGAGCCGACGGCGCCAGCCTGACGGTGGCCGCGGTCTAGCGCTCATCTCTTGTCGTCCCTGCGTTCGCAGGAACGACAGCGAGTTTGTTGCTGCTTTTCAATCATACTCGTTCTCACGATATGAATCGTCCGAGGTTTTCTGGCGTCTTCACCCCAACCCTCCCCTAAAGAACGGTGAGAGAGGGAGGATCAACGCTTGCTCCACCGCTCCGCGAAACGATTGAGCGGCGTGAAGGTCTGGAACAGCTCCCGTCCGAGCGCGGTGAGGCCATAACCATCCTCCGTCAGCTCGATGAAGCCGGCCTCGCGCAGCTCGGTCAATCGCGTCTGCAGGATGGTCGGTGAGGCTTCGTCGCAGGCGGTGCGGAGCGCGCGCGAGGTCAGCGCCCCCTCGCGCAGCTCCCAGACGATGCGAAGCGTCCAGCGCCGCCCCAGCAGATCGAGCAGCGCCATGATCGGGCGGCCGGACCGCGAGCCGCGGACGCCGGGTCTCGTCGCCGGAACCTGCTTCGGCATGTCGCTGCTCCCTCTCGAATCTCTCTTGCGTCATGCTACAGATATTGTAGCGTATCGCTACATTAAATGTAGCAACGAGATCAGCCCATGTCACGCATCGCGCCGCTCGATCCGCCTTATGCGGCGGACGTTCAACAGCATTTCGACCGCATCATGCGCGGCAAGCCGCCACTTGTGCTGTTCCGCACGATGGCGGCCCATCCGCGCGCCTGGGAGAAATTCCGCGGCGGGGGCTTGCTGGATCGCGGGCCGCTGCCGTTGCGGGCGCGCGAGATCGTGATCGACCGCACCTGCGCGCTCAACGCCTGCGAATATGAATGGGGCGTGCATGTCGCGGCGTTCGGCGCTGCCGCTGGGCTATCCGAGCGGCAGGTCCACGCCACCGTGCACGGTGCGGCCGATGCCGATTGCTGGTCGCCGGCCGAACAGGCGATGATCGCGGCGGTCGACGCGCTGCATGCCCGCGCGACGCTGAGCGAGCCGGAATACGCCGCGTTGTCGGCGCATTATGATGACGATCAGGTGCTGGAGATCATCCTGTTGTGCGGCTTCTACCGCACGGTCTCCTACCTCGCCAACGCGTTGGCCCTGCCGCTGGAGGCGACGGCGGCGCGGTTTCCGGGGTAATCGTCATTCCCCGATGCGCAATTGCGCAGCGGGGAATGACGCCGTGAAAGGTTACGCCACGCCTGCGCGCAGCAGGTCGTGCAGATGGATGATGCCGACCGGCTTCTTGGCGTCGGTCACGATCAGCGTCGTGATCTTCGAGGCGTTGAGCAGCTCGAGCGCTTCGCCGGCCAGCGTGTCGCGGTTGATCGTCTTCGGGGTCCTGGTCATGACCTCGTCGACGGAAAGCGTCAGCAAGTCGGGGCGCGTCAGCTGCCGGCGCAAGTCGCCGTCGGTGACGATGCCGGCGAGATGGCCATGGCGGTCGACGATGCCGACACAGCCAAAGCCCTTGGAGGTCATCTCGACCAGCGCATCCGACATCCTGGTGCCGAGCGGCTTCAGCGGCAACGCGTCGCCGCTGTGCATCAGGTCGCGGGCATATTTCAAGAGCGCGCCGAGCTTGCCGCCCGGATGCAGCACGCTGAAATCGGTCGAGGTGAAGCCGCGGCCCTCGAGCAGCGCGATCGCCAGCGCATCGCCGAGCGCCAGCATCATCAGCGAGGACGTGGTCGGCGCCAGATTGTGCGGGCAGGCCTCGCGGGCCTTCGGCAGCGTCAGCTGCACGTCGGCGGCCTTGCTCAGCGTCGAATCCTTGTCGGCGGTCATCGCGATCAGCGGAATGCCGAAGCGCGCGGCATAGGCGATCAGGTTGCGCATCTCCGGCTGCTCGCCGGACCATGACAGCGCCAGGATCACGTCGTCGACGGTGATCATGCCGAGATCGCCATGGCTCGCTTCCGCCGCGTGCACAAAGAACGCAGGCGTGCCGGTCGAGGCGAAGGTCGCCGCGATCTTGCGGCCGATATGGCCCGACTTGCCAAGCCCGGTCACGATCAGCCGCCCCTTGGCCTTGCCGATCAGTTCGGATGCCGCCGTGAACGGCGCGCCGAGGTCGGACTTGAGCGCAGCCGACAGCGCAGCGACGCCGCTGGCTTCGGCATCGAGGGTGCGGAGCGCCGACTGAACGGCGCCGTCATCGGGGCCGGATGATTTGGTCATCAGCGGTTTCGGTTTGGCCATTACGGATTCCAGGGGAGGGGTTTTGCACCCGGGCGTCTCCCTTAGCACGTTCGATTCCGCGATGCGACGCGCGGGCGCGGATCCTCAACGGCTCATTAACCATAATTGTTTTAACTCCATTAAGGACGTTTTCCGCCACCCGGTGGAATGCGTACGTCAAGCGCATGAATTCGTTGGAGTATTTCCATCGTGTGGCGGCGGCCAGCAAGCGGCCCAAATCGGCGCGGACGTTTCGTTCGCGTGGTTTTGCCATGCCTTGTGCTGACTGCGACCTCGGGGCTCGCCGCCGCCCAGACGGTGACGCCTGATCTGTTCAGCCCGAACCGGCAGAGCCAGGTGATCAACCCGGATTCGCCGCTGCGCCGGACCACGGCCGAAGCCCTCGATCCGCTCAACGGCCTGCGGTTGCCCGACGCCGATCCCGCCCGGCGTCCGTCTTCGTCGTCATCGACGTCAACCACGACGCGGATCGGACAGGTCCCGACCTATGGGCTGCCCGCCGCCAACGGTGCTGCGACGTCGGGCTATGACTCGCTGAACCGCAAGCGCGTGAAGCCGAAATATTATCCGGGCCAGGCCAAGCCGAAGCCGCCGCCGGGACCGGGCTCGCCGGTGCCCACGTCGCCGCCGCTGACCGCGGCCGGGCAGTTGCGGCTGTCGATCCCGCCGTCGGACACCGCCAACAAGCCGCCGCTGCCGCCGGCAATGGCCGGTACCATCGTCGGCCAGCCGCCGCGCAAGCGGCTCAAGATCGACGACGATCCGTTCGGCGCGGTCGGCGACTACGCCGGCTCGTTCATGGTCAAGACCGCGGTCGAGGTGATGGCCGGCTACGACACCAATCCGGGCCGGCTGAACTCGCCGCAGGGCAAGGCGTTCTACATGGTGGCGCCGGAATTCCTCGCGGTGTCGGACTGGGAGCGTCACGCCGTCGTCGCCGATCTGCGCGGCTCATTCACCGGTTATGGCTCCCAGCTGACGCCGATTGATGGCACGCCGCTGTCGGCGCCGCTCGATGTCGACCGCCCGAATTTCACCGGCCATATCGACGGCCGTCTCGATGTCTCCCGAGACACGCATCTGCTGGGACAGGCCCGTTTGCTGGTCTCGACCGACAATCCCGGCAGCCCGAACGTGCAGGCCGGCCTCGCCAGATATCCGATCTACACCACGGTCGGCGGCACTTTCGGCATCGACCAGAATTTCAACCGCATGCAGGTCTCGCTGGGTGGCACTGTCGACCGCACCGATTACCAATGGTCGAAGCTCACCGACGGCACCTCGTCGTCGAACGACGATCGCAACTTCACGCAATATGGCGGCGTCGGCCGCTTCAGCTATGAGCTGAACCCGGCCGTGAAGCCGTTCGTCGAGGTGGAGGGCGACAGCCGCTTCCACGATCTCTATCTCGACCGCAACGGCTACGCGCGCAATTCGTCGGGCGGTTATGCCAAGATCGGTACGTCGTTCGAGTTCACGCGGCTGCTGTTCGGCGAGATCTCGATCGGCTATGCGGCGCGCGACTATGTCGACCCGCGGCTCAGCCGGCTCGAAGGCCTGCTCACCACGGCATCGCTGACCTGGACCGCGACGCCGCTGACCACGGCCAAATTCTATTCCGACACCCAGCTCGGCGAGACCACGCTGCCCGGCACCTCCGGCGTGCTGTCGCGCACCTACACCGTCGAGGTCGACCACGACTTCCGCCGCTGGCTGACCGGCATCGGCAAGTTCACCTACGGCACGCTCGACTACCAGGGCGACAACCGCACCGACACGATCTACTCGGTGTCCGCCGATCTGATCTACAAGATGACCCGCAGCCTCTGGATCAAGGGCACCGTGCGCCGCGACTGGCTGGATTCGAACCAGCCGGGACAGAGCTCGGCATCGACGGTCGTGATGCTCGGCGTGCGGGTGCAGAACTAGTTCCCCCTCCCTTCCGCCGCCCGGACCGGACGTCGGCAGCGCCTTGTTGCCAACTTGTAATCCGCCGGTCTTGAACCAGGCCCGCGTCGGGACCCACCACTCTCTGCAGAGCTGGAGAGTGACATGAAACGCATCATCATCGTTGCCGCATTGCTAATGAGCGCAGTCGTTCAGGCCCACGCCGATCAACTCACGGTCAGGTGGTACGACACCATCAGGCCGCACGGACACAAGCGGCCGAATGCCGTCGGCATGGCCGCCGTGAGCGCCTGCAATCGGCGTCTGGGCGAACCGGATCAGGGTTATATTCCCGAGACCTTCAAGGATTGCATGCGCGGTTTCGGCTACCGCTTCATGTCCGACACGCTGAAGCGCAGTGGGCGGCCCGCGACCGTTTACAATCGCGACTCGCGGGACCCGTCGGTCGGTTGGCACACCGAGAACGGAATGCGGGTGTGCCACAACGATTGCGATAATCCGGAGATTCCCGGCTCCGGTGCCGTGTGCCGGAACGTCAACGTGATGGGTAAGACAATGCGGGAATGCGTGACACGGAGTTCGCTGTAGTTCCATCAGCCATCGGTCGTTATGCCCGGGGAGGCGGGGCATCCAGTACGCAGCGGCTTCTCCGTTTGATCTCTGACGTCTCTGGAATACTGGATCGCCCGCTTTCGCGGGCGATGACAGTTCAGTGTGTGGGTATGACTTGCCGAAACGGCCGGGGCACTTACCCCGGCAGGTCCGTCTTGCCCATCAGGAAGCTATCGATCGAGCGCGCGCACTGGCGGCCTTCGCGGATCGCCCAGACCACGAGCGACTGGCCGCGGCGCATGTCGCCGGCCGAGAAGATTTTTGCGCGCGAGGTCTGGTAGTCGTGCAGGGAGGCACGGACGTTGCCGCGCTGGTCGAGGTCGACGCCGAGCGTCTTGAGCAGGCCCTCGTGCACCGGATGCACGAAGCCCATCGCCAGCAGCACGAGTTCGGCGTCGAGCGTGAACTCGGTGCCGGGCAGCGGCTTGAACTTGTCGTCGACCTTGACGCAATGCAGCTTCGTGACCTTGCCGTCCTTGCCTTCGAACTTGGTGGTCAGCACGGCGTATTCGCGCACCGCGCCTTCGGCCTGGCTCGACGACGTCCGCATCTTCAGCGGCCAGTTCGGCCAGGTCACGCCCTTGTTCTCGTGCTCGGGCGGCGCCGGCATGATCTCGAGCTGGGTCACCGACTTCGCGCCCTGGCGGAACGAGGTGCCGATGCAGTCCGATCCGGTGTCGCCGCCGCCGATCACGACGACATGCTTGCCGCCAGCGAGGATGTCGGCGGCGCCGTTCAGCGGCTCACCGGAGACGCGGCGGTTCTGCTGCGGCAGGAAGTCCATCGCGAAGTGGATACCGGCGAGGTCGCGGCCGGGGATCGGCAGGTCGCGCGGGGCTTCCGCGCCCCCGGTCAGCGCCACCGCGTCATACTGCTTGGCGAGCTCCTGCGGATCGATCGCGCCGGGGGTGCTTCCGCCGACCGCCTTGCCGTAATGGAAGGTGACACCTTCGGCTTCCATCTGCGCCACGCGACGGTCGATGACGTTCTTTTCCATCTTGAAGTCGGGAATGCCGTAGCGGAGCAGGCCGCCGGCCTTGGCGAACTTCTCGTAGACATGCACCTCATGGCCGGCGCGCGCGAGCTGCTGCGCTGCGGCCATGCCGGCGGGGCCCGAGCCGATCACGGCGACCTTCTTGCCGGTTTTCTGGGGAGCGATTTCGGGCTTCAGCCAGCCATTGTCCCAGGCGCGATCGACGATCGCGCATTCGATCGTCTTGATGGTCACCGGGTTGTCGTCGATGTTCAGCGTGCAGGACGCCTCGCACGGCGCCGGGCAGATCCGGCCGGTGAACTCGGGGAAATTGTTGGTCGAGTGCAGGTTGCGCGAGGCTTCTTCCCAGTTGCCCTGATAGACGAGGTCGTTGAAATCGGGGATCTGGTTGTTGACCGGGCAGCCGGGCGTGCCCGGCGCGGTCGAACCGGTGCCGTGGCAATAGGGGATGCCGCAATTCATGCAGCGCGCGGCCTGATCGCGCGTGTCCTTCTCGCTCAGCGGAATGACGAACTCGTTGAAGTTCTTGAGCCGATCGGAGACCGGCTCGTACTTGCGGTCATGCCGCTCGATCTCGAGAAAACCTGTGATCTTACCCATTGAAACCCGATGCCCCTGCATCTCAGTTGTCCGTCGTTCCGGGCTGCGCCGCGGGGCGCAGACCCGAAGTCTCGAAGTGGTTTTGCGCAATTCCGGGGTCGCGCCTGGCGCGGCCCGGAATGACGCCTGGTGATATTACGCGCCGATCGCGATCTTCGGTTCGGCGTCGGCGTTGGCCTTCATTTCCTTCAGCGCGCGGCGGTACTCGACCGGCATCACCTTGCGGAACTTGGGCAGCCAGGCCTTCCAGTTGGCGAGGATCTCCGCCGCCTTCTTCGAGCCGGTCAGCTTGGCGTGGCGCGTGATCAGGACATGCAGGCGCTCCACGTCGGAGTCGAGCAGGTTCTGGAACACGTCGACCCGGCCATGCGCCTCGAGATCGCCGGAGTGGTGATAGGTGTCGGCGTTGATCATCTCCTCCGACAGCACCGGCTCGAGCTCGACCATCGACAGGTTGCAGAGCCTGTCGAAGTCGCCGGTCTCGTCCAGCACATAGGCGATGCCGCCGGACATGCCGGCCGCGAAGTTGCGCCCGGTCTTGCCGAGCACCACCACGATGCCGCCGGTCATGTATTCGCAGCAATGATCGCCGGCGCCTTCGACGACTGCGACCGCGCCGGAATTGCGCACCGCGAAGCGCTCGCCGGCGATGCCGCGGAAGTAGCACTCGCCCGCGATCGCGCCGTACATCACGGTGTTGCCGACGATGATCGATTCTTCCGGCACGATGCCGGATATCCTCGGCGGCTTGACGATGATGCAACCGCCCGAGAGTCCCTTGCCGACATAGTCGTTGCCTTCACCCTCGAGCTCGAAGGTGACGCCCTTGGCGAGCCAGGCGCCGAACGCCTGTCCCGCCGTGCCCTTCAGGCCGACATGGATGGTGTCGAGCGGCAGGCCGGCATGGCCGTAGATCTTGGCCACCGCGCCCGACAGCATCGCGCCCGCGGAACGGTCGGTGTTGTTGATCTCTTCCTCGATCTTGACCGGCGCGCCGCGATCGAGGGCAGCCTGCGCCTGCTCGATCAGCCGGCGGTCGAGCACGGCTTCCAGATGATGGTTCTGGCTCTCCGAGTGATAGATCGTCTGGCCCTTCTCCTCCTTCTGCCGCACGAACAGCTTGGAGAAATCGAGGCCCTTGGCCTTCCAGTGCGAGACCAGCGCGGTCTGGTCCAGCATCTGGACCTGGCCGACCATGTCGTCGAACTTCTTGAAGCCGAGCTGCGCCATGATCTCGCGCACTTCCTCGGCGACGAAGAAGAAGTAGTTGATGACGTGCTCGGGCTGGCCGGTGAAGCGCTTGCGCAGCACCGGGTCCTGGGTCGCGACGCCGACCGGGCAGGTGTTGAGATGGCACTTGCGCATCATGATGCAGCCCGCCGCAATCAGGGGCGCGGTGGCGAAGCCGAACTCGTCGGCGCCGAGCAGCGCGCCGATCACGACGTCACGGCCGGTGCGGAAGCCGCCGTCGACCTGCACCGCGATGCGGCTGCGCAGCCGCTGGCGCACCAGCGTCTGGTGGGTTTCGGCAAGTCCGATCTCCCACGGCGAGCCGGCATGCTTGATCGAGGTCAAGGGCGAAGCACCGGTGCCGCCCTCGAAGCCCGCGATGGTGACGTGGTCGGCGCGTGCCTTGGCGACGCCGGCGGCAACCGTGCCGACGCCGACTTCGGACACCAGCTTGACCGAGACTTGGCCGTCGGGATTGACGTTCTTGAGGTCGTAGATCAGCTGGGCGAGGTCTTCGATCGAGTAGATGTCGTGGTGCGGCGGCGGAGAGATCAGGCCGACGCCAGGCGTCGAATGCCGGACGCGCGCGATCGTCGCGTCGACCTTGTGGCCGGGCAGCTGGCCGCCTTCGCCGGGCTTGGCACCCTGCGCCATCTTGATCTGCATCATGTCGGAGTTGACGAGGTATTCCGTCGTCACGCCGAACCGGCCCGAGGCGACCTGCTTGATCGCCGAGCGCATCGAGTCGCCGTTGGGCAGCGGCTTGAAGCGGTCCGACTCTTCGCCGCCTTCGCCGGTGTTCGACTTGCCGCCGATCCGGTTCATCGCGATCGCGAGCGTGGTGTGCGCCTCGCGCGAGATCGAGCCGAACGACATCGCACCCGTCGAGAACCGCTTGACGATGTCCTTGGCCGGCTCGACGTCCTCGAGCTTGACCGGCTTGCGCTTGTCGTCCTCGGCGCTCTTGATCCGGAACAGGCCGCGCAGCGTCAAGAGACGCTCGGACTGCTCGTTGAGGATCTTGGCGAACGCGCGGTAGCGCTCCTGCGAATTGCCGCGCACGGCATGCTGCAGGGTCGAGACCGATTCCGCGGTCCAGGCATGGTCCTCGCCGCGGGTGCGGTAGGCATATTCGCCGCCGACATCGAGCGCGGTCTTGTAGATCTGGCCGTCACCGAACGCGTCGTTGTGGCGCCGCACCGTCTCCTCGGCGATCTCGCCGAGGCCGACGCCCTCGATGCGGGTGTGGGTGCCGGCGAAATACTTGGCGACGAAGTCCGCCTTGAGGCCGACTGCGTCGAAGATCTGCGCGCCGCAATAGGACTGGTAGGTCGAGATGCCCATCTTGGACATCACCTTGAGCAGGCCCTTGCCGATCGACTTGATGTAGCGCTTGACGATCTCGTAGTCGTCGAGCGCGCCGGGCAGGCGGTCCTTCATCGCGAGGATGGTTTCGAACGCGAGATAGGGGTTGATCGCTTCGGCGCCGTAGCCGGCGAGGCAGGCGAAGTGATGCACTTCGCGCGGCTCGCCGGATTCCACCACGAGGCCGACCGAGGTGCGCAGGCCGGTGCGGATCAGATGGTGATGCACGGCGGCGCAGGCCAGCAGCGACGGGATCGGGATCCGGTCGGTGCCGGTCATGCGGTCCGACAGGATGATGATGTTGATGCCCTCGCGCACCGCGCCCTCGGCGCGCGCGCAGAGTTCGTCGAGCACCTGCTCCATGCCCGCCGCGCCGAAGCCGGCGTGGAAGGTGGTGTCGAGCGTGCGCGACTTGAAATGGGTCTCGGCGACGTCGGAGATCGAGCGGATCTTCTCCAGATCCGCGTCGGTCAGGATCGGCTGCCGCACCTCGAGGCGCTTGGTCGAGGCGACGCCCTGCAGGTCGAACAGGTTCGGCCGCGGCCCGATGATCGATACGAGGCTCATGACGATTTCCTCGCGGATCGGATCGATCGGCGGGTTGGTCACCTGCGCGAAGTTCTGCTTGAAGTAGGTGAACAGCTGCTTCGGCTTGTCCGACAGCGCCGAGATCGGCGTGTCGTTGCCCATCGAGCCCGCGGCTTCCTCGCCGGTCGACGCCATCGGCGTCATCAGGATGTTGATGTCTTCCTGGCTGTAGCCGAACGCCTGCTGCCGATCGAGCAGCGGCAGGTTGGAGCGCACGCCCTTGGCCGCCGCATCCGGCAGCTCCTCGAGCTGGATCTGGGTGCGATGCAGCCAGTCGCTGTAGGGGTGGCTCTTGGCGAGGTCGGCCTTGATCTCGTCGTCGGGAATCAGGCGGCCCTGCTCGAGGTCGACGAGCAGCATCTTGCCGGGTTGCAGCCGCCACTTGGTGACGATCTGGTCCTCCGGAATCTTCAGCACGCCCATTTCGGACGCCATCACGATGCGGTCGTCCTTGGTGACGAGATAGCGCGCCGGGCGCAGGCCGTTGCGGTCGAGCGTGGCGCCGATCTTGCGGCCGTCGGTGAAGGCGATCGCGGCCGGGCCGTCCCACGGCTCCATCAGCGCGGCATGATATTCGTAGAAGGCGCGGCGCTGCTCATCCATCAGCGGATTGCCGGCCCACGCTTCCGGAATCATCATCATCACGGCATGCGGCAGCGAGTAACCGCCCTGCACCAGGAATTCGAGCGCGTTGTCGAAGCAGGCGGTGTCGCTCTGGCCTTCATAGGAGATCGGCCAGAGCCGGCTGATGTCCTTGCCGTAGAGCTCCGAATGCACCGAGGCCTGCCGCGCCGCCATCCAGTTGACGTTGCCGCGCAGCGTGTTGATTTCGCCGTTATGGGCGATCATCCGGTAGGGATGCGCCAGCGACCAGGTCGGGAAGGTGTTGGTCGAGAAGCGCTGATGCACCAGTGCCAGCGCGCTGTCGAAGTCGGCTTCATGCAGGTCGGGATAGTACTTGCCGAGCTGGTCGGCCAGGAACATGCCCTTGTAGATCACGGTGCGGCACGAGAACGAGCACGGGTAATAGCCCGCCATGCCGCGGTCGCGGCGCTGATAGATCGCCTGCGAGATCGACTTGCGCAGGATATAGAGCCGGCGCTCGAAATCGTCCTCGCTCTTGGCCCCGCCGTTGCGGCCGATGAAGACCTGCATGTGGTAGGGCTCGGTCGGCTTCACGGTGACGCCGAGCGAGGAGTTGTCGCTCGGCACGTCGCGCCAGCCGAGCAGCTTGAAGCCCTCGTTCTTGATCTCGTCGGCGATGATGCTCTTGATCACGTTCCGCCACGCGGCATCGCGCGGCATGAACAGCGCGCCGATGGCGTATTCGCCGGGCTGCGGCAGCTTGAAGCCGAGCTCCGCGGTCTTGCGCACGAAGAAGGCGTGCGGGATCTGCACCAGGATGCCGGCGCCGTCACCGGCGCGCGGGTCGGCGCCGACCGCGCCGCGATGCTCGAGATTGCACAGGATGCTCAGCGCGTCGGAGACGATCTGGTGCGACTTCTGGCCCTTGATGTTGGCGATGAAGCCGACGCCGCAGGAATCCTTTTCCAGGCTCAGATCGTAGAGGCCTTCGGCCTCAGGGCGCCAGGTATGGAGCTCAGGAGTATGGAGCTCACGCGCGGGTTCGGCGGCTTTCGAGTCCGCGGTCGCCGACAGCGTTCCTGCCACGATGTTTTCGCGCTCGAATTCCGACCCGCTCATGTGTCCTCTCCCTTGCGTAAGGGGCCTCACCGTATTTGGCGCACCTTGGACGTTGCGGCACCCACCGGGCCACCGCTCGTCCGCCGCGAGCCGCATTTTCCTAAATTCAGACGACGGGCGTTTCAACGTCCCCTAGGGGACGGCCCTGCCTGCAGCATTCTCGGAGCTCGGGGCGCCGAGGTCCTCCTCGCGAAGGTTCTCGTTGCAATCCCTATGCCGGGATGGCCTCGAAATTGAGACAGCTTTACTGTCCTAACTTCGACCTTGCCAAATTTTTGTCTATCACACAAGCGCGAGGAAGTCCTCGCCCGCATGCTTGGATCGAACGGCTCGGCGGGCTGCGCGGCGCCCCCGATTCGAAGCAAACACGCCGTGATCTGGCCCAAGGAGCGACCAAGGACCGCCGAATTTGAAACTGAAGTTTTGCCCCGGGCAAGCCGGCAAGAGAGCGGGAACGCTCCCAGGGCGGGGCAGACAGGAGTTACGGCGATGAAGTTGTTCACAGGTTCGGTTGCAGCCGCCGCCCTCGCGCTCAGCGCAGCCTCGGCCCAGGCCCAGCTGGCGACGTCCGCCCGGATCAGCAGCCCGGCTTTCGTCAGGGTGTCCGACATGGACGGACCCTACGCCGCCATGCCCGAGGTTCCGCCGCCGCCGCGGTTTGGCCGGGTCCCGAGCCTGTTGCCGCCGGTCGAGGTCTACACCGTGCTGCGCGAGAACGGCTATCTGCCGCTCGGCGCGCCCCAGCAGCGCGGCTTCGTCTACACGATCTCGGTGATCGACCGGGGCGGCGACGATGGCCGGCTGGTGATCGACGCCCGCGACGGGCACATCATCCGTTTCACCCCGGCCTACCGGCTCGGCGACAATTACGAGGAGGAGATGAGCGCGACCTACGGCCCGGTCGGGCCGATGCCGCGGCCGATCCAGGCGAGGGTGCCGCGGCCGCCGGCCCCGATCCCCCATGTCGCAAGCCGCGTGCCGGTGCCGAAGCGGAGCCCGCTCTCGGCCAAATCTGCACAAGGTCTGGCACCGGCTCCGGCCCCGGCCACCCAGGCCGCCGCTCCGACGACCCCTGCTGCGGCAGTTCAGGCTGCCGTCCCGCCGACCGCCGCGTCGCCCACCCAGGCGGCAGCCCCCGCGCCGGCCGAGCAGACCGCAGGGGCACCGAAGCCGGCCGAGACCCAAGCGGCCGCGCCACAGCCCGTTCAGCGGGCCGAGGTCCCGACCGTGGGGCAGGCCGCTCCAGCGCCGGCGGCGCCTGCGCCTGCGCTCCTGCCGACGCAGGAGATGCCGAAGGTACAGGGATTGGAGTGAGGTCCGTAGCCCGGATGGAGCGCAGCGAAATCCGGGAATCTCTCCTGACCGGCAGTACGGCCCCCGGATTGCGCTTCGCTCCATCCGGGCTACGAAGCCCACAAAAAACGCCCCGGTTTCCCGGGGCGTTTTCGCGTGCAGCCAATATCTGCTGACGCGGGGGGCGTTCCTTAGGCCGCGACCTTCGCCGAGCCGTCAACCACCTGCGGGGCCTTCTCGCCGCCGCCGATCGGAATACTGCGGGGCTTCTTGGCCTCGGGAATCTCGCGCACGAGATCGACGTGGAGCAGGCCGTTCTCGAGCGAGGCGTTCTTCACCTGCACGAAGTCGGCAAGCTGGAAGACGCGCTCGAAGGCGCGGGAGGCGATGCCGCGATAGAGTACTTCGGAGCCGTTGCCGGAGTTCTCGTTGGCGGATTTCTCGCCCTTGATCGTCAGCGTGTTCTCCTTTGCGACGATCGAAAGCTCGGCCTGCGAGAAGCCGGAGACCGCAACGCTGATCCGGTACGCATTCTCGCCGGTGCGCTCGATGTTGTAGGGGGGATAGCCGGGGCTGCCGTCCGAGGTCACCTGATCGAGCAGGTTGAAGAGGCGGTCGAAGCCGACGGTGGAACGGTAGAACGGAGTGAGGTCGTAGCTACGCATAGGGTAGTCCTCCAATGAGCGACTGTTTCAGTTACCCGCCCGCCATCGGGCCGGGCTTAGATGTGTGCAGCCTCGTGTTCCGGGTCCGAAACACTGGTAGCGGCCTGTACTGAGGTGATATGGGAGGGGTCATGTCGCGTTCAAGAGGCGGAAGCCGCGTCGCTTTTTTGGCGCAGGCGCCCTTGGTCTCCATCCTGTCTCACCAGTCCGGTCTCCTTCATGACGCTCGTCTCGATTCCCGCCAATCCGGTTCCGGACGACGTTGTCAGTGGCACCATCAAGACATCCGACGGCGCCGAGCTGCGCTTTGCGCGCTGGGCGCCGCCGCGCGGCCGCAAGGGTACCGTTTGTGTGTTCGGCGGCCGCGGCGAGATGATCGAGAAGTATTTCGAGACGGTGCGCGATCTGCGCGACCGCGGCTTTGCCGTGGCGATGATCGATTGGCGCGGGCAAGGTCATTCCTCGCGCCGGCTGCGCGATCCCCGCAAGGGCTATGTGCGCGACTTCGCCGACTACGAGATCGACGTCGAAGCCTTCGTGCAGCAGGTGGTGCTGCCGGATTGCCCGCCGCCCTATTTCGCGCTGGCGCATTCGATGGGCGGTGCGGTCATGCTGCGGGTCGCGCATGCCGGCAAGCGCTGGTTCGACCGTATGGTGCTGTCGGCGCCGATGATCGACCTGCCGCGCAAGCGCGTCTCGTTCTTTCCGAGCGCGCTGCTTCGGATCATGCGTTGGACCGGGCAGGGCGGCAACTACGTGCCGGGCGGCAGCAGCGAACTGGTGGGTCTTGCGCCCTTCATCGGCAATCCCGTGACCAGCGATCCGGTGCGCCACGCCCGCAACGCCGCGATCCTGGACGAAGACCCGACGCTCGGCATCGCGGCGCCGACGATCGCCTGGGCCGACACCGCGTTCACCGCGATGCGCACCTTCCGCGGCATGTCATATCCGTCCGAAATCCGGCAGCCGATCCTGATGCTGGCGGCGAGCAATGACGAGGTGGTGTCGACGGCCGCGATCGAGGAGTTTGCGTATCATTTGCGCGCCGGCTCGCATCTGGTGATCGCCGGCTCCAAGCACGAGATCCTGCAGGAGCAGGATCGCTACCGCGGGCAATTCTGGGCGGCGTTCGACGCCTTCGTGCCGGGCACGCCGCTGTTCAAGTAAACAGGTATTAGCGCGAACCCCATTCCTCAAAAGGATTTGGGCTCAGCCGTTGAGCAGCGCGACGATGCGGTCCGGAAAACGCTTCTCGACGAACAGCGTCCTGACCTCGGCGACGCTGAGATAGCGGTCCTTGCCTTCGCCCTTGCCCATGATGTCGAGCAGCACCGGCCACTCGCCGAGCATCAGAAGCGGATAATAGCAGTGCAGGATGCCGTAGGACGGCGGATGCTCGTCCTTGGCGCGCTGGAAGTTTGCCGCCATGAAGGTCTTGATTTCGGCGGCCGACAGCCCGCGTTCGACGCTGCCGTCGGGCGCCTTGTAGTCCTGGCCGAAGGTCGCAAGCCGCGCGATCTCGTCCTCGTGCACCACCGCATGCTGGTCGAGGATGCGCGAGCCGGCGCCGTGCTTGTCGAGCGGGCCGTTGCGCAATTCGTCGAGGATCGCGCCCTGCAACAGGCTGCGCACCAGGCTGAACGGACCGATCCCGTTGGCCATCTGCGCGACCATGAAGATCTTCGCCCGCGCGGAGAACCCCTCGAACCCCGTCTTGCCGGTGGCGCGCCCGATCGTCCCGGTCAGTTCCGGCAACGGCACGAGATGCCCGCCGACATAGTTGCCGGCGACCAGTGCGCGCAGGAACGGGCAGGGATTGTTCTCGGAAATCTGCGGGGCGGGCGCCTCGCTTGCAGCCGTATCGGACATCAAACCACATCCTGAAAAGCTTCAGCTTAGAAAGCATCCATTACCGGTGGATGAATTCGCTCAGGAGTCGACGGCGAATTTCGATGAGGATGCAACCAGAGCGAGTTTGCCGAAGGGGAGGCCGGCTTTCAAGAGGCCGTCGCGGTAATGCGCGATGTCGGCGGGGTTCTTCCAGTGGAAATTGCGCAGGTGCCGTTCGACCGTCAGTTCGGGATGGTTGGCGAGCAGCGCCTCGGCGGCCTGCGCGGCCTCGTCGGCGCGGCCGAGCTGGGCGAGCGCCGCGGTGCGCACCGCAAGGCACTGCAGGTGGTTCGGGTTGAGATAGAGTCCCTCGCGCGACCACGACAGCGACGCGTCGTATTGCCCGAGCAGATAATGGCTGAAGGCGTTCAGCGCGGCCCATTGGTAGCGCGGATCGCTGTTGCCGCGCTGGACTGCCGTCGAGAACAATTCGACCGCCTGACGGTGATCGCCGATCACCATGTGGCAGATGCCGAGCACGCCGCGCGCGCCCATGTCGTAGGGGTTGAGCTCGATCGCCCGCTTGATGGCGTCCATCGCGGCTTCGTAGTGGCCCTGCATCGCGTGCAGATAGGCCAGCAGCGAGAATGCGAACGAGGAGCGCGGGTCGAGCCGCACGCTGCTCTCGGCCAGGCTGACCGACGAGGCCCACAGGTCGCGCGTGCTCGGGATCCAGCCGAACTGCACGCTCTGGATCTGGATCAGCGCGAGATAGGCCCGCGCGATCGACAGCGCGGGATCGAGCTCGATCGCCTCCTTGAACAGTGCGATGGCGGTTTCGCAATCGTCCTTGGTCTGGTGATAGTAGTGCGACAGACCCTTGAGGAAGCGGTCCCACGCCGTCAGCTCGGAGTTCGGCGAGCGCGCCGGCGCCGAGGCCTCGGCGCGGTAAATCTCCTGCGCGACGGCGGCGGAGAGGTTCGCAGTGATCTCGTCCTGCATCGCGAACAGGTCGCCCATGTCGCGGTCGTAGCGGCCGGTCCACAGCTGCTCGCCCTTCTCGGGCGCGATCAGCTCGGCGGTGACGCGGATCTTGTTGCCGGCGCGGCGCACCGAGCCCTGGATCAGATAGGTCGCGTCGATCTCGCGCGCGATCAAACGCGTCGAGAGGTTCTTGCCCTTGTAGGCGAAGGTCGAGTTGCGGCTCAGCACCCGGTAGAAGGATTGCAGCGACAGCGCGTGGATCAGGTCCTCGGTCAGGCCGTCCGAGAAATATTCGTCGGCGCTGCCGCTCAGATTGTCGAACGGCAGCACGCCGACGATCGCGGTCCGGTATTGCCCCGGCAGATGCGGCCCGTCCTCCGGGACCTGCTCCTGCTTGTCGGAGCCGGCCGGCGCCCAGGTCCAGACATTGACCGGCTCGGTGATGTTCTTGAAGCGGTGCGGACCGGCATCGACCAGGCTGACGGCAAGCCGCCGCCCGGCCTCGGTGCGGGCCTTGTCCGATACCGCGATGCCGCCGGGCACCGCGACCGTCTCGAGCCGGACGGCGATGTTGACGTCGTCGCCGAACACCTCGTCCTCGTCGGCCATGACGTCGCCCATGTGGACGCCCATCCGGAAATGCATGGCGCGGTCGGCCGGCAGATGTTCGTTGCGCTCGGCCATCAGGGTCTGCATCGCAACGGCGGCTTCGATCGCGCCGATGATGCTGGGGAATTCCAAGAGGAAGCCATCGCCGGTGTTTTTGACGATTCGGCCGCCATGGTTGAGGATGATGGGGTAGATCGCGCTGCGGTGCGCCTTGAACGAGGCATGCGTCCCCGCCTCGTCGACCCCCATCATGCGGGAATAGCCGGCGATATCAGCGCAAAGAATGGCAGCGAGCCGTCTTTCCATGTCTCCTGTGCCCTGGAATGGCCACCTAGCCAATGTGACCGAATCCGATACTTACAAGACAGGCCGGGTCCGGCGGAAGCTCGGTTTGCAGGCACCTATAATGCATAGTAGCAGGAATTGGCATGCGACCAACGGATCGTAGAGCCGTTTCTCTACTGAATTCGTGTGTCGCTGGGATGGCGCAGGTCTGGCTGATGGTCCTTTCCGGACGGTTACTTACATAGGTTAATGTCGCTGACATGCTGGGAATTCACGAACTTTGGCTCTTCGTCCTGTCCGGCCTGCTGCTCAACATCACGCCGGGGCCGGATACCGCCTATATCATTGGGCGCACGATTCAGCTCGGATGGCGCGGCGGCGCCGCTGCGGCAATCGGTATCAGCTGCGGCTGCCTGGTTCACGTGATGGGTGCGGCGATCGGACTGTCGGCGTTGCTGATGGCGTCCTCGACCGCCTTCCTCGCCGTCAAGCTGATCGGCGCGGCCTATCTGGTGCTGACCGGCCTGCAGATGCTGCTGACGCGCGCCAAGCCGATTGCCGAGATCGCGGGGCAGGGCGATACGACCTCGATCTCGCGCGTGTTCTGGCAGGGCGCGCTGACCAATATCCTCAATCCCAAGGTGGCGCTGTTCTTCCTGGCGTTCCTGCCGCAATTCGTGGCGGCGGACTCAGCCCACAAGGCCCTGGCCTTCCTTGTGCTCGGGCTGATCTTCATCACCTGCGGCACGCTGTGGTGCCTCGGTCTCGCGGCCTTTGCGGCGCGGGCTGCCAGCCGCATCCGGCAATCGGCCGGCGTGATCGCCTGGATCAATCGCTCGCTCGGCGCGCTCTTCATCTATCTCGGCGTTCGCGTCGCGATGCTGGAAGCGCGCTAGCTTTTACTGGAGCGTTTTCGAGCGAAGTGGCCAACCGGTTCGCGTGAAGAAAACGCGTCAAACAAAAATCTAGCCGTGGATCTTGAGCAGCGCGCTGCCGGCGAGATAGATACCGAGCAGGATCATCGAGATCAGGAACCAGCGGCGGAAGACATCGGGCTGCATCCGTGTGCGGACCGCCTGGCCGATGAACATGCCGGTGAACGATGCCACCATCGCGACCGCGCCGGGCAGCGCGGTGGCCGCCGTCAGCAGGCCCGAGGCCGTGAGGTTGAAGGCAAGTGCCAGGGTCGCGGTGGTGAAGAAGACGCCGAGCGCCTGCACCAGTTCGTCCCTCTCCATGCCGATCGCCTGCATGAACGGCATCGAGGGGATGACCTGAACGCCGGTTGCGGCCGAGATCAGTCCGGTGATGACGCCGACGATGCCGCCGACCCATTTCTCGTCGCGCCGCGCGACCTTGAAGTTGAACCTGCTCAGGCCGACGATCGCGTAGATCACCAGCAGCACGCCGAGCACGACGGTGCCGTAGGCCGCGTAAGGCCCGGTCAAGAGTCCGGCATTGATCCAGATCCCGGCGACGGTGCCGAGCATCAGCGGCCACAGCCGCTTGAGGATGTCGCGCAGATAGGGGCCGACGAAGGTCTGCCAGATATTGGTGACGATCGCCGGCACGATCACGATCGCAATCGCCTGGCCCGGCGCCATCGTGGTTGCGAGCAGCCCCATCGCGACCGTCGGCAGACCGAGGCCGAGTGTGCCCTTGACGAAGCCGGCGAGCAGGAAGGCGAAGGCGATGAAGATCAGGAGATGGTCGAGCATGGCTGCACATTGACCGATCGATGCGTTCGGCACAATCTGGAGGTTACGGAGTTAGCCTTCGGGTTGCCCGAAGGTATGGGGCGGGAAAAATCATGCGGTTCGACCTGATCGATTTGCAATTGTTCATCGCGGTATCGGATGCGCGCAGTATCACGCAGGGCGCGGCGCGCGCCAACATGGCGCTCGCCTCGGCGAGCGAGCGAATCAAGGGCCTCGAGGAGGCGCTCGGCGTCGCGCTGCTCAAGCGCGGCCGCCGCGGCGTCGAATTGACCGCGGCGGGAGAGAGCCTGCTCGGCCATGCCCGCATCGTGATGCACAATGTCGAGGCGTTGCAGAGCGATCTTGCCGCCTATGCCAGCGGCGTGCGCGCCAACGTGCTGCTGCTCGCCAACACCTCGGGCCTGTCGGAGCATCTGCCGCGCGCGCTGGCCGCGTTCCTGCACGAGCATCCCGATATCAGCGTCGATGTCGAGGAGCGCGAGAGCACCGACATCGCGACCGCGATCGCCAGCGGCGCCGCCGATCTCGGCTTCGCTGCGGAACACGCGCTGCCCGACAGCGTCGAACGGTTTCTGTTCAGCGAGGACCGCTTGATGCTGGTGGCGTCGCGGCGCAGCGATCTCGGCGGCCGGCGCCAGATCGACTTCCAGGAAGTGGTCGGCCGCGACTTCGTCGGCCTCACGGCAACGTCGGCGCTGCAGGTTCATATTTCCCGCCACGCGGCAAAGCTCGGTGCGCGGCTGCGCTTTCGCGCCCGCCTGCGCGGCTTCGACGCCATCTGCCAGATGGTCGCCGCCGATGTCGGCATCGCGGTGATCCCGGAAACCGCGGCGCGCCGCTGTGCATCGGCGATGCCGATCACGACGATCCGGATTCGCGATTCCTGGGCCAATCGGAGGCTGACGATCTGCGCCCGCAGCTTCAAGGCGCTGCCGCGCGCGGCCAAGCAGCTCGTGGAATATCTCCGCGCCGAAGCGCAGCGCTGACGGCATGCTCACTTCGTCGTCACCACGCCGGCGTCCTGGATCACCTTCGCCCATTTCTTGATGTCGGCGGCGACGAAGTCGCGGAAATGCTCCGGCGTGTCGCCGACCAGCGTCAGGCCCTGCTCGGCGAGCTTGGCCTTGACCGCCGGATCAGCCATCGCATCGGTGGCGAGCTTGTTCAGCTTCGCGACGATCGCCGGCGGCGTTCCGGCGGGCGCGACCATGCCGTACCAGTTCTCGATGATCAGGTCGGGCATGCCGGCCTCCGCCGTGGTCGGCACGTCGGGCGCCGTCGGCGCGGCCGCCGAGTGCGATCGGCCGCAGCGCGCCCGCCTTGATCTGCGGCAGGATCACCGGCAGGTCGAGGAAGGTCATCTGCACCTGCTGCCCCAGAAGGTCGTTCACCGCAGGCGCCGCGCCGCGATAGGGCACGTGCACGATGTCGATCTTCGCCGTCAGCTTGAACAATTCGCAGGCCAGATGCGGCAGGCTGCCGGGGCCGGAGGAGGCGAAGTTGAGCTTGCCCGGCTGGGCTTTGGCGAGCGCGACCAGTTCGCTCATGTTCCTTGCCGGCACGTCGGTTGCGACCACCAGCATCTCCGGCACCGTCGCGACCAGCGTCACCGGCGCGAGATCCTTCAGCGTGTCGTAGGCGACCTTCTCCATGCTCGGGCTGATCGCCAGCGCGCCGGCGCTGGCAATCGCGACCGTGTAGCCGTCGGGCGCCGCCTTCGCGACCGCGTCGGTGCCGAGCACGCCGCCCTGGCCGGCGCGATTGTCGATCATAATGGGCTGCTTCACCAGTTCCGACATCTTCTGCCCGATCACCCGCGCGATGATGTCGTTCGGCCCGCCGGGAGGGAACGGCACGATCAGCCGGATCGGCTTGGCCGGGAACTCCTGGGAGGAAGCCGCAACGGGCACGAGAAGCAGGAGAAGGGCTGCCAGCAGCCCGCCGCTAGTCGTCATGTGCGCCCATCCCTGACTTTTCTCGTTGTCGTCAGGATGGGCGCGGATCAGTCGCGCGGCAAGTCAAGATCAGGCGTTCAGCAGCTTCATCGCGGCTTCATGCACGCGCGGGTCGCCGGCTGCGATGATGCGGCCGCCGCCTTGCGCCGGCTTGCCGTCCCAGGTGGTCACGATGCCGCCGGCACCGGTGATGATCGGGATCAGGCCGGCAATGTCGTAGGGTTTCAGCTCGGTCTCGACCACGAGGTCGAGATGGCCGGCCGCGAGCATGCAGTAGGAATAGCAGTCGCCGCCATAGCGCGACAGCCGCGTCGCATTCTCGATGCGGCCGAAGCGGGCGCGGTCATCCGGATTCATCAGCAGCGGGCTCGTGGTGAAGACGGTTGCCTCCTTCAACGAGGCGCAGCGCCGCACCGAGAGCCGCCGCTCGCCTGACGGGCCCGAGTAATGCGCCGAGCCGTTGTCGCCGGAGAAGCGCTCGCCGATATAGGGCTGGTGCATCATGCCGAATACCGGCGTACCTTTGTGCAGCAGCGCGATCAGCGTGCCCCAGATCGGAAAGCCGGCGATGAAGGACTTCGTGCCGTCGATCGGATCGAGCACCCAGACGTAGTCGGCGTCCTCGCGCTCGGTGCCGAATTCCTCGCCGACGATGCCGTGCTGGGGGAAGTTCGACTTGATCAGCCGCCGCATCACCGCTTCCGCCGCCCGGTCGGCCTCGGTGACCGGATCGAAATCGTTCGAGCTCTTGTTGTCGACCGAGAGCGAGGTGCGGAAGAAGGGCAGGATGGTTTCGCCGGACGCGGTCGCGAGGCGGCCGATGAAGGCGGTAAAGTCGATGACCGTCACGGCATGTCCCTGAAATGCGCAAACGACGCGGTAGAAACCGGATACGCTCTTGCCTAGAGCCTTTTCCGTTTCGATGAAATCGGAACGAGGCTCGAGATCTCTGTTTGACGCGTTTTCTTTGCGCGAACCGGTATCCACTTCGCTTGAAAACGCTCTAGCTCAATCCGATGCAGCGCGCACGGTTAACGGAGTGTTATCCCGCCCCGATGTCGGGTTCCGGACTTTCGTTTGGCTTCGGATTCGAAAGCCTCCCAGGCTCCAGAGCGGATCACGAAGTTGCGAGTTCTGGTATACAAGCTATGCGCAAAGCGCCGGCCGTTACCGTTTTCTCGTGTAACTATTTGATTTTGCTGTAACTAATTTTACCGAGTTGGCCTGTGACAAATTCGACAGCCTACTAACAAATACGCAGGAAATGTTTCGAAAGTTCTTGCGTTTTGTGCAGCGCGGTCGCATATTGTTGCGGTGCGGTAGCGCCTCGCGCTATCGCTGCCCTCCTTGGGCGTTTCCTCCCTAGACTTGGGCCGCTTGTTCATTCAAGCGGCCCTTTTTTCTTGGCGCTTGCTTAGCCCTTCCTTGGCCTTTCCTTGGCTCAACGTTTCCACGCATGAACCTGGAATCCAATTCCAGCGCTCGCTGCGCCACCAATTGAATTCGCCGTTCACGACTTCGCCGGTCACCACGGCACCGGTCCAAAGACGCGGCTACTCCGCGGCCGCCTGGAACGGGCCGAGATCTCCGAAGGGAATTTTCGCGAGCGCATCAGCCAGCGTCGCAAAGTCTGCCGCCACCTGGGCGAAGCGCGGCCCGCGCTCGCGGCGCCGCTCATCCATATAGACCGCGCGGTTCAGCTCGATCTGCACGGTGTGCAGGCCGCTTGCCGGATTGCCGTAATGCTCGGTGATGAAGCCACCGGCATAGGGCTTGTTGCGGCCGATCGAATAGCCGAGCGAGCTCAGGATCTCCTCGACCAGGTCGGGCAGCAGCGGCGCGCAGCTCGTGCCGTAGCGGTCGCCGATCACGACGTCGGGGCGGCGCGGCTCGTCGCGCGACACGCCGACCGACGGCATCGAGTGGCAGTCGACCACGATCACGGCGCCGAACGCCTGGTGCGCCTTGTTGATCAGCCGGCGCAGCGCGCGGTGATAGGGCTTGTAGAGCACCTCGATCCGCCGCAGCGCCTCGTCGACGTCGAGCCGCTCGCGGTAGATCTCCTGGCCGTCGCCGACCACGCGCGGGATGGTGCCCAGCCCGCCGGCCACCCGCATCGAGCGCGTGTTGGCAAAGCTCGGCAGCCGCCCGGTGAACATCCGCGGGTCGAGCTCATAGGGCTCGCGGTTCACGTCGACATAGGAGCGCGGGAAGTTGACCCGGACGATCGGGAAGCCGCGATCGCTGAGGCCTGCGATCAACTCGTCCATGAAAGAGTCTTCGGAGCGGCGCAGCGCGGCCACATCGATTCGCGACGCCTCGAGGAATTCGGCAGGATAGACCGAGCCCGAATGCGGGGAATTGAAGATGATCGGCGCGCGCCAAGCCTGCGGCTCAACGATCTCGAACGGGGGCGACAACTCGCCAGCAAATTCGGTCATTCCCTTGGCGCCGTCCCTTGCGTCCGCCTTGCCCCGCAAGAACTGATTCTGCCGGAAAAGCGGAGATTTATGGGCGGGCATTGTCGGTAATCGCGATCATTCTGCCAAGTGAAAAGAGCGCGGTTTCCGCTGGAACGCGTCTTAAGAGCAGGAAATGCCGCACCCGATCGATCCGACGCGTGGTAAGGTCCACAAATAGCCGGCGCCCGCCGCCTCAGGCTTGACGCCAATTTCACTCGAAATTTACTGTCTGTCGGGCTTACTGCTCGGACTGATCCTCCAGCCGGATTCGACGATTCCTGCCATGCCGAAAATTCTTCTCGCCGAAGACGACACTGATATGCGCCGCTTCCTGGTCAAGGCGCTCGAAAACGCCGGTTTCAAGGTCTCGCCGCACGACAACGGCATGTCGGCCTACCAGCGGCTGCGCGAGGAGCCGTTCGAAATGCTGCTCACCGACATCGTGATGCCCGAGATGGACGGCATCGAGCTGGCACGCCGCGCCTCGGAACTCGATCCCGACATCAAGATCATGTTCATCACCGGCTTCGCCGCCGTGGCCCTCAATTCCGATTCGGAGGCGCCGAAAAACGCCAAGGTGCTGGCCAAGCCGGTGCACCTCAGGGAATTGGTTAGCGAAGTGAACAAGTTGCTGGCGGCCTGATTCGCCAAAAAACCTTCACTTTGTATCCTTGCCTGCCCCGCCGCGGTCCGTTATAGGGTCCCGATCCAAACATGGCTTTGGGTGCGTAGCTCAGCGGGAGAGCACTACCTTGACATGGTAGGGGTCACAGGTTCGATCCCTGTCGCACCCACCATCCTTCGCTCGCGCAGCGAGAGAAGGATGCCGCGCCGAAGCCCAAAGGGCGAAGGCGGGCTGTGGCCGCGAGCTTCGGCTCGGCAAGCCAGGCCTCATCACTATCGTGGCTTCGCGTGGCGCAGCCACGCCGGAGACCGCCAGCGAAGCGTGTCCGGCGTAGCTTGAACGAAGTGAAAGCGAAGACGGACGACGGCACCGAAGCCCAACGGGGCGTCGGCGGGCCTGTCAAACCTGGTTCGATGTCATCACCCGTGCATGCGGGTGATCCAGCATTCCAGAGACGGCAGTGTTTGAGCCGGGAGGCCGCGGCTCACCGGATGCGCAGTTGCGCAGACACCTCTCCGCTAGGCCATGACTCCCTCCAAGCCTGCGCCGGGACGACACCGAATGTGTTGCACGGGCTTGCGAGTCCAACATCCGCGCTCTCGCGACACGGTTTGAATCGCGATCTGCATGCGCAGGAATCATGGTGAGATCAGGCTGCATGGAACCTATCCAGCCGTCCTCCGTTGCAATCTGCCGGCCGAACGAACAATTAATGAATCGGTGTTACGTAGGGCCTCTTTGACAGTCCGGCGGTCCGTACCGAGAGGCTGAAATGAATTTCGTTAAGGTATTGCTGGTGCTCTTCGTGCTGCTGCTCGGATGCGCCGATCTCGCGACCACCAACAAGATTCTTGAACTCGGCTTCAATGAAGCGAATCCGTTCATGCACATGGCTCAGACATGGTTCGGAGCCTGGTGGATGATACCGAAACTGGGCCTGACGTTTGTCGTCATGGCGCTGCTCTGGCGCAGCAAGAACGTTTTCAATATCGCCCTTGTCGCGGCGTTCTGCTCCACGCCCGTCATCAACAACGTCCTCCTCATCGCCGGCGCGATCTGAGCCGCTCGCATTCGTGCGGCTGGTATGGCGAGACTTGCATAGCGGGCTTTTTCGCCTGATCATGTCTCAATTTCCAGAACTGCCAGCGGCGTTTTTTCAGCCGGCTGCGGAGTGAGCATTCCGCGAGACCGATCACGAGGATTCATTTTGACGAAGGAGCAACTCGCTCGAGACGCCGCAGATATTTTCCGGCTGCTGCGAGCATTTCGCTCGATCAAGGATCGAGCGGAGCGGTGGCGTGTGATCGAGGCTGTCGAGGCAATGGCTGAAGGCGGCGCAACCGACAAGGCCGCTTCCGACAAGGCCGAGAAGCCTCATGTCTGAGCGATTTGCGATCTCTTCCGCGTCGCGACCAGCCGCCACGTGACGGGCGCGCGCGGATTGCGGAGGCGCGCCGATCAAAAAGAAAAGACCCCAGCGGGAAGCGCCGGGGTCAAGTTTTCACTTGGAAGTTTTGGCGCTGTGATCAGCAGTGCCCTTGAACGCGGCACCACGCGAATGGACCGCATCCACAACGCTACCGTCTCGCAGCGGTGTGAGACAACCCACGCGCGGCGCATGGGCCCAGTCATCGCGGAGGCGGCGTTCGGTGCCTGAATGACCCGTTTGGGGTATGCCTGATTGGCACCAGATGGATAGACTGTCTGGTTTCGCGCGTTAGCGATCCGGCAGCGCGCCTTGCAGTTCCGCCACGCGGACTGCCTGCTCTCCAAGGCAACGGCGACATATGGACCGCTCGTGGTTCGCGCGAGGCGCGCGCAGGCCCGATGATACCCCGTAGAATCACGCCCGGGCTACTACGCGTCGCATTTCGTCGTTGGTGCTGCTACCCCGTTGGCTACGGCGTCGGTTGATCGACGCCTCCCGCTTCATTGGATGCCACCGTGCACACCGCTCTGAGCCTGCTTTCGATCTGGGTGCTGATCAACATGTTGTTCGTCGTGGTCATGACGCCGCCGGACAATTCGCGGCGGCCTGAACCAAGCGAGTGACGGACCCCTAAGCTCAAGAGCCTCGGCAACAACAAGGCCGGTCAAGGCTGCACGTTGCTGCCGCTCCAGGGTGAGGGCCGCGCCGGCGCGGCCGCGGCGCCGACCAGCGGACGCCGATTCCAGTCCAGCACGGAATCGCTGTGCAGCTGCTCGACGACCCACAGGAAGTAGACCGAGGCGGGAATACCGATCAGGTCGAACACGAGCATCGAGCCGCTGCCCTGTGTCGTGGCATCGATGAGGTGGATCAGTCCGCAGCTGAAGAACACACCCGTCAGCGCAGCACCGGACAGCGACCAGACGCCGGTCGCAAGATGGCGGCGCACCTGATGGTCACCGAGATACCAGCCGACCAGGCCGTAGGTCACGGTCACGAACACGTTGGCGAAGAACGTAACCGACGCGACGTTGATCCATGTGCTTGGAGCCGTCACGCGCGCGGCAAGATCGGCCGATGTGCAGAGGAAGGGGACGTTTGCGCCGGGCTCGGCCATCGCCCAGGCCGCGAGCCAGCCCGCGGTGATGGCGAAGCCGCCGACCAGCAACATCGCGCGATGCGGCGAGAGGGCGATCAAGCGCTCGCCCTGGCCGCCCAACATGGTCTCGAACCGCAGGAACACAAAGGTCAGTCCCGCCGGCAGCCCGAGCAGGGTGACGGCGAACATCGACCAGGACACGCTTTCGCCTTGCAGCACCTGGAAGCCGTGCACCAGATGATGCGGGCCGCAGCTCGCGGCCATCATCGAAAATCCGATGCCGAAGCGCGACCAGCCCCGGTAACGATGCAGGCTGACCGTTTCCCAGGCCGACAACAGTCCGAGGCCCGCGTAGGCCAGCCCGATCGCCAGATTGCTGAGGCCGATGACCGCGTACATCATCGCGACACCGTGGCCTTGGTGCCCATCGGCGCCCCGATGTGATCAAGGAATTCATCGATGAAATAATGATGGCCGCGCCGCACCGGTCCTTCCACGGGCTGCGCGGCGTGCAGCGCGCGTCCCGAACTCGGGTGCCAGAGTGCCTTGCTCAGCATCGGCGCGATCTGTTCGGCCGCAACCGGCCGCGAAAAGAAATAGCCTTGCGCGACGTCGCATCCCATGCGGAGCAGCATGGCGGCCTGCTCGCTCCGTTCCACGCCCTCGGCGATGGTGTGCTTGCCCATCGCGTAGGCCAGGCTCAGGATCGACGACACGATCGCGGTATCGCCGGGCTCGCTGCTGAGACCGTCGATGAAGCTGCGGTCGATCTTCAAGACTTCGGCCGGCATGTCGCGCAGCCGCGACAGCGACGAGTGTTCGGTCCCGAAATCGTCGATCGCGACGAACACACCAAGCTGCCGGATCTGATCGAGAACCCGAACGACCTCCTCAGGTGCGCTCATCATGACGCTTTCGGTGATTTCGAGGCACAAGGCGGTCGGATCGACATTGGTCGAGGCGAGAACCTGGCTGAGCTCGTCGATGAAAGTCGGCTCCGCGATCTCCCGCGGCGACACGTTGACGGTCATGGCCAGCCGGCAGCCCGGCATCTGCCTGGTCCACTCGGCGAGCTGGCGGCAGGATTCCCGCAGTACCTGCCGACCGATCTTGACGATGAGCCCGCATTCCTCGGCGACGGGAATGAAGTCGGCGGGCGAGATGATGCCGCGTTCGGGATGCCGCCAGCGCACCAGCGCCTCGACACCGACGACGCATCCGTCCTTCAAGCGGACCTGCGGCTGATACTCGACAAACAGCTGTGACTCCCGCAGCGCCGCCCGCAGATCGGATTCGATCTGGACGCGCTTCTCGGCGCGGGCATGCAGCTCGTCGTTGAACTCCGCCAGCCGCGCCCGGCCGCGGACCTTCGCCGCGTAGAGCGCGGTGTCCGCCTCGCGGAGCAATTGCTCGGCGCACTTGGTGCCCGGCGTGCAGTGCGCGAGCCCGACGCTTGCCGAGACCACGACTTCCTTGCCGGAGAGCAGGATCGGCTCGGCCAGGGCGGCAAGGATCCGTCTGCCGAGCGCCGCTCCGGAGGAGTCCGAGGCACGCGGATGCAGGATCACCATCTCGTCGCCGCCGAACCGGCTCGCCGTATCGTCCGGATCAAGACATGCAACGATGCGCCGGGCCATCTCGGTCAGCACCTTGTCGCCGCTGCTGTGGCCGAGTGAATCGTTGACGAGCTTGAAATTGTCGAGATCGACGAACAGAACCGCGATGCGCGCGCCGTCATCGGCCTCGCGCGCCAATTCACGATCCAGTCGTTCAAGCAGCAGGCTGCGCGTCGGAAGTCCGGTCAGCTGGTCATGCGCCGCCGTATGCATCAGGCGTGCAATGACGCCGCGAAGGCGCTCGACCTCGGAGTTTGTTCCGATCGACGGAACCAGGGGATCAACCTCAACGCCCGAATGCTGGTCCCTGCGTTGTTCCCTGATCGCGGCCCCAAGCCGTATTGAAATATTCGGCCGCAGTCCAACCATCTCCCTGTCCCCAATCGGCACTGTAATATCCGGCGACGGTAGCCAGTGTGGAGTCTGCAAGAGGTTGCGTGAAGGCGGTGCGCGACTTTTGCGCGATAACGATTTGCAAGATGGTTACAAATCTACGAGGGGCGCACAGTCCATTTATTGAGACTTTCGTCGACGGTAAAATTACCGGGGTTCCGACGCATGGAAATTCGGAACGCTCGCGGTTCGACGAGTGATCGACGACCCAATGGTTCCAGGCCTTGGCAGGCTCGCGGCGTCGCCGGCCGCGATGTCGCCGTCGTCGGTGGCGCCAAGCGTCATCACGCTGGACGAAACGGCCGCGGGCATGAGCCATGCCCGCGCGCAATTCGGTGAGCTTCGACCCGTCTCACCAATGATGCCAGCGATGGTGCCAACGGTGATGCCAGCGCGGATATGGCCCGCGATAATAGGCGTAGGCCGGCCGCACCACGTGACGATAGCGGTAGCCGTAATAGGCCGGCCTGTAGGCGCTATAATATGTCGTGGTGTATCCGCCGCCCCAACGATACGGCGCGCCATAGTAGTCGTCATCGTAAGCGTAACCGGGCGCATAGTAGGCGGGTGCGTAGCCGTAGCCATAGCCGTAACCGGGGTAGCCGTAGCCATAGCCGGGGTAGCCATAGGCTGACGAGGCGAGGCCGCCGACGACTGCGCCGGCAATCAATCCGCCTGCGAGCGCGGGACCCCATCCTCCCCACCCTCCGTGTCCCCACCGCGCTTCGGCGGGCGCCGGGGCTGCGATGGCGCCCACCCCAAGCGCACCGACTGTTGCGAGAACAAGGGCTGTCTTCCTCATGAGATTCCTCCTCGACCAGTGATTGCCCAATCGGTCAACGGGGCCGGGTGGCAATGGTTGCTGATCGCCGCGCGCCTGCGCGGAGGCGGCAATCGGTTCCTTGAGCGGGATCCTGTCGCGGTTCCCTGGTGCGGGATGTCGCGTCGCGCATGCGTCTAGGAACGGCACGGGCGGCGACGCTGTTTCCTCAGAAGGCAGGTTCACCGGTGAATAGCGCGCACGCCAGTGCCGCGCATCTCGCCGGGCTTTGTTGGAAAGCGGCCGGAGCGAGCGCCAGCCATTGGCATCAACTTTCGCGCACTGAATGGCCGCCAAATTTCAGGAGGAATTAGCAATGCAGAACAGAATCATGAAGAGAGGCGCAGGCTAGGGCACGCAGGCGCCGGCGCAAAACTCCGATCGCAAATAGGATGTTCGGATCGGAAATGGGATATTCGAGCAAGAGCCCCGCCGCATGGCGGGGCTCTTTTCTTGAGGTTTACTTGAGGTGTCCCGCCCCCTGACCGTGCGGTCGGCCAAGGTTGATTCAAGGCTCGCTCGCCAGCGGGTCAATTGGCACGGCGCCCCGAAGCGGGGCCGGCGCGTGCCTTCCATCAAGCTGCGTGTCAGAGTGTGCTCACGGCCTTGCGACGCGGCAGAGGGGAGAAACCACGGTGCTCGATCATATCCTGAAGTTCATGACGCTCGGGACCATTATCGTTGGCGTCACGGCGATCTACACTGCGCTCCATACCAACAACCGGCGCCTCGGTGCCGATATTTTCCTCAGATACTCCGATCGCATTTCCGATCTGCGCCGCCGCCTGCCGATGGCCGCGTTCCACGACGAGGGAGCTGCCGGCACCATCGAGATGTCGCTCGAAGAGCGCCGGATCGTGCATGAAGTCATCTACTCGATCTACGAGCTTTATGAACTCTATGTACATGGCTTCATTCCGCCGGGGATCTGGAAGATCAGGGAGCCCGATATCGAACGGGTTCTCTCGCTGCCGGTCTTTCAACAAGAACTGACAGCCGTGCAGGGCCGGTTCGCCAGGCATCCGCGCTTTGCGGCATGGCTCGACCGGCTCGGGCAACGCAAGGCTTAGACAACGCGGGATGGCCGCTCAGCGAAACTGATCTTGCTTGACGTGATGTCTCGATGTCCATGATCCGGCTCGTGCCGCCGCTCGAACGCTTCTTTCATCAGGGATGTGATGAGGCGTTGTGACTTTCGTCATCTCGACCCTGATATGTGAATGCGACAATGTGCAACGGCATGTAGGCCGTGCGCCGTGGGTGTTTTCCGTTTGCACGGATTGCATTCACTTCTCTCGCGGTGAATTGCCGCATGATTAGGCAGGCGTCCTCGCGTTGCCAGTGAGAATCGGTGCAGGGCATTATCGATATGTCATCTACCGTGCTTAGGTCGCATCCTTCTTGTGACATTCATCCCGCTTCAGCGCGGAGATCGAGAAAATCTTCCGAAGACTTTGTGATGATGCGTTGCCCGATCGCATCGCATGAAAGCAATTTTGGATTTCCGCGCGACGCTCGTTGCCGTCTGTCTGGTTCTCACACAGATTGTTATCTAGATCAGCCAGGCCGACTCGGTGACGGGGCTTCCGCGCCGAATGCGGCGCGACGCGACAATGATGAACGCCATGTGTGAGCACGACTGCCGCAGGACCCGTCGGCCCTATCAGGAGCGGCCGGCGTAAGCGGGTCATGTCCGCATCGAAAAATGCAGCTTCCTTGTCCGCCGAAAATTCGCCTGCCCGCAAGCGGCCGGCGACGCAACCTTGGGAATGCGCCTCCGTTGAGATGACGCTCGTCGTTTGCGACAACGGGGCACGAGAGTACATGCAACAAGACGACAATATGCCGGTGAGCGCAGCGAAGCTCCTGGAACAAGTTCCCTTGCCACGTGAACCCCGGAACATCAGGGATATCGCCCCGGCGGCACCGCGTCGTTTTACGACACGGTCCTATCCGCCGTCGGAGCAATTCGAGGTCTGGAAGACGCGCATGGCCTCGCTGGTCGACGTCGCGCCGCCCGAGGGCCACAGTCCTGCGCAGGGCTTCGAGGTGGAGTACCTGACCTGCAACATGGCCGATGTCGTCTTCACGTCGGGCCGCTTTGCCGCGCAAAATTTCGCGCGTGCGGCCGAGCCGTCGCAGGGCGCGCCGGTCGACATCTGGTGGCTGTTCCGGGTGCGCTCCGGTGAAGCCGCCTTCGAAACCGCCGACCGGCGATTGCAGGCCGGGCCGGGCGCGATGTTCCTGATCGCGCTCGACGACGATTTTCGCGGCAGCATCACGAATTATGATGGGCTGGTGCTGGCGTTGCCGCGCAGGTCGTTCGCAGGCGTCGCAGATCAGCTCAGCGAGGTCAGCACCATCCTGCTCTCGGGCAATCTGATCGAGCTGTTGACCGATTATCTGGACCGGCTCGAAACCCGCCTGGTCCTGATGTCCCCGGAAGAGTTGAGGCAGGCGGGGCGGGCGACCGCGCAGATGATTGCGGCCTGCATTCAGCTGTCGTCGGATCGGCTGGAGCAGGCGCGCGGCGCGATCGAGTCGGTGCTGTTCGAGCGTGCGCGTCTTTATATAAAGGCGCATCTCGGCGACTTCGATCTGACGCCGGATCGAATCGCGCAAAAGTTGAAGATCTCGCGATCAAACTTATACCGGGCATTCGAAAGCGTCGGCGGCGTGGCCGGCTACATCATGCGCAAGCGCCTGCATGCGGCGTATGCCGAACTCGTCGGCAGTCCCGACCGGCGGGTGCAGGATGTCGCCTATCGCCACGGCTTCAAGCTCGCGTCCGATTTCACCCGCGCATTCCGGCGCGAGTTCGGCGTCAGCCCGCGCGAGATGCGCGAACAGGCGCGCCGCAGTTCGAGCGCAGGTTGAGCTCTTCCGCGAATCACCCGATGGCAAAGATGTGCGGGTGGGACACGCGTTGTGCACGGTCGGATTCATATAACCACGTCCGCGCACCGTGTGTCTTAATGATCGTTCAACTTGTGAGACGATCTGCCATCTATTTGGACGGCCTGCTGAGTGACGTTGTCAAATATGTGTCTATCATTTTCCTTTATGACGACTCGGGGCAACGATGGTGGGGTGGTCGAGCAAGCGCTGGGTGGCATAGCGCGCTTGCTGAACGCTGGAGATCATCGACCAAGACCGGAAGCCGAGTGCGCATCGCGCGCTCCTGATTTCTCTACATGCGAGCCCGACGGGTCCGCATTCGGTCTGCAGCGGCGCGGTACCCCGGACGTCTGGACAAGATGTCACAAAGGGGGCGCACCATGGTTGTCGCACAGACTCCAATCGCATTGCTGAAGCGTCAAGGCCGCACCGGCTTCGTGCGGAGCTGGGTCGCGTCAGGTGACGCGGACAGCCGCTCGCTGCGGCGCCGGTTGCTGGCGGTGCTGCGACAGGCGCATCGGATGCTGGGCATGAAGCGCGACCGGCTTGGGCTCGGCTCGCTGGGTATTGCAGGCGCCGCGCTCGCAATCATGGTCGCCGGCACTTCGGCCGCGAGCGCACAGAATTACAACGCCGGAACCGGTAGCGCTGCCTCAGGCGGCGGCGCAACGGCAGTCGGCACCAATGCATCGGCGACGTCCTCGTCCGGCTCGGCGGTCGCGATGGGTGCCAACGCCAAGGCGAACGCGACCGGCCAAGGCTCTCCGATCGCGATCGGCGCTGCCTCGAATGCGAGCGGGGTCGCGCCCGCCGGCTTCAGCTTCGAGGCCATTGCGATCGGCACCGGCACGAACTCAACCGGGCCATGGTCCACCGCTGTCGGCACCACAGCCACTGCAAGCGGGACCGGCTCGAGCGCGTTCGGCACCTCCGCCAGCGCGACCGGGGATCAGTCGACCGCGATCGGAAACGGCGCGACCGCAAGCAGTGTGTACTCGATTGCCCAAGGGTACCTTGCCAGCTCGTCGGGACAATACACGGTGGCAATCGGGCGGAATGCGCAGGCGTCGGGCACCGGCGGTGCGATCGCGCTGGGCTCCAACACGGTCTCGAACAACGTCAATTCGGTTGCGATCGGCGTCAATGCCAGTGCCACCTCAGCCGGCGCCAGCGCCTTGGGCACCTTCGCCGTTGCCTCGGCCGGGAACTCTACTGCGGTCGGTGTGAGCTCCACGGCCAGTGCCAACTACGGATTTGCTGGAGGCTGGGGGTCCGTCGCGAGCGCCGTCAACGCCACCGCCATTGGCAAGCAAGCCGCCGCGTCTGGCAGCGGCTCATTCGCCGGGGGAAACCTCGCCATCGCGTCGGCCGATTTCTCCGTCGCGGTGGGCAACCAGGCGCAGGCGCAGGCTACCGGAGGCTCGGTCGCAATCGGATCGGGCGCGATCGTCAATAATGCGGCGACCAGCGGCATCGCGCTCGGCAATAATGCGGCATCCAGCGGCACTTTTTCGATCGCCACAGGCGCCGGAGCCAATGCCAGTGGTGCGAGTTCGCTCGCGTCTGGCTATCTGGCCCAAGCCACCGGCAACAATGCGACCGCGCTTGGGTCCGGCGGGACCAGCGCGGCAACGCGAGTGACCGCCTCGGGCGCGGGCTCGCTGGCTCTCGGCGGCAACGCGACCGCTGGCGCCAATGCGTCAGCGGACAATGCGATCGCGGTCGGCGGGCAGGCGGCTGCCAGCGCCACGAGCGCCATCGCCGTCGGCACCAATGCGGTGGCCAATGCCGCCAATGCGATTGCGGTCGGCACCAATTCGACGGCCACCGGCGGCCAGGCGGTCTCCATCGGTGCGAACAACGTCGCTTATGGAAATGGTGCGGTGACGATCGGCGATCCGAGCTACGCCAGCGGCACCGGCGCCTTCACCGGCGGTGCGAACAACATCGCCAACAGTGATGGCACGGCCAGCGCCACCGCCGCCAACCAGGCCAACGGTGCGGTTGCGATCGGCAACAACAACAAGGCGATCGGGCAGGGCTCGGTGGCGCTCGGCAACGGCTCCACCGCCGGTGCGGCCGGTCTTGCCGGCAATATCGCACTCGGCGACGGCGCCACGGCGGCGGCAAAATCTGGCGATGTCGCGCTCGGCTCCGGCAGCTTGACGACCGCGGCGGTCCGTACGTCCAACGCGGTGATCAACGGGATCACCTATTCGGGTTTCGCCGGCACCACGCCGGGCTCGACGGTCAGCGTCGGTGCGGTCGGCGCCGAACGCACCATCACCAACGTCGCGGCCGGGCGGATCAGCACGTCGAGCACGGACGCCATCAACGGCTCGCAGCTCTACAGCGTCGCCAACACGCTCTCGGGCCAGATCACTGCGAGTGCCCATCACGACTTCAGCGTCAACAGCATCAGCCCGGGCACCGATACCAATTACAACAACCTCGGCGCGACGGGAGCGAATGCGCTTGCAGCCGGCGTGAGTGCTGCGGCGTCCGGCACCAGCGCCGTCGCAGTTGGCAACTCCTCGGCCGCCGGCGCCGACAATGCCGTCGCCGTCGGCAACGCCTCTACTGCGTCGGCGCTCGACGCAGTAGCTTTGGGATACATCGCCAAGGCGACGGGCACTTACAGCACCGCGGTCGGCCCGAATGCGACGGCTTCAGGTGGATCCAGCACCGCGATCGGCCAGAATGCGGCGGCAGCCGACTTTCAGGCGACCGCTCTCGGTGTCAATTCGAGTGCCGGCGCTACGAATTCGCTCGCGCTTGGCGCCAATGCCAACGCCAGCAATGCGGGCGCCGTCGCGCTCGGCTTCGGGAGCGTGACCGCCGCCGCGGTCAATACGCCGAGCACGGTCATCAACGGCACCACCTACAACTTCGCCGGCACAGCGGCGAACTCGACCGTCAGCGTCGGTGCGCCGGGCGCCGAGCGCACCATCACCAATGTCGCGGCGGGCCGGATCAGCAACGCCTCGACCGACGCCATCAACGGCTCGCAGCTCTGGGCCACCAACCAGGCCGTCGACGGCCTCGCCACCACCGTCAACAACATCAATACCGGCGGCGGCATCAAATATTTCCACGCCAATTCGACGCTGGCCGATTCTTCTGCTGTTGGGACCGATTCGATTGCGGTTGGACCGGTGTCGACGGCGACCGGCGCGAACGCCATCGCCGTAGGCAACTCCTCCACCGCATCGGCACTCGACAGCGTCGCGCTCGGATTCATATCCAAGGCGACAGGCCAATACAGCACCGCGGTCGGCCCCAATGCCCAGGCCTCGGCCGACTCCAGCACGGCGATCGGCCAGAACGCGGCTACGGCGGGCTTTCAGGCGGCCGCGCTCGGTGTCAATTCGAGCGCCGGTGCCGCGAATGCGCTCGCGCTCGGCGCCAACGCCAACGCCTCGAACGCAAACGCGGTCGCGCTCGGCTTCGGCAGCGTCACCGCCGCCGCGGTCGGCACATCAGGCATCACCATCGGCACGACCAATTACGCCTTCGCCGGCACCACGCCCGGCTCGACGGTCAGCGTCGGCTCGGTCGGCAACGAGCGCACCATCACCAATGTCGCCGCAGGCCGGATCAGCAACGGCTCGACCGATGCGATCAACGGCTCGCAGCTGTTCGCCGCCACCTCGGCGATCGACAGCCTCTCGACCGTGGTCAGCAACGGCCTGACGCATTATTACGGCGTCAATGACGGCGGCACCCAGCAGGCCAACTACAACAACAACGGTGCGACCGGGACCAATTCGATGGCGGTGGGCGTTGCCGCGTCGGCAACGGCGGCGAATTCCACCGCGCTCGGCTTCAACACCCAGGCTACCGTCGCCGACGGCGTCGCGATCGGTTCGGGCTCGATCTCCAACCGCGCGGTCGCGCCGGCCTCCGGCACGATCGGCGGCACCGTCATCCCCTACAACACCACCGACCTCACGCTGCTCGGTGCGGTGTCGGTCGGCAATGCGACCAGCTATCGGCAGATCACCAACGTGGCCGACGGCACCCAGTCGACCGACGCCGTCACGGTGCGGCAGCTGACCGGTGCGTTGTCGTCGTTCGCGACCACGACCACGAAATATTTCCACGCCAATTCGACGCTCGCCGACTCGCTCGCGGTCGGCAATAATTCGGTCGCGGTGGGACCGCAGACCGTGGTCAATGGCGACAACGGCATCGGCATGGGCTTTGGCGCAACCGTGCAGCAAACCGCGCCCGGCGGCATCGCGATCGGCCAGAACTCGCTGTCCAACTTCGCCGATTCGATCGCGTTCGGAACCAACTCGGTTGCCAATGGCATCCAGTCGGTGTCGATCGGTGCGGGAGCCCAGACCTCCAACCCGACCAGCGTCGCGCTCGGTCCGAACGCCAATGCCTCGGCGCAGGCCGGCGACGTCGCGCTCGGCGCCAACTCGACCACCTCGGCGGTGGTCAAGACATCAAACACCACGATCGCCGGCACCACCTACAATTTCGCCGGCACGAATCCGACATCGACTGTCAGCGTCGGCAGCGCCGGCAATGAGCGCACCATCACCAATGTCGCCGCGGGCCAGATCAGTTCGACTTCGACGGACGCGATCAACGGCTCACAGCTGTGGGCCACCAACACCTCGCTCGCCGCTCTCTACACCACCGTCAACAACATCTCGACCGGCGGCGGCGGCGTCAAATATTTCCACGCCAATTCGACCGCGGCGGATTCGATTGCGACCGGTGCTGAGAGCGTCGCGATCGGACCGCAATCGGTCGCGAGCGGCGCCAATGCGATCTCGATGGGCAACGGCTCGGCCGCCTCGGCCGACAATTCGGTCGCGATCGGCGCCGGCGCCAAGGCAACGGCGGCCAACTCGCTGGCGCTCGGCGCCAACGCCACCACCACGGCCAATCTGAGCGATGCGGCCTATACGCCTGTCGTCGGCAAGACGGTCGCGGGCGTCGCGACCGGCGAAGTGTCGGTCGGCTCGTCCGGCGCCGAACGCCGCGTCACCAATGTCGCCGCCGGCTCGGCTGCGACCGATGCGGTCAATGTCAGCCAGCTCCAGGCGCTTGCCAACAGCTCGATCCGCTACGACAGCGACGGCTCCGGCGGCACCACCAACAAGCTGACGCTGAACAGCGGCAACGGCGCGCCGGTCACCATCAGCAACGTGGCGCCCGGCGTCCTCGGCACCGACGCGGTCAACGTCAACCAGCTCAACAGCGCGTTCCAGCAGCTCAACGGCCAGATCGGCGAGGTGCGGCAGGACGCCTGGCGTGCGGCGGCGATCGGCATGGCCGCTGCGTCGCTGCGCTATGACGACCGGCCCGGCAAGGTCAGCGCCTCGGCCGGCGGCGGCGTCTGGCGCAGCCAGGGCGCGCTCGCCTTCGGCCTCGGCTACACCAGCGAGAACGGCAAGCTGCGCACCAACGCGGCGGCGACCACCGCCGGCAGCGACTGGGGCTTCAGCGCCGGCGTGAGCCTGACGCTCAATTGACCCTGACGGCGACGAGGCGGCTGGCGTGTCTGGCTTTGGCGATCTGGCTCGGGGCGGCGGCAAGCGCCGCCGCGCAGCCAGCGCCGGCACCCGCCTACACCGTGAAGCCGTCGGACGTCGTGGTGCCGGAAGGCGAGATGCTCGGCGAGTTCAGGCGGATGATCCAGCCGTTCAAGAACTGGACCCTGATCTGCGACGAGATTCTCAAGTCGAAGCGCCGGGTCTGCAACGTCACGCAAACGATCGTCAACGCACAGGGCGCGGTCGCCTTCAACTGGTCGCTGATCGCGACCGCCGACGGCAAGCCGCTGATGGCGATGCGCATTCCCGCGGCCGCCGGCGTCGGTGCGCAGATCGAACTCGCCATGGGTGACAGTGTGGACCGCATCGTCGCGCGGACCGATCGCTGCGACGGCAATTTCTGCTTCGCCACGATCGCGATCGGCAATGTGCTCCGCCGGCACATCCGCGCGGCGACACCGTGCCGCGTGTCCTATCAGCTCCCGCAAGGGCCGGTCGTGCTGGAAGCGCCGCTCGACGGACTGTCAGGCGTGCTGGCGAAACTGAAATGAAACGGGGTCGGAGATGCGGATGTGGAATTCCGGGATCCGGCTCGAAACTGAAGCGCGAAGTGAAAAGGACGGATGGTCGATGCGGCGCACCCTTGGACTGATCTTTGTCGCGGTCGTGGTGGCCGCGCTCGGTGCCGCCGGCGTCGTGGTCTACGCCCAGCAGACGCAGCCGGTGCCGTTGCAGCCGGCCGCGCCGGCGCCAGTGAAGAAGCCCGCCGCCGCTGCGAAGCCGCAGCCGCACAAGCGTCCAGAGGCGCAGACGCCGCCTGCCGCCGCGGCATCCGTTCCGCCGCAGCAGGCCGGGCAACAGCCGACCGTGTTCGACGATCAGGCGCGGCAGGCCAACATCGTCACCTGCGCCAATCTGTTCGGCACGCTCGGCCGTGGGCTCGCGACCAATTCCAACTACACCGCGCAGTCGCAGTGGGACGCCAAGGCCGGCAATTCGCATTCGGTGCAGTCGCTGGTCGCGCTCGCACCCAACCAGCCCAGCCAGGGCAATCCTGCTCAGCAGGCCGCCGGCGTCGTGTTTGCCGCACCGGTCGGATCGTCCTGCGAGGGCAATCTGGTGCGGGTGACGCCGCGGGCGGAAAACTGCGCGACGGTTTCCGCCGAACTCGCCAAGCTGAGCGGGCAAAGCGGCGCGCTCGGTGAACTCGCGACCATCGCACTGCCGAACGGCGCGCAGGTGGTGCTGATTCCGTTCGGCAATGCCTGCGTCGCGGTGACCGCGCTGCGCGTCGCCGGGTAAACGTCGCCGTCTTCGATGGTGATACCGGTGCCCGTGATCGGGTTCGCGCCGTTGTTCCCTGCATCCGCCCGCTAACATCTTGGCGATCAGCCGACAAAGGGCTGGATTTTCGCCGTCGGATAGTCAATTCTGATTTGGAACTTACCATCCGTGCCAAACGCGGAGGAGATGTCCCATGGAGGAAGTGCGTCCGGAGCGGTTTGTCCGCCACGTCGGCGGTGAACTTGTGTCTTCCGTTATCGCCAGGTCAAAGCCGATCAGGGTCGAGCTGCTCAGCCGGACCTCCCGGCCACGGATGAACTGGCACTTCCGCCAGCCCGAGCTGACCTTGTTCTGGTTCCGCAACGGCTGCTCGCGGTTGCGGGCCACCATCAACGGCCGGCCGGTCGAGCATGAGTTCTCCGAAGCGGCAAACCTCGCGCTGTTTCCGGCCGGCACCGAGATCCAGGGCGAATGGTCAGTCGGGCCCGCGTTCGACTATGTTGTCGTGTTCCTCGATCCAACGTTCGTGCAGAGCCGCCTCAACGGTTTGATCGAACGGCCGGCGATTGCGTTCGGGCATGCCCAGCTTTGCCGCGGGCTCGCCGAACTCAGCGAGGAGGCCGCGACGCCCGACAATCTGTTCGACCTGTTTGCCGAGGGCTGGGCCAGCCAGGCGCTGGCGCATCTGGCGCGGCTGTCGCGCGGCGCGGAGCCGGTGAAGCCAGTGAGCCGCGGCGGATTGCCGGCGCTCAAGCTGCGGAGGATCGAGGAGTTCGTCCGCGCGAATCTCGGCGAGACGATTTCGCTGTCGGCGCTGTCGGATGTCGCCGGCCTGAGCAAGCGGCATTTCCTGCGCGCCTTCCAGGAAAGCACCGGTACGAGCCCGCATCGCTATGTGCTCGGCCTGCGCATCGAAGCGGCCAAGCGAAGCCTCGGCGAGACCGACGAGAGCCTGACGAGCATTGCGCTGGCGTCGGGCTTCAGCCACGCCCAGCATTTCTCCTCGGCGTTCCGGCAGGCAACAGGCGTCAGCCCATCTGTGTTCCGGCAGCAGCGCCGGGCCTGAGTTTCGGCGCTTTTCCGCAAGTCGCGGCGATTTCCCGCAAGCGCCGATGGCTGCACCGTCGTAAGCCGGTTGCGCTCGGGGATTGGTAGCGTCCGCGCATCGGAGAAGGAAACAAGCATGGCTGGGCCATTGGCGGGAGTTCGCGTACTCGATCTGACCGGGGTCGTCTCAGGCCCGTTCGCGACGATGTTTCTGGCCGACCAGGGCGCGGATGTTCTGAAGGTCGAGCCGATCGGCGGTGACATCACCCGCCGCAGCCGGGCCAATGTCGACAAGACCGGCGAGTTCTCGGCCTTGTTCATCTCGTCGAACCGCGGCAAGCGCTCGCTCTCGATCGACATGAAGACCGATGCCGGCCGCGACGTGCTGGGCAAGCTGGTTCGAGAGGCCGACGTGCTGGTGCAGAATTTCCGGCCCGGCACGATGGAACGTCTCGGGCTCGGTCCGGACGAGGTGCGCAAGAACAATCCGCGGCTGATCTATGTCTCGATCAGCGGCGTCGGCGAGGACGGACCTTATGCCAAGAAGCGGGTCTATGACCCCATCGTGCAGGCGTTGTCGGGCTTCTGCGACGTGCAGGCGCAGCCGGTCACCAACCGCCCGCAGATGATCCGGACCATCGTCGCCGACAAGACGACGGCGGTCTATGCCGCGCAGGCGATCACGGCGGCGCTGTATGCCCGCGAGAAATCCGGCCGCGGCCAGCACATCCAGGTGGCGATGCTCGACGCGATGATCGCCTATCTGTGGCCGGAGAGCATGATGCAATACACCGTGGTCGGCCGGGAACAGACCGCGTCGGATCCGAACGATCGTCCCGATCTCGTGTTCCAGACCTCGGACGGCTACCTCACCTGCGGCACGATCTCCGATTCCGAATGGCAGGGTTTCTGCAAGGCGACCGGCGATCCGGAGCTTGCTGCGGACGAGCGTTTTGCGACGCCGGCCTCACGCTCGGTCAATGCAACCGCGCGCATCAAGAAGATGCAGGACTATATCGGCAGGCACACCACCGCCGAATGGCTGGCGCGGCTCGACGCGGCTGACGTGCCGTGTGCGCCGATCCTGCGGCGCGGCGAGATCATCGCCAATGAGCAGGTGGTGGCCCGCGGGCTGATCGCCGAGCTGGAGCAGCCCGGGGTCGGCACCGTGCGGCAGCCGAAGCCCGCGGCGCGCTTCGAGGTCGACACTGCGGCGATCGGCGGCCCGGCGCCGCGCATCGGCCAGCATACGCGGCAGGTGCTGCGCGATCTCGGCTACGGCGAGGGCGACATCGAAGCGATGATCGCGCAGAAGGCCGTGCGCGCGGTCTGAACGGCCGCGCCGCGCAACGTCACGATTGTCGAACTGAAAACCGCCGTCGGTGGGAGATGTCCTATGGCCGAGATGAACAAGACTGCCTTGCTGGTTGGCGCGGGCGATGCGATCGGCGCCGCGGTCGCGCGGCGGTTCTCGGCCGGCGGCTACTCCGTCTGCATCGCGCGGCGCGATCCGGCGAAATCCGGCGCCCTGGTCGAGGAGCTGACCCGCGCCGGACGCAAGGTGCACGCATTCGCGGTCGATGCGCGGCGCGAGACCGAAGTGCAGGAGCTGTGCGAGCGGGTCGAGCGCGAGGTCGGACCGATCGAGGTCTGCCTGTTCAATGCGGGCTCGAACGTCAAGAAGGACCTGCACGAGACCAGCGAAAAACTGTTCTTCAAGGCCTGGGAGCTCGCCTGCATGGCCGGCTTCCTGGTCGGACGCGAGGCGACGCGACACATGCTGCGGCATGGAAGCGGCACCATGCTGTTCACCGGTGCGACTGCGAGCGTGCGGGGCGGCAGCGGCTTTGCCGCCTTTGCATCCGCGAAGTTCGGCCTGCGGGCGGTCGCCCAGGCGATGGCGCGCGAATTGGGACCGAAGAACATCCATGTCGCCCATCTCCTGATCGATGCCGGTGTCGACAGCCCGGCCATTCACCAGCGGATGGCCGACAGGGGTATCGACGCGTCGGAGATCGCGCCGGATTCCCTGACGAAGACATCCTCGATCGCCGAGGCCTATTGGTTCGTGCATCAGCAGAGCCGCGACGGCTGGAGTCATGAACTCGATCTGCGGCCGTCGGTCGAGAAATGGTGATGCCATGCCGGAGACTTTGACGCTGTGGGGCGTGGGGACATCGCGGACGATCCGGGCCCATTGGGCGCTGCACGAACTCGGACTGGACTATCGCTGCAGGCCGATCCTGCCGCGCTCGGGCGAGACCAAGACACCTGAATACACCGAACTGAACCCGCGCCAGAAGATACCGCTGCTGCAGGATGGCGACTTCACCATCGGGGAGAGCGCCGCGATCGTCGCCTATCTGGCGCGCACCTACTCCAATCCCGATGTCTCGCTGGTGCCGGTTGCAGCGCGCGATTTCGCGCGGTGGCTGGAATGGTGCTTCTTCATCGTGGCTGAGCTGGACTCGACCAGCCTCTACGTGATGCGCCGCCACGGCCTCCAGGGCCTCGCGCACATCTACGGCCATGCGCCCGACGTGGTCGGCAAGGCCGCGGAGTATTTCCGCCAGCAGCTCAGGCACGTCGAAGTCGCGCTGTCGGATGGCCGCAAATATCTGATGGGTGATCAGTTCACCAGCGCGGACATCCTGCTGACGACCTGCCTGGTGTGGGCGATCGATTACGGGGTCGGCGTCTGCGACGTCGCGACGCCCTATCTCGACCGTGTCACCGCACGGCCGGCTTACAAGGAAAGCCTCGCGGTCAACACCGTGACGACTTAACCGGTGCTACGGCCTCCTTGCTCCGCCGACATCGCATGTCGGCGTCTGGCCGTAACGGCCGTGCAGCCCGCGCCAAAGGCCGGCGCACAGGACACTCAAGAGCTTGCGCATCGAACATCCCCCTCGACGTCATCCTGCTGACGACGTCGGCGAAATGACAGAGCCATTTGTGGGCAGGCCTGCGCAGTTTTTGAGCAAAGCGCCTTTGCCGTCGAACGACGCGCGGTCAAAAATCCTATGAGATTCAAACGCCGGTGCCGTGGCACGCCTCGTGCATCAAAGGCGCTGAGTTGGCCGCTAGGGTTCCGATCTTGCCGCGCAAGATGCTGGTCCGAGAGCAGCCGCTTGCGGGGGAGACATCCCCGCAGGTGCACGGCGGGATAAAAGCCCGGGAGACCTCGTCAGCCAAGGGATTGGCGGAGCGATGGTCTTTTCGCCAGTCCCTTTTTGTGAAGTTTCGCAAGAGGGATCGGCAATGAACAAGTTCTCTTTATTCCTTCGCTCTGTTGTCATCGGCTGTGCGGTCGTGCTCGCGGCCGCACCTGCGGCCGACGCCGCGCCGAAGAAGAGCTTCAAGGTCGCCTGGTCGATCTATGTCGGGTGGATGCCGTGGGGCTATGCGGCCGACACCGGCATCGTCAAGAAGTGGGCCGACAAATACGGCATCGCGATCGAGGTCAAGCAGTTCAACGACTACGTCGAATCGATCAACCAGTACACCGCCGGCGGCTATGATGCCGTCACCATCACCAACATGGACGCGCTCTCGATTCCCGCCGCCGGCGGCGTCGACACCACAGCGGTCGTGATGGGTGACTTCTCCAACGGCAACGACGCCGTGATCCTGAAGAACAAGGCCGATCTCGCCGCGATCAAGGGGCAGACGGTCAATCTGGTCGAATTCTCCGTGTCGCATTATCTGCTGGCGCGGGCGCTCGAGACCTCCAAGCTGAGCGAGAAGGACGTCAAGGTCGTCAACACGTCGGATGCCGATATCGCGGCCGCCTACAAGACATCAGACGTCAATGCGGTCGTGACCTGGAATCCGATCGTGACGGAAATCCTCGGTTCGCCCGACGCCAGGAAGGTGTTCGACTCCTCGCAGATCCCCGGCGAGATCATGGACCTGATGGTGGTGAACACCGCGGTCGCCAAGGACAATCCGGATTTCGCCAAGGCGCTGGTCGGCATCTGGTACGAGACGCTGTCGAAAATGACGGCGAACGATCCTGCTGCCAAGGTTGCAAAAGAAGCGATGGCCAAGGCCTCCGGCACCGATCTCGCCGGCTTCGACAGCCAGCTCTCGACCACAAAACTGTTCGACAAGGCAACCGACGCCGAAGCGTTTACGCGCAGCAAGACGGTCGGGGCGACGATGGATCGGGTGCGCAAATTCCTGTTCGAGAAGGACCTGCTCGGCAAGGGCGCGAAATCGGCCGACGCCGTCGGCATCGAGCTCGCCGACAAGTCGGTGCTGGGCGACAAGGCGAACGTCAAGCTGCGCTTCGACCCGACCTACATGGACGAAGCCGCCAAAGGCAAGCTCTGACCGCAGCACGACGCCTCACGCAGGAGCCGACGATGCGACTTGTGAACATACGGCCGGGACGGCAGACGCGATTCTATCTGCTCGCGCTGCCGTTCCTCTTGGTCGCAATCGCCTATTTCGTCGGCTCCGGCGCACGGCTCGCGCAAAACCCGAACGACAAGCTGCTGCCGGCGCTGCCGAGCATGGTGCAGGCGGTCAAGCAGATGGCGTTCGAGGTCGACCCGCGCACCGGCGGCTATCTGATGGCCTCCGACACCGTCGCCAGCCTGGGACGGCTGGGGTCGGCGCTGGCGATTTCGACGGTGGCCGCGCTGGTGCTCGGCATCGTGATCGGGCTGCTGCCGGGCGCCAATGCACTGCTCGGGCCCTTTGTCTCAGTGACCTCGATGGTGCCGCCGCTGGCACTGTTGCCGATCCTGTTCATCGTGATGGGGCTCGGGGAGAATTCGAAGATCGCGCTGATCGTGATCGGGACGCTGCCCTGCATGATCCGCGATCTCGCCATGAAGGTGCAGGAACTGCCGCGTGAGCAGATCGTCAAGGCGCAGACGCTCGGCGCCTCGACCTGGCAGATCGCGCTGCGTATCGCGATGCCGCAAACCCTGCCGCGGCTGATCGACGTGCTGCGGCTGCAGCTCGGGCCCGCATGGCTGTTCCTGATCGCGGCCGAGGCGATCGCCTCCGATTCCGGGCTCGGTTACCGGATCTTCCTGGTGCGCCGCTATCTCGCGATGGACGTCATCATTCCCTACGTCGCCTGGATCACGCTGCTGGCGTTCCTGATCGATGTCGGCCTGCGCGTCCTGCAACGCAAGGCGTTTCCCTGGTTTGCCTCGGTGAGGGCGGAATGAGCGCGATCCGTTTCGACGACGTGTGGAAGGAATATGGCGACCACATCGTGCTGGAGCGCATCACGATGGAGGTCGAGCCGCGCGCCTTCATCGCGCTGGTCGGCCCGTCCGGCTGCGGCAAGACCACGCTGCTCCGCATGCTGCTCGGCGAGGAGCAGCCGACGCGCGGCCAAATCCTGGTCGACGGCAAGCCGCTGCCCGGCGAGCCGGACGCCGATCGCGGCGTGGTGTTTCAGCGCTACTCGGTGTTTCCGCATCTGACTGTGCTGCAAAACGTGATGCTCGGCCGCGAGCTGCGCGACGCCAGATTCACCGGCCGCCTGTTCGGCGCCGCGCGGCGCGCCGCCGCCGATGAGGCGATGAAGCTGCTCGCGGAGGTCGGGCTCGCCGGTCAGGAGAGCAAATATCCATCCGCGCTATCAGGCGGCATGCAGCAGCGCCTCGCGCTGGCGCAGGCGATCATGCGCGGCCCGAAAATCCTGCTGCTCGACGAGCCGTTCGGCGCGCTCGATCCGGGTATCCGCGCCGACATCCATCTGTTGATGAAGCGGCTCTGGAACGAGACCCATCTCACGGTCGTAATGGTGACGCATGACCTCAGCGAGGCCTTCGGGCTCGCGACGCGCGTGATCGCGCTGGAACGTCAGCGCAACCGGCCCGAGGAGCGTGAGCGCTACGGCGCCACCATATCGCGCGACCTCGAGATTTTTCCGCGCCGCAGCGCCGAGCTGCGGTCGCCAGTTCAACCGGCTCCGATCGGGACGACCCGGTCAGGCAAGGAGCATCAGCCGGGACGGCCCGGCGCTCTCGTCTTGAAGGAGCAACCATGATCCTCACAGAGGAACAGAAGGCCGAGGTCGCGGCGCATACCCGACGCTACAATGAGCTGAAGGCCGCCGGGCTGGAGCACGCGCCGCGGGCGCTGCCGTCGCCGACCGCGCGCGACGCCGCGCCGATTTCTGCCGATGCGATCATTCATCGCGAGGTGATTCCGGCCGGCTGGTACTGGACCACGCGGCTGAACCGCGGCGATACGCTGCGCATCGTCAACACATCAGGGGCCTCCACGGTCAGCCTGCTCGCCTGGAACAGCGCCGACACCGCCGAGCGGCTCAACCACGCCGACACCATCAAGGTGCAGTGGGCGGCGCGGCTGCAAAAGGGCCGCGTGCTGCTGTCGGACATGGGGCGCGCGCTGCTCGCCATCACCGAGGACACCAGCGCCGCGCATGACGCCGTGGTCGGCGGCTCGACCGCGGCGACCAACCGGGCGAACTACGGCGACGGTAGTCTCCGCAACACGCGTGAGAACTTCATTCTTGCCGCGGCCAAGCTCGGGCTCGATCGCCGCGACGTGCATCCCTGCGTCGGCTTCTTTGCACCGGTTGCGATCGATTCGGACGGAAGGTTCGTCTGGTGCGGGCAACGCCGCGCACAAGGCGACTTCGTTGACCTGCGGGCCGAGATGGATTTGCTGGTCGCGCTGTCGAACTGTCCGCATCCGCTCGATCCCGCGGAGACCTACCCGCAGGCCGACGTAGAGATCGTGCGTTATCGCGCAGACACGCCTGCCGCGGATGATCTGTGCCGCACCGCGACCGCGGAAGCGATCCGCGCCTTCGAGAACAACGCGCTGTATTTCGGCGAGATCAGCGAAGGAGCGGTGCAATGACCACGCAATCCGTTCAGGCCCGCGGCCGTATCGTCCTCGACGTCGAAATTCCCGCGCGCCAGCCATGGTCCGCGATCATCCGCAAAGGGCAGACGCTGCGGATCACGGACACCCACGGCCAGCAGGCGGTCGATACGCTGTTCTATTGTGCCGGTGATCTCGGCGAGCGTTACAGCGGCCAGGATACGCTGCACGCGCAGGGCTCGGCCTATGTCGGGCTCGGCACCAGGATCATGTCCAATGAAGGCCGCGTGATGCTGCGCGTCACCGCCGACAGCTGCGGCCTGCACGACACCTCGGCGGGCGCCTGCTCCTGCGAGAGCAACACGGTGCGGTTCGGGCACCAGACCCGCTACCAGCACGCCTGCCGCGAGAACTTTGTGATCGAAGCCGCGAAATACGGGCTGTCGAAGCGCGACATCGTGCCGAACCTCAACTTCTTCATGAACGTGCCTATCGATCCCGCCGGCAATTTCACCGTGGTTGACGGCGTCTCCAGGCCTGGCGACGCGATCGAGCTGGTCGCCGAGATGGACGTGCTCTGCCTGATCTCGAACTGCCCGCAGATCAACAATCCCTGCAACGGCTTCTTCCCGACGCCGGTACAGGTCGCGATCTTCGAGCCGGAGGCGTGAGGCATGTTCAGAAAGGTCCTGATTGCCAACCGCGGCGAGATCGCCGGGCGGATCGGCCGAACATTGCGGCGCATGGGCATCTCTTCGGTGGCAGTCTATTCCGATGCCGACCGCTTCACCCGGCCGGTGCTGGAGGCCGACGAGGCGCTGCGCATCGGCCCTGCGGCCGCCGCCGAGAGCTACCTCAACGTCGATGCGATCATGGCGGCGTGCCTTGCGACCGGCGCAGAGGCCGTGCATCCCGGCTATGGCTTCCTGTCGGAGAACCGCCGCTTTGCCGAGCGGCTCGCTGAGCACGGCATCAGGTTCATCGGGCCGCGGCCGGAGCATCTCGACGCCTTCGGCCTCAAGCACAAGGCGCGTGAGATCGCCGAGCGGAGCGGCGTGCCGCTGCTGCCGGGCTCCGGCCTGCTGGAGACCATCGACGAGGCGGTGCGACAGGCCGAGATGATCGGCTTTCCGGTGATGCTGAAGAGCACGGCGGGCGGCGGCGGCATCGGCATGCAGCTCTGCCACGACATGGCGACGCTGCGCGAACGCTTTGAATCGGTGCAGCGCACGGCGCGGGCGAGCTTCGGCGATGCCCGGGTGTATCTCGAACGGTTCGTCGCCCGGGCCCGCCACATCGAGGTGCAGATCTTCGGTGACGGCAAGGGCGACGTGGTTGCGCTCGGCGAACGCGACTGCTCGCTGCAGCGGCGCAACCAGAAAGTCTTCGAGGAGACGCCCGCGCCGGGACTCACTGCCGACATCAGGCAGCGGCTGCATACGGCCGCCGTGTCGCTCGGTAAGGCGGTGGCTTACGAATCCGCAGGGACGGTAGAGTTCATCTACGACGTCGAGCGCGAGGACTTTTATTTCCTTGAGGTCAACACCCGCCTCCAGGTCGAGCATCCCGTCACCGAGCAGGTCACCGGCGTCGACCTCGTCGAATGGATGATCCGGCAGGCGGCCGGCGAGGACGTGCTGGGCGCTGCGGGCGCGCTCACGCCAAAGGGTGCAGCGATCGAGGTGCGGCTCTATGCCGAGAATCCCGGCGCCGGCTTTCGCCCGAGCGCGGGCCGGCTGACGCAGGTCAGCTTTTCGCCGGACGCGCGGATCGATGGCTGGATCGAGACCGGCACCGAGGTGTCGCCGTTCTACGATCCGATGCTGGCCAAGATCATCGTGTCGGCCGAGACACGCGACGTCGCGATCGCGCGGCTGTCCAAGGCGCTGGATGAGACGGTCGTCGCGGGCATCGAGACCAATCTCGATTATCTGCGTGCGATCGCGGCGTCGGACGTGTTCCGGAGCGGGCAGGTCGCAACCAGCGTGCTTGGCGCGTTCGGCTATCGCCCCCGCACCATCGATGTCGTCGCGCCGGGCGCCCAGAGCGGCGTGCAGGAATTGCCCGGCCGTCTGCACCTCTGGCATGTCGGCGTGCCGCCAAGCGGCCCGATGGACGAACGGTCGTTCCGCCTTGCCAACCGCGTGGTCGGAAATCCCGAAGTAACAACCGCGCTGGAACTGACGGTCAACGGGCCGACCTTGCGCTTCAACACCGATGCGATCGTCGCGCTCGTGGGCGCGCAGATGAAGGCGTCGCTCGACGGCGACGAGATCAGGTATGACGAACCGGTCGCGGTGCGGGCAGGACAGACGCTCGCCATCGGCAGCATCAAGGGCCCCGGCCAGCGCACCTATCTTGCGGTGCGCGGCGGTTTCGACGTGCCGGAGATCCTCGGCTCGCGCGCGGTGTTCGCGCTCGGCGCCTTCGGCGGCCATGCGACGGGTTCGCTGAAGGCGGGCGACGTGCTGCATATCGGTTCTGAACGACCCGACCTTACCGCGCCGCGGCGCGCCACCGAGGACGAGCGCGCGCCGCTCACCTCGGCGTGGCAGATCGGCGTGGTCTATGGCCCGCATGGCGCGCCGGATTTCTTCCTCGATGAGGACATCGAGACGCTGTTCGCCTCGAGCTATGAGGTGCATTTCAACAGCGCGCGCACCGGCGTGCGGCTGATCGGGCCGAAGCCGCGTTGGGCGCGGAGCGACGGCGGCGAGGCCGGGCTGCATCCGTCCAACATCCATGACAACGCCTATGCGGTCGGCTCGATCGACTTCACCGGCGACATGCCGATCATTCTCGGGCCCGACGGGCCGAGCCTCGGCGGCTTCGTCTGTCCGGCGGTGGTCGCGCGCGACGAGCTCTGGAAAGTCGGCCAGCTCCGGCCCGGCGACACCGTCCGCTTCGTGCCGGTGACGCGCGACGATCCGGTTGCCGGGCCCACGGTGCTGAAGGCGCCGGAACTCGGCTCGGCGGTTGTCGGACGGCATGACGATGGCCCGATCCCGGTGGTCTATCGCCGCGCCGGCGACGACAACCTCCTGGTCGAATATGGCCCGATGGAGCTCGATATCGCGCTGCGGCTGCGCGTGCATGTGCTGGCGCAGGCGCTGGAGGAGGCGAAGCTCGGCGGCCTGATCGATCTGACGCCGGGCATCCGCTCGTTGCAGATTCATTATGACGGGACCGCGCTGTCGCGCGGCAAGCTACTCGACGTGCTGCGCAGGATCGAACGCGAATTGCCTGATGTCGACGCAATGCGGGTGCCGAGCCGCACCGTGCATCTGCCGCTGTCCTGGCGCGATCCGCAGGCCGAATTGGCGATGCGCAAATATCAGGAGCTGGTGCGATCAGATGCCCCGTGGTGTCCGTCGAATGTCGCGTTCATCCGGCGCATCAACGGGCTCGGCAGCGAGGACGATGTCCGCCGCATCGTGTTCGATGCCGACTACTTCGTGCTCGGCCTCGGCGACGTCTATCTCGGTGCGCCGGTGGCAACCCCGCTCGATCCGCGGCACCGGCTGGTGACCACGAAGTACAACCCGGCACGGACCTGGACGCCGGAGAACGCGGTCGGGATCGGCGGCGCCTATATGTGCATCTACGGCATGGAAGGGCCGGGCGGCTACCAGCTGTTCGGCCGTACCATCCAGGTCTGGAACAGCTGGCGCACCACGCCCGTCTTCAAGCCCGGCCATCCCTGGCTGCTGCGGTTCTTCGACAAGATCCGCTTCTTCCCGGTCGATGCCGACGAGCTCTTGGACGCACGCGCCGCGTTCCCGCACGGGCAATACGACATCAGGATCGACGAGGGCGAGTTCTCCTATGCCGACTATGCGAAGACATTGGCGGCGGCGCAGCCGTCGATCGCCGCGTTCAAGGCGACGCAGCAGGCGGCGTTCGATGCCGAGCGTCAGCGTTGGCGCGAGATGAAGCTCGACGAGGCACCGGCGGAGACGCTCGACGCGGGCGCCGTCACGACTGGCATTCCCGATGGCCAGATCGGGGCGTTCTCCGAAGTGCCCGGTAACATCTGGAAGATCCTGGTCGAGGAGGGCGCTGCGGTCGCAGCCGGCGATGTACTTGCGATCATCGAATCCATGAAGATGGAGATCTCTGTGCTCGCGCCTGCGGCGGGCCGCATCGCGTCGGTGCCGGTCAAGCCCGGCCAGACGCTGCGCGCCGGGGATGTCGTGGCGTTGCTCCGGCCGGGGTAGCCCGGCGGTGGTTGTGCGCGGTTGCTTCTATCCACGGCCGCACGCGGCCGTTGCATCGAGCAGTCCTTCGCAGCTAATGTCGCTGGGAGCGGTTCGGTGCATGGAGAAAGTATCGTGGGCCAATTGACTGTATTCTTGAAGGCGCTGGGCGTCTCGGCAGCCTTGTTGTTCTCCAGCGTCGCTGCCAATGCGGCGCAGGCGGATCTCGGTCCGCGTACATGCAGTGACCAGCGCGAAAGGTGCGTCAGCTACCGCCACGAGTACGGACCGTTCGGGTCGGAGAGCCTCTGCGTTCACGTGTTTCATGCCTGCATGAGATCCGGCATTTGGGACCCACGAACGACATTTCCCTACGGCGGTGCGCGGATCACTCACATGATTCGTCAATAGCGCCGCGTCGTCGACGGACTGACGTGGGGGCGGATGCTTCATATCATGCTCCGCAGAATGCCGCGCAGGCCAGAAGCGCTCCGGTTAGAATGTTCGACAGGAACAGCCGGAAGCTGACCTCGGGTCGGGCAAGGTCCAGCTGCCGGGTCTGCCAGGCCAGATGCGCGGCGATCACCAGCATTCCAACGGCGTAAGGCGTCGACATGCCGACCAGCCAGCCTCCGATCGACCAGGCCATGACCGTCAGGCCGTAGAATAGGCCGATGCAGGCCTTGCCATGCCGGCCGAACAGAATTGCCGTCGATTTCAAGCCGAGGCGGGTATCGTCCTTCACGTCGACATAGGCATAGACGGTATCGTAACCAATCTGCCACGCGATGGCTCCGATCCACATCAGCACGGCTCCTGCCGGGACATGTCCTGCGACCTGAGCCCACGCCATCAGCATTCCCCAATTGAACGCCGCACCCAGCACAGCCTGCGGCCAATGGGTGAAACGCTTGCACAGCGGATAGATGAACACGAGCGGCAGAACGCAGACCGCGACGAGCCGCGCGTACGGGGTCAGAAAGAACAGCAGACACGCCGCAAGTGCGAGCTGAACGACGAGAAAGACAAAGGCATGTGGTGTGCCGATCTGACCGCTGGCCAAGGGGCGAAAGCGAGTCCGCTCGACGTGGCCGTCAAACTTGCGATCGGCAATGTCATTGATCGTGGCACCGGCGCTTCTCATCAGCAGGGCGCCAAGGGAGAAGATGACCAGCTGGCGCGGATCCGGGAAATCGTGCGAGGCCTGGATCAGCGCAGCCCAGCAAGGGAAGAGCGTCAGCCATATTCCGACGGGGCGATCCAGCCTTGCCAGTCGTGCGAATGGCCGCCAGGTGGACGGCAATCGGCGATCGACCCAGTCGCCCGGGTGAATATCGCTCAGGTCAGGTCGATGAACAGCAGCCATTGTCTCATCCAGGTCAGAGGCACGTCACAGCCTCCCAGCCATTGATGCGTTCGCCATCAGCTTGCGGACGCCATATTTGTGAAACGGAGCGACGAAGAAAAGATACACTTTTCCGGACCAATGATGGACCGTGCAGATGGTTGAGACGACCACGCTGGGTCTGTCGCCGTCGAGCACCTTGAGGACCGACAGTCTGAAGTCCATGTGCTTGTTGTTGCGGCCGGCGACGATTTCATTCTCGCTCAGCGCAAAGATCGGCCAAACGCCGATCTTGCCGCCGACGGCGTAGCGGTCCTTCATTTCGACATGGAAGATTTCCGACGCGGTCGGTACGTCCAGGCCAGCAAGCGAGGCGGCCTTGTTGCGGACGATCAGGAGCAGCTTCATCCACAATGGATGATGCGCGAAAATGCCGAAGAAGATAGCGATGACGTCAAGCTCGATGCGGCTTAGTGGCGTCCGGTAGCCGTCACGGAAATAAGCGTGCTCGACAACCTCGCGACCGAGCAGGCTGCCGGATGGTACGTCGCATTCAACAACGTTCATGCGAACTCCAGATCCAATCGTCGTTGCGCCGGTGCCGGCCGTCCGCCGTTCTTGCGGTGCAGGTTCGGCGCCGGGAATTTAGCGCCCAATGGTGCCGGTCCGTCGAATCTTTTTCTGCAACAGCATCACGCCGTATAGCAGCGCTTCCGCCGTCGGCGGGCAGCCGGGCACGTAGATATCGACGGGCACGATGCGGTCGCAGCCGCGCACCGCCGAGTATGAGTAATGATAGTAGCCGCCACCATTGGCGCACGATCCCATCGAGATCACATAGCGCGGCTCCGGCATCTGATCGTAGACCTTGCGCAGCGCGGGCGCCATCTTGTTGGTGAGCGTGCCGGCGACGATCATCAGATCGCTTTGCCGAGGCGAAGCCCGCGGGAAGCAACCGAAGCGCTCCATATCATAGCGCGGCATCATGACGTGCATCATTTCGACGGCACAGCAGGCAAGTCCGAAGGTCACCCAATAGACCGCCCCCGTGCGCGCCCACGTAATCATCTCGTCTACTGAGGTGACGAAAAATCCCCTGTCCGCAAGCTCGTTGTTGATTTCAAGGAAGGACGTATCATTGCCGGCCGATTCCATCTGAGCCTGCCCTTCATGGAGGCGGGTTCTTGGATAATTCCCGATTGCTTTCAACGTGCCAGATGGCGACTGGTCGTGTATTGAACGGTTCGGACATGCGCGAACGATGTCAGGAATACCGGGAAGCTCTGCAGTGACTGCGACGACCAGCTCTCGGATCGTATGGCCGGGGCCTCCGATCGCGGGGTGCGTGTTCTACACGATCATTCGGGATACGCAGGGCGTCGCGCTGGATCGGACCCAAAGATTCAATTTCTTCCCGGCGGCGCCGCTCTGCTCGTTGACCTGGGTGCTCGCCGGTGACTGGCACCTGATCGCTCAGCCGGACCCTGGACGGGAACGGTGATGCCCACACTTGCTTTCTCCGGGACGCAGCTCGGGCCGGTCGTCACCTGGAATCCCGGCGAGACCTATGCGATTACGATCGCATTCTACCCTGACGCATTCTCTGCGATGACCGGGCTCGACTTGAGCCCATTCACCGGGCGCACGGCGCCAGCAGAGCAGGTGCTGCCACCGCCGATGCTGTCGCTTTGCCGCAACTTCCTCGATGCCGTTCAGGGCGGAGGAGCCGAAACAGCGCTCTCGGCATTCAAGGACGAGATCGCGGTCACGTGGGCAAATGCGCGCCCTGTTGGCGCCAGGCCGATGCGATGGACGAAGGATTGGAGCAGAAGCCTCGCGGTCAGGGCCGCGCTAACCGACCTCGGACGCAGCGCGCGGCAAATCGCACGGCGGGTCAAATCATGGACCGGGGCCAGCCAGCGGGACCTGCACGGCCTCGGTCACACCGAGCAACTCTATGCCAAGCTGCACGAGGCCATCCAGGACGGTGAAGTTGACTGGGCCGGGCTCGCGGCTGCGTCGGGGTTTGCCGATCAGCCGCACATGATCAGACAGATGCGCCGCTACACCGGCTTCACGCCGGAGCAATTGCGCAAGAGTGCCGAGAATGACGAGGCCTTCTGGGCCTACCGGCTGCTCGGCCAGTATTTCGACGAGCCGAGAGATCAATAGGTCGATCCAGCGCTGTGATGGAGAAAGAGGCTTCCAGCCCGGCCGGCCGCCTCGCTTCACACTTCCAGCCATTCCTCGCGGATGGCGGCGATGGACTCGAGTTGCTCGGGGTGCCCTCTAACACGACGCGGCCGCGGCCCATGATGTAGACCCGATTCGGAGGCGTAGTCCGCCTAGCGCGCGATGATGGCGCGGAGGCGGACGTTGTGCGCGTTCAGAGGCGGATCAAGGGCGGTCTTGCGTGGGTCATCCTGAACGTTCCGGCTGGTACCGGAGGCGGAAATTTCGGCTGCGTTCGCCAGAGGCTGCCGCTCTCGCTTGGAACTGAGCGCGTTCAGGAGCGTCGCGAACACGATCATGATCAGGACGCCCGCAAGACTGAGCGCGATTTGCATCGAAGGCCTGTTCGATACGTCGAACAGATCGAATTGGCTGACGAGCGCCAGCACGACGCCGAGACAGAAGATCGGCAGTGAATTCTCGCCACAGCTCCGCGCGCCGCGCAGCACTGGTGTCGATAGTCCCCTCCAGCCTTGGGGGACGAGCTGCAACGCCACGATCGCGAGAGCCAGGAAATGCAGCAATCGCAACGGACTCAGATTCGATTTGTCCAATGGCAATAGCAGGTCCGTCAGGGCCTGCGGGACCAGCGGCTTGATGTCCTGGCCGCGCGCAAGGACCAGGCTGAACGCCAGATAGAGCACGGACAGAACCAGGGCAGGGCGCGACGTCAGCCATGTTCGGATCTTCTGCCCCTCGATGACGTACCATGCGCCCAGCACGATCAGAAGCTGCCAGGCCAGTGGATTGAAGAACCAGGCGCCGTCGGGCCAGGCAGGGACCCGCCATCCGAAGATGTGCACCAGTGCATAAAGCAACAACGAAAGGCCGAGCGTCACGTTTGGCGCGCGCAGCAGCAGCCACAACAGCGGTGCGAACAGGACGTGACACACCACGAAGACCGGCAGGACATCGGTGTTGACCGGGCGGTATTGCAGGATCGCGGCGTGGGCGAGCGCCTCGCCCGGATGCTCGAAGAAAATCCGCGTATTGCTCTCGTCGGCGGCGCTGCCCGCGAGGTAGACGAGGACGATGCAACCGAGCGTAAGCAGCAGGAAGGCGGCATAGATGTCCCATCCCCGCCGCAGCGAGCGGCCGATCATGCCGCTCCAGCCTTCGCGCTGACATGCCCTGCCGTAAGCCAGCGCGCAGGTGACGCCCGAGATGAACATGAATATTTCGGCGGCATCGCAGAAGCCGTAGTTGCGCAGCGTCAGCCAGCTTGCGACGTTATTTGGAACATGATCGAGAAAGATCCACCACAACGCGATCCCGCGACAGACGTCGATGCGCGGATCGCGGCCGGTCGATCTGAACTCCGGCGGAATTTCGCCGATCAATCGCTTCGAGCAGTGCGTTCGATCATGCATTTGTCGATCTGTCCGGCGTGCGCGCGGCCTCATCGGGCATTGGCTTATGAGGCGCCCGGATGCTCCGAGGCGCGCGCGTGCCGGATCAGCCTCCGGCCAACTCTTGGGTCAATTCCTGGGTCAACTCTTGGGATGTGCTCCGGCTACCCGAGCGTTGGCGACGCTTTCGTCGGGCAGTCGCAATCACGGGGGCCGGCAAGATCGCTGTCTTCCGACGGCGTCCGCGAGATCTCGCCGATGACCGGTATCAAAAGCTGCTTCCGCATTTCGGCGAGGCGGGCACGACAGTACTCATGATAAAGCATGTCGAATATGGTGGACATGATCGAACGCCTTCTTGATCACCGAGGTTGACTTCCCACGTGACAGATTTCGACCATTTCGACCGGCGGCAAAAGCGGTGCCGCGGTTAGTTTATGTCCGATGAACTCTGCCAGCGATGTCGCTATGGCAGCAAAATAAATTCGATTTCAAACTGACTTGCCTGCCTGCGGCTCCTTGAGTTCGACCGATCTCCAGCAAGTTCGTGAAGCTGATTTGCGCTTTGCACGTTGCTAGGAATATCCAAACTCAGTCCGATGGCAGCAATTATAGATAGAGCCGTCACGGCCGCCTCCTCTTAAAGGAGAAAAATCGCCGCGACTTTCGCAATCACTATATCCGTAATATTCTGATCACCGAGTGAACCAGTTCACATCAGCACAATCACAGGCAAGTGAGACTAGCAGACCGATAGCATGGCTTCTTGGACTCATGCGCACGGATCGAGCGAAGGTCGGTGCGTCATTTGCAAAATGCAGAGACTGATTGTGGCGTGCCGCAACATTCCGTTCTGATGTTTTGTGAAGGCTGGAGGTCCCCATGGCTACGGACGCAGCCGATTTTGCCTCGTATCAATTTTCGACGCGCGACCATCCGGAGCGTATCCGGGTCCCGCTATGGCGCGAGCATTTTGCACGATGCATCGTGCACGCCGATATCGAACCGCTAACGGAGGTTCCGTTCCAGGCCGATGCGTCGCTGCACGCGGTCCAGGGTTTGCGGACGCTCGCGCTGAAGGGCACGTCGATGCGTTTCAACCGTCTGCGGTCCAACCTTGCCGATGGCGATGACTCCGTCGGCATCATCTTCTGCTCGTCCGGCAGGAGCAGGCCTTCGCAGCGCGGCCAGGACGTCGAGCTTCGCGCCAGCGATGCCATCGCCATTCTGCATTCCGAGCCCGTCAGCGTGACTTATGTCGAAGGATTGCAATTCGGTCTGGCCGTGCCGCGCGAGGCGCTTGCGCAGCGCGTGACGAATGTGGAAGGCCTGGTCATGCGGCCGATCTGGCACCAGGCGGAAGCATTCCGGCTGTTCACGGCATATCTGAAGTCGGTATTCAGGACGAAAGCACTGATTGCCCCCAAGCTTCGTCATGCGGTCGTGGCCCACATCCATGATCTGGTCGCGCTCGCAATCGGCGAGTGCCCGGCATTGGGCGAGAGCAGCGCGAGTGCCGTCGTGGCCGCGCGGCATGATGCGGCAATCGACTACATCGCGATCCACTTTCAGGAGCCCGGGCTCAGCGTGCAATCGGTCGCGCATTGCCAGGGCATCTCGCCCCGCTATCTGCAGCGCCTGATGGCGTCATCGGGATCATCGTTCACCGAGCGCTTGAACGAGTTGCGCCTTCAGCGGGCGCTCCTGCTGCTGACCCGCCCTCACGCCGGCCGCCGGCGAATCTCCGATATCGCGCTGGAGGTCGGTTTCTCGGATGTTTCGCACTTCAATCGCTTGTTCCGGGCCCGCTTCGGGGATTCACCGCGCGGCGTTCGCTTCGCGCGAAGGGGATCCGGCGGAGCCGCCCCGAGCTGATCGAGCACGCGACGTCTGCGTAGCCACGCAGCGCCGCCTCACACCTCCAGCCATTCCTCGCGGATGGCGGCGTTATTCTTGAGTTGCTCCGGGGTGCCTTCGAACACGACGCGGCCGTGGCCCATGATGTAGACCCGGTTCGAGATCTTCATCGCGATCGACAGCTTCTGCTCGACCAGCAGGATGGCGACGCCGGCCTTGGCGATCCGCGCGATCAGCTCGCCGACCTGCTGCACGATCAGCGGCGCCAGACCTTCGGTCGGCTCGTCGATCATCATCAATTCGGGGTCGCCGAGCAGCGTGCGGCAGGTGGTCAGCATCTGCTTCTCGCCGCCCGACAGCACGCCGGCCGGCGTGTCGGCGCGGCGGGCGAGGTTGGGGAACATGTCGAGCATCTCCTGCAGCCGCCATTTGCCGGGGCGGCGCGGGTCCTTGATGCCGAGGATCAGGTTCTGGCGCACCGTCAGGCTCGGGAAGATGTCGCGATGCTCGGGCACATAGCCGAGCCCGAGGCGGGCGATCTTGTGGCTCGGCAGGCCGGCGATATCCTGGCCCTTGAAGCGGATGGTGCCCTGCGGCGGCACCTCGCCCATGATCGCCTTGACGGTGGTCGAGCGGCCGACGCCGTTGCGCCCGAGCAGGCTGACCACTTCGCCGGCGGCGATGTCGAGATCGACGCCCTGCAGGATGTGGCTCTTGCCGTAATAGGCGTGAAGATTCCTGACCTCGAGCATCAGTCGACCTCCTCGCCGAGATAGGCTTCCTTGACCTTCGGGTTGCCGCGGATTTCCTCGGGCGTCCCGGAGGCGATGATGTGGCCGTAGACCAGCACCGAGATGCGGTCGGCGAGGCCGAACACCACGCTCATGTCGTGCTCGACGATGACGAGGGTGCGGCCCTCGGTGAGGCGGCGGATCAGCGCCACGGCGCGCTCGGTCTCGGCGTGGCTCATGCCCGCGGTCGGCTCGTCCAGCATGATGACGCTGGCGCCGCCGGCGATCGTGATGCCGATCTCGAGCTCGCGCTGCTCGGCATAGGTGAGCAGGCCCGCCGGCACGTCGCGGCGATGGCTGAGATGGATGTCGTCGAGGATCTGCGCGGTGCGCTGCCTCACCTCGGGCAGGTTGTCGACGTTCTTCCAGAACGCATAGCGGTGACCGGTCGCCCACAGCACCGCGCAGCGGACGTTCTCCCACACCGTCATGCGGGCGAACACGTTGGTGACCTGGAACGAGCGCGACAGCCCGCGCCGGTTGATCTCGAACGGCCGCAGGCCCGAGGTCACCTCGCCGTTGAGGCGGATCTCGCCCGAGGTCGGCTTGATGTGGCCGCTGATCAAATTGAACGTCGTCGACTTGCCGGCGCCGTTCGGGCCGATGATGGCGTGACGCTCGCCCTTGGCGACGTTCAGATTGAGGTCGCGGATGATCTGGACATTGCCGAAGCTCTTCTCGACGGCGTTGACTTGGATGGCAGCGGTCATGCGAGATACCCCCGATCACGGGCCACCGTCGCGGCGCGGTCCCAGGCTTCCGCGACACGCCGCCAGGTGATGCGCGCGACCAGGAAGCCGCCGACCACCAGAACCGCGGCGGCCGCCCAGGTCGTCGGCGCGGTTGCGACGAAGGGGATGCCGAGCAGGTTGATGACGTCGCCGCCCGAAAAGCGCGCGACGGTTTCGATGGTCAGGATGATGCCGAGCGCAAACGCCAGCGTCGGGATCGCCGCGACCAGATAGGACGGGATCACGGTACCGAGGGTGCCGGCGCGGATCAGCGGACGATGCTTCATCAGGATGCCGGCGATGCCGCCGGGCGCGAACATCACGATGCCGATGAAGATGACGCCGAAATAGAGCTGCCAGACCGAGGTGACGCTGGTCAGCCCGAGTTGCAGATAGGTCACCAGGATGGCGCCTAAGATCGGACCGAAGAAATAGGCGGTGCCGCCGATGAAGGCGGAGAACAGCACGAGGCCCGATTGCGTCGCGCCGAGATAGGCGGAGTTCGCGATCTCGAAATTGATCGCGGTCAAGCCGCCGGCGATGCCGGCGAAGAAGCCCGCGAACATGTAGGCGAGATAGCGCACCACATGCGGATCGTAGCCGATGAACTCGACGCGCTCAGGATTGTCGCGCACTGCGTTGCAGATGCGGCCGAGCGGGGTGCGGGTCAGCGCGTACATCGCGATTGCCGAGACCAGTACCCAGAACGCGATCAGATAGTAGACCTGGATCTGCGGCCCGAAGGTCCAGCCGAACATCGGCATCAGCGAGGTGCGGTCGGTGGTGATGCCGGATTCGCCGCCGAACACGCTGCGCAGGATCAGCGACGACGAGGCGACCAGTTCGCCGATGCCGAGCGAGATCATCGCAAACACGGTGCCGGCGCGCTTGGTCATGACCCAGCCGACCAAAAGCGCGAAGGCCATGCCGCCGATGCCGCCGACCAGCGGGATCACCGGCAACGGGATCGGCCAATTGTGGCTCGCGACCGCGTTCATGACGTGCACGGCAAGGAAGCCGCCGAGGCCGTACTGCACCGCGTGGCCGAACGACAATAGCCCGGTCTGGCCGAGCAGGATGTTGTAGGACAGCGCGAAGATGATCGCGATGCCGATCAGGCAGAACGAAGTCAGCGAGCCGCCGGACGAGAAGATCAGCGGCAGCACGATCAGCGCTATGGCCGCGAGCAGCCAGACGCCATAGAAGCCGAGGGCGCTGCCGGGCTCCTGCTTGGCCGCGGCGAGGGAGGGCGTGGGAGCGTTGGTCATGACTCGCGCGTCCCCAGCAGGCCCATCGGGCGGAAGATCAGCACCAGCACCAGCAGCAGATAGGGCAGGATCGGCGCGATCTGCGCGATCGTGACGTTCCAGATGTCGGTGAGCGGCGAGGGGCCGAGACTCGGATCGAGCGGGCCGAACACGCTGGCGAGCGAGCCGTTGAGCGCGACCGCAAAGGTCTGGATCAGCCCGATCAACAGCGAGGCGATGAAGGCGCCGGGCAGCGAGCCGAGGCCGCCGAACACGATGACGACGAACAGGATCGGGCCGAGCAGCGCGGCCATGTCGGACTGCGTCACCAGCGAGGGACCGGCGATGACGCCGGCAAGGCCCGCCAGCGCGCTGCCGACGCCGAACACCAGCATGAAGACGCGGCCGACATTGTGGCCGAGATGGCCGACCATGCTCGGATGCGTCAGCGCAGCCTGCACGATGAGGCCGACCCGCGTGCGCTTCAGCGTGACCAGCAGCGCGATGAAGATCACCACCGACACGACCAGCATGAAGATCTTGTAGGCGGGGTAGTTGGTGGAGAAGATGGTGAAGGCGGGGAAATCGAGCACTGCCGGGACGCGGTAGTCGACCGGGCTCTTGCCCCAGATCATCGAGACGATCTCTTCGATCGCGAACGCAAGCCCGAAGGTCAGCAGCAGCTCGGCGACATGGCCGTGCTTGTGGGTGTTGCGCAGGCCGTAGCGTTCGACCGCCATGCCGACCGCGCCGACCAGCAGCGGCGCCAGCACCAAAGCGGGCCAGAATCCGATCCAGCGCGTCAGCTGATAGCCGAAGAACGCGCCGAGCATATAGAAGCTGGCATGTGCGAAGTTCAGCACACCCATCATGCTGAAGATGACGGTAAGGCCGCTGGACAGCAGGAACAGCAGCATGCCGAACAAGACGCCGTTGAGCGTCGAGATGACGATCAATTCAGCCACGGGGCACCTGTTTGAGACCCGAAGGATTCACGTGAAGACCTACTGAACGAAATGGTGCCGGCATCGAGCGCGCCGGCGGCCGACGAGCGCCTCCGCACCGTCGCAGGTTGCGGAGGCGCGACGCAAGTGGCCGATCAGGGCCGCTTCATGTTGCAGGTGGTCGGAAGCATCGTCTGATCGGTCTCGATCTTGGAGACGATATGCCAGCCCCAGCCGGTGTTCTCCTCGTCGAACGGCTCCTTGGCCTTGTCGGCCAGCGAGCCGAACGAGGAGATGTAGATCGGCTGGAAGAACTGGTGGTCGTCCTTGCGCATGAAGCCTTCGCCGCCGTCGAACACGTCGAACTTCATGCCTTCGAGCGCGGCTGCGACCTTCACCGGGTCGATCGAGTTGGCCTTCTCGGCGGCCGCCTTGAACATCCGCATCTCGTTGACCGCGCGCGGATACCAGACGGAAATGCCGGTCTTGGCGCGGAAGTCCTTCTCGAAGTCCATCGCCGCCTTGTTGCCGGAGTTCGGGACGCCTTCGCTGATCTGGAACACCTGGTTCTCGAGGCCGGTCTGCTTGATCGCGGTCGGTCCGCCGGCGCCGCCGGCATAATAGGTGTACCAGTTGACCTTGAGGCCGGCGTCGGCCGCCGCCTTCAACAGCAGTGCGAAGTCCTGGCCCCAGTTGCCGGTCACGACGGTGTCGGCACCCGACGCCTTGATCTTGGCGATGTAGGGCGAGAAGTCGGTGACCTTGAGCATCGGGTGCAGTTCGTCGCCGACGACCTGGATATCCGGCCGCTTTTCACCCAGCATCTTGCGCGCAGCAGTGCGTACCGACTGGCCGAACGAATAGTCCATGTTGATCAGATAGACCTTCTTGATGGACGGCTGGCCCTTCATGTAGTTGGTCAGCGCTTCCATCTTGATGTCCGAGTTCGCGTCCCAGCGGAAATGCCAGTAGCTGCACTTCTCGTTGGTCATGCTCGGATCGACCGCGGCGTAGTTGAAGTAGAGCACTTCCTTGCCGGGGTTGCGCGAATTGTGCTTGGTGACGAAGTCTTCCAGCGCGGCACCGACCGACGAGCCGTTGCCCTGCGTGATGTAGTGGACGCCGGCGTCGACCGCCTTCTGCGCCTGCACCAGGCTTTCCTGCGGATTGGTCTTGTTGTCGAGCGGGACGATCTCGACCTTGTGGCCGAGGATGCCGCCCTTGGCGTTCAACTCGTCGGCGAGGTACTGAAACGTCTTCAGGCCGCCCTCGCCAACGCTCGCGCCGCCACCGGAGAGCGGATCGATATAGCCGATCTTGATGGTTTCCTGCGCGGACGCCGCGCCTCCCAACACCGTCAGTGCTGCCGTGGCAGCAACGATCAGCTTACGCATCCTGGTTTCTCCCTTGCTTGTGTTTCTTGATCTTCAGCGATCGAGGCCGTCTCTTAGCCTCAATTGCCGAGCCTCCGCAACTTTCGCTTTGAATACTGCGTCAAGTTTTAGCAGGAGGTATTATAATGTTATAGGCTATAAAGCTTTCGAGATGCCATGAGATCCGGCGCAGATTTGAACCGGAAGTAAACTTTTGGCTGAGGCGTCCGCCGGTCGCCATTTGGAACCGGCGTCGTCCCGGGCCTCGTGAGGCCGGAGACATTATAGCGGCTGGACGCGAATTGGCGATTCAAGCCGGATGCCGGCGCGGCTTGAGGCCCAGGAGGAAGAGTCGCGCGAAATGATCGGCGATCTCGACGGCAGACCAGTCACGCCTGGTCTTGAACCAAATCGGATACCAATGCCCCATGCCGGTCAAAATCCGCTCCGAGAAATATGTATCGATGCGGCGGATGCGGCCCTCGTCGATCCAGCCCTGATAGCTGTTCTGGCTTTGCCGGATCGTCGCCAGCACCTGTGAGACATATTCCTTCCGGTCAGCGTCGTTGAGATAGTTGATGTTGTGGTAGGTCGCCTTGGGGCCGCAGGGCGTGTCGTGCAGCATCAGCAGCAGGCGAAGCCGCTGAACGGTGTGCTCGAAAGCCCCGAGGCTCTGCTCTTGCAGATGCTCGCGAATGGCGATCTCGCCGGCGAGCCCGCGTCGCAGACAGGCCAGCAGCAGGCTCTCTTTCTCGCTGAAGTGATAGTAGATCCCGGCGCGGGTCATGCCCGCATCCGCAGCGATGCTCTCGAGCGACGTGCCCGACGCGCCCCTTCGATTGAAGCTGTCGGAAGCGATCGAAAGCATCCTGTCGAACTTCGCCGCCCGCTTGTTCAAGCTCGCGCGCGACTCGAGGAATGGCGCGAGGCTGAGCGGTTCGGGCATCTCGGGAACAGCGATCTCGCGCCGGTAGACGCCGTGCGTGATGATGTCGTCGATGGCATCGATCGCCTGCTGGCGCGTGTAGTAGTCGCGTTCCGACAGCCAGAACGGCACCCAGTCCAGGATGGAGATCAGCGCCACCGCGGTGAGCAGCGGTTCGTCGCAGGCGATCGAGCCATCCGCCACGCCACGATCCAGAATGTCCGCCAGCAGCGCGGCATTCTGCCAGCGCCTGGCATGGACTTCGCTGCCGTAGGGCGCGGCAAGCGCATCGATGTCGGTGAACAGGATCATGCGCTGGCCTTCGGGCCGCAGCCGGCCGCGCACGAAGCGCCTGATGATCTCGAGCCCATCGATGCCGGGTTCGGCGGCGGCTTCGATCTCGTGCCGGTAGATCGCCAGCCCCCGCAGATAGCAGTGGAAGATCAGATCTTCCTTGTCGCGGAAATAGTGGTACAGCGCGCCCGGCACGGCCCGAACCGAGGCCGCGACCTGCTCCATCGTCACGTTTGCATAGGAGTGGCGGGCAAACAGCCGGGAAGCTGAGAGGAGGATTTCTTCAGCCCGATCGGTCGGGTCGGCGGCGACTTGCAAGCTCGAATGCCCTTCCTGATCGCGGAACGAAATTCCGCACCCGAGATAATCCCCTTGGCAGCCGCTTGTCGATCTGCGATAGACGGTGGCATACCATACACCAGCAGTCTTTTGGAGAGAGCATGGCGCGCAACATTCTGATCCTTGGAGCTTCCTACGGCTCGCTGCTGGGGACCAAGCTCTTGATGGCGGGTCACAACGTCTCGCTGGTGTGCCGCAAGAACACTGCCGACCTGATCAACCGCGAGGGCACCGAGGTCCGCATCAAGCTGCGCGACGAGAAGGAGCATCGCTCGATCTTCTCGCGCGACCTGCCGGGCAAGCTCGACGCCGTGACGCCCGCCGATGTCGACGTGTCGCGCTACGACATGGTCGGTCTCGCCATGCAGGAGCCGCAATACACCAACCACACGGTGCGCGTGCTGATGATCAAGATCGCGGCGGCGAAGCTGCCGTGCCTGTCGATCATGAACATGCCGCCGCTGCCCTATCTGAAGCGGATTCCCGCGCTCGCCGGCATGGACCTCGAGGAGGCCTACACCAACGCGCAGGTGTGGGAGCGCTTCGAGCCGGGCCTGGTGACGCTGTGCTCGCCGGATCCGCAGGCGTTCCGTCCGCCGGAGGAGAAGGCCAACGTGCTGCATGTCGGCCTGCCGACCAACTTCAAGGCCTCCGCCTTCGCCGACGACAAGCACAACAAGGTGCTGCGCGAGCTTGAAGCCGACATCGATGCGGTGACGCTCGACGGCCAGGACGTGCCGGTGAAGCTGAAAGTGTTCTCGTCGCTGTTCGTGCCGCTCGCCAAGTGGTCGATGCTGCTGACCGGCAATTATCGCTGCATCACGCCGACCGAGCCGCAATCGATCCGCGATGCCGTGCACAGCGATCTCTCGCGCTCGCAGGCGATCTATGACCATGTCGACGGCATTGCGCGCAAGCTCGGCGCCGACCCGGCCGATCAGGTGCCGTTCGCGAAATACGCCAAGGCGGCGGAAAGCCTGCTCAAGCCGTCATCGGCGGCCCGCGCGGTCGCGGCCGGCGCGCCGTTCATCGAACGCGTCGACCTCCTGGTGAAGCTGATCTCGCATCAGCTCGGTAACCCCAGCGCCGAGATCGATCGCACTGTCGAGACCGTCGATCAGAAGCTGAACGAGAAGATCGTGCAGGGCGGCTCCGGCGCGGAGTAGCCACGTTGATGGCGGGGGCGGCACGCGCCCTCGCCATGCATCGGCGATCAGCGAAACACGCTATCGCAGCTCTCGAACGCATGGCTCGGCCTGTCCCGCTGGGATAGGCTCGCGCCAGATTTGCGGTTGGGAGCCACCGACATGTCGATCAAGCCGCTTCTTCCCTTGGGAATTTATGGGGACCTCGATCGCGCCCGCGACATCCTGCGGGCGTGGCAGCCGCTCGACCACCTCTCGCCCGACGATGCCGAACTCGTCGTGAAAGCGATCGCCGAGGGCATCGCCCGCGGGCGCAGGCACGGGCTGGAGATGGGGCAGGGCTGCCACCTGGCGGCGTGAGGTGCGGTCGGCGAGCGTTCGCATAGCGCACGCATATCGCGACCTACTTTCGTGAGGTGAGCAAACTCGTCAGGCTCCCTCCCCCCTTGCGGGGGAGGGTGGGGAGAGGGGTGGCTCCGGGCGAGATGATGGATCTGTGTGCCCGCTATCGCAACGCTGGTCGCGTCCTTCAAATTGAAAGAGTTCGCCGTGTGACACCCCTCTCCCCAACCCTCCCCCGCAAGGGGGGAGGGAGCCCGTCCGCTGGTGGCTCCCTTACGCCGTTCGTGTCGAGGATCGCGAGGCCGCGCTGCTAACCCTGATGCGTCACGGCAAGGATCGTCACCGCGCGGGTCTGGTGGCTCGGCGTCTCAAAATCGATCGTCTGTCCCACCGACAATCCGATCAGCGCGGCGCCGACCGGCGTCAGCACCGAGATGCGGCGCAGCGCGATGTCCGCTTCGTGTGGATACACCAGCACGACTTCCCTGACGTCGCCGGTCTCGTCGTCGCGGTAGCGCACGAGCGAGCCCATGCGGACCACGTCATGCAGGTCGGCGTCGTCGGCGACGACCTGCGCCCGGTCGGTCTCGCGCGCGAGGAACTGGGCCACGCGGGGAAACACCGCCATGCTGGAATCGGCCAGCGCGCTGAGGCGATGCGCTTCGCTCGCGGTGATCACGATCGGCGGCAATGCCGGGGCGGCAAAACTGTTCTGAATGTGTCGGGTCATGATGACTTGACCTTGCTGTTGATCGAAGACGCGGCAAATGCCGGCGCGCGGAGGTCTCGCGCGACGCGACGGGCTGAAATGATTTGGGTGATGTCGAGAATCCGGACGGCGCGCGATCGCCGGCCGGCTAATTGCCTGCGTGCAGACGTCCGGCGCGCAAGCCGAGGCGCGCAATTCGGGTGTCGATGCTCAACATGTCGATCATGGCACCATCAACATAGCGGCTCGCGACGCCGCATCCATTGCGGCGAAAGCGCGCATGCGTCGCGCGTCACGGCTGGCCGATGCCGGACAGGCCGAGCACGGCACCGGCGGCGAGCGCGAGCAGCGGATGGATGCGGGTCGTGGTGGTCGCGATCGCGACGCCGGCTGCGATCAGGATGGTGCCCCAGCTCGAGACGGACGTGTGGGTGATGACGATGGCGCTGGCGGCGACGAGGCCGGCGGTGACCGGAACGAGCCCGGCCTGCACGGTCTTCCGCCACGGCCGGTCCTTGAAGCGTTCCCAGAGTTGCAGCGCGAAGCCGGTGACCAGCGACGACGGCCCGAACTTGGCGAGCGAGGTCACCAGCACGCCCGAGAAGCCCGCGACATGCCAGCCGACCAGCGGCACCACCATCATGTTCGGTCCGGGTGCGGCCTGCGCCAGCGCGAACAGCGCGCCGAATTCCTGGGCGCTCATCCAGTGATGGACGTCGACCACCTGGCGCTGCATCTCCGGCAGGATGGTGTTGCCGCCGCCGAAAGCGAGCAGCGAGAGTTCGGCGAAGATCAGTGCGAGCGTGACGAGGGTTGCGGTCATGACGCCTGCCTCGACCTGAGGAAGATGCTGAGCGGCGCCAGCGTCAGCAGCGTCGGCAGCAGCGGCAGCCGCAACACCGCGATCGCCAGCACGCCGAGCGTGACGATCAACAGGCCGACGACATCGCGCCGCAGCGGCCAGGCGATCTTGATCGCGGTGGAGATCAGCAGCCCGGCCGCGGCGGCGGCAAGCCCGCCGAACAGATGGCGCACCACGGGGTCGTTGGCGAATTGGCTGTAGATCACGCCGAGCCCGATCACGACCGCGGTCGGCACCGCGATCAGGCCGAGGATCGACGCCAGCGCGCCGGGAATGCCGCGAAACTTCAAACCGACCGCGACCGACATGTTGATGATGTTGCCGCCGGGCAGGAACTGGCAGAGCCCGAGCAGGTCGGTGAACTCGGCACTGGAGAGCCAGCCGCGCTTCTCCACCATCATGTGGCGCGCCAGCGGCAGCACGCCGCCGAAGCCGGTCAATCCGAGGATGAAGAAACCCGTGAACAGCTCGCCGACATCAGGTGCCTCGTGCTTGGTGGTGAGGGTGGCGGGTGCTGCGTCCATCGCCGCATCGGCTCCGTTTCTTGTCGTGTTCGATCCGAACCTAGTTTGCGATGCTCCAAATATCAAATATATGGATCATGGAATTAGCATATCCATTACATATGGATCGCCCCGATGATCGAGCTGCGCCATCTCCGCTATGCCGTCGCCGTCGCCGAGGAAGGCCACATCACCCGCGCCGCGGCGCGGCTCGGCATCCAGCAGCCGCCGCTGAGCCAGCAGATCCGGGCGCTGGAGGCCGCGATCGGCGCGCCGCTGTTCCGCCGCCAGCCGCGCGGGGTCGAGCTGACCGCCGCCGGCCGCGCCTTCGTCGGCAAGGCGCGCGCGATCCTGCGCGACACCGAGCTTGCCGTGGAAGCCGCGCGCCGCGCCAGCCGCGGCCAGGAGGGCCAGCTTGCGATCGGCTTCACCTCATCGGCCGCCTTCCATCCCTTCGTCACCGGCGTGATGCGTGAAATGCGCGAGCGCGCGCCGGCGATCCGGCTGTCGCTGGAAGAGGCCTCGACAGGCGAATTGATCGAGGCCGTCGAGGCCGACCGGCTCGATGCCGCGTTCGTGCGTTCGCCGAGCGAGCGGCTGGAGAATCTGACGATCACGCACCTGCTCGACGAGGAGATGCTGGTGGCGTTGCCCGATCATCATCCGCGCGCCCGCAAGGACACCCGGCGGCGGATCGCACTGGCCTCGCTCGCCGGCGAGCCGCTGATCCTCTACCGCCGCCCGACCGGGCCGGGCCTCTACGACAGCATCATCGCGGCCTGCCGGGCGGCAGGCTTCAGCCCGAAAGTGGCGCAGGAGGCGACGCGGATGGTCTCGACGCTCAGCCTCGTCGCGGCGGGGCTCGGGATTTCGATCGTGCCGGAATCGATGGCGCGGCTGGAGACCGCGGGCGTCTCCTATCTCCGCCTCGATCGCGCCGCGGGCCTGGTCGCACCGCTCGCACTGGCGCGCAAAAAGGGTCCCGCCGGCGGCACGCTCGGCCGCCTGCTCGGCATCGTGACGCGGCGGGTGAAGGACCGCGCCGGGGGGTGATGGAATTTTGGGCGAACAGCCCGGCCGCCGCCGGTGGCGCGGAATGTGGGGAGTTTGGCGAACGCGCGCGTCGGCGCGCGGCTAGATAGCCTGCATCGAACCCGGTCGCCCGCGCCTCGATCGCAACAGCTCTGTTGCGTCCGCGGCCACCGGTTCAATCACCACAGTGAAAGGCAGTTCCAATGGCACGTTTTCCTGTCCATACGCTCGACTCCGCCCCTGAAGCTTCAAAGCAGACTCTGCGCGAGGTGGAGGCGCGGTTCGGCATGATCCCGAACCTTGCGGCGACGATGGCGACGTCACCGGTGCTGATCCAGAGCTTCATCGGCATCTTCGACAAGGTGCACGGCGGCAGCTTCACCGAGCAGCAGATCCAGACCGTGCTGCTCACCGACGCGGTGACCAATCGCTGCACCTGGGCGGTCGCGCTGCATTCCGCGCTCGGCCTGCAGGCGGGCCTCGATCCGGCCGATGTCGACGCGATGCGGGCCGGCCGCTCGCCCGCGAACGAGCAACTCGGCGCACTCTCGATGCTGGCGAGGACGCTGATCGAGAAGCGCGGCCGGCTCGACGAAGAGGATGTCGAGCGCTTCCTGGCGGCCGGGTTCTACAAGGACCTCGTGCTTGAAGTGATCACCATCGTGGCGGCGTCGACCATCACGAATTACACCGGCAGCGTGACCAATCCGCCGCTGGAGGCAGGGTTGCAGGAGCATGCCTGGAATGGGTGAACATCAACACTGCACGCCGGCCATCGGCCGGCGTGCGCCTTCCTTCTAGGTCGTAGACTCATAGGCGCGCAGCCAGAGCCGCATTGAAGCGAGCTGGACCATGGCGAGGAAGTTGCCGGCGAGTTTGTCGTAGCGTGTGGCAACGCGACGAAAGTGCTTGAGCTTGGAGAAGAAGCGCTCGACCAGGTTCCGCTCGCGATAGAGACGCTTGCTGAAGCAAGGCTTCTCCAGAGCTGAATTGCCCAGGCGCTAACCGTGCGAATGACCCGCGACGGATTACCTCCCGTAAGCGTATTCGGGGGCACGTCCTTAGTAACTACCGAGCCTGCAGCGACGACTGAGTTCTCGCCGACGGTAACCCCGCCGATGATCGTTGCGCCGGCTGCAATCCAGACGTTCCTCTCAATCACGATGGGCTTCGCCGCAACGGACCGGCGTTGGGAAGGGTCGAGCGGATGGCCTGACGTGATGATGCTCACGTTCGGTCCAATCATCACGTCGTCCGCTATGGTGATTCCACCGAGGTCATACAGTGTGCAGTTCTGATTGATGAAGACGTTGCGCCCGACGCGGGTTTCGTTCCCACCTGTCGCGTAGAATGGTGGGATCAATAAGAAGCGATCATCGACTTTCTTGCCGATAAGCTCGCTGAACAAGGCCCGGACTTCGTCCGCATCGTCGAACGTCAAGCGATTGATCTTGGCCGTTATCGCCATTGCCCGCTTGGTCTCCGCTACCATCGCTGCGGATTCTGGCGTCCGCCTGTGAACGATCCTGACATCATCCTGATACGACATTCGCGGTTTCCTTTGGCAGCAGAACCGATTCACTCCGCTGCTTCATTGGCAACGCTACAATACAGGATGATCGCTTTCTACCATCGCGTCATTTCTGCCTTATGGGTTCACAACCTAGCCCGCAAATCTGGCGCGGTAGTCCTGCGGCGTGGTCGACAGCAAGCGCAGGAAGCTGCGGCGCATGGTCTCCTCGGTTCCGAAACCGCAGCGCTGTGAGATCCGCTTGATCGGCAGCCGCGTCTCCGAGAGCAGGTGCCGTGCGCCCTCGACCCTGAGCCGCTCGATCGCGCGCGCCGGCGTCAGCCCGGTTGCTTCGGCATAATGCCGGCTGAAGCTGCGCTCGCTCATGCCGGCCTGCTTTGCCAGCGTCGGAAGCGAGAGGTCGTCGGCCAGATGGCTGCTGATCCAGTCATGCAGCGCGCTGAACCTGTCGTCGGTTGCCTGCAGCGACAGGATCTCGCTGAATTGCGCTTGCCCGCCCGGCCGCTTGAAGAACACCACGAGATAGCGGGCGACGGCTAGCGCCGCAGCACGGCCGAGATCCTCCTCCAGCAGCGCCAATGCGAGATCGATGCCGGAGGTGACGCCGGCCGAGGTCCAGATCGATCCGTCGCGCACGAAGATCGGATCGGACTCGACGCGGACATCGGGAAAGCGCTCGGCGAGCTCCTCCCAAAATCCCCAATGGGTGACGGCGCGACGGCCATCGAGGGCGCCCGATGCGGCGAGCAGGAACGCGCCGGTGCAGACCGATGCGGTGCGGCGCGCGTCACCCGCACGTCCGCGCACCCAGTCGACCAGGACGTCATCTTCCGCCGCGGCATTGACGCCGTCGCCGCCCGGAATGATCAGCGTGTCGACCGCGCTGCCGATCGCGGGCAATGGATTGACCGCGAGCCCGACGCCGGCCGATGCCTGGATCGTCGGGCCGTCCTTGGCGACGACGCGGACCTCGTAGGGCTCCGCGTTGCCGGCCTTGGCCATCAGTGCATTGGCGGACGCGAACACCTGCAACGGTCCCGTGACGTCGAGCAACTGCACCGCCGGATAGGCCAGCACTTCGATCAGGCGGCGGCGATTTGGCGGAGAACGTGGGGGCTTTGGCGTCATCGCCGAAACGTGCCGCGCTAGATTCGCTTTGTCCATAGCGCAACGAAACCTCAAGGGAAATTCGATGATTGCTCATGATGTCCACTTACGGATCGGATCGCTGCTGTTCGAAGGCGTCGATCAAATCGACTTGACCGGTCCATTCGAAGTGCTGTCGCGGATTCCGAATTCGACCTACCGCATCTACGGCAAGACCATGGAGCCGGTGCGCGACATCAAGGGATTGCGACTGACGCCGGACGCCACGCTGGCCGAGGCGCCGCCGCTCGATGTGCTGCATGTGCCGGGCGGCTTCGGTCAGGAGGCGCTGATGGAGGATGCCGAGGTGCTCGGCTGGATCAACCGGCAAGCGGCGGGCGCGTGCCGCATCTTCTCGGTCTGTACCGGCGCCCTGATCTGCGGCGCGGCCGGCCTGTTGAAGGGGCGCAGGGCAACGACGCATTGGGCGTCGTTTCATCTGCTGCCGTTCTTCGGCGCCACACCCGTCGACGCGCGCGTGGTGGTCGACGGAAGCTATGTCTTTGCCGCCGGTGTCACCGCCGGCATCGACGGTGCATTGCGGCTCGCCGCCGAACTGCGCGGCGACGATGCCGCGCGGGCGATCCAGCTCTATATGGTGTATGCGCCGGAGCCGCCGTTCAACAGCGGCACGCCGGAGACCGCGCCGCCCGAAATCCTGCAGCGGACGCGCGAGGTGACGCGCGCGATCACGGCGCAACGGGAAGCGACTGCGCGCCGCGTGGCTGCGAGGCTGGGCGTCGCCGTGCGGGAGATCGAGCGCGCGGGCTAAATTGCGATGAGATCGGGTTGAATCGTCATCGCGCTTTAGAGTCTCGTTTGCGCATGATCTTCTCGGAAAACCGCTTCGCACTTTTCCGGATCATGCGTTAGTTGCCCGGCTCGAAGCCGCAGTCGGCGCCGCCGCCGGCCTTGTCCTCGATCACCTTGGGGTCGAGCGTGCAGGACAGTTTCGACAGCGCCTCGTAGATCGTACCGGCGGCGCCGTCGCCGGGCACGCCGGCCAGCGCCACGGTGGCGTAGATCGCGTTGGCTGTGCTGCCCTTCACGGTGCGCGTCTTGCTGCCGAAGCTCAGCTCGCAGGAGCGCGAGGTGATGTCGACATTGCTGGCGCGGCAGACGACCTTGTCTGCGATGACGGTGATCTTTTTGGTGATGGGGACATGGCTGTCACCGTTGAAGAACGCGGCAACCGCCTTCTTCTCCTTGGCCGGCAATTGCGAATAGGGCGCCACCACGCCGGCGAGCGCCAGCGCGACCGAGCCCGAAATGGTCGCAGGCGCGGCCGACGCGGCCGATGCGGCCAGCGACAATGAACATGCGAGGATCGTCAATCGGGCCAGTGCCATTCCCATTCCCAGTCTCATTCCCATCTCCTGTCCCGCGCTTTCCGCGGCGCGGGATCGCTAGCATGCCTCGCCGCCCGAACGGGTGACGCCGTTCACACGCGGCCCCGCAACTTCGCGTGAGGGCGGCTGCGCGGACAGGGCAGCCCCGCGTGGACCCGCTTGCACGATCGCGCCATCGGCGGCACAGTCCGTTTCGCGGCAGCACAGCCGCCAACAATGAAGACAAAGACAATCCGAGGAACGCCATGGCGGCCACGCGCATCGACTGCGACATCCATCCCGCGGTGGGGGGAACGCGCACCACGCTGCTGCCTTATCTGAGCGATCACTGGAAGGAACAGGTCGTCAGCCGCGCGATCGACGGGCTCGACCTCAATTCCTATCCGCCGTCGATGCCGCTGTCCGGCCGCGCCGACTGGCGGCCCGCCGACGGCAGCAAGCCCGGCAGCGACCTTGCCATGGTGCAGCGCGGCGCGTTCGACCAGCTCGGCGCCAGCCACGCGATCTGCAATGTCGTCTATGGCGCGCAGGCGGTGTTCGATTCCTACATGGCCGCGGACTTCTGCAAGGCGATCAACGACTGGATCGCCGCCGAGTGGCTCGCCAAGGACACGCGGCTGCGCGCCTCGATCGTGGTGCCGATCCAGGCGCCGGATCTCGCCGTCGAGGAGATCGAGCGCCGCGCCGGCGACAACCGCTTCGTCTCGGTGCTGGTGCCCTCGCAAAACGAGACGCTGCTCGGGCGGCGGCACTACTGGCCGATCTATCAGGCCGCTGAGAAGCACAGACTGCCGATCGCGATCCACGCCGGCAGCGCCTATCGCGGCGCGCCGAGCTCGATCGGCTGGCCGTCCTATCGCTACGAATATTATCTCGCCGAAGCACAGGCGTTCCAGGCGCAGACCTTGAGCCTGATCTATGAGGGCGTGTTCGGGAAATATCCCGGATTGACCGTGGTGCTGATGGAATCAGGCGTCAGCTGGCTGCCGGCCTTCATGTGGCGTGCCAACAAGACCTGGCGCGGCGTCCGCGTCGAGGTGCCTTGGGTGGAACGCGAGCCGGCCGCGATCATCCGCGAGCATTTCCGCGTCACCATGCAGCCGTTCGATGCGCCGGTGGATGCAACCAGTGTTGCCGACATCATCGACCAGATCGGCTCCGACAAGATGTTCCTGTTCGCGTCAGACTATCCGCACTGGCAGTTCGACGGCGACGATCCGATCCCGCCGCATCTGCCTGCGAGCCTTGTGAAGCGGATGAGCGAGGACAATCCGCTAGAGACGTTCCCGCGCCTGAAGCTCAATGCTTGATCATGACGAAGCTCGACATCACATCGGCAGCGCCACACCTCTCCCCACCGGGGAGAGGTCGGCGCGCAGCGCCGGGTGAGGGGGCGCAAGTCTCGCGAGGGACCGCAAGGCCCTCACCCGGATTGCATCTGGTGATGCAATCCGACCTCTCCCCGATGGGGAGAGGTGACGGCCACACCGGCTCAATTCAATGGAGGATCGCATGAGTGACGTCATCGACCGCCCGATGCTCGACCAGGAGAAGACCGCCGCGACCCGGCTCAAGATCATCGATTGCGACATCCATCCGAGCATTCATTCGCACAGCGACCTCAACGAATTCCTGCCGAAGCGCTGGCAGCAGCATCTCAAGGAATACGGCAGCCATCTGCGCACGCCCTATATCGGCACCACGCCGTATCCGCGCTCCTCGCCCTTGATCGCGCGGCGCGATGCCTGGCCGCCGACCGGCGGCGTGCCCGGCTCCGATCTCGATTTCATGCGCAAGCAGCATCTCGATCCCTTTGATGTCGAGTTCGGCATCTTGCAGGTGCTCGACCTCTTCATCTTCTCGCAGCAGAACCTGGAATTCGGTGCCGCGATCCAGCGCGCGATCAACGACTGGCAGCTGGCATTCTGGGCGCATCGCGATCCCAGGCTGAAGGCCTCGATCCTGGTCGGGCAGGACGGCTCCGACCTCGGCCTCGCCGAGATCGAGCGCTGCGCGAAATCAGGCGAATACATCCAGATCAACGTCTCGCCGCGCGCCAACGAGCCGCTCGGCCGCCGCCGCTACTGGCCGATCTATGAACGAGCGCAAGAACTCGATCTGCCGCTCGGCATCCATGTCGGCGGCTATGGCGGGCATGCGCCGACCGGCGGCGGCTGGCCGTCCTATTATTGCGAGGAGCATCAGTCGAACGCGCACACGGTGGCCTCGAACCTCACGAGCCTAGTGCTGGAGGGCGTGCCCGAGCGCTTCCCGAAACTGAAGATCGTGTTCATCGAGGGCGGCTTCGGCTGGATCCCCGCGACGATGTGGCGGATGGACCAGCACTTCGAGCGCTTCCGCAGTGAGGTGCCGCATCTGAAGCGCAGGCCGAGCGAATATGTGAAAGAGCATTTCTGGTTCACGACCCAGCCGATCGACGAGCCGGATGAAGCCAAGCATCTGCGTCAGCTGATCGAATGGGTCGGCATCGATCGGCTGTTGTTCTCGTCGGATTATCCGCACTGGGACTATGACGACGCGCGCTACGCCTTCAAGACGCCGCTGACGGAAGCCGAGCGGCGCAAGATCTTCAACAGCAACGCCCGCGCGGTCTATAAATTCTAGGATCGAGATGACTTCACTTCTAACCGAGCAGCGGTCTCCGCTTCACCTCGCCCCGCCTGCGGGAGAGGTCGGAACGCATCGCCAGATGCGTTCCGGGTGAAGGGGAGTCTCCACGAATGCAGCTATCACCGTATGTGCGGAGACGGCCCCTCACCCCAACCCTCTCCCCGTAAGAACGGGGCGAGGGAGCGCACCGCCGTTGCGGTCAATACGCTAGGATTCCGATGACCCGTCACATCGTCGCGCGCACCAGCGAGATTCCAGCCGGCGGCAACAAGGTGTTCGGCCTCGAGGGCCGCGACATCGTCGTGTTCCACGTCAATGGCGAGTTCTTCGCGCTGCTCAATCGCTGTCCGCATGAGGGCGCGCCGCTGGAGAAGGCGGCCTGCGTCGCGCGCCTGACCTCGCCGGAGCCCGGCGTCTATCAGCGCGACCGCGTCGGCGAGATGCTGCGCTGTCCGTGGCACGGCTGGGAATTCGACATGCGCAACGGCCAGTCGTGGTTCGATCCGAACCGGTTCAGGATCCGCTCCTATCCGGTCGCGGTGGAAAGCGGCGCGGAGTTGCAGAAGGGGCCGTATGTCGCCGAGACCTTCCCGGTGCACATCGAGGACAATTACGTGATCGTCGAGGTTTGACGGACGCGCGTTCGTTCATCTCCGCCACGGCCGTGACGTGCCAATAATTGCGATATATGCAATAATGAAGTTCAGGCGGCGGGAATTATAATAATCGCTGCAATGCGCCATCTTGAGGTCGCGGTCGGGATCAGCCCGTCCACGACATCAGGAACGGCACCATGAAGCTCTATCATTTTGCTCTCTCCGGCCATGCGCATCGCGCCCGGCTGTTCATGTCCCTGCTCGGCATCCCGCACCAACTGATCGACGTCGACCTCAAGTCCGCCGCGCAGAAGACGCCGGAATTCCTCGCGCTCAATCCGTTCGGCCAGGTGCCGGTGCTCGACGATGACGGCACCATCATTTCCGACTCCAACGCGATCCTGGTCTATCTCGCGACCAAGCTCGGCCGCATCGACTGGCTGCCGCAGGATGCCAAGGGCGCCGCGGCCGTGCAGCGCTGGCTGTCGGTTGCCGCCGGCGATCTCGCGTTCGGTCCCGCCGCGGCGCGGCTCATCACCGTATTCGGCGCGAAGCGCGATTCAGAGGAAGTGATCGCGCGGGCGCATCTGCTGCTGAAGCGGCTCGAGGCCCATCTCGCCGATCGCGATTGGCTGGTCGGCGCGCAGCCGACGATCGCCGATGTCGCACTCTACAGCTACCTGTCGAGCGCGCCCGAAGGCAATGTCGATCTCTCCGCCTATGCGCGCGTCAACGCGTTCCTGCGCCGGATCGAGGCGCTGCCGGGCTTCGTGCCCTTCGCCAAGACCCCCGTGGGTCTGTCGGCGGCTGCGTGACGTAGTGACCGGCGTGCCTCTCGGGCACGCCCGTCCAATCCCGGGAAGGGAGGGCGACGAGATGAGCGACAGGCGAACCAAGAGTAAGCTTCCGACCTGGCACGCCGGCGAGACGGCGATCCAGCAGAAGGCCGGCGTTCTCGAGAAGATGGCGGCCGTCGGCCAGCGCGCGGTGCGCGATTTCATGCCCGACCAGCATCGCGAGTTCTTCGCGCAGATTCCTTTCATCGTCGTCGGCAGCGTCGACCACAGCGGCGACGCGTGGGCCTCGCTGCTGGCCGGCCGGCCCGGCTTCATTGCCTCGCCGACGCCGCGCAGCCTCGAGATCGACGCGCAGCCCGATCCCAGCGATCCCGTCGGCGAAGGCATGCGTGACGGCGACGCCATCGCATTGCTGGGCATAGAATTGCACACGCGGCGTCGCAACCGCGCGAACGGGTTGCTCCGTGCATCGTCGGCCAGGGCGCTCAGCTTCGAACTCGACCAGAGCTTCGGCAACTGCCCGCAATACATCCAGCTGCGGGATTTCGCCTTCGTGCGCGAGCCGGATCAACCGTTCACCGGAGAGATCGAGACGAGCACGGCGCTCGATCAGGCCGCGCGCGACATGATCGCGGCGGCGGATACGTTCTTCGTGGCGTCCTATGCCGAGCGCGAGGATCGTCGCCAGGTCGACGTCTCGCATCGCGGCGGCAGAGCCGGTTTCGTTCGCGTCGCCGACGACGGCACGCTGACGATCCCCGATTTTGCCGGCAACCTGTTCTTCAACACGCTCGGCAACATCCTCGTCAACGGCAAGGCCGGGCTGGCGTTCGTCGATTTCGAAACCGGCGACATGCTGCAACTGACCGGTGATGCCGAGGTCATTCTCGACTCGCCCGAGATCGCGGCATTTCAGGGCGCTGAACGGCTGTGGAGCTTCCGCGCCCGCCGCGTGGTGAGCCGGCGCGGCGCGCTGCCGCTGCGCTGGGCGTTCCGGGCCGAGGGCTGGTCGCCGAATGCGCTGATGACCGGCGACTGGGCGCAGGCCGCAGACCGGATTCGGGCAACCGAGCGCGCCACGCAATGGCGCCCGTTCAAGGTCACGAAGATTGTCGACGAGAGCCGTTCGATCCGCTCGTTCCATCTGCAGCCGGACGACGGGGCAGGGCGGCTGCGACATCAGGCCGGACAGCATCTGCCGATCCGCGTCTCATTGCCCGGGTCCGGCAAGCCGGTCATTCGCACCTACACGCTGTCCGTCGCGCCGTCGGACGGCATGTACCGCATCAGCGTGAAGCGCGACGGCCTGGTGTCGCAGCATCTCCACGACAACGTCCATGTGGGCGACATCATCGAAGCGCGCGCGCCGGCCGGTGGCTTCACCATCGATGCGCGCGAGAAGCGGCCGGCGGTGCTGCTCGCCGGCGGCGTCGGCATCACGCCGATGCTCGCGATGCTGCGCCACGTGGTCTATGAGGGACTGCGTACCCGCGGCATCCGGCCGACATTCCTGTTCCAGGCCGCGCATGCGAAAGCGGACCGCGCGTTCGATGACGAACTGCGGCAACTCGCTGACGCCGCCGGTGGCGCGGTGCGCGTCATCCGCGTGCTCAGTGATGTCGATGGCGCCGAGCAGGGCACCGACTATGACGCCGCGGGACGGATCGACATGGCGCTGCTGTCGCGCCTGCTGCCGTTCAACGACTACGACTTCTATCTGTGCGGGCCACCGCAGTTCACCCAGTCGCTCTATGACGCCCTGCGCGGTTACAACATCGCCGACGGCAGGATTCACACAGAAGCGTTCGGTCCGTCATCGCTGGTACGGAAGCCGGACGTCGCCATGGCTGCACCGCCGCGCCGCCCGCCCGCGACCACGTCGGTGCCGGTTGCCTTCACCGCATCGATGAAGGAAGCGCGCTGGACGCCGGAGTCCGGCACGCTGCTCGAACTGGCGGAAGCGCGTGGCCTCAGCCCCGCGTTCAGCTGCCGGGAAGGCAATTGCGGAAGCTGCCGGACCAGATTGCAGGCGGGTGCGGTCACTTATGTGAAGGAGCCGACTGCCGAGGTGGCGGATGATGAGGTCTTGATCTGCTGTGCGGTGCCGGCGAAGCCGGAGGCGGAGGGCGGCGATCGGATCCAGCTCGATCTCTGATCGCCGGGCTCGCGCCGCGCGCCGATGTGCCTGCTCAGCCCATGCTGCCCGGCATGAAGCAGCGCGGCCTCGGGTGACCGTTCAGGTAATACGGCCAGACCACTGTGTGGCCGGCGCGGTTTGGTCCGGGCACGACGGCCTCATCGGGAACGTCAACCCATTCGCCCTCGAGGCGCACGCGATAATGGCCGTCCTTGGTGTCCCAATCGGCGTCATCGACGCGCTTGGCGTCGCTGCCGTCGCAGCAGGGTCCCTTGCCGCTGTGCAGGCTCTCATACCAGCCGTTGAGTTCGGGATGTTGATGGTCGTGGGCCCGGGCCGGACCGATCGCCGGTATCGATAGCAGGGCGGTAAGCACTGTGAGCGCCATACGCAAACATGATTTGTTCATCTGGTTCCCAGTTCCGGGCGCCCATGTCAGGCCAATCCGGAAATGGTCATCGGGTTCCAAACGTCAATAGTATGATATACGTCATATAATCACGTTCGTGAGAGGTGCGCGGAATGCATTTGGAAAGCCCGGACCGCAAAAAAAAAATCAGGCCAGCAGGCTCATGACCTGGTCGATTACGGCCTTCACCTGCTTCGAATCCGGCGTTTGGTGCGCGAGCGCCATCAGTCCGGCATGCACCACCATCACCGTGTGCGCGGTGATGTCGGGGTCGAAGCCCTTCTTGAACTGGGCGCGGTCGGCACGCAGCCGCGTGCACAGCAGCTCTTCGAGCCGCCGGTTGTAGCGCTCGATGCTCTTGCGGAGCGCGGCCTGATCGAGCGAGCCGTCGGTCGCCGAATTGATCGACAGGCAGCCGCGCTGTCCCTTCTCACCCGAGCAATAGGGGATGAAGCCGGTGAGCCACTGCCTGATCGCCTCGCGCGCCGGCCCCGGCTGCGCCAGGGTGCGCTCGGCCCAGCCGAGGATGCCGTCGTGATAGCGGTCCAGCACGCGCAGGAACAGCGCGTGCTTGTCGCCGAAGGCCGCATAGAGGCTGGGCTTGGCGATGCCGCTCGCCGCCGTGATCTCGTCGAGCGAGGCCGCCTGAAAGCCCTTCTGCCAGAATACCTGACGGGCGATTTCCAGGACGTCATCCGGATCGAAGCTGCGCGGCCTTGCCATACCGATGTTTTATGTACTCTCGCGTCCGATGTGAAGCTCTCACCTTGCCGTGAAGGCGCTTCGGCCCATTGACGTACGTTAAGTTCTGTACTTAAAAGTACATAATGGAATCGGGAGAGCGTGTCATGAAGGCAGTTCAGGTTGTTGCGTTCGGACGTCCGGCAGACGTGGTGAAGCTGAACGAGGTGGCTGACGTGGGCAGCCCCGGCCCCAACGAGGTGGTGGTCGCGGTCGAGGCCGCGCCGATCAACAATTCGGACTTCATGATCATGGCCGGACGCTACGGCTATCTGCCGGCGCCGCCCGCCACACTCGGGATCGAGGGCGTCGGGCGGGTGGTGGCCGCGGGATCGCAGGTCAAGAATCTGAGGGAGGGCGACCGCACGCTGATTCCATTCACGGTCCCGACCTGGACCGAACGGGTCAGGTTCACGCCGTCATGGCAACGGCCGCTGCCCAACGATGCCGATGTGCGGCAGCTGTCCATGATCGGCGTCAATCCAGCGACTGCCTATCTGCTGCTGACCGATTTTGTGAAGCTCCCGCGCGGCGGCTGGGTGATCCAGAACGGCGCCAACTCGGCGACGGCGCGCGCGGTGATCGCCATCGCCAAATCGCTCGGGCTCAAGACGGTCAACATCGTCCGCCGCGAGGAGGTCGTGGACGAGGTTAAATCGGCCGGCGGCGACATCGTGCTGGTCGACGGGCCCGATCTCGCCAAGCGCGTCGCCAGGGAAACCGGCAAGGCGCCGATCCAGCTCGCGCTCGACGTGGTCGGCGGATCGTCGGCCTTGAACCTGATGAACTGCCTGGCACCGAAAGGCGTGTTGGTCATCTACAGCGCGATGAGCGGACAGCCGTTCTCGGGCTCGGCCTTGAGCGTGATCTTCAACGAGGTGTCGGTGCGCGGCTTCTGGCTCGGCCATTGGGGCAAGACGGCGTCGGATGAAGCATTGGCGACGATGTACGATCACCTCGTGCCGATGGTCGCGTCAGGTGCGATCAGCGCGCCTGTTGTCGGGACCTATGGCCTGGAGGATTTCTCGCAGGCGATCGCGCAGGCGGCGGCATTCAAGGGCAAGGTCATCTTCACGCCGAACTAGGACGCGACCGGACTCACGACCAAGACAATTCAACCTTCCGAGCGCAGGGCCGCCTCGACGCGCTGGATCAGCCGCTCATGCATGTCGGGCATGGCCCCGCCGAGCAGGAGGAAGACGCGGGCGATCGGCAAATAGGGCTGCATCGCCGCCGTCAGCGCCGCAGGGGTGATGCCGACGAGCCGCGCATACTCCGTCTGCAAAGCCGAATTGATCGTGGCCCGCTCCGGATCGTCGGCGTGTTCAGGGCCAAGCTCGGCAATCAGGACGTGGCACTGTGCCATCTCGTAGGCGGCGGGCGCACGCGCCGCGCCGAGCCAGTCGATCAGTCTCGGACCCTGCGCCGTCATGATCACGTTGCCGGGGTGAAGATCGGAATGGCACAGCACGTCATCGGGCGCGAGGTGCTCGATCAGCGCGAGGACGCCGGTGGTGATGCGCTCCGGAAGCACGCTGCCGGCGAACCGCAATCTGGCGTCCATCGCCTCGCGCAGCGAGAATGCGCCCGGTGGCGGTCGCGTCTTGTGAACGCCAAGGCAGAGCGTCGCAAGGATTGCGCCGGCTTGTTCACGCGTGATGGCGCCGGTGCGCGTAGCCTGCAACAGGGTCGGCCCATCGAACCGCGGCAGCACGATGCCGAAGCGCCCGTCCAGGATGACTTCGCCGAGCACCTCCGGCGCTGGGCCGCCGGCGGCGAAGATAGCGCGGGTCATTTGCGTCTCGTGCTGGACGACCCACTGCGGGATACCTGGCTTGGACAGCTTGATGACCTGACTGGGCGCCCAGGCGTGGACATCGGCGAAGACGCCCGCGCCGATCTTCTCTCCCAGCGATCCCCGCATGCCCGTTCTCCGCCCGCGATAGAGGAAACACCGGCGGCGAGCAAAAAGGAAGGCCCTCTTGTCGCGGGGCTGCCGCCGTCAATTGGACGCTGTCCGCGCGCCGGTGTAGACATCACGCATGAAAGTGCCCGCGAAGATCGAAGCGGTTGCCAGAGAGGTCATCGCCTCGCTGGACAATCATTCCCAAATCCCGACATTTTCCTCCAGGCCCGGCGGCATCACACTGGCCGAGGCCTACCAGGTCACGCCGCTGCTTCGCGCGGCTTTTGAAGCCCGCGGCGAGCGAATAACCGGCCGCAAGATCGGCTTCACCAATCGTCAGATGTGGCAGACCTACGGCGTCGCCTCGCCGGTGTGGGGATATGCCACCAGCCGTACCACGCGCCAGCTCGTGGACGTGCAGGTGATGAGCCTGGATGGCTTGTCCGAACCCCGCATCGAGCCGGAGATCATGTTCGGCATCGGCACGTCGCCATCGCCGTCCATGCGCGACGACGCATTGCTCGATTGCATCGAATGGGTCGCGCTCGGCTATGAGATCGTGCAATCGATCTTCCCCGGTTGGAAATTCGCGGCTGCCGACACGGTGGCCGCCAATGGCGTGCATGGGGCGTTGCTGATTGGAACCCGCCACGCGATCGCGCCGCGCAAGGACGCCTGGCAGCGTGAGCTGGCCAGCTTCGAGGCCGAACTTCAGCGCGACGGCAAGACCGTGCAGCGCGGCTGCGGCGCGCTCGTGCTCGACAGTCCGTTGCAGGCGCTGCGCCATCTGGTCGAATTGCTGGCAAAGGACCCGCACAACCCACCGCTGGGCGCGGGCGAGGTGATCTCCACCGGGACCCTGACGCTGCCGATGCCGGTCAAGCCCGGTGAGCGTTGGACTGCCAAAGCTGCCGGCATTCCGCTCGAAGACATCGCCATTCGATTTGCCTGACCGCGTCTCGCGCCGGTTTGCACTCCCGGAATACTCGCGTGATTGCCTGACGTTAGGTCATCGGCGTCCCGGCGCCGCGCGGCATCATTGCCATTGCATCTTGAGACCGGCCCGGACTATCGCTACCAGTGCAATTCGAATGCAGGCCGCTGCGCGCCGCCGGTGGAGACCGGTTCGGATGTCGCGGGGCTGACGGAAGCAATGCCAGGCGCATTGGAGAAAGGACGTTTCTCATGGCGAACACGACGGCGGAGCTTGAAGCGCTCCTGATGCAGCGGTCGCTGACCGATCCGCAGCTTTTGGCTGCGGCGGATGCGGCATCGGATTTCCGGATCCTGCCGGACGCCACGGTGATCAAGATCGGCGGCCAGAGCGTGATCGACCGCGGCCGCGCCGCCGTCTATCCGCTGGTCGACGAGATCGTCGCCGCCCGCAAGGCGCACAAGCTCTTGATCGGGACCGGCGCAGGCACCCGCGCGCGCCACCTCTACTCGATCGCGGCCGGGCTGCGGCTGCCGGCCGGCGTGCTCTCGCAACTCGGCGCCTCGGTCGCCGATCAGAACGCCGTGATGCTGGGCCAGCTCTTGGCCAAGCACGGCATCTCCGCGGTGAGCGGCGCCGGGCTGTCGGCCGTGCCGCTTTATCTCGCCGAGGTGAACGCGGTGATCTTCAGCGGCATGCCGCCTTACGGACTGTGGATGCGGCCGGCCGCCGAGGGCATGATCCCGCCCTATCGCACCGACGCCGGATGCTTCCTGGTCGCCGAGCAGTTCGGCTGCAAGGCGATGATCTATGTGAAGGACGAGAACGGCCTCTACACCGCGAACCCGAAGACCTCGAAGGGCGCCACCTTCATCCCGAAGATCTCGGTCGCCGAGATGAAGGCCAAGGGATTGCAGGATTCGATCCTCGAATTCCCGGTGCTCGATCTGCTCGCCACCGCGCGCCATGTCCGCCAGGTGCAGGTCGTCAACGGCCTCGTCCCCGGCAATCTCACCCGCGCGCTCGCGGGCGAGCATGTCGGCACCATCATCACTGCGAACTGAGCGAGACACGACCATGGATGACACCATCAAGCACGTCGCTTCGCCGCTCGCGCGCCAGACCCTGCTCGACAGCGATCTCACCCGTCCCGTCGCCGGCGGACGTCCGATCCCCCTTTTGCCCTGGGTGCAGGTGGTGAAGATCGGCGGCCGCTCGATCATGGATCGCGGCCATGAGGCGATCCTGCCGATCGTCGACGAGCTGCGTGCACTGCTGCCGGAGCATCGGCTGCTGATCCTGACCGGCGCCGGCATCCGCGCCCGTCATCTCTACAGCGTCGGCCTCGACCTCGGCCTGCCGGTCGGCTCGCTTCAGCCGCTCGCCGCGAGCGAGGCCGGGCAGAACGGCCATATCCTCGGCTGCCTGCTCGCGCCGGAGGGGGTGTCCTATATCGAGCATCCGACCATCGCGAGCCAGCTCGCGATCCATCTCTCCGCATCTCGCGCGGTGGTCGGCAGCGCGTTTCCACCCTATCACCATCACGAGTTTCCGAACTCGCGCATCCCGTTGCATCGGGCCGACACCGGCGCGTTCCTGCTCGCCGATGCACTCGGCGCCGCTGGGCTCACCATCGTCGAGGACGTCGATGGCGTCTACACCGACGATCCGAACGGTCCCAATGGCAAGACCGCGCAGCTGCTGCGCGAGGCCAGTCTCGCCGACCTCGCCAAGCTGAAGGGCACGCTGCCGTTCGATCCTGCGCTGCTCGAGGTGATGGCCAATGCGCGGCACATCGAGCGCGTGCAGGTCGTGAACGGCCTGGTTCCCGGCCGGCTCACCGCGGCGCTGCGCGGCCAGCATGTCGGGTCGATCATCCGCACCGGCGCGCGGCCGGCGTAATAGCCCGCATTGGTCGCGCGCCGCGCGTATGCGGCGCGCGGCGGTTACTTGGTCGTCACATGCACGGTGATGACCGAGGTGCCGGAAGCCTTCGGCCCCTGGCCGGTCGCCTTGATGGCAAACGTATCGCTGCCCTTGTACTTGGCCTTCGCCCGGTACTCGAAAGTCGATGCGTTGATCTTCTTCAGTTTGCCATAGGCCGGCTTTTGCGAGATCGCCGAATCCGTCACGGTGCCGCGGATCCCGATCGGGATCTGGCAGCTCTCGCCCGAGGCGACGTCGATATCGCCGGTCGAATTCTCGCCCCAATCCGCCAATGTCACCGACATCGAGCATTCCGGCGCGGCCTGCGCCGCCCGCGCCGGCGTGACACTTGATGCCGCAAGGATGAGCGCCAGGCCGGCGATCCCGGACGCCCGCGTCGTGACGATACTCGTTTTCATGCAAGGCCCACTGCTGAAGGTTCTCGGCGCGGGAATCCTGCAACGTGGGAGCAGGGGTGGCAAGGGCTTCGTCTCGCCGGTTCGCCTCACCCGTGTGACATGTGTTGAAATGCTTGGGCGCTTGTTGCGTCGTGCGTGCGCCGCCATAGTCATCGCAGCCCGATCCGATCGGGACGCGTTCGTTCGCATGATGAGGAAGGGTTCCCATGGCTGAAGGCAACCAGGCAAACGCCCAGCAGGCCGGCTTTGCCGGCGTCACGCGCAAGACCCTCGAGCGTCTCGCGCTGCCCGGGGATCACCGCGAGCTCGTCGTTGCCGAGGTGACCTATCCGCCCGGCGGGGTTGCTCCGCTGCACAAGCATCCGGTCGGCGGCGTCATCTTCATCGTCGAAGGCACCGCCGAGTCCGCCTATGGCGATGAGGCGCCGCGACGATATCGGGCAGGCGAGACCTTGCAGGATCGCGCTGATGTCCCGCACACGCTGTTTCGCAATTGCGACCCGGAGCGGCCGCTACGCTTCCTGACGATCTACGCGCTCGAACCCGGGCGCGCCTACACGATGGAGCCGTGAGGGGCGGCGCGCTGGCGTTCGCTAGATCATGATGCGTTTCCATGGAATCGCATCATGATCTCATCTCTTTGTTTGAGCATGATCTTTTCGGAAAACCGGTTTCCACTTTTCCGGATCATGCTTTAGAGCCGAGACACCAACGCGGCGAGTTCACTCTGGCGGTGGGTCCTCGTCTTGACGAAGATTGCCTTGATCTGATTGCGCACGGTTTCCCGCGAGACTTTCAGCTCGGCCGCAATCACTTCGGGGGATGAACCGACCGCGACCATCGAGGCAACTCTGGCTTCGGCCGAGGTCAAACGAAGCACCTGCGCGATGATGTCGGGAGACACTCTTGGAGTGGCCTCCAAGTCTGTCAACGTGAGGATGAATTTTGCGCCGAGAAAGGGGACGCTCGCCGCTCCATGGACCGGTAGCAGCTTCATCAGAACGGGTTTCTTGGTCTCGCGCTTGGCAGCGATCACATTTTCCGCACGGATTTTCGTTCGCGGATGGTGCTCCGTTTCGGCCGCGGCGTCCGACGTTATGTGTTCGAGCGCCCTACGTGCCTTTCCGTCGCGGATGAATAGGCGGGAGTTGGAGACCCGAAAATCGCGGTCGAAGACTGCATCGGCGCCTGAATTGATGCCCAGGACGAGACCGTTACGGTCCAGGGCCAGGGCGGGCTGTCGTACCAACTGCAAACCGTCCAACACGCCGGTCAGAACTGAGCGTCCGACGGCGGCCGATAAGTCCGCAACTTCGGTCAGGGTCTGCGCAAGCGGCGACAGGCGAAGCATGTCGCCCGGTTCGTATGGCCCTTGAACTTCTGTCCGCTGAAAAGCGATCAGCCAAGGTTGTCCCATGACCTGGAATCGAATCCAGCCTCCCCATTTCAGCTTTCCGAGCCGCAGAAAGTCGTTGAAATAACCATCGTTGCGGAACAGTTGGCGCATCTCGTCGTAGCTGAACATGTCCGAGTCGCAGAAGGCAGGCGCCATCGGACGGGAAGAGGCGAACAGACTCTGGACGCGCGGGACGCGGATGTCCCTAAGATGCCAGCCTTCCTTGAAGTAGACCTTGGTCAGGTCTTCCATTGAAGCGGTATAGGGGACGTCCGAAGTTCGAACTCCGGCTTGTCTGAGACTGGCTCCCTCCGCGCCGACGGCGCGGCACATTTCTTCCAGCAGGTCTCCCCACCTGCCCGGATCGACCGCCGCCTCACCCAATCTGGCATGAACCCGCGAAATTCTGGAGTGTTCGATCGGTTGATGAACCATGCAATTCTAGCGAATTCTGCGGTTGACTATGCGAGCTGAGCGCATTCTTGGGAGATGTCCAGCTCAGCGCATCCCCCATTTGTGGTATGTCGTTCGTGAGCAACTTCGCTGACGGTTGAGTTGCTTCTTTGGTGTGGGTGCGGTTGCTCACCGGGGGACAAAAATGAAGCTGCTCGAATTGGCTCGAGCCACGTCTGGTGGAGAGGCTTTGGTTTCGATCGGGGAACGCTGTCCCATCTGGGTGCGCTTCTCGTGAGTTCGGTCCCATCGGAAGGCCGCCTCCTGAAGGCCGTCGAAGCCATCTACGATGCTGCCCCGGATCCATTGCAGTGGCCGCAGGCGCTGGGGGCGATCGCAGATTTCTTCGGAGATGTCGGTGGAGTGTTGCTTTGGCAACGCGACGACGGGCACTACGGCACCATCGTTTCCGAGAGGCTGGCTGCGGCGCAAAAAGACTACGAGATAAATTGGACGAGCCGAGATACTGCAGCGAACCGGGCGGTGGAGCGCGGCTATTTCTTCAACGGCGAGCCATTCACGAACCGGCATGTCCTGTCACGACGCGAGCTTGAGAGCGATCCCTTCTTCGTTCAATTCAGGGCAAGCCACGGTCTCGGCGCATTCGGATGCATCGCGGTATCGCCCGACCCACATGTCGGCGTCATCCTCAGCATGCAACGCCCTGCGGGTCGTGCCGAGTATTCCGATGCCGAACTCGGAACGTTGCGCCGCATCGGACGCCATATCGAGAAATCGCTGCGTCTTTCGATCCGGCTGCTGGATGCCGAACTGGCGAAGTTGGGACTGGGTGAAGCGCTGGCCCGGATCGGGATAGGCGTCTTCGCGCTGGACACGCTGGGACGGGTCGTGTTCTCCAATCCGGCCGGGCAGCAGATGCTCGGGGACGAACTTCAGCTCGTGAAGGAACAGTTGCGTATCGGTTCTGGCGTTGTGCGTGAATCGATCGACGAGGTCGTCGCGCGCACGCTTCGCGGAGATCCGCGTGAGCTGATCGGCGACCCGAAGCCTATCCTCGTTCATTCCACCGGACGGGACCGTCGACTGGTGGTTTACCTGCTGCCGGTTAAGCCACGTGTCAGCCTCGCCGAACAATTTCTCACTCATACCCGCGCCATCGTGCTCGCGATCGAGCAGAAGCTTGATGAGCCGGCCGATCCGGCCGTCGTCCGCGACGTGCTCAAGCTGACGCTGGGAGAAGCGCGGATGGCGGCCCTTGTCGGGGCGGGTCTGCCGCCCAAAGAGGCCGCGGAGCGGCTGGGAATCACGGAAGATACGGCCCGCACCGTGCTCAAACGCGTGTTCTCGAAAGTGGGTGTCGCCCGGCAGAGCGAGTTGGTTGCCGTATTGGCAAGGCTCGTGCTTCGCTAACGCCAGAGGCGGGCGTGCAGATTGCGAACGGTGTGGTCGAAGATTACTCCGTGTTGGGTCGGAAATCGCATGGCCGGCTCCCTTGCGTTCGTTTATGCCACGGCGAGCGTGGCCGACGGCCGAAGCGAACTGGGTCGCGATCCGCACTTCCCCAAGCGCCCGCTCGAAGGAAGGGCCGACGCACCGCAGGGGCCGCCAATGGCAACGCAAGACGACATCAACGGGAATGCTGCTGTTCAGCTACGTTGCCGAACATCCATTGCTTTCCGGGGCATCTGCGGGTCGTGGCCTACTCTTTCTTCGCCGTCAGCCCGTCGACCATCGCGCGCGTCAATGTCGCGATCTCGCTGCGCAGCTGGCCGATCGGCACCGCGATCAGCTTGTGCTCCAGCCCGAGCGCGACCATGCCGTGCACGGCGGAGAACAGGCTGCGCGCGGTGACGCCGAGCTGCGCCGGCGAGCGCTGCGGAAACAACGCGGCGAGCGGCTTGTAGATGTGGCGGAACAATTCCATCTGCTCGGTGATCGCCCATTCCGGCACCGGCTTGCCGGGCTGCATGCGGTGCTCGAACAGCGCGCGCCACAGTTCGAGATTGTCGGCGGCGAAGTCGCAATAGGCGACGGCGATCCGCACCAGCATCTCGCGCGGCGCCGCCGATCCGCCGATCTCGGCCAGCGACAGCGAGGCGTCCAGCCGGGCCAGCGTGCGTGAGCCGACGCGCAGGATCAGCTCGTCGACATCCTCCACCAGATTGTAGACGCCGCCATTGGCGACACCGATTTCCTGGGCCAGTTCGCGGGTTTTCAGGCCGGTGAGACCCTTTGCCGCAATCGCCCGTTCCGCCGCCTCGATCAGCGCCTCGCGCAGTTTTGCACGTCGTTCCAATGCTTTGGACATATTTCACCCATCGTTAACCACATGCTTGAGCGTTGCTCAAATAATTCTTGAGCGCTGCTCAGTATGTGGTACAAGAGATTCATGAGCGATGCTCATAACAGGGAGTGACCAAATGTTCAAAACTGTTTTGACGATTTTCCGCGGCAGCGTGGCGGCAGCCGAGGAAGAACTGCAAGATCGGACGGCACTGGTCGTTCTCGACCAGCAGATGCGCGATGCGGCCGCCGCCGTCGACCGCTCGAAACGGAGCCTGGCGCTCGCCATCGCCGGCGACCAGCAGGAAGGCCGGCGGCTCGAGGCCACCAACGCCAGGATCGCCGATCTCGAGGTGCGCGCGTCGGCGGCGCTCGAGGGCGGCCGGGAAGATCTCGCCCGCGAAGCCGCGCAGGCGATCGCCAATCTCGAAGCCGAACGCGATGCCGCGATGACCGCGCGCACGCTGTTCGCCACCGAGATCACCCGGCTGAAGCGCCACGTCGCCAACGCCGAGGCGCGGATTGCCGAGCTCGATCGCGGCCGGCGCCTCGCCCGCGCCTCGGAAGCGGTGCGCTCGCTGCGCCGGAGCGGCATCGAGGCGGTGCGCCCCTACGAGTCGACGCTGCCGGAAGCGGAGGCGACGCTGAAGCGGCTGCGCGAGCGGCAGATCGAAGCCCAGGCGGCCGACGACGCGCTGTTCGAGATCGATACCGCCTCGGGACCGCTCGTCATCGCCGAGCGGCTCGCCGAGCAGGGTTTTGGCCCGCGCATGAAATCGACCGCCGACGACGTGCTGGCGCGGCTGAAAGCCAAGCGCGCGCCGGCCGCCTGAAACCACAAGCCTCAAACCAAATCCCTTCAAACCACATCATCATCAAGGAGACGATCATGAACCAGACCATCCAACCCCACAGCAGCGCATGGGTCACCTTCACCTACGTGTCCTTCGCAGCGTCCGCCTTCCTCGTCGCCGTCGGCGTGTTCTTCCTGCCGGTCTCTCTCTGGATGCAGGGCTATCTCGCGATGGGCATCGTGATGCTGATCCAGACCTGCATCACGCTGACCAAGACGGTGCGCGACAATTACGAGAGCAGCAAGTTCGTGAACCGTATCGAGGACGCCAAGGCCGAGCGCCTGCTGATGGAAGTCTCCAAGGCAGCGTGAGGCAGAGCCAGGACGAAGCGGCGGGTGCTTTTCACCCGCTGCTTTCGCCTTCGGCGACAGGGAATCCCGGCGTCAGTGCGAGGAGCGATAGCGACGAAGCAAATGACGCTGGATATCCCGTCATCCTGAGGTGCGAGCGGAGCGAGCCTCGAAGGATGCACGGCCACCAGCGGGGCCGTCGACCCTTCGAGACGCGCTACGCGCTCCTCAGGGTGACGGTGAAGGAGCAAGCGCGCTGCCGTTACGAGCTTCGCTCAGCTCGCAATGACGGGTGGATAGGCTACGGGCGCATACACCCAATCTGTTCCGTTTCCGGAAGGCCTTGTTTACCCTGCGGCAAACAGCGTCAGGTTGCGCTCATGGCTCCTTAACAGGGGCGAGTGCAGAGATCGCGCCCGAGGGACAGAGAAATGGCGTCCACGGACAATCCAACGCCCGCTTCGCGCGGCAGCAGCAGCCTTGCCAGAGGACTTGCCAAGGCGCGCGCGGCCTTTGACGGCCTGTGCAGCCATGGCGGCTTCTGGCTGAAGGCGCTGTCGCAGCCGACCATCGATCTCACATTGCGCACCCAGGCCGGTCAGCGCACCCGCATCGTCGAATCCCCAGGCCTGTCGCTGCCGAAGGTCGAGCTCGACGCGCTGGTCGAGCAGCTGCGCATCGTCGCCGCCAAGACGCTGCCCGAGGAGAGTTTGACCTACGGCATTTTCTCCGGCGAGCCGGAGCGGCTGTCGCGCGCCGTCGTCACTTTGATATCGGAGGAAGACACCGGCCGGCCGATCGCCTTCAACGCGCTGTCGGTGATGGACGTGCCGCTCGACGGCGAGCCCACCGAAGTGACCCATCTCGGCCTCGTGATGGTCGATCCCGATGTGCGCGGGCAGGGGCTGTCCTGGGTGCTCTACGGCCTGACCGCGCTGGTGCTGTTCGCCCGCGACGGGTTGCGGCCGAAATGGATCTCCAACGTCACCCAGGTGCCGGCGGTGGTCGGCATGGTCAGCGACACCTTCTCCGACGTGTTTCCGTCGCCGCTGCCGGGCGCGCGGCAGAGCTTTGCGCATCTGCAACTCGCGCGCGGCATCATGGCGCGGCATCGTGCGGTGTTCGGCGTCGGCGAGGAGGCCGGCTTCGACGAGGCGCGTTCGGTCATCACCAATGCCTATACCGGCGGCTCGGACGCGCTGAAGAAGACCTTTGAGATCGCGCCGAAACATCGCGACGCCATCTACAACGAGTTCTGCGCGCGCGAGCTGGATTACGGCCGCGGCGACGATGTGTTGCAGCTCGGCCGCGTCGATCTGGCCGGCGCGCGCCGCTATGTCATGAGCGAGGTGCCCTCGGGCTCGCTGCCGGCGCTGCTGGCGGCGTCCGCGATGCTGGCGCTGCAGCGGCTGGTGCTGCCGGTGGTCTACTGGATGGACGACAGCCGCGCCTTCGGCACGCTGCGGCCGCGCAAGCAGGATAACGGGGCCGTGCGATGAATTTCGACTATTACTCCTTCACCGGCCGCAACATCGGCTTCATCGACGAGCATGAGCAGCAATTGCTGCGCCAGGCGCGGGTGTTCGTCTGCGGCGTCGGCGGCATGGGCGGCGCGGCCTTCATGGCGCTGGCGCGCGCCGGCGTCGGCAAGTTCGTGATCGCCGACATCGATCGGTTCGAGGTTTCCAACCTCAACCGCCAGGTGTTCGCCTTTGCCGACGAGGTCGGCCGCGAGAAGGCGGAAGTCGCCGCCGAAGCCGCCAGGCGCATCAATCCGACCATCGAGATCGAGGTGCTCGGCGAGAACTGGACCAGCGAGCTCGCCGGGATTGCCGCGCGTTGCCCGGTCATCGTCAACGGCATGGACGATATCGCCGCCGGCGTGCATCTGTACCGGACCGCCAAGTCCGCGGAATCGACCGTGATCGACGCCTATATGTCGCCGCTGCCGTCGGTGATCGTGGTGCGCCCGCACGATCCGCGGCCCGAGCAGCGCCTCGGCTTTCCGACAACAGGCAAGGACTGGAAGGCGATCACCGAGGACGACCGCCGCGCCGCGATGCGCGCCGAGATCGAGCACGTGATGCTGCATTCCTCGTCGCGCAACTATGTCGACCTCGCGATCGCCGGCGAAGTCGCGGCCGGCCGCCGCAGCCGGATGTCGTTCGCGCCGATGGTGATCTCGACCGGCATGCTGATGGCCTATGAGGCGGTCGCGCTGATCCTCGGCCGCACCTCCGGCACCGATTGCCGCGGCTGGTTCCTCAACCCGCACCGGCCCGCGATCGAGAGGCCGCGCAATGCGCTGGTGGCCGCTATGATGCGCCCGCTGGTACGCCGCGCCATCGACGAGTTGACGAGCGGCAAATGACCTCGGGGGTGATCGCCGATTCCATCGTCAATCTCTGCGGCGCCATCGGCGTCGCGGTGGCGATGATGACGTTCTACCGGCGCGATCCAAGGAGCCCGCTGACCCGCCGCCTGCTGCTCGCGCTCGGCGTCATCGCGACCCTGTTCCTCGACCGCGGCCTTGCCTGGTGGACGGGAAGCTTCGTGCTCGACCGTCTCTCGGTGATCCCGGCCGCGCTGATCCCGCTCGGCGCCTTGATCGTCACCGAGGGCATTCTGCGGCGGCACGCGCCGCGCGCGGTGAAGATCGTAGCACTCGCGGGCGCCATCCTGCTCGGGCTCGGCGGCCTGTTCGGGCTGCAGCGCTTTGCGATGCCCTATGCGATCGCGCTGGCGCTGTTCCAGCTCGTGGGCTTTGCGACCTGCGCGCTGCTGCTGGCGACGCGCGACCGCACCGCGCTGATGGCCTCGGAGAACCGCAGCATCGGCCGCATGGCGGTCGGCGCGCTGGTGGTGATCCCGTTCATCCTCACCGATTTTCGCACGCTGTTTCCGGACATTCCGGTCCGGCTCGGCGCGCTGGGGGCGCTGCTCACGGTGACCGTGATGCTGATCGCCGGCGGCGGCGCCGAGACGCGCCGGCATGGGCTTGCGATGATGGCGCTGCGGCTGATCTCTTCGGGCCTGCTCGGGCTTGCCGCCGCCTTCATGGCGCCTGACGTCGATGCGGCACAGATGGTCCGCTTCGTCGCGGTTGCGATCGCCGGCGTCCTGACCATCGGGCTGATGACGGACGCGCTGCGCGCGCTGTTCGAATCGCAGGAGCCGGGCGTCCTCAACTCGGTCGCGTCTTCGCCGGCGCAAACCCGGGAGCAACTGATCGCCGAGCTCGCGCGGCACCCGATCTTCGAGAGCGCGCGGCGCTTCCGCGAAAGCGAGCTCGGCCTTTACGATCCGCCGCTGCTCCGCGACTTCCTTTCGGCGAGACGCGTGCTGCGCCGGTCCGAGGCGCCATGGGGGCTGGCGCCGGCCGATCCGGCCGCCGAGCGCATGGTCTCGCTGATGACCGCCAACAATGCCACGCACGTCATCGTGCTCGCGCACGATCCGCTCGACCTCATCGTGCTCGCCGTCCCCGTGACCGCGGCCGATCCCGCCACCGAAACCGCGCTGGCGCTGGTGCGGCGGCTCTTGGCATTGACCCCGGAGGCCAAATGACAACAGAGATCCGCGAGGGCGACCGCAGGGCGGCATTCGACGCCGCGCTCAATGCCTATGGGCCCGACAGCCTCTACGTGCCGCCGCTGTGGAGCGACTTCGACCGGATGTTCGATGCCGCGAAGAACCCGTTCGTCACCGAAGGCCACGGCCGCTATGCGCTGTTTTCGGCGCATCGCGACGGACGGCCGGTCGGCCGCATCGCCGCCTCGATCCACGATGCCTCGAACCGCAAGCACGGCACCCGCCACGGCGCGTTCGGCTTCTTCGACTGTATCGACGACGTCGAAGTGGCCGATGCGCTGCTGCGCGCCGCCGAGCAGTGGCTGTCGGCGCGCGGCATGAGCCGGGTCGCCGGCAATTTCAATCTCACGGCGATGCAGCAGATCGGCGTGATGACCGACGGCTTCGACCATGCGCCGTTCACCGACATGATGTGGTCGCCGCCGCATATCGCGCAGCACCTCGAACGCGCCGGTTACACCGCGACCTTCCCGATGACGACGTTCGAGATATCGCTCGACGGCGGCAAGCCGGAGCAACTGCTCGGCGACAAGCAGCGCGCGGTGCTGGCCGACAAGGACTTCGTCTGGCAGCCGATCAAGCGCTCCGCGTTCAAAGTGCGGCTGGAGGATGCGCGGCTGATCCTCAACGACGGCTTTGCCGACAATCCGATGTTCGTGCCGCCGACCGCCGCCGAATATCTGTTCCAGGCCGGCGACATGATGTGGATCATCGACAAGCGAATTTCGACCGTGGTCTATCACCGCGGCCGGCCCGCCGGCGCGATCATCGCGATCCCCGACCTCAACCCGCTGATCAAGGCGATCGGCGGCCGGATCGGGCTGACGGCGCCGTTCAGGTTCGTGCAGCACCGCATGATGAACACCCGCGCCGTGCTGATCTATCAGTCGGTCTGCCGCGACCTGCACAATCGCGGCCTCAACGGCGCGATGCTCTACCGCACCGCGCTGGCGTTGCAGGAGGCCGGCTACCGCACGCTCGGCGGCACCTGGATCGCTGACATCAACGGCCCGTCGCTGCGCCAGGTCGAGAAGGCCGGCGCCACGCCGCTGCACCGGCTGCATCTGTTCACCAAGCGGCTGGCCGCGGCATGAGCGCGCTGACGCCGGATTTGCTGCGTGAGCTGGTCGCGGAGGCGCGGCTGGCGCCGAGCGTCCACAACATCCAGCCGACGCGGTGGCGGCTGCTCGATGACGGCCGGCTGGCGCTGGTCGACGCGACGGCCGTCCGCGCGCCGGTCGCCGACCCCGCGGGGCATGACGTCCTGGTGTCGCACGGCGCGGCGCTGGAGGGCATGAGCCTCGCGCTCAACCGCCGCGGTCTCGCCATCACGGCCATGACCACGATCGAGCAGCCGCTGTCGCCGCAATTTGCCGCGCTGTGCAGCTTTGCGATCAGGCAGGGCGTCGCGCCCGATCCGCTGGCCGGGCATGTGACACGCCGCATGTCATGGCGCGGCAAGTTCGTGGCCTCGCTGGATGACGGCGCGTCACTGGCGCAACTTGCTGTCGCGCGTGACGATCTGATCTGCATCGATCATCGCCGGATGATTGCCGATATCGCCGGTTGGGCCGACCAGGCCGAATTCTCATTTGTCCACGGCGACGACTATCGGGCCGAGCTGCTCGAATGGATGCGGCTGTCACCGAGCCATCCGCGCTATCTGGTTGACGGGCTCAACCGCGATGCACTCGCCATGAACGCCATCGAGGCCACCGCTGCCGGTTTCGTGCTCGGCAGCCTGTTCAGGCCGCTGGACCGTCTCGGCCTCGCTGCGTCGCTGCTCGCCGACAGCGCCAAGACCGCGTCGGCGTCGGCGATCGTGCTGTTCTGTCGTCCGGTCGGTGAGGATCCACTCACGACGGGACGGCATTTCTACCGCAGCTGGCTGGAGATCGATCGCGCCGGCTTTGCGGCCTGCCCGATCTCGGCGTTATCGGATCATCCTGACTTCAACGAGCGGCTGCGAAAACTCGGCCGGATCGGCGCGGATCTGCGCCTCGTCAACGTGTTCCGCATCGGCCGGCCGTCGAAACCGCTGAAACCCCGGCATTTCCGGCTGCCGGTGGACCGGTTGATTGTCTGAACGTACCCCCTGTCAAAGCTTCACGCCGCCGTGCTAAGAGGCGGCCCGCAAACCAATGACCGGTGGGATGATGTCGAAGCAATCGTTGCGCGAGGAGGCCGAACGGCTGATCCGCGAGACCATGGAAAAACGGAACCTGGTCATCAAGCAGGGCACCACCCGGATCGAGGCCGTCTGCGGCAAATGCGGCGCGCCGAACCGGGTGCAGGCGGAAAAGGGCCAGACCCGTGTCAAGTTCACCTGCAAGAACTGCGACCACAAGCAGGAAACGCTCTGAGCGATTGGGCGCAACTGCATTGGGTGGGTTAGCCAACCCATCCTGCGATCTTAACCCGTCATCCTGAGGTGGCCGCTTCTTCAGCGGCCCTCGAAGGATCGACGGCCACGAGCTGGGCCGTGCATCCTTCGAGGCTCGCTTCGCTCGCACCTCAGGATGACGGCGATAGCGCGGAGTGCGTAGGGTGGGTGGAGCGAAGCGATACCCATCCTACGAATTGCATAGCGTCTACTTGAAGACCTCGCAAACCGTGGTGTGATCCGGCGCCGTCCGGGCCGCGGTCCGCAGCGAGACGTTGCGCCACCAGGCGTCGAGCGCGTGGCGGTCGCAGGCGAGCTTCACGCTCATGCCGCCGGCGAACTTGATCCAGTCCGCAAAGCTTGAGCGCGACACCGCGATCACGACCGGAATATCGGCATCGAGCGCGCGCTCGATCACGAAGCCGAGGCCCTTGCCGTCGCGCTCGCGCTTGCCGAAGCGGTTGACGATGACGAGATCGGCGCCCTCGGTGAGCGCGTCGGCGACGCGGACGCCGGCGGCCTGCAGCCGCGACAGATCGAGCTTGCAGCCGGTAGCACCTTCGCGCGGCGGCTGCGCCAGCAGCAGCGTCTCGCCGCTATGGACCAGCACCGCGGACAGGCTGGAATCCGCGCATTGGCCTGTCTGCACCATGCCGACGACGCGCGCGCCGTGCGCCTTCAGGTCAGCGGCGAAGGCGCGCAGCACCGCATCGGGATCGTCATTGTCGTCATAGACCAGGGCGGCGAGGTCGCATTGGGCGTCGAACATGATGGGCTCTGTTCGTTGTGGAGGAGAGCGGCGGCCGCGGTGCCAAGGAGCGCCAAGGGGGCTCCAAAGCGTCGCGGCCGCATGTTCGAAAGATCAGGCGGCCGGCGGGCCGTTGATGATCTGCAACTGGGTGAATTCAGCGAGGCCTTCCTCGGCGAATTCGGTGCCGATGCCGGACTGCTTGGCGCCGCCGAACGGGATGTTCGGCGCCATGTCGAGGTGCTTGTTGATCCACACCGTGCCGGCCTCGATCTGGGTCGCGATCTCGTGCGCCCGCTTGATGTCGGATGACCACACCGACGCGCCGAGGCCGTAGGTGGTGGCGTTGGCGCGGCGGATCACGTCATCCTTGTCGGAATATTTGATCACAGGCAGCACCGGGCCGAACTGCTCCTCGTCGACCAGCTTGGAGCCTTCCTTGATGTCGCGCACGATGGTCGGCTCGATGAAGTAGCCGGGACGGTCCATCGCGGCGCCGCCGGCGATCACGTTGCCGTTCTTGCGGGCGTCGTCGAGGAACGCCTTCACCTTCTCGTACTGCATCTTGTTCTGCAGCGGGCCGAGCTTGGTGCCCTGCTTGGAGCCGTCGTCGACCACGGTGTTCTTCGCGATCGCGACCAGCTCGTTGCAGATCTCGTCATAGACCGACTCGTGCACATAGAGCCGCTTGATGGCGAGGCAGACCTGGCCGGAATTCTGGAACGCGCCCTCGAAGATGCCGGGCGCGACCTTCTTCGGATCGACGTCGTCGAGCACGATGCCGGCGTCGTTGCCGCCGAGCTCGAGCGTGATCCGCTTCAAGGTCTGCGATGCGCTCGCCATCACCTTCTGGCCGGTCGCGGTCGAGCCGGTGAAGGAGATCTTGCGGATGTCGGGATGCTTGGTCATGTGATCGCCGAGGTCGTTGGCATCGGCGATGAAGTTCAGCACGCCCTTCGGCAGGATGTCCTTGACCAGCTCGGCAAAGCGCAGCGAGGCCAGCGGCGTGGTCGGCGCGGGCTTCACCACCAGGGTGTTGCCGGCGAGCAGCGCCGACGGCAGTTTGAATGCCAGGATCAGCAGCGGATAGTTCCAGGGAATGATCGCGCCGACCACGCCGAGCGGGCGGCGATAGGCCTCGACCTTGCGGTCGCCGGAATTCTCGATCACGCGCATCGGCAGATCGAGCGAGCCGAGATAGCGGAAGAAGCCGGCCATGCCCATCACCTCGCCGGTGGCATCCGCGAGCGGCTTGCCCTGTTCGCTGGTCAGGATGCGGGCGAGCTCGTTGGTGTTGGCCTCGATCACCTCGGCCATCTTGATCACGAGCTTGCGGCGCTCGTCCATCGGCGTCGCGGCCCAGGCCGGGTAGGCGGCCTTCGCGGCGGCGACCGCCTTGTCGAGCTGGTCCTTGGAGGCGCGCGGGCATTGCGCCACGACCTCTTCGGTCGCCGGATTGAGCACCGGCATCGTGCTGTCGCCGGGTACCATCTTGCCGTCGATGAGAAGACTGTAATCGCTCATAGGCTTTGCTCTCCCTGGTCAAACGGGCCCTTCGCGGGCCTCGCTATATTCTGACGTATATCACGGCAGGAACAAGGGCGCCACGGCCAACCAGCGTGGGCTTCGCACTGCCGAAATGAACGGGTTCTCGGAAAGATCGCGGCGAAAAATCGGCCCAGGCTTCACGCTCATTTATTCGCGGCGGGCAGCCTGGCGTCAACCGGAACAGCGCAGGCTTCAATCTATTCTAACGCCGCGCGCAGCCGCTCCGGATCGGCGGCTGCTATACTTTGGGGGCTGGACGCTGGTCGTCTCCGCGATATATTGGATGGAATATAACGATAATCCGGAGTGCCGGCATGCAGATCGAAACCCAGGAGCTCACCACCTGCGAGGTCGCGCCCGACGGCTGCGCCATCTCGCTGGGGTTCGTGGACGGCAAGGGCGAGCCTGCAACCATCCGCCTGTCGATCAACCAGGTCGGTGCGCTGGTCATGACGCTGCCCGGGCTGATCAGCAAGGCGTTGCAGACCCGTTTCGGCGACCAGACGCTGCGCTACGCCTATCCGCTGGATTCCTGGACCATCGAGCAATCGACCGATCCGGCCCAGGGCATGGTGACGCTGAAGACATCGGACGGCTTCAGCGTGTGCTTCTCGATCCCGCGCGCGCAGCAGAGCGAGCTCGGCGAAGCGCTGGTGGCGCAGCCCGCGACGCCGGTCCGCGTGCGGGCGAATTAGGCCACGCCGACGATGCTTCTTCGTCATTGCGAGCGAAGCGAAGCAATCCATCCCTCCGCGTATCCGGTGCCATGGATTGCTTCGTCGCTTCGCTCCTCGCAATGACGGTAGCTCTCACTTCCCCTTCACGAACGCTGCAAACGCGTCGCCGTAATCCTTGTGCCAGCGCGACAGCGGTGGACGGTTCTCGACGATATCGCCGGCGGCCCACAGGATACGCCGTTCGTCGAGCGCGCGCGGCACGTCGTTGTCGGGGCAGAGGATGTAGAAGTCTCCGGCGTCGAGCCGCTCGATCATGAAGTCGACGGTCTGCTCCGCCGTCCAGGCGCCGGCCGGCTTCTCGGTGCGGCCGCGCGCCGTCAGCCCGGTGAAGACGAAGCCCGGGATCAACAGATGCGCCGTGAGCTTGCAGCCGTCGGTGTTGCGCAATTCGTGTTGCAGCGCTTCGGTGAACGCCTTCACGCCGGCCTTGGAGACGTTGTAGGCGGGATCGCCCGGCGGCGTGGTGATGCCCTGCTTGGAGCCGGTGTTGATGATCAGCCCCGGCTTTCCGCGTTTGATCATGTTCGGAGCAAATGCCTGCGTGCCGTTGATCACGCCCCACAGATTGACGCCAAGGATGCGCTGCCAATTGTCTGATGGACCGAACATCGCGCTGCCGGGCTGGATGCCGGCATTGTTCATCAGGATATCGGTGCCGCCGAATTTTCTGGCGACCGCGGCCTCGAGGCTTGCGACCTCGTCCGCGCGGCTGACATCGACCGCAGCGGTCATGATATTGGCCGCGCCACCCGGCGCCGCGGATGACAGTTTCGTTGCAGCGCCCTTCAGCCTGTCATCGCCGAGGTCGGCGATGCAGACCTTCATCCCGGCCGCGGCAAACCGCGTCGCCGCGGCAAGTCCGATACCGGACGCGCCTCCGGTGATCACGGCAACATGATTGGCTGATATCGCGGGATGGGGCATCTGTTGTCTCCGGACACATATGTGGCTGACATCGGCAAGCTAGCATATCGCGCGCACGATGCAGGCGCATGGGAGGTTTTCATGTGCGCCGCCCTCGACAACGCCGGCTCGGCTTTACGGTTTCGCGCCTGCGCTGTAGAATCGTCGATATAACGCTTCCAAAAGACCTCAGCCCAAAATTTGACAGGGAGTGCAAACATGGCTGTTTCGCAGGCTGTTCCGATCACGCGCCATCCTTATGCCGATGGCTCCTACAAGAAGATGCTGATCGACGGCAAATGGATCGACGCCGCCTCCGGCAAGAAATTCGAAACTCACAACCCCGCCACCGGTGAATTGCTCGCGACGGTCGCCGAGGGCGACGCCGAGGACATCAACCGCGCCGTTGCCGCGGCGCGCCGCGCCTTTGAAGGCCCCTGGAGCAAGGTCAAGCCGTTCGAGCGGCAGAACATGCTGCTCAAGCTCGCCGAGCTGGTCGAAGCCAATTTCGAGGAATTGTCCCAGCTCGACACGCTCGACATGGGCGCGCCGATCAGCCGCACCCGCGGCAACCGGCTGCGCGCGCTCGGCATGCTGCGCTACTATGCGGGCCAGGCCACCGCGATCCACGGCGAGACCATCGAGAACTCGCTGCCCGGCGAGATCTTCTCCTACACCCTGAAGGAGCCGATCGGCGTGGTCGGCGCCATCATCCCCTGGAACGGGCCGCTGACCGCCTCGATCTGGAAGATCGGCCCCGCGATCGCGACCGGCTGCACGGTGGTGCTGAAGCCGGCCGAGGAATCGCCGCTGACCTCGCTGCGCATCGGCGAGCTCTGCATGGAGGCCGGCATTCCGCCCGGCGTCGTCAACGTCGTGCCGGGCTATGGCGAGACCGCGGGCGCCGCGCTCGCCTCGCATCCCGATGTCGACAAGGTCGCCTTCACCGGCTCGCACATCACGGGCCAGTCGATCATCCGGGCGTCGGCCGGCAACCTCAAGCGGGTCTCGCTCGAGCTCGGCGGCAAGTCGCCGGACATCGTGTTTGCCGACGCCGATCTCGACGCGGCGGTGCCGGGGGCTGCGATGGCGGTGTTCGCCAATTCGGGGCAGATCTGCAGCGCCGGCACGCGGCTGTTCGTCGAGCAGAAGGTCTATGACGAATTCGTCGGCCGCGTCGCCGAGTTCGGCAAGAAGCTGCAGGTCGGCAACGGCCTCGATCCCAACACCCAGATCGGGCCGCTGGTGTCGCAGCAGCAGATGGACCGCGTGTCCGGCTATCTCGACATCGGCCAGAAGGAAGGCGCCAAGGCGCTTGCCGGCGGCGGCCGCCTCACCGAGGGCGCGCTGTCGAAGGGCTATTTCGTGCAGCCGACGGTGTTTGCCAATGTGCAGGACAACATGCGCATCGCGCAGGAGGAGATCTTCGGCCCGGTGATCTCGGCGATCTCGTTCAAGGATCCGGAAGAACTGATCAAGCGCGCCAATGCCACCACCTTCGGCCTCGGCTCGGGCGTCTGGACCACCAATGTCAGCAAGGCGCACCAGGTCGCGAAGGCGCTGCGCGCCGGCTCGGTCTGGGTCAATTGCTACCAGGCGATGGATCCGGCGGTGCCGTTCGGCGGCTACAAGATGAGCGGCTACGGCCGCGAGTCCGGCAAGCAGCACGTTGAGGAATATCTCAACGTCAAGGCGGTCTGGATCAAGACGGGCTAGCGCCCGACACGCTGCCTTTCTTCACCTCTCCCCGCCGGCGGGGAGAGGTCGCCGCGCCCTTGCGCGGCGGGTGAGGGGGTACAGGTCTCAACGCACAGCCTGCTCGCGGAGCGAGCCCGTCCCCAACATCTGCATCATTTCGGAATACTAGAAATATATCCCTGATTTGCCCGACGTGTCAAGTTGCGTTGTCGAACGCCGGTCGCCGCCGGCTCCTTTGCATGGGGTTGTTTTCGATATTTTCGCAACGCGCCCCTGCGACAGCCGCAGGTCCCTTGCGTCTACCGCCCTGCGGCCTTCCTGGGCTTGCCGATGTCGCTGCGCAGGGCCTCGAGATCCTTGCGCACGGCGGATGCGGCATCGCGCTCGATCTTGCGGTAGCGCGCCACCAACGAGAGCCCGAACGGGGTCAGCACCGCGCCGCCGCCGTTCTTGCCGCCGGTCTGCCGTTCCACCGCCGCCTGGCGGCAGATCCGGTTGATCTCGTCGACCAGGTCCCAGGCGCGCTTGTAGCTCATGTCCATGGCACGGCCGGCGGCCGAGATCGAGCCGCATTCCCTGATCTGCTCGAGGAGCAGAATCTTGCCCGGCCCGATCCGGTCCTCGGCATCGAGGTCGATGCGGACGCTCAGGGAGGGGAGCGATGAGGCGCTCGATTTCGACATGGGAGACCTGTTCTCGTGGCAACAGATTGCCACTACCTGCTTTTATGAACAAGATGAACCCGTTAGATAACGGGCATGATCCGGAAAAGTGGACGCCGGTTTTCCGAACGATCATGCCCAAGATATAACGGGAAATCACAAAAGATTAATTGGGGTAGGCATGACTTCTCCGTCGCTGTTTTCGCCGCTCAAGGTCGGTCCCTATGAGCTCAAGCACCGCGTCGTGATGGCGCCGTTGACCCGGCTGCGGGCGGCAAGGCCGAGCCTCGCGCCGCGTCCGCTCAACGCGGAATATTACGCGCAGCGCGCCACGCCCGGCGGCTTGATCATCGCGGAAGCCTCGCCCGTGGTCGCGACCGGCTTTGGCAACGGCGGGGTCCCCGGCATCTACAGCGAGGCCCAGATCGCGGGCTGGCGCGAGGTGGTCAATGCCGTGCACGCCAAGGGCGGCTTGATCTTCCTGCAGCTCTGGCACGTCGGCCGCGTCTCGCATTCCTCGTTCCAGCCAAATGGCGCGCTGCCGGTGGCGCCGTCGGCGGTCGCAATCCCCGCCGAGTTCAAGTGCATGACGGCGGACGGCAAGGTGGTCGACTACGAGACGCCGCGGGCGCTCGAGACCGACGAGGTCGCGCGGATGGTCGAAGCCTATCGGCAGGGCGCGAAGAACGCGCTTGCCGCCGGCTTCGACGGCGTCGAGATCCACGGCGCCAATGGCTATCTGATCGAGCAGTTCCTGCAATCGCGCAGCAATCTGCGGACCGACCGGTATGGCGGATCGATCGAGAACCGCGTCCGCTTCCTGCTGGAAGTGACGCAGGCGGTGACCGAGGTGTGGGGCGCCGACCGCGTCGGCGCGCGGCTTTCGCCCTACGGCATCGCCAATGGCAGCGGCGAGGCCGACCCGATGCCGCTCTACAGCCACGCCATCAAACAGCTGGACAAGTTCGGGCTCGCCTACCTGCATTTCATCGAGCCGCGTGCCTCCGGCACCGGCCGCGCCGACGTCGACTGGCAGAACGTGCCGTCGGCGATGGTGCTGTATCGCCCGATGTGGAGCGGGGTGCTGATCACAGCCGGCAATTTCGTCGGTGACAGCGCCGCGCGCGCGCTCGCCGAAGGTCATGCCGACGCGATCGCGTTCGGCCGCTACTTCATCTCCAACCCGGACCTGCCGCGCCGCCTGCAGCGCGGCTATCCCCTGACCAAGTACAACCGCGCCACCTTCTATGCCGGCGAGGAGAAGGGCTACACGGACTATCCCGTGCACGATGAGCTGGAGCAGGCCTGACTTCGTCGCTTCGTCGTCTTCGTAGCCCGGATGAGCGAAGCGACATCCGGGCCGAACATGAGGCCGTTCCCGGATATCGCTTCGCTCATCCGGGCTACAATGCCTTGATGGGAGACCCCTCATGTTTCCGGACGACGAGTTCGAGCCGACCAAGAAGTCAAAACCCGTCGCGCTGGCAAAGCCCGCGGCGGGCCAATGCCTGTGCGGCAAGGTGCGGTTCGAGATCGACGTGCCGGCGCGCTGGGCCTGGCATGATCACACCACAGCCAGCCGCCGTGCCCATGGCGCTGTCTATGCGACCTATGTCGGCAGCTGGCGCAAGCGCTTCCGCATCACCCAGGGCGAAAGCGAGCTGTCGCGCTACGAGGACGCAAAGACCAAGACCGCGCGCAGCTTCTGCGCCAATTGCGGCACGCCCATCATCTACGAACGCGCGCGCTCGCCGCACATGGTCAATATTCCACGCGCGCTGTTTTCAGGGCGCACCGGCCGGCAGCCGCTCTATCACATCGCGATCGAGGAGCTGCAGGAATGGGCCTACACCGGCGAGCCGCTGGTGCCGCTGAAGGGCTATCCCGGCGTGGTCTGGCAACGCTCGAAAAAGAAGAAGCGCAGCGATCGAGAGGGGATGTTTTGAGGAACGCGTGACGTCAGGCGCGCGCCTGCGGAATGCGGCCATGACCGGCCGCTCGATTGCCCCTCGCGCGCAATTTTGATGATCTCCCTCGATCCCGCCGGCCAACGCGCCGGCAGGCCTGGAGGGAACATGAAGAATCGCATTACCGGCCGCTCGGCATTTCTGGCACTGCTGAAGGATGAGGGCGTCACGCATCTGTTCGGCAATCCCGGCACCACCGAACTGCCGATCATGCACGCGCTGAAGGACCATCCCGATCTCACCTATGTGATGGCGATGCAGGAGAGCCTCGTCGTCGCGATGGCCGATGGCTTTAGCCGCGCCTCCGGCAAGCTTGTCGCCTGCAACGTCCATGTCGCGCCCGGTCTCGGCAATGCGATGGGCTCGCTCTACAACGCGAGCTTCACCGGCACGCCGATGATCCTGACTGCGGGGCAGCAGGAACAGGGCCACGGTCTGACCGAGCCGGTGCTGTTCGGCCCGCTGGTACAGATGGCGACGCCGCTCGTGAAATGGGCGGTCGAGGTGACGCGGCTCGAAGACCTGCCGCGCATCGTGCGCCGCGCCGCCAAGATCGCGACCACGCCGCCGACCGGGCCGGTGTTCATCTCGCTTCCCGGCGATATCCTCAATGCCGAGGCCGGCATCGAACTCGGCCGCTCCACCCGGATCGACACGCGGGTCCGGCCGTCGGAGGATTCGCTGAAAGCGCTGGCCGCGCGCATCCTCAAAGCGGAGCGTCCGGTGATCGTCGTCGGCGACGAAATCGTCAAGAGCGATGCGCTGCGCGAGGCGGCCGATCTCGCCGAGGCGCTGGGCTGCCCGGCCTGGCAATCGCCGACGCCCTATGGTTCGCATTTCCTGTCGGAAAGTCCGAGCTTCATGGGCGCGATCGCGCGGCTGCAGAAGGTCGCCCGCGATGTGCTGGCGCCGCATGACCTGTTGATCGCGCTTGGCGGCGATCCGCTGCGCATGTCCGTCTACAGCGAGGTCGATCCGCTGCCGGAGGGGCTCTCGATCGTGCAGGTCGGTCTGGTCGACAGCGATCTCGCCAAGAATTATGGCGCCGAGATCGCGGTCAAGGCTGACGTCAAGGAGACGCTGCGCGCGCTGGTGCCGGCCTTGAAGGAGGCGGGCGGCGGCGCGCTGGAGGCGCGGGCGAAGCAGGGCCTCGCGGCGCTGTCGACCAAGAACTGGGCGGCGAAGCGCAAGGCGCTGGTCGAGCAGATCTCCAAGGCCAGCCACACCGCGCCGATCGATCCGGACTGGCTCGCGCTGCAGGTGGTGGAGGCGATGCCCGACAACGCGATCCTGGTCGACGAGGGCCTGACCTCGTCGCGGCAGATCATCGGCTTGCGGCCGCATCGCGATCGCTACGGCTATCACGCGCTGGCCTCCGGCGGCATCGGCTGGGGCCTGCCGGCCGCGGTCGGCGTCAGCCTCGCCAATCCCGAGCGCCCGGTGGTGTGCTATTCCGGCGACGGCTCGTCGATGTATTCGATCCAGTCGCTGTGGACCGCCGCCAACCACAAGCTGCCGCTGAATTTCGTGATCGTGAACAATGGCGGCTACCGCATCATCAAGCAGCGCCTGCTCGCCTTCCATGGCGACGACAACTATGTCGGCATGGACTTCATCGATCCGCCGGTCGATTTCACCGCGCTTGCGCGCTCGCTCGGGCTCGAGGCGATCAGGATCACCGACCCGCAGGAGCTGAAGGGCGCGATGAAGTCGGCGTTCAGCCGTCCGGGCGCGAAGCTGATCGAGGTGGTGGTGAGCAATTCGGTAAATTGAGTCTCACTGCGCGCTCAAACTATCCCCGTCATCCTGAGGTGCGAGCGGAGCGAGCCTCGAAGGATGCACGGCCCGGCTGGTGGCCGTCGACCCTTCGAGACGCGCTTCGCGCTCCTCAGGGTGACGGGACTCCAATCGCAGGGTGGGTTAGCGAAGCGTAACCCACCGCCGGTGTCTCATTGGCACTGGCGCTTGTTGCACGAAGATGGTGGGTTGCGCTTGCTAACCCACCCTATGCAGCTACTGCGCGGCGCTCTTTTTCTTCACGCGATACCGGCTCGCCGGGTGGCTCGCGTCCAGCCTCGCGCGCCCAGCGCCGAACAGTTTCTCGCGCAGCGTGCCCTTGGCGTATTCCCGCTTGTAGCGGCCGCGCTTGACGAGCTCGGGCACGAGCATGTCGGAGATATCCTCGAAATCACCGGGCGAGATCGCGAACGCGACATTGAGGCCGTCGACGTCGGTGTCCTCGAACCATTGCTCGATCTTGTCGGCGACCTGCCCCGGCGTGCCGACCACCACGGGGCCGGCGCCGCCGATGCCGACATGCTCGGCAACCTCGCGCACGGTCCAGACCCGATCGGGATCGGCGCGGGTGACGTTGTCCATCGCGGAGCGGCCGGCATCGTTCTGCACATGCCGCACCTCCTGGTCGAGCGAGTAAGTCGAGAAGTCGACACCGGTCCAGCCCGACATCAGCGCCAGCGCGCCCTCATGGCTGATATGGCTGCGATACTCGGCGTATTTCGCTTTCGCTTCCGCCTCGGTCGGCGCGACCACGATGCACATCATCGAGAACATCAGGATCTCGGCTGCGTTGCGGCCTTTTGCGGCGGCAAGCTCGCGGATCGCGGATACCCGGGGGCCGATCACCTTCGCCGACGGGCCCGACATGAACACGCATTCGGCATGCTCGGCCGCGAACTGGCGGCCGCGCGGCGAGGTGCCGGCCTGGTAGAGCACCGGCGTGCGCTGCGGCGACGGCTCCGACAGGTGGATCGCGTTGAGCCGGTAGTTGTTACCCTCGTGCTGCACGCGATGCACCTTGTTTGGATCGGTGAAGATGCCGCGCGCGACGTCGCGAATCGCGGCGTCGTCTTCCCAGCTGCCTTCCCAGAGCTTGTAGACCAGCTCCATATATTCGTCGGCCAGCTCGTAGCGGTCGTCATGCGCGGTCTGCTTGTCCTTGCCGGCGCCGCGCGCCGCACTGTCGAGATAGCCGGTCACCACGTTCCAGCCGACCCGGCCGTTGGTCAGATGGTCGAGCGTCGACATCCGCCGCGCGAACGGGTAGGGCGGCTCGAACGAGAGATTGCTGGTGACACCGAAGCCGAGATTTTCGGTCACCGCGGCCATGGCCGGGATCAGCATCAGCGGTTCGTTGGCAGGGGTCTGCGCCGCGTTGCGCAGCGCCGCATCCGGATTGCCCGCATAGACGTCGTAGACGCCGAGCACGTCGGCGAGGAACAGCCCGTCGAACCGGCCGCGCTCCAGCGTCTTCGCCAGATCGGTCCAATAGGACAGCTTGTTGTAATCCTTGGTGCGGTCGCGCGGATGGGTCCATAGCCCCGGCGACTGATGCGCCACGCAGTTCATGGCAAAGGCGTTGAGCCGGATTTGTTTTGTCATTGTCGAAAACCTTGGTCGAAATCTTGCGCGCCGTGCCGCCCGGTCCGATGCCGGGCTCGCGCATCAACTTGTTGCGACTTCCCCCGTTTTGGCAAGGCCCCTTCGCGATTCACACTCTTCCGGCGGCGAGCCGATCCCGATAGGTTGCGCCTCTCCAGAAGCATGATCCGGATGTGCGACGCAGCGATCCGACGGGTTCATGCCAAGACGCGACCGGACGAAGGAACAATCATGGCGACACGGGCCGACGCAATCGCAAACGTGCGGGAGCATTTTCAATCGGGACAGTTTCTCAGGGAGCTCGACCGCAGGGTCGGCTACCAGACCGAGAGCCTGAACGCCGACAAGGCCGATGCGTTGCGCGCCTATCTGGTCGAGAATTTGCAGCCGGCTTTTGCTGAGCTCGATTTCAAGACCCGGCTGATCGAATCGCCGACCGGCCGCGGGCCTTATCTGATCGCCGACTACCAGGAAGATGCGGCGCGGCCGACCGTGCTGACCTATGGCCACGGCGACGTCGTCGACGGCATGGTCGGCGAATGGCGCGACGGGCTCAATCCGTGGCAGACCACGGTCAAGGGCGACCGCGTCTACGGCCGCGGCACTGCCGACAACAAGGGCCAGCATTCGATCAACATGGCCGCGTTGCGTGCGGTGAAGCAGGCGCGCGGCGGCAAGCTCGGCTTCAACGCCAAATTCATCATCGAGACCGGCGAGGAGATCGGCTCGCCCGATCTGCGCGAGGTCTGCGAGGCGCATCGCGAGGAGCTGAAGGCCGACCTGTTCATTGCCTCCGATGGGCCGCGGCTGTCGGCGGAACGGCCGACCATCTTCCTCGGCTGCCGCGGCGGCAACCGCATCCATCTCGACGTCAATCTGCGCGAGGGCGGCAACCACTCCGGCAATTGGGGCGGCGTGCTCGCCAACCCCGCGACGATCCTGGCGAATGCGATCGCGAGCCTGGTCGACGGCAAGGGTCGCATGAAGCTCGAGATTCTCAAGCCGCCGCCGATCTCGAACCGGGTCCGTGCCGCGCTCGCCGACGTCGAGATCAAGCCGACGGCGGACGAACCTCAGCTGGCGGAGGATTGGGGCGAGGTGGGCCTGACCGCGGCCGAGCGGCTCTATGCCTGGAACACGCTGGAAGTGCTGGCGATGTCGTCAGGCAATATCGACAAGCCCGCCAATGCGATTCCGGGCAAGGCGAACGCGGTGCTGTAACTTCGCTTCGTGGTCGGCACGAAGTATCTCGAAGTGATCGATGGGGTGCGCGACTATCTGCACAAGAACGGCTTTCCGATGGTCGAGGTCTCGGGCGCGCAGCGCTTCGGCGCCTCGCGCACCGACATGGACAGCCCGTGGATCGACTGGGCGGCGAACTCGATCCGCACCACGACAGGCAAGGCGCCGGCGGTGCTGCCGAACTTCGGCGGCTCGCTGCCGAACGACGTGTTCTCCGAAGGCCTCGGCCTGCCGACGATCTGGGTGCCGCACTCCTATCCGGGCTGCTCGCAGCACGCCCCCGACGAGCACATCCTGCTGCCGGTGACCGAGGAGGCGCTGACCATCATGGCCGGCCTGTTCTGGGATCTCGGCGAGGCGCCGCGGAAGGGGTGACGTTCGAGCGGCGTTTTCCCCGTCATCCTGAGGTGCGAGCTCTTGCGAGCCTCGAGGGATGCACGGCCCGGCTGGTGGCCGTCGATCCTTCGAGACGCGGCTGACGCCGCTCCTCAGGATGACGGGGAGACGTGGATGCCCGGGTCAAGCCCAGGCATGACGGGCGAAGAAATGGTGGCCCGACGCTGTCAAGGAAAATCAAATGACATTATCGACGCCGACCGCAACGCCGGTCCATGACGGCACGGTCAACAGGAAAAACATCACCCGCCTGATCGTCGCCACCTCGGTCGGCAATGCGCTCGAATGGTACGACATCTCGGTCTACGCCTATTTCGCGGTCTACCTCTCCAAGGCGTTCTTCCCGGCCAATGATCCGACCACCTCGCTGCTGCTGACCTTCGGCAGCTTCGGCCTGTCGTTTTTGATCCGGCCGATCGGCGGCATCGTGCTCGGCGCCTATGCCGACCGGCACGGCCGCAAGGCCTCGCTGATGCTGTCGATCGTTTTGATGACGTTTGGCACGCTGGTGCTGGCGCTGATGCCGACCTATCAGACCATCGGCGTCGTGGCGCCGATCGCGGTGCTGTTGGCGCGGCTGGTGCAGGGTTTTTCCGCGGGCGGCGAGTTCGGCTCCTCGACCGCGTTTCTGGTCGAGCACATGCCGGAGCGGCGCGGCTTTGTGGCGAGCTGGCAGTTCGCAAGCCAGGGCGTCAGCGGCCTGCTCGGCGCGGGCTTCGGTGCGCTGTTGACCTCGCTGATGAGTCCCGAGGATCTGCAATCTTGGGGCTGGCGGCTGCCGTTCCTGTTCGGCGTGCTGATCGGTCCGGTCGGCATCTACATCCGCAACCATGTCGACGATGCCACCCCGCCGCCGGCGGCGGGGCAGCAGGACTCGCCGGTCAAGGAAGTGTTCGCGCGGCAGATGCTCCCCACGATCCTTGCGATCGGCGCGCTCGCGGTGTCGACCGCCGTCAACTATCTGATCGTCTACATGCCGACCTATGTGGTGAAGACGCTCAACCTCGCGCCGTCGGTCGGCTTCACCGCCGCATTCGCCGCGCAAACGGCGGTCGCGCTGCTCGCGCCGATCGCGGGCCTCGTCTCCGACAAGATCGGGCGCACCACGCACATGATCCTGTTTGCGCTGCTGCTGCTGGTGTCGATCTTCCCGGCCTTCCTGATGCTCACCGGCAAGCCGACGCCTGCGATCATCCTGCTCGGCGTGCTCTGGCTCGGCGTCCTCAAATCGCTGTATTACGGGCCGCTGGCCGCGCTGATGTCGGAGCTGTTTCCGCCGGCCACGCGCGCGACCGGGCTCGGCCTCAGCTACAATATCGGCGTCACGGTGTTCGGCGGCATGGGGCCGGCGATCATGACCTGGATGGGCAGCTTTGCGCTGATCGGCGAACTTGCGCCGGGATATTATCTCACCGCCGTTTGCATCCTCAGCCTCGGCGCGCTGTTCACGATCCGCAGGATGAAGCTCGCCTGATTTCGTGAAGCGAAATTCGAAACTCACGATTGCTGCAAAGCAGCGTAGATAGTTGAAATCAAAGTTTCATCTGACGAAAGTATACGATGTCCGGCACACGTCATCCGTTTTAGGATGATGCCGCCGGGCGCGTCTCTTCGTGCCCGGTTCAGGATTTGGAATCGAGGCAAGGAAAGCCAGGCATGAACGCCTCCACGACTGCGACCGCACGGACCAGCCGCAAGAGGCCACCGCCGGAGCCGGGCCAGCCCGACAAGTTCAACGCGATCCAGAAGGTCTGCGCGATCCTGCGCGTGCTGGCGCAGCGCTCGCCGCTGCGGCTCACCGACATCGCCGACACCACCTCGCTGAACAAGGCGACCGCGCTGCGCATCCTCAATTCGCTGATCGAGGAAGGTTTCGTCAGCCGGGTCGCAGGCGCCAAGACCTATGAACTCGGCCAGGAGGCGCGGGTGATGGCGGTCGGTGCGCGCCGCTCGGTCGATATTGCCGAGCTGGCGCAGCCGAGCCTGCTGCGGCTGTCGGAGCGCTCGGCCGATACGGCGCTGTTGTCGGTACGATCAGGCGTCGAGGCGCTGTATCTCGCGCGCTCGGTCGGCAGCCATCCGCTGCAGCCGAATTATCTGCAGATCGGCAGCCGCCGCCCGCTCGGCGTCGGTGCCGGCGCGCTGGCGCTTCTGGTCTGGCTGCCGGATGCCGAGATCGAGGCCATCATCGAGGTGATCGTGCCGCGGCTGGCGAAATCGCCGCGCATCACGCCGAAATTCCTGCGCGAGCGGATCGCGCTGGCGCGCAAGGCCGGCCATACCGTGCTGCTCGACGCCGCATTCCCCGGCATGGGCGGCGTCGGCGTTCCCGTTCGCGACGACGCCGGCGAGGTGGTCGCCGCGCTCTCGATCGGCGCCGCGACCGATCGTATTCGCCGCCGCGAAAGCGAGCTCGCCGACATGCTGAAGAAGGAAGCCCAGGTGCTGGCGCGCGCGATGGCCCAGGCCCCGAAGAACGGGCGGAGCGCGAAGGCGGGCTGAGACAGTGCTGCTCCGCTTCGCCTCTCCCCGCGTGCGGGGAGAGGCCGCAATGCATCGTCAGATGCGTTGCGGGTGAGGGGGAGCCTCCGCGAGCACAACCATCACCGCTTCCGCGGAAACGGCCCCTCACCCCAACCCTCTCCCCGTAAGAACGGGGCGAGGGAGCGCAGTGCCGATGCGGCCGCTTCCCAATCCGATCCAGCCTCGCTCCTAAGCCCCCTCATCCAGCGCCACCAGCTCGCGCTTCTTGCGCAGCGACGGCAGCAGCGGGCCGATCAAGAGCACCAGCGCGAAAGCCAGGCAGATCGCCGAGATCGGCCGCTCTACGAAGGTCATCAGATCGCCCTGCGAGAGGATCAGCGACTTGCGCAGATTGTTCTCCAGCATCGGTCCCAGCACGAAGGCGAGCACCAGCGGCGCCGGCTCATAGCCGAGCTTGCGCATGAAATAGCCGATCACGCCGAACGCGATCATGACGTGGACGTCGAACACGTTGTTGCTGGAGCAGTAGACGCCGATGATCGTGAACAGGATGATCAGCGGGAACAGCACGTTGTAGGGCAGCCGCAGCAGCTGCACCCACATGCCGATCATCGGCAGGTTGAGCACCAGCAGCATCAGATTGCCGATATACATGCTGGCGACGATGCCCCAGAACAGCGTCGGGTTCTGCGAGATCATCAGCGGTCCCGGCTGCAGGCCGTGGATCACGAAGGCGCCGAGCAGCAGCGCCATCACCACGTTCGGCGGGATGCCGAGCGTCATCAGCGGAATGAAGGCGCCGCCGGCCGCGGAATTGTTGGCGGATTCCGGTCCCGCGACGCCCTCGATCGCGCCGTGGCCGAAACGTTCGGGATGTTTCGACAGCCGCTTCTCCAGCGCGTAGGAGGCGAACGACGCCACGACAGCGCCGCCGCCCGGCAGGATGCCGAGGAAGAAGCCGAGCACGGTGCCGCGGCCGACCGGTCCGGCGCTGGCCTTCCAGTCCTCCTTGCTCGGCAGCAGCTGGGTGATCTTGGTCTTGATGATGTCGCGCTTGATCGCCTGCTCGGTGTTGAGCAGCACCTCGGCGACGCCGAACAGGCCCATCACGACCGGCACGAGGCCGATGCCGTCGATCAGTTCGATGCGGCCGAAGGTCAGCCGCGGCTGCGCGGTGATGCTGTCGAGCCCGACCAGCCCGAGCACGACACCGATGCAGGCCATCAGCAGCGCCTTGGCCATCGATCCCTGGGTGAGGAAGGTCAGCACCACGAGGCCGAGCACCATCAGGCTGAAATATTCGGCCGGCCCGAACGCGATCGCGACGCTGGCGAGCGAGGGCGCCACCAGCATCAACGCGACCAGCGAGAAGGTGCCGGCAATGAACGAGCCGAATGCGGAGATGCCGAGCGCGGGGCCGGCGCGGCCCTGCTTCGCCATCTGGTGGCCGTCGATGCAGGTGACCACGGAGGCGGCTTCGCCGGGAATGTTGACCAGGATCGAGGTGGTCGAGCCGCCATACATCGATCCGTAATAGATGCCGGCCATCATGATGATGCCGGACTCGGGCGTGCCCGACAGCGTGACGGGCAGCAGCAGCGACATCGCCGAGATCGGACCGATGCCGGGCAGCACGCCGACCAGCGTGCCGATGAAGACGCCGATGAAGCAGTAGAGCAGGTTGACCGGCAGCAGCGCGACGCCGAGGCCGTGGGCGACGTTGACGAGAGTATCCATAGCGCTCAACCGATCTCGAACATGCCGCTCGGCAACTGGATCGCAAGCAGGTGCTTCAGCACCCACCACATCCCGAGCGGGGCAAGGATGGACAGCGGGATTGCCAGCGACCAGCGCACCGGATCGATCACCCGCAACAGCAGCAGCATCAGCGGGATCGCCGAGAGCAGGAAGCCTGCCGGCTCCAGCGCAAAGGCGAACGCGGTGAGGCAGGCGATGACGAGGACCGGCTTGCCCCAGCGCGCATTCTGCCAGCGCGAGGCAAAAGTCGGGCCGCCCTCGGTGACCGCTGCGATCATGACCGAGACCGCGAACCCGCACATCAGGATGCCGGTGTAGAACAGCACATAGCCGGAGCCGGGATCGTTGATGGTGCCGAGCTTGAGTTTTAATCCCGACCAGATCACGAACGCGCCGAGCGCGAGCCCGATCAGGCCGCCCCAGAGCTCGGAATTGTTGAGGCGGAGTTTGACGTTGGTTTGGTCTGTCATGTGAAAGCGCTCGCTCTTGGTTCAGCGTCACCCTGAGGTGGCGAAGCGCAGCGTAGCCCTCGAAGGGCGACGGTGCCCGGGTCCATCCTTCGAGGCGCGCAAGAGCGCGCACCTCAGGATGACGTCAGTGGTTGTGGCTGATAAAGTTCTACTTCTTCGTCAGCCCGAGCGTGTCGATCACCTTGCGCTCGGACTCGGTGACCTCGACCACGAATTTCTTGTAGTCCTCGGTGTTCTTGTAGTTCGGCACCATGTCGTATTTGGCGAGCGTCGCGATCACGGCCGGATCCTCGATCGCCTTCTTGAAGGCGTCGTGCAGCTTGGCGACGATCTTGGGATCCATGCCCTTGGGGCCGGCGATGCCGAACGGCGAGTCATAGACCATGGGGTAGCCGAGCTCCTTCAGCGTCGGCACGTCGGGATAGTTCGGCGAGCGCGCGCCGGTCCACACCATCAACAGGCGGAGCTTGCCGGCGTCGACCAGCGGCCGCCAGCCGGTGGAATCGGCTTGCAGCATGGTGTGCTGGCCGAGCACCGCGGCGTTGGTCTCGGCGCCGCCCTTGAACGGCACCTGGGTCAGCTTGATCCCGCCGGCCATCAGCGCGATCTGCTCCATGCCGATGTGCAGCGAGGTGCCGGTGCCGGGCGTCGCGTAGGTCACCTTGCCGGGATTCTTCTTGGCGAAATCGACCACGTCCTGCCAGGTCTTGAACTGCGATTCCGCATTGGTGGTGATACCGAAGGTGTAGCCGGTGAGATGGATGATGTAGGAGAAATCCTTCGCCGGATCCCACGACACATCCTGCATCAGCGGCAGCCGGAACACGGTGATCGGGATCTGCGCGATGGTGTAGCCGTCGGGCTTGGCGCCCGCGGCCATGGTTGCGGGACCCACGGTGCCGCCGCCGCCCGCCTTGTTGTCGACCGCGATCGGCTGGCCGAGCACCTTCGAGGCGCTTTCGGCGATCGCGCGCATCGAGATATCGGTGGAGCCGCCCGCCGGCCACGGCACGATCAGCGTGATCGGCTTGGTCGGATAATCCTGCGCCCGTGCCGCGACCGACAGCAGCATGCCGGCGGCAGCGGCGAGGACCATCAAGCGATTGCGCTGCGACATCTCGATCTCTCCCTTGTAGCCGCGTTCGATCGCGGCCGCGTCTTGTTTGGCGTTGGCAATGATCGTCCCTGTCATCGCAGGGACGTATCAGCGCATTGGACAGAACGGCGCGGGCAACGGAAGAGCGAAGGCGCCGGCTGCGACAATTGGCCTGCGCGGCCTGCCGAGCCGCGGAATTAGCTCGGTCTTTGGTCGGACCGATTGGCAGTTTCTGGCAGCATGCGGGGAGGGTGCGCGGGTCAGCGCCCTGACCGGCATGGGCCGTTTGGTCAAGCGAATAATCCAGGGAACCCAAGGGCATCGGCGCCTTGCGGGATCGCGCCCTTCCGGTCATCATGGCCTTGTCCGCCGCAGGAAACTTCCCCTACAGATGACGCGATCGCCCGACGCCACCGACGACGCTGTGACGACGGCGTTTGCCGGCCTTCCCGCGTTGCTCGACCAGGCACCTTCGCTGGTCTCGCGCGGGCGGCTGCTCGATTGCGACTGTCTGATCGGTCCGACGGCGCGGCCGTTCCATGCCGTGATCCGCACCGGGCGCATCGTCGAGCTCGTGCCTGCACCGGTCCTGATGCGCTCCTGGCGCTTTGCCTATCGCGCGACGCCGCAGGCCTGGGCGGCCTACTGGCAGGCCAAGCCGAAGCCCGGCTGGCACGATCTCCTGGCGCTGACCAAGCGCGGCGAGGCGGTGCTGGAAGGCGATCTGTATCCCTTCATGACGCATCTACAGTATTTCAAGGACCTGCTGGCGCTGCCGCGGCAGCATTTCGCGGCGGTCGCGTCATGAACGGTCATATCGAGCCGATGGTCGGCCGCTATGTTCACGTCGAGATCGGCGGCGAGCTGCACCGCATCTATTTCGAGGAGAACGGCACGGGCATTCCGCTGGTCTGCCTGCACACCGCGGGATCCGACGCGCGGCAGTGGCGGCACCTGCTCGCAGACGCGCAATTTGCCGAAAATTTCCGCATCATTGCCTTCGATATGCCCTGGCATGGCAAGTCGAATCCGCCGAAGAGCTGGGCCGGCGATGAATATCAACTCACCACTGCGCGCTACACCGAGACCATCCGCGCCTTCTGCCGCGCGTTGGGGCTGGAGAAGCCGGTCGTGATGGGCTGCTCGATCGGCGGCCGCATCGTGCTTAACCTTGCGATCGAATATGCCGCCGAGTTTCGCGCGCTGATCGGGCTCGAGGCTGCCGATTTCCAGGCGCCGTGGTATGACACCGCTTGGCTCAACCGCCCCGATGTTCACGGCGGCGAGGTCTGCGCCGCGCTGGTGTCCGGGCTGATTGCGCCGCAAAGTCCGGAGGCGGCGAGAATGGAAACGCTGTGGGCCTACAAGCAGGGCGGCCCCGGCGTGTTCAAGGGCGACCTGTATTTCTACCGTGTCGATGGCGACCTGCGCGGCAGGGTCGCGTCAATCGATACTAAAGTATGCAACCTGTATCTGCTCACGGGCGAGTATGATTTCTCCTGCACGCCCGAGGACACGAGGCGGACAGCAGCGGCTATAGGGGGCGCCAGCGTCACGATCATGGAGCAGCTCGGTCATTTTCCAATGAGCGAGAATCCGGAGCAGTTTCGCCGCTACATCGCACCCGTCCTCGCCGATATTCTCACACACTAAATCGACCGTTCCACGAAGGAGTAGACGTATGACACGCAAATATCTCATCGGCCTCGCGCTCGCCGCCGCGTTCGGCGCGAGCCAGGCGCAGGCCCAGGAACTGACCGGAACGCTGAAGAACATCAAGGACACCGGGGCGATCACGCTCGGCTATCGCGATTCATCGATCCCGTTCTCCTATCTCGACGACAACCAGAAGCCCGTCGGCTACGCGATGGACATCTGCTACAAGATCGTCGATGCGATCAAGAAGGAGCTCAAGCTCGACAAGCTCGAGGTCAAGCTCAACCCGGTGACCTCGGCGACGCGCATCCCGCTGATGGCCAACGGCACCGTCGACCTCGAATGCGGCTCGACCACCAACAATGCCGAGCGCCAGAAGCAGGTCGCCTTCACCAATTCCCACTTCCTGACCGCCAGCCGCTACGTCACGAAGAAGGCGAGCAAGATCAATTCGATCGATGATCTGAAGGGCAAGACGGTGGTCTCGACCGCCGGCACCACCAACATCAAGCAGCTCACCGAGGCCAACCTCGCGCGCGGGCTGAGCGTCAATATCATCCCGGCCAAGGACCATGCCGAGGCCTTCCTGATGGTCGAGACCGATCGCGCGGTGGCCTTCGTGATGGACGACATCCTGCTCGCGAGCCTCGTCGCCGGCTCGAAGTCGCCGGACGATTATGTGATCTCCAAGGACGCATTCTCCAAGCCCGAGCCCTACGGCATCATGCTGCGCAAGGATGACGCGCCGTTCAAGAAGGTCGTCGACGCCGCCACCACCGCGCTCTACACCAGCGGCGAGGGCCAGAAGATCTATGACAAGTGGTTCACCCAGAAGATCCCGCCGAAGGGCCTCAATCTCAACTCGCCCGCTGGACCGGAGATGAAGAAGCAGTTTGCGAAGCCGTCGGACTCGCCCGATCCGGATGCGTATCTGGTCAACTGATCGCACTGCTGCGGATGACCTGTCGCCGCTCGGCGGCGGGTCCTGAGATAGCGTGTCCGGCCATTTTTGGAGGAGAATGGCCGGACATTTGCATAGACGCCGCGCGCAATGTCGGCGTAATGCGTGACCGGCGCGGCCGCGTGGGGGACCTGTGAACTACAATTGGAACTGGCACATCTTTCTCGAGCCGAACCCGATGGGGACCGGCACCTATCTCGACCTGTTGCTGTCGGGGCTGGTGGTCACCGTCAAGGTGTCGGTGCTCGCCTGGATCATCGCGCTGGTGTCCGGCTCGGTGATCGGCGTGCTGCGCACGCTGCCGTCGAAGACGGCGTCGTGGATCGGCTTTTGCTGGGTCGAGTTCTTCCGCAACATGCCGCTGCTGGTGCAGCTCTTCCTGTGGTTCTTCGTGCTGCCCGAGCTGCTACCGAGGTCCGCCGGGCTTTGGCTGAAGCAATTGCCGAACGCGCCGTTCTGGACCGCGGCGATCGGCGTCGGCCTGTTCATGTCGGCGCGCGTTGCCGTGCAATTGCAGGCCGGCATCACCTCGCTGCCGCGCGGGCAGAAGCAGGCCTCGACCGCGCTCGGCCTGACCACGGTGCAGACCTATCGTTACGTGCTGCTGCCGATGGCGTTCCGCATCATCCTGCCGCCGCTGACCTCCGAATTCCTCAACACCATCAAGAACAGCGCGGTCGCGATCACCATCGGCCTGATCGAGTTGACCGGCCAGGCGCGTTCGATGCAGGAATTCTCGTTCCAGGTGTTCGAGGCCTTCACCGCGGCGACCGTGCTCTACCTTCTCCTCAATTTCGTCGTGGTCACCGCGATGCGCTTCCTCGAGCGCTATGTCGCGATCCCCGGCTACATCACGGGCAAATGACGATGCTCGGCAATTTCGATTTCGACGTCATCCGCCGCGCGCTGCCCTATCTGTTTCTGGAGGGCATGCGCTTCACGCTGACCCTGACGGCGCTGGCCGCGTTCGGCGGCCTCGTGTTCGGCACCCTGATCGCCCTGATGCGGTTGTCGAGCTACAAGGTGCTCGGGCGCATCGCCGGCTTCTATGTCGACTTCATCCGCTCGCTGCCGCTGGTGCTGGTGATCTTCTGGTTCTACTTCCTGGTGCCCTATATCGGGCAGTGGCTGACCGGCGCGTCGCGGCCGATCACGGTCGGCGCCTTCGCCTCCTCGCTGATCACCTTCATTGCATTCGAGGCAGCCTATTTCTCCGAGATCATGCGCGCCGGCATCCAGTCGATCTCGAAGGGCCAGCCGGCCGCGGCCAGCGCGCTCGGCCTGACCTACGCGCAGTCGATGCGCTACGTCGTGCTGCCGCAGGCGTTCCGCAACATGCTGCCGGTGCTGCTGACGCAGACCATCGTGCTGTTCCAGGACACCTCGCTGGTCTACGTGCTGTCGATCCCGGACTTCCTCGGCGCCGCCAGCAAGGTCGCGCAGCGCGACGGCCGTCTGGTCGAAATGTACCTGTTCGCCGCGCTGGTCTACTTCGTCATTTCCTGTGTCGCGTCCTATGGCGTCCGCCGCCTGCAGGCGCGGATCGCCATTGTTCGCTGAACAAACAAGTTGAGCCGTCATGATCGAGATCAATCACGTCAATAAATGGTACGGGCCGGCCTTCCAGGTGCTGAAGGACTGCACCACCAGCGTCGCCAAGGGCGAGGTGGTGGTGGTTTGCGGGCCGTCCGGCTCGGGCAAGTCGACCCTGATCAAATGCGTCAACGCGCTGGAGCCGATCCAGGGCGGCGAAATCGTGCTGGACGGCGTCAAGGTCAACGATCCCAAGACCGACCTGCCGAAGCTGCGCTCGCGCGTCGGCATGGTGTTCCAGCACTTCGAGCTGTTCCCGCATCTGCGGATCATCGACAATCTCCGCCTCGCGCAGGAGAAGGTGTTGGGCCGCAAGCATGACGATGCCACCGCCAAGGCGACGAAGCTCCTGGAGCGCGTCGGGCTGAAGGATCACGCCAGGAAGTATCCGGCGGAGTTGTCCGGCGGCCAGCAGCAGCGCGTCGCGATCGCCCGCGCGCTGGCGATGGACCCGATCGCGATGCTGTTCGACGAGCCGACCTCGGCGCTCGACCCGGAAATGATCAGCGAGGTGCTCGACGTCATGGTCGACCTCGCCCGCGAGGGCATGACCATGATGGTCGTGACCCACGAAATGGGTTTTGCCAACAAGGTCGCCGACCGCGTGATCTTCATGGACCGCGGTGAGATCGTCGAGGACGCCAAGAAGGCCGACTTCTTCGGCACGCCGCGCAGCGACCGCGCGCAGAAGTTCCTGTCGAAGATCTTGCAGCACTAGGGCAGGGCCCATCCTCGTCATTGCGAGGAGCGCAGCGACGAAGCAATCCAGCTGTCCGCATATGCGGAGCCATGGATTGCTTCGCTCCGCTCGCAATGACGGGGAGGGCCACGGGCCCCCTCAGGGGTTTTCCCCCGTTAACATTTTGCGTATACGAAGGCCTGAAACCCAGCCTTTCGTCCGCAGGAGAACTCGCGTGGAAAAGATCGCTTACGTCAACGGCTCGTTCGTGCCGCATTCCGAGGCCAAGGTCTCGGTGTTCGACCGCGGTTTCCTGTTCGCCGACGGCATCTACGAGGTGGCGGCGGTGCTGGAGGGCAAGCTGATCGACAATGCCTCGCATCTGGCCCGGCTGAAGCGGTCGGTCGGCGAAATCCAGCTCGCGCTGCCGGAGACGCTGGAGCGGATCGAGGAGATCCAGAAGGAACTGGTCAGGCGCAACGACCTCGTCAACGGCATGGTCTATCTCGAGGTCACCCGCGGCGCCGACAAGGGCCGCGACTTCGCCTTCCCGAAGGCAGAGGCGAACGTCAAGCCGACGCTTGTGATGTTCACCTCGGAAAAGGACATCATCAACGCGCCGTCGGCCAAGACCGGCATCAACGTCATCACGGTGCCCGACATCCGCTGGGAGCGGCGCGACATCAAGAGCGTGGCGCTGCTGGCGCAGGTGCTGGCCAAGCAGGCCGCGGCGGCGGCCGGCGCCGGCGAGGCCTGGATGATCGAGGACGGCAAGGTCACCGAGGGCGGCTCGTCCTCGTCCTTCATCGTCACCCAGGACGATGTCATCGTGACCAGGCAGAACGGCAACGAGATCCTGCCCGGCTGCACCCGCAAGGCGGTGGTCAAGCTCGCCGAGGAGCGCCAGCTCCGGATCGAGGAGCGTGCCTTCACGGTCGAGGAAGCGCTCGCCGCCAAGGAAGCCTTCATCACCAGCGCCTCGGTGTTCGTGCAGGGCGTGGTCGCGATCGACGGCAAGACGGTCGGCAACGGCAAGGTCGGGCCGATCACCGATCGCCTGCGCGAGATCTATGTCGAGTTCGCCCTGGCGACTGCGGTTTAATCAATCCCCATCCGCAATGTCATCGCCCGGCTTGACCGGGCGATCCAGTATTCCAGAGACCGCGGTGCTTGAGCCGAGAAGCCGCGGCGTACTGGATGCCCCGCATGAAGCGGGGCATGACAGCTGAATATATGGCGGACAGTATCGTCCTCACGCCGCGACCTTCACCTTCACAGGATGCACCGCGCGGAAGCCGATCGCGATCCGGTTCCAGGCGTTGATGGCGCCGATCAGCGTAGTCAGGTTGACCAGCTCGCCGTCCGTGAACTGGGCGCGCACCGCCTCGTAGTCGGCATCGGGCGCATGCGTCTCTGCAATCAGCGTCAGCGCTTCGGTCCAGGCCAGCGCCGCGCGCTCGCGTTCAGAGTAAAGCGGCGACTCGCGCCAGGCGTCGAGCAGATAGAGCCGCTGCTCGGTCTCGCCGTGCTTGCGGGCGTCCTCGGTGTGCATGTTGATGCAGTAGGCGCAGCCGTTGATCTGGGAGGCGCGGGTCTTGACCAGCTCGATCAGCGATTGCTCGAGACCGCTCGCGGTGATCTGGCTTTCCACGCCGACCAGCGCTTTGATGGTTTCGGGCGCGGCCTGGTAGAAGTTCATGCGGGGTTTCATGGTCGTTCTCCTTGCTGTGGTGAATATTGATTAGTGCGCACCGCCGCCAGCGAGCTGGCCCGGCTTCTTCAGGAACAACGTCGCCGCCAGCGCGACGATCAGCGCCACGCCGAGCAAATAGAAAGTATCACTGAAGGCGAGGATATAGGCCTGCTTCTGCACGACCTTGCCGATCGCGCCGATGGCGCGGTTGGCGGCCGACATCGGGTCGGCGACGCCGTGGCTCATGAAATACTGCGTCAGCTGCTCGATCCGGCTGCGGGTCGCCTGTTCCAGCAGCGAGACCGACTGCATCAGCACGTTGGAGTGATACTGCTCGCGCTTGGTCAGGACCGTCTGCAACACCGCAATGCCGACCGCGCCGCCGAGATTGCGCATCATGTTGAACAAAGCGGAGGCCGAGCCCGCGTTCTCCAGCTCGATGCCCGCGGTCGCGACCGCCGACAGCGGGGCCATCACCAGCGCCTGGCCGATGGCGCGGACGATGTTGGGCCAGAACAGCTGGTCGGTGGCGTAATCGTTGGTCATGAAGATGTTCATGAAGTTGGAGCCGGCGAACAGTGCGAAGCCGATGCTGATGATGATGCGGGGATCGAAGCGCTGCATCAGCCGCGGCACCAGCGGGATCAGCGCAAGCTGCGGCAGGCCGGTCCAGGCCAGCACCATGCCGATCTGCTCGGCATTGTAGCCCTGGATGCGCGCCAGATACTGCGGCAGGATGAACACCGAGCCGTACAGCGCGATGCCGAGCAGGAAATTGGCCAGCATGCCGAAGCCGAAATTGCGGCGGGCGAGCAGGCGCAGATTGAGCAGCGGCTTCTCGACGGTGAATTCGACGATCAGGAAGGCGACCAGCGCGACGGCTGCGATGACAGACAGGCGGACGATGAACGGCGAGCCGAACCAGTCGTCCTTGTTGCCTTCTTCCAGCACGGTTTGCAGCGCGGCGAGGCCGATCGCCATGGTGATGATGCCGAGCCAGTCGCCCTGGCGGATCAGCGACAGCTTCATCGGGCTCGGATCGAGCGAGACGTACAGCATCGCGATCATCACGGCGCCGGGCACGAGGTTGACATAGAAGATGTACTGCCAACCCCAGTTCTCGGTGAGATAGCCGCCGATGGTCGGGCCGATCGCGGGCGCGAACGTCGCCGACAGTGCGAACATCGCGAGTCCGATCGGCTGCTTGGCCTTCGGCAGCAGCGTGATGATCAGGGTGAACGCCATCGGGATCAGCACGCCGCCGGTAAAACCCTGCACGGCGCGCAGCGCGATCATCTGCGGCAGGTCCTGCGCCAGCGCGCACGCCGCCGAGAACACCAGGAACAGGGCCGCATTGGTGAGCAGATAGATGCGCACCGAGAACACCTGCGCGAGCCAGCCGGACAGCGGGATCACCACGATCTCGGCGATCAGGTAGGAGGTCGAGATCCAGCCGCCGTCGTCGATCCCGGCGCCGATCGCGCCCTGCACGTCGGCCAGCGAGGCATTGACGATCTGGATGTTGAGTACCGCCATGAACGCGCCGAGCGTGGCGCCGATCACCGCAATCCAGGTCTTGGTCGGGATCGACGGCGCCGCCGGTGCGGCGGGGGCGGGGAGGTCGGCGGCGTTGGTGGTGGGCTGGAGCGCGGTCATCGGCGTGTTCTCTCGCTTGCCCACACAACATGGATTAGGCGGCCGCTTTCGATAATTCGGGAAAGACTGGAAAGATTGTTCGGTCGCGATTGATAATCGCGCGGCGGTCTTGCGACCGCGCTACCGTTCGGCGCGGCGTTCGGTTGTGCGGGTGTGTCGATTGGTGAGGTGAGCACGCTGGATCGGCTCCCTCCCCCCTTGCGGGGGGAGGGTGGGGAGAGGGGTGGCCCCGAGCGCTGACGTCAGAGATTTGCCTGAGACAGTTCAATCTTGCCGTACGCGTGACCGGTGACAGCGAGCGTCGTCGCAAACCAACAGCATTCAGCGCAAGCGGCACCCCTCTCCCCAACCCTCCCCCGCAAGGGGGGAGGGAGCCCTCCCGCCAGTGCTCGCTGCGCGAAGACGGACGCGAAGACAGACGCAGACGCAGTGAAACGCGATCGATCTTTACGATCGATCGCGTCAGCCAATCGAAGAAGCGCCTGCCGCTATCCCCCGTTCGCCCGCGTCGCTGACGCCAGCCGCCGCTTCTCCTCGCGCTCGGCCAGCACCGTGGCCTTGGTGTTGACCGTCGGGATCGCCGACATGCCCGGCCGCAACAGGCCGGTCAGGCTGTGATCGTCGAGCACGATCTTCACCGGCACGCGCTGCACGATCTTGGTGAAGTTGCCGGTGGCGTTGTCGGGCGGCAGCAGTGCGAATTCGAGACCGCTGGCCGGCGACAGGCTGTCGACATGGCCCTTCAGCGTGGTGCCGTGAAAGCTGTCGACTGTGATCTCGACCGGCTGGCCGTTGCGGACATGGGTCAGCTGGGTCTCCTTGAAATTGGCGACCACATAGACCGCATCGAGCGGCACCACCGCCATCAGCTGGGTGCCGGCCTGCACGTACTGCCCGACGCGCAGCGTGCGGGCGCCGACCGTGCCGTCGACCGGCGCGGTGATCCTCGTATAGGACAAATTGAGCTCGGCCTGCTGCTCGACGGCGCGGGCGCGATCGACCTGTGCGACAGCCTGGGCGCGCTGCGTGGTCAGCACGTCGACCTTGCGCTGTGCCGCCGACAGCGCCGACTTCGCGTGTTGCAATTGCGCGGTGTTGGCGCGCAGCGCAGCGTCGGTCTGCTGGGCGCGCTGAATGGTGCCGGAGCCTGATTTCATCAGCCCGTCGTAGCGGGTCTGCTCCTCCTGGGCGAATTTCAGATTGGCCTCGGCGGCGCTGACGTCGGCAGTGCTCTGGTCGATGATCGGCTGCTGCAATTCAAGCTGCGCATCGAGGTTGCGCACCGAAGCCTGGGCGGCGTCGACGTCGGCCCTGGCCTGGCCGAGCGCCGTGCGGTAGTCGCGGTCGTCGATCTGGGCCAGCAGCTGGCCGGCCTTCACCGGCTGGTTGTCGGTGACCAGCACCTTGGCGATATAGCCCGAGACCTTCGGCGCGATGATCGTCGAGTCCGCCTTCACATAGGCGTCGTCGGTCGATTCCAGGTAACGCCCGGTGGTGAGGTAGTCGTAGCCAAAGTCGGCGGCGACGGCTATGCCGAGCAGGGCGGCGAGCCCGAGGCTCACCCGCTTGATCGTCCGCCGCAACGGGCGGAGGCCGATTTTGGCCGATTCTTCAGGGGCATAGGTGGTGGTCGACATGGTCTTCTCCTGGCCGAACATTCGCGTCCTTCCAGAAAGGGCGCCGGATATGGCCCCTTAGATGCAATGTCCTCCCCGCTGTGATAATCCCGCTAAAACTGGAAGCATTATCAAGCCAGCGCTGATAATCCGGACCTTGCTGCATGGATCGCCTGACCAGCCTGACCGCCTTTGTACGGGTCGTGGATTCCGGCGGCTTTTCAGCGGCCGGCCGCAAGCTCAACATGTCCACGACCATGGTGAGCAACCATGTGCAGTCGCTGGAGGACCGGCTCGGCGCCCGGCTGCTCAACCGCACCACGCGCAAGGTCAGCCTCACCGAGGTCGGCCAGGCTTATTACGACCGATGCGTCCAGATCCTCGCCGATATCGAGCAGGCCGATGAGGTGGCCGGCGCGCAGCAATCGGTGCCGCGCGGCACGCTGCGCATCTTCACCAACACCCATCTGGTCCAGTTCCTGTCGCCGGCGGTGGCCGAGTTCCTCGCGACCTATTCCGAGGTCAAGGTCGATCTCACGATCGGCGAGCGCCACGCCGACCTGATCGACGAGAATTACGATCTCGCGGTGCGCATGACCCCGCCGCCGGACTCCAGCCTGATCGTGCGCACGATCGCGACCTGGCGCCACGTGCTGTGCGCGTCGCACGGCTATATCGAGCAGCACGGCAAGCCCGATCAGCTCGCCGATCTCTCGGCGCGCAACTGCATGCGCCACGCCAACTACCCCTATGGCGACGACTGGCACTTCACCGACCGCAAGGGCACGCCGGCCGAGGTGCGGGTCTCCGGCAATCTGGTCTCCAACAGCGGCGAGACGCTGAAGCTCGCGGCGCTCGCCGGCGTCGGCGTGTTCCTCGCGGCGGGCTTCCTGATCCGCGACGAGCTGGAGTCCGGCCAATTGGTGCGCCTGCTGCCCGAATACCGGCCGGTCGAATTGACGATGAACGCGATCTATCCGCACCGCCATCATCTCTCGGCGAAGGTGCGCACCTTCATCGATCTCCTGGTGCGCCACGCCACCGAGCAGCAGAAGCTGATCAATCCGTATTCGTGAGCGGGTGATGCCGTCATTGCGAGGAGCGAAGCGACGAAGCAATCCATGCATCCGTTATGCCGAGCCATGGATTGCTTCGCTCCGCTCGCAATGACGAACCTAGACCCGTCACCCTGAGGTGCGAGCTCTTGCGAGCCTCGAAGGGTGCACGGCCCGGCTGTTGGCCGATTCATCCTTCGAGGCTCGCTCCGCTCGCACCTCAGGATGACGGGACTGGCAGGAGGGTAGCGCTTCTTCCAACGTCATGACCGCCCGGCATCCCTTGCATGGCGCTCCCGTGTATGAAGAACCCACCGCCTGCCGTCGGGGTCTGCCATGCCGCTTCGTCTTCTCGCATCGCTTCTGTTCGCGCTTGCAGCAACCGTGCTGCCGCACACGCCCGTACGCGCCGGCTATCCCGATCACATCGTCAAGATCGTGGTGCCGTTCGCGCCGGGCGGCGGCACCGATGTCGTCGCGCGGACGCTGGCGCAGGAGATGCAGAAGGATCTCGGCGTCACCGTGATCATCGAGAACAAGCCGGGGGCGGGCACCATCATCGGCACGCAGAGCGTCGCGACGAGCCCACCCGACGGCTACACGCTGCTGATGGCGACCTTCGCCAATGCGGTCAATCCGAGCCTCTACAGCAAGCTGCCTTACGATGCGCACAGGGATTTTGCGGCGGTGGCGCTGGTGGCCCGTTCGTTCAACGTCGTCGTGGTCAATCCGGCTTCGCCGATCAAGTCGATCTCAGACCTGATCGCAGCCGCGAAGGCCGATCCGGAAAAACTGTCCTACGGCACTTACGGCACCGGCACCTCGGCGCATCTGGCCGGCGAATTGTTCAAGCATCTCGCAGGCGTCAATCTCACCACCGTGCCCTATAAGGGCGCGGCGCCCGCGATCACCGATTTGATGGGCGGCCAGATCCAGGTGATGTTCACCACGGTGGCGAGCTGCGCCTCGCTGGTCGAGGCCGGGCAGCTGCGCGCGATCGGGGTGACCTCGGCCGAACGCTCGGCGTCGTTTCCGAAATTGCCGACGGTCTCGGAAGCCGGTGTGCCGGGCTACGCCGCGGAATCCTGGTATGGCCTTTACGCACCCGCGAACACGCCGCCCGATATCATCGACCGCCTCAATAGGTCGGCGGCCAAGGCGGTGCAGGCGGAGGCCTTCGAGAAGCTCAGCGTCAATGAGGGCCTCGTGATGGTGGCGCAGCCCCCGGCCGAGCTCGACCGCTACTTTGCGGGCGAGGAAGCGCGCTGGCGCAAGGTGATCCAGGATGCCGGCATCAAGACCGAGTAGGCTCCCTGCCCGTCACAGCGATCACATCTTTTTGCATCGCCATGCCGTAACCGTGATTCTAGACGCAACGAATGGTTCCTGGGGTCGTTGATGACGGGACGCCGGCAACCCTGCCGGTTTGGATCGCGCCCCGGGCTGGGAGAGGACCATGTGGATTCTGTTGCTGCTGCCGTTTATCGGCTTGCTGTGGGTGCCGTTCTACAATTTCGCCGAGCCGTCGCTGTTCGGCTTTCCGTTCTTCTATTGGTACCAGCTCGCCTGGGTGCCGATCTCCTCGCTCTTGATCTGGCTGGTCTATCGCAGCCGCCAGCCCGACGCTGACGAGCAGCGGTGAGGGGAGAGCCATGACCGATCACATCGCCTGGGTGGCGCTCTCCGTCTTCATCTTCTTCTTCGCGCTCGTCACCGTGATGGGCTTCTTCGCCGCGCGCTGGAAATCCGGCCCGGTCAGCGAGCATCTCGACGAATGGGGTCTCGGCGGCCGCCAGTTCGGCACCTGGATCACCTGGTTCCTGGTCGGCGGCGATTTCTACACCGCCTACACCGTGATCGCGGTGCCGGCGCTGGTTTATGCGGTCGGCGCCTACGGCTTCTTCGCGCTGCCCTACACCATCATCGTCTATCCCTTCGTGTTCGCCGTCATGCCTGTGCTGTGGAAGAAGGCGCACGCCAACGGCTACGTCACCGCGGCTGACGTCGTTCACGGCGCCTATGGTTCGCGCGCGCTCGAACTCGCGGTGGCGCTGACCGGCCTGGTCGCGACCATGCCCTATATCGCGTTGCAGCTGATCGGCATGGAGGTCGTGATCAAGGCGATGGGCTTGACCGGCGAGCTGCCGATCATCGCCGCCTTCGTGATCCTCGCGCTCTATACCTACAGCTCCGGCCTGCGCGCGCCGGCGCTGATCGCCTTCGTCAAGGACATCATGATCTACATCGTGGTGCTGACGGCGGTGGTCGTGGTGCCGGCGAAGCTCGGCGGTTATGGCGCGGTGTTCTCGGCCGCCAACGACGCCTTCACCGCGAAGGGCGGCGCCACCGGGTTGACGCTGAAGCCCTCGCAGTATTTGCCCTACGCGACATTGGCGCTCGGGTCGGCGCTCGCCGCCTTCATGTATCCGCATACGCTGACCGGCATCTTCGCCTCGAAGTCGGCGGATACCATCCGCAAGAACGCGATCCTGCTGCCGGCCTATACTTTGCTGCTCGGTCTGATCGCGTTGCTCGGCTATATGGCCTATGCCGCCAACATCAAGGTGACCTCGCCGAACGACGTGGTGCCGATGCTGTTCAAGGCGCTGTTCCCGGAGTGGTTCGCGGGCTTCGCGTTCTCGGCGATCGCGATCGGCGCGCTGGTGCCGGCGGCGGTGATGAGCATCGGCGCGGCCAATCTGTTCACCCGCAACGTCTGGAAGTCCTACGTCAATCCGGACATCTCGCATGCCGGTGAGGCATCGGTGGCCAAGATCACTTCGCTGGTGGTGAAGGTCGGCGCGCTGGCCTTCATCCTGTTCCTGCCGACGCAATATGCGCTCGACCTGCAACTGCTCGGCGGCCTCTGGATCGTGCAGACGTTGCCGGCGCTGGTGTTCGGCCTGTTCACCGTCTGGTTCCGCGCCGAAGGGCTGCTGCTCGGCTGGGCGGTCGGCATTGGCTGGGGCACCTACACGGCATGGAGCAACGGGTTGAAGCCGCTCGCCACCATCTCGCTCGGCGATAGCAGCTACACCTTCTATGTCGGCCTCGGTGCGCTCTTGCTCAACATCGTGGTGGCGGTGCTCGCGACCGTCGTTGTCGGCCTGATCTCACCCGCCAAGCGCGGCGCGGCGGCCTGAGCCGTCGCCTTGATCTGACGGGGCGGAGGTGAGACGCGCGGTCTGCCGCGCCACCTCCGCCTTCGTCTTTTCGATCGCGGCGTCCTTTACCGGCCCGTAGCCGCGGATTTCCATCGGTGCCTTTGCAATCGCTGTGAGACCGGGCAGCCGCGCGGCGTCGAGCTTGCCGAGCATGATGTCGATCAGCGCCTCGTACCAGATAACCAGTCCACGCTCGGCGCGGCGCTCCGCGGTGTAACCGAACACGTCGAACGGCGTGCCGCGCAGCCCCTTCAGTTTCGCGAGCAACCGCAGCGGCGTCTGGATCCACTGGCCGAACGCGCGCTTCGTCGGCCGCCCCCGCGCATCGCGCCGCGCCGGCAGGAAGGGCGGCGCCAGGTGATACTGCACCGTGAAGTCGCCGTCGAATTCCTTGTTGAGCTCGTCGAGGAAGCCGCTCTGCATGTGCAGCCGCGCCACCTCATACTCGTCCTTGTAGGCCATCAGCTTGAACAGCGACCGTGCGACGGCGTCGGTCAAGGTCTCGCTGCCGAACGCGGCCTCGGCGCGGCGGACGCGCTCGACCGTGGCGCGGTAGCGCGCGGCATAGGCCTCGTTCTGATAGTCACGAAGAAAGTCTGCGCGTTGCGCGATCATTTGCTCCAGCGTCTCCGGTGCGCTCGCGGCAGCGTTCCCGGCCTTCGGCAGGAAGTCCGGATCGGCAGAGGCGAGGCGGCCCCAGGCCAGCGCCTGCTTGTTGCGTTCGATGGCGACGCCGTTCAGCTCGATCGCGCGGGTCAACGCCTGCAGCGACACCGGCACCAGGCCCTGCTGCCAGGCAAAGCCGAGCATCATGATGTTGGCGTATACACTGTCGCCGAGCAGCCGCTCAGCCAGCGCATTGGCGTCGATCGTTGAGAGGTTGCCCGCCCCGATCACCCGCTCGATGGCGCGCAGGCGAACCGGCGAGGCGAGGTCGGCATCGCGAAAGCGCACCACGTCGCCGGTCGGCATCTCCGCGATGTTGACCGTGGCGCGCATCCCCTTGCGATAGGTGCCGGAGGCTTTCGCCGACGAGCTCACCACGAGGTCGCAGCCGATCAGCGCGTCGGCCGCGCCCTGATCGATCCGCACCTGATGCAACGCGTCCGGCCTGGCCGCGAGCCGCAGAAAGCTCAGCACCGGGCCGAATTTCTGCGCGAAGCCGGTGAAGTCGAGCACCGAGACGCCGCGGCCCTCGAGATGCGCGGCCATTGCGATCAAGGCGCCGACCGTGATGACGCCGGTGCCGCCGACGCCGGTGACGAGGAGATCATAGGGCTTGTCCAGCCCCGCAAGCTCCGGTTCCGGCAGTGCCGATGCGCGCGCCAGCGGATCGACCGTGCTCGCACCCTTCGCCCGCCGCTTGCCGCCTTCGATGGTGACGAAGCTCGGGCAGAAACCGTTGAGGCAGGAAAAATCCTTGTTGCAGGTCGAGAGGTTGATCTTGCGCTTGCGGCCGAACGGCGTCTCCTTCGGCTCGACGCTGAGGCAGTTCGACTCCACCGAGCAGTCGCCGCAGCCTTCGCAGACGAGGTCGTTGATGTAAGCGAAGCGCGCCGGATCCTTGATCGTGCCGCGCTTGCGCCGCCGCCGTTTCTCGGTGGCGCAGGTCTGCTGGTAGATCAGCACGGTGACGCCAGGGATTTCGCGCAGCTCGCGCTGCACGACGTCCATCTCCTCGCGCGGATGGATGGTGACGCCGACGGGCAGATCCGCCGGCGAGAAATGCGCAGGGTCATCGGAGACCAGCGCGATCCGCGACACGCCCTCGGCGCGGACGGAGTGCGCGATCGCCTGCACGCTGACCGGGCCGTCGACCGGCTGGCCGCCGGTCATTGCGACTGCGTCATTGAACAGGATCTTGTAGGTGATGTTGGCTTTGGCCGCGATCGCCTGCCGGATCGCCATCGAGCCGGAGTGATAATAGGTGCCTTCGCCGAGATTCTGGAACACATGGCTGTTGCCGGTGAATTTCGAGGAGGCCGCCCAGTTGACGCCTTCGCCGCCCATCTGGATCAGCGACGAGGTCTCGCGATCCATCCAGCTCGCCATGAAGTGGCAGCCGATGCCGGCCAGTGCCTTGGAGCCCTCGGGCACCTTGGTCGACGTGTTGTGCGGGCAGCCGGAGCAGAAATACGGCGTTCGCGTTGCGCCCGGGACCGCAATCATGCGGTCCTGCTCGGGCACCAGCGCTGCCACGCGGCGCGCGAGCTGCAACTCCGGAAACATCGGATCGAGCCGCCGCGCCAGCACATCGGCCAGCATCCGCGGCGACAATTCGCCGGTCCAGGAGATCAGTCGCGCCCCTTGCTCGTCATGCTTGCCGACCATCCGCTCCGGCTTGGCGCCGGGATAGTCGTAGAAATATTCCTTGAACTGGCTCTCGATGATGCCGCGCTTCTCTTCGACAACAAGGATCTCGCGCTTGCCCTTCACGAACTCCATCGCGTCGTGCAGCGCGAGCGGCCACACCATGCCGACCTTGTAGATGTCGATGCCGAAGCGGCGGCATGTGGCCTCATCGAGCCCGACCAGCCGCAGCGCCTCCATCAGATCGAGGTGCGCCTTGCCCGTGGTGACGATGCCGTAGCTCGCGTCCTTGATGTCGTAGATGCGGCGGTCGATCGGATTGGCTTTTGCGAAGGCGTAGACCGCGTGCTTCTTGGCCTCCAGCCGCTCCTCGATCTGCGGGCCCGGCAGATCAGGCCAACGATAATGCAGTCCGCCCGGCGGCGGCACGAAATCCGGCTGCGCAAAGACGCGCGGCGGCCGCAGCTCGACCGAGGCGCCGGACTCCACGATCTCCGAGATCGCCTTGAAGCCGACCCACATGCCCGAAAATCGACTGAGCGCGTAGCCAAATTCGCCGAAGGCGAGATATTCCCCGACATCGGCCGGATGCAGCGTCGGCATGAACCAGCTCATGAAGGCGACGTCGGACTGATGCGGCATCGATGACGACACGCAGCCATGATCGTCGCCGGCGACCACAAGCACGCCGCCATGCGGCGACGAGCCGTAGGCATTGCCGTGCTTCAGCGCATCGCCGGAGCGATCGACGCCCGGGCCCTTGCCGTACCACAGCCCGAACACGCCATCGACCTGGCGGTCTTGCTGGGTCTCGACCTGCTGCGAGCCGAGCACGGCGGTCGCCGCGAGGTCCTCGTTGACCGCGGGCAGGAATTCGATGCGGCTGTCTTTCAGCAGTTCGCCGATCTTCCACAGTTCGAGATCGACGCCGCCGAGCGGCGAGCCGCGATAGCCGGAGATGAAGCCCGCGGTGTTGAGCCCGGCCGCGCGGTCGCGCCGCACTTGGTCGAGCGCGATGCGGACGATCGCCTGCGTGCCGGTGAGGAAGACGCGGCCGTGGTCGCGGCTGTAGCGCTCGGACAGCTGGTAGGCGTCGAGCAACGGCATCTGGCCCATAAGTGATCCCTCGGGGAATCGAAATGTCTGATGGGACAAGGCTATGCCTGCGGGCTTGGTAGGTCTTACCTATCTGTTCTCCCCACGCCTCATATTCGGTAGAATGTTGTAGCAGATGGGAAATTTTGGTAAAATCTACCAAAATGGAGCTTCGACATGGTTGAAGAGCAGGATGAAAAAATCCTCGCCGAACTGCAAAAGGACGGCCGTGCCACCAACCAGCAGCTGGCCGACACCGTCGGCATGTCGACCTCGGCGTGCTGGCGCCGGGTCCGCGCGCTGGAAGAGTCCGGCATCATCTCGGGCTATTCGGCGCTGGTGGCGCGCGAGCGTGCGGGCTTTGCGACCTCGGCGATCCTGCACGTCTCGCTCGAACGCCACGATGTGAAGTTCGTCGACGAGTTCGTCGCGCGGGTGATGCAGCGCCGCGAGGTGCTGGAATGCTTCGCGACCACCGGCGACGCCGACTATCATCTGCGCGTCGTCGTGCGCGACATGGACGCCTACAACAAATTCCTCGACGAGTTCATGTTCCGCATTCCCGGCATTCGCCACGTCCGCACCAATGTGATCCTGAAGGAGATCAAGACCGGCGTGGCGTTGCCGTTTTGATCGAGTGCGACATCATAACGGTGACGGAGCCGCGCGCTGCACTCCGAGCCCGTCACCCTGAGGAGGCCGCGAAGCGGCCGTCTCGAAGGGCGAGCGGCCACCAGCCGGGCCGTGCATCCTTCGAGGCTCGCCCAGCGGCGCAATCGCGCCGCAAGGCTCGCACCTCAGGATGACGGACAGGCTGTTGTATCTACGCTTCCGCCGCCTTCGCGCGCATCAGGATCATGAAAATCATCACATGACTGACCAGCAGCAGCGGCACGTAGAGCGCCGGAATATAGATGCCGGCGCCGAACAGGCCGGGATCCGCGTTCTTCGTCGCGCCCATGTAATAGGCGTTGAGAAGATCCAGCGTGCCCCAGATGTTGAAGAGCCAGACCAGCGGAATGGCGATCGGCCAGCGCCACGACAGGGCCGCCATCGCGAGCAGCGCGAGAACAGCAGCGGTCAGATCGCCCCAGCCGACCGCGCCGGCAAACACAGGGTTCACCTCCGGCGACACGAAGCCGGTGACCAGGAAGTTCATGCCGAGAAACCGGAAGGCATGGAAGGCCGCAAGCAGCCGGAGCGCCTCAGCGCGCGGCCAGGCGCGGAGCGCCGGCCAGACATAAATGGCGGCCACCACCGTACTGGTCAGAAATGCTCCGGCGACGCTGAGCAGGAATGGAATGTTGAGACTGATCGGCACAGCCGGCCTCCTCTGTTTGTCGATCCGGTGGCGAGGTCGAACCCGACGATCAGGTTCGACCTCGCAAGCCGTTCAGGGCTTGGCGACGAGCAGGCGCAGCGGCAGCAGCGGGCCGACCGCGATGTAGTCGTGGTCCATGATGTCGAGCTTGGACAGCGGCAGGCCCTCCATGATCGCGTGCGCCTCGGCGGTGTCCCTGGCGTCGAGCAGGAAGACGACGCCGCGCCCGTCGGACCGCGAATACCATTCGCGAAGCTTGCCATTGAGGTAGAGCTGCACGGTCTGGCGGATTTCGTCCGGCATCACGGCCATCACCTGTTCGCGGGTGACGCCCGGCTTGACGGTCAGGATGACCATCACGCCGGTGGTGATGGGGGAGGTGGCTTGAGCTTGTACTTGTGATTGGGCCTGGGCAGGGGAGGGAGCGGTCATGGTGGTTAAGCCTGTCAAAGTGAGGGTGAGGGCAAGGATTGCGTGACGGATTGCTTGCATCGGTCGCATGTCTCCGCTCACGACAGATGTCGTGATGTGGCGTGGAGCAGCGCGCGTGGCGCTGTTGCCTCCGATCTAGGGCGGCTTTCCGTGGGCGACTATTCGCGATAATGTTGACGGGCCATGAAGCAGAACTTCACAGTCCGGCAGGGCGCGCTCGACGGCGTGGAGGCGTTCCTCAGCGTCGCCCAGCACCGCAGCTTTCGCCGCGCGGCGACCGAGCTCGCCGTGACGCCGTCGGCGATCAGCCAGGCGGTGCGCGCGCTCGAGGCGCGCCTCGGCGCCGTGCTGTTCATCCGCACCACCCGCAGTGTCGGGCTGACCGAGGCCGGCGAGCGATTCCTGGCGCGCGCCAGGCCTGCGTTCGAGGAGCTGGTCGCCGCGAGCGGGGCCGCGCGCGAGCTCGGGCAGAAGCCGGCCGGGCTGTTGCGGCTCACCGTGCCGCGCTCGGTGGTGCCGATCCTGCTGGAGCCGCTGATCGCCTCGTTCTGCAAGGCCTATCCCGAGATCGAGGTCGAGCTCGCCGCCAGCGAGGAGCTGGTCGATCTCGCCGCCGGCGGTTTCGATGCCGGCATCCGGATGGGTCAGTTCATCAACCCGGACATGGTCGCGGTGCGCCTGACCAGGCCGTTCCCGTTCGCGATCGTCGGCAGCCCCGACTATCTCGCGCGCCGCGGCCGGCCGAAGCGTCCGGACGATTTGCGCGAACACGCCTGCCTGCGGCTGCGGCGATCGAACGGCGGGCTCGCGCCATGGTCGCTGAACGACAATGGCCGCTCGATCGAGCTGACTGTGTCGGGATCATTCATCGGCCATGATTTCCCGACGCTGGTCGGCGCGGCGCTCGAAGGCGTGGGCCTCGCGCAGGTGCCCGCACCGCTGATCACCGGCGCCGTGAAGGAGAAGAAGCTCGTCCGTGTGCTGGAGCCGTTCGCGACGACGACGCCCGGCGTGTTCCTCTACTATCCCGGCCACCGCCAGATCCTGCCGAAGCTGCGGGCGTTCATTGATCACGTGAAGAGCCGGCCGGGGGCCGGTCGGTGAGCCATCCGGTCTGCGCTGGATGTATGACCCCCCATGCCTCAACAAGTTCAGTGTCGTCCCTGCGAAAGCAGGGATCCATGAAAGATTGTTGGCGCGCGATGTCGGAACGACGAGTCCCTTCAGCAACCCAGGCCGCGGAGTATGGGTCCCTGCTTTCGCAGGGACGACGAATGGAGAGAATGCGACCGAGCCCCTATTTCCATTATCCTGAGGTGCGAGCCTTGCGGCGCACTGGCGCCGCTGGGCGAGCCGCGAAGGATGCGCGGCCGGGCTGGTGGCCGTCGATCCTTCGAGACGCGCGCGTTGCGCGCTCCTCAGGATGACGGGTCTGGCAAGCCCTTACACCTTCTCCCTCACGAACCTGTTGCGCAGCGTCCCGATGCCGGTGATGTCGATCTCCACCACGTCGCCGTCCTTCAGGTCGGGCGAGGCGCCGTCGGTGCCCATCCAGATCACGTCGCCGGGCGACAGCGTGAAGTATTTGCTCAGCTCGACGAGGAAGGGGACGATGCCGAAGATCATCTCGTTGGTGCGGAAGCGGCCGGTCTGCTTGCCGTTGACGCGGATCGCGGTCTCCATCCGGTCGAGATCGACATCGGTCTCGATCCACGGGCCCATCGGTTTGAAGGTGTCGGCGTTCTTGGATCGCCACAGCCCGCGATCGGCCTTCTGCCAGCTGCGTTCGGAGACGTCGTTGCCGATGGTGTAGCCGAACACGCAGTCCATCGCGTTGGCTTCGGTCAGATGCTTGGCCTTCTTGCCGATCACGACGACGAGCTCGCCCTCGTAATGGATCTTCTCGGTCGCGCTTGCCGGGATCACGACATCCTCGTCATGGGCGATCAGCGCGTTCTGCGCGCGGTAGCCGATCTCGGGCCGGTCAGGAACGTTCGGCACCGTGCCGGCCTTGTCGGCGGCTTCCTTGAGGTGCTTCAGATAGTTCAGCCCGACGCAGTAGAAGGTGCGCGGGACCAGCGGCAGCTCGATCTTGATGTCCTTCAGGGCATGGGTCTTCGACGTCTTGCTCCATTCACCGAATGGATCGCCGTTGACGGTCGTGACGGTGTCGCCCTCGACGAGGCCCCAAGAAGCAGTACCCGCCGTCGTGCCTGCAGCGGTGAATTTCAGCCAGCGCATGATGATCTCCTCTATTCCGCGGCCTGCGCGCGGGTCTTCCAGGCGCCCGCGGCGGGACGCTTCAGCCCGAGATTCTCGCGCAGCGTCATGCCGGCGTAGTCCTTGTGGAACAGGCCGCGCTTCTGCAACTCCGGCACCACATGGTCGACGAAGTCGGCATAGGAGCCCGGCACGTAGCTCGCCGCGACCACGAAACCATCGCAACCGCGATTGACAAACATTTCCTCCAGCCGGTCGGCGATCTCCTTGGGGCCGCCGACCATCGCGTCCTGCACCTGGCCGCGGCCGGAGAAGGTGATGAAGTCGCGGGTCGAGGGATTGGTCTTGCCGGAGGTGCGCAGCACGCCGTCGCGGATGCCGAGCATGCCTTGCATGCCCTGCAATTCTTCTGTCGTGAGCGGCTCGTCGATCCCCTTGGCGCCGAAATCGAAGTTGAGGCCCTCGGCGAGCAGCGACAGCGCGTCGATCTCGAGCGGCAGTTTCTGGATCACGGCCATGCGGTCCTCGGCCTCGGCCTTGGTCGCGCCGGTCACCGGCGTGATCAGGTTGCAGAGGAACATCTGGTCGGGATCGCGGCCGGCCTTGGCGGCCTCGCCGCGGATCGCGTCATAGCCCTGCTTGGCATTGGCCAGGTTGCGCGCCGCGGTGAAGATCACCTCGCCCCAGCGTCCGGCAAAGCGCTGGCCGCGGCCGGAGGCGCCGGCCTGGATCACGACGGGATGGCCCTGCGCCGAGCGCGGCACCGTGAACGGGCCGCGCGAGGTGAAGAATTGGCCCTTGTGATCGAGCCGCTTCACTTTCGTTGGATCAGCAAAGCGGCCGCTTGTCTTGTCGATGACGAGCGAGCCGTCTTCCCAGGCGTCCCAGTGGCCGAGCACCACCTCCATGAATTCGTCAGCGCGATCGTAGCGGTGATCGTGCTCGAGATGCTGCGCGCGGCCCATGTTGAGCGCTTCGCCGTCATTGACCGAGGTCACCACGTTCCAGGCGGCGCGGCCGCCCGTCATCAGGTCGAGCGTGGCGAAGCGGCGGGCGACGTCGAACGGCTCGAAATAGGTGGTGGACGCGGTCGAGGCGAGGCCGAGCCTGGTCGTGACCATGCCCATCGTGGTCAGCACCACGATCGGGTCCATCTTCACGCAGCGGATGCCGTATTCGACGGTGTGGGCGTGATCGTTGCCGTAGCGATCGGGCATTGCGAGGCGATCGTCGAAGAACGCCATGTGGAATTTGCCGCGCTCGAGGATGCGCGCGATCTCCTGGTAGTAGTCGGCCGACATCGAATCGTCGCGCGACTCCGGGTGGCGCCAGGAGCCCGGCAGGTTGGTGCAGTTCTGCGCCTGCAAAAAGCCAACCAGCGCCATTTGCCGTGTCATGTCGTTCTCCCGTGCTCGGATAGTTCAGCGAAGACCAAGCTCATCCGCGAGCTTGTAGTCGGCGGCGAGTGCCTTGAGCTTGTCCCAGGTCGCATCCTCGATCTCGATGCCGTTCTTGCGCCGCTCGACCTCGCGCAGATGCTCGACCTCGCCCGGATAGAACACGCCGCGGCTTCCTTCCGACGGCGGCGTCGATTTCAGATAGCGGGCGAAGTCGGCGACCTCCTTCCTGAAATCCTTGAGCGGGCGGAATGCGGCGACGTTGAACACCGCCATGAAGCAGCCGTCATTGTGCCGGCCGGTCGGCTCGACGCCGAAGCCGAGGCCGGTCAGGAGGCCGCACAGCACCTCGACCATCGCCGCAAGGCCCGAGCCCTTGTAGCCTTCGCTGCCGCCGAGCGGCAGCAGCGCGCCGCCCTTGCGGTAGTCTTTCGGGTCGGTGGTGTCGCGGCCTTCGGCGTCGATGATCCAGCCCTTCGGGATGCTCTCGCCGCGCGCCACCGCGAGCTGGATCTTGCCGGCGGCGACCGCCGAGGTCGCCATGTCCAAATAGAACGGCGCCTCGAGATCGGAGGGCACCGCGATCGAGAGTGGATTGGTGCCGAGCCGGGCTTCGCGGCCGCCGAACGGCGCGACATGTTTCGGCGAGCGGCCGGAATCGGCTGCCGCAATCCCGATCATGCCCTCGCGCATCGCCATCATCGGGTAATGCGCGAGACGCCCGACATGGCTCTGCCGGAACACGGTGCAGGCCGCGACATTGGCGGTCTTCGCCTTGTTGATGGTCATTTCCATCGCCTTGGCGTTGACGTGGAAGCCGAAGCCCCAATGGCCGTCGATCACGGTCGTGGTCGGCGTCTCCTGTACGATGGTCCATTTCGCGCCGGGCACGATATGGCCGGCCTTGATCCGGTCGATATAGGTCGGGATCGCGATCACGCCGTGGGAGTCGTGGCCGGCGAGGTTGGCGTTGACGCAGCCGGACGCGACGGCGCTCGCCTCCTCCTCCGATGCGCCGGCGCCTTTCAGGAGCGCCGCGCCGATGCGCGTGAGACGGTCGGCCTGGACGATCGGCATGGGATTTTCCTCGCGGTCTGCCCGCATGATGTGCGGGTCGTGCTTGTGGTTGTCGGGCTCATGCTCTCAAAGCGCCGGGGGGCGAGCAAGCGCAGAAAATCCGGTCCGCCATACCGCCAGCAGGGTGCTGGCAGCCATGATTTCACGGAGTGGAACGGGCGCGGTCGCGATGCGGAATTTGGCGGCTCCGGCGGCGCCGGCAGGGCGGCGACCGGCGCCTCATCGCCCTTCGCCTCAGCCTGACACACAAGGGTCCGTAATATCCCGGAAAACCGCTTCCCGTGTTCGTCAGCCGTTTACTTTGTCTCGCAACTTGCCGGATACGCTAACCACCATTTAGGCCTATCGCGGGCAATGTTCCGGCCCAGATTGAAGGGGGTGGCCCCGGGGCCTTCAGAGATCGTGCAGTCGAGCATCGGGCGTACATTCGCGGCGTTGAGCGCCACCAACGAAGCGATCCTGTACGCGAAATCACTGGAAGAATTGTACGGAAAGGTCTGCGAAGCCGCGTTCTCGAGCGGGAGCTTCCTGGCCGCGACCGTGTTCTTGCTGGAGCCTGATACCGGTCTGCTGAGATTCGCAGCCGGTTACGGCGACGACGTCGCGCGCCTGCGCAGCATCACGATTTCGGCCATCGCCAACACCCCCGAAGGCGACGGCGTTGCCGGACGGGCGTTCCGCGACAAGAGGGCCTGCGTCAGCAACGACTATGTCAACGATGCCCGCTCGGCGGCTTGGCGCCGTGGTGCCGCGGCGGCCGGCGTCGGCGCGGCCGCGGCCATGCCGCTGGTCTGCAACGGGCGCAGCGTCGGCGTTTTCATGGTGACGCGGCGCGAGATCAACTCGCTGGGCGAGGAGATGGTTTCGCTGCTGGAGCGCATGGCGGCCAACGTGTCCTTTGCGCTCGACAATTTCGATCATGAGGCTTCGCGCAAGAGCGGCGAGCGGGCGATGCGCCGGCTGAACCGCATGTTCGGCGCCATCAGCGCGACCAACGAGGCGATCCTCCGCGCCAAGACCGAGCACGATCTCTATCAGCGGGTCTGCGATGCCGCGGTGTTCAGCGGAAAATCCTTCGCCACGGTGGTGTTGCTGGCGGAGCCGGACACGCACTGGCTCGAACCCGTCGCCGGCACCGGCGAGGCGATCGAGTTGATCACCCAGACGCGCTTCTCGACCGATCCGGATAACGTCTACGGCAAGGGTATCTGTGGCGAGGCGTTCCGGTCGCAGCGGCCCTGCGTCGAGCACGACATTCCGATATCGACAAGCCAGCAGCAGACGCCGGTCCGCGGCAGCGGCATGATGGCCTGCGTCGCGCTGCCGCTCACCCGGTTCGGCAGGAGCATCGGCGTCCTGATCTTCTTCACCAGCAATTCCTGGGCGCGCGATGACGAGATCATCGCGCTGCTCGCGGGGATCGCCGAAAATGTGTCGGTCGCGCTGGACAATTTCGGCCGCGCCACCGAGAAAGCCAAGGCGGACGCCGAGCGCGAGCGGCTGTCGCGGATGTTCGCGGCGTTGAGCGCGACCAATGAGGCGATCATGCGCGCGCGGTCGCGGCTCGAGATGTTCGAGCTGGTTTGCGCGGCGGCGGCGCATGGCGGCGGGTTCAATTCCACCAGCATCCTGATCTCCAAGCCCGGCGACGACTTCCTGGAGATGATGGCGGTCGCGGGGCCGACCGCGACGAATGCGCGCCGTCTCAACGTCTCGCGCAGCGAGGCGCGGCCCGAGGGGCACGGCGTCTGCGGCCGGGCGTTCCGCTCCCGGCGCGCCTGCATCAACAACGATTTCCTGGGCGACGTCGCCAACAGCCCGTTCCGCGATGTCATCGACCGCGAGGATGCGCGATCCGGAGCGGCGTTTCCGCTGATCGTCGACGACGAGCCGGTCGGCGTGATGCTGTTCATCTCCGCCAAGCGCAACACCTTCTCGGCCGAATTCGCCGAGCTGTTGCAGCGGCTCGCCGACAACGTATCCTACGCGCTCGGAAGTTTCGATCGCGCCGACGAGAAGGCGCGCACCGAGGAGCAGAAGGAACGGCTGCGGCGGATGTTCGCGGCGCTGAGCGCGACCAATGAAGCGATCATGCGGGCGAAATCCCGCAGCGAGCTGTTCGATCTGGTCTGCGATGCCGCAGCCGTCGGCGGGCAATTCATCTCGGCAACGATCAGGCTGGTCCGCCCGGGCGAGGCCTTCCTGGAGAACGTCGCTGCCTCCGGGCCGGACCGGGTGCGAGCAAGGGAAGTCCAGTTGTCGGCCGATGCGACCCGTCCGGAGGGACAGACCCTGACCGGCGTTGCGATCCGCACCCGCAGACCCTGTATCAGCAACGATTATCTCAGCGACTTCGGTCCTGAATCGCATGTCTATCCGGTGGTCCGCGACAGCGGCAGCAAGTCCGGCGCGGCGCTGCCGCTACTGAAGAACGGCGAGGCGATCGGCGCGCTGGTGTTCCTCTCCAGCGAATTCGGCACCTTCAGCCCGGAGATGATGGCGCTGTTGCAGCGGCTCGCCGAGAACGTCTCGTTCGCACTCGCCAATTTCGACCGCGCCGACGAGAAGGCGCGGGCCGATGAGCAGAAAGAGCGGCTGTCGCGGATGTTCGCGGCGTTGAGCGCGACCAATGAGGCGATCATGCGGGCGAAGTCCCGCGCCGAATTGTATCAACTGGTCTGCGAGGCGGCAGCAACCGGTGGCAAGTTCACCTCGACCACGATCGCGCTCGCGCAGGGCGGAAGCGATTATCTGCGGATCGTCGCGATCGCGGGCCCGGCGGCGGAGGGCGCAAGCCAGGTGACGCTCTCGGTCAGCGAGGCGCATCCCGAGGGGCGCGGCGCCTGCGGCCGGGCGTTCCGCTCCGGCAAGGCGTGCATCATCAACGACTATTTTGCCGACAGCGAGACTGTCGCTTTCCATGAGCGGGCCCGCCTCGACGGGACGCAGTCCAGCGCCTCGTTCCCGCTGACCGTCAGCGGGCAGGTGGTCGGCGTTATGATCTTCGTCGCGATCGAGAAGGACACCTTCACGCCGGAGTTCACCGAGCTGCTGCAGCGGCTCGCCGACAATCTGGCCTTCGCGCTGGAGAGCTTCGATCGCGCCGACGAAAAGCACAAGGCCGATGAGCGGATCGAATATCTTGCCTCGCATGACAGCCTGACCAACCTGCCGAACCGCGAAACCTTCAACGAGATGCTGCGTCACGCGATCTCGGCGGCGGACCGCCATCGCCGTCAGCTCGCGGTGCTGTTCATCGATCTCGATCGTTTCAAGATCATCAACGACTCGCTCGGTCACGATGCCGGCGACATGCTGCTGGTGGCGATCGCCGAGCGGTTGCAGGGATCGTTGCGCGCGAGCGACGTGGTGGCGCGGCTCGGTGGCGACGAGTTCGTGGTCATCCTGGAGGAAACCGCTGACCGTGACGACGTCGAGCGCATCGCCGGCGATCTCCTGGTCTCGCTCAGCCAGCCGCTGCAGATCAGCGGACACGAGTGCCACACCACGGCGTCGATCGGGATCGCGATGTATCCCGCCGACGGCTCCGACGTGCAGACGCTGACCAAGAATGCCGACATGGCGATGTACCTCGCCAAGGAGGACGGCAAGAACGGCTTCCGATTCTTCTCCAACGAGGTCAGAGCGCAGTCGATCGAGCGCCTGACGATGGAGAGCGCGCTGCGCCGCGCGCTCGAACGCAACCAATTCTCGCTCGACTATCAGCCCAAGGTCGACATGGCGAGCGGGCAGATCAGCGGCGTCGAGGCGCTGCTGCGCTGGACCCATCCCGAGCTCGGCAAGGTGTCGCCGGGGCAGTTCATTCCGCTCGCCGAAGAGGTCGGCCTGATCGTGCCGATCGGCCGCTGGGTGCTGAAGGAAGCCTGCGCGCAGAACATGATTTGGCAGCGGCGCGGCCTCAAGGCGGTGACCATGGCGGTCAATCTCTCGCCGCGGCAATTCGGCGATCCGAATTTGCTCGACGACATCGACGAGGCGCTGGCGGCGAGCGGCATGTCGCCGGCGCTGCTGCAACTCGAGGTCACCGAAAGCATGGTGATGCGCAACGTGACGCGCGCGGTCCGCGTGCTCGATGCGATCCAGAATCGCGGCATTCGGCTCGCGATCGACGATTTCGGCACCGGCTATTCATCGATGTCGCTGATGAAGCAGTTTCCGATCGACACCATCAAGATCGATCGCTCCTTCGTGCGCGACCTGCCCAACGATTCCGAGGACGTGGCGATCGCACAGGCGATCATCAGCATGGGCAAGGCGCTCGGTATGACCATCGTCGCCGAAGGCGTCGAGACCTCCGAGCAGCAGGAGTTCCTGCGCGCGCATGCCTGCGACGAGATGCAGGGCTTCCTGTTCAGCCGGCCGCTGGCGCCGCGCGATCTCGCCGAGCTGTTGAAGATGTCGACGTCGCCCTCGTTGCAGCCGTCGCTTGACGACGCGATCGGCGATGCGGAGCCGGATCTAGGGCGGAAACGCGCTGTCGTCTGACGGTTGCACGGGCAGGTCGCGGACGTCGGAATCGGTCGAGGCGACCTTGCGCGAGAAATCATAGGGCCAGGGCAGCAGGTCCTGGCCGGCCAGCGTCTGCCGCAACACGCGCGCACCATCGGCAAAGCTCGCGCCGGCGGGCAGCCGGAGCTTGTGGCCGCACACGGACGGCAGCGGCTCGGCAGCGTCGCGCATCTCGAATGCCGGTCCCCACCACCACGCCGGCGCCGGCGGCCGCTCCGGCTCGGGGATGGCACGCCATCGCGCGAACTCGTCGGCGATCCGGGCAAATTGCAGCTTGGCGGCAGGATGCATCGAAAGCCCTTCCTCAGGGCCCGATGATAGCATCGCACCGACCTTGCGCAACGCGGCTATTGGCGGCCGTGCTGCCAATGCGCCGTGACGTCGGAGCCCGACTTGTTGAGGTGCACGTGCTGGTCGACATGGTCGACCCAGGACAGCGGAATGAAATGATGATGCTGGCCGTCGGGCGAGCTTTGCTTGGTCAGCTTGATCTTGTCGGTGCCTTCCATGTGGTCGACCTTGCCGACCGTCTTCTTGTCGGACGAGATCACATCCATACGTTCCCGAATGTCGGCGGCTTTCGCCATGCGCTATCTCCTCGTCAGGATGAGGAGGTGAAACGCCGCGTGGATACGAAGGTTGCTGTCGGCTTCCTGCTAATTCTGTTCCACCTCGGTTGCGGTGGCCGGGCCTTCGCCCATGATCAGCAGCACGGCGTCCTCGTCCTTGGCGCCGTCCCAATGCACCTGCTTGCCGAAATGGGTGACGAAGCTTCCGGCCGGCATCGCCACGGTGCCGTGATCGGGATCGAATTTCGGACCGGAGCCGACCCACCAGGTACCCTTCAGCACGACGATATAGCGGTCGTTAGGATGGAAGTGCGGACGGCTGAAGTGATTGCGCTTGGTCCATTTGGTGTAGACCATGTAGAAGCCGGGCTTCGAGGGATCGCCGACCACGACGGCATTCTGCGCGCCGCGCGCGTCGACCGGGCTCCAGGGGATCTGGTCCGGCAGCTTGTAGGTGACGGCGGCGGGGTTGAGCTCGGCCGCGGAGCTGATGCTCAGCATGCCGGCAAAAGCCAAGGGCATCATCAGGTATCGCCAGGGTCGGATGGACGCCGTCATCATCGGTGCACTCCCATTATTCGGGCGACTGCTGCGCCCGTATGTCGCACGAAGCTAATCGCCCTCGCTTCCGTCCGACAAGACGTGCCCGCGCATGTCTGACCTCAAGATTGCGACAACGGTTCGTGACACAACGCAGTTGCAATATGAAAAAGCGTTTACGCCGCCGCAGACGATGATAGGTTGCGCGCCAACCAAAAGACGGGAGGATAACCTTGAAGAAGCATCTGTCGATACTGGCGGCGGGACTCGTGATCGGTGCGGCCGCGCTGCAATTCTCCACCACCGCGTCGGGGGACGACGGCTGGGTCACGCTGCTCGACAGCTCCAAGAAGGGCGACTGGGACGAGGTCGGCAAGGCCAATTGGGCCATGAAGGACGGCGCGCTGGTCGCCGACAAGCTCGACGGCAAGGATCTCTCCTATCTCGTCAGCAAGACCCAATACAAGGATTTCCAGATCAGGGCGGAGTTCTGGACCGATGAGGAAGCCAACAGCGGCATCTTCATCCGCTGCGAAGGCAACAAGGTGATCGACTCCAAGGTCTGCTACGAGGTCAATATCTTCGACAAGCGGCCCGACCCGACCTACGGCACCGGCGCGATCGTCGACGTCGGCAAGGTCGATCCGATGCCGAAGGCGGCCGGCAAATGGAACGTCTATGAGATCACCGCACACGGGCCGCATTTCGTCGTGACGCTGAACGGCCAGAAGACCGTCGACGCCCAGGACTCCAAGCACGCCAGCGGCTACATCGCGCTCCAATATGGCTCGGGCGTGGTCAAGTTCCGCAAGGTGCAGATCAAGGCGCTCTGACGACGCTAGGCGGGCGGAGCCCGGTCGCGAGGCGGCCGGGCCCGTTCTCTCGGTGATGCGCTATCGATTGGCCGCCGCCGGATCGTCGCCTTGCGTCCGCAAATGATGGCCGAGCACGAGCCCGGTCAGGCACAGCAACAGCCCGAGTGCCGGCGGCGCGAACAGCGCCTCTTCCTGGAAGATGCCGTTCACCAGCACCACCATCGTGCCGAACGCGGCGAGTCCCTGCGTGAGAATTCCCGAGGAGGCGTAGAGGCGCCAGGCCTTCAGCGCCATCGCCAGGAAGAAGCCGAGCGGCACCAACGCGCCGATCCCCATCTGGTAGAGCAGCACGCCGACGGCGCTCTCGACCGCGCCGTCCATGGTGCCGGCCGCCTGCGCGGCGTTCCAGTCGATCGAGAAGTAACCATCGGACAGGTTGCCGCCGACGCCGAGACCGCGGCCGATCGGGTTCTGCCGGAAGCCATCCCAGCCGCCCATGAAGCCGATCACGTGAAAATCGCCGATCTGGAGGCCGATATATATCGCCGCGATGGCGTACAGCACGAGACCGACCAGCGCGACGGCAAGGGTGATGGTGGCGCCGAGCAGCCGGGTTGCGGTCCAGGCCAGGGCCACGAAGATCACCAGGATGAGCGCGCCCTTGACGCTGCAGCAGATCAAGAGCGGGATCGCGGCCAGCGCCAGCCAGCGCCAACCGACCGCGAACAGGAACAGGATGGAGAAGGCGATCCCGTAACCGAAGCTGATCGGGCTCATGTTCGGTCCGAAGATGCGCATCATCGACGAAAGGCCGAGGTCCTCGAACAACGGGCTGTTGAGAAAGCTGAAGCGGAAGCGGTCGATCAGATCCACCGGCACGCGTCCGGTTTGGCGCATCTCGGCTTCCCAGGCGCCGGAGCGGCTCGCCTTGAGCTCGTCGAAGTGCCAGAACGTGTAGCCATTGGTGATATCGAGCCAGAAGTCGCGGAACAGCAGTTCGACATACCCGCAGACGATCAGCAGGGCAGCCACCGTCACCAGGAACGGCGTGACGCGGATCTCGAAGGTGGCGGCGGTCAGCAGCGACAGCTGAAACAGAAACAGCGGCAGCGCGATGTTGCGCAGATAGACCAGCGCCGCATGCGAGTCCTGCGTGGCGCCGAGCAGGAAATACGCCGTCACGGTTGCGAGGGTGACCAGCCCCCATTTCATGATCCGGTCGATCTCGGCAGAGTGCTTGCGCTCGTGCAGCAGATACAGCGCCAGCGTGACCAGCCACATGACGGCGCAAACGAGGAAGTTATAGCCCTTGACGAAATCCATCTCCTGCTCGGTCGTCATGTAGGACGACAGGATCGAGACGAAGAGATTCTGGAAGAAGATGATGAAGATCGCGATCGACGGTGCATAGGCTGGCGCCGCGAGCACGATGGCGCAGCCGATCAGGCTTTCGACGACGATCGCAAGCCCCGCATTGGCCGCCTGCATGATCGGTGCGAATGCGATCGATGCCACGGCGATGCCGAGCGCGGGAACGAGATCGCCGGCCAACAGCGGCCGCGGGGCTATGTCTGCTCGCACAGGCTCTGACCTAAATGACCGGACGCGTGGGCGTCCCGCGCCCGCATCGTCGATCTAGCCGCGCATTGTGTAAAAACCGGTTAACCAGATCGGCTAGCGCGTTCCGAGCAGCGCCCGCAGCGCCTCGCGGTCGGGCTTGCCGGTGACCGCATCGGCCAGGCCGAAACCCTGCGACATTTCCCAATGTGTCCAGCCCCAGCATTGTTGCCGGGCATAGGCCGTGACGCCGGCGAGCCAGCGCAACCGGCTGTCGCGCGGGGCGCCGGCCTTCAGCACCCCGAATTCGTTGATGATGATCGGATGCGAATATTGCCGCTGCCAGGCGGCGGCCGGCTCGAGCCATTGGTCGATGCCGCGGTCGGGGATGGCGCGGTCGACCATCGCCAGCGTCTTTGGCTTGCCGAGCGCCGTGAGCTGCTCGCGCAACTGCTGAACCCTGGGATCGTCGGCGCGGATCGGGTAGGGCAATCCGCTGACGTCGTGCAGCGGCTCATTCGGATCCCAATGGGCCTGATGCGTGAACACCATCGGGTCGTAGAAGTGGATGGCATAGACGACATTCGGATCGTCGAGCGGGGTGAAGTCCGGCAGCGAGTCCGCGCGCTGCCAGTTGACCGGGCCCGTGATCAGCGTGGTTTGCGGCAGCAGACCGCGAATGAAGCCGGCGAGCTCCCGGACCTCGTTCTGCCATTGCGCGGCATCGACGTCAGGCTCGTTCAGGAGCTCGGCAAAGACGCGATCGTAAGGATGGCGCTGCATGACCCGCGCGAGCCCGGTCCAGGCGCTCTTCATCTCGGCCATCGCGCCGGGCGGATCGTCCTTGTGCAGCGCGTTGAAGCGCTCGCCCGAATGCAGGTCGATCGACACCGAATAACCGAGCTCGAGCAGGGTCTTCAGCGCGGCATCGACGCTGCGCAGGCGGCCGTCGATCTCCGCCTTCGCGGCGAAGCGCGGCATGACGAAGTCGGCCGGCACCGGCAGGCGGATATGGCTGAGGCCTGCCTTGCGCAGTTCGCGCAGCAGGCTGCGCGGCGGCGCCGACCTGGGGTCTGCGATCCAGCCGTCGGCATTGACGCCCTGTGACAGCGCCTTGAGCCGATCCGGCGGAACGCCTTCGATCAAGGCGGGGCAGGCCCGTGCGGTGACCGACAGCAGGACGGACGCGGCGGCGAAGATGACTGCGATCGATAGCCGGGCCATGAGACGATCAATTCGTAATCGCGGTTGCAGCCGCGGGGTGGGATGCGGCGCGGCTGGCGCGCCGCTCACGCATACTGCTTGTCGTGCTGCTGGCTCGCGGACTGCAGTTCGTTGATCACGACGCCGGCGAGCTTGCGTTCTGCGCCGCCGAGTGCGGTGATGATGTCTTCCATCGACGCGTTGATGTCGCGATCCGCCGGCAGCGCCGCGATCAGCCCGTCGGCCATGTCGAACAGCCGCCGTTCATCGGAACCCCACGGCAGCGGCGGCCCGTCCAGGATGACGAGGTCATGGCTTCCGGCCAAGCGCGCCTGCGCGATCGCCTTCTGGATCGCCTCACTGGCCCTGGCGGGATTGCCCTTGATCGCCGGCAGGATGGCAATGCCGTTTGCGGTGTTGATGGCGCGAGACGCCTTGCTGCCGATGGTGAGCCAGTCGAGCCGGCTCGGCTTGCTCTGGACCGGATGCGCGACCCTGTCGGTCAGGGCGTGGTCGGCAGCGTCCGCGTCGATCAGCAGGGCGCGGGCGCCATCGCGCACGGCGACCAGCGCGATGTTGAGCGCGACCATGCTGCGGTCGGCATCGTCTGCCGTGCCGATCACCGCCAGCACGGGGACGGCTTTGGGGGCAGCCCCGGTCGCCAGCGCCGCATGGATCTGCCGCACGGTGTTGGAGAACGGCCCGAGCGCGGAACCGGTGCGCAGCGTCGGCCAGCCGAACCGGGTGACGTCGGCGGGATTGTCGCCGCTCAGGATTCCGCCCAGCGTGCGCATGACGTCGGATTCCCTGAGCTCGGCGATCAACGGCTTCTCGATCACGGGATTGTCGATGACAATAGCGGCGGGCTGTATCGCGGGCGCGGCCTGCACGGGCGGCTTTGGCTTGGCGATCACGGCCTGCCGTTCCGGCGCGGCGGCATCCTGTTTCGGCTCGACCTTGGGACGGATCGGGCCGGCACCGGGCGCGAGCTGGCTGGCGGCAACGATCCAGGCCGCGGCGGCGAGGGCGCCGAACATGAAGCCGATCATCGCGAGCAGGCTCATCGCCGGCGGGAAGGTGCGCTGCTGCGGAATCGTCGCATCGCCGATCACGCGCGCGCTCGAGGTGTTGAGGCTCTCCTGCTCCTCGGTCTCGCGCGAGCGCTTGAGGAACGATTGATAGACGTCGCGGCTGGCATCGACCTCGCGCTCGAGCTCGCGCAGCCGAACCGAGGCCTGGCTCATCTGCACGCTCTGGTGCTTCTGAACGTCGAGCGCCTTGTTGAGCGACGCTTCGTAGTCGCGGGCGCGGGTCAGATCGTTCTTCGCGGATACCGCAAAGCGGTCGATCTCTTCCTTGATGGTGCGGCGCAGGTCCTCGACCTGCTGGTCGACCTGGCGCAGCGCCGGATGCCGCGGCCCGAGCTCACCCTGCAATTCGGCCTGCCGCTTCTTGGCGTCGGCATATTGCGAACGCAGATTGGCGATGGTCGGCGATTGCAGCGCTTCGGGGATCGCGCCCGGATCCATCGATCCGCGCCGGCTGGCCTCGATCTGGTCATACTTGGCCTGGGCATCGAGCGTCAGCGCGCGTGCCGCGGCGAGCCGCTGGTTGCCGACCGAGAGCTGCTGATCGGTGAGCAGATTGTCCTGCGAGCCGACGAAATTGTTCTGCGCCTTGTAGGTCGCGAGCGCCTCTTCGGCGTTGCGCAGCCGCTGCTGCAGCTCCTTCAGCCGGCCGGACAGGTCGCGGGTGGCGCGCCGCGCGGCCTCGGCCTGCGACTGCTTGGATTCGGTGAGGTAGGCCTTGGCGATCGCGTTGGCGAGCATCGCGGCCTTGACCGGGTCGTGCGACCAGACGTCGATGTCGACGATGAAGGTGCGATCGGTCTTCTTGACGTTGATGTGGCGGTTCAGCGTATCGAGCGTGTTCATCTCGATCTGCTGTTGCTGCTCCGCCGTCGTCCGCGGCTCGATCCCGAACAGGCCGAGCAGCGAGGCGAGCAGGCCGCGACTCGCGGCACCGCCGCCGAACTCGGGATCCCTGACGAGGTTGGTGTCGCGGATCACCTGCAGCAGCACGTTGTTGGACGTTATCAGGCGCGACTGGCTCTCGACCACCATCGAGAGGCCGGAGACGTCCTGGGCGCGCGGGGTCAGCTCGCGTTCGACGAGCTGCAGCTCGCGCGGGTCGACATAGAGCTGGGCGCCGGCGGTGTATTTCGGTGTCAGGCTCTTGCCGATCGCGACTGCGATGCAGGTGCAGAGCAGCGCGGCCGACAGGATCGCGACCTTGCGCTCCCACAACAGCCGGATCAGCTCGAGCACGTTGAAGCCGGCCGGGATCGCGGCCCGGCGCGGCTCCGGCTTGGCCCGGTTGATCGGCTGGTCATAGCTAAGCATCGACCCCAGCTTCCGTCTGAATGGCCGCACGCATCGGCTGAGGAGTACTGTTTCGGGCCACGCAACGCGCACGAGAGGACGCGGAAAAAACGCAACACGAAAAATTAACCATACTCATTCGCCGACTATTCACCAGAAAGGCAAACAAAGCGTTTAAGCGCGGGCGCATCGGAACGCCTCCGCCATGGTCAGGACAGGGACATTGCGCCGCGCCGCCGCTTCCAGCGCGTAGGTCATCAGGTCCGGCGTGCAGCCATAGAGGCTCGGCTCGTCGGCGACGTCGTGGCTGTAGAAAATTAACCAGCCGTTCACGTTTGCCGCCTCGGTGAAGGCCACATCGATCCGCTCGCGAGACATCTGGCGGTCGATCAGCGGCATGGCACGGAGGAATTGCAGGTCGACCTCGCCGCTGTTGACGCCCGGCACGATGCTGCGGCAGGTGCGGAATTCGGACTTCAACTGGTGCTTCCGCGCGTAGGAGCCGTAGCCGAACGGATAGGCGAAGGTCTCGACCGGCATGGTCGGGTCGAGTGAATGGAAATAGGTGCGGTTGCGCGCGATCTCCGCGGCGAGCGACGTCTCGTCGAGATCGCAGGCGCGGCGGTGCGAGAAGGTGTGGCAGCCGACCTCATGGCCGCGGCGATGCAGCGAGACGACGTCGTCGGAGTTTCCGGTGACCCAGTCGGGCGCGTCGAGCCCAACCAGCCCGCCCGAGACGTAGAACGTGCCGCGGGCGCCGTAGGATTCGAGAATGTCGGCGCCGAACGTCGCCGCGCTCTTCGGCAGATCGTCAAAGGTGAAGGTCACCATCGGCGCGGCATTGTTCAGGCGGAAACGCTCGACCTGCACATGCATCGCCAGCCGGTGGCTGACCTTGACCCGCGCTTCCGACCACAATGCGTTCATTAGCCAAGCTTTCGCAGGATCACATGATAGTCGCCGTGCCGGACGTCGATCTTGCCCGGCAACACTGCATTCATCGCCTTCGCTGCCGCGTCGATGATCGCGGCGAGCAACGGCTTGCGCCGGCGCATCTCGGGATAGCGCGGGCTCTCGTATTTCTTCCGGTAGATGACCTGTAGTCCGCGGCCGGCCACGAATGCCTCGAGCTTGTCGAGGCTAACGAGCGGATGGAAATGGGTCGGGAACGGCGCCTCGCCGGGCAGCCCCGCGTTCTTTTCGCCGCGCACATGACGGTAGAACCAGACGTGGAACCAGTGCGGAGAATACTTCGTGACGATGCCCGACAGCGATTTCGGGTTCGGCGCGCCGATCAGCAGCAGCCCGTTCGGCTTCAACGCCTCGCAGAATCGGCGCAGCACGGCGTCCACATCAGGGATGTGCTCGATCACGTTGTAGCAGATGATCAAATCGAAACGCTGCGGCGGGCGATAGGTCTGGATGTCGCCGAGAATCGCTTCCTGCGCATAGCTGTTGTTGCGGATCTGGTCGGGGTCGATGTCAACGACGGTCACATGCGCACGGCGCAGCACGCCGAGCGGCAGATAGCTGGTCGAGCCGCCGCCGGCCTCGTAGATCGCGAGCGGGCCGGCCGGCAGCCGGGCGTCGAGGATGCTATGCACCGTGAGCAGGCTCTGCTTGGCCTCGCCGGGCGGCAAGGCGAGTAGGGAATCCGGATGAATTTCAGCAGGGATAGGCATCGAGAGTTCGGCGATCGGGGCGGGACGCGTAGCGAGCGCAAGGGACTTGGGCATCGGCTCATCCAACGTTGCTGTTTGCGAATCTGGTGCGGAACATGAGAAGACCCCGCTTCAGCCGGCGGCGCAGGTGCGCAATGTCGAGCAGCCAGCACAGCGCGGCGTAGACGGTGGACCCTGCGCCGACCAGCACGATGCTGGCAGGCAGATCGGAAAGTTGCAGGGCGCGGTCCAGCGCTCCGACGGTGAGCGCCATCGCGAGCGCGGCGATCACGATCAGAGCGAGGCGGCCGAGCGGGATTGGAATCGGATAAGCGAAGCGGCTCAGGATCAACGCGCAGGCAAAGCCCGTGATGTCGGCGCCGAGGCGCGCCCAGGCCGCCCCGATCGTGCCGTAGAAGCCGACCAGCACGTAAGACAGGATCACGTTGGCTGCGATGATCGAGGCGGTGTTGATCAGATAGAAGGAGTTGCGTCCCGACAGCAGGAAGCTCGCATGCAGATATTGCTGCGTCAGCACCTGGAACAGCACGGCCGCCGCGATGATCGGCATGATCTCGCTCGCCAGCGCGCGGAAGTCTGTGCCGAGGATGACGTTGGCGACGTGCGGGGCGATCAAGGCAAAGCCGAGACAGGCCGGCAGCGTGACGCCGGCGAGCAGTTCGAGGCAGTCGGCGAGGTGGCTCCTGACCGCAGCGTCGCCGTGCCGGGCGTGGATCTGCACGGCCATGGGAAAGAACGCCGCCGCCATGCTCATCGCCGGCATCATCAGGGTCTGGCGCACCAGGTCGAGCGCCGCGACATATTTGCCGGCATCGGCCGCGCCGATCAGGTTTGCGATCATGAAACGATCGGTCACGCTCGAGATCGCGAGCAGCGTCAGCGACACGGTCAGCGGCAGGCCGGTGCGGGCGAGCGTGCGCAGCTCGGCGCGGTCGAAACTGACGGTGGTGCCGCGCCATGCGCTGCGCGACTGCACCAGCGCGGCAACGAGATAGGCGGTGGCGGCCGCGAGCAACAGCAGGACGCCGGTTGGGCTGACCAGCGCAACGACGGCGCCGAAGCCGAGCAGGGCGCCGGCGCGAACCAGCGTTGCCCTCATCACCGAGAGCGCCTTCAGCCTGGCACGCAGCAGATCCTGCGTCAGCTCGAACAGGCCGATCGCAATTGCGACAATGACGGCGGCAAGCGCGGCAGCCGGATCGAGCCCGACGAGACGCGCCAGCAGGTAGGCGATCGGTGCAGCGAGGCAGGAAATCAGATAGCCCGACGCCACCAGGCCGCGGATGTCGGTGCCGTCATCACGGCCATGGCCGCTGAGGATCAGGTTGCGAAACCAGCCGACCAGAAAGACCGAAATGACGGATGCGAAACCCGTGCCCAGCAGGTAGACGCCATAGTCATGCGGCGCAAACAGCCGCGTGAAGATGAACACGCTCGCGAGCCCGAGCAACGCCGAAAGGACGTTGGCGGTCAGGTTGATGCTGGCCTGTCCGATCAGCATGATGCGGCAAGCTCCGCCGGTCTTGCAGCCGCCGACGACGCCAGGATGGCGTCGCTCTCGGCCACGACCTCGCGAATGGTCGCGACCGGCGTGCCCGAGAAGGACGCGATCGAGAACGCGACGTCATCCTTGTTGGCGCGCAGCAGCAGCCGGGTGAGTTCGTCCTTGCTCAAGGTCGGATCATCCCAGTAGCTGACGCATTGCGTCTTCGGCACCACGGAGTGACGCAGCGCAGACGCCTCGTCGTTCTCGACGAAGAAGCCGTACAGCAGATATTCAGAGAACTCGCGGGTCCGGCACAGCGCCTCGATCCAGCTCTTGCCGGTGACCGTCTCGATGCGCGCGGCGAGTGCGCTTGTGGTCTGCCTGTCCCAGAAGATGATGTGCCCGATGAAATCCGGCGCCGGGAACGGCGGCGTCGGCAGGCCGATCAGCTGGTGGCTGGTCTCGAGCCAGCGCGAATGGCGCGGCTGGTCCGCGGTGACGGCGTCCGTCATCTTCAGCAGCGGGATCGTATTCGGATACTGGAAGCGCGCCAGATCGAAATCGCGGAAGAACACGATGTCGGAATCCAGGATGCAGAACCGCTCATAGGGCAGCGCGATCGTCGCCGCGATCTTCAGGATCTGCTGCACATGCCAGCCGTTGACCGGCTTGGCGCGCAGCGACCACCAGAACTGGCGGCGGTTGCGCTGGATCATGCGCGGCAGCGGCCGCAGCCAGTCGGGCAGGAAGGACGAGGCCGGAATGATGATGCGGCGCTCGCTGGCGAGCGGCGCGAACAGCGGCAGGTCGCAATCCGGCACCAGCAGATAATGCTTGGAGAAGGACGTGACGTGGCGATCCACGCTCTCGCAAAGCAGCGTGCAGATTTCCAGATCGCGCCCATAGGTCGGGGTCAATAACGCGACAGGGTTCATCTTGTAACTTTCTCCGGCGACACCGTTTCAGGGCGGAACATCGTCGACCGCCGGACTTGTCCTGAAGCTCAGTTCAGCAAGATCGGTGCCGGAGAGTTTTGATGACCCTATCCGCGGCGCAGATGGTTAATCATTGGTAAATGACGACGCGTCGTCGCGGTTAACGGATCGGTCATAATCGCCTGGCCGCGCGATTTTGACGCTGGATCGCGACCTTGCCCGGATATTGCAGTGTTCGTGGCTCGATTGCCGACGCGGTCGGCGCAGGTGGATGCGTATGCAATTTTGGTGGCATTTCCGGTGGGCAAGCGGCACGGCCGAACGGCCGGCCGCACGGTCAATCCATTTCGAGACACCAGCGCTGTCGGCGCTGTGTGCTTTTGGCACGCGCGCCGCGGGCGGGTTCGCTGGGGCGCGCTATGACGGCTGATCGCGGAATCACGCGGCGCGGTGCCCTTGTACTCGCCGGTCTCACCTTGAGCGGATTTTCGACCGCGCGGGCCGCACCGCCAACCCGGTCACGGCTCGGCGCGAACTCGGCGCGGTTCGCCGGCGCCTTCGTCAATTGGGGCGAGACCGGCCGCGAGCATGTGCTGCAGGCCTGGGAGAGATGGCTCAACCGGCCGCGCTCGTCGGTGCCTGGCGTCGACTTCTACGGCCAGAGCAGCTGGGAGGATTTTCACAAACTGGACTGGGTGCCCGGGCTCTGGAAGAAGCTCAATCCAGCTCGCAACGTCGTCTGGTCGGTGCCGCTCACCATCACCGGCACGCCGCTCGCCGATGTCGCTGGCGGCCTGCATGATGCCGAATTCGAAGCGGCCGCGCGCGCGATCGGAGAAGCGCAGCCGAAAGCGATCATCCGCCTCGGCTGGGAGATGAACATCTCCAACATGGGCTGGTTCGCCAAGGGGCATGAGGACGACTACATTGCGGCGTTCCGCCGTGTCGTCGCGATCTTTCGCGCGCGCTCCGGCAGCTTCAAGTTCGACTGGTGTCCGGGCTGGGGACCTCAGGACATGCCGGCGGACGCCGCCTATCCCGGCGATGATGTCGTCGACACCATCGGCCTCGACGTCTACGATTTCAAATCGGAGGGCAGCGCGGCGGAGCGCTGGACCAATTCCTACCTCAAGGCACCGTTCGGCCTGGAATGGCAGCGCGCGTTCGCGGCGAGCCATGGCAAGCTGATGAGCTATCCGGAATGGGGTGTCGGCCAGTCCGGCGACAATGCCGTTTTCGTGCAACAGATGCACGATTGGTTCGCCGCCAACCAGGCTTCGATCGCCTATGCGGCCTATTTCGATGTCGATGGCCTGTGGCCGACGCAGATCGACAACGGCCAGTTTCTGGAGTCGGCTAGCCTGTTCCGCAAATTGTTCGCGGGCTGACCGGCTCCATCCATCCGCTCAAGCAAAAGCCCGGACAGTCCTCTGACTGGCCGGGCTTTGTCGTTCATGTTGCCGCGTCAGGCGGCCTTGGTGTTGGTCAAAAGCGTCAGGCCCATCTTCAGCTTGTCCTGGAGCGTGCGCTGCGCAAGGCAGGTGAACAGGCAGAGCTTGTCGCAGGCGATGGTCTCCTTGCGTCGCGCCTGCGCTTCCTCGCTGTACCAGATCTCGCGCGCGGTCTGGGTGCGCACATTGCCGATCGGCTTGAAGAACCAGCAGACTTCAAGGCGGCCGTCGGAGCGGATGAAGTAATTCCGCATGCCGACACGGCAGGGCATCACTTCCTTCGGCGCCTTCTCGCGGCGGAAATGGTTCGGCCAGGCCCGCAGCACGGCTTCGCCGTTGAGGATCGGCGCGCCCGCGCGCTTCAGCCGCAGCAGCTCGTCACGGACCTTGATGAGATCGTCCATCTCGCTCTCGCCGATCCACAGTTCGTCCTCAACCTCCAGCGTGCCCTGCTCGACCGGCTGGAAGCTCAGCGCGGTGGCGCCGATCTGCTGGATCCAGTCGACCATCTCGGGCAGGCGACGAAAGTTGAGCTTGTGCACGACCGGCTTGATGATGATCGGGAAGTCCAGGCCCTCGGCGCGCCGCTGCTCGGCGACATTGCGGATGCCCTGCACGATGTCGGTCAGCGAATTCTCGACGCCGCGCGAGTAGTCGTGGATCTTGGGGTCGGTGGAGTCGATCGAGATGTTGATGTTGAACGGGCGCGCTTCGACGGTCTGCGCCACGATCTTCTTGTTGAGGTAGGCGCCGCCATTGGTGGTGACGCCCCAATGGATGTCGCTGTCGCGGCAGAACCGCAGCAAATCGAGAAAGCCCTTCTTGATATAGGGCTCGCCGCCGGCGAACTCGACATGATAGGCGCCGATGAATTCCTTCAGGCTCGCGAGCGCGCGCTGCCACTCGGCGATCGACATCTCGTCGCGATAGTTCGGGCGGCGCCAGTAGTCGCAATAGCGGCACTTGTAATTGCAGCGTTCGACCACCTCCGCGAAGATCGCGGCCGGGCGCGTGACGTCGCGTCCGGTACGCAGGTAAAGCTCTTCCGAGAGGGCGTTGCGGACGTGCTTGGTGCCGAGCGAGACGAGGTCGAGCGTTTTCAAGGTGAACCTCAGGCAGTGTTTTGCGTTGTGGCGACCGGACCGATCGGGATTTATGGGTTGATCAGCAAATTGGATGCCAGTTAAGGCGCATGGCGCTCCGGCCCGCACGCGCGCAGGCTCTTAACCCTAAGGGGGTGCTAACGCCGTGGTAGGTCGTGAGGCCGCGCCACAACGCGACGCTCTATCCCGGCCAAATCGCTTCACTCGACTTCAAATTAACCTTGCGACGAAGTTGCGGTAACGCGTCTGCCGTGTGGAGCGGAATTTGCCATGAGGTCGCCGTAACGTTCGCTCCGCGTCCGTATTGCCACCTGTGTCGGTCACTTTGGGACGGCCATGTCCCATTCCGATCCGTGCCGGGGTGATGCGTGCTTCGCGGATCGCGATTGCCAGGAGGGCATGGAGATGTCGACCGAGCTTGCTGCAGCTGACCGCGCCTGGGTAACGACCTCACCCGCGCTGGATTGCTCCATTGAGACCGTCATCTGCATTCCGAGCTTCCGCCGGCCGAAACATCTGCGGCTGACGTTGGAGTCGATCGCGGCACAACGCACGGAGCGCCGCTTCGCGGTCGTGGTGGTCGAGAATGACGCGGCGCATTGCGAGAGCGCGCCGGTCGCGGCCGAGTTTCTCAATTCGGGCAGGCTTCACGGCGTCTGCATCGTCGAACCCAGGCAAGGCAACTGCCAGGCAATCAACGCGGCGTTCGAGACCGCGCTCGAGACATTCCCGAACACGCTGAACTTCCTGATGATCGACGACGACGAGGTCGCCTCGCCGGATTGGCTGGAGCGGATGGCGCAGGCGGCCGAAAGCTCCGGCGCCGAGATCATCGGCGGGCCGGTCTGGCCTGACTTCGATGACAAGCACAAGGGCGGGCTCACGCGCCATCCGGCGTTCGCGCCGGCCTATCATGCCAGCGGCCCCGTCCCGGTGATCTATGGCTGCGGCAACTGCCTGATCCGGCGTGCGGTGTTCGAGCGGCTCGGAGCTCCGGCCTTCGACTTGCGTTTCAACTTCCTCGGCGGCGGCGATCACGACTTCTTTGCGCGGGCGCGTCGCGCCGGCTTCCGCTTCTTCTGGGTGACGGAGGCGGTCATCAGCGAGACCGTTCCCTCGACCCGCACCAAGCTCGGCTGGATCGTGCGGCGCGGCTTGCGGATCGGCGCGATCAACTATCACATCGAGCGCAAGGCGGCGCAGACCATGTGGTCACGCGCGGCCGTGAAAGCCAAGATGTTCGGCCTGGTGCCGTTCTCGCTGTATCGCTTCACCCGTATCGTGCTGCGCGAGCATCAGGCCGTGATCGCGATGCATCCGATGGTGGTCGCCGTCGGCAGCGCGCTCGCGGTGCTCGGCATCGAGCCGCAGCCTTACGCGGCCTCCAAGATCGCCTCGTGAGCGATCTGTCCGTCACTGCGGAGAGCCGGGCGCTGATCGCCGAGATCGCGCGCCGGCCGGTGATGGATCTCGTCCGCTGCGCGTTCTTCATCGGCATCCTGCTGCTGGTCTGGATCTCGCTGCATCCGTTCGAGGATCTGAGCGGCTTCTATGTCGGCGAGGTGACCTCCGGCCGCGAGGCGTTTCTCTACGGCCTCTTCGGCGTGCTGATGGTCGCGATGCTGACGTTGACCCTGCGCGACAATCTGCCGGCGCTGAAATCGCTGCTGACGCCGGCGTTCCTGCTGTTCGCGGGCTGGATCTGCGTCACCGTGATATTCTCGTTTGATCCCGCTACCTCGCTGAAGCGCCTGGCGCTCTCGGTGTTCGTCATCGTGGTGACGGCGACGCTGCTGCTGCTGCCGAGATCGCAGGGCGAATTGATGCGCTGGTTCGGCATTGCCGCGCTGGTCCTGCTCGTGACGTGCTATCTCGGCGTCTTCCTGGCGCCGCATCTGTCGATCCACCAGGCGACCGATCCGCAGGAGCCGGCGCTCGCCGGCAACTGGCGCGGCGCGTTCGGCCACAAGAACGTCGCCGCCGCGATGATGGCGATGCTGATCTTTCTCGGCATCTATTTGCTGCGGGCCGGCGGCTGGCTGTCGGGCATCGCCGTGACCGGGCTCGCCGCGGTGTTCCTGTTGTTCACCGCCGGCAAGAGCGCGATCGTGCTGTGCGTCGCCGTGCTGATGCTGACGTCGCTGATGCCGGTGATCCGCTCGACCTGGGGCCGCGCGCTGCTGTGGCTGACGCCGCTCGTGCTGCTCAATCTGTTCAGCGTCGGAACTGTCATGAGCGACACGCTGGCTGCGATCGCAGATCGGATGCCGATCGACACCTCATTCACCGGCCGCGCCGACATCTGGGCCTTCGCGCTCGAGTCGCTGCACCAGCGGCTATGGACCGGCTACGGCTTCGAGTCGTTCTGGGGCACCAACGCGATCCAGAACTTGCAGGAAGGCAAGGAGTGGGCGGGCTACGCCTCGCACAGCCACAACGGCTATCTCGATATGGCGCTCGGCACCGGCCTGCCGGGCCTCGTGCTGCTGATCGCCGCTGTCGTCATCAAGCCGCTGCGCGACTTCCAGGCCGCGGATCGCGGCGGCAATGATACGCCGTTGACGCTGCTCTTCCTGCGCATCTGGTTGTTCGGCCTCTATCTGTCGTCGATGGAGAGCTTCTTCCTCGATCGCGCGGATACCATTTGGGTCACATTCCTGATCGCGCTGTTCGGGCTGCATTATCTCGCCCGGTTCCGGATGCGGGCCTGAACCAATCCTACAGTTGGGCGCGAATTGCATTGGCGACGTCCGTCCACCAGCCGTCGAAATCGAACGGCACCGGCACGGTCGGCCGCTTCAGCGCGGTAACGATCCGGTCGGCATATGCAGCGCTGTCGGCGTCGCGCGGCACCAGCAGGATGGCGCCGCGGTCGATCAGTTCCTTGAAGCGCGGATGGTGGTCGAACTCGTCCGGCAACGCCGGGCCGGTGACGATCAGCGGCCGGCCGGACTGTGCGCAGGCCAGGATGCTCGAGCGCCGCGCGGTCAGGCCCTCGTCGAGCGAGTAGCAGAACGCGTCGATCTCGCCGAGCAGGCCGAACACTTCGTGATCGGAGGCGACGTAGCCGGAGACGATCACCTCGCCCTTCAGTCCGAGCTCGGCGACGCGGGCATAGAATTTCTGCTCGATATTGTCGGTGCCGCGAATGAACGAGCCGACATAGACGATCAAGGGCTGCAAGCCCCGCTGTTTCAGGATCGCGCCGATCTCGAGCAGCCCGTTTGGCTGCTTGCCGGGATAGATCGAGCCGAAATGACCGACGATGAGCTGGCCTGCGCTGCGTGCGCTGACGAGCCGTTGCAGCAACATCGAGTCGGCGAAGCCGGCGGGCGCCGCGATGTTCGGAGGCAGCGGTGCCAACACGCATTTCCGCACCATGCCGCGCATGATCGGATCATCGGCAAGCTCGCGGCGCACCAGCGGCGAGAACATCACGATGGTGTTGGCGAGCCACAGCGCCGGGATGTAGGTCAGCCGGCGGATACCGTTGAGGCCGGCCCATTCGTGCTGAATCAGGACGACCTTGCGGCGGCGCAGGCGGGCGAACAGAAGCGCGAGCAGCGGCCGCGCGATCACGCGCTTCCAGGCCACGATCGGGAAGTTGCAGACCACGCTGCCGGCAGTGCCGACCGCGCGCCAGATCTCGCCGATCGTGCCATCGGTCTGCGTCAGGGTTAACGTCGTGCTAGCACCGGGCTCGATCTTCTCGATCGTCTCCTGCAGCAGGCGGGTGAACTGCCCGACGCCGCAGTGCATCTGCGGCCCGGCGCCGAGAAACAGCGCACGATATCGGGGTTTTTCGCTCATCGAGCTCAGGCGACCGGTTCCGGAATTTCGCGGTTAGCCATAACGGCGAGACATTAGCTTTGGGTAACCCCGCGCGCATACGTGACGGCATCGTTCTTGCCAATCCCTGCGCAAGAGCTGCCGGCTCGTCCCGGAACGGGACATCGGATGAAGCGAAACGGCGCATTAGCCAGGAGCGCGACCATGACGACAGGCAGGATTTTCGCGAATTGGGATGACAATCATTCCAAGCTCTGGAGCCACCAGCCGATCCGGCTCGAGCACACCATGCACCAGCAGCCGGCGTTCTCGATGGACGATCTCGCGAAGCTGATCGAGCATTATCCACGCGAGCATTACAGCCTGGTCAAGACCGGCGCCAAGGGATCGAGCCGGGTCTGGCGCGAGGGCGAGATCGGCAGGCTGCGCGGCCACCAGGTGATCGAGGCGATCTCGCGCGGCGGCCTGTGGCTGAACCTGCGCAACGTCACCGCGATCGATCGCCGCTACCGCGACATGATCGAGCGGATGTTCGGCGAGATCGCAGCCAAGGTTCCGGGTTTCGACGCGCCGACCCATCAGGCCGGCATCCTGATCTCGTCGCCAGATGCGCAGGTCTATTATCATGCCGACCTGCCGGGGCAGGGCCTGGTCCAGATCGCCGGCCGCAAGCGCGTCTACATCTATCCCAACACGCAGCCGTTCATCCGGCCCGAGCATCTGGAGGACATCGCGCTGTTCGACGTCGAGGTCGATATCCCCTACGAGCCTTGGTACGACTGGCATGCGCAGGTGATCGATCTCGAGCCCGGCCAGATGCTGAACTGGCCGCTCAATGCGCCGCATCGCGTCGAGAACCTCGATACCGTCAACATCTCGATGACGATCTCCTATGTGAATGACGACATCCGCCGCGCCCAGATCCTGCATCTCGCCAACGGCATGCTGCGGCATCGCTTCGGTTATACGCCGCGCAGCCGCAGCATCCGCGGCCCGACCTTCTTCGCCAAGCAGGTGATGCAGAAGCTGCTGCGCGACGGCAAATGGGTGAAGCGCGAGCGCGCGGTACGCCGCGCGATCGACTTCCGTCTCGACGAGAGCGATCTCGGCAAGATCGTCGATCTGCCCAAGGTGGCGTTGGAAGCGGCGTAAGCGAGCTTGCGCTGACAGGTGCTGGAATGACAGTGTTGACGACAGCGGTTGAGAAATTCGGCGCGCGGGTCGCGTCCTATGCGGTCGGCTATCGCGTCGAGCTGGTTTCCGATTGGGCGCAGGCGGTTGCCCGCTGGGGCGCATTCGAGCCGCTCACCGCGTTCCAGCATCCGCAATGGTATGCGTCGTGGTACCGGGCCTTCGCGTCGACCGAAGGTGTCGCGCCGCTGATCGCCGTGGTCAGCGACGCCGCGACCGGCGAGCGCGCTGCCCTGTTGCCGCTGATCTGTCACCGGCAGGGCGGCCTCCGCATCATCGAATTCGCCGACGTCAACCTCACCGATTTCAACGCGCCGCTGCTCGGCCCCGCTGCGCCGCGCGACCACGTTGCGGCATGGCAGTTCTGGCGCGATCTGCGGACCGCCCTGCGGCAGTGGCAGGGCGGCGCCGATCTCATTCGCTTTCGCAAGATGCCGCTCAAGCTCGCAGGCCGCGCCAATCCGCTGGCGCTGCTCGGCGGCGTCGCGCCGTCGATCGTCAACGGCAATCTCTTGACCATCGGCGACGACCACAACGCCTGGCGCTACGAGCTGGACCGCAAGGTTCGCAAGGAGTTGGGACGCAGCTGGCGCGTGTTCACGCGTGAACCGTCCGCGGCGTTCAAATTCGCTGCCGACACCGGCGAGGCGCTGGACCTGCTCTCGGTCACGGAGGCGCAGCAGGGGGACCGCTTGCTCGGTCTCGGGCTCAACTATGTGCTCGACAATGCCGACTGCACCGCCTTTTATCGTGACCTCGTGCGCGAAGGCACCGACCGCGGCTATGCTGTCATGACCGCGCTGACGACCAGCGACGAAGTGGTGGCGACGCTGCTCGGCGTCCGCACCGGTTCGCGCTACATCATGATCCGCATCAGCAATGCAGGCGAGAAATGGTCGACGTGTTCGCCGGGCCGGCTGATCATCGATCGCACCATCGAAGCGTTGCACAAGGACGGCGTGCGGGAGTTCGAGTTCTCGATCGGCAATTACAGCTACAAGCGCCGCTTCGGGCCGCAGCGCACGCCGCTGGTCGATCTCGGCGCCGCCTTGAGCTGGCGCGGTCAGCCTCTCGCGCTGCGTGACCGCGCCGTGCTGGCGCTGCGTCACTATCCAAAACTCTCGGCCCGGCTGAAGCAGGCGCTCGGCAAGGCGACACCGTCGCGCGAAGAGGACTAAAGCGCGATGAGATTAGGTTGAATCATCATCGCGCTTTAGGTCATTGTTTGGGCATGATCTTCTCGGAAAACCGCTTCGCACTTTTCCGGATCATGCGTTAGAGCGCTCTGACCACGCCCGGCTCGCCCGCTGCGCATTCCAGCGCAGCACGGTCCCAGTTCGCGTTGATGGCCGCGGCCTCGTAACTCGATTGCAGGAATTCGAGCAGCGCGTTGTCCGGGTCTGCGGCCACCCGCACGGCATCGTAGGGCAAAATGAATTCGCCGAGCGCCTCGCTGAAGAATGCCGCGTCGGGTCGCACCGGCGTGCTGCGATAGCCCGCCGGTTCCGGATAGGCGTAGGAATAGAATGCGGGATAATCGATGGCGCCGCCGCCCGGCCAGAAGCCGGCGCTGCTGACCTCGTGCGAATAGGCCTCGTGCGCCACCTCATCGGGCAAATGCGGCACGCCGCCGGGATGCCGTGGTGCCGCTTTGCCGGAAAAGCGCGTCACCGCGAGGTCAAAGCTGCCCCAGAAGAAATGCACTGGGCTCGCCTTGCCGAGAAAGCCGGTCCGGAATTGCTTGAACACGCGATCGCAGTTCACCAGGATCTGGTGAAACCGCCGCACGGCATCGGCGTCGTACGCGGCATGCTGGGTATCTTGCGAAAACGGGATCGGGTCGGTGACTTCGTTCGGGATCTCGTCGATGGCGACGTCGACTCCGAGGTCCTTCAGATTGCTCATGATCGTCGCGTAGAAGCTCGCGACCGATTGACCGGCCAGCGCGAATTGCCGCTCGGTGCCGTCGCTGGTCGAGATGCGGAGCATGTGATCGATGAAATCGAAGTCGATCTGGAAGGTGCGGTCGCCGTCGGGGATCGGGGAGGTCGTCAGCCCGCGCGCCGTGACATAGAGCGTGACGTGCCAGGAGTGATTGAGCCAGGGCGATTTCGCCAGCCGGATCTTGCCGGCGATCTGGGTGAAGAGCTGGAGCGTGGCACTGCTGTCGCGCCACGCCGCGGTCGGCAGTTCCGGCCAGCGGGTCTTCTGTGTGTTGGTCATGGCGAACCTCGGGGCTGCGCCGACAGGAGGCCTTGCGGCATATCACGAAAACGGTCCCGATGATCTCGGGAACCGTCGCCTCCGGGAAAAACAGATAGGGCGGCAATCGCCAGCGAGGTGCCGCCCTATCGCATGGCCTTTCAGCCAGGCGTGAAACTCAACCGTGCAGCTCAGCCGTGAAGTTTTCTGGCGGTCTCCGCGACCGCGCGGCCCTGGTAGCGCGCACCGGCGAGTTCGTTCTCGCTGGGCTGACGGCTGCCGTCGCCGCCGGTGATGGTGGTGGCGCCATAGGGTGCGCCGCCGGTGACTTCGTCGAGCTTCATCTGGCCGGCAAAACCGTAATTCAGGCCGACCACCGTCATGCCGAAATGCAGCAGGTTGGTGATGATCGAGAACAGCGTGGTCTCCTGGCCGCCATGCTGGGTCGCGCTCGAGGTGAAGGCGCCGCCGACCTTGCCGTTCAGCGCGCCCCTGGCCCACAGCCCGCCGGCCTGATCGAGGAAGTTGGCCATCTGCGATGCCATGCGGCCGAACCGGGTGCCGGTGCCGACGATGATCGCATCGTAGTTGGCGAGATCGTCGATCGTGGCGACCGGCGCGGCCTGGTCGAGCTTGTAGTACGAGGCCTTCGCGACTTCAGCCGGCACCAGCTCGGGCACGCGCTTGATGTCGACGGTGGCGCCGGCTTCGCGCGCGCCTTCCGCGACGGCATTCGCCATCGCCTCGATGTGACCGTAGGCGGAGTAATAGAGAACGAGAACCTTGGCCATGATGGCCTCCTTTGCAGTGTTGCAGACGGGTTGAAGTTGAACGGGGCTGTCATTGCCGGGCTTGACCCGGCAATCCATCGACTTCGAAGAAGTCTTGCGAAGATGGATGGATGCCCGGGTCAAGCCCGGGCATGACGAGGTGTGGGTGTGGTACTTACGCCGCGTCGACCAGCACCAGCTCGGCATCCTCGAGCGCGGTGATCCTCAGCCTGGCCTCGTCGCGGATCGCTGCGCCGTCGCGCGCGTTGACGCGCACGCCGTTGACCTCGACGCTGCCGGCCGCCGGCACCAGATAGAGGTGACGGGCTTTGTCGGCGGTGTATTCCGCGCTCTCGCCGGCCTTCAGCGTGGTGGCGAGCACCCGCGCATCGGCGCGGATCGGCAGTGCGTCATTGTCGCCCTCGATACCCGAGGCGATGGTGACGAGCTTGCCGGAGCGGTTGGCCTTCGGGAACGGCTTCGAGCCCCAGGTCGGCTGGCCGCCCTTCGTGGTCGGCTCGATCCAGATCTGGAAGATCTTGGTCTTCGCCGGCTCCAGATTGTACTCGGAGTGACGGATGCCGCTGCCGGCGCTCATCACCTGCACGTCACCGGCTTCGGTGCGTCCCTTGTTGCCGAGCGAGTCCTGGTGGGTGATCGCGCCTTCGCGAACATAGGTGATGATCTCCATGTTGGCGTGCGGATGCGCCGGAAAGCCGGAGTTGGGCGCGATCTCGTCGTCGTTCCAGACCCGCAGCGCGCCGTGGCTGATATTGTCGGGATCGTAGTAGCTCGCGAACGAGAAGTGGTGCTTGGCCTTCAGCCAGCCGTGGTCGGCGCCGCCAAGTTCTGCGAATGGTTTCAGTTCGATCATGGTCATTCCCCTTGATTTGATGTTGAGGAGGGGCCGGGCGCTCACGCCCGGCGTCTCCTGAGAATCTTGCGATCAGGCGCCGAAGCCGCCGTCGACGTTGAGCACGGTGCCGGTGACGAACGAGGCTTCCGGGCTTGCCAGGAACACGACGCCGGCGGCGACTTCCTCCGGGCGGCCGAAGCGCTGCAGCGCGTGCTGCAGGCGTTGCGTCTCGGCAAACTCGCCGCCGTCCTTCGGGTTCATGTCGGTGTCGATCGAGCCGGGCTGCACCACGTTCACAGTGATGCCGCGCGGTCCGAGGTCGCGCGCCGCGCCCTTGGTGTAGCCGACGACGGCCGCCTTGCTGGCGACGTAGTCGGCAAGTCCCGGGAACGAGGCACGATCGGCCAGCATGGAGCCGACGGTGACGATGCGGCCGCCTTCATCCATCAGCTTCGAGGCGGCGCGGATCGCGGTGATCACGCCGTCGACGTTAATCGCTTCCTGGCGGGCCAGCGTCGCGGTGTCGGCCTTGGGATCGTCGACCGCACCGCCGGATGCGACACCGGCGTTGTTGACGAGGATGTCGAGCCGGCCAAAATCCCTGGCGACGGTCTTCACCAGCTGATCGACGTCGGATGACGAGGCCTGGTCGGCCTTGTAGGCGCGGGCGTTGACGCCGCTCGCCTTCAACTCGGCGACGACGGCTTCCGCCTTGTCGGGAGAGGCGACGTAGCTGATCGCAACGCTGGCGCCCTCCGCGGCGAGTGCACGGGCGCTGGCTGCGCCGATGCCACGCGAACCGCCGGTGACGAGGGCAACCTTGCCTGAGAGCTTCTTGGTCATTGGATTTCTCCATTGATTGGATTTGCGGTTGAATTCGATGGCACTTGGATATGCCTCCGGCTGTGGTATAGAAATAGAAACTATCGAAACTCATTGTTTCCAAATTGATCCAATCAGGACCACTGCCCATGTCGAAACTGCCGGACTTCGAGGCGCTCGCGATCTTCGCAAAAGTCGTGGAATTACGGTCGTTTGCGGCGGCCGCGACCGAGCTCTCGCTGTCCAAGGCGACGGTGTCGAAGGCGGTCTCAAGGCTCGAGGAGCGGCTCGGCGCGCGGCTGTTCAACCGCACCTCCCGCCGCCTGGCGCTGACCGACGCGGGTCAGAAATTGTCGGAGCGCGCGGCGCGGCTATTGGCCGATGGCGAGGCCGCCGAGAACGAGGCGCTGGCGCAATCGACCACGCCGCGCGGCCTGGTGCGGCTCGCGGTGCCGATGAGTTTCGGCATCAAGACGGTGGCGCCGCTGCTGCCGGAATTCATGGAGGCCTATCCGGAGGTCGCGATCGATCTGCATCTCAGCGACGCGACGGTCGATCTGATCGGCGAAGGTTTTGATGCCGGCCTGCGTATCGCGCGGCTGCCGGATTCCTCGCTGATCGCGCGGCGGCTGTGCGGCATGCCGCGCTACACGGTGGCGGCGCCGTCCTACCTCAAGCGCTACGGCCGGCCGACCCATCCGATGCATCTCGCCGAGCACAAATGCTTCGGCTACGCCTATCTCTCGACCCAGGGTGTCTGGCATTACACCAATGCGTCGGGCGAGCAGGCGAGCGTGCGTCCCGCCGGCCAGCTGCGGGTCAACAATGGCGAGGCGGTGATGCCCGCGCTGCTCGCCGGCCTCGGGATTGCCGATCTACCCGATTTCATCGTCGGCGACGCGATCGCGCGCGGTGAGGTCGAGGTGATCCTGAAAGGCTGGAAGCAGCCGGAAGGCGCCGTGCATCTCGTCACGCCACCCGGCGGCCCGCGCCCCGCCCGCGTCGAGGTGCTGGCGGATTTCCTGGCGAAGCATTTTGCCAAGGGCCGTGCGCAGCGCAAATAGAGCGCCGCGTGCAGCGCAAATAGGAGGCCGCGAACGCGCTTACGCGCGTGCTGTGCGCCCGTCACATTCGTGTCATCCCTTTTAAATTGTATAGATTGTGTGAACTAACCCACGATCGTGGTCCGATGCGATCGTCTATTTCTGCGTCCTGAAACGGTTGCCGCAAAGCGCATTTTTCGGAGGAACCAGATGATTGACCTGACCAAACATGATTTCACGTCATTGTCGGTGAAGGACCTGCTCGATGCCCGCGAGGCCTATCACGTGCATCTGGCGCATCTGCAATCGGTCTACGCCACGGCGATCGGCCGCTATCTGATCCGCGACACCGACCGCAACGCGACCGAACGGCGGCACCACTCCAAGCCGCAGGCGCTCGGTCCGCGCACGCTGTTCAATTCATCGGTCAAGGACTGGTCGTGGCCCTGCATTCTCGTCTTCGTCCGGGACTGGATGAAGCGCTCCGAGTTGAAGAACCATCCGGAGAAGCAGGACCAATTGGTGCCGCCGTTCCTGTATCTGCCCGATGGTCGCGTCGTGCCGACCTGTGTCGTCAAGGTCGATCCCAACGAGAACAGCCCCGGCACGGTCGATCCGCCGGTGTTCAAGAGCGATCTGGTCGGCGGCGGTTTCCCGGTCCAGACCATGATCCAGGGCAAGATCCATCGCGGCTCGATCGGCTGTCTCGTCAGCAATGGCGAGACGGTGTTTGCGCTGTCCAACCGCCACGTGGTCGGCGCGGCCGGGCGCGCGATCTTCGCCGGCTTCAAGAACACCGACCGCCGCCTCGGCGTCAGCGATGCGCTGCAACTCGGCAAGCGCGCCTTCAGCGAGGTCTATCCCGGCTGGCCCGGCTCGCGCGTGGTGGCCAATCTCGATGCCGGACTGATCCGCGTCGATGACGTCAAGGGCTGGACTGCGCAGGTCTACGGCGTCGGCCAGGTCGGCGACGTCGTCGATCTCAATGTCGGCACCTTCCGTCTCGACATCATCAATCAGCCGCTGATCGCCTTCGGTGCGACCAGCGGTTTGATGAAGGGCAAGATCATCGGGCTGTTCTATCGCTACAAGACCGTCGGCGGCATGGAGTATGTCAGCGATTTCGTGATCGGCCCGCGCGACGGCGACACGCCGCTCAACAACTATCCCGGCGATTCCGGCACGGTGTGGTTTCTCGACGACCCGGACGCGCCGAAGAATGCCGGCGGCGCACGCATCCTCAGTCCTCTCGCGCTGGAATGGGGTGGCCAGGAATTGCTCGGATCGGGCGGCAAGGTTCCGATGCAGGTCGCGCTCGGCATCTGCATGGCGACGCTGTGCCGCGAGCTCGATGTCGAGCTGATCGGCGACTGGAACGCCGGCCACACCGAGTATTGGGGCGAATGGGGACACGTCAAGATCGGCGCCTACGCGACCGGCCTGATCGATGCGAAGCTGCCCAAGCTCGCGACCATGATGGACGCCAATTCCGACAATATCGGCCTCGACGACAAGCTGCTTGCCGACCTCAAGCCGTATCAGCGCGGCGCGTTCGCGCCGCTTGCCGACGTCGCCGATCTGGTCTGGCGCTTCACCCGGCCGACCGACGAAAGCAACCATTTCGCCGACATGGACAAGCCGGGCAAGGACGGCAAGACGCTGCTGGATCTCTGCGCCGAGTCGACGCGCAACGTCGATCCAAAAGTCTGGAACGACTATTACGAAGGGATCGGCGAGGATCGCCGCGGCGCATTGCCGTTCCGGGTCTGGCAGATCTTCGACGAGATGGTCGAATACGCCGCCGCCAACAAGAAGCTGGAGTTCGTCTGCGCCGCCGGAATCGTCGCGCATTACATCGGCGATGCCTGCCAGCCGCTGCACATCTCGCAATTCCATCACGGCCTCGATCCGAACGACAAGACACACGCCAAGGTGCACAGCGTGTACGAGACCACGATGATCGGCCGTCACGGCAAGGATCTCATCAAGATGATCCCCGACGCCAGGACGAGCGACGTCGTGGAGATTACCTCGGGTGGAACGCCGACCGGCCGCGACGCCGCGGTCGCCGTGGTCGCGCTGATGCAGCGAACCGTGAAGCGGCTGCCGCCGATGACCATCGTCAACCTGTTCAATTCCCACATGGGCAGCGGTCAGGTCGACGCGATGTGGTCGAAGCTGAAGGACGCCACGTCGGCCTGCATGCAGGACGGCGCCAAGACATTGGCCCGGGTCTGGGAAGCCGCTTGGCGCGCCGGCGCGGGCGAGGATCGCGGGCAGGGCGGCAAGTTCGACCAGGACAGCCTGAGCAAGCTCTACAACGACCCGAGCTTCCTGCCGGCATATCCGCTCCAGCAACTCACGCTGGATGCCGACGACCACATCGTTCCGGTCGGCGGAAGCGGTGCACGGCGCCGCAGCACGACCACGGCGCGCCGCGCGCGCCCGCAAGCCGCGAAGAAGGCGGCCAAGAAGGCCGCCGCGAATACGGCCAGGAAAGCGCCCAAGAAGGCGGTGGCGAAGGCGGTGGCGCGCAAGCGCGCGGCTGCGGCCGCACCGGTGCGCCGCGCGGCGGCCAGCAAGAAGACCGCGACCAAGCGCGGCGCGGCCGGGAAGCGATCCGCCGCAAAGACCCGCAAGACGACGCGCAAGCGCTAGGGCGTGGTGGGATTCGGTCGAATAGCGACGGCGCTGTGCTCCCTCGCCCCGTTCTTAGGGGAGAGGGTTGGGGTGAGGGGCTGCCTCCGCCTATGCAGTGATAGCCGCGCTTGCGGAGACCCGGAACGCATCTACCGATGCGTTCCGATCTCTCGCCGCACGCGGGGAGAGGTGAAGCGGGATGCGACGTGCAGGACGCTTGAGCTCTGCGTCCCGCTCCTGCAACATGCGACCAAGCCGCGGCTTTGACCGCGGCATCGCGGTCGGCTGCGATCGCCAAAAAACATGACTGGGGAGAAGCTCTCGATGAACCGCCGCGAACTCCTGCGCGCCGCTGCCGCATTGCCGCTCGCACACACTGCGTTGGCCAATTCCGCCTTCGCGCAAGGCGCCTATCCCAACCGCAACATCTCGATGATCGTGCCGTTTCCGGCCGGCGGCCAGGCCGACCTCGCGGCGCGCCCGGTGGCACTGGCGCTGGAGCGGATTCTCGGCAAGCCCGTGATCGTCGACAATCGCGCCGGCGGCGCCGGCGGATCGATCGGCAATGCGCAGGCCGCGCGCGCCGAGCCTGACGGCTACACGCTGCTGATGACGCTGTCCTCGCTCGCGGTGCTGCCGGAGGCCGACCGGCTGTTCGGCCGTCCGGTCGCCTACGAAATGTCGCAGTTCGCGCCGGTCGCGCGCGTGCTAGCCGATCCGACGCTGCTGGCGGTGCCGGCCTCGGCGCCATGGAAGACGCTGCAGGAGTTCGTCGACGATGCGAAGAAACGTCCGGGACAGATTCCCTACGGCTCGTCCGGCCCCTACGGCACGCTGCATGTCGCGATGGAGATGTTTGCGGCAAGTGCCGGAATCAAGTTGCAGCACATCCCGTTTCGCGGCGCAGGTCCCGCGCTCACCGCGCTGCTCTCGGGCACCGTGCAGGCGCTGGCGTCGGCGCCGGGCACGCTCAAGCAGCAGGTCGAGGACGGCAAGATGCGCGTGCTCGCCAATTGGGGTGCCGAGCGGATTGCGAGTTTTCCCGATCTGCCGACCTTCAAGGAACTCGGCTACAAGGACGTCGAATTCTACATCTGGGCGGGCTTGTTCGCGCAGGCCGCGCTGCCGGCGCCGATCATGACGCGGCTGCGCGCGGCGATGGCCGTTGCCGTGAAGGCACCCGAGGTGATCAAGACCTTCGAAACCGCGGGCAGCCCGGTCGCCTACATGGACGCGCCGGAGTTTTCAAAATTTGTTGCAGACGACAGCGCGCGGTTGATCGCGGCGGTGAAGAAGATCGGCAAGGTCGAATAGGGAACTGCGGCCGGTCATCTTCACATTTGCGGTCATCTTCACATTTAGTTGTCCGCGCGAACGATCCTTGAACGATCCTTGAACCATTCTTGGCCGCATTCATTCTTCAGCTTGAAGCAAATCGCCGCGCGGAACCCGCGTGTGCGCGGATCAAATCTGAACAAGGGCACTGGACATGCAGACGCAGCGGATTGTCCTGAGCTTAGTGATCGCGGTCGGCGGCCTTGGCGCTGCGGCGCCTGCGTTGTCTCAAGAGTATCGCGGAACATGGGAACAGCAGATGGCGTGCACACCGGATGTGTGGCGGCTGTGCGGCGACCAGATTCCCGACACCAACCGGATTGTTGCTTGCCTGCGGCAGAACACGCCGCAGCTCTCCAGCGGCTGTCGCGCCGTATTCGAGTCCAACGCAAGTGCGCAGCAGCCGCAAACCCAGGGGCGCGCGCCGCAGCCTCAAACGCAACAGCGGCCGCGCGCGCCGCAGCGTATGCAGCCGGCCCCGGTGGCGCCGCCGCGGCCAGCACCCGATGATGATGAGGACTAGATCGCCTTCGAGCGAGGTGGACGCCGGTTCGCGTGACGCAGATGCGTCAAGCAGGAATCTCTAGGGTCTGACCTCACAGACGTCGACCCATTCGGCCGCGGTCAGCTCCGCCATCCGGTCGGGCGTGATGCGCACGGCGCTGTGGGTCGAGCCCGCGGCCGGCACCACGACGTCGAATGCCTTCAGCGACACATCGCAATAGACCGGCAGCGGCGTCTTCAGCCCGAACGGGCAGACGCCGCCGACCTCATGGCCGGTGATGTCGGCGACCTCGTCGAGGCCGAGCATTTTCGGCTTGCCGCCGAAGGCTGCCTTCACCTTCTTGTTGTCCATCCGCGACGTTCCGGCGGCGACGATCAGCACGACGCGGTCGCCGACCCGCAGGCTCAGCGTCTTGGCGATCCGCGCCGGCTCGACGCCATAGGCCTCTGCCGCCAGCACGACGGTCGCGGAGCTCACGGCGGATTCGATCACGGAGATATCGGGCGCGTTCTCGGCGAAGAAGGCGCGGACGGACTCGATGCTCATGAAGTTCAGGGCTCTTGCTAGTCAGGATCTGGCAGACACCAAAGCAGGAAGCTCGGAGAGACCGTGGATCCGGTGATCGGGCACGACACCGAGCTCGTCCATCTGGGTACGCAGTGCCTTGAACATCGTCAATGGGGCGACCGTCTCGCTCTCGACACAGGCGAGCGCCATCGCTTCCGGCGTCACCCGCTCGATCCAGGCGACGTTGAGGCCGAACGCCTTGGCGCCGCAGGCGTCCCACGGATTGGAGGAGATGAACAGCACCTCCGCGGGAGGTATTTTCAACACCTCTTCGATCAGCGTGTAGGCCTCGGGCGCCGGCTTGAACACCTTGTGGGCATCGACGCTGATGGTTGCATCGAGCAGGCGATCGAGCCCCGAATTGCGCACCAGCGCATTCAGCATGTCGGGGCTGCCGTTGGAGAGGATCGCGAGCTTCTTGTCCTGCATCGCCTCGAGCGCTGCGACGGCATCCGGATACAGCGCGAGGTGCTGATATTTGTCGATGATGCGCCCGAAGGTCGCGTCGTCATATTGCAGGCCGAGGCAGCGCAGCGTGTAGGCCAGCGAGTCGCGGGTGGCTGTGGCGAAATCCTGGTAGCGCCGCATCAGCGTGCGCAGCCAGGAGTATTCGAGCTGCTTGAGGCGCCAGACCTGCGTGATGATGTCGCCATAGCCGGGGAACGCATCCTCGGTGATGTCGGCCACCGACTGGACGTCATAGAGCGTACCGTAGGCGTCGAAGACGATTGCTTTGATTGTCATTGTGGTCTCTCTTGCCCGCCGATCGTCGAATACAGGAATTTCCTGAGTGCGTCGACGGATTGGTCCCGCGCCGCCTCGTTGAATTCGAGGTGATGACCGAACTGCTGCTGGGGCGTGCGGAGCGAAGGCACGTCGAAATCGTGATAGGCGCCGGGATAGATGATGAGTTTGATCGGATACCCCGCGTCCTTCTGCCGTGAGATGCCGTAGTCGTCGTGGCCCTCGGCCAGGCTCCGGCATTCCTTGGCCGGTGTCCAGTCGTCGAGTTCGCCGACCATGATCAGCGTCGGCACCGTCATGTTGCCCTTGATGCTGAGGCAGGGCGGGTAGAACGCGACGGCGGCACGGAATTTCTCCGTCGCGTTTTGCTCGATCGCGCCGCGCTCGACCGAGAACAAGGCAAGCCAGGCGCCTTGCGAGAACCCGACCACCGCAATGCGATCGGGATCGACGGCCGATTGCCGGGTCAGGAAGCTCAACGCGCGATAGGCGTCATGGACGGTCGCCGCCGGCGGCCCGCTCGCGCAGGTGTTCGTGATACCGCGCGGCCCGAACCGGTCGACCGTGAGCGTGACGTAGCCCCAGGCCGCCAGTCGCCGGCCCCAGCGCTCGTCGAGTTGCTTGAAGAAGCCGCCGCAGCCGTGCAGCAGCACGACCGCGGGAGAGGGGCCCGGCCCGTCGGGCAATCGCAGATAACCTTGCAGCGCCTGTGCGCTGGCGAGCGGGCTCTCGAATTCGACGAAGGCGGCCGGCTGCTCGGCGCTTGCCGCACAGCCCAGCCCTGCGCTTCCGGTCAGTAGTGCGGCGAGGGCAAGTCCGGTGAAGTTCGTCATGAACCACCTCCGAAGCTTGCCGCCGATGATACTCCCTTAGCTCATGATGCGCTTCCACGGAATCGCATCATGAGCTCATCCCTTTGTTTGCGCATAATCTTTCCGGAAAACCGCTCGGCACTTTGCGCTAACGCGGCCCTCCGGGTCCGGATCACGCGCTAAATACCCAAAATCTTCCGCGCGTTGGCCTTCAGGACCTTGGGCCGGATCTCTTCGCGGATGTCGAGCTTGGCGAAATCGGCGAGCCAGCGATCAGGCGTGATGACCGGCCAGTCGGAGCCGAACAGCATCTTGTCCTGCAGGATCGAGTTGATGTAGCGCACCAGGATCGGCGGGAAATATTTCGGCGACCAGCCCGACAGGTCGATATAGACGTTCGGCTTGTGGGTCGCGACCGACAGCGCCTCTTCCTGCCAGGGGAAGGAGGGATGCGCGAGGATGATCTTGAGGTCGGGGAAATCGGCCGCGACGTCATCCATGTACATCGGGTTGGAATATTTCAGCCGCATCCCCATGCCGCCCGGCATGCCCGAGCCGACGCCGGTCTGGCCGGTGTGGAACAGCGCGATCGCGCCGCCCTCATTGATCGCCTCATAGAGCGGATAGGCCATGCGGTCGTTGGCGTAGAAGCCCTGCATGGTCGGATGGAATTTGAAGCCGCGGACGCCGTATTCCTCGATCAGCTTGCGCGCCTCGCGGACGCCGAGCTTGCCCTTGTGCGGGTCGATCGAGACGAACGGGATCAGCACGTCGAGATGATCGGAGGCGACCTCGAGCATCTCGTAATTGTTGTAGCGGCGGAAGCCGGTCTCGCGTTCGGCATCGACCGGAAAGATCACCGCAGCGATGTTCTTGGAACGGTAATAGGCCGCGGTCTCCGGCACGGTCGGCGGATGCTTGTGCGGCGACTTGAAATAGTCGGCCATCTGCGCCTGGAAATCGTCATAGCCGTCGTCGCCATGCATGCCGCACGGCTCCTCGGCGTGGGTGTGGATGTCGATCGCGACGACGTTCTCGATGTCGGGCAGTTTGAGCTTGGGCATTCGGCTTCCCCGGCGGCGTGTTTGTTGGTGATGAAAAATAATTATACTATATAACGATCTTCGCAAGCGGTCTGGGGCCGAAGCGACGCAAACGTTGATTCAGCTCCGACCGGCTGCGAAGCTCTGTTCGGGCCGCGCGCAGGTTCAAGCTCTCGGCGGGCAGCCACGATTCGCCGGCTGTGAAGCGATCTGCGGGTGCCACGGGATTGCCTCCCCGGCGCGATAATCGGTGGCGGTCTCCTGTTTCCGGAGCGATCTCAATGGCGTGGCGGGGTGGCTGGCGCAGGTTCCAGGCCGGGATAGGCCCGAAAATCGGCCTGCCTCGGTTGACATTTAACGGTCCGATGGCTTAGAACCCCGCCGTCCCGGGCGGCAGGCCGCTTGTCGGGATAAATCTCATTTCGCCAACTATTGGCTTCGCCAACTATCGGCTTCGTCAAGTATTGGCATTGATCAGGTACGGCCTCCAACACGGGCCTTTCGAAGTAACAGGATTGTCCCATGAAGGTCCGTAACTCGCTGAAGTCGCTGCGCGGCCGCCATCGCAACAACCGTCTGGTCCGCCGCAAGGGCCGCGTCTACGTGATCAACAAGGTCCAGCGCCGCTTCAAGGCGCGCCAGGGTTGATCCGACAGGGTTGATTTCGCGCGGATCGGTTTCCGATCCTCCTTTCACAGGTCTTTGACGCCGCGCTGCTTTGCAGTGCGGCTTTGTGCGTCTACACTTCGGCAATGGGATTAAACTTCGGATTTAAGCTCATTGCGCCCACCAACCGTCGGCTGGCGATCCTGATCGCCGCGCTTCTGGCCATGCCTGTCGCGGCCGCCGCGCAGGACGATCCCCGGGTGGTCCCGCCGCCCAGGACACAGAAGAAACTGCCGGAAGCTCCGACCAAGCTGCCGAAGGTTCCGGCCGACCGCACCCGCGGGCTGGATTTCCTGTTCGGCGCGCTGAAGGCTGCGCCCGATGAAGACAGTGCCCGCCATGTCGAGGCGCGGATCTGGGCGCTGTGGCTGCAAACCCCGAGCGATACCGCGGCACTCTTGATGGTGCGCGCCAAGGCCGCGCTCGACGCCCAGAATGTCGATGTCGCGCTGAAGCTTCTGGACGCGGTGATCAAGCTCCGGCCCGACTATGTCGAGGCCTGGAACCGGCGCGCGACGATCTACTACCTCAAGAACGACTACGTCCGTTCGCTGTCCGATCTACAGCAGGTGCTGACCCGCGAGCCTCGCCATTTCGGTGCGCTGGCGGGTGTCGGCATGATCATGCAGGACATGGGCGACGACAAGCGTGCGCTCGACGCCTTCCGCAAGGCGCTGGCGGTCGATCCCTACCTCGAGAAGGTGCCGCAGATCGTCAAGCAGCTGACCGAGAAGGTCGAAGGCCGCGACATCTGATTGCGTGCGATTGACGCGAGAGGGCAGGTGGCTCGCGAGGCTGATGCTGACTCGCGATACGATCTGGCGAGGGAACTAGTGCAGGAACTTGCCGCGGGACGCGCTGTCCTGGGCGATCGCAGCATAGAATTGCTGAAGCTCCGCCTCCAGGTGCTCATTCACGAGCAACAGTGCCTTCAGGGCGCCGCGCAGGTCGCCATTGCAACTTGCCACGATCTGATCGATGGCCGCTTCGCTAGGGTCGGAAATCATGATACTCCTCCGATTACTTCCCGTTGAACTCGTCGTGCGGACGCGGGTTCCCGTGAATCCTGTGCAAAAGCCAAGAAGTATTCCCGGTAGCGTCCCCGGTTTCGATGAAGCCTTGCGACTGATGGCGAAATTGCCACCATCAAACGATGGAATTACTAATGACGCAGGGTTGAGCCCGCTATCCACAGGCCTGGCGCATTGTGGACAACTGCCCGCCAAGCCGGATCAAGCCCCACCATTAGGCTAAAGGTTGATTGCCCTCGCCCACAAGTTGCGACACAACGCAGCTGGCTGGGGGAAGACAATTTTATGAAATCGATTATTGCTGCGGCGCTTTGCGTCGCATTGGGCGGCTGCGCGTCGGTGACACGCGGCACGACTGAAACCATTTCCATTGCATCGACGCCGGCAGGCGCGACCGCCGACATCGCAGGATTGGAGGCACCGACCGCCTGCGTGACGCCGTGCGCGATTCAGGCCAAGCGCAACGCGGACATCGTCGTGACGATCAGCAAGGAAGGCTATCAGTCGCAGATCATTCCGCTGACCAAGGACATCAGCGGATCCGGCGGGGCAGGCTTCGCCGGAAATCTGCTGCTTGGCGGCGTTGTCGGCATGGGTGTGGATGCCGCGACCGGGGCGGCGCTGGACCACAAGCCCAATCCCGTGATCGTGACGTTGCAGCCCACGACGCCTCCGCCGCCGCCACCACGGCCGCCGCGACGCCGCGAGTCGAAGCCCGTCTCGTAGCGAGTCGGCTTGGCACTATTGGACTTGGCGCGGCAAAGCGGGATAGCATCGAAACCGGCTCGCACCTCCGCCGTAGCTTCCCGGTGCGCAGGATTATCCGGATCTTCTTGATGCTCGTCTTGATCGTCGTGCTGGCGGTGGCCGGGCTGGCGCTGGCGACACAGCTCGGCGTCCAGCTGATCCAGCGTGCATTCCAGCCCCAGGGCCGCATGATCGATGTGGCCGGCGCGCGGCTGCATGTGGTCGAACTCGGCCCGCGCGATGCCGCGGGGCCGCCGATCGTGCTGCTGCATGGCGCAAGCTCCAACCTCCGCGCGATGCAGCCGCTCGGCGAGCGCATTGCCAAGACGCATCGGGTGATCCTGATCGATCGGCCGGGCCATGGCTGGAGCACGCGCGAGCGCGTCGCGGATTCGACGCCTGCGATCCAGGGCCGGATGATCGCCGACGCGCTGACCAAGATCGGCGTCGAGCGGGCGATCGTGGTGGCGCATTCCTGGGCCGGCGCGCTCGCCCTGCGCATCGCGCTCGATCATCCGGATCGCGTCGCAGGCCTCGTGCTGCTCGCCCCCGTCGCCTATCCCTGGCGCGGCGGCGCCGGCCGATACAATGACGTGATCGCGACGCCGCTGATCGGGCCGCTGCTCGCGTACACGATCACGCTGCCGCTCGGCTATCTCGTCGCCGGTTCGGGCGCGCGCGGCGTGTTCGCGCCGCAGCCGATGCCGGATGATTTTGTCCGCGACAGCGCGACGTTGCTGCTGCTGCGCCCGCGCGAGTTCATCGCCAATGCGCGCGACCTAGTGACGCTGAAGGCCGCCGTTATTGAACAGGCGCCGCGCTATGCGGAAATCACCGCACCGGTGTCGATCATTTCGGGCGATGTCGACAAGACGGTCTCGACCGGCATCCATTCGCGGCCGCTTGCCGCCACGGCGCCCAACGCCAGGCTCATCGTGCTGCCGGGCACAGGCCATATGGTGCAGTACGCCGCGCCCGATCTGGTGGCCTCCGAGATCGAGGCGATGGCCGAGCGGATGGCGCGGCACTCGGCAATGGCGGATTAGCCCTCTGCGGCGCCTTGCGATCCAAGCGAAATGTGATCCGGCAAGGCTTGCGCCGCCGCGTGGCGCCGAACATCATCCGTGCCGCGCGGTTTCGACTATCAGCAAAGGACACGTCTCATGCGGATCGACAACATCGCCGACCTCATCGCTGAAACCCTTGCCCAGGCCGGCGTGAAGCGCATCTACGGTGTCGTCGGCGACAGCCTCAACGGCCTGACCGAGGCGTTGCGCAAGCGCGGCACGATCGACTGGCTGCATGTGCGCCACGAGGAGGTGGCGGCGTTCGCCGCCGCTGCCGAATCGCAGATCACGGGCGATCTGGCGGTATGCGCGGGCTCCTGCGGCCCGGGCAATCTTCACCTCATCAACGGCCTGTTCGACGCGCATCGCAGCCGTACGCCGGTGCTGGCGCTGGCGGCGCAGATCCCGTCGGCCGAGATCGGCGGCGGCTATTTCCAGGAGACCCATCCGCAGGACCTGTTCCGCGAATGCAGCCACTATTGCGAGCTGGTGTCGGACCCGGCGCAATTGCCCTACATGCTGGAGAACGCGATCCGCGCCGCGGTCGGCAAGCGCGGCGTGGCGGTGCTGGTGCTGCCCGGCGACGTCGCGATGCGGCCGGCGCCGAAGCGCGACATCGCGCCGAATGCCGGCCTGCTGCCGCCGGTGCCGGTGGTGCGTCCGGCCGATGCCCAACTGAACGCGCTCGCCGCGCTGCTCAACGGCGCGCGGCGCGTCACGCTGTTCTGCGGCCGCGGCTGCGCCGGCGCGCATGACGGTTTGATCAAGCTTGCCGAGACGCTGAAGAGCCCGATCGTGCATGCGCTCGGCGGCAAGGAGTATGTCGAATACGACAATCCCTATGACGTCGGCATGACCGGCTTCATCGGATTCTCCTCCGGTTATGCCGCCATGCACGGCTGCGACGTGCTGCTGATGCTGGGCACTGACTTTCCCTACAAGCAGTTCTTCCCGACCGGCATCAGCATCGCCCAGGTCGATATTCGCCCGGAAAATCTCGGCCGCCGCTGCAAGCTCGATCTCGGCATCGTCGGCGACGTCGGCGAGACCATCGCCGCGCTGCTGCCGAAACTCAATCCGAAGACCGACCGCAAATTTCTCGACGCCAGCCTCGCGCATTACAAGGACGCCCGCGCCGGGCTCGACGATCTTGCCCGCGGCAAGCCGGGCCAGAAGCCGATCCATCCGCAATATCTGGCGCGGCTGTTGAGCGAGCAGGCGAGCGAGGACGCGGTGTTCACCGCCGACGTCGGCACGCCGACGATCTGGGCTGCGCGTTACCTGAAAATGAACGGCCGCCGCCGGCTGGTCGGCTCCTGGGTGCACGGCTCGATGGCCAATGCGATGGCGCATGCGATCGGCGCGCAGGCGGCGCAGCCCAAACGGCAGGTGGTGTCGATGTCCGGCGACGGCGGCTTTGCCATGCTGATGGGCGATCTGATCACGCTGACGCAGGCGAAGCTGCCGGTGAAGGTCGTGATCTTCAACAACAGCGTGCTCGGCTTCGTCGCGCTGGAGATGAAAGCTGCCGGCTTCATCGAGACGGGGGTCGATCTGAAGAATCCGGATTTCGCGGCGATGGCCCGCGCGATGGGCATTCACGGCGTCCGGGTGGAGGATCCCGGCGAGCTCGAGGGCGCGATCCGCAACGTCTTCGCGCATGACGGCCCGGCCGTGCTCGATGTCGTGACCGCGACGCAGGAATTATCGATGCCGCCGACCATAACGCTGGAGCAGGTGAAGGGCTTCAGCCTGTGGGTGCTGCGCGCCGTGATGAGCGGCCGCGGCGACGAGGTGGTCGACCTCGCCAAGACCAATCTGTTGCCGCGCTGAACGCAACAAAACGTCCGCCCTGGCTTGTGCGCAGGGCGGACGACGTCCGATGCCGCCGATTACTTCTGCTTCCCGTCCTTGTCGAACGACGACACGTAGGCCCACAAATTGTTGGCTTCGGTCTCGTTCTTGATGCCGGCGAACGCCATCTTGGTGCCGGGGATCTTGGCCTTCGGATCCTTGATGTATTCGAGGAACTGATCCTTGTTCCAGGTGATGCCGGAATTCTTGTTGGCATCGGAATAGTTGTAGTCCGGCGCGGTGCCGGAGTGGCGGCCGTCGAGGCCGTTGAGCTCGGGGCCGACCTTGTTCTTGGCGCCTTCACCGATCGCGTGGCAGGCGAGGCATTTGTTGAACGAGGTCTTGCCGGCGGCGGCATCCTGCGCCAGCGCGGAGGATGCAGTGGCCAGCGATGTGACGACCGCCAGCGCGCTCAAGGTCTTTAGGTTCATGGGGTTCTCTTCGTTTCGTCCCGGGAGGTAGTGATCGTTTGTGGCATGCCCAGCTTGGACAGGACAAGCCACGAAACTTTGACAGGTTTCATGGCCGCCCGCTTGTCCGAGAGAGAACTCGCCATCGTGGGGTGAGGCAATCCGACCTTCGGCCGGTTGACTGAAACAGGTGCAGACGTGATTGATTTGTCGTAACAAATCGACAAAGGGCGAAAGCCGTCCCAAAGCCGTCCAAGGGAACAACGATGTCCATCATGATGCCGGCGGCCGACCAGGCCGTGCTTGCCCGCCGCGCCGAGATCGTGGCCGCCTTGCGCGCCATCGTCCCGGGCGAGGGCGTGATCGACAGTGCCGCGGAGATGCTGGCCTATGAATCCGACGGCCTGACTGCCTACCGGCAGCCGCCGATGGTCGTGGTGCTGCCCGATACCACCGAGCAGGTCGCGAAGGTCCTCAAATATTGCCAGGAGCAGGGCATCAAGGTCGTGCCGCGCGGCTCCGGCACCTCGCTGTCGGGCGGCGCGCTGCCGCTCGCCGACGCCGTGCTGCTGGGCTTGGGCAAGTTCAAGCGGATTCGCGAGATTGACTTCGACAACCGCGTCGTTGTCACCGAGCCCGGCGTCACCAACCTTGCGATCAGCCAGGCGGTGGCCCATGCCGGCTTCTATTACGCGCCGGATCCGTCGTCGCAGATCGCCTGCTCGATCGGCGGCAATGTCGCGGAGAATTCCGGCGGCGTGCACTGCCTGAAATACGGCATGACCACCAACAACGTGCTGGGCTGCGAGATCGTGCTGATGTCGGGCGAGATCCTGCGCATCGGCGGCAAGTCGGCCGAGAATGCCGGCTACGATCTGATGGGGATCATCACCGGCTCGGAAGGACTGCTCGGCGTCATCACCGAGATCACGGTGCGCATCCTGCAGAAGCCGGAGACGGCGCGCGCGCTGATGGTCGGCTTCGCCGAGGTCGAGGCGGCCGGCGAATGCGTGGCGCGGATCATCGGCGCCGGCATCATCCCGGGCGGCATGGAGATGATGGACAAGCCGGCGATCCACGCCGCGGAAGCTTTCGTCCATGCCGGCTATCCGCTCGACGTCGAGGCGCTCCTGATCATCGAGCTCGATGGCCCGTCGATCGAGGTCGACGAGCTGATCAATCGGGTCGAGACCATTGCCAAGGGCTGCGGCTCGGTGACGCTGCAGATCTCCAATTCGGAGGCCGAGCGCAACCTGTTCTGGGCCGGCCGCAAGGCGGCATTCCCCGCGGTCGGGCGGATCTCGCCGGATTATCTCTGCATGGACGGCACCATCCCGCGCGGCGCGTTGCCGAAGGCATTGGCGCGGATCCGCGACCTCTCGGAGAAATACGGCCTCGGCGTCGCCAATGTGTTCCACGCCGGCGACGGCAATCTGCACCCCTTGATCCTCTACGATGCCAACAAGCCGGGCGAGATCGAGAAGGCGGAGGCGTTCGGTGCCGACATCCTGCGCTGCTGTGTCGAGCTCGGCGGCGTGCTGACCGGCGAGCACGGCGTCGGCATCGAGAAGCGCGATTTGATGCCGGAGATGTTCACCGAGATCGACCTCAACCAGCAGCAGCGGCTGAAATGCGCCTTCGATGCCCAGGGCCTGCTCAACCCCGGCAAGGTGTTTCCGACGCTGCATCGCTGCGCCGAGCTCAGCCGCGTCCATGTCCACGCCGGCAAGCTGGCCTTCCCGGACATCCCGCGGTTCTAGTACCGCCGCAGCAGGCCGGCTGCGGCGCCGGCATCGCCATATTCGGCGCAGGCTCGGTCCGGGTCCTGGATCAATTCCGCCCGGACTCGCTTGAACGTCGTGCCGGCCGCTTCGGACACCTCGGGACGGAATTTATCCGGATCGTAGTCATTGCCGTCGTGGGCCTTGATGGCCGCGTCGAAGGCGTTGATCAATGCCATCGCGGCATCGGGGCTGCCGAGAAGCCGGGCGCCGAGTTGAACGCCACCGGCACCGTCGGGCTCATAGCCGGCGCATCGCTGTTCGAGCACTGCGGCCGCGGTGACGAGCTGCTCGAGGAACGTCGCCTCGGCCTCGGTGAGCATTGCGGCACGCGCCGGCCCTGCCGCGATCATCGCGAGCAGCGCGGCGGCTGTCAGCTTGATGTTCATGGTGGCGGTTCTCCTGCGGCGGTTGGGCCGCAACCAAAATCACCGGTTGTCGATCGGTACATTTCGACGGATCGCGCTCACCAGCCGATAACGTTAACCGATGCTTGCCGCGATCGCCGCGGCAAGCCGTCAGGGCTGCCGTCGCCTGTCCGCGCAATCTGCGGCGGGCACCGTTTACACGGCCTTCAACTGTTCCCCGGTATTTTCGCAAGATGCATGTCTTCGGGAAAACGTCGATGCCGAGCCTGGCCGATCAGCTGGCGCTTGCGCGCAATCGGCCCGCGGGGTTCGACTACATGCGGATTGCGCTGGCGTCGACGATCATCTGCCTGCACAGCGCGAACGTGACGCTCGGGCTCGGCCGGGCGCTGGAAATCCAGAGCACGCTGCGGATCGGCATCGCGATGATCCTGGCGCTGTTCTTCGCCTTGAGCGGCTTTCTGGTGACCGCGAGCCTGCAGCGCTGCAAGAGCCTGATCTCGTTCCTCGGCCTGCGCGTGCTTCGGATCGGGCCGGCGCTCGCGGTCGAGACCACACTGTCGGCCGTCATCATCGGTTCGGTCTTCACCGAATTGCCATTGGCGCAATATGTCGCCGACCCGAAATTCCACGCCTATTTTCTCAATATCGTCGGCGACATCCATTACGAGCTGCCGGGCGTCTTCCTGCACAATCCGCTGCCGGACCTGGTGAATGCCCAGCTCTGGACCGTGCCGTATGAATTGTGGTGCTACGTCGTGCTGGCGCTGCTCGCGGTGACCACGATCTGCTTCAACAGGGTGGCCTACCTTGTATTCCTGGTGGTCGTTCAAGTCGCGCTGTTCGCCTACGACATCTATCGCTGGGACGAGGTGCCGATCCAGCTGCGCCCGCATCTTCTGGTGTTCTGCTTCCTTGCCGGCGTCGGCTTCTATCTCTGGCGCGACAAGGTGCCGTATCACCGGACCGTCTGCCTGCTGGCGCTGGTGGCCTGTGCCGCCGGCATGGCCACCGGACGCGGCGACGCGCTGGCGCCGGTGCCGGCCGCCTATGTCGCGTGCTATTTCGGCCTGATGAATCCGCGGCGGAGCTGGATCGTGTCGTCGGGTGATTACTCCTATGGGCTCTATCTCTATGGCTTCGTCATCCAGCAATGCGTCGCCGCATTCGGCCCGCCGGTTCAGCACTGGTATCTGAACATCCTGATCAGCCTGCCGCTCGCCTTCGGCGTCGCCGTCGCGTCCTGGCATCTTGTCGAGAAGCACGCGCTTGGCCTTCGCAGCCATGTCGAGACGCTCGAAGCCGCGGTGCTGTCGCGGATCGCGATCATCGGCTTCTGGCGCGGCTCGCCCGAGCGGGGCGAGCTGCGCGCAAACCTCGGCAACAGCAGCGCCTCAGTCTGACCTGCATCCGCGGGAAGGAGTTTGCATCCTCCCCGCGGTGCCACAGGTCACAGCAGCACGTATTGCGTCCGCTCGCGCTTGGCGAGCAGCGGCAGGGCCTGCTCCGCGATGTAGGTCTTGAAGTAGGCGCTCTCCCCATGGGCCTTGAACGCCGCTTCGTCCTGGAACAATTCGTAGAACAGGAATTGCGCCGGATTGTCCTTGCCGCGGCCGATCAGGAACAGCTTGGTGCCGGGGTCCTTCTGCGCCTCGGGCAGGAAGCGGTCGAGAATTTCCGCGACCTTGTCGGCCTGGCCTTCCTTGGCTTCCCATTGCGCCACGACCAGAAGGCCTGACGTGTTGATCGCGTCGCTGATGGTTCTCGTGCTCATCGCATAGTGCTTCATTGGCATTCCTCCGTTGCTTTGCTCCGATCGAGCTTGCGATCCGGCCCAGGGCGAGGCGCCGGCGATCGTCATGATCGCTGCGAACGAGCCGATGGCCGATCGTCGGGTGAGCATCATCGTCGTGGTGGTGACTTCCGAACGTTTCATGAGCGCCTCCAGATCATTCGCGCCGGCCATCTGCCGGCCGAACCGCAAGGCGAGAGATAGTGGATCGTCCGGTGAGCTCGGTTAGGTCACGATCGAAGTGTCGATGTCGTGAACATTTCGATCATGATCGAAGCGTTACGGCGGCGTGGCGTGCGACAAGCGGATGACGTCGATGCCGGAGCCGGCCATGCAGACCATCGCACCAGAGCTTGCCGAACTGGCCGCCCTGATCGCCGATCCCGGGCGTGCCAGCATCCTGTCGCGGCTGATGGACGGGCGCGCGCAGACTGCGAGCGAGCTCGCGCGGGTCGCTTGCGTGACGCCGCAGACCGCGAGCTGGCATCTTTCGCGGCTGGTCGAACGCGCGCTGCTCAGGGTCGAACGGCGCGGTCCGCGCCGCTTCTACCGGCTGGCCACGCCGCTGGTTGCGCAGATGCTCGAGGGCATGATGACGGTTGCGGCGATCGATCCGCATCCCGCCCGTCCGCCACCGCGGATCGATCCGGAGATGCGCCGGGCACGGACCTGCTACGACCACCTTGCGGGCGAGCTCGGGGTCGCCGTTACCGATGCGATGCGGGAGCACGGCCACCTCCACCTCGACCCGGAGGCCGGCGAACTGACCGCTTCGGGCCGCGCATTTCTCCGTGATCTCGGCATCGACCTGCGTGCGCCGGCACGAAGCCGGCGGCTGCTGTGCCGGCCTTGTCTCGATTGGAGCGAGCGGCGCCCGCATCTGGCCGGGCGGGCAGGGGCCGCGGTTGCCGACCTCGCGTTGCAGCAGGACTGGATCCGGCGGCGGCCGCAGGGCCGTTCCGTGGAGATCACCGAGACCGGGCTTGTCGCATTCAGGGACTTGTTCGACGCGCGCATTTGATTTCGGAGCCAAATTTCGATACCGCCTAGCGTGTGGAAACGCTCAAAGTCAGAGACATCAAGGATGTCGAAGAGGTGGTGCGCGCGGCGGTTGCCAGCGAGCAGCCGCTTGAGATCATTGGTCATGGATCGAAGCGCGCCATCGGCCATCCGATGGCGACCAATGCGGTGCTCGACGTCTCGGTGCTGAACGCGGTCACCTCCTATGAGCCGAACGAGCTGATCATCACCGTTCAGGCCGGCGCGCCGCTCGCCGACGTGCAATCCCTGATCGACGCCAAGAACCAGCAATTCGCCTTCGAGCCGATGGACACCTCCGTGCTGCTCGGCGGCTCGGGCGCCGGCACGATCGGCGGCATGATCGGCGCGGGCCTTGCCGGTCCCCGCCGCATCAAGGCCGGCGGTATCAGGGATCATCTGCTCGGGGCCCACGCCGTGTCCGGGTTCGGCGACAGCTTCAAGACCGGCGGGCGGGTGGTGAAGAACGTCACCGGCTACGATCTCTGCAAGCTGCTCACCGGTTCCTGGGGCACGCTCGCGGTCATGACCGAGGTGACGCTCAAGGTCATGCCGAAACCGGAAGCCGAGCGGACGCTGCTGCTGCGCGGGCTCGACGACCTCACCGCCAACAAGGCGATGACGGCGGCGCTGGGCTCGCCCTTCGACGTCTCGGGCGCGGCGCACGTGCCCGGTTCGGCGCTGCGGTCCGCCACCGGCGCGCTCGCCGGCCTCGCAGCCTCCGGCCAGGCGGTCACGCTGGTGCGGCTCGAGGGCATTTCGGCGTCGGCGGCACACCGCGCCGCCTCGCTGAGCCAGACACTCTCATCCTATGGAACGGTCGACGTCCTCGCTGACGATGCGTCGGCTTCGATCTGGAGCGCGCTGCGCGACGTGGTGCCGTTCGCGGCCAACGGCGCGCTCGGGGCGTGGCCGGTATGGCGCATCGTCTGCCCGCCGGCCTCAGGCGGCGCGCTGGGCCAGGCGCTGGCGCGCTCAACCGGGGGCGACGTGATCTACGACTGGGGCGGCGGGCTGATCTGGGCCGCGGTGCCGCCCAATGCCGACGCGCAGGCCACGCTGGTCCGCAGCCGGGTCGAGGCGGTCGGCGGACACGCCATCCTGATCCGCGCCGCCGAGGATGTGCGCCGTACGGTCGACGTATTCCAGCCGCAGGCGGCCGGGCTCGCCGCGCTCGGCGAACGGGTCAGGGCAAGCTTCGATCCGAGGTCGGTCCTCAACCGCGGCCGGATGACCAAGGCATGATCCGGAAAAGTGCGAAGCGGTTTTCCGAAAAGATCAGGCCCAAACAAGGAGCTGAAGCGCGATGACGATTCTACCTCATCTCATCGCGCCTTAGAGGCGGGGGCGCATGAAGACCGAGTTTACCCTGGCGCAGCTTGCCGATCCCGACGTCAAGGAAGCCGACAAGATCCTGCGCGCCTGCGTGCATTGCGGTTTCTGCACTGCGACTTGTCCGACCTATGTGCTGCTTGGCGACGAGCTCGATAGCCCGCGCGGCCGCATCTATTTGATCAAGGAGATGCTGGAGAAGGACAAGCCGCCGACGGCTGACGTGGTCAAGCATATCGACCGCTGCCTGTCGTGCCTTGCCTGCATGACCACCTGCCCCTCGGGCGTGAATTACATGCACCTCGTCGACCAGGCGCGGGTCAGGATCGAGCGGGATTATCAGCGGCCGCTGACCGAGCGGCTGCTGCGGTCGGTGCTCGCCCTCGTGCTGCCGCGGCCGGGCTTGTTCCGGATCAGCATGATCCTGGCCGGGCTCGCCCGCCCGTTTGCGGCGCTGCTGCCAACCCCGTCGGTCGGTGCGTCGAGCCCCGGCCTGCTACGGCGGATCAAGGCGATGCTGGCACTCGCGCCGCGCGGCCTGCCGCCGCCGGGTCCGGCTGCGGGAACCGTGTTCGCGCCGATCGGCCGGCGGCGCGGCCGGGTCGCGCTGTTACAGGGCTGCGCCCAGCAGGTGCTGGCGCCACGCATCAACCAGGCTGCGATCAACGTGCTGACCCGGCACGGCGTCGAGGTTGTGCTGGTCAAGGACGAGCAATGCTGCGGCGCGTTGACCCATCATATGGGGCAGGACGGCGACGCACTGGCGCGGGCGCGCGCCAACATCTCGGTGTGGCAAAGGGAAGCGGACCAGAACGGGCTCGACGCCATTCTGGTCACGACCTCGGGCTGTGGGACAGTTGTCAAGGACTACGGCTACCTGCTGCGCGAGGACAAAACATTCGCGGAGCCGGCCAAGCGAATCTCGGCGCTGGCAAAGGATATCACCGAGTATCTCTCAGCTCTCGAGCTCGCGCCTTCAACGCAGAAAGGCGACGTCACCGTTGCCTATCACTCGGCTTGTTCGTTGCAGCATGGACAGAAAATCACTCAACTTCCGAAAGAATTGCTTTCCAAGAATGGATTCGTGGTGAAAGATGTGCCTGAGAGCCATTTGTGTTGCGGTTCGGCGGGGACCTACAACATTCTCCAGCCCGACATTGCGAGCAGATTGCGCGATCGCAAGGTCGCCAATATTGCGCTTGTCAAACCGGACATGATCGCTGCGGGCAATATTGGCTGCATGGTTCAGATTGCCGGCGGTACGTCAGTTCCTGTGGTGCACACGATTGAGCTTCTCGATTGGGCGACAGGAGGTCCCCGGCCAGGATTGAATTGATCGACTGCCACTCGAGCATGATCCGGACCTCAGCCTTGCCCTGACACAACGTGTCCGACCAATGTGTCTGACGCAATGTGCCTGAAGCAATCTGAAGGACCGGCGCTTCCTTAGCCACAGACGCGAAGCGATCGCGCGGCCATCATGCCCGACAAGCGAGGTGGAGGGTGCCTCACCCGAGGCAGCTGCTGTCCGGCAAGCGATCACTTCAATACGCCCGGTGGACTCACATAGCGGCAACAGGAGGACCACGATGGCGAAGTCGAAGAAGGCGAAGAAAAGCAAGAAGGCCAAAAAGGCCAAGAAGGCGGTAGCGGCCAAGAAGAAGTCGGCCAAGAAGTCCGCGAAGAAGTCGGCCAAGAAGGCCGCGAAGAAATCTGCAAAGAAGTCGGCGAAGAAGGCGGCCAAGAAGACTGCGAAGAAAGCCGCAAAGAAGGCTGCTCCGAAGAAGGCCGCACCGAAGAAGGCTGCGAAGAAAGCTGCCAAGAAGAGTGCGCCGAAGAAGGCCGCCGCGCCGAAGCCGGCCGCCCCGGTCGCAGCTCCGGCGCCCGAGCCTGCGCCGCAGCCGGCCCCGAGCTGGGCCACGCCGAGCCACGAACCGGCGCCGAGCTGGGGCACTTCCGACGGCGAGCACCACTAGCCGAACCCGTCACCGAACCTGGACCGGTTCACCTGATCGAAGCCGCAGCGGACGCCGCTGCGGCTTTTTCCGTATCGGCAGACAGTCCGTGGTTTTGCGGGCACGGCGATTCGCCTCGACGCCTTCGCTTCAGGCCAGCTGTTGCTCGGCTCCCACGTCAGGCGCCCGGCTCAACCGTTACGGGAGCGTCAATCTTGTGGTGCAAATGCAACACCCGCCGATCAACATGCGGCGCCATGGCTAGAACGCCTAAAAAGGCGGCAGGTGCATGTCTTTTTGGCTTCACGGTACCGTGCACGCAATTCAAATTGATCCCACTCGATTTAGTTGCAGTCCGCTATCGCGCGCCCTGGGGGGCCACCGGAGCCGGGCTGTTTGGAAAAGTAGATGGGGATCGTCATGAAGAAACTGGCTTTGTTAGCAACGGCGCTAGCAATGATTTCGAGCTCGGCAATGGCAGCTGACATGGCGGTGAAGGCCGTCAAGGCGCCGCCGCCGGCTCCGTTCGATCCCTGGGACATCGCCTTCGGCGCAGGCATCATGAACGACTACATCTTCCGTGGTGTCACCCAGTCCAACCACAATCCGTCGGTCACCGCCTATTTCGAGCCGCGCTACAACGTCAACAAGGACCTGCAGCTCTACATCGGTACGTCGACCGAAAGCATCTCCTTCGCCAACCGCGCTGCGGCCGAAGTCGACGTCTACGGCGGTATCCGCCCGACCTTCGGCGCCTTCGCCTTCGACATCGGTGTCTGGGGTTATCTGTATCCGGGTGGAACCTGCTTCTTCGGCGCCGCCGCCGACACCGCAGGCAACCCGCTCAGCCCGCAGTGCGCCGCCAACTTCCTGCCGAACGGCAACGTGATGAAGAAGGACGTGTCGTTCTTCGAAGTCTACGGCAAGGTCACCTACACCATCAACGACAACTGGGCGTTCACCCTGAACGAGTACTACTCGCCGAACTTCCTCAACACCGGCGCCTGGGGCAACTACTCGTCGATCATCGGCAAGTACACGGCGCCCAGCACCGTGTTCGGCACCAGCGGCGTCGGCATGTATGTTTCGGGTGAGTTCGGCCGGCAGTGGCTCGGCACCTCGGACAGCTTCTACGGCGTTCCGGCGTTCCCGAACGGCATCAAGTATGCCGACTACAACACCTGGAACATCGGCATCGGCTTCACCTACAAGGTGTTCACGCTCGACCTGCGCTACTCCGACACGGATCTGTCGAAGGGCAATTGCAGCGCCTTCACCAGCGACTTCACCGCAGGCGGAACCACCAACGTCACCCCGATCAATCCGCTCGGCACGGGCTCCAACTGGTGCGGCGCGGCCGGCATCGCCAAGCTTTCGGTCGACCTGACGGCGGCATCCAGCCTGAAGTAATCTCTCCTTCCGGAGACCGAGAGGGCGGCAGAGCAATCTGCCGCCCTCTTTGTTTGGACGATCGGTTTTCGGCGGCCAGTGCCGCGGCTTCGATTTTCACCTCTCCCCGCCGGGAAGAGGTCGGCGCGAAGCGCCGGGTGAGGGTTCTTGCTCTCTCGATAGACCGTGACCCCTCACCCGATTTGCTGCGCAAATCGACCTCTCCCAAGGGAGAGGTGAACCGCGCCCTCGGCCCTGACTCCGCTTGGCCTACGACGCCGTGGCCTCGACCTTGTCGCGCAGGGTGAAGCGGTCGCCGTCGCGGACCAGCGTGACGTTGCGCTGATGGAAGGCCTCCAGAGTCGCGCGGTGGCCGATCGAAACCACGGTGGTGCCGGGCAGCTTCTCGGCGATCAGCCGGTACAGCGCGGCTTCCGACGGTTCGTCGAGCGAGGCCGTCGCTTCGTCCAGGAACAGGAATTGCGGCCGATGCAACAGCGCGCGGGCGATGCCGAGCCGCTGCTGCTCGCCGAGCGACAGCATCCGGTTCCAGTGCGCCTCCTCGCCGAGCCGCGCCGCCAGCTGCGGCAGGCCGACGGCAGTGAGCACCTCGCGGACCCGTCCCGCGTCGAATTGCGCGGCCTCGCCCGGATAGACGACGGCGTCATGCAGCGAGCCGATCGGCAGATAGGGACGCTGCGGCAGCATCATCAGGCTGGCGTTGGCTGGGACCTGGACTGCGCCGCGGCCGAACGGCCAGATGCCGGCTACCGCGCGGAACAGCGTCGACTTGCCGGCACCGGAGGGACCCGTGACAAGGGTGCGTTCATTGTCGCGGAGGCTGAAGCCGTCAGCCGTGAGCAAAGGCTTGCCGTCCGGCAGCGTGACCAGGAGATCGTCGAGATCGATCGTGTCGCCGCCCGCGGGCTTGACGTGGATGATGTCCTGCCGCTGCGCGAGCGCATCGCCGCCGCGGATCGAGTTCTCGAAGCCATCGAGACGGGCGACCACCGATTGCCATTCGGCCAGCGTCCGGTAGGCCGTGATGAAGAACGACAGTGAATCCTGCACGCTGCTGAAGGCGGAGGCGGTCTGCATCATGCCGCCGAGCTGGATCTTGTTGGCGAAATAGGCCGGCGCGATCAGCACATAGGGGAAGATCACGGCGGCTTGCGAATAGGTTGCGGTGAACGCGGTCAGCTTCTTGGTTCGCTGCATGATGCTGAGCCAGTTTCCGACCACGAAGCCGAAGCGATCGAGCAATCGCGTGCGCTCGGCCGGTTCGCCGCCGAGCAGTGCAATCTGCTCGGCGTTCTCGCGGGTCCGTACCAGGTTGAAGCGGAAATCGGCTTCGAACCGCTGCTGTCGGAAGTTGAGGTCGACGAGCGGCCGGCCGATCAAATGGGTCAACACCGTTCCGAGCGTCGCGTAGACCAGCGCGCCCCACACCAGATAGCCGGGAATCCCGATGTCGTTGCCGAACAGATGCAGCGGCGCCTGATTGGAAAGGCCCCACAGGATGACCACGAAGGACGCGAGCGTCACGACGGAGCTCAACAATCCGATCCCGAGCGTAAGGGTCTGCTCGACGAAGCGCTGGGTGTCGTCGGCGATACGCTGGTCCGGGTTGTCAGCGGCATCGCCGAGCAACTGCATGCGGTAGTGGTTGGCATCGTGCAGCCAGCCGCCGAGATAGCGCGTGGTCATCCAGCGCCGCCAGCGGATCTGCAGCCATTGATTGAGGTAGAGCTGGTAGACCTTCAGGCCGATCCAGAACGCCGCGAGCACGCAGAAATAGCCGATCTGATAGGTGAAGACCGCCTGATCGCGCTCTTGCAGTGCGTTGTAGAAGACATTGTTCCAGCGGTTGAACAGCACGGTCAGAAAAACGGTGGCGAGTTCGATGACCACCACCGCGGCCAAAAGCCCGCGGCCTGCCCATTTGTCGTCGGAGCTGAAATAGGGCGAGGCGATGCGCCACACGGTCGCGAGCGTCGAGCGAATGTTGTTCACAGATTATCGTCTCCGGGGAAGGGGCCGCAAAGGCCTGAAGATTCGGGACAATCAGGGCGTTCCTCGACTAAAGTCGTAGGTCTGGCATGCAAGCGTTGGCTTGTCCCGGCGATCGAGTCAACCCTAGCATGACGACAACGGCGAGGGGCGGGGGACCTTCGATTTTTCGCGAGGATGTGAGCGATCCTTACCGATCGTTCATTCGCGAGCCGGGGCTGCAACTATTCCGACGGACTCCCGCAATCGCACCAGCGGCGCCTGCCTGCACCGAGGCTGGCGCGCTGCATAAGAACGTGGGGAGGACCCGAGATGAACACCTGGAATCAAATCTACAATCCGCTGGGCAATGCGGGGCTGTCGACGGTCGCAGCCGCGATACCCGTGGTCACGCTGCTGGTCCTGATCGCCAGCGGCAAGGTGAAGGCGCATATCGCGGCCATCATCGCCGTGATCGTGACCAACCTGATCACGATCTTCATCTTCACGATGCCGGCCAACATGTCGATCCGCGCCACGCTGCTCGGCGTCATCACCGGGTTCTTCCCGATCGGCTGGATCGTGCTCAACGTCATCTTCCTCTACCAGGTCACGGTGAGATGCGGGAAGTTCGAGCTGTTGAAGCGCGCGGTCGGTGGCGTCACCGAGGACCGGCGGTTGCAGCTTTTGCTGATCGCGTTTTCGTTCGGCGCGTTCTTCGAGGGCGCCTCGGGCTTCGGCACCCCGGTCGCCATCACCGGCGCGGTGCTGATCGGGCTCGGCTTCTCGCCGCTCGCAGCCTCCGGCCTGTCGCTGATCGCCAACACCGCCCCGGTCGCCTTCGGCGCGCTGGGCACCCCGATCCAGGGCCTCTCTTCGGTCACCGGGCTCGATCCCTACATCCTCGGCGCCATGGTCGGCCGGCAGCTGCCGCTGTTCTCGCTGATCGTGCCGTTCTGGGTGGTGTGGGCGTTCGCGGGCTGGCGCGGCATGAAGGAGGTGTGGCCGGCGATCCTGGTCACCGGCGTGTCGTTCGCGGTCCCGCAATATGTGATCTCGAACTACATCAACCCCTGGATCGTCGACATCGGCGCCTCGCTGATCTCGATGGGGGCGCTGATCCTGTTCCTCAAGGTCTGGCAGCCGCGGCAGCTCTGGCTGTCGCCGGCACTGCGCGGCCGCGATGAATCGGCCGCGACGATGGCGGCCGCGCCGCCGCTCGACAAGACACCGCTGACCCAGGGCGAATTGTGGAGCGCGCTCTTGCCGTGGATCATCGTCTGCATCCTGATGCTGATCTGGGGCAATGGCGCCTTCAAGACCTGGGCGAACGCCAACTTCGTCTGGAATTATCCGGTCCCCGAGCTCGACAAGCTGATCTTCAAGGTGCCGCCGGTGGCCGCCAAGCCGACGCCGGAAGGCGCCGTGTTCGGCTTCACCTATCTGTCGTTCACCGGCACCGGCATGCTGATCGCCGCGATCATCTCGGGTCTCTTGATGGGCTTCTCGCCGCTCAAGCTGATCGCCGAATATGGCCGCACCATCCGGCTCTGCGCGATCTCGCTGATCACGATCTCGGCGATGCTGGCGATCGGCACGCTGACCCGGCTGTCCGGCGTCGACGCCACGCTCGGTCTCGCCTTCGCCGCGACCGGCGTGCTGTATCCCTTCTTCGGCACGCTGCTCGGCTGGTTGGGCGTGGCGCTGACCGGATCGGATACCGCCTCAAACGTGCTGTTCGGCAATCTGCAGAAGATCACCTCCGAGCAGCTCGGCCTGTCGCCGGTCCTGATGGCGGCGGCGAACTCCTCGGGCGGCGTGATGGGCAAGATGATCGACGCGCAATCGATCGTGGTCGCCTCGACCGCGACCAACTGGTACGGCCACGAAGGATCGATCCTGCGCTACGTGTTCCTGCACTCGATCGTGCTGGCGTGTCTGGTCGGCCTGTTCGTGACCCTGCAGGCCTATGTGTACCCGTTCACCGCGATGGTCCTGAAATAACGAGGCGAGGCGTCGCCCAAACGAGATCCCCGCGGGCGCGAGCCCGCGGGGATTTTGCTTTTCAAGGGCTTTTTCTTGCACCGGCAAGCTGGCCAATCCTGGTCTCGTCCCATAGAAGGGCGGCATCGCAATTCCCGGGAATGGCATCAGTCGATGAAGCGGATTTTGAACGGCGGCATGGCCGCGTTAGCGCTCTTTGCCGCGGCGCTCGCCGCGGTTCCGGCTCACGCCCAGGAAGAATTCCCGTTCGGCTTCGTGATGACGCTCGATGCCGCGCGCATGCCCGGCTCCAAGCGGATTCCCTCGATCGAGGTCGGCGACAATGGCGAGGTGATCCTCGAGCTGTGGTGCGACGGCGGCAAGGGCCAGTTCTCGGTTGCCGGCAACACCATCGTCTTCGTTCCCGGTGCGATGGAGAACCGCACCTGCACGCCGGAGCGGGCGCAGGCCGACAAGGATCTGCTCACTGTGCTCGGCGACATGACGAGCTGGCGGCGGCACGGTGACGAGGTCACGTTCATCGGAAGCAAGTCGCTGCGTTTCGTGATCAACAGCAACTAATCTCTACTCGCCGCTCAGGGCGTCGCGATCAGTCCGCTCGCGGTGGCGACGATCCAGCGGTTGCCCCAGCGCACGATGGAATCGACCCGTCCGAGGCCGGGGACGACGTCGCCGCGCGCGGCCATCTTGACGCCTTCCGGCCCCTCGAGCACGGCGGTGCCGTCGCGGACCTCGACCACCGACCATCCGGGGATGGTGCTCGGCCGCGTCTCCGGCCCCGCTGCGAGCTGCGGCTTCGGCGCCAGCGCGGCGGCTTGCGCACTGAGCGTCGTGGGCGCCGCGCCCAGAACCTGCGGGCGCGGATTGGCGGGAGCGGTCTTGGGAATGCTGCCGGTGACCGACGGCTCGGCGTTGGAGGCGGTCCGCCGCGGCCCCTCGCTCCTCCGGCTCGGCGGCGCCTCCGCAACGTGCGGGGCAGGCGCTTCCTTCTGGGCCATCGGGACGGGCGCCGGCGTTGCGAAGTCGTGCCAGTTGGCGCCGCCGGTCCATCCCAGCACGAAGCTTGCGGCGAGCGCCGTGGCCGCCAGCAGCGCGGTGCCGATACGATCGGCAAACGGCTCCCGCAACAGCAGGGCTGCGTCGTGGTTTTCGCCTGAGACGTCCCAGAGGTCCGCCGTCTGCGCCGGCGAATGACCCTCCGTCACATCTGTTGGCCAGATGCTCGCAGCACTGATCGGCTCGCGGTCTTGCATGGCGTGACCTGTGTTCGGTGACGCAAAGGATGATCCTCGAAACTAAATCGAGCCTTAATTTTCGGTGACCGAACTGCGGCAGCACGAAGTCTTTTGGTCGCAGGCCCCCGTAAATTGACGGGCCGGTGCGGGCGGCCGACAATCCGGACGACGATCCTGCATTGCGGCCAGAGATGCACAAGCCTGACGTCAGCATCGCTCCCGAAGACCCGCGGCAGCTGGAGGTGCGGCGGCTGATCGATCTGTCCGACGCCTACATGCAGGCGCTGTATCCGCCTGACAGCAATCACCTCGCCGCGGTCGAGACGCTCGCCGTCCCGGGCACCGTCTTCCTCGTCGCGCGGCGCGGGGGCGACGTGCTCGGCTCGATCGCCTTCCGTCGCATCGCGCCTGATCATGCCGAGATGAAGCGGATGTTCGTGCGTGCCGATGCGCGCGGCCACGGGCTCGGCCGCCGCCTGCTCGACGCGCTGGAAGACGCGGCGCGCAGCCGGCAGATCGTGCGCATCAGCCTGGAGACCGGAATCCGGCAGCCGGAGGCGATCGGGCTCTATCGCGCCGCCGGCTACCGGGAATGCCCGCCGTTCGGCGGCTACGCGCCCGATCCGCTCAGCCTGTTCATGACCAAGCGCCTCTGATCCGGGGCGTTCGCGTGCGGGCCTACGCCTCGTGCAGCTCCGGCGCCGTGGCGATCTCGACGACGATGTTGCCGGGCGCGGTGCAGTAGAAATGCGCGCCGCGTCCGGAGCGTCCGGCCTCCTGGATCTGCTGCGGCGACAGGCCGGTGGCGGCAAGCTCATCGCGCTTGGCCGCAAGTGCGGCGCGGTCCGCGACATAGAAGCCGAGATGGAAGGTCTCGGGATAGGCCGGCGGATCGCTCGGCTTCAGCCGCATCAAGGTGAGCACGAAGCCGTCGTCATTGCCGAGGATGGTGAAGGTGGAGCCGCGCTCCAGCAGGCTCTTGAAGGCGAAGAAGCGCCGGAAGAAGGCGGCAAGGTCGCTGACATCCGAGGTCGCGAGATTGAGATGTTTCAGTTGCATGGTTCATCCGTTCGGGTTTGAGGAACGGACGGTGACGACGCCGAAGCCGACGGAAGGGCCGAAATGGTGACGCGCATGACCCAACCGGCAGCGTGACGGTCTCGTCACTCTGTCCGGCCGTGGGTCTCACCGCAAAGCGGCGGGCTAGTCTTCCCGTCTCGGGAAGTGGCCGGGCTTACCAATCCGGCCATACCTATTTTCGGCAGAGACGCCGTATCACGTGCCGCGCTGAGGCGTCAAACCGCGTCACGGTGATGTGACATGCGCCCGGGAGCGGCGGCGCATGCAGCGGTCGTTTCCGGACGTCGTCTCCGCAAACCGGGTCGTCGCGGTGGGCGGCCGCGTTTATAGCGAAGGCATGCTCGACTTCGCCGCACAGTATGAAGCTTTTCAACGCCGCGATCCGGCCTGGGACGGCGTCGTGTTCGTCGCGGTCAAGACCACGGGCGTGTATTGCCGCCCGGTATGCCGCGCCCGCACGCCGCTCGCCCGCAATGTGCGGTTCTATGGCAGCGCGGCGTCGGCCGAGCGCGCCGGCTTCCGGCCCTGCCTGCGCTGCCGTCCCGAGGCGGCGCCGTTCTGCCCGGCGTGGAAGGGCACCAGGACCACCGTCGAACGTGCGCTGGCGCTGATCGAAGCGGGCGCGCTCGACCGCGGCGATGTCGGAGCGCTGGCCGATCGGCTCGGCATCGGCGCGCGGCATCTGTCGCGGCTGTTCGCCGAGCACCTCGATGCCTCGCCGTTGCAGGTTGCGCTGTCGTTGCGCGTGCAGCGCGCCAAGCGCCTGATCGACGGCAGCGAGCTTCCGCTCGCGCTGGTGGCGCAGCGCGCCGGCTTCTCCAGTCCAAGGCGCATGAACGCCGCCTTCGCAAAACTCTACGGACGCTCGCCCGCCTCGCTGCGACGGAAGCGGCCGTCAGACGTCACGATGCAATGAACCCGATGGAGATCAGCAATGGCAAAGAGCTACGGCACCGTCAGTGCTGAACAGAAACTCAGGATGAGCGGGCTCGAGTTCGTCCAGGGGCTCGCCTCCGGCGCCTTGCCGCTCAACACCATCGCGCGGACGCTCGGTTATGACGTCACTGAAGCCGAACACGGCCGCGTCGTCGTCACGCTGGTGCCGACCGATGCGCATCTCAATCCGGCGGGCACCGTGCATGGCGGCCTCACCGCGACGTTGCTCGACAGCTGCATGGGACTTGCAGTGCAATCGACGCTCGATGCCGGCACCAGCCAGACCACGCTCGAGTTCAAGATCTCGCTGCTACGTCCGATCACGCCCGATACCGGCCCGATCCGCGCCGAGGGCCATGTGCTCAATTGCGGCCGCCGCGTCGGCACTGCCGAAGGCAGGGTCACCGACGCGAAGGGGCGGCTGCTCGCCCATGGCACGACGACATGCCTGATCTTTCAGGGGTGATGTGGAGTTGCTGCGAACAAACTGCGCCGGCATTGCATCAGGAGATGCGATGCCGGCGCAGCAACATTGGAATCCATCCAGCGAGCCGTCGGCTTAGAGACCTTCAATTTCATCGCGCCGCTGGTTTGCGCTACCCGACCGCGGTGGTAACCGCGTTCGGGTAGTGATGATGCGATCGTCGATTGACGCCAGGCCGTGCGGCCGTGTTCAGCGCGGCCCCTCCGGATATCCCGGCATGTTGTTCCAGCCGGCCGGCAATTCGCCGCCCGGCCGCGCCGCTGCGCCGTCCTGTTCGGGCAGGCGGATGAGGCCGAGCTGCAGCATGGCGGTGATCGCATCTTCCTGTCCGAGCTCCTCGGCGATCCGTCCGTCCTGCACGCGCAGCACGGTGGTGCCGGCGAACGTCATCTTGCGGCCGGAGGCTGCGGGCAGCGAGCCGAGGCGGAAGTCGCTGAACGCAGGCCCGGTGTGGGTGCCGCCGCCTTCCCAGCGGCCGACGACGAGGTCGCCTTCCGCGACGAGATCGCCGACGCCCCAGAAATTGAGATCCGGAAACGCCTCGCGAAACTCGGTCATGAACTTCGTCACCGCGGCGCGGCCCTTCTTCGGTTCGTGCATCGGGTAGTGCACGACGATGTCGGCCGTTGCGAGCTCGTTGATGATGCGCGGATTCCAGGGATTGCCCCAGAACTCCTTGAACCATCGGCCGACCACGGTCTTGTTGTCCTCTGACATCTGTTCGTCTCCATTTGCGCGTTGCCGGTATCGCGGCCGGCGTTCTGTCGATGCGCGCAGTGAACATTTGGAGGCGTGTGTCGAGCCACCCGATTTCAGATCGGGCTCGCGATCGAGCTTCAGACGAGATTCCGCTTTGTCGACATGGCGCTTAGCGCCGCTTCGCGAACGCCGTCGTGGAATCGGGAAGCGGGTGGTTTGCACAACACCGACGCGCGAACGTCTTCGCGATCACACAGGAGACCATCATGCGTCATTTCGATGCGATCGCCGCGCTGCGCGGCGACGGACTTCGTCCCGAGCTGCGGGCGCTATTCGATCGCGCCGCGATCGAGCCTCGTTCTGAATTGTTTGTCAGAAGCGACGGGATGCTTCAGTCCGGCCCGGACGCAGCTCCGCAGCCGGTGCGCGACAATGTTGTGCCGCTGAAGACGAGGGCAGCCTAAGAGCGGCGGCCTTACCGCCACACCGACTTGTCGGCGTCCCAGCGCTGGCCCTTGAATTCCTTGAGCAGCGCGTCGATCGCGCCGTTGTCGTCCTTGGTCTCGCTGCCTTCCTCGTCGCTGCTGGAGTCGTCTGACAGGTTCAGCTTGGCGCCGGCGCTGTCGTCCGACGTCGAGACGGTGGGGCTCGAGACCCACAGCATCAACTTGTCCGAGCTGCCGGGCTTATCCGGTGAGACGAGGGCGGTGACTTCGTAATTCTGGGTGAGGCCGAGCACAGGGTAGATCGTGCTGGGCCGCTTCAGCACCAGCTTGAGCTTGCCGGTATTCGCATTCCAGGTCGCAGACGCAGGCTTTGCGGCAAGCGTCTTCGCCAGCACGCCTGCGATCGCGGTTGCCAGCTTGTCCTTGTTGACCTTGTCGCCGCTGCTCCAGTCGGCGGCGGCGAAGCGGATGGTGCGGTCCATCTCGACCACGCCGCTGGTCCAGCCGGCTGCCGTCACGCCCGGGGCTGCTTTCGCCTTGGCGAGCAGCGCGCTGGCGCGCTCGGGATCGACGGTGAGGTTGATGGTCTGCTCGCCGGAGCGCAGCGCATCGCAGGTCACTGCGAGGCTGGAGGTGCCGATCTCGACGGCCTCGCCCTTCAGGCTCTTGAGGAAATCCGCTGCTGCATCGAGCTTCACCCGCACGCCGATCGACTCCGGCGAAACGTCGGTGAAATCCTTCGGCTGCGGCGTGATGCCGTCCTCGGTGGCCTGGTTGTCGTGGAATTCCTTCTCGCTGAGATCGGAGTTGTCCGTCGATGCCACCTCGGTCACGGTCTGGCCGATCGTGATCTGGCCGCGGAACTCAAAGCCGTCGCCGGTCTGCTTGCGGTTCAGCTTGATCGTGACCGGCTGCTTGTCGGCGACGCTCTGGGTGGTGCCGGACAGCGTCTGGCCGTTGACGGTCAGGTTGGCGACGAAGCGGTCCTTGCGGTCGGAGCTCTTGTCGGCGGGATAGCAGACGTCGAGCACCGCCGCGGTCACGGTCTTGCCCTGGCGGGTCTCCTTCAGCACGACGTCGGCATTGCCGTCCATCAGGCCGTCGATCGAGGTGAAATAGCGCGTCTCGGGGCCGTTCGACGGTGCCGGCTTGGTTTGCAGCTTGATCTGGGCGAGGGCAGGGGCCGAGGCGACGGCAAGACCGAGCAGCAGGAGCGGGAGCGCGCGCATACGATGAGTCCTCGAAGGGCAGAATCGGTTCCGCCGTAACTAGCAAACCTCCCTGTCATTGCGCAAAAAAGAAGGCCGCCTAACGGCGGTTCTCGCATTTCGACCGACCTGACCTTTGGCACTTTCATGACGAACGCAGACGTGCCGTGCGTCATCCGCGTTCGTCAGGTTCCTCGCCGTTCTCCAGTCGGCCGCGCAGCGTCGCGACGACGCGAGCCACGGTTTCGATATCCTTCAGCGACAGTCCGTCGGCGAGATTGTTCACCCAGGGCAATTGCAGGCGCATGGCGGCGTCGAAGGCCTGGCGTCCCTTATCGCTCAGCACCACGAGCTGGGCGCGGCGGTGATGCGGATTGGTCTCGAATGTGACGAGTCCGTCCCTCTCGAGGTCGTTGACGATCCGCTGCACGTTCTGCCTGGCCGCGCCGAGGTCGCGCGCCAGCCACGCCACCGGTTGCGGGCGCTCAGTGGCGATGATGGCGCCGAGGATCTGCCAGCGCGCGCTGGTCAGCCCGAGCCCGGCCACCAACCGGTCGCCTGATGTGAACAGCAGGCTGTTGAGGCGGAACAGGTCGAGAATCAGGCTGCTCAGGGCTTCGCCCGCCGGGGTTCGCTTGGTCTGCGGCATTTGTCACCATAGGAGTATATTGACATCATAATGTCAATATCGATATGTATCCATCATAACGGAATGACATCATAGCACCAATTCAACGGAGCCAACCATGCCGCATATGCGCCCCCTCGACCCCGCATTTCCGATCGACCGCCAGCTCGCGGTCGAAGCCAGCAACGTCGTGCTGGTCAACCTCTTCACGCTCGACAAGGCTGACGAGGACACCTTCCTGAAGGCCTGGCAGGACGATGCCGACATCATGAAGCGGCAGCCCGGCTTCATCTCGACCCAGCTGCACCGCGCGCTCGGCGACAGCCCGGCCTACCTGAATTACGCGGTCTGGGAATCCACCGCCGCCTTTCGTGCCGCCTTCATGAACCCGGAGTTCAGGGCCAAGCTTTCGGCCTATCCGGCCTCGGCGGTGGCATCGCCGCATCTGTTCCAGAAGGTCGCGGTCCCGGGCGTGTGCGTGGCCTAGCGTGCCGTCGAATTCAGCCGGTAGGGCGGATTAGCCGAAGGCGTAATCCGCCGATCACGCGCGGTATCTCGGCGGATTACGCTTCGCTAATCCGCCCTACGATTTTTGTGCTCAACTGCGGACCAGCATGCCGACGCCGAGCGTGGCCGCGGCGGCCAGGAACGATATGTCCAGAAATCGCAGCGGCGCTTTTGGACGATGACCGATCGAGCCGGCGATGACGCAATAGAGGCCGTAACCCGCGCCGAGCACCACGAACGTCACCGTTTGCTTGAACCAGAACGTCAAGACCGCCGCGAAGTCATCGATGCTGCCTTGGACATAGGCGCCCAACGCGAGCACCGCGCCGATCGCGTAGAACAGCGCCAGCGTTGACGTCAGTGATTTGGCGTCGCGGGACATGCGATGATCCTTACGTCTCGATCGTAATCAAACTGCAAAAAAAGAAGGCCGCCCGGAGGCGGCCTTCGATCTCGATGCGGATGAGCGGGGGGCTCAGAAGCCGCCCATGCCACCCATGCCGCCGCCCGGCATCGCCGGCGCTGCGTCCTTCGGCACTTCGGCGACCATGGCCTCGGTGGTCACCAGCAGGCCGGCCACGGAGGAGGCGTCCTGCAAGGCGGTGCGCACCACCTTGGCGGGGTCGATGATGCCCTTGTCGACCATGTCGACATAGTCCTCGGTCTGGGCGTCGAAACCGAAGGTCTCCGACTTGTTCTCGAGGATCTTGCCGACCACGATCGAGCCCTCGACACCGGCGTTCTCCGAGATCTGGCGAACCGGAGCTTCGAGCGCCTTGAGCACGATGTTGATGCCGGCCTGGACGTCGGCATTGGGGTTGGTGAGACGGCCGACCGCCTTCTTGGCGCGCAGCAGGGCGACGCCGCCGCCCGGTACGATGCCTTCCTGCACCGCGGCGCGGGTCGCGTTCAGCGCGTCCTCGACACGGTCCTTCTTCTCCTTGACCTCGACCTCGGTCGCACCGCCGACCTTGATGACGGCAACGCCGCCGGCAAGCTTGGCGAGGCGCTCCTGCAGCTTCTCACGGTCGTAGTCCGAGGTGGTCTCCTCGATCTGCGCCTTGATCTGGCCAACGCGGGCGTCGATGTCCTTCTTCTTGCCGGCGCCCTTGACGATCGTGGTGTTCTCCTTGTCGATCACGATCTTGCCGGCGCGGCCGAGCATGTTGACCGTGACGTTCTCGAGCTTCATGCCGAGGTCGTCGGAGATCAGCTGACCGCCGGTCAGGATCGCGATGTCCTCCAGCATCGCCTTGCGGCGATCGCCGAAGCCCGGCGCCTTGACGGCGGCGACCTTGAGGCCGCCGCGCAGGCGGTTGACGACCAGGGTCGCCAGCGCCTCGCCCTCGACGTCCTCGGCGAGGATCAGGAGCGGACGGCCCGACTGCACCACCGCTTCCAGCACCGGCAGCATCGACTGCAGGCCGGACAGCTTCTTCTCGTGCAGCAGGATGTAGGCATCCTCGAGCTCGGCGGTCATCTTCTCGGCATTGGTGATGAAGTAGGGGCTGAGGTAGCCGCGATCGAACTTCATGCCCTCGACGATGTCGACTTCGGTCTCGAGCGACTTGTTCTCCTCGACGGTGATGACGCCCTCGTTGCCGACCTTCTGCATCGCCTGCGCGATCATCTTGCCGATCGCGGCGTCGCCATTGGCCGAGATGGTGCCGACCTGGGCAACTTCCGACGAGGACGCGACCGGCTTGGCGCGCTTCTCGATGTCCTTGATCACGGCGGCGACCGCGGTGTCGATGCCGCGCTTGAGGTCCATCGGGTTCATGCCGGCGGCGACCGACTTGGCGCCCTCGCGGACGATGGCCTGGGCCAGCACGGTCGCGGTGGTGGTGCCGTCACCGGCGGTGTCGTTGGTCTTGGAAGCGACCTCGCGCAGCATCTGCGCGCCCATGTTCTCGAACTTGTCGTCGAGCTCGATCTCCTTGGCGACGGTGACGCCGTCCTTGGTGATGCGGGGAGCGCCGAACGACTTCTCGATGACGACGTTGCGGCCCTTCGGGCCGAGCGTCACCTTCACGGCATTGGCGAGCACGTCGACACCGCGCAGCATGCGGTCGCGGGCGTCTCCGGCGAATTTTACGTCCTTGGCAGCCATTGATTTGAACTCCTGGAATGATTGTGTGCGGTCACCCGGCAACTGCGCCCGTCATTGCCGGGCTTGACCCGGCAATCCATCGTCCTTGCAAGACTCTTTCGAAGCTTGATGGATGCCCGGATCAAGTCCGGGCATGACAGAGGAACGAGAGGCGGGCTCTCGATGGATTGGCGTTACGCCAGCACGCCCATGATGTCGGACTCCTTCATGATCAGGAGCTCCTGGTTGTCGAGCTTGACCTCGGTGCCCGACCACTTGCCGAACAGCACGCGGTCGCCGACCTTGAGGTCGATCGGGATCAGCTTGCCGGCCTCGTCGCGGCCACCCGGGCCGACGGCGACGATCTCGCCCTGCGACGGCTTCTCCTTGGCCGAGTCCGGAATGATGATGCCGCCCTTGGACTTCTCCTCGGCATCGATACGCTTGACCACGACGCGGTCGTGCAGTGGGCGGAAGGTGGATTTAGCCATGACGTTCCCTCTTGGAGGCTCGGTTTCAGGTCCGGTTCATCGAGACCGGCGTTGGATGCCGGCCCGGTCGGCGCAGGGCAGGACGCCCGGCGCAGTTAGCAATCGTGGTGCGAGAGTGCTAATTGTGGGCCCGGAAATATGGCTTGGCACAGTTTCTGTCAAGCAAAGGGGTTAAGGCCTTGGTGAGGCCAATATAGGATGGTGGACCAGAAACCAAATCGTAGCGATGACGTAATTTTGTCAGACGTCATTGCTCCGTCTTAAGTTTTACGCTTGGCTGCAGGACGGGTGCGGCCGGGACCATAGTCGGGGGATACATATGATCAGGTCACTCAACGCGCGATTGGTCGCACGGTTCGCGGCTGTTTCGGCGCTGACGACACTTTTGGGGGCGTGCGGCAGCATGAGCCTGCCGTCGCTGTCGTCGAACCCCGAGCCGGCGCCCGTCGAACCCGGGGTCGCCCCGGAGATGCCGGCGAGCATCCGCCCCGACGAGATCGTCGGCCGCTGGGGTCTCGCCTCGTTCCAGAATCCCGCCGACCGCGCCCGCACCGAGGCCGCCGCGCGCGGCCAGTGCAAGCAGCCTTACGTGATCGGTGCCGGCCAGAACGGCGGCGTCATCATGCATCTGGCCGACCAGGCCACCCCGCAGGAACTGCGGCTGAAGGGTTCCCCGAGCGGCAAGAACTATATCGGCCCGCCCGGACCGGTGCCCGGCGAGCAGGACCGCGAGATCATCTCGTTCGACGGCAGGGTCCTGATCACCCGCTTCGTCGACAAGGACGCCGCCACCCGCTACGGCAACATGGTCTACGTCCGCTGCGCGCCAAGGGCGTAACGGCGGGGTATCAGTTTATCCGCGGCTAGTGCCACGTCGGCGGTCCGCCTCTCCCCTTGTTGGAGAGGCCGGATCGCATACCCATGCGATCCGGGTGAGGGGTCTCCCTCCGCGAGTCCGAACCTGTCCTCGAGCTCGTGGCGACGGAAGACGGACCTCCGACCGGACAACAGAAAACGCCGGCCCTGAAGGCCGGCGTTTTCTGTCGTCCCTGGACGAACCTCAAGGGACGAACCTGGCTTGTTGTCGGCCGCCGATGGTCGAGATGCGCGACCGTCTTACCGCCGCACGCCAACGCGATTGACGCCGCCATTCATGTTGCCGCCCACGTTATGTCGAACTGCCGCGCGCGCCACCGGACGAGGCCTGAGCACGACGCCTGCCCGCGCCACGCAGCCTACCGGATAACCGACATAGGTGCAGTAAACGACGGCCTTGGCCGGTGCTGGAGTGAGAGCGACACTTGCAACCCCCAATGCGAGGCTGGCCGCAATCCCCGCAACCGTCATCGACCTGCTCGAAAAAAGGTTCGTCCGATGCATGGTGATCCTCCTCATCGCGGCCGACCGAAAGATGGTCGAGCCGCTTCATGCGCGGCCCAGCATATGAGTGGCATGGGTCAAATGGTGTTGACGTAGATCAACGCCGGGTGCGATCCGACGTCATGTGAAATCGCTCTACGTGATTATGCAGCGGCGCTCTCAGCCTGAACCTGCTTACGTGATCGCGCCCTCAAGCAAACGGCCCCGACGATATCCACGTCGGGGCCGTTCGAGATCATCGGCCACGGGTACATCCGCCGGACCATCCGATCACAACCGTCGCTGACAACGGTACTTGGTCAGCCCTGGATGGGGCAATCGCTCCATCGAGGTAATCACATTCCGCGCGGAAGCGCTTGCTGCCGGCTCGCGCCGGCGTCAACGACGACGCGGCCGGGTGTATCAGTTTGTCTTTGCCAACCGATACGTACCCTTCTTGTGGCCAATGACCTGACCAATGCCTTCGAAATTGCTCTTGAGAGGCTCGATGGAAATGACAAGCTCGGCCTGGAGCCCTTCGAATTTGCCGGTCCCGCCGGTGATGGTGCACTTGTTGGGTTGCCCCGGCAGGAAATCGCATTGTTCGAATGTTTGATCGCCGTCCTTGTCGACGTAATTACAGAACCCGTGGACTTCGACGGTCTTCGCCGACGTGTCTCTGAGCCGACTGAACTGGCAACGTCCACCCATGTTATTGAGCACAGGATTTCCGGCGTCGTTCACCGCCGCCATCGCCTGGTTCAGCAGGTCAAACTCTCGACCGCCGCCGACAGCCATCGGCTTTGGCGGCGGGATTGGTGTTGCAACGAATGTGACCGAGACAGGCCCTTCCGGTGGCATGCTCTGAGCCTGGGCATTGCCAGCCGTCAGAACAGCAGCAATCGAGGACAACGCGACAAGTACGTGAGCAATTGACATTGTTCCCTCCCATAATGGCGTTTGAGAACCAATTGCGTCCTGCGGCAACTCAATCGGCATAATGAACCGCTTGCAGCAGGTTGCAGGCGTTCCTGTTGCTGGAGCGCGCAACGGAACGTACAACCCTGCATTGCTTCATACAAGTTGAGGAACTCGACCAATTGACGCAGATGGGTCAGCGTCGTTGACGAGGAGCTTCACGCGGTTCGCGCCGTTGACGCGTGATGTGTTCACGTAGCGAAGGGGCGGCCAGATCACGGACTTGGTCGAATGAATGTTCGTCCGATGCATGGTGATCCTCTGGTCGCACACGAATCGAAAGGCGACGGAGCCGCTCAAGATGTGGCCCGGACTGTCGTCAGTGGCGAGACATTGGTGATTGCTGACGTGGATCAACGCACGGCGTGCTCCGTCGCCATGCGCGACCGGTCTGCTACATCAAGAAGGCCAAGAGGGCGGCTCGCTGAGCCGCCCCCGTGATGCCATTGCGCCGACCTCACTGACAGACGTACATGCGGCCGTCAGCCATCTTCGTCATCGTGCCGGGCTCGCAGCCGATCCCATTGGCTGCCTTGTAGTCCGCCCATCCGGCATAGCCGTAATACGGACTGACCCCATGGTAGGCTCGTGCCGGATAGTAAGGCTGGCCATAGTGTGGATCGGTCTGGGCGGCATATGAATTGGTCCAGTCGTTGGCGCCCCAGCCGGCATAGGCCGGCGCTGTAGCAGCCGCCGCGGCCACCGCTGCCGTAGCGGCGATACCCGCGCCAACTCCGTATCCGTACGCGGCGCGCCGGTTTTGACGCCGCGCAACGCCCGCGACGCTGACAGGCGTCAGCGGTCGGCCCACCCGTGCTTGGGCGCTTTCGACCGACGCCGAAATGCCGCCCTGCTCGGACCAGGTGATGGAGAACAGTGCCGCACAAGCGAATGTCGAGAGCGCAATTGCAGTAGTCCTGACAGTTCTTCGCGTCATGTTGAATCTCCAGTGTTGAGTTACTCCAGTAGCTCCCCCCCAAATCAGGGATCCGATCACAAGGCGCAGGCGATCCGCACGAATGAAAACCCGCCGCTCATCGTCACAGCTACAAAAGACCGCCTCGCGCTTCGGCAGCCTCCGAGAGATGCCGACTTCACCTCGCCGGATGTGCGCGGCGAGCGGCGGCAAACCTGTGATGATATGCTGAGTGGAAGTACAAGCCCCAACCGGGGGCGACCGGATTTGCTCCGGAAGTCCCATGCACCCGGCACCTAATGTTGGCTCCCGGCATATGCATGACAATTTCCCTCACACACAGTATGCGTCGGCGACAGCAAGGCTGCCAGCAGATTTCCGGCTGTCGCAATTGGCACAAACTGCATGTGGTCGAGAGAGGGCTCTGACGGATCGCTCACCTGCCTCGACATGGCTTGATCCATGTCAAAGGTCGCGAAGTTCTAGAAATGGACGCAGGTGCCGATCGCGCAGCTTGGAGCCCGGGCTACCGCTCAAACAAAAACGCCGGCCCTCAGGACCGGCGTTCTCGTTTGTCTCTGACCTGACCTCAGTTGAACATCGCGTCGATATCATCCTGCGAGGCGTGGCCGGCGTCGCCGTCGAGCTTCGGGCCGTTGAGCAGGCGGGCATCGCCCTCGCGGGTGTCGACGATCGGCGGGACGTGGGTCTTGATCGCGTCGACGCCGCCCCAGATGTTCATCATCTCGTTGATGTGCTGCTCGATGAACTTCATCGTCTGCATCACCTTGCTGATGCGCTGGCCGGTGAGGTCCTGGAAGTTGCAGGCCTCGAAGATCGAGACCACGCGCTCCTGAATGTCTTCGCTGAGCCGCTTCTGCTGGTCGGGCGTGACGTTGTTGGCCAGCGCGCTCGCGGCCTGGTCGATCGCTTCCACCGCCTCGAGGATCTGCTGGGTGGCCTGTTCGGTGCCGCCGACCACGGCGCCGAGCTCGCCATTGACCTTGGCCATCTCCTCGCCGTTGAAGCTCTTGCCGTGCAGCACGGCGATCTCGCGCTTGGTGCGGCTGATCGCATCATGGATGAGGTCGAGCTCGACCTTGAGCTTCTCGCATTGCTCGACCTGCGCGCGGTAGGTCTCGAGCAGCGCGTGCGTCTCGGCGACTTCGCGGGCAACCGCGGCATCGACACTGTCGCCGGTGCGCTGCGCGGGTGCGGCGGCCATCTGGGCGCGGATCGAGCGAAGCTCGGCCATGATCTCGCGATGCATCGGACCGAGGTCGCCGCCGCCTGCCACTTCCGGCTCCGGCATCACCACTTCACCCATCGCCTGCTCGACACGAAAACGCTTGCGCTTCACTGACATGATTTTCATTCCCGCCCCTTCACTGCGGTCCGTTCTAGCGAGAGGTGATTTAACGTCAGGTTCACGCGGGAACAGTTTGCGCGGACAACGCGCAATCGCGGCGATACCGCCGATTAACCATGTCGCCGCGGCGTTCACGCAAAATAAACGCTGTCCCACAAAACGGCATGCGGTTGGCGACGTGGTGAATCGAAACGGCGATTCCGTTTACCAAACCGATGCGGTTTTCATTGCTTATTGACCACGTGCGGCGGGGCCCTATGCGCTCCGTCCGCGCATCACGTCACGACGAAACCAGTACAGAGTACGTCGATGTTCAGGAAAACCACGCTTGCGCTGCTCGTCGGCGCCTCTTCGCTTATTGCAATTCCCCATTCCGCCATGGCGATCGACGCGCAGGCTCCGTCCGAGCCCACCGTGATCTACGCCAACCAGGGCGCACCGCAGGCGCCGATGCGCACCGCCTATGTGCAGCCGCAGCGCTCCAACATGGGCGGCGGCTTCATCGAATTCCTGTTCGGCGATGCGCCGTCGTCGCAGGGTTATGCGCCGCAGCAGTATCAGCAGCAGCCGGGCTATTACGGCAACCGCCAGGGGCTGCCGCCGATGGATCCGCAGCAGCAGATGATCCGTCAGCAGCAAGAGGCCATGGGCGATCCGACGCAGCGTCCGTTCGATCCGCAATATGAAAAGCAGCTGGTCGACTATCACGGCAAGGAAGGCGTCGGTACCATCGTGGTCGATACGCCGAACAAGTTCCTCTATCTGGTGCAGGGCGACGGCCGCGCGCTGCGCTACGGCATCGGCGTCGGACGGCCCGGCTTCACCTGGGCCGGCGTCAAGACGATCTCGGCGAAGAAGGAGTGGCCGGCCTGGACGCCGCCGCCGGAAATGCTGGCGCGCCGCCCCGATCTGCCGCGGCACATGGAAGGTGGCCCGGAAAATCCGCTCGGCGCCCGCGCGATGTATCTCGGCTCCTCGCTCTATCGCATCCATGGCTCCAACGAGCCCTGGACGATCGGCACCAACGTCTCGTCCGGCTGCATCCGGATGCGCAATGAGGACGTGATCGACCTCTACGGCCGCGTCAATGTCGGCGCCAAGGTCGTCGTGATGTGAGTGTGTAGCCGAACGCGAAGCAGAACGATGGGTTACGAAATCCGCGTCGTCCCGGCGTGGGCCGGGACCCATCCCCACCTCTCATCGCCCGGCTTGACCGGGCGATCCAGTACGCCGCGGCCTCTCGGCTCAAGCACTGCGGTCTCTGGAATACTGGATCACCCGCATGCGCGGGTAATGACACCGCGTGTTTGAGTCGGAATCAAAACGGCCGCTCGATGAGAGCGGCCGTTTGTCGTTCAAGCGATCCGCTTACGCGTAGTCGCTGTCATTGTCTCCGCCGCCGTCGAAGCCGTCGTCATCATTGTCGAAGCCGTCGGAATCGTGATCGGTGTTGTAATTGTCGTCGTTGTTGTTGTTCGAGGCCTGGTCGAACAGGCCGGAGCGCGAGCCGCTGTCGCGGCCGGACGAACCGACATCGTTGATTCCGGCGTCACGCGCGAGGTCGCTCGACGACTGGTCGCCGCCCCACGGGCGCGAGCCGCCGCCGAGGCCGCCGGCATCGGCCAGCGACTGGTGACCGCCGCCGCCCATCATGCCGCGGATGCTCGAGAGCAACAGCCCGCCGCCGACCACGCCAGCCGCAGCCGCAGCCGCGGTGCCGAGGAACGAGCCGCCACCGCCGCCGGGCGCACCGCCGCCGAAGGCCGGGGGCTGCGGGCCGCCATCGGGCTGATTGTACTGGGGCTGGCCGTATTGCTGCGGCGGCTGGCCGTAGCCGCCGGCCTGCTGGATCGCCTGGCCCGAGTTCCAGACCGGGCGGCCGCCGCCGATATCAGGCGCGCGCACCGGCGGCACCGAACCATGCGGTTGCTGGCCCTGTCCGCCGAAGATGGCGTCGCGCATCGAATCGAGGAAGCCGCCGCCCTGCTGCTGCGCACCCTGCGGCTGGCCGACCGCGGCCTCGAGCTCCTGGATCCGGTCATGGGCGCGCTTCAGCGCCTCGTCCTGCACCAATGCGGTTTGCACCAGCGCGTAGACCGCATTCGGCGCGCTGCGCAGGCCCTGCATGATCGCGGACATGGCCTCGCTGTCGCGCGGGGCATTCTCCAGCTTGGCGAGCCGGTCGAAGAGATCGTCGATCAATTGGCGTTCTTGCGGTGTCATGGCGTTCTCCATCGCGTCGATCGAATCGGCGCGCGGCTGATGTAGGACGGGGTTTGTGGCGCAAGGAGTGGGGGCCAGAATTAAATTTATGTATGCGACAATACGACCGGATGAATTTCGTGAACCTTCTCAGGCAAGTGTAACTTTATTCAGGGCGAGCAGGGCGGCGAAATCGTCGCCGGCGAGATAGCCATGCTCGGCCTCACGCTGCGTCGTCAGCGGGTCGAGGCTCTCAAGTGTTTCATCGACGAAACCCGGATGGCACATCACGAGCCCGTCCCCGGGCATGCCGTCCAGAAAGCCGCGCATCAGCGCCGCGAAATCATTCTCGCGGGTGAAATCATAGGCACCTGCGAAGGCCGGGTTGAAATGCAAGCCGGATCGCTGCGCCTTGATCCGGAACTGGGTGCTGAGCACGTTGAGCACCAGCGCCTTCGGTGCCGCCAACTGGCGCGCCAGCGGACCTTCGCGGCCGCACTGCCGCACCCAGGCGTCCGGCGCGCGCTCCTTCACGGCGCGCAGGAAGCCGTCGCGGACCTGCGGGAACAATTGCGCGTGCTGGTGGCCGTCGACGAAATCGGGCGCACGGCCGAACAGCTCGTGGAAGGCGTCGAGCTGTGCCAGCACCTCGGCATGCACCAGCTCGGCGTCGAGCCGATGCATCAGCCCGGCGCGCAGCAGCCGCGGGAACGGCAGGAACATGTCGCCGTCGAGCGGACGGAAATGCAGCGTCAGCGGCCGGAACGGCGCGGTCAGCGTCACATGCAGCCCGATCGCGCAGCGCGGGCTCTTCGCGACCGACGCCTGCAACGCGGCCGCAGCCTCGCGGCCGATCGCCGGTGTCACCATCATCACCGACGTCGCGTTGAGGCGGCCGCGCTCGATCAGATCGCGGATCGCGCGGTTGACGCCGTCGCTCAAACCATAATCGTCAGCACACAGCCAGATCCGGCGCGGCGAATTTTCGCTCATTCGGCAGCGGTCCGCTCGGAGGCATTTTGCGCTGCGCCGCCGTCGGCATGCTTCTCGGTGTGCTCGGCAACGAAGTAGATCGGCCGCGCCTTCAATTCGGAGAGGATCTTGCCGATATATTCGCCGACGATGCCGATCATGATCAGCTGCACGCCGCCGATCGTCATCATGCCGATCATCAGCGACGGATAGCCGGGCACCTGCTTGCCGGTGGTCAGCACTTCCCACAGGATCGAGAGACCGAACAGGAAGGCGACGCCGGCGAGCAGCGCGCCGAGCAGGCTGGCGAAGCGCAGCGGCGCCACCGAGAACGAGGTCAGGCCCTCGATCGAGAGGCCGATCAGCCGGCCGGCATTGAAGGTGGTGACGCCATGCGCGCGCGGCGCCGGCTCGTAATCGACGCGGATCTGCCTGAAGCCGATCCAGCTGGCGAGGCCCTTGAAGAAGCGGTTGCGCTCCGGCAATTGCCGCAGCGCCAGCGCGGCGCGCGGCGACAGCAGGCGGAAGTCGCCGGCATCCTCCGGGATCTTCTGTCGCGCGCCCCAATTGATCAGCGCGTAGAAGCCGCGCACGGACAGCCGCCGCAGCGCCGATTCATTGTCGCGATGCGCCTTCGCCGTGTAGACCACATCGTAGCCGTCATCGATCCAGTGCGCGACCAGCTGCTCCACCAGGGTCGGCGGATGCTGGCCGTCGCCATCCATGAACAGCACCGCGCCGCGGCGGGCATGGTCGAGGCCGGCCATCAGCGCCGCCTCCTTGCCGAAATTGCGCGACAGCGACACCACCTGGAGGTCGAGCCCATCGGCGGGCAGGGCACGCGCGATTGCCAGCGTGTTGTCGGCGCTGCCGTCGTCGACATAGACGACTTCGCAATTAAGCCCGTAGCGGGCGCGCAGCGCCTTGGCGAGATCGATCAGCCGCTGGTGCAGCGCACTGAGCCCGGCGGCCTCGTTGTAGACGGGCACGACGATGGACAGACCCTGCGCGGCGGCGGTCTTGGCGGTCGTGGTCAGGCTGGAAACGTCAGAGCCCAGCATCATCGGTCAGGTTCCAGAACTAGGGCGTTTTCGAGCGAAGCCTGCCCCGCACGTGACGCGGGATGGGGTTCCGGCTCGCGTGCAGAAAACGCGTCGCAACGAGAGATCACCAACACAATATGGTACCGACGGCTGCCTGTCGCCAACATGAACAGCCGTTTCGACTCATTGTCGCAGGAACGCCTCGAGCTTGGCGAACAGCGGATTCTCGCGGTCGAACACATAGTCCAGCGACACGACAGACACGGTCTCGGCGCCATGCTCGCGCAGGAAGCTGCCGAGCGCGTAGAGCTTGCCCGGTGGGCAGTGCAGCGTAAGCATGCCCGACGAGGTCGGTCCGCCGAACGGGGCGACTACGCCGAAACGGTTATGCGCCTCGGACAGCAGCGCATCGTTGCAGCCGGCGAAGCGGGTGCGGACCTCGCGGTATTTGCTGGCGCGGGCGCGGGCGGCGATGTGGTCGAGGATGACGCGCGCGGTTTCGCGGGCGCCGGTCGACCAGTCGGCATCCCGCGATGCGACGAGGTTGGCCTGGCTGCGCAGCATCACGCCGTCGTCGAGCACCTTGAGCCCGTTGGCGGCAAGCGTTGCCCCCGTGGTCGTGATGTCGACGATCAATTCGGCGGTGCCGGCCGCGGGCGCGCCTTCGGTGGCGCCGGCGCTCTCGACGATGCGGTAGTCGCCGACGCCATGCTTGGCGAAATAGCCGCGCGTCAAATTGATGTATTTGGTCGCCACCCGCATGCGGTGATTGTGCTGCTCGCGGAAGCCCGATGCGACGTCGTCGAGATCGGCCATGGTGCGGACGTCGATCCAGGCCTGCGGCACCGCGACCACGACGTTGGCATAGCCGAAGCCGAGGCCTTCGATCATCAGCACGCGCTTGTCGGCATCCGGAATGCTCTCGCGCACCAGATCCTCGCCGGTGACGCCGAGGTGCACCGCGCCGCGCGCCAGATTGGCCGCGATCTCGCTCGCCGAGAGATAGGCGATCTCGACATTGTCGACGCCCGGGATGGTGCCGCGATAGTCGCGCGCGCCGCCGGCCTTCGACAGGGTCAGCCCGGCACGGGCGAAGAAGCTCTCCGCGTTCTCCTGCAAGCGCCCCTTGGAGGGAACGGCGACGACGAAGGGCGTGCTCATTGGGCGCCTCCGAGGCCGGCGGCCTTGCCGTGCCGGGTCATCGCCTCGATCCAGACCGAGAAGCCGACCGCGGGGATCGGGTTGGCTGAGCCGAGCTGCGTCATCAGCCCGTCATAGCGGCCGCCCGCCACCAGCGGCTCGCTGCCGTTGCCCCTGGCGTGCAGTTCGAACTCGAAGCCGGTGTAATAGTCGAGGCCGCGGCCGAACGCGGTCGAGAACCGCGTCTTGCGGATGTCGATGCCGCGCGCCGCCATGAAGCCGACTCGGCTCTCGAGCTGGTCGATCGCAGCCGTGAGGTTGAGCTTGGCGTCACTGGCCAGCGCGCGCAGCTGCGCGACCGCGTCGTCGGGATCGCCCGCGATCGACAGGAAGCGCTTGATGGTCGCGACCGCGTCGCGGGGCAGCGCGCCGCCCTTCAGCGTCGATTGCTCGAGGAAGCGGTCGGCGATCTCGGCGACCGTGCGGCCGCCGACATTGGTGGTGCCGGCGATCGACATCAAATCGGTGACCAGCGCCAGCGCCGCCTTGCGGTCAGAGCCGGCGAGCGCGGCGAGCACGCCCTCATATTCGTTGCGGCCCGGCGCGGTCTTGAGCGTCAGCTGCTCGATGTCGTCGGTCAGCGAAACCTTGCGGTTGAAATCCTTGATCAGCCGGCGCCGCCACACCGGGTAGAGTTCGAGGGCGTCGATCAGCGCGTTGAACAGCGCGACGTCGCCGGTGCGGATCTCGACATCCTTCAGGCCGAACGCCGTGGTCGCTTCCAGCGCCAGCGCCAGCATCTCGGCATCGGCCGCGGCGCGGTCCTGCCGGCCGAAGGATTCGATGCCGGCCTGCAGGAATTGGCTCGGCTGGCCGTCGCGATAGCGGAACACCGGTCCGAGATAGCTGAAGCCGGCCGGCTGGCCGGCGCGAGGCGAGGCGAGGTAGTCGCGCGCCACCGGGATCGTGAGGTCCGGGCGCAGGCAGAGCTCCTCACCGCTCGGGTCGGTCGTCAGGTACAGGCTTTTGCGGATGTCCTCGCCGGAGAGGTCGAGGAACGGCTCGGCCGGCTGCAGGATCGCGGGCTCCGACCTGATGTAGCCGGCCTGCGCGAACGAGGCCAGCAGCGCATCCGCCCAGGATGCCGCCCCGGGGGCGGATCCAGCGGATCCGGCGGCGGATCGTGGTGCGGCAGCTTCGGTCATCTCGACGTCCAATTGGCACCGAAATCGCGTTTCGAGGCCGGTTCCGTGGGTGGTGTTGGCGGAGCCCTTAGCATGGCCGTGTCAGGGTTTCGACAGGGATCAGCCAAGTGGCTTAATGATTGGGTTCGTTAACGATTTTGCGACGGCTTGGCTAGGGGCAGGGCACGCCGATTGGCGAGTGATGTGAGCACGCCTCTCAGGCTCCCTCCCCCCTTGCGGGGGAGGGCTGGGGAGAGGGGTGAGCCCCGGGCTCCAGCGGTTGAGATTTTTGACAGCTCTCCGCGCAATCCGGCCGTTGTAACGCGAACGTCCCAAGCGTGAATCCGTGCGAACGTGCCACGGCGGAGCAAGCGGCACCCCTCTCCCTAACCCTCCCCCGCAAGGGGGGAGGGAACCCTTCCGCTGGTGCGTCCATCACTACCGCGCCAATCTCCCAGCGCCGCCTGCACCAGCGCCAGTGCGGCGACCGCCGCGGTGTCCGCGCGCAGGATGCGCGGGCCGAGCGCGAGGCGGAGGATCGAGGGCTGGCGCAGCAGCAGGGTGCGCTCCTCGTCGGCAAAGCCGCCTTCGGGGCCGATCAGGACGTCGATCCCGCTGTTTGCCGTTGTCGCCGCCTGCAACGCCTGCACCGGGTTTTCGACCTCCGCCGCCTCGTCGCAGAAGACCAGTAGCCGCGCTTGGTCGCGGCCGGCCAGAAAGCGCTCCAGCGGCAGCGGATCGGCTACCTCGGCGAGCGAGATGATCCCGCATTGCTCGGCGGCCTCGACAACATTGGCGCGCATCCGCTCGCCATTGACCCGCGACACCTGGGTGAAGCGCGTCAGCACCGGCACCAGCCGCGCGGCGCCCATCTCGACCGCCTTCTGCACCATGTAATCGAGCCGCGCGTGCTTCAGCGGCGCGAACACATAGGTGACATCGGGCAGACGGTCCGGCGCGCGGGTCTGTGCCGTGATGGTCAGGGTGTCGGCCCGCTTGCGGCCGGAAATCGCGGCGCGCCATTCGCCGTCGCGGCCGTTGAAGGCCAGCACGGTGTCGCCACTGCCAAGCCGCAGCACGTTGCCGAGATAGTTGCTCTGGTCGCGCTCGAGCGGAACGATTGCGCCGGCATTGAGCGGGGCATCGACAAACAGGCGGGGGCTGCGAAAATCGTGTTCAGGCATGTGCTCGGTTCGTGTGCCGCGGTCTGGCCCAAGGGCGGGTGTTATTGCTGCGGGGCAGGTTTACCAAACTGAGCGGCACCGTAGTCCCGCGGACTCGCCAGGAACGCGCCGGCCCAGTAGGAAGGAACCCGTCGATACATTGCTTCTGTCACCAGTTCATTTGTTAAGTCCAAGGGGTCGCTTGCACGCGACCCCTTTTGCTTTTCGGTCGCTTCGGCGCCGTGCCGAGGCATGACCGAAAACCCTGTTCAGGCATATTTGATGGCCCGGTTTTACCGCCGTTCGTAGCCTAAAGGCTTAGAATCGGGGAACAATTTAATGTGGCCGGTGTGGCCCTACGCCGCGCTGTCGCCAAAATCCACGGGTTGTTAAGGCGCCACAGGAATCGTAAAACGCCCCCAAATTTCGTTGCTTCGTTTTGTTGCGCTGGGGTTGCCTGGACCTTTTGCCGGAGAAACACCCTCGATGATCCGCCGCCTGATCGTGCTGACCGTTGCCGCGACCGCCCTTTCGGTGGGGCACGCCGCTGCCCAGAGCGCTTTTCCGGCCCCGCTGCCCAATCAGCAGGGGCAGGCCGGCACCGCGTCGGATCCCGCGTTCCCGCCGGTCAAGGGGATGCGTCCGAGCCAGACCGGCACGGCCTCGGATCCTGCATTCCCGCCGGTCAACGGCGCGCCTGGGGCCAGGGTCGGCGCGGCGCCGTCGCCGTTTCCGAGCAATGGCGCGGCCCCGATCGCCGGCGGCGGCCTGGGGTCTCCGCCACCCCCGCCAAGCGCCGAGGCCGGTGGCGCCTCTGACGCTTGCATGAAGAATTTCGTTCCGCTGCGCGAGGAAGCGGAGAAGCGCGGCAAGGCGATCAAGACCGCGAGCGATCGTCACGCCAGCCCCCAGGAGGCCTGCAAGCTGATCGGCAATTACAGCCAGGCCGAGATCAAGATGATCAAGTATGTCGACGTCAACGCGTCGAAGTGCGGAATTCCGCCGCAGATCGCCGACCAGCTCAAGAACGGTCACAAGAATACCGAGGCCCTGCTGAAGAAGGTCTGCAACGTCGCCGAGCAGGCAGCGGCGCAGCCGCGCGGGCCCGCGGGGCCATCGCTCAGCGATGTGCTCGGCTCGTCCGCCTCGCTGCCCGAAGCGACCCCGACCAAGAAGGGCGGCAGCACCTTCGACACGCTGAACGGCAACGTTCTCACCCGATGATGGATCGCAGATGAGCGACGTGTCCGCCCGCGTTGCCGACTCCACAGGTAACTGGGTGGATACGCATGCGCCGGTGTGGTCGCGGCCCTATCTGCGGCTTGCGCGCTACGACCGGCCGATCGGCTCCTGGCTGCTCTTGATGCCGTGCTGGTGGTCGGCGGCGCTCGCCGCCGGCGTCGCGCATGATGTCCGTTCGCTGCCGCTCACCGTCCTGCTGTTCTTCATCGGCGCCTTCGTGATGCGCGGTGCCGGCTGCACCTGGAACGACATCACCGATCGCGATCTCGACGCCAGGGTCGAGCGCACGCGGTCGCGACCGATCCCCGCCGGGCAGGTCACGGTGACGCAGGCGGTGATCTTCATGGTCGTGCAGGCGCTGATCGGGCTTGTCGTGCTGCTGCAGTTCAACCGCTTTGCGGTGCTGACCGGCATCGCCTCGCTTCTGATCGTTGCGATCTACCCGTTCATGAAGCGGATCACCTGGTGGCCGCAGGTCGTGCTCGGCCTCGCCTTTTCCTACGGCGCGCTGATGGGATTTGCGGTGACGCTCGAACGCATCGATCTGACCGCGATTGCGCTCTACGCTGGATCGATCGCCTGGGTGATCGCCTACGACACCATCTACGCGCATCAGGACGCCGAGGATGACGCGCTGATCGGCGTCAAATCCACCGCGCGGCTGTTCGGCGCCCGCACCCATCGCGCGCTGGTGATTTTCTATGGCCTCGCCGTGCTCTTGATCGGCGCGGCATTCGCGCTCGCAGGGGCGCACTGGCCGGCCTGGATCGGCCTTGCGGCGTTCGCGCTGCATCTTGGCTGGCAGGTCCGCCGGCTCGACATCGGCGATCCCGCGCTCTGCCTGCGCATCTTCAAGTCCAACCGGGACGCCGGTCTGATCCTGTTCGCGAGCCTGGTCGTCGACGCGGTGCTGCGCGCGGGGTGATTTCCATCCCTCGTCATTCCCGGGTGCGCAATTGCGCATCGAGGAGTCGCGAGAAAACGAAGCTGTATCCTCACCCTCAACTGTCATCGCCCGGCTCGACCGGGCGATCCAGTACGCCGCGGCCCATCGGTTCAAGCACTGCTGTCTCTGGAATACTGGATCACCCGTTTTCGCGGGTGATGACACGTGCTTGGCGTCTTGATTGAGAACCATCCACCGTCGTCGTCCTGGCGAAAGCCAGGACCCATTACCCCAATTGCGCGTTGTTGCGCGACGCTGGGGCCATAGTCTCGTGCACAATCAAATGCGGTGGTTATGGGTCCTGGCTTTCGCCAGGACGACATTGTCATGAGGCCAAAGAAGCGCGCAGAAATCTAATCCCGCGCGATGATCTCGCGCTCGTCGCGGTGCACGCTGGTGCCGTTGAGGCTGGCACCGGCGCGGCGGCGGACCAGGAATTTCGGTCTCCGCGCGCGGATCGCGTTGCGGCGGCGGCGGCGCGGAGAGGGCGTCCGCGGTGGCGGCTCGGTCAGTCGCGGGAGACGGAAGATGTCGCTCCACATCTGCCAGGCGGAAGAGATTTCTTCGGCGTCCGAACTGGTGCCGAGCGGAATGGTGAGTGCGGGATCGCGGTGAACCAGCACCAGCATCTGCGCCTCGTCGATGCCGCGCACCGCGACGCCGAGGAAATCGCTGACGCGAACATTGACCGCCATCCGCATGCCGAGAACGGCGCGGCGCAGCACGACATGTTCGCGATGAAGCTCGACCTGCCGCATGCCGCCATCCGCGCGCGCATCCTGCGCATGGAAGGAGAGCGGAAGGGAAAGAGGGTCGAGCCGCAGTGCGCAGCTCGACCCGGCGGAATTGATTCCGCTTGTTGGTGTTTGACGCCTCAAAGCCATACTCTCCCCGCCGGGATTATGTTCCCGGTCGATGTGTGAGAGCCTAGCCGACCGATTGCCGTTTCAGCTTAAAAAGCCTGGTTAATCGCTCCTCACCTGGCGCCATGATTGACAAGAGGTTGGCCCGCATGATTGACGAAGCCTTGCGCCGATCACTCAAATCTTTGTTGCCCGCCGACGCAAAGTGCTTGAAATCCCTGTGAATCCGGCACATCTGGTTAGGTCTGTCGATCTCGTTCCGGGCCCCCCTCAATCCGCAGGAATTCGTTCGTGAACTCTTCACCATCTGCATCGCGACACGGTGATACCTCCGATCTGTTCGATCAATCCGCGCTCAGCGACCTCGCGCAGCGCCTGGTCGATGCCGCCAAGCGCGCGGGCGCCGATGCCGCCGACGCCATCGCGGTGCGCGGCGTCTCGCAGGGCGTCGAGGTCCGCGACGGCCGGGTCGAGGAGACCGAGCGCTCCGAAGGCGACGACGTCGGCTTGCGGGTATTCGTCGGCCAGCGCCAGGCGGTGGTGTCGACCAATGAGGTCAGCGGCGACGGGATCGCAAAGCTCGCCGAGCGTGCGGTGGCGATGGCGCGGGTGGCGCCCGACGACAAATATGTCGGCCTGGCCGACCCCGCGCTCCTCGCGCATGATTTCCCCGATCTCGATCTGCTCGACCGCAAGGTCCCGACCACGGCCGAACTCGAGCAACGCGCCATCGAAGCCGAGGCCGCGGCGCTCGCGGTCAAGGGTGTCACCAAGTCCGGCGGCGCGTCGGCCTCGACCGGCATCGGCGGCATGGTGCTGGTGACCTCGACCGGCTTCCACGGTTCTTATCTGCGCTCCAGCCACGGCATCTCGACGACGGCGATTTCCGGTGAGGGCACCGGCATGGAGCGCGACTACGACTTCACCAGCGCGCCGCATGCGTCCGATCTCGATTCACCCACGACCGTTGGCCGCAAGGCAGGCGAGCGCGCGGTGGCGCGGTTCAATCCGCGCAAGGTCGAGACCTGCAAGGTGCCGGTGATCTTCGATCCGCGCGTCGCCGGCTCGATCGTCGGCCATCTGGTCGGCGCCATCAACGGCGCCTCGATCGCGCGCAAGACCAGCTTCCTGAAGGACAAGCTCGGCGAGCAGCTGTTCTCCAGGGATATCCGCATCATCGACGATCCCTTGCGCGTGCGCGGCCTGCGTTCGCAGACCTTCGATGCCGAGGGCGTCAGGGTGAAGAAAACAGCGCTGATCGACGAAGGCGTGCTGACCACCTGGGTTCTGGACTCCGCGACTGCGCGCGAGCTCGGCCTGGTCACGACAGGGCATGCGCATCGCGGCGTGTCGTCCTCGCCGTCGCCCGGAACGTATAATCTGCATCTCGAGCCGGGTGCGGTGACGCCGAAGGAGCTGATCTCCGACATCAAGCAGGGCTTCTATGTCACCGACCTGATCGGCTCCGGCGTCAACGGCGTGACCGGTGATTACAGCCGCGGCGCGTCCGGCTTCTGGATCGAGAATGGCGAGATCACCTATCCGGTCAGCGAGGTGACCATCGCCGGCCATCTGCTGCCGATGTTCAAGTCGCTGGTCGCGGCCAACGATCTGGAGTTCCGCTACGGTGTCAATTCGCCGACGCTGCGCATCGAGGGCCTGACGCTTGGCGGACGCTGATACGGACGACTGGACCAAGGCGCGCGATGCCGCCTTGCTGACCAGATCGGTGCAGGAGGCGGGCCGGCTCGCATTGTCGCTGTTCCGCACCGAATTGAAGAACTGGATCAAGGGCGCGTCCTCGCCGGTGTCCGAGGCCGATATCGCGGTCAACGACCTCCTGGAGCAGCAGCTGCGTTCGGCGACACCCACCTATGGCTGGCTGTCGGAGGAGAGCGCCGACAACGAGAGCAGGCTCGCCAGGCGCTTCACCTGGATCGTCGATCCGATCGACGGCACCCGCGCCTATCTCGCCGGCCGCGAGGATTGGTGCGTCAGTGTGGCGCTGGTTGAAAATGCAGCGCCGGTGCTCGCCGCGGTGTATGCACCGGTGAGCGAGGAATTCTTCTTTGCCGCCCGCGGGCAGGGCGCCACCCTGAACGACGGCGCGGTGCACGCGACCGCAGGCACCGATTTCAATTTTCCCCGCATGGCCGGACCGAAGCCGCTGGTGCAACGGCTCAGCCCGACGCCGGACGAGATCACGCTGTATCCGCGGATCGGATCGCTGGCGCTCCGGCTGTGCCGCGTAGCACAAGGTCGACTTGACGCCGCCTTTGCGGGCGGGCAAAGCCGCGACTGGGATCTTGCCGCCGCGAATTTGATCGTGCAGGAAGCGGGTGGTAAGATGACCGCGCTCTCGGGGGATGCGATTGAATACAATCGCCGGGAGGTGACGCATGGGGTGCTGGTGGCAGCAGGACGCGAACGTCATGCACGCATTGTCGAGCATTTTCGTAACCGTCCATTGCCGTAAGGCCTCGTCGAACCGCCCCATGTCTCCGATTGTGACGACCAGACTAGTTGCGACAGACTTGTGACGACCGGACTTGTGACGACCAGACCTGTAACGACTTCACTTCTTTGCCGGGCATCTCGTTAGGAAAACACCACCATGTCAGACAATGCCCAGCCGCAATTGCTTCACCTCGTGATCGGCGGCGAGTTGACCGATCTCGAGCACAACACCTTCAAGAACCTGGACGAGGTCGAGATCGTCGGCGTGTATCCGAACTATGCGACCGCCTATGCGGCCTGGAAGGCGAAGGCGCAGCAGACGGTGGACAACGCCCAGATGCGCTATTTCGTCGTTCATCTCCACCGGTTGCTCGATCCTGAGCAGGACACAAAGCATTCCCATTGAAACGACTTCTTCGCGATCTGCTGCGCAGCGGCTTCGTGCAGCGCGCGCTGGGTGTGCTTGCGGCCGAGTATCTGCGGCTGGTGTGGTACACCAACCGCTTCATCTATCAGCCGACTGACGTGTACGGGATCGTCGAGCCCTTGATGCCGGCGATCTTCGTGTTCTGGCACGGCCAGCACTTCATGACGCCGTTCATCAAGACCAAGGCGAGCTACCGCGCCAAGGTCCTGATCTCCCGCCACCGCGACGGCGAGTTCAACGCCCTTGCGGTGGAGCGGCTCGGCATCGGCACCATCCGGGGTTCCGGCGACCATTCCGGCGCGTTCCATCGCAAGGGCGGCGTCGGCGCCTTCCTGGAGATGGTTCGGGCGCTGGAGGACGGCTGCAACATGGCCACCACCGCCGACGTGCCGAAGCGGGCGCGGGTGGCGGGGCTTGGGGCCATCATGCTGGCGCGGGAGACCGGCCGGCCGATCATCCCCTTCGCGATGGTCACCAGCCGATTCATCCGGTTGAAAAACTGGGATTCGACCACCATCAATTTGCCATTCGGGCGCGGCGCAGTGGTAGGTATTGAGCCGGTCTATGTGCCGCCCGATGCCGATGCCGCGACGATGGAACAGCTTCGGCAGCACGTGGAGGACCTTCTCAACGAAGCGACCCGACGTGCCTATGCAGCCGTCGGGCGACCGGAGGCCGCGCTTGGCTAACTCGCTACCGATGACGTTGCGTGTGTACCGCAAGCTGTCGTCTGCGATGGTGCCGCTCGCGCCTGCCCTGATCAACCGGCGGCTCAAGCTCGGCAAGGAAGATCCCGAGCGCGTCGGCGAGCGGCGCGGCATCAGCGCCGACCTCAGGCCGCAGGGGCCGCTGGTGTGGATCCACGGCGCGAGCGTCGGCGAGGTGCTGGCGGCGGCCGGGCTGATCGAGCGGCTGCGTGCGCTCAATCTGCGCATCCTGCTCACGTCGGGGACGGTGACCTCGGCCGCGATCGTGGCCAAGCGGTTTCCGCCCGATGTCATCCATCAATACGTGCCGTATGACTCGCCGCGCTATGTCGCGCGGTTCCTGGATCATTGGCGTCCGTCGCTGGCGCTGTTCATCGAATCCGATTTGTGGCCGAATTTGATCCTGTCGAGCGCCGCGCGGCGGCTGCCGATGGTCTTGATCAACGGGCGGATGTCGCAGCGCTCGTTCCCGCGCTGGCGCCGGGTCTCCAACACCATTGGCGCCCTGCTCGGACGGTTCGACATCTGCCTCGCGCAGTCGAAGACCGATGCCGAACGCTTCGCCGCGCTCGGCAGCCACAACGTCGCCATCACCGGCAACCTCAAGCTCGACGTCGCAGCGCCTCCCGCCGATCCCGCCAAGCTGGAGCGGCTGATGTCGGTGACGCGCGGCCGCGCCATCGTGGTCGCCGCGTCCACCCATCCTGGCGAGGAAGAGATCCTGATCGAGGCGCACAAATCGCTCGCCCGATACTTCCCCGGGCTGCTCACGGTGATCGTGCCGCGGCATGCCCATCGCGGTGAGGCGGTCGCACAACTCGTGACGGATGCCGGTCTGCGCCCCGGGCTGCGCTCGCATGAGGATCTGCCGGTCGCGACAACAGATATCTACGTTGCCGATACGATGGGCGAGCTCGGCCTGTTCTATCGCCTCGCGCCGATCGTGTTCATGGGCGGCTCGCTGGTTTCGCATGGCGGCCAGAATCCGATCGAGGCGATCAAGCTCGGTGCTGCAATCGTGCACGGCCCGCACGTGTTCAATTTCACCGACGTCTATGAGGCGCTCGACCGTACCGGCGGCGCGCGCCGCGCCGATGACCTGGAAGCGCTTGTGAAGCAGCTCGGCCAGTTCCTCGCCGATCCCACGGCGCGGGACACCTCGCTTGCCGCCTCCGAGCGCGTCGTCGAACAGCTCGGTGGTGCGCTGGAGCGCACGGTAACTGCTCTCGAGCCGTATCTGTTGCAGCTGCGGCTCGAGATGGGAGCTGCCAATGCGTGAGCCGGCCTTCTGGCACCGGCCTTCGTCTTGGACATCGCAACTGCTCCGACCGCTTGCCGCGCTGTACGGCGCGGTCGCCGCGCGCCGCATGCAGCAATCCGGCGCCGATGCCGGCATTCCCGTGATTTGCGTCGGCAACTACCATGTCGGTGGCGCCGGCAAGACGCCGACGGTGCTGGCGCTGGCAAAGCTGCTGCGCGAGCTCGACGAGCGGCCGGTGGTGCTGAGCCGCGGCTATGGCGGCAGGCTTGCCGGTCCGGTCAAGGTCGATCGCGACAGCCATACGGCCGCCGATATTGGCGACGAGCCGCTGATGATGGCGGCGACCTTGCCGGTCGTGGTGTCGCGCGATCGCGCCGCGGGGCTTGCGCTGGCGCGCGCGCAGGACGCTACCGTGATCCTGATGGATGACGGCTTTCAGAATCCGTCGGTTGCGAAGGATTGCTGCCTGATCGTGATCGACGGCACGCGCGGCGTCGGCAACGGCCGCGTGATTCCGGCAGGCCCGTTGCGCGCGCCGTTGCCGCCGCAGCTGGAGCGCACCGCCGCGCTGATCGTGGTCGGTGAGGGGAACGCGGCGCAGAGCATTGCGGCCGAGCTCGCGCCCCGCGGCAAGCCGGTGCTGTCCGCGCGCCTGAGGCCGGACGAGGGTTCGCTGGCGGCGCTCCGCGGCACGCGTGCGCTTGCCTTTGCCGGCATCGGCGATCCCGCGCGCTTCTTCAACACGCTGCGCGCAGGCGGCGTCGACGTCGTACGCAACGAGGCCTTCCCCGATCACCACGCCTTCACCAGGGACGAGATCGAGCAGCTCGTTGCCGATGCAAAACGTGATGGGCTTGCGCTGGTGACGACGGAAAAGGATCTCGCGCGGTTGCGCGGCCCGGATGGGATGCCGGCCTTTGCGCAGGCGATCGTGCCGTTTGCGGTGACGCTGCAATTCGAGGATGCTGCCGCGCTGCGGCGGTTCATTACCGATCAGCTGTTCAGGGCGCGGGACAGGAGGCTGCGGAAATGAATCCGGCGTTGAGCTTACGCCTGCGGCTTGACCATGCCGGGATGGTGGCGCTGCAGCACGGCGGTCGGCGTGGCGTAGGCCTCCTGCAGGTCGACGCTCCAGTACTTCAGCTCGTCGAGCGGAATCCGGACGTCGGTGATGGCACAACGCACAAAGGTGCCGGGCGAGATCACGCGGAAATCGCCGTCGAGATATTGCACCTGCGCTTCGCCATGGCCCGAGGGACCGAACTTGTTCAGCACGTTTGAACTCTCCGCCTTGCCTCCGATGAGGCCACCTGGATCTTCATGAATCCGTCTATCACAGATAGGGGGGCATGTCCGCCCGTTAAACCACCGACTTGTGATGATTTGGCGGCGGACGTGCATGGTAGCCTTGCAGCTGTGCTCCGCTGTGTTTGCAGCGCCATATCGAGCCGGCCGGATCGGATGCGCCTCACCTCAGTTTTCATGTGCCTCGCCATGCTTGCCGTGCCGGCGGCGGCCGCGGCGCCGCTCCCGGCCCCGCATCAGGTCGAGATCCCCGAAGGCAACGTCACGCTGCACGCGCAGCTCTACCGGCCCGACGGCGATGGGCCGTTTCCGACCGTCATCGCGCTGCACGGCTGCGGCGGTCTGGCTGGCAAGTCCGAGCAGGTCGCGCCGCGCTATCGCGACTGGGCCGAGCAATTGCTCACGGCCGGCCACGCGGTGCTGCTGCCCGACAGCTATGGCTCGCGCGAACTCGGCCCGCAGTGCCGCATCCGGGAGCATCAGGTTCAGATCCGCCGCGCACGCGTCGCCGACATCAATGCGGCCCGGCAGTGGCTGGTGCAGCAGAAATGGGTGGCGAAGAGCCGCATCAGCCTGATCGGCTGGGGCAACGGCGCGGCCGCCTTGCTGTGGGCGGTGCGGCCGCAGATGTGGTCGCGCAATGTCGAGCCGGACTTCCGCTCGGCGGTGGCGTTCTATCCGGATTGCCGCACCTCGTTCGGTCTCGGCTGGAGCGCGCGGGTGCCGACGCTGGTGCTGATCGGCGCGCGCGACGATGTGACCTCGTCATCGGCCTGCCACCAGATGGTCGACGGCGCGCGCGGCCGCAGCGCACTGGCGCGGATCGTGGTCTATCCCGAGGCCTATCACGACTTCGACCGCCCCAATCTGCCACTACACGCGGTGGCGGCCTCCGATGCCGATATCGCCGAGCGCGGTCACATCGGCACCGATAAGGACGCGCGCAAGGATGCGCAGAAGCAAGTCGCCGAGTGGCTGTCGCGCTGAAGCGTTTTCGAGCGAAGTGGGCAGCGGTTCGCGTAAAGAAAACGCGCTAAACAAAACTAGAACAAGCTGCCCTGATCGACCGGCTTGGTGACGCGCTTCGCTGCCGCCGGTTTCGCCTCGCGCGAGGGCTTGGGCTGGCTCTCGGGCATTGCCGTCGCTGGCGGCTGATTGGCGTCAGCGGTGGCGGCGACGCGGCCATCGGCGAACTCGATTGACAGGCTGGCGTTCGGGCCGACTGCCGCCGCCGAATGCAGCGCGTGGCCGTGCTCGTCGCGCACCAGCGCGAAGCCGCGCGCCAGCACGCCGCGATAGGACAGCGCCGACAGCAGCTGGCTGCGATGGGCGACCCGCGCCTCGAGCCGCTGCAGCGTCGTCTCCAGCGCGCGGCGGGCGCGCTCGGCGAGGCGGTGGGTGCGTTCGAGATCGCGGGCGATCGCGTTGCGCTGCGCCTTGGCGTTGGCGAGCTTGGAGGCCTTGAGCCGGATCTCGAGCCCGCTGAAGCGCTCGCGCCTGCGATGCAGCAGCGCGCGCGCCGACAGCGCGATGCGCTCGCCGGATGCGGTGAGCCGCTGCCTTGCATGGGCGATCTGGCCGCGCAGCACGCCGATGGTGAGCCGCGAACTCGACGCGGCAAAGCGGCGGAAATGCGCGTGCGTGTTGGCCTTCAGCCCGCGCGGCAGCCCGGCTGCGAGATGATCGAGCCGCTGCCGCGGGATCGCCAGCAATTCGTTCGCCGCAGGCAACGCACGCGCCGCGGCACGCAGCTCGTTGCGGCGGGCCTCCTGGGCACGCTGCCAGCACACCATGGTGCGGCGGGCCAGCGCCTGAACCTCGACGAACAGCTCGCTCCGCACCGGCACCGCCATTTCGGCGGCCGCGGTCGGCGTCGGCGCGCGCTTGTCGGCGACGAAGTCGATCAGCGTGATGTCGGTCTCGTGACCGACCGCCGAGATCAGCGGGATATGGCTCTCGGATGCGGCGCGGACCACGATTTCCTCGTTGAACGACCACAGGTCCTCCAGCGAGCCGCCGCCGCGTGCGACGATCAACAGATCGGGCCGCGGGATCCGGCCCTCCGGCAGCGCGTTGAAGCCGCGGATCGCGGCCGCGACCTGCTCGGCCGAGCCGTCGCCCTGCACCTTGACCGGCCAGACCAGCACGCGGCGGGGAAAGCGGTCCTCGAGGCGATGCAGGATGTCGCGGATCACGGCGCCGGTCGGCGAGGTGACCACGCCGATCACCTCGGGCAGCCAGGGCAACAGCTGCTTGCGGGCCTCGTCGAACAGGCCCTCGGCCGCGAGCTTCTTCTTGCGCTCCTCCATCAGCGCCATCAGCGCGCCGACGCCGGCCGGCTCCAGCGAATCGATGACGATCTGGTACTTTGAGGAGTTCGGATAGGTGGTCAGCTTGCCGGTCGCGATGACCTCGAGGCCCTCCTGCGGCTTGAAGCGCATCCTTGCGTGGGCGAACTTCCAGATCACGGCCTCGATCTTGGCGCTCTCGTCCTTCAGGGCGAAATAGCAGTGGCCGGAGGAGTGCGGGCCGCGAAAGCCCGAAATCTCGCCGCGGACGCGGACATGGCCAAACCGGTCCTCCACCGTCCGCTTCAGGGCGGAGGAGAGTTCCGAGACGGTGAATTCAGGCGCGTTGACGAGATTCGGAGCAGCGGTCATCTGGCCTATAGAATCGGGGTTTTCGACCCCGTGTGCAAGGTCCGGACGCCTCGTTTCAAGCGTCGAATCACATATCCACATGATCGAACCGCGTGTTGCTGCGGTCCGCGAGCGTGCTAAACCGGACCAAACGGCGTTACAACCCCTCTGATCGGCGACACCTGATGAACATCCTCCTGCTCGGTTCCGGCGGCCGCGAACATGCGCTGGCGTGGAAGATCGCCGCATCCCCGCTGGTGACCAAACTCTGGTGCGCGCCGGGCAATGCCGGGATCGCGCGCGAGGCCGAGTGCGTCGCGCTCGACGTCGCCGACCATGCCGCGGTCATCGCGTTCTGCAAGGATAATGCGGTCGACCTGGTGGTGGTCGGGCCGGAGACGCCGCTCGCCGCCGGGATCGTCGATGACCTCGCCGCCGTCGGCATCAAGGCGTTCGGGCCGAGCAGGCAGGCCGCGCAGCTCGAAGGCTCCAAGGGCTTCACGAAGGACCTCTGCAGCGAGTTCGACATTCCGACCGGCGCCTATCGCCGCTTCGACAATGCGAAGGACGCGCTGGCTTACGTCCGCGCCCAGGGCGCGCCGATCGTGGTCAAGGCCGACGGGCTCGCGGCCGGCAAGGGCGTCGTGGTGGCGCAGACGCTAAACGAGGCGGAAGCCGCCATTGCGATGATGTTCGAGGGCGCGTTCGGCTCGGCCGGCGCCGAGGTCGTGATCGAGGAATTCCTCTCGGGGCGCGAGATCAGCTTCTTCGCGCTGTGCGACGGCGAGACCGCGATTCCGCTCGCGGCCGCGCAGGACCACAAGCGGGTGTTCGATCACGACAAGGGGCCGAACACCGGCGGCATGGGCGCCTATTCGCCGACGCCGTTCGTGACCGCTGAAATCCACGACCAGATCATGGCGCGCATCATCCTGCCGACGGTCGCCGGGATGAAGCGCCGCGGCATCCCGTTCAAGGGCGTGCTCTATGCCGGCGTGATGCTGACCGCGCAGGGTCCAAAACTGTTCGAATACAACGTCCGCTTCGGCGATCCCGAGTGCCAGGTGCTGATGCTGCGGATGATGTCGGACATCGTGCCGGCGCTGCTCGCCTCGATCGACGGCCAGTTGAAGAACTTCGATCTGCGATGGTATCCGGACCCCGCGCTCACGGTGGTGATGGCGGCCAAGGGCTATCCCGGCGACTACATCAAGGGCACCCGGATCGACGGCCTCGATGACGCAGCCTCGGTCGAGGGCGTCGAGATCTTCCACGCCGGCACGGTGGCGAAGGACGGCACAATCCTTGCCAACGGCGGCCGCGTGCTGAACGTCTGCGCGATGGGCAAGACGGTCACCGAAGCGCGCGACCGCGCCTATCAGGCGGTCGATCGGATCAAATGGCCGGAAGGCTTCTGCCGCCGCGATATCGCCTGGCAGGCGGTGGCGGCGGAGAAGCTGAAGGGCTAGCTCGCGCCACACGTTTCGCTCGTCATGCGCGGGCTTGACCCGCGCATCCATCGCCTTCGGAAGAGCCTCCTTGCTTGATGGATTGCCGGGTCAAGCCCGGCAATGACGAAGTGTACGGAGCTGCGCCGCCACGGAATGACGGTGCGGGCTACAGCAAATCGCCGCCTGCGGCGCTCGCGGTGGTGCCGTGCTCGCGGAACGCCTTGATGACGTTCTTGCCGATCTTCCACTTGTGCACTTCATCCGGGCCGTCGACCAGCCGCTGCGAGCGCACCTGGGTGTACCATTTCGCCAGCGGCGTATCCTGGCTGAAGCCGAGCGCGCCGTGGAGCTGGATCGCAGTGTCGATCACCTTGTGCACCATGTGGGCATGGAAGATCTTGGCGATCGAGTTCTCCTGGCGGATGTCGAGGCCCTTCTCGGCCTTGTAGGCGATGTGCAGCAGCATCAGCCGGCCGATATAGAGCTCGCTCGCGCAGTCCGCGAGCATGAACTGCACCGCCTGGCGGTCGGCCAAGAGCTGGCCGAAGGTCGAGCGCTTGGTGACATGGGCAGCCGCCATGTCGAGCGCGCGCTGCGCCTTGGCGACGTTGTGCATGCCGTGGCGCAGCCGGCCGTAGGCGAGGCGGTGCTGCCCCATGTTGAAGCCGTTGCCCTCGCCGCCGAGCAGATTGTCGGCCGGCACCTTCAGATCCTTGATCTCGATCTCGGAATGGCCGCCATGGATCACGTCGTCATGCGGGCCCTCGATCGCCATGTTGGCGACGTTGCGCTTGATGCGGTAGCCGGGATTGGGCAGCTCGACGATGAAGGTCGAGTATTGCTTGTGGCGCGGCGCGTTGGGATCGGTCTTCGCCATCACCAGCGCCATATCGGCGACGCTCGCCGAGGAGGAGAACCACTTTTCGCCATTGAGGATGTAGTTCTCGTTGCCGTCCTTCACCGCCGTGGTCTGCATGCCGGTGGCGTCGGCGCCGGCGGCCTTCTCGGTCATCGAGAAGCAGATGCGCTTCTCGCCGTTCAGCAGGGGTTTAAGGAATTTCTCCTTCTGGTACTCGGTGCCGTGCGCCAGGATCGTCATCATCGAGGCGTCGTCCGGCCCCTGCGTGTTCATCGAGAGCGCGCCGAGCATGCTTTCGCCGAGCTCCATCTGCACCAGGGCATTGGCGAGCGGGCCGAGGCCCATACCGCCATACTCCTTCGGCACGAAGGGGCACCACAGGCCCTGCGCGCGGGCCTTCTTGCGCAGCGGTCCCAGCACCTCGGCAAGCGGCTTGGTGTCGAGTTCCTTTTCCGCCGGAATGCACTCGTCGTGCACGAATTTGCGGACCTTCTCGCGGATCGCCTTCGCCTCGGCGGGAATCTCAAAATCGATCGACATGGCACTTCCTCGTTTCGTGTTGTTGTTGGCAGGACCTCAGGATGGCATAAACCAGGCCAGCGGCAACGCCGAACAAAGTTTGAAGCACGGCGCACGCGACCGGGAGGAGCCACCAATGCCTGATCTCGCTGATCTTTTTCCCGGCTATGAATCGAAATGGATCAACACCTCGCAGGGCCGCATCTTCGCCCGCGTCGGCGGCAAGGGCCCGCCCTTGCTGTTGCTGCACGGCTTCTCGTCGACCCATGTGATGTGGCACACGGTTGCGCCGAAGCTCGACGACAAGTTCACGCTGATCATCGCCGACCTGCCGGGCTACGGCTGGTCCGACATGCCCGACAGCGACAAGGATCATACGCCCTACACCAAGCGGGCCTGGGCCAAGACCATGATCGAGGTGATGGAGCAACTCGGGCACGTGCACTTCGCGCTCGCCGGTCACGACCGCGGCGGCCGGGTGTCGTACCGGCTGGCGCTCGATCATCCCGGCCGGCTGTCGAAGCTCGCGGTGCTCGATATCGCGCCGACCTATGATTACTGGCAGAAGCTCAATCGCCTGTCGGCGCTGAAGATCTACCACTGGGCGTTCCTGGCGCAGCCCTATCCGCTGCCGGAGACACTGATCTCCAACAACGGCGAATTCTTCCTCAAGGAAAAGATGGCGAGCCAGACCAGGACCAAGACGCTCGAGGCGATCGATCCGCGCGCGCTCGAGCATTACCTGGCGCCGTTCCGCGATCCCGCGCGCATCCACGCGATGTGCGAGGACTATCGCGCCGGCGCCTATGCCGACTACGAGATCGACAAGGCCGATGTCGATGCCGGCAACAAGATCACGATCCCGATGCTGGCCTTGTGGGGCGATGCCGGGGTCGCGAGCGCGGCGACCACGCCGCTCGACACCTGGAAGAACTGGGCCATCAATGTCAGCGGTGCGCCGGTGGCGTCGGGGCATTTCCTGCCCGAGGAGGCCCCGGACGCAACGGCGAAGCTATTGCGGGAGTTTTTCCTGGCGGGGTAGCGACAACAAGTTTCCCCCCGTCATCCTGAGGTGCGAGCGCAGCGAGCCTCGAAGGATGAATCGGCCACCAGCCGGGCCGTGCATCCTTCGAGGCTCGCCGAAGAGGCTCGCACCTCAGGATGACGGGTTTGACTTGCTACTCGCCGATAGCTTCGTAGCCCGGACGCAGCGAAGCGAAATCCGGGATGGTGTCCGCGGATGGATTGCTCCCGGATTGCGCTGCCTGCATCCGGGCTACCAAGGTCAGTCACCGCCGCTCCTTGAAGAACTCGCGCAGCAGCGTCGCCGCCTCGGTTTCTCCCACCGCGCCATAGACCTCCGGGACGTGGTGGCAGGTCGGCTGCGCGAAGAACCGCACGCCGGACTCGACTGCGCCGCCCTTGGGATCGGCGGCGCCGTAATACAGCCGGCGGACGCGGGCGAAGGAGATCGCACCGGCGCACATGGTGCAGGGCTCCAGGGTGACATAGAGGTCGCAGTCGACCAGCCGCTCGCTGCCAATGGCGTCGGCGGCCTGCCGGATCGCCAGAATCTCGGCGTGCGCGGTGGGGTCGCGGTCGGTCAGCGTGCGGTTGCCGGCGGTGGCGATCACCTCATAGCCCCGCACAATGACGCACCCGATCGGAACTTCGCCCGATTTTCCGGCATTTTCGGCCGTTTTCAGCGCCAAATCCATGAAAGAAGGGGCCGACATGCCTCGTATCATTGGAAGAAACCTGCTAGTAGCTTCGCCTTCAGCAAAAGTGGATGCCGGTTTTGCGTCAAGCGCGCTGCCAAACGGGGCGCGCACGACCGGTTGGCCCTTGCACCCCAATTGAACGCCCAGGCGAGAACATTCATGCCCCGCGATAGCGACAAACACAACGATTCCCGCGGCCGGCGTGATCGGCCCGGCGGCGGCCAGAGCCGCGCCGGCGGCGGTAAGGGCCGCTCGGGAGCCGCGCGTGGGCCGGACAAGAAATTCGCCAAGCGCGGCTTTGCCGGCAAGGACTTCGCAGGCAAGGGCGATGGCGAGAAGCGGCCCTATCGCGGCGACCGCGAAGACCGTCCGCCGCGCCGCGATTTCGGCGACAAGCCCAGATTCAGCCGCGACGGCGATCGTCCCCGGGGCGATCGGCCATTCGGCGCTCGTTCCGCTCGTGACGGCGATGGTGAGAAGCGCCCGTTCAAGCCGCGTGGCGACCGCCCACGGTTTGACCGTGACGGCGATGGTGACAAGCGTTCGTTCAAGCCGCGCGGCGACCGCCCGAGCTACAACCGCGACGACCGTGGGCCGCGCCGCGATCGCGACGACGCCCGCCCGGCGGGACGATCTTCCGACCGCAAGTTCGGTGACCGGAAGCCCTATGCATCGCGGGATCGCGATGGCGAGAAGCGGCCCTACACGCCGCGCGGTGAGCGATCCTATGGCGACCGTCCGTCGCGCGACGGCGATCGGCCGGAGCGGAAATTCGGCGGCGACCGGAAGTTTTCGCGCGGCGGCGATCGTGATCGCGGTGGCGATCGAGATCGTGGCCCGCGCAAGGATTTCGGTGATCGTCCGCCGCGCGGCGAATCCAAGCCGTGGCAGAAGCGCGAGGGCGGCTCCGATCGTCCCGAGCGTAGTTCGCGCCCGTTCCGTGACGGCCCGCGCAAGTTCGACAGGCCGCGCGATGATCGCGGTGGCGACGAGCGGCCGCGGTTTTCGCGATCGCGCGATGACCGCGAGCAGGGCGACCGTCCGAAATTCAGCCGGCCGCGCTGGAAGGGTCATGATGACGAAGGCGGCGACCGCCGCCGCGAGCGGCCGGAAGGGCGCAGGGATTGGCAGGAGCATCCGCGCAGCGAAGGCCGTTTCGGCGATCGTCCGCGCCGCGACAACGAAGATGACAGCCAGATCTTTGCCAAGCGTCCGGCCTTCGGCGGCCGCGGTGCCTATCGCGAACGCGCCTTTGACGACCGCCGTGAGCGTCCCGAGCCGAAGCCGAAGAAGGCAGGCGAACGCATCGCCAAGGTGTTGGCGCGCGCCGGCCTCGCCTCGCGCCGCGACGCCGAGGAGATCGTCACCCAGGGCCGTGTCACGGTCAACGGACGCGTGATCAATTCGCCGGCGCTCGACATCACCGACAACGACGTCGTCGCCGTCGACGGCAAGCCGTTGCCGCCGCGCGAGCGGACGCGGCTGTTCATGTATCACAAGCCGCGCGGGCTGATGACGACGCATGCCGATCCCGAGGGACGGCCGACCGTGTTCGACAATCTGCCCGAGGGCCTGCCGCGGCTGATCTCGATCGGCCGGCTCGATTTCAACACCGAGGGCCTGTTGCTGCTGACCAATGACGGCGGGCTGGCGCGGACGCTGGAGCATCCCGACACCGGATGGCTGCGCCGCTACCGCGTGCGCGCGCATGGCGAGGTGACGCAGGGCCAGCTCGATCAGCTCAAGGACGGTGTCGAGGTCGACGGCGTCAAATACGGGCCGATCGACGCCACGCTGGAGCGCGACCAGAGCTCCAACGTCTGGGTGGTGTTCGCGATCCGCGAGGGCAAGAACCGCGAGGTGCGCAACGTGATGGCGCATCTCGGGCTCGAGGTGAACCGGCTGATCCGGATCTCCTACGGCCCGTTCCAGCTCGCCGAGCTCGAGGAGGGCAAGGTCGAGGAGGTCAAGACGCGGGTGCTGCGCGAGCAGCTCGGCGAGAAGATCGCCAAGATCGCGGGTGCGGATTTCACGCGGCCGGAGCAGCGTGACGCCGGCGACGATGCGCCCGCGAAGAAGCCGAAAGCCAAGCGCGAAACCATCAATGACCGCAAGGGCCGCCGCGTGCTGGTGCAGCGCACCGGCAGCGAGGAGGCCCGCGCCCGCAACGAGGATGAGGCCAACGGCTACGGCCCGCCGCGCCGCCCCAAGCGCGGCTATCATGGCAAGCGCGATCTCAAGCCGCAGGACGAGTAACGGTCGATGCGGGTCGTCGGGGGCAGGCTGAAGGGCCGCAATCTCGCTTCGCCGTCCGGCCGCGAGATCCGTCCGACCGCGGACCGTTTGCGCGAGTCCGTGTTCAACATCCTGATCCACGCCTACGACAATCCGATCGAGGACGCCCGCGTGCTCGATCTGTTTGCCGGCACCGGCGCGCTCGGTATCGAGGCGGCCTCGCGCGGCGCGAAATTCACGCTGTTCGTCGACAATGGCGCCGAGGCGCGGGCGTTGTTGCGCAACAATGTCGAGTCGCTCGGCCTCGGCGGCACGACCAAGGTCTATCGCCGCGATGCCACCGATCTCGGACCGGCGCATCCGGTCGAGCCGTTCGCGCTGGTGTTTCTCGATCCGCCCTATGGCAAGGGCCTCGCGGACAAGGCGCTCGCCTCGCTGCGCGACGGCGGCTGGCTGACGCCGGGTGCGCTGCTCGTGGTGGAGGAGGCCAGGGCCGCGGCGTTTGCGGCGCCGGAGGGCTTCGAGGAGCTCGAGCGGCGCGCCTATGACGACACGGAATTCGTCTTCCTTCGCGAAAAAGTGTAGCGCGAACCGGCGTCCGTCGACCCTATGCTCCGTCCGGCGGTGCCTGTCATCGGGCCCGGACCCGAGAGGCTAACCCTATACGACCGATTCATTGTCGCTTTCGGAGCGAACCATGACCGACACTCTCGCCGGGCTCGCAGGTCAGCTGGAGACGCGCGTCAAGGCATTGCGCGGTGCGGGCGATGATAGGGCGCTGCTTGCCGCCGCGCGCGACGCCGCCGATCAGATCGAGCGCCATCGCGATGCGCCAGGCGATGACAGGCGCGAAGCGCTCAAGGCGGCCATGCGCCTGACGTTCAATGCCGCGGCCGATTGCTGGCCGGGCTGGAGCGTCTCGGAAAAGCCGATCGACCCGGATCATCTGCTGGCGGCGCGCGACCTTGCAGAGCGCTCGCTGGATATCGTGCAGGAGCTGGGGCTCGGACCGTTGCGGCTCGGAACCGGCGCCTGGCTGGTGGGAGCCTTCGATCTGGCGCTTGGTCGATATCACGAGGCGATCGACATCTTTCGCGGTGCGCGTCAGAACTATGTCGCCGCGAGCGCACCTGGCCTGGTGCTGCTGACGGACGGCTATGTCGCGATCGCGCGGCAATTGGCCGGCGACCAGGCGTCATCCCATGGTGAAGACCTCGATCAGGTCTGCGAGCGGATCGCGGCAGGCAGGGTCGAGAACGGCGACGCGTGGATCGCGCAGCTGCGTACGGCGCTGGCGGCTTTCACCCGGTAGCATTCGTAGGATGGGTAGAGCGAAGCGATACCCATCATCGTGCCGCGGATGGGATTTGCTGCGCTCTACCCATCCTACGGCATACTGTCATCACCCGCGAACGCGAAGGCGGGTGATCCAGTATTCCAGAGGCGTTCGCGCTTGAATCGAGAGGCCGCGGCGTACTGGATCGCCCGGTCAAGCCGGGCGATGACAGTTGCGTGTGCGGTGGCTACCGCCGCCCGAACAGCTTCTCGATATCGCTCAGCTTCAATTCGACATAGGTCGGGCGGCCGTGGTTGCACTGGCCGGAGTTCGGCGTGTCTTCCATCTCGCGCAGCAGCGCGTTCATCTCTTCCGGCTTGAGGCGCCGTCCGGCGCGGACCGAGCCGTGGCAGGCCATGGTGGCCGCGACGTGCATCAGCCGGCGTTCCAGCGGCAGCGCCTCGTCCCACTCTGCCATGTGTTCGGCGAGGTCGCGCAACAGGCCGGCCGCATTCGCCTTGCCGAGCAGCGAGGGCGTCTCGCGCACGGCGACCGCGCCGGGGCCGAAGGAATCGATCGCGAGCCCGAACGCGCACAGCTCCTCGGCGCGGTCGAGCAGCTTCTCGACGGTCGCTTCGTCGAGCTCGACGATCTCGGGGATCAGGAGGATCTGCCGCTGCACGCCGTTCTTCGCCAGCGAGGCCTTCAGTCGCTCATAGACGATGCGCTCATGCGCCGCGTGCTGGTCCACCACGATGAGGCCATCGCGGGTCTGCGAGACGATGTAGGTCTCGTGGATCTGGGTGCGCGCGGCGCCCAGCGGCCGGTCGAGCAGGTCGGGGGCGGGCGCCGCCTCGAATCGTACATCCGCGGTCGGCGTGCCGACGTCGAAGGCGGCCTGTCCGGGCTCGGCGAAGGCGGGCGCCGCCGCGCCCTCGAACGCGCGCACCGGATTGACCGGATAGGTCGGCGAGCTGCGCCAGTCCCAATTGCTCGGGCGTGATGGCGTGGTGAAGGCGGGGCGGAACGCCGAGAGCGTGGCGCCGTCGGCGGTGTTGGCCGCGGTGCGCTTGCCTTCACGTGCGAGGCCCTCCTTCAGAGCGTGCACGATCAGCGCGCGCACCAGGCCGGCATTGCGGAAACGCACCTCGGTCTTGGCGGGATGCACATTGGCGTCGACCTCTTGCGGGTCGCAGGTCACGAACAGCGCCACGACGGGATGGCGGTCGCGCGGCAGATAGTCGGAATAGGCCGCGCGCACGGCGCCGAGGATCAGCTTGTCGCGCACCGGGCGGCCGTTGACGAACAGATACTGCCCGAGGGCATTGGCGCGGGTCAGCGACGGCGCGGCGGCGAAGCCCTCGACCACGACGCCCTCGCGCTCGGCGCGCACCTCGATCGCGCTGGCGCGAAAGTCGGCGCCCAGGATATCGCCGAGCCGCGTCAGGCGGCCGGCCGCGCCCGGCAGCGCCGCAGCCCAGGTGACGGGCGCGCGCTCCTCGCCGGCCAGCGTGAAGGCGATGTCGGGGCGCGCCATGCCGAGGCGCCGCACCACCTCGCGGATCGCCTCCGCCTCGGTGCGGTCGGTCTTGAGGAATTTCAGCCGCGCCGGCGTTGCGTAGAACAGCTCATTGACCTCGACGCGGGTGCCCTGGCCGAGCGCAGCCGGCATGACCTCCGACTTCTCGCCGCCCTCGACCGACAGCGACCAGGCGTGCGGCTCGCTGGCATGGCGCGTGGTGATGCCGAGCTTGGCGACCGCGCCGATCGACGGCAGCGCCTCGCCGCGGAACCCGAGCGTGCGGATGCGCAGCAAGTCTTCGTCGTCGAGCTTGGAGGTGGCGTGGCGGTCGACCGCAAGCGCGAGGTCTGATCGCGTCATGCCGCCGCCATCGTCGGTGATGCCGATCCGGCGCCGTCCGCCGCCATCGGTGAACACGTCGATCCGGCTGGCGCCGGCGTCGATCGCGTTCTCGACCAGTTCCTTGACGACGCTCGCAGGGCGTTCGACCACCTCGCCGGCGGCGATGCGGTTGACGAGCTGTTCGGGAAGCTGGCGGACGGGCATGGATTGGATGTCGGAAAAGCGATTCGAGGCTGGCAGCTACTATAAGTCGGCCCGCCGGCAAATGCATGGGACCGCTTGGACCGCCCGCCACAGGTTGGGGACGATTCCGCCCTATCGCCTTGAAGACGCTGATCTTCGGCGGTCGGCGCGTTACGCCCTACGTCCCGATTGTGGGGCCGCGCGCGCGGGTATATCGTTTAGAAAAATTATAAGTTCTCGCCGGAGGAACGCCATGTGCCACCTTTTCGCGCACCAGCCGCAACGCGACTATGAATCGCAAACCCGATCGTTGCGGATCGACGGCCATTGCACCTCGATCCGGCTGGAAATGTCGTTCTGGGATACGCTGGAGGAAATCGCGGCCAAGGAAGGCATGACGCTGGCCAAGTTCCTCACCACCCTGCACAACGAGGTGCTCGATCATCACGGCGAGGTGAACAATTTCGCATCGCTCTTGCGCTGCTCCTGCCTGATCTACCGCGCCAAGGCCACTGCGCCGGCGGTGGTTCCGGATTATCGCCCCGCGGCTGCGGCGATCATGGATGCCGCCGAATAGGCCTCGCGCAAATCCATCACGCAAGAGAAAAGCGGCCTTGTCCTGTTGGGCAAGGCCGCTTCAGTGAGAGGGGAACTGTATTTTCTTGCTAGATCTCCTTGCGCTGCATCGCGCCGGCGATGTGGTCGGCCTGCCGGATCGCCAGCGACACGATCGTCAGCGTCGGGTTGCACGCCGCGCCCGATGTGAACTGGCTGCCGTCGGAGACGAACAGGTTCTTGATGTCGTGGGTCTGGCCGAACTTGTTGACCACGCCGTCGCGCGGCTTCTCGCTCATCCGGTTGGTGCCCATGTTGTGGGTCGAGGGATAGGGCGGCGTCGGATAGGTCACGGTGGCGCCGACCGCCTCATAGACCGCGGAGCCCTGCTTGTAGGCGTGATCGCGCATCGCGACGTCGTTCGGATGATCGTCGAAATGCACGCTCGCGACCGGCATGCCGAACTTGTCCTTGATCTTCGGGTCGAGCGTGATCCGGTTGGTCTCCTGCGGCATGTCCTCGCCGACCAGCCACATGCCGGCCATCCGCGGATAGCCTTCGATCGCGCTGGTGAAGCTGCGGCCCCAGGCACCGGGATTGAGGAACGCGGCCATGAAGGGCAGGCCGAGCGACAGCGTCTCCATCTCGTAGCCGCCGACGAAGCCGCGGCTCGGATTATTCTTGGCCTCGTCGCGGATGATGCCGGCCATCGTGGTGCCGCGATACATGTGCACCGACTTCTCGAAGCTCGCATACACGCTGCCGGTCATGTGCCGCATGTAGTTGCGGCCGACCTGGCCGGATGAATTGGCGAGCCCGTCCGGGAACATGCTGGAGGCGCTGTTGAGCAGCAGCCGCGGGCTCTCGATCGAGTTGCCGGCGACCGCCACCACGCGGGCCTTCTGGCGCTGCATCGCGCCGGTCGGATCGGCATAGACCACGCCGGTGACCTTGCCGGACGGGTCGTGCTCGATCTTGATCACCATGCTGCCGGGGCGCACTTCGAGATTGCCGGTAGCTTCGCCCTTCGGGATCTCGGTGTAGAGCGTCGACCATTTGGCGCCCGACTTGCAGCCCTGGAAGCAGAAGCCGATCTGCTGGCACGAGCCGCGGCCGTCGCGCGGCTCGCTGTTGATCGCCATTCGCCCGGTGTGCACCTCCTTGTAGCCGAGCTTCTTGGCGCCGGCCTCCATGACCTTGAAGTTGTTGTTGCCGGGCAGGCCAGGAATCCCGTTGGTGCGGGTGACGCCCATCTTGTCCTCGGCCTTGGCGTACCACGGCTCCATCTCGGCGAGCGTGATCGGCCAGTCCAGAAGGTTGGCGCCGGAAATGCCGCCATAGGCCGACTTGATTTTGAACTCGTGCTCGTCGAAGCGCAGCGAGGCACCGGCCCAGTGCGTGGTCGAGCCGCCGACCGCTTTGACGATCCAGGCCGGCAGGCCCGGAAAATCCTGATGCACACGCCAGCTGCCCGAGGTCGAGCGCGCGTCGGACCAGGCGAGCTGGGTGAAGCTGTCCCACTCATCGTTGATGAAGTCCTGGTTCTCGATGCGCGGACCGGCCTCCAGGATCACGACCTTGACGCCCTTCTGCGCCAGCTCGTTGCCGAGCGTTCCGCCGCCGGCGCCGGAGCCGACGATCACGACAACGCCGCTGTCATTCAGATCGAATTTTGCCATTGTTTCCTCCCGACGTTGTCCGGTTCAGGCCTTAGGCAGCCAGTCGATGTCGGCGAAGCCGCGCTTGAGATAGCCGCCATGCTCGGCGGAGGAGCCCTCGTAGCCGAACCGCGGCCACACCTCCTTGTTGTTGTAGAGCGAGACGATGAGGTCGCCGCGGATCTTCTGGAAGAACACGCTGGTCTCGATCTGCTGCAGCAGCGCGACGCGATCGTTCTCCCAGGCGAGCTGGGCATACGGCATCTTGTGGCGGTCATTGGCCGCCGCATCGAGTCTCGCGACGCCGTCATTGATCAGCGATTTGACCGCCGGATCCTTGGCCGCCTTGTCATCCCACGGCTTGACCGCCGTGATGTAATAGCTGTCGCCGAGGAAGTCGTGCGGATAGATATCGCGCGCCACCTTGAGCAGCGTCTTCATCGTGGCCGGCGTCAGCGTCGAGGCGTCATCGGCCCACGCATCGGTGATGCCGAGCCCCGTCGAGGTCGCAATCGCGACGGCGGGTGCGGTGACGGCCGCGCCTTTGAGAAACACACGCCGGTCATATTTGCTGCGTCGATCGATTTCTCTCATGGGTTTCCTCCATCAATTATTTTGTAGTTGAATTAGCCGAAGCGCCCGCCGCGCTGGATCACCTCGATCTTGTAGCCGTCGGGATCGGAGACGAAGAAGAAGCGCGCCAGCGTCCTGCCGTCATGCTTGAAGTCGCGCAGCGGCCCGGGCGACAGTTTTTCCTTTTCGAAGCGCGCATGCTCGGCATCGACGTCATCGACGACGACGGCGAGATGGCCGTAGCCGTCGCCGAGCGTGTAGGGCTCCTTGCGATCGAAATTGACCGTCAGTTCGACCTCGAACGGCGACGACGGATGGCGCAGATAGATCAGCGCGAAATCGGGAAATCGCAGATTGTCCGCGATCTCGAGGCCGAACGCGCGGTGGTAGAAGTCGAGCGCCTTCGCCTCGTCGAACACGCGGATCATCGAATGCACGGGTTTCGCCATTCAGTTCAGCTCCTTCAGATAGGCGATGATCATGGCGCGGGTTTCCGGCTTGGCCTGCCGATAGGCCATCACGCTGCCGGGGATCAATTCTTGCGGATTGGTCAGCCAGGCATCGAGCTTCGCGTCGTCCCAGACGAAATCCGCCTTGGCGAAAGCTGCGGAATATTTGAAGCCGTCCGCCTTGCCGGCATGGCGGCCGACGATCTTGTAGAGCGAGGGTCCTTGCCGGGCGGGATCCGACGCGTTGGTCGTATGGCAGGTCGCGCATTGCTGCTTGAACAGCGTCGCCCCATCGGGCGGCTTGGCGGCGGGCAGGGGCATCTGCGCGCCGGCCATTTGCACTGCAAGCATTGCGCTGCAAAATCCAAGCGCCAACGTCCACCTTGCGCGCAGCTTTGTCATCTACATCACCGCCTCTGTGCGGTGACTGTAGGAGGCTGAAATCGGCCGTTGGTAGTAGCGGGCTGTTTCACGGCAGAACAAAAGCGGGCAGCGGAACCGGCGCCGCCAAATATGCGGACGACAAATCCGCAAAATGACCGCGAAATCCCTGCACGATCACCACACGGCGCAGCTTGCATTGCGTGTGCGCCGTTTGCGGAAAATTCAGTCTCGCGCGATGGGGTTTTAGGATCGGCGCGGCAAACGGCGCACACTCAGCGCCGCTCCCTCCATCGTCAAATCAAAGTCCAGGAGAAATGGATGACGTTTGCAAAAACCAGCGTGCTCGCTCTTGCCATCTCGGCCGCGATGGCCGGCCCCGTCCTGGCGCAGGGGGCGGCTACACCGGGTCCCCAGCTTCGCGGCGGTGCAGCGGGCGGCGGTACCATGCAGCAGGGCGGCGGCATGTCCGGCAGCGGCGATGAGGAAATGGCGGCGCAGCCCGGCACGGCGACACAGAAGGGCAGTGCCGCCGCCAAGTCGGGCAGCAAGGGAACGGTGGGCAGCAGCAGCGGCCGCGCGACGACCCCGAAGTCCGGCGGTTCCGAGATGGCGCCGGGCGCCGCAGGAACCAAGAAGTACTAATGCGCAATGAGATGTGTTGAAGCGTCACCGCGCTTCGCGTCTTGTTTGAACATGATCTCCGCGCAAACGCGCAATCCGCGTTTGTCTGCTCTCGTCCCGCGATGATCGGATCCCGGATGCAGCGCCGTGCGTGCGCTGCGTCCGGTGCTCTTTAGTCCGGTGTTCCTTAATCGTCGAACCGGCGCGTGCCGCGGCCGGCCTTGATATCGCTGCGGTGCTTCTTGCCTTCGAGCCGGCGTTGCTTGGAGCCGAGCGTCGGCTTGGTCGGCCGCCGCGGCGTCGGCCGCACCATCGCTTCCTTCAACATCTCGAGCAGCCGCTCGATCGCGTCGGCCCGATTGCGTTCCTGGGTGCGAAACCGGAACGCCTGGATCACGATCACGCCGTCCTTGGTCATGCGGCTGCCGGCGAGCCGCGCCAACCGCTCGGCGGCATCCGCTGGCAGCGCGATCTTGTGCGTGTCGAAGCGCAACTGTGCCGCCGTCGAGACCTTGTTGACATTCTGTCCGCCCGGACCGGAGGCGCGGACAAAGACGATCTCAATGTCGTTCTCGTCGATCGTAAGGTCGCGGGACACCCGCAGCATGACATCACCCGGTGGAGGGAAGAATCGGCGGCCGCAGGATAGCGGGTTTGCGTTGCGTGTGCTCGGGCGGGATTGATGTCGCGTCGGCTACGTCCGGGGCCGGTGTGTGGGGCCACTCCTCTCCCCAACCCTCCCCCGCAAGGGGGGAGGGAGCCCTACCGCTTGCGCGTCCCTGACGATCGAAACATCAGCGTCCGACGCGACCCGCGCGAGGATACGATGTAAGGCGAGCACACCTCTCAGGCTCCCTCCCCCCCTTGCGGGGGAGGGTTGGGGGAGAGGGGTGGCCGCAACGGAAGTGCGCGTAGGGAGCAAATACGCGCCGAGAACGCGTCAGTTCGCCTTCGGCGGCGCCGAGGCCGGCTGTGCGGCGGCTTGCGGGGCGCGGCCGACGATCACGGTGAGCAGGCCGTTGCCCCAGAGCTTCTTGGCGACCCGCTTGGCGTCGTCGAGCGTCACCGCATCGACGATGGCGTTGCGCTTCTCGATGTAATCGATCGGCAGCTTGTCGAGCTGGTATTGCAGCATCGCCTGCGCGAGCTTGGAGGAGGTGTCGAGCGCCAGCATCTGCGAGCCCTTCAGATAGGACTTCGCCTCGTCGAGCTCCTGCTGCGTCGGGCCTTCCTCGGCAATGCGGCGGACTTCCGCATCGATCGCATCGACGGTCTCGCCGGCGCGGTCGGCGCGGGTGCCGGTGTTGCCGATGAACAGCGCGGAGTGGTCCATCCAGAGCAGCGCTTCGTAGATCGAATAGGCCAGCCCGCGCTTCTCGCGCACTTCCTTGTAGAGCCGCGACGACAGCCCGCCGCCGCCGAGAATGTGGTTCACCACATAGGCGGCCATGAAGTCCGGGTCATGCCGGTTGATACCGGGGCCGCCGAAGGTGACGACGGTTTGCGGCACGTCGAGCGGCACAAAGGCGCGCTGCGGCGGCTTGGTCGCCACGACGTCGGTAATCGGCGTCAGCTCGGCCTTCGCCGGCAGGCTGCCGAAGGTCTTGTCCAGCAGCTTGCCGAGCGTCTCGGGATCGACGTCGCCGACCACGGCGATGCGCAACGTGTCCTTGGCGATGATGCGGCGGGTATATTCCTTCAGGTCGGCTATCTCGATCGTCGGCACGCTCTCGAGCGTGCCGGTTGCCGTCCTGCCATAGGGATGCTCGCCGAATGCGAGCTCGAGGAACTTGCGGCCGGCCAGCGAGGAGGGGTTGGTCGATTCGCGGCGCAGGTTCGAGATCACCTGGGCGCGGATGCGCTCGACGTCCTTGGGCTCGAAATGCGGCGAGGTCAGCGCCATCCGCAACAGGTCGTAGGCCTCGTCCTTGTTGTCCTTGAGCATGCGCAGCGAACCGCGGAACTGGTCGCGGTTCGACGCGAAGCTGAGCTCGATGGCGCGGCGCTCGAGCCGCTCGTGATAGGTCTTGGAATCGAGGTCGCCGGAGCCCTCGTCGAGCAGGTCGGCGACCAGATTGCCGACGCCGGGCTTGCCGGGCGGATCCTGGCTGGCGCCGCCGCTGAAGGCATATTCCATCGCGATCAGCGGCACGGTCGCATCCTGCACGAACCACGCCTCGATGCCGCCGGGCGACACCAGCCGCTGGATCTTGGCCGCGGCCTGCGAGGGCACTGACGTCAGCGTCAGCAGCGCGGCGCAGGCGCCGCCGATCAGCGCCGCACGGCGGGTGAGGGAGTAGATCACGAGCGCTTCTCCTCGCGTTTCGGCGCAGTATCCTTGATCAGATAGCCGGTCACCGACCGCTTCTTGTCGAGCCAGGTGGCGGCTGCGGCACGCACCTGCTCGGCGGTGACGGCGCGAATGCGATCCGGCCAGCTCCTGATGTCGTCGATGCTTAAGCCCGTGGTCAGCGCGCCGCCATACCAGCGTGCCAGCGTCGCCTGGTTGTCCTGGGCGTAGATCGCTTCCGCAATGAGCTGGGTCTTGACCCGTTCGAGATCCTCGGCGCGCGCCGGGTTCTGCGCGAGGTCCGCGATCACCTTGTCGATCGCGTCCTCGATCTGTGCGAATTCGACGCCCGGCTTCGGCGTCGCCGAGATCGAGAATTGCGACGGATCGAGCGAGGTGCCCTGATAGCCGGCGCCGGCCGAGATCGCGAGGCCCTTGTCGATCACCAGCGCGCGATAGAGATAGGAGTTGGCGCCGCCGCCCATCAATTGCGCCAGCACGTCGAGCGCCTGGCTCTCGCCGGCCGCCGCGGTCGTTGCCGACGGCACCAGATAATAGCGGCGCAGGCTCGGCTGCTCGACACGCGGGTCCGACAGCGTCACGGTGCGCGGCGCGGCCGGCGTCGGCTCCTGCGGCCGCACACGCTTCTCGGGGATCGCGTGCTGCGCCGGGATCGGGCCGAAATTCTTCTCGACCAGCGGGCGGATATCCTTGACGTCGACGTCGCCGGCGATGACCAGGATCGCATTGTTCGGCGCGTAGAAGCGCCGGTAGAAGGCGAGCGCATCCTCGCGGTCCAGCTTCTCGATCTCCTGGTGCCAGCCGATCACCGGCCGGCCGTAGGGATGATTGAGATAGAGCGCGGCCATGATCTGCTCGGTGAGCCTCGCATCCGGGTTGTTGGCGACCCGCATGTTGTACTCTTCGAGCACGACGTCGCGCTCGGGCAGCACATTCTCGTCCTTCAGGATCAGGCCGGTCATGCGGTCGGCCTCGAACTCCATCATGGTCGGCAGCTGCTCGCGCGGCACGCGCTGGAAATAGCCGGTGTAATCGGTGGAGGTGAAGGCGTTCTCATTGCCGCCGACGCGTAGCACGGTCTGCGAGAACTCGCCGGCCGGGTGCTTGGCGGTGCCCTTGAACATCAGATGCTCGAGGAAATGCGCCAGCCCCGATTTGCCGGGCGTCTCGTCGGCGGAGCCGACCTTGTACCAGATCATCTGCGTCACGACGGGCGTGCGATGATCGGGGATCACCACGACCTGCAATCCGTTGTCGAGCGTGAAGCTGGCGGGGCGCTCCGAGGTGACGGTGGTCTGGGCGCGGAGGCTGGCGCCCGACAGCGGGATTGTTGAAACAAATGCGGCAGCGAACAGGGCAATCGATCGACGAGAGCGCATCACAATCCTTATGAAAGCCCGGACACACGGCCGGGACGCGAAAGCAGGCCATCGTACACGGTCATACCCGTGCCCGTCGTCACGAAGCGGAGAGACGCACGTCGCCCCGCATTAAGCTTTGCCCATGTCAGCCTTCGTTGTCAGCCTTCGTTCGCCGAGGCCAAGCGGTCACTGCACCGGTTTTCCGGTCATGACGTCGTACTGGCCTTCCTTCGCCATCGGCTGCATCGGTCCGGTGCCATAGGCAAAGCCGGAGGACGGCGTCTGGTAGCCCGGAGGCGGCTCGGTCAGGGATTCGCGGGTCGGCTCGCCCTTGAACGGCTTGGACTCGCTGCTGTTTCCCTTGAACATGCCGAGCAGGCCGCCGGTGTAACCGAGCTGGCTCGGCATCAGCGACGGATTGGTGTTGGTGCCGGGCTCCAGCGGCTCCTTGCGGCCGTCGGTGGCCGTCTGCTGCTTGCGGCCCGCCTCGATCTCGGCCGGCGTCAACGCCACCGCTGACTGCCACGGCTCCTTCTTGACTTCCTTCTTGCGCGCCGCGATCGCAGCCTTGCGGGCGGCGATATCAGGGTCCTTCGGCCAGTTCGGCGCGTTGACCTGGGCGGTCGAGGAGGGCGGTGGCAGGTCGAGCTTCGGCGGCACCACCAGCGGCGAGCGCTCGCGGTAGTCGATACCCTTGCTGGCCGCGCTCTTGGCGCCGAGGCCGGTCATCAGATTGTCGACGATCCGCTCTTCGAAGGTCAGGCCGTCGTCGCCGTCATCCTCGTCGTCGCCGGCACGCACCGGGCCGGCCGCCATGACGAGGCCGATCCCGGCCGCAACGAACGCCAGACGCAGGCCGCGCATCAGCGACAGCTGGGAGGTCTCGATCAGGTACAAGCGGGCTTTGGTGTTGCGCATCGCGCTATTCCCATCTCAAAATTCGCCAAGGCGATCACTGGCTTAGCGCTCAGTTCCGCTGGGTGCAGGTCAACCGCGCCGACCGGCTCGTATCGGCCGGGATCAGGGCGCTTTTACGGCGGGGGTCCCCATGACGGAATCATACAATAGGGCCGCCACACCGGCAACGATGGCCACGTCGGCGAGGTTGAAGATGTACCAATTATAGGTTTTTCCGGCGATCTCGACATGAAACAGGGCAAAATCGACCACCGCGCCATAGGCGAAGCGGTCGATGCCGTTCCCGATGGCCCCGCCGATGATCAGGCCGAGCGACACCGTCGCCAGCCAGGTCCGCGACCGCGCCATCCAGATCGCCAGCGCGATCACGGCGGCGGCCTTGATCACCATCAGCAGAATCTGGGCCGCCGGGGTCTCGCTCTGAAACCAGCCGAAACTGATGCCGGGGTTCCAGGCGAGCACCAGGTCGAAGAACGGCGTCACCGTCACCGGGGCGTGGTGCACGATGTCGAGGACATGGAGCAGCCAGAGCTTGGAGGCCTGGTCGGCGATCAGGGTGATGACCGCCGCCAGCACGCCGGCGCGAACGGGCGAGCTCAAGCCGTGGCCCCCAGCGCCTTCCATTCGCGCAGCGCCTGGGCGTCGCGCGGCGAGACGTCGGGATACTCGGGATCCTCCCCGACGGTCGGCAGGATCTTCCACGAGCGCGCGCATTTGGTGCCGATCGCCTTCTCGACCACGACCGCAACGCCGGGCACCGCATCGAGGCGGAAGGCGCCCGCCGGCGCCTCGCCCTCGCGCACCTCGTAGTTCGAGGTGATGCAGACCTCGGCGAGGTCGATGTCGAACAGCGTTGCGAGCATCTCCCGATCGGCGACGTAGATCACCGGCGATGCCTCGAGCGAGGAGCCGATCCGCTTGGCGGCGCGTTCGAGCTCAAGCGCGCCGGTGACGACGCGGCGGACGTCGCGGATCGTCTCCCACTTCGCGGCAAGCGCGTCGTTGCGGAACTGGGCGAGACCCTCCGGGAACAGCGTCAGATGCACCGACGGTTCGGCGTTCGGCCGGTACATCCGCCAGGCTTCGTCTGACGTGAAGCTCAGGATCGGCGCCAGCCATTTCAGGATCGCGTCGCACAGCAGGTCGATCGTGGTCAGCGCCGCCTTGCGCGCCACCGAGGACGGCGGATCGCAATACAGCGTGTCCTTGCGGATATCGAAGTAGAACGCCGACAGCTCGGAATTCATGAAGGCCGCGAGGCTTGCGACCACGGTCTTGTAGTCGAATGCGGCATAGGCCTCGCGGATGGTCTCGGCGTGGCCGGCCAGCTCGTGCAGCATCAGCCGCTCGAGCTCGGGCATCTCGGCGAAAGCGACCTTCTCGCTCGGCTTGAAGTGATGCAGCGTGCCGAGCATCCAGCGGATCGAGTTGCGCAGCTTGCGATAGGTCTCGATGGTGTTCTTGAGGATCTCCGGGCCGATGCGCTGGTCGTCGGCATAGTCGGTGGCACAGACCCACAGACGCAGGATGTCGGCACCGGAATCCTTGATCACCTTCTGCGGCTCGACCGTGTTGCCGAGCGACTTCGACATCTTGCGGCCGTTCTCGTCGAGCGTGAAGCCGTGGGTCAGCACGATGTCGTAGGGCGCGCGGCCGCGCGTGCCGGCGCTTTCCAAGAGCGACGAGTGAAACCAGCCGCGATGCTGGTCGCTGCCTTCGAGATACATCACGGTGTCGTCGCCGCCATCGACCTTGCGGACGATGTTGCCGAGCTGCGGGAAGTTCTGGCGGTCTTCCAGCACGAAGGCGTGCGTGGAGCCGGAATCGAACCAGACGTCGCAGATGTCGTCGACCTTCTTCCAGTTCTCGGACGCGCGGGAGCCGAGGAAACGCTCGCGGGCGCCGTCCATGTACCAGGCGTCGGCGCCTTCCTCCATGAACGCCTCGGTGATGCGCTGGTTGACGACCTCATCCTGCAGGATCTCGGCCGAGCCGTCGCTGTTCTCGCGCACGAACACGGCGATCGGCACGCCCCAGGCGCGCTGCCGCGAGATCACCCAGTCCGGGCGGTTGGCGATCATGCCGTTGATGCGGTTCTCGCCGGCCGGCGGCACCCATTGCGTCACCGAGATCGCGTGCAGCGCGCGGGCGCGCAGCGTGTCGCCCTTCTTCGCGTGGCCGTGCTCCGCGATGTCCTTGTCCATCGCGATGAACCATTGCGGCGTGTTGCGGAAGATCACCGGCTTCTTGGAACGCCAGGAGTGCGGATACTGGTGTTTGAGCCGGCCGCGCGCGAGCAGTCTGCCGGCCTCGATCAGCGCCTTGATCACCGCTTCGTTGGCGTCGCCCTTCTCGCCTTTGTCGTTGAGCACGCGTTTTCCGGTGAAGCCCGGCGCCTGCGCGGTGTAGGCGCCGTTCTCGTCGACCGTGTAGGGGATCGCGGTCGGGATGCCGCGCGCATCGAGCTCGCGGGTGTTGGCCGTCCAGACGTCGAAGTCCTCGCGGCCGTGGCTCGGCGCGGTGTGCACGAAGCCGGTGCCGGTGTCGTCGGTGACGTGTTCGCCTGCCAGCAGCGGCACGACGAATTCGTAGCCGCCGCCGAAGCCCTTCAACGGATGCGCGCATTCCACGGCGTCCAGCGTGTCGCCGGGAATATCGCGGACCTTCTCATAGGAGGTGACGCGCGCTTGCTTGAAGACTTCCGCGGCGAGCGCATCGGCCAGGATCAGGAGGTCGCCGGTCTTCGCCCAATTGTCCGCCGGCGCGCCCGTGACCTTGTAGAGGCCGTAGGCGATCTTCGGCGAGAACGAGATGGCGCGGTTGCCGGGCAGCGTCCACGGCGTGGTGGTCCAGATCACCACCGAGGCATTGGCCAGTGCGCCATGCGCTGGGGAGGTGACCGGGAATTTCACCCACACCATGTCGGAGGTGTAGTCCTCGTACTCGACCTCGGCTTCAGCAAGCGCGGTCTTCTCGACCACGCTCCACATCACCGGCTTCGAGCCGCGATACAGCGTGCCGTTGGCGGCGAACTTCATCAGCTCGCGGGCGATCTGCGCCTCGGCCGGATAGCTCATCGTCTGGTAGGGATGATCCCAGTCGCCGATGATGCCGAGCCGCTTGAATTCCTCGCGCTGCACGTTGATCCAGTGCGTCGCATAGGCGCGGCATTCCCTGCGGAACGCGACCATCGCGGCGGAGTCGCGGAAATCGGGCTTCTGCTTGCCCTTGGAGCGGTAGTTCTCCTCCTCGATCTTCCATTCGATCGGCAGGCCGTGGCAGTCCCAGCCCGGCACGTAGTTGGAGTCGAAGCCGAGCATCTGCTGGCTCTTGGTCACGACGTCCTTGAGGATCTTGTTCAGCGCGTGCCCGATATGGATGTTGCCGTTGGCGTAGGGCGGGCCGTCATGCAGCACGAATTTGGCGCGGCCCTCGGCTTCCCGGCGCAGCCTGTCGTAGAGGCCGATGTCGTTCCAGTATTTCAGGATTTCCGGCTCGCGCTGGGGCAGGCCGGCGCGCATCGGGAATTCCGTCTGCGGCAGGTAAAGGGTCTTGGAATAGTCGTTAGCGTCGGTCTTTTGCGGCTTGTCGGACATGAAAGCTCTGATTTGGCAGGTGCGGGCGCGGATACGCGATCAATCGCGGGTGAAAACGGCGAAGTCCCGGTCTTGCGCCGAGCCTTCAGGCTCAGGCGGAAGCCGGGCCGCTAATCCGTATGATGCGCCGCGAAAACATGGGGTTTCCATAGCAGCCGAGCGGGAAATCGCAAAGCCCCGGTTGGCCGGCGGGGCCGTTCCGGGGGATCGCCCCGGATCGGGATGAAGTCAAATCGGTTTGACCGCGGGGTACGGTTCACCTCTCCCCGGCGGGGAGAGGTCGATTTGCGCAGCAAATCGGGTGAGGGGCCGCAGCTCCACCGAGAGACCTTAACCCCTCACCCGGCGCTGCGCGCCGACCTCTCCCAAGGGAGAGGTGACCTCACCGCCGCCGCTCCAGCTCAACCAAGCCTCATCCCGCGCTAGGCTGCCGCCGCCGGGCCGGATTTCCGGCCACGATCGTCCCGGGGGCGACGTCCCGCGTCACCACGCTGCCGGCCCCGACCAGGGCGCCGTCGCCGATCATGACGCCGGGCAGGATGATGGCACCTCCGCCGATCCAGACGTCGCTGCCGATCCGGATCGGGCGGCCGAATTCGAGCCCGGCGCGGCGGGTTTCGGCATCGCGCGGGTGGTCGGCCGTATAGATCTGCACCGCGGGTCCGATCTGGGTGCGTTCACCGATCACGACCTCGACGACGTCGAGGATCACGCAATTGAAGTTGAGGAACACGCCGTCGCCGAGGCTGATATTGCTGCCGTAATCGCAGAAGAACGGCGGACGGATCACGGCGTCCTTGCCGACCTTGCGGAAGCGCTCGGCGAGCAGCGCGTGCAGCTCGGCTGCGGACGAAGCACCCGACGCATTGTAGCGCGCCATCCAATGTTCCGCCGCGGTATGGTCGGCGGCGAGTTCTGCATCCGGGCGATACAGCTCGCCCGCGAGCATTTTCTGCTTCTCAGTCTTGTTCAACCAATCACTCCGAGCTGCGGGAACGCGTCGGGCGCGGCGGCGAGTTGCGCGCGCGCCTTGGCGCTGTCGTCATCCATCTGGCGTATCAACGCCTCGATGGTGTCGAATTTCAGCTCTTCGCGAATGAAACCGATGAATGCGACATCAAGGACCGTGTCGTAGAGATCGCCCTTGAAATCGAACAGGAACACTTCGAGCAGCGGCGCGCCGTTGTCGAAGGTCGGGCGGCGCCCGAAGCTTGCGACACCGTCGAACCGTACCTTGTCGTTGCCCTGTGCCTTGCCGACCCGCACCGCATAGATGCCGTGCTTCAGGCCGCAATGCTTGTCGAGGCGGATATTGGCAGTGGGATAGCCGAGGTCGCGACCGCGCTTCTCGCCATGGATCACCTTGCCGGTGACGAACCACGGCCCGCCCAGCATCGTGATGGCTTCAGTCACCTCGCCCTCGGCGAGCGCCATGCGGATGGCGCTGGAGGACACCGGGCGCTCCTCGATGTCGACATGGGCCTGCACATCGACCTCGATGCCGAGCCGCGGCGCTTCGCTGACGAGCAGGCTCGGCGAGCCGACTCGGCCCTTGCCGAAATGGAAGTCGTAGCCGACCGCGATCCCGCTGATGCCGAGCCGGCGGATCAGGTCATGGTGAATGAAATCCTGCGCCGAGGTCCCTGCGCGCGCCTTGTCGAATGTCATCACGACAGCGCCGGCGAGTCCGGTGGCCGCGAGCAGCCGCAGCTTGTTGGTCTCGTCCGTGAGGCGGAATTGCGGGGTGTTAGGGCTGAAGAAGCTGCGCGGATGCGGCTCGAAGGTCACCGCGAGCGCGGGCACGCCGTGCGCCTTGCCCATCGCCAGCGCCGCGCCGATCACGGCGCGGTGACCGAGATGGACGCCGTCGAAATTTCCCATCGCGACCACGGCGCCCTTCGGAATGGCGCTTTCGGGGGTGTTGTCGCGGATAACGGTAAAGCCGGTGCTCATGTCAGGGATTCTTCAAGGATTTTTAAGCATGATTGTTGCGCCGGACCGTGACGCGGCGGCGGCGTGGAAGTCAAGCTTAGCGAAAATCGCGTCAAATCCGTAACAATCCGGATTCAGCCGGTTAACGCGCTGTTTAACGCCTGCTGTTAGTCGTTGGCGGAAAGCTGCGTTTGTGCAGAAGCCAAGTTGCGTTAGTCGTTTTGGGGGGAAAGATGGCGGTTGATTTGTCCATGCCGGTTCTGGTGGTTGATGATTACAGCACCATGATCCGCATCATCCGGAATCTCCTCAAGCAGCTTGGATTCGAGAATATCGACGATGCCTCCGACGGCTCGGCAGCGCTCAACAAGATGCGCGGCAAGAAATACGGCCTGGTGATTTCCGACTGGAACATGGAGCCGATGACCGGCTACGACCTGCTCAAGGAAGTCCGCGCCGATCCCAATCTCGCGACCACGCCCTTCATCATGATCACCGCGGAATCCAAGACCGAGAACGTGATCGCGGCCAAGAAGGCCGGCGTGAACAACTACATCGTCAAGCCGTTCAATGCGGCGACGCTGAAGACCAAGATCGAGGCCGTGTTCCCGGACATGGCGACGGCGTAAGACGCTCGTCCATCATCGCATCAACGGAATTTACGTCATGCCCGGGCTTGTCCCGGGCATTTGCGCCTTTGAGGTCGACGGTAAGGCGGGCGGATGCGTGTGATTTCGGAATATTAGAAGTATGCGCCTGAGTTGCCCGACGTGTCAAGTTGCCAAGTCGAACACCGGCCGCCGCCGGCTGCTTTGCATGGGGTTGTTTTCGATATTTTGGCAGCGCGCCCCGCGACGCGCCGCTACCACTTCAGCTCGCGCATCAGCGCACGCGGCGGATGGCCGAACAATTCCTTGATCGAGGCCGCATCGAGCTGCTCGATGCCCTCGAACTGCTCGGAATGGATGCCGCGGGTGACGAACAACAGGTCGATGCCGAACCCAAGGGCGCCGGTCAGATCGGTGCGCACGGAATCGCCGATCGCGAGCACACGGCTGAGTTCGGTGGGGCGCCCGCGGCGCTCGGCAGCCAGCGCCATCGCGCGCTCGTAGATCGGCCGGTGCGGCTTGCCGTAGAAGATCACCTCGCCGCCGAGCTCGCGATACAGTTCGGCGACCGCGCCGGCGCAGTAGATCAGCCGGTCGCCGCGCTCGACCACGATGTCCGGATTGGCGCAGACCAGCGTGAGCTTGCGTGCGAGAGCTTTCAATAGCGTGTCGCGATAGTCCTCGGCGGATTCGGTCTCGTCGTCGAACAGGCCGGTGCAGATGATGTAGTCCGCCTGCTCCAGCGGCACCAAGGTGGCGTCGAGGCCGCGATGGATCGAGCTGTCGCGCTCCGGACCGATCCAGAAGATCTTCTGGCCAGGATGATCGGCCACGAAGTGGCGCGTCAGGTCGCCCGAGGAGACGATCGCGTCATAGGTCTCGTCGGCGACGCCGAGCTTGCGGAGCTGGCGCTGCACGGAATCGGCCGGCCGCGGCGCGTTGGTGATCAGGATCACCGTGCCGCCCTGCTTGCGGAATGTGTGCAATGCCTCGCAGGCCTCGGGAAAGGACTCGAGCCCGTTGTGCACGACGCCCCAGATATCCGACAGCACCACATCGACACCGCCGACGAGGTCGCGCAGCTGCTCCACGAAGCGCAACGAAGTCATGATCCGTTCCGTTGGTTAGTTCGGGCCGAGGGCGCGGCGCGCCAGCGCGGCGCTGCCGGTTGCGCGTGGTGGCGCTGCGGGGCTGGAGACGGGTGCTGAAGTGCCGGCGCCATTAACGTCCTGGGGGTTGGCCTGCGGAGCCTCGGCGGTAGCAGATGCCCCTTCCGGCCGCAACGGCCGCGGCGGCGCGAACAGGAAGCCCTGGCCGAACCGGACATCATAGTCGAGCAGGTCGACCACCGAGCGCTCGCCCTCGATCCGCTCGGCGATCAGGTCGATGCCGAAGCGGCCGAGCAGGTCGGACAGATCGGAAGGATGGATATCCGACGTCGCGCTCTGCTTGGCATCGAGCAGCAGTGCGGCCGGGACCTTGATGAAGCGGACGCCGCGATCGGCGAGCTCGCGCGGTTCGAGCCGGAGGTCGCTGACATGGTCGATCGAGAAGCGGTAGCCGCGCTGCGACAGCGCCGCGAGGTTCTCGCTTTCAACCGGACCGAGATTGCGGAAGGTCGCCTGCTTGAACTCGAGCACGAAGGACGGCGCCAGCGCGCGGTTGGCTTCGAGGAAATCGAGACACTGGGTGAAATGCTCCGGACTGGACAGCGTCGCTGCCGACACGTTGCAGAACACGCCGACATCCTTGCTGCGGATCATCAGGCGGCGCAGCACCTGGACGCAGCGAAGCATCACCATGTGATCGATGCGGCCGATCAGACCGCCGGCCTCGGCCGCCTCGATGAAATCGTCGGCGGCAAGCACCTGGTCGCGCTCGTCGCGCAGCCGCGTCACCGCCTCGTAATAGCGCACCTTGCGCTGCGGCAGCGTCACCATCGGTTGCAGGTAGATGTCGAGGCGGTTCGCATCGATGGCGTGCCTGATCGCGCCGACGAGCTGGGCCTGGCTGCGTGAGATCGCCGGCGGTGGTGTCGGCGGCGGCGGGGCCGCGAACACGACGGTCGGGGCCGGCGCGACCGGTTGCAGCAGATCGTCGCGCGGCGAGGCGGTTGGTGGCACTGCCGGGCCTGCCGCCAGCAGGTCCTCATGATGGGCGACGGACGCCGCGAGCTGCCGCACCAGTCCGCCGAGCTCGTTGATCTCGCCGGCCATGCCCTGCATCCGGTCGGCGCCGGCGGAGTTGGCCGAGGCGACGCGGCCCTCGACTGCGGCCAGCCGGCGGCCGAATTCGGCGACCTGGCGGGCGAGATCGGCGGTGCCGCGCGACAGGTCCGCGATCTGGCCGCCGACGTCGCTGCGGTCGCGCAACCGCATCGAAACGGCGTTGTAGAGGATCAGGCAGGTGAGGGCGGTGAGCGCCACGATCGCCGATTCAGATCCGCTGATGCCGGCCACCGAATACAGCACGAAGCCGAGCGAGGCTGCGACCAGCACCATGCAGATGGCGATGAAGATCGTCGAAATGCGAATCATGTCGCGCGCCCGCGCCCTCTGTCCGAACGTCCCCGGAGCGCAACCTTAGCACCATTGTTGATTCGGCGGGCCAGCGATCTTCGGAACCGGCTGGAACTGCACACGATTTTCGCTTCGCCCAGCACTAAACCGGAGCCGGCCCGCGGCCGCCGGTCAGAGGTCGGCGGCGGCGATCCAGAACACCTCGCCCTCGGAGTCCTCGGTGTCGAGCCAGAGCAGCGGCAGGTTGGGATAGGCGGCTTCGAGATTGTCGCGGCCGCGGCCGATCTCGCACAGCAACCCGCCCTGCGGGGTCAGATGCTGCCTGGCCTCGTCGAGCAGGCGGCGGACGATGTCGAGCCCGTCGGTGCCGCCGTCGAACGCGATCTTCGGCTCGGCGCGGCACTCGCGCGGCAGCGCCGCCATGCCTTCGGCGTCGACATAGGGCGGGTTCGAGATGATGAGATCGTAGCTGTTGTCGCCGAGCGGCTTGAACAGGTCGCCGCGATAGAGCGTCAGGCGATCGTCGAGGCCGTGATCGGTGACGTTGCGCGCGGCAACTTCCAGCGCATCCTTGGAAATATCCACCGCGTCGACCGCGGCGTTGGCGAAGTGCCGCGCGGCCAGGATCGCAAGGCAGCCGGAGCCGGTGCAGAGGTCGAGCACGCTGCCGACCTCCTCGGGATCGCCGATCAGCGACGTGCCGTCCTCGTCGCCGCCGAAGTGCGAATCCAGCAGTTCACCGATGAAGGAGCGCGGCACGATGGTGCGTTCGTCGACATAGAACGGCAGGCCGCGCATATAGACCTTGTTGACGAGATAGGCGGCCGGCTTTCGCGTCGCGATCCGGCGCTCGATCAAATCGAGGATCTGCTTGCCCTCAGCGATCGTGACACGCGCGGTCGCAAAATTCTCGAACTGGTCGGGATGCAGATGCAGTGTCTCGCAGATCAGGAACGCGGCTTCGGCGACCGGATCGGTGGTGCCGTGCGCGAACACCAGCTTTGCGGCATTGAAGCGGCTGACCGCATAGCGGAGGTAATCGAACAAGGTGAGAAGCTCGCCGGCACCGACCTTCGGCGCCTTTGGCGCGGCCGGGCTGCGTTTGGCCGGCACTTTGCTGCGCTTGGCCATCAGGGTTTGGTCCAGCGCGCCGCGGCCGCGTCGTCATGGTCGCGCGCCTCGATCCAGCTCGTGCCGCGCGCGCTTTCCTCGCGCTTCCAGAACGGTGCGTTGGTCTTCAGATAGTCCATCAGGAACTCGGCTGCCTCGAACGCGGCCTGCCGGTGCGCCGAGGCGGTGACGACCAGCACGATGTTCTCGCCCGGCGCGATGCGGCCGAAGCGGTGGATGACGGTGAGGCCCCGCAACGGCCAGCGCGAAAGCGCCTCGTCGGCGTGACGGGTGATCTCGGCTTCCGCCATGCCGGGGTAATGCTCGAGCGTCAGTGCCGCGATCGGCTCGCCCTGCTCGCTGCCGCGGCAGATGCCGCTGAAGCTGACGACCGCGCCGACATCGGTGCGGCCCTTGCTCAAAGCGGCAATCTCCTGCGCGACGTCGAAGTCGGCTTCCTGGATGCGGATGGTCGCGGTAATCGTCATGGGAAGATTTAGCCGCCGGTCATCGGCGGGAAGAACGCGATCTCGCGGGCGCCGGAGATTGCAGCATCCGCTTTGACATGGGCGTGGTCGATCGCGGCGCGGATCACCGTGGGCTTCTCGAAGGCATAGGCGTAGGCATCGTCGCGCGCGGCAAGCCAGCCGATCAGGTCACCGACGGTGCGCACCTCGGCCGGCGGCTCGACGATCTCTTCGGCCTTGCCGACGCGCTCACGCACCCAGGCGAAATATTTCAGCTTCATCCCTCATCCTCCTTGATGAGGTGATGGATGCCGGCACGGAAGTAATCCCAGCCGGTATAGATCGTGAAGATCGCCGACATCCAGAGCAGCACGATGCCGATCAGGGTGGTGGCCGGGAACACCTGCTCGCCCGCTTCGCCGGCGATCAGGAAGCCGATCGCCACCAGCTGGATCGTCGTCTTCCATTTCGCAAGCTTGGTGACGGGAACGCTGACCCTGAGCCCCGCGAGATATTCGCGCAGGCCCGAGACCAGGATCTCGCGGCACAGGATCACGATCGCCGCCCACAGCGTCCAGCCATGGATCGAGTTGTCGGCGGCCAGCATCAAGAGGCTGGAGGCGACCAGCAGCTTGTCGGCGATCGGGTCGAGCATCCGGCCGAAGGCGGACTGCTGGTCCCACATCCGGGCGTAATAGCCGTCGAGATAATCGGTGATCCCTGCCGCAATGAACACGGCCAGCGCCACCCAGCGCAGCCACAACGGGCCGTCCAGGATCGACTGCCAGTAGACGCAACCGATCACCACCGGGATGGCGGCGATCCGGGCGTAGGTCAGGATATTCGGGAGGGACATGGTCTTGGTCTGTCCCCGGGTCGTGGCGATGTTCATCCGTTCTACCAATACCGCTGAAGCGAGAAGGTCAACCGTGCGGGCGCCAAAGCGCGGCGAGATTACGCGGAATCGTCATGGCGCCTTAGCTCGTTGTTTAAGCATGACCTTTTCGTAACCTTGGCTCATGCTTTCCGCATCATGCCCTAGATGCCCTGTCGCAGGCGACGCCCTGATGAATAGCCTTTGGTTTAACCCGGCTGGGCATGGAAAAACTCGAAAATCTTGCGGGCACTCTCGGCGCTGACGCCGGGAACCTTGCCGAGGTCGGCGATCGAGGCCCGCTCGATCTCTTTCAGCGTTCCGAAGTGGTGCAGCAAGGCGCGTTTGCGCGACGGGCCGATGCCCGGGATCTCCTGCAGACCAGCCTCGCGGATGTCCTTTTTGCGCAGCTTGCGGTGCGAGCCGATCACGAAGCGGTGGGCCTCGTCGCGCAGCCGCTGGATGAAATAGAGCACCGGGTCGCGCGGCTCCAGCTTGATGGCCTCGCGGTCCGGCATGAACAGGGTTTCGCGCCCCGCATCGCGGTCCGGTCCCTTGGCCACCGCCATCAGCGAGACCCGGGTCAGCCCGAGATTCTCAAAGATTTCCCTGACCGCGTTGAGCTGGCCGCGGCCGCCGTCGATGATGACGAGGTCGGGCCATTGCGGAAACGACTCGTCGTCCGTCTTGTCGTCGACCTTGGCAACCTCGCCTTCCGGCGGCTTCAAGAGCCGCTTGAAGCGCCGTTCCAGCACCTCGCGCATCATTCCGTAATCGTCGCCGGGCGTCAGCCCCTGGGACTTGATGTTGAACTTGCGGTACTGGTTCTTCATGAAGCCGTCGGGGCCGGCCACGATCATCGCGCCGACCGCGTTGGTGCCCTGGATGTGGCTGTTGTCGTAGACCTCGATGCGCTTTGGCGTGTGCGGCAGGCCGAGCGTGGTGACCATGCCCTCCAGCAGCCGGCTTTGCGTCGCGGTGTCGGCGAGCTTGCGGCCGAGCGCCTCGCGCGCATTGGTCAGCGCGTGGCCGATCAGCTCCTTCTTTTCGCCGCGCTTCGGCACCGAGACCTCGACCTTGGATCCGGCCTTGACCGACAGCGCGTCGGCGAGCAGCGCGCTTTCCTCGATCTCGTGCGACAGCAGGATCAGCTTCGGCGGCGGCTTGTCGTCGTAGAACTGCGCGAGGAACGAGGACAGCACCTCCTCCGGCGTAAAACTCTTCTCGGCCTTCGGGAAATAGGCGCGGTTGCCCCAGTTCTGGCCGGTGCGGAAGAAGAACACCTCGACGCAGGAATAGCCGCCTTCCTGGTGGATCGCGAACACGTCGGCTTCTTCGACCGTGCGCGGATTGATGCCCTGCTGCGACTGGATCGCCGACAGCGCCGCGAGACGGTCGCGGTACAGCGCCGCAGTCTCGAATTCGAGCTCGCCGGAAGCCTTCTCCATCTCGGCGGCGAGCAGCTCCTTCACGGCGTGGCTGCGGCCGGAGAGGAATTCGGTCGCCTCGCGCACCAGCTCGCTGTAGCCGGGGAAATCGATCTCGCGGGTGCAGGGGCCGGCGCAGCGCTTGATCTGATAGAGCAGGCAGGGCCGGCTGCGGCTTTCGAAGAAGCCGTCGGTGCAGGAGCGGATCAGGAACGCGCGCTGCAGCGCCGTGATGGTGCGGTTGACCGCGCCCGCGTTGGCGAACGGGCCGAAATAGCGGCCGGGCCGCGACTGCGCGCCGCGATGCTTGAGGATCTGCGGCGCCCAATGGTCGCCGGTGATCAGGATATAGGGAAACGACTTGTCGTCGCGCAGCTGCACGTTGAAGCGCGGGCGAAGCTGCTTGATCAGATTGGCTTCGAGCAGCAGCGCCTCGGTCTCGGTCATGGTCGAGACGATCTCGACATGCGTGGTCGCCGCGATCATGCGCAGGATGCGCGCCGGCAGCGGCGCGTTGGCTCGCGCATAGGACGACAGCCGCTTTTTGACGTTCTTCGCCTTGCCGACATAGAGCACATCGTTGGCGGCGTTGAGCATGCGGTAGACGCCGGGTGAGGTCGGGGCGAGGCGGACCGCGTTCTCGATCGCGGCATGCCCGACCGAAAGCGTGCCCTCGGCGACCGCCTCGGTGGTCTCCTCCGACGCCTCGGGAAGACGTGCGTCATCCTCCTCCTCGGCGGCGGAGGTTTCGGGATCGACGTCGCTGGTGTCGAGCGTCAAATCGTCCTGCGGCAGGTCGGACTTTGAGCCGCGCCGTGGCTTGGGGGAGTCAACCTTGGGGGCCGGCGACGGACGCTCGGGAGAATCGTGAACCATGGGCCGTAAATTAAGCGCTTGGGCGACCGCTCGCCAGCGTTGGCGGCACCGGAAAACAATCCCGATTGCAGCAGGTTACCGGCCCCGTGCGGCTGCCGGGGCGGACGGGTAACGCATTGTTAAGATTGATGAGCGGGCCGGTAACCGGGCTTAACAGGCCTTTAACTTAAAACTCTCGATAAACCTTAGCGAAAAAAGTGGAATTCCGTAACCACGCCGGCCCTGGGCCAGCGGGCTGCGGCAGTTGCGTTGTGTGTGGAGAGTACCAATGACCCGGTTTGTTGCGCGTGCGCTGGCACTGATCGTCGCAGGCTGGACGACCTCGGCGGCGTCGGCGGACCTCAACAATTACGGCTCGCCCTATACCGTCTATCAGCCGCTCAACGCCTATAGCTGGGCCGGGCCCTATCTCGGCGGCAACGCCGGCTACGGCTGGGGTTCGGTCGAGAACAACCCGACCAAGCCGTCGGGTTTCGTCGGCGGCGTGCAGGCCGGCTACAATTTCCAGAACGGCTCTCCCTGGGTGTTCGGTATCGAGGCCGATATCCAGGGCTCGACTGCGGACGACCGGTTCGCGCCCTGGAAGTTCTCCAACCCGTGGTTCGGCACGGTGCGCGGCCGCGCCGGCTATGCGGTCAACAACGTGCTGTTCTATGCGACCGGCGGTCTTGCCTTCGGCGAACTGCGCGGCGAGACGTTCGGCGTCACGGAGAGCCGCACCAATGCGGGCTTCACCGTCGGCGCCGGCGCCGAAATGGGCTTTGCCCCGAACTGGAGCGCCAAGATCGAATATCTCTATGTCGACCTCGCCAACAGCAACTTCACGATCACCGGCGGCGCGTCGAACGGCTACAGCTTCAGCCTGGTTCGCGCCGGCATCAACTATCACTTCTGAGAACAAGAAAACGTTCGATATCAACTCCCGGCTGCGCCTTGCGCGGCCGGGTTTTTCTTTGTGCTGACGATCCGGGACATCGCGCGCGGCAGCACGCACGCCACGCGTCCGCGATCCAATCCGTGGGCCGCACGCTTAGGACTTGCGGCACGGCCGGTCGCGTCCGCATCATGCAGGCGGTCATGCAGCGAGCGCGAGCCACGCGCCCGGCAATCAACTCACACGCAACGCTTCATTCGCCGTTCACGACGAGCCGCGCACCGCGAGCGCTCGTCATGAAACCACCAGGTTGACCGCCTTCGGGCCCTTGCCCTTCTTGTCGGGTTCAACCTCGAACGTAATGCGCTGTCCTTCAGTCAGGTCCTTCAATCCTGCACGCTCGACAGCTGTGATGTGAACGAACACATCGCGGCCGCCATCATCAGGCTTGATGAAGCCGTAGCCACGCTCTCCGTTGAAGAACTTGACTGTCCCAGTCATGGCCATCGGGAAACTCCTCCCCCGTATTGCTCCACCGCTACGCGCACGCCGCGTAGCGGTTGACCGACATTCGCTTGTCGGACGCTTGGCCACCTGAACAGGCCGGCGTCACGCCGCCGGTCTGCCTGGATTTTATTTCGGCCTTGTCACTCCGCCGCAACCATTCGCGGAAGCGGAACGTAAAGCCAGTCGTAACAGGACGAGCATAATACGGTTCCGCGCAAATTGCCTATGCTCAAAATCGAACTTTTCGGTGGGTGCTGTAGATCAAGGTTTAGGCGTCTCGAGTCTGAAGCGTGCCGCGCCGCCTTGACCGAGCGGCTTCTCGAGTTCGGGCAGGATGATCTTCAGTTCGTTCGCCAGCGTCCATGGCGGATTCACTATCAAAAGGCCGGTGGAAACGAGGCCTGCGTCCGCTTCTTGCGGCGCCACACTGAATTCCAAGCGCAAGCATTTGCCGGCGGGCCGGCTGCTTGCTGTTGCAGTGGTCACGCTGCGCGCGAGGTCGTCGGTGGCCCTCCGGGATTTTACGGGGTACCACAAAAGGTACGCGCCGGTCGGCCACTTCGCATACGCTTCCGTGAATGCACTGGCCAGCCGCTCGAACTCATCCTTCGCTTCGAACGGCGGATCGATCAGCGCCAGGCCGCGCCGCTCGTTCGGCGGCACGAATGCGGGCAGCGCCATCCAGCCGTCGAGATCGACGACACGCGCTTGCGCGTCGCGGCGCAACGCATCGATCAATTGCTTGCGCGCAGTCGGTTCGATCTCGCAGGCCGTGAGTCGATCTTGCGGACGCAGCAGCGCCCGCGCGATCAGCGGTGAACCGGGATAGGCTTTCAGCTCGCCTCGCGGATTGAATGCCCTGACGATGTCGAGATACGGCGCGATCAAGGGCAACACCTTGTCGGAGAGCCGCGCCTGCATCAGCCGTGCGATTCCGGTAAGCCATTCGCCGCCGCGCTGCGCTTCGCTCGACGTCAGATCATAGAGGCCGGCGCCGGCATGGGTGTCGATGACGCGGAACGGCGCCTGCTTCTCCTGCAGATAGGTGAGCATGCGCACCAGCACGATGTGCTTGATGACGTCGGCAAAGTTGCCGGCATGAAAGGCGTGACGGTAGTTCATGCGGTTATCGCGCTGCGCTCCAGAGGGTGCGCATGTTGTACTTCGTCGTGCCCGGTCTGTCCCGGCCTTCGCCAAGGCTTCGGCGGGGTTAACGTCTGAACTCGGCGAAGCCTTGGCGCAGCCGGCTCCCGGGTATCCGCACCTTGTCTCGCTTGTTTCGCGACGGCGCCGTTCGGACGGCCGGGACATTCTGCGCGACGACGTGCGGCGCGCGTCTGGCCCGTCATGACGCGGCGGGCTTCAGCCGCCACGGACCGGCGGCATCAGCACCTGATCGCGGCGGCAGGCGCGGCGATCGATTTCCTCGCAGGAGCGGAATTGGAGATCCTTGCTGAGGCAGATCCGCACCTCGCTGAGCCGCTTGCTGTCGCAGGTCACCGAGATCGCGGAGTTGCTGAGCCCCGGATTGGCCTTGATGAACGCCGTTTCCAGCTCGTCGGGTGCGATCGTCTTCGGCTCCGACAATTGCAGGAATTCCTCGGGGATCTTCACCGCGGCGCGGGCCTTGCGGATGGCTTCGAAATAGGCGCGCTCGCCGAGACCGGAGCAGGTGCCGTGCTTGTCCCACTCATTGTAGATCAGCCCGGGTGCCGGCATCAGGTCGAGCATCGAGGTCATGATGTTGCGGGCGAGACGCGGCGAGGGGCGCTGGCAGTATTCCGGGAAGCCACGCTCATATTGCGGCCACAGGCCGTGCACCACGAAGGAATACGGCCGCCCGCCGCACTGCGCCTGGGTGCCGCGGCCATTGTTGCCGCGCTCGCTCGCCGCCTCGCAGAACGAGGGCGACCAGGACAGCGACAGCACATAGAAGTCGAACTCACCGGGCGCATTCTGGCGGCGATCCTGGGCCGAGGCCCCGGCCGCACCACACAGAATAAAGGCAGCCGAAATCAGGAATCGGGAAATTGTGACCAACCGAGGCATCAAACGCTCCCCTGACGCGAACGTTCGGAGCCTAGCAGGCTACCGGAACATTTCAAGAACAAAAGCCGCCGGCTGAAATGACGGCGGCTTCCATTTTACCGATCACGTCGGAGATCAGGGCCGGGCGGCCCGGCAAGACGGGTTGTAGGCCCAGTTGCGGTCCAGCCCGGTTACGCACCATTCGACGCCGTCGAGGAATCCGCTTCCAGTGAAGCCGCCGTCCTCAATGATCGAATAATGTACCTTGCGCACCTTTCCGTCGCTCAGCATCGCATCACCCGTGCAATAGCGACGCGGGATATTGTCGGATTGCCAGGGGCGGAACGCGGTTTCGTGGACCCGGCTGAAGCCGGTGATTACGAGCGGCGAATTCCAGAAGGTGGCTTCCTTTTCATGGAATTGATCGCTGATGGTGGTCAGGGCCTTCTCGCATGGCGCCACATTGCCGTCATAGCGCGGACCCGACAGCCAGAAATTCAGCTCGAACGGATTGGCGGCCTGGGCCGAGCCCCCGAAAGCCAGCAGGCCGACCACGAGTGCGGCGCCGAGACCAAGCTTTTGGCCGAGTTTGTTACGGGAGTTGAACAGGTTGCGCATGGGAATCCACCCGATTTCGATGCCGCGGACGGTGCCGCGAAGCCCCGGCAAGGTCAAGTGCAGCGCGGCAACACCTGTCGAGAAGTCCACCATTGGTAGCCCGGTCGTTCTTTTCACGGTCGCCGGCGCACTCTATGTTGGTTTCAAGCGAAATGGAGTCTGCGATGCGAAGGAAATTGGCCGCGTGCCTGGTTGCTGTTTGCGGGATGCTGGCCGTTGGTCCGGCGCGAGCCGACTGGATGCAGCCGGTACCGCCGTTCAAGGGCAACGATACCGGCGGTATCATCGCCTATTCGCTCGCGGCCCAGACCGACGCCCGGCAGCTCGCCGTCGATCACTGCGCCTCCTACGGCAAGGTCGTCAAATTCCTTGCGGTTCAGCGCTATCCGGGTGGCTACATCTCGTTCGCCTGCCGCTGGGTGCCCTATGGCGCGGCCGAGAGGCCGCTGCGCACGCGCTACTGAGCGCGCTCCATATCCTCATCGTTCAGCCGGGAGCTAACCGCATGACCCGACGGCTTGCCTTGCTTGGTTCGGCTGTTTGCCTTGTCCTGTCCGCCGGCGCCGCCTGCGCCGTCGACCTGCCGATCCGCAAGGCCGGTCTGTGGGAGATGAAAATGGTGCGTACCGGTGGGCCGATGCCGGAAATCACCATGCAGCACTGCACCGACGAGACCACCGACAAGGAGATGAGCGCGGCGGCCTCGCCGATGGCCAAGGAAGTCTGCTCCAAGCAGGACGTCCAGAAGACCGCGACGGGCTATGTCAGCGACAGCGTGTGCAGCGTCGCCGGCATGTCGATGCAGAGCCACGCCGAGATCGTCGGCGACTTCAATTCCGCCTACACGGTCAAGAGCACCTCGCATGCCGAGGGTGGCGCGGCCGGCTCCCGCGACACCACGATGACCATCGAGGCGAAATGGCTCGGCGCCTGCAAGAGCGACCAGAAGCCCGGCGACATCATCATGCCCGGCGGCATGAAGATGAACGTCAAGGACATGGAAAAGCTGAAGGGCCTGCTGCCCAAGCAGAAGTAGCGCCCACCTATTCGACCGCTGCCGCGCGTTTGAACACGGCCTCTCCCATGCGGAGAGGCCGTGATGCTTTTGGCCATCATCGTTGCGCGCGGCTGGCGACATACGTGCAAGGCAGTCTTGCACTGAACTGACGCGCAATCATCTGATCTCTCCCCGTCACCCCCGCGCAAAGGCTTTGTCTTTGTCGCTGGAGGAGCGCGAAGCGCGTCTCGAAGGGTCGACGGCCCGGCTGGTGGCCGTGCATCCTTCGAGACGCCGCTTCGCGGCTCCTCAGGATGACGGGCTCACGCCGCTCGCTCGCGTTGAACGATCGCTGCGTGCGTCATCCGCCAGTCCATCTGAGAGGACGTTGACGCACATAAAATTTTTCGCACTGAAAGCATCCCACAACAGCGCTTCGCTTTGAATCGTTCCAGTGTCGCACATCTTGAATCGCTCCAATGTTGCGCGTCGTGCGCGCTTCAAGCGATTCTATTTTGCGCGTGTGGAATTTCACGCACCCCGTCGATAGAAGTCCGCCCCAATCGATGTCCGCTTCATGAGGAAGACGCGGCTCGATCAAGATCAGTCTGGGCGTGTGGGGTGTTGTTCGGTGGGAATGACTTCGTATCGAAGCAAGCGCGGCTTGCTTGGATCAACGGCTGCGATCAATGCAGCGTTTCTTGGTTCGGTGATGCTCGGAGCATCGGGGGCGAACGTCGCCAGCGCTCAGACGCAAACCAGTCCTCCGTCGAACAATGTCAGCGTGCTTCCGGCAGTGACGGTGGATCAGCCCGGCGCGGCGAAGAAGCGCGCTGCCGCCGCTTCAAGTCAGAACACCAGGTCTTCGCGCGCGGTCGCGGCGAACCGACACAGTCGTGTCGCTACGCCCACTCAGAGCCAGGCTCCGCGATCGCAGGGCTCCGCGGGCAATATCGGCACAACGACCGGCTATGTCGCGACCGGCAGCACCGCCGGCACCAAGACCAACACGGCGCTGATCGAGACGCCGCAGTCGCTGTCGGTCGTCACGCAAAAGGAGCTCAGGGATCGCAACGTTCAGACGCTCAAGGATGCGGTCAGCTACACGCCCGGCGTGACGACCACGGCGTTCGGCTATGATCCCCGGTTCGACAGTTTCTACATCCGCGGCTTCGATGCGACCTATACCGGGATCTATCGCGACGGCCTGCGCCAGGGCGGCGGCAACTTCGCCATTCCCAAGATCGAGCCTTATGGTCTCGACAGCGTGTCGATCCTCCGCGGCCCGGCCTCGGGCCTCTACGGCCTCGGCTCTCCAGGCGGCATCGTGGACGTCACGACGAAGCGGCCCACCTTGACGCCGTTCGGCGAGGTGCAGCTGCAAGCCGGCACTTACGATCGTTATCAAGGCAGTTTCGATATCGGTGGCCCGGTGCCCGGCAGCGATCAACTATATTACCGGCTGACGGGTTTGCTGCGCGAGGCGAAGACCTGGTATCCCGGCAACGACGATGATCGCACCTATATCGCGCCGGCGCTGACCTGGCGGCCGGACGCCGATACGTCGTTCACGATCCTCAGCGAATATCAAAGCAGCCGGACCGCCGCGAGCATCGGCAATTTCCGCACGCCCGACGGACAATTGACCAACATCTACTCGAACGATCCGGCCTTCAGCGCCATGGATCAGAAGCAGTATCGCATCGGTTACGCGTTCGAGCACAATGTCGACGACGTCTGGACGGTGCGGCAGAACTTCCGCTTCTATCAGGTCGATACCGACGCGAAATACACCCAGATCGATTCCATCGACAGCAGCACCAATCTCGCGTCGCGCTCCGCCTGGCGGATCCTCGACAGTTTCAACACCGTGAGCCTCGACAATCAGGCCGAGGCCAAGTTCAATCTCGGCGCGATCAAGAACACGGTGCTGTTCGGCGTCGACTACGGCCACTCCTACTACAACGACAAGATCGGTTACGGTGCGGCTCCGGATCTCAACCTCCTGACGATGAACTACGGTGCCCAGGCGATCGCGACGCCGGCCTTCTCGATCTTCAACAAGCAGTCGACCGACGAGGTCGGGGTCTATGCGCAGGAGCAGGCCAGGCTCGGCGGCTTCGTTCTGACGCTCAACGGGCGCCAGAGCTGGGTGTCGCAGACGACGACGGCGGGTCTCGACGGCGTGCCCGCAACGCAGAAGGCCAACGCCTTCACGGGCCGCGCGGGTCTCGCTTACGTCTTCGACAGCGGCGTTGCGCCCTATGTCAGCTACGCGACGTCCTTCGCTCCGCAGGTCGGTGTCGACGTGTCCGGGACACCATTCAAGCCGACCACCGGCGAGCAGAAGGAGGTCGGCATCAAGTACCAGATGCCGCAGCTTCCGGTGCTGTTGACCGCCGCGGTGTTCGACATCACGCAGGACAACGTGCTGCGCACCGATCCCAACAACATGGCCTTCCAGGCGGCAACCGGGCAGGTCGAATCCAAGGGCGTCGAGCTCGAGGCGAAGCTGGCGCTCAAGCAGGGATTCGATCTCACCGCCGCCTACACCCATCTCAACGTCGTGATCACGCAGGGCAATCCCGATACGACCGGCAACCAGCTCTCCGGGATTCCGCGGAATTCCTTCGCCGCCTTCGGCAAATACACCTTCCAGTCCGGCGTCCCCGTCGAAGGGCTCGGGCTCGGTCTCGGTGTCCGCTATATCGGGACCAACTTCGGCAACGACCAGAACACGTTCGAGAACGCCGCGACGACGCTGTTCGATGCGGTGATCGATTACGATCTGGGCAAGTTCGACCGCCGCTTGCTCGGCGCCACCATGCGCGTCAACGCGACCAATCTGTTCGACACGCGCTACCAGACCTGCCAGTCCGGCTATTGCTATGCCGGCGAGCGGCGTCAGGTGATCGGCACGCTGTCCTACCGCTGGTAGCTCAAGGCGGCCGAAGGATTGGCCTTCACTAGACCGGCACCCGCACCTGCGCGCGCAGGCCGCCCATCGGGCTTTCGCCGAGCATGATGTCGCCGCCATGCGAGCGCGCGATGTCGCGCGCGATCGCAAGCCCGAGGCCGCTGCCGCCTTCGTCCTGGTTGCGGGCATCATCGAGCCGCAGGAACGGCTTGAACACTTCCTCGCGCATATTGGCCGGGATGCCGGGCCCGTCGTCGTCGACCGTGATGTTGAGATAGCGGTGGTCGCGATGGCCGGTGATCGAGATCGTGTTGGCGTGGCGCGCCGCGTTGGAGACGAGGTTGGCGAGGCAGCGCTTGAATGAGGCCGGCTTGACCGTGACGACGGGCAGGCCGTGGAATGCGACGGTCGCGGTGTGGCCGTGGCGCTCGGCGTCGCTGCGCAACTCCTCCAGCGCGGCCGCCATGTCGGTCGGCTGTGCGACCTCGCCGGAATCGCCGCGCGCGAAGGCGAGATAATCTTCCAGCATCATCGACATCTCGTCGACGTCCTTGCGCATCGCGTCGATCTCGGGGCCTTCGCCGATCAGGGCGAGTTCGAGCTTGAAGCGGGTCAGGATGGTGCGCAGATCATGCGACACGCCGGCCAGCATCGCGGTGCGCTGCTCGATCGAGCGTTCGACGCGCGCCTTCATCTCGATGAAGGCTTGCGCCGCGCGCCGCACCTCACGCGCGCCGCGCGGCCGGAAGTTCGGCGCCTCGCGGCCCTTTCCGAAGCTTTCGGCGGCGTCGGCCAGCCGCAGAATCGGCTTGATCTGGTTGCGCAGGAACAGCACGGCGACGATCAGGAGGATCGTCGAGGTGCCGAGCATCCAGAAGATGAAGATCTCCGAATTGGAGGCGTAGGCCGCGCTGCGCTGGGCGAAGATCCGCATCACCGAGTCGTCGAGCTGGACGCGGATCTCGACCAGGTTGGACTTGCCGACGGTGTCGATCCAGAACGGACGGCTGATCTGGCGGCCGAGCTGCACCGAGAGCGTCTGGTCGAGCAGCGAGAAGAACGGCTTTGGTCCCGGCGGCGGCATGTCGCCGGCGGGGAGGAAATCGACCACCAGCTGCAGCTTCTGGGCGATGCCGCGCAGGTGCGCGCGGTCCTTGTCCTGCGGATAGGTCTTGTAGACGTCGATCAGCGCGGCGATGTCCGACACCACCGCGGCCGACAGGCGCCGCGTCACCGTGTTCCAGTGCCGCTCCATGAACACAAAGGCGACCACGGTCTGCAGGATCACCATCGGCACGATCATGATCAAGAGCGCGCGGGCGTAGAGGCCGGTCGGCATCCAGCTCTTGAACGCATTGCCCATCCAGCCGTTCGCCTTCGAGACGCGCTGCGAGGCGTTCTTGATCAGGGTCAGGCCGGAGTCGAGCGTGCTCATGCGGATGCTCTAAAGCATGATCCGGAAAAGTGCGTAGCGGTTTTCCGACAAGATCATGCTCAAATAAGGACCTGAAGCGCGATGACGATTCATCTCATCAATCTCATCGCGCTTCAGGGCGAGGCCACCAGGCGATAGCCGATGCCGCGCACCGCCTGCAGGAACAGCGGATTGGCGGGATCGTGCTCGATCTTGCGGCGCAGGCGGTTGATCTGCACGTCGACCGCGCGCTCGTTGACGGTGCCGCCAGAGGTCAGCTCGGCGCGCGGCACGGTCTCGCCGGGTGCGCTGGCAAGGATGCGCAGCATCTCGCGCTCGCGGTCGGTGAGATGGATGATCTCCTCGCCCTGGCGCAGTTCGCTGCGCTCGATGTGGAAAATGTAGGGGCCGAACGCGATCTGCTCGACGGTGACGACCTGCGGCGGCGCGGTGCGCTTGAGGATATTGCCGATGCGCAGCACCAGCTCGCGCGGCTCGAACGGCTTGGCGACATAATCGTCGGCGCCGATTTGCAGGCCCTCGATGCGGGCCTCCGCCTCATGGCGCGCGGTCAGCATGATGATCGGCACCGTCGAGGACGTCCGGATGAAGCGGGCGAGGTCGAAGCCGTTCTCGCCGGGCATCATCACGTCGAGGATCAGCAGGTCGAAATGCAGCCCGAGCAGCTTGGCGCGCGCGTCGGTGGCGCTCATTGCCGTCGTGACGCGATAGCCCTCGCTGGACAGAAAGCGCGACAGCAGGTCGCGGATGCGGCGGTCGTCGTCGACCAGGAGGAGATGCGGCGCGTCGTCGGCCGGTTCGACCGGCGCGCGCATCATGGTTGCAGCCTGCACCGGGTTCACTCCCTTGTTTTTCTGCCGCCGCCGAAGATCGCTTCGAGCACCTTGTCGGGATCGTCGCGGTCGATCATCGCGCGGAGGAATTGGCGAACCGTCTCGACGCCGGCCGGATCAATGCCGGCGACCGCGCGGTTGATGCGGTCGGTCTGCAACCCCGCGAGCTTGGCGACCAGGGCCTCGCCCTTCGGCGTGGCGTAGAGCAGGCGCTGCCGGCGGTCATTGTTGCCGGTCTTCTGCACGATGTAGCCCTCGTCCAGCAGCTGCTTGAGCACACGCCCGAGCGACTGCTTGGTGATGCGCAGGACGTCGAGCAGGTCGGCGACCTTCAGGCCCGGATAGCGGGTCACGAAGTGGATGACGCGGTGGTGGGCCCGGCCGAAGCCGAACGCCTCCAGCTCCTGGTCGGCGTCGCCGACAAAGTCGCGATAGGCGAAGAACAACAGCTCGATGATGTCCCAGCGCAGATCGCGCCCCGCTGCGGGAGCGTGGTCATCTCCCTGCGAATCGGGCTTGGCAGCCATGCCTGAGAAATTTATGTCAGTCATATTGACGTATCTTGGGTTCAATGTTACAAAACTGCCTATCACGACGAAACATTAGGTCGTTTTGTCCTCGACAGCGTTTAAGGCGGCCTGAAAGAGCCTGTGAGGCGGTTTGGGCCGCAAATTGGACTACCGTGCGATTGTCGAGCGGCATTTCGGCAAACATACTGGACTTCAGCATTCCGCAAAAGCATGTCTGAACGGGCATGTTGGCGATGGAAACCGGCCGGGTTGCCGGCGGTGGTGAAGTCCGGACCAGCCGAGCCTGACGGCTCCGGGGGAAACAGGCCGGCGCCCGGTATGGCGCCGGTTCCGACAGCGGAAAGCAAGAAAAATGACTTTGAAATTCGACATCCAGCCTTCTCCGAATGCGACGTCCGACAAGGATCGCGCGGCGAAGCTCGTGGACCCGGGCTTCGGCCGCGTCTTTACCGATCACATGGCGATCGTCCGCTACAGCCAGGGCAAGGGCTGGCACAGCGCCCGCGTCGAGGCCCGCGCGAACTTTCCGCTCGATCCGGCCGGCGCGGTGCTGCACTACGCCCAGGAAATCTTCGAAGGCCTCAAGGCCTACAAGCGCGACGATGGCGGCGTGAACCTGTTCCGCCCGGATGCCAATGCCCGCCGCTTCCATGATTCGGCCGAGCGCATGGCAATGGCGCCGCTGCCCGAGGATGTGTTCATCGATGCGGTCGAGCAGCTGGTGCGGATCGATCGCGCCTGGATCCCGGGCGGCGAGGGCAGTCTCTATCTGCGGCCGTTCATGATCGCGAGCGAGATCTTCCTCGGCGTGAAGCCGTCGGCCGAATACATCTTCTCGGTCATCGCCTCTCCGGTCGGCTCCTATTTCAAGGGCGGCCCTGCGCCGGTGTCGATCTGGGTGTCGGAGAATTACACGCGCGCCGCGATCGGCGGCACCGGCGCGGTGAAGTGCGGCGGCAATTATGCCGCCAGCCTGCGCGCACAGGCCGAGGCGATCGATCGCGGCTGCGACCAGGTCGTGTTCCTCGACGCGGTCGAGCGCCGCTACATCGAGGAGCTCGGCGGCATGAACGTCTTCTTCGCCTTCGATGACGGCTCGCTGCTGACGCCGCCGCTCGGCACCATCCTCCCCGGCATCACCCGCGATTCGATCATCGCGCTCGCCAAGGATGCCGGCACGCGCGTGCGCGAGGAGCCCTACACGATCCAGCAGTGGCGTGCGGATGCCGCGAGCGGCAAGCTGAAGGAGGCGTTCGCCTGCGGCACCGCCGCCGTGATCTCGCCGATCGGCAAGGTGTGCTCGGCGAGCGGCGATTTCCAGATCAGCGGCGGTGTCGCCGGCCCGGTCGCCATGGGCCTGCGCAAGAAGCTGGTCGACATCCAGTACGGTCGCACCAACGACCCGCATAACTGGATCAGAAACGTCGCCTGACGCGGGGCGGGTTCCTTAGCTGACGTGCTTCGATTGGGCGCCTCTTCCTGTGCAAGGGAGAGGCGCCATCGTTTTTGGAACAGCGGCGAGCACGCCGGCGCTCCGCCTCTTCTGTCATTTTTCCGTGTGATCAGCCGTCATCGCATGAACGGGCTGCCGCGAGCGCGCGACAAAGTCTCGCCTCCCGCTTCAAACCATCCCCCATCCTGCGTGATCACATGACCAAAACTTCCGTAACCCGTCTCACCTGTGCCGTGCTGATCGCGGCTGCCTCCGTGCTCGGTGGAACGAGCACGCTCCGCGCCGAGGACCGCTCGCCGGTGATCGATGTGCGCACGGCCGACCCCGACATGAACGCCGCGATCACCCATGCGCGCGAGACGCAGCCGGCGTTCTGGGCTTCCTACGAGGCCCCGAAGCCGTCCGAGACCCAGCATTCCCTCAAGGTCCGCTTTCCGACCCATCGCAACGAGGGCGAGCACATCTGGATGAGCGACGTGAAGAAGCTGCCGAACGGCGGCTATTCCGGCCGGTTCGCCAACCAGCCGCGCGACCTGCCGGGCAAACGGGCCGGCGATCTCGTCGAATTCAAGGAGGCCGACATCTCCGACTGGATGTTCATGCGTAACGGCAAGATCGTCGGCGGCGAGACCATCAAGCCGCTGCTGAAATCGATGCCGAAGGCCGACGCCGACGCGCTTCGCGCGCGGATGGAGCAGCCCTGAGGGCCGTTGTTCGGCCGCAGCGGAGGCGCAGAGCGAGGTTGCCGCCTTGCGTGTCCGCTGGTAAATGCCCGCGATGGCCGAAAAACCCAAAAAACCCCAGAAACTGAAGGCGCGCCTGCCGCGCGGGCTGGAAGATCGCGGCCCGGCCGCGATCAACGCCACGCGGGCGATGGTCGAGAAGATCCGCGCCGTCTACGAGCTCTACGGCTTCGAGCCGGTGGAGACGCCGGCGATGGAATACACCGACGCGCTCGGCAAGTTCCTGCCGGACCAGGACCGGCCCAACGAGGGCGTGTTCTCGTTCCAGGACGATGACGAGCAGTGGATCTCGCTGCGCTACGATTTGACCGCGCCGCTCGCGCGCTATGTCGCTGAGAATTTCGACGCGTTGCCGAAGCCGTATCGGTCCTATCGGTTCGGCTATGTCTTCCGCAACGAGAAGCCCGGCCCCGGCCGCTTCCGCCAGTTCATGCAGTTCGATGCCGACACGGTCGGCTCGGCGACGCCGGCGGCCGACGCCGAGATCTGCATGATGGCGGCCGACACGATGGAAGCGCTGGGTATTCCGCGCGGCTCCTATGTGGTGAAGGTGAACAACCGCAAGGTGCTCGACGGCGTGCTCGAGGCGATCGGCCTCGGCGGCGAAGAGAATGCCGGCCGCAGGCTCACCGTGCTGCGCGCGATCGACAAGCTCGACAAGTTTCCCGCCGACGAGGTTCGCAAGCTGCTCGGTCCCGGGCGATGGGACGGCGGCGAAGAGGGCAAGGGCGACTTCACCAAGGGCGCCGAGCTGAGCCCGGCGGACGCCGATATCGTGCTCGCCGTCACGCAACAGCGCGACGATTGGAAACAGGCGATCACAGCGGCCGAGACTTATTTGGCGAAAAGCGAAGTTGGCCAGGCCGGCGTGAGCGAGCTCGAAGAAATTGCAAAACTGGTCGCTGCGTCCGGCTATGGCGCGGATCGCATCCGCATCGATCCCACTGTCGTGCGCGGCCTCGAATACTACACGGGTCCCGTCTACGAGGTTGAGCTGCTGCTCGACACCAAGGACGAGAAGGGCCGCTCGGTGCGGTTCGGCTCGGTCGGCGGCGGTGGCCGCTATGACGGCCTCGTGTCGCGCTTCCGCGGCGAGCCGGTGCCGGCAACCGGCTTCTCGATCGGCGTGTCGCGCCTGCAGGCCGCGCTGACGATGCTCGGTCAGCTCGACACCCAGGCCGAGTTCGGCCCCGTCGTCGTCACCGTGTTCGATCGCGACCGCGTCGCCGATTACCAGAAGATGGTTGGGCAGTTGCGCCAGGCCGGCATCCGCGCCGAGCTCTATCTCGGCAATCCGAAGAACATGGGCAACCAGCTCAAATATGCCGACCGCCGCAACTCGCCCTGCGTGATCATCCAGGGCTCGGACGAGAAGGCGCGCGGCGAGGTGCAGATCAAGGATCTGATCGAGGGCGCCAAGGCGGCGGCTGCGATCGCGTCCAACCAGGAATGGCGCGAGACGCGGCCTGCGCAGTTCTCCTGCGCGGAGGCCGATCTGGTCGCCAAGGTCCGCGAGGTGCTGGCGCGGCATGACGTGAACTGGGGATAGCTGGTTTGTCATGCGCGGGCTTGACCCGCGCAGCCATCTTCAAAAAGATGCAGCGCCCGCCAGACCGGCAAATGACCGGCTTGCGCGTCAACGACAACCAGGGAGACATTCCAATGCCTGAGATCACCGTGAGCATGGCCGCCGGCCGCACCGACGAGCAGAAGCTCGGCATGATGCGCGACATCACCCAGGCGCTGGTCAAGAATCTCGGCGTCGATGCCGATGCGGTCGTGATCCAGATCAACGAAGCGCCGCTGCATCACAAGATGAAGGGCGGCAAGTCCTTCGTCGAGCGCGCCGCTGCCGCGAAGAAGTAGCCCCTATCTCTCCACGCGTCGTCCCTGCGCAAGCAGGGACCCATAACCACTAATGCCGGTCATTGCGCTCGCTGGGGCTCCAGCCTTTGCAACGTCAAGCTTTGGTGGTTATGGGTCCCGGCTCAAGGCCGGGACGACAGTGTTTTCGAGGCCACATGGACGCACGCGACTTCATCAAGATCGGCATGAGCGCCGAGCGTATGCTGGTGGTGCCGCCGGAGCGCACGGTCGGGCATTTCGTGCCCGGCATGCCGATGGTCTATGCGACGCCGATGATGATCCTCGAAATGGAGATGGCGTCGGGCGATGCGATCCGCGCCGCGTTGCAGCCCGGCTGGGTCACGGTCGGGACCGAGGTCGACATCCGCCATCTCGCGGCCGCGCTCGTCGGGGCCACGGTGCGGACCACCGCAAAGGTGATCGCGGTGGAACGCCGCGTGATCCGCTTCCAGGTCGAGGCCTTTGAGGGCACGCGCAAGCTCGGCGAAGGCCGCCACGCGCGTGGGCTGATCAATGTCGAGAGTTTTAATAAGCGGCTGGCCGGGACGTCGGGCCAGGGGCAGTAGCTGAAGGTGTTCGTGCGGCCGGATCCACTTGCTCGAATGCCATCCTGAGGTGCTCGCGAAGCGAGCCTCGAAGGATGGGCCGCGGGCCGTGCACCCTTCGAGGCTCGCAAGGGCTCGCGCCTCCAGCGACATCGGCTACGCCGATGCGCGGGGGTGACGGTGAACGGGTGGGCGAACTACTTCGCCAATTCCTTCGAGCGCCTTGTCGCGGCGGCGATCGCGCGGGTCATCAGCGGCTGCATTCCGTCATCGGCCATCAACACCTCCAGCGCCGCGGCCGTGGTGCCGCCGGGCGAGGTGACATTCTGCCGCAGCGTTGCCGACGGCAGCTCCGAGCGATGCAGCAATTCGCCCGAGCCGGCGACGGTCGCGCGCGCCAGCGTGGTCGCGAGCTGCTCCGGCAGGCCGGCCGCGACGCCGGCGCGGGCCAGTTCCTCGGCGAGCAGGAAGACATAGGCCGGTCCGGAGCCGGAGACCGCGGTCACCGCGTCCATCAGGCTCTCGTCGTCGACCCATTCGACGAGCCCGGTTGCCTTCAGCAGCGCGTCGGTCATGGCGCGCTGCGCGGCAGTGACGCGCTTTGACGGCACCGCCACCGTGATGCCGCGGCCGATTGCCGCCGGCGTATTCGGCATCGCGCGCACCACCGCGCCGCCAACAACTTCCTCGAGCGCTGCGACGGTCGTGCCGGCCATGATCGAGACCACGAGAGTGGACGGGCCGACCAATGCCTTCAGCGCAGCGCCGGCGTCGCGGAACGATTGCGGCTTCACCGCGACGACCAGCGTGTCGACGGTGCCGAGATCCTTCGCCTGCGGATTGAGCCGTACGCCCTTCGCCGCGAGTGCGGAGATCTCCGGCGACAGATACGGATCGATCACCGCGACCTGCGTGGGGGCAAGACCCTGCGCGAGCCAGCCGGTCAGCATCGCGCCGCCCATCTTGCCCGCGCCCGCGAGCGCGATGGTGCCGGAAGTGTTCGTCAATGCGCTGCTGGATGTGCTCACAGGCGGCTCCGCAAACTCTGTGTCGTCCCGGCCTTGAGCCGGGACCCATAACCACAGGCGGTTCTAGTGAAGCGTGACGCCAGCCACAAGCAGTTTGCTCAACTACTGGGGCCGCAGAGTATGGGTCCCTGCTTTCGCAGGGACGACGCTGAGTATGCGGATGTGCTTACGCCTCGCCCTCGGTATCGAACATCGCAGCAGCCATCGCCTCGGCGGTCGACTTGCCGGCCCACACCACGAACTGGAATGCCGGGTAGTAGCGCTCGCAGGAGTGGATCGCGTTGACCACCATGCTCTCGCATTGCGCGGTGGAGGCGGTGAGGCCGCCGGGCAGCACCAGCGCCTGGCGATGCATCACCATGCCGGTGTGGGTCCACAGATCGAAATGGCCGACCCACAATTGCTCGTTGATCGCGGCGACCAGTCGCTGCACCTCGGCGCGCCGCGCTTGCGGCATCTTCATGTCGAAGGCGCAGGCGAGATGCAGCGCTTCGATCTCGCCCATCCAGGTGAAGGAGAGCTGATAGTCGATCCAGTCTCCCTTGGAGACGATCGTCACCTCGTCTTCGCCGGAACGCTCGAACGCCCAGTTGTTGTCGGTGGCGATATCTTCGACCACCGCAAGCGGGTTGTTCCGGGAATCGATAATGCTTTCGAGGAGGGACATGCCGTCTCGGACCTTGTTCTTATGATCGCTTGATACGCACACGGAAGCCGGCACTTGCGACATACTGCGTCGTGGCCGAGTGCAGTTCCCTGACCGGGCTTCCGGATGCCCCTGGACCTGACGCCGATGAAGTGATGTGATTTGCGGAATCCGCGCAACCGCACGCCGAGTCCGTCCACAGCCAAAGCGCGCATCGTCCACAGCTGATCTCCGCCACACTTGTGATTTTGCGAACAAATCGGAATCTTCGTGGTCGGTAAACGATTTGTTAACCATTTGCCGGCGCTTCGCCGCGTGCGTGAATCAGCCTTTTCGGCGCTCCAATCACTCTGCAAGAGCCGCGGCGTGCTCATGGGGACATGCCGTTTCCCCATGCCAAAGGCCTTGCCCGGCTGTCGCGGTTTGGTCATATTTCATCTCAGGCACGTCCATTCCGGGCGTGCCGATGTTCTCAGGGCGGGGTGAAAATCCCCACCGGCGGTAAGGGTGATGAGCCCAAGCCCGCGAGCGCCTTCTTCCGCGAAGCCGGGAGAAGGGTCAGCAGATTCGGTGTGATTCCGAAGCCGACGGTTACAGTCCGGATGAAAGAGAACGGTTGCGGCAGCCAACGCAATTTTCGCGTGGGCTCGTGTCGTTGTCCGTGTGCCCTGATTCTGGTCCTGAAAGAGGAAAGCCATGAATCAGATGTTGCAAGATGCCGAAGTCCAAATCTCCCAAGCAGAAAATGCTCCCGATACGCCGGCACATCCGCCGGCGCCGGAGCATCCGCACTTCGCCAAGCCGCAGCGCGTTGCCTTCGTGCAATCGTCCTGGCATCGCGACGTGGTGGAAGAGTGCCGCATCTCCTTCCTGAAGGAGATCGAGGCGCGTCACATTACCAATGTCGACGTGTTCGAGGTGCCGGGCTCGTTCGAGATCCCGCTGCATGCGCAGCTGTTGGCGAAGACGCGCCGCTACACCGCGATCGTCGCGGCCGGGCTCGTCGTCGATGGCGGCATCTACCGCCACGAATTCGTCGCCGACACCGTGATCAAGGCGCTGATGGATGTGCAATTGCGCACCGAGGTGCCGGTGTTCTCGGCGGTGTTGACGCCGCAGCAATTCCACGAGACGGAGGTGCATTACGACTTCTTCCGCAAGCACTTCGTGATCAAGGGAATCGAGGTCGCGGAAGCCTGCGCCAACACGTTGCTCAGCCTGGAACGTCTGCGCGGCCAGGTCGCGGCGGGAATTCCCGGATAGGCGACGGGCAAGGGGCTGCGGCTTATCGCGTCTGGCAGCGCCATGCCTCGGCACAAGGTCCTCCTCCCTCCGCGACCAAGGGGGGAGGGCTGCTCGTCAAGCGGGTGCTTTGATGCTTGCCTCGCGGTCAGGTGGAGAGCATAGCTTGATCCATGCCGTACCACAGCGATATGGATGCGTTGCTCTACTTGGCCGAGGAGGCCAAGAAGGAGCATTCGTGGCTTGAGTTCTCGCAGTTCTGCGGGTTGAGAGCCCGAGGTGTCCGGGCGGCTGCGATGGAGCAACTTGATCGATTTATTCGAACCACCGATTCTTGGTCGTTCGAAAGACAGCGGGCTTTCTCACAATGGGTTCTTTCCGGCAGTCGACGATTCAATGACGGCCGAGTCGTGCTGCCACATCCGATCCGCGAACGCCTAATCGTCCCGACGCTCCGCCGTTGGTGTGAGATATCACCCAAGGAGGCCGAGCCTCATCTTTGGCTAGGAGTCCTTCGAAGCGGCGCCGATCCCGCGCACCACTTGGAAGGGGCTCTCGAACTCGACCCGTCCTGTATATTGGCGCGCCAAACGTTGATCGAGTGGATACTCGGCGCTGTCGATTATAATCAGCACGAATTGCCATATGCCTACATCAATGATCCTGCCGATGACCTGCAAGCTCTGGCGCAGGCCTCAGAACTGATTTCAGGTAGCGAGACCGAAGCTTGGGGCGCCAGCGCGTTGCGCGAGATAGCCGAATTTCGCGCACGAGCGGATAGTTGGATGACTAGGCGAAGCGACGCTGGCAACGTTGTTCCGTTTGTCCGGCGCGCGGCCGACGATCCCTCCCTCAACTGAACGTGAAGGCGATCGACATCAGGGCAAGACGTCATTGGTCTTCCAGCGGATTCGGATAATGTGCGCAGTGTCAATTCACCGAATAAGAGTGATCAGACCATGACCGAACAACATTCCTCCGACTGGCTCGGCCTGTCGGGCCGCGTTGCCGTCGTGACCGGCGGAGGCGGCGGCATCGGCCGCGCCACTGTGGTCAGTTTCGCGCGCGCCGGCGCCAAAGTCGCCGCGCTCGATCGCGATGAGCGCGGGCTTGCGGAAACCAAGGCCCAGCTTCGCAAGTTCGGCGACGGCCATCTCGTCGCGACCTGCGATACGACCAGCGAGGACGACGTCGCGGCCGCCGCTGACGCCGTCATGCGCACGCTCGGTGCCTGCGACATCCTCGTCAACGCCGCGGCGGTGCTGCGCCCCGGCGGGCTCGACACGCTGCCGCTCGCCGAATGGAACGCGGTGCTCGCGATCAATCTCACCGGCTACTTCATCTGCGCGCAGGCGTTCGGCCGGCAGATGCGCCAAACTGGACGCGGCAGCCTCATTCACGTCGCCTCGATCGCCGCCAGCAACGCGCAGGGGCAGAGCGGCGCCTACAGCGTCAGCAAGGCCGCTGTCGTCATGCTCTCGCAGCAGCTCGCCGCCGAATGGGGACCGCACGGCATCCGCAGCAATGTGGTCAGCCCCGGCCTCGTCGTCACGCCGATGAGCCAGGCGTTCTACGATACGCCCGGGGTCACCGAGCGGCGCACCGCCGTGGTGCCGATGCGCCGGATCGGCGCGCCGCAGGACATGGCGGATGCGACCCTGTTCCTGGCGAGCGACAGGTCGTCTTACGTCAATGGTGAGGAGATCATCGTCGATGGCGGCTACGCACGGACGCTGATGAGCCACGTGCCGCGGCCGGGATTTTAAGGACGCCGCATCCACACACTCGGTGTCGTCCCGGCGAAAGCCGGGACCCATAGCCATAAGTGCGAATTGATTTGCAATGCTGGACCCACAGCCTTCGCAACAAGAACGGCCGGTGGTTATGGGTCCCTGCTTTCGCAGGGACGACAGCAGCGAGTTAATCGAACAGGCTCGAAACCGACTCTTCCGCCGCGGTGCGGCCGATCGCTTCGGCGATCAGGCCGGCGATCGAGATCTGGCGGATGTTCGGGGCCTTGTTGACGGCCTCGGTCGGCAGGATCGAGTCGGTGATGACCAGTTCCTTCAGCCGCGACGAGGCGATGCGTGCGGCGGCGCCGCCGGACAGCACGCCGTGGGTGATGTAGGCCGAGACTTCCTTGGCGCCGTGCGCGATCAGCGCCTCGGCCGCGTTCACCAGCGTGCCGCCGGAATCGACGATGTCGTCGACCAGGATGCAATTGTAGCCGGCGACGTCGCCGATCACGTTCATCACCTCGGACTCACCGGGGCGCTCGCGGCGCTTGTCGACGATCGCAAGCGGGGTGTTGATGCGCTTGGCGAGGCCGCGGGCACGTGCCACGCCGCCGACGTCGGGCGACACCACCATCACCTTGGCGAGGTCGAACTTCTCTCTGATATCGCGCACCATCAGGGGTGCCGCGAACAGATTGTCGGTCGGGATATCGAAGAAGCCCTGGATCTGGCCGGCATGCAGGTCGAGCGTCATCACGCGGTCGACGCCGGCATGGGCGATCAGGTTGGCGACGAGCTTGGCCGAGATCGGCGTGCGCGAGCCGGAGCGGCGGTCCTGCCTGGCATAGCCGAAATAGGGGATCACTGCCGTGATGCGGCGCGCCGAGGAGCGGCGCAGCGCGTCGGTGATGATCAACAGCTCCATCAAATTGTCGTTGGCCGGAAACGACGTCGACTGCAGGATGAACATGTCCGAACCGCGGACGTTCTCCTGGATCTCGACGAAGATCTCCATGTCGGCGAAACGCCTGACCACGGCCTTGGTCAGTTCGATGCCGAGGCCCTTGGCGATTTCCTGCGCCAGCGCAGGATTGGAGTTGCCGGCGACGAGCTTGATTGATCCGTTTTTTGCCGACATCGATGCTTCCCCCCGCGCCTTGCTGGATACGACGTTCAGCATCTCAAGTCCTTACAGAACCGGCGGGTTTTCGGTGCGCGAGGGAATATCAGGCAGGCGCATCCGCTGGCAACCCATTAGCTGCCCTTGCAGCGGTTTTCCTGGGCAAAAATCCCCCTTCTCCGGGAGATAACGGGGGTTTTATTCGGCGGAATAGCCGAGCGCCACGGTCTCGGACGCTGTGGGGGCCGGGGCGCTCGCCACCGTCGGCCCGCGGAGGTCGGGGGCGAGCGCGGGAGCCGGGCCATCGGCCGGGCCGCCATTGATCATGCTCGACAGGCCGCTGAGGCCGGCCTGGGCGATCTTGCGCAGCACCAGATCGTCGGCGGCGGCCCAGGCATCGCGGCCGGCCTTGCCGGCGGGCTCCTCGCCGGAGAGGCGGAGCGCGCGTTGCTGGTTGCTGTCGTAGACGTCCCACACCCACGCGATCATGGTGCGGCCGCGCACCACCTGCGCCGACAGATAGCTGCGCACGCGATACGCCGCGGTGCCCTCGCGCGACACGATCGACAGGCTGCGCAGCTTGGATTCGCTGTCGAGCACGCCGACCATGCGGTCGAACACCTGGGGCGGCGGGCCGTCGATCGATTCGAACGCGACGGTCGCGCCGCTCGCTGCCGGCGTGGCCATGGCATAGGAGTCGGCGACATTGCCGCCGGCCGCGCAGCCGCCGAGCGCGCAGGCGATCGCGAGCCAGGTGGCTCCGATCGCGGCACGCACGGCTGTCCCAGTTTGAAACTGGTGGTTCGACGCTTCCCTCATTGCGTCCTGCGATATCGTTAAAACGGCTTAACGTCTAGGGCAGGACGGCCACAGCCCTTAACCGATCCGGACGGCGGCGCCCCGGTGAGGACCGAATTCCTTGCTCGATGTTTCCGGCTCAGCCAGCCAGATGATGCCGCATGGCTTCGGTGATCCAGGCCCATTCACGGTTCGGGCTCGCGTCCGGCTTCTGTCCGCGCATGATGGCGACCAGTTCCCAATAACGGGCGGCACGCGCGTCGTGCAGCGCATATTTGCCGCGGATCCAGTCGCGGAATTCCAGGTCGGGCTCACGCTTCAGCAGCCGCGCCGACGTCTCCAGCCAGTCGCGCGCCAGCGCCTGGCCGGCCTCCGACGCCGGGTCGAGATCGCGCGCGATGATCTCTTTCGCCCTGGCCAGCACGGCTTCGTTGGCCTCCTGCCAGGCGGCGAGATCTAGCACGTGATGATTCCAGACGTCCTCCGCGTTGGCGCGGATGTTGGCGACGAGGGTGGGATCCCCCAGCATCTCCGATAACTCGATCCAGGCATCGCATTGCTCGGGTGTCGGCTCGTCCGGCAATTCGGGAACGCTGGTCTCGATCATCTGCCGGATCCACTGCCGGTCGATGTTGATGCCGTCGGACACCTTCTCGTAAAAGCGTTCAACGACGTTGCGGCGCTCGGTGCGGGACAGCTGCGTCATGGTCAGGAATCTCCTCAGATCTGCTTCGGTGAGTTGCGGTGAGCGCAACGCAGCCCGCAGGGCCGAGGCGACGCGGCGTTGCGCCGCGATCTCCGCTTCCAGCGTCTCGAGGCGCAGCTTCAGCGCCTCGACCAGCGAGAGTTCCTTGGTCAGGACCTCACGGATGGCGTCGAGACCGAGCCCCGCTTCGCGCAGGCAACGGATCAGGTCGAGGCGAACCAGCTCGTCGTCGGTGAAGACGCGATAGCCGCTCGCGGTGCGGCCGGCCGGCAGCAACCCCTGGTCCGAATAGAAGCGGAGCTTGCGGACACTGATGCCGCTGAGCCGCGCCGCCTCGCCGATGCTGTAGGTGCGTTGTGTCATGCGCCGCTTGTCCGGTCTCCAGCAGGTGGAGAGTCAAGGCGCTTGTCGCACAAAAATCGAGAGGAGGTGGCGTCAGGTTTCCAGCACGATGGCGTGGACATGCCGGCCGTAATCGGCCTCCTTGCGGTGCACGGAGCGGCGGTAGCTGTAACAGCGCTCGTCGGAATAGGTGTCGATGCCGAGATCGTCGATCATCAGCACGCCGGCATTCTCCAGCCGCATGCGGATGAAGCCGGCGAGATCGAACATCGCATGTCCGTCGCGTTCGGCGGGCATGAAGAACATGCCGTTCTCGGCATCGGCCTCGATGAAGCGTTCGACGAATTCGTTTCCGACCTCGTAGGACTCCGTGCGGATCAGCGGGCCGATGGCGGCGACGATGCCGCCGCGCTCGGCGCCGAGCTTCTCCATCGCATCGATGGTCGATTCCAGCACGCCGGTCAGCGCGCCCTTCCAGCCGGCATGCGCCGCGCCGATCACCCGTGCGTTGGGATCGACCAACAGGATCGGACCGCAGTCGGCGGTGGTGACCGAGATGGCCAGGCCCTCGGTGCGCGTGACCAGCGCATCCGCCTTCGGGCGCGCGGCGCCGTTCCACGGGCCGGTCACGGCCGCGACGTCGGGCGAGTGGACCTGATGCACACTGATCAGATGGTCGGGCGCGACGCCGAGCTGCTCGGCCATCCGCCGCCGGTTCTCCAGGACCCTGGCCGGATCGTCGCGCGAGCCGAGCCCGCCATTGAGGCCGGCATAGATGCCTTCGGAGACGCCGCCCTCGCGAGAGAAGAAGGCATGGCGCAGGCCCGGAATAGCCGACAGCAGCGGTGATCCCAATGTCATTGTTCGGTCTCGTCAGGCTGATCGCTGAGGCCGGCGATCGAGGTGAGGTGCGGGTTGGAGATCGCCATGACCTTGAACATCGAGCCCATTCCGCCGCGTCCGGAATCGGTCAGGCGCTTCAGGGCGGCGGCAACATCGGCGGAGACCTCGGGGCTGGCTTTCGCCATCAGCCCGGCGGCCCGCGCCTCGACGCCGAGACGCTTGAGGAAGTCGCCCTGTGTCGCCGGCCCGTGGACCCGCGCGCCGACATCCTCGGCGGCCCGCGCCAGCGCCTGGAAATCGACATGCGCGGTGATGTCGGCCTGGCCCGGGTTCTTCAGCGGGTCGGCGAAGCTGTGGCGCGCGATCGCCTGGAAGGTATCGCCGGCGTCGCTGCGCAGATGGCCGTAATCGATGATCAGCGCGGCGCCGTCCTGGTCGCGCAGGCGCGTTGCGAGCTTCATGATCTCGTTGTCGGGCCGCCACTCGAATACCGCGCCGAGCGGGGCGGCACGCACCAGCGGCGGCAGCAGCACCTCGAAGTGCGGGGTCGGCTCGGGCGCGGGCGCGAAATACAAATTGCCGTTGGCATCCATCCCGACCATGCGCTCGTGCCAGCCGGTCTCGCGGCGGACCATTTGATGGATCGGCAGCACGTCGAAATATTCGTTGGCGAGGATCACAGCCGGCCCCTCGGGCACGTCGTCGATGCTGTCGTGCCAGGTGACGTTGCGCACGCCCGTGAGCGTGGCGCGCTGCTTCTCGCGCAGCACCGGATTGACCTCGACGAGGTGGATGCTGAGCGACTGGTAGAGCGGCGGCAGCACGCGCAGCGCACGCAGCGCGTCGGCCATCATGGTGCCGCGACCGGGCCCGAGCTCGATCAGGCGCAGCGTGTCCGGCGAGCCGATCGCGCGCCAGATCGAGGCGCTCCACAGCCCAAGCAGTTCGCCGAACATCTGGCTGACCTCGGGCGCCGTGGTGAAATCGCCCTCGCGGCCGAGCGGATCGCGCGACAGATAGTAGCCATACTGCGGATGCACCAGGCACAATTCCATATAGCGCCAGACCGGCATCGGCCCGGACAGCTTGATCAGCTTCCTGATCTCATCCAGCAGCGGGGAGGGTTCGCTCACGGCCTTCCTTGGATTGCACTTGCTTTAGGTTGAAGTCGGCGCCGTGCCGTTCGCCTTGCGGCGAACGGCAGCCGTGATGATGATAGCGCCCACGATGATCATTGGCACCGACAGCAGCATCCCCATGGTTAATCCGCCCCACAGGAATCCGAGCTGCGGGTCGGGCTCCCTGAAATGCTCGCCGATGATTCGAGCGATGCCGTAGATCGCAATGAAGCTGCCGAGGATCAGGCCGGGCCGCTTCAGTGCGCCCATCCGGATCATGATCGCCAGCGCCGTAAACAGCACGATGCCCTCGAGCCCGGCCTCGTAGAGCTGGCTCGGATGCCGCGGCAGCGGTCCGCCATTGGGGAAGATCATGGCCCAGGGCAGGCTCGGATCGGCGTGGCGGCCCCATAATTCGCTGTTGATGAAATTGGCGAGCCGGCCGAGGAACAACCCGATCGGCGCGACCGCGGTGGTGATGTCGCCGAGCGACAGGATCGGGATGTTGTTGCGGCGGGCAAACAGCATCACCGCGGCGACGCAGCCGAGGAAGCCGCCGTGGAACGACATGCCGCCCTTCCACAATTCGAGGATCTCGGACGGATGCGCCATGAAGAACGGCAGATTGTAGAACAGCACATAGCCGGTGCGGCCGCCGACGATGATGCCGATCGTCACCCAGAGGATGAAATCATCGAGCTGCGGCAGCGTGATCGGCACCTCGCCGCGCCACAGCCGTTCCTTCTTGATCAGCGAGCGGGCGTAGATCCAGCCCAGCACGATGCCGACGATGTAAGCCAGCGCGTACCAGCGGATTACGATCGGCCCGAGCGCGAGCGCGACGGGGTTGAATACCGGAAAGTCGATCAGCAGGAACGGCATCGTGCGTCTTTAGGACTTCAGCTCACGAGGTTGCGGCGGTAGAGCGCCAGCAGCCGCTCCCAGTGGCGTTCGGCGGCGTCGCGGTCATAGACCGGGCGCTTCGGGAACGCAAAGCCGTGATGCGTGCCGGGATAGATCTCGACCTCGTTGTTCGATCCCTTCATGCCGGCCTTCACCTTCTCGATGATCTCCTGTGGTGCGTAGATATCGGTCTCGGCGCAGGCGAAATAGAGTTCGGCCTTGGTCTTTTGCGCGGCAAGGTGCGGGCTGTCCGCCTGGTCGGTCGCCAGATGGGTGCCGTAGACCGAGGCGGCGGCCTTCACGCGATCGGGAAAATGCGTCGCGGCGTTCACCGCATAGCGGCCGCTCATGCAGTAGCCGACGGTGCCGATGATGTTCGTGTTGGCCGCCTTCTGCGTTTCGGCATAGGCGAGCAGGCCCTTGGTGTCTTCCATGACCAGCGGAATGTTGAGCGAGTGCATCAGCTCGAACATGCGCTTGCGCTCGGGCGATTCCGGATCGGGATTGATCGGGCCGAGCTCCATCACGCCGGCGCGGTAATACATGTTGGGCAGCATCACGTAATAGCCGGACGTGCCGAGCCGGCGCGCCATGTCGCGCAGCTCCTCGCGGATCGCCGGGGCGTCCATGTAGAAGATGACGACCGGGAAGGGGCCGCCGCGCTCGGGATGGGTGATGAAGGTGGTGGTCTTGCCGTCCTTGGTCGGGATCTCGACGGTCTGTTCGATCATGGCGTTTCTGCTCGCGTTATGTGTGCGATTTCTGTTGTGAGTTCATACGATTGCAAGGAAACCGGAGCATGACAAGGCAAGCCACCGGGAGGCCTGCCATTCGCGGCGGACTTGAACCCGATGGCGGGGATCGCCATTGTCTTATCGCGATTCAGTGCATGCGGAGAGTTTTGCGAGATGACCCAGACCAGCAACCGGTTTTTCGATGAGATCGGCCGTCTGATGAACGACGCCGCGGGCGCCGCCCAGGGCGTCAAGCGCGAGGTCGACACGGTCATGCGCAACCAGGCCGAACGGATCCTGCGCGACCTCGACGTGGTCAAGCGCGAGGAATTCGACGCGGTCAAGGACATGGCCCGCCTAGCCCGCGAGGAGAACGAGGCGCTGAAGGCCCGGATCGCCGCGCTGGAGGCCAAGCTCGGCATCGGCGGAGTTGGCTGAGCCTGGTCCCCTTGTCATGGCCGGGCTTGACCCGGCCATCCATCCGCTTTGCAAAAAGCCCTTTTTTGATGGATGCCCGGGTCATAGGCGAGCGGAAGCGACGCCGTCCTTCGGACGGCTATGCCCGGGCATGACGAGTTTGAGAACGTCGCAGAAAAATCCCTTCATTTCCTTGTCATTTCGGCCCTTTGGGGCTAAAAGCCCGCCACGTCCGCGGCCCCCGCACCCCTGGAGGCTTGCTGTGGACCTGAGCATGGGCCGCGTTGCGGCCTTTAACTTTTTAAATACAAGGACTTAACGCTATGGCGACCGTCAAGGAATTGAAGGCGACCGCGCGTCCGCAGAGCGGCAAGGGGGCCGCCCGGGCAGAGCGTCGCGCCGGGAGAGTTCCCGGAGTGATCTACGGAGACAACCAGCCCCCCGTCACCATCTCGGTCGACGATCGTGACCTGCGCCAGCGCATCCTGGCCGGCCGGTTCCTCACCACGCTGTTCGATATCGAACTCGAGGGCAAGAAGCACCGCGTGATTCCGCGCGACTACCACCTCGATCCGGTGAAGGACTTCCCGCTCCATGTCGACTTCATGCGGCTCGGCGAAGGCGCCACCATCCGCGTCAGCGTGCCGCTGCACATCGTGAACGGCGAAACCTCGCCTGGCGTCAAGCGCGGCGGCACCGTGAACATCGTCACCCACACGCTCGAGCTCGAGTGCGCGGTCGACAACATTCCGCAATACATTGAGGCCGACGTCGGCAGCCTCGAGATCAGCTATTCGCTGCATCTCTCCGATGTGAAGCTGCCCAAGGGCGTGAAGTCGCTGACCCGCGAGGACGCGACGCTCGTCACCATCGTGCCGCCGTCCGGCTACGCCGAAGAGCAGAAGGCCGCGGCTGCGGCGGCTGCCGGTGGCGCTGCTCCGGCTGCGGGTGCTGCAGCTCCGGCCGCTGCGGCGGCTCCGGCTGCGGGTGCTGCGGCTCCGGCCGCGGGTGCCAAGGCTCCCGCCGGCGGTGGCGACAAGAAGAAGTAATCGATCAGGTCGGCGCGCGATCCTCTGATGGCGCGCCGACGCGGGATGCCGTGCCATGCGCCTTTTTGTTGGTCTCGGTAATCCCGGTGCGAAATACGCCAGCAACCGGCACAATATCGGTTTCCTGGCGGTCGATGAGATTGCACGGCGTCATGGTTTCGCACCATGGCGCCGTCGCTTTCAGGGCGAGACCTCCGAAGGCGTCGTCGATCGTGAGAAGGTCGTGCTGCTGAAGCCGACCACCTACATGAACGAGTCCGGGCGCGCGGTGCAGGAAGCGGCGAACTTCTTCAAGCTCGCGCCCGCCGACATCACCGTGTTCCAGGACGAGCTCGAACTGCCGCCGGCCAAGGTGCGGGTCAAGATCGGCGGCGGGATCGCCGGCCATAACGGGCTGCGCTCGATCTCCGCACATATCGGCAACGAATATCGGCGGGTGCGGCTCGGGATCGGTCATCCCGGCGTCAAGGAGCTCGTGCACAGCCACGTGCTGTCGGACTTCGCCAAAAGCGACCGGGCGTGGGTGGAGGCCTTGTGCCAGGCCGTCGCCGACAATGCCGGCCTGCTGGCAGCGGGGCACGACGCGTCGTTCGCCAACAAGGTGCATCTGACGATGCAGGCCAAGGGATTTTTCGACACCAAAGACGAGGGGCCGAAGTAGACCCTCGTCATCGCCGGGCTCGACCCGGCGATCCATCTTTCAAGTGGGATGGATACGCGGGTCAAGCCCGCGTATGACGACCTCACTCAGTTCAGCCGCGCAGCGTGTGCGCGAGAGATCGGGACGAACATGGGATTCAAATGCGGGATCGTCGGGCTGCCTAATGTCGGCAAGTCGACGTTGTTCAATGCGCTGACCGAGACGGCGGCCGCCCAGGCGGCGAACTATCCGTTCTGCACCATCGAGCCGAATGTCGGCGAGGTGGCGGTGCCCGATCCGCGGCTGGACAAGCTGTCGGCGATCGCGAAGTCGGCGCAGATCATCCCGACCCGGCTGACCTTCGTCGACATCGCGGGCCTGGTCCGCGGCGCCTCGCAGGGCGAGGGCCTCGGCAACCAGTTCCTCGCCAACATCCGCGAGGTCGACGCCATCGCCCATGTGGTGCGCTGCTTCGAGGATTCCGACATCACCCATGTCGAAGGCAAGATCGCGCCGCTCGCCGACATCGAGACCATCGAGACCGAGCTGATGCTGTCCGACCTCGACAGCCTCGAGAAGCGCGTCGACAATCTCTCGAAGAAGGCCAAGGGCAACGACAAGGAAGCCAAGGAGCAGCTCGAGCTCGTCAACCGCGCGCTGGTGCTGCTGCGGGATGGCAAGCCGGTGCGTGGGATGGAGCGCAAGCCGGAGGAGGAGCGTGCGTTCCGCATGCTCGGGCTCTTGACCTCGAAGCCCGTGCTCTATGTCTGCAACGTCGAGGAAGGCTCGGCCAAGGACGGCAACGATTTCTCCAAGGCGGTGTTCCAGCGTGCGAAGGAGGAGGGCGCGGTCGCGGTCGTGATCTCGGCCAAGATCGAATCCGAGATCGCGACGCTGTCGCGCGAGGAGCGTGTCGACTTCCTGGAGACGCTCGGTCTCGAAGAGGCCGGGCTCGATCGGCTGATCCGTGCCGGCTACCAGCTGCTCGATCTCATCACCTATTTCACCGTCGGCCCCAAGGAAGCCCGCGCCTGGACCATCGACCGCGGCACCAAGGCGCCGGCAGCCGCCGGCGTGATCCATACCGATTTCGAGAAGGGTTTCATCCGCGCCGAGACCATCGCGTATGATGACTACATTGCCGGCAACGGCGAAGCCGGCGCGCGCGATGCCGGCAAGCTGCGGCTTGAAGGCAAGGACTACGTCGTCGCCGACGGCGACGTCATGCATTTCAGGTTCAATACCTGACCAGGTTCTAGCTTCGGTTTCTCGACTTGTCGTCCCGGCCAAGCGAAGCGCGAGCCGGGACCCATAACCACAGGGCGCAGTTGTTGCTTGTGGCCCCAGCTCGTTCCATCCCGACGTCTTGTGGTTATGGGTCCCCTGAGTTCACAAACGAAGTGCAACATTTCCGACAGGAGGTGTTGCCATGGGGCGGACTTACACGCAGCTCTCCCTGGAGGAGCGATGCGAGATTTGCCCGGCTTTCGGCCAGTGGCAGCTCGATCCGGCAAATCGCGGCAGCTCTGGATCGCCCGCCATCAACGATCTCTCGGGAGCTGAACCGTAATTCCGGCGCTCAGGTCGGCTACAAGCCGAGCTATGCCCAGCAACAGATGCGAGCGCGGCGCTGGACGGGCTCTCGCCTCGAACGGGAGCCCGGCCTGCGCCGTGCGGTGTTGGAACGTCTTGGCCGCGGCTGGTCGCCCGAGCAGGTCGCCGGCCGGCTGGCTCGCGAGCACGGCCGCAGGGTGATCTCCTATGAGAGCATCTA
>NZ_MKFI01000069.1 GCF_001982635.1 Bradyrhizobium mercantei | reverse complement strand
AATTCTAGCAGGCCGGCCCGGGATCATGCAAGGCGCGCCCGCCGGCCGGCGCGGACTGTGCCGGCCGGCGGACGCACAAAAAAAGAAAGGGCCCGCCCCTTGCGGGGCAGGCCCTTTCCGGCTTGACCGGATAACCGTGCGGAATTACTGCGCGGCGTCCTTCAGCTTCTTGAGCGGGCGAACCTTCACCTTGACCGAAGCCGGCTTGGCGGGGAACCAGCGCTCTTCACCGGTGAACGGATCCTTGCCGAAGCGCTTGGCCTTGGCGGGAACCTTCTGCACGGCAACCTTGAACAGGCCGGGCAGCGTGAATTCGCCAGCGCCCTTCTTGTCCACGGAGCTCAGCACCGAGGTTTCCAGGCTGGCCAGGACGGCCTTGACCGACTTGGCTTCGACACCGGACTGCTCGACGATGTAGGCGATCAGCTGGGTCTTGTTCAGAGCAGCCTTGATAGCCTTGGGGGCGGCAGCGACCTTCTTGGCGGCGACGACCTTCTTGGCTGCGGGCTTCACAGCGGGTTTGGCGGCGGTAGCCTTCTTTGCGGGCGCCTTGGCGGCGGGCTTGGTGACTTTCTTGGCAGGAGCTTTAGCTTTCGTGGCCATGGTCAAAATCCGTATGTTGAGG
>NZ_MKFI01000068.1 GCF_001982635.1 Bradyrhizobium mercantei | reverse complement strand
GTCTGATTCCGCGCGCCGCGCCGCCCGCGCGGAAGTCTTTGAAGAAGTGAACCCATGACCACCGTCGACCAATCCACCAGCACGACCGGCCTGGGCCTGGCGCAAAGCGGCGCCAACGGCTCCAGCACCGCCCAGGGCCTGCAGGACCAGTTCCTGAAGCTGCTGGTCACGCAGCTCAAGAACCAGGATCCGCTGAACCCGATGCAGAACGCCGAGCTGACCTCGCAGCTGGCGCAGATCTCCACCGTGGAAGGCATCACCAACCTCAAGAACACCATGCTGGCCATCAGCGGCCAGATCGACGTGTCGCAGTCCATGAACGCGGTCGCGATGATCGGCAAGGGCGTGCTGGTGCCCGGCTCGACCGTCAAGGTCGGCGTGGACGCCGCGAACCCCTCCGAGCGCGTGGTCACGCCCTACGGCATCGACCTGCAGAAGGACGCCGCCAAGGTACAGGTGCGCATCTCCGACGCCAACGGCCAGGTCGTGCGCACCATCGAGCTGGGCGAGCAGAAGGCCGGCGTGTACACGCTGGACTGGGACGGCAAGAACGACGGCGGCGCGGCGCTGGAGGCGGGCGCCTACACCGTGTCCGTCCTGGCCACGGATGGCGATGACAAGAAGGT
>NZ_MKFI01000067.1 GCF_001982635.1 Bradyrhizobium mercantei | reverse complement strand
GTCCGGGTAAGCCCTAGGGCCAGGGCGCCGCCCCCAGGTGCGCCAACAGCGCGCGCGCCGCGGGCGGCAGCGTATCGAGCTCGCGCACGGCAATGCAAAGCGGCGTGCCCGACCAGGGGCCGGACAACGCGATGAAGCGGATGTCCTGGCTGGCATGGCGCGGCTTCAGGTACATCGGCACCACCGCCACGCCCATGCCGCGCGCCACCAGATTGCAGATGGTCTCGTGCGAACTGACCCGGGCGCTGATGCGGCGCGCCACGCCAGCCTCGCGCGCGGCCTGCTCGAACACCGCGCTGATGCCGTTGTCGCGGTTCAGCTCGATCTGTTCGTAGGGCAGCAACTGCGCATAGTCCAGCACCTCGCTGTCGGCCAGCAGGTGCTGCGCCGGCACCACCGCGGCCAGCTCGCAATAGCCGCAGGCGAATACCTGCAGGCCATCGTGGCCGAAGTCCGATCCCACCGCCACATCGGCGTGGCCCGCCAGCACTTCCTGGAAGACCTGCTGGGTGGTGCTTTCCTCGAGCGCGATCTCGATCTGCGGATACGCGCGGCGGAACGACTGGATCTGTGCCGGCAGGTCGCCCGACAACGCCGCCACGCTGGCCGCCAGCCGGATGCGCCCGCGCACGCCGGT
>NZ_MKFI01000066.1 GCF_001982635.1 Bradyrhizobium mercantei | reverse complement strand
GCCCGTGGCCGGGTGCTGGCCCACGATCTGGTGCAGCGCGATCCAGCCGTGCTCGAAGCCCATGGCGCAACCGGCCAGGTAGAGCCGGTAGGCGCGCAGCGAACGCTCGCCCTGCTCGCCGCCCAGGATCCGCGCGGCCTCGGCCAGGTTGGCCTCGAGCGCATCGCTCCAGGCCCACAAGGTCCGGGCGTAGTGCGGCCGCAGGTTCTCGACGTCCACCTCTTCCAGGCCACCATTGGTCATGGCCTCCATGACGACGCTGATGTGGGTCAGCTCGCCCCCAGGGAAGATGTACTTCTCGATGAATTCGCCCATGCCGCTGCCCAGCTCGGCGTTGTAGACGCCGGCCGCGGTGATGCCGTGGTTCATGATCAGCCCGCCCGGCTTGAGCAGCCGGCGCAGCTTGGCGAAATAGCCTTCCAGCTGGGCCCGGCCGACGTGCTCGAACATGCCGACCGAGGCGATCTTGTCGTAGGGCGCGGCCTCGTCGAGCTTGCGGTAGTCCAGCAGTTCCACGCGCACGCGCTCGCCCAGGCCCTTTTCCTGGATCAGCCTGCTGACATGCGCATGCTGGTTGCGCGACAGCGTGATGCCGGTGGCGTCGACGCCATAGTGCTCGGCCGCCCACAGCAACAGCC
>NZ_MKFI01000065.1 GCF_001982635.1 Bradyrhizobium mercantei | reverse complement strand
GCGTTGAGCATCTTCATGCACGCGGACACGACGGTGTTGTACTGGATGCGCTGGTAGTCGTAGTCGCGACGTCGGCGGGGACCCACTTGGTCCAGACGTCGGGCTTGTTCTTCAGGAACCACTTGGCCACGGCGCCGGACTGTAAGCGTATTTCGCCATCGCCGCCGCCGGCTTCCCGCGCGGGAAGCCGGCCCGGCCTCCGAGTCGGATGCCGTGGGCGCGTCGAGCAGGTCGCCCAGCTCGTTCGCGTAACCGAGGTCGCGCCACAGGTGCCAGGTGATGTGCGGCACCACCGGGTACAGCACGCGCAGCAGCACGCCCAGCGTTTCGGCGTAGGCGGCGTCGGCGTGCGCGCCTTCCGGCAGCTTGGCGTCGTCGATGGCGTTGAGCATCTTCATGCACGCGGACACGACGGTGTTGTACTGGATGCGCTGGTAGTCGTAGTCGGCCTGCTTGAGCAGGTTGTAGACCTCGCGGCGCAGATCCTTGACCGCGGCGGGCGCGCCGCTCCAGTCGGCGCCGGCGGCCAGGCCGCGGGCGATCGTGTCGCGCTGCGCGTAGCTGATGGACCACAGGCGGCGCAGGAAGCGGTTCGAGCCTTCGACGCCGGAGTCGGACCATTCGAGGGTCTGCTCGGGGGGGCTGGCGAACATGACGAACAGGCGGGCCG
>NZ_MKFI01000064.1 GCF_001982635.1 Bradyrhizobium mercantei | reverse complement strand
ATACACAACTCGGTCTGCTCGCCGCGCGCGGCGGCCAGGCGGGCGTCGACGTCTTCGTCGTCATAGGCCTCGTCGGCCGTCATGCCGCGCGCGAACGCCGAGACCCGGCCGACGCCCAGCTTGGGCCCGTAGCCCCGGCTCCAGTGGTACCACTCCATGATCAGCGCTTCGACCTGATCCGACTCTTCCCGCGTCATGTTCTGCCCCTTCTGGTTCCGGCCCTGCGCCGCCTGCTGCCAACCGGCCCGCTCCGCCGGCCGCGACGCAAAGGAACGCGCGATGGCGGCGCCCGCCTGCGATGCCGCCGCGACCCAGCCCTGCGGGGCCTGCAATGCCATGTTTCCTGCCTGATTCATTTGCCGCTCCTTGCCATTGAGTTCGATGCCGGTGTCCGTCGCTGGCGGACGCTGCCGAGGTGGCGCCGCCCGGGCGCCGGTGTTGCGAATCGCCATTGCGGCGGTCCGGATGGATGAGGGAGAGAAGCCCTTTGGTAGCGATACGCTACCCACGCTTCCGTCTGATAACAGCACACGTTTTGGGTAATCCATGAGTAAGATTCTACAAATGTATAATCCCGTTTTCAACACTTGTTGTTGCACAATTTTCCACAACTGTTTAGCGTTGACACCATGGCTCTCGGAAAACAAATCAGGCGCTATCGCGCCGCTCTCGGT
>NZ_MKFI01000063.1 GCF_001982635.1 Bradyrhizobium mercantei | reverse complement strand
GGCCTGCACGGCACGCGCTTCGCCAGTCCCCACGGGCTGCCGGACCCGGGCACGTATTCCACAGTCAGCGACCTGTCGATCCTGGCCACGCGCTTCATCCGCGACTACCCCGAGCTGTACAAGACCTACGATTCGGCCAAGACCTATACCTATAACAACATCACCCAGCCCAACCGCAACCGGCTGCTGTGGCTCGATCCCAGCGTCGACGGCCTGAAGACCGGCCATACGGAGGCGGCTGGCTACTGCATCGTGGCCACCGCGCATCGGCCCAATGGCCGCGACCAGCGGCGCCTGATCACGGTGGTGGTGGGCACGGCCTCGGACAAGCTGCGCACCCAGGAAAGCCGCGAGTTGCTGGAATGGGGCTTCCAGGGGTTCAATACCATCAAGTTATATGCGAAGGGCCAGGCGGTGGCCACGCCCGAGGTCTGGAAGGGCCAAGCCGACACGCTCAAGGCCGGCTTTGCGCGCGACGCCTACGTCACGGTGCCGGCCGGCGCCAAGGTCGAGTCGGTCTGGGCGCCGCAGGACCCGCTGGTGGCGCCGATCGCGGCCCAGGCCGCAGTCGGTTCGCTGCGCGTGATGGTCGATGGCAAGCCGGCCATGCAGTTCCCGGTGGTGGCGCTGGAGCCGGTGGCCGAAGCCGGATTCGCCGGCCGCGCCTGGGATTCCATC
>NZ_MKFI01000062.1 GCF_001982635.1 Bradyrhizobium mercantei | reverse complement strand
AGGTAGGCCTGTTGCGAGAACAGCTCCATGAAGTTGTCGAAACCGACGAACTCGGAGGACAGGCCGAAGGCATCTTCCAACCGCATCGACTGCCACATGGCCTGGCCGGCGGGAAGGAAGAAGAAGACCACGGTAATGACGATCTGCGGCAGGAGCAGCAGATAGGGCAGGGTCTTGTGCCCAAAGACAACACGTTTTTCCATAGGGGGAACCCAAGGTACGAAAAACGGCGGTTGGATTAACCGCCGCTTGAAACCGCCGGCCGGGAAGCGGCACCGGCCTGGCTCGAGGCGCCCGAGGGCGCCGGCAACGCATAAGCACGATAGGCTTAAAGCCCCAAAATAACCAGGGCTTTAAGCCTCGCTTGAATCACGCAAGCCCCTGTCACGAAACGGAAATCGTGCGTGGCGGGGGCTTGTTCCGAGTCCCGGAACGGGCGTTACTTTACACTCTTCTCGAACTTTTCCAGCAGTTCGTTGCCGCGCTTGACGATGTTCTCGGCGCCGTCCGTGGCCGCGACCTTGCCGGCCACGATGCGTTCGATTTCGGCGTCCTCGATTTCACGGATCTGCGGCAGGAAGCCCAGGCGCAGGCCACGCGATTGCGCGGTGGTTTCGACGTTCAGCTGCTTGACGCCGACTTCGGTGCCGGGGTTCTTGTCGTAGAAGCCGTCTTTCTTGGTCAGCTCGTAGGC
>NZ_MKFI01000061.1 GCF_001982635.1 Bradyrhizobium mercantei | reverse complement strand
GCCAAGCCGGCTCTTGTTCGGCGTGCCGTCGAGCTCGATCATGATCTGGTCGATCGCGACCTGCTCCTCGACGGCCTGGTCGCTGAGCGCCTCGAAGATCTCGCCGTTGATGGCGGCAACCGCCTTCTCGACGCCCTTGCCGAGATAGCGCGACTTGTCGCCATCCCGCAGTTCCACCGCCTCATGCGCGCCGGTGGAAGCCCCCGACGGCACCGCCGCGCGACCGATTGACCCATCCTCCAGCACCACATCGACCTCGACCGTGGGGTTGCCGCGGCTATCCAGGATTTCGCGGCCGATGATGTCGACGATGTCAGTCATGAGAACCTCTTGTGGCAGTGAGGGGGCAGATGGCGGTGCTTCTACCGCAATGCATCGAGGGGGAAAAGGCCGCCTGACGGCCCCCTTTGCATGGGGTTGTTTTGCAGGAAAACCGGTTTCCACTTTTCCGGATCATGCTCTATGAGGACCCCACGGAGACCCCTCATGGCGAAGAAATCCAGCAAATCAACGACCTCCCCGGGCCTGCAACTCGGCCGTGCGGTGGAATGGCCCGACGCGCCGGAAAAGGCGCAGCTCGACCGCGTGCCCAACCCGCAGGCTGGTACCGATTATCTGGTGCGCTTCACGGTGCCGGAATTCACCTCGATCTGCCCGGTGACGGGTCAACCGGATTTCGCCCATCTGGTGATCGACTATGT
>NZ_MKFI01000060.1 GCF_001982635.1 Bradyrhizobium mercantei | reverse complement strand
TGTGGTCTGTCAGGAGGTTGTCCATCTGGTCTGAACCGAGGAAGCTGAGGTTGCGAAGCTTCAGTGTTCCAAGGAGAGACCAGATGAACGTGCACAAGAATGCGCCTTTGACGCCCAAAGGTCGAGAGGCGATGGTCCGAAGCGTGGTTCAAGGCGGGCTAAACCAAGCTGGCGCGGCTGAGTTGTTCAATACGACGCCGAAGTCGGTCGCCAAATGGGTCAAACGGTACCGCGCAGAAGGTGTTGAGGGGTTGCGTGATCGCTCCTCAAGGCCCCTTTCATCGCCAAGCCAAACCCCGGCTGCCACATGTGCCGCTATCGAGGCCTTGCGCCGGCAGCGCCACACCGGCAAGCAAATCGCGGCCGAGGTCGAGGTGTCATCGGCCACCGTCAGCCGTGTCCTTCGCCGCTTGGGATTGAACCGGATCCGCGATCTGGAGCCGGCCGAGCCGGAACGCCGCTATGAGCGCAAGAGCCCAGGCGAGATCATTCACATCGACATCAAAAAGCTCGGGCGTTTCGAGCGTGTCGGGCACCGCATCACTGGCGATCCGAGTGGTCCGAACAAGAGCCGTGGCGCTGGCTGGGATTTCGTCCACGTCTGCATCGACGACCATTCCCGCGTTGCTTTCTCCGAGATCAAGCCCGACGAGACGGCCGATAGCGCTGTTCCCTTTCTCAAGGCGGCTGTCACCTATTACAAGAGCCTCGGCGGCACCGGCA
>NZ_MKFI01000006.1 GCF_001982635.1 Bradyrhizobium mercantei | reverse complement strand
GGCCTGGCTCCCTTCAACGTCGACAGCGGCGCCTACCGTGGCAAGCGCAAGATCGGCGGTGGCCGAAAGCGCGTCCGCGCCGCCCTCTACATGGCTGCCCTCAACGCGGTCCGTAGAGCAGCTCCCTTTAAGACCTTCTACACACGACTGCGGCAGGCCGGTAAGCCCGCCAAGCTCGCTCTCATCGCTGTCGCCAGGAAGCTACTGACGGTCCTCAACGCCATGATGCGTGATAGAAAGCCCTATCAGCTCGAGCCAGCAACATAACAGTTGCCGGCTCGCGCTTCGCTTGGCCGGGACGACGCGTGGAGGGTTTTGCGCTCTACGTCACTCGCTGATCTCGTTCAGCTCCTTGCCGGTATGCTCCGGTACGAACAGGAACACGCCGATCGCCATCGCGAGCATCAGCACGGGGATGCAGAGGAACGCCAGCGCGAATGAGCCGGTGTGCTGCTGGAGCGCGATCGAGACGAAGGGAAACAGCACGAAGCCGACGAAATAGGCGATCGCCCAGACCACGCCGTTGGCGGCGCCGCGGATCCGGGTCGGGAAGATTTCCGCGGTCAATGTCGTGCTCGGTCCCCAGAAGCCGAGGAAGCCGAGACACCAGAGAAGCCCGAACGTCCAGAGCAGCACGCGATCCTCGGAATAGACCCAGAGCGTCATGAAGATCGCGCCCTCGATCAGGGTGATGATGAAGGTGCGGCGGCGGCCGATCTTGTCGATCAGCCAGCCGACCAGGCACAGGCCGAGGAAGCCGCACAGGCCATAGAACACATAGAACAGGCTGTATTCCGCGGTCGACCAGTGCTTCTCGGTCGACAGATACAGCGGCATCCAGGCGCCGACGGTGCCGTAGATGCAGGTCGAGGCGCAGGCCACGAACAGCGCGACCAGGGTCGACGGCAATACGTCGGGCATGAACACCTGGCTGATGCCGACCGCCTTGGCCTTGGTGAACCAGTTGCGGTCGTCGTCGCTGACCGTGCCGCCGCGCGCCAGCGTCTCCGAGATGCGCCGCTTGCGGTCCTGCGACCGCACCCAATAGGGCGATTCCGGGCAGGTGGAGCGGATATAGATTGCGAGCAGCGCGATCACGCCGGGCACCATCACGGCGATACGCCAGCCGAAATTGGCGGCGACGAGACCGGTGATCGCACCTGCGAGCGTGGCGCCAATGCACCAGGCCGAGCGCGTGATGCTGATGACGCGGCCGCGCAAGCGCGCCGGCCAGGTCTCAGCCACCAGCATCGAGCCGAGCGACCATTCGCCGTTGAGCGCGAAGAACAGCAGCGAGCGCGCGATCACGAAGACCGCAAAGGTCGGCGACAGCGCCGCGACCGGCATCAGCAGCGAGAACAGCGCGATGTTGACCGCGAGCAGCGTGCGGCGGCCGTAGCGGTCGGCGAGCCACGGCCAGAAATAGAGCCCGGCGATGCCGACGAACAGCGCGATCTGCATGCCGGAGCGATACTCCGGCAGGGTGAGCTGGAATTCCTTGATCACCATCGGCGAGATCAGCGCGAAGATCACGCCGTCCATGCCGTCGAAGCCCCAGCCGAGCGCATTGGCGGTGGCGATGTGCCAATGCGTCTTGGTGAGCTCGGTGCTGCCGGCGACCGCGCGGTAGTTGGCGTATTGCAGATGTTTTTGCTCGAGCGGGCCGACGTCGCTGCCTGCGTCATTCACCGCAGGCGCGGAATGCCCATCCGCCGTGATGCTGCTCATGATGCCTCCCCGCGGCCGCTCTCTGTGAAGCCGTGCCGCAATCTCAGGCTGAACTAATCGAGCGGCGGCGGCAAGCGAATTGCACGCGGCAGCGCACCCGTCCATTCCGCTCAATGGAATGCGCGACGGATTGCGAAGCGTGGCGCGTACGCAGCGCGCCGCAGCCGGTTTCAGCAATCACAAAGAATTATTTCCGGAAACCGACCGGAAAACCTCCCGTAGCTCGGACCAACGACGCCGCAATGATCAACCAACGCGCGTCGTTGCCCCTTCATCGCCGGCGGAGAGACGCCGGCTGGATACCTTATCGGAGACGAAGCCATGTCGAAGCGTATTGCCTATCTCGCCGCCGCCGCCTTCAGCGCGCTTGCGATCACCGCCACTGTCGTGGCACCGGTCCGTGCCGAGGAGAAGACCGTGATGGTCGGCGGTGCGGCGATGTTCCCGTCGAAGAACATCGTCCAGAACGCCGTCAATTCGAAGGACCACACCACCCTGGTCGCCGCGGTGAAGGCCGCGGGCCTGGTCTCTACGCTGGAAGGCAAGGGCCCGTTCACGGTGTTCGCGCCGACCAACGCCGCCTTCGGCAAGCTGCCGGCCGGAACCGTCGACAGTCTCGTCAAGCCCGAGAACAAGGCGACGCTGACCAAGATCCTCACCTACCATGTGGTGCCGGGCAAGCTCGAAGCCTCCGACCTCACCGACGGCAAGATGCTGAAGACCGCCGAGGGCGAGGAGCTGACCGTGAAGCACAAGGACGGCAAGGTCTGGATCATCGACGCCAAGGGCGGCAGCTCGATGGTGACGATCTCCAACGTCAACCAGTCGAACGGCGTCATCCATGTGGTCGACACCGTGCTGATGCCGGCGACGTAACACCCGACGGTCCGATTTAGTCCCTGAACGCCTTGCGAAACAGCGAGCCGGAGCCTCGCCCCGGCTCGCATTTTTGTGACCAGGCAGGATCGCCTATATCGAACTGATAACGCGTGAACCCGTAACGGAACGCCGGTTCCCGGCGTATAAGCCGGTAACGACCATGAGCAGAGATATCTCCATGACGAGCCTTGCCGTCAGCGACCACCAGGCAGAGACCGCAACGCCGGCGAAGGTGATCCAGCCGGTCTGGGTCCGGATCGTGCACTGGACCAACGCCTTCGCCATGATCCTGATGATCATGTCCGGCTGGCAGATCTACAATGCCTCGCCGCTGTTCGGCTTCACCTTCTCCCGCAGCATCACGCTGGGCGGCTGGCTCGGCGGTGCGCTGCTCTGGCACTTCGCCGCGATGTGGCTGTTGATGGTCAACGGCCTGGTCTATCTGGCGCTCGGCTTCGCCACCGGCCGCTTCCGCAAGAAGCTGCTGCCGATCACCCCGGGCGGCGTGATTGCCGACACCAAGGCGGCGCTGACCTTCAAGCTGTCGCATGACGATCTCAGCAAGTACAATTCGGTGCAGAAGCTGCTCTATGCCGGCATCATCACCGTCGGCGTCGTGATCGTGCTGTCGGGCCTGTCGATGTGGAAGCCGGTGCAGCTGCACTGGCTGGTGTCGCTGTTCGGCGGCTACGACATCGCCCGCTATGTCCACTTCACCTGCATGGCGCTGATCGTTGCCTTCCTGGTGATTCATGTCGCGCTCGCGCTGCTGGTGCCGAAGAGCCTGCGCGCCATGATCATCGGTCGCTGAGGGAGGATAAAATGGGCCGTCTCCGCAAGCTGCTGATCCCCGGTGTCGACAAGAAGCTGCTCGTCCGCGACGCGGTGAAGACGATGCCGGAGCTGACGCGTCGCCGCTTCATCACGGCGGGCACCAGCCTCGGTGCGCTGACGCTATTGACCGGCTGCGACGTGGTCGATTCGTCATCGGCGGAGGAATTGCTGAAGAAGGTCTCGAAGTTCAACGACGCGGTGCAGGCCTGGATGTTCAATCCGGATGCGCTGGCGCCGACCTTCCCCGAGAGCGCGATCACCAGGCCGTTCCCGTTCAATGCCTATTACGATCTCGACGATGCGCCTGTCATCGCGGGCGCCGACTGGAAGCTCGAGGTGCGCGGGCTGGTCGAGAACAAGAAGCCGTGGACGCTCGACGAATTGTACAAGCTGCCGCAGGTCAAGCAGGTGACGCGGCATATCTGCGTCGAGGGCTGGAGCGCGATCGGCAGCTGGACCGGCACGCCGCTGCGCGATTTCCTCAAGATCATCGGCGCCGACACGCGCGCCAAATATGTCTGGTTCCAGTGCGCCGACAAGGACGGCTACAATTCACCACTGGACATGCGCACGGCGCTGCATCCGCAGACCCAGATGACGTTCAAATTCGCCGACGAGATCCTGCCGCGCGCCTATGGCTTTCCGATGAAGATCCGGGTGCCGACCAAGCTCGGCTTCAAGAACCCGAAATACGTGCTCTCGATGGAAGTCACCAACGACTACAAGGGCGGCTACTGGGAAGACCAGGGCTACAATTCGTTCAGCGGTAGCTAGTCTGCTGTCGTCCCGGCCTAGTGCGCAACTGCGCACGGGGGCCGGACCCATAACCACAAATCGTCCTGATTGAAGAAGCCGTCTCCCCGCCTGTCCATTTCGTTGGCCGCGGCGTATGGGTCCCGGCGCGGGCCGGGACGACGTTACGGCCCCACCTTCCGCTGGAACGCCGACAGCAGCGCGCCGAGCGCCAGCATCGCGGCCGAGACGTTCAACGCAAATGACAGGCTGCCGACGGCATCCGTGATCGCGCCGACCACGATCGGTCCGAGCGTCTGGCCGATGCCGAAGGCGATGGTCATTGCCGCGATTGCGGTCGGCCAGGCTTCCGGCGGGTAGTTGTAGCGCACGAAGGCGGTGGTGGAGCCGACCACGGCGAAGAAGGCGACGCCGAACACCAGCGCCGAGATCGCAAGCAGCAGCGGGGAGTGACCGAAGATCGGCAGCGCCGCGCCGAGCGCGTTGACGCCGAGGATGATGGTGGTCGCGAGCCCGCCGCGGTCGAGCGCCAGCACCCGCCGCCACACCCATGGCGTGACGAATGCGCTGACGCCGATCAGGCTCCAGAACGCGCTCTGTGCCACCGCGCCGCCGCCGCCGTCGCGGACATAGGCGATCATGAAGGTCATGTAGGCGATGTAGCCGGCGCCGAACAGGAAATAGGCGGCGAGGTAGATCAGGACCGGCGTCACGGCGAATTTGGTCCGCACGATGCCGCCGGCGATTGCATCGGCGTGGAACGGCGCCAGCAGCAGCGGAACGGTCATGATCGCCGAGAGCAACGTCATCGCCCACCACACGATCCACCAGGAGCCGGCGCCGAAACCCTGCAACACGAAGGGCGCGATCAGGCCCGATGCGAGGATGCCGATGCCCGGCCCGGCATAGAACAGGCTGAGCAGGAAGTTGGCGCGTTCCGGCCGCGACTGCGCGATCGTCGCTGCCAGCGCGCCGCCGCCGACGAAGCCGATGGCGGCGGCGAAGCCCACCAGCAGGCGGGCAAAGCTCAGCACCACGAAATGGCCGGAGATCGCGCAAAGCGCCAGCGACAGCACGCAGGCCAGCGTCGACCAGCGCACCGATGTCGCAAGCCCGAAGCGCTGGATCAGGCGCGAGGCGAACAGCGCGCCGGCCAGATAGCCGGCGGCATTGATGGTGTTCATGAAGCCGGCGGCCGAATACGACCACGCCAGCGTGTCGCGCATGTCAGGCAGCACCAGCGAATAGGCGAAGCGGCCGATGCCGAGACCGACCGTCGGTGCAAGCGATAGAATCAGGATCAGCCGCGCGGGATGCGGGTAGGACGGGGCGGGGGCTCTCACAATTCACTCCGGCAATACGGCCATTGTGGCAGGCCGCGGCAGTCCTGCCCAGCACCGCACGCGGCAATGCTGTCTTGCGTATCGGGCAATCAGGCGATCAGGACCAGCGCGACGCCGATCACGGTCAACAGGGTTCCGGCGACGATCCGCGCCGTGATCTCGACATGCTTGAGCATGACCGCGCTCAGCGCCACGGTGACCAGCGGGTAGATCGCGGCCAGCGGCGCCACCAGCGTGATCGGGCCGTTGCGGACCGCGGCGAACAGGCTGAGCGCGCTGAGCCCATTGCTGATCCCGGTGAGCATGAACCAGAACCGGCCTTCGCGCGGCGCCTGCACCAGGAAGCTGCCCTTGCGGACCCGCTGCACGCTCAGCACCACCAGCGAGGACATGACGTAGCCGACCAGGCAGGCCCAGAGCGGGCTCGGCCAGATCGCAAGCCCGAGCTTGGCGATCGGCGGGACGATGCCGCGCACCAGCGCGCTCGCGAGCGGCAGCAGCAGCGCCCAGCTGCGCCAATGACCGAGGTCGCGCGGCCGGGTCACGGTAATCACGGCGGCGCCCGCCACCGCGACGACGAGGCCGATGAGCTGCTGCGGCTCGAGCGGCTCGCGCAGCAGCAGCACGGCGGCGGTGACCGCGAACAGCGGCGCCAGATTGCCCAGCGTCGAGGTGATGACCGGGCCGAGCGCCCGGTTCGAGGCAAAGGTCAAGAGCGTCAGCGAGGCCGGAAAGAACAGCCCGATCGCCATGAAGATCGGCAACGCCCGCCAGACCACCGGCTCGCCGTGCAGGATCAGTGGCGACAGCAGCAGGAACAGCAGGGTGAAGGAGGGCACGCTGATCGCCGCGCCCGACAGCGGCTCGACGGTGCGCAAGCCCAGTTGCGCCAGCACCACCCCGGCGCCGAGGAAAATGGCCGAGGCGAAGGCGTAGACGATGGCTGCGGTCATGAGGTCCGTCTTGTTGGCTTCTTGTTAGCTTCTTGGGGCGCGGCTGGCTCGTTCGGGGCCATTTTGGCCCCGCGCGGGGTGCCTTGCCAATCCGCCCGGGGCGTTTTAGCACTCCGCCCGGATTTTCACTCGTCATGCCCGGGCTTGACCCGGGCATCCATCCATCTTCCGAGACTTTTTCGAAGCGGGATGGATTGCCGGGTCATCTGTGCGAAGACGCGCTTCGCGCTTTAGCCCGGCAATGACGACAAACAGCTATCTCGAGGTAACGACCATGGCGACCCATAAACTGCTGCTTCTCCCCGGCGACGGCATCGGCCCCGAAGTGATGGCCGAGGTGCAGCGCGTGATCGACTGGCTGAATGCCCAAGGCATCGCCAAATTCGAGACCGAGCAGGGCCTGGTCGGCGGCTCCGCCTACGACGCCCACAAGGTGTCGATCTCCGAGGGCGACATGGCCAAGGCGACCGCGGCCGATGCCGTGATCTTCGGCGCGGTCGGCGGCCAGAAGTGGGATGCGGTTCCCTATGAGGTGCGTCCCGAGGCCGGCCTGCTGCGGCTGCGCAAGGATCTCGGCCTGTTCGCCAACCTCCGTCCGGCAGTTTGCTACCCGGCGCTGGCGGAGGCCTCGAGCCTGAAGCGCGACGTCGTCGAGGGTCTCGACATCATGATCGTCCGCGAGCTCACCGGCGGCGTCTATTTCGGCGAGCCGAAGACCATCACCGATCTCGGCAACGGCCAGAAGCGCGCGGTCGACACCCAGGTCTACGACACCTACGAGATCGAGCGCATCGGCCGCGTCGCCTTCGACCTGGCGCGCAAGCGCCGCAACAAGGTGACCTCGATGGAGAAGCGCAACGTCATGAAGTCTGGCGTGCTCTGGAACGAGGTCATGACCCAGGTTCACGCGCGCGAATACAAGGACGTCACGCTGGAGCACCAGCTCGCCGATTCCGGCGGCATGAACCTCGTAAAGGCGCCGAAGCAGTTCGACGTCATCGTCACCGACAACCTGTTCGGCGACATGCTGTCCGACATCGCAGCGATGCTGACCGGCTCGCTCGGCATGCTGCCGTCGGCCTCGCTCGGCGAAGTCGATTCCAAGACCAGGAAGCGGCGCTCGCTGTTCGAGCCGGTGCACGGCTCGGCGCCCGATATCGCCGGCAAGGGCCTCGCCAACCCGATCGCGATGATCTCGTCGTTCGGCATGGCGCTGCGCTATTCCTTCGACATGGGCGATCTCGCCGACAAGGTCGATGCCGCGATCGCGGCCGTGCTCGCCAGCGGACTGCGCACCGCCGACATCAAGTCGGACGGCACCACGCCGGCCAGCACGAGCCAGATGGGCGAAGCAATCCTGAAGGAATTGCAGAAGCTGCACGCGTAAGGCTCGCGCCGTCATTGCAAGGCGATGCAATCCGCCCCGGAATGACAATACGAAGACGGAAAATGCCGGATTACACCGGCATTTTTCTTATCGGGGTGACCTGGAGGGCGATGCGTGCGTGCCGTTGGTATTGCCGTAGCATCGGTGGTGTTTGCGCATCCGGCCCTCGCCATCGACTGCACGGCGGCAAGCAGCGCCGCCGAAAAAGCGATCTGTTCGGACCCCGGGGCGCGTAGCGCCGACGAGGCGCTTGGCAAGGCATACACTCAGCTGCGCAACTCGCTGCCTGCCAACGCCGCCGCGGCATTGCGACGTTCTCAGACAGGATGGATACCGTCACGCGACGCATTCTGCGCCGCGCCCACGGCAATCAAGCCATTGTCCGGGTGCCTTGCCGAACGATCCAGGGAAAGACAGAGGTATCTGGACGGAAGGCCGCGCGCCGGCGATGTCTCGGACCGCTTGTTCCGGCGCTATTTCATCTCCCTGCCGGCGAAGGACGGTTCGGCTGACCTTTCCGTCAGCGCGATTGCGTTCATCGGCGGCGGCGTATGGCAATCGCGGCTGAACGCATTGATCGACAGCGAGGTGAAGGGGGCGATCTCCGACGCCGAGGCGGGAAAGGAAAACCCGGGCAACCACGATAACTACGAGGTTAGTCTGGAGATGGACCTCGTCTACGCGTCCTCGCGGCTGGTTTCGGTGCACGTAACCAGCGGAAGCTATCTCGGGCAGGCCCATCCGGATTCGGGCAGCTACAACATCAACTTCGACCGGACGCTGAACCGGCAACTGAGATTCGACGATCTGCTCGACGAGGCCAGCGCGAAGCCTGTTTTCGAATTATGCCGATCGCAGGTCGCGGAGCAGAAGAAGCAGCGATCCGACGCCGCCGCGCACTGGAAGGATGATGTCGAGCTGAAAGAGGTCAGCGAGAATTCGCAAGACCTCAAGTCCTGGAGTTTTGAAGCCTCGAATGCGGTCGTCGACTTTGGCGCCTACGGCTTCGGAGGATATGGGCAATGCATGTGCAGCTGCACGATTCCGTATTCGATGCTGCGTCCGATCGTGAAGAAGGATTTTCCGCTTCCCTGACGACGCGCGCATCGTAGGCGTTCAAACAAAAATGCCCGGCCGGGGCCGGGCATTTTCGTATCGGCTGGTCGCCGGAATTCTCAGTACAGCGGGAAGTTCCGCGGATAGCCGCCGAGATCGGCCGGCGGGCTGAGCGGCTGGCGATCGATCGGGCGGTTGTTGTTCTCGCGCGCGAACGAGGGATAGCCGATTTCCGGCGGATAGGCGTAGTCGTTGAACTTGCGGTCGCCCGGCAGCACCTCGGTGCCGGCATCGAGCCAGGAGCGGGTGGTGACGTAAACGCGGGTGCGCGGGCCCTGCTGATAGACCCGGTTCGGACCCTGCGCGCCGTAATACCGGCGGCCGTCGCGGTCATACTGCTCTTGCTGCTTGCGCTTGCTCGGGGTCTGGCTCTGCGCGCTGGCCGCGGTCATGCCGAATGCGGTTGCGGTGACGGCAGCCGCGGCAAGCAACACCACGAGCTTGTTCGCGGCAGGGAGTTTCAAGGTCATCGCATCCTCGTCATTACGGCCCCTCATCGGGGCTGGCGCGTCCGCCAAAATCACTTGGAACACATTGTAGCCATGGTGGGGAGGCCGTCACTAGGTCAATTGCGCCACACCGGCTGAGATAATGCGTGTCCAAGCGCAAAAGTTTCATGAAAACCAGTACCTTGCCACGGTCTCGCCATCAAAGGGCGCCGCGCAGCCTCGGGTTCTCGCTGCCCATGACCCAGTCGGCGGACGGGCCGGGCGCGCCGGAGGTAACGCAGTCGGTGCGCCGCAGCTCGGCATGCGCGAACAGCGCGGCGAGCCTCGGGTCGTTGCCCGCGGTCAGCAGGGTCAGCCGGTTCAGCATGCAGGCGACCGCAGCGCGCTGGGCCGGCAGGCTGGCGCCCTGGCAGGTCCAGCCGGAAATCCGCAAGTCAGGCGCGTCGGCCTGCTTGAAGAAGCCAAGGCAGGCGCGGCTGCTGTCCGGTCGCACTGGGCGCAGCAGGGTGACGCTGCCGAACTTGCTGTCGACGATGCCGGCGGCCTCGAGCTCGCCGACACCGCCGGGGTCGAGCCGTCCGGCAATCTCGGCGACCGCGGGCCCCACGGCCTCGCCGCCGGGGCGGTAGATTTCCAGCTCGGCCGCCGGCACGCCATTGGCGTCGGCCCAGCGGAAGATGTCCTTGCGGCCGCCCTCGGGGTGCCGGAGGATTTCGTAAGTCTCTGTTTTATCTCGCGGATCAAGCCTGCTGACGGCAAACGCCGGCACCTGGCGGCTGGCGGCACTCCAGCCCGCCGCGGCGGGGGCCGCCGCAGCCGTTGCGTCCGGCAGCTGCTTCCATAGATAGTTGCCGAGGACGGCGAACAGCGCGAGCACGGCGACATAGGCGAACAGCCGGGAGAGCGTGGCGTACACCTCGTCGACGAAGCTCGTCAGTGCTGACGGATTTCTCGTATGATGGGGCGCGGCCGGATCGGCCCGAAATAGACGCATCAAAACGCTCAAAAGCTACGCAACGTTGTCTTGACGGGGTTTCTCGCATAGAAGCGCTGCCTCTTCCCTTTCCGCCGATGGCGGGGGAACGGGCATTTTTCGTCGGAGAGTGAACGATGGGTTACAAAGTCGCGGTGGTCGGAGCGACCGGCAATGTCGGGCGCGAAATGCTCAACATTCTCGACGAGCGCAAATTCCCCGCCGACGAGGTCGTCGTGCTGGCCTCGCGCCGCAGCGTCGGCATCGAGGTCTCCTATGGCGACCGCACGCTGAAGGTGAAGGCGCTCGAGCACTATGATTTCTCCGACATCGACATCTGCCTGATGTCGGCCGGTGGCTCGGTCTCCAAGGAATGGTCGCCCAAGATCGGCGCCGCCGGCGCGGTCGTGATCGACAATTCGTCGGCCTGGCGGATGGACCCGGACGTGCCGCTGATCGTGCCGGAGGTGAACGCGGATGCGGCCGCCGGCTTCACCAAGAAGAACATCATCGCCAACCCGAACTGCTCGACCGCGCAGCTCGTCGTCGCGCTGAAGCCGCTGCATGAGAAGGCGACGATCACCCGCGTCGTGGTCTCGACCTATCAATCGGTGTCGGGCGCCGGCAAGGACGCGATGGACGAATTGTTCTCGCAGACCAAGGCCGTCTACACCAATGACGAACTGATCAATAAGAAGTTTCCCAAGCGCATCGCCTTCAACGTCATTCCCCAGATCGACGTCTTCATGGAAGACGGCTACACCAAGGAAGAGTGGAAGATGATGGCGGAGACCAAGAAGATCCTCGATCCCAAGATCAAGCTCGCCGCCACCTGCGTGCGCGTGCCGGTCTTCGTCGGTCACTCCGAAGCGGTCAATGTCGAGTTCGCCAATCCGATCAGTGCCGACGAAGCGCGCAACATCCTGCGCAATGCGCCGGGCTGTCTCGTGATCGACAAGCACGAGCCGGGCGGCTACGTCACGCCGTATGAAGCGGCCGGCGAGGACGCGACCTATATCAGCCGTATCCGCGAGGACGCGACGGTGGAGAACGGCCTGTCGTTCTGGTGCGTGTCGGACAATCTGCGCAAGGGCGCGGCGCTGAACGCCGTGCAGATCGCCGAAGTCCTGATCAACCGCAAGCTGATCACCGCCAAGCAAAAAGCGGCCTAAGGCAGAACCGAACGGGGGCTGAACCATGTCGGAACAATCGGTCCCCACCCCAGCAAGTCCGGCGACGCCGCGCATCATGCGCGGCTTCGAATATGTGCTGTTCAACAGCCGCTGGCTGATGGCGCCGTTCTATGTCGGCCTGGTCGTGGCGCTCGCCGTGCTGCTGCTGAAATTCGCGCGCATGCTGTGGGAGTTCGTGCTGCATGCGTCCGGCTACAAGTCGACGGAAGTCATCCTCGATGCGCTGGCGCTGATCGACGTCACGCTGGTCGCCAACCTCATCCTGATCGTGGTGTTCTCGGGCTACGAGAATTTCGTCTCGCGCATCGACACCTCGGGCAACCCGAACTGGCCGATCTGGATCACCAAGATCGATTTTGCCGGGCTGAAGCAGAAGCTGCTGGCATCGATCGTCGCGATATCGGCGATCCATGTGCTGGAAGCGTTCCTGAACATCGATGCCGCGTTCGACGCGACGCGGATGACCTGGCTCGTCGCCGTGCACCTGGTGTTCGTGATCTCGGCGCTGCTGCTCGCGCTGTCGGATCGCTGGGGCAACGCTCACGACGAGGAGTAGCTGGAAGCGCTACTCGCCGGCCTTCAGGGCGTCGGTGACGCTGATGAATTCCTTCGCGACCCGGTCGAGCACGAACAGCGAGCCCTCGGCGACACCGAAATAGGCGCCGTGTAGTTGCGTCTCGCCGCTCTCCACGCGTTCGCGGACGAACGGGAAGGTCATCAGGTTCTCCAGCGAGCGGAACACCGCGGCCTTCTCGATGCGGGTGATGAACTCCTGCATGCTCTCATGCTCGCGCTGCTCGACCACCTCACCGGGCTTGATGAACATCTGCATCCATTTGCCGATGAAGTCGCCGGGCGTCAGCGGCTTGATCTTGTCGACGAAGGCGCGGATGCCGCCGCACTGGGCATGGCCCAGCACCACGATGTTCTTCACCTTCAGCACGGTCACGGCATATTCCAGCGCGGCCGACACGCCGTGGGCGTTGGCGTCGGGCTGATAGACCGGAACCAGATTGGCGATGTTCCGCACCACGAACAGCTCGCCCGGACCGGCGTCGAAGATCACCTCGGGGGAGACGCGGGAGTCGCAGCAGCCGATCACCATGGTTTCGGGAAACTGGCCGCGTTCCGACAGATCGCGGTAGCGCGACTGTTCAGTCGGCAACCGCTGGGTCGCGAAGGTCCGGTAGCCGTCGATCAACTGCTTCGGGAAGAATTTCATAGCCTCTGGCTAACCACATGCGAATGACCGGAACAAGACTTTCGGCGTGCCGCCTGAGATGATACGGCAGCGTTGAAGGATGGTTCCTGCCCCAATGCCCAAACATTGGACAGCGGCGGAGCCCAAGCCCGCAGGAGAATGCCGATGACCCGTCCCCGCCGCAGCCTGTTGTTCATGCCGGGATCCAATGCACGGGCGCTGGAGAAGGCCCGCACGCTGCCGGCGGACGGCATTATCCTCGACCTGGAGGATTCCGTTGCCCCCGACGCCAAGGCGGTGGCCCGCGAGCAGATCGCCAAGGCGGTCGCTGCCAAGGGCTTTGGCAAGCGCGAGGTCCTGATCCGCATCAACGCGCTCGATACGCCGTGGTGGGTCGACGACATCGGCATGGCCGGCAAGGCGCAGCCGGACGGCATCCTGGTTCCCAAGATCTCGACCGTTGACGACCTCAACGCCGTCGCCGATCGCCTCAGCGACATCAATGCCCCCGCCTCGATCCGGGTCTGGGCCATGATCGAGACCGCGCGCGCGGTGCTCGACGCCGACAAGCTCGCCGCGGCCTCGAAGGATTCCGAGACGCGGCTCGCGGGCTTCGTGTTCGGACCGAACGACATTGCGCGCGAAACCCGGATCCGGATGAAGCCGGGCCGCGCGGCGATGATCCCGATGATCACGCATTGCATCCTGGCGACCCGCGCGCACGGGCTCGAGATCCTCGACGGGCCCTACAGCGACATCAGCAATGTCGACGGTTTCGCCGAAGAATGCGCGCAGGGCCGCGATCTCGGCTTTGACGGCAAGACGCTGATCCATCCGAGCCACATCGACGCCTGCAACGCGATCTTCACGCCGCCGGAGGCCGAGGTCGCCGAGGCGCGCAAGATCATCGCCGCTTTCGAACAGCCGGAGAACGCCTCGCGCGGCGCGATCCAGCTCGACGGTCGCATGGTGGAGCGCCTGCACGCCGAGATGGCGAAGCGCACCATCGCGATCGCCGACGCAATCGCCGCGATGGGGCATTGAAGCAATCGACGCTCTTCCCTTCTCCCCTTGTGGGAGAAGGTGGCGCGGACGCAGTCCGCGACGGATGAGGGGTCTCTATCCGCGGAGACAGACCCCTCGCCCCGCTTCGCTGCGCGAAGCGACCCCCTCCCACAAGGGGAGAGGGTCGGGTCGAACCCGCGTCACGCTCCCAACTTCTCCGACGCCTACGCATATAGGCTGCCGGGAATCGGCGCCCCCTTGCCGCGGCCTTCTGAGCCCGCCCGGTGCCGTCGCGGAAGCGCTAGATTGGGGGGCATCGGAAACTCTTCCTCAACCTGCAGATGTTGTAAATTTCTCAACCACGAACCCGGGGAGGGGGATGTCCGGATGGGAGCCTCGATTGGCGACACCGCCTCCACAATCCTGTCGATCACGCTCTTTGTTCTGGGGTTCGTCGTAACGGTCCTATGGGGGCCGTCCCTCCAATGGGCGGGCGACGATGTTGAGGCGTACATCTTCAAACTGGTCGGCATCGGGCTGATCGTGTTCTTCTGGATCGCGATCACCTTCAAGCTCATCTGAACAAAGCCGGCTCCAGGGTTTTGTGGGTCGGCCGAGATGGCGAAGCGCACCATCGCGATCGCCGCGATGGACCACTGATCTTACCCTCCCCTGGAGGGGGAGGGTCGTTGCGCATGCAGCGAAGCGGAATGCGCAGCGGGGTGGGGTGAAGGTCTCTCCGCTCGAACGCTGCCCGTGTTGAGAGATCACCCCACCCCGTCTCACATTTCGCTGCGCTCAATGTGATCCGACCCTCCCCCTCCAGGGGAGGGTGAGAGCATCACGCTGCAAACTTCTCCGACGCCCACGCGTAGAGGCTGCCCGGGATCGGCGCCTCCTTGCCGCGTCCCTTCGGCGAGATATGCAAGCCCACGATCGCGGGATCGTTCAGGTAATGGGAAAAATCCGACGGCTCGAAAAACAGTCTTGGCTCGGCATGCACGGCGTAGAATGACCGCTTCGGCAGCGCGTGCTGCAGTTCGCCTTCACGGCGCGCCAGCGCGGTGAGGGCGGCGGGACCGAAGATCGCGATGCGGATGTCGGCGAGGCGCCTGGATCTGCCGCGCAGCTTGCGCATCGCAAAGGTCACGCGATGACGCAGCGCCAGCCAGTCCGGCGTCAGCTCGTCCTGCTGCATCAGCGCTTCGAACGCGCGCACGATCGGATCATTCTGCGGCAGGTACAGCACCGAGTTGCCGAGCTGCCGCGGCCGCTCCCAGGCGAAATAGGGCTTTGCCGGATCGATCTCGACCGGCTTCAGCAGCAGCACGTCGGCGTCGAGCCAGAGGCCCGCGCGCTGCGTCATCAGCCGCATGCGGAAGAAGTCGCTGAATTGCAGGATGGTCCAGTCGCGCCACGAACCGTCGGGCTCGGCCGGACGCAGCTTCTCGGCGAACGCATGCGGCAGCACCGCTTCGGCCTCGGCATTGCCGACGCCATCGGGCAGGCCGGGAATCGGATCGAAGCTGTAGACGGTGACCTTGTGCCCGGCCGCCACCTGGGAGCGCAGGCAGGTCTGGCGCAGCGCGTCCATTGAGCCGTGCCAGAAGGTGACGATGTCAGGCAGCATGCGCGTCAGCTATCACTGGGTTTGCGGCGAGGCAATGCGGCAAAGAAAAACCCCGGCGCCTGACGGCACCGGGGCGCGATGATACGCTAAAGCCTCAAGCCCAGGCGCGCTCCTTGAGCTTGGCCTCGTAACTGTCGATCGACGTCTTCTTCTCCATCGTCAGGCCGATGTCGTCGAGGCCGTTGATCAGGCAGTGCTTGCGGAACGGATCGATCTCGAACTTGACCTTGCCGCCGTCGGGGCCGCGGATCTCCTGGTTGGGGAGGTCGATGGTCAGCGTCGCGTTGGCGCCGCGCTCGGCATCGTCGAACAGCTTGTCGAGATCCTCCTGCGACACGCGGATCGGCAGGATGCCGTTCTTGAAGCAGTTGTTGTAGAAGATGTCGCCGAACGAGGTCGAGATCACGCAGCGGATGCCGAAGTCGAGCAGCGCCCAGGGCGCGTGTTCGCGGCTCGAGCCGCAGCCGAAATTGTCGCCGGCGACCAGCACCTTCGCGTTGCGATAGGCGGACTGGTTGAGGACGAAATCGGGGTTCTCGCTGCCGTCATCCTTGTAGCGCTGCTCGGAGAAAAGCCCCTTGCCAAGGCCGGTGCGCTTGATGGTCTTGAGGTACTGCTTCGGAATGATCATGTCGGTGTCGACATTGATGATCTTCAGCGGTGCCGCGACGCCTTCCAGCGTGGTGAACTTGTCCATCTGTGCTCTTCCCGGGCAAAAAATAGGGGATACGGGCCGGATGTTTATCGCGAATGTGACAGCGGTAAAAGGGCCATTTCTGCAAGGCTAGCCCGCGGCGGCCTCAATCGCCTCCATATCCGCGTCCGAGAGGCCGAAATGGTGCCCAATCTCATGGATCAGCACGTGGCGGACGATGTGGCCGAGGGTCTCGTCGTGCTCCGCCCAATAGTCCAGGATCGGCCGGCGGTAGAGCCAGACCATGTTGGGCAGCCGGGCCACGTCGCCGAGGCTCTGCTGCGGCAGGCCGACGCCCTGGAACAGGCCGAGCAGGTCGAACTCGCTCTCGGCCTGCATCTCGTCGAGCACCTCGTCGGTCGGGAAGTCGTCGACACGGATGATCAGGCCCTCGCAGAGGGCCCGGAACGTCCTGGGCAGGCGCTCGAAAACCTCGTGCGCCATGGCCTCCATCTCGGCGAGCGAGGGGGCTTTTTCTGTGGTCCACATGACACTCCTTTAGCGCGAGTGCTGTCGGTGGCGCCAGCGCAGTTGACCTCGGCGGCGCAATGGGAGACCGTGCGCCCAAGATTTATGCTCAAGGATGGGGCTTGGGTGGCGTGATGAAACGGATCGTGGCGGCAGCGCTGTTGGCTGTAGCAGTCGGGCTCTTGCTTCCGGCGACAGAGGCGCGTGCACAGAGCGCGGCGGCTGAAGCGCGCATCGGTCAGGCGGAGCCGGTCGTGCGCGAGCGCGTCGTCGAGCGCCGCCATCTGAAGCGCGTGCCGATCTACCGGTCCCGGCCCGATCATTGGGAACCCGATGTGATCCCGCGCTACAATCCCGGCCCGAACGCCGTGCGCGACTGCACCGCGACCTATGTGCAGGAGCACCGGCCGAGCGGTACCGTGATCACGCCGCGCATGAATTGCTTCTGGCGGCCGGGCTAGAAAATTTTCCTTCAAATCGAGTGACGACTCTGCTTCACCTCGCCCCGCGTGCGGGGAGAGGTCGGAACGCATCGTCAGATGCGTTTCGGGTGAGGGGGAGTCTCCGCAATCGCATCTGTCACCGCATGTGCGGAGACGGCCCCTCACCCCAACCCTCTCCCCGTAAGAACGGGGCGAGGGAGTGCGGCGCCGTCGCCGCTCGACCTAATCCATCGTGCTCTAGTTGTGTCGGCGCTCAGCGCCGATCAGCGCGGCGGCTGCGATCACCCCCGTCGTGCCATAGACCATGATCGCCATCAGCACCTGTGTGAGATGGCTTGCGGTCCCCATGCCGCCGCCCGGACCTTGCGAGGCGAGCGCGGCACCAATTGAAATCATGGAACCAGTGAGCGCTGCCGCGCCGAGCGCTGACAATTTGCACGCGTCTTGTCGTGTCATCGGCGATCTCCTGCGAGAGGCACCTCACAACATACGACCATAGTCTATGCCGGTTTTACGCATTGACACGAAAAATTCCTGCGGCTGTGCCGGAACCTGAGCGCGGCCGGAGGCATTCATGATCGTGGCGCAGTCATTCACATCCCATTCACGTCGTCCGCATTCTGTTTGCGATCTGCGTCGCGGTAACGGGGGTCGATTCAAACCGAATCGTCGTTGCGAGACGTGACATCAAGGGATCAAGGAGACAACTCATGAAGGTGATGAAGGTTCTGGGGCTCGCGGCCGTCGGTGCCGTGCTGGTTTTAGCGGCGCCCGGCGAGCGTGCGAACGCGATGTCGCTTGCGACTCCAGGCACCGCCGCAACGGTTCAGGACAACGCGAACCAGGCGACCACGCAGGTGCGCTATGGTCATGGTCATGGCTGGCATCGTGGCTGGGGTCGCGGACATCACCGTGGCTGGGGCCATCGTCGCCACTGGCGCCACTGATCGCGCGGCGTATCAGCGCAGTTGAGACACAGGCCCGTGAGCAGCGGGCCTGTTGTCGTTCTCAGCCACCAAACCGGCAGATTCGCGCGCGAGACGATATCAATCGAAATCTGCAGGAGTTGATCATGACGAGATGGATCGGTGTTGCCGCTGTCGCTTGTGCATTCGCATTGACGGCGCCGGCATCGGCAACCGCCGCGGCGTCGGCCAAGCCTCAAGCCGAATCTCAGGCCAAATCTCAAGCCAAGCCGCGGGCCGCGACACCACAGGGGCAGGCGGGCAAGGCGACCGACTTCAGCGCCCAGCGCCATCATCACCATTACCATCGCCACCACTATCACCACGGCTACCGGCCTTATTACCGGCCGTACTACCGGCCCTATTCCTATTATCGGCCGTACGGCTCCTATTATTACGGGCGGCCTTATTACTATCGGCCGTATCCGTATGTCGCGCCGGCGCCGTTCACCTTTGGCTTCGGGTTCGGTCCGTTCTGGTAATGCGTCTCGCCGCGTTGCGCGCGACGTCACCATGGTAAGCGAAAGGGCGGCTCCGATCACCGGGCGCCGCCCTTCACAAGCAGATGCCGCCTGATCCGGTCAGGCCGCGCGGATCTTGTCCAGGAATGCGTTGACGTTGCTGCGCAGCGTGGCCGACTGATGACTGAGATCGTCGGCGGCCGTCAGCACCTGCGTGGCCGCCGATCCGGTTTCAGTGGCGGCCTCGTTGACGCTGCCGACATTGGCTGACACCTCGCTGGTGCCGCGCGAGACTTCCTGGATGTTCTTCGCGATGTCGCGGGTTGCAGCGCTCTGCTGCTCGACCGCGGCAGAGATCGCCGCCGCGATTTCGCTCATGCGCCCGATGGTGCCGCCGATCGTCCGGATCGCATCGACGGCCTGGCCGGTTTCCTGCTGGATCGCCGCGATCTGGGAGGAGATGTCCTCTGTCGCCTTGGCGGTCTGGGTGGCGAGCGCCTTCACCTCATTGGCGACGACCGCAAAGCCCTTTCCGGACTCGCCGGCGCGCGCCGCCTCGATCGTTGCGTTCAGTGCCAGCAGATTGGTCTGCGATGCGATGTTCTGGATCAGCGAGACCACTTCGCCGATCCGTTGCGCCGCCGAAGCAAGGCTCTCGATGGTCGCGTTGGTGCGGTCGGTCTCGTCCACCGCCGCTCTTGCCGTCTGCGCCGCCTGCGTCACCTGCCGCGTGATCTCGCTGATCGAGGCGTGCAACTCCTCGGTCGCGACCGCAACGGTCTGGACATTGGCCGAGGCTTCGTTGGATGCGGTCGCGACGAAGGTTGCCTGCCGGCTGGTTTCCTCCGCGGTGGTCGACATGCTGCCGGCGGTCGCGTGCATCTCGGTCGAGGCTGCGGTCAGGGCATTCAGCGCCTCCGAGATCTGATGATCGAAGGTCGCGATGTGACCCTCGACGGCGCGCTGCCGGGCCTCCTTGCGCAACTGCTCCTCGCGCTGTTCGGCTTCGAGGCGGCGCGCCGTGATCGCGTTCTCCTTGAACACGCGCAGCGATTTGGCGAGGCCGCCGACCTCGTCGCTCCTGTCGTCGCCGACGACGGCGATGTCGAGATCACCCTCGGCGAGCTTCGTCATCTCCTCCGTCATGTGCGACAGCGGCCGCGCGATCTGGCTGAACGCGATCCAGGCCAGGATCGTGAACGCGCAGAGCAGCCCGGCTGCGGCGCCGAACAGCAGCAGCAGGCGGGTCTGGTCGGCGGTTGCGATGCCCTGGTCGCGCGCGGCCTGCATGCCCTTCACATTGGCATCGATCAGGCTCGCGACGGCCTCCATCGCGGTCTGGCGATGCTTGGCCGCGACGTTGCGCGAATAAGCGAAGGCATCCTCGAGCTTGCCCGCGGTCACCAGCTCGAACACCTTGGCGCTGGCCTCGCGGCGGTCCTTGACCGCGCGGCGCAGCGTCTCGATCAGCTGATGCTGCGCGGCGTCAGCCGTGACCGACGCCAGGCGGTCGACGGCGGCAAGCGTCGCATCCGTCGCCCTGGTGTAGGCTTCGATGTTGGAGGCGATCGCCTTGGTGTCGGAGGCAGAGAGGATGACATTCTTCTCGCTGACGGCGGCGCTGTTGAAATTGCTCTCGGCTTCGAGGCTGTACTCCACGCGCCGGGCGTTGCCGTCCACGAGGCCGGACGCGGTCACCGACAACTGGCTCAGAGCCAGCGAGGCCTCCACGACGATGCCGATCGCGACCAGGGCGACGATGGCCGCGGGTACCGCGATCTTGGCGATGATGGGCAAATTCTGAAACTTGAAAGTCATTTCTGGTCCCACGATCATGCTGCTGAAATCCACCGGTCCACCGGCCGACGAGCCACATGTGAGGACGCGATGCCGCGACCTGGCCTGCTGGCCACGTCACGGAAACCGAAGTAGTCCTGAATTTTCTGATTGATTGTCCGTTAACCCTAGCCACCAACCCTTAGCAAAGGGTTCACGCGGTAACCGGTTGACGGCATCAGGGTGTAAACCCCTTCGCCAGCAGCACGATGCCCTGCGCGCCGGCCTTGCGGTCCCTGGAGATCTCGACGTATTCGGGCGATTCCGACCAGGCGCGGAATGCAGCTTCGTCAGGGAACGACATCAGCACCAGCTTGTCGCGATCCCAGCTGCCTTCGAGCACCGCAGGCTGCTCGTCGGCCGACAGCAGCCGTCCGTTGAATTTCCTGAACACGGCGAAGAAGCGCGCCTGGTACCGATCATAGGCGGCGCGATCGGTCATCTTCAGTTGCACGATCACATAGACAGTCACTGGCATTCCCTCCGGACTTTTCGTCGCATGCGCGTTGCGCGTTCATGGCGCATTCAGTCGCGCATTTTTAGCGTCATGCCGGGAGCGACTGCAATGAACGCAATGAGACCGCCTGCCATGCAGCGCGGCTGTCATTGCTGTTGCCAGGGAGGTTCAGAGATGAAGGAGAGCACTTTGCGGCGCGGACTGGTGCGCCGTCTCGGCGTCGCGGCGGCTGCGGTCTTCGCATTGTCGATCGCCTCGCAGCAACGCGCCGACGCGCTGTCGCTGGCGAGCCCGGGCACAGCGCCTGCGGCCAAATTTGCGACCGATGCCATGACGACCCAGGTTCGACATGGCGGTGGCGGCGGCCACGGTGGTGGAGGTTTTCACGGCGGTGGTTTCCGTGGCGGCGGCTTCCATGGTGGCGGATTTCACCGCGGTGGCTTCCACGGCGGCGGTTTCCGCGGCTTCCATGGCGGCGGCTATCGCTATGGCGGCTTCCATCGACACTACGGCGGCTATCACCGCTTCTATGGCGGCGGTTACCGCTACGGCTACCGCCGGCACTTCCATCACCGGCGCTACTTCTATGGATCGTCCTACTATTACCCGGCCTATTACCATCACCGCCGCTGCCGGGTCGTCTGGACCTATTACGGGCCGCGCCGGATCTGCCGCCCATGGTGGCACCACCGTCATCATTGGCGGCCGTATGGCTATTGGTAAGGCCTGAAATGGCAACGGGCGCCAAGCGGCGCCCGTTTTGTCAGATCGTTCTCGCTGGAGAGCGGGCTAGTCCCAGTTCTTCAGCTTCCAGGGCTTGATCTTCCACGGCGTCAGGTTTTCGATCCGCCATTGCGTCCAGCGGTCCGGCGGCCAGTGGCTGAGGCGCGAGGTCTCCTTCACCTCCGGAAGCGGATCAATGATGCGCGTGACTGCACGACGGCGCTTCTGGCGCGTCGCGTCGCTGATCATGTCGACGAATTCGGGTTTATCGGCCACGGCACACGCTCCTTGCGAAGGCTTGTTTTCGCAAGGAGGTAGTGTGCGGGCGCCCCGTTAACGAGCCGTTTCCGAAACGGCTCGAGCTTGAGGCGAAAACTTCGCTTACCGCCAGTCGCGGACGTCGACGAAGTGGCCAGCGATCGCGGCGGCCGCGGCCATCGCGGGCGACACCAGATGGGTGCGACCCTTGAAGCCCTGGCGGCCCTCGAAGTTGCGGTTCGAGGTCGAGGCGCAGCGCTCTTCCGGCTTCAGCTTGTCCGGGTTCATCGCCAGGCACATCGAGCAGCCCGGCTCGCGCCATTCGAAGCCGGCCTTGATGAAGATCTTGTCGAGGCCTTCGGCTTCCGCCTGCTCCTTCACGATGCCCGAGCCCGGCACGATCATCGCGTTGACATGCGCGTTGACGGTCTTGCCGTCGGCGATCTTCGCCGCGGCGCGCAAATCCTCGATGCGGCCGTTGGTGCAGGAGCCGATGAAGACGCGATCGAGCTTGATGTCGGTGATCTTGGTGCCGGCGGTCAGGCCCATGTATTTCAGCGCGCGATGCTTGGAGAGCCGCTTCGCCTCGTCCGCGATCTTGTCCGGATCCGGCACGAAGCCGGTGATCGAGATGACGTCCTCGGGGCTCGTGCCCCAGGTCACGATCGGCGGCAGCTTGGCGGCATCCAGCCGCAGCTCGTGGTCGAAATGCGCGCCCTCGTCGGAGCGCAGCGTCTCCCAGTAGCGCATCGCGGCATCCCAGGCCGCGCCCTTCGGCGCCTTCGGACGATCGCGCAGGAAGTCGAACGCCTTCTGGTCGGGCGCCACCAGGCCGGCGCGCGCGCCGCCTTCGATCGACATGTTGCAGACCGTCATGCGGCCTTCCATCGACAGCGCGCGGATCGCCTCGCCGGCATATTCCAGCACGTAGCCGGTGCCACCGGCGGTGCCGATCTCGCCGATGATCGCCAGGATGATGTCCTTGCCGGTCACGCCTTCAGGCAATTTGCCGTCGACGATCGCGCGCATGTTCTTGGCCTTCTTCTGGATCAGCGTCTGCGTCGCCAGCACATGCTCGACCTCGGAGGTGCCGATGCCGTGCGCGAGCGCGCCGAACGCGCCATGCGTCGAGGTGTGGCTGTCACCGCAGACGATGGTGGTGCCGGGCAGCGTAAAACCCTGCTCCGGGCCGATGACGTGGACGATGCCCTGGCGCTTGTCGAACTCGTTGTAATACTCGATGCCGAATTCCTTGGCGTTCTCCGCCATCACCCGCATCTGCTCGATGCTCTCGGGGTCGGGGTTCGGCTTCGAGCGGTCGGTGGTCGGGATGTTGTGGTCGACAACGGCGAGCGTCTTCTCGGGCGCATGCACCTTGCGGCCGGCGGCGCGCAGCCCTTCGAACGCCTGCGGCGAGGTCACCTCGTGCACCAGATGGCGGTCGATATAGAGCAGGCAGGTGCCGTCCTCGGCCTCGTGGACCAGATGGTCGTTCCAGATCTTGTCGTACAGCGTGGTCGGTTTGGACATGAGCTTCAGCTCCAGAAGAAATTCAGTGGTGAATGGCGTTGAGCGCGTCGTGAGCGCGCGAGCAGGCGAAGGCGTCCAGGCAGCGTTACGCTGCGCGTCTAAGCTCAGACGTTGCCGACGTCGCGAAGCGCCCGAAGAAGCGGCCGGGCAGCCGCGAGCGATCGTCGATCACGACGCGCTGGCAGCGCTGGCTTGCTTGATCCGGAACCATTCTAAATTTCTAACACAGGGCTCGCGCCCGCGACAATCGATCGATGCGCGGGCCTGCACGTCAGATAGGTATGCCGCAACAAAAAAGCGCGGGGCCTGCCCCGCGCTCTTCGTCACGTCCCTTTGCGGGATGGATTACTCGCCGACCGCGGTCTGGCGGTCCTGCTTCTCGACGATGCGGGCCGACTTGCCGCGCAGGTTGCGCAGGTAATAGAGCTTGGCGCGACGCACCTTGCCGCGGCGCACGACCTTGATCGAGTCGATCATCGGCGACATCACCGGGAAGACGCGCTCGACGCCTTCGCCGTAGGAGATCTTGCGCACGGTGAAGCTCTCGTTGAGGCCCTGGCCGGAACGGCCGATGCAAACGCCTTCATAGGCCTGCACGCGGGTACGCTCGCCTTCGACCACCTTCACGTTGACGATGACGGTATCGCCGGGGCCGAATTCCGGGATTTCCTTGGTGGCGGCAAGCTTGTCGAACTGCTCTTTTTCGAGCTGCTGAATAAGGTTCATCGAAATCTCCATCGGCGGCGCGCCCAGCCTGTATGGGGGCTGCGCAAACGTCCATCTATCCTGCGCGTGTGCGGATTAGGCCGTGCCTATAAGGCAAAGCGCAGGGTTTGTCACCCGTCTGTCTTGTTTTTTGTCCGTCGCGGAGCGGGTTTTTGGCTGGGCTTCCGGGCCCAGAGGTCGGGCCGCCGGGCCGCCGTCAAGGCCTCGGCCTGAGCCAATCGCCAGGCCGCGACCTTGGCGTGGTCGCCGGAAATCAGGATTTCCGGGATTTGCCGGCCCTCGAACTCCTGCGGGCGGGTGTATTGGGGGTATTCCAGTAGTCCTTCGGAGAAACTCTCCTCGGTTCCCGAGGCCTGTTTGCCCATCACCCCCGGCAACAGGCGGACACAGGCGTCGATCAGCGCCATCGCGGCGATTTCGCCGCCGGAAAGCACATAATCGCCGATCGAGACCTCCTCGAGGCCCCTGGCCTCGATCACCCGCTGGTCGATGCCCTCGAAACGGCCGCACACGATCAGCGGGCCGGACCCGGCCGCGAGTTCCATGACCTGGCTCTGGGTCAATGGCCGACCCCGCGGGCTCATCAGGAGGCGTGGGCGGTCAGGCGCGATCTCAGCGGCGTCGATCGCCGCCGCCAGCACATCGGCCCGCAGCACCATGCCAGGGCCGCCGCCGGCCGGCGTGTCGTCGACGCTGCGGTGCTTGTCGGTCGCCGCCGCCCTGATATCGCGCGCCTCCAGCGACCAGAGGCCTGAAGCCAGCGCCTTGCCGGCCAGGCTCACGCCGAGCGGCCCCGGAAACATGTCCGGGAACAGCGTCAGCACGGTCGCGCGCCAGATCGTCGCCTGGGAGGTCATCGCGTTCCAATGACGTGTCCGGCCGATGTCGTCAAATGGCAACCGTCTCGATGCCGGACGGGGCCATGAGCGTGTTCAAGCGGAGGCGGACGGTTCGCGTGAAGAGAGCGCGCTTCGGTTCTGATTATTCAGAACCGAAGCGCTTTGCTCGGTCTTCCTAGCCTACTTGCTTCCAGGCCTACTTCCGGCCGTATGCAACGAGCTCGAGCGTGTTGTTGCTCTGCAGGCGCTTGTCGATGCGAATGACCTCTACGCGCTTGACCCAATGGTCGATCGCGGGGGCGTACCAGGTTTCCGTCGTCAGCTCGCTGGCCCTGGTTGGGTCCTTGACGTTGCGGCTCGAAAATTTGGCTTCGATCTTGAACGTCTCGAACGTGCCGGCCTTCGTGGTCACGCTTTCCTGGGCCACGACTTTTGCATTGCCCGTCCGGGTCCAGGCAGAGCCGCCTGCGGTGTTGAGGCTGTTGGTTCGAGAGCTCCAGGTCTTGCCGACGGCGAGCGGCGTCTGGATTCCCGTGCCGTCATGGGGTGAGTACTTCCAGTCCCCGGAGACGAGCAAATTCCAGGACCGGTCATAGACGATGGGGATCGTCCTGGAGGAGACCAGATCCTTGGAGCGCGCACTGATGTCCGCGGGTGTGACCTCGGTGATCACGATCTCGCGGGTCGCGCCGACCTTTCCCGTGATTTCGTCCCGCACTTCGTAGGTCCAATTGTCGCCCGGCAATGGCTGCTCCATTGCGACGACCGGTTTGGCGGTCGAAGCCGGCGGAGGTGACGCTTCGGCGCCACCTGCTGCTTGTTGCGCCATGGCCTGGCTGGCGAACAGGCCGATCATCCCGATTACGGCGTAGCGAAGCATTGCCATCCCTTGTGAACGCTGCCAGCGACCGGCGTGGTCTGTTTGGCGCATGGATTGATCGGCGGAGCTAGCGGCGGCCATACTCGACCAGCTCCACCGTGGTCTTGTCCCGGACATTTCCGTCCGAACGCATGACCGTGCTGCGCTTCACCCAGTGATCGATCGCCGGTGCGTACCAGGTCTGCTGCACCATCTGCAGCTTCTTGGTCGGATCGGCGGCGTTCTCTTCCTGAAGGGAGATTTCGATCTTGAACGTGTCGAACGTGCCGGCACTGGTCGTGATGCTTTCCTGTGCGACGACCTTGGCAGTCCCGGAACGCTTCAGATTGTTGCCGGCCTTGGTATTGAGCGCGGTGTTTTTGAGTGACCAGCTCTTGCCCACCGTGAGCGGGGCCCGAATCCCGGTGCCGTCATTGGGTGAGAAACGCCAGATGCCGCTGTTCGTCAGATTCCAGCTGCGGTCAAATGTCTGGTAGCCGACCTGCGGATTCCCAAGCAGCGAGAACCGGATGTTGATCTCGGAAGCCGAGGCGTCGGTTACGGTGTTGGTGATGGTCGACTTGATCTCCCCCGTGATGTCGTCCCGCAGCTGGTAGGTCCAGTGATCACCGGTCTGAACGTCTTCCATCGGCTCCGGGGCGTTCGGTGCTTCGGCGGCCGCCGGCGGTGGAGCCGCCGGGGGCGATTGGGCTGGGGTCTGGGCGGAAAGGGGACCGACCGCGGCAAGGAGGCCGATGGTCGCGAAGACGGTGCTGCGCAACATTGAATGTCTCTGATACCCAGGAAATCAACGATGGACGAAATCCAGCGTCGTGTAAGGTTGGTGTAAGGCTTGTCCAAACAACCCTAGCGTGCCTGAACCCCAAAAGGGGTGCAAGCACCTGTCCGCAGCCCGGCTGCGACCTTGCCTAAATTTAATGTGACACTCTGATTGCGGGTTACGGCACCACGGCCGTGAGATCGAGGCTCTGCATCATGGCGGCCGCGTCCACCGCGCGGCGGAAGTCGGCAAGCGCAAAGGTCACGACATTGATCCTGCGCAGATCGAGTAGGCCCTCCGCGGCGAGGCCGGCGAGCTGGCCCGGCGCCGTGCGGTCGTACATGAACTGCCCGACCACCTCCCAGTCGTTGGCCAGCATCTCGCGGAACGAGAGCTCAAGCGGCACCTCGGCGCTGCCCATCAGCACCAGCCGGCCGCCCCGCCGGAGCGCGCGCAGGCAGGAGAGCGTCGTCGAGGTGCTCTTGGCGGCGCCGAGCAGATCGAGCGCGACATCGGCGCTGCCGCCGGCGGCGCGGCGGATGGTCTGCAGATCGGCTGCGGCATCGCCGCTGACGACAGCGGGAATGACGCGCGGGCCGAATGTATCGCGCAATTGCTCGAGCGCGGCCTCCTTGCGGCCGACGGCGACGACGCGGCCTGCGCCCATCGCGACTGCGAGCATCACGCCGCCCGAACCGAAATAGCCGGTGGCTCCGTTGATGATGATGGTCTGCCCGCCGCGCAGGCCGGAGCGCTGCAAGCCGCCGAACGGCACGATCAGTTTGGCCAGCCCGATCAGTTCGGTCGCCGGCGTGTCGTCGAGATTGGCAAGCGGCGTGACGCAGGCGGCCGGCCAGTGCGCGATCTCGGCGAATACGCCGTCGCGCCAGCGCGCCTGCAAGGCGAGCGCCTCCGGCGTCGTCACCGTTGCGGTGAGGCCGATCAGGATCTGCGGCGGATCGCGATCCGGAACGTCGCCGCGCAGATGCGGACTGAGGAATACGCGGTCGCCGCTCCGCACATGCGAGACGTTGTCGCCGACGGCGACGACACGCGCGATCGCGTTGGTGCCCGGCACGAACGGCATCGGCGGAAGGCTGTAGGGCAGCGCGCCGGACAAGAGCTTGTTGGTATAGGACAGCACCATGCCGGCTTCGATCCGGACCACGACGCCATCGGGCTCCGGCCTCGGCGTCGCGACATCCTCGAAGCGCAGATCATTGTGGGCGTGCAGCCGCCAGGCCTTGTGGGTGCTTGTCATGGTTGTGCTTTCCGTTGGTCGTCCCCATCGACGCAACGGATTATGTATTGCGCAGCAGGGACGGCGCCAGACCGACGCTGCAAAGTTGGCTGCGCCTGCCGTCAGGCGCCGGCGCGGCGCGCGGCGGCTTCGTCCTTGAGATGCTGCGCCAGCGCGACGGCAAGCGGACAGATCGCCAGTGCCGTGAGTGCGGTCGCCGCGGTGGCGAGCGTCGGGCCGAGCGCATCGCCCAGCAGGCCATAGAGCACGGGCGCGATCGCGCCTGATCCGATCGTCCCCGTGTAGAACAGCGCGAAGGCGCGCTCGGCCTGATGCGCCGGCGTCAGCTCCGGCACCGTGCCATAGAGCACCGATGACGTGCCGTTGAGCATCACGCCGAGCAGCGGCAGCAGCACAATGGCTGGTGCGAGCGGCAACAGCAGCACGGCAACGATCAGCACCGCCGTGCCGCCTTCGGTGATCAGGACGGTGCGCAGCGTGCCGACCCGCGCGCCGAGCCAGCCGCAGGTGAATTTCCCTGCCGCGCCGCCGATAAAGACCAGCGCCAGCGCAAGGCCGTTGGTCGGCAGCGCGGCGCCCTTGTCGCGCAACAGGAACGGCAGGAAGGTGAGGAACCCCATCCTGACCGCGGTGTCGAGAATTCCGATCGCGAGCAGCCAGGGAAAGCCGCCGCCTGTGCCTTCGCTGCGTGATGCCGCCGCCTTGTGCTCGGCACCCTTGCCGACCGGCGGCATCCAGAGCGCGATGCAGGCTGCGACGAGCAAGCCTGCCAACGCGAGCACGAGCAGCGCGTGCCGCCACGACATGATCACGAGCAGGATAGAGGTTGCAGCCGGGATCGCGGCCTTGCCGAGATCGCCCGAGAAATTGTAGATGCCGAGCGGCCCACGCGCCGCCGTGCCATAGGCACGCGACACCGCGACCGATGCGATCGGATGCTGCGTGCTCGAGCCCGCGCCTGACAGTGCGAGCGCGAGGCCGAGGCCGATGACGCCGCCGGAGAATCCGGCGCACACATAGCCGAGCGCCGACAGCGCCGTGCCTGCGATCAGGATGATCTTGCCGTCGATCCGCTCTGCGATGCGCCCGACCGGAATCTGCAAGCCGGCCATGGCCCCGGCATAGAGCCCGCGCAGCAGCGCCAGCAGCCCATAGCTCAGCGCGAATTCGGCCTGCCAGACCGGCAGCAGCACGTAGATCAGGTCGGTGTAGCCGTCGTGGAGGGCGTGGTTGAGCCCGGTCACCGTCAGCGTGCGGGTCGCCCGGCCGTCGGCGGGATGGGAGGTGCCGGCTTCCACGGACACGCTCATCGCCAGCCTCTGGCGCAAGAAAATCTAAAGTTTGAACGGAAGGGCATCGGAGGCGCGCCTCAGAAAATAGAACTATGTGAGTGGCTTGCCTGGCAATATGCGCCGCTTGGGCTGCTGTCACAAATCAGTAATAATCGGATCATGCGTTAGAAAATCTGGTATTGGGGGATCATGTTCGTCCCACGCCGTAGCCTGCCGCCGCTCAATGCGGTCCGCGCCTTCGAGGCCGCGGCGCGGCTCGGCAGCTTCAAGGAAGCCGCCGCCGAGCTCAGCGTGACCCATGGCGCGGTCAGCCAGCAGATCCGGCTGCTCGAGGAATGGCTAGGCGCGCCGGCGCTGTTCCGGCGCTCGGTTCGCCGCGTGGTGCTGACGCCGGCGGGCGCGGCCTTGCTTGCGGAATTCGCGCCGGCGCTCGACCGGATCTCGGCCGCCGTGCAGCAGCATCGCGCGCGGCGCGACGATACAGCGGTCGCGGTGTTGCGCGTCAATGCGCTCGCGACCTTCAGCCTGCGCTGGCTGTTGCCGCGGATGAGCCGGTTTCGTGCCGAGCATCCGGACATTGAGGTGCGCTTGAGCACGTCGAACGATCCCGTGGACGCGCTGCCTGAATCATTCGACGTTGTGATCCGCGGCGGGCCCGATACCTTCCACGGCTTCTCGTCGCGCTTCCTGGTGTCGGAGCGGAGATTGCCGGTGTGCAATCCGTCGCTGCTTGAGCAACAGCCGCTCCGTGAGATCGCGGATCTCTCAAAGCACACGCTGCTGCATGTCACGTCGATGCCGCGGTTGTGGCGTGACTGGCTCACCGAGGCCGGGCATTCCGCGCTGGAGCCGAAGGCCGCGCTGACCTTCGATCATTTCTATCTGACCATCCAGGCCGCGCTGGATGGGCTCGGCGTCGCGATGGGCCCGACGGCGCTGATCGCCGACGATCTGGCCGCCGGGCGTCTGGTGACGCCGTTTCCGGACGTCAGCCTGCCGGCGCGCAGCTACTTCGCTTACTTCCCGGCGGGCCGCAGCAACGATCCGCACAGCGCGGTGTTCTGCGACTGGCTGGAGCAGCAGGGCCGGGCGACTGGTTGAAGATTTTCTCGATCAGGCTGCCGACGGATCGTCGCCGTCGATCTCCTGCGGCAGCTCGATCACCACGCGGCCGGCGTCGAGATCGACCGTCGGCACCACGGCGTTGGTGAAGGGCAGCAGCATCGTCGCGCCCTGCGGCGGAGCGATCTCGATGATGTCGCCGGCGCCGAAATTATGGATCGCGATCACCTTGCCGAGCGGCTGCTCTGCCGTCGTCACCGCGGCGAGCCCGATCAGGTCGGTGTGGTAATATTCGCCGTCGTCGGTTTCCGGCAGCCGGTCGCGCGGCACGTAGAGCTCGATGCCGTTGAGCCGTTCGGCATCATCGCGCGTGGCGACGCCCTTCAGCGTCACCACCAGATGGTCCTTGGCCTCGCGCGCATGCGTGACCTCGAACTGGCGCGAGCCGTCCTTGGTCATCAGCGGGCCGTAGTCCTTCACGGCCAGCGGATCTTCGGTGAAGGTCCACAGCCGGACGGCGCCGCGCACACCATGCGCAGCGCCGATACGGGCGACACAGACCGGTGCAGCCACCGTGGTCGCCGTTCAGTCTATGCCTTGGCGGCGGCTTCGGCCTGCGCCTTGCGCTCCTTGCGCGGCACGGCCTTCTCGGGATTGTTGCGCGGCGCGCGCTTCTTGACGCCGGCGGCATCGAGGAAGCGGGTCACGCGATCCGACGGCTGCGCGCCCTTGGCAAGCCAGGCCTTCACCTTGTCCATGTCGAGCTTCAGGCGGGCCTCGTTGTCCTTCGGCAGCAGCGGGTTGAAGTGGCCGAGACGCTCGATGAAGCGGCCATCGCGCGGGAAGCGCGAGTCGGCGACGACGACGTGATAGACCGGACGCTTCTTGGTGCCTGCGCGAGCGAGGCGGATAACAACGGACATCTAGTTCTCCTTAAAAGTACGGTGTGTTCGGTTGATTGGTATTCCGCGCCGCGCCGGCATCGGAGCCGTCGCGACGAATTCCTCATTTCTTCTTGCCCGGGAAGCCGCCGAGGCCCGGCAGCATCGGCTTGCCGGAAAGCCCGGTCAGGCCGGGCACGTTCGGCAATCCGCCGCGCAGTCCTGCGGGCAAATCCTTCGGCAGGTTCGGCAGGCCGCCGCCGGCGCCGCCCTGCATCTTCTCGGCCATCGCCTTCATCTCCTCGGCCGAGGGGGGCTTCATGCCGCCGCCAAAGCCCATCGCCTGCGCGATGCCGGCAAGCGGGCCGCGCTTGCCGCTTCCCATGGCCTTCATCATGTCGGCCATGTTCCGGTGCATCTTCAGGAGCTTGTTGACGTGCTCGACGCTCTGGCCGGCGCCGGCCGCGATGCGCTTCTTGCGGCTCGCCTTCAGGAGATCCGGGTTCTTGCGCTCCTGCCGCGTCATCGAATCGATGATCGCGACCTGGCGCTTCAGGATCTTGTCGTCGATGCCGGCCGCCGCGATCTGGTTCTTCATCTTGGAGATGCCGGGCATCATGCCCATCAGGCCACCGATGCCGCCCATGTTGGCCATCTGCTGCAGCTGCTCGCGCATGTCGTTGAGGTCGAACTGACCCTTGCGCATCCGCTCGGCGGTGCGCGCGGCCTTCTCGGCGTCGATATTGGCGGCGGCCTTCTCGACCAGCGAGACGACGTCGCCCATGCCGAGGATGCGGCCGGCGATGCGGCTCGGATGGAAATCCTCCAGCGCGTCGGTCTTTTCGCCGGTACCGATCAGCTTGATCGGCTTGCCGGTGACCGCGCGCATCGACAGCGCGGCGCCGCCGCGGCCGTCGCCGTCGACGCGCGTCAGCACGATGCCGGTGAGGCCGACGCGCTCGTCGAACGAGCGCGCGAGGTTGACCGCATCCTGGCCGGTGAGGCTGTCCGCCACCAGCAGCACTTCATGCGGGTTGGCGGCGGCTTTGATCTCGGCCGCCTCCTTCATCATGTCTTCGTCGAGCGTGGTGCGGCCGGCGGTGTCGAGCAGCACCACGTCGTAGCCGCCGAGCTTGCCGGCCTCCAGCGCGCGCTTGGCGATCTGCGGCGGCATCTGACCGGCGACGATCGGCAACGTCGGAATGTCGAGGTCGCGGCCGAGCACCGCGAGCTGCTCCATCGCCGCCGGGCGGTAGACGTCGAGCGAGGCCATCAGCACCTTGCGCTTGTCGCGCTGGACCATGCGGCGCGCGAGCTTGGCGGTGGTGGTGGTCTTACCGGAGCCTTGCAGGCCGACCATCATGATCGGCACCGGGGGCACGGAGTTGATGTCGATGGTCTGGCCGTCGGAGCCGAGCGTGGCGACCAGCTCGTCATGGACGATCTTGACCACCATCTGGCCCGGCGTCACCGACTTGACGACGGTGGCGCCGATCGCCTGCTCGCGGACCCGGTCGATGAAACTGCGGACCACCTCGAGCGCGACGTCGGCTTCGAGCAGCGCGCGGCGCACCTCGCGCATCGCGGCATCGACGTCCTTTTCGGTCAGCGCGCCGCGCCCCGTCAGACGATCGAGAATGCCACCAAGCCGTTCCGACAGATTGTCGAACAATGCCGTTGTCCTTCGTTGCGCCCGTGAGCGCGCCACTCGCTTCGGGCCATCCCCGCGCGTTTGCGCGTGATGACCACATAGTCCGCCTCGGCACCGTGCCAAGACGGCGTACCAAGACGATGGTCCAAACACTTTCGCGCCCGAGGGCGCATCGCGCTGTCGGGCGTTGGCCTCTGGTCTCCAGGACCAGTCGGCGGGTCGAAAAGACGGAGCTTTCCGAGAAAGTGGCGGCGTTAAACGCTGCCGGGGAGGCAAAGTCAAGGAAAGTTTCGCCGCAATTCGCGCGGGTTATGACGTAAGTATCTGAAATTGTATGGATTTGCCGTGTCGGTTCCGAATTCGCCACCGCCACCCATATAAGCGGAGCCTGCCTCCTATTCGGGAACCCGCTTGCCCATCACCCGCCGCCGCGTTCTCGCAACCTTGACCGGAGCCGCCGCCGCGCTCGGCGTGCCCTCGATCTGGATGACTACCATGAAAACCTACGACGGCCCCGTCTCGGATCACTTCGACGGCCTGCACTTCTTCGACCCCGACGGCTCGCCGCCGAAGTCGCTCGGCGAGGTGCTGCGCTGGCAGTTCGGCGGCGGCCGCAAGCGGGCGGTCTGGCCGGAATGGGCGCCGAGCCCCTATGCCGATACGCCGCCGCCCCGGGTCGATGGCGACAAAGTGCGGTTCTGCTTCGTCGGGCACGCCAGCTGGCTGATCCAGACCACCGGCCTCAACATCCTGGTCGATCCGGTCTGGTCGATGCGCGCCTCGCCGTTCAGCTTCGCAGGTCCCAAGCGGCACAACGATCCCGGCATTGCTTTCGACAAGCTGCCCCGGATCGACGTCGTGCTGGTGTCGCACGGCCATTACGACCATCTCGACGTCGCGACGCTGTCGAAGCTCAATGCCGCATTTGCGCCGCGCGTGATCACGCCGCTCGGCAACGATGTCACGATGCGTGCCGCCGATGCCGCGATCAAGGCCGAGGCGTTCGACTGGCACCAACGCGTCGAACTCGGAGGCGGCGTTGCCGCGACGCTGGTGCCGACGCGGCACTGGTCGGCGCGCGGCCTGTTCGATCGCAACAAGGCGCTGTGGGCGAGCTTCGTGCTGGAGACGCCGGCCGGCAAGCTCTACATCGTCTGCGATTCCGGCTATGGCGACGGCCGGCATTTCCGCCGGGTTGCCGAGGCGCACGGACCCTTAAGGCTCGCGATCCTGCCGATCGGCGCCTACGAGCCGCGCTGGTTCATGCGCGACCAGCACATGAATCCGGAGGATGCCGTGAAGGCGCTGGCCGATTGCGGCGCGGCCCAAGCGCTGGCGCATCACCACGGCACGTTCCAGCTAACCGACGAGGCAATCGACGCGCCCGCGATCGCGCTCGGCCAAGCGCTCGATGCAGCCAAGGTGCCGCGCGAGAGGTTTTTGACGCTGAAGCCGGGCCAGGTGTTCGAGATTTAAGAGGTGTCGTCCCGGCGAAGGCCGGGACCCATTACCACCGAGTTTGGTTGTGAACGGAAGGGTGGCCCCAGCGTCGCGCAACAATCAATATTTGGGGTTATGGGTCCCGGCCTTCGCCGGGACGACATCTGGATTTATTGATTGCCCTTGATCGCCCAGGAGACGCTGACATTGACCGTCAGCGTCTCCTCGCCCTGCGCCACCGGCGTGGGCGCCGCGAATCCGGCCGTGGCCATCTTGGCGCGGAACACCGGGACCGGTGCCGAGCCGACCTCTGCGATATTCAACGGCGCACCGAGCGTGACGCCCGCGGCCTTGGCGTAGATCTCGGCCTTACGGCGGGCGTCGGCAACAGCCTTTTCACGGGCGTCATCGAGCAACTTCGAGGCCTGCGACACCGAGAAATTGAGTCCGCCGATGTCATTGGCGCCGGCGCCCACCAGCACGTCGATGACGCCAGCGACCTTGCTCACGTCATGCAGTCGGATCGTGACACGGTTGCTCGCGTGGTAACCGACGATGCTGGGCGGGGCGTTCGGCGACGACGAGGCGCGGTTGGCGAATTGCGGCTGCAGCGACAGCCGCGAGGTCTGATAATCTTTCTCCGCGATCCCGGCGCCCTTCAGCGCGGCCAGCACCTTGCCCATCGTCACATTGTTGGCTTCGGTGGCCTCGCGTGCGGTCTTGCCGTCGGTGGTGACACCCGCGTCAAGCTGCGCCTGGTTGGGCGCCGCCGATACGGTGGCCTCGCCGGTGACCGAGATCGCCGGCGGAAAGTCGTCGTTGGCCAGTGCGGGCGCAGCCAGCAGCGTGGTTGTGATAACGGCGGCGGCGAGGGGGAGGCCAAGGGGAAGGCCAAGGGCAAGGCGATAGGTCATCTGGTTCACTTCAGGGGTACGTAGACGTTGATCACAAGCTTGTCTTCGGCGGTCTTCAGCGGATCGGTGATGTATTCCTCGATGAAGGTGTCCTTGGCTTCGAGCTTCTTGTCGTCGAGGTGATTGGTGATCGCCTCATAGGTGTTGTCCATGTTGTCGTAGGAACCGCGATGGACGAACTTCAGCGCCTTGCCGTCGGGCGAGTTGCCCATGCTCATGTTCTTGCCGAGGTTCTTGGCGTCCTGGTCGACCGGGATTTCGGCGATGAAGGTGAAGCCGGTGTCGTCGGTCGAGGTGTAGACGATCATCGGGTTGCCCGATGCCTTGATGCCGTCCTTGTCGAGCAGGGCGGTGAGCTGCTTGAACGCCTCGATCAGCGCGTCGAAGGCCGAATCCCAGTTCGCCGTGCCCTTCAGCATCACGACCTTCTTCGGCTCCAGCGTGAACGGCTCGCCGAACGGATCGGCGGTCTGCACCGGGGCGGCCGGCGGCGGCGCCGGGGTCTGCGACGCGGCGGGGCTGTCGGCCGGTGATTTGGTCTCGGCCGGCGGCGGCACCGGCGTTGCCGACGGGGTCGGGGCGGGCGTCGGGCTCGGGCTCGCGGCGGGGGCCGGCGAGGCGGATGGCGACTGGGCAGGCGCCGGGCTTGCCAGTGCGATCGCCGCCAAAGGGAGCAGCGCGACCAAAGCCGCGCGGAGCGTGTTGATACGGTTCATTGGTTTTTCTCCATCCCCTTCCTCGAACGGCCGCTGTCCCGGCGCGCGGTCCGCGAGGTGCGATATTCCTAACACGCGAGTTCTGCATTCGTCCCATGACAGATGTGTCATAGGGCCATTCAGACTGGCCAATTAGCCACCACTCGCCATATAACCGGGCAGAATTTGGGAAAATCGATGAGCGCGCTCGCCAATCATGCATTCGCCAAGATGAACGGTATCGGCAACGAGATCGTCGTCGTCGACCTGCGCGATTCCAAGGCAGTAATCTCGGCGGCGGAGGCGCGCGCCGTGGCGTCGCCGGCCGGTGGCGTGCCCTATGACCAGCTGATGGTGCTGCAGCCGCCGCGGCTCGACGGCACCGAAGCGTTCATCTCGATCTACAACAATGACGGCTCGGAGGCCGGGGCCTGCGGCAACGGCATGCGCTGCGTCGTACGGCGGATCTTCGAGAAGACCGGCCAGACCACGGCGACGTTCCAGACCCGCGCCGGCCTGCTCAATTGCTGGCAGGGACCGGCGCCCGATCTCTACACCGTCGACATGGGCGCGCCGAAGTTCGGCTGGCAGGACATTCCGCTGGCTGAGGAGTTTCGCGACACCCGTTACATCGAGCTGCAGGTCGGGCCGATCGACAATCCGGTGCTGCATTCGCCCTCGGTGGTCTCGATGGGCAATCCGCACGCGGTCTTCTGGGTCGATGACGTCAACGCCTACGACCTCGAACGTTTCGGGCCGCTGCTGGAAAACCATCCGATCTTCCCGGAGCGCGCCAACATCACGCTCGCCCATATCGTCGATCGCGACCACATCACGATCCGCACCTGGGAACGTGGCGCCGGCCTCACCAGGGCCTGCGGCTCGGCAGCCTGTGCGACCGCGGTCGCGGCGGCGCGGCTGAAGCGTGCCAACCGCATCGTCGAGATCACGCTGCCCGGCGGCAAGCTCGGCATCGAGTGGCGCGAGCGCGACGATCACGTGCTGATGACCGGCACCGCCGATTTCGAATATGAGGGCCGCTTCGATCCGGCGCTGTTCGCCAGCGTGGCTTAATTGCCATGGGCGTCGACGTCGTCACCTTTGGCTGCCGCCTCAACGCATTCGAATCCGAGGTGATTCGTCGCGAGGCCGAGCAGGCCGGGCTTTCCGACACCATCGTCATCAATAGCTGCGCCGTCACCAATGAGGCGGTGGCGCAGGCGCGGCAGTCGATCCGCAAGTTGAAGCGCGAACGCCCCGCGGCGCGCATCGTCGTCACCGGCTGCGCGGCGCAGACGCAAAGCCAGATGTTCGCCGAGATGGCCGAGGTCGATCGCGTCGTCGGCAATGACGAGAAGATGCGTGGCGACGCCTGGCGCGCGACGCACGCTGCGTTCGCCGCGCCGTTCGGCATCGATGCGACCGAGAAGGTCGCGGTCGCCGACATCATGGCGGTGACCGAGATGGCGCCGCATCTGCTCGACGGCTTCGAGCGCGGCCTGCCGCGGGTGTTCGTGCAGGTGCAGAACGGCTGCGACCATCGCTGCACCTTCTGCATCATCCCTTATGGCCGCGGCAATTCGCGCTCGGTGCCGATGGGCGCGGTGGTCGATCAGGTCCGGACGCTGGTCGCGCGCGGCCATGCCGAGATCGTGCTGACCGGCGTCGATCTCACGAGCTATGGCGCCGACCTGCCGGGCGCGCCGAAGCTCGGCCAGTTGACCCGTCAGATCCTGCGCCATGTGCCCGAGCTGAAGCGGCTGCGCATCTCATCGATCGATTCGATCGAGGCGGACCGTGATTTGCTCGACGTCATCGCCGACGATTCGCGGCTGATGCCGCATCTGCATCTGTCGTTGCAATCCGGCGACGACATGATCCTGAAGCGGATGAAGCGCCGGCACTCACGCCAGGACGCGATCGATTTCTGCGTCCAGGTGCGCCGGCTGCGGCCCGACATCGCGTTCGGTGCCGACATCATCGCGGGCTTTCCGACCGAGACCGAGGAGATGTTCAGGCGCTCGCTCGACCTGGTCGAGGAATGCGATCTCACCTTTCTGCACGTGTTCCCCTATTCGCGCCGTCCGGGCACGCCGGCCGCACGGATGCCGCAGGTCGCGGGCGGGGCGATCAAGGAGCGCGCGAAACGACTCCGCGAGGCCGGCGAAGCCGCATTGCTGCGGCGGCTTGCCACCGAAGTCGGCGCGACACGCGAGGTGCTGATCGAGAGCGGCACGCAGGGCCGCACCGAACATTTCCTGCCGGTTGCGATTGATGGCGATACCCCGGGCGCGGTGCGGCGGCTGACCGTGGCCGGTCACGATGGCTCACGCCTCGTTGCATAAGACCGCTGAGACTTCATCTCCGTCGCCCTGGCGAAAGCCAGGACCCATTACCCCAGCCGGTCATTGTTGTGCGACGCTGGGGCCACGATCCCGTTCATGATCCAATGCGGTGGTTATGGGTCCTGGCTTTCGCCAGGACGACGCGTGGGAAGAGCCGTGGACTCACGCCCCGCACTCAATGAGCGCGTCCGCCCGGCCTTGCAGGGTGCACCGCGCGGACCTGCCAGAACCGCAGCAGGCGATCGGCGTTTTCGCGGGTCAGTTTCGTGAACTGGCTCTTCGCTTTGGCAAGCTCGACGGGTCCCATGGAGCCGCTCATATAGCGGCATTCCATCACCGCGGCGGTGGTCTCCCAACTCAGGCCTGCCGACCGGCACGGCACCAGCAGTCCCTCGCTGCGCAGGCTTTGCATCAGTGAGCGGATCACCTCGATGCTCGACTGCGCAAGGTCCGCCAGCGCAACGACGGTCTCTTCATATTTTCGCTGTCTGGCGAAGCCGAGCAGGGCGGCCTCATTGAGGTCGCCGCTGTCCTTCAGCCTGGCGACGTGGCGCCTGGCTGCGGTGAAATCGCGGACCTGCGACATGTCGCGCTCGACGCCGGCGGCGACCGCGGCGATCGCGTGCCGGATCTCCTCGAACAGGTATGGCGGCGCGCGTTCCAGCAGGCGGCCGCGGACCTCTTCGGTCGCGCGGCGCAGGAGCTGGAGGCGAAGCTCCGACGGCAGGTCGGCGCGGATGCCGGTCTCGACCGCAAGCACCGGATCGTGCTCGGCCTGCGCCAGGATAACGGCAAATCCGTCCGGCGACACCTTGGCGCCGGGATTGGTGACCAGGCGGTGGCTCACGCTCGCGAAGCGGCGCGCCAGCAGTGCGTCGGTGACGACCTCCTTCAGCCACCAGCGGCCGGAGACGGCGAGCAGATGCTGCTCGCTCTTGGTCTGCGCGATCTCGACCAGATCGTCCGCGCTGAGCCGCGACGATTCCTGCAGGACCGGCCTGGCGATCCTGATCTCGTCATTGCTGGCGAGACGGCGAATGATCGCGGGCGGCGCCTGGGCAACCGGCGCGAGCTGCTCGCTGATGTCGGTGAGCGCCATTCGGGCGCTGATGTCGGCCAGCGCTCGCAACTCGATGGTCTTCACCAGACGCTCGAGCACATTGTCGAACAGCTCGACCTGCTCGCTGTTGAAGCTGCCGGCGGACGCGAGGAAAAGGCTGGTGACGCGCTTCGCCGTGGCAATGCATTTTTCGGCGGAGCCGGCGCGTATCGCAGCCTCGACCTCGTCGACAATTGCTTGCCCATGATTCAGCATTGCTCGTCCTGAGCCGTCGCGGCGCGCTTTTTCTAAGCCGCCTGCAGGACTATCGGACGGGGCTGAATGTTCCGTAAAGGATAATGGTCCGTAAAACTCCGGAGATCATTCGCCGTTCCAGCCGCAGGCCTTGAGCCGCGCCTGCATGTGCTCCGGTGCCGGGGCGACGACGTGCACCGGGTCCTTGTTGCGGGAAATCGGGATGCCGATCGCGCGGGAATGCAGGTGCAGGGTCGGCTCGCCGAAGCGCGGCCCGTTGCCATAGATATTGTCGCCGACGATCGGCCAGCCCATCGCCGACGAATGCACCCGCAGCTGATGGGTGCGGCCCGTGACCGGCTCCATCGCGAGCCAGGCGAGGCCATCGCCGCGCCCCAGCACCTTCCAGTTGGTGATCGCCTTCTGCCCGTCCGGATCCGGCTTCTGCCACCAGCCGCGCTCGGCGTTGAGCCGGCCGAGCGGCATGTCGATGGTGCCTTCGTCTTCGGTGGGGCCGCCCTCGACTACGGTCCAGTAGGTCTTCGAGATCTTGCTGTGCTTGAACAGCAGCCCGAGCGAGGCGGTCGCCTTGCGGTGGCGTCCCAGGACGAGGCAGCCGGAGGTGTCCTTGTCCAGCCGATGCGCCAGCACCGGCGGCCGCGGCAGGCCGAACCGCAGCGCGTCGAACGAGTCCTCCAGATTGGGCCCGCCCTTGGGGCCGCGATGCACCGGCAGGCCCGCCGGCTTGTCGATGACCAGCATCAATCCGTCGCGGTGGAGCACCCGCCCTAGGATTTCTTCCGCGGTCAATTGGGGAACATCGATCAATTCGTCGAGACTTTCGTTTGTGAGGCGAAACGGCTAACACAGCCGCGCCATGAACGATACCACTCCTGGAACTCCAAAACTGAGCTGGTGGCAGCGGCTGAAGGGCGGCCTGAAGCGGACCTCGAGTTCGATCGGGACCGCGGTCGCAGACCTCGTCACCAAGCGCAAGCTCGATTCGGCCATGCTCGATGAGATCGAGGATGTGCTGCTGCGCGCCGACCTCGGCACCGATGTCGCGGTCCGCATCGCGGAGGCGGTCGGCAAGGGCCGCTACGACAAGGCGATCTCGGCCGACGAGGTCAAGGACGTGGTTGCGACCGAGGTCGAGAAGGTGCTGTCGCCGGTGGCGAGGCCGCTGGAGATCGATACCGCCAAGCAGCCCTTCGTCATCCTGGTCGTCGGCGTCAACGGCTCCGGCAAGACCACGACCATCGGCAAGCTGGCCGCGAAATTTTCCGCCGAGGGCCGCAAGGTGATGCTGGCCGCCGGCGACACCTTCCGTGCCGCGGCGATCGAGCAGCTCAAGGTCTGGGGCGAGCGCACCAAGTCGCCGGTCATCGCAGGCGCGCAGGGCTCGGATTCGGCAAGCCTCGCCTTCAGCGCGCTGACCGCCGCCAAGGAGCAGGGGCGGGACGTGCTGCTGATCGACACCGCAGGGCGGTTGCAGAACAAGTCCGAGCTGATGAACGAGCTCGAGAAGGTCGTGCGCGTCATCAAGAAGGTCGATGCGACGGCGCCGCACGCGGTGCTGCTCGTGCTCGACGCCACGGTGGGACAAAATGCGCTGTCGCAGGTCGAGGCGTTTCATCGTACGGCAGGCGTCACCGGCCTCGTGATGACCAAGCTTGACGGCACCGCGCGCGGCGGCATCCTCGTCGCGCTGTCGGAGAAGCACAAGCTCCCGGTGCATTTCATCGGCGTCGGCGAAGGCGTCGAGGACCTCGCGCCCTTCACGGCGAAGGATTTTGCCAAGGCGATTGCCGGGATCGAGGCATGACCTCGAAAATCATGCCTCAAACCAACACCGAGGGTTAATGGACAAGACCCAGCCGCATCCGCTGTTCAAGCTCGCGACAGAGCTCGGGCCGCTGCTCGTGTTCTTCGTCGCCAACGCCAAGTACCATCTGTTCGTCGCGACGGCTGCGTTCATGGTGGCGATCGTGGCGGCGATGATCGCATCCTATGTGGTGACCAGGCACGTGCCGATCATGGCGCTGGTGACCGGTGCGATCGTCCTGGTGTTCGGCACCCTGACACTGGTGCTGCACGACGAGACCTTCATCAAGGTCAAGCCGACCATCATCTACGGCCTGTTCGCGGCCGTGCTCGGCGGCGGCTTGCTGTTCGGCCGGTCCTTCATCGCCGTGATGTTCGACCAGATGTTCAACCTGACGCCGCAGGGCTGGCGCATCCTGACCATGCGCTGGGCGCTGTTCTTCGCCGGCATGGCCATCCTCAACGAGATCGTCTGGCGCACGCAGACGACGGATTTCTGGGTGAACTTCAAGGTGTTCGGCGTGACGCCGCTGACCATGATCTTCGCGATCGCGCAGATGCCGCTGACCAAGCGCTATCACCTGGAGCCGGTCTCGCTGGAGACCAGCGAAGCGGACGCCGGCGACCTGCGGAAGTAGATCGAAACGCAGCGCGGGCAATTGCGCCGCGCTGCGTTCGAGGTCTCAAAGCGCGATGAGATTGGGTTGAATCGTCATCGCGCTTTGGTTTCTTGTTTGAGCATGATCTCCGCGCAAACGCTTCGCGTTTGTCGCGAGGGAAAACCGCTTCGCACTTTTCCGGATCATGCTTCAGAGCTCAGCTCTTCTGCTTGGCAACGATTTTGTCCTTGATCTTGTCGTAGGTCGCCTGCGGCAGGATGTTCTTCTGCACCAGTTCATCCTTGCCCTTATAGGGGCGGCCCTTGATGATCGCGGCCGAGTAGGCCTTGCCGACACCGGGCAGCGCGTCGAGCTGGTCGGAGCTGGCGCTGTTGATGTCGAGCAGATCGTCTTTCGCCATTCCCGTCGTTTTCAAGTCGGGTGCCGCCGTCTTCGGCGCCGGCGCCATCTTGCCGGTCTCCGACTTGGTGGCGGGCGTGGCCGGCTGAACGCTCTGGGCCATCGACGGTGTAGCCGTCAGCATCCCGAGCGTAAGCGCGGTGGCGAGAAGTGAAGCGAACGTGGTCTTGCGCATATGTCCCCTCCAGAGGAACGTTGATGTCAACGCTGCTGAGTTGCGGTTGCGTTCGTGGCGCTGCCGTGGCCGCGAAATGAACCGCAGATAAACCTGTCGAAGTATTTTGCCGCAGGCATTTTCGCTCGCCGTTCACCAGCGGTTCACGGCACCGCTGAATGACGGTGCGCTTACTGTCCGGCGCGCAGCGCCTTCTCGATCTCGGCCTTGAGCACGGTGTTGACGTTCTCTGGCGTCACCGGGCCGACCAGCTTGTAGACGATGGTGCCTTCGCGCCCGACCAGGAAGGTCTCGGGTACGCCATAGACGCCCCACTCGATCGAGGCGCGGCCGTTGCCGTCGACACCGACGATACCGAACGGATTGCCGTAGCGGCCGAGGAAGCGCCGCGCGTTCTCCGGCGAGTCCTTGTAGTTGATGCCGATGATCTGGAAGCGCTTGTCCTTCCCGAGTTCGGTTAGCAGCGGCGCTTCGTCATGGCAGGGTACGCACCAGGACGCCCAGACATTGACGACCGAGACCTTGCCCTTGAAGGCGGCGGGATCGAGACCGGGGACGGGCGCGCCGTCCTTCACGAGCCCGTCGAGCGCGGGCAGGGCGGTCTGCGGCGCCGGACGTCCGATCAAAGCTGACGGAATTTTCGAGGGATCGCCGCCATAGAGCCGCAGCAGGAACAGCCCGGCGAGCCCAAGGAAAACGAGCAGCGGCAGCACCACCAGCAGGCGGCGGGCTTGCGGCGGGCTGTTGGTCGCCTGCTCGGTCATCTGATATCCGCGGCGCTGCGGCCGGAGCGGCGGGTGACGCCGCTGGCCTCGATCTCCTTGAGACGCGCCTGCTGTCGGCGATAGTCGGCGATGATCCAGACGATCAACAGCAGCACGACGGCTGCGACCAGCACATAGGACATCACGATGAAGGAGGCGTAGGGACCAAGCGACATCGTCATGCCGCTCCGATTTCGTTGGATGCGTTGCCTGCACCCGAACCACTGCTCGCCTCGTTCGTAAACGTGACGCGGCTGGCCTGCATCATCTGCAGGCTGCGCACGCGCCGGCGCAGGATCTCGTTGCGCATTGCGGCCAGGTGCAAGGTGATGAACAACAGCGAGAACGCGATCGCCATCACCAGCAGCGGCCACAGGAACGCCTTGTCGAGCGTCGGCCCGCCGGCGCGAAACACCGAGGCCGGCTGATGCAGCGTGTTCCACCAGTCGACCGAGAACTTGATGATCGGGATGTTGATCGCGCCGACCAGCGTCAGCACCGCCGCCGCCCGCGCCGCGCGCGAGGGGTCCTCGACTGCGCGCCACAGCGCCATCAGGCCGAGATACATCAGGAACAGGATCAAGACCGAGGTCAGCCGCGCGTCCCACTCCCAATAGGTGCCCCACATCGGCCGGCCCCATAGCGAGCCGGTGACGAGCGCGAGGAAGGTGAAGGCGGCGCCGATCGGCGCGGCGGCTTTCGCGGCGACGTCGGCGAGCGGATGCCGCCACACCAGCGTGCCGAGCGCCGCCACGCTCATCACGCCCCAGACGAACATCGCCAGCCACGCATTCGGCACATGGATGAACATGATCTTGACCGTGGCGCCCTGCTGGTAGTCGTCGGGCGCCATTGCCGACTGGTAGAGCCCGATCGCGAGCAGGATCGCGGTCAGGCCCGCGAGCCAAGGCAGGATGCGCGCGGTCAGCGCCAGAAACCTGGTCGGATTGGCGAGGTCGGTCAGCGTCTCGGTCAGCTTCATGGCACCCTGATAGTCGTCCGTTGTGAGCGAGGCAATCGGCCGAATTCCCCTCGGCGAGATTTGATCAGTCCAGCCCGTGCCGCAGGCTCGCGGCGGCGGCAAACGGGCCGATCACGAGGCTCGCAAGCGACAGCGCGCAGAGGATCGAGAACGGTGTTCCAAACGGCAACGGCCCCGATATCGCCGCCTGCGAGGCCGCGACGCCGAAGATCAGCACCGGGATCGACAGCGGCAGCACCAGCACCGCAAGCAGCAGCCCGCCGCGATGCAGCGTCACCGCCAGCGCCGCGCCGATCATGCCGGTGAAGGTCAGCGCCGGTGTTCCCGCCAGCAAGGTCGCGGCAACCGCGAGCGTCGCCGTGCCGTCGAGATTGAGCAGCAGGCCGAGCACCGGGGTTGCGATGATCAGCGGCAGCCCGGCGGCGATCCAATGCGCCAGCGCCTTGGCCGCACAGGCGAGTTCCAGCGGCGTCCGGCTCATCACGATGAGGTCGAGCGAGCCGTCCTCATGGTCGGCCGTGAACAGGCGGTCGAGGGTGAGCAGGCTCGCCAGCAGTGCGCCGAGCCAGAGAATGGCGGGACCGAGCCGCGACAGCAGCGCCAGATCGGGACCGACCGCAAACGGCATCAGCACCGTGACGGTGAGGAAGAACAGCACGCCGATCAGCGCGCCACCGCCGACACGCAGCGCAATCCGGATGTCGCGGCGGATCAGTGCGGCCAACGCGCTCATGCGACAGATCCATCGTGGGAGCCGAGGATCTGCCGCGCAACCGTTGCGCTCCCTCCCCCCTTGCGGGGGAGGGCGGGGGAGAGGGGTGGCCCCGGGCGAGATCGTCGATAGGAACCTCGCCATCGCAATCTCGGCCGTACGTTGCGTTGGTTTGCACGGATAGAGTCCGTCGTGTGGCACTCCTCTCCCTGACCCTCCCCCGCAAGGGGGGAGGGGACCGAGAGACCGGAGCGCAGCGACGAGAGAAAAAACTGCTTGCTCATGCCGCGCCTCCCATCCGCAAATCGCGCGCGTCGATGCCGAGCGGCAGATGGGTCGCCGCGACAATCAAGCCGCCGCCTGCGAGATGGTCGCGCATCAGGGCGACGAACAGCGCCTGGCCGGCCGTGTCCAGCGCCGAGGTCGGCTCGTCCAGCAGCCACACAGGCCGCCGCACCGAGAGCAGGCGCGCGATCGACAGGCGGCGGCGCTGGCCGGCCGAGAGGTAGGCGGCCGGCAGGTGCGCGGCATGGTCGAGCGCCACCGCGGCAAGGCAGCGGCCGGCATCCTCGGCCTTGCCGCCGAGGAATTCCCGCCAGAAGGAAAGATTTTCCATAACGCTGAGCGCCGGCTTCAGGGCGTCGCGATGGCCGAGATAGTGGGCCTGCTCGGGCAGGCTGAGCTCGACGTCGCCGCCTTCGAGCGCGATCGTCCCCTCGGCCGGAACCAGCAGCCCGGCGAGCACCCGCAGCAACGAGGTCTTGCCGGCGCCGTTCGGCCCGGTGACCGCGAGCGCCTCGCCGGCCGCAGCCGAAACATCGAGGCCGGAAAACACCTCGCGCCCGCCGCGCACGCATTTCAGATTTCGTCCCGAGAGCCGCATGGTTCGTCTTGTCACAGCCCTCTGAAATCTTTCGCTACCGCGTGAGAATTTTTGGGTCGCGCAACGCCGCCGCACGCTTGTCGGTGTGGCGGTGCTTCTAGAAAGGTTCTATAAGCCCGGAACTTGATGCAGCACACACAATCGGCGGCCGCAAGCCACCCCCGGGCCATCCCTTGGCCAGTGTCGTTCGCCGGTGTTTAGTTACCCTCGCCGGGTATAACTGATAATTGGGATTCCTCGCATGACCTCACTCGACAGCTTCAAATGCCGCAAGACCATGAAGGTCGGCGCCAAGTCCTACGTCTATTACAGCCTGCCCCTGGCAGAGAAGAACGGACTGAAGGGTATTTCGAAGCTGCCGTATTCGATGAAGGTTCTGCTCGAGAACCTGCTGCGCAACGAGGACGGCCGCACCGTCAAGAAGGAAGACATCGTTGCGGTGTCGAAGTGGCTGAAGAAGCGCCAGCTCGAGCATGAAATCGCATTCCGCCCGGCGCGCGTCCTGATGCAGGATTTCACGGGCGTCCCGGCCGTGGTCGATCTCGCGGCGATGCGCAACGCGATGCAGAACCTCGGCGGTGATGCCGAGAAGATCAATCCGCTGGTGCCGGTCGATCTCGTCATCGACCACTCGGTCATCGTCAACTTCTTCGGTGACAACAAGGCGTTCGCGAAGAACGTCACCGAGGAATACAAGCAGAACCAGGAGCGCTATGAGTTCCTGAAGTGGGGCCAGAAGGCGTTCTCGAACTTCTCGGTGGTGCCGCCCGGCACCGGCATCTGCCACCAGGTCAATCTCGAATATCTCGCGCAGACGGTGTGGACCAAGAAGGAAAAGATGACGGTCGGCAAGAAGACCGGCACCTTCGAAGTCGCCTATCCGGACTCGCTGGTCGGCACCGACTCGCACACCACGATGGTCAACGGTCTCGCCGTGCTCGGCTGGGGCGTCGGCGGTATCGAGGCGGAAGCCTGCATGCTCGGCCAGCCGCTGTCGATGCTGCTGCCGGAGGTGGTCGGCTTCAAGCTCAAGGGCCAGCTCAAGGAAGGCGTCACCGCGACCGACCTCGTGCTGACCGTCACCCAGATGCTGCGCAAGCTCGGCGTGGTCGGCAAGTTCGTCGAGTTCTTCGGCCCCGGCCTCGACTATCTCTCGGTCGCGGACAAGGCGACCATCGGCAACATGGCGCCCGAATACGGCGCGACCTGCGGCTTCTTCCCGGTCGATGCCGCGACCATCGATTACCTGAAGACCTCCGGCCGCAAGGCCGATCGCGTCAAGCTGGTGCAGGCCTATGCCAAGGCGCAGGGTCTGTTCCGCACCGCCAAGTCGGCCGATCCGGTGTTCACCACCACGCTGACGCTCGACCTCGGCGACGTCGTGCCGTCGATGGCCGGACCGAAGCGCCCCGAAGGCCGCATCGCGCTGCCGGCGGTGTCGACCGGCTTCGCGACCGCGCTGGTCGGCGAGTACAAGAAACCCGAGGGTGAGACGAAGCGCTTCGCGGTCGAGGGCCGCAACTTCGATCTCGGCCATGGCGACGTCGTGATCGCCGCGATCACCTCCTGCACCAACACCTCGAACCCGAGCGTGCTGATCGGCGCCGGCCTGTTGGCGCGCAAGGCGGCCGCCAAGGGCCTGAAGGCCAAGCCGTGGGTGAAGACCTCGCTCGCGCCGGGCAGCCAGGTGGTGGCAGAGTATCTCGCCAATTCCGGCCTGCAGGCCGATCTCGACAAGGTCGGCTTCAACCTGGTCGGCTTCGGCTGCACCACCTGCATCGGCAATTCCGGCCCGCTGCCGGAGGACATCTCGAAGTCGATCAACGAGAACGGCATCGTCGCCGCCGCCGTGTTGTCGGGCAACCGCAACTTCGAAGGCCGCGTCTCGCCGGACGTGCAGGCGAACTACCTCGCCTCGCCGCCGCTGGTGGTCGCGCATGCGCTGGCCGGCACCGTGACCAAGGATCTCGCGGTCGAGCCGCTCGGCATCGGCAAGGACGGCAAGCCGGTGTTCCTCAAGGATATCTGGCCGACCGCCAAGGAGATCAACACCTTCATGAAGAAGTACGTCACCGCGACGATCTTCAAGAAGAAGTACGCCGACGTGTTCAAGGGCGATACCAACTGGCGCAAGATCAAGACCACGGAAAGCGAGACCTATCGCTGGAACATGGGCTCGACCTATGTGCAGAACCCGCCCTATTTCGAAGGCATGAAGAAGCAGCCGGACCCGGTCACGGACGTGGTCGACGCGCGGATCCTCGCGATGTTCGGCGACAAGATCACCACCGACCACATCTCGCCGGCCGGTTCGATCAAGCTGACCTCGCCCGCCGGCAAGTTCCTCAGCGAGCACCAGGTGCGCCCCGCCGACTTCAACCAGTACGGCACGCGACGCGGCAACCATGAAGTGATGATGCGCGGCACCTTCGCCAACATCCGCATCAAGAACTTCATGCTGAAGGGCGCCGACGGCAATATTCCGGAAGGCGGTTTGACCAAGCACTGGTCCGACGGCGAGCAGATGTCGATCTACGACGCCGCGATGAAGTACCAGCAGGAGAGCGTGCCGCTGGTGGTGTTCGCCGGCGCCGAATACGGCAACGGCTCGTCGCGCGATTGGGCCGCGAAGGGCACCCGCCTGCTCGGCGTGCGCGCGGTGATCTGCCAGAGCTTCGAGCGCATCCACCGCTCCAACCTGGTCGGCATGGGTGTGCTTCCGCTCACCTTCCAGGACGGCACGTCGTGGTCCTCGCTCGGGCTGAAGGGCGACGAGAAGGTCACCATCCGCGGGCTGCAGGGCGACCTGAAGCCGCGCCAGACGCTGACCGCCGAGATCGTCTCCGCCGACGGCGGCAAGCGGGACGTCCCGCTGCTCTGCCGCATCGATACGCTGGACGAGCTCGATTACTATCGCAACGGCGGCATCCTGCACTATGTGCTGCGCAAACTCGCGGCCTAAGGCCCCTTGTTTGAGCACGGTCTCTTCGGAAAGCCGCTTCACACTTTTCCGGACCATGCTCTAACGCGACTTTGTGATCGGTGCCTCACTGCTTAGTGAGTAGCGGCTAAAAAGAAGGCGGCCTATGAAAAGGCCGCTTTCTCGCGTTTTGGGGCACGCAAGTTCAGGGACAGACTTCATGCTCCGTACAATTACGGATGGAAATCATCACGACTGGTTCGCAGTATGACAGCGATGATGGCCTATAACTCGATCTCGCGGTGGTCCAGCGCTCTTGGTATCTGCGCAATCGTCGCGATCATCCGCCCCGCTCACGCCGATCCGCGTGCTGTCGTCGAACTCTTCACCTCGCAGGGATGCTCGTCCTGTCCGCCCGCGGACAAGATCATCGGCGATCTCGCGAAGGACCCCAACGTCATCGCGCTGAGCATGCCGATCGACTATTGGGACTATCTCGGCTGGAAGGACACGCTCGCCGATTCCCGTTTCAGCGCCCGCCAGAAAGCCTATTCGCACGTGCGCGGCGATCGCGACGTCTACACGCCGCAGGCCGTGATCAATGGCTCCGCGCATGTGATCGGCAGCGATCGCGCCAGCATCGAGGACGCCATCAAGAGCACCGAGAAGAGCGGCAGCGTGATGTCGGTGCCGGTGACGATGACGCTGACCGGCAAGCAGATCAACGTGTCGGTCGCCGCATCGAAGTCGCCCGCGGTGTCGCGCGGCGAAGTCTGGATCTGCTCGATCTCGAAATCAGTGCCGATCTCGATTGCGCGCGGCGAGAACCGCGGCCGCGAGATCACCTACCACAATGTGGTGCGCAATCTGCTGAAGGTCGGCGACTGGAACGGTTCGTCCGGCAGCTGGACCGTGCCGCTGGAGAACATCACGCGCGACGGCGTCGATGCCGCGGCCGTGTACGTCCAGGACGGCAGTCGCGACAAGCCGGGCCCGATGCTCGGCGCTGCATTTACCTCGCTGCACTAGCTTCACTGCGCGTGCTTGCGCTGCTGCGCCGCGCGCAAGTTGTCGCGCCGCCAGAGACGACAGCGAACCTGCATCCGGTGACGTGCTGAAATGAAAGCGCCGTGGCTTGCGCAACTCGACCGCGCGCGATTGCGCAGGAGCCCAAAAACAAAAAGGACCAACTTTCGTTGGCCCAGTGTTGGGATTTGACTCCCCTGCGAACAGGCCCGATCCCGACGGCCCCGGGGGGCTGGGGGCTGAGGAATCCGGAACCGAAAGGACCGGGCCAACGCAGGATTTTCTTTTCGCAGGGCAGCGGGGCGGGCGATTGGCGGAAGTGGGGCAGCAATATGATTCCGCTAACGTTCCCGTGAGTCTGCGGTTTTCCGGACAATCCATCGCGCCTGAAGGTGGTTAAGGCCCGGTTGCGTTGCGAATGGCCCCTTGCGGCGTCCGTCGCTTAGCGCAATCATGTCACTCTCGTGACGATCCCGAAGTGGGCACCGGCCTTCGGAACCTGATGGTCACTGAGATGACAGGAGGCGCTCGATGAGTTTGATCTCGGAGGACACTGATCCGAGCGGGAGCCGTGCCGCGGCGCGCCCCGCCGCCGCGACCCCCCAACCCAACCGCGTGACATTCAATCGACTTGAGCTCAACCGCATTCTCAATCTCTACGGCCGCATGGTCGCCGACGGCGAGTGGCGCGATTATGCGATCGACTTCCTGAAGGACCGCGCCGTGTTCTCGGTGTTCCGCCGCGCCTCCGAAGTGCCGATCTACCGGATCGAGAAGGACCCCCGGCTGGCGCGCAAGCAGGGCATGTACAGCGTGATTTCGGCGACCGGCCTGATCCTGCGCCGCGGCCACGAACTCGAACGTGTGCTGCTGGTGATCGACCGCAAGCTGTCGCTGGTGTAGCGGACTTCATCTAGCCCGACGAGTCTTGTAGCCCGGATGAGCGAAGCGACATCCGGGACGGTCTTGCCACGCGGGCGCAAGCTTCCCCGGATATCGCTTCGCTCATCCGGGCTACAGATCGCCAATTCTCCGCACCTTCGCCGAGCGCGCCGCCCCGCCCAAAACAAAAGCCCCGGCCGTTGGGCCGGGGCTTGGATCGGTTGCCTTGCTCGAGGCGCCTAGTCGCGCTGGCCGAGCAGCTGCAGCAGCAGCGTGAACAGGTTGATGAAGTTCAGGTAGAGCGACAGCGCACCCGTGATTGCCGCGCGCTCTGCCATCACGCCACCCTGCGAGGCGTAGCCGTAGATGTAGTCGTTCTTCAGCCGCTGGGTGTCCCAGGCGGTGAGGCCCGCGAACACCAGCACGCCGACCACCGAGACGATGAACTGCAGCGCCGAGCTCGCCAGGAACAGGTTGACCAGGCTCGCGATGATGATGCCGATCAGGCCCATGAACAGGAACGAGCCCATGCCGCTCATGTCACGCTTGGTGGTGTAGCCATAGAGGCTCAGCGCACCGAACGTCGCCGCGGTGATGAAGAACACGCGCACGATCGAGGTGTGCGTGTACACCAGGAAGATCGACGACAGCGACAGGCCCATCAGCGCCGAGAACACCCAGAACAGGAGCTGGGCGGTCGCCGGCTGCAGGCGGTTGATGCCGGCCGAGATGACGAACACCATCGCCAGCGGGGCGAGAATGAACAGCCACTTCAGCGGGCTCACGAACATCGCGTAGCCGAACTGCGTCAGATAGGCGTTGCCGAACTTGGCGACCGCGGCCGACTGGTCGGTGGTCACCGCGCCCATGTAGACGCCGAGCGCGGCAAGGCCGGTGATGGCCAGGCCGATGCTCATGTAGTTGTAGATGCGCAGCATGTAGGCGCGCAGACCGGCGTCGACGGCCGCAGCGTCAATGCGCCCGGCGGCCCGGCCGAAAGGAGAAGCGTAATTGCGGTCTAGGTCCGACATGGTCGAATTCCCGTGGTTGGTCCCGGTGGAGCGCAAGGGATTTGCGGCGCCGGTCGTAAATCTATCTCAGATGGCTCGGTTTGCGGAACATTAATTCCGTGTCATTCAAACCGACTATCCGACCCGATTGGTATGTGGGAAATTAACACATCCGACGCAAGCTTCCACGCGCGGCCGAATGTCGCTCTGGCCTAGGATGATAGGCAAAAACGGCGCTTTCGCCGCTACAAATTGTCACAAATTCCGCAGCACCGAGGCCGGCTTCTGGTTCAGCGCGAGCAGCGTCCCGGCCAGTCCAAGTCCAACGGTGACGACCAGCGCGGCGACCACGACCAGGGCCGCGCTGCCGGCCTGCCAGATGAAGCTCAGCGTCATCAGCCGCGTCACGATCAGCCAGGCGGCGATCGAGCCGGCGATCACCCCGAAGATTGCGGTTGCAAAACCGATCATCAGATACTCCAGCGCGTAGGCGCCGAGCAGTCGAACCCGCGTGGCGCCGAGCGTCTTGAGGATCACGGCGTCGTAGACGCGGTGGCGGTGCCCGGCGGCGAGCGCGCCGCCCAGCACCAGGATCGCCGAGATCAGCGTCACGGCGCTGGCACCGCGGATCGCCAGCACCAGGTTGCTGACCACGGTGCCGACCGTCTCGAGCGCCTCGCGGACCCGCACGCTGGTCACCATCGGGAACGCGTCGGCGACCTGCTTGATGATGCGCGCGTCGTCGTTGGAGCTTGCCTGGGTTGCGCCGGCATGTGGTTCCGTCAGGGTCGCGACATGGCTGTGCGGCGCGCCCTTGAAGGCGTTCGGGGAGAACACCAGCACGAAGTTGATGCCGAGGCCCTGCCAGTCGATGTTGCGCAGGTTGGCGATCTTGGCCGGCACGTCGCGGCCGAGCACGTTGACCACGATCTCGTCGCCGATCTTCAGGGACAGGCCATCGGCGATCTTCTTCTCCATCGAGACCAGCGGCGGCCCGCTGTAGTCTGGCCCCCACCATTCGCCCTCGACGATCTTCGAGCCCTTGGGAACTTCGCCGGTATAGGTCAGGCCGCGGTCGCTCTGCAGCACCCATTCCGAATCGACCGACGGCTTGAGCTGGTCGGCCTTGACGCCGCGCGCGGCGACGATGCGTCCGCGCAGCATCGGCACGTCCTCGACGGTCGAGCCGGGCGCGACCTGGGCCAGGAAGCCGGCAAAGCGGTCGGCTTCGGTGGAGGGGATGTCGATGAAGAAGAACGACGGCGCCCGCTCGGGCAACGCGGCCAGGAATTGCCGGCGCAGATTGCCGTCGATCTGGGTGATGGTGACGAGCACCGCGAGCCCGAGACCGAGCGACAGCACGACCGACGGCGTCAGCGCGCCGGGCCGGTGGATGTTGGCGATCGCGAGCCGCAGCATGGTCATGCGGCTGCGCGGCAGCCGCCGCGCCACCGCCATCAGGATTTCGGCGATCCCGCGCAGCAGCAGGAACACCGCGATCGACGAGGCGACGAACACGCTGGCGACCCGCTTGTCATAGGCAAGCCCGATCGCGACGCCGATCAGGAGTACGATCACCACGGCCATCAGCGCGAGATAGCTCCAGCGCGGCCGATGCCACTCGCTGGCGACGGTCTCGCGGAACAGCGCAGCGACCGGCACGTCATGGACCCGGCCGAGCGGCCACAGCCCGAACGCCAGCGCGGTGAGCTGGCCGTAAATGAAGGAGAGCGCGAGCTCGTCGGGGTGCAGGGCAGGCACCACCGGCAGCGGCAGCAGCTTGCCGAACAGGCCGACGATGACGAAGGGCAGCGCGGCACCGAGCACGAGACCGATCAACGAGCCGATCCCGGCCAGCACCACCACTTGGGTGCAGTAGATCGTGAAGACATCGCGGCCGGTGGCGCCGAGCGCCTTGAACGAGGCGATGACGTCGCGGCGGCGGTCGATATGGCTCTTCACCGCGTTGGCGACACCGACGCCGCCGACCAGCAGCGCGGCAAGACCAACCAGCGTCAGGAACTGGGTGAAACGGTTGATGGTGCGCTCGAGCTGCGGCGAGGCGTTGCTGCGGCTGCGCACCTCCCAGCCGGCCTCCGGCGCAGCAGCCCGCGCGCCGTCGATCAGCGCGGTGGTGGCGCGATCGTCGTTGCCGCCGTCAGGCAGCTTCACCCGGTAGATCCAGCGCACCAGGCTGCCGGGCTGCAACAGGTCGGTGGCGCGCAAACTCGCTTCGCTGACCAGGAAGCGCGGGCCGAGGCCAACGCCGCCGGCGAGCTTGTCGGGCTCGGCCACTACGACGCTGCGGATCTGGTAGGTGGCGCTGCCGATGGTGACGCGGTCGCCGAGCTTCAGGTCGAGCCGCGCCAGCAGGGTCGAGTCGGTGGCCGCGCCAAAAACGCCGTCGCGCTCGGCGAGCAGGTCTGAAATCGGCATGTTCGGCTCGAGCGTCAGCTCGCCGAGCATCGGATATTTGCCGTCGACCGCCTTGAGCTCGACCAGCGCCAGCTTGCCGTCAGTGCTGCGTGCCATCGCGCGGAGCGTGGCCGCAATCGAAACCTCGCCGCGGGTGCGCAGATAGGCAACCTCGTTGGGCTTGGCCTCGCGCGAGATCAACGAGAACGCGACGTCGCCGCCGAGCAGGGTGCGGCCCTCGCGCGACAGACCGTCGCCGAGGCTCGCGGCGACCGAGCCGACGCCTGATATCGCCATCACGCCGAGCGCGATGCAGGCGATGAAGACGTAGAAGCCGCGCAGGCCGCCGCGCAATTCGCGCAGCGCGTAACGGAAGGCAAGCGACGACGCGCGGCTCTGCACCGCGACTTCGGACGCAAAGCTCATGTGGTGGCAAAGCTCATGTCGTTGATTGTCCGTCGATGCGGCCGGAGCGCAGCCGTACCACGCGGTCGCAGCGCTGCGCGAGCGCGAGATCATGCGTCACCAGCACCAGCGTCATGCCGCGCTCGGCGTGCTTGGTGAACAGCAGATCGACGATCTGCTTTCCGGTCGTCTCGTCGAGATTTCCGGTCGGCTCGTCGGCAACGAGGATTGCGGGATCGGGCGCCAGCGCGCGTGCGATCGCGACGCGCTGCTGCTCGCCGCCGGAGAGCTGCGTCGGATAATGATGCAGGCGTTCGCCGAGCCCGACCGATTGCAGTTCCTGCGCGGCGCGCGCGGCGGCGTCGGGATTGCCGGCGAGCTCGAGCGGCACGGCGACGTTCTCCAGCGCCGTCATGGTCGGGATCAGATGAAACGATTGGAAGACGATGCCGACCTGGCGGCCGCGAAAGCGCGCCAGCGCATCTTCATCGAGGGCATTGAACGAGGTGCCGTTGACGACCACTTCTCCACTGTCAGGACGTTCAAGCCCCGCCATCACCATCAGCAAGGTCGACTTGCCCGAGCCCGACGGGCCGATCAGGCCGATGGCCTCACCCGCTGCCACACGAAGGCTGATATCTTTGAGGATATGTACCCGTGCCGCGCCGGTGCCGAGCGAGAGATTGACGTTCTTGACGGCAATGGTGTCCGGCTCGACGTCGGTCAGTGAAGAGGATTCGATGAGACTGTCCATGGTTCGGTCATATGGCACTTCCGCGGCTGCGGTCGAGGCCCGGTTGCGAATCTTCGTGCACATACTCGTGTTGCTTATGGGCTTGATGACGGCGGCCAGCGCGCAGATGTCAGAGCAGGGGAAAGGTCAGGCGAAAGCTTCCGCAAAACCGATCAAGATGGTGGTGCTGGGCGATTCCCTGAGCGCCGGCTACGGCCTTCCGGCCGATGCGGCATTTCCGGTCCGGCTGCAAAAAGCCTTGGAAGCCAAGGGGATAAAGGTCGAGATGACCAATGCCGGGGTGTCCGGCGACACCGCCTCGGGCGGCCGCGAGCGGCTCGACTGGTCGGTGGCCGATGGAACCGATGCTGTCATCGTCGAGCTCGGCGCCAACGATGCCCTGCGCGGCATCGATCCCGCGGTGACGCGTGCCGCGCTCTCCGACATCATCACAAAGTTGCAGGCGCGCAAGATCGCCGTGCTCTTGTGCGGCATGCTCGCGCCACCGAATTATGGAAGTGAGTATGCAGCGAAGTTCAACGCGATCTATCCGGATCTCTCGAAGTCGCTTGGCGTGCCGCTCTATCCGTTCTTCCTCGATGGCGTTGCTGCCAATCCGAAGATCAATCAGGCCGACGGCATGCATCCGACCGCAGAAGGTGTGGACATCGTTGTGAAGAATATCCTGCCCACAGTGGAGGCATTTCTCGGCGCATTGTCAGGGCAACGCAGTTGAAACGCAGGCAGCGCGCCGTGCCGTGTCCCGTAGGTTTACGAGCTGTTAACGCCTCATGCTTCGCAGAGTCACATATCTCGGGTACAAATAGGCGTCGGTGATTCGTCGCCGGGCTTGTTACAGGGTGCGGGCTCCCAAAACCCGCGCCAAGCATCGAGGATTATAGCGATGCCGCGTCTGTTCACTGGTCTGGAAATTCCGGCCGATATCGGCCAATCCCTCTCCAATTTGCGTGGCGGCCTTCCCGGCGCACGCTGGATCGATCCCGAAAATTATCACGTCACCCTGCGCTTCATCGGCGATATCGACGGCCTCTGGGCCAACGAGATCGCGACGATGTTGTTTCGGGTGAACCGCAAACCGTTCGAGGTCAAACTGCAGGGCCTGTCGAGCTTCGGCGGACGCAAGCCGCGCGCGGTGGTTGCCGCCGTCGAGCCGAGCCGGCCGCTGATCGAACTGCAGGCCGAGCTCGAGCGGATGATGCAGCGGATGGGGCTCGATCCCGAGGGCAGGAAATTCACGCCACATGTCACGCTCGCGCGTTTGCATGACGCGTCGAGCCAGGACGTCGCGGATTATCTGTCCGTGCGCGGCTACTTCCCGAGCCGCACCTTCCTGGCGGACCGCTTCGTGCTGTTCTCGTCGCGTGCATCGACAGGCGGCGGTCCCTACGTGGTCGAGGACGCCTACGAGCTCTGCGCGTAAGACGTCGCGGATCGCAGTTTGAGGCGCCGGCGAGGCGCGTGCGGTCGGCCGTGGTATGCAAGGCTTCGCGCTTGCATACCTGCTGCATCGGCATTGGCACAATTCACGGCTTGCAATTTGCCGCGCAGTAGGGCCGTAAGGTGGGCTCATGCTGTCCACCTCGCCCGCCAGTTCGTTCCTCGAACACTACAAGTCCCTGGTCGCCTCCGGTGCGATCGAGGCTGATCCCGCGCAGGCCGCCGCGGCCGAGGCATTCGGCGCGCTTGAGGAGCGGCTCGCGAGCTACAAGCCGCAGCGCAAGCAAGGCCTGTTCGGACGGCTGTTCGGCGGCGACAAGGACGACAAGCCGCCGCGCGGGCTCTACGTCCATGGCGAGGTCGGCCGCGGCAAGACCATGCTGATGGATTTGTTCTTCCAGCAGAGCGAGGTCGAGCACAAGCGCCGCGCGCATTTCCACGAATTCATGGCCGAGGCGCATGAGCGCATCTACGGCTACCGCCAGCAGATCGCGCGCGGCGAGATCGCGGACGGTGACGTCATTGCGCTCACCGCGCAGGCGATCTTCGACGAAGCCTGGCTGCTCTGCTTCGACGAATTCCACGTCACCGACATCGCCGACGCGATGATCCTCGGGCGGTTGTTCGCAAAGCTGTTCGATCTCGGCACCGTGGTGGTCGCGACCTCGAACGTCGCGCCTGAGGATCTCTACAAGGGCGGCCTCAATCGCGCGCTGTTCCTGCCGTTCATTGCGCAGATATCGGATCACATGGACGTGCTGCGGCTCGATGCGCGCACCGACTTCCGGCTGGAGAAGCTCGTCGGCGTGAAAATGTGGCTGGTGCCCGCGGACGACGCGGCCGATGCCGCGCTCAACGCGGCCTGGCGCAAGATGACCGGCAATGCACCGTGCAAGGCGCGCCTCATTCCGATCAAGGGGCGCATCCTGAACGTGCCGTGCTCGGCGCACGGCGTCGCGCGCTTCAGCTTCATGGACATCTGTGAGAAGCCGCTTGCCGCGTCCGATTACCTGAGGCTCGCGCACGACTACCACACGATCCTGATCGACCACATTCCGGTGATGGATTACGCCGAGCGCAACGCCGCCAAGCGCTTCATCTCGCTGATCGACACGCTCTATGACAATGCCGTGAAGTTGATGGCCTCGGCCGAGGCCGATCCGGTGTCGCTGTACCTTGCGGAGGACGGCGTCGAGGCGATGGAGTTCAAGCGCACGTCCTCGCGCCTGATCGAGATGAGCTCTGAATCCTATTTGGCGCTGCCGCACGGCCGGAAGGACTCTTCTGCAAGCGGCGCCTCGACCGGCCTGGTCGAGACCTGAATTCCAGCCTTGAATTTGGTCTTGCCCACGATCCGGATCGGAGCAACTTTCGTGTCACCGGGACGGACGTTGCTGGCATGCCTGAGCGAATTCGAGGCAGGGCCCGCATTCGGGCAGGCCCTGACTTGAATGGATCATTCGAAAGGGATAACCACCCTTGCAACCGACTTCCCTCTCCCTCCTGCACCAGTTCAAAGGACTGATTTCCCATGGCACGCGACAAGATTGCACTGATTGGCTCCGGACAGATCGGCGGAACGCTGGCGCACCTCGTTGGCCTCAAGGAACTCGGAGACGTTGTGCTGTTCGACATCGCCGAGGGCGTGCCGCAGGGCAAAGCGCTCGACATCGCGCAGTCGTCGCCGGTCGATGGTTTCGACTCCAACCTGGTCGGCGCCAATTCCTATGAAGCGCTCGACGGCGCCAAGGTCTGCATCGTCACCGCCGGTGTGCCGCGCAAGCCCGGCATGAGCCGCGACGATCTCCTCTCCATCAACCTGAAGGTCATGGAGCAGGTCGGCGCCGGCATCAAGAAGTACGCGCCCGACGCCTTCGTCATCTGCATCACCAACCCGCTCGACGCGATGGTGTGGGCGCTGCAGAAGGCCTCGGGCCTGCCGCACAAGAAGGTGGTCGGCATGGCCGGCGTGCTCGACTCCGCGCGCTTCCGCTATTTCCTGGCCGACGAATTCAACGTCTCGGTTGAAGACGTCACCGCCTTCGTGCTCGGCGGCCACGGCGACACCATGGTGCCGCTGACCCGCTACTCCACCGTTGCCGGCATTCCGCTGCCCGACCTCGTCAAGATGGGCTGGACCTCGCAGGCCCGCATCGACGAGATCGTCGACCGCACCCGCAACGGCGGCGCCGAGATCGTCAACCTGCTCAAGACCGGCTCGGCGTTCTACGCGCCGGCGGCGTCCGCGATCGCGATGGCCGAGAGCTACCTGAAGGACAAGAAGCGCGTGCTGCCCTGCGCGGCCTATCTCAACGGCGAGTACGGCGTGAAGGACATGTATGTGGGCGTGCCCACCGTGATCGGCTCCAAGGGTGTCGAGCGCGTGGTCGAGATCGAGCTCGCCGGCAAGGACCGTGAAGCGTTCGACAAGTCGGTCGGCGCGGTGCAGGGCCTGGTCGATGCCTGCAAGAAGATCGCGCCCGACCTGCTCGGCAAGTAATCTCAATCGGCAATGACCCGATAGGCGATCTCAATCGCCTGTCGGGTACAAGATGATGAAATTCTGGCGGATTTTGTAGTTGCGCGAGCCTTGGTATATGGTATGCCAGCGTCAGGGCTGACGTTAAGTTCGCCGCACGAGGGTTTGGGAGCGTCTTTCCATGAATATCCATGAATACCAGGCCAAGGCTCTGCTGCACGAATTCGGCGTGCCGATCTCGCGCGGCGTTCCGGTGCTGAAGCCGGAAGAAGCCGATGCTGCGGCCAAGCAGCTGCCCGGCCCGATCTGGGTGGTGAAGAGCCAGATCCATGCCGGCGGCCGCGGCAAGGGCAAGTTCAAGGAAGCCTCCGCCGGCGACAAGGGCGGTGTCCGTATCGCCAAGTCGGTCGCCGAGGTCGGCGAGTTCGCCAAGCAGATGCTCGGCGCGACGCTGGTCACGGTGCAGACCGGCCCGCACGGCAAGCAGGTCAACCGCCTCTACATCGAGGAAGGCTCCGACATCGACAAGGAGTTCTACCTCTCGATCCTGGTCAATCGCGAGACCTCGGAAATCTCCTTCGTGGTGTCGACCGAAGGCGGCGTGAATATCGAGGAAGTCGCCCATTCGACCCCCGAAAAGATCGTCTCATTCTCGGTCGATCCCGCCACCGGCATCATGCCGCATCACGGCCGCACGGTGGCCCAGGCGCTGAAGCTGACCGGCGATCTCGCCAAGCAGGCCGAGAAACTGACCAGCCAGCTCTACGCAGCGTTCGCCGCCAAGGACATGGCGATGCTCGAGATCAACCCGCTCGTCGTCACCAAGCAGGGTCAGCTCCGCGTGCTCGACGCCAAGGTGTCGTTCGACAGCAACGCGCTCTACCGTCACCCCGACGTGGTCGCGCTGCGCGACGAGACCGAGGAAGACGCCAAGGAGATCGAGGCGTCGAAATACGATCTCAACTACGTCGCGCTCGACGGCACGATCGGCTGCATGGTCAACGGCGCCGGCCTTGCCATGGCGACGATGGACATCATCAAGCTCTACGGCATGGAGCCGGCGAACTTCCTCGATGTCGGCGGCGGCGCCAGTGTCGAGAAGGTCGCGGCCGCGTTCAAGATCATCACCGCCGATCCGAACGTGAAGGGCATCCTGGTCAACATCTTCGGCGGCATCATGAAGTGCGACGTGATCGCCGAGGGCGTGGTTGCCGCGGTGAAGCAGGTCGGCCTCAAGGTGCCGCTGGTGGTGCGCCTCGAAGGCACCAATGTCGAGCAGGGCAAGAAGATCATCCGCGAGAGCGGCCTCAACGTTCTGCCCGCCGACAACCTCGATGACGCCGCACAGAAGATCGTGAAAGCCGTCAAGGGAGGCTAACGATGGCCGATCATCTCGACGCTCCGACACCACTGGAAGAACACCGCAAGCTCGCGGTTTTCGCCGGCGAGTGGAACGGCGAAGAGATGGTCTATCCGTCGCGCTGGACCGCCGGCGGTCCAGCCACCTCGCATGTCGTTGCGCGCATCGCGCTCAACGGCTTCTATTTGATCCAGGACAGCGTGCAGAGCCGCGACGGCAAGGAAAGCTTCGCCACCCACGGCGTCTTCACCTACGACCGCGACGATCGGGCCTACAAATTGTTCTGGCACGATTCACTCGGCTACTACCCGCCGTCGCCGGCCTCCGGCGGCTGGGCGGGCAAGTCGCTGATCCTGGTGCGCGGCTCGCTGCGCGGCAATGCCCGTCACGTCTACGAGGTCGTCGACGACAACACCTACAACATGAAAATCCAGTTCTCGCCTGACGCGGAAGGGTGGGCCGACGTGCTCACCGGCGTGTACCGGCGTATCCACTAAACCCTTCACCGCTGTCTCGCGAAAGCATCTCGAACCATGTCCATTCTGATCGACAAGAACACCAAGGTCATCTGCCAGGGCTTCACCGGCAAGAACGGCACGTTCCATTCGGAAGCGGCGATCGCTTACGGCACCAAGATGGTTGGCGGCGTGGCGCCGGGCAAAGGCGGCTCGACCCATCTCAACCTGCCGGTGTTCGACACCGTCGCCGAAGCGCGCGAAAAGACCGGCGCCGACGCCAGCGTGGTCTATGTGCCGCCGCCGGGCGCGGCGGATGCGATCTGCGAAGCGATCGATGCGGAGATCCCGCTGATCGTCTGCATCACCGAGGGCATCCCGGTGCTCGACATGGTGCGCGTGAAGCGCTCGCTGTCCGGCTCGAAGTCGCGGCTGATCGGGCCGAACTGCCCCGGCGTGATGACCGCCGGCGAGTGCAAGATCGGCATCATGCCGGCCAACATCTTCAAGCCCGGCTCGGTCGGCATCGTCTCCCGCTCCGGCACCCTGACCTATGAGGCGGTGTTCCAGACCACCCAGGAGGGCCTCGGCCAGACCACCGCGGTCGGCATCGGCGGCGACCCGGTCAAGGGCACCGAGTTCATCGACATGCTGGAGATGTTCTTGGCCGACGAGAAGACCAAGTCGATCGTCATGATCGGCGAAATCGGCGGCTCGGCCGAGGAAGACGCCGCCCAGTTCCTCAAGGACGAGGCCAAGCGCGGCCGCAAGAAGCCGATGGTCGGCTTCATCGCCGGTGTCACCGCACCTCCCGGCCGCCGCATGGGCCATGCTGGCGCGATCATCTCCGGCGGCAAGGGCGACGCCGGTTCCAAGACCGCGGCGATGGAAGCCGCCGGCATCAAGGTGTCGCCGTCGCCGGCACGGCTCGGGCACACGCTCGCCGAGATGCTGAAGTAACGATCGGCGAAGTTCCCTTTGGGATTATGGCGGCGTTTCCGGGCGAGTTCCGCCCCGGAAACGCCGCCTTTTCGTTGAGGTTACCGCCCAACGGGCGGATCAATAAGTATTGAAAATATATTCATTTCTTGGTTCTTTTAGGCAGGAATATCCGACCCAGATAGGGTAAAGGATATCCATCCAGCCGGCGCTCTTCCCAGACCGGCACTTGCGCCGTCTCCTACGCGCGAACCGAAAAATCACCAGGACTGCCCCATGTCTCGCCAAGACGCGAACGCCGCTTTTGCACTCTCCTCATTCCTGCAGGGCACCAACGCCGCCTATATCGACGACCTTTATGCCCGCTACGAGCAGGACCCATCCTCCGTCGACGCCGAATGGCAGGATTTCTTCAAGAGCCTGAAGGACGCCCCGGCCGACGTGCAGAAGAACGCCGAAGGCGCCTCGTGGGGCCGCGCCAACTGGCCGGTGACGCCGCGTGACGAGCTGACCTCGGCGCTCGACGGCAACTGGGCCCAGGTCGAGAAGGCGGTCGGCACCAAGCTCGCGGCCAAGGCGCAGGCCAAGGGCGCCGAGCTCTCCGACGCCGACGTGCATCAGGCCACCCGCGATTCGGTTCGCGCGCTGATGCTGATCCGCGCCTACCGCATGCGCGGCCATTTCCACGCCAAGCTCGATCCGCTCGGCATCGAGGCGCCGCGCGACCGCGAGGAGCTCGATCCGCGCTCCTACGGCTTCGCCGAGGCCGATTTCGACCGCAAGATCTTCCTCGACCACGTGCTCGGCCTCGAATACGGCACGCTGCGCGAGATCGTGCAGATCTGCGAGCGCACCTACTGCCAGACGCTCGGCGTCGAGTTCATGCACATCTCCAACGCCGCGCAGAAGGCGTGGATCCAGGAGCGTATCGAGGGCCCGGACAAGGAGATCAGCTTCACGCCCGAGGGACGCCGCGCGATCCTCAACAAGCTGATCGAAGCCGACGGCTTCGAGAAGTTCTGCGACACCAAGTTCACCGGCACCAAGCGCTTCGGCCTCGACGGCGGCGAATCCCTGATCCCGGCGCTCGAGCAGATCATCAAGCGCGGCGGCAATCTCGGCGTGAAGGAAATCGTCTTCGGCATGCCGCATCGCGGCCGCCTCAACGTGCTGACCCAGGTGATGGGCAAGCCGCACCGCGCGCTGTTCCATGAATTCAAGGGCGGTTCGGCCAACCCGGACTCGGTCGAAGGCTCCGGCGACGTCAAGTATCACCTCGGCGCCTCCTCGGACCGCGAGTTCGACGGCAACAACATCCATCTGTCGCTGACCGCAAACCCGTCGCATCTCGAGATCGTCGATCCCGTCGTGATGGGCAAGGTGCGCGCCAAGCAGGACCAGCACGGCGATCCGCCTGACATGCGCATCTCCGTGCTGCCGCTCCTGATGCATGGCGACGCGGCATTCGCGGGCCAGGGCGTGGTGGCGGAATGCTTCAGCCTGTCCGACCTCAAGGGCTATCGCACCGGCGGCTCGCTGCACTTCATCGTCAATAACCAGATCGGCTTCACCACCTATCCGCGCTACTCGCGCTCATCGCCCTATCCGTCCGACGTCGCGAAGATGATCGACGCGCCGATCTTCCACGTGAATGGCGACGATCCGGAGGCCGTGGTGTTCGCGGCCAAGGTCGCGATCGAGTTCCGGCAGAAATTCCACAAGCCGGTCGTCATCGACATGTTCTGCTACCGCCGCCACGGCCACAACGAGGGCGATGAGCCGGCGTTCACCCAGCCGGTGATGTACAAGAAGATCGCCGCGCATCCGACCACGCTGGAGATCTACGCCAAGCGGCTGGTCGCCGACGGCGTGTTGACCGACGGCGAGGTCGAGAAGGCCAAGGCCGACTGGCGCGCGCGGCTCGATGCCGAGCTCGAAGCCGGCTCGGGCTACAAGCCGAACAAGGCCGACTGGCTCGACGGCAAATGGGCCGGATTCAAGTCCGCCGACCAGGAAGAAGACGCCCGCCGCGGCGTCACCGGCGTCGATGTCGCCGTGCTCAAGGACATCGGCCGCAAGATCACCAAGGTGCCGGACGGCTTCCGCGTCCACCGTACCATCCAGCGCTTCCTAGACAATCGCGCCAAGGCGATCGACAGCGGCATCGGGATCGACTGGGCGACCGGCGAGGCACTGGCGTTCTGCACCCTGCTGCAGGAAGGCCATCATGTGCGCCTGTCCGGCCAGGATTCGGAGCGCGGCACCTTCTCGCAGCGTCACTCGGTGCTGATCGACCAGGAGGACGAGAGCCGCTACACGCCGTTCAACCATCTCGGCGGCGAAGACACCGGCCATTACGAGGTCATCAACTCGCTGCTGTCGGAAGAAGCCGTGCTCGGCTTCGAATACGGCTACTCGCTGGCCGAGCCGAACGCGCTGGCGCTCTGGGAAGCCCAGTTCGGCGACTTCGCCAACGGCGCCCAGGTGGTGTTCGACCAGTTCATCTCGTCGGGCGAACGCAAATGGCTGCGCATGTCGGGCCTCGTCTGCCTGCTGCCGCACGGCTATGAAGGGCAGGGACCGGAGCACTCCTCCGCGCGCCTCGAGCGTTATCTGCAGATGTGCGCCGAGGACAACATGCAGGTGGTCAACCCGACCACGCCGGCGAACTACTTCCACGTGCTGCGGCGCCAGCTGCATCGCGAGATCCGCAAGCCGCTGATCCTGATGACGCCGAAGTCGCTGCTGCGCCACAAGCGCGCTGTGTCGCGGCTCGACGAACTCGGCAAGAACGCCACCTTCCACCGCATCCTGTACGATGACGCGCAGATGCTGCAGGACGAGAAGATCAAGCTGGTGCCGGACGACAAGATCCGTCGCGTCGTGCTGTGCTCCGGCAAGGTCTATTACGACCTGTACGAGGAGCGCGAGAAGCGCGGCATCGACGACATCTATCTGATGCGCATCGAGCAGCTCTATCCGGTGCCGCTGAAGGCGCTGGTGCAGGAGTTCGGCCGCTTCAAGAACGCGGAGATGGTCTGGTGCCAGGAAGAGCCCCGCAATATGGGCTCCTGGCACTTCATCGAGCCCTATCTGGAATGGGTGCTGAACCAGGTCAACGCAGCCAACAAGCGTCCGCGCTATGCCGGCCGTCCGGCATCGGCAGCGACCGCCACCGGTCTGATGTCCAAACATCTCGCGCAGCTCAAGGCGCTGCTCGACGACGCACTGAACTAACGATCTTCACCAACACCATGCCCCGCCTTGTGCGGGGCATCCGGTATCCCGCGTCATCCAGCACAAGTGCTGTCGTCACGGAGTACCGGATCGTCCGCTTTGGCGGGCGGTGGCAGCCAAGTTCTACGACCGCAAATTTTGCGACCGCAAGGTTATCGAGGAAAAGACCATGACTGAAATTCGCGTTCCAACGCTCGGCGAGTCCGTGACCGAGGCGACGATTGGCCGCTGGTTCAAGAAGGCCGGTGAGGCCGTCGCGGTGGACGAGCCGTTGGTGGAGCTGGAGACCGACAAGGTCACCATCGAGGTGCCCGCGCCGGTCGCCGGCACGCTCGGCGAGATCATCGCCAAGGATGGCGAGACGGTCGCCGTCGGTGCGCTGCTCGGCCAGATCAATGACGGCGCTGCTCCGGCAGCCAAGCCCGCTGCTGCTCCGGCTAAGGCCGCCGCGCCGGCTGCTGCGGCTCCGGCGGCTGCTGCCGCATCCGCTCCTGCCGCGGCAAAAGTCCCGCCGGCGGATGCGCCGCTGGCGCCCTCGGTGCGCAAGCTGTCGGCTGAGAGCGGCGTCGATGCCTCGACCGTTCCGGGCTCGGGCAAGGACGGTCGGGTGACCAAGGGCGACATGCTGGCCGCGATCGAGAAGGCCGCCTCGGCGCCGACCCCGGTCAACCAGCCGGCCGCCGCGGTGCAGGTCCGTGCGCCGTCGCCGGCGGACGACGCCGCCCGCGAGGAGCGCGTCAAGATGACCCGGCTGCGCCAGACCATCGCGCGCCGCCTCAAGGACGTGCAGAACACCGCCGCGATGCTGACCACCTTCAACGAGGTCGACATGACCGAGGTGATGAAGCTGCGTGCGCTCTACAAGGACACGTTCGAGAAGAAGCACGGCTCGAAGCTCGGCTTCATGGGCTTCTTCACCAAGGCGGTCGTGCAGGGGCTGAAGGACATTCCGGCCGTCAACGCCGAGATCGACGGCTCCGACCTGATCTACAAGAACTACTATCACATCGGCGTTGCGGTCGGCACCGACCGCGGCCTGGTGGTGCCTGTGGTGCGCGACTGCGACCACAAGTCGATCGCCGAGATCGAGAAGTCGATCGCCGACTACGGCCGCCGCGCCCGCGACGGCCAGCTCAAGATCGACGAGATGCAGGGCGGCACCTTCACCATCACCAATGGCGGCATCTACGGCTCGCTGATGTCGACGCCGATCCTGAACGCGCCGCAGTCCGGCATTCTCGGCATGCACAAGATCCAGGAGCGGCCGATGGTGGTCGGCGGCAAGATCGAGGTGCGCCCGATGATGTATCTGGCGCTGTCCTATGATCACCGCGTCATCGACGGCAAGGAAGCGGTCACCTTCCTGGTGCGCGTCAAGGAGAGCCTGGAGGATCCGGCCCGCCTGGTGCTGGACCTCTAAGGTCATGTCGCGCGCGGCGCCCGGCCGGCTCGGGCGTCGCTTTTCGTTGGGGGCTCACCTTTGGGGATCAATGTGACGGACAAGGTCGTTGTCATTACCGGCGGCAGCCGCGGCATCGGCCGCGCGACTGCGCTCGTAGCCGCGGCGCGCGGCTATCGCATCGTGGTCGGCTACGCGTCCAACCAGGGCGCGGCCAACGAGGTCGTCGCCGCGATCGAGGCCAAGAACGGCAAGGCGATCGCGGTGAAATGCGACGTCGGCAGCGAGGCGGACATTCTTGCGTTGTTCAAGGCCGCCGATGGCTTCGGCACGCTCGGCGCGCTGGTCAACAATGCCGGCATCGTCGGCAAGAGCGGCGTGCGTGTCGACGAGATGTCGGCCGAGCGCATCCAGCAGATGATGGCGGTCAACGTCACCGGCAGCATCCTGTGCGCGCGCGAGGCGGTGAAGCGGATGTCGACCAAGCACGGAGGTGTGGGCGGGGTCATCGTCAACCTCTCCTCGGTCGCGGCAAAGCTCGGCGCGCCGAACACCTATGTCGATTACGCCGCTTCCAAGGGCGCGATCGATTCCTTCACGGTCGGCCTCGGCTACGAGGTCGCGAATGAAGGCATCCGCGTCGCCGGCATCAGGCCCGGACTGATCGATACCGACATCCACGCCGCGGGTGGCGAGCCCGATCGCGCGCACCGGCTCGCCCATATGGTGCCGATGAAACGCGTCGGCACCGCCGATGAAATCGCCAATGCCATCGTCTGGCTGATCTCGGACGAGGCGTCCTACGTCACCAGCGCGATCCTCGACGTGTCGGGCGGCCGCTAGAACACACATGCAAATGCGGGTGCCGACTGCCGATAGGCTCGGACCCGCCTCATTGTCACAGAGTTAGCTACAGGACCTTCCATCATGGCTTCTTACGATCTCGTCGTCATCGGCACCGGCCCCGGCGGTTACGTCTGCGCGATCCGCGCGGCGCAGCTCGGCATGAAGGTCGCCGTCGTCGAGAAGAACGCGACGCTGGGCGGCACCTGCCTCAATGTCGGCTGCATGCCGTCGAAGGCGCTGCTGCACGCCTCCGAGATGTTCGAGGAAGCCGGGCACTCCTTCGCCAAGATGGGCGTCAGCGTCCCGGCGCCGAAGCTCGATCTGCCCGCGATGATGAACTTCAAGCAGCAGGGCATCGACGGCAACGTCAAGGGCGTCGAGTTCCTGATGAAGAAGAACAAGATCGACGTGCTCAAGGGCACCGGCAAGATCCTCGGTGCGGGTAAGGTCGAGGTCACCGGTGACGGCAAGTCCGAAACCGTCGAGACCAAGAACATCGTGATCGCCACCGGCTCCGATATCGCGCGCCTGAAGGGCATCGACATCGACGAGAAGCGCATCGTGTCGTCGACCGGCGCGCTGTCGCTCGACAAGGTGCCCGGTAGCCTCCTGATCGTCGGCGCCGGCGTGATCGGGCTCGAGCTCGGCTCGGTCTGGCATCGTCTCGGCGCCAAGGTCACCGTGGTGGAATTCCTCGACCGCATCCTGCCCGGCATGGACGGCGAGGTGGCGAAGCAATTCCAACGCATCCTGGAAAAGCAAGGTTTCAGCTTCAAGCTCGGCGCCAAGGTCACCGCGGTCGACACCTCGGGCAAGACGCTGCAGGCCAAGGTCGAGCCGGCCGCCGGCGGTGCTGCGGAGACGATCGAAGCCGACGTCGTGCTGGTGTGCATCGGCCGCGTGCCCTACACCGAAGGCCTCGGGCTGAAGGAAGCCGGCGTTGCGCTCGACAATCGCGGCCGCGTCGAGATCGACGCGCACTTCTCGACCTCTGTGAAGGGCATCTACGCGATCGGCGACGTTGTGGCCGGGCCGATGCTCGCGCACAAGGCGGAAGACGAGGGCGTCGCCTGCGCCGAGATCATCGCGGGCCAGGCCGGTCACGTGAATTACGACGTCATCCCAGGTGTTGTGTATACCACGCCGGAAGTGTCGTCGGTCGGCAAGACCGAGGAAGACCTCAAGCAGGCCGGTGTCGCCTATACCGTCGGCAAATTCCCCTTCACCGCGAACGGCCGCTCCAAGGTCAACCAGACCACCGACGGCTTCGTGAAGGTTCTCGCAGATGCGAAGACCGATCGGGTGCTCGGCGTGCACATCGTCGGCATTGAGGCCGGCGAAATGATCCATGAAGCCTGTGTCCTGATGGAATTCGGCGGCTCGGCCGAGGATCTGGCGCGCACCTGTCACGCCCATCCGACCCGCTCCGAGGCGATCAAGGAAGCCGCGCTTGCGGTGGGCAAGCGCGCCATCCATATGTGATCGGACGTCCGGCGCGAGCCGGGCTGGAGCATGATCCGGAAAAGTGTGAAGCGGTTTTCCGAAAAGATCATGCTCAAACAAGGAGCTGAGGCGCGATGATTCAACTCAGTGTCGTCGCGCTTTAGGATCAAAGCGATGTTGCGCCGACTGCTTCAGCCGTTCTGGGTCCTGCTTGCGATCATTTTCCTGATCGAAGCCTGGCTATGGGACCACCTCGAGCCGATCGTGGCTCGGGTGGTGGCGTGGATCCCGCTCCGCGCGCTCAAGCAGTGGCTGGCGGACCGGGTCGATTCGCTGTCGCCGGCGATGACGTTGATCGTCTTCGTCGTGCCGTTGATCCCGCTGTTTCCGCTCAAACTGGTCGGGCTCTGGCTGCTCGCGAACCAGTACTGGTTCAGCGCGGTCTCGCTGATCCTGTTCGCCAAATTCCTCGGCGTGGGTGTCACGGCCTTCCTGTTCGACGTGACGCGGTCGAAGCTTTTGGAGATGCCCTGGTTCGAGGCGCTCTATAATTTCATCATGGCGCTGCGCGCCAAGGCCACCGAGCTGGTCGAGCCGATCAAGCTGCGCATCCGCGAGATGATCGGCGGCGGCGGCGAGGGCTGGGCCGCGCGCACGCTGCGCCTGATCGCGCGCTTCCGCAAAAGCGTGCACGAGACCAGCAAGGTGCTTTGAGTAGAACTCTCGCTTCCGTCATCCTGAGGAGCCCGCATAGCGGGCGTCTCGAAGGATGCACGGCCCGGCCGGTGGCCGTCGACCCTTCGAGACGCGCGCAAGTGCGCGCTCCTCAGGGTGACGGAGATGAAGCGGAGCCCAGCCGCCTCTCAATGTAGATGCAGCAAATGCGGCTGGAACAGGCCGAGCAGCGTCATCACGACGCCGGCGAGCGTCACCAGGCCTGACACCCAGGCCAGCGCGGCGATGCCGGTGATGATGGTCGCGGACGCCAGCACGATGGCGATCTGGAAGGCGGCGGAGGCAAGCTCGAAGTGATGATATTTCGCGGTGGCTTCGTCGCGCTCATGCTCGGCGTGCTTGGCCCGCTCGGAAAGCTGCTCCGAACCCTCGCCGGTCTCCGGCTCGGAGCGGTAGCGCGCCGCCGTCTTCTGCCAGTCGTCGATCTGCTTCTGCAACGCGGCCTTGGCGGCTTCGTCGGTGGTGGTCGCGAGGTTCAGCTTGCCCTGTTCGGCGGCGGTCTGCACCGCGGTGCGGCGGATGCTCTTGGCCTGGAAGAAGGCCCATAGGTTGGAGGCCTCGACATTCTTGCTGATCGATTCGGTCTGGGCGCCCTTGCCGAGCGTTTCCGACAGCGCCAGGCAGAGCGCGATCACGGCGATCAGGAGCGCAATCTTCCTGTTTTCGGTCGACGCATGCTCGGCATGCTCCGCGTGCTCCATACTTTCATGTGCGCTCATGATTCCCCCTCCGGATGAGACCGCGCCACGATTGCCGAATGCAGCGCACAAGGCAAGGGCGGGCGGTCTGGGGTAGCCGCATGAAGATGAACGGAGCATGACGACGGACCATAGCCCGCGCCTTATTTTGAACTCAGGCCTGAACGCCTGAAGCACGATGAATTAGATCGAACCGCTGTGGCCCCGCGCTCGCTTCACCTCTCCCCATTGGGGAGAGGTCGATTTGCGAAGCAAATCGGGTGAGGGGACTTTAGCTCTAACGAGAGACCGTAACCCCTCACCCGGCGCTACGCGCCGACCTCTCCCAAGGGAGAGGTGAACTTTCGCTCCGATCCAGTTGGACCTAATTTCATAGCGTTCAGCCGCGCGGGTGCGCGGAGCGATAGACTTCGAGCAGGCGCTCGCTGTCGATCCCGGTGTAGATCTGGGTGGTCGACAGCGACGCGTGGCCGAGCAATTCCTGGATCGCGCGCAGGTCGCCGCCGCGGCTCAGGAGATGCGTGGCGAAGGAGTGCCGCAGCGCATGCGGCGTCGCGCTGTCGGGCAGGCCGAGCGCGCCGCGTAGCCGCTCCATGGTGAGCTGGATGATGCGCGGGCTCAAGGGGCCGCCGCGTGCGCCCACGAACATCGGTCCGGTCGGGCTGAGTTGATGCGGGCAGATCGCCGCATAGTCTGCGATCAGTTGCAGCACGTTTTGCAGCACCGGCACCATGCGGGTCTTGTTGCCCTTGCCGGTGACCACAAGCACATCGCCATCGCCCGGCTTCGGCACGTCGCGCCGCTTCAGCCCCAGCGCCTCGGAGATGCGCAGGCCGGAACCATAGAGCAGCGCCATCACGGCGGCGTCCCGCACCACGATCCAGGTCTCGCGGTCCTCATCTGCGCGCTCGTCGGCGTCGGCAAAGCGCTTCGCCGCGTCCATATGGATCGGCTTCGGCAGGCTCTTCGCCACCTTCGGCGCACGGATCGCCGAGAGCGCGCCAACCTTGCCCTTGCCTTCGCGTTCCAGGAAACGTCCGAACGAGCGCAGGCCGGCCAGCGCCCGCATCAGCGATCGGCCGCCGATCTCGTCCGCGCGGCGCATCGCCATGAAGGCGCGGACATCGCTGGCCTCGAGCGCGGAAAATGCCGCAAGCGTCACCCGCGCGCCCCAGTGTTCGGCCAGGAAGGCCAGGCATTGGCGCACGTCACGGGCATAGGCCTCGAGCGTCTTCGGCGACAGCCGCCGCTCGGCGCGCAGATGCGACAGCCAGCGCGTCATCTCCTGCGTGACTGACGAGTCGGCGCAGTCGAGCTCGAGCGGTTGGGTCGGCTGATCGGTTCGGGCCATCTGTAAAAGGCTATTGGCGCTGCTAATCTCCTGATTATATCGCACTGCCTTCGTTTACCGTTCGCTAAGACCGCGCAGCGGTGACAGAGCGTTTTCGAGCGAAGTGGAGGCCGGTTCGCGTGAAGAAAACGCGTCAAAACAAGAAGCTGGAGATTTGGTTCTGATTCATTCAGAACCAAATCTCTAGCCCGGCATAAAGCTCTGATTGCAATGGATCACACCGCGCGCCCCAGCCCCGCCTCCGCATCGACGACAGGTGTCGTCGACGTGCTGGTGCCTGTTGCGCTGGACCAGACTTATTCTTACCGCGTGCCGCGCGGCATGGAGCTTGCGCCGGGCGATGTGATCTCTGTTCCGCTCGGGCCGCGCGAGGTGGTCGCGGTGGTGTGGGCCGAGAATGCCAGGCCCGATCCGCGGCTGCACAACCGGCTCAAGGACGTCGGCGAGAAGCTCGATGTTCCCCCGCTCAGGGCGGAGCTGCGCCAACTGGTCGACTGGGTCTCCAATTACACGCTGTCGGCGCGCGGCATGGTGCTGCGGATGACGCTGCGGATGGGCGAGAATCTGGGGCCGGAGCGGATGCGGCTCGGCGTGCGGCTGGTCGGCGAGCCGCCGCGGCGCCTGACCCCGGCGCGCCGCCGCCTGATCGAGGTGCTGTCGGACGGCTTGCTGCACGGCAAGTCGGATGCGGCGCGGGAGGCCGGCGTCAGTTCCGGCGTGATCGACGGCCTGGTGGATGAAGGCACGCTGACGGTCGAAGCGATGCCGCCGCCGGCGCCGCCGCCCGTTCCGGATCCCTCCTACGCCCAGCCGGATTTCTCGCGCGAGCAGCGCAGCGCAGTCGACGTGTTGCGGACGCTGGCGGCGAGCGGCAGCTTTCACGTCGCGCTGCTCGACGGCGTCACCGGCTCCGGCAAGACCGAAGTCTATTTCGAGGCGATCGCCGAGAATATCCGCCGCGGCAAGCAGACCCTGATCCTGATGCCGGAAATCGCGCTGACCGGCCAGTTCCTCGACCGCTTCGCGCAACGCTTCGGCGTACGGCCGCTGGAATGGCATTCTGAGCTGACGCCGCGCACGCGGGCACGCAACTGGGCCGCAATCTCCGAGGGCAAGGCGCCGGTTGTGGTCGGAGCCCGCTCGGCGCTGTTCCTGCCCTATGCCGATCTCGGCCTGATCATCGTCGATGAGGAGCACGACCAGGCCTACAAGCAGGACGATGGCGCGCATTACCACGCGCGCGACATGGCGGTGGTCCGCGCCCATATCGCCAAAATCCCGATCGTGCTGGCGTCGGCCACGCCGTCGGTCGAGAGCGAGGTCAATGCGCGCAAGGGGCGCTACCAGCGCGTCGCGCTGCCGTCGCGGTTCGGCGGCCAGCACATGCCGCATATCGAGGCGATCGACATGCGGCGCGCGCCGCCGCCGCGCGGGCGTTTCATCTCGCCGGTTCTGGCCGAGCAGATTCGTCACGCGATCGAGCGCCGCGAACAGGCGCTGTTGTTCCTCAATCGCCGCGGCTATGCGCCGCTGACGTTATGCCGGGCCTGCGGCCACCGCTTCGCCTGCACGATCTGCGACGCGTGGCTGGTCGATCATCGCTTTCGCCAGCGGCTGGTCTGCCATCACTGCGGCTTCTCGATGCCGCGTCCGAACATCTGCCCGCATTGCGCGGCCGAGGAATCGTTGGTCGCGGTCGGCCCCGGCGTCGAGCGCTTGCAGGAGGAGGCCGCTCAGATCTTTCCCGAGGCCCGCACCATGGTGCTGTCGAGCGATCTCATCACCTCGATCGAGACGATGCGCAGCGAGCTCAACGAGATCGCCGAGGGCCGCGTCGACATCATCATCGGCACCCAGCTGGTAGCGAAGGGACACAACTTCCCGCGGCTCAATCTGGTCGGCGTCATCGATGCCGATCTCGGCCTGAGCAATGGCGATCCGCGCGCCGCCGAGCGCACGTTCCAGCTCCTGAACCAGGTGGTCGGCCGCGCCGGCCGCGAGCAGGGCCGCGGTGTCGGCTTTTTGCAGACCCACCAGCCGGAGCACCCGGTGATCAAGGCCCTGATCGCGAATGACCGCGAGGCGTTCTACGCCAGCGAGATCGAGATCCGCGAGCGTACCGGCTATCCACCGTTCGGCCGGCTGGCGAGCCTGATCGTCTCCGCCGGCGACCGTCCGACCGCGGAAGGATTTGCCCGCAAGCTCGCCGCGGTGGCGCCGCTCGATGAGCGGATCCAGGTGCTCGGCCCCGCCGAGGCGCCGCTTGCCGTGATCAAGGGCCGCTACCGCTTCCGCCTGCTGGTGAAGTCGCTGCGCAATGTCGACCTGTCGCAATATCTGCGCGAATGGCTGGCGGCCGGTCCCAAGACCAAGGGCAATCTGAAGCTCGAGGTCGACGTCGATCCGCAGAGCTTTTTGTAGGCGAGCCGGCAAAGAAAAAGCCTGCCGTCATTTGCGACGGCAGGCCTTTTGGCGCGAAGCAGGCCTCGCGGCCGATACGCAACGCAACGCTTACTGAACGTGTTAGATGACCTCGGCGGTGACGCGGCCGACGCCGGCGCCGGTCAGGCCGATGGCGCGGGCTGCGCCGGTGGAGAGGTCGAGTACGCGGCCGCGGATGAACGGGCCACGATCGTTGATGGTGACGACGACGCTGCGGCCGCCATGGGTGACGCGGAGCTTGGTGCCGAACGGCAGCGAGCGGTGGGCCGCGGTCATGGCGTTCTGGTTGAAGCGCTGACCGGAAGCGGTGCGGCTGCCTGACTCATTGCCGTAGAACGAGGCCATGCCCGAGAACGAGTGGCCGCCGGACGGCTGGATCGATGCATTGGCGTCGCGCCAGGACGAACCTTCGGCGCGGGCGTGATGATGGTGGTGGCGATGATGGTGGTGCCTGGACTTCGCGGACGCCTCGGTCACGCTGCCCCCGACCAGGATAGTTGCGGCGACAAACGCAAGCGCCGTGCGCGAGCGGGTTACATTGCCCGCCGCCTTCTTGATATTCAGCATTGATAAGACCCTCAGACAGTATTGCCGCTAACACGGCAAGTGGAACCCCCGTCCCTTCGTTGACCAAGGCCGTTTGGTTTCGCAATGAGGCGCGAATTAGGCAGTAAATCCCAATTGTCTCGGGTTGAAATATCTTGTTACCGCTTTACGGTATTCAGTCCATGTTCCGTAATCTTGCCCGTTAACAAATTTTTAACCACTATTATACTTACGAATACTGATTAGATGGCGCGTAGTAAGTTTTCGGTAAGTAATCGCCAAATGAAACGACGGCGCGCTTCGGGTTCCCTACGCGCCCGGCCATAGGCCCATGCAAATTTCGATGGAGCAAATTCGGCATGGCGCAAATCTGCGTCCGCGCGCTGAATTTCCACGCGCCGAATTCTGCTGATTCGGCGGCCCTTGGCGGACGCCGAAAAGCACATGCGACAAGGCGGCTCTCACGATGCCGTCATGTTGCACCTGCGCGATTGCTATGTTAGCAAAGCCGCGATTTTAACGGTCCCGGCACGTCCTGTGCCGGTCGAAAATCGAAGTCCCGCTTGAATTCCAAGGGCTTGGATCGCTAGGCGCTGCTTTGGTGGCGACGGTTTTTCCCTTGCGAATTTGACAGCAAAAAAGAGCGAGCTCGTGGCTGCTGAAGATCCGTCCGTTTCGGGAGTTTCCGGTCGTTATGCAACGGCCCTGTTCGAGTTGGCACGCGACGAGCAATCCGTCGATCAAGTCCGGGCCGATCTCGACAAATTCGAGGCCCTGCTCAACGAGAGCGCCGATCTGAAGCGCCTCGTCCGCAGCCCGGTGTTTGCCGCCGACGCCCAGCTCAAGGCGCTGACCGCTGTGCTCGACAAGGCCGGTATCGCCGGTACGACGGCAAAATTCCTCAAGGTGCTCACCGCCAATCGCCGGCTGTTCGCCGTTGCCGATGTGATCCGCGCCTATCGCGCGCTGGTGGCGAAGTTCAAGGGCGAGGCGACTGCCGACGTCACCGTCGCCGAAGAGCTCAGTGACAAGAATCTCGACGCGCTGAAGGCCGCACTGAAATCAGTGACGGGCAAGGACGTCGCGCTCAACGTGAAGGTCGATCCCTCCATTATTGGTGGCCTGGTGGTCAAGCTCGGCAGCCGCATGGTGGATAGTTCGCTTCGCACCAAACTCAATTCGATCAAGAACGCGATGAAAGAGGCAGGCTGATGGACATCCGCGCCGCAGAAATTTCTGCGATCCTCAAGGACCAGATCAAGAATTTCGGCCAGGAAGCCGAGGTCACCGAAGTTGGCCAGGTGCTGTCGGTCGGTGACGGTATCGCCCGCGTCTACGGTCTCGACAACGTTCAGGCCGGCGAAATGGTCGAGTTCGAGAACGGCACGCGCGGCATGGCGCTCAACCTCGAAACCGACAACGTCGGTATCGTGATCTTCGGCGCCGACCGCGAAATCAAGGAAGGCCAGACCGTCAAGCGCACCCGTGCGATCGTGGACGCGCCGGTCGGCAAGGGCCTGCTCGGCCGCGTCGTTGACGCGCTCGGCAACCCGATCGACGGCAAGGGCCCGATCCAGGCCACCGAACGCAAGCGCGTCGACGTCAAGGCGCCCGGCATCATTCCGCGCAAGTCGGTCAACGAGCCGATGGCGACCGGCCTCAAGGCGATCGATGCGCTGATCCCGATCGGCCGCGGCCAGCGCGAGCTGATCATCGGCGACCGCCAGACCGGCAAGACCGCGATCGCGCTCGACACCATCCTGAACCAGAAGCCGCTCAACGCCCAGCCGGACGAGAGCCAGAAGCTGTACTGCGTCTACGTCGCGGTCGGTCAGAAGCGCTCCACCGTTGCGCAGTTCGTCAAGGTGCTCGAAGAGCAGGGCGCGCTGGAATACTCGATCGTCGTCGCGGCGACCGCGTCCGATCCGGCTCCGATGCAGTACATCGCGCCGTTCACCGGCTGCACGATGGGCGAATACTTCCGCGACAACGGCATGCACGCCGTGATCATCTATGACGATCTGTCCAAGCAGGCCGTCGCCTACCGCCAGATGTCGTTGCTGCTGCGCCGCCCGCCGGGCCGCGAAGCCTATCCGGGCGACGTGTTCTACCTGCACTCCCGCCTGCTCGAGCGCGCCGCCAAGCTCGGCAAGGACCATGGTTTGGGCTCGCTGACGGCGCTGCCGGTCATCGAAACCCAGGCCAACGACGTGTCGGCCTACATCCCGACCAACGTGATTTCGATCACCGACGGCCAGATCTTCCTGGAAACCGACCTGTTCTTCCAGGGCATCCGTCCCGCGGTGAACGTCGGTCTGTCGGTGTCGCGCGTCGGTTCGTCGGCGCAGACCAAGGCCACCAAGAAGGTCGCCGGCAAGATCAAGGGCGAGCTCGCGCAGTACCGCGAAATGGCGGCGTTCGCGCAGTTCGGCTCCGACCTCGACGCCTCGACCCAGCGCCTGCTCAACCGCGGTTCGCGCCTGACCGAGCTCCTTAAGCAGCCGCAGTTCTCGCCGCTGAAGATGGAAGAGCAGGTCTGCGTGATCTGGGCCGGCACCAACGGCTATCTCGACGCGCTGCCGCTCAACAAGGTGAAGGCGTTCGAGGATGGTCTGTTGTCGCTGCTGCGCGGCAAGCACGTCGACATCCTCAACGCGATCCGCGACAGCCGCGACCTGTCCGATGACAGTGCCGCCAAGCTGAAGTCGGCGGTCGATAGCTTCGCCAAGACGTTTGCATAACGAATGGGGCGTCGCCCGGCTCGACGCCGGGCGTGACGAACGGAGGCTTGCGATCTGACCATTGTGGTCGGATCGCCGGGGTGAACGAAGAATGGCGTCACTAAAAGACATGCGGGTCCGCATCGCCTCGACCAAGGCGACGCAGAAGATCACCAAGGCCATGCAGATGGTCGCAGCCTCCAAGCTGCGCCGCGCGCAGAACGCCGCCGAAGCGGCGCGGCCCTATGCCACCAAGATGGATGCGGTGATTTCCAACATCGCAGCCGCGGCCAACGGCACGCCCGGCGCGCCGGCGCTGCTCGCCGGCACCGGCAGCGACCAGGTGCACCTGCTGCTGGTCTGCACCGGCGAGCGCGGCCTGTCCGGCGCGTTCAACTCGGCCATCGTGCGCCTGGCGCGCGAGCGGGCGAACGCGCTGCTGGCGCAGGGCAAGGACGTGAAGTTCTTCTGCGTCGGCCGCAAGGGCTACGAGCAGCTGCGGCGGACCTTCGAGAAGCGGATCGTCGAGCACCTCGACCTGCGCGCGGTGCGGCAGATCGGCTTCGTCAATGCCGAGGACATCGCCAACAAGGTGCTGGCGCGGTTCGAGGCCGGCGAGTTCGATGTCTGCACGCTGTTCTATTCGCGCTTCCAGTCGGTGATCGCGCAGATCCCGACCGCGCAGCAGATCATCCCGCTCGAGGTTGCCGCGCCCGCGGCAGGAACTGCTCCCGCGACGTCCTATGAATACGAGCCCGAGGAGGATCAGATCCTCGGCAGCCTGCTGCCGCGCAACCTCGCGGTGCAGGTCTTCCGCGCGCTGCTGGAGAACAACGCCTCGTTCTACGGCGCACAGATGAGCGCGATGGACAGCGCGACGCGCAACGCAGGCGAAATGATCCGCAAGCAAACCCTGATTTACAACCGGACCCGCCAGGCCCAGATCACGAAGGAGCTGATCGAGATCATCTCCGGCGCTGAGGCGGTCTAAGGCAGATTTTCGAAGGAGAACAGTCCATGGCTACAGCAGCCAATCCGATCGGTCGCGTTACCCAGGTCACGGGCGCCGTGGTCGACGTGCAGTTCGAAGGCCATCTTCCCGCGATTCTGAATGCGCTCGAGACCAAGAATGGCGGCAACCGCCTGGTGCTCGAAGTCGCGCAGCATCTCGGTGAATCGACCGTCCGTACCATCGCGATGGACATCACCGAAGGTCTGGTCCGCGGCCAGGAAGTGACCGACACCGGCGAGCCGATCCGCGTTCCGGTCGGCGAAGGCACGCTCGGCCGCATCATCAACGTGATCGGCGAGCCGATCGACGAAGCCGGCCCGATCAAGGCCGAAGGCGTGCGCGCCATCCATCAGGAAGCGCCGACCTACACCGATCAGTCCACCGAGGCGGAAATTCTCGTCACCGGCATCAAGGTCGTCGACCTGCTCGCTCCCTACGCCAAGGGCGGCAAGATCGGCCTGTTCGGCGGCGCCGGCGTCGGCAAGACCGTGCTGATTCAGGAGCTGATCAACAACGTCGCGAAGGCGCACGGCGGTTACTCCGTGTTCGCCGGCGTCGGCGAGCGCACCCGTGAAGGCAACGACCTCTATCACGAGTTCATCGAATCGAAGGTCAACGCCGATCCGCACAATCCGGATCCGAGCGTGAAGTCGAAGTGCGCGCTGGTGTTCGGCCAGATGAACGAGCCGCCGGGCGCCCGCGCCCGCGTCGGCCTGACCGGTCTGACGGTCGCCGAGCACTTCCGCGATCAGGGCCAGGACGTGCTGTTCTTCGTCGACAACATCTTCCGCTTCACCCAGGCGGGTTCGGAAGTGTCGGCGCTGCTCGGCCGTATTCCGAGCGCCGTGGGTTATCAGCCGACGCTCGCGACCGACATGGGCGCGCTGCAGGAGCGCATCACCACCACCCAGAAGGGCTCGATCACCTCGGTGCAGGCGATCTACGTGCCGGCCGACGACTTGACCGACCCGGCGCCCGCCACCTCGTTCGCCCACTTGGACGCCACCACGGTGCTGTCGCGCGCGATCTCGGAAAAGGGCATCTATCCCGCGGTGGACCCGCTCGACTCGACCTCGCGCATGCTCTCGGCGCTGGTGGTCGGTGAAGAGCACTACAACACCGCGCGTCTCGTCCAGCAGATCCTCCAGCGCTACAAGTCGCTGCAGGACATCATCGCCATTCTCGGCATGGACGAACTGTCGGAAGAGGACAAGCTGACGGTGGCCCGCGCCCGCAAGGTCGAGCGCTTCCTGTCGCAGCCGTTCCACGTCGCCGAAATCTTCACCGGCTCGCCGGGCAAGTTCGTCGACCTCGCCGACACCATCAAGGGCTTCCGCGATCTCTGCCAGGGCAAGTACGACCATCTGCCGGAAGCGGCGTTCTACATGGTCGGCACCATCGAAGAAGCCGTCGAGAAGGGCAAGAAGCTCGCTGCCGAGGCGGCCTGAGCTTCATGATGTCGTCATCGCCGGACCTGATCCGGCGATCCATCGCACGAGAAGCAGTTTGACTGATGGACCCGCGGGTCGAGCCCGCGGGTGACAGCGCAAAGAACGGAAAGACCATGACCACCTTCCACTTCGATCTCGTCTCTCCCGAAAAGCTCGCCTTCTCCGGCGAGGTCGATCAGGTTGACGTCCCCGGCGTGGAGGGTGATTTCGGTGTGCTCGCCGGCCACGCTCCGGTTATCGCCACCGTGCGTCCGGGTATCCTGACGATCGCGACCGCCGGCAAGAAAGAGAAAGTGATCGTGCTCGGCGGTCTCGCCGAGATGTCGGACAAGGGCCTCACCGTGCTCGCCGACGTCGCGACCACGATCGCGGAGCTCGATCGCGTGAAGTTCGCGGAGACCATCAAGGAGATGGAAGAGAAGCTCGCCGAGAAGGAGGGCTCCGAGCTCGATCACGCCATCGAGCGGCTCGACCACTTCAAGAGCATCCAGAACGAGCTCAACACCACGGCCATGCACTAAGGCGCGATTGCCGACCGGCGATCGCGCCACGGCGCTCAGGTCGAGCGCGGCCTTGTGAAACCGCTCACACTTTCTTCCTTCGGCTATCAAGACTTGTACGATTCAACGCTCGCCGCACCCCGGCGGGCGTTGAATGTTTATTGCACCCGCGAGCAACTGGCGGCATTCTGCCCGGCATATTCGGGTTCCGGGGCTGGTACTCATGAAGCGCAAGATCGCAGCGATCTTCGCAGCCGATATTGCAGGCTATAGTCGACTGGTTGCCGAGGATGAGGAAGAGACGCTGCGGCGGCTCGCTTCCTACCGGCAGGTGACCGACGATTTCATTGCCAAGGGTGGTGGCCGCATCTTCAACACCGCGGGCGACGCGGTGCTCGCGGAATTCCCCAGCGCCGTCGAAGCCGTGCGGTGCGCGATCGACATCCAGGAAAGTCTGCGCACGCGCAACATGGCCTATCCGCCGAGCCGGCAGATGTCGTTCCGGATCGGCATCACCATCGGCGACGTGGTCGAACGCGACGGCGATCTGCTCGGCGATGGCGTCAATATCGCAGCCCGGCTCGAAGGCCTCGCCGAAGTCGGCGGCATCTGCGTGTCGCGCGCGGTGCACGAGCAGGTCGCCAACAAGCTGTCGGTGCAATTCGCCGATATCGGCGCGCAGGAAGTGAAGAATATCCCGACGCCGGTGCACGCCTACATGGTGGCGATGCGGCGTGAGGACGGCACCTACGCGATGCCGCAGGTCAAGAAGCCGATCAAGGCCGCGCCTGCGGGCGCGCCGGCCTGGATGTGGCCCGCGGCCATCACCGTGGTGCTGTTGGCCGCGATCGGCGTCGGCGGCTTTCTCTATTACACCAAGCTCGAAACATCGGCGACGAAGCCTGCTGCCGTGGCGAGCAACACGCCGGCATCCACGCCGCTGGTATCGGCTTCACCGGCACCATTGATCGCGCCGTCGCCGGCGGCATCCCCGGCGCCGTCTGCGCCGGCGAAACCCGCGCCGGCGCTGGCTGCATCGTCATCCCCGCCCTCGCCACCGTCGATCACATCGGGCGAAAAGCTCGCCACCGAGATCATTCCGTTCGTCAGCGACCGCACCCGCAGCGTGCTCGCGACCGAATATGTGCCCGCCGGCGATTTCAAGGCGTTCGCCCTCAACATCAACGGCTTCGTCGGATGGAGCGTGGCACAGCCCAGCGAGGACGCGGCGAAGACGGCAGCCCTCGATCTGTGCCAGAAGCGCGCCGACAATGCAGGCTCGCCGCGCAAATGCGAGTTGTACGCGGTCGGCAATACCATCGTGTACAGCCATGGCCAGCCGCCGGTGCCGCCCTTGCCGTGGGTCAAGCGTGATGCGCTGATCGAGAAGCCGTACGCCACCAAGGACGTTCCGTTGCTGCGCGAGGCGGCCAGGGCCCGGCTCGAAACTCTGTTCGTGCCGGGGCGCAGGACGCGAACCATCGCGATCGGTCCGGGCGGCCACTACTTCTTCAACGCGGGCATCGATACGCTCGAGGAATCGGCGCGACGCAACCTGCAGGCCTGTGGCGCGGTCGCGGGCGTGCCCTGCACCATCGTCGCCGTCGACGACGTCTTCGTGGTGCCTGTACCAACCACGCTGCGGGTGACGGGTTTCTTCAAGGCCGCGGACAGCTCGGTCATCACGCCGGGCGAGCGCGCCGACGTCGCGCGCAAGCTTGCCGATGCGACAGCAGGCTGGAATGCGGTCGCGGTCGGCACGCAGGGACGGCCCGGACTGGGATTGAAAGCGGAGAACGAGCAGGGCGCGGTCAACACGGCGCTCGCCGAGTGCGTCAAGCGCGACGGCGATTGCCATGTCATCGCGATCGGTCCGTTCACGGTCGGCCCGAACTAGGGCATGATCCGGAAAAGTGCGAAGCGGTGAAGCGATCCGGAGAATGTGAAGCAGCTTACAGCTCGGATCGTGCACAAATGACAAGCTGCCGCGCAACGACGAACCGGCTCGATCGGGTCGCAATTTCACTTTGGACGTAATGGACGGGATTTCGTGCTGACCTTCTCCACCGATGCGCTCCGCCCGCAGGACCGTTTCGAGCACTGGTGCGACGTGCGCGGCAAGAGCCTGTTCGGGGTCACGATCGAGCTCGAGCGCGACAAGCGGCCAGAATTCCACGGACGCTTCACGGCAACGCCGGTGGGCGGTGCCGTGCTGGCGGAAATGTCGGCGTCCTCCTATCGAGTCAGCCGGACCTCAACGGACATTGCGCGCGTCCCGAGCAACAGCCTGCAACTCGCGTGGCAGGTGCGCGGCCCCGGCCACCTGAACATCGGCCGTGATCGCGTTCACTTCGTGCGTAACGGAGATCTGGTGTTCGGCCACTCCAATCTCCCGTATTTCTCGACGCCCGAACGGACCGACGGTTTTCATTTCTTCAGCCTCAAGATCCCGGTCTCTGACGAACTCCTGCTCGGTGCACGGATCGAGGATGCGCCGCCGGTGGCGCTGGCGCGCGATGCGAGCCTGACCCGGCTTGTCGGCGCCATGTTCCGCTCGATGTCGCGCGATCCGGCGCAAGCCGGACAGTTCGCTTCCGAAGTCACGCATATGGTGCGGCTGGCGCTGCTCGCGCGCGGGCGCCTGCGGCCGCGTCAGGATGAAATCCGCGCCGCGCTGCATGCGGGCTACCTGCATGCGGCGCGCGAGATCCTGCTGCGCGATCTGCATCGCGCCTCGCTCACGCCGGCCGCGGTCGCCACCGAGCTCGGCATTTCGCTGCGGCAATTGCATGCGCTGTTCGAGCCGACCGGCCTGTCGTTCGTGCGAACGCTGACGGCTGCGCGATTGAAGGAAGCGAGGCGGCTGCTCTACGCCACGCAGCAGCGCGGCATCGACGAGATCGCCTTCTCGTGCGGCTTCGACAGCATCGCGACGTTCTACCGCACCTTCCGCGCGACCTACGGCATGACGCCGGGCGATGCACGGCGCATTCCGCCGCCGGAGCGAGATGACGTTTCTTCGAATCGTCATCCCGCCCTGGCTCTTTGATCGGAGATCAGCCGGCGAACTCCGCGAACCGGACAGCAACCGCGCGATAGACGTCGCGGCGGAACGGCACCACGAGGTCGGCGACGCGGTCGAGACGTTCCCAGCGCCATTGATCGAATTCGGCGGGCTGGCCATTGCGTGGCGTCAACGGATCAATCTCGGCATCGCTGCCGGTGAAGCGCAGCGCAAACCACTTTTGCCGCTGGCCGCGGAATTTGGCCAGCCGGTGCGACGCCGGTCCGTCATAGGCCGGGAATTCGTAGGTCATCCAGTCGGTCTCGCCGAGATAGTCGGCGCTGACCGCTCCGGTCTCTTCCCACAATTCGCGCATCACGGCCTGGCGCGGATCCTCGCCCTCGTCGATGCCGCCTTGCGGCATCTGCCATTCGAGACCGGGCAGCACGATCTCCGGACCATCGTCCTTGATCCGGTGGCCGATCAGCACGCGTCCATCCGCGTTGAACAGCGCGATGCCCACATTGGGGCGGTAGGGCTTGTCTGATGACATCTCGGTGGGTGTGTCGCGCGTTGATTTGGCCGGTGGTCTGGCCGTCTATTTCGCCGCCAGACCGGCGAATTCCTTCACGACGCGCTCATAGACCGGGCGCTTGAACGGCACAATCAGCTCCGGCAGATTCTTCATCGGCTCCCAGCGCCAGGTGATGAACTCGGCCTTGTGGCCGCCGCCGGGGTTGGCGACGTTGATCTCGTTCTCGTTGCCGGTGAAGCGCAAGGCGAACCATTTCTGCCGCTGGCCGCGATAGCGGCCCTTCCAGGCGCGGCCGGCGACGGTGCGCGGGATATCATAGATCAACCAGTCGGAGACCTCGCCGAGCTTCTCCACCGACTTGATGCTGGTCTCCTCATAGAGCTCGCGCCGTGCGGCCTGAAACGTGTCCTCGCCGGGATCGACGCCGCCCTGCGGCATCTGCCAGACATGGGCGTCGTCGACATGCTCGATGCCGCCGGCGCGGCGACCGATGAAGACCAGCCCGGCGGTATTCAGCAGCATGATGCCGACGCAGGTTCGATAGGGCAGGTCTTCATAACGTGCCATGCTGCCGCTACCTCACATTTCCCGGTGCCGTCGGACCCGGCCCCCCGGCAAGGTCTCAAGCGGCACCAACGGATTGAATCTTAGCCCGATTTTGATTTCAGCATCGCCGTTGTCAATGGCACAAGCATAATGCCCTTGGAATCCAGCGTCTTGAGCCAGGCGCCGAGCCGCTCGATCGAGACCGGCAGGGCCGAGGCGACGCCGACGGCCGTGCCGCGTTCCTTGGCGATGGTTTCCAGCTTGACCAGCGCGCGGTCGATCTCCGCCGAGGTCGGCACCGCGTCGATGGCGAAATCGGCCTTGGCGAACGGCAGCGACTGGCCGGCGGAGAGGGTCTGCGCGACGCTGCGCGGGCTGGAACCGTCGTCGAAATAGCTCAGACCGCGCTTGGCCGCCTCGCGCACGATCGGCTGCATCACCGGGTCGGTCGCGACGAACCGGCCTCCCATGAAATTGGCGATCCCGGCATAGCCCTGCAGGCGGCTCAGGTGCCAATAGAGACGGTCGAGGTTCTGCTCGCTGCTCAGCGTGGTCAGCAGGGTCTGCGGGCCGGGATCGTTGTCGGGATAGTCGAACGGCTCCATCGGGATCTGCAGCAGGATCTCGTGGCGCTGCGACCGGGCGCGTTCGGCAAGCTTGCCGGGATCGGCACCATAGGGCGTGAAGGCCAGCGTCACCGCCGGCGGCAGCTTCATGATGGCGTCGGTGGTCTTGGCGGCGCCGACACCGAGGCCCGCGACCACGATGGCGATTACGGGCATCCGGGCCGCCTTGGCGCGGTCGGCCTCGGCCGCATAGACCGTGAACGGCTTCAATCCGTCGGCAACCACCGGGATCATGCCGTAGCGCGACTTTTCCAGCAGCCGCGGGTCGATCCCGGTCATCGCCATCGGTGGCGCTTCGCCATCCGTCTTTTCAGCCGGATCGCCGGCGCCGATCACTACGTCCTGGCGCTTGCCGCTGGAGCCGTCGATGATGGTGACCGTCCTGGCGTCATTCTTGGTGTCGCCTGCCGCAGCCGGTGCCCTGGCGGCGGATTTGACCGCCGGTTCGGCCGCTTGGCCGGCCGGAGCGTGCTTGTCGTCGGCGGCTGCGGGCGCGGGGTTACGGAGTGCGATGCGGGCGATCGGTTCGCCGCCGAGCGGGTTGTCGTTGAACAGCGCAACGCCGGCGAAGCCGACCAGCACGAGGCCGAGCAGCACGGCGAGCGCCTGCATCGCCGTGAATGGCAGGCGGAAACGGCGCGTCCTGCCCGCGGTGTTCTGCCCAAGCGGCGTGCTCAGTTCATCGGCCGCTTCTGCCATGACCCTCCCCGAATCAACAGCGCGAACGATAGCACGATGCGGTGCATTCCCGCGCACTGGCCGCCCCGTCAAAGCACGGTTACGGGTGGACATCCGAAAGCAGAAAGGGCGGCCCGAGGGCCGCCCTTTCGCCTGGACGATCGGATTGGATTTAGTTCGCGGACTTATTGGCCGGCTTGTCGGCGGCGGCCTTGTCGCCGGGCGCCTTGTCAGCGGCCGGTGCCGGCGTGGCGTTCGAGGTCGACTTGATGCCGTGCAGCAGGTCGTCGGCCATCTTCAGCGCCTTGTCGTCCTTGGCGTCCGGCGGAACGTAGGACTGCGAGCCCGTCTTCTCATCGCCGTCGTTCTTCAGATGGCCGCGCAGCGAAGCCTCGCCCTTGGTGTCGGTACGCGCCTTCAGCTCTTCCGGCACGTCCTGCAGCACCTCGATATCGGGCACGATGCCCTTGGCCTGGATCGACTTGCCGGATGGCGTGTAGTAGCGCGCGGTGGTCAGGCGCAGCGCGCCGTTGCCCGAGCCGAGCGGGATGATGGTCTGCACCGAGCCCTTGCCGAACGAGCGGGTGCCGACCAGCGTTGCCCGCTTGTGGTCCTGCAAAGCGCCGGCGACGATTTCGGAGGCCGAGGCCGAGCCGCCGTTGATCAGCACGATCACCGGCTTGCCCTTGGTCAGGTCGCCCGGATGGGCGGCGCGGCGCTGGGTTTCCTCGGCATTGCGGCCGCGGGTCGAGACGATCTCGCCACGCTCCAGGAACGAGTCGGACACGGTGACCGCTTCCTCGAGCAGGCCGCCGGGGTTGTTGCGCAGATCGATGATGTAGCCCTTCAGCTTGTCGCCGATCTGGCCCTGCAGATTGGCGATCTCCTTCTTCAGGCCTTCGGTGGTCTGCTCGTTGAAGGTGGTGATGCGGATATAGGCGATGTCGTCGGCCTCGACGCGCGCGCGCACCGAGCGGACGCGGATGTTGTCGCGCACCAGCGTGACGTCGATCGGATTGTCCTGGCCCTTGCGGATGATCTTGAGCTTGATCTTGGTGTTGACCGGACCGCGCATCTTCTCGACGGCCTGATTCAGGGTCAGGCCCTGCACCGCCTCGTCGTCGAGCGTGGTGATGATGTCGTTGGCCATGATGCCGGCCTTCGAAGCCGGGGTGTCGTCGATCGGCGAGACCACCTTGATCAGGCCGTCTTCCATCGTGACCTCGATGCCGAGCCCGCCGAACTCGCCGCGGGTCTGCACCTGCATGTCGCGGAAGCTCTTGGCGTCCATGTAGCTCGAATGCGGGTCGAGGCCGGACAGCATGCCGGAGATCGCGGATTCGACCAGCTTGGAATCGTCGGGCTTCTCGACATAGTCGCTGCGCACGCGCTCGAACACGTCGCCGAATAGATTGAGCTGGCGGTAGGTGTCCGACGTCGCGGCACGCGCGCTCGATCCCATCAGCACAGCGCGGGGCTGGGTGACGAAAAGCGTCAGGGCCGCGCCGGTGGCGGCGCTAAGGAGAATTACCGAAGTCTTGCGCATCATCCGCGAACCTTTTCGCCTTCATTTGCGGCCCACCATGGACCTGGATCGATTGGAGTGCCGTCTTTCCGGAACTCGACATAGAGCACTGGCTGGCTCGCATTGGTCGCGAGAATGGATGCAACTTGGGACGTCGACCCCATGGTCGCAACCGGCTCCCCCGTAAGTACAAACTGGCCGATGTTTACCGAAATACGCTCCATCCCGGCGATCAGGACATGATACCCGCCCCCGGCATTGAGGATCAAGAGTTGTCCATAGCTGCGGAAAGGACCAGCGTAAACAACCCAGCCGTCACACGGGGTTGTGACCTGCGCGCCCGGTTTGGCCGCCAAAGAAATGCCTTTTTGTACGCCGCCGGCGCCGTCGGAACCGCCAAATTCGCGAATCTTGGTGCCATTCACGGGATACGAGAACAGGCCCTTGGCCGAGGCGAAGGCAACCGCCGGGCTCATCCGGGCCGGGTCCTTCAAGGCCCCCAGATTCGGCTTGCCGTTAACCGTGGCCGGGGCGCCCTGGAGGCTGGCCGTGGCGGCCGCCTTGGCCGCGCTCTTGAGATCCTGCTCCATCTTGGCGATCAGGCTTTGCAGGTTGTCGGCCTGCTTGGACAGCGCGATGGCGCGGGCGCCTTCGGCCTCCATGTCCTTTTCGGCCGCGCTCTGCTGCCGCTGCCGTTCATCGACCAGCGCCGCGAGCCGGGTCTGGTCTTCCCTGAGCTTGTCGCGGTCGGCGGCCAGCGCATCGCGCTCGGTCGAGATGGTCTTGCGCAGCGCGACCAGTTCGCCGAGATCGGCCGCGAGCTTCTCGGCGCGAACGCGCAACTCCGGCACCACGGCGCCGAGCAGCATCGCGGTGCGCAGCGATTGCAGCGCGTCCTCGGGCCGCACCAAGAGCGCCGGCGGCGTGCGCCGCCCGGCGCGCTGCAACGCGGCCAGCACCTCGATCACCTCGGAGCGGCGTGAATCGAGCGAGGCGCGAATTTCGCGCTCGCGGCCGTCGAGCGGTTGCAGCCGTGCCTCGGCGTCCGCGGTCCGGGTCTCGACGCTGCGCACCTGGCCGGCAATGTCGATCAGCTGCTGATTGAGCTTGCTGCGGTCCTGGCCGATCGCGGCGATGTCGGCCTTCAGCTTCTCCTGCAACTCGGTTGCCTTGCGCTGCTGCTCGCGCGCGGCCTCGAGCTCCTGCTCGCGCTGCTTGATGGCGTCGGGCGATGTCTCCGCCGTGGCGGCCTGCTGTGCCGGCGGCGCAGATTGTTGCGCTGGTGGTGCCGCCTGCGCATGCACGGCTGCCGGCGGATACGCGGCGAACAGGGCGATCGACAATGGCAGCGATGCGGCCAGCCAATGGCGGCGCGCGGTCGCGAAATCAGAGTGCTTGTGCCGCTTGTGCTGCATCCGAGCTGTTCAGCGCTGTTGTCTGTCCCTCACCGCGTCACGCGCGATGGTAGGGGTGGCCGGCCAAAATGGTCGCGGCCCGATAAATCTGTTCCAGAAGCATGACGCGGACCATTTGATGCGGCCAGGTCGCGGAGCCGAATGCAATACGCAACAAAGCCTTGCGCTGCAATTCAGGCGAAAGTCCGTCGGCGCCGCCGATCACGAAGACAGTATGTGCTGTTCCCTCGTCGCGCCAGCGGCCGAGCTGCTGCGCAAAGCTCGCGCTGTCGATACTCTTGCCGCGTTCGTCGAGCGCGACCAGCGCGTGCTTGTCAGGCAGCAGCGCGGAGATTGCCGCAGCTTCCTCGGCGATGCGCGCGGCGGTGTCGCGCGCACGGCTTTCCGCAATCTCGTGAATCTCGAGGCCGCGAAAGCCGAGCTTGCGGCCGATATCCTCGAAGCGCTCGCGGTAACGCTCCGCGAGCTCCCGTTCAGGGCCCTGTTTCAGACGGCCGATGCAGATGACGACGAGGCGCATCAACGCAGCCTAGCTGCGCTGCAGCCGATTCGCATCGGCTTCGATACCCCTTAGACCGCCGCGACCGCCGGGTTCTGAGTCCACAACCGTTCGAGATTGTAGAACTCGCGCACCTCAGGCCTGAACACGTGCACGATCACCTCGCCGGAATCGATCAGCACCCAGTCGCAATTGGGCAAGCCCTCGACGTGGATGTTCTTGACCCCGTTTTCCTTGAGGCTCTTCGTCACATTTTCCGCGATCGCGCCAACGTGCCGGTTCACCCGGCCGGTGGTGACGATCATGTAGTCGGAATATGCGGATTTGCCGCGAAGGTCGATGGTGACCGTCTCTTCCGCCTTCATATCCTCGAGGCGAGAGAGGATCAGGCTCAGCGTCTTGTTGGCATCCGGTTTGTCGGCATCCGGCTGTGCCTTCAAGGCCGCGGTTTTCGTCGATGTTTTACGCGCAGTCTTTGGAACCTTGGGTAAAACAGACTTGGACAATACAGATGTGGCCAGGGACCATTCCTTTCACTGTATCGCGGGTGCCGAATCCTCGGCCCCACGCACCATATTACGCATGTGGGGTTAATGGTTTCAATATTCCAGTAACCCTTTTGCGCTTCACGCCGTCCTCCAGCTCCCGTCCGGGTTCCGGAGTCCGGTCGAAGACAAATTGGATTTCATTCCTGTCAGGAAAACCCAGGCCGGCGCCTGCTGGTCGGCCAGCCGTGTCGCCTGATTTTCGGGCATGCGATAGCGCGACAGCGCCTGCGCCGCCGGTGCCGCAAGCGCGCGGAAGCTTTGGGGCGGTCGGTCGATCACGGCAATCGGCACATCGGACGCGATGCGCCGCCAATCTTTCCAGCGATGAAATTGCGCGAGATTGTCAGCGCCCATGATCCAGACGAAGTGCACGCCGGAGACACGGCGGCGCAAGTGGATGATCGTGTCTACGGTATAGCGCGTGCCGATGACAGCTTCGAGACAGGAGATGTCGATGCGCGGATCGTCGGCGACGCGGCGCGCAGCGGCGGCGCGCTCGTTGAGGGCGTGCAGGCCGTCATGGTTCTTCAGCGGATTGCCCGGCGTCAGCAGCCACCACACGCGGTCGAGTTGCAATCGCTTGAGCGCAAACAGGCTGATGGCGCGATGCGCGGCGTGCGGCGGATTGAACGAACCGCCGAGCAGCCCGATGCGCATGCCGTTGGTATAGAACGGAAGCGCCTGGGCTGCGGACAACGACACGGTTGAGGCTTGCTGCAAGGGTCTACCGTGCGCGTGCGACAATGATCACGGCCGCGTCTGCCCGGTGCCGTGGACGCGGTATTTGAAGCTCGTCAGCTGCTCGGCGCCGACCGGACCGCGGGCGTGGAATTTGCCGGTGGCAATTCCGATCTCCGCGCCGAAGCCGAACTCGCCGCCGTCGGCGAACTGGGTCGAGGCGTTGTGCAGCACGATCGCCGAATCGACCTCGTTGAGGAATCTCTGCGCGGCAGCGGCGTCCTCCGTCACGATCGCATCGGTGTGATGCGAGCCGTGATTTTGTATATGCGCAATCGCTTCATCGAGACCGTCGACGATCTTCGCCGAGATGATCGCGTCCTCGTATTCGGTGTTCCAGTCGTCGTCGGACGCGGGCTTCACCCTGGCATCGGCGCCTTGCACGATGTCGTCGCCGCGCACCTCGCAGCCGGCCTCGATCAGCAATTCGACCAGCGGCTTCAGCTTCGTCGCGGCCGCGTTGCGATCGATCAGCAGGGTCTCGACGGCGCCGCAGACACCGGGACGACGCATCTTGGCGTTCAGCACGACCGACTTGGCCATGTCGAGCTTCGCACTGGCATCGACGTAAATGTGGTTGACGCCCTCGAGATGCGCGAACACCGGAACGCGCGCCTCCGCCTCGACGCGCGCGACCAGGCTCTTGCCGCCGCGCGGCACGATCACGTCGACGCCGCCGTTCAGTCCCGTCAGCATCAGGCCGACGGCCGCGCGGTCACGCGTCGGCACCAGGGTGATCGCGGCCTCGGGCAGTCCGGCTTCGCGCAGGCCCTGCACCAGGCATTGATGGATCGCGCGGCAGGAGCGGAAGCTGTCGGAGCCGCCGCGCAGGATCACGGCGTTGCCCGACTTCAGGCACAGCACGCCGGCGTCGGCGGCGACGTTGGGGCGGCTCTCGAAGATCACGCCGATGACGCCGAGCGGCACACGCACGCGCTCGATGGTCATGCCGTTCGGGCGCTGCCAGCTCTCGGTGACGGCGCCGACCGGATCGATGATTGCGCGCACGGTCGCAACGCCATCGGCCATGCCGTCGACGCGCGCCTGCGTCAGGGTCAGGCGGTCGACGAAGGCGGAGGTCATGCCGCCCGCGCGCGCTTCTGCGACGTCCTCAGCGTTGGCAGCGAGGATCGCCGGCGCGTTGGCGCGGATGGCGCGTTCGATCGCGGTGAGCGCCCGGTTCTTCTGCTCCGGCGGCGCCAGCGCCAGCACGCGCGCAGCGGCGCGCGCCTTGGCGGCGAGGTCGGTCATCAGGGCGGAGAGATCGGCGTTGCCGTCGATCGCCTTCAGGGGGGCGCTCATGGAAGTCCCAGCTTTGGAATAAGGCCATGTTCTAGCATGGCAATTGGGGGGTGGCGAGGCGCGGAACCGGCATGGCAGGTGGGCGGCGAGCCGACCCGCTCGGCCAATGGCCTATTTGAGCCTATTTGGCCGGGATTGCGCCTGCCGGGCCGATTACAAGGTCGTCGCGGTGGATCATCTCCGACCGGCCGCTGATGCCCAGGATGGTCATCACATCAGGCGAGGAGCGGCCCTTGATCTTCTCGGCATTCTCGGCGTCGTAGGCGACCAGGCCGCGGCCGATCTCATGGGTGTCCGGGCCGCGCACCACCACGGCGTCGCCGCGGGCGAACTGGCCGTCGACCCGGATCACGCCGGCCGGCAGCAGGCTCTTGCCGGCGCGCAGCGCGGCGACCGCGCCGGCATCGATGGTCAGCGTGCCCTTCGGCTCCAGCGAGCCCGCGATCCAGCGCTTGCGCGCGGTGACGGGATTGGCCGGGGTCAGGAACCAGGTGCAGCGGCCGCCGTCGGCGATCGCCTGCAAGGGATGCTCGATCTTGCCGGAGGCGATCAGCATGTGGGTGCCGGCGGTGGTCGCGATCTTCGCGGCCTCGATCTTGGTGGTCATGCCGCCCCGCGACAGTTCGGACCCGGCCGAGCCCGCCATCCCCTCGATCTCCGAGGTGATGCTTTCGACCACCGGGATCAGCTTGGCGTCGGGATCGACCGCCGGCGGCGCGGTGTAGAGCCCGTCGATATCGGACAGCAGGATCAAGAGATCCGCGCTCGCCATGGTGGCGACGCGGGCCGCGAGGCGGTCATTGTCGCCGTAACGAATTTCAGTGGTGGCGACGGTGTCGTTCTCGTTGATCACGGGCACCGCGCCCCATTCCAAAAGCTTCGCGATGGTCGAGCGCGCATTGAGATAGCGGCGGCGCTCCTCGGTGTCCTGCAACGTCACCAGGATCTGCCCGGCGCCGATGCTGTGATGGCCGAGCACTTCCGACCAGATCCGCGCCAGCGCGATCTGGCCGACTGCGGCGGCAGCCTGGCTTTCCTCGAGCTTCAGCGGGCCGCGCGGCAGCTTCAGGCGGCTGCGGCCGAGCGCGATCGATCCCGACGACACCACCATGACCTCGCAGCCGCGCTTGTGCAGCTTCGCGATGTCCTCGACCAGCGCGGCAAGCCAGGATGCGCGCACCTCGCCGGCCTGCGAGTCGACCAGCAATGACGAGCCGACCTTGACGACGATGCGGCGAAAGTTCTTGAGCGCGGGGCGTTTCATGGGTTCGGTCTGGCAGGAGAGTGGAAGCAAGTGGCGCCACGAGGTGGCATGGGTGGTCGAGTTGCCGTCAACCCTGCGGCACCGGCGTCGCCCACGGCTCCGCCTGACCGCCCTTGGCCTTGTTGGACACCGGCGCTTCGCCGATCACGTCGACCAGCGCGCGCAGCGCCTCCGGCACGCCTTCGCCGGTCGCGCCTGACAGCAGCAGCGGCGTCTTCTTCGCCGCCCGCTTGAGGCGATCCTTCTGCTTCTTCAACTCGTCGGGCGCGACCGCGTCGATCTTGTTGAGCGCGACGATCTCGATCTTGTCGGCGAGCTGGCCTGCATAGGCTTCGAGCTCGGTGCGCACCGTCTTGTAGGCCTTGCCGGCATGCTCGCAGGTCGCGTCGACCAGATGCAGCAGCACGCGGCAGCGCTCGACATGGCCGAGGAAGCGGTCGCCGAGGCCGGCACCTTCGTGCGCGCCTTCGATCAGGCCGGGGATGTCGGCGAGCACGAATTCACGGCCGCCGTAATTCACCACGCCGAGCTGCGGATGCAGCGTCGTGAACGGATAGTCGGCGATCTTCGGCCGTGCCGCGCTGACCACTGAGAGGAAGGTCGATTTGCCGGCATTGGGCAGGCCGACCAGGCCGGCATCGGCGATCAGCTTCAGCCGCAGCCAGATCCAGCGCTCTTCACCGGGCGCGCCGGGATTGGCGTTGCGCGGGGCGCGGTTGGTGGAGGACTTGAAATGCGCATTGCCGAAGCCGCCATTGCCGCCGGTCGCCAGCACGAATTTTTCACCGAGCTCGGTGAAGTCGTACAGCAGCGTCTCGCGGTCCTCGTCGAACACCTGGGTGCCGACAGGCACTTTCAGCACGATCGACTTGCCGTTGGCGCCATGGCGGTCCTTGCCCATGCCATTGCCGCCCTTCTGCGCCTTGAAGTGCTGCTGGTAGCGGTAGTCGATCAGCGTGTTCAGTCCGTCGACGGACTCGATGATGACGTCGCCGCCGCGGCCGCCATTGCCGCCGGACGGACCGCCGAACTCGATGAACTTCTCGCGCCGGAACGCGACGCAGCCATTGCCGCCGTCGCCCGAGCGAATATAGACCTTGGCTTCATCGAGGAATTTCATGATCCGCTACTATAGCGCTTTCGGGCGAAGCGGACGCCGGTTCGCCGGAAGAAAACGCGTCAAAATGAGAGTCGGGAGCGTACCGGTTCTGATCCGATCAGGACCGGTCCGCTCTAGTTAGGGCAGGGCGGCCTTCGCGGCAACCCGCCAGCGCCCTGACTTTGGCGAAAAGCCTTAATTTTCGGGCGTTTTTGCGGCCCAGGCGAAAGCGGGATGAGTTTTGGTTGAATCGGCCCGGCGCGGTCTCGGCCCACCTCTCCCCGTCGGGGAGAGGTCGGCGCGAAGCGCCGGGTGAGGGCTCTTGCTCTCTCGATAGACCGTAACCCCTCACCCGATTTGCTGCGCAAATCGACCTCTCCCAAGGGAGAGGTGAACTTCGACGCCGTTCCAGCTCAACCTCATCTCATCATGTTCCTAGGCGGGCCGCCTCCGGACCAGGAATTTCTGCATCCCCTCCAGCACCAGCTCGCGGCGCTGGTTGTGCACGGTCGAGCGCAGCGTCACGACACCGGTGGTCTTGCCCGGCGACAGCTCGATCACCTCGAGCGCGGGGTAGATGGTATCGCCGGCATAGACCGGTTTCAGGAACTTGCTCGACTGTTCCAGGAAGCCGATCAGCGACTCCTCGACGACATAGGGAAACAGCCCCGCGCCGGGCGCGGTGTGCACCAGGGTCTGGAAGCCGTGGGCGAGCAAATCCGGCATGCCGCGGCTGCGGCAATATTCGACGTCGTAATGGATCGGATGGGTGTCGCCGCTGGCGGTCTGGAACGCGGCGAATACCGCCGAGGTCTGGGTCCGGCTCGGAATCACGAAGCGCTCGCCGAGCACGAAATCCTCGAACCAGCGCTGCGCGGGGACCATGCGATGCTGGGTGGGGTCGAATTCGCTCATGCGGCGTTTCCTGCTCTGTTTCTTGAATGGCGGGCCCAGCCGTAGCGCAGCCGCGGCACTGCGACAATTGGTTCGATATGCCCTCGCCGGGGTTGTCCTGCACCGCCACGTCGGTAAAACCGGCGATACGACCGGCCCGACTCAGAGGCGGCGACAACAAGACAACGATGAGCCTGTTCGCAAAACTGTCCTCCTACGACGATCGATCGGCGCGGCTCGCCGGCATCGGCTTGATGCTGCTGTCGATCTTCATGTTCTCGTTCGGCGACGCGATGGGCAAATTCATCGTCGCCACCTATTCGGTCGGGCAATTGCTGTGGCTGCGCGCCTGCGCGGCGCTGCTGGTGCTGCTGCCGATCGTGTGGCAGCGGCGCGCCGATTTCCTGCATCTGGAGCGGCCGTGGCTGCAATTGCTGCGGGTCATACTGTCGACGCTGGAGGTCGCGGCGTTCTTCCTCGCAACCGTCTATCTGCCGCTCGCCGACGTCATCACCTATTATCTGGCTGGGCCGATCTTCGTCACCGCGATGTCGGGCCTCGTGCTCGGCGAGCATATCGGCTGGCGGCGCTGGACCGCGATCCTGGTCGGCTTCTGCGGGGTGCTGATTGCGCTCAGGCCATCCGCGCAGACCATCAGCTGGCCGGCGATGATCGCGCTGGGCGGCAGCCTGTCGTTTGCGGTGCTGATGCTGATCACGCGCTCGCTGCGCGCGACGCCGGATATCGTGCTGGCGACGACGCAATTCGGCGGCACCTTCATCCTTGGCCTCGTGCTGTCGCCGTTCGGCTGGGTGACGCCATCGGCCGGCAGCCTCGTGCTGTTCTTCACCGCCGGCATCATCTCGGTCGCGGCGCTGCTCTGCGTGAACCGCTCGCTGAAGCTCGCGCCGGCGAGCGTGGTGGTGCCGTATCAGTATTCGATGATCGTCTGGGCGGTGATCTTCGGCTTCGTGGTGTTCGGCGACGTGCCGTCCTGGGCCACCATCATCGGCGCCGCCATCATCATCGCGGCCGGCCTCTACATCTTCGTGCGCGAGCAGCAGCTGGGTCGTCCGGACTCCGCGGTCAATCCGCCGGCCTGATTCTTACCCTCCCCTGGAGGGGGAGGGTCGGATCACATTGAGCGCAGCGAAATGTGAGACGGGGTGGGGTGAAGGTCTTTCCTCATCCAACAGTGCCCGAGTGGAGAGATCACCCCACCCCGCTGCGCATTCCGCTTCGCTGCATGCGCAGCGACCCTCCCCCTCCAGGGGAGGGTGAAGACAGCCTCAGCTCTCCCGCCGGATCGAGTTGTTCCAGCTCTTCAGCGAGGCCCAGACGCTGCGCGACAGGCGGAAGCAGTCGACCGGGCTCGACGAGCCCAGCGCCTCGAAGCGGTGCAGCTCGACGCCGCCCCACTGGAAGCCGCACTTCTCGAGGATATTGCGCGACGACGGATTGACGACGCGGGCGCCCGAGATCAGCTGGTCGAGGTCGAATTCCTCGAAGAAGTAATCGATCACTGCGCGCGCGGCCTCGGTGCCGAAACCCTGGCCCCAATGGTCGACGCCGAGCCAGTAGCCGAGTTCGGCCGAGTTCTCTTCGCGCCAGTCGATGCCGACCATGCCGATCGGCGTGTGATTGTTCTCGATCAGGAATACGGTCTCGCGGCCGCCGGCGCCGAGTGCGCGCACGAAGTCGATGGCGTCGTCCTGGGTATAGGGATGCGGCAGGCGGCGGGTGTTCTCCGCGATGCGGCGATCATTGGCGAGGCGTGCGATTGCTTTTACGTCCGCGAGCGTCGGCTTGCGCAATGTCAGCCGTTCGGTCTCGAGGACGCAAGCTCTTGCCTCACGCAAGGTCGGCGTCGGGATGTCCTGCAACATGTCGAGCTCCTGTGATGCGATAATCGATACGCAACGCTTGGAACGTCACGCGCGGTCGAACCGGATCGCGCGCAACAAAAAGGGGAGGCCGGTCATCCCGCCTCCCCTTGGAGCTCTTTGCTGCTCCGCCGGTTCAACAGGACCCGGCGGACTCATGTGTGTCCACCGTCTACTCGGCCGCCTGCGCCATCGGGATAACCGATACGAATGTGCGGCCGTTGGCTTTGGCACGGAACTCGACATGACCCTCGACCTTGGCGAAGAGAGTATGGTCGGTGCCCATGCCGACATTAAGGCCAGGATGCCAGGTGGTGCCGCGCTGACGCGCGATGATGTTTCCGGGGATCACACGCTCGCCACCGAACGCCTTGATGCCAAGGCGCTTGCCCTTGGAATCACGTCCGTTGCGCGATGAACCGCCTGCTTTTTTATGAGCCATAGCTCGTCTCCGACTTCGCTTTGATCTCTAGATCAATTCCTTGACGGAATCATTTCACGTTTTGTCACGCTTCACATCTGGAAGCGTAACGATCACTTCTTCTCGCTCTTGGCGGCGGCCTTCTTGGCCGGAGCCTTTTTCGCGGCCGGCGCCTTTGCGGGCGCCTTCTTCTTGGCCGCCTTCGGCGCTGCGTCCTCGCCATCGGCGGGAGCTGCGACCTTTTCCTTCTTCGGCCGCGGGCCGATGGTCGGCTTGGCGTTATCGGCCAGGATCTCGGTGATGCGAAGCACCGTGAGCTCATCGCGATAGCCGCGCTTGCGGCGTGAATTCTTGCGGCGACGCTTCTTGAACGCGATCACCTTGGCGCCGCGCTTGTGCTGCAGCACTTCGGCCGCAACGGTGGCGCCTGCCACGGTGGGCGTTCCCAGCACCGGCGTATCACCGCCGAGCACCAGAACTTCGCCTAGCTGCACGATCGTGCCGACATCGCCGGCGATCTTGCCAATCTCGAGTACATCATTCGGAACGACACGGTATTGCCGGCCGCCGGTTTTGATGACTGCGAACATCGTTTGATTCCTTCGTGTTCGATCCCGGCCTCGGACGGATCGCCCGGGTCGGCTTTTTGTTCAGTCGCTATGGGTTGCGTGTTTTGCGCGAAAGGGAATGAATTCCCAAATGGCTCGCACAAAAACAATCGGCGCGAGAAATCCCCGCGCCGGATGGGCGGACTTATAGCCGCAAACGATGCAGAGTCAAGGTAAAGCAGGGCAAAAACCGGCCAAAGATGAAGGGTTTGGCGTGATTTTGGCCACGATTGACGGTTCAGGCCGCGGTTTGTGCGGCGGCCCGCGCGTGCCGGCGGATGGTCTGCGGCGGCTGGCCGAGCACCCGCAGGAACGCCCGCCGCATCCGCTCGCGATCGGCAAAGCCGGTCTCGCCGGCAATTTCGTCCATCGAATGGCGGCCGTCGCCGATCAGTTCGCGCGCGGCCTCGACCCGGAGCTGCTCGATCGCCTTGGCCGGCGACTGGCCGGTCTCGGCGCGGAAGGCGCGGCTGAACTGGCGCGGGCTGAGCCGTGCCACCTCGGCCAATTCCTCGACCGAGAGCTCGTTGCGCAGATGTGCCTTGGCGTAGTTGAGCGCGTTCTGCACGCGGTCGGATTTCGGCGCGAGCTCGAGCAGCGCGGAAAACTGCGACTGTCCGCCGGTGCGGCGATGATAGACCACGAGCTTGCGCGCCACCGAACGGGCGACCTCGACACCGAGATCATGCTCGACCATCGCCAGCGCCAGATCGATCGTCGCGGTCATGCCGGCCGAGGTCCAGATCGGCCCATCGACGATGTAGATGCGGTCCTGCTCGACCTTGAGCCTCGGAAATCGCGCCTGCAATTCGGCGGCGAATTGCCAATGCGTGGAGACGCGTCGGCCATCGAGCAGGCCGGCTTCAGCCAGCGAGAAGGCGCCGATGCAGGGTGCTGCGATGCGCTGCGATGCCGTCATCGCGCGCCGGATGTACTCGGTCAGTTTCGGCGATGCCGGATGCAGCTCGTGGCCGGCGCCGATGAACAGCGTGTCGAAGCTGCGCGCGCCGAAGGCTTCGGTCTCGACATTGAAGCCGGCGGATGAGCGCACCGGGCCGCCATTCTCCGACAGCAGCGTGACCTCGTAGAACGGCTCACCCGCGATCAGATTGGCGACCTCGAACGCGGTGATGGCGGCGAAGCCCATCACCTGGAATTCCGGGAAGATGACGAAGCCGATCTCCTGCATGGAACCCTCCGGCGGCAAATGATGTCCTAAAAAGGTGTATATATGACATTTGAGACATGCAAGGGGGAGCCTAAAACCTGACTTGCGGCCAAAACCGGCCGTCCACGGTCAAACAGGAGACCAACATGACCAAGTCAGCCAAGGGAACGGCGCTCGTGACAGGTGCGTCGTCCGGAATCGGTGCCATCTATGCGGACCGGCTCGCACGGCGTGGCTACGATCTGATCCTCGTCGCACGCAATCGCGAGCGCCTCGATGGGCTCGCCAAGCGTCTCGCGGCGGAGACCGGCCGTTCGATCGAGATCGTCACCGCCGACCTCAGCAAGCGCGCCGACGTCTCGCGGATCGAATCCATCCTTCGCAGTAATGCCGGCATCAGCGTGCTGGTGAACAATGCCGGCGTCGGCGCCACCGCGCCGCTACTTGCATCCGATGTCGATAAGATGAGCGACATGATCGCGCTCAATGTCGACGCGCTGATGCGCCTGACCTATGCGGCGGTGCCGGGATTCGTCGCGCGCGGCGGCGGCACCATCGTCAACATCGCCTCGGTCGTCGGCGTCCAGCCGGAACTGCTGAACGGCGTCTACGGCGGCAGCAAGGCCTTCGTGCTCGCGCTGACGCATTCGCTGCAGCATGAGCTGAAGGACAAGAACGTCCGGGTCCAGGCGGTGCTGCCCGGCGCCACGGCCACCGAGTTCTGGGACATCGCCGGCACGCCGGTTGCGCATCTGCCCGGCGAGATCGTGATGAAGGCGGAGGACATGGTCGATGCCGCTCTCGCCGGCCTCGACCAGGGCGAGGTCTTCACGGTGCCGTCGCTGCCGGAGGCCGCCGACTGGCAGGCCTATGAGGCCGCCCGCCAGAAGCTGATCCCGAACCTGTCGCGCAGCGCGCCCGCGGCGCGCTACGGGGTGAAGGCTGCCTGAAGCCTGCGAGATTGCCTCCCGCGCCCGGCCGAACGCCGACGCGCGGGACGCAACCATTTGAGTTCCCCGCCGTTAGCCTGATCCGGAAGAACCTCAAGCGGGCAGGCACGGGCGAATGGCTGAAGACGCTGGACTGACCACGGGCATCGCGCACCACGGTGCCGCGCGGCTGCCATCCGTCGACATCGACAGCTTCAACATCGAGCTGAAGGACGACGAGGGCTTTCTCGGCGATCGCGCCTCCAAGGGCGCCTTCCGCAAGATATTCGACCGCTGGCGCAAGCCGCTGCGCAATTCCGGCGAGGATCCGTTCGGCGACGAGCCGTCGGACAAGATCAGCAAGAAGAAGCTCGACGAGATGCTGGTCGGCGACGACACCGAGGCCTCCGCGGTCGTGCACAGCGCGATCGAGGAATTCGCCCAGGAGCTCGCCTATGTGACGCGGCGCTTCCTCAACACCAAGGCCTGGGCGAAGACCGAGCGCATCGTGGTCGGCGGCGGCTTCCGCGACTCCAGGCTCGGCGAGCTCGCGATCGCGCGCACCGACATCATCCTGAAGGCGGAGGATTTCAAGGTCGACATGGTGCCGATCCGCTTTCATCCCGATGATGCCGGGCTGATCGGCACGCTGCATCTCGCGCCATCCTGGATCTTCGAGGCGCATGACGGCGTGCTCGCCGTCGATATCGGCGGCACCAATATCCGCTGCGGCATCGTCGAGACGCGCTGGAAGAAGGCGCCGGATCTGTCCAAGGCGGCGGTCTGGAAATCCGAGCTGTGGCGCCATGCCGATGACGAGCCCACGCGCGAAGGCGCGGTGAAGCGGCTGGTGAAGATGCTGAAGGACCTGATCACCGCCGCCGAGAAGGAGAACCTCAAGCTCGCGCCGTTCATCGGCATCGCCTGTCCCGGCGTCATCAAGGAGGACGGCGGAATCGAAAAGGGCGCGCAGAACCTGCCCGGCAATTGGGAGAGCAGCAAATTCAACCTGCCGGCGAGCCTGGTCGAGGCGATCCCGCAGATCGGCGATCATGACACCGCGATCGTGATGCACAATGATGGCGTCGCGCAGGGACTGGCCGAGGTGCCGTTCATGCAGGATGTCACGCGTTGGGGCGTGCTGACGATCGGAACCGGGCTCGGCAATGCCCGCTACACCAATCGCCGGAAGGACAACGGCAAGGACGACAAGAAGGCCGGCAAGGACAAGGACGACGAGGGCGAGAAGAAGGCCAAAAAAGCCAAGAAGGCTGACGCCTGAATCCCGCGCTTTCTGCGATCGCGCGCGCGCCATCTTGCCTTCTCCTTCCCCCTGAAAAGGGGGAAGGTCGGGATGGGGGGCAGCCGCAGGCGATGCTGTATGCGGAGAGAGCTGATCCCCACCCGCTTTGCTCTGGCGAGCAAAGCGACCTCCCCTTTTCAAGGGGAGGTTAGCACGGACGTAGCCCGGATCGCACGGTAAGGTTGACCGGTTAGGTTAAGATCGGGTTCGAATTGCCGATCCGGCGCCGGCCGCTACCGTGGACCGTGTCGCTCCCGCCGACCGGCGAAGCCGCACTTCCCGGCCAGCAATATTGAAAAGCGGCACGGGACCGCCAGTTTTTGTCGCGTCCTGGCGGTCCCACCACTTTCTACGTCCAGTTGATCCGCCCGAAGAAGCCTCTGATCTCGGCGGCTGCGCGATCGGGGTCCTCGCGATGCGGGAAATGCCCGACGTCGGGAAACATCTTGAGGTCCAGGTTGGAAAAGGTGTCGCCCAGCCGGTCGGTCCATTGATAGGGAAACAGCGGGTCGTGCTCGGCCCAGCGGATGCAGGTCGGCACCGCGATCGGCGGCAGCACGGGCGCCTCGCCCTGCATCATCTTCACGCGCCCCGCATGCGAGGCGCGGTAATGCGCAAAGCCGCCGGCGAGGTTGCCGGGCTTGAAGAAGTTGTCGGCAAAATCCTCGATCACGTCGTCGAACGCGGTCTTGCGGTGCGTCCAGTTGTGCAGGAAGTGGCCGATATAAATGCGGCAGCTGTCTCTGTTGGCGCCGACCAGCGCGGGCGCCATCTCCATCTGGTGGAACGACTGGTACCAGATGTGGTTCAGCCGGTCGGGCGCGGCCATCCGCGGCCCGATGCCGGGATAGACGAAATCGAAGAAGAACAGCCCGGCGATGCGCTCCGGCGCCTTGCGGGCGAGCGGCTGCATCACGGCGCCGCCGACGTCGTGGCCGACCACGCCGGCTCGGTCGATGCCGAGCGCATCCAGCAGCGCCAGCATGTCGTCGGTATGCTGGTCGGGGCCGTACGCGCCTATCGGCTTGTCGCTGTCGCCGAAGCCGCGCAGGTCGGGCGCGATCAGGGTGTAGCGGTCGGCGAGTCGCGCCATCACAGGCTTCCAGGTCAGCCAGAACTCCGGCCAGCCGTGCAGCAGCAACAGCGGCGGGCCGCTCCCGGTCCGCGCAACGTGGAACGCCGCGCCATTGGCCCGAATCGTTGCATGATCCATGGTCCGCTCCTGCAGTTTCCGGCTCGCGCGTGCGCCGGCCGAACCCGAGGTGTCCCGCTAGCGCCTTGTTTCCGCGCACTTTCTCACGTCGGCCCGGTGTTTCGGTGGTATGAGGCAGCGGTGACGGAAATATTATTGCAGCGCCTTGTCTGTCCCGCCATCCTCGCCTAGAACACGCCCCGACCGCGGGTGGCGCAAATCACCTGGGCCGCTGGAGAGGTGGCAGAGTGGTTGAATGCACCGCACTCGAAATGCGGCATAGGTGCAAGCCTATCGGGGGTTCGAATCCCTCCCTCTCCGCCATCCACGAACAAATCCGATCCCGCTAAAGCCACCCGGCTGCGCTAGACCAGAAAGCCGCGGCTGGCCGTGACGCGGTCCGCGGCGCGTGACCGTCAGCCCGTGACGCAGGACGTTCCAACCGATCGTGTGACGCTTCGTCTGCAGGTGGTCGAGGACTTTGCCGCCTATCAGGTGCTCCTTGCCTCGTCTCGGTCCACCGGCATTGGGGGGCGATTCGAGACCCGCACGGTTTGCGGATGTTGTGCCACGATCTGACGTATTGGCGCTTCTCTTAATCAATGGCAGGACCGGCTAGACCCCTGTCTGTCCAGCGCACGCGCCTAGCAATAAAAGGCCCCTATTTGTCGCTCGAAGAAGAGAGTCAGAGCGCTAGAGACGCAGCGGATGAATGCGCTGGCGTCAGGCTACCTATAAGGAGCCAGGAGAGCGGATCTTCGGGCCAGCCCTGTTGGAAGGTGACCGAGGTGCGACATTGCCCTCAATTGGTGCTTCAAATCCCTTTTTGAATTTGTCGTTGAGCTCGTCACTGAACGGGCTATCGGGCCTCAAGCTAAACGGATCGGTACCGCAGCCATGCCGAGGTACACTGTCGGTCTGAACGCTCGCTTCCTTCTGGCAGCCCTGCTCGGACGACGCCGCCGTCGGCACGGTGATCAGCCCGCCCAAAACGAGCAGGAAAAAAGATCGCATCGGCAAATCCCTATCTCAATCGATGGTAGAGAATGCACTGACAGTACCACTTGAAATTAGCTAAAACAACGCTCACACTAGGCTCTTCAAGTGCCTTTCTGGAGATGGGGCTCTCCCGCGATGCACGTAAGACAGTTGGTCGCCGCGGCGACGGTGAGTATTTCTGTTGGCGCGTGTGCGTTCGTCGATCAATTTGACGATCGCGTTTATCGCGCGAATCTTCAGTCGCAAAGCGCGCTGAACAGCGAAACGCTGTTGAATGTCATTCGCTCAAGCCGTTATCAGAGCATGAACTTCGTCGCCATTACGCAGGTGACAGGCGGCCAGCAAGAGACGTTGAGCACGGGCTTGCCCACAATCACGATAGGACCCGCGCAGACGGCAGCGCAGCATCAGTTTGCGGTGACTAACTCCCTCAGCAGTCAAGCAACCGGGGGATATCAGTCAAATCCGCTTGTTTCTACTGGTTTCCAGAGCGCAATGCTGTCGCCGGTCTCTCCGCGAACTGTTGCCCTTCTCGCCGCCTCTCACCCCCGAGAGGCGGTGTTTTATTCGCTGCTCGACGCGATTGTTCTGAAGGTCGGTAACTGGATTGTTCGGTTTGAGAACAACGTCACTGTCGCGCCACTGGACCCACACTGTGGTCGTCTAACCGGGGACTATACAAAGGATGACCTCGTCGTTTTCGAACGATACTGCAATTACAATGCCTTTGTCGAAATGATGCGCATCTTGATATCGGCCGGCTTGACGTCGGAGCTGATGCCGCTTGAAAACGTCGCGCAGAAAGATCAGCCACAGGCCAGTGGTCACATCTGTTTTGATCGAAGTCGTGCGGCGATAGGGTATCGCGCGGACCCCGTCTGCGGCCAATCAGCCAAGAAGTTCCAGGCGGTGCAGGCTCTGGATGCGAGCAAAAAGGGAGCGGCGGCGAAAGGGCCCAAGGACGCGGCCCACCCTCCAGCTGCACCGGACGCCGCAACTGCCAAAGCCGGCTCGCCGTCACCGGCGCCTCAAAAGAAGGGATCGACGCGCGAAAGTACCGATCAACAGTTGACGATCGAGGGTGTCGGCACTTTCAACGTTACGCTGTCGTTTCGTTCGCCAGCCTCCGTGTATCGCTTCTACGGCTTGATGTTTGGTGAGCAGCAAGGTGGCAATTTTCGTTATCACTCGGCGGCTTATAAGAACTTCCTCCGGGAGGGTGAGCCGTTTATCAACATTAGGTCTGACGCATCCGAGGGATGTTATGTAAGTGTCAACTACGCAGGGCAATTCTTTTGCGTTCCCCACTATTCGCAAAACACGGCGCTGATCTTTGCGATGCTCGAAGAGTTACGTAACCTCAGCATTCAGTCGACGGATCTAAATTCGGCCTTCACGGTACGATTGTCAAACTGAGGCGCGAAGCGATGACTAGCTTCGCGCTAGGTCGAACAATCATGACGTTTCGCTAGCCCGCCTTGTACTTGCTAATTTGCATATCTCAGGCGTCTTGCTCTGTTAGCGAGCCGCAATCGCTTCAAGAGACTTGGTCTTTGCGACGCCAAAGCTGCCGACGCTGGTTGGCGACGCGATGTCTGATGGTGATGAAGCCCGGCAATCCGTTGATGGTCGCATAGCGGATCAAGCGTGAGGGGCGCGCGACGAACAGGCGCGCGAGCCCCGCATCGCGTTCCATCGCGGCTTCGAGCCCGACCAGCGGTCGAACAGGTGCCGGCACCCGGCCGCCGCCATCGGCATAGACCGCGACATCTTCGGCGAGCAACGCGCGCAACGCGGCAAGGTGGCCGTCCGTATCGCCGTGAAGAAGGCATTTGCGAGCTGCAGGCCTTCTTCATTGCCGGCCTCGATGAGGAGACTGTTGAAGCGGCTTCACCTCGCCGGACGGGCACGCATGCGAGCGCCTCGCGAGCGCGACTGGGAGCCGCGTTGCATCGTGACAAAAGTGGTCCTCGGCGAAACGAGCCTGTTGGTGCGCCTCGGTGCACCTCGTTAACCTTAATTTTCCCTTTCGATTGTCGATACAATTTTATCGATTATCCTCGTGACAATTGAGCGGTGTGACGAACCGCGCGATGAGGGGCAAGAGCCGAGTGGCTTGACGATCTCTCTGAAATCGAAGGGTGGGCAGAGCGCAGTGCCAGCCACCTTTCGGGCTGTTCGGCGGCGGCCGGCGGGGCAAATCAATTCCTGAAGTGCTGTTGATTGCCAGGTTGCGGCGCATCTCGCGCCGCATGACGTACCTCAATTTGGATGTTCAAGATGACGTTCGCGCATTTTTTGATCGCGGCCGGTGGCGGCTGTTTGTTGCTGGCTGGCTTCGTCGCCTTTGCCCTTTGGCGAAACGCGCTGCATTCGACGGCGCGGATTTAGCAACCGGCGAGATTGAATTCCGACGGCCTCGTCCATGGGGATGAGCGGGGCTGGCGGATGGCCGCACCGCCGCGCGGCCTGACAGCCGGGCACCGCGCCTTCAACCCACCCCAGGGCGACGCGTGTCCGGCTGTTCATTATCCGATCTGCCTTCGCCGTGATCCGAGAGCCTCGGCGAGGGAGATCGATCGCTGCGTGCCGTGGCCTCATTGCGAGCCCTGCGCGTCGATGCGGCCGCGCGGGACGCGCGATCAGTTTCGCCATCCCGTCACATCAGGCACGTTGTGCAGCTTGTCGGGATTGCGGGTTACATAGATCGCGACGACGGTTTCGTTTTCGATATGCAATGCGGTCGTTTGAACGAGATCGCCCTCGATGGTGATGAAGCCCGGCAATCCGTTGATGATCGCGTAGCGGATCAATCGTGAGGGATGCACGGCGAACAGGCGGGCGAGCCCCGCAAAGCGCTCCATCGCGGCGTCACACCCGACCAGAGGCCGGATCGGTGCCGGAACCCGGCCGCCGCCATCGGCATAGACCACGACGTCTTCGGCGAGCATCGCGCGCAACGCGGCGAGGTCACCGGTCCGTGTCGCCGTGAAGAAGGCATTTGCCAGCCGCAGGCCTTCTTCATTGCCGACGACGAAGCGCGGCCTGGCATCGTGGATGTGCGCGCGTGCGCGGCTCGCAAGCTTGCGGCAAGTCGCGGCCTCGCGCCCGATCGTCTCGGACACGGCCTCGAACTCCAACCCGAACACGTCATGCAGCAGAAACGCCGCCCGTTCCAACGGCGACAGGCGTTCCAGCGCAATCATCAACGGCAGGGTCAGGTCGTCGGCCGACTCCTCTTGCTCCGGATCGAAGAACGGTTCGGGCAGCCACGGTCCGACATAGCTGGTCCGCCGGCGCCGTGCGGATTTCAATTCGTTGAGCGACAATCGCGTGACGATGGTGTGCAGCAGCGCCTTGGGATCGCGGATCTGATCGTGGTCGGCGGCGAGCCAGCGCAGCCAGGCGTCGTGCACGACATCCTCCGCGTCGGCCACCGAGCCCAGCATCCGATAGGCCAGCCGGATCAGGCGCGGACGCAGCTCGGCGAAGATCTCGGCCGCCGATGTTTCGGCCGCGTCTTTCATGACGCCGCCCGAACGGCCGCTGCGGCTGCGTCACGGCCACGCGCAAACTGCAACGCGGCCTTCGCCACCCGCTGGCCCAAATGGCGCGCGGTCGCGAGATCGGATTCGGGCGGTGCGGTATCCGCACCCTCGTCGGTGTTCGACTGCGCCCCGGCTCCGAGCCAGAACCCCAGCCGGTTCGGGTCGGCGTCCGATCCCGATGCGGAGTTGTTCCCGGGCGGCAGATCGAGATTGATCCAGTGCATGCCGTGCTGGGCGGCGAACAGGGCAAGCTGGATCAATGTGGACAGCTTGTCGCCGGCATGTGCCCCCGAATTGGTGAAGCCGGCTGCGAGCTTGTCCTTCCACCGGTAGCCCTTGGACATCACCGCACGCGACGTTGCTTCCTGAAACGCTTTGAAGGTTGCAGACGCAGCTCCCATGTAGGTCGGCGTGCCGAAGATCAGTGCTTCCGCACCCAGCAGATGATCCCAGTTCTGTTCCACGTTCTCGACTGGCACCAGCAGCGCCTCCGCGCCATCGATATCCCCAACGCCGGACCTGACGGCCTCCGCCTGCCGCCGGGTATGGCCGTAGGCGCTATGATAGACGATCGCGATCAGGGTCCGACCGCCTCCGGTTCCGATAGTATCCATGGTGTCCTCTGCTGCTGCCATTACAGAGGCTAAGACAAGGCAGCGGCTCGAAACGTGACATGCCCTCCAAATTTTTGCCCGGAGGATATTGCCCCAATTGACCGCCGCTCAGCCGGTCGCGGTGGCCGCGGGCTCCTTTGCATGGGGTTGTTTTCGATATTTTGGTGGGAGCCGGACAATCAGGCCTCTCGCGATCGGGTGCCAGCACCGAGCTCGAACCTGCGGGTGATCGCGATCGCCTCGAGGAACGCCTCGTCGTGGCTGACCACCAGCAGCGCGCCGTCATAGGCGCGTAACCCGGCCTCGACCGCTTCCATGGATTCGATGTCGAGATGGTTGGTCGGCTCGTCGAGGATCAGCAGCGGCGGCGGTGTCGGGCCGCCCAGCACGCAGGCAAGGCCGGCGCGAAGCAGTTGCCCGCCGCTGAGGCTGGAGACCAATTGCAGCGCTGCATCGGCGCGAAACATGAATCGCGCCAGCGCGGCGCGACAGGCGTTCTCATCGGCCTCCGGATTGATGCGGCGGAAATTGTCCAGGATGGAGCATGAGGCATCGAGCAGACTGACCGCCTGATCGAACAACGCAAAGCGGGTCATCACCTCGACGGTGCCGCACGCTGGGGCAAGGTCACCGCTGACGAGCTTGAGCAGCGTGGTCTTGCCGGTGCCGTTCGGGCCTGTGATCGCGACGCGCTCTGGACCCGAGATAGAGAAGCTGAGACCACGCAGGATCAGCGCGTCCGCGGTATAACCGGCGTCAGCGGCTTCGATCCGCAGCACCATCCGGCTCGCCGGCAGATGCGTCGACGGCAGTCGCACCGAGAACGGTTGCAGCACTTCGATGCGTTGGCGCGCCGCGGCGGCAAGCTCGCGCGCCTGCGTCTGCCGGCGCTCGGCGAGGCGGGCGGCCTCGCCGCCGGTGTCTTCGCTGCGATCTCTACGCAGCCCGGCCGCGATGCGCGGCATGTCGCCCTTGGCGCGCTGCTTCGCGCCGGCACTGTCCTTGCGCGCCTTCCGTTCCGTGGCTTCCCGTGCCTTGCGATCGATCTCGGCGACGCGCTTCTCGGCATCATCCAGGTCGTGTCGTGCGGCTGCGAGCTCGATCGCCTTGCGTGCGCGGTACGCGCTCCAATTGCCGCCATAGCGCCTTGCTTCCAGCGAGGACAGCTCGACGATCGCATCCATCCTCTCCAGCAGCTCGCGGTCGTGGCTGACGATGATGGCGCCGTGCCGCCAACCGGCGAGCAGGTCGACCACCGCCCTGCGCCCCTTGCGGTCGAGATTGTTGGTGGGCTCGTCGAGCAGCAGGAAGTCGGGTTCTGCAAAAGTCAGCGCCGCGAGGCGCGCCCGTGTGGCCTGTCCGCCGGACAGCATCGCAAGTGGCGTGTCGGGCACATTGTCCAGTCCAACGCGCGCGAGCGCGGCCGCGATCCGGCTGTCGAGTGTCCAGTCGACATCCGCGAGCTCGTCAGCGGTCGCAAGGCCCTGTTCGGCACGGCGCAACGCGGCCATTGCGCGGCGCGCGCCGAACAGATCGACGATACACTCGTCCGGATGCGCCTGAACCGTCTGATGCAGCATCGCGACGCGTCCCTTCACCGAGACCGTGCCGGAGTGCGGCGCCTGCCGGCCGGCGATCAGGCCGAGCAGCGTCGTCTTGCCGACGCCGTTCCTGCCGACAAGGCCGGTCCGCTCGGGGCCGAAACTGAGATCGAGATTGGAGAGGAGAACCCGGCCGTCAGGCGCGGACAGGGTCAGATGGGAGAGCGTAATCGATGCTGGCATGGATATCCCCGTGGGCAAGGCGGATGGGCTTTGCTGTCAGGGTGAAATCCATTGCTGTCGGCATCCTCAGGGATTGATGATTGAACTGATGTAGTCGGCTATTGGGCCGGGATCAAGGCACGAGGCAGCGGGTCACGCCGCTTCGGCAAAAGTCCAGCGGTCGGGATCGGCGGTACGGCCGATCAGGGCGAGACCATAGGCGATCGATTCGAATTGATCCGCCGAGGTCAGCCGCGCTTCGCCGAAGCGTTCGGCAAACAGCCGCTGCACCGCCGGCACGAACGAGGTGCCGCCGGTCAAGAACACCTTCTCGACGTCGCGCGCAGTGATGCCGGATTTCGCCAGCGCCTCGTCGACCGTGGCACCGAGCCGCTCGATGTCGTCGGCGATCCAGGATTCGAAATCGTCGCGCGTCACGGTGGCGCCGATATCGATGCCTTCGCGGGCGAAGCGGAACTCGACGCGGTCGCTGCTCGACAGCGCGACCTTGGTGTCGGAGACGGCGCGGTAGAGCGCAAAGCCGAGATCGTGGTCGACGATGGTGATGAAATCGTGCAGCGGCGCCGGATCGATCGCGGTGCGGGCGAGCTGCTGCAATTCGCGCAAATCGCCATTGCCCCGCATCATCGCGAGCTGATGCCAGCGCGCGAGGCTCGAATAATAGTGATTGGGAATCGGCAGCACCTTGTCGAACGAGCGGTAGTTGGTGCCCTTGCCGAGCCGCGGCGAGACGATGTGGTCGACGATGCGGTAGTCGAAAGTGTCGCCGGCGATGCCGATGCCGGCATGCCCGAGCGGTTCGGCGCGCAGCACGCCGCCCTTGCGCGAGAACCGCATCACGGAGAAGTCGCTGGTGCCGCCGCCGAAATCGGCGACCAGCACCGTGGCGTCGTGGTCGAGGCTGCGCGCGAAGGAGAACGCCGCGCCGACCGGCTCGTAGACATAGCGCGCGTGGCCGGCGCCGAGCCGCTCGAACGCGGCGCGGTAACGTTGCATGGCGAGCTCGTCATTGGGATTGCCGCCGGCAAACTTCACCGGGCGGCCGACCATGATGGTCGGCGCGCCCAAATCGAAGCCTTCGCCGGCATGGCGCGTCAGCGTGCGCAGAAACGCCGCCAGCAGATCCTCGAACTTGTAGCGTTGCCGGAAGATCTGGGTGGTGTTGAAGGCCGAGCTTGCCGCAAAGGTCTTGAACGACTGGATGAAGCGATGGATCGTGCGTCCCTCGAGGAACTGCTCGATCGCCCACGGACCACCCTCGGCGCGCGGATGCAGGCCGGCGCCCGGCCGTTCCTCCCAGAAGCACAGCGCGGACACATAGACGCTATGCGTGCGGCCGCCGTGGTCGAAGCGAATTGCCTCGACCCGGCCGTCACCATCGGACAGCGCGACCACGGTGTTGCTGGTGCCAAAATCGACGCCAATCGAGACGGCGGGCGGGGCGCTCGACATGTCATGCTCGGAATTTGATGTGAAAGGGGGCGGACCTTTAGCGGCTTTGGCCTGACTTGCCAACCCTTTCGGTGCGTGCGTGTGCGCCGCCAGGAGTATGGCTCTGCTCCGGGAGCGGCTGTGACAGCAAAGTGACGAACGTTCAGCGAAACGTGACTCGACACGCTCTTCCGGTCCGGCGCGCTCGCTGCTCTATAACCGTCAGGCAAGGTGGCAGGGTACACCGCTCGGCTCGCAGGAGAAGCGTATGACACTGAACCCCACGGCTGAAAACTATCGTGTCGCGGTCAGTGCTTACGAGACCGGCCGCCCCGGCTACCCGGCCGCCATCGTTGCCGCCCTTCCGCTTCAGACCGCGCATTGCGTCGTCGATCTCGGTGCCGGAACCGGCAAGTTCACCCGGCTGCTGCTTCCGCATTTATCCGAGACGGCCCGTCTGGTCGCTATCGAGCCCGTCACCGAGATGTCGGCGAAGCTCGCGACCGAGGCAGGGATCGAGGTCATCAACACCCGCGCCGATGCGATCGATCTTGAGACCGGTAGCGTCGATCTCGTCACCTGCGCTCAGGCCTTTCACTGGTTCGACAACGAGGCGTCGGTCGCCGAGGTTGCCCGGCTGCTGCGTCCGGGTGGAACGTTTGCGTTGATCTGGAATGTCAGGGATGACGGCACGCCGTGGGTCCTGGCGTTGTCGCGCATGATCGAAAAATACGCCGGCGATACGCCCCGGCATCAATCGGGGCGCTGGCGCTGGATCCTGAATGATCCGCGCTTCGCGCTGGAGCAGGAGATCGTGCAGGACCATCCGCACCGGATGGCGCGGTCCGGGGTCTACGAGCGCGTCGTGTCGACGAGCTACGTTGCGGCACTTCCGGATGCCGAAAAGGCGCTCGTTCGCGACAGGACGGACGAGATCTTGCGCGAGGCTGGTCTCGGCGATGCAGAGGAAGTGGTGTTTCCCTACGTCACGCGGCTCTATCTGTTGAAGCGAACCTAGGCCACGCTATCGCGCGGCGCGTCCTTGCTCGACGGCCCGCTTCAGGCGCGGCAGCGCCATGCGCCAGTAGAAGGCGACATGCCTGGCGCCGGACTCGGCGCCGATTTCCCATCCGTTGCCGCGGCGGACCGGTGACGGCGGCACCTGCTGGGTGACGGTCAGCACCGTCTCGCCGCCGTCAGCCGCGAGCGTCATCGTGATCGTCGCATAGGATTGCGGAACATCCGGCAGGCCGGAGACCCGCGACCAATAGGCGTATGCGAGCAGCACTGGCGGTTCGACGCGGATGACGCGCCCCTTGTCGCGATAGCGCTTCGCGCCGATCTCGGCCTCGATCGTGATCGGTGCGCCGATCCGCCAGTCCGTCTTGAAATGGGCGTTGCGCCATGCCTCGCCCGCTTTGGGATCCATGACCGCGTCCCACACCTGCTTGGGTTCCGCGGTGATGCGGATCGACTCACTGACAGTCTGGAAGGTCGACGGGGCGTCGTTCATCGCATGCTCACTTGCCACCCACGATCTTCCATTTTCCGTCCGGGCCGCGCTTCAGCGCCGGGTCGCCGATGCGGATGTGTTGTGCCAGGAAATCGATGAAGGCGCGTACCCGTGCCGGCAGCGGGCCGGCATGGCCGACATAGACCGCGTGGATATCCTCGCGATCGCCGGGATTGAGGTTTTGCAGCACCGGTACCAGGCGCCCGGCCTCGATGTCGGGACCGATGTGAAACAGCGCCAGCCGTCCGAGCCCGATGCCGCCGAGCGTGAGCTGGCGCGCGGTCTCGCCGTCGCTGGCGCGGGCGACCGGCGGCGGCAGTGCTTCCTCGATCTTTTCGGCGCGGCGGAACGGCCAGCCGCGGATGCTGCGCGGAAAGGTCCAGCCGATGCCGCGGTGAGAGGTGAGGTCGGCCGGGGTCTTCGGGATGCCGAAGCGCGCGAGATAGGACGGCGCGGCGACCACCGCCATGCGGCTGGTGCCGAGCTTGCGCGCGATCAGCCGCGAGGCGCCGAGCGGGCCGGCGCGGATCGCGACATCGGCGCGCTCCTGCATCAGATCGACCAGCGTGTCGGTCAGCACGACGTCGAGCGTGATGTCGGGATGCTCGCGCATGAAGCGTGGCAGCAGCGGCATCACATGCAGCATGCCGAACGGGATGTTGCTGTTCACGGTGAGATGGCCGCGCGGCACGCAGGAGGCGGCCTCGCGTTCGGCCTCGTCGATGTCGGCGAGGATGCGCTGCGCGCGCTGATAGAACGCCTGGCCCTCTTCGGTGAGTTGGAGCTTGCGCGTGGTGCGGTTGACCAGCCGCGTGCCGAGCCGCGTCTCGAGCCGGGAGACCAGCTTGCTGACGCCCGATGGCGTCTGGCGCAGGCTGTTTGCGGCAGCGGTGAAGCCGCCGAGATCGACGACGCGGACGAACACGTCCATTTCGCCGGAGCGGTTGGTGTCTATTCGGGCCATCTTGAATTCACGTCACAAATGATTGGATTGCGGCCATTCTAATCCTTCCTCGCCCGGACCGCTATGTCGCATTGCGGAATCCTTACTCCCGGAGCGACACATGCCTCTCGCAGTCCTTGCCTTGACCGCCGGTGCCTTTGGCATCGGCACCACCGAATTCCTCATCATGGGACTGCTGCTGCAGGTCGCCGCCCACATGCATGTCTCGGTCTCTGCGGCTGGTCTTTTGATCTCCGGCTACGCGCTCGGCGTGTTCGTCGGCGCGCCGATCCTCACCCTCGGGACACGGTGGATGCCGCGCAAGGCGGTGTTGCTGGCGCTGATGGCCATCTTCACGCTCGGCAACGCGGCCTGCGCGCTGGCGCCGAACTACGAATTGCTCATGGCGGCGCGCATCCTCACCTCGCTGGCGCACGGCACCTTCTTCGGCGTCGGCTCGGTGGTCGCGACAAGCCTGGTCCCGGAAGACAAGAAGGCGTCGGCGATCGCCACGATGTTCATCGGGCTGACGGTCGCGACCTTGCTCGGCGTGCCCTTCGGCGCCTGGTTCGGCCTGATGCTCGGCTGGCGCGCGGCGTTCTGGGCGGTGGCTGTGATCGGCGTGATCGCCTTCATCGTGCTGGCGGTGCTGGTCCCCGGCCATGTCGGCGCCAAGGACAAGCCGGCGCCGCTGCGCGAGGAGCTCGCGGTGCTCGGCCGGCCGCAGGTGCTGCTCGGGCTTGCCATGACGGTGTTCGGCTTCGGCGGCTTGTTCGCGGTCTTCACCTATGTGCAGCCGATCCTGACGCGGCTGACCGGATTCTCCGACGCTGCGGTGTCGCCGATCCTGCTGGTGTTCGGCGCCGGCCTTGCGATCGGCAATGTCGCGGGCGGGCGGCTCGCCGACAAGGGACTCGCGCGTGCGTTGCTGGTGTCGCTCGGTGGGCTCGCCATTGTTCTGGTGGCGCTCTCGGCCGCCGTCTCGATCAAGGCATTGGTTGTCGCGCTGCTGTTCGTGCTTGGCATCGCCGCCTTCGCAACCGTCGCGCCGCTGCAGCTTCGCGTGCTGGAAGCCGCCGGCGTCGAAGGGCGGACGCTGGCCTCGAGCCTGAACATCGCGGCCTTCAATCTCGGCAACGCGCTCGGCGCCTGGGCCGGCGGCGTCACCATCGATCGCGGCCTCGGTCTCGGCGCGCTGCCGCTGGTTGCCGCCGTGATCACCGCGGTCGGGTTGCTGCTTGCGCTGTGGAGCCTGCGGCTCGATCGGCCGGTCGAGCTGGCCACGCAGTGCCCGGCGGAATGAACAGCATCACAAGGAGTATGACCATGGAATACCGCAATCTCGGCGCGTCCGGCCTGAAGGTCCCCGTGCTCAGCTTCGGCACCGGCACCTTCGGCGGCCACGGACCCTTGTTCTCCGCTTGGGGACGCAGTGACGCCAGCGAGGCGCGACGGCTGATCGACATCTGCCTCGAGGCCGGCGTCAATTTGTTCGACACCGCCGACGTCTATTCCAACGGTGCGTCGGAAGAGATCCTCGGTGCCGCGATCAAGGGCCGCCGCGACAAGGTGCTGATCTCGACCAAGACCGGCCTGCCGATGGGTGACGGTCCGCTCGATGCCGGCAGCTCGCGCTATCGCCTCGTCGCGTCGGTCGATGCTGCGCTGCGCCGGCTCGGCACCGACTACATTGATCTTTTGCAGCTTCATGCCTTCGACGCCTTCACGCCGATCGACGAGGTGCTGTCGACGCTCGATACGCTGGTGCGCGCCGGCAAGCTGCGTTATGTCGGCGCCTCGAATTTCTCGGGCTGGCATTTGATGAAATCGCTCGGCATTGCCGAACGGCACGGCTGGCCGCGCTACGTCGCGCACCAGGTCTATTATTCGCTGGTCGGCCGCGACTATGAATCCGAGCTGATGCCGCTCGCGCTCGATCAGGGCGTCGGCGCGCTGGTCTGGAGCCCGCTCGGCTGGGGCCGCCTCACCGGCAAGATCAGGCGCGGGCAGAAGCTGCCGGCGAACAGCCGGCTGCATGAGACCGCGCAGTTCGGTCCGGCGGTCGACGACGAGAAGCTTTACGCGATCGTCGATGCGCTGGACGCCGTGGCCACAGAAACCGGCCGCACCGTGCCGCAGATCGCGATTGCCTGGCTGCTCACGCGTCCCAGCGTGTCTTCCGTCATCATCGGCGCGCGCGACGAGGCGCAGCTGCGCGACAATCTCGGCGCGATCGGATGGTCGCTCTCGCCGGACCAGATCGCGCGGCTCGACAAGGCCAGCGCGGTGATGCCGCCGTATCCATACTACCCCTACCGCATCCAGGAGGGCTTCGCCCGGATCAATCCGCCGTCAGTGTAGGCCGATCGCCGACCCGCGTCGCTCACGCCTCGAGCTTCGTCTCGCAGACCTGCCGGCGGTACTCCGCCGGCGTCACGTTCATGAGCTGCCGGAACACGCGATTGAGATGGCTCTGGTCGGCGAAGCCTGCGAGCAGCGCGATCTCCTTCAGCGCCACGCGATCCCTGCGCAGATGCTGGCATGCACGTTCGACCTTGCGCCGCAGGACATAGGCATGCGGCCGCGTGCCGTAGTGGACGCGGAACTTGCGCGCGAACTGCACCGGCGTGCAATTGCAGATGTTGGCGAGCTCCTCCAGCGTGATGTTCCGGGAGATGTTCTGCTCGACATAGTCCTCGATCAACCGCGCATGCGCCGGCCTGAACCTGCCCTGCGCGCAGGGCATCTTGAACTCGATCGCGGCGTATTTGCGCAGGATGTGCACGCTGGCCTGTAGCGCCAGCGCGTCGTAGCAGAGGCGGCCACCCGGACCGCCGGCGGCGACTTCCTGAACCATCTGGTCGTTGATCCAGGTCAGCATCGGATCTTCGACCTTGAGCAGGTCGTGAAGCTCGACCGTCTCGGCGTCGCGGTCGAAGGCATCGCTCGCCGTCTTCGTCATCAAGGCAGGAGAGATGTAGAAATGGCTGACCTCGATGTCGTTCTTCCAGTGCCAGCTTGACGGTTCGGCGCGCGTCAAAAGCGACGTGACGCCGCGACCGACGTGATCCTGCTTCCACGCACTGCCGACACGGCGGTTCATCGACGTCACGCCGTCGCGATAGAGCACGAGGAGGAAGTTCTCCGACGGCGGGACCCAGATGTCTGATGGCGCGTAGCGGAAGATGCGCAGCCGGAAATCGTTCCGGCCGACCGGCGAACTATCCAGCTTCATCTCGCCGGGAGCGTAGCGCGGCAGTTCCTCGACCGTGATCAACTGGCCCATCGCGCGAGCCTCCTCCCTGGAAACCATCGGCGGTTGACCGCTTCTTCTTGTCTTTTTGGCCGGACGGCTGAGGCCAGAATAGGCCGCTTTCGCCGTTTGCCAAGGAGACCAATGGCCGACCGGCGATCGCGGCCGCGTTCCAGAGATTGTCGGTTTCGTCCAAGCGCCGGAAGCCGCAAGCGCCATAGCCTCCTGTGCGTCCCGGCAGCTCCGTTCATGCCGCCGGGGGCTCAAATTGGCGCAACGCACCGTCATCCCGCGATGCAGCGGATGGGAAAGGGCGTGCGAAACACCCAGGAGGAAACCATGACTGCGACCGCAACCAGGTCCAATGGAAGCAATGGCACGCACGCGACATCCAAATTCGACGCCGTGGTGATCGGTGCCGGCGTTGCCGGGCTCTATCAATTGTTCCGCCTGCGCGAGCAGGGCTTGAGCGTCAGGGCTATTGACGCCGGATCGAGCGTCGGCGGCACCTGGTACTGGAACCGCTATCCCGGTGCTCGCTTCGATTCCGAAGGCCACACCTATCAGTATTTGTTCTCCGAGGATCTCTACAAAGGCTGGAGCTGGAGCGAACGCTTTCCAGGGCAACCGGAAATCGAGCGCTGGCTGAATTATGTGGCCGACCGCCTCGACCTCAAGAAGGACATCCAGTTCGGTACCACGGTCAAGAGCGCGCATTTCGATGAGGCGACGCAGCGCTGGCTGGTCACGACCGACAAGGGCGACGTGATCGACACCCAGTTCCTGGTCACCTGCTGCGGCATGCTGTCGGCCCCGCACGTGTCCTTCCCCGGGCAGGAGACGTTCGAAGGCAAGCTGTTCCATACCGCGCGTTGGCCCAAGGGACCGATCGAGCTCGCCGGCAAGCGTGTCGGCGTGGTCGGCAACGGTGCCACCGGAATCCAGGTGATCCAGTCGATCGCCGGCGAGGTCGGCCATCTCAAGGTGTTCATCCGCACCCCGCAATACATCATCCCGATGAAGAACCCGAAATGGGATGCGTCGGATGCCGAAGCCTACAAGTCGAAGTTCAAATTCCTCACCGAACGGCTGCCGAAGACCTTTACCGGTTTCGAGTTCGACTTCGAGCACGCCTGGGCCGACCTGACGCCGCCGCAGCGCCGCGAGGTGATCGAGGAGTGCTGGAACCACGGATCGCTCAAATTGTGGGTGTCGTCCTTCGCCGAACTGTTCTTCGACGAAGCCGTCAACGCCGAGATCACCGAATTCGTGCGCGAGAAGATGCGCGAACGGATCAAGGACCCCAAACTGTGCGAGCAACTGATCCCGTCCGATTACGGCTTCGGCACGCACCGGGTGCCGCTGGAGAGCAATTTCCTCGAGGCTTTCCATCGGCCCAATGTCGAGATCGTCGGCGTCAAGAATAATCCGATCGCCCGCATCACACCGGAGGGCATCCAGACCGCCGACGGCACGGTGCACGAGTTCGACGTCATCATCCTGGCGACCGGGTTCGACGCCGGTACCGGCGCATTGACGCGGATCGATATCCGCGGCCGCGACGGCCGTTCGCTGAAGGAGGATTGGGGCCGGGATATCCGCACCACCATGGGGTTGCAGGTTCACGGCTATCCGAACCTGTTCACGACGGCGGTGCCGCTCGCGCCTTCGGCCGCGCTCTGCAACATGACCACCTGCCTGCAGCAGCAGGTCGAGTGGATCGACGATTGCATCAAGTACATGCGCGGCAAGGACCTGAGCGTCATCGAGCCGTCAAGGGATACCGAGGATCAGTGGGTGGCGCATCACGACGAGACCGCCAACGCGACGCTGATCGCGAAGACCAACTCCTGGTACCTCGGCTCGAACGTCGAGGGCAAGCCGCGCCGGGTGCTGTCCTATTGCGGCGGTGTCGGCACCTACCGCCAGAAATGCGACGAGGTGGCCGCGAGCGGCTATCGCGGATTTGCGATGCAGTAGGACTATGCCGTCAACATCACAAAATATGGGAGGAAGACAATGAGCACGAATTTCAGTGCGGCAGCAGATGCGATTCTCGACGGCGTCGTGACTTCAAACCCGCGTGTCCCCGGCGTGGTTGCGATGGTGACCGACCGGCATCGCAACATCTATGAAGGCGCCGCCGGCAAGCGCCGGCTCGACCAGCCGGCCGACATGACGACCGACAGCGTGTTCGCGATCTTCTCGACCACCAAGGCGATCACGGGCACCGCGGTGCTGCAACTCGTCGAGGAGGGCAAGCTCGATCTCGACGCGCCTGCCAAAAGCTATGCACCCGATATCGGCAAGCTCCAGGTGATCGAGGGCTTTGACGACAAGGGCGAGCCGGTGCTGCGCGCACCGAAGCGCGACATCACGACCCGCATGCTGATGGTTCATAGCGCTGGCCTGAGCTACGACTTCATCAACCATACCTATAACCGCCTCGCGCAGGAGAAGGGTCAGCCCAGCGTCATCACGGCGTCCAAGGCGTCGCTGATGACCCCGCTGCTGTTCGATCCGGGTGAACGGTGGGAGTATGGCACCAACATGGATTGGTGCGGCCAGATCGTCGAGGCGATCACCGGCCGTCGGCTCGGCGAGGTCTTCAAGACGCGGATCTTCGAACCACTCGGCATCCAGGACACGACGTTCGAGCTCACCGACGCGATGCGCCGCAAGCTCGCCGGGATCCACGCCCGCAACGCCGACGGCTCGCTGACGCCGATGGATTTCGAGCTACCGGCCAATCCGGAAATCCACATGGGCGGCCACGGGCTTTACGGCACGATCGGCGATTACATGCGCTTCATCCGGATGTGGCTGAACGACGGCGCCGGCGAACACGGCCGCGTGCTGAAGGCCGAGACCGTGCGGATGGCCGAGAAGAATCATCTCGGCAGCAACAAGGTCACCGCGATCACCGGCGTGATCACCTCGCTCGCCAACGACGCCGAATTCTTCCCCGGCCAGTCGAAGTCCTGGGCGCTGAGCTTCATGATCAATGACGAGCAGGCTCCGACCGGCCGTCCCGCCGGCGCGCTCGGCTGGGCCGGCCTTGCCAACCTGTTCTACTGGATCGACCGGCAGAACGGTTTTGGCGGATACTGGGCGACCCAGATCCTGCCGTTCGGCGATCCCACATCGTTCGTCGGCTATATCAATTTCGAGACCGCATTCTACGAATCCCTGAGGCTGCGCAAGGCGGGCTAGTCTGACGAGGGTCTGATGATCACCGTGTTCGTCTCGCCGTTCGAGGTGAACTATGGTTAGATGGCGCGATGTCGAACGAGCACATGTCGTCGCGCCAGAATTCTCCGGCCGGGCCGAGCTATCGGCGCGGCTGGGTCGATGACGCCGTCTCCGCGATCGAGGCGGATCAATGCCGGACCGCGGATACGCATCTGATGCGGCTGATCGTGCCGGCGCTATCCGGCATCGATATCTATTTGAAGGACGAATCGACGCATCCGACCGACAGTCTGAAGCATCGCCTGGCGCGGTCGCTGTTCCTCTATGCGCTGTGCAACGGGCATATCCGCGAAGGCACCGCGGTGGTCGAGGCGTCGTCGGGCTCGACCGCGGTTTCCGAGGCTTATTTCGCGCAGATGATCGGCGTGCCGTTCTACGCGGTGATGCCGCGGACCACGTCGGCCGAGAAGATCGCCGCAATTGAGCACTACGGCGGCAACTGCCATCTGATCGACGACGGCCGAGCGCTCTATGAAGAAGCCGCCGCGCTCGCGGCGCGGCTCGGCGGCCACTACATGGACCAGTTCACCTTCGCCGAGCGCGCCACCGACTGGCGCGGCAACAACAACATCGCCGAATCGATCTTTACCCAGCTCAAGGGTGAGCAGCGCCCGCTGCCGGAGTGGATCGTGATGGGCGCGGGCACCGGCGGCACCTCGGCGACCATCGGGCGCTACCTGCGCTATCGCCAGTTTCCGACCCGGCTATGCGTCGCCGATGTCGAGCATTCCGCGTTCTTCGACTGCTTCCGTACCCAGGATCGTTCCCGCGTATGTGAGCGGCCGTCATTGATCGAGGGCGTCGGCCGGCCGCGCTGCGAACCCTCCTTCGTGCCTGGCGTGGTCGATCGCATGATGAAGATCCCGGATGCGGCGTCGATCGCGGCGATGAACGTGCTGTCGCGCTTGCTGCGCCGGCTGGTCGGCGGCTCGACCGGCACCAATTTCCTTGCGCTCTGCCGTCTGGCATCGGAGATGCGCGCCGCGGGCGTGACCGGATCGCTGGTCACGCTGATCTGCGATTCCGGCGAGCGCTATCGCCAGAGCTATTACGATCCGGCGTGGCTCGCAGCGCGCGGGCTCGATCCAGCTCCCTACGAGGCGGAGCTGAACGCGTTCCTTGCGGGCGCCCTGCCCCTTACGTTCGCCGTCGAGGATGTCGTGAACCCGCGCGCCTGATGCGGCCTCGTCAGTCCTTGGCCAGCAACTCCGTGATCAGCCCCGCCGCCTTGATCCCGGTGCCGCTGATGATGACGACGGTGCGCTCCGTCGGCCGGATCGCGCCGCGCGCCTTCAAGACGTCGAGCGCAGCGGCGGCCGAGGCCGAAGTCGGCTCGACGAACAGGCCGGTCTGCGCCAGCCGCTTCAGGGCGGCGACGATGCCGTCTTCGGGGATCGCGACCGTGCCGCCGCCGCTCTCCTTCAGCGCCGCGATCATCTGCTTCAGCCGCAGCGGATGCTTGATCGCGGTGCCCTCGGCGATGGTCTTGTGGACTGCGCGATCGACCGGCGTGTCGACGCCGGCGATAAAGCTCGCATCGACCGGCGAGCAATTGAGGGGTTGCGCGGCGAACAGCCGCGGCAGCTTGGTGATCTGTCCAGCCGCGAGCAGTTCCTTGAAGCCGATATAGCAGCCGAGCAGGCTGCTGCCGGCACCGACCGGCATGATGACATTGTCGGGCGCAGTGAAGCCAAAATCTTCCCAGATCTCGTAGGCCAGCGACTTGGTGCCTTGCAGGAAGAACGGCTGCCAGTTGTGGCTGGAGTAGAAGATCTGCTTCGACTGGCGGATCGCTTCCGCCTCCGATTCCTCGCGCGGGCCCTCGACCAGCTGCACCTCGGCGCCGAACGCGTGCATCTGCGCCACCTTCATCGGCGATGTCGTAGCCGGCGCCAGGATCCTGACCCGCATGCCGCCCGCGGCGCCATAGGCCGAGACCGACGCGCCGCCATTGCCGGAACTATCCTCCAGCACCGCATCGACGCCGAGCTGGCGCAGGAACGACAGCATCACCGTGGTGCCGCGATCCTTGAAGCTTGCGGTCGGATTGAACCATTCGAGCTTGAAGTGCGGCCGCAGATCGTCCCATTCCTTCTCGACGGCAGGCGTGCAGCCTTCACCCATCGTGATCGGCTGCTTGATCTCGACCGGCAGCGCCGCGCGATAGCGCCACAGCGAGCGCGTGCCGCGATCGATCTCGTCGGGGGAGATGCCGGGCAGCGGCGTGACGAGCAGCGGCTTGCCCTCGTCGGAGCACCAGCGCGGCACATCCAGCGGGTAGAGTTTTCCGTTGAGCGGGTCGATGTAGCTTGGTGATGGCATCTCAGTTCAGTCCTCAAGGGGCGGGCCGGCCGGACATCTCGCGACCGAGCACGAAATCAGGCAAGGTCGCAAGGGTATCGCGAACCACGATCGGGGCGGGCGCCCCTTCCGGCAGATTCATTCCGGCCCGATTATGCCACCAAGTCGGCAAGTGCACACGTGCCGTGCCGAACAGATCATAGGCCGATCCCGCGACGAACAGGCATCGATCGGACGGGACCGGCAGTTCGTCGAGCGCGAGCTGATAGGGTTGCGGCTGCGGCTTGTAGTAGCCGGCGCGCTCGGCCGTCACGAACACCGTGAAGGGAATACCGATGCGGTCGGCTGCGATGCGGCCGAGCCGTTCCGAGCAGTTGGTCACGACGCCGAGCGCGACACCGGCCGCGTGCAGCGTGCGCAGAACATCGCGGACCTCGGGCCAGGGCTCGAGCTCCGCGTAGCGAGCGCCAAGCTCGTCGGCGCGCTCGACCGGTAGCCCGACATTGCGCGCCGCTTCACCCACCAGGTCCTCATAGGGCCGGTAGCGTCCGGTGGCGTAGGTGTTCCTGAGATATTCGGCCCGCCAGCGAAGCCCGCCTTCATCGGAGCCCGCGACCTTGTTCCAAAGCGTCCAGCTGTCGAGCAGCGCGGTCAGCAGGTCGAACAACACGGCGTCATAGGCTCGCCTCATGGGCTGCGCTCCATCTCCTACCATCCGCGAAATCGCTCCCATTGCCGTACCGTGTCGGAGCCGGCGGCGACGACATGATAGCGGTCGTGCTGCGCGCCGGTCGCGCAGGCATGGTTCGGCAGGATCCGCACCTTGGCGCCGACCGGCAGCGCAACCTGCGGCGCCGTGCTGCCGGAACGCAGCGCGATGATGCCGTGCTCCTGATTGGTCTCTGAGACGATCAGGTCGCGATAGGGCCGTCCCTCGATGTCGCAGACGATGCCGTAGCCCTGGTCGACCGGCTGTTTCGCCGTGCCGCGATCGCGCGACAGCGCCATCCAGCCCGCATCGACGAAGGCCCAGCCGCGGTCGGCGCGATGACCGATCACCGTCGCGAGCACCGACAGCGCAATGTCCTCGACCGCGCAGACCCCGATCCCGGCCATCACCAGATCGAACATCACGAAGACGCCGGCGCGCACCTCGGTGACGCCGTCGAGCCGGCGCGCGAAATGCGCCGTCGGCGTCGAGCCGACGCTGACCACGGGGCAGGGCAGTCCGGCCGCGCGCAACGCCTCGGCGCAGGCGACTGCGGCGGCGCGCTCCTGCTCGGCCGCCTGCTCGAGTGCCTCAACGCTGCGGCAGGAATAGGATTCGCCGGCATGCGCCATGACGCCGCGCAACTCGGCGCCGCCTTGATGCAGCGTACGGCCGATCTCGACCAGCAGCGGGTCGCTCGCGCCGACGCCTGCGCGATGACCGTCGCAATCGATCTCGATCAGCACGGGAATGCGGTCGCCCGAGGCGCGCGCCATCGCGGCGACGGCGGCGGCCTGCTCGGGGCTGTCGAGCACCACGGACAGGTCCACGCCCTGCCGCCGCAGCGCGGCCACGCGCTCGAGCTTCTGCGGCGCGATGCCGACGGCATAGAGGATGTCTTTCACGCCATCGGCGGCAAACACCTCGGCCTCTTGCAGCGTGGAGACCGCAGCCGGGCCGGCTGCACTGTCCATCACGGCGCGTGCCGCCGGAATTGATTTTGCGGTCTTCAGATGCGGGCGCAGCGGCACGCCGAGCCGCGATAGCCGCGTCTTCAGGCGGGCGATGTTGTGCAGCATCCGGTCTTCATCGAGGACCAGACACGGCGTCTCGATCCCGGCAAGCGGATGCGAAGTGTTCAGGACAGGGGCTGATGACATGCGGCGAGACTAGCCGTTTCCACGCTAAGCACAATTTACCGAATGTCATTCCTATATTAAGTCTAGGCTTAATGATCTCGACCGACGACATCCGCTTCTTCACGGCCATCGCCGCGGCCCGGTCACTGGCGGCCGCAGCGCGGGCGCTCGACGTGACGCCGTCGGCGGTCTCGCAGCGATTGCAGAGCCTCGAGCAGCGCCTCGGCGTTCAACTGATCAGCCGTTCGGCCCGGCGGCTGACGCTGACCGACGAGGGCGAACTGCTGGTGCTGCACGGCGGCGCGCTGCTCGACGAGGCAACGGAGCTGACCGAGGCGCTGCAGGCGCGTCGCGGAACCATCGCGGGCCACCTGAGGATTCTCGCGCCGCTCGGCTTCGGACGCCGCTACATCGCGCCGGTCGTCGCGGCCTTCCGAGCCCGGCACCCCGACGTGTCGATCGAGCTTGAACTGTCCGACCGGCCGGGGCGTGCGGCCGCGGGCGCGTGGGACGTCATGATCCACATCGGCGCGCTGAAGGATTCGACGCTTCGCTTGCAGCGTCTTGCGCCGAACGAGCGTTATCTGTGTGCCTCGCCGGCCTATCTGAAACGCCGTGGCATGCCGGCGAGCCCGCAGGATCTGCGCTCGCATCAGTGCATCGCGCTGCGCGAGAATGAGGAGGACGTGACGCTCTGGCGGTTTTCCCGCAAGCGTGCCGCGTCGGAGCCCGATGTCGTCAGGATCGAGCCGATGCTGTCGAGCAATGACGGCGAGGTCGTGAAGGCCTGGGCGCTGGCGGATCACGGCCTGATCGTCAGGTCGGAGTGGGATGTCGCCGAGGATCTCGCCGCCGGCCGGCTGGTCCGTGTCCTGCCGAACTTCCGCCTGCCGCCGGCCGACATCGTCGCGCTGCTCAATCCGGGCCGCAGCGGCCGGGCCAGGCGTACGCAGGCCTTCGTGGAACACCTGCGCGCGGCGCTGTCGCCGCCGCCATGGCGCGGCAGGCCGCGCTAGAGCATGATGAAGTCAAGTTGAATCGGTTTGACCGCAGGTTCGATCCACCTCTCCCCGACGGGGAGAGGTCGATTTGCGCAGCAAATCGGGTGAGGGGCCGCAGCTCTAACGAGGTAGTGTAACCCCTCACCCGCGCCTTTGGCGCGACCTCTCCCAAGGGAGAGGTGAACTTCCGCCGCAGCTTTAGCTCAGCTCAATCCAATCCACCATACTCTAGCAGCCCGCGGGCTCGCTTACGCCGCGCCGGACTGCTTGCTCAGATAGCCCTTCGCAAAGTCGAGATACCAGTCGAGGCAGCCGGGATTGGCCATCGCATCGCGGTTGATGACCTTCTCGACGGGATGGCCGAGCAACAGCTTCTTGACCGGCAGCTCCTGCTTCTTGCCGGACAGCGTGCGCGGAATTTCCGCCACGACGAAGATGTCGTTGGGCAGGAAGCGGCGCGACAGTCCGGCCTCGACCGCCTTGTTGATCTTGGCCTTCATCGCGGCATCGAAGGTGACGCCCTCGCGCAGCACCACGAACAGCGGCATGTAGCTGTCGCGGCCGAGATATTCGAGGTCGACGACCATCGAATCCAGCACCTCGGGCAGCGCCTCGATCGCCGAATAGAGTTCGCTGGTGCCCATCCGCAGGCCATGGCGGTTGATGGTGGCGTCGCTGCGGCCGAAGATCACGCAGGAGCCGTCGGGGTTGATCTTGAGCCAGTCGCCATGCCGCCACACCGGGCCGCGGCCGGAGCCGTCGAAATTGTCGGGATAGGTCTCGAAATAGCTCGACAGATAGCGCGCATTGCCGGGATCGTTCCAGAACCGCAGCGGCATCGAGGGCAGCGGCTCGGTGCAGACCAGCTCACCGACCTCGTCGATCACGGCGCGGCCCTGCTCGTCGAACGCTTCCACCGCGCAGCCGAGCAGGCGGCATTGCATGATGCCGGGCGTCTGCGGCAGTTCGCGATTGCCGCCGATGAAGGCGCCGGCGAAATCGGTGCCGCCGGAAATGTTCGCCCACCACATGTCGGCTTGAGCTGTGTTGCCATTGCGCGTCGATAGCGCGGCGAAACGTTCGTTGAACCAGGCTTGCGTATCGGCTGACAGCGGCGAGCCGGTCGAGCCGAGCGTGCGCAGGCCCGAGAGGTCGCCGACCGAGGCGAGATCGATCTCGGCCTTGGTGCAATTGGCGAAGAACGCCGCGCCGGCGCCGAAGAAGGTCGCCTTGGCGTCGGCGACGAAGCGCCACAGCGTGGTCCAGTCCGGCTTGTCCTTGGTGCCGCCCGGACTGCCGTCGAAGATGCAGCAGGTGGTGCCGTTGAGCAGGCCGTTGGCCTGGCAATTCCACATGATCCAGCCGGTCGAAGAGTACCAGTGGAAGCGCTCGCCGAACGAATTCGGCTGATAGCTGCAGCCGATGTCGTTGTGCAAGGTCGAGAGCGGCAGCGCCACCACGATGATGCCGCCGTGGCTGTGCAGGATCGGCTTCGGCAATCCGGTGGTGCCCGAGGAATAGACGATCCAGAGCGGGTGATCGAACGGCAGCCATTCCGGCTCGAAGGCGTCGATCGCAGCGCTCCGGCCTGCGAGGATGGATGACAGCCGCGTCTCCGGCGGTGCGGCGTCGCTGTGCAGGATGACGTGCTCGACCGTCGGCAGCGCACGGCGCAGCTCCTCGATCACGCCTTGCCGGTCGTGGCGCTTGCCGGCATAGGTCACGGCGTCGCAGGCGATCAGCACCTTCGGCTCGATCTGCTTGAAGCGATCGATCACCGCGGGCGCCGCCATGTCGGGCGCGCAGACGCTCCAGACCGCGCCCAGGCTCGCGGTGGCAAGGAAGGCGATGATCGTCTCGGGGATGTTCGGCAGATATGCGGCGACCCGATCGCCGGCGCGTACGCCCTGGGCCTTCAGATGCAGCGCAAGCGCCGCCGATTGGCGTTGCAGCTCCGGCCAGCTCGTCTCCGACAGCTTGCCGTCCTCGCCGCTCGCAATCAGGGCCGGCAGGCCGGCGGCATGCGCCGGCGCGACGTGGCGGAACACCTGGCGCGCATAATTCACCGACGCGCCGGGAAACCACACCGCGCCCGGCATCTTGCGTTCGGCGAGCACGGCCGCATGCGGCGTCGGCGAGCGCAGGTCGAAATAATTCCAGACGCTCTGCCAGAAGCCGTCGATGTCGGTGACCGACCAGCGCCGCATCGCCTCGAAATCCGCAAACTCAAGGCCGCGGGTCTGCTTCAGCCAGTCGCGGTAAAGGGCCATCTGCGGAACGTAAGGTGCGGTCATGAGCGGTTTCCGGAATTTCTTGTGTTGTGGCAGGCGCCATCGAGGCGTGCCGGCGTGTCTTAACATAGGGATGCGAGCACGGGGAACGCTGTCAGGCGGCGGCGTGCGTCATATTCTTACCGCCGCGGCAGCGTGCTATTCCGTCTGTGCGGGCTGATTCCAAGCCTATCCGATCAGTGAGCGGCCATGTCCGTCGGCGAACTCTTCATCCTCGGCTTCTACGGCAAGGTCATTCCGCCCTGGCTAAAGGAATTTGCCGCGCAATTCGGGCTCGGCGGCGTGATCCTGTTTGATTACTCCTGCCAGACCCGGCAATACGACAACAACATCGCCTCGCCGGCGCAGGTGCAGTCGCTCTGCGCCGAGATCGCAGGCCTGCCGTCGCAGCCGCTGGTCTTCATCGACCAGGAGGGCGGTCTGGTACGCCGGCTCAAGGACGGCCTGGGCTTTCAGCCGCTGCCGAGTGCGAAGGATTTCAATCTGCTCGCGGCAGCGGACAAGCAAGCAATCCTTGCCGCCAGCTATGGCGAGTTGCGACGGCTCGGCATCCGCTACAATTTCGCACCGGTCGTCGACGTCGACTACAATTCCGACAATCCCAATATCGGCAAGATCAAGCGGTCCTATTCCGCCGACATCGGCGAGGTCGAGGCCAATGCACGGCTGATCGACGCCGCGGCGCGGCAGGCGGGCGTAGGCCTCTGCTTGAAGCACTATCCGGGCATCGGCGGCGCGCGCGTCGATTCACACCTGGAGTTCATGGACATTTCCGATGCACTGCGGCCGGAGCAGGAGGACCTGTTCTACACGCTAGCACCGGATATCTACGGCGATGCGGTGCTGGTCAGTCACGCCATTGTCCGCCAGTGGGACGCGCAGCATCCGATGACGCTGTCACCGGCCGGAATCGGCCGGCTTCGCGGCCGCCTGCCCGAGACGCTCTTGATCACCGACGACATGCAGATGCAGGGGCTGCAGAAGGCGCTCGGCACGCAAGCGGCGAGCTTGCAGGCGATCGCCGCCGGCATGGACATGATCTGCATCGGCAACAATTTGTTCGACCAGGAGCAGGAGATGGCCGGCATCGCCGCTGCGGTCGCGCGTGCAGTGCAGGACGGATCGCTCGATCAGGCTGCGGTGCGGCGATCCATTGCGCGGGTGCAAAAGCGCAAGGCGCTGCTCGCCTGATTGGCGTTGAACCAAATTCTGCGCGGCGCGACCACAAGGGACGGAACCAATTTCATTACGGTGATTTAACAAAGACGCTCATCGGGGCTAACAACCATGAAGATGCTCAAGCGTCTCTTCCGATTGACCTGGCTACGCCGCGTCGCACGCAGTTCAGCCTATTATCCGCCTGCCTCCATCGATCCCGACGAATTCAGCCGCCTGCTTTGCAGCGGGCGCGCCGAGGATTTGCGGATCCTGGCCAAGCGGCTGAGCCAGCGCTCGCGGGCTCACGCCTAGGCGGTCGATAGGTCGCGATCGCGAGCCGGTTCTCACCAGAACCGGCAAGTCAAGCGCGCGGCCGCAAGTCCTGCTGTTCCCATCGGCGGCTATTGCTTTGCTTTCTCATGATTGCCGATCCCGACCGCCTTGTAGTCGTAGGTCGGATAGAACTCGGTATGGTAAGCGCCCCAGGCGCTGTTCTCGATGACGCGGTTGACCTCGCGAAGCCGCGAGGCCGGCAGCCGCAGGGTCACCACCTGGCCGACACCCATCATCACGTACCAACTGACGACCTCAACGCCTTCGGGTGGAAACGCCTTGTAGAAGCCTTGCCGCTCGAGCTGCGCATTGAGCTCGCTGAGCGGACGCGATTGATCGTGCTTGAAGAAGATCGTGACCATGATCGCGTTGTCTTGTGTCGGTGCGGCATTGCTGGTCGGCGGGGTCTGTGCCTGCGCGCCGGCGCTGGACAGCAGTACTGCGGCGAGCGCCGCCATCGTCATCCAGGATCGATTCCGCCCGTTTCGCCCTCGCTTCATTGTCGCACCCTTCTTGTTGGCCGAGAGGCGGCGATCATCGCGGCGCGTGCCAGGGCTGTAAATTGACATTCGCCTGACCTGACGCTCTCGGCCGATGTGAACCGTCTCATATGCGTGCGCTCCGGCGCGCGGTATGCCGTGCCATCCCCATGCCCAGAGGGATGATCGATGACGACCCGGCGAATGGCGTATTGGTGGTTCAGGTTCGTACTTTCGGGGCGGTTCCTGCAGAAATTCCTTCGGCTCCGGCCCCCTTGATGACGACGGGGGGCGGCGTGCATCCGGTTGTTTTGAACCCGGGAGGGGGCCGCGAGGGCCGTCCCGAAGAGCCGGCGACGGTAAGGATTCACCTGCGGGTACGGCGGGGCGAAGCCATCCGGCCGTCCCGTAAGAATACTGTAATTCGACTCAAATATGCGAGATTCGTTGCCAAATCAGCGGTAATCTGCGCCTGCTTGGCAGGTCGGGGCCCAAGGTCACAGTTGCGTCACCCGTAGTTTTACGGAGTCCCGCGTTAACGCGGCCACAAGTTCACCTTTGGTAAACCATACTTATGACGCAACATGACAATCGAGCCGAGGCGCGCCTTCCGGCATGGATGGGTGGAACCGCGCCGCTCGAGCCGCAGCCGCTTGAGCTTCAGGGCACCGCCGCGCCGCGGCCACAGGCGCCCGCCGACGCCGGCGCCGCGATCGTGCGCCAGTTCAATGGGCCGGTGACGGCGCTGCTGCTCTATATGAACGAGCTCAAACAGCACAGCCAGCAGTTCGCGCACGCGCCCGGCAACGGCGTCTATCTCCGGCAGGTGATCGAGAACGCGCTCGAGCAGACCGAGCGGGTGTCCGCGATGCTCAAGCAGATTTCCGATTTCTATCCGAATGCCGTCCCGGCCGCCGATCTCAAGCCGGCGGGCGACGACAAGCAGGCCGGCCCCCGTTCGCCTGAAATCATGTTCGCGCCGGAAGCCGGCCGCAAGCCGTTGACCAAGCGGGAGCGTGAAGTGCTCAGCCTGATCAGCGACGGCTATTCCAACAAGCAGGGCGCGCTGCGGATGAACATCAGCCCGCGCACGTTCGAGAGCCATCGCGCCGAGGCGATGCGCAAGCTTGGCGCGCGCAACACCGCCGATCTCGTCCGCAAGGCCTTGCTGCATTCCGCCTGAGCCAGGACCCGGTCCGCGAGAGCCCGGTCTCAGAAATCGTCTTTCGTGGCGAAGCACAGGCGCGGCGCGAGGCGCGCGGCCGGCGCCGCCGTCTTCGGCTCATCCGGAACGATCGTGACCACCCACGCCGCCGTCGCGCCGGACTTGTTTTCGACAATCGCGCGCACGCGCCCCGTGACGATCGCGCCGGCCGACCGGACCGTGGCCGTTCGGCCGTTGAACTGGGCCATGCGGAAGCGCCGGGCTTCTTTCCGGTCGGTCGTCTGGTACGTGAACATCGGCCCCCCCGTGCGTCCACGCAAATGTGAGGGGGCAGCGTTATCCGACGGTGAAAATCGCACGCCGTAGAAGTACGGCTCGGAGAACCGGAGACGTGGACACCGGTTTCCGCTCGCGACAAACGTAAGCGCTGGCGCGAAGATCGTGCTCCCGCAAGAGATCCGGAGACGGTCAGTCCCCGACCTCCTGGCAACTCAAGAGCCCCGCATACTGCGCCTTGACCGTCGCATAGCATTCGCACGCGGTCTTGATCAGCCCATCGGCGTTGGTGATCTCGATATGGCCGCGGCTGTAATGGATGAAATTGGCCTGTTGCAAGGTATGCGCGACCAGCGACACGCTGTTGCGGCGCGCGCCGATCATCTGCGCCATCGCCTCCTGCGTCAGGACGATCTTGTTGCTGCCGGAGAGATCGCGCGTGTGCAGCAGGCATCGCGCCAGCCGCGATTCCACGGTGTGGGCGGCGTTGCAGCCGGCGGTCTGCTGGATCTGGGCGTAAACGGCGAGCCCATGCCGGATCAATCTCGCGCGCAGGGTCGGGCTCTGCCCGGCCGCCGCGCGCAACGGCTCGAGTTCGACCGTCGAGGCGAGACCGGGCACCAGCACCGTGGCGTTGTTCAAGACCGGCCCTTCGACCAGCGGGGCAAAGGCGCCATAAATGCTGTCGCGCCCGACCATGGCGACCTGCACACGCTCGCCTCTTGCCAGCTTGACCACCAGCGAGATCACGCCCTTGTGCGGCATGTATGTCCGCTTGAGCATCTCGTCGGTCTCGATCAGGACCGAATCGGCGGTGAGGTCGACCGTCCGCAAGTGCGGACGGATCAACTCAAAATCACTCGCCGAGAGCGACGACAGGAATCCGTTGGGTGATCGCGGAACCGTATCCAAAGCAACCTCCTGCCTCCCGGCAAAGCTTGTCTCTGGGCATCAGGGCTGACGCGTGCAGCTGGACGTCCTTGCAACTTATTCTGGCACGTCCCGGTTCCAATGGAAACACGTCTTGGTTCCAATAGGAATGGGCTGATCGCCGCAGCGTCGCGTTATTCGCAATTGCAGCGGGTTACGCCCATCAATCTTCCGGCCCGATCAATTGTTCGGCGTGCGCCTTGACCGTCGCATAGCATTCACACGCCGCCTTCCGCAGGCCGTCGATATCGGTGATCTCGATATGGCCGCGGCTGTAGCGCAGGATGCCGGCCTGCTGAAATCCGTGCGCGACGATCGAAACCGCGTTGCGCCGGACGCCGATCATCTGCGCCAGCATCTCCTGGGTCAGCGGCAATGCCTCGCTGCCGCACAAATCGCGGGCCCGCAGCAGCCAGCGGGACAGCCGAGCCTCCACCGGATGGGAAACGTTGCAGGCAACGGACTGTTGCGTCTGCGCCATCAGCGCCTGCTCATAGAGTGCAACCAGGGTCCGGAAATCCGCGCTGCGGTTTGTGGCCTCGCGGAAATCCTCCGCCCGCACCATCGAGGCCATGCCCGGAACCACGACGATCGCGTCGGCAAGCAGCGGTCGCTCGTGCAGGGCGGCGGACGCGCCCACGATGCCGTCGCGACCGACGGTTGCAATCTCGACAGATTGCCCGTCGGACAGATTGACCATCATCGAGACCACGCCGCTGTGCGGGAAATAGACCCGCTGCACCGGAGCGCCGGCATCGGCGAGCACCGTATCCTTGGTCAGGTCGACGGTTTCAAGAAGGGGATGAAGTTGCGCGTATTCCGTGGAGGGGAGTGCTTGCAACAAACGATTGGGCGGGCGCGATAGCGCGGACATTGGAGCTCCTGCCGAGGGCGGGAGCACTATGGTCTCGCATCACCTACTCTTGGCGTGTGGAGTGCGAACATAGCTTGCCTGTCCAATTGCACAAGGGTTGTAGTGCGAACCTTATACCCTCTAGGAGGCAGACGGTCGGCATCGCATCGCCTGCGTGGTGATCGGGATCGATTCGCGCGGCGCGCATCGCGGACAACAAGGTTGCGGCATTGTCGCGCATTTATTGATTTCCATTAACTCTAACGGGTGGCTAACCGCGCATCGTGGTGATCGGGACCGCAACCTTCGAGGCACCGGGCCGGCAGCGGCAAGTTCCGCAAATGCGAGGACAAATTCGCTGCCACGATATTGATGCGGCGGCGGACACGCGCCGCTCAGCCGAGCTCCGCGTGGCCGCGGCAGGATTACCGGCAAAGCCGTTCTGGGTATTTGTACGGAGCCTCCCTTTAACGAACGGGTAGCGCGGACGGACCAGTGTGGCGTGGGTCGCCGTGTGAAATTTACGGCGTCGCGTCAATCGTGTTCATCCAGAAGGGTATCAGTATGTCCGGCATCGTTCTTTCAGCATCGGTCCGTCAGAATCTGCTTTCGCTGCAGTCGACGGCCGACCTGCTCGCCACCACGCAGAACCGCTTGTCCACCGGCAAGAAGGTCAACACTGCTCTCGACAACCCGACCAACTTCTTCACCGCGCAGTCGCTCGACAACCGCGCCAGCGACATCAACAACCTGCTCGATGGCATCGGCAACGGCGTGCAGGTGCTGCAGGCCGCCAACACCGGCATCACCTCGCTCTCGAAGCTCGTTGACAGCGCCAAGTCGGTCGCCAACCAGGCCCTGCAGGCTGCGGTCGGCTATTCCGCGAAGTCGTCGTTCTCGACCGCCGCGATCCCCGGCGCGACCACCGACAACATCCTCGGCAGCGCCGCTGCGACCAACGCCGCCGTCACCGGCACGTCTGCGCTTTCCACGATCGACCTGACGGCCGCCGCGGCTGACCTGACCTTCAAGGTCAACAGCCAGACCGTCACGCTGACGAAGGGTTCGTCCTACACGGCGGCCCAGATCACCAGCGCGATCAACACCCAGGTCGGCACCAGCGCCAAGGTCAACGCCACGCTCAACGGCAGCGGCGACCTGGTCGTGACCAGCACCAACACCGCCGGCTCTTCGGATGCCGTCACCATCGACACCTTCAGCTCCGGCGATGCGACGCAGCTCGGCTTCGCGGCTGCTACCGCGACTGCCAACGGCACCGCCGCCGGCAGCCCGCTGACCGGCCTCACGCTGACCATCGGCGCGACCGGCAACGGCACCGCCACCAACATCACCTTCGGCACCGGCGCAGGCCAGGTGAAGTCGCTCAACGACCTGAACAACGCACTTGCGGGCAACAACCTGCAGGCGTCGCTCAGCGCGGGTGGTGCGCTCACCATCAGCACCACCAACGATGCCGCTTCGGCGACCATCGGCACGGTCGGTGGCACGGCGGCCGGCGCCGGCAAGCTGTTCAACGGCCTGTCGGGCAGCGCTCCGGTGCAGGACCCGACCGCGCTGGCCAACCGCGCCAACCTGGTCAACCAGTACAACAACATCCTGGACCAGATCACCACGACCGCCCAGGACGCCTCGTACAACGGCATCAACCTGCTCAATGGCGACCAGCTCAAGCTGACCTTCAACGAGACGGGCTCCTCGACGCTGAAGATCCAGGGCGTCACCTTCGACGCCTCCGGCCTCAACCTCACCAAGCTCGTGGCCGGCACGGACTTCATCGACAACGCTTCGGCCAACGCCACGCTGAAGACGCTCAACTCGGCGAGCGGCCTGCTGCGCACCCAGGCTTCGACCCTCGGTTCGAACCTGTCGATCGTGCAGATCCGCCAGGACTTCTCGAAGAACCTGATCAACGTGCTGCAGACCGGCTCGTCCAACCTGACGCTGGCCGACACCAACGAGGAAGCGGCCAACAGCCAGGCGCTGTCGACCCGCCAGTCGATCGCGGTGTCCGCGCTGGCCCTGGCCAACCAGTCGCAGCAGAGCGTTCTGCAGCTGCTCCGCTAAGCGTAGCCGCAACAGACAACGAATAGCGAGGCGGCGGAGGAAACTCCGCCGCCTTTGCTTTATGTGCGATCAACCGCTCCGCGACCTCAACCAACGGGCGATCGGGCCTTGATGCAGGCGTGATGCCATGGCGCGAACGTTTCGCTCGGCTTAGCGGCTGCGCGATTTCATTTGATTCAAATTGCGATGACCGGTGGAACGGGCTCTTTCCCGTCCGGGTGGTAAAGGCCTGTCCGTGCAAGACCGGCCGTGACGTCGTGGTGCATCGTCAACCTCACGTGGTTCATCGTCCGTATTTGCACGGACGGCAAAATTAACGTCGCCGTGAAGCCGGTGGGGTTATCGATGCGAGGCGACCGTTCCGCAGCACTTTGAGGGGGCCTTTTCCGATGGACGATCTGTTGCGCGAGTTCCTGACGGAGAGCAGCGAGAGCCTGGATACGGTCGACAACCAGCTGGTGCAGTTCGAGCAGGATCCGAACAACGCGAAGATCCTGGATAACATTTTCCGGCTTGTGCACACCATCAAGGGCACCTGCGGCTTCCTCGGGCTGCCGCGGCTGGAAGCGCTGGCGCATGCCGGCGAGACGTTGATGGGCAAATTCCGCGACGGCATGCCGGTGAAGGCGGAAGCCGTGACGCTGATCCTGTCCTCGATCGACCGCATCAAGGAGATCCTGGGCGGGCTCGAGGCGACCGAGGCCGAGCCCGAGGGCAACGACCGCGACCTGATCGATCAGCTCGAGGCGATGGTCGAGCACGGCATGGCGGCGATGGCGGCTGCCGAAGAAGACGTGCCTGTCGTCGAAGCACCGTCCGTGCAGGCTGACATGACCGAAGGCACGCTGGTGGTGCAGACGCTGGAGCGGCCGCTGCGTCCGGGCGAGGTCTCGCTCGACGAGCTCGAGCGCGCCTTCCGCGAAACCGAGATTGAAGTCGCTGCGCCCGCGCCGGTTGCCAAGCCCGTCGCCGCAGCGCCCGCCGCCGAGCCGGCGGAAGCCGCGAAGAAGCCGGCCCGCAAGGCCGCCGCCGAAGACGTCCAGGAAGGCGACAAGATCGCCAACCAGTCAATCCGGGTCAACGTCGACACCCTCGAACACCTGATGACCATGGTCTCCGAGCTGGTCTTGACCCGCAACCAGCTGCTCGAGATCTCACGCCGCAACGAGGACACCGAGTTCAAGGTGCCGTTGCAGCGGCTCTCCAACGTCACCGCCGAGCTGCAGGAAGGCGTCATGAAGACGCGGATGCAGCCGATCGGCAATGCCTGGCAGAAGCTGCCGCGCATCGTCCGCGACCTCTCCGGCGAACTCGGCAAGCAGATCGAACTCGAGATGCACGGCGCCGACACCGAGCTCGACCGCCAGGTGCTCGATTTGATCAAGGATCCGTTGACGCACATGGTGCGCAACTCCGCCGATCATGGTCTCGAGACCACCGCCGAGCGCGTTGCCGCCGGCAAGCCCGAGCAGGGCACCATCCGCTTGAGTGCCTATCACGAAGGCGGCCACATCATCATCTGCATCGCCGACAATGGCCGCGGGCTCAACACCGAGCGGATCAAGGCCAAGGCGCTCCAGAACGGCCTCGTCACCGAGGCCGAGCTGGAGAAGATGACCGAAGCCCAGATCCACAAGTTCATCTTCGCGCCGGGCTTCTCGACCGCCGCGCAAGTCACCTCGGTGTCCGGCCGCGGCGTCGGCATGGACGTGGTGCGCACCAATATCGACCAGATCGGCGGCACCATCGACATCAAGAGCGTGGCCGGCGAGGGCGCCAGTGTCACCATCAAGATCCCGCTGACCCTGGCGATTGTCTCGGCGCTGATCGTGGAAGCCGGCGGCGACCGCTTTGCGATTCCCCAGCTCTCGGTGGTCGAGCTGGTGCGCGCCCGCGCCAACTCCGAGCACCGCATCGAGCGGATCAAGGACACCGCGGTCTTGCGCCTGCGCAACAAGCTGCTGCCGCTGATCCACCTCAAGAAGCTCCTGAAGATCGACGACGGCGCGACCACCAGCGACGCCGAGAACGGCTTCATCGTGGTGACGCAGGTCGGCAGCCAGACCTTCGGCATCGTGGTCGACGGCGTGTTCCACACCGAGGAGATCGTGGTCAAGCCGATGTCCACAAAACTGCGGCACATCGACATGTTCTCCGGCAACACCATTTTGGGCGATGGCGCCGTGATCATGATCATCGACCCCAACGGCATCGCCAAGGCACTCGGCGCCTCCGGCTCCTCGGCCCATGACATGGCCGACGACAATGCCTCAGCCCACGCCGCGAGCGGCGAGCAGCTGACCTCGCTGTTGGTGTTCCGCGCCGGCTCCTCGCAGCCCAAGGCGGTGCCGCTCGGCCTCGTCACCCGGCTGGAGGAGATCGCAACCGACAAGATCGAGCTCTCGAACGGCCGCTACATGGTGCAGTACCGCGAGCAGCTGATGCCGCTGGTGCAGATGGCGGGCGTCGAGGTGCAGTCCCAGGGGTCGCAGCCGATCCTGGTGTTCGCCGAYGACGGCCGCTCGATGGGGCTCGTGGTCGACGAGATCATCGACATCGTCGAGGAGCGGCTCAACATCGAGGTCGCGGGTTCGCAGGACGGCATCCTGGGCTCGGCCGTGATCAAGGGCCAGGCCACCGAGGTGATCGAYGTCGGCCACTTCCTGCCGATGGCGTTCGCCGACTGGTTCTCGCGCAAGGAGATGCGCCCGTCGGCGACCGCGCAGTCGGTGCTYTTGGTCGACGACTCAGCGTTCTTCCGCAACATGCTGGCGCCGGTCTTGAAAGCCGCCGGCTACAAGGTGCGGACCGCGCCGAATGCCCAGGAGGGCCTCGCCGCGCTGCGCTCGGGACAGGCCTTCGACGTCGTGCTGACCGACATCGAGATGCCCGAGATGAACGGCTTCGAGTTCGCCGAGAACATCCGCTCGGACCAGAACTTCAACCAGCTGCCGATCATCGCGCTGTCGGCGATGGTGTCGCCGGCGGCGATCGAGCGCGGCCGGCAGGCCGGCTTCCACGACTACGTGGCAAAATTTGATCGTCCCGGGCTGATCGCGGCGCTGAAAGAGCAGACCGCCGAGYTGCGCCGGGCCGCATGACACGGGATAAGGACGGGGATTGATGACCAGCAAGACCGAGATGAGCGAAGGCGCGATGGCCGAATACGTCACCGCGGTGATCGGCGGGCAGCTGTTCGGCCTGCCGATCTCGCGGGTGCAGGACGTGTTCATGCCGGAGCGGCTGACGCGGGTGCCGCTGGCCTCGAGCGAGATCGCCGGCGTGCTCAATCTGCGCGGCCGCATCGTCACCGTGGTCGACATGCGSGCCCGACTCGGGCTGCCGAAGGCCGATGACGGCAAGCTGCCGATGGCGGTCGGCGTCGACCAGCGCGGCGAATCCTAYGGTCTTCTGATCGACCAGATCGGCGAAGTGCTGCGGCTGCCCGACGACGGCCGCGAGGACAATCCGGTCAACCTCGATCCCCGCATGGCCAAGCTCGCCGGCGGCGTCCACCGCCTCGACGGCCAGCTCATGGTCGTCCTCGATGTCGATCGCGTGCTCGAACTGGTGCCAAAGACAGCAGCTGCAGCGTAACCTTCCGTCGCGGAGACGGCGGATTCTACAAGGAGGCCAACACATGAAGACATGTCTTGTCGTCGACGATTCCGGTGTGGTGCGAAAGATCGCGCGCCGCATTCTTGAAGGAATGGAATTCACCGTCATCGAGGCCGAGGACGGCGCGGTCGCGCTCGAGGCCTGCAAGCGCGCGCTGCCGGACGCGGTGCTGCTCGACTGGAACATGCCGGTGATGGACGGCTTCGAATTCCTCGTGCAGCTCCGCCGCATGCCCGGCGGCGATCAGCCCAAGGTCGTGTTCTGCACCACCGAGAACGGCATCGACCACATCTCGCGCGCGCTGCATGCCGGCGCCAACGAGTACATCATGAAGCCGTTCGACAAGGACATCGTGATCGCGAAGTTCCAGGAAGTGGGCCTGCTTGCGCTCGATGCGTCGGCCGAAGCCTGACACCCAGTTTCACCCTTTAGTCCTTGTGAGGCTCCCGTGACGCCCCCCGACTACGAGTATCTGCGAAAGCTCCTGAAGGACCATTCCGGTCTCGATCTGTCTGCGGACAAGCAGTACCTGATCGAAAGCCGCCTGCTGCCGCTGGCGCGCAAGAGCGGCCTGTCCGGCATCCCCGACCTGGTCGCCAAGATCAGGGCCGGCTCGACCACGCACACCGTCCAGGTGGTCGAAGCCATGACCACCAACGAGACGTTCTTCTTCCGCGACAAGGTGCCGTTCGATCATTTCCGCGACACCATCATGCCCGAGGTGCTGAAGGCGCGTGCGGCGCGCCGCAGCGTCCGGATCTGGTGCGCCGCCGGCTCGACCGGCCAGGAGCCTTATTCGCTGGCGATGTGCCTGAAGGAAATGGGCGCCACGCTTGCGGGCTGGCGGGTCGAGATCATCGCGACCGACCTGTCGCAGGAGGTGCTGGAGAAGTCGAAGGCCGGCATTTACAGCCAGTTCGAGGTGCAGCGCGGATTGCCGATCCAGATGCTGGTCAAGTATTTCAAGCAGTCGGGCGAGCTCTGGCAGATCAATCCCGAGTTGCGCGCGATGGTGCAGCATCGCCAGCTCAATCTGCTGCACGATTTTTCCCAGCTCGGCACGTTCGATGTGATCTTCTGCCGCAACGTGCTGATCTATTTCGATCAGGACACCAAGATCAACATCTTCAACCGCCTCGCCCGGTTGATGGAGGGCGACGGCTTCCTGGTGCTGGGCGCCGCCGAAACGGTGGTCGGCCTGACCGACACGTTCAAGCCGATTCCCGAGCGGCGCGGCCTGTACCGGCCGAGCGGCGTGCGGGCCGCCCTCGCGATGCCGAAGCCCGCCATGGCGGTCGGATATTGAGCGATGACCGAAGAGGCCAAATCCGTTGAGCGGGTCACCTTCAGCCGGGGCGTCGATGTCTGCATCATGGCCATCGACGGTACCTGGCGGCGCGACTGCCAGCTCAACGCCATCTCCGACAATGACGCGTCGCTGACCGTCGAGGGTTCCATCCAGGGCCTCAACCTGAAGGAGTTTTTTCTCCTGCTGTCCTCAACCGGGCTCGCCTATCGCCGCTGCGAGCTGGTCCGCGTCAACGGCACCGACATGGACATCAGCTTCCTCAAGGGCAAGCCGAGCAAGCGGCGCTCGGGCGCCGACGAAGAGCGGGCCAGAGCCTGACGCCAAGGCCTGACGACAAGACCTGACGGCAAGACCTGACGCCGAGGACCGATAACAAAGGCCGATACCAAAGGCGGACGCCGGGGCCTGACCCGGGTCGGGCGACATGGCCTGCCGCCATCCCGAGGGATACGTGGAACGGATCGCCGCCGGGCGGGTTGGACGTCGTCAGGACGATTTATGCGATGGCGGCAAAAGCCGGTGGTGGTTGCCGGCGTGGCGGGTCAGTTCAAGAGACGCGCCGGGCGCTCCGGATCGCGCAGCCGATCGAGCGCCATGCCAAGCCCGGCATCGCAGGTTTTCAGGGCGGTGGACGCCGTGACGTAACGCGGGGTGACGTCGTCAAGGACGAAGATGTCGACGGCGTCCTGCTCGGCCAGCAGTGCCTCACGCGCAATCGCCGCTTCGATCAGCCGCAGGCTCGCCTGGACATGGCCAATCAGCGCGACCAGGTCGGTCACGATCAGATTGTAGGGATCGTTGCCCTCGTCCAAACGCACTGCAACGCCGTCCTCGGCCGCATTTTCCACGCATGTTTCTCCACTGCCCCCCACTTTTAGGGAACGCGGTGCTACTTGTGCGTTAAGCGGACGTCCCGTACAAATACGGGTCCATTGATCGAGATGGTCGAACTACTTCTTGTGCGGTCTGGGCAGCACGCTTCACCACTGATGGACGAGACATATGGTTGAGAATGGCGCTCCTCGCGGGGAAATCTTTGTAGTCGACGACGATCCCGCCGTTCGCGAGACGCTTTCCGTGGTCCTGTCGACCGCCGGTTACAAGGTGATCTGCTTTGCGGACGGCGCCGCGCTGCTCGCGGTGGCGCGCAGCAGGACGCCGGCCTGCATCCTGCTCGACGTGCATATTCCCGGCAAATCAGGCCTCGATATCCTGCGCGAGCTGCACGGCGAGGATTATCCGGCACCGATCTTCATGATCTCCGGTCAGGGCGACATCGCGATGGCGGTCAGCGCCATCAAGAACGGCGCGCTCGACTTCATCGAGAAGCCGTTCCGCGGCAACGAGATCGTCAGCCGCCTCAATGAGGCGATCGACGCCTACACAAGGCGCCAGGCCGAGACCTCGGCGTCGCGCATCGCCTCGCTGCACTTCCCGGGCCGCGAGCCGCTGACCCGCCGCGAGCGCGAGGTGCTCGAACAGTTCACCGCGGGCGCCTCCAACAAGGAGGCCGGCCGTCATCTCGGCATCAGCCCGCGCACGATCGAGGATCACCGCGCCAACATCATGAAGAAGCTCGGCGCGCGCAACGCCGCCGATCTGGTCCGCATCGTGATGACGGCGCAGCAAAAGTAAGCCAGAGCTGATCGCCATCGGGGTTCACGCCCGGCGGAGATTTCGCGATCGTACAACGCGCGCGAGTATCTCCGCCTGCTCCAATTCGTCAGCCAGATGTGGGCCGCGCCGCGCGGCGGCATGCGCGTTTCGCAGGGCGACACGTTGCGAAATCGAGTATATGCGTCTCGCAGGGCAGGCGCGCGGACGATTGCGCATCTGCGAGTAACGTCCAGACCCACGTCCAGACTCACGTCCAGATCCATGGCGCAGCGATGACGAAAAAGAACAAGACCCCGGATCAATTGCGCAGCGCGCGCTGGTTTGCGCCCGACGATCTGCGTGCCTTCGGCCATCGCTCGCGCGCGATGCAGATGGGTTACGCGCCGGAGGAGTGGCGCGACCGGCCGGTGATCGCGATCATCAACACCTGGTCGGACGCGCAGCCCTGCCACATGCACTTCAAGAGCCGGGTCGACGACGTCAAGCGCGGCGTGCTGATGGCCGGCGGGTTTCCGCTGGAGCTGCCGGCGCTGTCGCTGTCGGAATCGCTCTTGAAGCCGACCACGATGCTCTACCGCAACATGCTGGCGATGGACGCCGAGGAATTGCTGCGCGGCCATCCGGTCGACGGCGTGGTGCTGATGGGCGGTTGCGACAAGACCACGCCCGGCCTGCTGCTCGGGGCCACCAGCATGAACCTGCCGGCGATCTATCTGCCGGCCGGGCCGATGCTGCGCGGCAACTGGAAGGGCCGCACCCTCGGCTCCGGCTCGGATGCCTGGAAATACTGGGACGAGCGCCGCGCCGGAAAAATCTCCGACAAGGACTGGGTCGACATGGAGGCCGGCATCGCCCGCAGCTATGGCACCTGCATGACGATGGGCACGGCCTCGACCATGACCGCGATCGCCGAAGCGATCGGCATGACCTTGCCCGGCGCCTCATCGATCCCCGCCGCCGACGCCAACCACATCCGGATGAGCTCGGAGGCCGGCCGCCGCATCGTCGAGATGGTGTGGGAGGATCTGACCCCGCAGAAGATCCAGACCCGAAATGCCTTCGAGAACGCGATCACGGTCGCGATGGCGATGGGCTGCTCGACCAACGCCATCATTCACCTCATTGCGCAGGCGCGCCGCGCCGGCCAGGACATCTCGCTGGATGATTTCGAGATTGCGAGCCGCAAGGTGCCTGTGATCGCCAATGTGCGGCCGAGCGGCGATCTCTATCTGATGGAGGATTTCTTTTATGCCGGCGGCCTCCCCGGCCTGATGAACCGGATCAGGCAGCATCTGCATCTCGACTGCTTGACGGTCACCGGTAAGACGCTCGGCGAGAACATTGAGGGCGCCGAGGTCCACAATGACGACGTCATCCGCGCCGTCGAAAACCCGATCTACCAGGAGGGCGCGCTCGCGGTGCTGAAGGGCAATCTTGCGCCCGACGGCTGCGTGATCAAGCCAAGCGCCTGCGATCCGCGCTTGCTCAAGCACACCGGACCGGCGCTGGTGTTCGACGACTATCCGTCGATGAAGAAGGCGGTCGACGACCCCGACCTCGACGTCACGGCCGATCACGTGCTGATCCTGCGCAACGCCGGCCCGCAGGGCGGCCCCGGCATGCCGGAATGGGGCATGTTGCCGATCCCGACCAAGCTCGTGAAGCAGGGCGTACGCGACATGGTGCGGCTGTCGGACGCGCGGATGAGCGGCACCAGCTACGGCGCCTGCATCCTGCACGTCTCGCCGGAATCCTTTATCGGCGGCCCGCTGGCGCTGGTCAGGAACGGCGACCGCATCACGCTCGACGTCGCCGCGCGCACCATCAATCTCGACGTGCCGGAGGCGGAGCTCGCCAGGCGCCGCGCGGAATGGAAGCAGCCCGAGCAGCGCTTCGAGCGCGGCTATGGCTGGATGTTCTCGAAACACATCAAGCAGGCCAATGAGGGCTGCGACTTCGATTTCCTCGAGACCGGTTTCGGCAAGCCGGTCGGGGAGCCGTCGATTTATTGACCGTCGTTCCGGGGCACGCGAAGCGTGAGCCCGGAACCCATTTGTCCACAGCGCATGCGGCCCGATGGATTCTCAGATGCGCAATTGCGCATCATAGCTCGCGCTTTGCGCGCCCCGGAATGACGAAGAGAGAACCGATGTCAAAACTCAGCGACACCACCCGCAACAAGCTGAAATCCGTCTCCACGGCCACCGTCGCAACCGCGCTGTTCAAGCGCGGCCTCCGCATCCAGATGATCCAGGATGTTCATCCCCTCGCGCCGGATCAGCCGACCATGGTCGGCGAGGCCTTCACGCTGCGCTACATGCCGGCGCGCGAGGATCTCAACACGATCGAGGTGTTCCGTGATCGCGCGCATCCGCAGCGCAAGGCGATCGAGGAGTGTCCGGTGGGAGCGGTGCTGGTCATGGACAGCCGCAAGGATGCGCGCGCGGCATCGGCCGGCGCGATCCTGGTGACGCGGCTGATGAAGCGCGGCTGCGCCGGCGTCGTCACCGATGGTGGCTTCCGCGATTCGGCCGAGATCGCGCGGCTCGGCTTTCCCGCCTTTCACCATCGCCCGAGCGCGCCGACCAACCTGACGCTGCATCAGGCGATCGAGATCAACGTCCCGATCGGCTGCGGCGATGCGCCGGTGTTTCCCGGCGACGTGATCCTCGGCGACAGCGACGGCGTCATCGTGATCCCGGCGCATCTCGCCGACGAGATCGCCAACGAGACCTTCGAGATGACCGCGTTCGAGGATTTCGTCACCGAGCAGGTCCAGAACGGCCGCGGCATTTTCGGTCTCTATCCCGCCACGGATGAGCAGACGTTGAAGGACTTCGCGGCCTGGCGGAAGGCGAAGGGGCGATAGCGGCTGCCGCGCACTCCGCCGTCGTCCCGGCGAAGGCCGGGACCCATAACCACAGGGAGGAGTTTGGCGAAGACTAGCAGTGCCGTGGTACTGCGGCTTCCTCACTCGATAGATCACGCGGTATGGGTCCTGGCTTTCGCCAGGACGACGATGGGGAGGTATCCGAGCTACGATCCCCTACACCTCCGCCGTCTCAGCCATCCCCACCGCCCACAACGCGAACGCGTAGACGATCGCGACTTCATCCAAACGGTTGAAGCGGCCGGAGGCGCCGCCGTGGCCGGCGCCCATGTTGGTGCGCAGCAGCACCGGGCCGCCGCCGCGCATCGTGGCGCGCAGACGGGCGATCCATTTCGCCGGCTCCCAGTAAGTGACCCGAGGATCCGTGAGCCCGCCCATCGCGAGGATCGCCGGATAGTCCTTGGCCGCGAGGTTATCGTAGGGCGAATAGGACAGGATGGTGCGGAAATCCTTCTCGCTCTCGATCGGGTTGCCCCATTCCGGCCATTCCGGCGGCGTCAGCGGCAAGGTGTCGTCGAGCATGGTGTTGAGCACGTCGACGAACGGCACCTCGGCGACGATGCCGGCGAACAGCTCGCCGGCACGGTTGGCGACCGCGCCCATCAGCATGCCGCCCGCCGAGCCGCCATGGCCGACGATGCGCTTTGCACTCGTGTATTTTGCTTCGATCAGCGCGCGGCCGGCGGCGGCGAAATCGTCGAACGTGTTGGTCTTCTTCTCGCGCTTGCCGTCGAGATACCAGCCCCAGCCCTTGTCGGCACCGCCGCGGATATGCGCGATCGCATAGACGAAGCCGCGGTCGACCAGCGACAGCCGGTTGGCGGCAAACGAGGCCGGCATCGCCATGCCGTAGGAGCCGTAACCATACAGCAGCAGCGGCGCCTTGCCGTCGCGGACGAAATCCCTGCGATGCAGGATCGACACCGGCACAAGCGCGCCGTCATGCGAGGTCGCCATGATGCGCGTGGTGACGTAGTCGGCCGGGTTGTGGCCGGACGGAATCTCCTGGCGCTTGCGCAAGGTCCGCGTCCGCGTCGCCATGTCGTAGTCATAGACCTCCGACGGCGTCGTCATCGACGAATAGGCAAACCGCATGTTGGTGGTGTCGAACTCGTAGCCGCCCATGGTGTCGAGCGAATAGGCCGCCTCGTCGAAGGCGATCGCGTGCTCCTCGCCGGTCCTGAGATCGCGGATGATGATCGCCGGCAGCGCATTGGCGCGCTCCAGCCGCACCATGTGGCCGGCGTAGAGCTCGACGTCGAGCACATAGACACCCTCGCGATACGGGATCAGGTCGCGCCAGTTGGCGCGCTCCGGAGACGCGAGCGGCGCGGTGACGACCTTGAAGTCGATGGCGTCCTCGGCATTGGTCAGGATGAACAGCTCGTCGGCACGGTCGGCGATCGAATATTGCACGCCTTCCTCGCGCGCGGCGACCAGCCGCGGCGGCGCGTCGGGATCGGCAAGATCGATCAGCCGTTGCTCCGAGGTCTCGTGGTCGCCGCCGGCGATTACGCAGAAGCGGCCGCTGGCGCTCTCGTGCAGATGGGTGAACCAGCCGGAATCCTGCTCCTCGTAGATCAGGATGTCGTCGGCCTGCTTGGTGCCGAGCTTGTGCCGCCACACCTGCATCGGGCGGTGATTGTCGTCGAGCTTGACGTAGAAGAAGCTTTTGGAATCCGCGGCCCAGACCACGCCGCCGTCGGTCTCCTCGACGAGGTCTTCGAGATCGCCGCCGGTTGCCCAGTCGCGCACGCGGATCGAGAAATACTCCGAACCCTTGGTGTCGGCGCTCCAGGCGTGGAGCTTGTGATCGTTGGAGTGCCGGCTGCCGCCGAACTTGAAATATTTGTGGTCCTTTGCCAGCGCGTCGCCGTCGAGCACGACATGCGGCTCGCCGCCGTCGCGCGGCGTGCGCGCGAACAGCTCGTGCTGGCCGCCCTCACGGAACTTGCGGAAATAGGCGAACGGGCCGTCCGGCGACGGCACGCTGGAATCATCCTCCTTGATCCGCCCGCGCATCTCCTTGACCAGCCGCTTCTGCAAGCCTTCGGTATGGCCGAGCAAGCTCTCGGTGTAGCCGTTTTCGGCCTCGAGATAGCTCCGGATATCGGGATCGAGGATCGAGGGATCGCGCAGCACCTCCTGCCATTTCGGATCCTTGATCCACGCATAGTCGTCGGTCACCGTGATGCCGTGGGTGGTGAAGGAATGCGGCCGGCGCGGCGCAACGGGGGGCGTTGTCTTGGTGGATTGGGTCACACGATCCTCATGGTGCGGGGTTCCGCTTTATATCGGGATGAATGTGGCGATTGCCAGATGGCGCCGTGGTTTCCCCCGTCATTGCGAGGAGCGGAGCGACGAAGCAATCCATTCTATCCCCCGGCGGAGCAATGGATTGCTTCGCTGCGCTCGCAATGACGAGGCTTACCCGTTCCTCAACTTCGCGCCCGCATTGCCGCCGGACATCGGGATCTGGTTCACGGCCAGCACGACGGCGAAGGTGATCACCAGCATGGCGATGCCGAGCACCGCGATCGCGGCGAGGTCGCCGCCCTCGTTGAGATCGTAGATCAAGACCGACAGCACCTTGGTCTGCGAGGTGAACAGCACGATCGCCGCCGACAGTTCCCGCATCACGCCGATGAAGATGAAGCACCAGGTCGCGATCACGCCGGTGCGCAGCAAGGGTGCTGTGATCTGGCGCAGCGCCTGCAATCGCGTCGCGCCGAGAATGCGGCTCGCCTCCTCGAGCTCGGGATGGATGGTCGCGAACGCTGCCTGCAATTGCTGATAGGCCGAGGGCAGATTGATGGTGAGGAACGCCAGCAACAGGATCCACAACGTGCCGTAGAGCACGAAGGGCGGCCGCGTGTAGCTCAGGAACAGGCCGACGCCGAGCACGATGCCGGGAACGGCGACCGGCGCGGTGGCGAGGAAGCCGAGCACGCGATGACCCGCGATCACCTTGCGCGTCGTGACATAGGCGATGACGAGCGCGAGAATGGTGCCGATGGTTGCGGTCGCGGTGCCGAGGATCACGGTGTTCTTCAGCGCCAGTTGCGTCGACGACAGCTCGGTGAAGACGAAGACGATGTTGTGCAGCGTCGCCGTCGACGGCGTCACCAGCGTGGTTGCGTTGGGCGAGAACGCGGCGTTGAGCAGCGCCAGATAAGGCAGGAACACCGGGTTGAGCAGCACCAAAAGGCAGAAGCCGAGCGCAGCCCAGCGCCAGCCGCGCAACTCGACCCGGCGCGGCGCGCCATATTTGCCGCCGATCACCGAATAGCCGCGGCGGCCGAGCAGCGCCTTCTGGCCCTGCAGCAGCAGGATCGTCAGCACCAGCAGCGGCACCGCCGCTGCGGCCGCGAGCTCGAGCTTCGGCGGATACTGGAACAGGCTCCAGATCTTGGTCGTCATGGTGTGGAAGCCCGCCGGCAGCGCCAGGATCGCGGGCGAGCCGAACAGCGTCATCGCCTGCAGGAAGGCGATCAAGGCGCCTGCGACCAGTGCGGGCAGCGCGAGCGGAATCGTCACCCGCCGCGCCGTGGTCCAGGCGTTGCCGCCGAGGATGGCGGAGGCGTCCTCGAGCTCGCCCGGCATGGTGTCGAGCGCATTGGCCACCAGCACGAACACGAACGGAAACGTGTAGCAGGAGATCACGAAGATGATCCCGGTCATCGAATAGATGTTGAACAGCGCATCCGCATCATCACCCGCGAACAGCCGGTAGAGCTGGTTCAACAACCCCGAATTCGGCGCCGCCAGCAGTTCCCAGGCCACCGCGCCGAGGAACGGCGGCGTCACGAACGAGGCGGTCACCAGTGCGCGGATGGTCTGCCGGCCCGGCATGTCGGTGCGCGACACCAGCCAGCTGATCGGCGCCGCGACGATGCAGCAGATCAGCGCCGACGTGGTCGCGATGATCGCCGTCGTCAGCAGCGGATCGAGGAAATCGGGATTGCTGAACAGCGTGACGAAGTTTTGCAGCGTCGGATGGCGGCTTTTGTCGGTGAAGGCAAACACCGCAAGCCACGACAGCGGCAGCAGGATCAGCAGCACGAGCACGGCCGCGAACAGCCACAGCACGGGACGTGTCCAGTCGATGCGGGGTTTTGCGGTGGAGGAGGAGGTTGTGGTCGTTGTCATGTGCCGAACCTTCCTTCCTCATTCCGGGGCGCGCGTGGCGCGAGCCCGGAATCCATACTCACGATCGTGGTTATGGATTCCGGGCCTGCGCCAAGAGGAGCATTCCGGAATGACGATGGTTGAGAGGGTCGCATCCTCACACCCGAAACAGCCGCGCATAGCGCGTCTTGATCTCTTCGGTCATCGCCTCCACCCCCGCCGGATCCTCCTTCATCAGCTTGATGTCGGCGAGCTTGCGCCGGCCGGCCTTCGGCTGCACCTGGGCGTGCACCGAATATTGCCCGGTGAAGTCGACGAAGAACTGCTGGGTCTGGCGGGTGTGCAGCCAGGCCTGGAACAGCTTTGCGGCGTTCGGATGCGGAGCTGTGGCGAAGATGCCTGTGGGACCCGAGATCGTCGGCGTGCCCTCGGTCGGATAGACCGGTTCGACCGGCTGGCCGGCTTCCTTCAACAGCACGATGCCGTATTCATTGCCGTCGGCCATCACGGCGCGCTCGCCGAGCGAGAGCTTCTTCGGCGGATCGGTCGAGGACTGCACCTGCATCACGCGCTGCTTCGAAAGCTTCTCGAGATACGGCCAGCCGAGCTCGCGCACGATCTGGAACGTCGTGGTCATGATGGTGCCGCTATAGGCCGGATGGCCCTTCACCATCTTGCCCGCCCATTTCGGGTCGAGCAGGTCGGCAAAGCTCTTTGGCGCATCCTCCGCCTTCACCAGGTTGGTGTTGTAGGCGATCGACGACAGCCACAGCCGCGTGGTCACGGCCATGCCGTCCGGGTCGCGGTAATTGTCGGGGAAATATTTGGCGACGTCCTCGGGCACGAACGGCATCAGCCAGCCGCTCTTCTTCCAGGGAATGAAGTGCGAGGCATCGGCGCTGTTGACGACATCAGCGGCATGAATGTTGGAATCGAATTCCTGCGCCACGCGCTGGAACAGCCGTTCCGAGCCGGAGCGCTCGATCTGCACCGTGATGCCGGGATAGGCGGCCTCGAACGCCTTGCCGAGCTTTTCGCCGACCGGCAGGTCCATCGACGAATAGAACACCAGCTTGCCTTCCCTGGTCGCGGCCGCGACCAGGTCGGGCGTGATGGCGACCGGCGCGGGGGCCGCGGCGCGCGTCGGCGAAGCGAACACCGTGCCGACAGTAAGCGCCGCCGAGGCCTTCAGGACATCGCGTCTGGAAATCGTCGTCCGCATCGCGTCCCTCCGTTTCTTGTTGTTATCGGCTGAGTGCCCGGCAGTGTGCGGGCGGCAGGGTCAGCCAGACCTCGCGACCCTTCTCGACCGCGGTCTCGGTCGGCGTGGTGACGCGCAACGACGTGCCGTCTGATGTTTCCACCATGTAGTCGCGGTTCATGCCGAGATAGACCTGCCGGGTCACGATGGCTTTCAGCGTGTTCTGCGCCGTGGCGGGGGCTTCGGTCGAGAGCTGGATCTCGTGCTGGCGGATCGCGATCGGCGCGCTCTGGCCGGCCGCGAGTTTTGCGCCGACCACCGCGAGCGTCGCGCCGGCAAACTCCACGTGTTCCGCGTCGCGCGCGGTGCCCTTGATCACATTGGCGGCGCCGATGAAGCGCGCGACGAATTCGGATTCCGGCCGCGCATAGATGTCTTCGGGGCTGCCGAGCTGGTCGATCTTGCCGGCATTCATGACCGCGATCAGGTCGGCGGTCGTCATCGCCTCGGACTGGTCGTGGGTGACGTAGACGGTGGTGTAGCGATATTCGTCATGCAGGCGGCGGATCTCGAACCGCATCTCCTCGCGCAGATTGGCGTCGAGGTTGGACAGCGGCTCGTCGAGCAGCAGCGTCTCGGGGCCGACGATCAGCGCGCGGGCCAGCGCGACGCGCTGCTGCTGGCCGCCGGAGAGTTCGCCCGGATAGCGCTGCGCCAGCGGTTCCAGCTTGGTCGTCGCCAGGATCGCGGCGAGCTTCTTGGCGATGCTGTCGCGATCCATCTTGCGCAGGCGCAGGCCGTAGACGATGTTCTCGGCCACCGTCATATGCGGCCACAGCGCGTAGCTTTGGAAGATCATCGACATGTTGCGCTGCTCGGGCGGCAGCGTGCGCGCCCTCGACGACACCACGCGCTCGCCGACGCGGATCTCGCCGTCGGATGGCTCGAGGAAGCCTGCGATCAGCCGCAGCGTCGTGGTCTTGCCGCAGCCGGACGGCCCGAGCAGGCAGACCAGCTGGCCATGGTCGATCGTGAGCGAAACATCATCAACCGCGACAAACGATCCAAACCGCTTGACCAGGCCGCGCAACTCCACCGATGCCAAGCGATCCCTCCATTTTGTTGTTCGCAGGGATCAGGGCCCGGCTGTTGCCGGCAGTAAAGCGGAAAATGATGACGGCGAAAAGTGGACGCGCCTTCTCAAAAAGTCGTGGCTGGTCTTCGTTCCGCATCGCGCGGCCGTTGCCCGTCATCCTGAGGTGCGAGCCTTGCGGCGCAATTGCGCCGCTGGGCGAGCCTCGAAGGATGCACAGCCCGGCCATTTCTGAGTCCAGAGTGCTTGTGGCCACAGCAGGGCCGTCGATCCTTCGAGGCTCGCAAGAGCTCGCACCTCAGGATGACGGGGAGGGATCATCGACCGTGGGTCTAGCTCGTGGTGCGCCACCGCGACGACGCGCGAACCGGCTGACGGTTTCCCAGTCCGATTTGATGAGTGCTTCTTTCGTCGCCCGGCTCCAGCCCTTGATCTGCCGCTCGGCCGCGATGCCGTCAGTAATGCGATCGAAATACTCTGACCAGACGAGAACGACCGGTCGGCGATTATGAGTGTATCCTGGGAACGCACCCGCGTTGTGCTGCGCGATGCGCGGTGCAAGATCATCACCCGTCGCACTACCGACATAGAACGAGTCGTCGGCGCAGCGAAGCATGTAGATGTAAATGCCCATCGCGATTATTCCGCGCGTGCAACGCGGATCGATCATGAAGCAAACTTTGCCGCGGCCAATGGGCGAGTCTTCGCGGACGTTGAGTCATTCCGCGAACCCATGTCCCGTCATCCTGAGGTGCGAGCGGAGCGAGCCTCGAAGGATCGACGGCCCGGATATCTCCGCGCGTCCCCGTTGGCGCGCCGCAATAGTGTGGCCGTGCATCCTTCGAGGCTCGCAAGAGCTCGCACCTCAGGATGACGGGTTTCCCACCGCGGCCTAGCCCGTCACGCCTTCACGTTCTCGCCGAGCCACTGGATGGCGGCGTCGGCGCCGGCCTTGCCGTGCGGGATGTTCAGCGCGGTCAGCGCGACCTCGATGACGCCGAGCGTGCCGAGGATCATCGGCGCGTTGACGTGCCCCATATGCGCGATGCGGAATGCCTGGCCCTGCAGATCGCCGATGCCGGTGCCGAGCACCACGCCGCATTTCTCCTTGGCGTAGCGCTGGATCGCGGCGGGGTCGGCACCCATCGCGGTCACGGTCGTGACCGTGTTGGAGCGCTCGGCGGGCTCGGCGATGTTGAAGCCGAGCACCTGGCCCTCGCCCCACACCGCAACGGCGCGGCGCACCGCTTCGCCGAGCAGGCGATGCCGTTCGAAGGCGTTTTCCAGGCCTTCGGCGTGCAGCATGTTGATCGCCTCGCGCAGCGCGAACAGCAGATGCACCGGCGCGGTGCCGGCATATTTGCGGTAGTGCTCGCTTCCCTCGCGCTCGGTCCAATCCCAATACGGCGTGCGCAGATCGGCCTTCTTGTGCGCGTCCCAGGCGCGGTCGTTGGCGGCGACGAAGCCGAGGCCGGGCGGCGTCATCAGGCCCTTCTGCGAGCCGCTCATTGCGACGTCGACATACCATTTGTCCATTTCGAACGGCATGCAGCCGAGCGAGGCGACAGTGTCGACCATGAACAACGCAGGATGGCCGGCGGCCTTGATCGCTCTGCCGATCGCCTCGATGTCGTTATAGGCGCCCGATGCGGTGTCGACCTGCACGGCGAGGATCGCCTTGATGGTGTGGTCCTTGTCGCGGCGCAGCCGCTCCTCGACCTCGGCCGGACGGATCGCGCGGCGCCAGTCGCCCTTCAGCACCTCGACGTCGGCGCCCATTGCGGCCGCAGCCATGCCCCAGCCGATCGCGAAGCGCCCGCTCTCCAGCACCAGCACCTTGTCGCCGCGCGACAGCACGTTGGAGAGCGTCGCTTCCCAAGCGCCGTGGCCGTTGGAGATGTAGATGTAGGATTTGCCCTGGGTGGCGAACAGCTTTGACAGATCGCGCAGCAGGCTTTCGGTCAGTTCGACCATCTCGCTGGAGTAGATGTCGAGCGCCGGGCGGTGCATCGCCTGCAGCACCTGATCAGGCATCGTGGTGGGCCCGGGGATGGCCAGAAATTCCCGGCCCGCGCGAACGGTCATCGTCCTGTTCCTTTTGGATAAAGCGCGCAAATCATGCGTGTGAGGGGTCAAGCGATGAGGATATTCCATCGCAACCAGGATTGCGAGCCGGACGGAGCAATCCAGCGTTTCCAAAAGCGCGGGGCACTCCCCTATTTGCCGATCGCCTCGACGACCGCGTGCCAGATCTGGTCCTTGAATTCGGTCGCGGCGGGGCTTGGGATTTGCGCGACGGCGCCGTGGTTCTTGGCGCAGGCCTCGACCAGCCGCAGCACCCAGATTTCGCCGTCGGTGTAATAGAGATCGCCGCCGCCATTGCGGCCGTCGAAGGTCGGGCCGATGCCGGTGACCTGGTATTTCGCGGTGACCATGCCGGCGGATTCGAGGTCGGTGGCGAGCAGCGTGCGTTCGGCGTCGAGGTCGGGGGCGATATGATGCGTCACCGCGCCGGTGTAATGGCTGACGCCGACGCTGCGATCGAGCGTCGCGGCGCCAAGCCACACCGGGCGCTTCTCCTGGCCCTGGTCGAGCACCCGCCAGAACCGGACATGGTTGCGGCGATCCGCGCTCGATCCGACCGGACGCTCGAAGGCGAGGTCTTCGCGGCGGTCGAGATAGAACAGATTGCTGACCGGCGCATCCCTGTACGGACGATCGAGCAGCACGGAGCCGACGATCTCGATCGAGGATTTCAGCGTGACCGGATCGGCCGGATACCAGCCGGCCTCGTGCATCGCACAGACCACGTCCTTGGTGTCGCCGATCAGCCCGACATTCATGGGATCGCCGGGAATGCCCTGCGCGGTGCGGGTCACCATCGGCAGGTTGGCGAGGCCCTTCTGGTGCTCGTAATGGGTCCACAGCGCCGGCAGCACCAGATAGGCCGCGATCAGATAGACGGCCAGGACGAACAGCAGCAGCATCTGCGCTTGCCTGAGGCGGCTGCGCCGGCGCGCTGCGGGCGGGTTGGTCTCGAGATCGGTCACGGCACACGCTTTCGGATCAATGCGTCGCGCGCCTCAGCGCCGCGTCTCGCGGCAGCCGGCGGCCTCGGCTTCCTCGACCGAGCAGAACCAGCGCGTGCCCTTCGAGATCTTCATCTCGATCCGCGCATACCAGCGACTGGTCGGTTGGTGAAAGATGCATTCGCCGGAGCGGTTGACGTTGCCCTTGATGGTGCAATCGGGCGAAGGCGCCACCGGGCCTGAGGCGGACGCGAGCAGGATCGAGTGGGCACTCTCGGGCACCTTCACCGCGCCGAGCACGGCGGTCTTCTTGTTGCGCACGCGCCAGTCCCATGGCGCGATGAACGCGCCCTGCCACATCCCGGCTTTTGCCTCACGCGCGGCTTTTTCGTCCGCCTCGTAGTCGTGCGAGATGCGGGTGTAGGCCAGTGCCCAGCCGCTCGCGACCATCCACTTCTGGATGTCTTCGCCGTCGACCTCGCAGCGCGCAATGGTGCGGCCGCGGCGATCGACCGAGCGGGCGTGGCAGCTCCAGCTCTTGTTGCCGGCATGCTTGATCAACTCGTCGCGCGCGGCGACACCGCAGGTCCAGCGCTCACCCTTGGTATTGAGGCAGAGCTGGTCGGTCGACGGCGCGTCGATTCCGCCGAGCCGGATCTTGACGCTGCCGATCATCAGCTGGTCGCCGTCGCGGATCTTCGGCACGCCGGTGATGTCGGCGGCCATCGCCAGCGTCGGCAGCGACAGCAGCAGGCCAGCGGTGAGCAGCGTCTTGAACATCGGCATTCCCGGCCAGGTTCTTGTCGTTCGAAGGACTTGAGTCTCAGTGCCCAAGGATTGTGCGGGCAATTGGGCAACCGTGCCAGTGGTGTTGTGTTTCCGCCAGTTTCAACTTCGCGTCATCCCCCACAACGGCCATCCTCCCCTGGAGGGGGCGAGACGAGCGAAGCTCGCTCTGGGATCGGGTCGCATGAAGCGCAGCGCAATGCGAACCGAGGTGGGGTGAAAGTCTCTCCACGCAAGCAGGTGCCCGTGTTGAGAGATCACCCCACCCCGCATCGCATCTTGCTTCGCGCGATGCGATACGACCCTCCCCCTCCAGGGGAGGGTGGAGTGCTATGCGATTACACCGCTGCCATTCGTCGCTTCGCCAGCGCAAGCGCCATTAGCACGAACGCCGACGTCACCTCGGGGCCGCCGACCAAAATGCGCGTCGGCGTCTTCATCTTATTCCATTCATAGGCCTTGTAGGGGCCCTTGCGGCCGCCCTCGCCGAGCCCCTGCACGATGCAGTGCAGCGCCGGTGTGAAGCTCGCGACCTCGGCGCCGAGATGCGCCAGCGCCATCAGAGCCAGCGCGGCGTCGAACGGGTTCATCTCATGGGTGATCAACTCGGTCTGCACATAGCCGAGCACACGGGCGCGGATCAGCGCGAACACGTTGCCGGGATCGATCACGCGCTGCGCCGCCAGCGGCAGCGCGATGAAGGCGGCATAGCAGCGGCCGAAATAGGCCGAATAGAGCTCCGGCAGATAATAGATATGCGAGCGCGGATTCCTGAACGCGCCGCTTTCGACCAACCTCTTCTGGAAGGCGATGATGCGATGCACCGTCTCCAGCCGCTGCGGCGTCTCGATGATCTGCCAGCGGGCGAGGTTGCGGAACGAGACCTCGAGGATGTCGAGGTTCAGTGTCGGATCGAGGTCGTTGCCGTAGGGCCGCTCGCCTTCGAGATTGTCGATCCAGGTGACGACGCCGCCCTCATAGTCGATGTTGTCGTTCAGCGGCACGGTGACAACAGGCTCGTTGGCGCCCGCCCGCACCTGGTAGCCGCGGTAGAAATCCAAGAGCGGCTGCTTGAGGATCGGATCGTCGGAGCCGGCCTGCGTCGCGGCCGAGAACGAGCACGCCGTGGTGTCGCAGTCGGGCACGTAGATGCCGAAGCCCAGGTCCTGCTTGATCTGGGCGAAGAAGCGCGAGAAGCGCGGATGCCGGCCCGGCGCCAGCGCGGTGATCACCTTGACGTTGGAGCCGTCATGCGACGGCACTTCCTCGGCGCTGGTCTTGAGACAGAAGTCCACCATATCAGCGATCGCGCGCCGTGCGGCGCCTGCCTGATCCGGTGACGCCAGCCCGGTCTCGGCATAGCTGAGCAGCGCCTCGATGAAGAACGCGTCGTAATAGGCCGAGCGGTGGCGGATCTGCACCGGCTCCCACATCGGCTCGGCGATGCCGCGCCATGGCGGGTTGATCAGCGCGCGCGCGGGCGAATGCGCGATGAAGATCCGCGCCAGGCTGAAAAGAAGCGTCGAGTTCTTGTAGCCGCGGGCGTTCAGCCCGGTCAGCGCCATCAGCATCTCGCGCCCGCCCATGTCGGGGTCGCCGATCAAGTTGAACGCGGCATAGGTCGGGATGAAGCCGTTCTTGCCGAACGAGCCGAGCAGATGGGCGCCGGTCGTGCGGATCACGCGGTCGATCTCGGCCATCGCGGGCGGGCGGGCCGGCGCGGTCGCGGCCGGCGGGGCCGGGTGGCGCACGCCGATGCCGTCCATCAGGTCAGCCACCGGAGCGCCGATCGCGGCCCAGTCTGGGGCTTCGACGTCGCGCGCCTGGATCAGCGCCGCGCGCAGGCCGGCCAGGCGGTCGGGGTCGTTGAGCGCGGGCAGGCCGGTGCGGCGGAGCAGCGCGCGCAGCGGCGGATTGCCGAGCGCGGTCCGGTAGAACTTTCCGAGATGGGCATCGCCGCCGCGATAGGCCTGCAAAACAGGGTCACAGACGTCGTAAAGAGATGGGCCGTCCTTTTTGGCGCTCAGCGCCCGGCACACCGCGCCAGCGATCTCGTGAAGGCCCATGAATCCCTTTCTCACGGAACCGGTTAACGCCGCCACCCGACGGTGTTTCCTCCAGCTCCGCCCCAAACCCGCAAGCCTTTGGAAAGCTACATGAATCCGTATAAAACACAAATGTGACCGAGATCACGTAACGGGATCTTAACGGCGTCAATGGCCTGTGCCGGGCGGCAGCATGCAGCAAACCGGGTTGCCCCGGCGGGCCGTCCGGGTTAAGGGAGTGTTTGTTGCGGCGCCGCAAATTGAGATCAATTCAACGGCTCACACACCTCAACCCCATTAAACCTGACCGCTTCTGACGCGACTAACTGGCGCGATTTCGTTCGAGCGCCATCGGGATAGAGATTGGGACTAGGAACGTTATGAACCTTAGGCAGCTTCAGATTTCCCGTCGCACCATCGCCGTCTGCGTGGCGGTGGCCGGCACGGTGTCGCTGGCGATCGGTGCCCATGCCGCGCTCAACAAGCGCACGCTCGATGTCGCCAAGGGGAGCGACAAGGTCGCCCCCGCTGAGCTGACCGGCAGCATTCCGGCCGGCACTTCCCGTCTCGCGCTGATCATCGGCAACGGCCACTACCCGGACGCCGCCGCGCCGCTGGCCCAGCCGATCAACGATGCCCGCACTTTGTCGACCGCGCTGCGCCGCGAGGGCTTTGACGTCGACGTGGTCGAGGATGCGACCAAGGACGACATGTTCCGCGCCGTCGAGCGCATGAAGGCCAAGATCCGCCCCGACACCGTCGTGATGCTGTTCTTCGGCGGCTATGGCGTGCAGGTCGGTCGTGAAAGCTACATGATCCCGGTCGATGCCACGATCTGGAAGGAAGCCGACGTCAAGCGCACCGGCGTCAGCGTCGAGTCCGTGCTCGATGCGATGAAGGAGCGCGGCGCCAAGGCCAAGCTCGTGGTGCTCGACGCCTCGCGCCGCAATCCCTATGAGCGCCGCTTCCGCGCCTTCTCGCACGGCCTCGCGCCGATCAGCCCGCCGGAGAACACCATCGTGCTGAGCTCGGCGACGCCGGGCAAGGTCGCCGACGACAGCAAGGGTACGAACAGCGTCCTGGTCTCCGAGCTGCTCAACAACCTCAACGCCCAGGCCGGCGCCGAAACCGCCTTCAACAAGACCCGCGTCGCGATCTCCCGCGCGAGCGAAGGCGAACAGGTGCCGAGCGTGTCGTCGTCACTGCTGGAAGACATCAAGCTCGGCGGCTGAGGCCGGGCTGCGCGGGCTTAGGCCGCGCATTCATCCTATAATCTCGAGCACGCTGTGTGGAGAGAACCCCTCTCCCCAACCCTCCCCCGCAAGGGGGGAGGGAGCCTGTCGTGCGTGCTCACCTCACATTGCGCGGCGGCACCTGTCGTATTCAACATTGACTGCTTGCAGAGGTTGGTCGCACCCGCCGTGATGGAGCCACCGGCGGATGGGTTCCCTCCCCCCTTGCGGGGGAGGGTTAGGGAGAGGGGTGCCCCTTGCTCCGCCGCGAGACGCATCGCGTAGCGATGCTCGAAGGTGTTTCGCGTCCGCGCTCGCGCCCAGCGGCCGCATCGGATCACCCTCGCGCAGCAGCGCGCCGCATCCGCAACTCCAACGTCGCCTATTGCGCGCCGAACGGCACCGAGGCGCGCACCCGATAGGTCCACAGCGCGAACTGGCCGCCGATGCCGCCGCGCTCGGCGCCGAGCGCTACCTGCGCGCCATCACCAAACCGCGCCGCGATGCCCGCAGTGGCGCGCGCCGACCAGCCGTCGAGCACGAACTGTGTCGGCACCGCCGGCGCTGCGATCGGCGCAGCTGCGTTGTCCCGGTTGAAATAGTAGTCGCCGTAGAGCCCGGCATAGGGTGCGAATTCTGCGGTCGGTGACCACGCGATGGGATAGGCGACCTTGACGCCGCCGCTGGCGCGGCCGGTGGCGAAATCGCGCGCGGTCTGCAGCGTGCCGAGGCTGTCGGTATACGCGTTCTCGTGCTCCCACAGTGCATAGACCCGCGCCGATGGCTCGATCATGAAGCCGTAGGCACGGTAGTTGCCGGTCACGCCACCCGAAGCCAGCCAGCGCTCGCCGCCGAAATTGCCGGTCGCAGTGCCGGCGGAACCGTCATAGCCGATCCCGGAATAGGTCACGGCGGCATCGAAGCGGATATCGTGCGAGATCATCCAGCCGAGATAGCTGCCGATCGTCCAGCCGTCGCCCTTCAGCCGGCCCTGCAGCGCATCGGAGCGGAAGTCGAAATTCTCGTAACCGCCGAGCACGCCGAGCAGGAAGTTCGGCGTGATCTTCCTGCTGATGCCGGCGAGCACATTGACCTGATTGCCCCACAGCATGGTCTGGCCCGGCAGCACGCCCACGCCGCCGACACCGCTGGTGCCCCAGCGATCAAGCGTTGCACCATGCACTTCGGCCCAGGCGTACCAGTCGCGCGGCTCGACTTGGCGCGGCGCCTTCACCGCCTTGGTGGTGAGCGCGGCGAAAGCGTCGTCGATCCGCTGCGGAGAGTTGCGCGCATAGGCCTGCGCATTCGCGCCGCTGCCTTGCGCGATGCCCGTGCTGGTACCCGTGCCCGTCGGCTGCTCCGGCGCGGCTTCGGGATCGGCGGCGAAGTTGAAGCGGATGCCGGAAGCATTCGGCTGCGCGAAGCTGCCGCCATCAGAAAATGCTTCCGATATCGCCGAATTGACCGCGCCCGAGATCGCCTGCCCCGAATTCTGCGCCGCCACCGGCGCCGCCAGCACCTGCATGGCACGCAGTTTCAAGCTGTCGGCCGGCGTGTTGACGGCCTGGATCACCGGCGGCGCGGTGCTCGCCGCGAAGCTCGCACTGCCGCCATAGCTCGCGGTGATGGTGTGGCTGCCGAGTGTCAGCGCAGACGACGTGAAGGTGGCGACCCCCGCGCCCGAGAGCGCGATCGTGCCGAGCACGCTGCCGCCGTCCTTGAACGTCACGGTGCCGCCCGGGGTGCCGCCGGAACTGGTCGCCGTCGCGGTGAAGGTCACGGCCTGGCCGACCTGGCTCGGATTCTGCGACGAGGCCAGCGTCAGCGTGGTCGGATTGAGGTTGATGGTCTCGACGAGCGGCACTGTGCTCCGGCCGAACGCCGCGTCGCCGCTGTAGGACGCCATCACCGTGAAGCTGCCGGCGGCCGCGAAGCTGTGGTTCAGCGTCACAGTGCCCGCACCCAGCGTGCCGGTCGCGCTGGTGCCGTCACCGAAATTGAACGTCACCGTGCCGGTCGGCGTGCCGCCGCTGCCGTTGACCGTGGCGGTGAAGCCGATCGCTTGTCCGGCATTGCCCGGATTGGCCGAGGATGACAGCGTGATCGTGGTCGCGGTGACGCCGACCTGTTCACTCAAAGTGGCCGAGCTCGCGCCGAATGTGGTGTTGCCGCCATAGGAGGCGGTCACGGTGAAGCTGCCGGAGGCCGCAAAGCTGTGGCTCAGCGTCACCGTGCCTGCGGCCAGCGTGCCCGTCGCGGTGGTGCTGTCGCCGAAATTGAAGGTCACGGTACCGGTCGGCGTGCCGCCCGAGCCGCTGACATGGGCGGTGAAGCTGATCGCCTGCCCGACATTGCCGGGATTGGCCGAGGGCGTCAGTGTCGTCGTGGTCGCGGCGACGCTGATCCCCTCGGTGATCGTGGCCGAGCTTGCCGAGAAGCTCGGGTCGCCGCCGTAGGAGGCGGTTACGGTGAAGTTGCCGGCGGCCGCAAAAGTGTGGCTGGCGGTCGCTGTGCCGGCGGCCAGCGTCGCCGTCGTGCTGCTGCCGTCGCCGAAATTGAAGGTCACCGTGCCGGTCGGCGTGCCGCCCGAGCCGCTGACATGGGCGGTGAAGCTGATCGCCTGTCCGACATTGCCGGGATTGGCCGAGGGGGTCAGCGTCGTGGTCGATGCGGGCAGTGTCACCGTTTGCTGGACGTTGCCGCTCGTGCTCGCCTGGAAGCCGCTGGTTGCAGTGTAACTGGCCGTGGCCAGGAAGCTGCCGGCAGACGTGTAGGCGTGGTTGATCGTGGCGACGCCGCCCGACAACGTCGCCGTTCCGCTCCCGCCGTCGCCGAAATTGAAGGTCACCGTGCCGGTCGGCGTGCCGCCGGTGGACGCAGTCACGGTAGCGGTGAAGGTGACCGGCTGCCCGATCGTGCTCTGCGGGGTCGACGCCGTCAGCCCCGTGGTCGTCGCGGCCGGGTTGACCGTCTCGGTGCTGGAGCCCGCACTGCTCGCGGCGAAGCCCGTGGTGCCGCTATAGCTCACGTTGAGGGTGAAGACGCCGCTGGTCGTATAGACATGGTTGGCGGCCGCATGGCCGTTCGAGACGGTGACGTTGACGATGGTGCCGTCACCGAAATCGAACGCCACGGTGCCGCCGTTCGGGCTGTCAGCCATGCTAGTGACGTTGGCGCTCAAAGTGAAGGTCTGTCCGGCAAAGATGGGATCGGCTGAACGCGACGGAGTCACGCTTGTCGGCGCTTGCACCGATTGCGTGGTGGTCGCCGTGAACGGGTTGTAATTACTGTCGCCGTTGTAGGTACCGGTGATGGTGTAGGCGCCGCCCGTGGCATAGGTGTGGGTTCCGCTCGAGCTGAGGCTGACGGTCTGCGTGCTTCCGTCACCATAATCGAGCGTCATCGTGCCGGTGGGTTGCGGACCACCGGCGACCGGGGCGACGATGAAGGCGACGTTGACCGGTTGCGCCGGCGTGCTCGGATTGGGCACCTGGATGAAGGTGATCCCGCCGACGGTGCCCTTGGTAATGGTCACCGAGGCAGTGCCGCTGCTCGGGTTGGAGCCGACATCGCTAACGTAGGAGGCGGTGACCGTGTAGTTGCCGGCAGCGGAATACTGGTGAGTCGTGACCGCGGGCGCGCCGCTCGTCACCAGCTGGGAGCTGGTCGGGGAACCATCGCCGAAATCGAAGGTGATGGTTCCGGTCGCCGTCGAAACGCTATCGGTGGCCACAGCGGTGAACGCCACGGCCTCGCCGAGCGCGGCGGATTGGGCGGGTGGCGAGACCGTGGTCGTGCTGCTGGCGGCGAGGCCCGGCGAGACAACGCCGAGCAGCACGAGCGTCGCGAGCAGCATCGAGGCCGCCAGGGTGCGCAACGACCGCCCACACCATTGCCGCCAACCGGGCACCAGCGAACTCCTGGCCGCAAATCCGCAGGTGTCCGACCCCATTGGGGCACCCCGTGATCGGCAAATGCACTGTCAAAACAACGCGAAACCCACGTGTGAGGGACGAGGGCAGCCGCACCGCCCACGCCGCTCACATGCGGCAACCTGCCGCAGTCAGGACGCCGCGGCAAACGCTTTCGCACAGTAGCGCGCAGATTGCCGTCTAGCTGTGTTGCTACCGCCACAAGCGCCGCGCCGTGATGCACGGCGCGCGGGCGCACTCACCTTCCTTGTGGCGACGCGCCGTTTGGTCGTGGCGTGATTTGCGCTACTTCGCGTCGGCGCTGGCACCGACCGGCCGCACCGGATCGCCCTCGCGCAGCAGTGCGCCGGCGCGGGCGACGACGATGTCGCCTTCCTGGATGCCGTCGCGGATCTCGACCTGGCCGGCCGACATCAATCCGGTCTCCACCCGCCGCGTCTCGACGCGGCCGCCGCGCACCACCTGCACCACGGTGCCGGCGGTGGAATAGAGGATCGCGGTCAGCGGCACCGCGACGCCGCAGCTCTGCCCGGTCTTGATCTGGGCGCGCCCGCTCGAATTCACCAGCAGCCGCTTGTTGGCGCCGATGCCGATGAACACCTGGCCGAGCTGGCTGTTCGGCTCGACCGTCGGCGCGATCCGCCGCACCTTGCCGTCGAGGTCGCCGGCGCCGAGGATCGTCAGGCGCGCGGTCTGCTCGGTCTTCAGCTTGGCGATGTCGCGGGTCGGCACCATGCCGACCAGATCGTATTCGCTCTTGGTGATGATCGAGAACAGCGCGTCCTTGCCCGATGCCGGGCTGCCGACGATCGCTGCCGACGCCGAGATCGTGCCTGCCACCGGCGCGGTGACGTTGCTCACATTGCTGCCGTCGGTCAGCTTCGCCAGCACCTGCCCGGCGGTGACGGTGTCGCCGGGATCGGCCATCACCTCCGCCACCTTCAGGCCAAAGCGGTCGGGCCGGATCTGCTGCTCGTCGCGCGGCAGCACGATGCCCGAGACCTCGACGATATTGCCGAAGCAGTACTTCGAGGCCTTCAGCACTGTCACCGCCGCGCCCTTCGGCGCAGCGTCCGCCTCGCCCGCGGCGAACGCAGGAGAAGCCGCGAGCAGAAGTAGCGCGGAGGCGGCGAGCGCCGAGGCGTGCATGCGGGGCAAAATCATCGGCAAACTATTCCCAAAATGAGGGCCTCCTGAATACCAGATGCCGCCTGGCCGAGCCAGCCGGCTGCGCCGCCTCGGCCGCATCCGCATTGGCCGCCAGCTCCAGCTTGGCCAGTTCCTCGGCGCGCCAGATGTGCCGCAAGATCTCAGGATTGACGCGCTCGGCATGCGTCACCGGCAGCATGTGGCCGGCGGCCGGCAGATGCCGCAGCTCGGCGCCATCAATGATCGCGGCGAGCTTGGCGACAATGCGCTGCGTCACATAGGGCGACAGCCCGCCCGACATCACAAGCGTCGGCAACTTCAGCGCGCGGGCGGCGGCCGCGACGCCGTCGAGATCTAGCGCGGCGTTGAAATCATACGGCAGCTTGTCGGCCTGCTCGATCATCCGCAGCCGCCCGCTCGGCGAGAACTGCTCGCGCGGCCCGGAGCCGGCCCAGAACGCGGTGAACGCCTCGATCGCCTCCATCGCGGCGCCGTCGAAAATATCCTGCGATATCACCCGCGCGATCCGCGCGAAGCGCTCGTACAGCCGCGCGTCGGCAGGCGTGTCGCGCAGCAACGTCGGCAGCACCGGCTCGATCAGCGTCAAACTCCGAACGCGCGACGCATGGGCCGATGCAGTTGCGAGCCGAAACGCGATCGCTCCGCCATAGGAATGCCCGATCAGATGGATCGGCCCGGTGGCCTTGGCGAGCCAGGGCTCGAGCCGCGCAATCTCGCCATCCAGCGTCCGCGGCCAGTCGCGCCCGCAGGCCGCCACGCCATAGCCGGAAATATCCGGCGCCATGAAGGGAGTGCCGCCGAGCGCGGCCGCAAGCTTCGTCCATTGCCGTCCCGACCCCAGCGAGCAGTGCAACGCCACCACCGACGCCGCAGCCGGCGTTCCGTCCAATCCCGTCATCAAACCCATCCTGCGTGTTCTTGTTGTCGTGCAGGCGCGCGTTCGCACGCGCCCGTCATGACGCGAGCGAGGCGGGGGATGGGTTATTCCTCGGAGGGGTGCGGGAGGTCGTGATCGTGATTGCAGCGCCAATCAGATTCACTCGATGGTGATTTGGGGCTCGAATGAGTTCGCGGAAACGAAAGCGAGCGGCGCAGCAGCTGGAGTTTCGTGTTGCAAATGTGAATCAGAAACGCGGCCGCATATTCGCTGTCGTCCTGGCGGAGGCCAGGACCCATCACCCCGAATGGTGGTTGTGGCGCGAGGCTGGGGCCGCGATCCCGCTCATCACGGATAGCGGTGGTTATGGGTCCCGGCCTGCGCCGGGACGACGTGGGGAGGATGTCGCTTACTCTGCCGCGAGCGCGGCAGCCCGTCAGCGCACGATCCGCTTCACGCGGCGCGCGGGCTTTGGCTTGGCGGTCGTCGGTGTCTCCGCCTCCGTCGCGGCACCGGCATCGCGGGCTTCGCGGAGTGCGCGCAATCGTTCCATGTTCTGGCGCACGGCAATTGCCTCGCGCTCGACATCGGCCATTGCGCGCGCGCCCTCTTCGGCCGCAAGCCGCAGGCGTTCGGCGCGCGCCAGGCTTTCGGGGGTGGGAACGGGCGGCGTTCGGGTGGCCATGGTCATCCTTGCTTCAAATGCACCAAGGCCCGCTCAACCTGTTCAGATCGAGCGGGCCTGGCAGTCACTCCAGTACATCCGTGGAATGACGCCGCGGCATGGGTGCACTATCATCCGGAAAGCCTGAACCGGCTATCCTTTGGGACCAACGCGCAGCGTTGGTCCGCGACTTAGACGATCTGAAGGTTCTCGGCGCTGGTCTTGCCGCGCATCTTGTCGGTCTTCAGCTCGAACGAAACCTTCTGGCCCTCAGCGAGGCCCGACAAACCGGCGCGCTCGACCGCGCTGATGTGAACGAACACATCCTTGCTGCCATCGCTCGGCTCGATGAAACCAAAGCCCTTCTGGCCGTTGAACCACTTCACAGTACCTGTCGGCATTCTCTTCTCCAAAACGCGCCTATGCGCATGTGTTGCGCAGAATTGCGCACCATCGATTGAACTCACGATGTCTTTGGAGGAGGGCCGTTCTGACCATTCAACAAGGCACAACGGCTAATCGAATGCCGCAAATATACACACTTTCCGCGCGAATGCAAGGTTTTGCGGTAACGGGTTCCGCTCGCAGCCGCCGTCAGCCTCGCCTCGCAATGACGCGTGGAGCGAGCAGCGTCACTCCGCCGCCGCCTCCGCCGATGGCTCGCCCTTCCAGCTCAGGATCTCCGCGGCCAGGATCGGATGGTTGAATCCCTTCACCACGAGGTCGTCGATGGCGCGGCCTTCGACGCAAGCTTCGACCATGCCGTAGACGCGGCGGCTCACCACGATCTGGTTGGGCTTGGCCTCGCCGCACAGGCGGGAGGCGAGGTTGGTGACGCTGCCGATCGCGGCGTATTCAAGCCGCTGCTCGAAGCCGACCTGGCCGAGCGTGGCATAGCCGAGCGCGATGCCGATGCCGAAACCCAAACTATGCCCGCGATTGCGCCACTTCTCGGTCAGCGGGCCGACCGTGTCGCGCATCTCCACCGCCATCTTCACGGCGCGCGCGGTGTGGTCGGCGAGCTGGATCGGCGCGTTGAACAGGATCATCACGCCGTCGCCGGCATATTTGTCGAGCGTGCCTTCATATTTGAAGATCAGCTTGCCGAGCGCTGCGTGATATTCGCGCAGCACGTTCATCGCCTCCTCGGGCTCGGTCGCCTCGGTGAAGGCCGTAAAGCCGCGCAGATCGCAGAACACCACGGTGACCTCGCGGCGGTGGCTCTCGAGCAGGCCCTCGGGATTGTCCGACGAAGCGATCAGCTGCGCCACCTGCGGCGCCAGGAAGCGCTCGAGCTTGCGGATGCGCTCGATCTCGCCGAGCTGGGTCTCGACCCGCGCCTCCAGCGACTTGTTCCAGTCCTTCAGCGCCTCGGTCTGCTCGCGCAGCTTGTCGGCCTGCTCGCGCACGGTGCTGTTGGCCCGTTCCAGCGCGTGGCTCTTCTGGTCCACTTCGGTGAACAGCCGCGCATTGCGCATCGCCAGCACCGCCTGGTGCGCAAAGGTCTTCATCAAGCCGATCAGGCCCGCAGGGAAATCGCCGGCAACCTTGCGCAGCACCACCAGCGCGCCGAGCACGCCCTGCTGATCGACCAGCGGCACGATGAGCACCGAGTGGAAGCCGGCGCCGACCACGACATCGCGCAGGGGATGATCGGGCTGATCTGTAAGGTCGGGGAACGCCAGCGGCTCACCTTTCGCCGCGGCCTCGCCGAGCGGGCTGTGATCGGCGTCGATCGCGCGATGACCCCCGTCAGCCGCGCTCTTGATGCCGATCGATTGCGTCAGGTTGAAAGCGCGCTGCGCGGCGTCATAGCCATAGATCAGCACGGCGTCGGCATGGGTGATCTCGAGCGCGCGGGCGGCGACCGTCGGCAGCACGGCGTTGAGGTCGAGCGAGGACGCCACCGCGCGGCCGACCTCCTCCAGCACCTTCAGCTCGTTGATCGATTGCGCGAGGTCGCGGGTGCGCTCCTTCACCTTCCATTCGAGATCGGAGTAAGTCTCGGCCAGCTGCCCCGCCATGCTGTTGAACTGGCCGGCGAGCTCCTCAAGTTCGTCCGCGGTCTTCACCTCGATGCGATGGCCGAAGTCGCCGGCCCCTAGCCGCCGCGCGCCGGCGCGAAGGGCGGTGATCGGCACCAGCATCCGCCGTGCCAGGATCGTGCCGGCGATGATCGCGACCACGAGGCCGAGCGCGATCAACAGCGCGATGCGCACCAGCTGGTCGCGGATCGGCGACAGCGCCTGCGCGGTCGGCTGCTCATAGAACACGTGCCAGCCGAGGTTTGGTGCCGATGCCGCCGTGGTCAGCACTGCGTTGCCGTCGACATCCTTGCCGGACGCGACCGGCTTGCCGCTCGGCGACAGCACGGCCGCGACCTGCGGCAGCGCGGCGAGATCCTTGCCGATCTCCGGTCCCTTCGACGAGCTCGCCAGCACCCGGCCCTTGGCGTCGACGACATAGGCATAGGCGAGGCGGCCGACCTGGGAATCGCCGAAATAGTCGGTGAGGAAGCGCAGGTCGATCTCGGCCACGGTGACGCCGGCATTGAAGCCGGAATGCTGCTCGCCGATCGACATATAGGGCCGCTCGTCGCGGAAATACGCCGGCGCGTAGGCGGTGCCGCGGCTGACGGTCTCGATGAAGCGGAGGTCGCGGGAGAGGTCGGTGTTGGAGTTCACTGTGACGGTCTGGCGCGACAGCCGCAGCAACTCGCGGCCCTGGCCGTCGATCAGCGTGAGCTGGCTCACCGCCGGCACCTGGCCGAGCAGCTGGGCGTAGTCGGCGCGGCGCAGCTCGATGGTGTTGGAGGAGGCGCGGGTCACCCAGGAGATCTGGCGCTCGAGGTCGGAGATCGACTGCTCGATGCGCTTGGCGGTGGCGTCCGCCTTCTCGCTCATCGCGTCAGTGAGCGTGCTCTTGATGCCGCGATAGCTGATCCAGGTCTCGAGCGCGCCGTTGACCGCCAGCACGAACACGACAAGGCCGACCAGCGCGAGGACGTATTTGGCGAACAGGCCGCCGCGCAGGAACCAGTTCTTGCCCTTGTCCGTAGCCCCGTTCATTCAGCCTCGTCCGTCCCCTCCAATCCCGTCGGGTGCGCCGCATTATGTGCTGCTGTTTAGCACGGATCGGCAGGGCAAGGCTGGTCCCGCGGGCCGCATGGTTACCGCCGGATAGGAGGTTTTGAGTTGGAAGGGCGAACCGTCAGCGGAAGCGGAGTAAGCGGCACACTCTCTCCACGTCGTCCTGGCGAAAGCCAGGACCCATAACCACCGCCATCCCATGATGAGCGGGATCGCGGCCCCAGCGCGGCGCCATAGCCACCATTCGGGGTAATGGGTCCTGGCTTTCGCCAGGACGACAGCGAGTATGCGGAAATATCAGCGCTTGAACAGCTCGCGCAGCACGTCGTTCATCGCGGGGCTGTCGTGCTGCTCGGCGGTGTCGGCCGGCGGAGGAGCGGGTGGCGAGGCCTGGTCGGCGGCGGGCGGCGCGTTTGCCTCGGGCCTGGCGAGGCTGCGACTCGGGCGGGAGGCGTTGCCCTGGTTCAGGGTGGAGAGGCCCTGCTGCAGCAGGTTCCCGATGGTGTCGCCGAGCTGCCCGCCGAGCGGGTTGCTCTGGCCGGCCGCGCCCGGAGCCTGGCCGGTGCCGGGCTGCGGTGCGGTTCCACCGCCCTGCACGCCGTTGAGGAGATTGCTCAGTCCGTTGAGGCCCTGGCTCAGGCCATTCGCCCCGAACAGGCCCTTGCCCATCTCCTTGAGCTTGGCATAGGCGGCCTCGGGATTGTCGAGGATGCCCTGCATCTCGGGATAGATCCGCGGGGCCACCCAGGGACCCTCGAGCATCACGGGGATGCCGAGCCCGACCGGATTGCCGGCGCGGCCCTGGCCTTCGGTGGTCATCACGAGCTGCGGCTCGACGCGGAACCCGATCTGGCGGGTGTTGAGATCGATGGTGCCGACCCCGGTCATCTTCACCAGCGGCCCGATCAAATTGAGATCGGTGGTGACGGCCTGGCCCTTGTCGACCTTGAACGAGGCCGAGAGCTGGCTGAGATCAGTCGACAGCTCCTGGCTCTGCTGCCAGCCCGACAAGGTGCTGGTGGTGAGGTTGCGGATCATCTGCGCGACGTTGAGGCCGAGGATCTTGCCGTTCTGGAACACGACGAAGGCGGTGCCGCCGAGATTGCCGACGATGGCGCGCTCGCTGGTGCCCTGCGAGGTCAGCGCGATCTTCGCCTGCATCCTGCCGTCGAGCTTGTCGAACTCGGCGAGGCTCTTCAGCACCGGCAGCGCGCGCACGCCGGCGAGATCGAGCCGCAGCACGTAGGCTGGAGTGGCAGTCCGCGCGTCGATGGTGACGTCGGCATTGGCGGTGCCCTCATAGGCGCCGAGATTGGCGAGCTTGCCCTTCAGCACGCCGCTGTCGATGGACGCATCGATCGCAGCCTGCGCAAAGCCGCCGTCGCCGATCACGAGCTCCGCCGCCGAGATACGCGCCTGCGCATCGACATAGTTGAGCCCTTTGAGATCGATCGACGCGTTGCTCCAGCTGTTGGTGCCCAATGGCTGCGTGGTGTCGGGCTGTCCCGGCGTGGTCGCGATCGAGATGCGCTGGAAGTCGAGATCGAGCTTCACCAGCGGCTTGTTGCTGGCGAAGTCGACCGAGGCCCAGCCGGTGAAGCCGCCGTCACCGAGCGTGCCGGACACGCCGTTGAACATCATCACCGTGCCGTTCAAGCGCAGCTCGGCATTGGCCTTGATCGCGGCAGGCAACAGGCTGGGGGCATCGATGGTGAATTCGGCCGGCACGTTCTGACGTTCGAGGGATGCTTGCGGCGCGGTCGCACGGATTTCGAACTTCAGCGGCTTGTCGCCCGTTCGCGCGTCACCGGTGACGACGATCTTGCGGTCGTCGCCGACCGTCGCATCGACATTAAGCGCCTCGATCCGGTTCTCGACCCGGTCGCGCACATTGGCGAACACGATGGTGCCGCCGCTGACGCCGACATGCCGGATCGTGATGCCGCCATTGTCGGATGCGGACGACTTCGCCGGCGGATTGTGGTCGCGGGTGCGCTCACGCTGCAGCGGCAGATTGATCAGCGGCTTGACGATCACGAGGTCGGTGATATCGGGTCGGCCCGACCACAGGCTCGACAGCGTCATTTCGGCTTCGACGCTGCTGGCGGCAAAGCGGTTGTTGGCCTCGCGCTCCCGCGGATCCTGCAACACGACGTCACTGAGCGTCAGGTTGACCGTCGGCCACAGGCCAATCCTGGCGCCGCCATTGATGGTGAGCTTGTAGCCGGTCTCACGCTCGACCCGCTCGGTGATCGCGGATGTCAGGTAGGAGGACGGGATTCCAACCGCGGCCACCAGCGCGATGATCACGATCACGACAGCGATGGCGGCCCCGGCGAATTTCAGTGCTCTCATATCGTCGTTCCAGGCCGGGCAAGCAGGGTTCCACCGCGGAAAGACACGGTCGATCGCACGAGATTATCCCGCAAACGGGACCTCGCTCCAATGACCGGAAAAATAATCCGTTACCAGCATGAACTTATGTGACCTCTCACACACTCTTATGTGGGTGATTTTGCTAACCGGGCGTCAGGGGACCGCTCGGATGGATTTGGAAGGCAAATAAAATGAGCAAACAGGCCGAATTTGCGGTCATTCTGAAGATGAACCCGATGTTCGCCGATCTCGGTGCGGACGAGTTGCAGCGGCTTGCCGGCCTCTGCCACACCCAGCAACTCGCCAACGGCGAGGTGCTGTTCCAGAAAGGCGATCCCGGCGATGCCCTGTTTGGGGTCCGCCGCGGCCAGATGCGGATCGAAACCGGAGCCTCCGACGGCAGCCGGCTCACACTGAACTTCATGGGGCCTGGCGATCTGTTCGGCGAAGTCGCCGTGCTCGACGGTCAGGATCGCACCGCGGATGCCACTGCGGGCGAGCCGACCGAATTGTTCGTCTTGCGCCGGGAGGATTTCCTCGGCTTCCTCGAGCGCGAGCCGAAGGTCGCGGTCAGGCTGATTGCATTGCTGTGCCAGCGCATCCGCTGGCAGAGCGAGCGAATGGAAGAATCCGTGCTGCAGCCGTTGCCGGTGCGCCTCGCACGCCGGCTGTGCGCGCTGGCCGAGGATTTCGGTTCAGAGGTGCACATCTCGCAGGAACAGCTCGGCATCTTCGTCGGCGCCGCGCGCGAGAGCGTCAACCGGCAACTGCAGACCTGGCGCAAGGACGGCATCGTCGACCTGCAACGCGGGCGGATCATGTTGCACAATATGTCAAAGCTGACGGCGGTCGCGCGCAACGACTAGAGCGTTGTCGAGCGAAGTCGCGTCAAACGAGAAGCTGGATGATTGCCTGCAACGCGCGCGAGAAACCGATCCTCTCGCGCGCGTTTTTTGCGAATGTTGACGTACTCCTGCCTAAAAGACTTGCTTGCATGACGAGGCCGGTATCGCTTTCATCGGCCCGCCGGTCCTTGGGGTGACACCCAGCCTTGCTGGCCTCACGCCATCCACCTGCAAACCCCTGCGGTCTTTCCCGTTGACCGCAGGGGTTTTGCATTTCGCGTCTGCGCGACGCAAATCCGCCTGCCTCAATCGGCCCCGGAGCCGAGCTTGCGCTTGAATATCGCGGCGAAAGCGCCGGCGGATGCGCGCTTCTGCGGTCTGGACTATGCTGTTCCCGCACTCTACTTCGGTGCGGGAATGGAAACGGGAGGTTCCTCATGGACAACCAGGGCGCGGGCGGCAAGCCGCCGGTCAAATCGCAGGAGGATCTCCGCGGCCATTTCGGGCAAGTGAGCCCGCTTGCCGAGAAGAAGGTCCTCCACCATCTCGACAAGTTCTGCCGCGACTTCATTGCGCTGTCGCCGTTCCTGGTGATCGCCTCCAGCGACGGCAAGGGCCATGCCGACGCCAGTCCGCGCGGCGACGCGCCGGGCTTCGTTTCGGTGATCGACGACAAGACGCTGCTGATCCCGGACCGTCGCGGCAACAACCGCGTCGATACGTTCGGCAATATCATCGCCTCGCCCGGGATCGGGCTGATCTTCATGGTGCCCGGCATCAACGAGACGCTGCGCGTCAACGGGCGGGCCGAGATCTCGCAGGAGCCGGACCTTCTGACGCCGCTGACCGTGCAGAACGTCACGCCGATCATCGGCCTCAAGGTGCATGTCGACGAAACCTATTTCCATTGCGGCAAGGCGCTGATGCGCTCGAAGCTGTGGAATCCCGCCGCGCAGGTCGAGCGCCAGAGCTTTCCGACGCTCGGCCGGATCATCGCCGAGCAGACCGCCGCGGTGGAGGTCGAGGTCGCCGAGAAGGCGATGGAAGAGGCCTATCGCACGAGGCTCTACTGACTGGAGCGCTAGGGCGACGTTATGTGCTTCAAGAGCGCCGTATCGGCGAACTCGACGAGCTCGGCGATCTTGCCATTTTCGAACCTGAAGAGATCGAGCACATCCGTGGTGAAGGTGATCTTCTTCGGAATGAAGTAAACGGTGATGGTCGAATGCACGGCAGCCCGATCGCCGTCGACGAGAAAGCTCGTGATCTTGCGATCCATGAACTCGAAGGCCGTGATGAACTGCGCCAGCGCCTGCGTGATATTTGCATGCCCCTCAACGGCGCCCGTCAAATGAAGGGCCTTCTTGTCACCGACCAGTTCGAAGCTCGAATTGGGACCAAATGTGTCCATCAATGAATCAATGTCACCCTTGCCGCGAGCGGTGTAGGCCTGAGTGACCAAGCGCTGCATTGTTTCACGATCTGTCATAGGGAGCCCTCCTCTCCGTCTGAAAGTCCGGCACTCTACCACGCCGCGAGTGCGGTTGGCGCACAACTTTCAGCAGGGGGCTGCGGGGCTTACTCCGCGGCGGGCGAGATCATGCTGGGCGGGCCGCCCTGCCGCTTGGTCTCGTCGGTCTTGTTCTCGCTCGGGGTCAGCTCGTGGTCGGCATGCGAGACCACGAGCCGCTTGCCGAAGCGCCAGATCAGGTTGCCGATATCGTCCATCACCATGAACATCGCCGGCACGAACACCAGCGACAGCACGGTCGAGAAGATCAGGCCGCCGATCACCGCGAGCGCCATCGGCGAGCGGAATTCGCCGCCGGCGCCGAACGCCAGCGCTGACGGCATCATGCCGGCTGCCATCGCGATCGTGGTCATCACGATCGGACGGGCGCGCTTCATGCCGGCGTCGATCATCGCCTCCTCGCGCGCCTTGCCGTCGCGGATCGCCTCCACCGCGAACTCCACCAGCATGATGGCGTTCTTGGTGACGATGCCCATCAGCATCAGGATGCCGATCCACACCGGCGTGGTGAGCTGCTTGCCGGTCAGGAGCAGCGCGCCGATCGCGCCGCCGATCGAGAGCGGCAGCGAGAACAGGATGGTGATCGGCTGCAGGAAGGTGCCGAACAGCAGCACCAGCACGGCATAGACCATCATCAGGCCGGCGGTGATCGCGGTGGCGAAGCCGTCGGACAGCTCGGCGAGGCTCTCGGCGTCGCCGGACGGGCTGACCTTCACGCCCTTCGGCAGGCTCTTCATGACCGGCAGGTCGTAGATCAGCTTGGTGGCGTCGCCGAGCGCGGCATTGCCGACCAGGTCGGCGGCGACGGTGGCCTGCCGCTCGCGGTCGTAGCGGTTGATGCTGGTCGGGCCCTGGTCGAGCTGGATGTCGGCCACGACTGACAGCGGTACGCCGCCGCGCTCGCCGCGCTGGCCGAGCGGAACCCGCAGCTGCTGCAACATCTGCAGGTCGCTGCGCGCATTGTCCTCGAGCTGGACGCGGATCGGCACCTGGCGGTCGCCGGCGTCGAACTTGGCGAGCGCCGGGCCGACATCGCCGATGGTGGCGACGCGGATGGTCTGCGACAGGCTCTCGGTCGAGACGCCGAGCCGTGCCGCGAGCTCGGCGCGCGGACGGATGCGCAGCTCGGGCCGGTCGAGCGCGGTCTCCGAGATCACGTTGGCGATGATCGGGATCCGCTTCATCTGCGTCGCCAGCTCGCTGGCGACGTTGTTGACGATGTTGCTGTCGGTGCCGGTCACCACCAGCGAGATGGCACGCAGGCCGTTCTCGTCGAGGAACCAGAACCTGATGTCAGGGACGTTATCGAGGTCCTTGCCGATCGACAGTTCGAGCTCGCGCTGGGTGATCTTGCGGTCAGCCTTCGGCGTATAGTTGATGATCAGCGCGGCGCGGCGCACCTCCTGGATGCCCGGCGGCACGCGGCCGCCGTCGACGAACACGCTCTTCACCTCGGGCCGCTTGCGCAAGCGCGCCACGATCTCCTCGGTGACCTTCTCGGTGTAGGCGAGCTGCGAACCGGGCGGCAGCTCCATCGCGAGCAGCGAGCGCGCGGTATCCTGCGCGGGCAGGAAGCCCTGCGGCAGCAGCGTGATGCTCCAGATCGACGCGGCGAAGATCGCAAAGCCGATCAGCACGGTGATGAAATAGTGCTTCACCGACCAGGTGACGAGGCTGTGATAGGTGCGCAGGATGCGGCCGGGCGGCGGGTCGTCGTGGTCATGATGCTTGAGAAAATAGGCGGCCAGCATCGGCGTCACGAAGCGCGCGGCGAGCAGCGAGAAGAACACCTGCACCGATACGGTGATGCCGAACTGCTTGAAGAACTGTCCGGCGATCCCCGACATGAAGCTCGCGGGAGCAAAGATCGCGATGATGGTGAGCGAGATCGCGATCACCGCAAGGCCGATCTCGTCGGCGGCTTCGAGCGCCGCGCGATAGGGCGTCTTGCCCATCCGCATGTGGCGGACGATGTTCTCGATCTCGACGATGGCGTCGTCGACCAGGATGCCGGTCGACAGCGTGATGGCGAGGAAGGAGACCAGGTTGAGCGAGAAGCCGAGCAGGTCCATCGCCCAGAATGCCGGGAAGATCGACAGCGGCAACGAGACCGCCGCGATGATCGTGGCGCGCATGTCGCGCAGGAACAGCAGCACGATGATGACGGCGAGGATCGCGCCCTCGAACAGGGTCGAGATCGCGGCCTCGTAATTGCCCTTGGTGAATTCGACCGAGGTGTCGATCAGCTTGAGGTCGACGTCGGGGTAGGCGACCTTCAGGGCGTCGATCCGCTTCTGCACCGCGGCCGCGACCACGACGTCGCTGGCGCCCTTGGAGCGCTTGATGCCGAGCGCCACCACCGGCTCGCCGTTGAAGCGGGCGAAGGTGCGCCGGTCGGCGATGGTGTCGGTGACGGTGCCGAGATCGTCGAGCCGGATCTCGCCGCCGCCGAACAGCGGAATCATGGTTCCGGCAAGCTCGTTCAGCGTCTTGGCGCCGGCCAGCGTGCGGATCGCCTGGTCGTTCTTGCCGATCTCGGCGCGGCCGCCGGCGACATCGACATTGGTGCCGCGCAGGATCTGGCTGACATTGACCGCGGTGAGCCCTACCGCCTGCAGCTTGTCGGGATCGAGCGAGACCAGGATCTCGCGCTCGACGCCGCCGATGCGCTCGACCTGGGCGACGCCGCGCACGCCCTGCAATGCGCGCTTGACCACGTCGTCGACAAAATATGACAGCTGCTCCGGCGTCTTGCCGGGCGAGATCGCAGCATAAGTGACAATCGGCAGGCCGATCACGTCGACGCGCTGGATCAATGGCTCGGTGACGTTCTGCGGCAGGTTGGCGCGCACGCGCGTCACCGCGTCCTTGACGTCGTTGAGCGCGCGGTCGGTGTTGGTCTCCAGCGCGAACTGGATCGTGGTCACCGACAGGCCGTCGGTGATCGAGGACGAGATGTGGCGCACGCCCTCGACGCCGGAGACGCCGTCTTCGATCGTCTTGGTGACCTGCGATTCAAGTTCCGACGGCGCTGCGCCGAACTGCGAGACCGCGACCGAGATCACCGGAATGTCGGCGCTCGGCAGCCGGGTCACCGCGAGCTTGGTGAAGGAGACCCAGCCCAGCACGAGCAGGATGATGGAGAAGACGATCGAGGGAAGCGGGTTCCGGATCGACCATGCCGAGATGTTCAAAGCCATTGATGTGCCCGGTTACCGTGATCGCGTGCGATCGAGTTCGTCGGCGAACATGGTCTTGATCTGGTCGCCGTCATGCAGCGAGGTGCCAGCATCGGCCACGACGATTTCGCCGACGTCGAGGCCTTCAAGGATTTCGGTCGAGGTGTCGGAGGTCAGCCCGACGCGCACCTTGCGGGTCTCGACCGTGTTGCCCTTCACGACCTGCAAGGTCAGGCGGTCGATCGCGGTGCGCGGCACCGCGACGCCGCAGGAGCGCTTGGCGTCGATATTGGCGCGCGCGAACATGCCGACCTTCAGCGTCGGATTGTTGTTGATGGTGATGCGGACGTGCCCGAGCTGGGTGGTGCGGTCGATCTGCGGCGAGATCTGGCGCACCTTGCCGACCATGTCGGGCGCATCGTCGCGGCTGATCCGCACATTGGCGCCGGGATTGAGCTTCAGGAGCTGGAAGCCCGGCACCTCGGCGTCGAGCTCGATCTCGTTGCCGATCGAGATCTTGAACATCGGAGGCGCCTGCGGCGAGGCCGGCGCGCCGGGCGCGGTGCGTACCTCGGTGATCAGGCCCGCCGCCGGCGCACGCAGCACGATCGGCTTGGCATTGGCCTGGGCGGCCTGCTGCGGCGGCGGGGTGAGCCGCGCCAGTTCCTGGTTCTCGGTGACAATATCGCCCTCGCGGACCAGCACGTCGGTGACTTTAGAGCCCTCCTGGTCGACATTCACCTGCGCCTCGCGGCGCGGCACGATGAAGCCGGTGACGCGGACCATGTCGGAGAAGCAGGCATTGGTCGATTTCGTCACCACGACCAGCGCCTGGCCAGGCGTCTCCTTCTCCTCCGGATGGGAGCGGTGCTCGAACGCGTAATAGGCGATGGCCAGCGCGAGGAAGACCACCGTGCCGAGCGCAGGCTTGAGGTATTGGGAAAAATTCATCGCCGGATCAATCCAGAACTTGCCGCGTATCGACAGGGGTTGTCTTGGGCGCTCGTCGAAGTCTCATCACGCTCGCCATCATAGTCCTTGAACATGCGCAAGGCCGGGGTCCATTGTTCCGGATCATGCCCTGACGTCATGTGAGGCGGGTCACCTGAGGGTCGCTTCGGACCTCGGGCCCAAAAGCAAATGCGCCCCGCCGGGGTGCGGGACGCATTGTAGCCTCAAAAAGCCGGCACGCCACGCCCAACGCTGCGCGATCATTTGGACGCGGTGGCCTTATTTTCCACGTTCACGACCTGCACGCGCCGGTTGACGTCCGCCATCGGGTGGCTCGGGTCCTTCAGCTTGCTCTTGCCATAGCCGACGGTGACGAGATCGGTGCCGTTGATGCCGTATTTGTCGACCAGATAGCGCTTGATGGCGTCGGCGCGGCGCTCCGAGAGGCCCTGATTATAGTCCTCACCGCCGGCCGCGTCAGTGTGGCCGGCGACCACGAAGGTTGAGCCCTTCAGATCCTGGTTGGTCAGGGCGCGGCCGAGCGCCTGCACCGAGGGCAGCGACTTCGCGCTGATGTCGGCGGAATTGTAGTCGAAGTTGATCTCGAGATCGATCTTCGGCTTGTCCTGCACGATGGTCGCGATTTCCTCGCGCTCCGCCGAGGACAGCGAGCGGGTGGCGCGGCCGCGGACGCTCTGCACGAACTTGGCCTGGTCGGCATTCAGCCCGGGCGAGGTGGTCTGCGGGCCGACCGAGAGGCCGCGGGTCAGCGGCTTCTTGTCGGGTGTCAGCGCCCTGATGATCTGGTCCTCGGTGACGTCGTCACCGGCGCGGGCAGCCGCCATGCCCAGCGACAGCGCGGCGCCGACGGTCATGATGGAAAGGATCGCGGCCTTCGCCGACGGCTTGAACATTTCGGTCCCTCCTGCGCGGGCTTGCGCGGTTCCATGCAACTCTTCAGATTGCTGGCATCGACCCGGCACGCACCCTCTGATTAGTCGCGCAATTCCAGCCGCGGTTCGAGGCCAGGACGGCCTCGATCGATTTGTCACTGCACGCCGTAGTCGGTGAATTCCTTGACGATATTCGGATCCATCGCCTTGGCGTTGGCGATGTCGAGATCGCCTTCCGCGACCGCGCCGTTGCGCTTCTTGGCGAGGCCGCGCCCGTACAGCGACGAGGTCAGCCGCGGGTTGATCTTCAGCGCGGCGTCGAAATCGGCGATGGCGTTCTTGTTCTGCCCGCCCTTCAGGTTCATCAGCCCGCGGCTGTCGAGCGCATCGACGAAATTCGGGCGCAGCCGCAGCGCCTCGTTGCAGTCCTTCAGCGCCGCCTGCAGGTCGCCGATCACGGTGCGGACCCAGCAGCGGTTGTTGTAGGCCTCGACATCCTTCGGGTTCAGCCGCAGCGAATTGGTGAAGTCCTTCACCGCGAGGTCGTAGGCGCCCTTGCTGGCGTAGACCTGGCCGCGGCGATACAGCGCAGCCGCGTCATCGGGGTTCTTGTCCAGTTTCTCGCTCAGGCTCTTGATCGTCGGATCATCGGCGAGCACGGGCGAATTGCTTGGCGCTGGCGTGGGCTGGATCACGACCGGTGGCGGAGGCGCGGGCGGCGGCAGCGCGACCTCGGGCGTCTTTGGCGGGGGCGGCGGTGAGGCCGGTGCTGCCGCAACGGGCGGCTTCGGCTGCGCCGGTGCTGGAGTCGGCGCTGTTGCGGCCGGCGGCGTCGGCGTTGCCGCGGGCGGGGCTGGCGGAGCCGGCGGCGGCGTAACCGGCGGTGCCGCTGCCACCTCGGGCGACGGCGATGCGGGCGACGGTCCGCCCGTGCCGCCTGGAGCGGCCGCACCGCCCGGAATGAACGAGAAATCCTCGGCCAGGGACGACGAGATCCACGGCACCTGTTCCTGCCGCGACGCCCGGGTGACGCCGACGCGGGTCCGGTTCAGCGTCTCCTCCGCCATCAGGTCGGGGGTGCGGATCTCCTTCAAAAGTTCCCGCACGAACAGGCTGTGGTCGCTGCCATTGTCAGAGACGACGGACGACAGCGCCGCCGAATACATCACCAGCGTTCCGTTGGGTGCGATGACCGGGGCAAGCCCCGCCGAGAAGCTGCGGAAACGGCGTTCGAACGGGTTGCGCCTGCTGGCATCGATCAGGGCGATCTTCACTCCGGCGCCGCGGCTGTTGATCTCGCCGAGCACGTTCTCGAGGCTAAAGCCGTCGCGGCGAACGTCGGCCTCGGCCCAGATCTGCGCATCGATCGGGATCATGTAGCTCTGCCGGTTCGACTGGATGCCGTAACCCGAGAAGAAGATCAGCGCGACCGAGCCCGGCTTGATCTTGCCGTAGAGCCGGTCGAAGGCGCGGCGCATGCCGTCGCCGGTCAGGTTCTCGCCGACCTCGACGGTGAAGCCGTCGCGCTTGAGCTCGTCGGCGACGTCACGTGCGTCGTTGATCGGCTCCTTCAGCGGCGCGTCGGCGTCCGGATATTTGGCATTGCCGATGACCAACGCGAAACGGTCGCCGGCGGCGAAGGACAGGGTTGGCGCCGCGATTGAAAAAATCAGCGTGGCGAGCAAGGCAAGGCGGATTTTCATAATCGCAGCAAATCCAGATCGCGGCATTCCAATGAAATGGCGCCGCTTCCAGCCTGCGCCCCGGGGACCTTACTCTAGCGAAAATCCATTATCAAACCACGGCCAAACTCCCGTCAACGGCTTGCGGCAGCATCGTTTGTCGAGATGACGATCACGAGACCGCAGTGCAACAGCATGCGGTCATGGCGGCCATCGCCGTCGCGACATGGTGCCGGTTCCTGCGAGCCGATAATGTGATTGCACTCACAGAGCCCTTGCTGCCCTGTCATGCGCTCGTCGCACGCCGCGCGGTTTGACCTTTGCGGGCGGCGATGGCTTGGTGTCCGGGACGGCAAGCCATTCCAACAAGACTGTAAACAAGAGCGAAACCGATGGGAAACGCCTACGAAATCTATGCCCTGCGCTATGCGACGATGTCGCCGCGCACGCCCCACCTCAACTTCCTGGTCCCCGATCCGCACGACACCACGGCGCAGGATCTGGATTATTTCGTCTGGCTGATCCGCGGCCACGGCCGTGACATCCTGGTCGACACCGGCTTCAACGCCGAGGAGGCCAAGGCGCGCGCCCGCAAGCTGACGCTCAATCCGGTCGATGCGCTGGCGGGCTTCGGCGTCAGCGCCGATGCGATCCGCGACGTCATCGTCACCCATCTGCATTACGACCACGCCGGCAATCTGGATCGCTTTCCGAACGCCAAATTCCATCTGCAGGAACGCGAGATGAGCTACGCGACCGGCCGCTGCATGTGCAACGGCATGCTGCGCCATCCGTTCTCCATCGAACACGTCACGCAGATGGTCCGCCATGTGTATGGCGAGCGCGTCACCTTCCATTCCGGCGACGGCGAGATCGCGCCGGGCGTCACCGTGCATCGGGTCGGCGGCCATTCCGACGGCCTCCAGGTGGTGCGGGTCGAGACCGCGCGCGGCCCGGTTGTGCTGGCGTCGGACGCCGCGCATTACTATGCGAACCTGCACAAGAAGAGCCCGTTCCCGATCGTCTACAATGTCGGCGACATGGCGCAGGGCTGGGAGACCGTCGAGCGGCTTGCCGGTCATCCCGACCGCTTCATCCCCGGTCACGATCCGATCGTCAGCGAGATCTATCCGCGCGCCAGCGACAAGGTCGATGCATTCGCGCTGCATCTGGCGCCGTCGCGATCGTTCGCGAAATAGCCTCGCCGATCGGGCGCGGCGCATCCGCAACACGTCAAGAAACGTCAAGAAGAAGTAGCGATATGACTGACTATAAGACTCTCGGCTTCATCGGCCTCGGCGTGATGGGTGAGCCGATTTGCCGCAACCTGGTCAAGAAGAGCGGCAAGCGCGTCGTCGTGTTCGACCTCGCGGCCGAGCCGCTCGAGCGCCTGCGCGCCGACGGCGCCGAGGTGGCCTCCTCGGTGGCGGACGTCATCAAGCAGAGCGACGTGCTGTTCCTCTGCCTGCCGAGCGCCAAGCATGTGCGTGCCGTGTTCGAAGGCGACGGCATTTTGAGGAATGCGAGGAGCGGCCAAATCGTGGTCGACCTCGGCACGTCCTCGGTGAGCCAGACCCGCGATTTCGCCGGACAATTGCAGGCCAGGGGCGCGGCCTGGGCCGACGCGCCGATCGCGCGCACGCGGCAGGCGGCGCAGGACGGCACGCTCAGCGTGATGGTCGGCGCGGTGCCTGCACTCTATGCCGCGATCGAACCGCTGATCCGCTGCTTTGCCACCGACGTCACCAATTGCGGCGACGTCGGCGCCGGTCAGGTGACAAAAATCCTCAACAACATGGTGCTGTTCGAGACCGTGAATGCGCTGGCTGAGGCGGTCGCGGTGGCGAAGCACAATGGCGTCGATCCAAAATTGCTGCTGGAGACGCTGTCGAAGGGCTCAGCCGACAGCTTTGCGCTGCGTAACCACGGCATGAAGGCGATCGTGCCGGGCGTGTTTCCGGAGCGCGCCTTCTCGACCGAATATGCGCTGAAGGATTTGTCCTACGCACTGGAACTCGCCGCCGACGCCGGCATCAGGATCCGCGGCGCTGAGCTGATCGGCACGGTGCTGCAGGAGGCGATCGACAAGGGATCGAAGGATAATTATTTCCCGGTCATCGCGAAGCATATCGAGGGAGCGTGACGGCTCCGTCATTGCGAGGAGCGCAGCGACGAAGCAATCCATCGGTCCGCATGCTTGCATGCATGGATTGCTTCGCTTCGCTCGCAATGACGGTGGAGGGACTGCGCGCAAAATTCCATCACCGTCACCCTGAGGAGCGCGCACTTGCGCGCGTCTCGAAGGGTCGACGGCCACCAGCCGGGCCGTGCATCCTTCGAGACGCGCGGAGCCTGTCATCGGGCCGCGCTTGGCGCGGACCCGTTGGCGCTCCTCCAGCGACAAGGCGAAGCCTTTGCGCGGGGATGACGGGTTGAGTGGCCCTAATACACGTCCTTGGCGTCGGCCTCTTCGCTGGTCTGCACCAGCTCGAGGCTGCTTTCGACCTTGCCGAGCAGGCGGCCGAGGTCGCGGCGTTCCTGCGCGGAGAGGCAGGACAGGATCTCCTGCTCCTTGCGCAGCAGGCGCGGGATCAGCTCTTCGTACAGTGCCTGGCCCTTTTTGGTCAGTTGCAGGCGGAATTCGCGGCGGTCGTCGGCGTTCTCGACGCGCTCGACGATCTCGCGCTCCATCAAGGCCGATACCGCGCGGCTGATGGTCGATTTATGCGTGCGGGTGCAGTGTGCGATGTATTGCGCGCTGCAGGGATCGCTGCGGAAGCCGAGTGTTGCGAGCACGCGCCATTCCGGAATGTCGAGGCCGTAGCGCGCCTGATATTCGCTCGACAGCGCCGAGGACACCTCGGCCGCCAGCCGGTTCAGGCGGAACGGCATGAAATGAAAGAGATCGAGGCGCTTCTTCGCCGCCGCGGCATCGTCGCGCGGGTCCGCTTCCACGGCGCTGCGCGGCCGCGCTGGAGGCTGGCTTGCAGAGGTCCTGGCCAAAAATTCCTCCAAATTGAGTTGACGTCGGGCCCGACTGGGAGTTTAAGATAGTTGCAAGTGAGACTAATTTAGCAAGGTCGCGGCCGGCTCGCAAGGTGCCCGTCGCAAACCAGTCACACAAGCCGCAGCGACAAGCCGGCTCGAGGGAACATCCAGGGTCACCCAATGGCATCAGCCCATACGGCACAGGCCAAAACCCAGTTCGGCTATCGCCGTCACCCCGACCAGGAGCGGTCGGGCGCCAATATCGCGGAGCACCCGGTCGTCGTGGTCGGCGCCGGACCCGTGGGGCTGTCGCTGGCGATCGACCTCGCGCAGCGCGGCCAGCGCGTGGTGCTGCTCGACGACGCCGACCGGATCGGCGAAGGCTCGCGCGCGATCTGCTTCTCCAAACGCTCGCTGGAGTTCTGGGATCGCCTCGGCGTCGGTGACCGCATGGTCGAGAAGGGTGTGGTGTGGAGCGTCGGCAAGATTTTCCATGGGGCCTCGCAGCTCTACCAGTTCAACCTGCTTCCCGAGGAAGGCCACAAGCGGCCCGCTTTCATCAATCTGCAGCAGTTCTACGCCGAGGCCTATCTGGTCGATCGGGTCGAACAGCTGCCTGACATCGACCTGCGCTGGCGCAACAAGGTGATCGCGCTGGAGAGCCGCAACGACGGCGTCGCGCTGACCATTGCGACGCCTGAAGGCTCCTACCAGGTGTATGCATCGTTTGTCGTGGCCTGCGACGGCGCCCGCTCGTCGCTCCGGCAGATGGTCGGCGCGGAGTTCGCAGGCCAGGTGTTCGAGGATCAGTTCCTGATCGCCGACGTCAAGATGACGGCGGCATTCCCGACCGAGCGCTGGTTCTGGTTCGATCCGCCGTTCCATGCCGGACGCTCGGCGCTGCTGCACAGGCAGCCCGACGACATCTGGCGGATCGACCTCCAGCTCAATCCTGATGCCGATCCGGTGGCCGAGAAGCAGCCCGAAAACGTGCGGCCGCGGATCGAGCGCATGCTCGGGCACGACAAGTTCGAGTTCGAGTGGATCTCGCTGTACAAGTTCCAGTGCCGCCGGATGGCCAAGTTCATCCACGGCCGGGTGATCTTCGCCGGCGATTCCGCGCACCAGGTGTCGCCGTTCGGCGCGCGTGGCGCCAATTCCGGGTTAGAGGATGCCGAGAATCTGGCGTGGAAGCTCGACCGCGTGCTGCGCCGGGCCTCGCCCGAAGGCTTGCTGGAGAGTTACCACATCGAGCGCAGCGCCGCGGCGGACGAGAACATCCGCGAGTCGACCCGCTCGACCGATTTCATGGCGCCGGTGACGAAGCAGGAGGCGCGGCTGCGCCAGGCGGTGCTGTCGCTCGCGAAGGATACCGAGTTCGGCAAGCGCATGGTCAATGGCGGCCGGCTGTCGGTGCCGTCGGTCTACGACACGCCGCTGTCGAGCGGCGATCGCGATAGCTGGCGCGGCGGCCCGCGGCCGGGCGCCTCGATGCTGGATGCGCCGGTGACCGAGCCGGGCGGTGGTTCCAGCTATCTGACTGAGGTTTTCATCAGGCAGGGAACGCGGTTCACGCTGCTGGAGTTTGGCAATGGCGCGGCCGCTGATGTGCCCGAAGGCGTCGGCAGCATTCGCCTCGGCGGCGAGGGCGGGCTGGTCGACGCGCAGGGCCTTGCCGGCAAGCGCTACGACGCCGAGCCCGGCACCGCCTATCTGCTGCGGCCGGATGGTTATGTCGCGGCGCGCTTCCGCAACGCCACGCGGCCGGCACTCGATGCGGCGCTGGCGCGCGCATCAGGCCTGAACTGAGGAGCAGTCATGGCGCTGTCGACCAGTTCGAACTTCGCAAAGCCCGATGACGCCTTCCGTGCCATCGTCGAGGCGCATCGGGGCCTCACCGACGCGCAGAGCGCCGATCTCGATGCCGCGCTGGTGCTGGTGCTCGCCAACCACATCGGCGACCTCGACGTGCTGCGCGAGGCGATCGCGCTGGCGAAGCGGCGGACGCTCGACGCGAGCCAGCAGCAACAGCAGCAACAACAATAGCACTGAGCAAACGGACAGGATTGAACTGATGGCCAAAGGTTTCGCATCGACCACGGATCTCGCGGAGAAGAAGGTCACCTTCTCCGAGATCGGCACCGATCTCTACGCCTTCACCGCCGAAGGCGATCCCAACACCGCCGTGATCGTCGGCGACGACGGCTGCCTGGTGTTCGACGCGCAGGCGACGCCTGCGATGGCCAACAAGGTGATCGAGCGGGTCAAGACCGTTACCGACAAGCCGATCAAATATGTCGTGCTGTCGCACTATCACGCCGTGCGCGTGCTCGGCGCCTCCGCCTATCACGCGCAGGGCATCGTCGCCTCGCAGGAGACCTATCGCCTGATCGAGGAGCGCGGCCAGCAGGATTGGGATTCCGAATATGGCCGCTTCCCGCGCCTGTTCCAGGATGCCGCGAGCATCCCCGGCCTGACCTGGCCGACGCTGACCTTCGAAGGCGAGATGTCGATCTATCTCGGCAAGCGCGAGGTGCGGCTGATGCAGCTCGGCGCCGGCCATACCTCGGGCGATATCGTCGCCTGGGTGCCGGATGCCGAGGTGATGTTCTCCGGCGATCTCATCGAGTACCACTCGGCCTGCTATTGCGGCGATGCGCATTTGCGCGAATGGCCGATGACCCTGAACGAGATCCGCGCCTTCAATCCGAAGGCGATCGCGCCGGGCCGCGGCGATGCGCTGAAGGGTCTCGAGACCGGCCGCGATGCGATCGCGATGACCCGGGATTTCGTCACCACGCTCTACGGCGCCGCCGAATCGTCGGTCGCCAAGGGCCGCTCCTTGAAGGAATCGATGGCGGCGACGCGCGAGGTGATGGATCCGAAGTTCTCGAAGTTCGCGATCTACGAACACTGCCTGCCGTTCAACGTGTCGCGCGCTTATGACGAGGCGTCCGGGATCGACGATCCCGTGATCTGGACCGACAAGCGCGACCAGGAAATGTGGGCCGCCCTGCAAGGAGGATAGTGATGAACATCAATACCTCGCCTGATCAGATCGTTCGCAGCTCGGGGCAAGTCACGCCGGGCTACATGTCCGGCTTCGGCAACAGCTTTGAGACCGAGGCGTTGCCCGGCGCGCTGCCGATGGGGCGCAACTCGCCGCAGCGCTGCGCCTATGGGCTCTATGCCGAGCAATTGTCCGGCTCGCCGTTCACGGCGCCGCGCGGCACCAATGAGCGCTCCTGGCTCTACCGCATCCGCCCATCGGTGCGGCATTCCGGCCGCTTCGCCAAGGCCGATGCCGGACTGTGGCGCACCGCGCCGTGCCACGAATACGACATGCCGATCGCGCAACTGCGCTGGGACCCGGCGCCGATCCCGAAGGAGGACATGACGTTCCTTCAGGGCGTGCAGACCATGACCACGGCGGGCGATGCCAACACCCAGGCCGGCATGGCGGCGCACGTCTATCTCATCACCAAATCGATGGTCGATCAGCATTTCTACAATGCCGACGGCGAGATGATGTTCGTGCTGCAGCAGGGCAATCTGCGGCTCGTCACCGAGTTCGGCCGCATCGATGCCGAGCCGGGTGAGATCGTGGTGATCCCGCGCGGCGTCAAATTCCGCGTCGAGATTCCGAATGGACCGGCGCGCGGCTATCTCTGCGAGAATTACGGCGGCGCCTTCACGCTGCCGGAGCGTGGCCCGATCGGCGCCAATTGCCTGGCCAATTCGCGCGACTTCCTGACGCCGGTGGCTGCCTACGAGGACAAGGACACGCCGACCGAGCTCTACGTGAAGTGGGGTGGCTCGCTGTTCAAGACGCAGCTCGCCCATTCGCCGATCGACGTGGTCGCCTGGCACGGCAACTACGCGCCCTACAAATACGATCTGCGCACCTTCTCGCCGGTCGGCGCGATCGCCTTCGATCATCCGGATCCCTCGATCTTCACGGTGCTGACCTCGCCGTCGGAGACCGCCGGCACCGCGAATATCGACTTCGTGATCTTCCCGGAGCGCTGGATGGTGGCCGACAACACCTTCCGTCCGCCGTGGTACCACATGAACATCATGTCGGAGTTCATGGGCCTGATTTACGGCGTCTACGACGCCAAGCCGCAAGGCTTCGTGCCGGGCGGCATCAGCCTGCACAACTGCATGCTGCCGCACGGCCCCGATCGCGAAGCCTTCGAGCACGCCAGCAATGGCGAGCTGAAGCCGGTGAAGCTGACCGGCACCATGGCCTTCATGTTCGAGACCCGATTTCCCCAGCGCGTGACGCAGCACGCCGCGACGTCAGCGACGCTGCAAGATGACTACTCGGATTGCTGGAAGGGTCTCGAGAAGAAGTTCGACCCGAACAAGCCGTAACTTGTGTTGCTCGTCATCGCCGGGCTTGACCCGGCGATCCATCGCGCATTCCGAAGATGGATGCCCGGGTCAAGCCCGGGCATGACGGCTTCTTGATTGGAGAGACCATGCCCCATCCCAACGACCCCAAACTCCGCTCCTTCATCGACGTCACCCCCACCTCCGACTTCCCGATCCAAAACCTGCCCTACGGCGTGTTTTCGTCGAAGGACGGGCTCGCGCCGCGCGTCGGCGTTGCGATCGGCGATTATGTGCTCGACCTCTGGGAGCTCGAGCAGGATTCGCGGCTCGATGTCGGGCCGCTCGGCGTGTTCTCGCAGCCGTCGCTCAATGCCTTCATGGCGCTCGGGCCGAAGGTCTGGTCGGCGACGCGGGCGCGGATCAGCGAGCTGTTGCGCTCCGATCATCCGGAGCTGCGCGACAACAGGGAATTGCGGGCGCGGGCGCTGGTGCCGATGGCCGACGTCAAGCTGTACATGCCGTTTGCCGTCTCGGGCTACACCGATTTCTATTCCTCGAAGGAGCACGCCACCAATGTCGGCGTCATGTTCCGCGGCAAGGACAATGCGCTGCAACCGAACTGGCTGCACATGCCGATCGGTTACAACGGCCGCGCCTCGACCGTGGTGGTGTCAGGCACCAAGGTCAAGCGGCCGCGCGGGCAATTGAAGCCGCCGACCGCCGAGGTGCCGAGCTTCGGCCCGTGCAAGCGGCTCGACTTCGAGCTCGAGATGGGGGTCGTCGTTGGACAGGCATCTGCGATGGGCGAGATGCTCACCGAGCAGCAGGCCGAGGAGATGATCTTCGGCTTCGTCATCCTCAACGACTGGAGCGCGCGCGACATCCAGCAGTGGGAATATGTGCCGCTCGGCCCGTTCCAGGCCAAGGCGTTCGCAACCTCGATCAGCCCGTGGGTGGTGACGCGCGACGCGCTCGAGCCGTTCCGGATGCCGGGCCCGAAGCAAGAGCCGGAGCCGCTGGCCTACCTGAAGCAGGCGCAGCCGAACAATTACGACATGCAGCTCGACGTCGCGCTGCGCGCGGGTGCGATGAACGCGGCGAAGACGATCTGCAGCACCAACTTCAAATACATGTACTGGTCGTCGGTGCAGCAGCTCGTACATCATGCCTCGAGCGGCTGCGCGATGAATGTCGGCGATCTCTTGGGGTCCGGCACGATCTCCGGTCCGGAAAAGCACCAGCGCGGCAGCTTGCTCGAAATCAGCTGGAACGGCACCGAGCCGGTCGAACTCGCCAGCGGCGTGACGCGCTCGTTCCTCGAAAACGGTGACTCGCTGGTCATGCGCGGCTGGTGCCAGGGCGACGGTTATCGCGTCGGCTTCGGCGAGGTCGAAGGCACCATCGTCGCGGCGGAGTGACGCATCCGTCATTGCGAGCGAAGCGAAGCAATCCATCGATCCGCGTACGACGACGGATGGATTGCTTCGTCGCGGAGCCTGTCATCCGGCCGGCCGGAGGTCGGACCGGGTGGCTCCTCGCAATGACGAAACAGAAGTTACCGCTCCTCGGGCCTGATATCCCTCAGCCGCGCGGTATGCGCCGCGCAGTCCTCAACGCTGTATTTCAGATGCACCCGCTTGTCCGACGGCGGCTGGTTGACCGTGCATACCCCCGGCCGCCACGGTTTTGCCGGGCGGATCGGCCGCGGCGCAAAGCCGCCGCCGCAGTTCGGGCAGACATTGCCGAGCTTGGTCTCGGCGCAATCCGCACAGAACGTGCATTCATAGGAGCAGATCCGCGCGTCGACAGCGCTCGGTGGCAGGTCCTTGTCGCAATATTCGCAGTTCGGTCGCAGCTGCAGCGCCATGGTCGTTCCTCAGTTTCTCGATGGATGCCGCGCACTCGGTGCACCTCTCCCCTTGTGGGAGAGGTCGGATCACATCGCAAGATGTGATCCGGGTGAGGGGTTGCGGTCTCTCCGTGCAGGATGCTCTGCGGAGAGAACCCCTCACCCCAACCTCGAGAGCGAGCTCCGCTCGCCTCGGACTTCCACAAGGGGAGAGGGAGCCCACTGCCGATGTCGCGGCATCGAACCAATTCATGCAAATGATCGCAAATCGGACCGGGAAAGCGAATGGCGTATTTCCCTCGATTTGCGCCAGTCAGCTCTGCAGCGCCTTCAGCGGCAGCTTGGTGCTCTCCTTGAGGCGGTCGAGCACGATCGAGGAGCGCACATGGGCCACGCTCTGGTGCGGCATCAGCACATTGTTGACGATGTCGGACAGGCTCTTGAGGTCGCGCAGCATCACCTTGAGCACGTAATCGGCGTCGCCGGTCAGCGCGTAGGCCTCCTGGATGTCGTCGACCCGGTTGACCAGCTCGCGAAACCGCTTGGCGTTGTCGGGCGAGTGGGTGGCCAGCGTGATGTGGATGAAGGCGATCAGGCCGAAGCCGAGCGCCTCGCCGGCGAGGTCGGCGTGGTAGCCCGCGATCACCTTCTCCTCCTCCAGCCGCATCCGCCGCCGCGAGCATTGCGAGGCCGACAGCCCGACGAGATCAGCCAATTGCTGGTTGGTCAGCCGGCCGTCGTCCTGCAGCGCGGCGAGCATTTTGAGGTCGAAGGCGTCAACTTCTGGCATGCGTCAAATGTCCATTTCATGCACGGATCGTGCGCAATACTAGCAAAATGAGCCTCATTTTGCACGCACGTTGCGCAGCAGGTGACGGAAACTGATCTCCAGACAAATCAGGGAGTTACCGCCATGGGTCCGTTTCCGCACGATGCGCCGCCGGCTGAAATCAGCACCGAGAACCCGATGGGCACCGACGGCTTCGAGTTCGTCGAATACGCCCATCCCAATCCGGCCGAGCTGCACGCGCTGTTCAAGCTGATGGGCTTTGTCGCGGTCGCCCGCCACCGGACCAAGGCGATCACGGTCTATCGCCAGGGTGACATCAACTATCTCGTCAACGAGGAACCCGGCAGCCACGGCTTCAACTTCGTCGCCGCGCACGGCCCCTGCGCGCCGTCAATGGCGTTCCGGGTGGTCGATGCCAAGCACGCCTATGAGCGCGCGATCGCGCTCGGCGCGGAGCCGGCGGATGTGTCGTCCGCGGAGAAGACGCTCGACGTCCCCGCGATCAAGGGCATCGGCGGCAGCCTGCTCTATTTCGTCGACCGCTATGGCGCCAAGGGCTCGGCCTATGATGCCGAGTTCGAGTGGTTAGGGGCCGCCAACCCGCGTCCGGCGGGCTCCGGGCTGTATTACGTCGATCACCTCACCCACAACGTCCATCGCGGCCGCATGGATGTCTGGACCGGGTTCTACGCAAAGCTGTTCAACTTCCGCCAGATCCGCTTCTTCGACATCGAGGGCCGCGCGTCCGGCCTGTTCTCGCGCGCGCTGACCAGCCCGGACGGCAAGATCCGGATTCCGATCAACGAGGACGCCGGCGATTCCGGGCAGATCGAGGAATATCTCAACGTCTATCACGGCGAGGGCATCCAGCACATCGCCTGCGGCGCGCGCGATATCCACGCGACGGTCGAAAGGCTGCGCGCGGACGGCCTGCCGTTCATGCCGTCACCGCCCGACACCTATTTCGAGCGGATCGACGCCCGCCTGCCGCAGCATGGCGAGGACGTCGCGCGGCTCCAGACCAACGGCATCCTGATCGACGGCGAGGGCGTGGTCGACGGCGGCCAGACCAAGGTGCTGCTGCAGATCTTCTCGGCGAATGCGATCGGGCCGATCTTCTTCGAGTTCATCCAGCGCAAGGGTGACGACGGCTTCGGCGAAGGCAACTTCAAGGCGCTGTTCGAATCGATCGAGGAAGACCAGATCCGCCGCGGCGTGCTGAAGGTCGATCACGCGGCTTAGCTGCCGGGTACGCCGGGTAGCGACCGCGCCGTATTTTTTCGTCAGTGCGAGCGAAGCGAAGCAATCCATCTCACCGCCTGCGGAGACATGGATTGCTTCGTCGCTTCGCTCCTCGCAATGACGGCGAAGGCTACTTTGCTGCCGCCTTCCACTCAGCCGTCACATCCCCGATGCTCGCCAGCTCCGGCTCGCGGATCGCCGACGGCGTGCGCGAGAAGCGCGGCGCGGGCGCGGGCTGGGTGACGCCGTGGCGTTCGACGAATACCTGGCGCGCCGCCATGTGCGGATGCTTCGGAGCTTCCTCCATGGTCAGGATCGGTGCGAAGCAGATGTCGGTGCCTTCCATGATCGTGCACCAGTCGGCGCGCGACTTGCTCTTGAACACCTTTTCCAGCTTCGCCTTCAGCGCCGGCCAGGCTTTGCGGTCCATCTGCGCGTCGAAGTCGGCGTCGGTCAGGTCGGCATACTTGCGCAGCAGCGCATAGAACTGCGGCTCGATCGAGCCGATCGAGATGAAATTGCCGCAGGAGCACTCGTAGACGCCGTAGAAATGCGCGCCGCCGTCGAGGAAATTCTGGTCGCGGCCGCCGCTCCAGCGGCCCTGCGCGGCCATGTCGTAGAACATCGACATCAGCGAGGCCGCGCCGTCGCACATCGCGGTATCGACCACCTGGCCCTTGCCGGACTTCTGTGCTTCCAATAGCGCAGCGAGCACGCCGACCACGAGGTAGAGCGCGCCGCCGCCGAAATCGCCGACCAGATTGAGCGGCGGCACCGGTTTCTCCTTGGTGCCGATCGCAGCCAGCGCGCCGGTGATCGAGATGTAGTTGATGTCGTGGCCGGCGGCATTCGCCAGCGGGCCTTCCTGGCCCCAGCCGGTCATGCGGCCGTAGACCAGCTTGGGATTGCGCCCGAGCACGACGTCGGGGCCGAGGCCGAGGCGCTCCATCACGCCGGGGCGAAAGCCTTCGATCAGCGCGTCGGCGTGGCCGAGCAGGTCGAGCACTTCAGCGATGGCCGCCTTGTTCTTGAGGTCGAGCTCGATCACCTTGCGGCCGCGGGTGGCCACCGCCTTCAGATTCTTGCCCGCGCCGACCCGATCGAGGGTGATCACTTCGGCGCCCATGTCCGCGAGCAGCATGCAGGCGAACGGGCCGGGACCGATCCCGGCGAATTCGACGATGCGGAAGCCGGCGAGCGGGCCCGAGGTGCGAGCGGCGGTGTGGGAGGCGGGCTTGTCGAGCACGTTATGGTTCCGTTGTTGCTGTGAGGGAAGGTCGTCGAAGGGTTTGTCCGCGGTGGTCCGGCGCACCAGGCGTCACTCCGGGCCGCTGCCGTCAAAAGGGCAGTCCGGCGGTTGGGTGCCGTGGCAATTGGTGCTGCCGAATGTCATGAGTCCTCTCCCCGGCCGTCCGTCTGACGGTATTTTTAATTAGCTGATTAGCTAAATTCTCTCGCCTAATGGGGGATGTGGCAAGCCCTTTCGGCTGGAATGCCAGCAAAACGCGAACGGCGCGCATCGCTGCGCGCCGTCTGCATAGGTTCAGGAGGGATAGCGGCTAGCCGGCCGCCGTCACCGCCCGCTGTCCCATCACCTTCACCAGGTTGGCGCGGTAATCCGCCGAGCCGTGGATGTCGGCGAGCAGGCCGCTCGCCGGGATGGTCACGCTGTCGAGCGCCGAGGCCGCCCAGTTCGCCTTCAGCGCCTGCTCGATCGGCGCCACCCGCATGACGCCGCTCTGCGACGCACCGGTTGCCGCGACGCGGACGTCGCCCGACTTGGTCTTGGCGACGAACACGCCAGTCAGCGCGAAGCGCGAGGCCGGGTGCCGCATCTTGGCGTAGCCGGCCTTGGCCGGCACCGGGAACGACACCGCGGTGATGATCTCGCCATCCTCGAGCGCCGTCGTGAACAGGCCCTTGAAGAAGTCTTCCGCCGCGATCGAGCGCGTGTTGGTCTTGACCGTCGCGCCGAGCGCCAGCACCGCCGCCGGATAATCCGCCGCCGGGTCGTTGTTGGCGAGCGAACCGCCGATCGTGCCGCGATAGCGCACGGCAGGATCGCCGATCATCGACGCCAGATTGGCGAGCGCCGGGATCGCCTTCTGCACGGCGTCGCTTTGCGCCACGTCGTAATGCGGCGTGGCGGCCTTGATGGTGACGGTGTCGCCCGACACCTCGATGCCGATCAGCTCCTGTAGCTTGGAGAGGTCGATCACATCGGACGGCGCGGCGAGACGCTGCTTCATCACCGGGAGCAGGGTCTGTCCGCCGGCGAGGAATTTTGATTCCGCGCCTTTGGCGAAGGTTGCGGCGGCGTCAGCGACCGAGGAGGCGCGGTGATAGTTGGTCTCGTACATGGCTCTTCCTCCCTCAACCGTGAATGGCGTGCCAGACGCGATCGGGCGTCGCAGGCATTTCCAGCTTGTTGTTGCCGATGGCGTCCGTGATCGCGTTGATCACGGCAGCAGAGGCGCCGATCGCGCCGGCCTCGCCGCAGCCCTTGACGCCGAGCGGGTTGCCCGGACACAGCGTCGTGGTGTGGGAGAGCTGGAACGACGGCAGGTCGTCGGCCCTTGGCATGGAGTAGTCCATGAAGGACGCGGTCACGAGCTGACCGGTGCCGTCATAGACCGCGCCTTCGAGCAGTGCCTGACCGATGCCCTGGGCGAGGCCGCCATGAACCTGGCCCTCGACAATCATCGGGTTGATCAGCCGACCGAAGTCGTCCGCCGCGACGAAGTTGACGAAGGAGGTCTTGCCGGTGCCGGGATCGACCTCGAGCTCGCAGATATAGGCGCCGGCCGGGAAGGTGAAGTTGGTCGGGTCGTAGAACGCCGTCTCCTTCAACCCGGGCTCCATGCCTTCAGGCAGGTTGTGCGCGGTGTAGGCGGCGAGCGCGACCATCGGCAGCGCGATCGACTTGTCGGTGCCGGTGACCTTGAACTCGCCGTTCTCGATCACGATGTCGCTCTCGGATGCCTCGAGCGCATGCGCCGCGATCTTCTTGGCCTTGGCCTCGACCTTCTCCATCGCCTTCACGATCGCCGTGCCGCCGACCGCGAGCGAACGCGAGCCGTAGGTGCCCATGCCGAACTGCACCTTGTCGGTATCGCCATGGACGATCGAGACCTGGCTGATCGGCACGCCGAGCCGCTCGGCGATGATCTGGCAGAACGTCGTTTCGTGGCCCTGGCCGTGGCTGTGCGAGCCGGTAAGCACCTCGATGGTGCCGACCGGGTTGACGCGGATCTCCGCTGACTCCCACAGGCCGACGCCGGCGCCGAGACTGCCGACCGCCTTCGACGGCGCGATGCCGCAGGCCTCGATGTAGCAGGAGAAGCCGATGCCGCGCAGCTTGCCGTCGGCTTTCGCCTTGGCCTTGCGAGCCGGGAAGCCGGCATAGTCGATCGCCTTCATCGCGGCGTCGATCGAGGCGTGGAAGTCACCGACGTCATACGCCATGATGACCGGCGTCTGATACGGGAACGCGGTGATGAAGTTCTTCTTGCGCAGCTCGGCCGGATCGACCTTCAACTGCCGCGCCGCCGACTCCATCATCCGCTCGACGAGGTAGCTTGCCTCCGGTCGGCCGGCGCCGCGATAGGCGTCGACCGGCGTGGTGTTGGTGTAGACGCCGATCACCTCGGCATAGATCGCCGGGATCACATACTGGCCCGACAGCAGCGTCGCATAGAGATAGGTCGGCACCGCCGAGGAGAACAGCGACATATAGGCGCCGAAATTGGCGTGGGTCTTCACCCGCAGGCCGAGGATCTTGTTGTCCTTGTCGAACGCCATCTCCGCCTTCGAGACATGGTCGCGGCCATGCGCGTCGGTCAGGAAGGCTTCCGTGCGGTCGCCGGTCCACTTCACCGGACGATTGACCTTCTTGGAGGCCCACAGCGCCACCATCTCTTCCGGATAGATGTAGATCTTGGAACCGAAGCCGCCGCCGACGTCGGGCGCGATCACGCGCAGCTTGTGCTCGGGCGCGATGTTGTAGAACGCCGACAGCACGAGGCGGGCGACGTGCGGGTTCTGCGACGTGGTGTAGAGCGTGTAGTGCTCTTCGGCCTGGTCGTAATGCGCGATCGCCGCGCGCGGCTCCATCGCATTCGGCACCAGGCGGTTGTTGGTGAGATCGAGCGTCACCACGTTGGCTGCCTTGCTGAACGCATCCTTGACCGCGGCTTCGTCGCCGATGTGCCAGTCATAGACGATATTGCCGGGGGCTTCGGGATGCAGCTGCGGCGCGCCCGGCTTGATCGCGGCCTTGATGTCGGCCGCCGCGGGGAGTTCTTCATAATCGACGACGACGGCTTCCGCCGCGTCCTTGGCCTGGTTCTTGGTCTCGGCGATCACGACCGCGACCGCCTGTCCGACGAAGCGCACGGTCTCCGGCGCCATCGCCGGCCACGCGCCCATTTTCATCGGCGAACCGTCCTTCGAGGTGATCGCCCAGCCGCAGATCAGATTGCCGACCTTGTCATCGACGATCTGCTGTCCGGTCAGCACCGCGATCACGCCGGGCATCTTCATGGCCTCGGCTGAATCGATGCCCTTGACCTTGGCATGTGCATGCGGGCTGCGGATGAAGTGAGCGTAGCTCATGCCGACCATTTTGACGTCGTCGACGTAACGTCCTTGTCCGGTGATGAACCGGCGATCTTCCTTGCGCACGACACGTGCGCCAATTCCTTCAACACCCATTGTCTAGTCCTCCCGACCGGAGATTCGATTTGCCGCCGTTTCCATCGAGATCGGCGGTGATGAGCTTGATCGTATGCGTTGCGTGGCGCGCTATTCGGCGGCCTGCGCGACCTTCATGCGGCCGGCGGCATCGAGCACCGCCTTGACGATGTTGTGGTAGCCGGTGCAGCGGCAGATGTTGCCTTCGAGCTCCTGGCGCACCGTTTCCTCGTCGAGCTTGCCGCCGTGACGATGCACGATATCGACCGCGGACATGATCATGCCGGGGGTGCAATAGCCGCACTGCAGGCCGTGATTGTCGCGGAACGCCGCCTGCATCGGGTGCAGTTCGTCGCCCTTGGCGAGGCCTTCGATCGTGGTGACGTTGGAGCCCGCGGCCTGGCCGGCCAGCATGGTGCAGGATTTGACCGCCCGTCCATCGACATGGACGACGCAGGCGCCGCACTGGCTGGTATCGCAGCCGACATGGGTGCCGGTGAGGTTCAGGTTTTCGCGCAACAGGTGCACGAGGAGGGTTCGGTCCTCAACGTCGACCGAGACCGCCTTGCCGTTTACCGTCAGTTTGACTGTAGACACGCGTTTCTCCCAATAGCTTCGTTATGGGCCCAGTAGACCACGCTTCATGGGGGTCGTAACCGCGATCAAAGTCGTAGTCGCGGCCCCGTCACGAAGGCGCCGGGCAGTGCCTGCGATCCTAGCAGGCAGCCGTTCAAGGGGCAATTTGCAAGCTGCTTTCGGCGCGCTCCGGCGCGATGAAATGACCCGGCGGCGCAAGCGATTTTCGGCAGTCGCATCGCGCTTGCGGCGCATCAAAACCGCCGCCGCGGACGCTACTACCTTCCGCCTATAACGACGCAAAAGCGTTGCTGTCATTTTCACCGCCGACGCAGCGACGAAGATCGCTGGTTCACGAAATTGGGTCGAGAGACGCGCGCGCGATGCATCCATCGCGGCAACGAAACCATATTGGAGGAAGCCAATGAAGCTGAGGAGCGGGATTTTCTTTGCCGGCGTGTCGCTGGTCGCCATCGTCATGGCAGGCATTGGTGCGTCGAAAGCCAATGACTCCGTCGCGAAGGCGGTGTCCGATCCGAACGGATGGGCGATCGCCGGCCACGATTACGGCAACACGCGCTTCAGCCCGTTGAAGCAGATCAATTCCGAGAACGCCGGCAAGCTGCAGCTGGTCTATTCGCTGTCGCTGGCCTCGCTGCGCTCCAACGAATCGTCGCCGGTCGTGATCGGCAAGAACCTCTATGTGTCGACGTCGTGGGGTCCGAAATACGTCTATGCGATCGATGCCGCGACCGGCGCGCGCAAATGGACGTGGCAGCCGGACATTCCGGATGACGTGCTTCAGTATGCCTGCTGCGACGTCAACAATCGCGGCGTATCCTATGCCGACGGCAAGATCTTCGTCGGCCGGCTCGACGGCAAGCTGACCGCGCTCGACGCCGAAACCGGCAAGGAGCTCTGGACCTCGACCGTCGTCGACTACAAGCAGGGCTCGGTCATCACCTCGCCGCCGCTCGTCGTTCGCGACAAGGTGATCACCGGCTTCGGCGGCGGCGAATACGGCGTCCGCGGCTCGTTGCAGGCGTTCTCGCTCAAGGACGGCAAGCTGCTGTGGCAGACCTACACGGTGCCGGCGCCGGGCGAGCCCGGCAGCGACACCTGGAAGGGCGACACCGGGCTGCATGGCGGCGGCGCCGCCTGGCTGGTCGGCTCCTACGATGCCAAGACCGACACGGTCTACTGGGGTACCAGCAATCCGGGACCGTGGAATACCGCGGTGCGCTCCACCGGCGACGGCAATTTCGGCAAGCTGACCAACCTCTACACCGCCTCGACGCTGGCGATCGATCCCAACACCGGCAAGATCAAGTGGCACATCCAGGGCACGCCGGCCGACGCCTGGGACTATGACGGCGTCAACGAACTGCTGCTCGCCGACCTCAAGATCAAGGGCGCCGAGACGCCGGTCCTGATGAAGGCGGACCGCAACGGCTTCTTCTTCGTGGCCAACCGCGAGACCGGCAAGCTGATCTCGGCCGAGAAATACGTCTTCGCCAACTGGGCCAAGAAGTGGGACATCAACACGATGCGGGCGGAAGAGGATCCGGACAAGCGTCCCGGCCCCGGCCACCCCGCCAAGGACATCTGCCCGAACCTGATCGGCGGCAAGAACTGGCAGCCGATGTCGTTCAACCCTGGGACCGGCCTCGTCTACATCCCGAGCAACAACGTCTGCATGGACTGGTCGGTCTCCGACGTGAACTACAAGCGCGGCGTGTTCTATCTCGGCGCCGAATTCCCGACCAAGCCGGGCCCCGGCGGTTTCCTCGGCGAGCTCGTGGCCTGGGATCCCGTGGCCAACAAGAAGGTGTGGAGCATCAAGGAAGACCTGCCCTTCAACGGCGGCACGCTGACCACCGGCGGCAATCTGGTGTTTTCAGGCAATCTGCATGGCGACTTCCGCGCCATCGACGCCAAGAACGGCAAGGTGCTGTGGAGCAAGAACCTCGGCAGCGGCATCGGCGCGGGTCCGGTGACCTATTCGGTCGACGGCAAGCAGTATGTCGCGATCGTGGTCGGACGTACCGCGGCGCTGCCGGCCTTCCTCGGTGACATCGGCAAGAAGATGGTTGCTGCGGCGCCCGAAGGCGGCTCGCTGTTCGTGTTCGCCCTGCAGTAACGATCCTCACGAGGAGGCAGCATTGTCCGTGTCCCGTATCAACTCGAATGAAGTGCCCAGCTCCGCGCGCCGCGTGGAGTTGGGAAAGGCGATCCGGACCGTGCTGCTCTCCGCCACGCTGCTCGCGCCGGCCGTCTCGGCCGGCGCGGACGACGCAAAACTGCCGCTGCGGCTCTGCGCCGATCCGACCAACCTGCCGTTCTCGAGCGACGAACCGGGCAAGCCCGGCCTCTATCTCGAGATCGGCCAGGCGGTGGCCGAGAAGCTCGGCCGCACCGTGAGCACCAATTGGTACAAATCCTATTTCGGTAAGCGCACCGTGCGGGAGACGCTGCTGAGCAAGCAGTGCGATGCCATGGTCGGCCTGCCCTTGATCGAGGATTTCATGGGGCCGGCGGTGATCTTCTCGAAGCCGATCGCCCATGAGGGTTACGCGCTGGTCGGCGCCAGGAATCGCAAGCTCGCCGGCATCGACGATCTCAGGGGATTGCGGGTTGCGGTGCAATATCAGTCGACGCCGCAGAACCTGCTGGCGATGCGTGACGATATCCAGAAGGTCACCGTGCTCAGCCCGGAGGAGGGCATGACGGCCCTCGAGCAGGGCAAGGTCGACATCGCGTTCATCTGGGCGCCGGTGGCGGGTTGGCTCAACAAGACCAGCTACGGCGACAAGTACCAGATCGTATCGACCGAGGGCGACGGCCTGCTCTGGGCGACCGCGATCGGCTTCGCCAAGGCGTCGAGCGCGCTGCGCGATGAGGTCGACGGCGTGCTGCCGTCGCTCGGGCCGGACATTGCCGCGCTGTTTGCCAAATACGGCGTGCCGAACGGCGCCCCGGTGAAATTCGGCCAGGCGACCATCTCGTCCGTCGGGGCAAGCGAACCGGTCACGGTCGGGCAGGCGGCCGCGGCCGACAAGCCGGTCCAGACCGCCGCCGCTACCACCGGGGATGCCAAGGCGGGGCGGGAAGTGTTCAACGGAACCTGCGCCCATTGCCACGGCCCGGACGCGGTGCAGGCCGAGCGAAAGATCGATCTCAGGCTGCTAAAGAAGCGCTATGCTGACGATATGGAATCGACTTTCTGGAAGACGGTCCATGACGGGCGGCCGGCCAAGGGCATGCCGGCCTGGAAGGACGTCTTCAGCGACGACGAGCTCAGAAACGTATATGCCTATCTGCAGAGCGTGCAGGACACCGGCGGGTCGAACTAGCCGAATAGCAGTGCGAGGGTCCTCATGATGGGGTTCCTGATCATCGACGATCACCCCCTGTTCGGGGAGGCGCTTGGCAACGCCATCCGCATCTCGCATCCCGACGCCCGGATCTATGAGGCGACCTCGATCAAGGGGGCGCTCGGCATCCTAGCCAGCGAACCGAACATCGATCTCGCGCTGCTCGACCTGCTGCTGCCCGACGTGGTCGGCTTCTCCGGCTTCCAGAAGATCCGGGATCGATATCCGCGGCTGCCGATCGCCATCGTCTCCAGTGAAGAGGACAAGCATACCATCCGCGAGGCACTGGAAATGGGCGCGGTCGGCTATCTGCCGAAATCGACCTCGCTCGGCGAGCTGTCGCAGGCGATCGCCCGGGTGCTGAGCGGATCGGTCTCGGCGCCGCGGGATTTCGTCGCGGCCGGCGCACTGGACCAGTCCGAGACCGCGCGGACGCTGCGCGAGCGGATCCAGAAGCTGACGCCGCAGCAGATTCGCGTGCTGCATCTGATCATCCGCGGCCTGCAGAACCGCGAGATCGCCTCCGAACTCAAGCTCGCGGAATCCACTGTGAAGGCGCATGTCACCGAGATCCTGCGCAAGCTGAAGCTGTTCAGCCGCAACAAGGCGATCATCGAGCTCGGCAAGATTCCGCTTCCGGTCCTCGAGACCAGCGCGGGCGCGAAGGTGGAAAAGGCGCCTTAAGGCTTGCCGCGCTGTGAGGCGAACGCATCCGGGATGCTACCTATAGGCTGCGGGTCAGCTTTGAGATAACGTCGTGCGCATCATGGCTGTCACGAGCATCCGAGGGAGGACGGCGCAGCATTGACCACGACCGCGCCCCCGGCGGACCAGCCGCCTCTCGATAGAGCGGGTACGCCTCGACTGCTGATCGTCGAGGATCACCCGCTATTCCGCGCCGCCCTGATCGGCGTGATCGGGGCCGAGTTTCCCGATGCCGAGGTGTTGCAGGCGACCTCGATCGACGGCGCGCTTGACGTGATCGCCTCCCGCGACGGGCTCGATCTGATCCTGCTCGATCTGTCGATGCCGGGAACCACGGGCCTGCTCGGTGCCTACCGGGTGCGCGCCGCCGCGCCGCGCAGTGCGCTGGTGATCGTGTCGGCACATGACGATTCCCGGATCGTCGGCGGCGCGATCTCGCTCGGCATCTCCGGCTATATCCCGAAGTCGACGCCGAAGGTCGAGCTGGCGCGGCTGCTCCGCGGCATCCTCGAAGGCGCGGTGTGCCTGCCGACGCGCTTCCGTGATACCGCCGCCGCACGGAAGGCGCAGGCCGAGACCAAGCAGCTGATTCAGCAGCTCGGCCAGTTCACCGCGCAGCAGCTTCGCGTGCTCGACATGATCTGCCACGGTTTGCAGAACAAGCACATCGCCTATGAGCTCGATATCTCGGTCACCACCGTGAAGGTGCATGTCTCGGAGATCCTGCGCAAGCTCGGCGTGCGCAGCCGGACCGAGGCCATCATCGCGCTGTCGAAGCTCGATTTCGGCAAGCAGGACCATGCGCCGGTGACGGCCTCGTCGCACAACGCTGAATCATAGCCGCGCGCCGGACTGCTCCGCCGCCAGCAGGAACGACAGCAGCGAGCGCATCTCGGCCGGCTTGATCGGCTTCTTCAGCAGTTCATGGCCGAACGCCGAGACGTCGGAGGCGGCCTTGGCCGAGTAGTCGGCGGTCACGATGATCGCCGGGACCTTGGCGTTGATCTCGCCGCGGATCACGTCGACGGCCTGGATGCCGGTCTCGCCATTGTCGAGATGCAGGTCGGCGATGATGGCGTCGGGAATGCCGTCCAGCGCATGGATGCGCTCGAGCGCCTCGGTCTTGGAGATCGTCACCGCGACGTCGCAGCCCCATTTCTCCAGCAGATGGGCGAGCCCCTCGGCGCTCGACAGATCGTTCTCGATCAGCAGGATCTTGGCGCCCTCCATGCCGCCATAGCGATAGTCGACGCTGGCCTGCTCGCGCACCGGGATCGCGACCGGATCGAGCGTGCGCGGCACGGTGACCGAGAACACCGAGCCCTTGCCGGCGTGGGAATTCAGCCTGATGTCATGGCCGAGCAAATCGGCAAACCGGCGCACGATGGAAAGGCCGAGCCCGATGCCGGCCTTGTCGCCGGCGCTGGTCTCGCCGCGCTGGAATTCGACGAAGATCGCCTCGCGCTGCGCTTCAGGGATGCCCGGCCCGGTGTCGTGCACCTCGATGCAGACGTCGTCGCCCCTGAGGCGGCAGCCCATCAGCACGCTGCCGCGCTGGGTGTAGCGCAGTGCATTGGCCACGAGGTTCTGCAGGATCCGGCGCAGCATCAGCGGATCGGAGCGTACCACCGCGGACGAGGGCATGATCCGGAAGCCGAGATTGCGCTTGGCGGCGGTCGCGACAAATTCCTGCTCCAGCGCCTCGAACAGCGCGGCGATCGCGACCGGACCGAACTCGGGCCGCAGCACGCCGGCATCGAGCTTCGAGATGTCGAGCAGCGTGCGCAGCATGTCTTCCAGCGTCGCCAGCGAGCGGTCGATCTGATCGGTCAGCGCGACGCTCTTGGGCTCGGCGGCCATTTCGGCCAGTGCGGACAGCGTCAATCGTGCCGCATTCAGCGGCTGCAGCAGGTCGTGGGTCACCGAAACCAGCACCGATGATTTCAGCGAGCTTGCCGCCTCGGCCTGCTGCTTGGCCTGCAGCAGGCGCCCGTTGGTCTTCTCCAGCGATTGCAGCGCCTGCTTGAGCTGCTGGGTGCGGTCGCGCACCTGCTGGTCCAGCGCGATGGCGGTCTCGAACAGCGAAAAGGCGTTGAGCTGCTGGTCGGTCGACCGTTCGACGCGCGACATCAGCGCGGCGTTGATCTTGCGCAGCTTCTCGGCTTCGCGTTCGAGGGCTGCAATGCGCGTGGTCTTGCTGTCGGTCATTGCGGCGCGATCGCCCGCTTGCCGATGGCGATGCCGGTCAGCGTCTGGTTGACATGCATCGAGCGATACTGCTCGCCATAGGTCTGAAAGCCAATCACTTTGTTGCGGCGGTAGAGCTCCGACATCTCGCGCGACAGCTGGCGCTGCTCGACATCGAGCCGGCGCAGCACGCATTCGAAGCCGATGAACATCGAGACCTCGCCGAGATCCTCGGTCAGCTCCTTGAGCAGGCGGCTGGTCACGTCGATCGGATCGCGCTCGCGCGCCACCGTCAGCACCATGCCCTCGTCGATGGCGCAGAAGAATTGCAGCGATCCGTCCGGATTGGTGCGCTGGATCGACCGCGCGTAATAGGCGCCGCCGACCCGGACCAGCACCGGATGCGCGGCAAAGGAGAACAGTTCGAGCTTGCTGTCGCTGAGACCGACGGCGCGGGAATATTCCAGCGCCGCCGGCTCGGCATTCAGTTCCTTGACGATGCGGTGCTCGGTGTCGGCCTCGGTCACCACCATCTTGGTCGAGGTCGGCTCGAAATGGTCGCACTTGAAGGTGCGGAACGGCAGCCGGGTCCGGATCAGGATCAGCACGGCGGCATCGCTATGGGCCTTGCCGTCATGGAAGACCCAGGACTTCTCGAACCGCAACCCGTCGCCGGCGGAGCCGCCGACCACCGGGATGTCGCCGAGCGAGGCGTAGATCGCCGACATGATGGTCTCCTCACGCTGGCACATGCCGTCGATGAAGAGCAGCCCGAAGGACTCGTCGGTGTGGTCGCAATGCTCGGTGCGTTGCGCGAATTCGTGCTGCAACTCGGTGCAGATCGAGCGGCCGTGGTCGACCCGGAATGTCGAGACGTCGAACAGCGGCCGCGCCGCGATGACGAAATCGGCCGCGACAAATCCCATCGCGACCACGCTGTCCTCGTCCCAGCCGGCCGGCGACAATTCGCCGGCCGTGGTGCAGCCGAAGATCGCAACGTCGGGCATCCGCCTCGACAGTTCGGCAATGAACGCTTGCGGATCGTAGAACGGCGACACGAACACCACGAGCATGGCGAGCTCGGTCGCCGCCAATTGGCGCGCGATCTCGTCGGCCGCCTCCCGCGGCCCGTCGGTCTTTGCCTGCACCACGACAATGCTGTCGGTGGCGCTGCCGTTCTGCTTCGCCAAAGGCGTCCTCCCTGACCAGAATTTTTTGCTCTTCTTGGCGCGGCCGGTCGCGACAGCGCGGGTCTCAAGGGCATACGGGGCCTGCCGCGATCGGTTGCGGCCGGGCCCGTCTTTATATTCTAGGTCGTGAGGGGGAATGTCATGGGCCGGCCGACATCGCCGGCAGCCAGGCTCGCCGCGAGCGCCAACGGCGCCGATCGACGCGATGACATGGGACACCTCCCGATGTGTTCTCCCGGCCCGGGCAGGGACAGGCTTGATCGGTTCTAAACTATCGGGCCGGACCCGCGCGTCAATCACCTTGCCCACCCCCTTGGGCCGACCAAGGTAGTACCGGGGCCGAACCGGCGCGGCTGCTGCACATTTACCGGGCCTTATTGATTCTGCCTTAATTTTGCCCGCCGGGGACTGGGGCGGGTTGCCGCCGGACCCCGCGTGGTTTTCAGAATGAAGACGGGGGTTGGAATGCCGGGACTGAAGCGATCGTCGTCGATCAGGCTCCCCACCCTCAGATTCCGCGCCAAGATCATGCTCGGCTTTGCCGTCACGCTGGCGCTGTCGGCAGCCACCATGGGCTTTGCCTATATGGGCTTCGAGCGGGTCTCCACCGGCGTCGGCTCCTATCGCCAGAGCGTCGCGGAAGCCGATCTCGCCCGCAACATCGATCGCGAACTGATCTCCTACCGCTCGCTGGCGCGCTATTACGTCGCGACCGGCAAGGAGGACGATGCCAAGGCCGCGCTCGCCGCCGAGGCCAGCCTGAAGGACGCCATCACGGCGTCGATGAAGGGCACCACCAATCCGGCCCGGCTCAATCAGATCACCAAGCTCGAGCGCGAATTCCGCGCCTTCACCAAGATCTTTGCCGAGATTGTCAGGCTCAAGAACGACAGCGCCCAGACTGCGCAGAACCAGCTCGTCCGCAGCGCAACCTCGATGCGCTACAAGCTGGACGACCTGCCGAGCAACGCCGATGACACCGAGCTGGAGTCGATCCAGTTCGGCGCCAAGAAGCTGGCGGACCAGCTCCAGTCGATCACCGGGGCCGTCACCACCTTCGTCGTCAATGGCGACAAGACGGTCGCCGCCAGCGCGCTGGCCCGGCTCAAATTCGCCGAGAATCTGCTGAAGGCGATCACGTCGAAGAACGATCGGATCGTTCAAGGTGTGAAGGACATCAATGCGCTGCTGTCCGAATACCGCGCAGCGCTTGCCAAGCTGATCGAGAATGCGAAGGCGATCGACGAATTGACCGTCGAGATGACGGAATCCGCCGCTGCCATCAGCCAGGGCGCGGCGGCCATGAAGTCCGATCTGCTCGCCGACCAGAAGCGGCTTGAAGAAGAATCGCACACCATGATCGGCGACACCGAGCAGCTGATCCTGATGCTCGCCGCCGGCAGTTTCGTGCTCGGTCTGGTCTGGGCGTTCCTGCTCGGCAAGGGCATTTCGCGGCCGATCGCGGCGATGTGCGCGGCGATGCGCGAGCTCGCCGCGGGCAATTTCGACGTCGTGCTGCCGGGCCTCGGCCGTCGCGACGAGCTCGGCGAGATGGCCGGCGCCGTGGAAGAGTTCAAGGTCCAGGCAGTCGCCAAGGCCGAGCGCGATGCCGCGACCCAGGAAGCGCAGAACAAGGCGAGCGCGACCGCGCGGCGCGCCGAGCTCATTCGTTTTGCCGACGAGTTCGAATCCGCGGTCGGCTCGATTGTCTCCAACGTGTCGGCGTCGGCCGTGCAGCTCGAATCCGCGGCCGGCACGCTGACCCGGACCGCAGAGACCACGCAGAACCTGTCGAGCCAGGTTGCCGGCGCCTCAGAAGAGGCCTCCAGCAACATGCAGTCGGTCGCTTCCGCGACCGAGGAATTGTCCGCGTCCGTCGACGAGATCGGCCGTCGCGCCAAGGAATCCAGCCAGATCGCCGATTCCGCCGTACGCCAGGCCGAGCAGACCGATGCGCGGATCGGCAAGCTCTCGCGCGCCGCGCAGGAGATCGGCGACGTCGTCAAGCTGATCACTGCGATCGCCGAGCAGACCAATCTTTTGGCGCTGAACGCCACCATCGAGGCCGCGCGTGCCGGTGATGCCGGCCGCGGCTTTGCGGTGGTCGCCGCCGAGGTGAAGTCGCTGGCAAGCCAGACCGCCAAGGCCACCGACGAGATCTCCACCCACATCTCGGGCATGCAGGCCGCAACGCAGGAATCGGTCGCCGCGATCAAGGAGATCGGCGGCACGATCGGCCAGATCTCCGGCATCGCGACCAATATCGCGAGCTCGGTCGAGCAGCAGAGCGCGGCGACGCAGGAGATTGCCCGCAGCGTGCAGAACGTCGCGCAGGGCACCCAGGAAGCCGCCTCCAGCGTCACGCAGGTCAACCGCGGCGCGACCGAGACGGGCGCTGCTTCCGAAGAGGTGCTGAACTCGGCCCGCTCGCTGTCGGTCGAGAGCTCGCGGCTGCGCGAGGAGCTCGACCGCTTCATGGCGAACATCCGCGCGGCGTAACGAACGCGTCGGTCTATCCATCGTCGTCCCGGCGCAGGCCGGGACCCATAGCCACCGCTGTTCGTCGGTGTAGGGACAACGCGCCGCGTGCCCTTTTCCGATGGCCGCGGCGTATGGGTCCTGGCTTTCGCCAGGACGACGACGGAGCCCAGAGCGCCGTGATCGCGATTCCCATGCCGCATTGCGGGAACCCCTGCTAGCCTGCGGCGTTGATGTCCCGTGGCGGGCACACAGTTTGCCGCAATCCTGGGAAAGAGAACCTTGGAACCCAACGTTCCGAGGCTTTTCTCATTGGTCCATTCTGATGACGCTGCAGCGGACACAGTTGAACTCTGCGACCACGCACGAGGACATGGCTCCAGCCATGCCGGGTGACGACCGCATCATCGAGACCTCGATCCCGCTCCGGCTCGACAACCTCGGCTGGAGCGGCTTTCACACCCGCGTCGTGCTGGCGCTCGGCATCACCTGGATCCTCGACGGGCTCGAAGTGACGCTCGCCGGCGCGTTGTCGGGCGCGCTGAAGGAGAGCCCGACGATGAGCTTCTCCAATGCCGATGTCGGGCTTGCCAGCAGCGCCTATCTCGCCGGCGCCGTGCTCGGCGCGCTCGGCTTCGGCTGGCTCACCGACCGGATCGGACGCAAGAAGCTGTTCTTCATCACGCTCGCGGTTTATCTGTCGGCGACGGCCGCGACCGCGCTGTCGTGGAATGTCGCGAGCTATGCGCTGTTTCGCTTCCTCACCGGCGCCGGCATCGGCGGCGAATACACCGCGATCAATTCGACCATCCAGGAGCTGGTGCCGGCGCGCTATCGCGGCTGGACCGATCTCGTCATCAACGGCAGCTTCTGGATTGGTGCTGCGATCGGCGCGCTGAGCGCGATCATCCTGCTCGATCCCGCGTTCCTTGCGCCGGACCATGGCTGGCGGATCGCTTATTTCACCGGCGCGGTGCTCGGCCTTGTCGTGCTCCTGATGCGGATGTGGATTCCGGAAAGTCCGCGCTGGCTGATGATCCACGGCCGCCCGGACGAGGCGCACAAGATCGTCGCCGGTATCGAGACCTCCGTGCTCGGCCGCGAACAGGCGAGCGAGGATTTCGACAAGATCAGGCTGCGGATGCGCGATCACACGCCGCTGCGCGAGGTCGCGGTGACGCTGTTCTCCACCTACCGGCAGCGTTCGCTGGTCGGGCTGACGCTGATGGCGGCGCAGGCCTTCTTCTACAATGCGATCTTCTTCACCTTCGCGCTGATCCTGACCGATTTCTTCGGCATCGCCGCCAGCAATGTCGGCTGGTACATCCTGCCCTTTGCCGCCGGCAACTTCCTCGGGCCGCTGCTGCTCGGCCGCCTGTTCGATACGCTGGGCCGCCGCACCATGATCGCGCTGACCTACGGCGTGTCGGGTGTGCTGCTGGCGCTGTCCGGCTATCTGTTCTCGATCGGCGTGCTCAGTGCGCAGACCCAGACCATTGCCTGGATGGTGATCTTCTTCTTCGCCTCGCCCGCGGCGAGCGCCGCCTATCTCACCGTCAGCGAGACCTTTCCGCTGGAGGTCCGCGCGCTCGCGATCGCGGTGTTCTACGCCGTTGGCACCGGCATCGGCGGCGTGATCGGACCGGCGCTGTTCGGCGTGTTGATCGACACCGGATCACGCAACAGCGTCTTCGCCGGCTACCTGTTGGGGTCGGCACTCATGTTGGTCGCCGCAGCCGTCGCATGGCGCTATGCCGTCGCGGCCGAGCGAAAATCGCTCGAATCCGTCGCGCGACCATTGGCATTTGTGGAGTAGACTATGACGAAGCATGATGTGGCCGAAATGCCCCTGGATGATGACATCGCACCTGACGCCAGGATTGACAGCGTGCCGGCGCCGGCATCGCTGATTCCGCCGCTCGAGCGCACCGCCGTGCTGCTCGATATCGACGGCACGTTGCTGGATTTCGCGCCGACCCCGCGCGAGGTCTGGGTGCCGCCGGAATTGGCGACGACGCTGAAGCAATTGCATGAGCGCACCGGCGGCGCGCTGGCGCTGGTCTCTGGCCGCTCGCTCAACGACATCGATCTGATCTTCGCGCCGGAGATGTTTCCCGCGATCGGCGGCCATGGCGCCGAGATGCGGTTGCAGCCGGACAGCGAGGCGGTCGCCGCGCATGCGCCGCCGCTCGACAAGGAATTGAAGCGCCGGCTCGCCGCGATCGCAAAGCTCAGCCCCGGTATTCTGCTCGAGGACAAGGGCTATTCGCTGGCGCTGCACTATCGGCTGGCGCCGGCCGCAGAGAAGGCGATCTATGAAGCGGTGTCGCTGATCCGCGCCGAGCTGCCGAATGCGCCGATCGAGGTGCTGCCGGGCAAGAGCGTCTGCGAGATCAAGCATTCCGGCTTCACCAAGGCGACGGGTGTGCTCGAGCTGATGACACATGATCCGTTCAGAGGACGCCGCCCGTTCTTCATCGGCGACGACGTCACCGACGAGACGGTGTTCGCGATCATGCCCGATTTCGACGGTCTCGCATTCTCGGTCGGTCGTCGCGCGACCGGCGTCGCCGGACATTTCGGCGGACCGAGCGATGTACGCGAATTCCTCGCGCGTCTGCTCGATGATAGGGACGCGAATCTGTCCTAACCAAATCACGTCGCTATGCACGTCGCGCGTCGTATCAAGGAATGCGGTTGTTTTGCGTCGTCGCATGCAGCTCGCGTGCATTTTTCTTTTCGCGAGTTCCCGCGAGTTCCGTGCGCGTTTGTCAGAATTTGGTTTCAATTGGGAGATTGTTTGATCCGGAACCATCTTGATGAATGGTTGTTAATACGCGAGTTGACCAACAGGAGGGGACCTGGTGAACCTCGTCGTCGTATCGAACCGCGTTTCGCGCGGAAAACCCAATGAACCCATGACGGGGGGGCTGGCAGCGGCATTATTGCCGGTAGTGGAAAAGACAGGGGCAATATGGGTTGGTTCCAGCGGACGTGTCCGCGACGGGAACACAAAGGAACCTTTCGCAGAAGTCGAAGCTCTCGGTGCGGGCGCGCTGGCGATGCTCGATCTGCCGGCCGCGCATTACGGCGGATATTACGAGGGCTTTGCCAATTCGGCGCTGTGGCCCGCGATGCATTCGCGCGCCGATCTGATTCGTGCGTCGCATGAGGACTACACCAGCTATCGCGAAGTGAACGCGTTCATGGCACGGGCGCTGCTGCGCTTCCGCAAGCCAGATTCCGTGTTCTGGATCCAGGATTACCATTTCCTCGCGCTCGGCGCCGAGCTGCGCGACCTCGGCGTCACGCAGCCGATCGGCTTCTTCCTGCACACGCCGTGGCCGGCGCGCGCGGTGATCGCGGGCGTGCCCAATCATCGCGAACTGATCGAGGCGATGCTGTCCTACGATCTGATCGGCTTCCAGACCGACGAGGACTGCGAGAACTTCCTGAGCTACGTGCAGAACGACCTCGCATTCCAGGTGCGTGACGGCGTGATCAATTCGCCGTTCGGCCGGACCCGCGCCGCGGTGTTCCCGATCGGCATCGATCCCGGCAAGTTCGCGCAGCAGGCGACCAAGGCGATGACGCATCCCGACGTGACGCGGCTGCGGCGCAGCCTCAACGGCGAGAAGCTCGCGATCGGCGTCGACCGGCTCGACTATTCCAAGGGGCTGGTCAACCGCATCAAGGCGTTCGACAAGATGTGGACGCTGCACCCGGCGCTGAAACGCTCGGTGTCGCTGCTGCAGATCGCGACGCCCTCGCGTGGCGCGATCGAGGCCTATGGCAATCTCGCGAGCGAGGTGGCGAAGCTCGTCACCGACGTCAACGGCGTGCATGGCGAGGTGGACTGGACCCCGATCCGCTACCTCAACAAGGGCTTTGGCCAGGGCGTGCTCGCCGGCCTCTATCGCACCGCGCAGGTCGGCGTGGTGACGCCGCTGCAGGACGGCATGAACCTCGTCGCCAAGGAATATGTCGCCGCCCAGAACCCGGCCGACCCCGGCGTGCTGGTGCTGTCGAAGTTCGCCGGTGCGGCGAACGAGCTCGACGCCGCGCTCTTGGTCAATCCGCACGATATCGACGGCATGGCGCGCACCTTGGCGACGGCGCTCGCGATGCCGCTGACCGAGCGGCGGATGCGCTGGGAAGCGATGATGGACAAGCTCAACAGCGGCACCATCCAGCAATGGTTCGCCGACTTCATCGAGGCGCTGCAGGATACGCACAATGCGGCCACCGCGGCGCTGCCGGAGCCACCGACCCTGTGGCCGCGCCGCACGGCGGATTTTGCCGCGCGATATCACTGAGCGAACATAGAGCTTGCGGGATGGGCGCGTCATGTCGCCCATCCCGTGCTCTGTCGTCCCTGCGAGAGCAGGGACCCATAACCACAGGGCGTTGTCGTTGCGAGGGCTGTGGCTCCAGCGGCATGAATCAATTCGCACTCGCGGTTATGGGGCCGGCTCAAGGCCGGGACGACAGCGAGAATGCGGAGCCGCCTGCGGGTCACATCCGTATTCTCGCGACATGATCTGTCCGAGCCTTGCTTCTCATTCCGCCTCTCCCGAAGCAGAGGGCGCAGGGAGGGCCGGGTGCCGATCGCACCCATGACGAAGGCAATGGATCGGCTGCATACATTGATTTGCGCCGGTCGCCGACCCGCCACCGGCAAAAAATCGCGCGCGGTGACCCACAGCGGCGCCGCGCACGGCCTCCACGGCCGCCAATTTACCCAATATTTTCAATCAATTGGGGAAATTTCGCACTCCGGCGCCGCGCCCCTTGCAAAATCCGGCTCAGCCCTTCAAGAGAGGCCTCCCGGAGAGATGGCCGAGTGGCTTAAGGCGCACGCTTGGAAAGCGTGTGTGCGGGAAACCGTACCGTGGGTTCGAATCCCACTCTCTCCGCCATCCCAGCGCTTTCTCGTTTGTCGGCTGCAGCCTTCTTCGTGGCGCGCTGGTCGCGTGCGCGCACATCAACGGCAAAGCAGCATCGGCGCCCGTGCTCGGGGCGCCGATGGGGTGGCCGTTCGGCCGGTCCGGTCAGGCTGTGCCGGTGCACGCCGTCCGGTGTGCTGCGCCGCGGGAGTCAGAACCGCTCTGCGCCTTCATTGAGCTTCAGCACCTCGACACCCTCTTCACGAACCGCCTGGAGACTGCGCGGATCGAGGTCGAGCGCGCGGAGGATGGTCGGCGCGATCTGGGTGGTGAAGGTCTCGTCCTCGACGACCTGCGCATGCTTGATGCGCGGCGAGGAGAGCAGCAGCAGGACGTTGCGATCGTCCTTGGAGAAGCCGCCATGCTCGGCGAGCTTGCTGCCGCCGGTGCAGATCACGCCATGATCGGTGATGGCGATGAAGTCCGGCACCCGGCTGTTGTGGAACGGATCCTCGTAGAGCTTGGTCAGCTCGTCGCGGTCGAGCAGCTTCTGGATATGCAGATCGGCAGCGTGCGCCAGGATGTAGGCCTTGGCATCGGCATAATAGGGATTGCCGGTCGCCGGGTTGGTCGCCTGCTGCAATTCCGGCGACAGCCAGACCAGCGCCTCGTCATCGCAGATCTCGAAGCCGTTGGCACCGAAACCCGGCGCCTTGCTGTACAGCGCATCCGAGATCGCGACGCGATCCCCGAGGTTGATCGGCGACTGGCCATGCTTGGCGCTGACGATGATCAGCGTCGAGTCGTAGAGGTTCTGCGCCTTGAGCTCGTTGACGAACTTGCCGAGCGCGTCGTCTACGAACTGGAATTGCAGCGTGAGCGCATTGCCGGGCGTCGCCTTGGCGTCGGCATAGCCGCCGACCAGCGATTTGTCGCTATCGGCATTGCCGGCCTTGGCGAGCTTCTGGCCGACGCTGACCGCCTGGAAGTTCATGCCGAAGATCGCCGGCACGGGCTGACGCTGGCTGCGCGTGCCGTTGTAGCCGTCGATCCAGTTCAGCACCGCCTTCACTTTCAGCGAGTCGTATGAGCGGACGCCGGTATAGCTCGTGGTGTAGTCGTCGCCGGGCTTCGCGCCGGCATCGATCGTGTCCTGCGAATTGATCTCCGGCGCGAACAGCTCGTCGAGGCCGTTGCCCGACGGGCCCGCCAGATCCTCGTAGGCGGGATGCTTGTCGGACCAGGCCGTGCGCATTCCGGCCTGCTTGATGACCTCGAAGATCGTGTTGGTGCGCACGTAGTCGTGCGGATAGACCGGGACGCACTGGCCGTTCACCAGCTTGCGCTGCATGTGATCGGGATCGAGCTGGGTGTAGACCTGCCCGAGCGTGCCGCCGGCGGTGTAATCGGCGACCAGTCCGCTCGAGTAATTGTAGCTCTTGTCGAGCGCTTCGAAGTTGGTGAGCTCGGTGCCCGCCGGGCTTACGCAACCGGGGTCGTTGAGACCCTGGCTGGTGTAGAAGGCCTTGGCCGGATATTCGGTGCGATCGTAGCTGTCGTCATAGAACAGACCGCCGCCCTTCGGCGTGGCGCCGGTGACCTGCGCGAGCATGCCCGGATAGCTGTCGGATGGCGCGGTGGTATAGGCGTTCGGATAAACCACGCCCTTGCCGGTGAGCTGGGCGAAGTTGCCGCCGGGGCGGCTCTCGACCCAGCGCTTCAGATCGACGGCGTGCATGCCGTCGACGCTGATCAGCAGAACATGCTTGTAGCCATGGCGCTGCGAATGCCCGTTGTCGTCATCCGCGTGCGCGGCTGCGACGCCGCAAGCCAGCATGGCTGCCGCGATCGCGGCAGTCGACAGGAAATAGTCACGAAATCCACTCATGGGTTCGCCCCTCTCTATGTCCGGTAAGGATTTGGAATCGCCTGCGCTGGCCGCGACAACTTGTCGCGGTCAGTTGACGGAGGGATGACGCTTTGTTGCGGGTTCGATGACTGTGGTGCGACTGACGATGTGGGGCGGTGCACATCGCGACAGGGCGGCGTCGTGCGATCGCATCTAATTGCGTGTGATCGTGCAGTTCACCGCCGCCAAGTTGCGCTTGGCGGCGGAATGACAAGCGTCACGCGAGGTCGCACAGGTGCCGCTCGATCTCGGCGTCGACCTCGTCGGGATGATCGACCTGGGGCAGATGCCCGGCATCGGGAATGATTGCCAGTCGACAGTCGAGCATGGCCGCGAGCTCGGTCATCGGCTGCACCAGCAGCTGGTCGTTTGCGCCGACGATCATGGTCAGCGGCACTTGCAGCTGCGTCACGCCATCGAGATAGGCGAGGCCCTGGATCGCGCGCGCCGAGCCGATGAAGCCTTCGGGATCGGTCTCGTTGATGCAATCGAGCAGCGCCGCGTTGATTGCAGGCTGCGCTGCGAGGAAGGCGGGCCCGAGCCAGCGTTCGGCGGTCGGTGCTGCCAGCGGCGCGATGCCGCGCTCACGCACCAGCGCGATGCGGTCGTCCCAGGCAGCGGCGAAGGGCGGTGGCGCGTCGGCCCTTGCGGCGATCACGCCGAGGCTGAGCAGGCGGTCGGGATGGCGCACGCCGAGGCCGAACGCCGTCATGCCGCCCTGGGAGACGCCGATCACGTGCGAGCGCGCGATCCCGAAATGATCGAGCACGGCGATCGCGTCCGCCACCAGATCGTCCATCGTGTAGGGACCGCGCGGCGCCGCGGATTGTCCGTGGCCCCGGCTGTCGAGCGCGAGCACGCGATAGCCGCGCGCGGCAAGCGCGAGGGCCTCGCGATGCCAGATCGCGCTGCTGGTCAGGATCGAATGGCAGAGCAGCACGGGCACGCCATGCTCGGGGCCGCCGATGCGGACGCTGAGCCGCGCGGCCTTGCCCGGCACATCGTGCCGGAGAAAGCCCTGCCATGCGGCGGTTGCGATCGGAGCCACCTCAGTCGACAAGGCCCATCTCCGCGAACACGTCCTTGGCGATGCGGAAGCTGTCGAGGCCCGCGGGCATGCCGCAATAGACCGCGATCTGCAAAAACACCTCGCGCAGTTCGGACTTGCTCAGGCCGTTGTTGAGCGCGCCGCGGATGTGCACCTTGAGCTCGTGCGGCCTGTTCAGCGCCGCGATCATGCCGAGGTTGAGCAGGCTGCGGCTGCGCTTGTCGAGGTCCGGGCGATTCCAGATCTCGTCCCAGCAATACTCGGTCGCGAGCTTCTGGATCGGCCAGTTGAAATCGTCGGCCGCCTTCAGCGATCGCTCGACATAGGCGTCGCCGAGCACGGTACGGCGGGTTTGCAGGCCGCGTTCGAACTTCTCGCCGCGGGGATTTGCGTCGGTCATCGTCTTCTCCATTTCAATAGTGCTTCTTGTTTGAGCATGGCCTTTTCGGAAAACCGCTTCACACTTTTCCGGGTCATGCTCTAGGCCAGCGCCGGCTCGGCGAGCGGCGTGGTCCAGGCGTCGTAGCCGTAGACCCAGTCCGGATCGGTCGGGTTCTTGAGCCAGGTGTTGGTCCGCGAGCTTGCCTGCACGCGCGAGGTCCTGGGCTTGCGCGTCGCCTCGAAGCGGCGGAAGGCCTCAGCGACGCCGTCGCGATCGATATCCTTCAGGCACCGCGACAGCACCGCCGCATCCTCGATCGCCATCGCCGCGCCCTGCGCCATGTAAGGCGTCATCGGATGACAGGCGTCGCCGAGCAGCGTGATGTTGCCGTCGCTCCAGCGCGGCAGCGGATCGCGGTCGACCAGTGCCCATTTGTGCACCGACGGACAGGCCTCGAGCACCTTGCAGACCTGCGGATGGAAGCCCTCGAACGCCTTGCGCAACTCACGCACGTCGCCGGTCGCCGACCAGGATTCCACGGTGAAGCCGGGCTCCGGCTGGCTGGTGACGAAGTAGACTTCGCTGCGGTCGGGCTTGACGTAATAGATGACGATGTGGCGATCCGGTCCCCACCATTTGGTGCAGTCGTCGATCGGGTAGCCGTTGAGCAGCGAAGCCGGGAACACGGTGCGATAAGCGATGCGGCCGGTGAAGTTCGGCTCGTCGCGGCCGAACAGCCGCTCCTTGACGAAGGAATGCACGCCGTCGGCGGCCACCACCGCGTCGACCGTCGTGCTGTGTCCGTTGGCGAAGCTCAGCGTCACCGCGCGGTCCGCGCGCTGCTCGATCGCGGTCAGCTTGTGATCGAGGCGGATGAGGTTATCAGGCACGGCGCTGGCGAGCGCCGCATGCAGGTCGCCGCGATGTCCCAGCAGGTAAGGCGCGCCATAGCGCTCCTCGGCGGACGGGCCGAACACCATGTCGAAGCGCACCTCGCCGGTGTCGTATTCCTTGTTGTTCCAGGACCGCGGATAGAAGGCCTCGCGGCGCAGCACCGGCTCGAGATCCCACGCCCGCATCACCTTCATGGCGTTGCAGCCGATCTGGATGCCGGCACCGAGCCGCGTGAAGCGCTGGGCCTGTTCGTACACCGTTACATCGATCCCTGCGCGGCTCAGCGCCGCGGCGGAGGCCAGCCCGCCCATGCCGGCGCCGATCACCGCCACCGAAAGTCTGCTCATTGTCGTTCCTCACAGCTTGCGCCGGTTGACGGACCGGCTCCTGTGCCTTTGTCGGTCAAAGCGGGAAGCGCCCGCAAACGAGTAATGCTGACGGAGCGTGAGGTGGGCTCACGCGGCTGGCCCACACCTGCGATGCCGCCGCTTCGTCGCTGCTGCGCTTGTCGCCAGCCTGTGAGCTGAGGTCACGCTGCCTGAGCTTAACTCGTTTGCGCTTTGCGCCATCGCCCGCCAACGTCCCGCCGCTGCTGCATCGATGCGTCTGCCGACGATGCCTCCTGCGCAGCCAACATAATACTCCCGAGGATCGACGCCCATGTCCACCATCACCAATGACGGTGCCGCCCGTCTCGACGTTGCCGCAGCGCCCTGGCATGCGCGTCTCTATGTCCAGGTGCTGATCGGCATCGCGCTTGGCGCGCTGGTCGGCTATCTCTGGCCGGATGCCGGCGCGGCGCTGAAGCCGCTCGGCGACGCCTTGATCAAGATGATCAAGATGGCGATCGCGCCGATCGTCTTCCTCACCGTGGTGCACGGCATCGCGAGCCTTGGCGACATGCGCAAGGCTGGGCGGATCGGCATCAAGACGCTTGTCTATTTCGAGATCGCAACGACCGCGGCGCTGATCATCGGCCTTGTCGTCATCAATCTGGCGCGCCCCGGGATCGGCATGCACGTCTCGCCGGCCTCGCTGGATTCCCGCCTCGTCGCCTCCTATGTCACCCAGTCGCACGAGCAGACCGTGGTCGGCTTCCTGATGAACGTGATTCCGTCGACCGTGGGCGGCGCCTTCACCAGCGGCGACACGTTGCAAGTGCTGTTCTTCGCCGTGCTGTTCGGCATCGCCCTGCAACGCTATGGCGAGAACGGCAGGCCGGTGTTGAACGCGATCGAGAAGCTGTCAAAGATCCTGTTCATCCTGATCGGCATGATCATGCGGATCGCACCGATCGGCGCATTCGGCGCCATGGCCTTCACCATCGGCAAATACGGCGTCGGCTCGATCGTCGCGCTGTCGCATTTCATGCTGGTGTTCTACCTCACTTGCGTGCTGTTCGTGATCGTCGGGCTCGGCATCGTGGCGCGCCTCGCCGGCTTCAGCATCTTCAAGCTGATCCGGTATCTGCGCGAAGAGCTGCTGCTGGTGCTGGGCCTGTCGGGTTCGGAATCGGTGATGCCGCGCTTCATCGACAAGATGAAGGCCGCCGGCTGCGCCGAATCGACCGTCGGCCTCGTGATCCCGACCGGCTACACTTTCAATCTCGACGGCACCTGCATCTACCTCACCATGGCGAGCGTGTTCCTCGCCCAGGCCACCGACACGCCGATGTCGCTGATGCAGCAGATCGGGCTCGTGGTGGTCTGCCTGCTGACCTCGAAGGGCGCGGCCGCCGTGCCGGGCAGCGGCTTCATCGTGCTCGCCGCGACGCTGGGCTCGATCGGCCATGTACCGGTGGCGAGCATCGCGCTGCTGCTCGGCATCGACCGCTTCATGTCGGAAGCGCGCGCACTGACCAACTTCATCGGCACGGCGGTGGCGACCGTGGTGGTGGCGCGCTGGGAAGGCGACCTCGACCGCGCGCAATTCGTCCGTGCCCTCGACAATCCGGACGCCCCCACGCTATCCTCCTGACGCATCCGGAGACGCGACACGATCATGAGAAAGTTGCCACCGCTCAACGCGGTGCGAACATTCGAGGCGGCCGCACGGCATGTGAGCTTCACCAAGGCCGCTGAAGAGCTGCTGGTGACCCACGGCGCCGTCAGCCGCCAGGTCGCGCTTCTCGAGGACTGGTTCGGCGTCAAGCTGTTCCGCCGTGCGCCCTCGCAACTGACGCTGACCGCGGCCGGGCAGATCTATTATCGCGAGGTCACGGCGATCCTCGATCGCCTCGCGCTCGCCTCGATGGACATGAAGGCCTACGGATCGCCGTCGGTGCTGCGCGTCAGCGCGCCGCCGACATTCGCGATGCGCTGGCTGATCCGCCGCATCTCGTCGTTCCAGCGCATGCGCGCCGATGTCGAGCTGCGGCTATTAACCTCGATCGGGCCGCTCAACGTCAACGACCGCTCGTTCGACGTCGCGATCCGCGGCAATGTCGGCGAGCCCGTGGGCTGGATGTCGCAGCACTTCATGACCGAGCTGATCGCGCCGGTCTGCCATGTCGACCTGTTGAAGCGCGGACGGCTCGCCACCCCGGATGACCTGCGGCACCACACGCTGATCACCTATCTGACCGAGCCCTATGACTGGCCGCGCTGGCTGGCGCAGGCCGGCGGCGAGATGAGCGCGGATCAGGAGACGTTGCGGTTCGAGCAGATGTTTTTTGCGTTGCAGGCGACCATCGAGCGGATCGGCATCGGGCTGTTTCCGCTGTTTCTGGTGATCGACGAGCTGATGGCGGGCCAGCTCTGCCTGCCGTTCGGCGACCTCGGCCTGCGCAAGCGTGAATACCGCTCGTTCTATCTCGCCGACAATGAAAGCGCCGGCGCCATCGCCGACTTCACCGCATGGCTCGCCGACGCCGGCCGCGAGACCGAGCAATTCATGCTGGACTGGGCCACGTCGAAGGGCTGGAGCTTCTAGATCAGCGGCTCCATGAGGCCGCATCAGGGGAACGCAGATGTCCAACATGTCTCGCCGGCCATTCCTGCAACTTGCGCTCGGCGCGGCGGCGCTGCCGCTTGCATCGCGCGGCGCGCGTACCGAGACCATGGCGCGCCCGATCACCATGATCGTGCCGTTCGCCGCCGGCGGGCCGACCGATGTGTTGGCGCGGATCCTCGCCGAATACATGCGCAGCACGGTCGGCCATCCCGTCATCATCGAGAATGTCACGGGCGCTTCCGGCACCGTCGCCGGGCTGCGTGCCTCGCGCGCGACGCCCGACGGCTCCACGATCACGATCGGGCATTGGGGCACGCATTGCCTCAACGGCGCGATCTATCAGCTACAATATGACGTGCGCGAATTCGCGCCGATCGCACTGATCGCCAGCGGGCCGCAGCTCATCATCGGCCGGCCCGATCTGCCGGCGAAGAACCTGAAAGAGCTGATCGCCTGGCTCAAGGCCAATGGCGACAAGGCGACGGCGGGCACCGCGGGTCCGGGTTCGGGCGCGCACGTCGCCGGCGTGTTCTTCCAGCAGCTGACGGAGACCAACTTCTCCTTCGTGCCGTATCGCGGCGCCGGTCCCGCGCTGAACGATCTGATGGCCGGGCATATCGACATCATGTTCGATCAGGCTTCCAACTCGCTGCCGCAGGTGAAGAGCGGCACCGTGAAGGCATTTGCGGTCACGGCGCCGTCGCGGCTTGCATCGGCATCCGATATTCCGACCGTCGATGAGGCCGGATTGCCGGGTCTTTGTATCGCCTATTGGCACGGCATCTGGGCGCCGAAGGGCACGGCGGCCGATATCGTGTCTGGGCTGTCGAAGGCGGTGATGGCTGCGCTTGCGGAACCCGCCGTCCGGCAACGCTTCGCCGAACTCGGGCAGGAGATTCCGCCGCCCGAAAAACAAAGCCCCGCTGCGCTGCGCGACCATCAGGCTGCCGAGATCGAGAAATGGTGGCCGATCGTCAAGTCGGCCAACATCAAGGCGGAATAGGTACCGCTGCGACGCTCCAGCATGCGTGAGCGGGCTGCGAATGGCAGGATCCCTGCCGTTTTCGGACTTTCGATGTAGGCCGAAGGTTAGGCGCTGCTGTCATCCCATCGTCACCGGCGTTCGAAAAAACGTTGCCGCTGCTAACGAGAGCATTTTGCGCGCGAGACCTTTCGCGTTTCCACGGAGATCAGCATGAAATTCGTCAAGACAATCGTCGCCGCCGGTCTGGTCGCCATGGCGACGCCGGCTTTCGCAACCGACATCACCGGTGCCGGTTCGACCTTTATCTTCCCCGTCCTGTCGAAGTGGGCCGATGCCTACAAGAAGGATTCGGGCAGCGGCGTGAACTACCAGTCGATTGGTTCGGGTGCCGGCATCAAGCAGATCGAAGCCAACACCGTGACCTTCGGCGCGACCGACGCGCCGCTGAAGTCCGACCAGTTGCAGAAGGACGGACTTGCGCAGTGGCCGATGATCATGGGCGCGATCGTTCCGGTGGTGAACCTCGACGGCGTGAAGGCCGGCGATCTGGTGCTCGACGGTCCGACGCTTGCCAACATCTTCCTCGGCAAGATCACCAAGTGGGATGATGCCGCGATCAAGAAGCTCAACCCGAAGGCCAAGCTGCCGTCGGAAGCGATCTCGGTCGTGCATCGCGCCGACGGTTCGGGAACGACCTTCAACTTCACCGACTATCTGAGCAAGGTCAGCCCGGACTGGAAGAGCAAGATCGGTTCCGGCACTGCCGTCGAGTGGCCGGTTGGCGTCGGCGCCAAGGGCAACGAAGGTGTCGCCGGCAACATCGCGCAGGCCAAGAACTCGATCGGTTACGTCGAGTATGCCTATGCCAAGCAGAACAAGCTGACCTACACCGCGCTGATCAACAAGTCCGGCAAGACCGTGCAGCCGACCAACGACGCGTTCCAGGCTGCCGCGTCGAACGCCGACTGGACCAACGCGCCCGGCTACTACCTGATCCTGACCGACCAGCCGGGTGACAAGTCCTGGCCGATCGTCGCTTCGACGTTCATCCTGTTGCACAAGGATGCGACCGACAAGGCGGCCTCGAAGGAAGCGCTGAAGTTCTTCAAGTTCGCTTTCGACAAGGGTGCCAAGAGCGCCGAAGAGCTCGACTACATCCCGATGCCCGACAGCGTCGTGAAGCAGATCGAGAAGACCTGGGCTGCCGAGGTCAAGAGCTGAGCCGTTCCTTTCAAGCACGCGCAATCGCAGGAGCCGGCGTCGATCGACGCCGGCTCTTTTGTTTGGGCTTGCGCACCTGCTGCCGTCGAGCGTTCGGGCGACAGTGGAGTGAAGGTCCTGCCGGAGCGTAACACGCTCCAAATCGAACTTAGCCTTTTGATCTGAAAGGCATTTTTCGTCGAAATTTCTCCGCCCTTGCTCCCCTTGAACGGTGCATCCGAAGGTTTATATGTACTATTGAACATATAGAGGCAGCGATGATCGATACGAGCAAGGTGGCGACCGCACCGGTCTCCCGGCCCAGGGGACGCCGCAGCAAGGACATGCCGGACGGCCGCCAGGCGCTGCTGATCGCGGCGACCGAGGCCTTCGCCAACCAGGGATTTGACGGCGCCGACCTGCGCAGCGTCGCCGCGGCGGCGGGCGTCGCGCCGAATCTCGTGCGCGTCCATTTCGGCAACAAGGCCGCGCTGTGGGAGGCTTGCCTCGACCGCATCGTGGTGCTCGCGCTGCCGGTGATGGCCGAGGTGCATGCGATCGCGACCGACACGAACCGGCCGCTCGGCGAGCGGCTGCGCGATCTCATCGTCACGGTCGCCACCTTCTACGTCGCGCATCCGCAGGTGAGGAACTTCGTCGTTCGCCACGGCGCCGAGGCGCCCGAGCGCTCGACGCGGGTGACCGAAAAACTGCTGCGTCCGGCCTATGAGAGCGCGCGCGACCTTCTGGAGGCCGGCATCGCGGCGGGCATCATCCGCAGCAGCCATCCGGCGCTGTTCTTCGCGTTGCTCAATGCGGCCCTCAACCAGCCGCCTGCCTTTCCGATGCTGCTCGGCCGCCTCGCGCCCGAGATCGATCCCGCAACGGCGTGGAGCGAGCTGCTCGACACCACGGTCGCAACGTTTCTGCACCTTCCGCCATCGCAAGCCGGCGCCGAGCGCGCGGCCAACGACGGCCGCAAGCCCACGTCGTGACGTCAGTCACGACCAATACGTCAACCGTCGTGACATCCAGTCTCGACCAACCCTTCAACCTGCCAGTGAGAGAGTGATCCATGAAACTTCGTCTTGCCCTCGTCCTTCTCGGTGCAACCATCGCGCCCGCTTTGGCCCAGTCCGGCCCGAACGAATCGATGCAGCGCCAGGCCTGCATGGGCGATGCGATGCGGCTGTGCGGCGCCTACATCCCGGATCGCGGCCGGATCAGGGATTGCATGGCCGCCCAGGTCGAGCAGCTCAGCCCGTCCTGCCGCGCCGTGTTCGATGCATCGGTGCAGGCCGAACGGTCACCGCGGCGTTGACCCGCGCCGCTGGCGCCTGGGCCTTGCATCCGAGCAACGCTTTGCAGCCCGCGACGGCTGCCGGAGGATCAGCCGTCCCAAATCAGTGAAAACCCTGACGCCTGTTAACCTTCGGTTAACCATGCGGGCCGATTGTTAACCATTCGACAAGACAACCGAGTCAGGGGCGATGGACGCAACTCAACAGGTCGCACGTCAGCAGGTCCGCATGCGCGGCCGTTCCTATGTCGCGTTCGTTTTCTCGCCGGTCGTGCCTGTGGTGTCCTGGCTGGCCGAGATCGACGCGACGCTGGCGAAGTCGCCGGGCTTCTTCACTGGCAAGCCCATCGTGCTCGACCTCTCGGCCGTCGATCTCAGCCAGGCCGCGATCGCCCATCTGATCGGCAGCCTCGCCGAACGCAACATCCGCATCCTCGGCATCGAGGGCGTCGACGAATCGAAGCTCGGCGCCAACATGCCGCCGCTGCTGACCGGCGGCCGCGCTTGCGCGATCACCCATGTCGAGCCGAAGGCGCCGCCGCCGAAGGACAAAGACAAGGACAAGACCAAGCTGCCGTCGCTGCTGCTGGAGAGCCCGGTCCGTTCCGGCCAGTCGATCGTGTTCGCCGAGGGCGACGTCACCGTGCTCGGCTCGGTCGGCTCCGGCGCCGAGATCGTCGCCGGCGGCTCGATCCATGTCTACGGCACGCTGCGCGGCCGCGCCATGGCCGGCATCAACGGCAATTCGCAGGCCCGCATCTTCTGCCAGAAGATCGAGGCCGAACTGCTCGCCATCGACGGCTACTACCAGACCGCAGATGACATCGCCGACAGCTTGCGCAACCGGCCCGCCCAGGCGTGGCTCGAGGGCGAAATGCTGCGCATCACACCATTGAACTGACCGACTGACTACAAGGAGAGAGAGAATGGCCAAGGTATTGGTCGTGACGTCTGGGAAGGGCGGGGTCGGCAAGACGACCTCAACCGCCGCGCTTGGCGCGGCGCTTGCGCAAATGGGCCAGAACGTCGTCGTCATCGACTTCGATGTCGGCCTGCGCAACCTCGATCTGGTGATGGGCGCGGAGCGGCGCGTGGTGTTCGACCTCATCAATGTGGTGCAGGGCGTCGCCAAGCTGCCGCAGGCCCTGATCCGCGACAAGCGGCTGGAGAACCTCTGGCTGCTGCCGGCGTCGCAGACCCGCGACAAGGACGCGCTGACCGAAGAGGGCGTCAAGCGCGTGATCGCCGACCTCAAGACCAAGTTCGACTGGATCCTGTGCGACAGCCCGGCCGGCATCGAACGCGGCGCGACGCTCGCGATGCGCTACGCCGACGAGGCCATCATCGTCACCAATCCGGAAGTCTCGTCGGTGCGCGATTCCGACCGCATCATCGGCATGCTGGACTCCAAGACGGTCCGCGCCGAGCGCGGCGAGCGGGTCGAGAAGCACCTCCTGGTCACCCGCTATGACGCCGGCCGCGCCGCGCGCGGCGAGATGCTGTCGATCGACGATATCCTGGAAATCCTGGCGACGCCGCTGCTCGGCATCGTCCCGGAAAGCCAGGACGTGCTGCGCGCCTCCAATGTCGGCTGCCCGGTCACGCTGAACGCTGCAAGCAGCGCACCGGCGCGGGCCTATACCGACGCGGTGCGGCGCCTGATGGGGGAGCAGGTCGAGATGACCGTGCCGGTCCAGCGCAAGGGGCTGATGGACCGGCTGCTGCGACGGAGGGCGGCATGATGAACGTAATGCGGCTGTTCGGTGGCCGCGCTGCATCGGCGCCCGTCGCGCGGGAGCGGTTGCAGATCCTGCTTTCGCACGAGCGCGGCCGGACCGGTGCGCCCGATCTCCTGGAGACGCTCCGCTCGGAAATCCTGAGCGTGGTGTCCAAGCATATCGATGTCGATCCCGACAAGGTCGTGGTCCGGATGGACCGCGGCAAGTTCGTCTCGATGCTCGAGGTCGACATCGAGGTTCCCAACGGCGTGCAACGATCAAAGATGGTAGCGGCCACATGACGGCAGACAGCGACAGTCACATCGCCTGGCAACGCGCGCAGCTGAAGCGGCTGCGCGCGGCACTGAAGCAAATCGAGGTCGATCAGCTCGGCAAGGCCAATTGCGGCCGCGCCACGCAGATGACGATCGACGAATTGCAGCGCAAGATCGGAGAATCCGGCCGCTGCATCGCCGAGTACGAGCGCCGCACCCGCCGCCCGCTGGCGACGGATCTCGGCAGCCTCGCCAGCGTCAGCTGGACGCACTGGAACGCCAATCTGCCGATGGCCAAGTCACCGCGCCATCGCGCGTAGTGCGATAACTCTATCCGTCGTCATTGCGAGCCAACGGGTCGCGCGAACGCGCGCCCGATGACAGGCTCCGCGAAGCAATCCATCCCTCCGCATATGCGGAACGATGGATTGCTTCGTCGCTGTCGCTCCTCGCAATGACGTGGAGGCAGCAGCGGTCTACAGCAGAAACGCCAGCGCCGTCTCGCAACTATCCTCGACCTTGAGCGAGAGCAGGTCGTCGGCGCGGGTGCGGCCGAGATTGACGGCGGCGATCGGCAGGCCGCGCTGCTCCGCCATGCGGACGAAGCGAAAGCCGGAATAGACCATCAGCGAGGAGCCGACGACGAGCAGCGCGTCGGCCTGCTCGAGATGCGCCTGCGCTGACGCAACGGTGTCGCGCGGCACGTTCTCGCCGAAGAACACCACATCGGGTTTCAGCACGCCGCCGCAGGCCTCGCAGGCCGGCACCACGAAGGATGAAAAATCCTGCTCGAGATCGGCGTCGCCGTCCGGCGCGTCGGCGGCATCGAGCGCAATCCAGGCCGGGTTCAGCCGCGCCAGCTCGCCCTGGAACTGTTCGCGCGGCATCGTCGCGCCGCAGCCGAGGCAACGCACCACGTCGAGCCGGCCGTGCAGGTCGATGACGCGCTGGCTGCCCGCGGCCTGGTGCAGGCGGTCGACATTCTGGGTCAGCAGCAGTTCGCAGCGGCCTTGCTGTTCGAGCTTGGCCAGCGCGCGATGCGCACCGTTCGGCGCGGCCCGGCCGAACCGCCGCCAGCCGACCATGCTGCGCGCCCAATAGCGCTGCCGCGTCGCCGCCTCGCCCAAAAACGCCTGGATCGTCACCGGTCGCGTCCGCTTCCAGTTGCCGTCGGTGTCGCGATAATCGGGAATGCCCGAATTGGTGCTGCAGCCGGCCCCGGTCAGGACAAACAGGCGTTGGTGCCGATCGATGAAATCCTGCAAGGCGGGGTGATGCATGGCAGCACATCTAGTGCGGCGCGCGCGTCTGCGCCAGATGTGGGGCCCGTCGTGGGAGGACCTTTCACGCCGCCTCTGCGTTGACGGCATGGCACTTCCGACGGAGTGATCGATGCGACCAAGATTTATTGTCCTCCTATGCGGATTGGCGTCCCTGCCGCTCTCGCCGTCCTACGGCCAGGACGCGGGCGTATCGGGCGAGCAGGCATTCAACAATTCCTGCCGCACCTGCCACACCGTCAAGGATGGCGACAACCGCGCCGGCCCCAACCTGCATGACATCATCGGCCGCAAGGCCGGATCGGTTGCGAACTTTCCCTATTCTCAGGCGATGAAATCATCCGACATCGTCTGGGATGAGCGCACATTGCTGCACTTCATCGAGGATCCCGAAGCCGTGGTGTCGGGCAACGGCATGAAGCCGTATACCGGCGTGCGCTCGGCGGAGGATCGCGCCAGGATCGTGGCGTTCCTGAAATCCCCGGGCAAGTGACCGTTGGCGGAAGGCCGGCCTCACCGTGCCGGCACGACGAAGACCTGGCCGGGATAGATCAAATTGGGATTGCGGATCTGCTGCTGGTTTGCCCGATAGATCACCGCGTAGCGTTGTCCGGCGCCGAATGCGCGCTGGCTGATTCGCCACAGGCTGTCGCCGCGCGCCACCGTGGTCGTCGTGATCTTCGGCACGATCACGGCGGAAGGTGAACTCGCATCAGACGTGGTAGGGGCAGTCGCCGCCGCAAGTTGCGGTGTGGTCACACCGGCACTACCGGACGACGCGGCCGATGCCGGAATCGATGCGGTCGTCGTCGTGTCCGGAACGTTGAACGGCACCTCGGCGCGCGCGCGGACCTTGCCGGAGCCGGGGTCGACGTCGTCAAGCCGGACGCGATAATCGCCGGCCGCCACGCCCTTGTTGATCGTGACCGAGAGGTGCCCCGCCGCATCGGCGGTGGCGGAGGTGATCAAACTGTCGTTGAGATAGAGCCTGACGGTCGCGCCGGGAGGTGCCTGACCGCTGACATGCAGCTTGCCGCCCGGTTCGGTCTCGACCGCCGCGACAACAACCTTCCCGGCGGCCGGCGCCGCGGCCGCAGGTTGCGACAGCACCTTGACCGGCTTGTCCGGCGCCATCAGCGCCACCATCGGCCGCTCCCTTGCCGCAGCCTCGAGCGCCACCGCGACGCTCTGTTTGGAGGTCACCTGCTTGCCGTCACGCGTGATGCGCAAAGTGAGGTCATAGTTTCCCGGCGGAAGCGGGCGCGGGACCATGACGAACTGGCCGGATTTGTCCGCCACGGCGCGATCGTGCACCTCGCCATTGCGCAGCAATTCCACCGTCGCGCCCGGCAGCGCGCGGCCGGCGACGACCGTCTCGCCGGTCGGCTCGATGTTGACGACGTCGAACTCCGGCACGGCGTCGCCGCCCGATGCCGGCGCCGCCCCGAGCGCGTCGGCCAGGGCCGCGGTGTCGGTTTGCGCTGTGGCCAGCGCAGTCTTGTCCCGATTCGTGTCTTGCGCTTGCGCGGGGGCCGGCTTCGACGGCGCCGCCGCCATCAAGGGCGTGTTCGCGCCCAGGATCTGCTGGGTCTGGCGGATGCCGAACACGAACGCCGCCGTGCCGCCGGCGGCAAGCGCCAGCAACGGTATGGCAAGTCTCATCGCCGTGACATTCATGATTGTCACCTGCGGATGAATGTCCCCGCGCGTCCGCGCGCGACCCTGCGACCCCTTGGGGATTCCGGGAGAGATTGCGCCGATCTGCGCCCGCCATCAAGTCGGATGAAAGGATTACTTCGCTCGGGCAGCCCGGCTGACCCAACGGCTCAGCGCCACTCCGCGACATTGATGGCAAGCGCCGCAGCGCCGACGAGAATGAGGCTGACTGCCCAGACCGCCTCCAGATTGAACCAGCTCCGCGCGACGAATTTGACGCCGAGATAGCGATAGACCAGCCATGCCAGCAGGCCGCCGGCAGCGAGCATGGCGGCGGTGTGGACCAGCGCAACCAAAAGCGCCATCGCAAGATTCTGGCCGATCACGCGCTCCGCGGCCGTGTGGCCATCATGCGCCGATGATGTCGCGCAGAGGCCGAGATAGATCGGCAGCAGCATCAGGCCTGCGCCATGGGCAATCGCCACCGCGAACGACCACAGCGCCAGCCTGGCCGGCGGTATCCGCGCCAGAACGCGCGGATGACGGCGATCAACCAGACGCATGAGGCCGAAGCCGATGATGATGATGGCAGCCGTGATCTGGATCGGGCGCTGCCATTCCGCCAGCGCGATCAACAGCGCAAACGGCAGCAGCACCAGTAGCATCGCCGCGAGGTGGCCCGTCGACAGCGGCAGCAGCGCGCCGAGCACGGCGCGCGGGGATTTGTCCATCAGGCCCGCGGACACCGCGAGCGGCCAGCCCATGCCCGGATTGATGCCGTGATAGAGGCCGCTTGCGATGATCGCGAGCCACAACCAGATCGCCGTCGGATCGACCTCACTCATACCGACGGATAGCAGAACGAATCCGTCGAGCAGTCACCGCCCTCGAGGCGGATCTGATGCGGGCGATAGCCCTCGGGGAAGTCGACGAAATAGTCCTTGGCAAGCTCCAGCCCGCCGTTGGCGCCGACATTGGCCATCACCTCGGCGCCCGGCATGCCGTCGGGATAGAACTGGTCGTCCCAGGTCGAATAGAGCGAGTTGGTCCAGTACACCCGCTTGCCGTCGCGGCTGATCTCGACCATCTGCGGGCCGCCGGCGAACGCCTTGCCGCTCGGATGCGGCGTGCGGCGCGCGATGCCGCCGATATGCACCGAACCCGCAAGCTTCGGCTTCCTCGGATCGCGCACGTCGTATTGGCGCATCTCGCCGGTACCCCAGCAGGAGACGTAGAGGAAGCGGTCGTCCATCGACAGGTCGATGTCGGTGACCAGCGGCGGCACCGCGCCGAAGCCCTGCAACAGCGGCGGCAGCTTCTCCTTCGGCGCCGGCTCGGGCGGGATCGTCGCGGTCTTCTCGGCCTGGAATTTTCCGCCCTCGCGCCACCAGGTCCAGATCGAGGCCTCGAGGTTGGTGGTGTCGACGACGACGCCGACGAAGCCGTATTCGCGGACCGGATCGTGCGCGGGCCTGACCTCGAGCGCCATCTGGTGATTGGCGCCGAGGTCGATGGTCTGCACGTTGCGCCGCGCGCGCAAATCCCAGAAGTGCAGCCGGTGACCGTATTTGTTCGACAGCAGGTCCTCGGCGACGATGCCGTTCTCGAATTGCGGCGGCAGCGCCCATTCGCTCGACACCATGTAGTCGCGCGGCAGATTCCACCAGAAATCATAGTGCAGCGTCTGCGGCCCGCGGTCGATCTCCCAGCGGCCGAGCACGTCGAAGGTCTCGCAATCCATGATGAAGATGCCGGGCGGGCCTTGCGTGCCGTCCTTGCCGCCACCGCCGAGGGTGGAGACATAGATGCCGTCCGGCCCGCAATGAATGGTGTGCGGCCGCGAGTAGCCGGTCTTCTTGAACACTTCCTCCGGCTCGATGATCTTGTGGATCTTGGCCTCGAGCGGCGAGGGCTTGGTGTCGATGATGTAGATGCGCGACGACCGCAGGCCGGGGATAATGAGATAGCGCCGCTCGATGAAGGCGTGCCCAGTGAGCGGAGACAATGCGGAGGAGCAGGCGTTCCAGCCGAAGTGATGGAACTCGTCGCCCTTGTTCGGCATCGTCACGGTGTGAACGATCTTGCCGTAGGTCTTCGAGCCCGGCTTGACGTCGATCACCGCGAGCGCATCGGGCTTCTTGAAGTCGGGACTGAGCAGCAGCGTGTAGGCGAACTGCTCCGGCGGCGCCTCCATCGCGAGCTTGGGCGAGGCGTGAAACGTGGGGTCGGGTCGCATCGTCATGACGTTCTCCCGGTTATGTCGGCTTGTTACCAACGTCGGGCCGCTCGCAGCGTTGCAACGGTCTGTACGGGGCGGCCTGGCTCTCCGCTGGACGCGAGGTTGGCTGCGGACAGCTTACGGCATCGCACGCCTCCCGGAAACACGCGCCCATCCACCCGGGCTGTGACGTTCTGCCACGAATTCGTGAGCCGTATCACACTTGGAATTGCCAATCGCCTGGCTCTCGCCGCGTCGGCATCCGATGTCCGCAAGTTGTGAAACAGGATCGCTGCCGCTCGTGATATATGCCTTGATATATGTCTTGCGCGAGTGGATCACTGGCAGGGGCGGAATATGCAGGCAGTTGGTCGCGTCGTCGGGCTTTCGTCACAGATCGGGGCTGCGGCGGTTGGCGCGCTCTTCCTGCTCACATGGGCTTATTCCGGTGCGGCCAATGCGCAAGCCGCCGAGCCGGTCTGGCCGACGGCTCAATGGGAAACCTCGACGCCGGAGCAGCAGGGCATGGATTCGGCTGTCCTGGCCAAGCTGGTGACCACCGGCACCACGCGCAGCTTCGACAGCCTGCTGGTGACGCGCCATGGCCGCGTCGTGCTCGACGTGAATTACGCGCCCTTCACCGCGGACATGCCGCACGCGATCAACTCCTCCACCAAGGCGATGGTCTCGACGCTGCTGGCGATCGCCTACAAGGATGGTCTGCTGGATCGTCTCGATCATCCGATGCTGGATTTCTTTTCCGATCGCAGCATCGCCAATATCGACGAGCGCAAGAAGGCCATCACGGTCCAGCACCTGCTCAACATGACGTCGGGCCTCGACTGGGACGAGGGGTTTGAAGGCGGCCGGGAGCAGTCGCTGCGCGACATGGGAAAGAGCGCGGACTGGGTCCAGTTCATTCTCGACCGCCCGATGGCGCATGCGCCGGGCGAGGTGTTCTATTACAACAGCGGTGGCTCGCATTTGTTGTCCGCGATCGTAAGCAAGGTCACCGGCAAGAGCACCGCCGACTATGCCCAGGAGCGGCTGTTCGGCCCGCTCGGCATCACGCAGCCGTTCTGGCGGCGCGATCCGCAAAGGCTTTCGATCGGCGGATTCGGGCTGATGATGCGGCCCCGCGACATGGCGAAGATCGGCTATCTCTATCTGCGCAACGGTGAGTGGGCGGGCAAGCAGTTGCTGCCGGCGGATTTCCTCGATGCCGTCAACCATGCCACCGTGAACATGAATGCCCGATTTGATCCGCGGCTGCGCTATGCCAACCAGTTCTGGACCATTCCGGACAAGCACATCTTTATGACGGTCGGCTATCATTGTCAGGTGATCATGGTCCTGCCGGAGCGCGATATCGTTGCGGTGATGACGGCGAGCAATTTCTGCCCATTCGGCAGGTTGGCCGACGAGATTTCCGGCGCCGTCAAATCCGACCAGGCCCTGCCGGCCGATCCGGCCGCGGCCGAGCAATTGGCAAAGGCGATCGCCGACGTCGCCACGGAGAAGCCGACCCAGGTTGGTGCGACGCCCGCGATCGCATCCACGATCTCGGGCCGGACCTACAAATTCCCCGACAACAACCTCGGCATCAAGACGCTGACGCTGTTCCTTGCCGATGAGAACCCGCGCTACGTCGTGGAGACCAACGCCGGCGATCCTGCACGGCGTCACTTCGACGGACCGATCGGTCTCGACGGCCTCTCACGCAAGAGCTCCCCCACCTTCCTCGGTATTCGCGCCGTCAAGGGCGCGTGGCAGGACGAGCGGACCCTTGTCGTCGATCTGCAATATGTCGGGCTCGGCGACGCCTGGACCTGGACGCTGACCTACGATGGCGACACGGTCGCGCTGCACGGCAAGGCGAGGGATGGGCGCGAGGGATCGGCGGAAGGCGCGGCGGGCGGCTAAAGCGATCCTTTCAGCATTGAAGAGATGCTGCGCGACGCGCGGCACTCGCTCGCCGGCGTCTCTTCAAAACTCCAGCGCCGCGTTGTCCACCACCTCCTTCATCACGAAGAAGGTGCGGGTCTGCCGCACGCCGGGCAGCGCGATCAGCTGGTCGCCATGGATGCGCTTGAAGTCGTCGACGTCGCCGGCGCGGATCTTGAGGAAATAGTCGAAGTCGCCGGCGACGAGGTGGCAGTCGAGCACGCATTTGAGTTTCGCCACCGCCTGCTCGAAGCTCGCAAAGCTCTCCGGCGTCGAGCGGTCGAGCACCACGCCGACCATGACCAGCGTGCCCTTGCCGAGCTTGCGCGGCGCCACCATGGCGCGGACACAGCTGACATAACCCTCGTCGAACAGCGCCTGGGTCCGCCGATGGCAGGTGGCGGGGCTGACGCCGACCTGATCGGCCAGCTCGGCATTACTGAGCCGGCCGTTCTTTTGCAGCAATCTCAACATCTTGAGGTCGATGCGGTCGAGCCGGGCGGACATGGAAGAATCTCTCACTATTATTCGATTTGGTGAGAGGAAATATATCATTTTGGCCAAATCCAGCAATCTTCGATAATTACGGGGCCCGAGTTAGAGAGCACCTTTCGCACCCGGGGTGATAGGTCTGGCCGCCGTTCAGGACACCAACGAGGACGCCGGCATGCTGGAAAAATTCGCGCGCTATCCGCTCACCTTCGGGCCGACCGCCATCGAGAAGCTCGATCGGCTGTCAAAGCATCTCGGCGGCAAGGTCGAGCTCTATGCCAAGCGCGAGGATTGCAATTCCGGGCTTGCCTATGGCGGCAACAAGCTGCGCAAGCTCGAATACATCATCCCCGACGCGATCGCCTCCAACGCCGACACGCTGGTCTCGATCGGCGGCGTGCAATCGAACCACACCCGCATGGTTGCAGCGGTCGCGGCCAAGATCGGCATGAAGTGCCGGCTGGTGCAGGAAAGCTGGGTGCCGCATGAGGACGCGGTCTACGACCGCGTCGGCAACATCCTGCTCTCGCGCGTGATGGGCGCCGACGTGCGCCTGGTCGACGAAGGTTTCGACATCGGCATCCGCAAGAGCTGGGAGCAGGCGATCGAGGAGGTCAAGGCTTCGGGCGGCAAGCCTTACGCGATTCCGGCCGGCGCCTCCGTGCACAAATTTGGCGGGCTCGGCTATGTCGGCTTCGCCGAAGAGGTACGCGCGCAGGAGCGTCAGCTCGGCGTCAAGTTCGACTACATCATCGTCTGCACGGTGACCGGCTCGACCCATGCCGGCATGCTGGTCGGTTTCGCTGCCGACGGGCGCGCGCGCAACGTGATCGGTATCGACGGTTCGTTCACGCCGGCGCAAACCAAGGCGCAGGTGCTGTCGATCGCGCAGAACACCGCTGAGCTGGTCGAGCTCGGCCGCGACATCGTCGAGGATGATGTCGTGTTGATCGAGGACTACGCCTATCCTGCCTACGGCGTGCCGTCGGAGGAGACCAAGGAGGCGATCCGCCTCAGCGCGCGGCTCGAGGGCATGATCACCGACCCCGTCTATGAGGGCAAATCGATGCAGGGCATGATCGATCTGGTGCAGAAGGGCTATTTCCCGGCCGGATCGAAGGTGCTCTACGCCCATCTCGGCGGCGCGCCGGCGCTCAACGGTTACGCCTACGCGTTCCGCAACGGGTAAGGCTGTTCCCGCTTCGTAGCCCGGATGAAGCGAAGCGAACTCCGGGCTACGCTGCTGCATACCTCCCTTTGAAAAGGGGAGGTCGCTTTGCTCGCCAGAGCCAAGCGGGTGGGGATCCGCTTTCGCCGCTTGCAGCATCGCCTGTGGCTTGACCCCCATCCCGACCTTCCCCCTTTCAGGGGGTAGGAGAAGACAACTCCCTCCCCGGGCAGGACCACCGGATCGAGCTGCGTGCCATCCGGGCTGCGTTCCATTTCCCGAGTAAGGTCAGCGTCAGGTTCTCCCGATATCCTGTCCCGGCCGGGAAAGTCGGGAGACCTTCGCGTGAGGATGATGAATGCGGCCGGCCGGGCCATCGCCGCGCTCGGCGTTGGCATCGTCGCCGTGGGGCACTGGTTCTGGACTTACCAGGGCCAGGGCGCTGTGCCGCGCGCCCGCCTGCTGGCGATGAATCACGCGGTCGAGCTCTACGCCGGCATCTTCCTGATCGGCGTCGGCGTGCATGCCCTCGCGTCCTGGTACTGGTTCAGCGATCCCAATCCGCCGACGCAATCCTCGGTCGGAGAGCCGCAGTAGCATCCGCCTTCGCGGCCGACCGCCGAGTGGCGTGATTCGCTGAAGCGTGAGACGCCGGAGATCGCCAAGGACGCGCGCGGCTACACGCTCCTGATCGTTTGCACGGTGAACGAACAAAGCGCGGGCGCGAAGAAGCCGGGAAATTGACACTCCCGCTACTCTCTCTCTCTTCGTCCTTACGGCAGAGCGATCGCGTATGGCGAACGTCCATATGATTTTACCGGCGAAAGTCCCGCCGGCTCCTTTGCATGGGGTTGTTTTCGATATTTTTGGTAATGCGCGCCTGCGACGGCAACTCACCCGCTATCCCGGCCGCCGCAGCGTATGCACCGTGATCTCGGCCGGGCAGTTCAGCCGCACCGGCGCGAGGCTGGTGCCGGCGCCGGTTGATGTGTAGCCGGCGAGCGTCTGGAAGCGCCAGGCGCCGTTGCCCATCCGGCGCGGCAGCCGTGCTTCCAGCTTGATCGCGATGCCGCCGGGCAGGCAGAGCTGGCCGCCATGGGTATGGCCGCTCAGCATCAGGTCGAAGCCGGCCGCGTCAGCCGCGCGATAGGATTCCGGCGTATGCGCCAGCAGGATCGCGAACGCGTCGCGCGGGATCGCCGCGGCAGCCTTCGCAATGTCGTCGGTGCGATAGAAATGCGCGTCGTCGATCCCGGCGAGATGGATCGTCGCGCCATCGCGCATGATCGGCTCCTGTTCGTTGAACAGCATCCTGATGCCCATCGCCTCCAGCGCCGGCGTCATGCGGATGCTGTCGTGATTGCCGAGGATGCCGTAGAGCGGCTGCTTGATCCGCGCGCAGACATCCCTCATCAGCGCGAGGCTGGTCTCGAACGGGCCGAACGTCCTGCCGCGATAATCGCCGGTCAGGACGCAGATGTCGCAGGCGAGGTAACGCACGATGTCGGCCAGATGCCGCATCGCGCCCTGGCTGATGTCGGCGTGGAGATCGCTGAGGTGAAGGATGGTGAAGCCGTCGAAAGCTGCCGGCAGCCGCGCCGACGTCACCAGATTGCGCCGCACCTCGACCCGGTCGGCATTGCGCCGCGCCCGGCCATAGAGGCCGGTCAGCTTGAGCGCGGTCGTGACGATCCCCGGCGCCAGGCGCCAGTTCTCGACATTGAACACCAGCGTGCCCTGGCCGATCAGCTGCCTCTCATGCGCGGCCTCGATGCCAAGCCGGCGCACGACATGGTCTGCGCCGATCCGTTCGACCAATCCCTGCAACGCCGTGTCGGTCATCGTCCCCCGTGCGGCCCGCGAGGCGAAACGCGGGCCAGCGTGACACTATCACGGGCGATCCAGTGCGGGATACCGCTGCGGCTCAGACCACAGGAACCCGCCTGGCAGCGACCGCGGCCGGCGAGATCACCTCGATGTCGAGCGGCACCTGCCAGCGCTCGGTGAAGCGCACCTGCGGCGGCGCGTTGCCGTTGCGCCCGCCCTGCAGCACGAAGCCGTCATAGCCGGAGTTCATCACCTCATTGCACTTCTGCACATAGATCGGGAAGCCGCCGATATAGGGCATGAACACACGGGGCCGGCCCGGGATGTTGGCGCCGACATACCAGGAGCTGCAGGTCGAGCGCAGCGAGACCGTGGAGACGTCGTTGACATGGGCGACCCAGGCGTCCTCGTCGTCGCGGACCGCCTCGATCGTGCCGGCACCGATGTCGCGCATGTGACTGATGCAATCCGCCAGCCAATCGACATGCTGCTCGATCGCCTGGATCATGCTCGCGAGCACCGATGGGCTGCCGGGCCCTGTGATCATGAACAGGTTCGGAAACCCTTCCGAGGCGAGGCCGAGATAGGCGCGCGGGCCGGCGCGCCATTTTTCGGCGAGCGTCTGCCCGCCGCGGCCGGTGATCGCGATCTTGTCGAACGAGCCGGTCATGGCGGCGAAGCCGGTGGCGGAGACGATCGCATCGAATCTGTATTCGGTGCCGCCGACCACGATGCCATCGGTGGTGAAGCGCTCGATCGGCGTCGTCGACACGTCGACCAGTTTCACATGCGGCAGATTGTAGGTTTCGAAATAATTGGTGTCGACGCAGAGCCGCTTGCAGCCGAACACGTTCTGCGGGCACAGCAGTTCTGCCGTCGCCGGATCCTTGACGATGCCGCGGATCTTCTCACGCGCGAAGTCGGCGATGGTGTCGTTGGCCGCCTTCTCGAACAAGAGGTCGCCGAACGCGCCGAGGAAAGGCAGGCCGCCGCGCTGCCAGGCCTCCTCATACAGCCGCTCGCGCTCGTCCTCGCTCGCCTGCAACGCAGGCTGGGCGTTGAACTGGAAATAGAAGCCGGTCGGGCGCGCGCGGGCCTTGGCACGCAGCTCCGGATAATGCGCCTTGGCTTCCTTGAGGTACTCGGCCGATAGCTGCTCGTTCCACGCCGGCACCGACCAGGTCGCGGTGCGCTGGAACACGGTGAGCTCGGAAGCCTGCTGCGCGATGATCGGGATCGACTGGATCGCCGACGAGCCGGTGCCGATCACGCCGACGCGCTGGCCGGTGAAGTCGACACCCTGATGCGGCCATTCGCCGGTGTGATAGATCGGCCCGCGGAAATCTTCCATGCCGGTGAAAGCCGGGCGGTTCGGCGCCGACAGGCAGCCGACCGCCATGATGCAGAATTTCGCGGTGACCTTGTCGCCGCGGTCGGTCTCGATCAGCCAGTTGCCTGCCTGCTCGTCGAAGGTCGCCGCGGTGACGCGGGTGTCGAACACGATCTGGCTGCGCAGATCGAAGCGATCGGCGACGTGATTGGCGTAGGCGAGAATTTCGGGCTGCGGAGAATATTTCTCCGACCAGCTCCAATCCTGATCGAGTTCCTCGGAGAACGAGAAGGAATATTGCAGGCTCTCGACGTCGCAGCGCGCGCCGGGATAGCGATTCCAGTACCAGGTGCCGCCGACACCGCCGCCGGCCTCATAGACCCGCGCGGTGAAGCCGAGCCCGCGCAGCCGATGCAGCATGTACATGCCGGCGAAGCCCGCACCGATCACCACGGCATCGAACGTTCCAGTTTCGGCAGGGCGCGCAGTTGTGCGCGCGGTGCTCTCCTGAGCCATGGCCCGTCTCTTCCCTATATCGTTGTCTTGTCCGCGCCTCGTTGGACGCATTGGGCAAAAGATTAGGGCGAGCGCGGTGCAGCCCGCAAGCACGTGCGTTGCCGGGCCGGGTATGGCTCCTATGCTGCGGCGCTGATCGCAGCGGTATTCGAGCGCGGGCTTATTCCAGCCGTTCCACCTTACGCAATGATGGGAACAATCTCATCCAGAGCAGCGCCACCGCAACCGTGCCGATGCCGCCGATCAGGGCGGCCGGCACCGTGCCGAACAGCGCGGCGGTGATGCCGCTTTCGAACTCGCCGAGCTGGTTGGAGGCGTTGACGAACAGATAGTTCACGGCGCCGACGCGGCCGCGCATCTCGTCCGGCGTCGCGAGCTGCACCAGCGAGACGCGGATCACGACGCTGATCGTGTCGGCAGCACCCATCGCCGCGAGCGCCAGCGTCGACAGCCAGATTTCCTTCGACAACGCGAACACGCAGGTCGCAACGCCGAACGCGATCACGCCCTGGAACATGCGAACGCCGATATGCTTGGTGATCGGATGCCGCGCCAGCACGGCGGTCATGACCAGCGCGCCGACCGCGGGAGCCGCGCGCATCACGCCGAGCGCCCAGGGGCCGGCTTGCAGGATGTCGCGCGCATAGATCGGCAGCAGCGCGCTGGCGCCGCCGAGCAGCACCGCGAACAGATCGAGCGAGATGGTGCCGAGGATCGCCGGATTGTCGCGGACGAATTTCACGCCGGCGAACAACTGACCGAGCGATGGCGGATCCGGCTCGGCCGCCGGCCGCTCCAGCCGGATCGCACCGGCGAGGAGGGCAGCGAGCAGCCAGAACGCCGTCATCACGGCATAGGGGACCACCGGAGAGATCGCGTAGGCGAAGCCGCCGATCGCGGGGCCGGCGACGACCGAGACCTGCCAGGCACCGGTCGACAGCGCGGTGGCGCGTTGCAGATGGCCTTCCGGCGCCACGGCCGGCAGCAGCGCCGAGGCGGCCGGATCGCCGAATGCGCTGGCGACACCGAACGCAACCAGCACCGTGAAGATCTCGGGCACCGTCAGGTCGCCGGCAAAACTGCGCCATCCGAGATAGCCGGCCCCGAGCCCCTGAATGATCTGGCAGACCTGCACGACGCGGCGGCGATCGTAGCGATCGGCGGCGTGGCCGGCGATGAACACCAGCAGCGCGCTGGGAATGAACTGCACCAGCCCGACCAGGCCGAGATAGACCGCACTGCCGGTCAGCGCATAGACCTGCCAGCCGATCGCAACGGTCGCGATCTGGTAGGCGAATTCGGAGAAGCCGCGCGACGCCACGAACAGCAATAGCGGCGGATGGCGGAACAGGTCGGCGGATGCGGCCTCAGGTTGTGCAGACATGCGTCACCGATGGCCGAGCGTGTGATCGCAGTCAATAGATGCAGTCTGGATGCACTTTAAAGTTGGCGTGATTCTCAGCCGTCGTTTGACTTGACGATGCGGATCAGCTCCTCGCCGTAATGCTCGAGCTTCTTGTCGCCGATCCCGGCGATGTTGCGCAGGTCGCTGAGCGTGTCCGGCCGCATCGCGGCGATGCCGTCGATGGTGGAATCGTGCAGCACGACATAGGCCGGCACGCCGCGTTGTCGCGCTACATCCGAACGCCAGGCGCGTAACGCCGCATGCAGTGCAGGGCTGGCGACGCCGCCCGGGCTGTCGGCTGCGGGCACAAGCTCGCCGCGGCGCGACTTGCTGCGCACCGCGCGGTTGCGCGCGCCTTCCGGCTGTTCGCGCAACATCACCGCGGTCTCGCCTTTCAGCACGCCGCGCGCGCTGTCCGTCAGCTTCAGCGCGCCAAAGGCGTCGCTGTCGGCGCGCAGGTGGCCCATCGCCACCAGCTGGCGCAGCACCGCGCGCCATTGCTTCTCATTGAGCTCGCGGCCGATGCCGAACACCGACAATTGGTCGTGGTTGAACTGCTTGACCCGCTCGGTCAGCCGCCCGACCAGGACGTCGATCAGGTGCATGGCGCCAAAGCGTTGCCCGGTGCGATAGACGCAGGACAAGAGCTTCTGCGCGAGCACCTTGCCGTCGCGGACCCGCGGCGGCGTCAGGCAGTTGTCGCAATTGCCGCAGCTTTCGTCGCTGCGGGTCTCGCCGAAATAGCCGAGCAGGCGCTGCCGCCGGCAATGCACCGTTTCAGCCAACGCCACCAGCGCATCGAGCTTGCCGATCGAGACGCGCTTGAAGGCGTCGGAGCCGGTCGATTCATCGATCATGCGGCGCTGCTGCACGATGTCGGAGAGGCCATAGGCCATCCACGCCGCCGACGGCTTGCCGTCGCGGCCGGCGCGGCCGGTCTCCTGGTAATAGGCCTCTATGCTCTTCGGCAGATCGAGATGCGCGACGAAGCGCACGTCGGGCTTGTCGATGCCCATGCCGAACGCGATCGTGGCGACGATCACGATGCCGTCCTCGTTGAGGAAGCGGTCCTGATGCCGGGCGCGCACGCTGGCGTCGAGGCCGGCATGATACGGCAACGCGGCAATGCCGGCCTCGCTGAGCGCCGCCGCGACGTCCTCGACCTTGGCGCGCGACAGGCAATAGACCACGCCGGCGTCGCCGGCATGCCGCTCCCTGATGAAGTTCTTCAGCTGCGTGGTGGCGTTCTGCTTGTCGACGATTTCGTAGCGGATGTTGGGGCGATCGAAGCTCGCGACGAACTCCGGCGCGTCGGTGAGTTGGAGCCGCTCGGCGATCTCCTTCCGTGTCAGCGCGTCAGCGGTCGCGGTCAGCGCGATGCGCGGCACCTTGGGGAAGCGCTCGGCGAGCGCCGACAGGCCGATATATTCCGGGCGGAAGTCGTGGCCCCATTGCGAGACGCAGTGCGCCTCGTCAATCGCAAACAGCGCGATCTGCGCCTGACTGAGCAGATTGAGGCAGCGCGGCGTCAGCAGCCGTTCCGGCGCGACGTAAAGCAGGTCGAGATCGCCGGCGAGCAGCCGCCGCTCGACCTCGGAGGCTTCGTCATAGGACAGCGTCGAATTCAGCACCGCGGCGTTGACGCCGGCCTCGGTGAGGCCCGCGACCTGGTCGCGCATCAATGCGATCAGCGGTGACACCACGATGCCGCAACCGTCGCGCAGCAGCGCCGGCAGCTGGTAGCACAGCGACTTGCCGCCGCCGGTCGGCATCAGCACCAGGCAATTGCCGCCATCGGTGACGTGGCGGATGATCTTTTCCTGCGCGCCGCGGAAGCCCGACAGGCCGAACACGGAACTGAGCACGGATCGCGCGTCGCGAGGCGGAGCGGATGCGCGATCGAGGGCGGGCTGGGCGGTCATGATCCCTTGATCGGTCCTGGGGTCAACAGGCGGTGATCGACGTCTTCTGGCCGAACGATACCGGAACGAAACGTGTTAATACACGTCCCAACAACAAACTCAATTCAGGCATGCCCGGTCAGCTGCGGATCATCACAGGCATTGCCGCGATCGTGCTGGTCGCGGGCGTGGCAGCAGGCTATGCGGTGGCCTGGCGGCCGCAGATTGCGGCCATTGCGCCGCCGCGGCCCGATACGTTCGACCCTGATATCGTCAAGCGCGGCCGCGATCTGGCTTCGATCGGCAATTGCAACACCTGCCACACCGTGCAGGGCGGCGCGAATTATGCCGGCGGGCTTCCGGTTCCCACCCCGTTCGGCACCATCTTCTCGTCGAACATCACGCCCGATGCCGAAACCGGCATCGGGGGCTGGCCGGAGGAGGCGTTTGTCCGTGCGATGCGCGCGGGCGTCAGCCGCGCCGGCCGGCATCTCTACCCGACCTTTCCCTACGACCATTTCACCAATGTCTCCGACGCGGACGACCGGGCGCTCTATGCGTTCCTGATGACGCGGCAGCCGGTGCACGCGTCGGCGCCGGCGAATCAGCTGTCGTTTCCGCTCAACTATCGACCGCTGATTGCCGGATGGAAGCTGCTGTATTTTCGCAGCGGCGACGTGCCTTCCGACGCAGCGAAGGGCGCCGAATGGAACCGCGGCGCCTATCTGGTCGAGGGGCTCGCGCATTGCGGTGCCTGCCACACCCCGCGCAACGCGCTCGGCGCCGAGCGGGTGAATGCGCAGTTCGCCGGCGGCGACGTCGATAATTGGCATGCCTACGCACTGAACGACACTTCGCGCGCCCCGGTGCGGTGGACCGCCGATGCGCTGTACGCCTATCTGCGCCACGGCTGGCATGCCGATCACGGCACCGCTCGCGGACCGATGGCTGAGGTGGTCGGCAATCTGGCCTCGGTGCCCGACAGCGACGTGCGCGCCATCGCCATGTACATGGCCGATATCTCGGGCGCGCCGGCGCCGGATCGCAAGCCGCCCGCCGATGCGGTGACGCCATCGACCTCGGCCGACGCAACGCAGCCCAACGCCGCAGGTGCCGCGATCTATGCCGCAGCCTGCGCAGCCTGCCATGAGGGTAACCGCGCGCTGCCCTATGGCGGCGTCAACCTCGCGCTCAGCACGGCGATCGCAAGCCCCGATCCGCGTAATCTTCTCAACATTGTGCTGTCGGGCGTCACCGCCGTCGACGGCGAGCGCAGCCCGATCATGCCGGGCTTCGCCGCCAGCATCGACGATGCGCAGATGGTTGCGCTGGCGAACTATTTGCGCGCCCGGTTCGGCAAGCGACCGGCGTGGAACGATCTCGACAAGGCCGTGCGCAACGCACGCACGGTGCAGGCTGCGTCGCTCGCGGTGCGCGACGCATCTACCGAATCCACACAGCGAGGCAAGCCATGACGACATTGAAGGTCAATGGCCGGGATCATCAGGTCGATGCCGATCCGGATACGCCGCTGCTCTACGTGCTGCGCAACGATGTCGCGCTCAACGCCGCCAAGTTCGGCTGCGGGCTCGGGCAATGCGGCTCCTGCACCGTGATCGTCGACGGCAAGGCGGTGCTGTCCTGCGTCACGCCGCTGCTGCTCGTCGAGGGCAAGCAGGTGACGACGCTGGAAGGGCTCGGCACCGTGGCCGCGCCGGCGCCGATCCAGCGCGCCTTCATGGAGGAGCAGGCCGCCCAGTGCGGTTACTGCATCGCCGGGATGATGATGCGCGCGCAGGCGCTCTTGATGCGCAACCCGAAGCCATCGGATGCGCAAATCCGCGCCGAGCTGGAGCCGCATCTCTGCCGCTGCGGCACCCATATGCGCATCCTCCGCGCGGTGCATCGTGCCGCCCGGCTGATGGATACCGCCGATGCCGCAAGCGACAGGAGCGTCCGATGACCGCGCCGGTGGTTCTCGATCGCCGCAGCGTGCTGGCCGGTGGCGGCGCGCTGATCGTGAGCTTCTCGCTGCGTCACGCAGTGGCGCAGGAGCGGAAGGCCTCGCAAGGACCGGAGCTGCCGGGCAGCCTCGCGAAAACGCCCAATCTGGATTCCTGGATCCGGATCGATGCCGACGGCCAGATCACGGCCTTTACGGGCAAGGCCGAACTCGGCCAGGGATTCCGGACCGCGTTCCAGCAGATCGCGGCCGAGCAGCTCGATATTCCCTTCGATGCGCTGAAGGTGATCACCGCCGATACCAAGCTCACGGCGAACGAGGGTTACACCTCCGGCAGCCATTCGATGCAGGACAGCGGCACCGCGATCCTGCACGCCGCGGCGCAGGCGCGCGCGCTGCTGGTGGCGGAGGCAGCGAAGCGCTTCGCCTTGCCGCCTGACGAGTTGCGGACCGAGAATGCGGCCGTCGTCGCGCCCGATGGCCGGCGCCTGACCTATGGCGAGCTCGTCGCTTCGGATGTGCTGCATGTCCAGGCGCAGCCGACATCGAACCTGAAGGATCCGGCGAGCTTCAAGGTGATGGGCCAGCCGGTCCCGCGCGTCGACATTCCGGCCAAGGTCACCGGCGGCGCGGCCTATGTGCAGGACATGCGGTTGCCCGGCATGGTGCATGCGCGCGTGGTGCGCCCGCCGAGCTATGGCGCGCAGCTTGCGGAATGCGATACGGCGGCGATCGAGAAAATGCCCGGCGTGATCGGAATCGTGCGCGACGGCAATTTCCTCGCCGTGGTCGCCGAGAAGGAATTCGGGGCGGTCAAGGCCATGCACGCGCTGGCCGCCGCGGCAAAGTGGCGGGAGAGTGCGAAACTGCCGAACCAGCACGATCTCGCAAGCGTGCTGACCGCGCTGCCGTCGCAGGATTTTGCGATCTTCCAGCGCAGTGATCCCACGGTGAGCGGCGCACGATCGCTCGAAGCCACCTATACGCGGCCCTACCAGTCGCACGGCTCGATCGGGCCGTCCTGCGCGGTCGCGCAGTTCGTCGATGGCGCAATGACGGTGTGGACGCACACCCAAGGTGTCTATCCGGACCGGCAGTCGATCGCCGAGATGCTCGGCATGCCGCAAGCGAGCGTCCGCCTGATCCATGTCGAAGGCTCCGGCTGCTACGGCCATAACGGCGCCGACGATGCTGCGGCCGACGCGGCGCTGATTGCCCGTGCGCTTCCCGGGCGACCGGTCCGGGTGCAGTGGATGCGCGAGCAGGAGCACGGCTGGGAGCCCTATGGTCCCGCCATGGTGACCAGGCTGAGCGCGTCACTGGACGGCAATGGCAAGATCGCCGACTGGAATTTTGCGGTGTGGAGCAACACCCATTCGATGCGGCCGGGCGGCGCCGGCTCGCTGCTCGCGGCCCAGCACATTGCGCGGTCGTTCGCGGTGCCCGCGCCAAAGCCGTTGCCGCTGCCGGAGGGCGGCGGCGATCGCAACGCGATCCCGATCTACAATTTCCCGAACGCGCATGTGATGCATCACTTCATCCCTGCGATGCCGCTGCGGATTTCCGCGATGCGCGCGCTCGGCGCCTATCACAACGTGTTCTCGATCGAGAGCTTCATGGATGAACTGGCGGATCTCGCCGGCGACGATCCGGTCGCGTTTCGCCTCAAACATCTCGACGATGTGCGCGGCCGCGCGGTGGTCGAGAAGGCTGCGCAGGAATTCGGCTGGACGCGCGGGCAAAAGCCGCCGCAGAATCGCGGCTACGGCTTTGCGTTCGCGCGCTACAAGAACCTCGCCGCCTATTGCGCCATAGCGTCCGAGGTGGAGGTCGATCGCGAGACCGGCCGGGCCCGGCTGGTGCGCGCGGTCGCCGCCGTCGATGCCGGCCAGGTCGTCAATCCCGATGGCATCACCAACCAGATCGAGGGCGCGATCGTGCAGTCGACCAGCTGGACGCTGTATGAAAGCGTCTCGTTCGATGATGTGAGGATCACCAGCATCGACTGGCAGACCTATCCGATCCTGCGCTTCAATGCGGTGCCCGACAGCATCGCCGTCCATATCATCAACCGCCCGGGCCAGCCGTTCCTCGGCAGCGGCGAGACCGGGCAGGGCCCGGCCGCGGCGTCGCTTGCCAATGCCATCGCGCGCGCAACCGGCAAACGGCTGCGCAACCTGCCGCTCAGCCGCAAGCGGATCAAGGACGCGATCGACGCGTAAATCTCTATCAGACCGTCGGCGCGGGCGGTGCCGGAGGTGTCGGCATCGGCTCGACGTTGTAGGTCTTCGGCATGTTGATCGGCTTGTAGCTCGAATCCTTCTCCATCCGCTCCATCACTGAGGCATGGATGGTCGCGCCGTCCGGGATGGGCCGCGGCTCGCCGCGCGGCAGGTAGAAGCCGAGGAAGGATTTTCGCTCCGGCCATTCCTTCCATCTGTCGCTCTTCGGAATCCATTCCAGGATTTCCCAGGCGGCGGTCAGCGAATTGTGCAGCGGCGCCGTCGCACTCGGCGGCACATATTCATGCTTGTGCGGTGGCAACGGCATTCCCCAGGCGAGATGGTCGATCAGCGCCTGGTCCACTTGCAATCCAGCGGCCTTGGCCTGCTCGAGCATCCAGATCAGCGGAAACTTCGACGGCCCGCTCTGGTCCTCCGGATAGCCGCCGCCGATGTCGGAATGCACACCGGCGAACCAGACCTGGCGGATGTCCTGGTCGACGGCGGTCGACGGATCGAACGGATCGGAGCGGAATTTCTGCGGCTCGATCCAGCGGTTGAGGCGGAACATGCGCCTGCGCTCGTCGATCGAGATCGCCTGGCGGAAGCGCCTGACGCTGGAATTGGTGCGGGTGAACAGCAGCGTCTGCAGGTCGAACAGGAAATTGTCCTGCCGCGGCACGATGATCGAGGCCACGGTGTCCCAGACCCCGACGAACGCGATGTCGATGTTGCGGCCGCCGGCGATCTGGCTGAAATGCCAGGCTTCCTTCAGCGGCGCGTCGTCGAACGTGCCGTCGGATTTCTGGGCATCAGCGCTCGCCTTCTTGTAGGTCGAGAACGCGTAGCCGGCGAGGTCGAGCTGGTCGACCGGCAACAGGCCGATCACATGGACGAAGGCCGCCAGCACGCGCACGGTGTAGGCGCCGCGGCTGAAGCCGAACATCCAGACCCGGTCGCCCGGCTCCCAGAGCCGACACAGAAACCGGTAGGCGTCGAGCGTGTCCTTGTCGAGACCGGCGCCGAAGGCGAGGCCAAACAGGCCTCGTACCTCCTGCTTGAAGCGGCCCCAGCTGTTCTGCAGGCCGATGGTGCCGAGGCCCGGATGATAGTAGATGCGCTGCCGGTCATCCTTGTCGGCGACGCGAAACAGCTTCAACACGTTGGAAATATTGGCGCCGATCTCGTTGCCGGTACCGTCGCACAGAATCACAATATCCTTCGGCATCCGTTGCCCCTGCGGTCGCCGTGAAAATTCGTCGCCTCTATGTACGGCAGAACACGGGGGCGATTCAATCTCCAATTGAAGACGGTTCTGTGTACGCGGTATGAACGCCGGCCGTGCAGAGCAGCAGGTGCATGCGGCCTGGATAAGTGCTGGGGAGCGATCCCAGAATTCAATTGCCGCGGTTTGGAAAAGGTGGGAATCTGCTCGCCAATCATTGCTGTGTTGCGTTGCTATCTTTCCCTTTCGGGGATTTCACCGGTGCGCGCGATCATCATGCCTGCGGGTTTCCGCGGCCGCCTCAGATTGGACAGGAACGGATCGGCATGAGCCATCAAGCTCTCGTGACGATTATTCTCGCGGGACTGGTGGTGGGTGCGTTCGGACTGTTCCGGTGGGTCGGCAGCTATTCGGATCGGGTCTTTGCCAGCCGATTCCGCACCCGCTTTCCGGAGAAGACGCTGAGCTATAGCGGCGAGCAGTTCGGTGAGCTGGTGCAGTCCGATCTTCGGATGAAGTATGTCTTCCCGATCCTGTTCCCGCTCGATCTCATCGTCATGCTGGCGCTGGCGGGGGCGATGGGTGCGGCGTCATCGCATTGGCTCAACCAGATCTATCCGTCCGCGGCGTGGCTCGGCCTCGTCGTGCCGGCGGTGTATCTGCTCAGCGACCTGATCGAGGATTGCCTGCTGGGATGGCTGCTGTTGCGTGGCGATCCGCTTGCGGCGGCGCGATCCGTCTCGATCCTGAAGGCGATCACGACGATCAAGCTGGTCAGCGTCTCCGCATCGATTGCGCTGACATTGATCGCGCTCGCCGGATGGCTGGTCCACAGCGAATCGCTCGCGATCTAGACCCCTGCCGGGTAGTCTATTGATACGTCGCCACGATGTCGGAGACCGCGCGCTCGAGCTGCTGGGCGGTCGCGCATTGCCGCACCACGGTGCAGAAGGTCGCGTAGCGCGGCATCTCGGAATCGCCGAAGCCCCAGACCATACGGCCTTCGGGGTTGAGCCACACCAGCCGCTTGGAACGCTCGCCGATGCGGCGCAGGATGTCGGCGCGCGGATCGAGATTGTTGCTGCGGGCGTCGCCGAGCACGATCACCGTGGTCTGCGGCGTGATCGCGCTCATCCAATTGTCCTCGAAATCGGCGAAGGAATTGCCGTAGTCGGAGGAGCCGAAGCCGACCTTGGACATGATCTCCTTCATCGCCTCTTCCGGCGAGTTCGATTCCAGGATGTCGCTGACCTCGATCAGATGGCCCGAGAAGGCGAAGGAGCGGACGTCGTCGACGACCTCGTGCAGGCTGTGGATCAGGAGCAGGAAGAAGTCCGAGACGCGGGCGACCGAACCCGAGACGTCGCACAGCGCCACGATCTTCGGCCGGTCGCGGTGCTTGCGCTTCCAGGCGGTGAGGAACGGCACGCCGCCCCAGGCCGCGTTGCGGCGCAGCGTGCGGCGGACGTCGAGATGGCCGCGGCGCTGGCGCTTGCGCGGCTTGGAATAGCGCTCGCGCAGCCGCCGCGCGATCTGGCGGATCAGCGCGCGCATCTGCTCGACCTGCCGCGGCTCGATCCGCGCCAGCGGTGCGTTGCGCAGGATCTCGTTGCGTAAATTCTCCGCTTCCTCGCGGCCGTAGAGCAGCAGCGCCTGCGAGACCGCGTCGCGAACGGTGCCGCGCAGGCCGTTGAGCGCCTCCTGCAGCCGCTCGGCAAGCGCCGGATTGCGCGTGGTCTGCTCGTCGATATCGTCGCGCAGCCGCTGGATGCCCATCGCGTCGAGGATACGGGTCTGGAAGATGCCGCGCTGGGTGAAGTAGCGGATGTCCGGCAGCGAGGCGGCGCCGGAGGCGTTCGCGATCGCCGTCGAAATCGCCGAGCGATCCTGCGACAGCAGCATCTGCCCCAGCGGCCCGATATTCTCGTTGGCGGCGCCGCCTGCGGTGTCGCCGTGCTCATCGGCCGACGGGTTGGCGCCGGATTCGCTATCGTCGTCGCTCTTGTTCTGCTCGGCGCTCTCCTGCTGCGGCTCGGGCTGGCTGAAGAACAGGTCGAAGCATTCGCCGAGCGCGCGCTTCTCGTCCTGGGTCTTGGCAAGCGTCAGCAGGAAGGTGTCACGCAGCACATCGCGATCGGCAAAACCGACCTGCGCGACCGCCCGCATCGCGTCGATGCTTTCGGCGGGCGAGACCCGGACCCCGGCTCCCCGCGCCGCACGAAAGAAGCGATGCAGGTTCTCGCGCATGTTCTAAAGCGCGATGAGATTGGATTGAATTGTCATCGCGCTTTCGCTCCCTCTTTGAGCATGATCTTTTCGGAAAACCGCTTCACACTTTTCCGGATCATGCTCTAGCTAAAAACGCCCTGGCGCGACGCCTTGGCGATGAAGGACGAGATCTGCGGCGTCGCGGCCTCGATGTCGGCCTCGTATTTCAGCAGCACGTTGAGCGTGTCCTTGACGATCTCGTGGTCGAGCTCGTTGGCTTGCAGCAGCACCAGCACGCGCGCCCAGTCGATCGCCTCGCTGACCGAGGGCAGCTTCTTCAGATCCAGCGAGCGGATCTCGTGGATGAAGCCGACCATCTGCTTGCGCAGGTTCTGCGAGATGCCGGGCACCCGGCTCTCGACGATGCGCTCCTCCAGCTTCTGCTCGGGGAAGCCGATATGCAGATGCAGGCAGCGCCGCTTCAGGGCATCGCCGAGGTCGCGCTCGCTGTTCGAGGTCAGGATCACGGTCGGCGGCGCCACCGCGGAGACGGTGCCGAGCTCGGGGATCGTGACCTGGAAGTCGGAGAGGATCTCCAAGAGCAGCGATTCGAATTCGGCGTCCGACTTGTCGATCTCGTCGATCAAGAGCACGCAGCCCGCGGGCTGCTCCAGCGCCTGCAACAGCGGCCGCGGCTCGACGAACTCCTTGGAGAAGAACACGTCGCCGAAGGTGTGCAGCTGGTCGAGCGCGGCGGCCAGCGTCTGCGCGCCGCCGAGCACCTCGCCGAGCTTGTCCTTCAGGATCTGGGTGTAGAGCAGCTGCTTGGCGTATTTCCACTCATACAGCGCCTTGGCCTCGTCGAGGCCCTCGTAGCATTGCAGGCGGATCATCTTCATGCCGCGCCAGGCGGCGATCGCCTTCGCCAGCTCGGTCTTGCCGACGCCGGCGGGGCCTTCGACCAGGATCGGCTTCTCGATCTGCTGCGACAGATAGACCGCGGTCGCGATCTGCCGGCTCGCAATATAGCCCTGTGCGGCGAGGCCGCTCTCCACGGCCTCGATCGAGGCGGTGGGCCTGGTGTCAGCCACGAGGATCAGCTCCGAATTTGCCTTGAACTCGGACCTGTTCTGCGCCCGTTGCGGGCAAAGCACAAGGCTCGTTTGGCCCGCAAGGGCATGGGGTTAGCGCATGGTTCCGGGGTATTCCGCCGAGCGCAATACCCCGGAAGCCACCCGTCGCTAGCCCGCGCAGCTCTTCACGAATTCCTTGCGCTGCGGGCCGACGATCTTCTGATCGATCGCCTGCTTCAGGCAGTCGAGATGCGCCTGCGCCATGCAGAGCTGCATCTGGTCGTGCCGGTCCTGACCCTTCAGAGCCTTCGCCGCGCTCTGGCATGCCGCGCGTTTCGCACCGGGTACCGGCGCCGCGGCCGAGCTGCTCTCTTGCGCGGGAGCTGCCGCCGGCGCGGGAGCTGGCGTTGATTGCGCGAGCGCTGCGGCCGAGACCAGCAGCGAGCCGGCCGAGACAAGGGCGACGACGAGACGTTTCATGGATGTGCCTCCGCAAGCATGCGCCGCAACGTGGAGCGGTTTCCGGGCGGTCATGCTCAGACCAGAACGGGATCACGATGCGATTTGAGGATCGCCCGTGATCCAGGGGAGGCCGACAATTAGAAGCCGGCGCCTGAATGCGGCGTGAATAGGCGCGGTATCAGCTTCACCTCAGCGTGAGGCCGGTCGCCGCCTCGAGCTCGGAGATCGCCTGTGCGGCATTCGCGACCTTGATCGTGGTCATGCCCATCTCGCGCGCCGGCTTCAGATTGACGCCGAGATCGTCGAGATAGACGCAGTTGTTCGGGTTCACCTGCAACGTCTCCACCATCATCCGGTAGATGCGCGGATCGGGCTTGCGCAGGCCGATCTTGGCGGACTCGATGACGTGATCGAACAGCGCCATCACCTCGGCGACATAAAGCGTGCGTCCGCTATGGCTGCCGATTGCGTTCGACGGCAGGTTGTTGGTGATGCAGCCGGTCTTGAACTTCGCCTCGATGCGCTTCAGCGCCTCGACCATTTCCGGCCGCAGGTCGCCGGAGAGCAGCGGCAGCACGTCCTTGCCGCGCACCTCGGCGCCGAGCGCCTTCGATTCCGTGGCGAACAGCGCGTCGAACGCGTCGATGCCGATCTCGGCGCGCTCGAACTTGGCCCAGGCGTTTTCGAGATGGTTGGCAGCGTTGGTGCGGCGGATGATGTCGATCGGCAGGCCACGCTCGGTCTCATAGCGTGCGAATGCCTCGAACGGCGAGGTGGTCAAGACGCCGCCGAAATCCCAGATCACTGCCTCGATCATCGATGTCCTGCCCGTTGCAAAGCGGCGGCTTCGCCTCGGGTCTTCAGGCCCTTCGGCAGGAAGACGGGGAAACGCGCGTCCAGACTTCTTTATTGGAATTGCCGCCGATCAGGCAAGCCGCCAGATTGCGGCAAAATCCGCCACGTGGAACGAACTCACCACACCATCGGCACCAGGCGATAGCGCACGCGCGCGAGATAATCGGCATAGCCTTCGAGTTCGGCGGTCAGCATCCGCTCCTCCATCATCGAGCGCAGGCCGAGCAGCGCCGCCATGACCGGCACGATGGTGAGGCCATACCAGGATCCGAGCAGCAGCGGCGTGCCGATATAGGTCAACAGGCCGCTGGTATAGATCGGATGCCGCACACAGGCGTAGGGCCCGGTGGTCACCACGGTATGCCCGCGCTCGCGCTGGATCTTGACGACCGGCGCGGCGTAGCTGTTTTCCCGGTAGGTCCGGTAGACGATGTAGAACGACGCCGCGATCATGACAGCGCCGGCGCATTGCAGCCAGAAGGGGACGAGCGATGTCTGGTAGCAGACCGCGTCGAGCGCCATCAGCGGCAGCCATGTCAGCCACAATGGCGGCATGATCGAGGTGATGTTGCGGTCCCACCCGACCTGGCCGCGCAACGTGCGCCGCTCCGCCAGCAATCCAGGATCATGCCTGGCGAGCCAGGCCTCGGTGATCAGGCCGCCGATTGTGATCTCGAGCAGGAATACCCAGCCGCCGGCCCATCGCATCGTGCCGGCCGCGAGGAACAGGAGCGTTCCGAGGCCCACGCATGTGAGGGCGGCGCCGCGCAGATTGGTGCGAGGATGATTGCCGTTCTCGTTCATGTCTCTCTCCGGCGAACGGCAACGGCCGCGCCGCGGGAAACGGGCGGGCCGTTGCATGCCTGGGCGGCGGGATCGAAGTGACGTTCAGCGTGCGAAGCCGGTCACGATCGCCGGGTCCAGTTTCGCGCCTGTCCGGAATAGACCTTGCTCGGCAGCGCGCGCGCTGCGGGATCGAGCAGGATCTTCATCGCGGTGTTGAGGCGCTCCTCCGAATGCGGCGAGCCGTCGTGGCGCATCTGCTGCGGGGCCCCGGGGCCCTGCGGCGGCGCCATATAGGCCGACGTCGTCGGCGGGGCGGGCGTGGTGGCAATCTTCGGGCGGGCGACAAGTGCTGCCTCCATCGGGCGCCGGGCCGCGACGATGCTTGACGCGGCGGATGGCGCTCCCGCGGGCGGCGGAGAGGCGGCGCTGTCGGATCCGGATTTGCGGGGCGGTCTTGCCATGGCATCGGCTCCATAGGTTCGGTGATGACGACGATTTCAGGATTTGTCTTCGTCGGATGTGGTGCGTTTGGCGATGATCGGGTTGCGATCGCTGATCGCGGCGAGCAGCGAGGCGTGACTCACGACTGATCCCACGACGATCTTTCCGGAGGGCTCGATCCGGCGACCGTTCTGCTGCTGTTGCTGCGGGCTTCGGGCGGTGGATTTCTGCATCATGGCGGCCTCCTTGAGGATGGGTGGGGCCCGACAGCGCCGGGCCCCGAGTTTGGCGATCAGATGCCGAGGACGCCGCTGAGGGCGGGGATCGCCACCTTTGCGATCCCGCCGAGGATGTCGCCCCAACCCTGCGGGTTGACCGACCCGTTGGTCGCCACTTCGGCAATCCGCTTCGGACCGCGCTCGATGCCCTCACACTGGATCGGGCTACGCACGCTGCCGAAGGTCTCAAAGTCGTTCCTTGCGTACATGTTCAGCTCCTTCTTTCGGTTTGAATTGACGGCAACTACGGGAGGTGGTCACCCGACCGAGGTCGCCGTCGCTGGACGTCGCCCAGGGGATCGCTCATCGCGTCGATCCCCTGGACCACGTGACGCTCATTCGCGCCACGTTCTGATCTCCTCCGGACGCAGAGGAGCAATTGCCTCAATAGACCTGCCACTGCCGCAGCGGCCCGACCGCCACCGGCACCACGTCGCTCACGTCGATCGTGTACTGATAGACTTCGCGGGCCTGGGTCAGGACCTGCGTCGGGTTGAAGAAGCGGTAGGTGACGTCGTGGCAAATCGATTCGGGGCGGCAGATCACGCTCTGGTCGACTTCGACTGTGTCGAGCCGCAGGCCCTTCTTGGCGACGTCGGTGAAGATCTTCCGCGTGTTGTAGGCATTCATCGCGGAATAGTTCAGCGCGCGATCCTGCGGCGAGAGCCCGACATTGCGGAACTCGTTGTAGATCCGCTCGAGGAAGCCCTCGGCCCCGGCGGGCCAGGTGTCGGGATCCGGTCCGAACAGCGTATAGAGATCCCACTGATAGAAGCCGCGCCAATCGGTGACCAGCGTCGGAACGACGGTGCCGTTGAGCAGCTTGGTGGTGTCGTTGCTGTCGACCCAGCCGGCCATCGAGACTCGCGCAACGCCGCCGCGCGGCGGGAATGCCGGCGGGTTTATCGGTCGTGCATCGGCGTCGGCGGCGGCCGCCGTTGCCGTCACGACGGTGCGGGTCGTCGCGGGATCGTCGTGCGAGACTTCCTGGTGCCACAGCGCCAGGATCAGCGCGGCGAAGAACCCGAGACCGAACACATCGAGCGGCTTGATCGCGTAGATCGGGATCGAGTCGATCGTCATCGTCCAGGTGATGGCGTCGGCGTCCGGGAAGTTGCTGCCAACGCCCGGGGGCGTCGCTGCCTCGCCTTCGGCCTGGTTCAAGAGATAGCGCGCCATGATCGCCGGATTGTACGGCGCCGAGGTATCGCCGGAGCGGTCGCGCTCCGGTCCGAACACCGGATCGCCGCGTCCGATCAGGCTGTCGCGCCAGTTGGCGATCGCCTGTACGAAGTAGTCGAGGCGGGCTTCCTTGCCGAAATCGTAGAACAGCCTGCCGATCGGGAATGCGAGCTGACCAGAGGCCTCGGGCGTCGCGCCCTGCGGACGGAGGCCGCCGCCGCAGCCGCAGCTCTTCTCGCTGGTTCGCACCGCGGGGGCTTCGAACATCGGCAGCGCCTGGGGCATTGCGACCGGCAACGCATTGCTCGGCATCAGCGCGGGCATCTGCTGCGGCTGCAGCCAGGTTTGCGGCATCATGCCGGCCGCCGGCATTGCCATCTGCGGCATCATCATCTGTGGCATCATCATCTGCGGTGCCGGCATCCACACCATGTCGCCGCCTGGATGAGGTGCGTGATAGGGATAAGGCGCGGGTGCCGCGATCGGCGCGGCGACGGCGCCGTGATCAATCGGCGCGGCCATGGCCGCAGGTGCCGCCGCTGTGACAGGTTGCGCCTCGCTTGGCATGATCCCGGCGCTGCTGCGCAGGACCGAGCCGTCGGGCCCGAATATGCGCGGAGCCGATGGTGCAGACATTGCTGATAGATCTCCCATGGAACCCTCTCTGGTTGCAGTTGGCTGAGTGGCGGATGCTGGTGGGACGAAAGGGCGCGCGGACACTCCCCAGAAGCGGGGAGACGCGGCCGTGGCACCCGACGGCATGACGGCGTCCGCCTGCTCGCCAAGCAGGGCGGCGACAGCCGCGGGAATATCGAGCCGTCCGGCAAGGCAGCGCGAGGTGCTGTCGTCGTTGCGGCAAGGCACCGCGCTTTCCAGCAGTGCAGCACGAACGGCTTGCGGATCGGCCTTGCGTCCGTTCTGGCGCAGGCATGAGAGCAGCAGCGCGACGACGCCGGTGACGATCGGCGCGGCGAAGCTCGTTCCGGACCGCAGGCTGACGTGGCGGACCGGCGAGGCGCCGGCGATGTTCTCGCCCGGCGCGAGGATGCCGTTCTCGAGATAGGCGTCGCCGAAATTGCTGAAAGGCAAGGGATTGCCGGCGAGATCGCACGCGCCGACCGCCAGCACCGAAGCGAGGCTGCCGGGCACCTGGACGCAGCGGCAGCCGTCATTGCCGGCGGCGGCGACGATCAGCTTGCCGGCGCGTTCGCAGGCACGGACCGCGTCGAGGAGAATGCGATCGGCCTGTCCCGTCGCGGATTGCTGGCCGCTGCTGATATTGATGATGTCGGCGCCCACGGCCAGCGCCTGGTTGATCGCGAGCGCCAATGTGCTTTGCGAGGACGGCTCGATCTGCCCTGCGGCATTCTCGCGATAGATCGAGAATACCGTCGCGCTGCAATTCGGCGCGACGCCGAGCACCGGGCCGCCGGGCGTGCCCATCAGCACGCTCGTGACATGGGTGCCGTGCTCGGACTGGATCGTCGGCGAAGACGGCGTGACGAACTGGCCGCCCATGGCGACGCGGGCCTGTCTGAGCGAGGGATGCTTGAGATCGACAGGGCCGTCGATGATCGCGATCTTCACCGCGGGGTCGCCACCCGACGTTCTCTGCCACAGGGCAGCCAGACCAGCGATGTCGGCAACTGGATTCATGAAATCGGTCCTGACCGATCTGCTGCGAATTCGTGCAGCCGATCCTTCGCAATGTGCGTTCGCGCAGCGAGCGAAAGAACGGCCCGTCGTTGCGTTGGTGCTGTTGTGGCAGCTGCGACGCGAACGGACTATTCACCGCGGTGGATCAGAAAGGATCGAGCCGATGATGCGGATCGACCGATCCATCGGGTCGATCTCGTGTTGCGAAAGATCGACCAAAGGATTTAGTCGACATCGATCTCACGGCGCGTTACGCCCGCATAGGTGCAAAGGATCCGCGGCATCTCCGCGCCGGCGCACGGCGCACCGTGACCAGCCACACGCGGAATTCAGAATGTCGGGATCAGTCGAGCTCGCGGCGCCGATCCTGTGCCGGCGCGGATGATGCGATCCACGGCGCTTCGCGCACCCGCCGCATCGCCTGCGCCCGGCGCGGCAGGCCGAGCTTCTGCAGCACGTGATGGACGTGATGCTTGACGGTCGCAAGACTGAGATTGAGATCGCGCGCGATCTCCTTGTTCGAAAGGCCCTGCCCGATGAGCTTGAGGACCTCGCTTTCGCGGCGCGTCAGTCCCTGGTCCGCATCGATCGTATCCGTCTGACGCTCCATGCAAAACAGCGCGCGCAGCAGTCCGCCGGAAATCTCGGCGCTGCAGGCGAGCCGTCCCGATGCGACGTCCGATAGGGCACGGCAGAGCTCATCGAAGCTGGCATTCCGGGAAATATAGCCGCTGAACCCGGCCCGGCCGCAGCGAACCACGTCGCGCCGGTCCTCGTTGAGGCCGAGCGCCACCAGGGCGATCTCGGCATGCTCGCTCGCGATCACGCGCACCTCGTCGAGATCGATGCCCTGTGTGACGTCGATCAGGATGACGTCCACACTGCCGGCCTCGAGGGCCGCGCGCAGGCCGGCCAGATCGGAGACGGCCGCTTCAACCGCAAACTCGGCGTGGTTCTGGAAACTCGAGGTAAGCCCCTCGCTGAACAGCCTGATCGGCGTGACGACCGCGATCCTCATATTATCCTCGAAACTCAACAAAATGGCGGATGGAAAACCGTCAGGTGGTCGACGGCACCGGCATCCAGAAAGTCATGAAGGTAAGTATGCGGTATGCTGCCAGAGGTTGTATTATTCTCGGGCCGAAAGTAAGGCGTTGATGCGCGTCGGATCAAGAGATGCAGTTCACATTAGCGCGTCATCGCGGATCGCGCAGCCAATGATTTGATGTGTTGCATATCGCGACATCACTGCGATGCGGAGCGCGTGTGCACGATAGCGATGGATGAAATCCGGGGGCGACTTCAACGCCGTAGTGATCGACGCCTAGATATTTAGACAATTGACGCCTGCCGGGCTGGATGCTCTGTACAGCGTTGCGTGCTCTCCATGGCACGTGAGAGCGACGCAATGTCGCGCCGCATGTGTGTTCAATAGAAATGCAGATCAACGGGAATCCATGACGAGCTTGCTTCGAGCGACAGCCTTTCTGTCCCTGTTGATGGCAACGCCGGCGTTGGCCATCGTCGGCGGTGGCGCGCCGTCGACCGACGGCGTTGCGCGCTCCGTCGTCACCATCGTCGGCTCACGCGGCAACTTCTGCACCGGCGCGTTGATCGCGCCAAGGGTGGTGCTGACCGCGGCGCATTGCGTGCAACCCGGTGCCGACTACAAGATCGTCGAGTATGGCGCGGACCGGCAACCGAAGCTGCAGGACGTCAGGACGGTCGCGATCCATCCCGGCTTCCGGATGCAGGCGATGACCAACCATGTCGCGACCGCCGATGTCGCGCTGCTGCAGCTCGCGTTACCGGCCGCGGGCAAGGCGCCGGCCGCACTCGGCATGCCCACCATTCCGATCCAGGTCGGCGGCCGCTTCACCATCGCAGGTGTCGGCGTCACCGTGCGCGGCGACGGCAAGAGCGGCGGCAGCATCCGCGTCGCCGGCCTGGTCGCGAGCGGCAAGCCCGGCACGCTGCAGATCCGTCTCGTCGATCCGATCGGACAGGGTGCGCGCGAAGGGCTCGGCGCCTGCACCGGCGATTCCGGCGCGCCGGTGTTCGAGGACAAGCAAAGCGGGCCCGTCATCGTCGGCGTCGTGAGCTGGTCCACCGGCCCGAACGGCACGGCCGGCTGCGGCGGCATCACCGGCGTGACGCCGCTGACGCTCTATCGTGACTGGGTGATGCAGACCGCGCGGCAGTGGGGCGCGAGCTTCTGACAACGGCCGTCATTGCCGGGCTTGACCCGGCAATCCATCCGGAAACGACTTGCTTCTTTTGATGGATGCGCGGGTCAAGCCCGCGCATGACGATCGAAGCCTAATGCCCCGCGGCCTTGTTCGCGGCGGCGTTGTTCAGCACGATCAGGCCGTCGACGGCGACGCCGAGCTTGCTGTTGATCAGGAACGGGTTGACGTCGATCGAGGCGATGCGGCCATCGGCGTCGGCCATCAGGTTGGAGAGCCCGACCAGCGCCTTTACCGCCGACGGCTCGTGCAGCGCCGGCTTGCCGCGATAGCCCTTCATCTTGACGCCGGCCTTGGTCTTGGCAATCAGCTCCTTCGCCTCGGCGGCATCGAGCGGCGCGCCGGCCAGCGCGACGTCCTTCATCAATTCGATATCGACGCCGCCGGTGCCGAACAGCACCACGGGGCCCATTTCGGCATCGAGCGAGGCGCCGACCACGAGCTCGAGGTCGGCCTTGACCTGCTGCGCGATCAGGATGCCCTCGAGCTTCGGCTTGCCCTTCAGCTTCTTCACCCGCGCGGTGATGTCGTTGAATGCCTTCTTCACCTCGGCGGCGTTGGCGAGGTTCAGCACCACGCCGCCGATATCCGACTTGTGCAGGATGTCGGGGCTGACCACTTTGGCGACCACCGGAAAGCCGATCTGCTTGGCGATCTTCACGGCCTCGGCCGCGGTCTGCGCGACCTCTTCCTTGGAGATCGGGATGCCATAGGCCTTGAGCAGCTTCTTCGAGGCGACCTCGTCGAGCGCGGCGGCGCCGTTGGCGGCTTTCAGTGTCTTCTCCAGCACGGCGCGCGCCGATGCCGTCGAGCTCGACGCGATATCGGGCACCTCCTTGCGCAGACCGGCATATTCGATCAGGGACTTGATCGCGCCGACCGCGCGGTCGAGCCCTTGCATGACCGCGATGTTGGGCAGCGACTTGCGCAGCCCCTTGGTAAATTCGGTGAAGCCGATCGACATCGCGCTGATATAGATCACAGGCTTGTGGGCTAGGCCCGCCATTTCGTCGACGATGCGCAGATTGCGCTCGCGCAGCTCGTGCGGCGCCTTCGGCAGCTCGGCGTCGATGATGACGATGTCGGTGTCGGGATCGTCGATCATGATCTCGATCGACTTCATGTAGACAGTGGGATCCACCACCGCGGCAAAGCCGGCGTCGAGCGGGTTGCCGACGATGCTGCCGGGCCCGAGCATCTTTGCGAGCTGCTCCGATGCGTTCGGGCTCAGCGGCGCGAAATTCAGGCCGGCGGAATAGAACGCGTCGATCAAGAGGCCGCGCTTGCCACCCGACAGCGACACCGCCGCCAAGCGGTTGCCCTTCGGCGGATCGGCATGGACGAAGCACTCGGTGGTTTCGATCAGTTCATCCAGCCCGCGCACCCGGATCACGCCCTCGCGGGTCGAGATCGCGTCGAATGTCTCGATCGAGCCGGCGAGCGCGCCGGTATGCGCCATCGCGGCGGCGCGGCCGCCTTCGGAGGCGCCGAGCTTGAGCGCGATCACCGGCTTGCCGGCGGCGCGCGCCGCCTTGCAGGCCTCGCGGAACACTTTGGTATTCCTGACGCCCTCGAGATAGACCACGATGACGCGGATGCTCGGATCGGCGGCGAAATAGCTCATCAGGTCCGGGGTCTCGAGCCCGGATTCATTGCCGGTCGTGACCATGTAGCCGACGCCGACGCCGCGATCCTCCAGCGCCTGCCGGATCGCCATCACGATCGCGCCGGATTGGCCGGCGATCGCCACCGCGCCCTGCTCCATGGTGACGATGCGGTCGTCGATATTGGTGAACAGGTTCTCGCCGGCGCTGAGATTGCCGAGGCAGTTCGGACCGGTGACCGCCAGCCCGGTCTCCTTGATCGCCTGCTTCAGCTCGACCGCGAGCCGCTGGCTCTCTTCATCCTGCAGCTCGCTGAAGCCGGAGGTGACGATGGTCGCCGAGCGTGCGCCGGCCGCGGCCGCGTCGCGGATCACCTGCACGGCGAATCGCGCCGGCACCAGCACCAGCACGTGGTCGGCCTTCTCGGGAAGGCTGGCGAAATCCTTGTAGCAGGTGACGCCCCAGATCGCCTCGCGCTTGGCGTTGATGGGATACAGGCCGCCGGCATAGCCGTACTTGACCAGATTGTTCCAGATCCGTTCGGCGTAGTTACCGGGCTTGTCGGTGGCGCCGACCAGCACGATGTTGCGCGGGTGCAGCATCGCATGGATGCTCTTGACGATGTCGCTGGCGTCAGCGGGCGGCGCCCATTTGTGGGACGCATGAGACGCGGTGCTTGCGTAAGCTTCCATGGAGCCTGCCCTTATCCTTGTTGTCATTGTTTCCTCTGGGCCACGGTGCTTCACCGCAGGACCCGATTTTTCATTGTTTTTATGGCTGAGGAAAGGGGGTAGCAACTCACACTGACGCAAGTCAGGGCGTCGCGCGCGATATCCCGGCAGACGAAATTGACGCGGATCAGGAACCCGATTCGATCAGGATCGCGTGCAACAGATAACGTTCGGGCCCCGATGTCAGTGCGTCGAACGGCCAGCAGGTCGACAGCACCAGTTCGTATTGATCCGTGACGGGATCGATGCCGGATTGATCGAAGCGGACGACCGCGCTGCGGTCGGCGAGGTAGCGAAACATCTTGCCGTCGCTTCGCGTGACGTCGATCTCGTCGCCGATTGTGACATCTCTGAGAAAGCGGAAATGGGTGTCGCGATGCGCGGAATAGACCGCGACGCCGCGCTGCCCGGCATCGACGCTCTGCTCGACATGGCCGGGGCCGAACGCCAGTGCCTGGCCGCTGCTGCCGGCGAGTACGATCGCGGAGGCATGCAGGCGCTTCACCTCGATCCGGGCCACCGGCCAGGTATCGGCCCAGCGCCACGGCTTCACCGGTTGGCCGGTCGCGATGCTCTGGGCGAAGGCGCGCTCCAGCAGCACCTGCGCAAGCAACGCCTTGGCATGGATATAGGCACCCTGGCCGAACAGGATCAGGCCGATGAGGGCGAAGGCGAGCGGGAGGATGAAGCGGCGCATGTTCGGCAACCTCGTCATTGCGAGGAGCGAAGCGACGAAGCAATCCATCTTTCCTCGAATGGTGACATGGATTGCTTCGCTTCGCTCGCAATGACGCTGGAGGAAAACTGCGCGCGCGGCCCCTGGGGGACGGGTGGGAAGGCCGCGCGCGCTCTTGAAGGAGGAGGTCGGGGGGCACCTCCTCCTTTCATCCGACGTCATTGGGGCGACGTCTGACGACGGTTGAACACCAGAAGGAGAAGGCTGACCGTGAGCAGGATCACACCGGCGATCATCTTCAGTTCGGCATCGGTTGCGGTCTTCGGCAGCTGGATGGTGCCTGGACCTTGAGTGGCGACCGGTGACCTCTTCAGCGCAGCGAGCTGCACCTTGCCGTCGCCGGCTTCTGCGCGACGCTCGCCCGGTACGGCCGGCAGGCTCGGACGCTCGCCGAACACTTTTGCGAAATCCCAGCCGGCCGGCAGGTTGAGCGGTAGCTCAGAGAGCTTCAGCGGCTCGCCTTCGGGACGGCTCGGGGTCTTGTCGACCGCAACGAGGCTGGTCAGCCGCGTGACGAGCTGATGCTCCAGTGCCAGCGCAAGGATGGTCTTGTCGGCGTCGTCCGGGCTCGCCTGGCGCGTAGTGCGCGCGACCTCAGCATCCGCGATCTTGCGGCGCGCCCACAGCTTCGACAGGCCCTTGCCTTCAGCGGCATTCGCCAGCGGCAGCGTCACGCTCCACGGGCGATCGCCGATGCGGCCCTTGATCTCGACCGATCCGGCCAGCTTGTCGAGCTTCGCGGCCAGCACCAGCGGCTCGTCGCGATAGACGTCGGGCAACGCGGACGGCGTGAGGTCCGCGGTTGCCTCGGAGAACTTCGCGGAGAGATTGGTCACCGCGGGATTCTCCAGCTTGGCGAACAGGCCGCGCATGCGCTCCTCGACCTGCTCGACCGAGCCGATATGGGTGAAGGTGCCGCGGCCGAGCTCGGCGGCGCGCGTCATCAGGTAGGTGTTCGGTGCCGAGCCGATGCCGACCATGAACACCCGCGAGCGGCCGCGCAGCGCGCTGATGGCCTCGAACAATTGCTGCTCGTTGCCGACGGCACCGTCGGTCAGGAACACGACCTGGCGGATGTAATTGGCGTCGTCGCGGTTGGTGTCCGACAGCGCGGCGCGCATCGCCGGCAGCATCTCGGTGCCGCCGCGTGCCTGCAACGCGCTGACGAACGCCGTCGCGTTGCCGATATTGGCGCTGTTGGCCGCGACCGGCGACGGGAACAGCACGTCCATGGTGTCGTCGAACCGGATCACGTTGAAGCGATCGGCCGGCTGCAAACGGCCGAGCGCGTAGATGAGGCTCGCCTTGGCCTGGATCATCGAGGTGCCGCCCATCGAGCCGGAATTGTCGATCACGAAGATCACTTCGCGCGGCAGGGGCTTCTGCTGCGCCTGCTCGACCGATGGCGGGGTGACGAAGGCGAGCAGGTAGTCGGAATTGCCGACATGCTCGCGGAACAGCCCGACCGACGGCGCCTTCTCGGCGGCCGGCTTCCAGGTCAGCTCGAAATCGCGATCGGCCGGCACCGGGCCTTCGGCGAGCTTGACGATGCGCGTGGCGCTGTCCGGGCTATCGATCTTGACCTGGTGGAAATGGCTCTTCACCGAGCCGAGCGGGAAGCCGGCGTTGAGATGCACGGTGATGTTGGTCGGATTGACCGGCGCATTGGTGGCGGGATCGAGCACCTCGGAGGTGATGCGATCGCGGTCCGGCACCGGATCGGTCGTCGTGGCGCCCCAGCCGCTGCCATCGGCGCGGAGGTCGACGCTCTGCACGACGGGGCGCGGATTGTAGCGCGGGCCGACCACCATCGGCACCCGCAGCGAGAACTCGTTGCCGTTCTGCTGCACCGGCTCCTGATATTCGATCTGCACCAGCACGGTTTCGCCGGGACCGATATTGGCGACCGAGTTGGTGAAGATGTTCGGCCGCTCCTGCTCGGTGAGCGCGGCCTTCTGGCCGTTCTGCTTGGCCTGCTCGTAGATCGCGCGGGCCTGCTGCCGCTCCTTGATGTCGCCGACCACGATGCGGTCGCCGACCACCATCTTCAGCGTATCGACCGCGCCGCCCGCCGGCAGCGGATAGACGTAAGTCGCTTCCACCCAGTCCTTGGTCGGGTTGCGGAAGATTTGCGTGACACGGGCGCGGACGGTCGGGCCCGACACCGTGAGGTCGACATCGATGCCGAGCCGCGTGGCATCGGCATAGCCGTCGTCGGTCTTGAACAGCAGCGAGCCGGCGCGCGCATCTGATGGCCGCAGCACCGCCTGTTGCGGCAGCTCGGCCGACCACACCGGATCGAAACTCACAAACAGCGCCGCAAAGCCGATCGCCAGCGCGGCGACGCCTTCCACCAGGAAGAACAGCACGATCCGCATCCTGCGCGACAGGCGGATCTGCGGACTGCTCTCACATGCATCGTAAATCGTCATTTTCGTCACTCCCGAGCGAGTATTTGCTGCTTCGCAATCATGGAGAGCGGCGGTTTTGGCGCGAGCAGAATGATCGGTAATGATTGGCCGCGGTCCGGCGCGGCCCGCCGCCGGCCGAGGCGGGTTTGTGCGGTTTTGTGATGGATTGTCCGGTCTGCTAGAGTTGCGCCGATTCACGGGGAACCCGCGCAGGAACACGATGTCGACGCCCGACAAGCAGCTTTCCGCCGAGCAGAGCCAGCAGGTTGCGGAGACGATCCGCGAGGAAATCGCGCGCCGCCGCATCTCGCGGCAGACACTGGCCGAGCAGGCGAAACTCAGCCTGTCGACGCTGGAGAAGGTGCTCGGCGGCCGCCGCCCGTTCACGCTGGCGACCACCGTGCGGCTGGAGCAGGCGCTTGGTGTGTCCCTGCGCAAGCTGCCGGAGGCGATCACGGTGACGGCACCCGCCAATGGCGGGATCGCGCCTGACAGCCTTGGCTCCTATTCGCGGCGCTCGGTGGCGCGGATCGAGGGCACCTACATCACGGTACGGCCGTCGTTCGGCGAGCAGGGCGCGCTCTATGCCTATCGGACGGAGATCACCTGGGACGAGGCGACGTCATCGCTCGGCTTCCGCGAAGGCGAGCGGCAGGATGCCGACTACACCCAGTATGGCGAAGTCGCGGTGCCCAATGAATCCGGCTTCGTCTATCTCGTGACCAACAGGCACGGCCAGCATCGGGTGATCACGGTGTCGCGTCCGCGCAATTCCGGTGAGATGTACGGCATCATCACCACGCTGCTCGCCGGCCGCGGCTCGCTGCTGACGCCGGTCGCCGCGCCGATCGCATTCCTGCCGATCAAGAACGTGCCCAAGCCCAGCCTTGGCCGGGTGTCGGCCGACGACGCCAACTTCGCCATCTATCGCGAGCATCTGCGCCGCACGATTGACGAGCCGTTCGCGATCTTCCTGCCGGGATAGTCACCGGCTGCGTTGCTGCGCAACTAACTATCTGGTGCTGCTAGTTCCGTCATCCTGAGGTGCGAGCCTCTTCGGCGAGCCTCGAAGGATGCACGGCTCGGCTGGCGGCCGTCGACCCTTCGAGACGCGCTTCGCGCTCCTCAGGGTGACGGTCCGAGAGGGGCGCGTGTTGTCAATCTCCGAAACAACGAAGCCGCCCCGATGGGCGGCTTCGCGATACGTTTGCTCGTGGCGCGCGCGGCTCTAGCCGCCGGTCTCGGCGCTGATGATGTCGCCGAACAGCTCCCACTGGCCGTTCTTGAACTGCATCATCTTGAGCTGCTCGACCGGCGCGAAGTCGGTCGCGCTGGTGTTGATCCGGATGCCGGGGATCAGCGTGTCAGGCGTGAAGTCCTTCAGGCTGGCGGCCTGTTTCATCACGTTCTCGCGCGTCAGGTTGTCGCCTGCCTGCTTCAGCACCTGCACCATGGTCTGCGCCGCGGCGTAGCCATAGACCAAGTTGGCATCGGACAGATTGGCGCCCGGCATGTACTTCTCGGCGAAAGCCATGAACTTCTTCATGCCCTCGTCATTCTTCCATTGCGGATCGGAGGCGTCCTTGAGATAGCCGGCCGACAGCACGCCTTCCGAGGCCTCGAGCCCGGCGGGCTTCATCACCGCGCCGATCGAGATCGAGACGTCGGTCATCACCTGCATCGGCTTCCAGCCGAGCTCGGCGATCTTCTTGATCGCCTGCGCCGCGAATTTCGGCGTCGAGATGTTGACGAACACGTCGGCGCCGGTGTCCTTCAGCTTGACGATGTGGGAATCGATCGACGGCTCCGTGGTCTCGTAGCTTTCCTCGGCGACGATCTTGACGCTCGACTTGTCGAGCACCTCCTTGAGGCCGATCAGGTAGTCCTTGCCGAAATCGTCATTGGCATAGAAGATCGCGACCTTGGCATCGGGCTTGGCCTTCAGGATGTACTTGCCGAAGATCCGCGCCTCGACGCGATAGCTCGGCTGGAAACCCATGGTCCACGGAAAGTCCTTCGGATCGTTCCACTTGCTGGCGCCGGTGGCGAGGAAGAGCTGCGGCACCTTCTTGGCATTGTGATACTTCTGCACCGCGGTCTGGGTCGGCGTGCCCAGCGCGTTGAACACCAGGAACACCTCGTCGCTCTCGATCAGCTTGCGGATCTGCTCCACGGTCTTCGGCGGCGAGTAGCCGTCGTCATAGGAGATCCAGTTGATCTTGCGGCCGTTGATGCCGCCCTGATCGTTGATCATCTTGAAATAGGCTTCCTCGGTCTTGCCGATGACGCCGTAGGCGGAGGCGGGGCCACTATAGGCCTCGACATTGCCGATCTTGATCTCGGTGTCGGAGGCGCCGGTGTCATATTTCTTCTGGGCAAAGGCGGCCTGGGTGGAGAGCAGGCAGAGCGCCGTGGCGGCGGCCAGCAGCGACAGGTTTGTTGTTTTCATAAAGGCAATTTCCTCGAGCTATTTTGGTTGGGGACTCACGCAACGAACCCGCAGCCGGTCCCGGCAGACGGTTGCGGGGTAATTCTTGTCACTGCGAGATCCGGAGCGCGCGACGCGCGCTTCGAGATCACGCCGCGGTATCGGTTGGCTTCGGCTGGCTGAATTGCTGCCGGAGCGTCGGCTTATGAATTTTGCCTGTCGCGTTCCGCGGCAGGGCCTCGATGAACTCGATCAGGCGCGGGCACTTGAACCGCGCCAGATTGGCGTGGCAATGGGCGTGGATCTCGTCCGGCGTCAGCGAATGGCCCGGCTTCACGGCGACCACGGCCATCCCGACCTCGCCCCATTGCTCGTTCGGGATGCCGATCACGGCGGCTTCGGCCACGGCCGCGAGTTGATGCAGTACGCTCTCGACCTCGGCCGGATAGACGTTCTCGCCGCCGGAGATGTACATGTCCTTCCAGCGGTCGACGATGTAGTAGAAGCCTTCCTCGTCGATCCGCGTGGCGTCGCCGGTGTGCAGCCAGCCGTCGGTGAAGGAGGAGGCGTTGGCGTCCGGCCGGTTCCAGTAGCCCGGCGTGATGTTCGGGCCCTTGACCCAGAGCTCGCCGAGCTCGCCGACCGCGGCATCGCTGCCGTCGGGCCGCACGATGCGCACTTCCGTGTGCAGCACCGGCTTGCCGGACGAGCCGGCCTTGCGCGCGGCATCCTCGCGGTCGAGCACCATCACCGCCGGCGAGGTCTCGGTCATGCCGTAGCCCTGTTGCAGCGCGACGCCGCGCGCCTCCCAGGTCTTGAGCAGCGGCACCGGCATCGGCGCGCCGCCGACGCCGCCGATCATCAGGCGGCTGAAATCCGCCGTGGCGAAGGCCGGATGCTGCGCCATGAACTGGTAGATCGCGGGCACGCCGAAGAACACGTTGATGCCTTGCGCGGGATCGCCGATCAGCTTCAGCGCCTCGCCGGGATCGAACGCGCGCATGATCAGCACGGTGCCGCCGGCATGCAGCACCGGGTTAGTGTAGCAATTCAGCCCGCCGGTGTGGAACAGCGGCAGCACTGTCAGCAGCACCGAGGCTGGTGAGATGTAGGCGGGGCCGCCGAGATTGACGCAATTCCAGAACGTCATCCCATGCGTGATGATCGCGCCCTTGGGCTGGCCCGTGGTGCCCGAGGTGTACATGATGGTCGAGATGTCATCGAGCGTGACCTCCTCGAACCGATCGAGCGGCTTCGCCGCCGCGATGCCGGCCTCATAGGCCCCGCCCGGACCGAGCCGCACGGTCGACGCGACGTCGCAGAGCTTTGCGACCGCAAGCGCGGTCTCGGCGAGGTCGTCGTCATGGATCATCACCTTGGGCGCGGCGTCGCCGGTGATGTAGCGCAGTTCAGGGACGGTGAGGCGGGTGTTGAGCGGCAGGAAGATCGCGCCGATCCGGAAGCAGGCGAACTGCACCTCCAGCGCATCTGATGTGTTCAGCGCCAGCACCGCGACGCGGTCGCCATTGGCAACCTTCAGCCCGTCGCGCAGATGGGCGGCGAGCCGCGACACGCGGGCGTCGAGCTCCGCGTAGGTGAAGCGGCGTCCGCTTGCGAGATCGACCAGCGCCATCTTGTCCGGCGTGCGCCGGCGATGATGCGCGATCCAGTCGTAGTAACGAACCGGCACATGTCCCTCCTCTGGAACGGCAGTCTTGCGCCGCCTGTTCCTGGCTCGATTGATGCCATGAATTGGCAGTGGAGGGGGCGTATCGGGATACTGTCTTGCGTTTAGTGGCTGGCAGGTGGCCGGATGGAAACCCGGTCCGCCGGACAGCCACTCGACGCAAGTGAACAGGGAAAAATCCGGACATCGTCGAGCGCGAGAATCAACGGAGCACGCGGATGGCAAACCCGTTCTACACCGCCGAGCACGAGGCCTTTCGCGAGGTGATGCGGCGCTTTGTGGCGAAGGAAATCGAGCCTTATGCCCATCAATGGGACGAGGAGGGCGAGTTTCCGCGCGAGCTCTACGCCAAGGCGTCCGACATCGGGCTGCTCGGCCTCGGTTTCCCCGAGGAATATGGCGGGATCGCCGCCGACCAGTTCATGAGGATCGTGGCCTCGCAGGAGCTGGCGCGCGCCGGCGCCGGCGGCGTCTCCTCGAGCCTGATGAGCCACACCATCGGCTCGCCGCCGATTGCCCGTGCCGCCCGGCCCGAGGTCAAGGCCCGGGTGCTGCCGGAGGTGCTTGCGGGCAGGAAGATCTCCGCGCTGGCGATCACCGAGCCGAGCGGCGGCTCCGATGTCGCAAACCTTCGCACCAAGGCGCGGCGCGACGGCGACCATTATGTCGTTAGCGGCGAGAAAACCTTCATCACCTCGGGGATGCGCGCCGACTATCTGACGGTCGCGGTGCGCACCGGCGGCGAGGGCCCCGGCGGCGTCAGCCTGCTCTTGATCCAGGGCAATACGCCCGGCCTCTCCCGCACCAAGCTGAAGAAGATGGGCTGGTGGGCGTCGGATACCGCGACACTTCATTTCGACGAGTGCCGCGTGCCGGTCGAGAATTTGATCGGCGAGGAAGGGCAGGGCTTCAAGATCATCATGCAGAACTTCAACAGCGAGCGCATGGGCATGGCGGCGAGCTGCACCGCCTATGCGCGGGTCTGCCTCGACGAGGCGATCGCCTACGCCAAGGAGCGCAAGACGTTCGGCAAGCCGATCGCACAGCACCAGGTCATCAGGCACAAGATCGTCGACATGGCGCAGAAGGTCGCGGCCTCGCAGGCGATGCTGGAGATGCTGGCGTGGCGGCTCGGCCAGGGCGAAAGCCCGGTTGCCGAGATCTGCATGATGAAGAACCAGGCGACGCAGACCATGGCGCATTGCGCCTCCGAGGCGGTGCAGATCTTCGGCGGTGCCGGCTTCATGCGCGGCATCAAGGTCGAGCGCATCTACCGCGAGGTCAAGGTCAACGCCATCGGCGGCGGCACCGAGGAGATCATGAAGGATCTCGCATCAAGGCAAATGGGATTGTGACAAACTTGCCCGTCATTCCCCGGTGCGCAATTGCGCACCTGAGGGCTCGCGAAGCCAGAGCCCGGAAACCATCGGGCAGCAGATTCGAGGTTAAATGGATTCCGGGCTCGATGCTTCGCATCGCCGCGGAATGACGAGGACAAAGGGAAACATGCTCTTCACCGCCGACCATGACGAACCCCGCCGGCTCTTGCAAAAATTCATCGCGGCCGAGATCAATCCCCATGTCGACGAATGGGAGAAGGCCGACATCTTCCCGGCGCATGAGCTGTTCAAGAAGCTCGGCGGTCTCGGCTTCCTCGGCCTCAACAAGCCGGTCGAGTTCGGCGGCCAGGGGCTGGACTATTCCTACGCGCTGATGATGGCCGAGGAGCTCGGCGCCATCACCTGCGGCGGCGTGCCGATGGCGATCGGGGTGCAGACCGACATGGCGACGCCGGCGCTGGCGCGGTTCGGCTCGGACGAGGTGCGGCGTGAATTCCTCGTGCCGGCGATCGCGGGCGACCAGGTCGCCTGCATCGGCGTCTCCGAGCCCGGCGCCGGCTCCGACGTCGCCTCGATCAAGACCCATGCGCGCTCCGACGGTGACGACTACGTCATCAACGGCGGCAAGATGTGGATCACCAACGGCACCCAGGCCGACTGGATCTGCCTGCTCGCCAACACCAGCGACGGCCAGGTCCATCGCAACAAGTCGCTGATCTGCGTGCCGATGAAAACCAAGGGTGTCCAAATCGCGCGAAAACTCGACAAGCTCGGCATGCGCTCGTCGGATACCGCGCAGATCTTCTTCGACAATGTCCGGGTGCCGAAGCGCAACCGGATCGGCGAGGAGGGCAAGGGCTTCACCTATCAGATGATCCAGTTCCAGGAGGAGCGGCTGTGGGGCGCGGCGGCCTGCCTGAAGGCGCATGAGTTCATCATCAATGAGACCATCGAGTACACCCGCAACCGCAAGGCGTTCGGCAGCTCAATCCTCGACAACCAGGTGGTGCACTTCAAGCTCGCGGAGATGCAGACCGAGGTCGAGCTGCTGCGCTCGCTGATCTATCGCGCCGGCGAGGCGCTGGTCGCCGGCGAGGACGTGACCCGGCTCGCGACCATGGCGAAATTGAAGGCCGGCCGGCTCGGCCGCGAGCTCACCGATGCCTGCCTGCAATATTGGGGCGGCATGGGCTTCACCAACGAGACGCCGGTCAGCCGGGCCTATCGCGACAGCCGCCTGACCTCGATCGGCGGCGGTGCCGACGAGGTCATGCTCATGGTATTGTGCAAGATGATGGGCACGCTGCCTGGCCTGAAGAAGGGAAACGCCTGATGATCACGCTCTATCACTGCGACGCCGCGCGCTCGTTCCGCCCGCTGTGGATGCTGGAGGAGCTCGGGCTGCCCTATGAGCTGAAGATGCTGCCGTTCCCGCCGCGCGTGTTCGCCAAGGAATATCTCGCCCTCAATCCGCTCGGCACCATCCCGTTCATGGTCGACGGCGACACGAAGATGACGGAGTCCTCCGGCATCTGCCATTATCTCGGCACCAAATACGGTCCGACGCCGCTGATCGTAGGCCCCGACGAGCCGGCCTATGGCGCGTTCCTGAACTGGATGTATTTTTCGGATGCAACGCTGACCTTTCCGCAGACATTGGTGCTCCGCTACAGCCAGCTCGAGCCGGAGGAGCGGCGCAACCCGCAGGTCTCGGGCGATTATGCAAAATGGTTCCTGGGCCGCCTGCGTGCCGTGGAGGCCGCCGCAGGGAAGTCGGAATTCCTCTGCGCGGAACGCTTCACCGCCGCCGACATCGCCAATGGCTATGCGCTCCGGCTCGCCAGCAATATCGGCCTCGCCAAGGACTTCGGGCCGAATGTCGCGGCCTATTGGGCGCGGTTGCAGCAGCGCGAAGGTTACCAGCGCGCGGTGGCGTCGGAGCAGAAAGCCGGGCTGGAACAGAACGTTGCGCCGCGGGCGCGGCCTTGAGCGTGCCGGCGTCGATGTGTCCCGGAATTGATCCAGCGCATCGGTGACAGCTTGCGAATTTGCGCTATGGTAGCTCCGCCGCAGCGGCCTCAAGAGCCGCGCGAGGAGGAACCGCCATGGACGCGATCGTGGACGCGAAGTGCCAGAAATCCGGCCAGCAGCAGTCCGGCCACCGGATGCTGATCACGCCGGAACGGGTGTTCTATGCCGGGCTGCTCGGCCGGCCGCGCGAGCGATGTCCCGGCGCATTCCATGTCTATGTCGCGATCCGCGACGGCTTGCATCTGTCGACCAGCGAAGGCCGCGAGTCCCATGGCGAACTCGCGGTGACGATGCCGAATCTGCGCCACACCATCACCAGCGAATATCGTTCGGCGATTTGCGTGGCGATCGAGCCGGAGAGCGTGCGCGACGGCACGCTGGAGACGGTCGCCCGCCGCCTGCAAGGACCGGACTCGCACCATTTCGCCAATCGCATCCGCTCAGCCTATGCGACGCTGGCCGAGATGCAGCATCGCGACACGATCGCCAATGCCGAGTTCGACACCATGTGCTTCGGCGACGCACTGCCGCAGCGCATGCTCGATCCGCGCGTGGTGCGCGCGATCGGCCGCATCGGGCAGTTCTCCGGCGAGCCGGTGACCGCGGCAGGCTGCGCCACTGATGCCGGGCTGTCGCCGTCGCGCTTCCTGCATCTGTTCAAGGAGGAGACCGGGATCTCGTTCCGCTCCTTCCGCGCCTGGAAGCGCGCGCGGCATCTGCTGCACTTCGCCAACCAGGACATCAACCTCGCGCATCTCGCGCAGGATATCGGCTATCCCGACAGCACTCATTTCAGCCACTCGATCCGCCGTTTCTACGGCCTGAAGCCGCGCGCCATCTTCTCCGGCTCGCGCGATCTCGCGATCTACCGGACGGGGCAAGAGCGCGCGCTGACGTGACCACATACGCAGAACTGCCTCTCCCCTTGTGGGAGAGGCCGGATTGCATCGCCGGATGCAATCCGGGTGAGGGGTGCGGTCTCTCGAGGGACCTGAACCCCTCACCCGGATTTTCCGCTGGCGCGTAAAATCCGACCTCTCCCAGAAGGGAGAGGTGAAGATGGCTCACAAATTCGCGCCCTGAATGACTTCGCCGAAGCGCAGCCATCCCGGCCCTTCGATCCGCTGCAGCTGCAGCTGTTGCAGCGGGTGGTGATTGGTCGGGCTGGTGTTGACCTTGATGCCGGGCAACAGCGTCGGGACATAGACGTCCCTGAGATTGTTCGCCTGCGCCATGATGTTGTCGCGGCTGAAATTGCCCTTGCACTGCTCGAGCACGATCTTGAGCACGTTCGCCACCATATAGGCGTAGAGGTTGTAGCCTTCCTTCGGATTGCCGTCGGGGAAGTATTTTTCCATGAAGGCGAGGAAATCCTTCACACCTTGGTCATTGGCCCAGGCCGGATCGGCAACGTCCTTGATGTAGGCCGATGAGATCGTGCCCTGCGCCTTGTCGAGGCCGACGGGGATGATGGTCGAAGACAGCGACGCAGCGCCGCTGGCGATGAAATGCATCGGCTTCCAGCCGAGCTCGTAGATCTTGCGGATCGACTGCGCGCAGAACTTTGCCGTGGTGCCCGAGATCAGCACGTCGGGGTTGGCGCCGCGCAGCGCAACGATCTGGGAATCGATGGTGGGATCGGTGACCTCGTGCGAGGCCACCACGGCCGATGTCGCGAACCGTTCGCCCAGCACATCCTTGGTGCCGGCGACGAAATCCTTGCCGAGATCGTCGTTCTGGTAGAGCACCGCGAACTTCGCGTCCTTGTGTTGGCTCAGCGCATATTTGACGAACACCTGGGCCTCGGTCCGCGCGCTGGGCGCAAAGCCCATGGTCCACGGATAGGACTTGTAGTCGCCCCATTTGTCGCCATTCACCGACAGGAACAGATGCGGCACCTTCGCCGCGTTGATGTATTTGACGACGGCAGAATTCGGCGCGGTGCCGAGCATGTTGAATAGGAAAGCGACATTGTCGCTCTCGATCAGGCGGCGCACCTGCTCGACCGTCTTCGCCGGATTGAACGCATCGTCGTAATAAATGTACTTGATCTGCCGGCCGGCGATGCCGCCCTGCTCGTTCAGCATCTTGAAATAGGCTTCCTGGCAGCGCGCTTGGACGCCGAGCGCGGACACCGGGCCGCTGAGCGACGTGGTGCTGCCGATCCTGATCTCGGTCGCGGTGACGCCTGGCGTGTCGTCGGCAAGCGAGGGCCGGAGACCTGCGACAGCGGCAAGTCCCGCGCCTGCCGCGCCGGTGAGCCATGAGCGCCGGTTGATCGAGATCATGACGTCCTCCCCGTGATGCCGGCTTGTTGCGCCGCTTCTGCTTGGCCCGAAGCCTACGCGTCACGTGGGCAGGGCGTCTTGTGTTAACCGGCTGGCGACGAATTGCGGCGTGATCGCATTCACTTAGCCAGTCAACGCAAGATGGCGCGAAGACAAATTTCTCATCATGGGAACATCAGCAGCGCAGGTGCGCTGCAAAGCGGACAACAGACCATGAGCGACAAGGCCGTCATCACCTGCGCGCTGAACGGCGTGCTTACCGACCCGAAGCAGCACAACGTTCCGGTGACGCCGGAAGAGATGGCGCGCGAGGCCAAGGCGGCGTTCAACGCCGGCGCCAGCGTCATGCACATCCATCTGCGTCAGCAGGAGCCGAACAAGGGCCATTTGCCGTCATGGGACGTCGGCGTCAGCAAGGAGATCCAGCAGGCGATCCGCGAGGCCTGCCCCGGCGTGATCATCAACCACACCACCGGCACTTCGGGCCCCAACTACCAGGGCGCGCTCGACTGCGTGCGCGAGACCAGGCCCGAGATCGCGGCCTGCAACGCCGGTTCGCTGAATTACCTGAAGGTGAAGGCCGACAACACCTGGGCCTGGCCGCCGATGATGTTCGATAACGCGGTCGAGAAGGTGCAGGACTATCTCGACGTGATGAAGGTGGCCGGCACCATCCCCGAGTTCGAGTGCTTCGATGTCGGCATCGTGCGCTGCGTCGGGATGTACCGGCAGACCGGCATGTATTCCGGGCCGCTCGAATACAATTTGGTCATGGGCGTCGCCTCGGGCATGCCGGCCGATCCGGAGCTGTTGCCGATCCTCTTGAAGTTGAAGGTGCCGGAAGCGCATTGGCAGGTCACCGCGATCGGCCGTGCCGAGATCTGGCCGCTGCACCAGCGCGCCGCCGATCTCGGCGGCCATCTGCGCAGCGGGTTGGAGGATACGTTCTATCTCGACGACGGCACCAAGGTGACGTCGAACGGCCAGCTCGTCGAAGGCCTTGCCGCCTGTGCGCGGCGCGCCGGCCGCGAGATCGCGAGCCCGGCCGAGGCGCGGCAGATCTTTGGGACGAGACACTAGGTCACGCCAGCCGTCATTGCGAGCGTAGCGAAGCAATCCATCTTGCCACTCGAAGACAGAGCGGATTGCTTCGTCGCTTCGCTCCTCGCAATGACGGCTGAGAGGAGAGCCAGACATGGACAATCTCGCAGCAACCGGCGGCGTCACGGGCCCCGGCCGCATCGGACGGGTCGCAATCGGCGACCTGCTGAAGCGCGCCGCGCGGCGGTTTCCCGATCGCGTCGCGCTGACCGACGGTAAGCGGCAAGTCACCTTCACCGAGCTCGAGCGCGACGCCAATCGCTTCGCCAATCATTTGGTGCAGCGCGGGCTGAAGCCGGGCGAGAAGATCTCGACCATCTGCAACAACTCCGTCGAGTTCGTCAAAGCGCTGTTCGGCATCCATCGCGCCGGCCTGGTCTGGGTGCCGATCAACACCATGCTCGGGCCGTCCGACATGGACTACATTCTCGGTCATGCCGAGGTCCGCTTTGCCATCATCGACGACAATCTCCATGCCCAGGCCGATCGGCGCGCCGCGCTGGAAGCGCGTGGCATGGAGATGATCGCGATCGACCTGACCGGCAACGCCGGCAAGACCGGCTTGCAGGAGTTCAACGGGCTCCTGAATGGGCAGTCCGACATCGAACCCGACATCGAGATCAACGATCGCGATCTCGCGATGATCATCTACACGTCGGGCACGACGTCGCGGCCGAAAGGCGCGATGCATTGCCATCTCGCCGTCGTCATGGCCGTGATGAGCAACTGCATCGAGATGCAGCTGTCGCGCGCTGACGGGATCACCGGCCAGTTTCCGCTGTTCCACTGCGCCGGCCATGTGCTGCTGCTCAGCTATCTCTCGGTCGGCGGCCGGATGGCGCTGATGCGCGGCTTCGATCCGGTGGTCTGCATGGAGGCGATCGTCCGCGACAAGCTCACGGTGTTCGTCGGCCTGTCGCTGATGTACCAGGCGATCCTCGATCATCCGCGCCGACGCGACTACGATCTGTCGGGCCTGCGCTGCTGTATCTACACCATGGCGCCGATGGGCAAGCCGCTGCTCGAACGCGCCATCGCCGACCTCTGTCCGAACTTCGTGCTGTCGAGCGGCCAGACCGAGATGTATCCGGCGACGACGATGTCGCGGCCCGAAGTGCAGCTCGACCGCTTCGGCAATTACTGGGGTGAATCGCTCATCGTCAACGAGACCGCGATCATGGATGACAATGGCAACCTTTTGCCGCGCGGCGAGATCGGCGAGCTGGTGCATCGCGGGCCCAACGTGATGATGGGCTACTACAAGGACCCGAAGTCGACCGAGGAGGCCCGCAAGTTCGGCTGGCACCATACCGGCGATCTCGCCCTGATCGATGCCAATGGTGAGGTGCTGTTCCTCGACCGCAAGAAGGACATGATCAAGTCGGGCGGCGAGAACGTCGCATCCGTCAAGATCGAGGAGACGCTGCTGGCGCACCCCGCGGTGCAGAACGCCGCCGTGGTCGGCCTGCCGCATCCGCAATGGGGTGAGGCGGTCTCCGCCTTCGTCAAGCTGAAGCCCGGCGCGGTGGCCGACGAGGCCGGGATCGAGGCGCATTGCAGAAGGCATCTCGGAGGCTTCCAGGTGCCGAAGCTGGTGCGTATCCTCGAGGAGATGCCGATGACCGCGACCGGCAAGCTGCGCAAGGTCGAGCTGCGACAGCAATTCAGTGGGCATTTTGTGGAGCGCGCCTAGTGGCCATCATCGAGAACACGATTTCCACCGGCAGCGCCGGCTTTCAGGGCAATCGCGACGGCATGCTCGCGCTGATCGCCCGGATGCGGGGGCTTGAGGAGCGGACGCGCGCGGCGTCGGCCGCGGCAAAGGACCGCTTCCACAAGCGCGGACAACTCTTGCCGCGCGAGCGCGTCGCGCTGGTGCTCGATTCCGGCTCGCCGTTCCTCGAACTGTCGACGCTCGCCGGCTACATGTTCGATGTGCCGGACGCGGACAAGAGCGTGCCCGGCGGCGGCCTGGTTGCCGGCATCGGCTTCGTCTCCGGCATCCGCTGCATGGTCAGCGCCAATGATGCCGGCATCGATGCTGGCGCGCTGCAACCCTACGGCCTCGACAAGACGCTGCGGGTTCAGGAGCTCGCGCTGGAAAACAAGCTGCCCTATGTGCAGCTCGTCGAAAGCGCCGGCGCCAATCTGCTGCGCTACCGGGTCGAGGATTTTGTGCGCGGCGGCAACATCTTCCGCAACCTGGCGCGGCTGTCGGCGGCGGGGCTTCCCGTCGTCACGGTGACGCACGGCTCCTCGACCGCGGGCGGTGCGTACCAGACCGGGCTTTCCGACTACATCGTGATGGTGCGCGGCCGCACCCGCGCCTTCCTCGCCGGGCCGCCGCTGCTCAAGGCTGCGACCGGCGAGATCGCGACCGAGGAAGAGCTCGGCGGCGCCGAGATGCACACCCAAATCTCCGGCCTCGGCGATTATCTCGCCGAGGACGACCGCGATGCGCTGCGCATCGCACGCGAGATCATGGCCAAGCTGCCCTGGGATCGGCCGATATCCGAACCAGCCGCGTTCAAGCCGCCGCGCTATGACGCCGAGGAGCTGCTCGGCATCATGCCGATGGATCACAAGCGGCCGGTCGACATGCGCCAGGCGATCGCGCGCTTCATCGATGATTCCGACTTCACCGAGTTCGGCGCCAATTACGGCCCGGCGACGGTCTGCGGTCATGCCCGCATCGAAGGACAGGCGATCGGCATCATCACCAACAACGGCCCGCTCGATGTGCCTGGTGCCAACAAGGCGACGCATTTCATCCAGGCCTGCTGCCAGTCGCGCACGCCGATCCTCTATATGAACAACACCACCGGCTACATGGTGGGCAAGGCCTATGAAGAGGCCGGCATGATCAAGCACGGCTCCAAGATGATCCAGGCGGTGACCTCGGCGACGGTGCCGCAGATCACGCTGTATTGCGGGGCCTCGTTCGGCGCCGGCAATTACGGTATGTGCGGCCGCGGCTTCCATCCGCGCTTCTGCTTCTCCTGGCCGAACGCCAAGACGGCCGTAATGGGCGGCGAGCAGGCCGCCGAAACCATGGCGATCGTCACCGAAGCTGCCGCGGCGCGGCGCGGCAAGCCGATCGAGAAGGAGAAGCTCGAGGCGATGAAGGCGCAGATTACGGGCGTATTCGACGGCCAGATGGATGTGTTCTCGACCAGCGCCCGCGTGCTCGACGACGGCGTGATCGATCCGCGCGATACGCGCACGGTGCTGTCGGAGGTGCTTGCGATCTGCCGCGAGGCCGAGGCGCGCACCCCGCAGCGCATGCAGTTCTCGGTGGCGCGGCCATGAGCGGTACCACCGTGAAGCGGACGCCGTTCTTCAAGATACTGGTCGCCAACCGCGGTGAGATCGCGCTGCGCATCATGAGTACCGCGCGGCGGCTCGGCTATGGCGTCGTCGCGGTCTATTCGGATGCCGATCGCGACGCGCTGCATGTGCGCGCGGCCGACCAGGCGGTGCGGATCGGCGAGGCGCTGCCGGCGCAATCCTATCTGAAGATCGACGCGATCATCGCAGCTGCCAAGGCAAGCGGCGCCGGTGCGGTGCATCCCGGCTACGGCTTCCTCGCCGAGAACGAGGATTTTGCGCAAGCCTGCCGCGATGCAGGGCTGGTGTTCATCGGCCCGTCGCCGGAAGCGATCCTGGCGATGGGCAACAAGGCCGGCGCCAAGGACATCATGCAGAGGGCCGGCGTGCCCTGTGTGCCCGGCTATCAGGGGGCCGACCAGAGCGATGCCGTGATGCTGGCTGAAGCCAAGGCGATCGGCTTCCCCGTGATGATCAAGGCGGTCGCAGGTGGCGGCGGCCGCGGCATGCGACTGGTCGCGGACGCCGCGGCGTTTCCCGATGCGCTGCGCAGCGCGCGCTCGGAGGCGCAGGGCGCGTTCGGCGATCCCACCGTCATCCTCGAACGCGCGATCGTCGATCCGCGCCACATCGAGATCCAGGTGTTTGGCGACCGCCATGGCAACGCGATCCATCTCGGCGAGCGCGACTGCTCGGTGCAGCGGCGGCACCAGAAGCTGATCGAGGAGGCGCCGTCGCCGGCGGTGACGCTGGAGCTGCGCGCGCGTATGGGCGCGGTCGCGGTGCAGGCCGTCAAGGCGATCGGCTACGAGGGTGCCGGCACGCTCGAATTCCTGCTCGATCGCGCCGGCAATTTCTACTTCATGGAGATGAACACGCGGCTTCAGGTCGAGCATCCCGTCACCGAGGCGATCACCGGGCTCGATCTGGTCGAATTGCAGCTTCGTGTCGCCCGCGGCGAGCCGCTTGGCGTGAAGCAGGAGGACATCAACTTCTCCGGTCATGCGATCGAGGTGCGGCTCTGCTCAGAGGATGCCGGGCACGACTTCATGCCGCAATCCGGCACCATGGCGCGGTGGCAGATGCCTGACGGCGTCCGCGTCGAGCACGCACTCAAGTCCGGCTCGGAGATTCCGCCGTTCTATGATTCGATGATCGCCAAGGTCATCAGCCATGGCACCACCCGCGACGAGGCGCGCGGCAAGCTGATCTCTGCCCTGGAGCAGGTGACGGCGTTCGGCGTCACCACCAATCAGGGCTTTCTGATCGACTGTCTGCGCCATCCGGTCTTCGCCAAGGGCGAGGCGACCACGGCCTTCATCGGCAACAACCGCGATGTCTTGCTGGCGCCGCGGCCGGATCGCGGCAGCGACCTCGCGCTCGCGGCGCTGCTGCTCTATGTCACCAACCCGCACGCGCCGCCATGGCAGCGCGGCCGGTCGCTGGCGGCGACGTTCCCGCTCGGCTTGCGGATCGATCTCGGTTACGGCGTGCAGGAGATCGAGATCGTCCGCGAGCGCGACGGCAGCTATTTCGCGACCCGCAATGGCGATCGCTTCAACTTCGTGATCGACGAGCTCGATCAGGACAGCATCCGCTTCCACCACGACGGTGTGATGGAGCAGGCCAGATTCCTGCGCGATGCCGACCGCCTCCATATTTTGCACCGCGGCGTCACGCTGTCGGCGCGCGATCTCACGCTCGCGCCGCCCGAGAGCGCGTCAGCCGCCGGCGGTGACGGCAAGGTCCGCGCCGCCATGAACGGCCGGGTCGTCGCGGTGCTGGTGAAGGCCGGCGACAAGGTCGCGGCGGGGCAGCCGGTGATGACGCTGGAGGCGATGAAGATGGAGCACGTCCACACCGCCGGCGTCGCGGGCACGGTGTCGGCGATCGACGTCGCCGAGGGCGAGCAGGTGACGACGGGCAAGATCGTGGTCGAGATCGAGGCGGCCGCGTAGATCGAGGCCGCCGCATAAACACTGTCGTCCCGGCCTGGTGCGCAATTGCGCACAGGGGCCGGGGCCCATAACCACCGATCTACCTTGCTGAAGCGCGCTGGAGCTACAGCGGCGCGCAACAATGAGCAACGGTGGTTATGGGTCCCTGCTTTCGCAGGGACGACAGCGGAGTTACTCGCTCCGCCCCGTCCCGTCATTCAGCCAGCACGCGACCTGATGCGCCGTACCAGCCGCCTGCAACATCGGGCGTTCGGTCTTGCAGCGATCGATCGCGTAGGGGCAGCGGGTGTGGAAGGCGCAGCCGGAGGGCGGATTGATCGGGCTCGGCACGTCGCCGTCGATCAAGGGCGCAGTGCGCTTCGCCTTGGGGTCGGCGATCGGCACCGAGGCCAGCAGCGCCTGCGTATAGGGATGCCGCGGATTGGCGAACAGCTCGTGCTTGTCGGCGATCTCGACAATGCGGCCGAGATACATCACGGCGACGCGGTGGCTGATATGGGCGACGACGGCGAGGTCGTGCGCGATGAAGAGGTAGGAGAAATTCTGCTTGCGCTGCAGGTCGATCAAGAGATTGATCACCTGCGCCTGGATCGAGACGTCGAGCGCGGAGACCGGCTCGTCGCAGACGATCAGCCGCGGCCCGAGCGAGAGCGCACGCGCAATGCAGATGCGCTGGCGCTGGCCGCCGGAGAACTGATGCGGAAAGTTCTTCATCTGGTCGGGCCGCAGGCCGACTTGCTGGAACAGTTCCGCGACCCGCTCCTGCTTCTTCGCGCCGGTCGCGATGCCGTGCACGGTCAGCGGCTCGCCGACGATGTCGCCGGCGGTCATGCGCGGGTTGAGCGAGGCGAACGGGTCCTGGAACACGATCTGCATCGAGCGGCGGTAGGGCCGCAGCGCGGTCTTGCTGAGCGGCGCGATGTCCTCGCCGTCGAGCTTGATCGCGCCGCTGGTCGGCTCGACCAGCCGCAGCACGGTGCGCGCCACCGTCGACTTGCCGCAGCCGGATTCGCCGACCAGTCCGAGCGTCTCGCCGGCGCCGAGCGCGAAGCTGACGCCGTCGACTGCGTGCACGGTGCCGACCTGCCGGCGCAGCACGCCGCCGCGCACCGCGTAGTGCTTGACGAGATCGGTGACTTCGAGGAGCGGACGCTGTTCGGTCATGACGCCTCCGCCATCTCGCCGGCGCGCCAGCATGCCGCCCAGTGATTGCTCTTGACCTCGTCGAGCGGCGGATATTCCTGGCGGCAGCGGTCGATCGCGAGCTTGCAGCGCGGCGCGAAGGCGCAGCCGGGCGGCAGCCTGGTCAGCGACGGCACCATGCCGGGGATTTCGACCAGCCGCACATCGGCTTTCGCGTCGGGCGAGGGCACCGCGGGGATCGAAGCCATCAGGCCTCTGGTGTAGGGATGCAGCGGCGTCTCGAACAGGGACTCAACGGTCGCCTCCTCGACCTTCTTGCCGGCGTACATCACGATCACGCGCTGCGCGGTCTGCGCCACGACGCCGAGGTCATGGGTGATCAGGATCAGCCCGGTGCCGAGTCGCTGTTGCAGGTCGACGATCAGCGCCAGGATCTGCGCCTGGATGGTGACGTCGAGCGCCGTGGTCGGCTCGTCGGCGATCAAGAGCGCCGGCCGGCAGGCCAGCGCCATCGCGATCATGGCGCGCTGCCGCATGCCGCCGGAGAGCTGATGCGGATATTCCTGGGCGCGCCGCTCCGGCTCGGGGATGCGCACCAGCCGCAGCATGTCGACGGCCTGTTTCCACGCCTCCTTGCTGCTGACCTTCTGATGCAGCCGCACAGCCTCGATGATCTGGTCGCCGATCCGCATCACCGGATTGAGCGAGGTCATCGGCTCCTGGAAGATCATCGAGATGCGGTTGCCCCTGATGCTGCGCATCGCGGCATCGTCGAGCTTCAGCAAGTCGGTGCCCTCGAGCGTCACCGAGCCGCCGACGATGCGGCCGGGCGGATCGGGCACCAGGCGCATGATCGAGAGCGCACTGACGCTCTTGCCGCAGCCGGATTCGCCGACGATCGCCAAGGTCTCGCCGCGGCGGACCGAGAACGAGACATCGTCGACCGCGCGGAACAGGCCGGAATTGGTGAAGAACACCGTTTGCAGGTTCTTCACGTCGAGAACCGTCTCTGCCGGAATAGCCTCGCTCATCAGCCGCGCTGCCTCGGATCGAGGATGTCGCGCAGTGCGTCGCCGAACAGATTGGTGCCGAACACCGCGAGGCTGATCGCAATGCCGGGGAAGATCACCAGCCACGGCGCGGTGCGGACATATTCGGCGGCGGATTCCGACAGCATACGGCCCCATGATGGGTAAGGTTCGGGAATGCCGAGGCCGAGGAACGACAGTGACGCCTCGGTCAGGATGGTCGAGCCGAGTTGCGCGGTCGCAAGCACGATCAGCGGTGCGATGGTGTTCGGCAGCACGTGGCGCAGCGCGATCCGCATCTCGCTCATGCCGATCGATTTGGCGGCTTCCACGAACGGCTGCTCGCGCAGCGCCAGCGTGTTGGCCCGGATCACGCGCGCAACGGTCGGGATCAAGGGAATCGCAATCGCGAGGATCACGTTCGGCAGCGAAGGGCCGAGCGCTGCCGTCATCACGAGCGCGAGCACCAGCAGCGGCAGCGACTGCAGGATGTCGGTCACCCGCTGGAACACGAGGTCGACCCAGCCGGAGAGATAGCCGGAGGCAAGGCCCACGATCACGCCGAGCGTGGCGCCGAGTGTCGTGGAGCCGATGCCGACCGCAAGCGAGATCCGCGCGCCGTGGATGATGCGGCTCCAGACGTCGCGGCCGAAGGAATCCGTGCCGAACCAATGCAGCATCGAGGGCGGTGCCAAGCGGTGCGCGGAATCGACGGTAAGCGGATCGTAACGGCTGATCAGATCGGCAAAGATCGCAGTCAGCACGAACAGCAGCATGATGATGAGGCCGACCGTGCCGAGCACATGGCGCTGCGCGAGGAACGCCAGCCGCCCCCAGCCGCCGGTGGCGTTGGCCCCGGCGCGTCGCAATTCGCTGTCGAAATTGATCGTCGCCATCGGTTAGTCTCCGAACCGGATGCGCGGGTCGATTGCCGCATACAGCATGTCGACGATGAAATTCACGACCACGACGACGACCGCGATGAACATCACGAGGTTCTGCACGATCGGATAATCGCGCCAGCGCAGCGCCTCGACCAGGAAGCGGGCGATGCCGGGGATGTTGAACACGGTCTCGGTCACGATCAGTCCGCCGATCAGGAACGCGGCCTCGATGCCGATCACGGTGATGACAGGCAACACCGCGTTCTTCAGCGCGTGGCGATAGTTCACGGAGGCTTCGGATGCGCCCTTGGCGCGCGCGGTGCGGATGTAATCCTGGCGCAGGATCTCCAGCATCGAGGAGCGGGTGATGCGCATGGTCAGCGCCGCGCTGCGGAAGCCGACCGCCATCGCCGGTACCGCATAGATGGTCAGCGCCTCGAGCCAGGTCTTCGGGTTCGGATTGAAGATAGGCATGGTGCTGAACAGTGAGACCGAGGCCATCAGGATCAACAGGCCGAGCCAGAACGACGGCAGCGACAGGCCGCTGAGGCTGACGACGCGCAGCGCATAGTCGAGCTTGGAGCCCTGGTGCACGGCGCTGATCACGCCGAGCGGAATGCCGATCGAGGCGGAGAACAGCAGCGCCAGCCCCGCGAGCCGCGCGGTGATCGGAATCCGCGGCAGGATCTCCTCCAGCGCCGGCTTCTCCGAGACGTAGGAATAGCCGAGATCGCCGTGCAGCAGGCCGCCGATCCAGTGCAGGTACTGGATCACGATCGGCTGGCTCAACCCGAGCTCGCGCTCGAGATTGGCCTTGTCGGCGGGATCGACGAAGCCCGCGGCGTCGAACAGGATGTCGACGATGTTGCCGGGCACCACGCGCAGCAGCACGAAGATGATGACCGAGATCCCGAACAGGGTCACGAGCATCAGGAACAGCCGCCGCACGATATAGGCAAACACCCTGGCTCTCTCCCCTGTCCGTGCTTTCTTTTGACGCGTTTTCTTTACGCGAACCGGTATCCACTTCGCTCGAAAACGCTATGCGCTACTTGTCCAGCCAGACGTCTTCGTAACGATAGCCGTTATAGGAGCTGTTGGACATGATCGTGACATTCTTTACGTAAGGCTTCCAGCAGGTGCCGGTCCGGGCATGGAAGATGATCGGACGCGCGACGTCTTCCTGCAGCTTCTTGTCGATCTCCCAGACCAGCTTCTTGCGCTTGTCGAGGTTGGTCTCCTCCGACTGCTGGTCGAACAGCTTCTCGATGTCCTTGTTGCAGTAGTTGGTGTAGTTGCGCTCCGAGCCGCAGGCATAGTTCTCGTAGAACGACTGGTCGGGCTCGTCGACGGCGTTGCCGGTGAGGTTGAGGCCGAGCGAATAGTCCTTGCGCGCGATCTTGGGGAACCATTGCGCGGTATCGACGACGTCGAGCTCGGCGTCGATATAGATGCTCTTGATCTGGTCGATCAGGATGATCGCGGGATCGCGGTAGACCGCGATGTTGCGGGTCGACACCTTGATGTGCAGATGCTTGTCCGGGCCATAGCCCGCCTTCTGCATCAGCTTGCGCGCTTCCTCGCGGTTCTTCTCGATGTCGGGGCCGTAGCCGGGAATCTGCTCAAGCATGTCCTTCGGCATCGCCCACAGGCCGTCAGGCGCAGGCTCCATGGTGCCGCCGATATCGCCCTGGCCCTCGAACATGATCTGGATGAAGGCCTTGCGGTCGAGCGCCAGCGCCAGCGCGCGGCGGACGTCGAGATTGTCGAACGGCGGCGCGGTTGAATTGATGATGATGTTGGTGGAGACGTTGTTCGGTTCCACCACGCAGATCGCTGTCGGGTCCTGCGACTTGACGTCCTTGAGCAGCGGGATCGAAACCTCGGTCGGGAAGGTCATGTCGAACTTGCCCGAGACGAATCCGAGGATCGCCGTCGAGCGGTTCGGGATGATGGTGAACTCGATACCGTCGAGATAGGGCAGGCCCTTCTTGAAGTAGTCGGGGTTCTTGGTGAGCTTGATCGACTCGTTGGCCTTGAACTCGACGAATTTGAACGGGCCGGTACCGATGGGCTTGGTGCGCATCTCCGCCGGCGACACGTGGCAGGGATAGATCGGCGAATAGCCCGAGGCGAGCAGCGACAGCAGCGCCGGCTGCGGCCGCTTCAGCTTGAACGATGCTTCGTAATCGCCGTTGGTGGTAACCTCGTCGACCTGTTCGTACCAGGACTTGCGCGGGTTCTGCCGGAACTTCTGCTGCGACTTGCCCATCAGCATGTCGAAGGTGCATTTGACGTCGGCCGCGGTGAACGGCTTGCCGTCGTGCCACTTCACGTCCTTGCGCAGCTTGAAGGTCAGCGTTTTGTTGTCGCCGCTCCAGGCCCAGCTTTCCGCAAGCTCGGGCCGGATCGTGCTGGCGCTGTTCTGCGCGATGTGCTGATCGAAAATGACGAGATTGTTGAAGATCGGCATGAACGGCACGTTCAGCGAATAAGTCGCGCCCTCGTGGATCGAGGCGCTGCCGGGGCTGTCGCGATGATAGATCCTGAAGATGCCGCCCGGTTTCGGCTCGGCTGCGCGTGACACGTCGCTGATGGCCAGCACAGACAACACCGCGACGGCCAGCGCTTGCACGCTCCGCATGGTCCCCTCCCACATTTCGGTCTCAAAGGCCGATTGGCATCGACGATACCACGGTGAGGCTGTCGGGCAACCAGCGAGGGTCGCGAAGGGATTGGCAATTCGGATGACACCAGTGCATTAAAATTTCCACGGACCGGGAATAATGCCTGTGATGGCGGGGAACTCCGGTTGGTTTGCTATGCAGTGGCGAATTTCCTTTTCATTTTACTCGATCGCATCGATCGGCACGACCTGAGCCCGATCGCAATCAGCGACAGTATGTCGCCGATGCTCGCTAGGCCGCGTTGAAGTCCGTCCCGTCCTCCTGAGGAGCGCGGAACGCGCGTCTCGAAGGATGCACGGCCCGGAGCCGGTGGCCGATTCATCCTTCGAGGCTCGCTGCGCTCGCACCTCCAGCGACAACGGCTCCGCCGTTGCGCGGGGATGGCGGCGAAGCATTTGTTTCACTGCGCCGCCTGCGGTGAAGGCAGGTGCATGTTGGCGACGCCGTCGGATTCGGTCGCCGAGATCGTGGTGCGGATCATCAGGCGGCCCTCATGCGCCGGCCACGGGCGGCCGCGATGCATGGTGGCGCGGTTGTCCCACATCACGACGTCGCCCTGCTTCCATTGGTGCAGATAACTGACGCCGGGCGCGGTTGCGGCTTCGGTCAGCTGCTCGATCAGCGCCTTGCCGGCATCGGCAGCCATGCCCTCGACGCCATAGGCATGCGAGGCGAGATACAGCGCGCCACGGCCGTTGACGGGATTGCGCCAGACCATGCGCCAGCACACCGGCGGCAGCGCGTCGGTTTCCTCCGTTGTCGCAAGACCGGCCGCCACCTTGCTGCGCGAATGCGCATAGGAGTGCCAGGCGAACGAGTTCTCGAGCCGCTTCGCCATATCCTTGTCGAGCCGCTCGAAGGCAAGCCGCATCGAGACGAATTCGGTCTCGCCGCCATGTTCGGGGATGATGCGCGCGGAAAGGATCGAAGTCAGCGCCGGCACGCGCTTGAAGGAGGAGTCGGTGTGCCAGAGCTGGTTCGCCCTGGCGCGCAACTGCTGGCGATGGTCGGATGGAACCACCTTGCCGTCGGGTCCGAAGGTCGAGAGGATCACGAAATGCGAGCCGGTGCCCATCGAGCCGACTTTGGTCGTCTCGGGCGGACCGAAGCGGCGCGAGAAGGCGAGCTGGATGTCGTCACTGACCTCCTGGCCGCGGAACACCAGCACCGAATGTTCCTCAAATGCCGCGCGCACCTTCGCATAGGCGGTATCGCTGGCGGCGACGTCTGACAGCGTGACGCCGCGCAGTTCGGCGCCGAACCCTTCGCGCAGTGGGATCACGTCCATTGGCAGGTCCTCCCTGATTTTTCTTGTTGAGGCGAGGTTAGGGGAAAAGCCCGTCACCGGCAACGCAACCCGCGGCATCTCACCCCATCGCGATCAGATCGTGCCGCGCGCGCCGGTCGGCGACCTCCATGCGCTGCGTGACGAAGGCGAACAGCGCCCAGCTGGAATGGAAGGCGACGCCGGCCAGAATCACGATGGTTCCGGGAATCGGCCCGATCGAGGCGCGGTCCCAGATCGCGCTCATATCGGTGAGCGGCAGCGGATGGATCGCGAGCTTGCCGTAATAGGCGATGGCCTGGATCGCGAAGATCCAGCCATAGGTCCGGCGCAGCCGCCGGCCGACCGCGCGGGCAAAGCTGATGTGGTAGCTGGGGCGGCGGTAATCGTTGGCCAGCAGCTCGGTCCAGGCCGCATTCGGCGATGGGTCTTCGCCGCGGATCATCGGCGCGTAGAAATCGGTTTCGAGCAACCGGGCGCGGGCGCGCCAGACGTTGAAGTAGCGGTAGCGGCGCGCCTCGAACAGCAGGAATACGGTGACGAGCAGGCCAACCAGCACCATCGGCAGCGGCGATGCGTCCGCGTTGCTGTAGGTCGCCGACAGTGCGATCCCGGTGGTGACAACCGCCCAGTTGGTCGAGCTGTCGAGGCGGGTGCGCCAGACCGTGCTGCGATAGACCTCGCCGCGATAGAGGTGGGCGAGCGCACCGATTTCGGCGGCGGTGAATTCGAGCCTGCCGGCCTGTGCCGGCTCCGGCTCGCGCGGCTGGGGCGACGGCATGGCGGCCTCCGGCGAAGCTGGCTTGCGATTGCAGAGCATAACGCCAAATCCGCGCAGCGGGCGAGTCCGTTGCGGCCCGCTGCACCGCCGGCCTCACACGATCCGCGAGGTCTTGTTGCCCCAATAGCGGTCGCGCAGCAGGCGCTTGTAGAGCTTTCCGGTCGGCAGCCGCGGCAGCTCGGCCTCGAAATCCACCGAGCGCGGCACCTTCTGGCGCGACAGCGAGCTGGCGCAGAAGGCGATCAGCTCCTCGGCAAGCTCCGGCCCTGCCGCGATGCCGTCGGCCGGCTGCACCACCGCCTTCACCTCCTCGCCGAGATCGGGGTTGGGCACGCCGAACACCGCGGCGTCGGCGACCTTGGGATGGGTGATCAGCAGGTTCTCGCATTCCTGCGGATAGATGTTCACGCCGCCCGAGATGATCATGAAGGTGGCGCGATCGGTGAGGTAGAGGAAGTTGTCGTCGTCGACATAGCCGACGTCGCCGACCGTGCTCATGCTGCCGTCGGCCGAGCGCGCTTCGGTGGTCTTGGCGGGGTCGTTGAAATATTCGAATGGCGTGGCGGTCTTGAACCACACGGTGCCGGGCGTGCCTTTCGGGCAGGGCTGCATGTTTTCGTCGAGGATATGCAGATCGCCCAGCAGGACCTTGCCGACGGTGCCGCGATGGGCGAGCCACTCCGCGCTGTTGCAGGCGGTGAAGCCGAGCCCCTCGGTCGCGCCGTAATATTCGTGGATGATCGGGCCCCACCATTTGATCATGTCGTCCTTGACCAGCGCCGGGCAGGGCGCGGCGGCATGGATCGCGATCTCGAGCGTCGACAGATCGTAGCGGCTGCGCACCTCCTCCGGCAGCTTCAGCAGGCGCGAGAACATGGTCGGCACCAGCTGGCTGTGGGTGATGCCCCATTTTTGCACCAGCTCGAGATAGCGCTCGGGATCGAAGCTCTCCATGATGACCACGGTGCCGCCCATCCGGATGGTGAGATTGACCGCGGCCTGCGGCGCTGAATGATAGAGCGGTGCCGGCGAGAGGTAGACCATGCCCTCACGGTAGTGCCAGAGCCTGGTCAGGAAATCGAACAGCGGCAGGTTCTCCGACGGCGGCTGCTCGGGCAGCGGCCGCACGATCCCCTTTGGCCGGCCGGTTGTGCCGGAGGAATAGAGCATCGCGGTGCCGGCATATTCGTCCGCGATCGGTGTGGCCGGCAGGCCGGCAGTCGCCTGTCGCAGCCCGACGATACGCTCGCTCTCGCCGTCGCCGTCGACCACGATGCAGAGCTCGACCTGCGGACATTCCTTCAGCGCCTCGCGCGCAATGTCGAGCTTCAGCTTCGAGGTGATCAGGATCCGCGACTGGCTGTTGGTCAGGATGTAGGCGAGCTCGCCCGCGGTGAGGTAGGAATTGACGCAGGTGAAATAGAGCCCCGCGCGCTCGCCGGCGCCGCAGGCCTCGAGGTAGCGATTGTTGTTCTCCATGAAGATCGAGTAATGGTCGAGCCGCCGCAGGCCCTGCTTGCGGAACAAATGCGCGAGGCGGTTGCTGCGCGCCTCGAGCTCGCGATAGGTGACGATCTCTCCCGTCCCGGCCATGATGAAGGCGGGTTGCAGCGGGCGCAAATGAGCATGCTTGCCGGTATACATTGAGTTTTACTTCCCCCTCACTCGCGGCTCGCTTTTGTTCTAGGCCGCCATCAGCAGAATCTCGCGAACCTCTGACGGACTATCGATCTTGCGCGGATTGCGCGGCACCCAGGGCGTGCGCATCGCACCCGCCGCGATGCGGTCGAAATGTTCGGGACCGACCTGCACCTCCTTCAGGCTGCGCGGCATGCCGAGGTCGCGGATGAAGCGGTCGAGCACGTCGCCGGCGTCCTCGCCCGCGTGACCCATCGCGGCCGCGACCAGCGCCTGGCGGTCGGCATTGTCGCGCTTGTTCCAGCGCATCACTGCGGGCAGCATCACGCATGAGGTGTAGCCGTGCGGCACGTCGAACTCGGCGCCGAGCACGTAGCCGATGCCGTGGCTCGCGCCCATCGGTACGCCCGACGCCAGCGGGCCGGTCGAGAGCCAGGTGCCGATCTGGCAATCCATCCGTGCCGAAATGTCCTTCGGATCCGCCTTCACCCGCGGCAGGCCCGCCGCCAGCATCTCCAGCCCCTTGATTGCCTGCGCGTCGCCATAAGGATGCGCCTCGCGCGAGCAGATGCCCTCGACGCAATGGTCGACGGCGCGGATGCCGGTCGACAGGAACAGCCAGTCCGGCGTGTGCACCGACAGCTCCGGATCGAGGATGGTGGCGCGCGGCATCACCAGCGGATGGCGCAGCATCTCCTTCTGCCGCTTGGCCTCGTTGGTGACTCCCGCGATCGAGGAGAACTCGCCGCCGGCGATCGTGGTCGGCACGCTGATCTGGCGCACGCTCGGCGGCTTCATCGCAGGCGAGACCCCGCCACGGGTGCGGATCTCATCGATGCCGTCGGATGTGGTGACATTGTTGGCGAGGCAAAGCTGCACCGCCTTGGCGCCGTCGGTGATCGAGCCGCCGCCGATCGTGACGATCAGGTCGGCCTTTGCATCACGCGCCTGTTCCGTCGCCGCGATGACCGCGGCGCGCGGCGTGTGCGCCGGCATCCTGTCGAAGGTTCCGACACAGCGTGGCCCGAGCGCCTGGCGGACCTTCTCGATCTCGTCGGTTTCGCGGTTCAACGTGCCGGAGACCATCAGGAAGGCGCGCTGCGCGCCCAACCGGTCCAGTTGCTCGACGATGGCCTCACGGGCGGGCCGTCCGAACACGACCTCGTCCATGGCGCCGAAGATGACACGGCCTCGATGCACGCGCTCGTCCTCCCTCAAATTGGTCCGCCTTGCCGGCGGTGCTTTGCGGAGAGGTTAGCGGAGGAAATCGGGGCCGTCATCAGTCCTCGGGCCGGTGGTTTGGTACGGTTCGTTCCGCCCATTCCGCTGTCGTCCCTGCGAAAGCAGGTGATCCAGTATTCCAGAGACAGTCGTTGTTGAGCCGATGGGCCGCGGCGTACTGGATCGCCCGGTCAAGCCGGGCGATGACGGATGGATATAGCTTTGCATTCTCGCGGCGCGATGCGTCCGAGTCTTGCGTTTACTTGCCCTCCTCCGAAACAGAGGGCGCAGGGAAAGCCGGGTGCCGATCGCACCCATGGGCCCCGTGCAAAAGGTAGAAAGCACGGGGGTAGGACCACAGGTGTAACCGGAAACAACCCGGCTTTCCCTGCGCGATGGGCTACGGCTTACTTCGTGCTCTCCCCGGCGAGACTTGGCTTGTTTGTCACCGTCTCCGCAACGCGCACCGCGCAATTCGAGAGACACCTACCATGAGGGCGTCAGGACCACACGACTTCACCGTCCGCTGCGTGAGCACTCGTCAGTTGCGCACTCAGCGTCCACCGCATCTCGACCCGCGTTCGTGACGACCGCGAAGCGCCCCTCGTGTCGGGCGAGACTTCGGATTTATAGCATTGAGTTTATTTTCTGATAAAGAGAAATATTTTTGATTCGGGGACTTGCGCCGTCGGGCAACTCAGTGGCAGGGGCAACCAGTCTCCGCTCGTCATTCCCCGGTGCGCAATTGCGCACCTGAGGGCGCGCCACTTGGCGCGAGCCCGGAATGACGCGGAAGGGTGCAGCCCCGGAATGACGGCGGGAGTGGGCGTCCGGCAGAAACCTTGACCGCATCGCCGCAGCGTGTGTTACACGTCGAAAGCAACAGGGGCGTGCGCATGACATCCACCGTCGATCTCGCGAAGCTGCATATTGATGACTTCACGCCGCACCGGGATGCGGTGTTCGAGATGCAGGCGGCCGATAACGTCGTGGCGCTGAGGCTCGTCAAGGTCGAGCCCGCCGGCAACAGCGGCCGGCCGGGCGGCGCGTTCTCGCTGCTGTTCGCGGGGCCGACGGGCGCGTGGCTGCCGCAGGCGATCTATCCGGTGCGGCATCCGGCGCTCGGCGTGATGGAGATCTTCATGGTGCCGGTTGGCCCGCTTGGCGACGGCAACGGCTATCAGGCGATCTTCACCTGACGGTCGGCTTCTCCTGACGCGCGCCAGCGCATCAGGTCGTAGACGCCCTTGTCTTCCTCGGTGACGAAGCCTAGCCGGCGGTAGAGGCGCATCGCCGGATTGAGCTTCTCGACATGGATCGAGACGTCCTTGCCGGCAGCGGCCGCCTCATCCATCGCATCGCGCAGCAGCGCTTCGCCGTAACCTTTACCGCGGTACGCCGGCATGAAGGCGACGTCGATGATGCGGTGCTGGGTCGGCCAGCGCTCGATGTAGAAGCGGCCGATGTCCTCATCCCCGCGCGCGATCACCAGCCAGTCGGCGTTCGGATAGTACCGTTGGTAATGCGCGTGCTGGGCGCGGAATTGCTGATCGAGAAAGGCGGCCTTGTCCGCCTCGCTCCACGGCACCGGCGCCAGCTCCTCGGCGCGCGTCGAGGCGTAGAGCCGGCCGAGGAACGGCAGATCGGCCTCCGACAGGCGGCGAAGGCGGCAGCCGGATTCCGCCGCGCGCGCCCAGCCGAACGCAGGCGCATCAGCTAAAGTAGCGTGGGGCGTCAAAGCAGCCTCAGCTCCGCGGCGGGTACACACCCTGCAGCGCAATGCAGAAATTCAAAGTGAGGTATGGCTGCATGTTGTTGTGCGCGAGGTTGCCGCCCGTCATGCCGATCATGGCGGCGTTCATCTGGACCAGGGTCGGCGTCGGGTTCCCGGGCACATAGGCGGAGGCGCTTCTCGACTTGCCCAGGATGCGGGTCGGGCTCGGCACCGCGACGTCGGCGACATCCTGCGTACCGACGTTCACGGGATGGTTGTGAAGCGGCATTTCGCTTTGCAGCAGCGTCACCGAGGGAGAGCCGGTGGTCTCTCCGAGGTCATACAGCGATAGCCCAGGCCCCTGTCCGGGTGCCAGCGGCGCATTGCCCTGCATGTTGGGCAGCGCGAAGTTCGACTTGCCATCACCGCCATAGGTGGTGCCGAGCAGCGAGAACAGCGCCGTATTCTGCGAGAGCGGCAGGATCTGACCTGCGCAGAAGGCCCAGCCCTTGGGAGCGAAATTGAACGGAAATATGCGGATCTCGGCGACGAAAGGGTCGGCCATGTTGTCGCGCTCCTAGGTCTGGGTCGGGTAAATGCCGAACAGCGAAATGATAAAGCCGACGCAGAGCAGCGGCTGCAAATTCTCGTGTGGCTGGTTGCCGCCCGTGTTCGTCAGCATTCCGCTTGCCATCGGACCATCGGGCGGCTGGCCGTCGATATACATGGCGATCGTGCCGGTCACCTGATCGAGAACATTACCTTGCGGGTTCGTTCCGGTGCCGGTCTGCGTCGAAGCGATGAAGGCGTGGGAATGCTGCGGGATCGTCTGCGTCGTGAGTGTTACGGTCTCGACGCCGCCCGCTTCCCCGATGTTGTAGGTCGTGCCGCTGCTAGCAGTGCCCATATGAATTGGCAGACGGCCACGCAGATCGGGGACTGCGAAGGTCACCTGGCCGTCGCCGCCATAAGTGGTGCCGATCAGATTGTACAGCGTTTCGTACTCGGAAATTGCCAACTGGCTGCCATCACAGAAATTCCATCCCGCCGGGGCAAAATTGCCGCCGAACATACGGATTTCGCCTACATAAGGTTGTGCCATCGGCGCTTCTCGTCAGGTCTGCGAGGGGAAAATGCCCTGGAGGGCAATGCTGAAATTGATCGTCAGGAACGGTTGCATGTTCTGATGGGCCTGGCTGCCGCCGGCAATGCCCACGGTCAAGGGATTGAGCGTGGTGACGTTGGCCGTCGACGTGCTGTAGCCGTTGTTGAAGCCGCCGAGATAGGCGCCCGCATTGATCGGTTGGGTCCCGTTGCTGTTGGCGGCATTGGCCAAATGATTGTGCTGTGGCATCTCGTTGATGACGAGCGTGTGGGCCTCCTCGCCGGCGCGCTGGCCGAGCGGGTAGCCGGCGCCCATGCTGATCGGCACCCGGCCCCGCAGGTCGGGCAGGGCAAAATTGGTTTGACCGTTCCCGCCATAGGTCGTGCCCAGCAACGAGAACAGCGGCTGATTCTGATTGATAGGCATCAACTGACCGTTGCAGAAGGCCCAGCCCTTGGGTGGAAAGTTGAACGACATCATTCGGATTTCGGAAAGAAACGGATCGGCCATCGGTCCTCCGCGAATACGTCCTAAGATTTGTGAAAAATGCGAGACAATGATGTCTACGTCGACAACGTCTGCACGATAGCGTGTTTTACGCCAAGTGCAACCTCAACGATTGTTTGATCTCTGCGATTTTTGTTCGAGCGCGCGATGCATTTGCGTCGTTGTCGCGAGCGAATGTTGCATTGCTGTGATCGATGCGAATGTTCGCGGCCGCGGCGCGCCTGCCGGGTTTTGCCGGCAGGCGTTGTTCTGGACGCGGTGACGCTCGATCACACGATCAGATCGTGATGGACCTGGATATGATTGTCGACCACCGCTCCGCCCATGGCGGCGAGTTGCGTCTCGTGACCCGTCCACCAGGGCGCGGCGTTGGATTGCCCGCTGAACAGATCGGACGGCGTCTGGGCATTCTGCGCAAACGACGCGAAGTAGTCGGAGTGGGTCAGGATGGCGGGAGCCGTGTTCGCCGTCTGCTGGCCGGCGAACGTATCGGTCTGCGTGAACACGAAGTTCTGTTGTGTGTGACCGGCGGTCGCCGTCGTGCCGTTGGCCTGCGCCACGTCGGCCGCGCCGGGCAGCTTCCGCTCGCCGTCGGAGAGGCCGATATACATCAGGTCGTGGACGTCGGCCGGCGAGCTGGAGTCGGGGAGGCCGAGCACGTGTCCCAGTTCATGGACCACGGCGGTCAAGAGGTCGAGATGACCCGCGGCCGCCGTCGACGAACTGGTCAGGAGATCGGTGCCGGACGCGTTGAGGGCCTGTGTGAACTCGAAATTGTCCCCCGGAGTCGGATCGATGAACCAGCCGTGGCCGGCAGCGTCGCTATCGATCGTGATGTGACCGGCGCTTTCCAGGCCGACGACCTGACCTGCGAGGTCCGCGACGCTGAAGGTGACGGCTTGCAGCGCGGCGAGTTGGGTCCCGCTGATGCCCGCGGCCGCCCATTGATGGATCGCCACCGACACAACCGAGTCGAGCTGGCTCTGGGTCAGGTGGGTTTCACCCGGGGTCGCGACAGCGGCCTGCACACCGCCGTCCTCGGCGAGCAGTGGCGATGCGCCGAAGCCGTTGGTGCTGCCCGCCGCGACGCTGATTGACGGCGCCGTGGTGACCGTATTGTGCGACAGGACATAGCTCGAAATCGCGGCGGTATCGGTCGCGCCGCCGCCGTAGGACGAACCGTCGCCCGCGTGCAGGCCGACGGTCGTGTTGAAGCGATCGCGCAGCCGAATATCGGTGCCGCCATTCGCGCCCGAACCGAGGAACTGATTTTCCTGGGCACCGGTGCCGCCGAGCGTCAGCGAGACGCTCTGCGCGTCGGCGGGGGTGCCAATCGTGCCGGCATTCAGCTCGAAGCCATGATTGCCGAACGCGCCCGGGTTGGACGCCGTGTTGCCCATCACGATCGCGGTCAAAAGGGCGTTGCCGCCGTCGACCGCATCACCAGTCTGCAAGTAGATGCCGTCGTCGTTGTACTGGTACAGATGGTTATTGGTGATCGTGACGCTGGAATTGGCGCCACCCATCGTGACGAAGCCGATATCGCTGCCCTGGGCCGAGCCGCTGTTCGCAACGCCGGCGACGCCGATCGTGTTGGAATCGATCGTGCCTGTAAACGAACTTGCTCCCGATCCGGTGCTGATGCCGAGCGCGGTGCCGAGGGCATCGCGCATGGTGTTGTTCGAGATGTTGAAGGTCAGGTTGGCGTGATCGCCCGCCCCGCCGGAGCTGATCGTGATGCCACCGCCGCCCGAGACGATGTTCTGGTTGTTGTTGGAGAAGCTGTTGCCCAGCGCCGGGGTCGCGCCACCCAGCACGAGGTCCGAGCTGACGCCGCCGTGGAGATCGAGCTGGAACAGGTCACCGCGCGCCGAGGTGAAACTGTTGCCCTGGATGGTCGCGTTGAACGTGCCGTCGGTGGCCTGGAACACCAGGGCGTCGCCCGACTGGTTGCCCGCTGCCGTATTGGTGGCGAAGGTCGAGCCCGTGATGGTGATGCGGTTGAGGGTCTGACCACCGTTGTTGAAGACATGGAACGCGTCGAGCGCTGCGCCCGTGAAGGTCGAGTTGGTCACCGACGCCGTGCCGGACAGGCCGGTGAAGTAGACGTCGCCTTCGCCGATGCCGCCGACATTGGTACCGTTGGTCCCGGTCACCGTTGTGTTGCCGATCGTGAAGCCGGTGACGTTGGTGCCGACGATGCCGTAGTTCTGGAAGTCGTGCATCGCCAGATAGGAGAGCTCAACATCCTTGGTGTTGTTCAGGTAGATGCCGCTGCCCTGCGTCGTGCTGCCGTCGGCGCCGGTCTTGTTGGCGATGGTGCCGCCGCTGCCCGCGGTCGAGCCGTCGCCGGTGACATGCAACCCGCCATTGCCGGCGGCGGTGCCGGTGTTCGACAGGATGATGCCGTTGTTGGAGCCGCCGTTCGACGTGATGCTCTTGAAGGTGAGGTTGCTCGAGCCGATCTGGGTGTTCTCGACGTCGAGCGCGGTGCCGGTCGACGTGGTCAGCGCGTTGTTGCTGCCGGTGACATTGACCGTGCCGCCGCCGGTGGCGCTGAACGCGGTCGACGCGCCGGTCGACAGGTTCATGCCGCCGGTGAAGTTGATCGTCGCGCCGGTATTGCTGGTCAGCCCGATGCCGGTGCCGCCGTTGCTGCTGATCGCGCCGGTGAAGCTCTGCGTCCCGCCGGTCATGCTGGCCACCGAGACGGTGGATCCGGTGTTGTCGCTGATCGTGCCGTCGTAGGCGAAATTCAGCGAGCCGGAGCTCAGCGAGACGTCGGAGCCGGACGAATTCGAGATCGCACCGCCATGGGCGTGGAAGGTGCCGCTGGCGCCGTTGATCACGATGCCGTTGGTGCCGCCGCTCGAGGTGACGGACGAGAAGTCCATGTTCAGCGCGTTGCCAGAGCCGGTGATGCTGACCGCACCGCCGGTGCCGGTGTTGTTGATCACGCCGGATTTGATATTGTCGATCGTGGCAGTGCCGACATTGGCGCCCGACAGCGCGAAGGTCGAGCTCGAGCCGAAATCGACGCCCTGGATGTTGTTGTTGCTGCCGAGGATGACGCCGCCGTCGATCACGGCATTGGCGCCGCTCGCCGACACCAGCGTCACCGTGCCGGCGCCGCCGTCGGGCACGGTGAGGCCGGCGCTCTGGCTGATCAGCTGTTCGCCGTTCTCGAGCTGAAGGCCACCGGCCGGGGCGGTGTAGTGGCCGGACGAGGATTCGAGGAAGATGGTGTCGCCCGCGCCGTCGACGCCGCCGGCGCCGTTGAAGTGCGAGAGATTGTTGAAGGGATTTTCCGAGGAGCCGTCGCCGTCGGTGGCCGCATCGGCGTTGACGTACCAGACCTTGGGCGCGGCGACGTTGATGGTCACCGTTCCGGTGCCGATGCCGGGGCCGGAGGCGCCGGCATTCTGGTCCGAGACGTGGTAGGTGAAGGTGTCGGTCCCGGTGTAGCCGACCGCGGGCTTGTAGACGAAGTCGCCATCAGACTGGATCGTGACCGTGCCGTGCGCGGTTGCGAAAGTGCCGGCCTGGACGACCAGCGGACCCGGGCCGTCGACATCGGTTGCGCCGCTGAGCAGGCTGCCGCTGATGAGCTTGAAGGGACCCGTGGTCGACGGTGCGCCGTCGGCCGGATCGTTGACGACGAGATCGGTATTGCCGGTCGCGCTGTTGGCGCCGTTGAACGTGACGTTGGTAACGACCGGCGCGTCGTTGGCACCGTTCACCGTGACGTGCAGCGTCGCATTCGATGTGGCGCCCTGGTCGCCATGCAGCGTGTAGGGAACGTCGAACGTGGCGGTCTCGCCGTCCTGCATTTTCTGGAAATCGGCGCCGAGATTGACCACGACCTGGTTCGAGGCGTTGACGCTGACGCTGATGTCGCTGAGGTCGATGCCCTCGCCCGAAGGCGCCACCAGGTTCGCGACCGCGCCCACCGTGACATTGTTCGGCGCGCCGTGATCGGCATCGAGCGTGTCATTGGTGAGAACTGTGAATGCGTGACCCGATTGGTCCTCGGTCATGCTGCCGCTGTCGTCGACCGCCACCGGCAGGTCGTCGACGCCGTTGACGGTGACCGTGAGGTTGGCAGTCGAAGTCTCGCCGGCGTCGCCGGTCAGCGTGTAGGGCACGATGACGGTGGCGTGCTCGCCGACCGCAAGCTGCTGGAACGCCGCGTTGTTCAGCGTCACCTGCACCTGGTTGTTGACGATCGACGCGGTGGCGTCGCTGTTGGCGAAGGTCTCGCCGGCCGGGCCGGTGACGGTGATGCCGCCGCTCAGCGAGATCGTGTTCGCCGCGGTGGAATCAGGGTCCTTGGTGTCGTTGGCGATCACGTTGAACGAGGTCGGCGCGGCGTCCTCGGTCATCGTGCCGGTGTCGGCCACCGCCTGCGGCAGGTCGTCGGCGCCGTGGATCGTGATGGTCAGCGTTGCGGTGTCCTGCAGCCCGCCGGTGTCCGCGATCGTGTAGTTGAACACGTCGGTCAGCGTGTCCGCCGACGTATGCAGGCCCTGCACCGCCGCGTCGGTCTGGTTGATGGAATAGGTGTAGGAGCCGTCGGCATTGAGCGTCAGCGTGCCGTGGAGGCCGACCAGTGCCAAGCCGACCGTTCCCGTTCCCGTCGATCCGCCTTCGGGCCCGGTATGGACGGCGACCACCTTCAGCGCGGACGAGGCGTCCTGCGTGTCGGTGTCCTGCACGGCGCCGGCCGCGCCGGTGCCGAGGATCACGTTGCCGGACGGATTGGTCCCGGGCACCGTATTGTTGAGGCCGCCGGCCTCGGTCGCCGACACCGCATCGTCGTTGGCGACGGGCGGCGTGTTCTGGATGACGTTGATGGTGAAGGTCTGCTGGCTGGTGTCCGTGCCGTCGCTGGCCTGAACCGTGACGTCGTAGCTCGGGCTGGCAGGGTTGTAGGGGATCTTGGTGGAATCGGCGACGGTCACCTGGCCGGTCGAGGGATCGACGGCGAAGCCACCATTGGAGGTGTCGGTGACGATCGTATAGGTGACCGCCGGTCCGTTGACGTCCACGGACGACGCGGTGAGGCCGGTATAGCTGCCGACCGGCGCGTTCTGGGACACCTGGTTCACGGCGCCGTCGCTGTCGACCGGGGTCGAGGGCGCAACATCGGTGACGGCGATGGTGAAGGTCTGCGAGCTGGTGCCGCCCGCTCCGTCGTCGGCCTGCGCCGTGATGGTGTAGGCGTGGCCGGGGCCGGAGGTCTCGTAGTCGATCTTGGTGGGATCGGCGACGGTGATGACGCCGGTGTTCGGATCGATGGCGAAGCCGTGAGCATCGCCGGTCAGCGACCAGGTGACGGGCGGGCCGTTGACGTCGATCGAGCTCGCGGTGACGCCGACGGTGGTGCCGATTGCCGCGCCTTCGACGACCGTGTTGGCGCTGAGGTCGGTATCGACCGGCGTCGACGGCGGAGCGTCGGTCACCGCGATGGTGAAGCTTTGCGAGCTGGTGCCGCCGGCGCCGTCGCTGGCCTGCGCGATCACCGTATAGGAATGGGTCGGGCCGCTGCTCTCGTAATTGAGCTTGGTGGGATCGACGACGGTGATGACCCCGGTATTGGCGTCGATGCCGAAGCCGCCGAGCGAGCTGTCGCCGGTCAGCGACCAGGTGACGGCCGAGCCGCCGGGGTCGGTCGCGAGCGCGGTGACGCCAACCGTGGTGCCGATGGCCGCGCCTTCGACGACGGTGTTGGCGGTGACATCGTTGTCGATCGGGGTCGACGGCGGGGCGTTGGTGACGTCGATGGTGAAGGCCTGCGTGCTCGCCAGCGTGCCGTCGCTGGCCTGCGCGGTGATGGTGTAGGCGTGGCCCGGGCCGGAGCTCTCGTAATCGATCTGGCTCGGATCGGCGACGGTGACGACGCCGGTCGTGGCATTGATGGTGAAGCCGTGACTGTCGCCGACCAGCGACCAGGTCACGGCCGGGCCGTTGACGTCGGTCGATGACGCGGTGATGCCGACCGTGCTGCCCGCAGCCGCGCCTTCGACGACAGTGTTGATGGCCACGTCGGTGTCGACGGGGGTGGAGGGGGCGACGTCGGTGACCGCGATGGTGAAGGTCTGCGAGCTGGCTTGCAGGCCGTCGCTGGCCTGTGCGGTCACCGTGTAGGAATGGCCGGGGCCGCTGGTCTCGTAGTCGATCTTGGTCGGGTCGGCGACGCTGATGACGCCGGTGGTGGAGTTGATCGTGAAGCCGCCGACCGAGGTGTCGCCGATCAGTGTCCAGGTGACAGGCGGGCCGTTGACGTCGGTTGACGACGCGGTGATGCCGACCGTGGTGCCGGCGGCCGCGCCTTCCACGACGGCATTGACGGTGGAGTCGGTGTCGACCGGCGCCGACGGCGGAGCGTCGTTGACGGCGATGGTGAAGCTCTGCGTGCTGGTGCCGCCCGCACCGTCGCTGGCCTGCGCGGTCACCGTGTAGGAATGGGTCGGGCCGCTGCCCTCGTAGTCGATCTTCGTGGGGTCGGCGACGGTGATGACGCCGGTATTGGGATCGATGCCGAAGCCGCCGAGCGAGCTGTCGGAGGTCAGCGACCAGATCACGGCCGGACCGTTGACGTCGGTCGACGACGCGGTAATGCCGACGGCGGTGCCGGCGGCCGCGCCTTCGACGACGCTGTTGGCGGCGGCGTTGACGTCGACCGGCGTCGACGGCGCGACGTCGGTGACGCCGATCGTGAAGGTCTGCGTGCTCGTCAGCGTGCCGTCGCTGGCCTGCGCCGTGATGGTGTAGGCATGGCCCGGTCCGGAGGTTTCATAATCGATCTTGGTGGGGTCGGCGACGCTGATGACACCGGTCGCGGCATTGATGGTGAAGCCGTGAGCATCGCCAATCAGTGAATAGGTGACGGGGCCGCCATTGATGTCGGTCGAATGCGCGGTGACGCCGACGACGGTGCCGATGGCCGCGCCTTCGACCACCGAATTGGTGGTGGCGTCGGTGTCGGTGGGCGCCGACGGCGGCGCGTCGGTGACGCCGATGGTGAAGGTCTGCGACGTCGTCGTCGCGCCGCTCGTTGCGTGCACGGTGATGGTGTAGGCGTGGCCCGGCGCGCTCTCGTAGTCGAGCTTGGTCGGATCGGCCACCGAGACGACGCCGGTGTTGGGATCGATCTTGAAGCCGCCGACCGAGGTGTCGCCGGCCAGCGAGTAGGTGGTCGGGGGACCGTTCGGATCGACCGCCGAGGCGGTGATGCCGACCAGCGTGTTGGCGGCGGCGCCCTCGACGACGCTGTTGGCGGCGGGATTGGCGTCGACCGGCGTCGAGATCGGAACGTCGTTGACGTTGATGGTGAAGCTCTGCGAGCTGACGCCGCCATGGCCGTCGCTGGCCTGCACGGTGATGCTGTAGGCGTGGCCCGGCGCGGATTCGAAATCGACCTTGGTGGAATCGGCAACGGTCACGACGCCGGTGGTGGGGTCGATCTTGAAGCCGCCGTTGGAGGAATCCGATGTCAGCGAATAGGTGACGCCGGGACCGTTGACGTCGGCCGACGATGCGGTGATGCCGACCAGGGTGTTGACCGCGGCGCCTTCGTTGACGGCATTGGCGGCGGCGTTGCTGTCGGTCGGCGTCGAGGGCGGCGCATTGCTCACCGCGATGGTGAAGGTCTGCGACGAGACGAAGATGCCGTCGGTCGCCTGCACATTGACGACGTAGCTGCCGCCGGAGCTCTCGAAGTCGACCTTGGCGGGATTGGCAACCGACACCACGCCGGTATTCGGGTCGACCTTGAAGCCGCCATTGGAAGAATCGGACACTAGCGAATAGGTGACCGGAAGTCCGATCAGGCTGTCGGCATGCGCCGTGAGGCCGACCGAGGTATTGGCGGCGGCGCCTTCAACCACGGTATTGGCGCCGGAATTGGTATCGGTCGGCGGCGACAGGAAGCCCGGGATCGGCGGCCACAGCGTGCCGGGAGGGCAGCCGAGGTAGAGATATTGCAGACCATACGTGTCAGCGAACGACTGAGCCGCCGGATCGAGGATGATATGACCGGTCGGATCGAGATGAAGTTCGGGGCGGGTTAAACCACCGATTGTATAAGCAGGTATGGTCGTCATGAGCACTCCTGCGACCGGCGTGGAAGCCGATCAATAATTAGAATTGTTGGGTATGATCAGGTGTGAAGCGGTTCACACGTTGAAGTTGACACCCTGCGACCTGAGATCGCACCGGGTCGTCCGCAATTCGAGAAAGCCGCGATGTCCGCGGCGCCTTGTCAGCAGCAAGATCAAATGCGCTTGCCATTTACGTAGTCGCTTTCACTCACTCACGCCGCGACTGAAACCCAATGAATGTTCGAGAAATATGCGGCGGCCAAAAAATTTTACGGTTTGGCAACCATGACCGTATTGGCGATATTTCCGAGTGTCAATGTGTGTCCGGATGACAATCGCAGTGTTAACCTTGATTCTGCCCAGTGCAGCGGGAGGTAGAGTGCAGCAACCCGGCTGGTTTTCGCGATCTGCAACTCGACGGTTTCTTCGCCGAAAGTAGCATCGGACGTTGTGTGACGAATCTGTGAAGTGAATTCGCCCTGTAATTGATTCAAGTGATTCGTCTGTGATCTTGCTCCGTCGAAAGGCCAGCCAAACTGTCCCTTTTCGTCGTCACGGCTTCGCGAATGCGTCGTAAGGCTTTCAGACTACAAAACTATTTGCTTGATCCGGCCGCCATCTTGAACAGACTGGGTGGCGGCTACATCTGTGACGTCCGCTGCCGCGACATCACGGCGGTGCACCCGCGATGAATCACTGCAATTTCAATTGCGACTTTCGTAGCCCTGCTTGGTCGGCGTGCGTCGTAGTTTTTGGGGGAGAGGGAATTGAGTTCGATTGACAGAACGGAGCGTCCGGCTTCGATCACCAGCGTCGAGCGTCATTCGCTTCGCCGCCATGCCTCGCTCGGCCCTTGGCGCGTCCTCGCGCCGATCGGGCTATTGGCCGCGCTGACGCTCGGCGGCTGCGGCGAGAAGAGCGCGCAATCGCAGGCCGCGCCGCCGGCGCCGCCCGTGACGGTCGCGCAGCCGGTCAAGCGCACCGTCACCGACTGGGACGAATTCACCGGCCGCTTCGAGGCGATCGAGGAGGTTCAGGTCCGTGCCCGCGTCGGCGGCTTCGTCAACAGTGTCGAGTTCAAGGATGGTGCGATCGTCCACGCCGGCGACCTGCTTTACATCATCGACCCGCGGCCGTTCGAGGCGGTGGTGCTGCAGGCCGAGGGCCAGCTCGCCGACGCGCGCGCCAAGGGCGAGCTTGCCAAGCGTGACCTCGAGCGCGGGCTGAACCTGGTGCAGACCAGCGCGGTCTCGGAGCAGGTGGTCGACCAGCGCCGCCAGGCGTTGCAGGCGGCGCGCGCCGCCGAGACGCAGGCCGAGGGCACGCTGAAGGCCGCGCAGCTCAACGTCGAGTTCACCCACGTGCTGGCGCCGATCACCGGCCGCGTCAGCCGGCATCTGGTGACGCCGGGCAATCTGGTGCAGGGCAGTGAGGGCGGTGCGACGCTCCTGACCTCGATCGTCTCGCTCGACCCGATCTACATCTATTTCGACGTCGACGAGTCGACCTATCAGCGCAACAGCAAGCTGTGGTTCGAGGGCAGACGGCCGAGCTCGCGCGACACCGCCAATCCGGTGCAGGTGGCGCTGACCGGCGAGACCAAGCCTTCGCATGAAGGCAAGATGGACTTCCTCGACAACCGCCTCGACGTCTCCACCGCGACCCTGCGCAGCCGCGCCGTGATCCCGAACCACGATCTTTCGATCCTGCCCGGCCAGTTCGGCCGGGTCCGTATCATCGGCTCCTCGCCCTATGAGGCGCTGCTGATCCCGGACAGCGCCATCGCCACCGACCAGTCGCGCAAGATCGTGTTCGTGGTCAAGGACGACAACACGGTGGAAGCCAGGGCAGTCACGCTCGGGCCGCTCGATGAGGGCCTGCGCGTGATCCGCGAAGGCCTCAAGCCGGAGGACCATGTGATCGTCGACGGGCTGCAACGCGCCCGCGTCGGCGCCAAGGTAACGCCGAAGATGGCGCAGGCCCCGGCAGGCGATAAAGCTCCGGCGGATGCCAAGCCAGCGGCAGGCGATAAGCCCGCCGCAGGCGACAAGCCCGCGGAAGCTGCCAAGCCGGCGGCAGGTGCGAAGCCATGAATCTCGGCAGGCTTTCCATCAACCAGCCCATTCTCGCGATGGTGCTGTCGATCGTGCTGCTGATTGTCGGCGCGATCGCCTATCCGACGCTGCCGGTCTCGGAATATCCGCAAGTGGTGCCGCCGACTGTCGTCGTCACCACGCAATATCCGGGCGCCTCGGCGCAGACCGTGTCCGACACCGTCGCCGCTCCGATCGAGCAGGAGATCAACGGCGTCGAGGACATGCTGTATCTCTACAGCCAGGCGACCTCGAACGGCCAGCTCACCATCACCGCGACCTTCAAGCTCGGCACCGACCTCGACAAGGCCCAGGTGCTGGTGCAGAACCGCGTCGCGATCGCGCAGCCCCGACTGCCCGAAGAGGTGCAGCGCAACGGCGTGACCACGCGCAAGAACTCGCCCGACATCCTGATGGTCGTGTTCATGCTGTCGCCCGACGACACGTTCGACCAGCTCTATATTTCCAACTATGCGCTGCTCCAGGTCCGTGACCAGCTGCTGCGGCTCGACGGCGTCGGTGACATCCAGATGTTCGGCGCCCGCGATTATTCGATGCGGCTGTGGCTCGATCCGGACAGGATCGCCAATCTCGGCCTGACCTCGGGCGAAGTGCTGGCGGCGATCCGGGCGCAGAACCTGCAGATTGCCGGCGGCCAGATCGCCGAGCCGCCGATCGCCGATCGCGCATTCCAGCCCAACCTCGTCTTCACCGGCCGCCTCAAGGACATCAGGCAGTTCGAGGACATCGTGGTGAAGGCCGGTTCCGACGGCCGCACCGTGCGCCTGCGTGACGTCGCGCGCGTCGAACTCGGTGCGCTGTCCTATGCCACCAACAGCTTCCTGCTGCGCAAATCCGCCGTCGCGCTGCTGGTGACGCAGCGGCCCGGATCGAACGCGCTCGCCACCGCCAAGAGTATCTCCGACGCGATGGAGCGGATGAAGGCGAGCTTCCCGAAGGGGCTCGACTACAATATCGGCTACAACCCGACCGAATTCATCGCCCAGTCGGTGCATGAGCTGATCAAGACCATCTACGAGGCGATGGCGCTGGTCGTCATCGTGGTGCTGGTGTTCCTGCAGGGCTGGCGGCCTGCGATCATCCCGATCATCGCGATCCCGGTGTCGCTGGTCGGCACCTTCGCGGTGATGGCCGCGCTCGGCTTCTCGATCAACAATCTGACCTTGTTCGGCCTCGTGCTCGCAGTCGGCATCGTGGTCGACGACGCCATCGTGGTGGTCGAGAATGTCGAGCGGCATCTCGAGCACGGCATGTCCAGGCGCGACGCCGCGCTCAAGACCATGGAGGAGGTCGGCGGCGCGTTGGTCTCGATCGCGCTGGTGCTGTGCGCGGTGTTCGTGCCGACCGCGTTCCTCGGCGGCATCTCCGGACAGTTCTTCCAGCAATTCGCCGTGACGATCGCGGTCGCGACCGCGATCTCCTGCTTCTGCTCGCTGACGCTGTCGCCGGCGTTGGCCTCGCAGATCCTGGTGCCGCATGAGGAGAAGCGTCCGCCGGCACGCTGGAACATCATCGCGCGCGGCTGGGACAGCTTCACCGCGCTGTTCAACCGCGTGTTCGACCGGCTGGCCCACGGCTATGCTGGTGTGGCCGACTTCGTGATCCGGCACACGGTCGTGATGGTCGTGATCTACCTTGCGCTGATCGGCAGCGCCGGCTGGCTGCTTGCGACCACCTCGCAGGGCTTCATCCCGGCGCAGGATCGCGGTTACGTCATCATCTCGGCGCAGCTGCCGGGCGCCGCGTCGCTGGCGCGGACCACGGCCGTGGTGCGCGAGATCGAGCGGATTGCGCTCGATACGCCCGGCATCGTTCGGGTCGCGGCGTTCGCCGGCTTCTCCGGCGCGACGCGCACCCAGGCAGGCAATGCCGCGGCGCTGTTCCCGGTGTTCGACGAGCCGGAGGCGCGGCTGAAGAAGGGGCTGACGGCGACCGCGATCACGGCCGACCTGCGCAAGCGGCTGTCGGTGATCCAGGGCGCCTTCATCATCGTCATTCCGCCGCCGGCCGTGCCCGGCATCGGCACCGGTGGCGGCTTCACCATCCGCGTCCAGGATCGACAGGGGCGTGGACCGGAACTGCTGGCAGCCGCAACCGACGAGCTGGTGCAGGCCGCCCGCAAGTCGCCGAGCCTGACCTCGGTGTTCTCGCCGTACTCGGCGAACACGCCGCAGCTGTTCGTCGACATCGATCGCGTCAAGGCGCAGAAGCTCGGGGTGCCGATCGCCAACATTAACGATACGATCCAGACCTATTTCGGCTCGACCTACGTCAACGACTTCAACCTGTTCGGCCGCACCTATCACGTCACCGCGCAGGCAGACCTGCCGTTCCGTAAAGACACCCCCGATCTGTCGCGACTGCGCACCCGCAACGCCGCCGGCGACATGGTGATGCTCGGCAGCATCGTGGACTTCAAGGACGTCTCGGGACCCGACCGGGTCGCGCGTTACAATCTCTACTCGGCGTCCGAACTTCAGGGTGAGCCCGCGCCGGGCGTCAGCTCGACGACGGCGCTCAACACCATCAAGAAGCTCGCCGACGAAACCTTGCCCAGCGGCTTCTCGTTCGAATGGACCGATCTGTCCTATCAGCAGGTGACCGGTGGCAATGCCGGCATCTACGTGTTCCCGATCTGCGTGCTGTTCGTCTATCTCGTGCTCGCCGCGCAATATGGCAGCTGGACACTGCCGTTCGCGGTGATCCTGATCGTGCCGATGTGCCTGTTCGCGGCGACGATCGGCGTGCGCATCATGGGCCAGGACGTCAACATCCTGACCCAGATCGGCTTCGTGGTGCTGGTAGGACTGGCCGCCAAGAACGCGATCCTGATCGTCGAGTTCGCGCGCGACATCGAGCTCGAGGGCCGGCCGCGGCTGGAGGCGGTGATCGAGGCCTGCCGGCTGCGCCTGCGGCCGATCCTGATGACGTCGTTCGCCTTCATCCTCGGCGTGCTGCCGCTGGTGGTGTCGACCGGCTCGGGCTCGGAGATGCGTCAGGCGGTAGGCGTCGCCGTGTTCTTCGGCATGCTCGGCGTCACCCTGTTCGGCCTGGTCTTCACGCCGATCTTCTACATGGTGGTGCGCAACCTCGCGGAAGGAAAGAACGAGGGCAAGCCGAAGGAACCGGCGGCCGTGGCGGGGTAGTGGCGACCGGCATTCCGCGGCGGTTGCTCTTTCTCCGTCATCCTGAGGAGCCTGCGAAGCAGGCGTCTCGAAGGATGCACGGCCCACCAGCCGGGCCGTCGACCCTTCGAGACGCGCGTTCCGCGCTCCTCCAGCGACAAAGGCGAAGCCTTTGCGCGGGGGTGACGGGGAGCTATAAGCGCGCGCCGACGTCGAGCCCATACTTTTGGCTGATCGGACAAAGACGGAAATCGATGGGCAGGCGCGGGGTTATAAAATAATGTCGCGCCGATTTTTCCTGATAGAAACTGCTGGGAGAGCATAAAGATGAAGTCGGGATTTTTGGCCGCCGTCGCGGCGTGCAGCCTGATGCTTGCGGCGCCGGCGATGGCCCAGGGCGTCAAGATCGGCATCCTGAACGATCAGTCGGGCGTCTACGCGGACTACGGCGGAAAGTACTCGGTCGAAGCCGCCAGGATGGCGATCGAGGATTTCGGCGGCGAGGTGCTCGGCCAGAAGATCGAGATGATCACCGCCGACCATCAGAACAAGCCGGACCTTGCGACCGCGATTGCCCGTCGCTGGTACGACACCGAGGGCGTCGACATGATCACCGAGCTGACGACGTCTTCGGTCGCGCTCGCGGTGCAGGAACTGTCCAACGAGAAGAAGAAGATCGACATCGTCGTGGGTGCAGCGACCTCGCGCATCACCGGCGATGCCTGCACGCCCTACGGCTTCCATTGGGCGTTTGACACCCGCGCACTCGCCGTCGGCACCGGCAGCGCGCTGGTGCACGCCGGCGGCGATACCTGGTTCTTCCTGACCGCCGACTATGCCTTCGGCTATGCGCTGGAAAAGGACACCAGCGAAATCGTGAAAGAGAGTGGCGGTAAGGTATTGGGCTCGGTTCGCGTGCCGCTCAACTCGTCGGACTTCTCCTCTTTCCTGCTGCAGGCGCAGAGCTCGAAGGCCAAGGTCATCGGGCTCGCCAATGCCGGTCTCGACACGGTCAATTCGATCAAGCAGGCGGCCGAATTCGGTATCGTGAAGGGCGGTCAGAAGCTCGCCGGCCTGCTCATGGTCCTTTCGGACGTGCATGGTCTCGGACTTGAGACCGCACAGGGGCTGGTCCTGACCGAGGGCTTCTACTGGGATCGCGATGACAAGACGCGCGCCTTCTCCGAGCGCTTCTTCAAGCGCACGGGCCGCATGCCGAACATGATCCAGGCGGGCACCTATTCAGCGACGCTGAGCTATCTGAAAGCGGTGAAGGCCGCCGGCACCAAGGACTCCGACACGGTGACGAAGAAGCTGAAGGAGCTGCCGGTCGACGACGCCTTCGCGCAGGGCAAGGTGCTCGCGAACGGCCGCATGGTGCACGACATGTATCTGTTCGAGGTCAAGAAGCCCTCGGAGTCGAAGAAGCCGTGGGACTATTACAAGCAGCTCGCCGTGGTGCCCGGCGACAAGGCCTTCTTCACCGCCAAGGAAAGCGGCTGCCCGCTGACCAAGTAAACGGTGGTGTCGTCCTGGCGAAAGCCAGGACCCATTACCCCGGCTGGATGTTGTTGCGCCACGCTGTGGCCGTCAGATGGCCCATAACCACGCCCTGTGGTTATGGGTCCTGGCTTTCGCCAGGACGACGTTGGTGGTTGTGGCGGCGTCTCGGCCTCAATGCACCAGCCGCCACACCGCGCCGCCGATCGCGCCGGCCCACAAGATGATGGCGGCCGTCGCCTGGATGCCAAAACCTCGGCTGCGTTTCGCCACCGCCTCGCGATAACCGATGAAGTAGACGATGCGGCCGACGACCCAGATCGCGCCGATGACTGCGGCCGCGGCGTCGCCGATATAGATCGCGAACAGCCAGAGCGACGGCAGGAAGATCGGCATCCACTCCAGCGTGTTCATCTGGATGCGGAAGATGCGCTCGAAATCCGGATTGCCTGAAATCGCCGGCAGCTTGATGCCGTAGGCGACGCGGGCGCGCGCGACCTGGGTGGTGGTGAAGAAATAGAACGCGACCGCAAGGCAGGTGACGATGGCTGTGTAATGGTACATGTCCGGCGTTTCCTCTCATTCCATTGGCCCCGATGTCATGACGCGGCAGCGCCGCCCGGTGTGACAAGCAGGACCTATTCTTGGCGGCGCCGATCTTCTGTCGGCGTTTCAGTATCCGGTCATCTCAAGATAGCCTAACCCGGCGTGGCTGCCTGAAAAGCGGATCGGGCCTTCCCAATAGGGGAAGCTGGTTCCCATCCAGCTCTTGGGATTGAGCGGCGTGGTCTCGATGGCAAGGCCGCGCGCGGGCAGGTTCACGCGCCACGATGTCGGCAGCTTGCGGCCGCCGATCTCGCTGCTTGTGATCGGCGTGATGCTGTTGCCGGCGGCTGCGATCTCGGCCGAGCGGCCGTCCGGCGTGATCCAGTTGCCGAACAGGTTCTCGCGGCCGTCCTTCTGGCGCAGCCGGTACAGCATCAGCTTCTCGTCGCCGGGCAGATGCAATGAGAACCAGTCCCAACCGGTCTGGTCAGCGGCCAGCGGCTGGCTGCTCCATTCGCGATCCATCCAGGCCATGCCGGTGACGTCGACCGGTTTGTTGTCGATCACGATGCGGCCGGAAGCCTGGTAGAACGGCTGGCTGTAATAATAGGAGGCCTGTCCGCGATCCGATTTGCGGCTGTAGCCGTGGTCGCCTTGCAGCACCAGCGGATGCTCGGCATCGAGGCGAAGTGCGGTTGAGAAGTCGGCGGCGGAGGCCTTGAGCTCGAGCGGCGCGACGCGCTGCGGATCAAAGGCATCGAGCCCGCGGATCTCCCAGGCATCGATCCAGGCACGGAACGGCACGGCCTCGACACCGGCCTGGCCGATGCCGCCGCGCGCAAACGTCTCGCCGAAGCGATGCGTGGCGGCGCTGGTCACCGCCGCGTGGCCCATCCAGAGCTGCTGGTTGGCCCAGCCCTCGGCCGGCCCGCCCGGCTTGATGGCCTGGCGGAACAGCGTCCATTGTGCGCCATAGGCTGCACCGCTCGTGTCGGACAGGTTCGCCGTCACATACCACCATTCAATCCGGAACTCGGGATGCGGCCCGTGATCGGCGGGGAATGCGAATGGCTTGCCCGGCGTGACGGCGGCAAAGCCTTCAGCCGTCTCGCCAAGCCCGGCAAAGCCCTGCGCGAACGACTTGCGGCCCATTGCGAGCGCCAACGCGCCGCCTGCGAAGGCGCGGCGCGTGATCGTGCGGCTAGCGTTCATTGACGAAGGTCCGGATCAGGGTGGCCGGCTGCATGCGGGCCAGTCTAGCAACCGGCAGCGCTGCGGCACAGAGCGCGGCCGCCATCGCCACCGCGAGCAGCTCGATCAGTTGCAGCGGAAAGACCTGGAACGGTAGCCGCCAGCCGAACGCCTTGACGTTGACGATCGCAAGCAGGCACCACGCCACCAAAAGGCCGAGCGGCAGCGCGAACAGCGCGGTGATCAGCGCCACCGCCATGGTCTTCAACAGTTCGAGCGCCGCGAGCCGCCGCCGCGTCAGGCCGATCGCCCACAGCGGCGCGAGCTGCGGCAGCCGCGAATTGGCGAGCGTGAGCAGGCTGGTCAGCAGCGCGATGCCGGCGACGCCGAGGGTGAAGGCGTTGAGCGCCGCGGTCACCGAGAAGGTGCGATTGAACACCCGCTTGGATTCCCGTTTCATCGTCGCCTGGTCGGCAATGTTGCGGTCGTCGAGGCCGAATTTTTCCTGCAACGCCGCGATCAGCGCCGGGATGCGATCGGGCGCGACGCGGAGCCCGAGCCGGGTCTGCGGTGTCTGCGGGAAGCGGCGCGTCAGCGCGGCGAAGTTGACCGCGATCTGGCCCTTGGGGTTGCCGTAATCGGCATAGATGCCGACGATCTCGAGCGGCCAGCTGCCGCCGGGGGCAGGCACCTCGATGTGATCGCCGATGGCGAGCTTCATCCGCCGCGACAGTTGCTCGCTGACCAGACACGTGTCGCCCGGGCGCAGCCTGACCCAGGCATTCGCGGTGCTCTCGAGCAACGGCCAATTGTCGCGATAGGTGGTGTGGTCGGGCAGGCCGAGCACCTCGATCGGCGCGCCGCCGAGCTGGGTGTCGGCGCGGCCGCCGGGCAGGATAGCATCAACCTCCGGCCGGTCGCGCAGCCAGGCCTTGATCTCCTTTGCCTGCGTGTCGCTGGCGGCGCTGATGTAGATGTCGGCGGCGAGGCGGCCGTCGAGCCAGACCAGGAAAGTGCGGCTGAAACTCTCCACCATGGTGCCGACCCCGACATTGACGGCGAGCGCGAGCAGCAGCGCCATCAGCGCCAGCGACAGCCCCGACAGCTGCTGGCGGCTGTCGGCCCAGAACCAGATGCCGACCGGCGCCCGCGCGCTGCGCTGGCCGATCGCGAGCGCGATCTGCAGCACCATCGGCAGAATCAATGCCGCGCCGAGCATCAGGGCGGCCAGCACCGCAAAGCCCGCGATCAGGGAATCGCCGAATTGGATGAGCACTGCTGCGACCGCAAACACCGCGAGCGCCGTCGCGCTCTGGAAGATCAGCCAGCGGCGCTGCGCGTGCTGCCAGGCCTGCGGCTGCGCCGTGGCCAGCACCGGCATCCGGATCGCCTTGGCGAGGCTCGCGGCGGCCGCGGCGAGCGCGCCGAGGATGCTGATCGCGATGCCGGCGAACCACCAGACGGGTTTGAGCGAAAGCTGGCCGGGAATCTGCGCGCCATAGAGCCCGCGCAGCGAGGCCGCGACGTCGGGCAGCAAGGCTGCCGCGATGAAATAGCCGCAGACCAGCCCGATCAGGCCCGCGACCAGCGCCAGCGACACCAGCTCGATCACAAGCACGGTGTTGAGCATCCGCGCCGAGACCCCGCAGGCGCGCAGCGTGCGCAGCATCGGCAGACGCTGTTCGAAGGCGAGCCCGATTGCGGAGTTGACGATGAACAGCCCGACGAAGAACGACAGCAGGCCGAATGCGGTGAGGTTGAGATGGAAACTGTCGGTCAGCCGTTCGAGGTCGCTCTCGGCGCTCGGCTCGACCAGACGGAGTTTTTCACCGGCAACGCTTTCAAGCGTTGCGTGCGGCGCTTTGGATTTGCCGACCAGCAGGCGCGACACCTGACCGGGCATCTTCAAAATGTCTTGCGCGATGCCGATATCGACCACCAGCGCGCCGGGCGCGAGCTCCGCCTGCAGGCGCAGCGGCGGCAGGCTCGTGCCGTTGGCCTGCGGCCGCTCGCCTTCCCTGAGGCCGAGGTCGCGCAGCGTCTCGCCCGCCACCAGCATTTCGCCCGGCGGCGTGACGAAGGATTGCAGGCTGCCGCGTCCGACCGCCGGCGCGTTGCCGACCTCGGAGGGCAGCGTCACCGGCTCGACGCCGAGCAGGCGGAAGCTGCGCCCGTCGATCTGGACGCGGCCCTCCAGCATCGGCGACACCGGCCAGCCGGCGCGGCGCAGATCGACGAACAGCTGTTGCGGGAAGGTCGCGCTGTCTTTGCTGACGAGAACAGCGGTGCGCGAGCCGCCGAAGGTTGCGGCGGCGCGGTCATAGGCGATGCGCGCCTGCTGGTTCAGCGCCTGCACGCCGCTCCACAGCGCGGTCGCCGAGATCAGCCCGATCAGCAGCGTCGCGAGCTGCATCGGATGCCGCCGCCAGTGGCTGAGCAGCACCGCGAGGATCCATAGCGGGCGCCTCACGCAATGACTCCAGCATGCAGGTTGACCTGGCGGTCGAGCGTCGCGGCGAGCCGGGCGCTGTGGGTGACCATCAGGAAACCGCAGCCGGTGCGAACAACCAGATCGCGCGCGAGACGCAGCACCTCGTCGGCGGTGTCCTCGTCGAGATTGCCGGTCGGCTCGTCGGCGAGCAGCAACAGCGGCTTCGGCGCCAGCGCGCGGCCGATCGCGACGCGCTGCTGCTGGCCGCCGGACAATTGCTCGGGATAGCGCCTGAGGAAATTCTTGAGGCCGAGGCGCTCGACCAGCTCGTCGAGCCAGGCCGCATCGTGCCGGCCGGCGATGCGCGACTGGAACACCAGATTGTCCGCGACCGTCAGGCTCGGGATCAAATTGAACTGCTGGAAGACGAGGCCGAGCCGGTCGCGGCGCAGCTCGGCGCGGCCGGCATCGTTGAGGCGGGAGACGACGCTGTCGGCGAGGGCGATCTCGCCGCTGTCGGCGGCATCCAGCCCCGCGATCAGATGCAGCAGCGTGCTCTTGCCGCTGCCGGATTCACCGGTCAGCGCCACGCTCTCGCCGGTTGCAACGGCAAGGTCGACGCCGCGCAGCACCGCGACGTCTTCACCAGCAGAGCGGTAACTCTTGGTCAGGCCGGTGACGCGAAGCACCGCGGCGGTCTGGTCAGATGAAGCGATGGCCGTGCCTCATTCAAGGCTTCTGGTATTTCAGGACGAACTCGTCGATCGGCACCGGCGCCTTGAAGACGGGAATGTCCTTGGGGTCCTCGGCATGATGCAGGAAATCGCCCTCCGCGACCAGCTTGAAACCGGCGGCCTCGATCTCCTGCTTCAGGGTGCTCTCCTCGATCCGGTGCAGCGTCTTGGCGACATTGGTGCCGTCGCCCGGCTTGGCCGAGTGGTCGGCGATGACGAGGAAGCCGCCCGGCTTGAGCGCGGCGAACATCTTCTTGTTCATCGCGGCGCGATCGACCGGCAGATAGGTGATGTCGTGGTAGAAAAAGAAGAAGGTGATCATGTCGAGGTCCTTGACCTCGGGCGGGATCGGGTCGTCATAGTCCCGCACCACATGGACCACGTTCTTCATCGCCGGCGATTTCGCGCGGGTGTCGAACTTGTCCTTGACGAAGCGCTCGAGCACGGTCGCCGAATCCTGCGCGTAGACCTTGCCCGACGGGGCGACGGTGCGCGCCAGCAATTCGGTGCTGTAGCCGGCGCTCGCCGCCATGTCGAGGATGGTCATGCCGGGCTTGACGCCGGCGAAGGCGAGCATCTTGGCCGGCTGGCGGCGCTGGTCGACCTGGCGATCCGCATCGCTGCGGTCGGGTGCGGCGACGATCGCGGCATAGTCGGGACTGGCGGCGTCTTCTGCGCGGGCAGAAGGCACGGCGAGCAGCGTGGCGGTCGCGAGCGCAGCGCAGGCGGCCGCGCGAAGCATCAATCTGTTCATGAAATAACCCCGGGCTTTTTTCATTGCGCAGAACATAGCAGCGCCTCCATGACAGATCACCGCTCCGCGGCCGCGACGACGCGATCGTGATCGGCCGTGACAACCGCGCCGGGCGGTGCGACCCCGGGAAAATGCGTTGTTGCGTTGCACGGCGAGGCGTGGCTAGCATCGCCAATTGGGGCCGATTTTACGAAGCCAAAAACGAAACGACGGGGAGCCGGACATGACGACGCAAACGACGCCGAGGGCGGCGAAAGATACACCCAAGGGCGCCTGGCAAATCACCTTCCTTCTGTTCCTGTTCATGGTGGTGAACTTTGCGGACAAGATCGTGGTTGGGCTGGCCGGCGTGCCGATCAGGAAGGAAATGGGTCTCACGCCGGAGCAGTTCGGCGATCTCGGCTCGTCCTTCTTTTACCTGTTTTCGATCTCGGCGATCGTGGTCGGCTTCATCGTCAACCGCGTTGATACGCGCTGGGTGTTGCTGATCCTCGCGGTGATCTGGTCGCTGGCGCAATTTCCGATGGTCGGCACCGTGAGCCTCACGACGCTGATGATCTGCCGCATCATCCTCGGGGCCGGCGAGGGACCGGCCTTTTCGGTCGCCGCGCACGCGATCTACAAGTGGTTTCCGGACGAGAAGCGTACGCTGCCGACCGCGATCCTGTCGCAGGGCTCGGCGTTTGGCGTGATCCTCGCGGTGCCTGCGCTGAACTGGATCATCGTCAATCACAGCTGGCATCACGCCTTCGGCGCGCTCGGCATCGTCGGCCTGATCTGGACCGTTGCCTGGTTCGCGCTCGGCAAGGAAGGGCCGCTGGTCTCGACGACGGCCGTCGCCGCCGACGAGCCGCGGATTCCTTACCTGAAGCTGTTGACCTCGCGGACCTTCGTCGGCTGCGTCATCGCGACCTTCGGCGCCTATTGGGCGCTGTCGCTCGGGCTGACCTGGTTCACGTCCTTCATCATCGAGGGGCTCGGCTTCTCGCAGCAGCAGGCCGGCTTCGTCTCGATCCTGCCCTGGATCTTCGGCGCGACGATCGTGATCCTGACCGGCTGGATCTCGCAGCTGATGCTGGCGCGCGGCTTCACGACCCGCGGCGCGCGCGGCGTGCTCGGCTCGGTGCCGCTGATCATCGGCGGCTGCATCCTCGCGACGCTGCCCTATGTGCCGCCGGGCGGGCTGATGATCGCGGCATTGGTGATCGGCTCCGGCCTGTGCGGCTCGATCTATGTGGTGTGCCCGCCGATGCTCGGCGAGTTCACGCCGGTATCGCAGCGCGGCGCGATCATCGCGATCTACGGTGCGCTGTACACGATCTCGGGCATCCTGGCGCCGATGGTGATGGGCAATGTGATCCAGCACGCCGCCACGCCGATGGCCGGCTACATGTCCGGCTTCACCATCAACGCCGCGATCATGGCCGGCTCCGGCCTGCTCGGCTTGCTGCTGCTATGGCCGAACACCGAGCGCGCGCGGCTGACCGGGCAGCCGCAGCCGGACAGCACGATTCGGGGTGCCGTGTCGTCGACGTGAGGTAGCTCGTTTGATCCTCCCCTGGAGGGGGAGGGTCGACGCGAATGAAATGAGCGGCGGGGTGGGGTGGTCTCTCCATGCGGGCACTGCCCGTGTTGAGAGATCACCCCACCCCGTCTCACATTTCGCTGCGCTCAATGTGATCCGACCCTCCCCCTCCAGGGGAGGGTGCGTCGCTGCTTCTATCTCAGTTCAATCCCCGCGCACCGCGCACCAGCCGGCCCGGGCGTGCGCCGGTGGCCTTCCCGTCGCGCTGGGTCACGACGCCCGAGACGATGGTGGCGTCGTAGCCGTCGACCTGTTGCAGCAGGCGGCGGCCGCCGACCGGGAGGTCGTAGTGCACCTTCGGCGGATGCAGATGCAGCCGGTCGTAATCGATCACGTTGATGTCGGCCTTGAAGCCCGCTGCGATCACGCCGCGATCGTGCAGACCGACCGACAGCGCGGTCTTGCGCGACTGTGCCGCGATCACGAACGGGATCGAGAGTTTTTCGCCGCGGCTGCGGTCGCGGGTCCAGTGCGTCAGCAGATAGGTCGGGAAGCTGGCGTCGCAGATGATGCCGCAATGCGCGCCGCCGTCGGACAGTCCGGGCACGGCGCTCGGCTCGCGCAGCATCTCGTGCACGGCATCGAGATTGCCGTCGGCGTAATTCAGGAACGGCACATAGAGCATGCCGCGGCCGTCGTCGGTCAGCATCGCGTCATAGGCGAGCTCTTCCGGCTGCCGGCCCTGGCGGCGCGCCTGCGGGCCGAGCGCGTTTTCCGGCGGCTGTTCATAGTCCGGCGGATTGCCCAGAAGGTACATCTTGTCGTAGTTCGGCCGGAAGAACAGCGGATCGTCGGTCGCGGTTGCGCTCTCGCTCAGGATCGCGGCGCGCACCTCGGGCCGGCGCAGGTGCTTCAGCCGCTCGGCCAGCGGCAATTTCGCGATCTCGCGATAGCTCGGATGGGTCTGGAACGGGTTGCGCGACAATTCGAGCCCGAGCAGCAAACCGACCGGCCGCGCCGCGATCTGGGTCGTGATCGACAGGCCGCGCGCGGCGGCTTCATTGATGGTGTCCATGGTCTGCCGCCAGCGCCGCGGCGCCTTGTCGGCCTGCGCGACCGAGAACGAGATCGGGCATTTGGTGTTCTCGGCGACCCGCAGCATCATCGGAAGGTCTTCGTGCACGGTGCTCTGGTCGAGCACGAATTGCAGCACGCTGCGGCCGACGCCGTGCATCGCGCCGGCGATCGCGGTCAATTCGTCTTCACCCGCCTTCAGCGTCGGCGTGTAGTCACCGGTCGAGGTGCGGTGATTGAGCGTGCGCGAGGTCGAGAAGCCGAGCGCACCCGCGCGCACGGCATCGCCGGCGAGCGCCGCCATCGCCTTGTTGTCTTCCACCGTTGCCGGATCGCGGCGCGCGCCGCGCTCACCCATCACATAAACCCGCAGCGCGGCATGCGGCAGCTGCGCGCCGATGTCCATATCGAAGCTGCGCTTCGACAGCCACTCCATGTAGTCGGGGAAGCTCTCCCACACCCAGGGAATGCCGGCGCTTAGCACCGGCTCCGGAATGTCCTCGACGCCCTCCATCAGCTGGATCAGCCTGTTGTGGTCGCTCGGCCGGCACGGCGCGAAGCCGACGCCGCAATTGCCCATGATCGCGGTCGTGACGCCGTTCTGCGACGACGGGGTGATGTCCTGGCTCCAGGTCACCTGGCCGTCGTAATGGGTGTGGACGTCGACGAAGCCGGGCGCCACCAGTCTGCCGCGCGCGTCGATCTCTTCCTTGCCTTTCGCTGCGACCTTGCCGACTTCGGTGATCTTGCCGCCGGAGATCGCGACATCGGCTTCATAGAGGTCGCCGCCCTTGCCGTCGGCAATGGCGCCGCCGCGGATCACGAGGTCTGGGGTCGAGGTCATGGCATTTCATCCCGAGGCTGTTCTTGGTTGACGGCATCATGGGTGAGCCCTTGATGCTGTCAACCAGCGCCGATGAAGCTCTGGGATGCACTGGCAGTTCTGCGCTTTGGCGTTGCCGCCCGGCGGAAATTTGTTCCGCTGGGCAACACGTCGCGGATCTACCGCGCGCCGAAGAAAGCTGTCTTCTGGGTTTCTTCGGCCTGCAACCTGGCGCGCACGCGCATCAGGTCCTTCCAGCCGATATAGCCGACGAGGCGCTGATCTTCGCGCGAGATCACAGGCAGATGCGAGATGTTCACCTGCATCAGGCGATCGGCGAGCCGGTCGAGATATTCGTCGGGATAGGCGACGGTGATCTTGCTCCCCGTCAGCAACTGGCCGAGCGTGGCGGTGCGGTGCTTGCCGGCGCGGCGCCAGCGCAGCACGGACGGAGGGTCGATGACGCCCAGCACGTGATGGTTGGCGTCGACGACAGGGAAGCTCGGGTGAGTGGTCTTCGGGTTGGTCAGGAAGGCTGCCGCGCCGTGCAGCGTCATGGTGTCCGCGACGCTCTCGACCGCCTTGGTCATGACGTCGCGCACGCGTGTCAGTGCGAAGGGATCGACGCGGTACTCGCGCACCAGATGGTGGCCGCGCCGCGCCACCTTCTCGGTCAGGATCGAGCGCCGCATCAAGAGCACCGTGACGCCATGCGCGCTGCAACAGGCCGCGATCAGCGGCAGCAGCACATGGGTGTTGCCGGTGAGCTCGACCGCGAAGAAGGTCGCGGTCAGCGGTGAGCGCATCGTGCCGCCCATCGTCGCCGCCATCGCCAGCAGCGCCCAGAAGCCGGGGCTCGCGGCCGGCAAATAGCCGCTCAGTGCCGTGCCCATCGCGCCGCCCATGATCAAGAGCGGCGCCAGCACGCCGCCCGACGTGCCGGAGCCGAGCGCGACCGACCAGATCACGGCCTTCACCACGAGCAGCAGCAGCGCGGCCTTCAGCACCACGTCGCCTTGCAGCATGGACGCAAGGTTGTCGTAGCCGACGCCGAGTGCCTGCGGCTCGATCAGCCCGCCGAGACCCACGACCAGGCCGCCGATCAGCGGCCACCACATCCAGTGGATCGGCAATTTGAGGAACAGGTCCTCGAAGCCGTAAACCAGCTGCGTGAGCACGCCCGACAGCAGTCCGGAGAGGATTCCGATCAGCATCCAGGCGCCGAGCTGGAGCACCGAGATCTCGACGCCGCCGGTGAATGGAAACAGCGGCGCGGGCATATGCAGGAAGGTGCGCCCGACCGCGGCCACGACGGCTGCGACAGTGACTGGAATGAAGCTGCGCGGCGTCCATTCGAACAGCAGCAGTTCGACCGCGAGCATGATTGCGGCAATCGGCGTTCCGAACACGGTGGTCATCCCTGCGGCGGCGCCGGCCACCAGCAGGGTCTTGCGCTCGTTGTCGGTGACCGGGAGCATCTGCGCGATCAGCGAGCCGATCGCGCCGCCGGTCATGATGATCGGACCCTCGGCGCCGAACGGGCCGCCGGTGCCGATCGACACCGCCGACGACAATGGCTTGAGGATCGCGACCTTGGGGTCGAGCCGGGAACGGCCGAGCAGGATGGCCTCGATCGCTTCCGGGATGCCGTGCCCGCGGATCTTCTCGCTGCCGAAGCGTGCCATCAACCCGATGATCAGCGAGCCTGCGACCGGCACCAGCACGGTCCAGAGGCCAAGCGGCGAATCCTGTAATTTCAGGTCGGCGAAGCTGAACCGGCCGAAATAGGCGATGTTGGTGGCGAGCTTGATCAGCTCCAGCAGCCCCGCGCCCGCCAGCACGCCGGCGGCGGAGACGAACACGGCAATGGCCGAGATCACCACGACGCGCGGATCGGTCGTGAAGTCACTCAGAAGATGACTGGCCTTGTCGCCGATCTTGGTACTGGTCTTGGTACTGGCGTTGGCGGCGGCGTTCGATTTGGTGGAAATGACGCTCATTGGTGGCGTAAGGCTCGGGGTGAAGTGAACGGGCGCGTCATATCGTATTGCGATATAATTACAAGCGGGAGAGATCGAATGGCAGCGATGAAGAGACCCTCGAAATCGCCGGCCAAACCCCCGGCCAAGGCCCGGAACAAGGCCCGCAAGCGGGTTCCCAGCCAGGCGGATTACGAGGCGCTGTCGCAATTTCGCTATCTGATCCGCCGATTTCTGGAATTCAGTCAGGATGCCGCGAAAGCCGAGGGCCTGACGCCCCGGCAGCATCAGGCCCTGCTCGCGATCAGGGGGTATCCGGGCGGTGGCCCGGTTGCGGTCGGTGATCTGGCCGAGCGGCTGCGGCTTCGTCATCACACCACGGTCGAGCTGGTCGACCGGCTCTCCGAGGCCGGGCTGGTCGAACGTGTGCTCGATCCCGTCGACCAGCGGCGGGTGCTCTTGAAACTAACCCGCCTTGCGGCCGATCGTCTCGCCGAACTGTCGGCGGTTCATCTCGATGAGCTGTCGCGGATCGAGCCGCTGTTGAAGCAGGTGCTGTCGCGCCGAACGGGATGAATGCGTTGCGCGCATCGCGTCGCGCGCGGAAATCGGGCGTTCCTCGCCCTTGGCTGGCGGCGCGCGGTCACATGCAACCTAGTCGTGCTAAACTGAATACAATTCGCGGCTAATGCACGATGCAATACAAGGGATACGGCTTGTCTTTGTCATGAAATCTTCATAAACCATACCGGGGGCGTTACCATTGAAATTGAGCGGCAGCCGGTCGTGATCGATGCGAGCAATGCCTTTGCCGTTGGGCATGGCGATCAGGCGGAAATCGAGCTCAAGCTGCTTGCGCCGCAAGGCAGCCTCGAAAAACTGCGCGAGGTTCCCTGCATCGTGCAGCATGCGCGCAATCGCGGCGCATTTCACCGGCTGGAAACGGTCTATTACGACACCGCGGAACGCCTGCTGTTTCGGCATGGCATGTCGCTGCGCGTGCGCCGCAGCGGCAAGAACTTCATCCAGACGCTGAAGCTTCCACCCAACAGCGCGCAGCCTCTGATGCGACGCCAATGGGAGATGCCGGTTGAGGGCATCACCCCGGATCTGGCGCGTTTTCCCGCCGACGAGGTCGGCGATCCCGTGGCGACGCTGAGCAACGACGCGCTGGTGCCGGTTTTCGCGACAAAAGTGCGCCGGCACGCGCGGCAGCTCGATCTGCCCGATGCGTCGGTCGAAATCGTTTTCGACGAGGGGACGATCGAGGCCGATGCGCGCCAGGAGGTGTTGTCGGAAATCGAGATTGAACTGAAGAGCGGCAATGCCGGCGTCCTGTTCGATCTCGGAACGCAGTTGCTCGATGCTGCGCCGCTGCAGATTGGCACGCGCAGCAAGGCGGAACGCGGCTACGCGCTCGCGTTCGATGTCGCGCCATCGGCGGCGAAAGCCGAGTCGTCGGGCATCACCGCGGACCTTGTGGTCGATGACGTCATCGCAAGGCTGGTCGGCTCCTGCTGGCATCATCTTCTGAAAAATCATGCGGTGGCCGAGCAGGGGACCGACCCCGAAGGCGTGCACCAGATGCGGGTCGCCTTGCGGCGCTTGCGGACGATCTGCGTGCTGTTCCGGCGCGACATTCCATCGCCGGCGTTTCTGGCGGTCGACAGCGAAGCAAAATGGCTGATGCGGCAACTCGGCAAGGCCCGCGATTGGGACGTGTTCGCCGAATCGACGATCGCACGCCTGGTCAGCGCGGTTCCGGATATCGATCTCGATGGTCTCCGCCAGGCGGTCGAACAGCAGCGGAAGTCGAGCTACGGCACCCTGCAAAGCGTGCTGGCCGATCCCCGTTGCAGCCGCTTCCTGCTCTCGCTCGGCCATTTGGTGGAACGCCGCGGCTGGCGCAACGAGATCGACAGCGAAGCGCTGGCCGTGCTGTCGCAGCCGATGCCGGTGCTGGCCGATCAAATTCTGGACCGGTTGCATCGCAAGACGTTGAAACGTGGCGCGCATTTCCGGCGGCTCGATATCCACGCCCAGCATAATCTCCGGATCAATCTCAAGAAGTTGCGCTATGCAGCGGAGTTCTTCCTGCCGCTTTATGCCGCCCACGCGCCAGCGAAGCGCTACGTGAAGCGGCTTGCCAGGCTGCAGACCAGCCTCGGGCGGGTGTGCGACATCGGCAGCACGCGCGTGCTGCTCCACACCGTCGCGCAGGACGACCAGCCTGCGCTTCATCTCGGCATCGGCGCGATGGCCGGCTGGCTGGCCCGCGATCAGATTGCGGTGGCGAAAACGCTGCGCAAGAGCTGGCGGCGGTTCAAGACGACGCCGGCGTTCTGGGGCCGGTGAGTTTGGTCGCGGCAATCGTCCGCCGCGCCTCCTGTGGAGGTTAGGTCGGTGCGCGGTTAGCCTGGCGCGCCATCAAGGCGTCGGAGGCCGAACTTCGTCGTCGGGCAAGGCGGGCTCCGACGACGCGTCTGCTCCAGCGCTGTCCAAAGCTGTTTCCTGAACAATCGGAATATGCGGCACGCTGCTGACTATGGCCGGGTTGTCGTCGGCGGCGTGGCTCATGAGCGTTTCAAGAAACAGGAAAAATTTCTCAGAAAGCACAATAACCTCCCCCGGTTCGGAAGAGTCGAAATAAAGCTAGTGCTTCCGGGTGGCAGGCGCCAGTTGCCGGTCGCGAAATCCCGTCAACAAACGGCGATTGCCGGCAACTCGCCGGTCGGAGCGATCCCTACGCGGGTGCGCCTTACCTGGGCTGCGGCTGGATCGTAGCCTCGGACGCCTGCGGCTTGCGCTCGGTGACCAGTGCGAGCAGCACGGTCAGCACCATGAAGACCACCGAGGCGCCGAACACCCAGTGCGGCATGTGCTGGTCCATGATCCAGCCGAACAGCAGCGGGCTGACGATGCCGCCGAAGTTGAAGCCGGTGGAGACGATGCCGAAGGCGCGGCCGGCGGCACCGGGAGGTGCGGCATTGCGCACCATCATGTCGCGGGACGGCGCGATCACGCCGCCGAGGAAGCCGGCCAGCCCCATCGCGAGCGTGAGCACCACCGGCGGCAGATCCATCAGCGCGATCAGCAGCACCAGCACGGCATTGACCGCAAAGCAGGCCGCGGCGAGCTGGCTGTGGCGATGGGTCCAGTCGGCGAGATAGCCGCCGGCGAGCACGCCCGCGGCGCTGGCGCCGAGGAACGCGGTCAGCGCGATGTTGGCGGTCGAGAACGATGCGCCGTAGCCGCCCATCAGCGCGACTACGCCGAAATTGTTGATGCCGGAGGTCGACAGGCTGAGCAGCGTGAAGAAGGCGGTCAGCACCATCAGCGCCGGCGTGATCACGCTGGCCTTCGCCGCCGCGTCGTCCTTCGGCTTGTTCTTGTTGGCGCCGGCATCGGGGATGCCGAGCACGATCAGGAACAGCGCCACCAGCGGGCCGACCGCGCCGGCGACGATCAGCGCGCCGAGGCCGCCGATCGAGGCGACGAGGGCTGCCATGATCGCAGGCGCCACCGCGCCGCCGAGGAAACCGGCAAAGGTGTGGATCGAGAAGGCGCGGCCCATCCGCGCCTCGTCCATATGGGCCGAGAGGATCGCGTAGTCGGCCGGATGATAGACGCTGTTGGCGAGGCCGAGCAGCACGGCGCAGACGATCAGCGAGGCGTAGCTCAGATGCAGGCCGAGCCCGATCAGCGCGCAGCCGCCGACGGTCAGCCCGATCAAGAGGATCTTGCGCGCCCCTATATGGTCGGCGAGGTAGCCGATCGGCGCCTGGGTCAGCCCGGAGACCACCGCGAACACCGTCAGCGCGAAACCGAGCTCGACATAGCCGACGCCGAGCTGCTGCTTCAGGAACGGGAACAGCATCGGCAGCACGAAGATATGGAAATGGCTGACCCAATGGGCGACCGAAATCCCCGTCAGCGTGCGCAGCGCGCTGTCGGCTTTCGCTTGCTGCGGTGCGGCCAGAATGTCGACCATGTCTCTGACAATCCACTTTTTTCAAAGCCCGGCAGGGCGGCGTGAAAATAGAGGCTGGCCGCTAATTGTCCATGAACGCAGGCGCATGGCTGCCCCCGGCGCGGGCGTGCCGGATCGACACATGCGGCATTAAAGGCGGCGACAAAGGGGGGCGCTGCGGTGATGATCGGCCATGATCGACGCCAAAAAGCCGCTCCGGGTGCTGGTGTCGGAGGGCTCCAGCACCTCCGGCCGCGAGGCGATCACGATCCTGGGGCTGGCCGGCCATCACGTCGAGGTCTGCGATCCTTCGCGCTGGTGCCTCGCGCGCTATTCCCGCTTTGTCCGCAAATATCACCATTGTCCGCCGCTGCGATCGGATCCGGCGGGTTTCCTGCGCTTCGTCGAGCGCCTGTTGGCGTCGCAGCAATTCGACGTGCTGCTGCCGACCCATGAGCAGGGCTTCCTGTTCGCGCGCGCCGCGGCGCGGCTGACATCCCACAGCGGTCTGGCGCTGCCGGATTTCGCGAGCTATCGCGCCGTGCACAGCAAGGCCGGCTTCAGCCGGCTGCTCGACCAGCTCGGCCTGCCGCAGCCGCCGACCCGGATCGTGCGCTCGGCCGAGGAGCTGCGCGACGGCCTGCGGTTTCCATCGGTGGTCAAGACATCGGTCGGCACCGCGAGCCGCGGCATCTGGTTCGTGCGCGATGCCGGCGATCTCAATCGCGCGCTCTACGATCTCGAATCCGCCGGCGATTTTGCCGGCGAAGTGCTGGCGCAGGATCTCATCACCGGCACGGTCGAGAAGGCGCAGTCGGTGTTCTGCCGCGGCACGCTGATTGGCTTCCACGCCTACCGTCAGATCGCGGCCGGCGTCGGCGGCGGCGAGGCGATCAAGGAGAGCGTGAGCCGGCCGGCGATCCGCGCCTGTCTCGAGACCATCGGCGCGCATCTTCGCTGGCACGGCGCGCTCTCGGTCGACGTCATCATGCCGCTCGACAGCGCGACGCCGCTGCTGATCGACTGCAACCCGCGGCTGGTCGAGCCGATGAACGCCTACCAGTCGAGCACCGATCTGGTCGATCTGCTGCTGCGGGTCTCGCTCGGCGAGACGCCGGCGCCGCTGGCCGAAAGTCGCGCCGGGGTGCGGACGCATCTTGCGATGCAGGCGCTGCTCGGCAGCGCGTCGCGCGACGGCTCGCGGCGCGATTTGATCCGGGAATGCGGCCGCATCGCCGCGGGCGAAGGTCTCTATCGGGGCAGCGCGGAGGAATTGACACCGGTCCGGCTCGATTGGCTCAGCGCCGTGCCGCTCGCGATGACGACCGTGCTGCTGCTGGCATCGCCGCCGATCGCCGCATCGCTGGCCCGCGGCGGCTTCGGCGCGCATCTGCTCGATCGCGCGAGCATCAGGATGATCGAGGGCGCAGATTTTATTCCCGATCCCTCAGCACGTCGTCCCGGCGAAGGCCGGGACCCATAACCACGAATGGTCATTGGCGAGCGATGGCGAAATGACGAGTCCCATTCACAACATCCGCCGCGGCGTATGGGTCCTGGCTTTCGCCGGGACGACGGGGATGGATTTCGCTTAACGCCTACAGCGGCTCGTCGTCATTGCCGTAGCGGTCGAGCTTCGGCGTGGCGATGTCGCCGTCCTCGTAATAGTCATCGTCCTGCGCTGCGGGCGGCGGAGGCTTCGTCGCCTTGTCGTCGGCCTTGTCCTTGGTCTTGTCGCCGCCCTTGCTCGTCTTTCCGGCCTTGGCCATGCGTTTCCCCTGCGCGGGTCAAATTCAGCTGCCGGAATTCTACTCCAGTTCCCGGGTGGTTGGAACGCGAGCAATCGGTGCGGCGGGATCACCCGCCGCCCGCCCTTTGCTTGAGCATGATGCAAAACCGGTCCCCACTTTCCGGATCATGGTCGGATCATGCTCTAAAACGTCGCGCCGGCCTTGACCATGTAGGTGCGGCCGGGCAGCGGATAGGCCGAGAAACGGCCTTCCGTGAACGTGCTCGCGATGGCGTAGTCGTAGTAGAGCGCGTTGAACAGGTTGTTGACGCTGAGCGACCAGAAGAAGCGGTCGACCTGCCCGCTCAGCTTGATATCGGCGGTGGCGTTGCCCGGAATCCGGCTCTGGGTATTGGCCTGGTCGTTGTCCATGATCCGCGAGCTCCAGGCCCGCACCGTGGCGTCGAACACCAGATAGTTCTGCCAGATATTCCAGGTCACGCCGAGATTGCCGGTATAGCGCGACACCAGCGGCACGTCGTTGCCGGCCCAGATGCCCTCGCGGAACACGGCGCGGGTGATCGCCATGCCGCCGCGCAAGGTGACGGTGTCGCTGACCTTGAGCGAGGCGCTGGTCTCGGAGCCATAGCGGCGGGTCGGGTCGAGGTTGGTGTTGTAGAACAGCACCGGGTTGAAATGGATCTCGTTCTCCAGATCCATCAGGTAGACGCTGGTCTGCACCTGGAAGCGATTGGTCTTGACCCGGAAGCCGCCCTCGACGTCCTGCGAGGTTTGGGTCTTGAGCTGGAAGGTCTGCGGGATCGGGGCGAAGGTCACCGGATCGAATGACGGCCCCGACGCGACGCGCTCGTCGACATCGGGCGTGCGGAACGCGCGCGCGGCGCGGCCGAAAACCGAAAATGTGTCGGTGAACCGATGCTCGACGCCGACATGCAGCGCGTATTGCGTCTCGTTGCTGTCGAGCGGCGCGGCCTGCGCGTCGAATGCGAATGGCGCATTCGGGTCGTAGCGATCGCGCGCCGAGACGCTGGTGTTCTGGACGCGCGCGCCGTAGGAGAAGTCGGTGGTCGGCAGCAGGCCCAGCGTATGCTGCCAGTAGCCGGCGACGCTCTGCTGCTCGATATTGTAGATGTGGTAGGGGTCGACGCCCTGATAGGCGCCGCGCGCCTCGCGGAATGTCGAATCGTAATAGTCGATGCCGGTCAGGATCGTCGACGGCATCCCGAGCACCACATTCTTGACGCTCAGCCGCGGTGTCAGCGACCAGGTCTGCAGCGCGGCGTCGTTGTAGGTCGAGGCGAAGCTGATGGTCGGCACCGTGCCGAAGAAGCCGCTCTGCGTCTCGCGCTGCCGCCAGCCGCCGTCGACGATGAGGTCGACGCCGTTGATCAGCGTCTTGGTGAAGCCGGCGGTGACGCTGGCCGTCTGCTGGTTGGCATAGTCGAACGGCGTTGCGGCGCCGCGGCGATCGGTGAGCAGTTCGTTGACGCCGATCGACGGATCGACCAGCCGCCCGCCGGGCAGCCCGAGCTTCTGGTCGCTGCCGGTGACGGTCAAGAAGGCGGTGAGATCAGGCGTGGTGTAGTTGACGTTGCCGACCGCGTTGCGCTGGTCGAGCGCATTGTTGACGCGGTAGCCGTCGGACTTGATGCCGTTGCCGTAGAACGAGGTGGACCACGGCCCCGCATTGAGCGCCGCAGAGACCGCGGCCATCCGGGTGTTGAACGAACCGAATCCGGCCTCGGCTCTGATCGTGGCGGGTGGGCCGCCGGCGCCGGTCTTGGTGATGATGTTGACCACGCCGCCGACTGCGTTGTCGCCGTAGAGCACCGCGCCGCTGTTGCCGCGGGTGATCTCGATGCGTTCGATCGAATCGAGCGGGATGGTAGTCAGGTCGAAGCCGGCCTTGTCGACGTCGTTGAGGCGGCGGCCGTTGAGCAGGAACAGCGTGTTGTCGGTCGCGAATGCACCGAAGCCGCGCAGGTCGACCATGGTCTTGGCGCCATTCGGGCCGCCATAGGGGGTTTGCAATTGCACGCCCGGCACCTGCGCAAGGATCTCGGGCAGCGACTGCACCGGCGCATGCGCGATGTCGTCAGCGGTGATCACGGCCGAGGAGGTGCCGACGATGCCGGCGAACTGGCGCCCGCCGCCGGTTCCTGTGACCGGTGCGGTCCCCGTCGCGCTCGATCCGGCCCCGCTGCCCGTGTTGCTGCCCTGCGCGGTGCCCGGCGCCGGGCGGCGCGGCGCCGGCGCGTCGTCAGCGGCCGGCTTGGCCCGCGTAAAATTCTGGTCGCTCGGTTTGGTGACTTCGATCGCCGGCAGCTGATCGGGAGCGGGCGCCTGCTGCGCCCGTGCGCTTGAGATGATGATAGCCGGCATGATCATCGTCGACGCGAGCAGAAGCGCGCGGCGCCGCCGATGAGTAGGGAAGGAGAACATAGGCGAGACCTCGGTAACGTCGGTGGCACGTCACCGCGAACCAGTCTCACCATGTGCTTGCAGCATCAGGTGAAGCTCATGCCTGTACTCCCCGACCGGCATCATCGCGTGTGACCACGGCTGACGGCAGGTCTCCTGGCTCGCGGGTCGTTACCCTTCGTCGCCTTCCCAGGACCGAGATTCCCAGTGGCATCTGACGAAGGATTCACCGCATACAGTTGCGGGGGCAGCCGCGGCGTTGGGGAAGTTTCCCCGTACCGCATTCCCTTTTCATCTCATGAAAGAACCGTCATGTTCATCTAGGGTTCGGCCAGGCCGCAAAGTCAATCCGGCGGACGTCGGGCGATGGCCGCACGGCCCCGGTTTTTGTCGAGTGTCGCTTGTCTGCCACGGCGATCGCTGTAAGAGCATGGATCCAATGAGCGTGCAGGATTTTGCCTTGGCGGCCGAGGTCGCGGCGCGGCGGCGGTGGGGCGCCACCGCGGCGCTGCTCGCGCTCGTGGTGCTGCTGTGCGTGCTCTCGCTCGGCATCGGGCCGGTACGGCTGTCGCCGCTTGCGGTGATCGAGGCGCTGTTCGGTGGCGGCAGCGACGTGGCGCAGGTGATCGTGCGCGAGATCCGCCTGCCGCGCACCATCCTGGCGTTCGCGATCGGCGGCATTCTCGGGCTGTCGGGCGCGGCGCTGCAAGGGCTGCTACGCAATCCGCTGGCCTCGCCGTCGCTGTTCGGCGCGCCGCAATCGGCGGCATTCGGCGCGGTGCTGGTGATCGCGCTGGGCCTCGCCGATGTGCGCTCCTACGCGCTGCCGGTGGTCGCGATCATCGCCGCGTTCGGCTCGGTGTTCGCGTTGCTCGCGATCGCCGGCCGCAACGCCGGGCTGCTGATCCTGATCCTCGCCGGGCTTGCGATCTCGAGCTTCGCGGGAGCTGCGACCGCGCTGGTGATGAACCTCTCCAGCAATCCCTTCGTGGTGCTCGAGATCGCGTTCTGGCTGCTCGGCTCGCTGGAGGATCGCAGCTTCCAGCACGTCGCGCTGGCGCTGCCCTTCATCATCGTGGGCGGGGCCATCCTGCTGAGCCAGGCCAGCGCCTTCCGCGCGCTGACACTCGGCGAGGAGGCGGCGCAGAGCCTCGGCGTCGATGTCGGACGGTTACGGCTCTACGTCATCACGGGCGTGGCGCTCGGGGTCGGCGGCGCGGTCGCGGTGACCGGCACGATCGGCTTCATCGGCCTGGTCGCGCCGCATCTGATGCGTCCCCCGATCGGTCACGATCCGGCGCGGCTCCTGGTGCCGAGCGCGCTCACCGGCTCCGCGCTGCTGCTCGCGGCCGATATCGCGGTGCGCATCATCCCCTCGACCTCGGACATCAAGGTCGGCGTGCTGACCTCGATCATCGGCGTGCCGTTCTTCCTCTATCTGATCATGCGCGAACGCCGGGCGCTCGGTGGAGGCGTGGCATGACGCTGCTCTCCGCGGCCGCGCTCAACGTCTCGCTCGGCAGCCGCAAGGTGCTGCACGATGTCTCGCTGTCGCTGGCAGCCGGCCATCTGGTCGCGCTGGTCGGGCCGAACGGCGCCGGCAAGACCACGCTGCTGCGCGCGCTGGCCGGGCTGATTCCCTCCGATGGTGACATCAGGATCGGCGGCGACGCGCTGGCGTCGCTGCCGTTGCGCGAGCGCGCGAAACGCTTCGCGTATCTGCCGCAGGGACACATGGTGCACTGGCCGCTGCCGGCGCGCGACATCGTGGCACTCGGCCGCTATCCGCATGGCGCGACCGATCCGGCGCGGTTGTCGCCCAGGGATATGGAGGCGGTGCTGCGGGCGATGCAGGCGGTCGACGTCACGGAATTCAGCGATCGCCGCGTCACCGAGCTGTCCGGCGGCGAGCGCAGCCGCGTCGCGCTGGCCCGGGTGCTCGCGGTCGAGGCGCCCGTGATCCTCGCCGACGAGCCGACCGCCTCGCTCGATCCGCGCCACCAGATCGACGTGATGCAGAAGCTGCGCAACGTCGCCGACACCGGCGTGCTTGTCGTCGTGGTGACGCATGATCTCGGGCTCGCCGCCCGCTTTGCGGATCACGTGCTGGTGCTGTCGGAGGGGCGGCTGGCGGCACAGGGTGCGCCTGATGAGGCGCTGTCGGAAGCCGTTCTTGCCAGCGTATTCCGGGTCAGCGCCTACCGCGCCGAATTCCAGCGCGAGGCCGTCATCGTGCCGTGGGCGGACGTCTGATGATGCGGCGTCTCGCAGCTCTGGCAGCGGCCGCATGGATGTCGTGTGGCGCCGCGTCCGCCGCCGGCCCCCGCATCGTCTCGATGAATGTCTGCAGCGACCAGCTCGTGCTGTCGCTCGCCGACCGCGACCAGATCATCGGCCTCAGCCGCTTTTCGCGCGATGCCTGGCAATCCTGGGCCGCCGACAAGGCGCGAAACTATCCGCGCCTGTCGGGCGAGGCCGAAGATGTGCTGCTGCTCAAGCCGGACCTTGTCGTGGTCAGCCTGTTCGACAAGCGCGCGACCCGCGATCTGCTGAAGGCCAAGGGGCTGCACCTCGTCGAATTCACGGTGCCGCGGACGCTGGACGAGGTGAAGGACCAGATCCGCGCGATGGGTGACGTGCTGCAGCATCCGGATCGCGCCGAGGCGGAGATCGCGCGCCTCGATGCGGCCGTTGCGCGGGCGCGCGATCTGGCGGACGTGCATCATTATCGCGTATTGCCGCTGGAGCGGCGCGGCTTCGTGCCGGGAGACAGCAGCCTGATCAGCTCGCTGCTGGCTGCGACCGGTCTCTCCAACGCGGCGAGCGAACTCGGCGTCGGCGCAGGCGGATTCGCCTCGTTGGAAGCAATCGTAAAACTGCGGCCGGATTTCATCCTGGTGTCGGAGGCCGGCGATCGCGCCGAGGATGACGGCCGCGCCTTCCTGCTGCATCCGGCGCTGGAGCGCTTCTATCCGGAAGGCAAGCGCATCGTGCTGCCGGAGCGGCTCACCGTGTGCGGCGGCGTGATGCTGGCGGATGCGCTGGACCGGTTGACGGAAGAGCTGAAAAGGGTGACGCGGTAGTGGATACGCCGTGCGGTCTCAGACCGTCATCCTGAGGTGCGAGCGGAGCGAGCCTCGAAGGATGCACGGCCTGGATGTTTCCAAATACTTGCGGATGAAGTGTGGCCGTCGCCCTTCGAGGCTCGCTCCGCTCGCACCTCAGGGTGACGGCGAGATACTTTATGCGTGTCGGCGAACGGTTAACCGATCATCCCATCACCACCGGCCCGCCCGCCTTCTTCCAGGCGTCGATGCCGCCTTCGATATGGGCGGTGTTCGCCAGCCCGGCTTTCTTCGCGGCAGCCACCGCCATCGCCGAGCGCTCGCCGAAGGCGCAGAAGAACACCACGCGGCGGCCGGTCGCAGCCGCGACCTCGCGCAGCATGCCGCCGGGCTGCAAGGTGGCGCAGATCCCGGGATAGGGCGCGTGCATGGCGCCGGCGAGCGTGCCGTGCTTGGCGCGTTCACCGCTCTCGCGCAAATCGACCAGCAGGATATCGGGCCGGCCGAGGCTCGCGATGGCGTCGCGCGCGTTGAGCGAGAGGCCTTCCTTGGCGAGCTCGTCCTGGTGCAGGCCGACATGCATGTTGGCGGGCAGCACGACGTCCATCAGCTTCGGGTTCGGCAGATTGAGATTGTTCATCAGCTCGACATAGTCGTCGATCGACTTCACCTGCAGCCGCGGATTGTAGCGTTTCTCCTCGCCGATGGTGGAGACGGTGTCGCCCTTGTAGTCATGCGCCGGGAATACCATGGTCTCCTCGGGCAGCTTCAGCAGCCGGTTGAAGATCGAATCGTACTGCGCCCGCGCGCTGCCGTTCTGGAAATCGGTGCGGCCGGTGCCGCGGATCAACAGCGTGTCGCCGGTGAACACGCGGTCGCCCATCAGATAGCTATAGGAATCGTCGGTGTGGCCGGGCGTGTACATCGCCTCGAGGCAGAGCCCTTCGATCGTCACTCTGTCGCCGTCGGACACGCGCATCGACACCACGTCGGCCTTGCTCTGCTCGCCCATGATGGTGATGCACTGGGTGCGGTCGCGTAGCTCGCCGAGGCCGGTGACGTGATCGGCGTGCAGATGGGTGTCGACGGCTTTCACCAGGCGGAGGTCGAGTTCCTGCAGCAGCTTGCAGTAGCGGTCGGCCTTCTCCAGCACCGGGTCGAGGATCAGCGCCTCGCCGCCGGCGCGGCTGGCGAGCAGGTAGCTGTAGGTGCCGGACACGCTGTCGAACAGCTGGCGAAAGATCATGGCGGCTTACCTATTCTCCGGGTCGAGTCGTGGGAGAGGATATTATTCCATAGATGGGGTGCATTCAAAGCAAATCCATCCCCGTGCGACTCCGAATCCGTCACCCCGACCCGTCCCCGTCACCCTGAGGAGGCTGCGTAGCAGCCGTCTCGAAGGGTGAATGGCCCGTGTCTTTGACGATGGCGACGCGGAGAAATCGGGGCCGTCCATCCTTCGAGACGCCGCTGCGCGGCTCCTCCAGCGACAAAGGCGAAGCCTTTGCGCGGGGATGACGGGATGTGCTTCGAGATCGTGGCAGGACAGACCTAAGGCCTCACGTAACTCCAGCCCTGCTCCTGCAGCTCCATCAGATGCACCACGCCCGATGGTACGATGGTGGCATCGGGGACGACGGAGATGGCGTGGCCCTCGGCCTTTTCCATGCCCTGCCTGGTGTTGTTGCAGGCGGAGAACTGGATCTTGCCCGGGAAGACGTAATCCTTGAGCCGCTTGATGCGGTCCTGCACCGGTGAGGTGTCGCTGCGCAGCATGTTCAGGCCGGGGCCGTAGGTGACGACGTCGATCTCCACGTCCTCGTTCCTGGCGCGGTAATATTCGATCACGTTGGTCGCGTTGTTGAGCGCGAGATTCATGATCTGCGGGTCGTTCTGGTCGACCTGGATCGCGATGTGGTGCGGCTTATCGGCGGCGAGTGCGCTCGTAGTTAACGCAAGCGAAAGCAGCGCGGCAGTGGCGAGACGGCGAAGCATGGGAGAGTCTCTCAATGTGACCGCCGCTCTTACCTCGTCATTGCGAGGAGCGAAGCGACGAAGCAATCCATTCTATCCCTGCGGCGAAACATGGATTGCTTCGCTTCGCTCGCAATGACGGTAGGGGCAGTTACGGCCGAACCAGCGTGTAGCCGTTCTCGGTGAGAAGTAAAATCTGTGCGACGCCGACCTGCACGGGGGTGGCGGCTGTGATGTAGTCCGGCCGCTTGCCGGTGTCGCGTTCGATCGTGTCGACGGTGTTGAGGCAGATGTCGACCCGCGCGCCCTGCGCCACCAGGCTCTCGACCAGCTTGCGGTTCGGGTTGTCGGGCCTCAGCAGCTCGATCCCCGGGCCGAAGGCGACGATCTCGACCGCGACCTTGTCGGGGTCGTAATGCTTCATCAGATTGTTGGCGACGCTGATCACGAGGCTCTGCTTCTTCGGGTCGCTGTCGGAGAGCTGCAGCACGACCTTGTGCTCGGCGAACGGCTTGTCCTGCAACGGCGCGAGCTGGGCGCGGGCGAGCGGCGTCGCGAGCGCGGCAAGACCGAGCGCAGCAAACAGCACGCGCCGCATCACCCGTGCCTCGCAATACCCGGATTGTCGTCGACGCCTTTCAGCGTGACGGCGGGCTCGTCGCGGTTCGGCGGCCGGCTGGAGCGCAGGTGATTTGCGACGACATCCCAGACCGGCGGGCCGCTCTGCTGGTTGACCGAGGCCCAGCCCGCGACCTTGTAGTGCTTGCCGGCCTCGAGATGCTTGCCGTTGCCGAGCTTCAGCTCGGAAATGCGCTTGCCGACGCTCTCGCCCGGCGTGCAGGTGTAGGCGAGGCCGCCGACGCGGACCATGTCGCCGCCCTGCTGATAATAGGGATCGGTGTTGAACAAATTGTCGCAGACGTCTTCCAGCACGTCCTTGATCTGGCTGCCGGTCATCTTCGCGACGTAGGTCTCGGGATAGGTGATCGCGGTTTCCGACAGCACGTCTTCCATGGTCAGCGGCTGGCCGGCCAGCGTGGTGAGGCCCCAGCGGAATCCGGGCGACAGCGCGATCTCGGCGTTTAGCTCGTTCAGCAGCGCGTCGCAGATCAATTGATCGACGGTGCCGGAGAAATTGCCGCGGCGGTAGAGCAGGCGGTCGGCCGTGCCGAGCTTGTCGCCCCACTCGTCGGCATGCGGATCGCGCATCTTGTCGATCAGCGCCTGCATCGCAGGATCGGGCTTCAGCAGCTCGGCGAAAACAGGCAGCAGGCGGTAGCGGATGTTGGCGACCTTGCCCTTGGCGAGATCGAGATCGAGCACGCCGATGAACTTGCCGTTGGAGCCGGCATTGGTGACCAGCGTGACGCCGCCGGCATTGGTCACGGTGATCGGGATCGGGATCGCATCATGGGTGTGGCCGCCCAAAATGACGTCGATGCCGGTGACGCGGCTGGCGAGCTTGAGGTCGACATCCATGCCGTTATGCGACAGCAGGATCACCGCCTCGACCTTGTCGTTGTTGCGATGGCCGTCGACGAGCCTTTGCAGTTCCTCGTCGCGGATGCCGAAGGTCCAGTCCGGCGTATAGCGCTTCGGATGGGCGATCGGCACGTAGGGGAAGGCCTGGCCGATGATCGCGACACGGTGGCCGCCGATCTCCTTGATCGTGGACGGCTTGAAGACGCGGCCCGAGGCCGGATCGAACGCCTTGGCGTCGTTGAACGCGGCTTCCTCGGTCAGGAATACGTTCTGTGCCAAAAACTCGCCCTTGAAGCGGGAGAGATTGTCGCGCAGCACCTGCTCGCCATAGGTGAATTCCCAATGCCCGGTCATCGCCTCGATGCCGAGCAGATTGGCCGCCTCGACCATATCGGCGCCGTTCATCGCGCTGGCGAGCGCCGAGCCCTGCCAGAGGTCGCCGCCGTCGAGCAGGATCGCGCGCTTCTCGCCGACATCGGCACGCAGCTTGTCGACCAGCGTCTTCAGATGGGCAAAGCCGCCGAGCCGGCCGAAGCGGATCGCCGCCTTCTCGAACTCTACGCAGGTGAAGGCATAGGCGTCGGCGCTGTCCGGCCGGATGCCGAAGCGGTCGAGGAACGCCTTGCCGACCAGATGCGGCGGCTGACCGGCCATCGCGCCGACGCCGAGATTGACGCCGGGCTCACGGAAGAACACCGGCTTCAGCTGCGCATGGGTGTCGGTCATGTGCAGGATGCGGGCGTTGCCGAAGCGTTCGAGGTCGTAGACGCTCGCGGTATCGGCGCCGCGCGCGAGGCGGGGCAGGCCGGCCGTCAGCGTCACGGCGGCCGAAGCTCTCAGGAAATCCCGGCGGCGGATGATCATCACTCTCTCCGCGCGGCCCCTGGCCTGCGCGCCTTTAACGAACTTCCATGTCCTTCCAGCGTTCCTTTTCGCTGGTGGCCTGGAAGATCGATGCCTTTGCCAGCGCCTCGGCCTCCTTGGCCTGGGCGACTGCGGTGTCGAAATCACCAGCATCTCCGGCCTTTTTTGCGGCCGATAGCGTCGAGGCCGTGGTGGTCCACTGGTTGCGCAGGGCTCCGGCTTCCTTGTTGGCGGCTTCAGCCGCGGCATAGGCCGCCTTGTAGTCGGCCTCGGAGGCGGCAAGCGCTGTGCTTGCGGTCGCGAGCAGCAGGGCCGATGCGGCGAAGATGGCTCTGATGGCCCCGCTCATGGCCGCGCTCCTGGGCCTGAAATCGGCAGGCCATTGCTGACATAGGACAAATAATATTCGAGGTTACGGTACTCGTCGTCCTGCGGATTGAGCGGCACGCCGCGGATCTGGCTGTTGCAGGTGGTGAAGCGGCGGCTGGTGGTGCCCATACCGCTCCATTCCGAACGGTAGATCGGCATCGCGTTCAGGATGCCGAGCGCCGGTGCCAGCACCTCGGCGCGAATCCGCTCGCCCGGGCTCTGGATGTGGCAGGTCGCGCAGGAGAAATTGAGCTGGCCGCGGCGGGTGTAGAAATACTCCTTGCCCTTCTGATAGGCCTGAAGCGCGCGCGGATCGTTCGGGATCTGGATGTCCATCGGCTTGCCGCGCGAGGTGAACGCCATGTAGGCGGTCAGCGCCGCCATGTCGTCCTTCACATAGGAGAACGGCGCCTCGCCATTGGCCTCGCGGCAGCGGTTGAGCGCGAGCTCGAGGGTGACGACCTTGCCTTCCTTCTCGTCGAAATAGGGGTAGTTCTGGCGGATGCCGATGCCCTTGTTCGGGAAGCAGTCGGCATAGGTCTTGCCGTTCTTGAACGGCGTCGTGAACATTTCCTTGCCGGCTTCGAGCGAGAACTCGTAGGGCGGAAATTGCTCCTTTTCTTCCCACTGCTTGTGCAGGTCCTCATTCATCGAATACGGACCGTTGACGAAATCCTCGAGCTTCAGCTTGGGGAATTTGCTGGTGAAGAATTTCTGGAACGCGGCCTTGTCGGCCGCGGGATCGACGCTGTCGGCCGCGCGCGCCGGCCCGCACGCCAGCATGCCGAGCGCGAACGTGGCAATTGCTGCGCGGATTGCGAGGCGCCGCGTCATTGAATCTTCGCCGTGGTGGTGTCGGTCGCGCCCTTGTTGTCGACCCAGCTGACCTTCAGATCGTCGCCCTTCTTGCCGCCCTTGAAGGCGAACTTGACGTAGGGATCCTTGGAGACGCCGCCGCCCCAGTCGGCGACGAACACCGGCTTGCCGTCATACTCGAAGGTGAGCTGCTGGATGAAATGCGGCGGAATGATCTCGCCCTTGGCGTCCTTGACGAAGCCGGAATCCATCGGATGCTGGATCAGCGCCTGCACCTCGGTGGTGTCGCCGTTTGAGGTGGCGCGCACGCGAATGCTCGATGCCATCGGTTTGCTTCCTTATCGTTTGCGCGTTCAGCCGCCGCAGCCGCCGACGGTGACCTTGATTTCCTTTTTGGCGCTGTAGAGCTTGCCGCCGGCCTCGACGATCACGGTGACGTTGCTGGTCTTGGCCATCTTGATGCGGTTGGCGACGCTCGGCACGGTGCCGGCCGGGATCTTGTACGAGGCGACCAGCGAGATCGGGTTCTCGCTGACCAGAAACGAGATCGTGGTGACGTCGGGAAGCGTCGTGGTGGCGGAGATCGGCACCACCGCGCCGTTCTCGGCGATTTCAGGCGCGTCCATCTTGATCTTGTCCGAGGGCTCGGCGGTCTTGCCGTAGAGCGCCTTGATCGCGTCGGCCTCGTTCTTCTGCTTGAACGCCTCTTCCGGATATTTGTCGTTGGCGGCGGCGAGCGCCTGCGGCACGTCGAACGGAATGACCCCGAGGCCGATCAGCGCGGCGACGCCCGCGCACTTCAGCACCAGGCGGCGCGTCGTCGAAAATTCGCTGGTCGTGATGTTCATCGAAAAAATCTCCTCACGCGACGTCGCGGCGTCACAGCGTTTGCAGGAAGTCCACCACCGCGTTGATTTCCTTCTCGCTCAAGATCCGGTTTCGTCCGAACGGCGGCATCACGGTCTGCGGGTTGCGCTTGGTCTCGTCGGTCACGATCGCAACCAGCTCGTCGCGGCTGTATTTCGCCTTCAGCCCGGTCAATTCGGGGCCGATCGTGCCGGGCAGGTCGCCACCCTTGATGACATGGCAGGTTAGGCAATTACCCTTGCCGCGGTCGAACGCGAGCTTCTGGCCCTCGGCGGCGGATTGGGCCTGCGCGGGCGCGGCCATGGCGGTACCCGCCAGCAGCGCCAGAACGAAGGCTGGCTTGGTGAAAGTGGCGATCAAGGACGTTTCCCGGGCTTCAATCTCGATGATCCCATCGCAATATAAAGAGTGGAAAGCACAAAGGCCATCGGCTGGCAACTCGGAGAATAGGCGCGTTGCGACGGGGTTAATGGAAGCGTGGTGGTCCGGAACGGGAGTGATCTCCCGCGCCTTCCGCCTGTCATGTTTGTGCGGTTGAGATGCGATTGGACCTTGAGGAGAAGCGGCGTGGCGGAGTTCGTGGTGGAGTTCGGCAAGGACGGCAGCCCGGTCGAGGCGGACGGGCGGCTCGACGCGGCGGCGTTCCACCGCAATCACCAGCCGATCTGGGCGGTCCTGAAGAATTACCTCTCAGGCCGGTCCGGTGAGGTGCTCGAAGCCGGCAGTGGCACCGGTCAGCACGTCGTCTATTTCGCCGGCCAGACGCCGGATATCATCTGGTGGCCGAGCGACCTTCATGCCGCGCACCTGCGCAGCATCGAGGCCTGGCGCGCGCATGCCGCCCTTGCCAACATCCAGCCGCCGCAGCCGATCGATCTGTCCGATCCGGCCTGGTCGCCGGCGCCATCGGACGGCAAAGGTCCGGACAAACTGCTCGCGATCTTCTGCGCCAACGTGATCCACATCGCGCCGTGGCGCGTCGCCGAGGGCCTGTTCGCCGGCGCCGCGCGGCATCTGCGCGCCGACGGCCGGCTGTTCCTCTACGGCCCGTTCAAGCGCGGCGGCAAGCACACCGCGCTCAGCAATGCCGTGTTCGACACCTCGCTGCGCGAGCGCGACGCCGAATGGGGCGTGCGCGACATCGCCGATCTCGAGACGCTCGCGGAGCGTGTTGGCCTGAAGCTTGACGGCAGCTTCGAGATGCCGGCCAACAACATGATCCTGATGTTCGTGCGGAAGTAGCTGCGCTCACGAATTGCCGTCGATCCAGCCGATCTTCTCCCTCAGGAAGGTGTGGCCGAGCGCGATGAAGGTCGCGCGTTCCTGGTTGTCCTTGCCGAAGCCGTGACCTCCGGCGGCCGCCTCATAGAGATAGGCCTCGTACCCCATCGCCTGCAGCTTGGCGGTCATCTTGCGGGCATGGCCAGGATGCACGCGATCGTCGCGCTTCGTGGTCGCGATCAGGATCGGCGGATAATGCTGTCCCGGCTTCGCTGCATGATAGGCCGAATAGGTCTTGAGCCAGTCCCATTCCTCCGGCTTGTCGGGATCGCCGTATTCCGCGATCCAGCTCGCGCCGGCCAACAGCCTGGTGTAGCGGCGCATGTCGATCAGCGGAATCGTGCAGAACAGGGCGCCGAACCGTTCCGGATAGCGGGTCAGCATATTGGTGATCAGGATGCCGCCATTCGAGCCGCCTTCCGCGGCGATGCGGCCCGGCCGGGTGACGCCGCGCCGGACAAGATCGGCGGCGACCGCAGCGAAATCGTCGTGCGACAGCCGCTTGCCGGCATGGCGGCCGGCATCGTGCCAGCGCGTGCCGAACTCGCCGCCGCCGCGGATGTTGGCCTGCACCGTGGTGCCGCCGCGCTCCAGCCACAGCTTGCCGAGCGCCGAACTGTAATACGGCTTCACGGCAAGGCCGAAGCCGCCATACGCGGTCATATAGACCGGAGCATCGCCGGTTTCGGTGGTGGGACCGACCTGCACATAGGGGATTCGCTCGCCATCGACCGAGACGGCCTCGTGCTGTGTGATGACGAGACCGTCGGCGGAAAAGGTTTTCGGAGCCTGCTTCAGCAGCGTCGGGCTTCCGACTTGCTCGATCAACATCAGCGAGGGCGGCGTCAGCGGATCCTGGATGTTGGCCAGCATGTCTCCGTTGCTCTCGGCCTCATGGACGTCAAAGCGCCAGGCGTCGACAACGCCGATCTCGGGAAGTCCTTGCAGCCGCTGGTGCGCCCAGCCGTCCGCCGCAGGTGTGCAGATTTCGAACACCGGCCGCAGGTCGTCGAGAATCGACAGGATCAGCCGGTCGGCGGTCCACAAGAACCCCTGCAGCGCGCGACGCGCACCCGGTTCGAAGATGACAGTGAAGCGGCGGTCGCCGGCGAGAAACGCCGACAGCGAAATGCCGATCACGCTGTCCGCCGCATAGGTCGTCCCGGCCACCGTCCATGCCGAACGCAGTTTCACCGCGAGCCAATCCCGCTGCGCCTCGAGCCAGATGTCGGTGGGCAGATCGAGCCTGGTTCTGCCACCGGTCGCGTCACCGAGCCAGACATGCAGGTTGAAGAAATCGATTCGATCGGTGAACCAGAAGCGAGGAAGCGGTCCGGTCCGGTCGCCGCCGCAGTACACGGCCATATGATCGGCGGGGGCGTCGAAGACCACCGGCGCCTGCTCGACCGGCTCACCACGGCGCCACAGCCGTACGGTTCGCGCGTAACCGGAGGACGTGGCCATGCCCTCGCCGAGCGCGCTCGACAGCAGCAGCGTATCGGCATCGGCCCATTCCGCACCGCTCTTTGCTTCCGGCAGCACGAATCCGTCGGCAACGAAGCGCTTCGCCTCCAGATCGAACTCGCGCAGCATGGCGGCGTCGCTGCCGCCACGCGACAGGCCGACGATAGCACGTGATGCCGCCTCGGGAGGCGCGTGCGTCCAGCTCAGCAGCCAGTCCTTGCCTTCGTCGGCTGCAAGCCTGTCGACATCCAGCAGGATGTCCCATTCGGGATGTGGTTTGCGAAATTCCTCGAGGGTCGTTCGTCGCCACAGGCCGCGCGGATTCTTCGCGTCCTTCCACACATTGTAGAGCAGCCCGCCGCGGCGCGTGACATAGGGGATATTGTCCGGGCGGTCATAGATCGCCGCCAGTTCATCACGATCGGCTGCGAATCGCGCGCCGCCGAATTTTTCCAGCGTCAGCCGGCTCTGCCGCTCGACGAACTCCAGCGCGTGCTTCCCCTCGATATCCTCCAGCCACAGATAGGGATCATCGTCGGGGGCAGCGAGAGTGGGCCTTTCGTCTGAGGACACAGCACTGGCTCCATCAGGTCTGGTGACGGTTCCTTGATTTACGCGGGCACTCGCCTCCTGTCTATTGTGGGGCCCGCGGGAGGACGCCACGTGCGGATCAACTGTAGGCGAGGCACCACCCATCCCCGCGCAGCCAGCAACGCTCTTCGGGAATCCCGGCGTCCCGGGTGAGCCGCGTCACCTTCTGCCAGCCGCCGCGGGCGAAGGCTTCGGCCAGCGCCTTTTCCGACGTCTCGTCGCGGCCGCCGTCGCAGGGAATGATCGCGACCGGTGATATCCAGTCGGCGTGATACTCTGCGCCCTCGCGTCGGACCCGGAATACAGCGCCGGAGCGCGCCACCTGCTCCGGCGCGCCGCCCTTGAATCCTTCGTCGGATGTCAGCGGCAGGATCAGGCGGCCGCCATCGGCGAGGCCGTCGAGCCATCGCGCGGCAGGCCGGGTGCAGCCGGCGTTGACGTAGATCACATCGGCTGGATCGAACGAGACCAGCGTGCCGTCGCCTTCGATGATCTCGACATTGGCGTAGGCTCTGAGATTGGCGCGGGCGCGCGCCGCAAGGTCCGGGTCGTATTCGACGCCGGTCACGCGGCCGGACGGTCCGACCAGATGAGCGAGAATTGCCGTGTAGTAGCCGGTGCCCGTGCCGATATGCACGACGTGCTCGCCACGGGCAGGCGCGGCCTGGTGCATGAGATGCGCGTGCAGCGACGGCTGGCCGTTGTTGAGGCGCCGCTCGGGCCGCAAGGCGATGAGATCGTTGGTGTAGAGATAGACCGGATCGGCATCGGGCGTCGGCACGTAATCGCGGGTCCACCATCGCAGCATCATCCACGGTCCCGGGCCGACGAAGTCCTCGCGCGGAATGGCGGCAAAGGCCTCCATCAGCCGCGCGTTGACGACATTGGCGGCGGCCAGGATCTGCTTGGCATAGGCCGCGCGGACGATGCGGAGTTCGGCTTGCGGGTCCATTGCCGCACGCTCCTGCTTGTTGTGTGATTTGACACACCGAGGTGTGTGAAATAGCATACTCGGACGACGGAGGCCAGAATGAAGAGACGGCTTTATCCCGCCGTGCTGGAGCGCGGTCCGCGCGGCGCGTTCGGGGCGTGGTTTCCGGATTTCCCCGGCTGCGTCGCCGGCGGCAAGTCGCAGGAAGCGGCGATCGAGCGTGCCGAGCACGCGCTGGCGCAGGCGGTCGACGGCTGGGTCGAGCAGGGCCATGCGCTGCCGGAGCCGACGCCGATCGAACGGATCGTGCCGCCCAAGGGCTCCGACGTCGCCGCCTTCTTCATGGTCGGCGTCGATCCGCCGGATCCATCCGAGCGCGTCAATGTCTACTTGCCGAAAAGCCTGATCACACGGATCGACAAGCGCGCCGCCGAGCTCGGCATGAGCCGCTCGAGCTTCTTCGGCTTCGCGAGCTCGCTCGCGCTGGAATGGCCGGGCGGCTATCCGCGCGGCGCCCCGATCGCGCCGCGCTCCAAGGTGCACAAGACCGGCGCGCTGCGCGCCGAGAAGCGGCCGGGCAAGAAGCCGGTGCGGTAAAGCGATTGCACCCTCGCGTCATTCCGGGGCGCGCCTCTTGGCGCGAGCCCGGAATCCATTGCTCCGCACGCTCCGTGGATGAATGGATTCCGGGCTCTCGCTTCGCGAGCCCCGGAATGACGGAGTGGGCCATCCCCTCGTGCGCCTCCCGCATGGCCTTCGTCCGTTTGCGCCGGTTGATCGGCCGCTACCCGCTCTCCATAGTGCCGGCGATTGGAGGCTCCCGCCGGGGCTTCAGGGCGGGAAGGCCGATGATCGACGTGACAGCTGCGGATGAGGCGAGCGACGACGCGCGGGCGCGCAGCAATGTGTGGCGGCTCGCGGCGGCGCAGGCGCTGACCGGGGCCAATTCGGCGGTGATCTTCGCCACCGGCTCGATCGTCGGCGCGACGCTGGCGCCTGACATCTCGCTCGCGACGGTGCCGCTCTCGATGTATGTGCTCGGCCTTGCCGCCGGCACGCTGCCGACCGGCGCGATCTCGCGCGCCTATGGAAGACGCGTCGCCTTCATCGTCGGCACCTTCTGCGGCACGCTGACCGGCGCGCTCGGCGCCTTCGCGATCCTGCATTCGTCGTTCTGGCTGTTCTGCGGCGCGACCTTCCTCGGCGGGCTCTACGGCGCCGTCGCGCAGTCCTACCGCTTCGCCGCGGCCGATGGCGCCAGCGTCGCGTTCCGGCCCAAGGCGGTGTCCTGGGTGATGGCCGGCGGCGTGTTCGCCGGCGTGCTCGGGCCGCAGCTCGTGCAATGGACCATGGACATCTGGCCGCCCTATCTGTTCGCGTTCTCCTTCGTGATGCAGGCGCTGGTCGCGCTGGTGGCGATGGCGGTGCTCTCGGGCGTCGACGCGCCGAAGCCCGCGGCGGCGGACCTGCATGGCGGCCGTCCCTTGCTCGAGATCGCAAAACAGCCGCGCTTCATTGCCGCCGCGCTGTGCGGCGTGATCGCCTATCCGATGATGAACCTGGTGATGACCTCGGCGCCGCTCGCGATGAAGATGTGCGGGCTGTCGGTCAGCGATTCCAATTTCGGCATCCAGTGGCACATCGTGGCGATGTACGGCCCGAGCTTCTTCACCGGCTCGCTGATCGCGCGGTTCGGCGCGCCGGTAATCGTTGCGCTCGGGCTGGCGCTGGAGGCGGTCGCGGCGATGATCGGACTGTCGGGCATCACGGCGCCGCACTTCTGGGCGACGCTGTTCGTGCTCGGGATCGGCTGGAATTTTGCGTTCGTCGGCGCCTCCGCGCTGGTGCTGGAAACCCACCGGCCGCAGGAGCGCAACAAGGTGCAGGCGTTCAACGATTTCCTGGTGTTCGGCATGATGGCGATCGGCTCATTCTCGTCGGGCCAGCTGCTCGCGCATTACGGCTGGAATGCCGTCAACTGGGTGGTGTTCCCGCCGGTGCTGCTCGGGCTTGCCGTGCTGTCGTTCGTGTCATTCGCCAAGCGGCGCGCGAAATTGCGCGCGGTGGAAGAAATCCCGGACCCAAGCATCTAAAGCTTTGTCTTAAGCATGATCTCCGCGCAAACGCTTCGCGTTTGTCGCGAGGGAAAACCGCTTCGCACTTTTCCGGATCATGCTGCTGCCATGTGCTGACACTTCGATCGGCCTCGAAATGACCGGCTTGCACGGCTTCCCACATCATGAGAACGGATTAAACCCGGTCATGACGATGTCGGAAGCAAGAGCAAGAAATGGACGCATCCTCACCCACGCTGCCTGACGAATCCTCGCTCGGTTACGAGGGCTGGCGCATCGTCGTCGTCTGCTTCCTGCTTGCGACCTTCGGCTGGGGCCTGGGCTTCTACGGGCAGAGCGTCTATGTCGCCGAGCTGCACAAGCTGCACGGCTGGCCGGCGTCGCTGATCTCGTCGGGCACGACCTTCTTCTATCTGTTCGGTGCCGCGCTGGTCGCCTTCGTCAGCGAGGCGATCAAGGCGTTCGGCGCGCGCCTCTGCCTGATCGCGGGCACCTTCGCGATGGCGATCGCGGCGGTTGCGATCGGCGAGGTGCGCGAGCCGTGGCAGCTCTATCTCGCCGACGCGCTGCTGGCGTTCGGCTGGGCCGGCACCAGCCTCGGCATCATCACCAACACGCTCGGCCTCTGGTTCGACAAGAAGCGCGGCATGGCGATCAGCCTGGCGCTGAACGGCGCGAGCTTCGGCGGCATCGTCGGCGTGCCGCTACTGGTGGCCGGGATCGGCGCGTTCGGCTTCTCCGGCGCGATGATCGCGGCTGCCGTCCTGCTCGTCGTGGTGATGGTGCCTGTCATCCTGATCTTTGTCGGGCGGCCGCCGGCGCATCTGCACGCGGTGACGTCGGCGGCGGCCGACGCGCCGTCGCCAACGCAAGTGCGCGCCAATGCGCTGCGCGACATCCGCTTCCTCTCGGTCTCGATTGCGTTTGCACTGGTGCTGTTCGCCCAGGTCGGCTTCATCGTCCACCTGATCGCCTATCTCGACCAGGTGATCGGCCGCGAGCGCGCCACGGTGGCGATGGCGCTGTTGACCGCGATGGCCGTGGTCGGCCGCGTCTCCTTCTCCTTCGTGATCGACCAGCTCAACCAGAGGCTGGCGTCGGCGCTGTCCTTTGCCAGCCAGGCGATCGCGCTCGCCCTCATCATCAACGTGCACAATGACGTGGTGCAGATCGCGGCCTGCGCGCTGTTCGGCTTCTCGGTCGGCAATCTGATCACGCTGCCGGCGCTGATCGTGCAGCGCGAATTCGACCCGCGCGCGTTCGGCGTGCTGGTCAGCCTGATCACCGCGATCAACCAGATCACCTATGCGTTCGGTCCCGGCGTGATCGGGCTGCTGCACGATCTCTCCGGCAGCTACACGCTGCCGTTCTACGGCTGCATTGCCCTCGAATTGATCGCGGCGGTGACGATCATGACGAAGGGGAAGTAGCCCGGATGAGCGAAGCGATATCCGGGGCCGCGCCCGGGACCATCCCGGATGTCGCTGCGCTCATCCGGGCTACAATTTGCGTCGTGACTTCTTCGTCGTCTTCGGCGTCTCCATCTTGCCGGCCGCCGCGACCCGCAGCAGGCGGCGGAAGGTCGGGCATTCCATATGGCTCGGCGCCGGGCACACCGCGGCATGGCGCAGGCCGTCACGCATCGCGTTGAGCCTGCGAATGGTGCGGTCCAGTTCGTCGGCCTTGGCCGAGAGCATCTTCCGGTCGATGCGCGGCTTGCCGTCGGGCGCGAACATCCTTGCGATCTCGTCGAGCGAGAAGCCGGATGCGCGCCCGAGCGCGATCAGCGCCAGCCGGTCCAGCACGCCCGGATCGAACAGGCGGCGCAGCCCGCGCCGTCCATGCGAGGCGATCAGCCCCTTCTCCTCGTAGAAGCGCAAGGTCGAGGCGGGTACGCCCGACAGTTCCGCCACCTCCGCAATGTCGACGTCTCGCATGGCCCTTGACCTCAAGTTCACTTGAACTGGCAGTGTGCCGCCAACGGCTTGCGCAAGGCAAGCATCAAGGCAACAGACCAGGCAAGAAGGACGAGATCATGAGTACCGCATCGCAGGCCGAAGACGAGCAGGTCAAACTCTGGAATGGCGCCGCGGGACGGGCCTGGGTCGAGACCCGCGACGTGCTCGAGGCGATGTTCAGGCCGCTCGAGGAGCTGCTTGTTCGCGCGGTGTCCGATGCCGGGGCTCGCGATGTGCTCGACATCGGCTGCGGCACCGGCGCCACGACGTTCGCCGTCGCTCGTGCGCTCGGCCCGCAGGGACATTGCACCGGCATCGACATCTCCGCCCCGATGATCACAGCAGCCCGCGCCCGCGCCGAGCGGGAAGGGCGGCCGGCCAGCTTCGTCTGCGCCGATGCGCAGACCTATCCGTTCGCGCCGGCGAGTTTCGACATGATCATCTCGCGCCTCGGCGTGATGTTCTTCGCCGATCCGGTGCAGGCGTTCGCCAATTTGCGCCGCGCGGCCCGGCCGGGTGCTGCGCTCCGCCTCGTCGTCTGGCGCAGTGCGGCCGAGAATCCCTTCATGACGACGGCGGAGCGGGCGGCGAAGCCGCTGCTCCCGGATCTTCCCGCGCGGCGTCCCGATGGGCCGGGGCAGTTCGGCTTCGCGGACCGGGCGCGGGTCGCGCGCATCCTGGAAGACAGCGGCTGGGGCGCGATCGCGATCGAGCCGGTCGATATCGCCCTGAGCTTTCCGGCAACAGAGTTGACCCGCTACGTCGGCCGGCTCGGGCCGGTCGGCGTGATGCTGCAGGGGATGGAGGAGCCGCGTCGTACGCAGGTAATCGAGACCGTGCGCGGTGCTTTCGCTCGCTACGTCCACGGAACCGAGATTTGCTTCTCCGCCGCCTGCTGGGTGGTCGCCGCGCGTTCGCCGGCCGAGACCGCCCATGGCTGACGCGATGGAGTTTGCGGTGAGCGCGGTGCTGATCGGGACCGGTGCGACCATCGTGATGGACATCTGGGGGATGGTCCGCAAGCGCCTGCTCGGCATCCCGTCGCTGGACTATGCCCTGGTCGGACGCTGGCTCGGCCATCTCGCATCCGGGCGGCTGCGCCACGACCGCATCGCCGCGTCGCCGCAGGTTGCGGGCGAACGGGTCGTCGGATGGGCCGCGCATTATCTGATCGGCATCGGCTTTGCCGGCGTGCTGCTTGCGCTCTTCGGCCTCGACTGGGCGCGGCAGCCGACCATCGGACCGGCCTTGCTGGTCGGGATCGGCAGTGTGGCCGCACCGTTCCTGGTGCTGCAGCCCGCGATGGGCGCGGGCATCGCCGCGAGCCGGACGTCCCATCCATGGACCGCGCGGCTGCAGAGCCTGGTCACCCATACCGTGTTCGGCGTCGGGCTCTATGCTTCGGGTGCGATCATCAGCCTGTCAGGGCACTAACCGGTAGCCCGGATGAGCGAAGCGATATCCGGGATCGCTCCTTCGGCCCGCACCAGAGCCCCGGATGTCGCTTTGCTCATCCGGGCTACAGCACTTCATCCGCGTTACGGAATTGCGCCACCCGCTGCTTCAGCAAATCCTCCAGGTCCAGCCGTCGCGTGAACATCGCGAGCTTGCCGTCGGCGCTGCGCGGCCATTCGGCCTCGGGGCGGTCCCAATAGAGCTCGACGCCGTTCTCGTCGGGGTCGCGCAAATAGAGCGCCTGGCTGACGCCGTGGTCGCTGGCGCCGTCGAGCTGGCTGCCGGCCGACAGCACCCGATGCAGCGCGTCGGCGAGCGCCGGTCGGGTTGGGTAGAGGATGGCGGTGTGAAACAGGCCGGTGGTGCCGGGCGGCGGCGGATGTCCGCCCTTGCTCTCCCAGGTGTTGAGGCCGATGTGGTGGTGATAGCCGCCGGCCGAGATGAACGCCGCGTCCGTCCCCAACCGCTGCTGCAACTCGAAGCCGAGCACGCCGCAATAGAAGCCGAGCGCGCGGTCGAGGTCGGCGACCTTCAGATGGACATGCCCGATCCGCGTGCCCGCGATGATGGGGGGATTTTCCGGCATGACCTGGCTCCGTTGGCATCAATGCCGTGCCATCAGGGGCAAGGCTTCTCCTCCTGATATAGTCCGGATTTGCCGGGGCCGGAGCGATCCATCCGGAAACGCAGTGTTTCCGGATGACGCCATGGCCGGCCGGGTCTAGCAGAGCTCCGACAGCTCGCCGCCGGGCAGCTGGAACTCGAACGTGTTCAGCGTCATCGACACCATGGTGTAGTAGCCGCAGAGGCCGATCACCTCGACCAGGCCGCGCTGGCTCAAAACCTCGACCGCCTCGTCATACAGTCCCTTCGGCAGGCCGTGACCTTCATGCAGCGCCTTGGCGACGTCGTAGATCACCCTGGCCTTCGGATCGTCGAAGGTCGGCGTCCGGCGCACGCGAATGTCCTCGATGATCTTCGGGTCGAGGCCGCCCTTCAGCGCGAGCCGCTTGTGGGCATACCATTCGTAATGCGCGGTCCAGTGCCGCGCGGTGACGAGGATCGCGATCTCCGACAGCTTTGGCGGAAAGATCGTGTCGAAGCGCAAGACCTCGCCGAGCCGGGTGGCATGCCGCGCCATCTCCGGGCTGTTCAGCCAGGCCATCATCGGCGCTGGTGGCGCGCCGCGCTTGCCGGCGATTGACTCGTCGTAGGTTTCTTTCTGGGCGGCGTTCATTTCGCTAGGCGAAAGCAGCTTCAGCCGCATGTCCGTTTCCTCTTGTTTTTCAATCGTTACCCCATCTCGGCGATACACCCGATCGCGCAAGGTGAGTAGCGACGCCAGAGCATGGCGCGGCCGCGAGGCATATTGAATTCGGCGGCTGCGTAGGTCTAAGGTCGAATCCAATTCGTCGAATTTGACTGGAAACGCACCATGGCTGACCTTGAGAAATTCCGCGCCGAGACCCGCGCCTGGCTGGAGCAGAACTGCCCCGCGGAGATGCGCAAGCCAATGACCTCGGATGGCGACACCTTCTGGGGTGGCCGCAACGCGAAATTCTCGTCGGACGCGCAGCGCGTCTGGTTCGAGCGGATGCGCGACAAGGGCTGGACCGTGCCGCATTGGCCGAAGGAATATGGCGGCGGCAGCCTCGACGGCGAGGAAGCGAAGATCGTGCGCCAGGAGATGGCGGCGATCGGCGCGCGCCAGCCGCTGACCTCGTTCGGCATCTCGATGCTCGGACCGGCGCTGCTGAAATACGGTACCGAGGAGCAGAAGAAGGAGCATCTGCCCAAGATCACCGCGGGCCTGATCCGCTGGTGCCAGGGCTATTCCGAGCCGAACGCCGGCTCCGACCTCGCCTCGCTGCAGACCCGCGCGGTCGGCGACGGCGACGACTACATCATCAACGGCCAGAAGATCTGGACGTCCTACGCCAACTATGCCGATTGGATCTTCTGCCTGGTACGCACCGATCCGGCCGCCAAGAAGCACGACGGCATCAGCTTCATCCTGTTCGACATGACCTCGAAGGGCGTGTCCACAAAACCGATCCTCTTGATCTCCGGCTATTCGCCGTTCTGCGAAACCTTCTTCGACAACGTTCGCGTGCCGAAATCGCATGTCGTGGGCACCGTCAATCGCGGCTGGGATGTCGCGAAATATCTCTTGCAGCACGAGCGTGCGATGATCTCGGGCATGGGTGAGCGCGGCGTCGGCCGTCCGCTCGGCCAGATCGCGGCCGACTCGGTCGGCGCGGACGCCCAAGGGCGGCTCGACGATGCGCAGCTGCGCAGCCAGATCGCGAGCTTCGAGGTCGACGAGGCGGCGCTCGCCGCGGCTGCCGAGCGCGCGGTCGATCTCGCCAAGGCCGGGCAATCGCATCCGGCGTTCTCGTCGGCAATGAAATATTACGGCACCGAGCTCAACAAGCGCCGCTACGAGATCCTGATGTCGGCCGGCGGCATCGACGCGTTGGAGTGGGAAAGCGACCGCTCCCGGGGCGGCGCCCGTCCGCGTGCCTGGCTGCGCACCAAGGCCAACTCGATCGAGGGCGGCACCTCGGAGGTGATGCTCGGCATCGTCGCCAAGCGGATCCTCGATCTGCCGGGCGCGTGAGGCTTTCCGCCGTCATGGCCGGGCTTGACCCGGCCATCCACGTCTTTGTCGCGACTGGCACAAGACGTGGATGCCCGGCACATCTGGCGCGAAGACGCACTTCGCGCTTTAGGCCGGGCATGACGTTACCTTGAAATTCGATTGAACGAACAACATCAGATTTATCGGATCCATCCATGGCCCTCGTCCTCACCGAAGAACAATCCATGCTGCGCGACAGTGCGCGCGGTCTCATCAGCGACAAGGCGCCGGTGGCGCATCTGCGCGGCCTGCGCGATGCCAAGGACACCACCGGCTTCTCGCGCGAGCTCTGGACAACCTTTGCCGAGATGGGCTTCTCCGGCCTCCTGGTGCCGGACCAGTTCGGCGGCAGCGGGCTCGGCTGCGTCGAAGCCGGCATCGTCATGGAGGAGATCGGCCGCACCTTGATGCCGTCGCCGTTCCTCGCGACCTCGGTGCTCGCAGCCTCGGCGCTGTCGCGCGGCGGCAGCGAGGCGCAGAAGGCGCAGCATCTGCCGAAGATCGCCGACGGCTCGCTGCTCGCGGCGCTCGCGATCGACGAGGGTGCAAAGCATCGCCCGCTGCAGACCAAGTTGCAGGCTGTGCGCTCCGGCAATGGCTTCAAGCTGTCGGGCGACAAGGCCTTCGTGGTCGATGGCCACACCGCCGACCTGCTGATCGTCGCCGCGCGCACGGCCGGCAGCGCCGGTGACAAGAATGGGCTGACGCTGTTCCTGGTCGATCCCAAGGCCAAGGGACTCGCGGTCGAGCGCACCGCGATGGTCGATTCGCACAACGCGGCGCGCATCGTGTTCGACAATGTCGAGGTCAACGCCGACAGCGTGCTCGGCGAGGTCGATCAGGGTTTTGGGCTGCTCGAGGGCGTGCTCAATATCGGCCGCGGCGCGATCGCCTCCGAAATGGTCGGTCTCTCCGACGATGTGTTCGGCCGCACCGTGACCTACCTCAAGGAGCGCAAGCAGTTCGGCAAGGCGATCGGCGAATTCCAGGCGCTGCAGCACCGTGCCGCCCAGCTCTACATCGATATCGAGATCACCCGCGCCGCCGTGCTCAAGGCGTTGCAGGCGCTCGATACTGATATCGAGAAGGCCGCCACCGCGGTCTCGGTGGCGAAAGCGCGCGCCGGCACCACGGCGACATCAGCCGTGCAGGAGGGCGTGCAGATGCATGGCGGCATGGGCATGACCGACCAGTTCGACATCGGCTTCTTCATGAAGCGCGCCCGCGTCTGCCAGGAGCTGTTCGGCGACAGCAATTTCCACACCGATCGGCTGGCGAGCGGCAAGGGCTACTGAGGGGCGTCGTCCCTCTCGACACAACGCACTGTCATCGCCCGGCTCGACCGGGCGATCCAGTATTCCAGAGACAGTGGTGCTTGAGCGGAGAAGCTGCGGCGTACTGGATCACCCGCTTTCGCTTTCGCGGGTGATGACTGCTGAGGATGCGGTAGCGGCTGTGGCCTAGCTACGCGCCGTTACCGGATCGGCGGCGCGTACTGGACGCCGCCGGCGTTCCAGAGCTGGTTCATGCCGCGCGGGATCTTCAGCTTGGAATCGGCGCCGACGTTGCGGTCGTAGACCTCGCCGTAATTGCCGACATGGCGGATGATGCGCACCGCCCAGTCCTTGGTCAGGCCGAGATCCTCGCCATAGGAGCCCTCGGTGCCGACCAGCCGCATCACTTCCGGCTTCTTCGACTTCAGCGCCTCGTCGATGTTCTTCGAGGTGATGCCGAGCTCCTCGGCGTTGATCATGGCGTAGAGCGTCCACTTCACGATCATCATCCAGTCGTCGTCGCGCTGCCGGACCACCGGCGCCAGCGGCTCCTTGGAGATGATGTCGGCCAGGATCACGTGATCGTTCGGCTTGGACAGGTTGAGCCGCAGCGCATAGAGCTGCGAGGCGTCCGAGGTCAGCGTGTCGCACTGGCCAGAGTCATAGGCCTTCACCACGTCGTCGAGCTTGTCGAACTTCATCTCCGTGTACTTCATGTTGTTGGCACGGAAATAGTCGGCGAGGTTGAGCTGCGTCGTGGTGTTGGCCTGCACGCAGACCTTGCTGCCGTTCAGGTCGAGCGCGGAATCGATGTTGCGCGCGCGCGGGATCATGAAGCCCTGGCCGTCATAATAGGCGACCGCCGGGAAATAGAGATCGTAATTGACCTCACGCGCCATGCTCCAGGTGGAGTTGCGCGACAGGATGTCGACCTTGCGGTTCTGCAGCTCCTTGAAGCGCTCGCTGGCGTCGAGCGGAACGAACTTCGCCTTCGACGGATCGTCGAAGATCGCCGAGGCCACCGCGCGGCAGAAATCGACGTCGAAGCCGGTCCAGTTGCCCTTGTCGTCCGGGATCGAGAAGCCCGGCAGGCCCTTGTTGACGCCGCACAGCACATCGCCGCGGCGGACGGTGCGCTTCAGCGTGCGGGTGTCGTAGCGCTCATAGGTGATGGCGGCGGCCGCAACCAGCGCGGCGACCGCGAGCCCGATCGTCAGGCCGCCTCGAAATGTACGCATGGGTTCTCTCTCGCGAATGATCGGGGAAAATCAGGTCGGATATCGAAGGCGGGTAGAGCGTAGAGATCAGAGTTCGGGCTTCTGCCGGATGATCACCTTGGTGCCGACCGGAACGCGGCTGTAGAGGTCGGCGACGTCGGCATTGACCAGGCGGAAGCAGCCGGAGGAGATCGCGGTGCCGATGGTGTCGGGCCGGTTGGTGCCGTGGATGCGGTAGACCGTGGTGCCCAAATACATCGCGCGGGCGCCGAGCGGATTGCCCGGTCCGCCCGCCATGAAGCGCGGCAGATAGGGCTGGCGGGCGATCATTTCCGGCGGCGGCACCCAGTCCGGCCACTCGGCCTTGCGGGTGATGGTCACCAGCCCCTGCCACTGGAAGCCGTCGCGGCCGACGCCGATGCCGTAGCGGAGCGCACGGCCGTTGCCTTGCACGAGATAGAGATGGCGTTCGGCGGTGGAGACGATGATGGTGCCCGGCGCCTCATTGGTCCGATAGTATACGACTTGCTTCTGCCACTCCGGGTCGAGCTGGTAGCTGTCGTCGGCGATCAGGCCGGGCTCGTCGGCATCCGGGCGGCTCTGGGCGAAGCCTTGCGACGTCGACAGCACGAGCGCACCCGCGCCGATCAACATCCAGACCAGGTGACGAAGTTTCGTCATGCAAAGCTCTCCTTGTTGGCGCGCGGCCAAATGGTTGCTCCACCTCAAATCGCGGCAACATCAAATCTCAGCGGCAGCTTGATGGCAAGTTTAGGGCGGGCGTCACACTATATCACTGTAATGCTTCTGTTTTTTGTCATTGAGGTCGAACGAGTGCGGCACCGGCGGCCTTATTTCGGCGCGATCCAGAGTCGCAAGGCGAACGAGACCAGCGCCACCGTGCCGACGCCGCCGAGCCAGAGCACTGCAAACCACAGCAGGCGCTGGCCGAGCGGCCGCTGATTCGGATCGGGTCGCATCAATGGTATCCGTGGCCGGGGCGCACCTTGCCGCGGAACACCCAATAGGCCCAGGCGGTGTAGCCGAGGATCAGCGGCACCAGGATCGAGACCCCGACCAACATGAAGATCTGGCTGTTGGCCGGCGCCGCCGCCTGCCAGATCGTGATGCTCTGCGGCACGATGTAGGGATACACGCTGATGCCGAGCCCGGCATAGGACAGCGCGAACAGCGCAAGCGTCAGGAAGAACGGCTGGTGGTCGTTCTTGTTGCCGAGCGCGCGCAGCAGGAGCGCGGTGACGGCGGCGACCGCGATCGGCACCGGCGCGGTCAGGATGATGTTGGGCCAGGCGAACCAGCGCTGGGTGTACTGCACCGCCAGGAACGGCGTTGCGATGCTGACGGCGCCGATCGCGCACAGCATTGCGATCAACAAGATCCAGCACAGATGATAGGCGCGGTCGCGCAATTCGCCTTCGGTCTTCATCACCAGCCAGGTTGCACCCAAGAGCGCGTAGCCGATCACCAGCGCAATGCCGGTCAGGACGCTGAACGGCGTCAGCCAATCCCACCAGCCGCCGGCATAGTGGCGTCCGTCGACATGGATGCCCTGCAGGATGGCGCCGAGCGCGATGCCCTGCGCCAGCGTCGCCACCAGCGAGCCGCCGGCGAAGGCGAGATCCCATTTGTTGCGCGCCTTCTGGGTCCGCCAGCGGAATTCGAAGGCGACGCCGCGGAACACGAGGCCGAGCAGCATCGCGATCATGGGCGTGTAGAGCGCCGGCATCAGCACCGCATAGGCCAGCGGAAACGCCGCCATCATGCCGCCGCCGCCGAGCACCAGCCAGGTCTCGTTGCCGTCCCACACCGGCGCCACCGTGTTCATGATGACGTCGCGATCGGTCTTCTGCGGAAACAGCGGAAACAGGATGCCGAGGCCGAGATCGAAGCCGTCCATCACGACATAGACGAACACGGCAAAGGCGATGATGAAGGCCCAGATGATGGCGAGATCGATCATCGCGCGGCCTCCACGGCTGCAGCACCCGCGGCCGGCGTGATGCCGGCGGCGCGGGCGGGGAGATCCTTGGTCGGGCCCTGCTCGCCGGGATGCGGCGGCTGCGCCATCAGGCGCAGGATGTAGATCACGCCCGCGGTGAACACGGCGAAATAGACGATGATGAACGCGATCAATGACGAGCCCACCGCGGGCGCCGCCAGCGGCGACGCCGAGTCAACTGTACGCAGCAGCCCGTAGACGGTGAACGGCTGCCGCCCGGTCTCGGTGGTGATCCAGCCCGCGAGCACCGCGATGAAGCCGGCCGGGCCCATCAGCACCGCGAAGCGATGCAGCAGCGGCGTCTGATACAACATTCCGCGCCAGCGCATCACGAGGCTGAACAGGCCGAGCCCGAGGATCAGGAAGCCGAGCCCGACCATGATGCGGAACGACCAGAAGGTGATCGGCACCGGCGGCCAGTTCTCGCGCGGCACGGTGTCGAGGCCGGCGAGCGGCGCATCGAGCGAATGCTTCAGGATCAGCGACGACAGCTTCGGCACCTCGATCGCGTATTTGACCTTGGCATCACGCATGTCGGGCCAGCCGAACAGGATCAGCGGTGCGCCGTCCTTGTGGCTCTGGAAGTGGCCTTCCATCGCCATCACCTTGGCCGGCTGGTGCTCCAGCGTGTTGAGGCCGTGCTGGTCGCCGGCGAGGATCTGGATCGGCGCCACCAGCGTCGCCATCCACATCGCCATCGAGAACATCACGCGCGGCCCCGCGAGATGCTGGTCGCGCAGCAGGTGCCAGGCGCCGACCGCGCCGACCACCAGCGAGGTGGTGAGGTACGCCGCCAGCACCATGTGCACCAGGCGATAGGGGAACGAGGGATTGAAGATCAGCTTGAACCAGTCGGCCGCGACGAACTGGCCGTCGGCATTGACGGCATGGCCGGTCGGCGTCTGCATCCAGGAATTGGCCGACAGGATCCAGAACGCCGAGATCAGCGTGCCGATCGCGACCATCAGCGTCGCCACGAAATGCAGCCTCGGGCCGACGCGTTCGAGCCCGAACAGCATCACGCCGAGGAAGCCTGCCTCGAGGAAGAACGCGGTCAAGACCTCATAGGCCATCAACGGGCCGATCACCGGCCCAGTCTTGTCGGCAAAGGACGACCAGTTGGTGCCGAACTGGTAGGACATCACGATGCCCGAGACCACGCCCATGCCGAACGCGACCGCGAAGATCTTCAGCCAGTAATTGAACAGGTTGATGAAGACTTCGCGCTTGGTGATGAGCCAGAGCGCTTCCAGCACCGCGAGATAGCTCGCAAGCCCGATCGAGAATGCGGGAAACACGATGTGGAACGACATCGTGAAAGCGAATTGCGCGCGGGCGAGTACGACCGCATCCCAGCCTTCGAACATGATCCACCACCTGCCGTCGACCTGACGTTGGACCTTACCACGCCGGGGATGACGACAATACAGGGCGGATTGTCTAGGGGACATCATGCGGTTGGAGGCAACCGCATGATGCAATGCACTAGCTGCTCGCGTTGAGCAGCCGCGCGACGGTGCGGTCGATCTCGTCGTACTGCCCTTCGCCGGCGTGCTGGAAGACGATCTTGCCGTTCTGGTCGATGATGTATTGCGCCGGCCAATACTGGTTGCCGTAGGCGTTCCAGGTCTGCGAATTGTTGTCCTGCGCCACCGGATAGAGGATGCCGTGCCGCTTCAGCGCCGCCTGCACGTTGGAGGCCGAATGCTCGAACGGGAATTCCGGCGTGTGCACCCCGATCACGACGAGGCCGCGATCCCGGTACTTTGAATAAAGTTGGGTGACGTGCGGCAGCGTGTTGACGCAGTTGACGCAGCCATAGGTCCAGAAATCCACCAGCACGACCTTGCCGCGCAGATCGGCGAGCTTCAGCGGCTGCGAGTTGAACCAGTTGCTGATCCCTGTGAATTCGGGCGCGGCCTGGCTCTGCTGGGTCGTCATGGCGACCGCTCGCGGCACCGGCTGCGCCGGCGCGTCGGATTCGGTGCAGAGACCGGGAATGACGGCGCCGCCGAGGCCCAGGCCCGCCACCAGCGTGGATACAGCAATCAAGCGCAGCGACATCGATATCTCCTCATGAGCTCACAGGCCGATCTGGCCGTTGGGATAGAACTGGGTCAGCCACGCCACGATCAGCGTGTCGTATTGCAAATAGGACAGCGCGGCGAAGCCGATGATCACGACGCCGAAGCCCTGCTGCAGGCGCGGTGCGATCCGCGCCATGCTGCGCACGCGGGTGGTCACGGCCTGCCCGCCATAGGCAATCGCAAGCATCGGGATCGCCGCGCCGATCGCGTAAGTGATGAGCTGCAGGCTCGCCCACGCGGTATCCTTCGAGGTCGCGACGATGGTCAGGATCGAGCCGAGCACGGGACCGGCGCACGGCGTCCAGACGAGGCCGAGCGTTGAGCCGAGCACGAAGCCGCCGAACAGGCTCGGCGACGGCGTAGCCTGTCCGACGCTGTTGGCAGCGCCGGTCAGCCGGATCGAAAGCCACTCGAACGGCGCCGGCCAGATCATCAACAGGCCGAAGCCCGCGAGCAATACAGCCGCGCCCGTCCGCAGCAGGTTGGGATCGAAATCGAAGGCGCGCGTGATCGCGCTCAGCAGCAATGCCACCGCAGAGAATGACATCACGAAGCCGAGCGCGATCATCGCGGGCCGCGCCTTGCCGGTCTGGCCTATCGATACCCCAAGCAGGATCGGCAGCATCGGCAGGGTGCAAGGCGCAGCGACGGTGGCGACACCGGCAAGCAGGGCAAGGGCAAGGCTGAGCATCGTCGTCCGTCCATCAGAAAGTCCCGGCGCGCCAGAGGGCCGTGCCGGGTACGCCTGATGTTCTTCGCGAGCGCGGTCTGGCCGTTACGGCGCCGCCGCCGCAGGCGCCGTCACGTCTGTGTGAGACGAGGCGGATCCGATCTCACGACGCCGCGCCAAAAACAGAGCGACCCGGCTGGGGGGCATCCCGGCCGGGTCGTTGGAGGTTACTTGGGAGGTTAGAGCTAGGAAGGTATCGAAACTCGGTCAGTGAATTGGGTTGGGGTTGCGTCGTTGGATATGGGTATAGAGATCGCGTTTTTCCGGGTGATGTCGTCGATTGTTTCAATTGTTTCGTCGCCTGACTTTTTCGGCTTCGTGGACAATTGCCCGGACCGCTTGATCTCCATTTAAATAGTTGAAAACGCTTCCATTTATGCCGCGACGCTGTCGACGCCGGCACCCCGCAGGAGGTCGGCGAGCTGCTTGCGGGCGTAGAACATGCGGGTCTTCACCGTGCTCTGCGGGATCCCGATGATCTGGCCGGCCTCCTCGACCGACTTCTCATGGTAGTAGACCAGATTGATGATCTCGCGGTGGGCCGGCGACAGCTTGGCCACGCAGGCGCGCAGGATCTCGCTGGTGGTGGCGCGATCGAGCGAGGTTTCCGGCGTGTCGGCGCCGTCCGCGATCTCCAGCACGTCGTCCTGGTCGATGTCCTCATGCTTGCGCTGGCGCAGCGCGGTCAGCGCCTTGAAGCGGGCGATCGACAGCAGCCAGGTCGAGACCTGCGAGCGGCCCTCGAACTGGGCCGCGGTGCGCCAGACGTCCAGGAACACCTGGCTGACCAGGTCCTCGGCCATCGTGGTGTCGCGCACCATGCGGAGCACGAAGCGGTAAACCCGGACGTTGTGGCGGGCATAAAGCGTGTGCATCGAGGTGCGGTTATTCTTGGCGATACGCGCGAGCAGCATTTCATCCGAGGTCGCGCGAGCAGCGTCGATTTGCTTCGCGGCTGCAGCGTTGATGGCGATGACGTTCGGCATGACAGGCTCCCAGTTCGCCGTTTGGCGGCGGTTCGTTGGGAGAAAGCTAGTTACCGCCCGTTTCCGGATGTCTGCGCGAAAAGCGGAAAATGGTTTCGTGACCGGGAGAATTGTTTCGTCGCCGGCGGGACGACGAAACATTCGGGACCAAAAAGCCAATAATTTCAAAGCTTGGAAAATTCGAACGGCCGGAATCGGCTCCGCGGGAACGAATCCGCATCATGACTTTTGGCACTATTCGGCCGCCTGCAAGGAGGTCGCTGCCTTTTTCGGGGCAATCCAGAACGCGGCGGGCCGTTCGAACAGGAAATTGGCCCGAACCGCCAGCGCCAGTCGCCAGATCAGGACTGAACCGGCGACGCCGGCCGCGGTCACGATCAGCGAGATCAGGCCGATGTCGGGGATGACGGCGAATTGCAGCAGCAGGATGCGGGTCGCGGCCATCGGCAGGAAGAAGGCGAGGTAGATCACGATCGAATGCTCGCCGCAGAAGCGCAGGAAGCCGAGCCGGTGCGCGCGCGCCAGCAGCGTGCCCGTCACGATGATGGCGGAGGCGCCGGCAAAGCCGAGCACCAGCGAGACAACAGGCCATTCACTGACATCGAGCGCAACCAGGCCGCCATTGATCAGTGCCCAGAGCCCAAGCCCGAGCATGGCAAACGCAGGCCGCGCCCGCGCGCGGTCCGACAGCGCGAACACGTAATCCGCCAGCACATAACCGGTATAGAAGTAGACGAAGCGGGCGCAGAACTCGTCGATCACATACCAGCCGGTCGTGACATGCGCCGATTCCAGCACGGCTGCGATCAGCCAGATCATGAGCGGCGGGACGTTGCGCGTCAGCTTGGTGACGACGAAGAAGATCGGCAGCAGGTAGATGAACCACAGCGTGCCGAACGGCTGGACGAAGGAGGTCAGGTATTGCAGCCCGACCTCGGCCCAGCCCGCCTCGGCGGCCAGCGACGGCGCCTTGAAGCCGAACTGGATCGTCACCCACAGCACGTAGAAATAGGCGAAGTGCATCACCTTGCGGTCGAGATAGGTGCGCCAGTCGCGATTGATCACGACCGACAGGAACAGCCCCGAGATCAGGAAGAAGTCCGGCATCCGGAACGGCTTCGCGAACATCACGACATAATGCATGAAGCCGGTCTGCTCGGCGGCCTTCTCGACCCCCAGCACCGAGTGCATCATCACGACCATGATGATGCAGATGCCCTTGGCATAGTCGACCCAATCGACGCGCGCGCCCGCCGTCCCGGCGGAACGATCTGTCGCTGCGACTGTGCCGTTTGTGGTCATCCTTGTCCCGTTTCGGCGTGATCTGGCCTATCATCGGCCCGATCGGTTGCTTTCTCCTTTATCAGTACAAAGGACGTGCCACCGAACTCGCGTCTTTCCACCGTTCCCAGTGTCAGGCGAATGGTCTAAGAGGCCAGAAGAATCCGAGACGTTGTTAACCATAGGACGCAGGTCGGCCGCGTGCCGTGGCCCGCGATGAGTTTCCTTGCCGCGCCAATTCGATAGCCCGCTGCCGATCGACGCCGTGCTCGATGAGCTCGACCGCACGCTCGATCGCCACAATGCCGCAGTGCTGGTCGCGCCACCCGGCGCCGGCAAGACCACGCGCGTGCCGCTGGCGTTGCTCGATGCGCCCTGGGCCAGGGGCAAGAAGATCATCGTGCTGGAGCCGCGCCGGATTGCCGCGCGCGCCAGTGCTGAACGAATGGCGAAGACGCTTCGTGAGCGTCCCGGGGAGACCGTCGGCTATCGCGTGCGCTTCGGCTCGAAAGTGTCGCGCGCGACGCGGATCGAGGTCGTCACCGAGGGCATCTTCTCGCGCCAGATTCTGGACGATCCCGAACTCAACGGCGTCGCCGCGGTGCTGTTCGACGAATTCCACGAGCGCTCGCTCGATGCCGATCTTGGCCTCGCGCTGGCGCGCGATGCGCAAACCGGCCTGCGCGAGGATCTGCGCATCCTCGTGATGTCGGCAACCCTCGATGGCGCGCGGGTCGCAAAGCTGCTCGGCGATGCACCTGTGGTCGAGAGCGAGGGCCGCGCCTTTCCGGTCGAGACCCGCTATGTCGGCCGCAAGGTCGATGCGCCGGTGGAGCGGCAGATGGCCGAGACGATCGCGGCCGCGCTGCGCGCCGATGCCGGCTCGGTGCTCGCCTTCCTGCCGGGCGCGGCCGAGATCCGCCGCACGCAAACATTTCTGGCCGAGCGCGTGCACGACGCTTCGATCGAGATCGTGCCGCTGTTCGGCGCGCTCGATGCCAGCGTGCAGGATCGCGCCATCGCGCCGGCGCCGAAGGGCACCCGCAAGGTCGTGCTGGCGACCTCGATCGCCGAGACCTCGCTGACCATCGAGGGCGTGCGCATCGTGGTCGATTCCGGTCTCGCGCGGGTGCCGCGCTACGAGCCTGACATCGCGCTGACCCGTCTGGAGACCGTGCGCGCCTCGCGCGCCGCGGTCGATCAGCGGCGCGGCCGCGCCGGCCGTATCGAGCCCGGCGTGTGCTACCGGCTCTGGGACGAGCCGCAGACCGCGTCGCTGCCGGCCTACACCGCGCCCGAGATTCTCTCAGCCGATCTGTCCTCGCTGGTGCTCGATCTCGCGCAATGGGGCGTCGGCGATCCCGCAAGCCTTGCCTTCCTCGATCCGCCGCCGGCGCCCGCGCTGAAGGAAGCGAAATCGCTGCTCGCCGAACTCGGTGCGCTCGATGCCGACGGCCGCATCACCGAGGAGGGCCAGAGCCTGCGCGCGCTGGCGCTGCCGCCGCGGCTGGCGCGCATGATCGTGGATTCTGCGCGCTTCGGCATGGGTGAAGAGGCGGCCGAGATCGCCGCCGTGCTCACCGAACGCGGGCTCGGCGGCGACAGCGTCGATCTCGACGTCAGGCTCGACCAGTTCCGCCGCGACCGCTCGCAGCGGGCATCGAGCGCGCGCAGCATGGCCGCGCGCTGGGCCTCGCAGGTGAAGGCCGCCGCCGGCGAAGCGAAGGATCTTTCCACCGGCGTCATGCTGGCCTTCGCGTTCCCGGATCGCGTCGCGAAGAACCGCGGCAATGGCAGCTTCGTGCTGGCCAATGGCCGCGGCGCGGCGGTCGAGCAGACCGCTGCGCTGGCGCGGCTGCCCACCATCGCGGTCGCCGAACTGACCGGCACAGCGGCGAGCGGACGAATCCTGCTGGCGGCGCCGATCACCCAGGAGGAGATCGAGCAGCGCTTCGCCGACCAGATCGAGACTATGGAGGAGGTGACGTTCGACCGCGGCGCGATGGCGCTGCGCGCGCGCCGCCGCCGTTCGCTGCACGCGATCACGCTGTCGGAGGCGCCGATGCCGCTACAGCCGTCGGCCGAGACCGCGCGCGTGTTCGCCGACGGCCTGATCGCGGCCGGGCTCGACCGGCTGCCCTGGTCGAAACACTCGAAGCAGTGGCGCGACCGCGTCATGTTCCTGCGCAAGGCCGAGGACGAGGGCTGGCCCGATCTGTCGGACACGGCACTTGCCGCGCGTGCCGACGACTGGCTGGTGGGAGCGCTCTACGACAAGACCGCGCTGAAGGACCTGTCCGCCGGCGACCTGGCGGACGCGCTGATGGCGCTGCTGCCGTGGGAGCTGCGGGCGCGGCTCGATCGCGAGGCGCCGACGCATTTCGAGGCGCCGACCGGAACGCAGCTTGCGATCGATTACGAGGCCGAGCAGGGCCCGACCATTGCCGTCAGGTTGCAGGAGCTGTTCGGGCTCAACACCCATCCCTCGATCGCCAAGGGCGCGGTGCCGCTGGTGCTGGAGCTGCTGTCGCCGGCGCAGCGCCCGGTGCAGGTGACGCGCGATCTGCCCGGCTTCTGGCGCGGCAGTTACGCCGCCGTGCGTTCCGACCTGCGCGGCCGCTATCCGCGCCATCCCTGGCCGGAATATCCCGCCAGCGCGATGCCGACAAGGCGCGTGAAACCGCGCGGCACTTGAGGGCTTGTGAATACCTTAGGTGACCCCCGATCAGCACCAAACATTCAGCGTCGTCCCTGCGAAAGCAGGGACCCATAGCCACAGGGTTGGGCCGTTGAAGACCGCTGTGGCCACAGCGTCGCGCAACTATGACCTTTGGTGGTTATGGGTCCCTGCTTTCGCAGGGACGACGGGTCGCAAAGATTCACACCTCTGAGGTCTGGCTCTGGCGAGAGTCTGCAAACGGTGGTTAGATTTGCGCGCCGGGATCACGGGCTCGCACTTGGGGAGACCGCCATGGACTTCAAGAATCTGGAGATCAAGAACGCATCGCCGTCGCTCTACAATGAAGACCTGGCGCCGGCCAGGGAACGCAACTGGGGCGCGTTCAGCATCTTCAACGTCTGGACCTCGGACGTCCACAGCCTGTGGGGCTATTATCTCGCCGCCAGCCTGTTCCTGCTCTGCGGCAGCTTCGTCAACTTCATCCTGGCGATCGGCATCGGCTCGCTGGTGATCTTCGTGCTGATGAGCCTGATCGGCAATGCCGGGGTGAGGACCGGCGTGCCCTATCCGGTGCTGGCGCGGGCCTCGTTCGGCGTGTGGGGCGCCAACATTCCGGCGCTGGTGCGTGCCATCGTCGCCTGCTTCTGGTACGGCGCGCAGACCGCGGCGGCCTCGGGCGCGATCGTCGCGCTCTTGACCCGCATCGACAGCTTCAAGGCGTTCCATCAGTCCAGCCATATGCTCGGCCATTCCACGCTCGAGGTGTTCTGCTTCGTCGTGATCTGGGCGCTGCAGCTTTTGATCATCCAGCGCGGCATGGAAACGGTGCGGCGCTTCCAGGATTGGGCGGGACCTGCGGTGTGGCTGATGATGTTGGTCCTCGCGATCTATCTCTGCATCGCGGCCGGCGGCATCTCGCTCACGGCGCCGATCCCGCAGGACGTGCTGCTGGAAAAGACCAAGGAGGCCGGTGTGCCCGGCGTGCCGGGTTCTTTCCCGGCGCTGTGCGCCGTCGCCGCGACCTGGATCACCTATTTCGCCGCGCTCTATCTCAACTTCTGCGACTTCTCGCGCTATGCGCCCGACGTGCAGGCGCTGCGCAAGGGCAATATCTGGGGCCTGCCGGTCAACCTGATCCTGTTCTCGCTGGTGGCCGGCGTCACCACGATTGCGGCATTCAACGTCTATCACGAGGTGCTGCTGCATCCCGACCAGATCTCGGCCAAGTTCGACAGCTGGTTCCTGGCGCTGCTCGCAGCGGTCACCTTTGCGGTGGCAACCCTCGGCATCAACGTCGTCGCCAATTTCGTCTCGCCGGCGTTCGATTTCTCGAACGTGTTTCCGCGCCATATCGACTTCAAGAAGGGCGGCTACATCGCGGCATTGATCGCGCTGGCGCTGTATCCCTTCGCACCGTGGGAGGGCAGCGCCGCCTCGTTCGTCGGACTGATCGGCGCGACCATGGGGCCGATCTTCGGGATCATGATGGTTGACTATTATCTGATCGCCAAAGGCCGCGTGAACGTGCCGGCGCTGTATCAGGAGGACGGCGAATATCGCTTCCAGAACGGCTGGAACGTCAGCGCCCTGATCGCGGCCGCGATCGGCGCGCTGTTCTCGTCGGTGCTGCCGAACTTCACCTCGATCCTGCCGTCCTGGTGGGCGGTCTATGGCTGGTTCTTCGGGGTCGCGATCGCGGGCGCGGTCTATTACGCACTGCGTGTTGCGATGCCGAGCCCGGTCGCCAAGACTGCCTGAGGGCAAGGTTGGGTCCGCAAGCGGGCTTACCTCTCCCAGGGGAGAGGTGAGCTTCCGCCGCCGCTCCAGATCAAACCTAATCCTCACGCTTAGGGGCCAGCTGGGACCGGCAAATTCCGGCCCCTCGCAGGCGGTCGATATCATTCGGCCGCCAGTCGGGCTCGCATTAACTCTTCGCTCATCCTTTTCGCCAAAATGGCAGGCTCGCGCTGCCGCCCTCGCTCGCGGCGGGGCGACCGGCGTGGTGAAATTGGATGTTCGGTTTTCCGAGTATGGTGTCATGCGTAACCTGATGATTTTCGCGGCCATCCTGATCGGGCTGGGCACCTTCATGGCCCAGATGGCCAGCAGGATGTCGCCCGCCGCCGCGACCACCGCCAAGCAGAGCATCGCCCCCGCCGTCACGGTGGCGCAGGCCAGCGCCCGCACGTTCAGCATTGCGCCCGACCCGCGCGGTCATTTCGCGACCGACGGCCGGATCGACGGCCAGCGCATCAACTTCATGGTCGACACCGGCGCCTCCGTGGTGGCCCTGAACGAGACCTCGGCCGCGCGCTTCGGCCTGCGTCCGGTGCCGGGCGATTACACCTCGCGCGTCACCACTGCCAACGGCACCATCAAGGCCGCGCGTGCCCATATCGCCATGATCGAGATCGGTGGCCTCACCGTGCGCGACGTCGACGCGCTGGTGCTGCCGGACGAGGCGCTGTCGGAAAACCTGCTCGGCCTGTCGTTCCTCTCGAAGCTGAAGCGCTTCGAATACGCCAACGGCAAATTGTTGCTGGAGCAATAAGCCCAGCCCTTTCGGGGTGGCGCGACGACCCGATATCGCCGCCATTTCCGCCGTAATTGTCGGCCACCAGCCGCAGTCTCAGCTTTCGCCCGGCCTGCGCATTCGCTAAAGGCTGCGGCGACGTCTTTCCGTATGTGACCATAAGGCCGATCCATGTTTCCCAAGCCGAAATCCGTGCTGGTCCCGAACACCTATGCCTTCGAATCCGAGCCGATGGTGAAGCCGACCGGGTTTCGCGAATACGACGCGCGCTGGCTGTTCAACAAGGAAATCAACCTGATGGGCGTACAGGCGCTGGGCATGGGGCTCGGCACGCTGATCGCGGAGCTCGGCGTCAGCCGAGAGATCGTCACCGGGCATGATTTCCGCGGCTATTCCGCCTCGATCAAATACGCGCTGATCTCGGGCCTGATGGCGGCGGGCTGCAAGGTGCACGACATCGGGCTCGCGGTGACGCCGATGGCCTATTTCGCGCAGTTCGATCTCGACGTGCCCTGCGTTGCGATGGTCACCGCCTCGCACAACGACAATGGCTGGACCGGCGTGAAGATGGGCGCCAACCGTCCGCTCACCTTCGGCCCCGACGAGATGACGCGGCTGAAGGAGATCGTGCTCAATGCCGCATTCAACAACAGGGCCGGCGGCTCCTACCAGTTTCACGAGAACTATCCGGCGCGCTACATCGCCGATCTCACCAGCCGGCCGAAGCTGAAGCGCAAGCTGAAGGTGGTGGCGGCCTGCGGCAACGGCACCGCGGGCGCGTTCGCGCCGCAGGTACTGGAAGCGATCGGCTGCGAGGTGATCCCGCTCGACACCGAGCTCGATCACACCTTCCCGAAATACAATCCAAATCCGGAAGACATGGAGATGCTGCACGCGATCCGCGATGCGGTGCTTCTGCACAAGGCCGATGTCGGCCTCGGCTTCGACGGCGACGGCGACCGTTGCGGCGTGGTCGACAACACCGGCGAGGAGATCTTCGCCGACAAGGTCGGCGTCATGCTGGCGCGCGACATGTCGGCGATCAACGCCAACGCGCAGTTCGTCGTCGACGTGAAATCGACCGGCCTGTTCGTGACCGATCCGGTGTTGCAGAAGCAGGGCGCCAACACGGTCTACTGGAAGACCGGGCATTCCTACATGAAGCGCCGCACCAATGAATTGGGCGCGCTCGCCGGTTTCGAGAAGTCCGGCCACTTCTTCTTCAACAAGCCGTTCGGCCGCGGCTATGACGACGGCCTGGTGTCGGCGATCGCGATCTGCGAGATGCTCGACCGCGCGCCCGGCAAGTCGATGGCCGATTTGAAGGACGCGCTGCCGAAGACCTGGTCGTCGCCGACCATGTCGCCGCATTGCGCCGACGAGGCCAAGTACGGCGTCGTCGACGCGGTGGTGAAGCACTTCGAGACGCTGCAGCAGAACGGCGGCAAGGTCGCGGGCCAGAACATCCGCGATCTCGTCACCGTCAACGGCGTGCGCGTCACGGTCGAGGATGGCAGCTGGGGCCTGGTGCGGGCATCCTCGAACAAGCCGGAGCTCGTGGTCGTGGTGGAAAGCCCGGTCAGCGAGCAGCGCATGCACGACATGTTCGAGGCGATGGATTCCGTGCTGCGCACCCATCCCGAGGTCGGCGAGTATAATCAGAAGATCTGAGGCGGGGCTCGCCCCAAGCAAACTGTCATCACCCGGCTTGACCGGGTGATCCAGTATTCCAGAGACGGTAGTGATTGAGCCGCGAGGCCGCGGCGTACTGGATCGCCCGGTCGAGCCGGGCGATGACGGCGGAGAGCTTGTTACGACGCGCCTTGCCTCACGCCGCGCGCAGCGAGGCCAGGAAGCGGTCCAGCTCGGTCTTCAGCCATTCCGATTGCGAGGTCAGGCCGTTCGCCGCATCGAGCAATTGCGCGGTCGCGCCGCCGGCCTGTTCGGAGGCGCGGTTGACGTTGAGGATGCCCTTGTTGACGTCGCGGGTGCGATCGGCGGCCTGCTGCAAATTGCTGGAGATCTCGCGGGTCGCCGCGCCCTGCTGATCGACCGCCGCCGCGATCTCGCCGGAGACCTGGTCGATTTCCGCGATGGTGGTGCCGATGGTCCCGATCGCGCTGACGGCTGCGCCGGTCGCGTTCTGGATATCCTGGATCTGCACCGAAATCTCCTCGGTCGCCTTGGCGGTCTGGTTGGCCAGCGCCTTGACCTCGCTCGCGACCACCGCAAAGCCGCGGCCGTGCTCGCCGGCGCGCGCCGCTTCGATGGTCGCGTTCAGGGCGAGCAGATTGGTCTGGCTGGCGATGCTCTGGATCAGCGTCACCACCTCGCCGATCTTCTGCGTGCCGGCGGCAAGACCCTGGACGACGGTGTTGGTGCGGTGTGCCTCGTCGGCAGCCTTGGCGGCGATCCGCGCCGAGCGGGTTACCTGCTCGGCGATGCTGTTGATCGAGGCCGTGAGCTCCTCGGTTGCCGACGCCACGGTTTCCACGTTGGTCGACGCCAGCGTCGATGCGGAGGCGGCGGCGGTGGCCTGGCGGATGGTTTCCGCGTTGCTGCCGTTCATCGTTGCGGAGAGGCCCTGCATCGCGTTCGCCGCCACCGCGACGGCCTCGACGACCTCGCCGATCTTGCGCTCGAAGCCGGCAGCGAGTTCGCGCCGCGCGGCATCACGGTTCTGCTTGGCCCGTTCGGCCTCGATGCGTTCGGCATTGGCGCGCGCCTCGGCGGCACCGGCGGCCTCGGCCTCCGCCGCCTTCTGCGCCGAGGTCTTGAACAACTCGGCCAGCGTGTGCGCGAGCCAGATCAACACGCCGGCTTCGATCAGGAGGATCGCGGCGTGGAGCACGACGCGGCCGAAGTCGGCGCCGCCGGGATAGATCGCAGCCGGCAGGACGAAGTTCAGCGTCAAATGATGCAGGGCGACCGCCACGGTGCCGGCGACGATCGGCCTGTAGTCGCAATAGGCGACCAGGCACGCCAGCGCGGCGAAGAAGTACATGTGCATGTCGACCTGCCAGCGGTGGCCGGCGAACTGGTAGACCAGCATCGACACGCCGGCCATCAGGGCGACGGCAACGATCAGGCGGGTCGAGACGCCGTTGCCCGACATGCGCCACGAGGCCGTAGCAGTCAGCGCCATCGCGACCATGAAGCCCGCCGGGATCAGCCAGTCGGTGTGCAGCGCCATGCCGACGATGACCGCGATCGGAACGTGCAGCCAGAGCACCACGAGCAAGATCTTGCTGGCCGTCTCGCGCAGCGCGGCCATTTCATCGCCTTCGAAGGTCATTCCCAACCCCCAGATCGTCATCCGTCGTGAAGCAGCCGGCGATCGCCTGCGGATCCATGGTCAGCAGGGCGCCGGCCTGGTACAGCCGGCTCAGCCCGCCATTGCGGTCAGGCCGCACCACCAGCAGGGCCGGGATCGCGGTCATCCGAACGATCGACGCATTGGCCGATGCGGCGGCCAGCAGCGCGCGCTCGGCGCGCCACCATGGCGGAAACGCCACGGCCACCACGTCGCTGCCCGCACGCACCTGCAACGACAGCACTGCGATCGCGATCCAGCTCGCAATCAGCAATGCAGCCGCGCCCAGCCATGCGGGCCGTCGTTTCGCTGGGATGATCTCCCCCGGCACCATGGCAGCACAATACCGCCGCTGGCGCTAACTTCGGGTAAATGCCGAACGGGCCGACTACCTTGGGGCGTATCGACTATCGTATGGGGCTGTGCGGCGGCGCTTACGCCGCGGGCACCGGCAGCGCCGTCACCGACTTGATCTTCTCCATCGCGAAGCGCGAGGTGACGTTCTTCAGCGGCACGGCACTGATCAGCTTCTTGTAGAACACGTCATAGGCCTGCATGTCCGCGACCACGACGCGCAGCATGTAGTCGACGTCGCCGGCCATCCGGTAAAATTCCATCACCTCGGGCATGGCGCTGACGGCGTCGGCGAATTTGCGCAGCCAGGCTTCCGAGTGGTCGGCGCTCTCGACCGAGACGAACACCGAAATCCCGAGCCCGATCTTGTTCTGATCGACCAGCGCGACGCGGCGCAGGATCACGCCGTCGGCTTCGAGCCGCTGGATGCGCTTCCAGCACGGCGTCGACGACAGCCCGACCCGGTCGCCGATTTCGGCGACGGAGAGCGAGGCATCCTCCTGCAACACGGTCAGGATCTTGCGATCGATGGCGTCAAGGCGGCGGTTGTTGTCATGAAGCTGAACGGCGACGTCGGTCATAGAAGAAAGTTCCACATGAAGGTTCTATATCCCTCATATAGAGAAGAATCTTCCAAATCAAGCGATTCGTGGCCGGTCAGGCCGGCCGCGCCTCGGCGTGTTCGCCCAAAAACGCTTCAACTTCAGCACGTTGCGGTGCGGCGTAAGCGCCCCCGAAGCGGGTGCATTTCAGCGCTGCGGCGGCCGAGGCGAAGCGCAGCGCCTGCCGGAGCTCCTGCTTTTCGGTGATCGCCAGCGCAAACGCCCCATGGAAGACGTCGCCGGCCCCGAGCGTATCGACGGTATGGACCGGGAAGGCCGGGGTCTCCTCGAGCTCGCCCTGCTCATTGAGCCAGATCGTGCCCATCGGCCCACGGGTGCCGGCGAGGAAGGACGGGGTCAGCTTGGCGAGCTTGTGCAGCGCCTGGCCGTCGTCGGTGACGTCGGCGGTCTCCTGCAGCGGCTCGCTGGAGAACACCAGATGGGAGGAGGCGGTCAGCAGCCCCTCCCGCATCGACATCGCGCGGTCGACGTCGACCACCACCGGAATGCCGCGCCTGACCGCCTCGGCGCACAGCTCGGTGCAGAACGGTGCGCAGCGGCTCTCGGTCAGGATCGCCGCGCAATCCTCCAGCAACAGCTCGGTCGGCGGCAGCTTGACCTTCCAGAGCTCGGGATCGCGGAAGGTGACGATGGTGCGCTCGCCGGTGTCGTCGATCATGATCGCCGAGATCGGCGTGACCAGATCAGGCATGTGGATGAGATGGTTGGTCTCGATGCCTTCCTCGGCCAGCTTGTCGAAGATGTAGCGGCTCGAGGTTTCCCGCGAATCGCCCATCGGGCCGCACATCGAGACGCGGCCGCCCAGCCGGACGATGCCGATCGCGGCGTTCAGCGCATTGCCGCCGCAGATTTCCTCAAAGTGCGTCGCGTTCTCCTTGGAGCCGCGCGCCGGAACGCCGACGCGGAACGTCAGGTCGCGCACCGGCAGGCCGATGCAGAGGATGCGAGGCGGGACTTTCGGGGCGCCGTCTTGAAAATTCATGCGGGGATCCGTCGCAATGGTTCCGTTAACTGCCAGAACTGTGTCCCGATCTAATCGGCAGAACGATGTCCGGTTCCCGCTATTGGTCCAACGGGTTTCGGTGGTGCACCCAGCGGCCGAGCAAATGATGGGCAATCGCGAAGGGATGCGGGCCGGCGAGGCCGTCGGGGTGCTGGCGCTTGAGCATCAGCGTCGCCTCGGCATGGTCGAACCAGCGCGCATCCTCGAGCTCGGTGCGGTCGACCACGATGTCCTCGTTGGTTGCGCGCGCGGTGCAGCCGATCATCAGCGATGACGGGTAGGGCCAGGGCTGCGTCATGTAATAATTGACGTCGGTGCAGCGGATGCCGGACTCCTCGAAGATCTCGCGCCGCACCGCGTCCTCGATGGTCTCGGCGGCTTCGACGAAGCCGGCGAGGCAGGAATACATCCCGGGCATGAACTGCTTCTGCCGTCCGAGCAGCACCCTGTCGCCCGACGTCACCAGCATGATCACGACAGGATCGGTGCGCGGAAAATGCTCAGCCTTGCAGCTCGGGCATTCGCGCTTCCAGCCGCCATCCTTCATTGCGGTGCGCGTGCCGCAGTTCGGACAGAAGCCGTGGCGCTGATGCCAGGTCACCATCGACTTCGCCATCGCAATGGCCGAGAGCTGCTCCGGGGGCACCACGCCCTGCATCGCCATGCCGCGCAATTCGGTGATCGCAACATCGGCGCGTCCGACCAGCTTCTCGGCGGCCTGCGGCGCGATCCCCATGCCGAAGATCGGCGCGGCATCGCGCAAGCCCAGAAAGATCGTGCCGGGATTGGCGCCGTAGCCGCGGGCCTCTTCCAGCGACAGCAGCGCGCGGGCGCCGCCTTTCTCCTGCTTCACGACCAGCGAGTCGCGATAGATCACATAGGCGCGGGCTTCGCGGTGCCCCTCCAGTGCGAACAGTTTTTCGTCGTTGCTGCGCAGATGCGCGGCGCGGTCCAGTACATGGGTGACGAAGGCCGGCTGGCCGAGCGGAAATGAATCGAATGCGGACATTGAATCTCAACCCAACCAGATCTTGCGGCGAAGCGCGCTGATGAAATTCTGCACTTCCTCGGCGTCATGCGCCAGCGGCGGCATCACGCCCCAAACGGGACGCGGCCATGCAGCGTCGCTGGTGCGGCGCGCGATGACGTGGACGTGAAGCTGCGGGACGAGGTTGCCGAGCGCTGCGACATTCAGCTTGTCGCACTTGGTGACCTCTTTGAGGGCCCGCGAGACGCGGGTGATCTCGGTCATCAGCTGCGCCTGCTCGACCTCGTCGAGGTCGATGATCTCGACCGCGCCGTCGCGCCGCGGCACCAGCAGCAGCCAGGGATAATGCGCATCCTTGATGACGAGCACCTTGCACAGCGGCAGGTCGCCGATGTCGATGGTGTCTTTCTTGAGCTGCGAATGCAGCGACCAATTGGAGGCGGGCATGAGGGGCAAATAATGCCTTTATGTGTTCCCAGACAAGTCCCACAAAGCCAGCCTTACAAAGCCGGGTCTGGCCGCTTGCTTTCCGGCGGTTTTGGCCCCAAATAGGGACCGGGAGATTGGCGGTGGACGAGCCACTCGCCAACCGGGTCAGGTCCGGAAGGAAGCAGCCCTAACGAGGTCCGGATCGGGTCGCTCGTCAGTCTCCTACCTGTTTTTTCCGAGCGAATCGCGCTGGAATGGCGGTCTCCGCGCCCGGCGCTTGATTTTCGGCTCTTAATCCGCACGCCGGCTGCAAGAGACCCCTAAGTTGCGGATCGACGCATGAATGACGCTGGCGACCCCTCCCACCCGCCCGACGGCGCAGGCCAAAGCGGCCTTGACCTCGGCGGCGCGCCTGATACCGCCAAGCCGTACCGCGTTCTCGCCCGCAAATACCGTCCCTCCAGCTTCGAGGACCTGATCGGCCAGGAGGCCATGGTGCGCACCGTCTCGAACGCGTTCGAGACCGGGCGGATTCCGCAGGCCTGGATCCTCACCGGCGTTCGCGGGGTCGGCAAGACCACCACCGCGCGCATCCTCGCCCGCGCCCTGAACTACGCCAAGCCGGATGGCTCGGTGACCGGGCCGACCATCCACATGCCCGACCTCGGCGTGCACTGCCAGGCGATCATGGAAAGCCGGCACATGGACGTGCTGGAGATGGACGCCGCGTCCCACACCGGCGTCGACGATGTCCGCCAGATCAATGACAGCGTGCGCTACGCGCCGGCCAGCGCGCGCTACAAGGTCTACATCATCGACGAAGTCCACATGCTGTCGACGGCGGCGTTCAACGCCTTCCTGAAGACGCTGGAGGAGCCGCCGGAGCACGCCAAGTTCGTGTTCGCCACCACCGAGATCCGCAAGGTTCCGATCACGGTGCTGTCGCGTTGCCAGCGCTTCGATCTGCGCCGCGTCGAGGCCGACGTGCTGATGAAGCATCTCGGCAATATCGCGGCCAAGGAAGGCGTCGAGGTCGAGCCCGAGGCGCTCGGCATCATCGCGCGCGCGGCTGAAGGTTCGGTGCGCGATTCGCTGTCGCTGTTCGACCAGGCGATCGCGCATGCCGCCGGCAATGTGAAGGCCGACGCGGTCCGGCAGATGCTCGGCCTCGCCGACCGCACCCGCGTCATCGACCTGTTTGATTCGCTGGCGCGCGGCGATCTCGCCGCCGCGTTCGCCGAATTCCGTGCGCAATATGATGTCGGCGCCGATCCGGTCGTGGTGCTGTCGGATCTTGCCGAGTTCGTCAATTTCATCACCCGCGTGAAGGTGGTGGCGGCGACTGCCGAGAATGTCGCGTTCGGCGAGACCGAGCGGGTGCGCGCACGCGAATTCGCCGTAAAACTGTCGATGCGGGTGCTGTCGCGGATGTGGCAGATGCTGCTCAAGGGCATCGCCGAGGTGCAGACCGCGACGCGCCCGGCGGCTGCTGCCGAGATGGTGCTGGTGCGGATCGCCTATGTCGCCGATCTGCCGACGCCGGATGAGGCGATCCGGATGATCGAGCAGAACGGCGGCGGCGCGGCTCCCGCGACATCAGGCTCCGCCGCATCGTCGCCGTCACGCGGCGCGCCGACATCGGCGATATCAGCCATGCCGTCGGCGCCGGTGCGTGCGCCGCAGGCTGCGCCGCGCGCCGATCTCGCCGCGCGCCCGCAGATGGCAACGCCGGCCGGCAATGCCGCGCCGGCGCTTCGGATCACGAGCTTTCCGCAGTTGATCGCGCTCGCCGGCGAGAAGCGCGACATCATGACCAAGGCCGCGCTGGAAGCCGATGTGCGGCTGGTGCGCATCGAGGACGGCCAGCTCGAGATCGCACTCGAGCCGAAGGCGCAGCGCGCGCTCATCACCGATCTGCCGCGCAAGCTCGAATTCTGGACCGGGCGGCGCTGGACCGTGATCATCTCGAATGAGGCCGGCCAGCCCACGGTGCGCTCGCAGAACGAATTGGCGCGCAGCGAGCATCAGCGCGCCGCGGAAGCCGATCCACGCGTGCAGGAGGTGCTGGCGCGCTTCCCCGGCAGCAAGGTGGTCGAGGTTCGCCGCCTGGCCGCCGAGGTTCCGGTCGCGGATGCGACCGGCGAAGACCCGATTGAAACTTCCGACAGCGACGACGATTGATCCGATCATAGGAACGCACGCATGGCTGATTTTCTCGGCATGATGAAGCAGGCAGCGCAGCTGCAATCCAAGATGCAGGAGATGCAGGAGCAACTCGGCAATGTCGAGGTCGAGGGCATTTCCGGCGGCGGCCTGGTCGCGGTGCGCATGACCGCGAAGATGGAAGTGAAGGGCATCAAGATCGATCCGTCGCTGATGAAGCCGGAGGAGCGCGAGGTGCTCGAGGATCTCCTGGTCACCGCGCATGGCGATGCCCGCCGCAAGGCCGAGGCCGCGATGCAGGAGAAGATGATGGCTCTCACCGGCGGCCTCGGCCTGCCGCCGGGATTTGGTCCGACTTAAAATGGCTTCCAGCGTTGCCGGCCCCGAGATTGAACGCCTGATCCAGCTGCTGGCGCGGCTGCCGGGCTTGGGTCCCCGCTCGGCGCGGCGCGCGGCGCTGCACCTGATCAAGAAGCGCGAAGCGCTGATGACGCCGCTGACCGCGGCGCTGCAGGTCGCGATCGACAAGATCCAGGTCTGCAAGACCTGCGGAAACATCGATACACAAAACCCCTGCACGGTGTGCACCGATCCGCGCCGCGATCCCTCGATCATCGTCGTGGTCGCCGATGTCGCCGATCTCTGGGCGCTGGAACGCGCCAATGCGACCAATGGCCGCTATCACGTGCTCGGCGCAACGCTGTCGCCGCTCGACGGCGTCGGTCCGCAGGATCTCACCATCGATCAGTTGGTGGCGCGCGCGCATGCGCCTGAGGTCACCGAGATCATCCTCGCGTTGAATGCGACCGTCGATGGCCAGACCACCGCGCATTACATCACCGACCTGTTGTCGGAGGCCAATGTGCGGGTGACGCGGCTGGCGCATGGCGTGCCCGTCGGCGGAGAGCTTGATTATCTCGATGAAGGTACGCTATCGGCTGCCATGCGGCAGCGGACGCTGTTCTAGCAAGCGGTCCAGAGCCGGACACGGCTGATTTTGCCAAGCGATCCGTCACAAGTCGAAAAGATCGCGCCGAAACAAAATGATAGGGTGGATGACGATTCGAGGACGGTCATTCACTCTCTGACGAATCAAGTACGGAACTCCTGCAAATGACGACACACCGATTCGGCGTACGCCTGGGCTTTGCGTGTCTCGCGGCAACCTTCGCCGCACCCTGCGCGATCGCGCAGCAGAGCGATGCGCCGCAGAAGCCCGGCAAGATGATCCACGCCGGCGACGTGCTGTCGGGGGAACTCGGTGTCATGAAGGTGCGCGACACCAAGAACCGCGGCAAGCGCGTTGCGACCTACCAGATCACCAGCGAGCCGCGCCGCCTGCCGCCGCCGAACGGTCTCTGCAATCTCGAAACCGGGCCGGAAACCTTCCAGCTGATTCCGACCAACGACGCTCAGGCCGCGCAGCTCAAGAGCCTCTCCGGCAAGGCGATCTCGGTGAAGGTCGACGAGGTCGCCTGCGCCAAGGACGCCGGCGAGATGAGCGAAGCCATCGTCACGAAGTGGAGCGTGGTGGCGAAGTAGGGCGTGCCGCAATTGCGCTGTCATCGCCCGGCTGGATGCGCGGGTGATGCATCGCGTTGTTTGACATCGAATCGACAACCATCCGCATCGTCGTCCTGGCGAAGGCCAGGACCTATTACCCCAACTGTCGGTTATTGCGCGACGCTGAGGCCAGAATCCCTTTCACAACCAGGTGCGGTGGTTATGGGTCCTGGCCTTCGCCAGGACGACGCGGAGAGAGTTCGGGCACCTGCGTGCGACCCGGTAGCGGGTGACGACAGCTGAGCTAAACCCGCACCGGCCCCAGCTCGTCAAAATGCCCGCGCCGTTGCAGCCAGGCGAGCAGGATCAGGCTCGGGATCGCGACCAGCACGCAGATCACGAAGAACATCTGCCAGCCGACCGCCTTGGCGACATAGCCCGCGCCCGACGACAGATAGGTGCGGCCGACCGCCGCCAGCGCCGTCAGCAGCGCGTATTGCGTCGCGGTGTGCAGCGGGTTGCGGCACAGCGCCGAGAGATAGGCGACGAAGATCACGGTGCCGATGGCGCTGGTGAAATTCTCCGCCGTGATCGCCAGCGCCAGCGCCCATTGATCGACCCCGACATGCGCGAGCCAGGAGAACGAGAGGTTGGCGACCGCCTGCAGCACGCCGCCGATCCAGAGGCTCTGCGCGAGCGAATAGCGCCGCGCCACGAAGCCGCCGGCAAAGCCGCCGATCAGGGTGGCGGCAAGTCCGACGCCCTTCACGATCGCCGCGTAATCGACCTTGGAAAAGCCGATGTCGATCACGAACGGCGCGGTCATGGTGCCCGAGAACGCGTCGGTGAATTTGAACAGCACCACGAAGGCGAGCGCCGCGAAGGCGTCCTTGCGGCCGAGAAACTCGGAGAATGCGCCGAGCGCCGCGTGCAGCACGCGTTCGGCCGCGTTCTGCGCGTGCGTCGCCGCCTCCGCGCCTTTTGATTGCGCCGGTTCGGTCGCGGCCAGCGCGGTGACGATGCCGATTACGACCAGCGCCGCCATCACCACATAGCCCCACATCCACGCCGACGGGCGCGCAATTCCGGCGGACTCGAAGCCGCTGACGATGAACAGCGCGCCGGCGGTCGAGACCAGCATGCCGACGCGGTAGGCCGCGACATAGGACGCCATGCCGGCGGCCTGCTCGCTTTCCGGCAGGCTCTCGACGCGGAAGGCGTCGACCACGATATCCTGCGTCGACGAGGCCGCCGCGACCAATAGCGCCGCAAAGGCCGCGAACCATGGCGAGCGCGCCGGATCGGCCATCGCCAGCACCAGGATCGTCGCGATCAGGATCAGCTGCGAGAACAAGAGCCAGCCGCGGCGGCGGCCGAAAACTTGCGTGAACAGCGGCACATGCAGCGCATCGACCAGCGGCGCCCAGAGGAATTTCAGCGTGTAGGGCGTGCCGATCAGCGCGAGCAGCCCGATGGTGCCGAGATCGACCCCGGCCTCCTTCATCCACACCTGCAGCGTCGAGCCCGACAGCGCCAGCGGCAGGCCGGAGGAGAAGCCGAGCAGCAGCACGATCAGCACCCGCGGCTGCAAGTACACGGCGAAGCTATCGCGCCAGGAGGTGGCGGCGGGCTCCTGCGGCTTTGCGGACGCGTCTGACGTCGCTTCAGGTGCTGTCATAAGGTCGTTGGTAGCAGATTCGAGCCGCCAAAAGGTGTCATCGCCCGGCTTGACGTAGACGTACGGGCGTCCAACTGCCGCCTCTGGAATACTGGATCGCCCGGTCGAGCCGGGCGATGACAGCAATTATGTGGCGCGATCTGCTGTCATAGAGAAGTTTGTCCCCTGTTCGCCGCAACAAGACTGTCATCGCCCGGCTTGACCGGGCGATCCAGTATCCCAGAGGCCTATCCGCCGCCCCCGGCGATCTCCGGGTAAAGATCAATCCAGTCCGGATTGTCCTTCTCGATCAGTGAAACCTTCCACGCGCGCGGCCATTTCTTGAGCCGCTTCTCGCGCTTGATGGCGTTTTCAGGATCATCGAATTGCTCGAAATACACCAGCTTCACGACATCGTATTTCTCAGTGAAGCTCTCGATGAGCTTCAGCTTGTGTTCGCCGACACGGCGAATGAGGTCATTTGTCACACCGATATAGAGCGTGCCGCCGATGTGGCTGGCGAGGATGTAGACGTAGTAGCTGCGTGCTCCCAACTGCCGCCTCTGGGATACTGGATCGCCCGGTCGAGCCGGGCGATGACACCGATTGGGTGGCGTGAGCGCGCCAAACAACTTCCAAAGACAACAATCACTCCCCAGCCTGCAGCTTGCGCGGGGCGGGGAACAGCTCGGGTGCGCTGGGCTTGACGAACCGCGGCACTTCGATCGGGGTTTCGGCCTTGCTGAAGTCGAGTTCCTCGATGCGGCCGGCGCGCTTTTCGATCTTGTCGGCGGAGATCAGGATCTGCCGGACGTCCTCATTGACCTGGCCGAAATGGGTCTGCAGCTTGAGTACGCGCTCGCGCAGGCGGCCGAGATCATCACCGAGATGCATCACCTCGTTGCGGATCTGGTCGGCGGCGTCGCGGATGCGGGCGTCCTTCAGGATCTGCTGCATCACCTGGATCGCCAGCATCAGGAGCGAGGGCGACACCAGCACGACGCGGGCGCGATAGGCCTTCTGGATCACGTCGTCGAAGCCGTCATGGATCTCGGCATAGACCGATTCCGACGGCACGAACATCAACGCGGTATCCTGGGTCTCGCCCGGGATCAGATACTTCTCGGCGATGTCGCTGACATGCTTGAGCACGTCGGCGCGCAATCGCTGGCTGGCAAATTTGCGTTCCTCGTCGCTGCGCGCATCGTGCAGCGCGGTCATGGCCTCGAGCGGGAATTTCGCATCGATGCAGAGCGGACGCTGGTCCGGCAGGAACACGACGCAGTCCGGCCGCTTGCCCGTGGTCAGCGTATGCTGGAACTCGAACGAGCCCTTTGGCATGCCGTCCTGGACGATCGCCTCCATCCGCGCCTGGCCGAACGCACCGCGCGACTGCTTGTTGGCGAGCACGTCGCGCAAGGTGGTGACCTGGGTGGTGAGCTCGTTGAGGTTCTTGTGGGCGTGGTCGATGATGCCGAGCCGCTCGTGCAGCGCGCGCAGCGAATCCATCGTGTTGCGGGTCGATTGTTCCATCGACTGGCCGACCCGGTGGGTCACCGAATCCAGCCGCTCGTTGACGGCACGCGCCATCTCGGCCTGGCGGCCGGCCAGCGCCTGCGCCATGGCGTCGACCCGCCCGGAGGATTCGCTCTGGGCGCGCAGCATGTCGGCGAGCCGCTCCTCCAGCTCGTCGGCGCGAATGGCCTGGGCCATCGCGAGTTCCGCACCGCGCCGGCTGGCCCGCGCGATCACCACCGCGATGACAAACAGCAGGATCAGCGCCAGCGCGCCGAGGCCGATCAGCGCGTCGGAGACGCGGAGGGGCAGGTCGCCAATCGTGAGCAGAATCTCGTTCATGCCGCCTGTTGTAGCCGATTCGCCGCCGGGCGCGAACGAAGAGGGAACGCTTATGGTAAATGCTTCCCTGATTTTCTTGGTTAATCCGGCGTAAAGAAACGTGGTTAAGGTTGGCTTACCGGGTTCCTGAGCGCATTGACCGCATCAGGCCCGCAGCTTAAATCGCCGCCATGGCTTTAAGAGAAATCATCATCCTGCCGGACAAGCAGTTGCGGCTGGTGTCGAAACCGATCGAGAAGGTGACGCCGGAGATCCGCAAGCTCGCCGACGACATGCTCGAGACCATGTATGACGCACCCGGCATCGGGCTCGCGGCGATCCAGGTCGCGCAGCCGCTGCGGCTGATCACCATGGACCTCGCCAAGCGCGACGAGAACGGCGAGACCACGCCGCAGCCGCGGGTGTTCATCAATCCCGAGATCATCTCGCATTCGGAAGAGCTGTCGGTCTACGAAGAGGGCTGCTTGTCGATCCCCGAATATTACGAGGAGGTCGAGCGCCCGGCGCGGGTGCGCCTGCGCTTCACCGACCTCGACGGCAAGCTGCACGAGGAGGATGCCGAGGGGCTCTACGCCACCTGCATCCAGCACGAGATCGACCATCTCAACGGCGTGTTGTTCGTGGATTATCTGTCGAAGCTGAAGCGCGACCGCGTCTTCAAGAAATTCGAGAAGGCCGCCAAGCGCGCGGCGGAGTAACGGCGCTCATTCCGCCGTCATGCCCGGGCTCGTCCCGGGCATCCATGTCTTCCTTCTGGGAGACCAAAGACGTGGATGGCCGGGACAAGCCCGGCCATGACGGAGAATTCCAACTCCTTGCGAGCTTTACCGCATGCCTCTCCGCCTGATCTTCATGGGCACGCCCGATTTCGCGGTGCCGACGCTGCTGGAGCTCGTGGCCCATGGCCATGAAGTCGTGGCCGTCTATACCCGCGCGCCGAAGCCCGGCGGGCGGCGCGGCCTGCAATTGCAGCCGACGCCGGTCGAGCAGGAGGCGCGCCGGCTCGGGATTCCCGTGCTGACGCCGAAGACGCTGAAGACGGCCGACGCGCTCGACGAGTTTCGCGCCCATGACGCGGATGCCGCCGTCGTCGTCGCCTATGGCATGATCCTGCCGCAGGCGATTCTCGACGCGCCGAAGCTCGGTTGTTTCAACCTGCATGCCTCGCTGCTGCCACGCTGGCGCGGCGCCGCGCCGATCAACCGCTCCATCATGGCGGGTGATGCCGAAAGCGGCGTGATGGTGATGAAGATGGACGTCGGCCTCGACACCGGCGACGTCGCGATGGCCGAGCGGCTGCCGATCACGGACAGCATGACGGCATCCGATCTGCACGACGCGCTGGCGCCGCTCGGTGCCGATCTGATGGTGCGCGCGATGGGCGGGCTCGAGCGCGGCGGCTTGCAACTGACCGGGCAGAGCGAGGACGGCGTCACCTACGCTGCCAAGATCGAGAAGGCCGAGGCGCGGATCGATTGGACGCAGCCGGCGCATGCGGTGCTGCGGCACATTCACGGGCTCTCGCCGTTCCCCGGCGCCTGGTGCGAACTCGCGGGCGAAGGCGAGCCGGTGCGGCTGAAGATCCTGCGCTGTGAGTTGGCCAAAGGCGCGGGCGAACCGGGAGCCGTGCTCGACGATCATCTCGCGATCGCCTGCGGCGACGGCGCGGTCCGGATCCTCGAACTGCAGCGCGCCGGCAAGGGACCGATGAAGGCGGCGGACTTTTTGCGCGGCACACCGCTGAAGCCCGGTGCGAAGGTTGCTTGAGATGTCATGCGCGGGCTTGACCCGCGCATCCATCTCGAAAAAAGCTTGTCCTGAAGACGATGGATTGCCGGGTCAAGCCCGGCAATGACGGCCAAACCAGATTGAACGATGCCCCGCTACAAGCTCACCATCGAATACGACGGCACGCCGTTTTCCGGCTGGCAGATCCAGGACACCGCGCCGACCGTGCAGGGCGCGCTGGAGACGGCGGTCAAGGCGATCTGCGGCGAGGACGTGCGCGTCCATGGCGCAGGGCGGACCGATGCCGGCGTGCATGCGCGCGGCCAGGTCGCGCATTGCGACATCGCCAAGCATTTTCCGCGCGGCCGCTTCCGCGACGGGCTGAACGCGCATCTGCGGCCCAATCCGATCGCGGTGCTCGCAGCCGATATCGTGCCTGACGATTTCGAGGCGCGGTTCTCGGCGACCAAGCGGCATTATCTCTATCGCATCACCAACACCCGCGCGAACCTCGCACTCGACATCGGCCGGGTCTGGCGGGTGCCGCGCAAGCTCGATGCTGAAGCGATGCACGCGGCTGCGCAGCGGCTGCTCGGCAAGCACGATTTCACCACCTTCCGCGACACCGAGTGCCAGGCCAAATCGCCGGAGAAGACGCTCGATCAGCTCGACGTCACCTGCGAGGGCGATGCGATCAGCATCGTGACGTCGGCGCGCTCGTTCCTGCACAGCCAGGTGCGCTCGATGGTGGGCTCGCTGGTCTGGGTCGGCGAGGGGCGCTGGAGTGCGGACGATCTTTTCGCCGCACTCACCGCCCGCAACCGCGCCGCCTGCGGCCCGGTCGCGCCGCCCGACGGGCTCTACCTGATGCGGGTGGATTATTAGGCGGTCGCCGAAAATTTCGTGGGAGGGGTGAAGCCTACCCGAAAATACACACTGTATCTGGTACGGGTGGATTGCTCGCAGCCCCAATCCCTACTGTGCATGGGGTTGTTTTCGATGTTTTTGTCTAGTGATGGTCTCGTAGCTCGCGGTCCGCGCACACCGTCATCGCCCGGCTTGACCGGGCGATCCAGTACGCCGCGGCCTCTCGTTCCAATATTGTCGTCTCTGGAATACTGCATCGCCCGCTTTCGCGGGCGATGACAGTTGGGGGGTGGCGATAGCCCTACGGCCGCAAACCTAGCTGAAATACCGCTCCAGCACGCCGCGATAGATCTTGGTCAGCTTCTCGAGATCAGCCACCGGCGTGCGCTCGTCGATCTGGTGCATGGTCTGGCCGACCAGGCCGAATTCGATCACCGGGCAATAGCTCGAGATGAAGCGCGCATCCGAGGTGCCGCCCGAGGTCGACAGCTCCGGCTTGCGGCCGGTGACTTCCTCGATCGCGGCGACCGCGAGGTCGGTGAACGGGCCGGGCTGGGTGACGAACACGTTGGAGTTCGACGGCTGCCAATCGATATGGGCGCGGATGCGGTTGCCGCAGGCCTTTGCCAGCCGCTCATCGACCAGCTGCCGCAGGCTCTCCTGGGTGTGGTTGTCGTTGTAGCGGATGTTGAACTTCGCGCGCGCCTGGCCCGGGATCACGTTGCTCGCGGTGTTGCCGACATCGACGGTGGTGAATTCGAGGTTGCTGGCCTGGAATTGCGCGCTGCCATGATCGAGCGGCTCGTCGCTAAGCGCCACGATCAGCCGCGAGATATCAGGCACCGGATTCGAGGCGCGGTGCGGATAGGCGACATGGCCCTGCACGCCCTCGACGACCAGCGTGCCGGACTGCGAGCCGCGCCGGCCGATCTTGATCATGTCGCCGAGCACCTCGACATTCGAGGGCTCACCGAGCACGGAATGGTCGAACTTCTCGCCGCGCTCGGCGCACCATTTGAGCAGCTTGACGGTGCCGTTGATCGAGACGTCTTCCTCGTCGCCGGTGATCAGGAACGAGATCGAGCCGCAGCCATTTTCTTGCGCCTTGCCGTCATGCTCCCTGAGATATTGCAGCACCGCGGCGACGCTGCAGGCGATGCCGCCTTTCATGTCGACGGCGCCGCGGCCGTAGAGATAGCCGTCCTTCACTTCGCCGGAGAACGCACCCAGCGTCCACGCCGCTTCATCGCCGGGCGGCACGACGTCGGTGTGGCCGGCAAAGGTGATATGCGGTGCCGATGTGCCGATGCGGGCATAGAGGTTGTCGATGTCGGCGGTGCCGGGCTCGGAGAACGTCACGCGGTGGACGTCGAAGCCTGCGGCCTTCAGCAAATTTTCGAGCACGCCAAGCGCGCCGGCGTCGGCCGGGGTGACGGAGGGGCAGCGAACCAGATCGCGGGTAATCGAGACAGCATCACTCATGCGCCTCGCTTAACACGTCACACCGCGGGTGGACCAGCTTTGTGCGGCACGATATCGAGCTCGCTCTGCTGATCCCAGCCCCCTGAGGCGCGCGACCCGCTGCCGTGGCTGCCGCCTCGGCTCACATGGGTTTTTCCCAACGGATTGGGACCGTAGCGATTGGGGTAAGAGGTGCCAGGCAGGAAGGCGAGCTCGATGAAGGCCCAGATATAGAGCACGAAGACGATCGTGCCCGCGGCCACAATCCAATAGGACTCGTCGGGCAGCCGACCTCCGAACTGGCTCATGAGGCCCGGGATCGCGAAGAACGGGATCATCCACCAGCCGCTCTTGTCGCGGTCGTGCAGGCGCTTGATCGCGACCGCGACATAGACCCAGACGAACAGGAACGTTCCGCAGGCCTTGACCAGCAGCGCCGGCAATCCGGCCCAGCTCAGCGATTTGTAGCTGTCGGGATCGAAGACCCGGAAGACGTCGTCGACGTTGAAGCCGAACCCGTCCTTGCCGCCGAGGCCGGCCGAAATCACCAGCAGCGCCAGGAACATCATCCAGCAGACGATGATCAGTCCCGCGAGCCAGAACTTGGCCCGGTTGACGCGGCCCTTGAAGCCGAACAGGTAATTGGCCCAGTCCATGAAAATAAGCTCCGGGCGGCGGCAATGATCGCGGCCCGGAGTTTTGTCGATTTGAAGAGGTGCTTGGTTCGAAATGTGATCCGTCACCCCCGCGCAAAGGCTTCGCCTTTGTCGCTGGAGGAGCGCGTAGCGCGTCTCGAAGGGTGAACGGCCACAAGTCGGGCCGTCGGCCCTTCGAGACGGCCGCTGCGCGGCCTTCACAGGGTGACGGTGATGGATTGGCTTCTGCGGACGCCGATCAGTCCCGCAGCAGCTCGTTGATGCTGGTCTTGGCGCGGGTGCGCTCGTCGACGCGCTTGACGATCACGGCACAGGCGGTGGCGGGGCCGGGCTGGCCGTTCTTCAGCGGCTTGGCCGGCAGCATGCCGGGCACCACGACGGCATATTCCGGCACCTCGCCGACGAAGGTCTCGCCGGTCTCGCGGTCGACGATCTTGGTCGAGGCGCCGAGGAACACGCCCATCGACAGCACCGCGCCCTTGCGCACGATCACGCCCTCGGCGACCTCCGAGCGCGCGCCGATGAAGCAGTCGTCCTCGACGATGACAGGCTCGGCCTGCAGCGGCTCGAGCACGCCGCCGATGCCGACGCCGCCCGAGATGTGCACGCGCTTGCCGATCTGGGCGCAGGAGCCGACCGTCGACCAGGTGTCGATCATGGTGGCTTCATCGACATAGGCGCCGAGATTGACGAACGACGGCATCAGCACGACGTTCCTGGCGATGAAGGCCGAGCGGCGCACGATCGCGCCCGGCACGGCGCGGAAGCCGGCGTCGCGGAAACGCTCCTCGCCCCAGCCTTCGAACTTCGAGGGCACCTTGTCCCACCACGAGGCCTTGCCCGGGCCGCCCGCGATCAGGCCCATGTCGTTGAGGCGGAACGACAGCAGCACCGCCTTCTTCAGCCACTGATTGACCTTCCACTTGCCGCTGGCCTCGCGCTCGGCGACGCGGGCCTCACCCTTGTCGAGCAGCTCCAGCGCGTGCTCGACCGCCTCGCGGACCTCGCCCTTGGTCGAGGTCGAGATGCCGTCGCGGGCGTCGAACGCGGTGTTGACGGTGGTTTCGAGGGCGGACAGCGACATCAGAACGATCCTTGGGCGTATCGGAGATTATGACGGGAATTTGCGGGGCTTTTTCGGAATTCGGGGCTGTGGAGTCAAGGCAAAGTCCTCCGTCGTCCCGGCCAAGCGAAGCGCGAGCCGGGACCCATAACCACGAATGCCAGTGTTGCGACACGCTGGGGCCAAGCGAGTGGCCAAGCGCAGATTGGTGGTAATGGGTCCCGGCCTTCGCCGGGACGACGTATGGAGGGATCAGGGCTTCAACCGCTGCAAGAAGCCGGTGAGATCATCCGTGACATGGTCGACATACGCCGCGTCGCGGCCTTCGAGCTCCCAGGTCTCGCGCACCACCTCCTGGCTGCCGTCGGGCACCACAAGCACGGTGGTCATGCCGAGCTCATGCGGCACCACCAGATTGCGCGCGAGGTCCTCGAACATCGCAGCCTTCGCCGGATCGACGTCGTGAAGCTTGAGGAACTTCTGGTAGGTCTGCGGCGCGGGTTTCGGCTCGAGATCGGCCGCGATGATATCGAACACGCCGTCGAAATGGTTGCTGATGCCGAGCCGGCCCAGCACCGCATCGACATGGTCGACCGAACCGTTGGTCAGGATCAGCTTGCGCCCCGGCAATTTTGCGATCGCAGCGCCCATCGCCGGGTTCGGCTGCAACGGCGAGTGGTCGATCTTGTGCACATAGGCGAGATAGTCGTCGGCCTGCACGCCGTGCTCGGTCATCATGCCGCGCATCGTGGTGCCGTAGCGCAGGTAATAGTCCTTCTGCAGCTTGCGCGCGTCCTCGGGCGAGATCTTCAGCCAGTTGCCGACGAACTCGCCGATCCGCGCATCGACCTGCTGCCACAGATTGACGTGATGCGGATACAGCGTGTTGTCGAGGTCGAACACCCAGGTCTCGACATGGCCGAAGCTGCGGGGAGTTTTAGTCATGGCCTTCTCCACCCGTCGTCGCTGCGAAAGTGATCATCACGGCATCGCAAAGCGCAGCGTCTTGCCGCCGCTGGTCATGTCGACGGTGGTGAAGCCGGTTGCGGCGAGGCCGCGGGTGGCGCAGTCACCCTGCTCGTTGACCTCGAACTTGCTGTCGCGGGTGCAGAGTTGCACCGCGCCGCCCCAGTTCAGCGGCTTGTCCTTGATGCGGATGGCGCGGTTGTCGCCATCGACCGCCTCGGCGAAGGAATAGATCTGCTTCGGCGTGCCCGTAACATCCGGATGCAGGCACTTGCCGGGATCGATCCGGTACCAGCCGCGGCTGGTCACCGCCTTGCCGTCATCGGTCGCAACCGCGGCCATCACCTTGTGCGGCGTGTCGTTGCACCAGGTCAGTCCCGTCGGGGACGGCTTCTGTACGGCATCGACCATGGTGGTGAAGAAGTTCGGCGACTGCACGACGTCGCTGGCGAGCCCGCGACTCTTGAGGAATGCCGACAGCGCGCTCTGGGTCTTCGGCCCGTCGACGCCGTCGATCGGCGCCGCGTCGTAGCCTGCGATCACCAGGAGGCGCTGGATGCCGGCGAGCCGCGCCTGCTCGTCGTCATACTCGCTGTCCTCGGCGAGGTAGGCGACGAGATTGCCGTCATCGGTCTGGGTCGGCGTGATCTGGGTGAATTGCGCTGATGTCTGGCCGGAGCGGCATTGCCGCGCGGCGGCGATCACGAAATTGTCCTGCGCGACGCAGAGCGTGTCGGTGCCGTTCTGCGGGATCGGCGAGGCGCCGTAGACGCCGAGCGCGCGTGCGTTGAGCAGCACGCGGTCGGCGGTGAGCGCGCCCTGCACCACGACCCGGCAGGTCGCCGGATCGATCCGGAACCAGCCGCGGGTTGCGGTTGCGGCCTTGTCGTCGATGCCGATCGCGGCCTCGATCACATAGCTCATGCGATTGCAGAGCTTGAGGTCGGCATGCGCCGGCGCCGCCGAGAACAGGAACGACACCAGCGCGGCCGGCAGCGACATCGCGAGCCGTGCCGCCGGCGACCGGCGAGGGATCCTCGCCGTGTGTCCCGCGTCTGCCATTACTTATGGATCAGCGTGCCGGTGCCCTGGTTGGTGAAGAGCTCGAGCAGCACCGCGTGCTGGGTCTTGCCGTCGATGATCACGACGCCCTGCACGCCCTGTTCGAGTGCGTAGATGCAGGTCTCGACCTTCGGGATCATGCCGCCGGAAATCGTGCCGTCGGCGATCAGCTTGCGGGCTTCCTTGATCGACAGGTCCGGAATCAGCTTCTTGGACTTGTCGAGCACGCCGGGCACGTCGGTCAGCAGCAGCAGGCGCTTGGCCTTCAGCGCGCCGGCGATCGCGCCGGCAAAGGTGTCGGCGTTGATGTTCAGCGTCTGGCCGTCCTGCGAGGTCGCCAGCGGCGCCAGCACCGGGATCAGCTCATAGCCGATCAGCTGGTTGAGCAGCGTGAGGTCGACTTTCTCGGGGTCGCCGACGAAGCCGAGATCGACCGCCTTCTCGATGTTGGAATCGGGGTCGACCATGGTGCGCGTCGTCTTCGACGCCTTCACCATGTTGCCGTCCTTGCCGGACAGCCCCACGGCCTTGCCGCCGGCCTCGTTGATGTAGCCGACGATCTGCTTGTTGACCGAGCCGGCCAGCACCATCTCGACGATCTCGATGGTCGCAGCATCGGTGATGCGCAGGCCGGCGGCGAATTCCGACTGGATGCCGAGGCGCTTCAGCATGGTCGCGATCTGCGGCCCGCCGCCGTGCACGACCACCGGGTTGATCGCGGTCTGTTCGAGCAGCACGATATCGCGCGCGAACGCCTTGGCGGTGTCCTCGGCGCCCATGGCATGGCCACCATATTTAATGACGATGGTCTCCTCGTCATATTCCTGCATGTGCGGCAGCGCCTCGGACAGGATGCGGGCCTGATCGAGCGGGCTGATGTGCTGGTCGGTCATGGGGCTGGTCTCATCGTCAGCGGAGGGACGGGCGCGGTTCTATCTGATTGCCGGGCAGGGCGCAAAGCGTCTTGACCCTCTCCCCTTGTGGGAGAGGGTCGCTTCGCGCAGCGAAGCGGGGTGAGGGGTCTGTCTCCGCGGATAGAGACCCCTCGTCCGGCGCGGATTGCGCATAGCCGATGCGCAGCATCGGCGTTCTATGAGAACGGCGGCCGAAGGCCGCCTATGGCCACCTTCTCCCACAAGGGGAGAACGAAGAGGGCTAACGGTCAACGCCTCGGCCACATGGCTGACACCGCCAGCACCAGCCAGCTCAGGATCAGCAGCGTTCCGCCGGTCGGCGCGGCCATCGGAAACAATCCGTGGCCGGCATATTGGCGCAGCACGAGGTCGCCGGCGAACAATGACGCCGCGATGACGAAGCCTGCCGCCGCCACGATTCCGAGCTTCGCATGGACGATCGCGCGATCCGCGACCGCAATGCTCGCGATGATGGCGGGGGCGTGGAACAGCAGCATCGAGGACGCCGCGGCCAGCCGCGTGGCGTCAGGCAGATGGGCGGCGGCCGCCGCCAGCATCACGCCGCAGGCGCCCATGATGGCGGCACAGACGATCAGAAGGCGGGACGCGCCGTTCATCGGCGCCGTTCCTCGATCAGGCGCACCATGGCGGCGCGCAACTCCGGCATGCCGTCACCGGTGCGTGACGAGGTCACCAGCACCTCGGGGAAGGCGGCGGGATGCTTTGCCAGCGTCGCGATGGTATCGGTGATTGTGGTCTTCAGTTCGCCGGCCTTGACCTGGTCGGCCTTGGTCAGCACGACCTGGTAGCTGACCGCGGACTTGTCCAGCGTCTTCAGCACGTCGAGATCGACGTCCTTGATGCCGTGGCGTGCATCGATCAGCACATAGACCCGTGCCAGCGTCGCGCGCCCGAGCAGGAATTTGTGGATCAGCGCCGTCCACGACGCCACCTTGGTCTTCGGCGCCGAGGCGTAGCCGTAGCCGGGCATGTCGACCAGGCGGAAGTTCGCGTTCTCCGGGCCCTCGAAGAAGATCAGTTCCTGAGTGCGGCCCGGCGTATGCGAGGTACGCGCGAGCGCACTGCGGCCGGTCAGCGCGTTGATCAGGCTCGACTTGCCGACATTGGAGCGGCCGGCAAAAGCGACCTCGAGGCCGGCCATCGGCGGCAGCGTCTCGATCGAGGGCGAGGCCCAGATGAAGCGCCAGTCGCCGGCGAACAGCTTTCGGCCCTGCTCGATCAGCGCCGCATCGGGTTCGGCGGTCATGCGAAGGATCCCATTTCGTCGTGGCCGGAGCAGATCCGACCGTTCACGTGAACGTCTTGCTACCCTCCAATACGTGGATGCCCGGCACAAGGCCGGGCATGACGCAGTGATCGGGCGAGGTTGCCGGAAGCTATGTCGGCTTCTTGGCGAACGTCGACTTCAGATTGTCGAACAGCTCCACCTTCACGCCGTTCTTGCGCATGATGAAGCTCTGCTGGAGCACCGAAAGCGTGTTGTTCCAGGCCCAGTAGATCACGAGACCCGCCGGGAAGCCGGCCAGCATGAAGGTGAAGATCAGCGGCATCCAGTCGAAGATGATCTTCTGGGTCGGATCCGGCGGCGCCGGGTTCAACTTCATCTGCACCCACATCGTGATGCCCATGATGATCGGCCAGATGCCCATCACCAGATAGGCGCCGAAATGCGGTCCGAGCAGCGCGATCGGATCAAACGGGATCAAGCCGAACAGCGTGAACAGATTGGTCGGATCGGGCGCCGAGAGGTCCTTGATCCAGCCGAAGAACGGTGCGTGCCGCATCTCGATGGTGATGAACAGCACCTTGTACAGCGAGAAGAACACCGGGATCTGCAAGGCGACGGGAAGACAACCGGCGATCGGGTTGATCTTCTCCTTCTTGTAGATCTCCATCATCTCCTGCTGCTGCTTCACGCGGTCGTCAGGATAGCGTTCCTTCAGCGCCTGGAGCTGCGGCTGCACCGACTTCATCTTCGCCATCGAGGCGTAGGACTTGTTGGCGAGCGGGAAGAACAACAGCTTCACGATCACGGTCACCAAGAGGATCGCGATGCCGAAATTGCCGACCAGGCGATAGAACCAGTCCAGCGCCAGGAACATCGGCTTGGTGATGAAGTAGAAATGGCCCCAGTCGATCAGGAGATCGAAATGGTTGAGGCCGAGCTGCTTGTTGTAGCCGCCGAAGCCGACCAGCGGGAAGTTGAGGCCGACGGTGGCGGCCTCCTTGGCGCCGGCGAACAGCCGCGCATTGGCAACGCCCGTGCCGCCGATCGGAATGGTCTGCGCGCCGAGCATGTAGTCGGCCTGGTAGCGCTTGTCGCCGGTCGTGAAGCGGGCGCTGTCCAGCGTCGCATTGGTTTCCGGCAGCAGCGCGGTCGCCCAGTATTTGTCGGTGATGCCGAGCCAGCCGTCGGTGACCTTCGAAAACACGATGCCGCGCGAGTTGCCGCCGGTCGGGGTCTTGGCCTCGTCGAGGTTCTTGTAGGTGAATTCCTGCAGGCCGTGTTCGCCGAGATAGCCGATCGGGCCTTCGTGCAGGATCGCGTAGCCGGAGACCGGCGGCTTGCCGCCGCGCGAGATCAGGCCGAACGGATACAGCGTCACCGGCGCGCTGCCTTGGTTGATGACCTCGTCCTTGATGCTGAAGAGGTAGCGATCGTCGATCGAGATGGTGCGGCGGAAGGTCAGGCCCTGGCCGTTCTCGTATTTCAGAACCACCGGGGTGCCCGGCGACAGGCCGTTCGAACCCTCCTGCTGCCAGACGGTTTCGGCATCCGGAGTCTTCACCGACGAGCCGTTGGCGGTCAGCCACAGGAACTCGGCATAATAAGGCTCGGCCGTACCGGACGGTGACAGCAGCACGACGGCCGGCGATTTCGGGTCGACCGTCTCACGGAACTGGACCAGCGCCAGATCGTCGATCCGGGCGCCCTTCAGCGCGACGCTGCCGATGACGCGCGGGGTGTCGATCTTGATGCGCGGGCCGGAGGCGAGCACCGTCTCGCGGCTCGCCACCGGTGCGTCGGCAGCAGGTGTGCCCGGCGTCGCCGGGGCGGGCGTTGCTGCGGTTCCGGGAGCGGCGCCAGGCGCGGCACCCGGCGTGGCCTGCGGCGCCGGCTTCAGCAACTCGGCCTGCTTCTGCGCCTCGCGCTGCTTCTCCATCTGCGGCACATTGTAGAAATATTGCCAGGCGATCAGGACGAGGCCGGACAGAATGACGGCAAGGATCGTATTGCGGTTGTCGGACATCTCTTAGGGTCTCGTCATTCCATTCGGATTGGGCGCGCTCTTGTTACCCGCCTTTTGCGCAGGCCGGTCGAGGCGGCGCAGCGCCGACCGCAGGTCGTCAATCATGGTCGCAAAGTCGCGGGTCAGCGCGTCACGACGGCCGACTAGCACATAATCATGGTGCGGCCGCATGAATACGGCATCGACCCGTCTCATCACTTCGCGAAGCCGGCGGCGAATGCGGTTGCGCTCGGTCGCGGTGCCATTCTTCTTGGTGACGGTATAGCCGACGCGGATCGGGCCCTGGTCGTCGCGGCGGCGGCCCTGCAGCACAAAAGCTGTGGTATTCGCCCGTGCGCCATTGGCAACGGCGAGGAAATCCGCCCGCTGCCTCAGCCGATCCATAATGGTATCTCCGGAGAGGAGACGTCCGGGCTCAGGCGCTCAGGCGCTTGCGGCCACGCGCGCGACGTGCAGCGAGGACCTTGCGGCCGCCGGCCGTGGCGAGACGGGCGCGGAAGCCGTGACGGCGCTTGCGCACCAGTTTGCTGGGTTGATAAGTCCGCTTCACGGGTAATTCTCCGCTGACCGGGCAATTTGCCGTTGTATTGAGATGGAGTCCGGTGATGCTGGCAGGCCCAAACGAGCCGGTTACGGCCCCAAAGAGCCGCCCCCGGTCAAGACCGGGCCATCGCGGACAGTTGGCGCGGCTTATAAGGGAGCGCCCTGTTTTCGTCAATGTCACAGCGCGTCGCAAAAAGGCTTCTTTGAAACGTCGCAATTGGGGCGAATATATCTGATTTCGCGGGGTATTTGACGGTAGGAGGACGCTTTGCGGCGGTCCGGGAACCGCCGACATTAGCGATCCGTAATTTGACCGGCTTGGGGGCCGGGCCGCATCTTCCGACCCCTAAGCCAAACAAGGCCTTATCTTGTGGCTCTAACTGACGATCAGGCGACCGCGCAGAACCAGCGGCCCAAGCCGGCCCTTCGGCTCGGGTTGTCGGGCAAGCTTTTGCTGCTGACGATCCCCCTGGTGATGATCGCCGGGCTCCTGATCTACGTGCCTGCGATCGCCAACTTCCGCATGAACCGGCTCAATGACCGGCTGGCCGCCGCCAATACCGCGGCGCTGGTGCTCGATGCCGCCCCCTCCGGCCTGGTGCCGGATTCGCTGGCGCGGCAGATCCTCACCAGCATCGGCGCCCGTGCCGTTGCCATCAAGCTCGGACAGCAGCGCCGCCTGCTCGCCAGCGCCGACCTGCCGGCCTCGATCGACCATGACGTCGACATGCGGAGCATGACGGTGTGGTCGGCGATCGTCGATGCGTTCGAGATCATGCTGGAGCATGGCGACCAGACCATTCGCGTGGTCGGCCCCGCGCCGGGCCAGGCGCAATTCATCGAGGTCGTGATCGACGAGAAGCCGCTGCGGCAGGCGATGTACCGCTTCTCGCGCAACGTGCTGGTCGTCGCGCTGTTGATCGCCGGCCTCACCGCCGGCCTGGTCTACCTGGCGCTGCATTATCTGTTCGTCCGTCCGATGCGGCGGCTGACCGCGAGCCTGGTCGGCTTCCACGAGAATCCGGAAAGTTCGGCGCGAATCATCGTGCCGAGCCAGCGGGGCGACGAGATCGGCGTTGCCGAGCGCGAGCTGTCGGACATGCAGCGCGACCTCGTCTCGATGCTGCATCAGAAGAGCCGGCTCGCGGCCCTCGGGCTTGCCGTTTCCAAGATCAACCATGACCTGCGCAACCTCTTGGCATCCTCGCAATTGCTGTCGGACCAGCTCGCCAGCGTGCCCGACCCGCGGGTGCAGCGCTTTGCGCCGAAATTGCTGCGCTCGCTCGAGCGCGCCATCGCCTTCTGCCAGTCGACGTTGTCCTATGGCCGTGCGCAGGAGGCGGCACCCGACCGCCGCGTCATCATGGTGGAGCCCGCGGTTGCCGAGGTGCGGGAATCGGCCGGGCTTGCGACCGATGTCTCGATCACCTGGATCAGCGCGATCGAGCGCGGGCTGACCATCGACGCCGATCCGGACCAGCTGTTTCGCGTGCTGCTCAATCTGGTGCGCAACGCGACGCAGGCGCTGGAAACCCGGCCGGACAGCGATGGCGGCGCCCAGCAGATCCGGATCACCGGCCGCCGCGAGGGCACGGTTGCGATCATCGAGGTCTCCGACACCGGCCCCGGCGTGCCGGCCAAGGCGCGCGAGCATCTGTTCGAGGCGTTCCAGACCTCCGGCCGTCCCGGCGGCAGCGGGCTTGGCCTCGCGATCGCCGCCGAGCTGATCCGCGCCCATGGCGGCCATATCCACCTGGTCGAGGGCACCATCGGCGCCACCTTCCGGATCTCGATCCCGGATCGCCCGGTGGAACTGCTGTCGGTCCGCAGCGAGCGGGCGAGGGCGTAACGGGGTCCCGGTATTCCGGGGCGGCTCAAACCGGAGCCGAAATTGCCGCTTCCAGACCTTGCCAACCGGACCGGGAGCCTGTAGCTAGAGCGCTCTTTCGCGACGTTCCGGGGCTCCCGGAGCCATCCGGGCTTCAAGCCTGACCCGCGAAAATGCGCCCGTAGCTCAGCTGGATAGAGCATCAGACTACGAATCTGAGGGTCGGACGTTCGAATCGTTCCGGGCGCGCCATTCATCTTTGTTTTCATTGGGTTTTTAAGGCATGCGCCGCGCGGCGAGCGCGCCATGCCGTGGTCGCCTGCGGCGGGCGCGGGTCAAATATTTGTGCGATGCGGCATGTTGTTATTGCATTGCAACAAAGTGAGTCTATGTCTGCTTCTCAAGTCCGATTGAGGAGCCTTCAAGTGACCAAGATTTCCCTCTCCATCATTGCCGCCACCCTCGCGATCGCGAGTGCAACGGTCGTGTCGGCTGCGGAGCTTCCGACTTACGAAGCCGCGGGCCTGCCGATCTCGCCGATGCAGGCCGGCGTGCTTGGTGCCGCCAATGCAAACGAGCAGGCGCCGGCAGCCGCGACGTCGGCCACGCCGCACCAGCTCAGCGTGCTGACGCCGCGAAACAAGATCACGACCGCGCGGGCGTCGGTCCGCACCGACCGCTCGCTGCACTGACCGGCATAGCCGTCTCCGACAAAAGCCCGCGACGACGTCGCGGGCTTTTTTTGTGCCGTACAAATCGCGGCGTGCGCCAGCAGAGTTGGGCGTTGAACGACTGGCGTTAACCGCCCGTAAAACCCCTGCTTGCGCCCGCCCGGGCGTTGGGAAAAAATAAGCCTTTCAGCCCATAGGCTACCAAATTGTTTTTATTCCTTTTGACCATCCTATTGAACCGGCGAGGCGTCCCTCATGCCGACTGAGATTTCAAACGCCGTCTTCTACGCGGCGGTATTTCTAGGGGTCGTCTACACCAGCCGTATCCTGGAAAAGAAGTGGCCTATTGCAGACGTTCCCTATGGCGAGTTTCGCGATGACTGGGTCGCGGTCATCGTGAGTGTCGGCCTGGAGAACATGCTCGCTCCGCTCGCGGCGATCAGCGCGGCGGCGATTGCGAGCTATGCCGGGCTCGGTTGGATCAAGCTACCGACTGAAGGCTACTGGTGGTACGTCTCGTTCGCCATCGTCGTCGTCGCGCTCGATCTCTACAAATACACGTACCATCGTCTGCAGCACGCGATCCCGTTTCTGTGGGCGATGCATTCGTTCCATCACAGCGCGAACGGCATCACGTTCATCACCGGCGCCCGGCACTTCTGGCTGGAGAGGGTGCTGAGCGACGCCTTTCTTCCAGTCATGGCGATCCTGTTTCACATCCCGGCGAACATGGCGATTGCCGTGGGATTTATCTTCTTCATTCCCGATGCGTGCGCGCATCTCAACGTCCGCATCCCGCTCGGCCGCTATGTGACATGGATCAACAATCCGCAATGGCACCGCATCCATCACTCGGTCCATCCCGAGCATCGTGACAAGAATTTTGCCGCGTTCTTTCCGCTGCTGGACATTCTGTTCGGCACGGCCTGCGTGCCGAAGCCGGACGAGTATCCCGCAACAGGCCTTGTGCCTGCCGAGCGGGTGGACTTCATCAACAGCGTGATCTGGCCGATCCGGCATCTCCGCCGTCGGAAGTCTCAGAATGAATTGAGTGAAGCGGCTCCTGGTGCTGTTCCCCCGGTTGCCGGGATCAGCGGGCCTTAAGTCGGCGACGGCTTCTCACTTGCCCATCCGCAAGCCCTTGGTGGTGAAGCGCTGAGTCCGGTTGTCCGGGCGCAGCGGTCGTCGCGTGCCGGCGGCCTTGCCGGTGCCGGGCGGCTGGTGTGCGGGCACGAGCTGGTCGGGGCGCGAGCCGATCAGATCGGCGCGGCCCATCTGCTTCAGTGCCTCGCGCAGCAGCGGCCAGTTGTCCGGGTCGTGATAGCGCAGGAACGCCTTGTGCAACCGGCGCTGCCGGAGACCCTTGATCGCCTCGACCTTGTCGCTGGCGCCGCGGCGCACGCCGCGTAGCGGATTGACGCCGGTGTGGTACATCGCCGTGGCGGTCGCCATCGGCGAGGGCAGGAACGTCTGCACCTGGTCGGCGCGGTAGCGGTTCTTCTTGAGCCACAGCGCGAGGTTCATCATGTCCTCGTCGGTCGTGCCCGGATGCGCGGCGATGAAATACGGGATCAAATAGTATTTCTTGCCGGCCTGCTCGGCGGCGGCATCGAACATCTTCTTGAAGCGATTGTAGGCGCCGATGCCCGGCTTCATCATCTTGTCGAGCGGGCCGCGCTCGGTGTGCTCGGGCGCGATCTTCAGGTAGCCGCCGACGTGATGGGTGACGAGCTCCTTGATGTATTCGGGGCTCTCCACCGCAAGGTCGTAGCGCACGCCCGAGGCCACCATCACCCGCTTGACGCCCTTCACCTCGCGCACCTTGCGATAGAGCCGGATCAGGTCGTCATGCGAGGTGTTGAGGTTCGGACAGATCTCGGGGAAGACGCAGGACGGCCGCCGGCATGCCGCCTCGATCTTGGGATCCTTGCACGCCATCCGGTACATGTTGGCGGTCGGTCCGCCGATGTCGGAGATCACGCCGGTGAAGCCCGGCGTCTTGTCGCGGATGCGCTCGATCTCGCGCAGGATCGAGCCCTCCGAGCGGTTCTGGATGATGCGGCCTTCGTGCTCGGTGATCGAGCAGAAGGTGCAGCCGCCGAAGCAGCCGCGCATGATCGTTACAGAGAAGCGGATCATCTCCCAGGCCGGGATCTTGGCGTCCTTGTAGGAGGGATGCGGCGCACGCGCGTAGGGCAGGTCGTAGACGGCGTCCATCTCGGCCGTCGACAACGGGATCGGCGGCGGATTGAGCCACAAATCGCGGTCGCCGTGACGCTGCACGAGTGGCCGCGCATTGCCGGGATTGCTCTCCCGATGCAGCACGCGCGAGGCGCGGGCGTAGGCTTCGCGGTCCTGCTCGACCTGCTCGCAGGCCGGCAGGCGGATCACGATGTTGCCGGGCTGGCGCGATGCGCCCTCGTCGGCGGAGTCGAGATCGTCGGCATGCAGCTCGGCGTAATCCTCGGGCACGCGGCGGAACAGCGCGACGCCCCTGATCGAGTCGAGATCGCGCGGCGCTTCACCATTGGCGAGCCTGTGCGCCACCTCGACGACGGCGCGTTCCGCGTTGCCGTAGAGCAGAAGGTCGGCCTTGGCGTCGGCCAGCACCGAGCGGCGCACCTTGTCGGACCAATAGTCGTAATGCGCGATGCGCCGCAGCGACGCCTCGATGCCGCCGAGCACGATCGGCACGTCCTTGAACGCTTCGCGGCAGCGCTGCGCGTAGACGATGGTGCAGCGGTCCGGCCGGCGGCCGCCCTCGCCCTCCGGCGTATAGGCGTCATCGTGGCGCAGCCGCCGGTCTGCCGTATAGCGGTTGACCATCGAATCCATGTTGCCGCCGGTCACGCCGAAGAACACGCGCGGCTTTCCCAGCGCCTTGAATGGCTCGGCCGACTGCCAGTCGGGCTGCGCGATGATGCCGACCCTGAAGCCCTGAGCCTCCAGGAGCCTGCCGATGATCGCCATCCCGAAGCTCGGATGGTCGACATAGGCATCGCCCGTCACCAGCACGATATCGCACTGGTCCCAGCCGAGCGCCGTCATCTCGGCGCGGTTCATCGGCAGGAATGGCGCCGGCTTGTCGGGGCGCGCCAGATGGCGCGGCCATGACGTCAGGGACATATCGGCGGTGGCGAGGCTGTTCATGGCGACCACGCATAAGACGCCCGCGTCGTGAATTCAACCAATCAGCGCGCCGCGCGGCCCGGTGGCGTGTTGCGCCTCCCGACGAGTTCCGCCCCTGCCCAGCGGGGCCGGAATGACGAGCAGAAAATCACGTCGATATCTCAATGGCATAAAAGATGGTTGCCGGGCCTTCCGATCGGGCGACCGGGTGAGGGCTGGCGGGGGCTGGAGCATGCAATCTCGATCGGATCCGTAGAACCTGCTCGGGCTGTCCGGCGACAAACACCGGGAGATCGCCATCGTCGCGATCTGGGAGAGTGAAAGATGTCGGACAGATCGGTACTCGCCTGTTTGGTCGGCGCTGCCGTGATGCTCGGTGCGCTCGGCGCGACCGTCCATGCGCAGACGCCGTCGAGCTGCAAGGAGCCGAAGACCGGCACCGACCGCGTCCCGATCTTCTCGCCACCGCTCGCCAATGTGGTGACGGGCAAGGGACGGCTGCAATTCTACTCGGCGCCGAATCTGCACTGCCCGATCAAAGGGGTGTTCGTCATTCCGAACGACGAGCTCGTCGCCTATGCGCAAACCAATGACGGCTGGTCGTCGGTGATGTACCTCAATCCGCGAGGCGGCAACGACGTCTCGGGTTGGGTGAGGTCGGCTAGGTTGAAGGCGACCGGGACCGTCGGTCCAAAGCAGTAGCGGGCGACCCACGTGGTGGGCACCGTCTCGCGCCGCGCTGCCCGCTTGAGCGACTCCAGAACGGATCCAGCTTTCGGCGATCAATGGATCGCCGCGTACATGATCTTCTCCTCGGTGGCTTCGAGCGCGGAGAATTCCTCGACCACCTTGCCCTGGCGCGAGACCAGGATGCGGTCGGACAGCGCCATGATCTCGGGCAGATAGGACGAGATCACCACGACAGCCTTGCCCTCGTCGGCGAGCTGGTTGATCAGCTCGTGAATCTCGACAATGGCGCCGACGTCGACGCCGCGGGTCGGCTCGTCGAAGATGATCAGCTCGGGCTCCTGCACCAGGGATTTTGCGATCACGACCTTCTGCTGGTTGCCGCCCGACAGCTCGACCACCTTAGCCTCGTCGCCGATGGCGCGAACCTTCAGCCGCTGGGTCCAGGTCTTGCCGACCGTGTTGGTCTCGCGCCGCGACAACATCATGCGGCCGCCGGGAAACTTGGAGAGCAGGCCGAGATAGATGTTGCGGGCGATCGAGGCGGTCTCGAAGAAGCCCTCGACCTTGCGATCCTCGGTCACATAGGCGATGCCGGCTTTCACCGCCGGCGCCGGAACCCGGTAGCGCACCGGCTTGTCGTGCAGCAGGATCTCGCCGCCGTGGAAGAAGTCGCGCTTCAACACACCGGAGACGATCTTGAAGGTCTCGGTGCGGCCGGCGCCGACCAGGCCGAACACGCCGGTGATCTGCCCGGCAAACACCGACAGCGAATTGTTCTTCACCATCGGCGCCATCTTGAGGTTCTGCACTGTCAGCACGCGCGCGCCGGCCGGCCGGACGCTGGCCTTGCGCGCGCCATACAGCGTGTTGGAGAGGTCGCGGCCGACCATCGCCTGCACGATCGCCGCGCGGTCGAATTTTGCCGCATCGTCGGTGATGACGTGCTTGCCGTCGCGCAGCACGGTGATCCGGTCCGCGAGCAGCAAGGCCTCTTCCAGCGCGTGCGAGATGAAGACGATCGAGACGCCACGCTTCTTGAGGTCGCGGACCAGGTCGAAGAAATACTTCTTCTCTTCCGGCGTCAGCGATGCGGTCGGCTCGTCGAATATGATGACCTTGGCCTTGTGCAGGACCGCGCGCGCGATCTCCACCATCTGCTTCTTGGCGGCGCCGAGCCCGCTGACGGTCGCGGTCGGGGTCACGTCGAAATTCAGCGATTGCAGGAATTGCTGGGCGGCGATGTAGATGCCGCGCAACCGGTTGTAGAATTTCTCCTGCCCGAGGAACAGATTCTGCGCCACCGTCATGGTCGGCACCAGGCTGTTCTCCTGGAACACCATGGCAATGCCGAGATTGCGCGCCTCGAGCGGCGTGCGCGGCGCGACGTCCGCGCCGTCGACCGTCATGCTGCCCGACGTCAGTGTCACGACGCCGGCCATTACCTTGGTCAGCGTCGACTTGCCGGCGCCGTTCTCGCCGACCAGCGCGTGGATCTCGCCGCGGCGGAGATCGAAGTCGACGCCTTCGATGGCGGGCACGCCGGCGTAAAGCTTGGTGGCCTTGCGCAGCGAAAGCACGGTGTCGCTCATGAGCCAACCTCCTCGGCAAGCCCGGCGAGGGGCAGTTTCAGCACGCGGCCCGGTCCCTTGGCGATCAGCACGAGGTCGCCGCCCAGCTCGAGCGCCGCGACGACGCCGTGATTGATGCCGTCGACGCGGCTATGCAGCGAGTACAACGGCTTGCCGTCTTCGCCGAGCCGGATGACGAGCCCGTAAGAGCGCGGCGGCGCCCACGGCTTGATGACGCCCATCGTCTTGATGTGCGCGCCCTGCATCGGCTCCTTGAACGAGAAGCCCGAGCGCAGCCGCGGCGCCACCCAATAGGCCGGGTCGATCTCGGCCATCATGCGGCGCCGGTAGGCCGGCTCGCGCAGCACGAACTCGATCAGCTGGGTGCGCGCGGTGAACGCGGTCAGCCAATAGCCGCCGCCGGAGGCCTTCGACAGCCGCGACGGATAGACCGGGAGGTGACCGAGCACGATCTGCGGCGCCTTGCCGTCCGCGACGAGAACGAGACGATGCCGCCAGCTCTCGCTGACCAGCACGCCGTTGCCACGTGCGCAGGCGCCGAAAGCGTAGCCGAGCTTTGAAGCCAGCGGCTTCATTGATCCGGTCTTGGGATCGAGCCGGAACACGCGGCCGCTCCGGTTCAGCTCCATCAGGTCGCGTGCCCAATCGTCGATCCCGCAGGTCGCGGAGCCGTCGGTCGCGATCAAAGTGCCGTCGGCTGCCAGCGACAGCGCGTTAATCGCGTTGAAGGCGGCGTCGCTGAACGTTACGCCCGGCTCGCCCGAGGAAGGATCGGCATAGAGGCGTACCTCGCGGCCGCCGAGCGCGACCGCGATGCCGCCGTCGGCGAGCGCGCAGAGTGCCGAGATCGGCTGCTCGAAGCTGCGCAGCTCGATAGCTGTGCCACCGTCGAGCCGCAGCAGGCGCCGGCCGTCGGCAACATAGAGGTTGCGGCCGTCGGTTGCGAGGTCTTCGGGCGCCTCGCATTCCAGCAAGGTCGTCGCGGCTTCGAGTTTTTGATTCGGCTTGAGTGCGCCGTCGAATGACGGCACGGTGATGGTGGCCTCGCCACGGCCGAGAAAGCGGTTAGCGAATTCCCTGACGGCCGCGATCACGACAGCTTCCCCCAGCGCTTGTCATACTGCACGAAGTTCGGGTCGGCGTTCGTCAGCTTGTAGCGGCCGATCCGGTTGTTCATGATGCCGCCGAGATAGAGATAGCCGCGATGCTCGCGCATCGAGGTGATCATCGGATGGTTCTCGCCGCGCAGATCCCAGAACGATTCGAGGATCTTGCCCTGCTCGTTGAACTTGACGACGCAGCCGGTGTTGATGTTCGGGAACAGCCATTCGTCGACCGGGACGCGCTTCGCCATGCGGCGGCGGAAGCCCGGCATCTTCCAGGCGAGATCGAGCGAGGGACTGCGCATGCCGACCAGCGCCAGCCAGTAATTGCCGTCGGAAGCGAGGTTGATGTTATCAGGGTAGCCCGGCAGATTGTCCATCACGACCTCGACCTGGCCCTTCTTCGGCCCTGCAAACCACAGCCGCTTGATCGAGCAGCCGAAGGTTTCGGCGAACAGGATCGACACCCCGTCGCTGGCGACGCAGATGCCGTTGGGGAATTTGAGGCCGCGCAGCGCGGTATGCGTGGCGCCGGTCTTGGTGTCGTAGCAGATGATGCGACCGTTGCCGCGTGCCTCGAGGCCGTCGATCGGCCATTCGTCCATCTCGTAGCGCACGGTCGCCTCCGAGAAGAAGATCAGGCCGTCATCGGTGATGTCGAGGTCGTCGGCCAGCCGCAGCCGGCTGTCGTCGTTCACCGAATGCATGCTGCGATTGGTCTCGTCGGTTGCCTTCTCCACGGTGCCGTCGGGCGTGATCCGGTACAGGCCCATGCCGCCGATGCAGACATAGAGATTGTCCTGCCGATCGAACGCCATGCCGAGCGGCTGGCCGCCGATATGGGCGAACACCTCCATCCGCTGATAATCGGGCGCGAAGAAGCGCATGATGTCGCCGTGGCGCGAGCCGGCATAGAGATTGTTGTTGCGATCGAGGATCACGTCCTCGGGCGCCTCGATGCGGCCGAGCCCGATCAGCTCGACGTCGCGCAGCTTGTCGTTCTGCTCGAATGGGCCGCCCTGGCCGATCTCGGTGGCAGGCGGCGGCGGCAGCGCGTGATAGGTCGGCGCGACATAGACCTTGCTGATGATGCGGGTGCGGTTCTTCTGCCAGCGGATGTCGACCATGGCGGCGACCAGCAGGATCCCGGCGAGCGCCATGCGGTTGATGCCGCCGCGCGCATTGAGCGTGGTCAGGCCGTTGGTGATGAGAAGCACGATCAGCACTCCGACCAGAGATTTGGCGACCGAGCCCTTGCCGCCGCCGAGCGTGATGCCGCCGAGCACGGTCGCGGTCAGCACGATCACCTCGAGGCCGACGCCGATGTCGCCGCCGACGGTGCCGAGGCGCGCGGCAAAGAACAGCGCGGCGATGCTGGTCAGCACGCCGCTCGCGACATAGCAGAGCGCGATGGTGCGGCGAACCGGGATGCCGGAGTTATAGGCCGAGCGGCGCGAGCCACCGATCGCGGTGATGTGCCAGCCCGGGCGCAGCCGGGTCATGAAGATATGACCGAAGATCGCGATCGCGATATAGACCAGCGCCACGCTCGGAACGCCGAACACGTCACCGCCGCCGATGAAATTCCAGGACGGGATGTCGGGAAAGGCCGCCGCGATCGCATTGGAATAGCGCTGGATCAGGAGATCGAACGCGGAGCGGTAGATGATCAACGTGATCAGCGTGGTGATGAAGGCGCGGAGCCGCAAGTAACCGATCAGCACGCCGTTGACGGCGCCGAGCAGTGCGCCGCAGGCGAGGGTGGCCACGACGACCGCAGGCACCGGCCAGTTCAGCACGTCGAGCAGATAGAGTGCGCAGAAATCCGTCAGCGCAAAGATCGAGCCGACCGAGAGATCGATGCCGCCGACGATCACCACCAGCGCCATGCCGAGGCCGATGAAGCCGATCTCGCCGGCCTGGCGTGCGGTGTCGGCAAGGCTCGCCGGTGACAGGAAGTGATCGATGGAGCGGCTCAGCGCGAAGCCGACGATCAAAAGCAGGATCACCGGAATTGCCGTCTCGGTCCAACGCTTGGACAGGATCTCGCCGAGAAGATGATCCGGCCAGTAGCGGTAACGCAGGCTCGTCAAGGTGTCGCGCATCGGCATTCCAGCAAGGCGTTGGATTTGGGAGATCGACGTCCCGGGCGTCGGGCGCCCGGGACGTCAAGCGGGAATGGCCGGGTTACTTCTTCAGGTCACTGAGATTCCAGCACGCGGTCTGGCTGTCCGCGTTCTCCTTGGTGATCGGAATCAGCGTGGTGTATTCCGAGCCCTTGATCGAGCCGGCCTTGGCGCCCGACGACAGCAGCCATTTGATCGTGCCGGCCATCTGCGCGGCCTGGGTCGGCACGTCGTAGCTCAAATTGAGGTCGAAGGCGCCGGACTTCACCAACTCGCAGGCGCCCTTGCGTTCGCCGCCGCCGGAGGTCGCGACGAACACCTTGCCGGTCAGGCCGGCTTCCTTCACCGCGGCCGCGGTGCCGATGTCCATGCCGTCCCAGAAGCCGACGATGCCGCACAGATCGGGATTCTGCTTCAGCACGGTCTGAGTGATCGCCTTGGCCTTCGCCGCATCCCAGTCGGCGGCCTGGCTCGACACCACCTTGATCTCCGGATGCTTGGCGAGCACGTTCTCGACGCCCTTGAGCGTGTAGGCGCTGGCGGCGGCCGAGAGAGCTCCCTGCACGACGGCGATCTTGTTCGACTTGCCCTGGCAGGCCTTGACCACGGCTTCGGTGTCCTTCTCGCCGATCTCGATCCAGTTGGCGCCGACGAAGGCCGAAGAGCGATAGGCCGATCCCATGTTGATTTGGATCACGTAGATGCCTTCGTTCTCGGCGCGCTGCAGCAGCTTGGCGTAGGTCTGCACGTCCGGATTGTGGATCACCATCACGGCCGGCTTCTCCGAGATGAGCGAGGTCACCGCCTGCGCGCCGGCATTGGTGTTCCAGTTGGGATCGCGGATCTCGAACTTGACGCCGTAGGGCTCAAGCTCCTTCTTCATGCCGGCGTACCAGCCTTCGGTGAGGTCGAAGTTCATGGCCACTGGAACATAGGCCACCGTCTTGCCGGCGAGCGATTCCTTGAAGGGCTTCTGAAACGGCTCATCCAGGCCCTGCTGGGCCAGAGCCGGGGCGGCGATGGCTGCGAGCCCGAGCGCTGCGGCGATCACCTTTGCAGTCCTGACGGCGTACTTCATTGCTTCCTCCTTGGTCGTGATTGATCGTTCTCTGGCTTGGTTCAGATGTCGCCCTGCTGTGCCGTTTCTTCGTTGCGCGGATTCAGGAATGAATCCGTGATGACGGCGAGCAGCAGGACGACACCCTTGACGAGATTCTGGCCGGCGTAGGAGATGTCCATGATGGTCATGCCGTTCAGCATGGTGCCGATCAGCAGCGTGCCGATGACGACGTTGAGCACCCCGCCGCGGCCGCCCGACAGGCCGATGCCGCCGAGCACGACGACCAGAATGACGTCGTAGATCAGCGTCGAATTGAAGATGCGGGTCGGCATCGAGTTGACGGAGGCTGCCATCACCAGGCCCGCGAAGCAGCCGATCAGCGCCGCGACGACATATTGCAGCACGATGATCGGGCGCGAGGGGATGCCGGTGACGCGGGCCGCATAGGGATTGTCGCCGATCGCGTAGATATAGGCGCCCCAGCGCGTCTGGCGCAGCAGGAAGGCAACCACCAGGCAGGCGATCGCGAACATCACGATCGAGGTCGGGATGCCGAGGATGGTGCCCTGTCCGAGCCGCTCGAAGCCCTTCATGCCGTCGCTCCACTGCACGACGTCGAGCTGGAACAGTGCGGCCTGCCCGAGGCCGGCGAGCAGCAGGCCGGTCGCCAGCGTCGCAAACAGCGAGGGAACCTCGGCGTAGGCGATCAGCCAGCCATTGACCAGGCCGAACGCGATCGTGAGCAGCACGGCCGTCAGCAGCGAGGCCGGCAGCGAGTGGCCGTTCTGCACCATCTGCAGCACGAGCCCCGGAGGCACCGCGAGTGCTGCGATCAGCGAGATGTCGATGCCGCGCCCGATCACGACGATCGCCATCGCAAGTCCGAGGATGCCGAGCACCGCCACGTTCTGCAGCAGCGTCAGCATGTTCTCCGGCGTCAGGAAGCCGCGCAGGAAAATCGAGAACGCCACGAAGAGCATGGCAAAGACGGCGAAGACGATCTCCTGTTGATTGAACCGCAATCGCTTCATTGCCTCGTCCTTCCTGCCTTCTATGGGTGCGCCGTCTGCCGGGATCTCGTGCGGGCGCTGGCCGCGACGCGGCCGGGCCGCGCCTTGCCCGCGACCGCGGCGTCGGCGAACGCGCTCACGGCGCTGATGTAGGTTTCGATCGAGGTGCCGCGTCTGCGGTACTTGGCGCGTTTGACGTACCAGTCCTGCAGCAGCGGCTTGATCAGCGAGGCCGTCAGCGTGATCTGATCGATCGCGAACACGCCGCTGGCGACGCCCTGCTTGAGGACGCCGGCGATGATCTTCTCGGTCATCACCTCCATCTCGATGGCGCGCTGGCGCTCCGCCGGCGGAAACGATTTCGCTTCCATGAAGCAGAACACGAACCAGGGCTGCATCGCCTCGCTCATGCGGACATGGGTCGCGATGATCCAGTGCAGATGCTTGCGCGCGTCCTGCTTCACGTCGGCGGGCGGCTGGTTAAGGACCTCCGCCACCGTCTCGGCGACCTCGCCGAGGATCATCGACAGCAGCGTCGGCTTGCTGTCGAAGTAAGTATAGAGGCCGCCCATGCTGAGGCCGGAGGCCTCCGCAAGCTGGCGCAGCGTGGTGGCGTGAAAGCCGTGCTTGTTGGAAAGCGTGAGGGTGGCGCCGATGATGCGCGTCAGATTCGGAACGGCGAGATGCGGTTTCTGGACCCGAACGGAATCGCGATGCCGTTCGAGGATGCGTGCGCAAAGCACGTCCATCGCGAACGCATTCGTCCCCGGCCGCTGACGCGCGAGACCCACGTTGCCTCCCTGGCTGTGGTCCCGGACCATTTCATTTTGTTGCTGGTCCGGGCTGGGCTTTGAGCCCTTGATCAATTCGTAACCCACGAACCGGCGTCGGGAAAAGGGGGGTGCTCGAATTTTCTGAGAGAGCGCTCGCTCGTTTTTCGGGCCGGTGCCGCGTGGCCTAGCTTGGACGCGGCGGTGCTTCGGCGGGCGTCGGGAACTTTTCACGCTGAAAGCACAGCACAAATTTCCGGCGCCCTGGTCGAATGACATGCCAGTTAGACGGCCGTCACATTCCAGATATAAAGAACGCTGGGTCGCTGGCCGGAAGGCTATCCCGCACAGACATGCTGGCCGAATTTCACCCGCGGTCACTTTGGGCCGAAGCAAGGTTATGACGGCAGTTGGATCATATGCACGCGCGGGCGGCGCTGCGATCAGCGTCGATGTTCCGGGGGCCTCCGTAAGGTCGCGGCATCTGTTCGGGATCTGCGCTGCGCTGCTGATCAGCAGCATCTGCGCGGTCGCCGCGCAGCAGCGCGAGATCGTTGCCGCATCCGCGCCGATCCAGTTCAACATCCCGGCCCAGCAGCTTGCCGGCGCGCTGCAGGCTTATGGCGAGCGAACCGGCGTTCAGGTGCTCTATGAGAGCAATTCGGCGACTGGCCGGAAATCGACCTCGGTCGAGGGAAGCCTCACGCCCGAGGACGCGTTGAACCTGCTGCTGACGGGAACCGACCTGAAGGTCCAGTATATTCGTCCTGATGCCATCACCCTGGCTTCGCGCAGCGTGCGTGCCGACCGTCCGCCGGCGAGCCCGCTTGCGACCGCGGATCTGTCGCTGGGCACGCTTCAGGTGCGTGCCACCAGTGACAGCAGCGACACCGGCGCGTTGCGCGATTACAGCGAAAGCCTGCAACTCGACATTCAAAAAGCGCTGCAGAAGAATATCGGCTCGCGCGGCGGCAGCTATCAGCTCGTGGTCGACCTGTGGATCGACCCCTCGCGCACGATCCAGCGAACCCAGCTGTTGCGGTCGACCGGCGATCAACGCCGCGACGCCGCCGTGACCGCGGCGCTGCAAGGCCTGACCGTGAGCCGAACGACGCCCGCCAATGCGTCGCAGCCGGTGCGGATTGCGATCCGGGTTAAATCGTTCCAATGAGTGCCAACGACACCAGTGGATCTGATGGGGTGCGCGGCATGAGTCCGATATCCCTGCTGTTTCGTCCCGAGGATCCCAGCGCCTGGACCTCGGGCGAGGTCCTGCGTCTGCTCCTTGTGCCGGCTATCGCGACGCTGCTGTTCGTCGGTGGAATCTACTGGATCCAGCTGCAGCCGCCGGCCGGACCGGCAAGCCGGGAGCAGAGCTCGATCGTGCAGGTTCGCTTGCTGCCGAGCCCATCGCCGGCGCCGATACCGGTTGCGCCGGTGTCGCAGCCGCAAACCGCGACGCTCGCCAGCCGGACCGAGGTGTCGCTGGAGAGTTCCGATCCGCCGCTCGACAATCTGACCGCGGCCCCGGCGCGGGAGCCGATGCCGGCGGAGCCGGCCGTGCCGAGCCTGCGTCCGACGCCATCGCCTGCCGATGCGCCGCCCAACAGTGTCGCCGTGAAATTTCAGCAGGCGCTGCTTCGCCATGTGGCGCGCTACCAGCGCTACCCGAACGCGGCGCGGCTCGGGCGGTTGCACGGGGCGGTCGAGACGCTGTTCTCCATGCAGCGCGACGGCACCCTGCTCGAGGTCTGGGTCAAGACCAGTTCCGGAGAGGCCGTGCTCGACAAGGCCGCCGTCGACGCGATCCGGCGCGCGCAGCCGTTGCCGTCGATCCCGTCGGCGCTGCCCGACCGGCTCAACATTCAGATCACGCTGGTGTTCGACCCGGCCTGATCCGAGCGCGCTATCGTTGTCCCCGAGCGTTTATCCATCTTTTGGATGTGACCCCGCTGCACCAGCTTGCGTGTCGTTCGGTGTCGACTTGTTACCGTCATAAATGTGTTGTGCGCGGCCGTTACGAGATTGGCAGCTTCAAGAACAATTCAATCTGGATATCGGGCTGGTGTCTGGGAGGCCGCGGAACGTGGCTGAAATCAATCGAATGCGGCTGCGGGGCCAGCTTGCAGAGAACTACGACGGCCTCGTCAAGAAATTGACTCGCCGTCTGGGATCGTCGGACTTCGCTTACGAAGCCCTGCACGAGACATTCCTGCGGCTGGAGCGGGTCACCGACGCGGTGCCGATCCGCAGTCCCGCCGACTATATTTTCCGCATCGCAATCAATATTGCGAGGGACCGTCAGAAGGCGCAGAATCTTCGGGTCAGCGCCGCCGAAATCGATTCACTGCTCGACGTGAAGGACGACGGACCGAGCCCGGCGAGGATCGTCGAGGCGCGCTCCGATATCGACGCATTCAAGCGGGCCCTGGCCGAATTGCCCGAGCGGCCGCGTGACGTACTTTATAGTATTACGATCGAGGGCCGCTCGCCGCAGGATGTCGCGACCCGCCTCGGTGTCAGCGTGAGAACGGTGGAAAGCGATTTGAAGCTGGCCTTGAGCCATTGTGCCGATTGCCTCGACTATACTTTGATCCGCCGTCTCGGTGGTCCGCGCCCCCGTTCGTGATCGAATTTCGCCGCGTGGCCGTAATGCCCGCTGGTCAGCGGTCGCGAGCCTTCGAAATTCGTTGCGGAGGATTATTTGCAGCGGCTGCAGGCGCTTGACCTTAAATCAGGAGGAACGGGCTGCAGGAATTTCAACCTCTATTCTGCGGGATAGAGGGCTTTCAGTCGTCTATCGAATAGAGAGCGATCTCATGAGGGACCGTTGGGGTGCCCGGGAAAGGTTCGCTGGAAGTGTTGAGCCGCTTTAAAACAGGTTCGGACGCAATTGACCCGGCATGCGATCGCCGCGCTGACTTCCGCTGCGCGACGCGGCGCAAGCCGCGATTGCCGGATGTTTCTGCTTGCGTTGTGCGCAACGGCCGATTGCGGTGCCCTGCTGCCTTCGGAATCGTCTATATAGCGACCTTCGCTATGTGCTCGACGCGATCGGGAGGTTGAGGTTTGGCGAGCAGGGTGATGAGCAATCCGTCGTGACCGAGCCGACCCGCACATCCGGGCCCGATCCGTTGCTGGATGAGGCGCTTGACTGGGTTGTTCGGCTGAAGGCCGGCGCGCCGACCCGCGCCGATGTCGACGCGTTGCAGCGCTGGCGCGCGCAAAGCCCCGACCATGAGGAGGCGTTCAGGCAAGCTGCCCGGTTGCTCCGCACCGCGAGCGCCGCCGCTAGGGAGCTCGCCGACGAAAAGGCCGCCACGGCCGCCGTCGTGGCGTTGCCGTCGCGGGCGGCGCGCCCTTTGACACGGCGCATTGTGCTCGGCGGCGCGATTGCCGCCGCGGCCGGCTATATGATGATCCGTCCGCCACTCGAGATGTGGCCGTCGATCGAGGAGCTCTCGGCCGACTACCGCACCGGAAAGGGCGAGCAGCGCAAGGTGATGCTGGCGCCCGACATTTCGGTCGAATTGAACACCCAGACCAGCCTTGCGCTGCGGTCCGCGCCGAATGAAACCCGGGTCGAACTGATCTCGGGCGAGGCCTCCGTGGTCGCGCGAAGGTCGTCGTCGACGCCGCTCGTGATGCTGGCGCGCGACGGACGCATCAGCGCGCTGCAGGCCGACTTCAACGCACGCTGCATCGACGGCGTGGTTTCCGTGACGTGTCTCGACGGTATCGTCACTGTCGAGCAGGACGGCCGCTCCGTGCAGCTTCGCAAGGCCGAACAGGTGACCTATTCGCACGCCGGACTGCAGGCATCGCTTCCGGTCGATGCCAAGCAGGTCGCAGCCTGGCAGACCGGATTGTTGATCTTCCGCGACCGGCCGCTGGCGAATGTCGTGGACGAAGTGAACCGGTATCGCGCCGGAAAAATCATCATTACCAACGCGGAACTGAAGCGCCGGCTCGTCAACGGCACCTTCCAGGTCGACAAGCTCGACAATTTCGTCGCCCAGGTCGAGCAACTGTTCGGCGCACGGATCACATCGCTGCCGGGCGGTGTGGTGCTGATGAGCTGACCCGGAGCATGATCCGGAAAAGTGGAAACCGGTTTTCCGAAAAAGATCATGCTCAAACAAGGAGATGAGATCATGATGCGATTCCGTGGAAGCGCATCATGATCTAGAGCGCTTTCGAGCGAAGCCTGTCCCGCACCGATGCGGGATGGATACCACTGCGCGCGAAGAAAACGCGTCGAAAAAGATCTAGAGCCGAACGAATCGACCCGCGTCGCTCGAATTCCTAACAAACCAAAAATTTCTTCCGCGATGCCGCAGAATCTTTTGCGGGTTTGCGCTCGCCCAGACGTCTTCTGAGTAAGGCGTCGTCATCGCGGCCTTCGTCGCGATGGCGCGCGTCTGCGCGAACTGAGTGGGACGTCTGTGCGTAGTCGAAGAGATCATTGGATTTTTGGGCATCGTCCGCGATGCCGGATCGGGTTGCGCGTGTCGGCTGCGGCACTTTCCGTGGTCGGCTCTGTGGTAGCCATTGTCCCGGCGCGCGCAGCGAAGGAAGCAGCGAAAGATTCCGCCGCTGCGGCTGCCGCTCCCGCAGCGGGCAAGCAGCCGGCTCAGGCGAATGCACCGGCGCCAAAGCCGACGGCGCCGCTGCAGCGCTTCGACATCGACGACTTCGCGGTGCAGGGTGCCGACAAGCTGCCCCAGGTCGAGATCGAGGAGGCGATCTATCCCTTCCTCGGTCCGAACAAGACCTCGGAGGACGTCGAGAAGGCGCGCGCCGCGCTGGAGAAGGCGTATCACGACAAGGGCTTTCAGACCGTCAGCGTCGCGGTCCCGCAGCAGAACGTCACGGGTGGCGTGGTCACCCTCAAGGTAACCGAGCTGAAGGTCGGGCGGTTGCGGGTCAAGAACTCGCGCTATTTCGATCTCGACCGGGTCAAGGACAGTGCGCCTTCACTGAAGGAAGGCACCGTTCCCAATTTCAACGATGTCACCAAGGACATCGTGTCGCTCAATCAATGGCCGGATCGTCGCGTGACCCCGGCATTGCGCGCCGGCGTGGCGCCCGGCACGGTCGACGTCGATCTCAACGTCGAGGACAAGGCGCCGATCCACGCCAGTCTCGAAGTGAACAACCGGCAATCGCCGTCCACCACGCCAAGCCGCGTCTCCGCCACCGTGCACTACGACAATCTGTGGCAGCTCGGCCACTCCTTGAGCTTCACCTACCAGGTCGCGCCGGAACGGCCGAGCGACGCCGAGGTGTTCTCCGGCTCGTATATGGCGCGGATCCCGAACGCCGACTGGCTCAATCTGCTGTTCTACAGCGTCAAGTCGAACAGCAATGTCGCGACCATCGGCGGCACCAATGTGGTCGGTCCGGGCCTGATCATCGGCGAGCGCGCGGTGATCACGCTGCCGACCCGCGAAGGCCTGTTCCACACGCTGTCGGTCGGCATGGACTACAAGCATTTCGACCAGACCGTGAATCTCGGCACCGACGGCTTCTCGTCGCCGGTCACCTATTATCCTGTCGTCGCGAGCTATGGCGCGACGTTCCAGCAGGAGAAGTTCACGACGCAGTTCAACGCCGGCATCACCTACAATATCCGGACGTTGAGCAGCCCGTGGGACGAGTTCGACGCGAAGCGCTTCAAGGCTTCGCCGAGTTTCACCCATTTCAACATGGACGTCTCGCATACCCAGGAGTTGCCCGAAGGCTTCCAGCTCTACGGCAAGGTCCAGGGCCAGATCGCTGACGGTCCGCTGGTCTCGAGCGAGCAGTTCAGCCTCGGTGGTCTCGACACCGTGCGCGGCTATCTCGAATCCGAAGTGCTCGGTGACAACGGTGCCGTCGCCAATCTCGAGCTGCGCACGCCTAACGTCGGCAGCATGCTGCAGGGCGAGCTCAAGAGCGAAACCGGTGACGGCAAGCCGCGCTTCGTCACCTTCAACGATTGGCGCTTCTTCGCGTTCTTCGATGCCGGCTACGCAGCGATCCAGCAGCCGCTTCCGGACCAGCAGCCGTCATTCGTCGAGTGGAGCTACGGCGTCGGGACGCGATTCAAGTCGTTCGATTATCTCAACGGCATGGTCGCGTTCTCCGTGCCGGGGGTTACTCAAGCATACACGCACGCCAACAGTCCGCGCGTGAATTTCCGAATCTGGGGTGAATTCTGATGGGGATGGATCTTACTCTCGCGCGACGCGCGCGCCGGCTGGCGCTGCGCCGAGGCATTGCGAATGTCGCGACGGCATTGTTGTTCGGGCTCGTCGCCCTGGTGACGTCGCTCGCACCGGCAAACGCCTGGTGGAACGACGAATGGTCGCTGCGCAAGAAGATCACGATCGATGCCTCAGCGTCCGGCGCCAACGTCACCGATCCGATCGGGACGACGCCGGTGCTGGTCCGCCTGCATGTCGGGAATTTCCGCTTCAGCTCGGCAAAGGACGACGGTAGCGATCTCCGCTTCGTCGCCGGTGACGACAAGACGCCGCTGAAGCATCACATCGAGAAGTTCGACTCCCTGCTCGGCGAAGGCCTGGTCTGGGTGGCGGTGCCAAGCCTCGCGCCGGGCGCGCGGACCGACATCTGGCTCTATTACGGCAACAAGAAAGCGCTCGCGACCAGCGATCCCAAGGGCACCTACGATCCGGATACGCTGACGGTCTATCACTTCAACGAGCGCGGCACGCCGGCGATCGATTCCTCGGTTTGGGCCAACAACGCCCAGAGCGTCGGCCAGCCGGCAGATGGTTCGCTGATCGGGACCGGCCTGCGGCTCGACGGCCGTGCACCGGTGACCGTGCCCGCCTCGCCGTCGCTTGCATCGCCCGATGGCGCGGCGCTGACCTGGTCGGCCTGGATCAAGCCGGCTGCGCTGCAGCCGAACGCTGCGCTGTTCAGCCGGCGTGACGGCGTCAATGCGCTGGTGATCGGTGTCGACAACGGCAGCCCGTTTGTCGAGGTCACCAATGCAGGCTCCGTGCAGCGCTCGACCGCCGGAGCACCGGTGGCGGCCGGCAGCTGGCATCATGTCGCTGTCGTTGCCGCAAACGGTCAGGTCACGCTCTATCTCGACGGCGCATCCTATGCCGCGCTCAGCGCGAGCCTGCCGGCTCTCAATACTGTTGGCCTGATCGGAGGAGACTCGTCGACCTCCAGCGCTTCTCCGATCGCGCCTGCGACGGCCCCGTCCGCAGCAACACCATCAGTGCCCCCTGATGCGTCGGCTGCGGACGGTGGAGCCGCGCCGGCGGCGACGCCTGATGCTTCGGCCACGCCGGCACCGGCGGCCGCTGCCGCGATGGCCGGCTTCGTCGGCGACATCGACGAATTGCAGATCAGCAAGGTCGCGCGTCCCGCCGGACTCATCAAGGTGATGGCGATCGGGCAGGGCCCTGACCAGGCCAAGCTGATGGCCTTCAGCGTCGACGAGGAAACCGCAAGCTGGTTGTCCGGCTACTTCGCGGTGATCCTGAAGTCGGTGACGCTCGACGGCTGGGTGGTGATCGGCATTCTCCTGATCATGGCTGCGATCAGCTGGGTCGTGATGATCGACAAGGCCTCGTACCTCAACAAGCAGGCCAAGGCGAACGCCCAGTTCATGAAGGGCTTCCGCGAGATCGCCGCCGATCTCACCATGCTGGATCGCGGCGATGCCGACGATGTCTCGACGCTGGGCGGACGCCTCACCGAGGCCGACGCCAAGATGATGCGGTCGTCCTCGCTCTACCGCATCTATCACATCGGCGCTGCCGAAATCCGCCACCGCTTCGGGACCAACAATTCGCAGCGCGTGCCGGTGCTGTCGGCGGTCTCGATCGCGGCGATCCGCGCGGCGCTCGATAGCGGCGTCGTCAAGGAGATGCAGCGGCTCAACCGCTTGATGGTGGTGCTGACGATCGCGATCTCGGGCGGTCCGTTCCTCGGCCTGCTCGGCACCGTGGTCGGCGTCATGATCACCTTCGCGGCGATCGCGGCGAGCGGCGACGTCAACGTCAACGCGATCGCGCCCGGCATCGCTGCGGCGCTGGTCGCAACCGTCGCCGGTCTCGGCGTCGCGATCCCGGCGCTGTTCGGCTACAACTACCTGATCTCGCGGATCAAGGACCTGACCAACGACATTCAGGTCTTCGTCGACGAGTTCGTGACCAAGATGGCGGAGTTCTACTCCGCCGACCGGCCGGACCCGATCGAACACCGCATCGCCGCGGAGTAACGGCGATGCAGATCCAGGCCGATTCCAAACCCTATGACGACATCAACATCACGCCGATGCTGGACCTCGCCTACGTGCTGCTGGTGATCTTCATCATCATGACGACGGCGACCGTGCAGGGACAGAAGGTCAATCTGCCGAAGGCCTCGGCGGCGCCGAGCCTTGCGACCCAGACCACCAAGGCGATCACGGTCGCGAATGACGGCAAGATCTTCCTCGACACGATCCCGGTCACGTTGCCCGAGCTCGAGCAGCGGCTGATCCAGCAGAAGGCGCTGACGCCGGAGTTTCCCGTGGTGCTGCGCGGCGATGCGCAGGCGCAATACCAGAGCGTGATGGATGTGTTCGATCTGCTCAGCCGCATCGGCCTGAGCCAGGTCGGGCTCGCCACCAAGCCGCTCGTGAAGTGAGCCGGCCGGGAAGCGACGCCATGATCACACAGCCGGCACCATTTCCCCTTACCGAGCGCAGGACCCTGCGGTCGTGGCTGAGCGGCATGATGCGATCATTCGATCCCGGCTGCGATGCCGCAGACCGCGAGCGTGCCGTGTCCGTACAGCCGGGATCGATTCTTGCCGGCTTTGGTTCCGGGCTGTCCGAGCCCGAGCCGCGCGAACAGGCGCGCGGCGAGGTCGTGGCATTTCCGGTTCATGGCGAGGCGCTGTTGGTCAAGCTCGCGGATGTGCTGCGCCGGCATGTCGCGGGGCGGCAACCCGCTGAGAATCCGCTGCGGCTGACGATCTCGCGATGCCCGGGGACCCGGCTCGCGATCGATGCCGCGGCCCATGTCGATTATCTGAGCGAGTCCGAGACCTTTCAGGCGGCGATCGAGGCCGGCCCCGACACTTGGGTCATCCTGAAGACCACGGATTTCGACGCGCTCACGAGCTTCGTCACGCAATACGTCAATGACAGGCTGACCAACCGCGCCTCGATGGAAGCTGCGCCATGAACGCGCCGATGCGGGACCAGAACGCGCAGGCGGCGCGTGCCACGCCGTCCGCTCAAGATCACGATGCTGCCGCCACGTCGGCAACCGCGGTGGCGCCGCCGGCGCCTGCCCGCAGCTCAGCCGCCCGCAAGGGCGAGCGCAGTGCCTTGCTGCGTTACGGCGCGGTGGTGGCGCTGGTCGCGCTGTTCCTTGGCGGTATCGTCTATTTCTTCCTTGGTCATGACGATCTGCCGCCGCCGCGCCAGGTGCGCGACCTCACCATCGTCAACGTGACGCTGCCGCCGCCTCCTCCACCTCCGCCGCCACAGCCGCAGCCCGAGCAGAAGATGATCGAGCAGCCGAAGATGGCGGAGCCCGAATTCAAGGAAGAGAAGCCGGTCGACAAGCCAAAGGACGAGCCGGCCAAGGACGCCAAGAACGACGAACCGCCCGGGCCGCTGTCGCTCGACGCGAAGCCGACCGGACCCGGCGATCTGTTCAATCTCGGCGGCAAGCCCGGCGGCAGCCCGTATGGCGGAGGCGGCGGCGGCGGCAGCCGCTTCGGCTGGTACGCCACGATCATCACCTCGCAGATCGAGGCCGCGATCCGCGCCAATCCGAAGACCCGCAACATGGCCACGCAGATCCAGGTGCGGCTGTGGGTGGACGGCTCCGGCCACATCACCCGCGTCGTCCTGACGCCATCCTCCGGCAGTCCGGAGGTCGACGCGGCGCTGCGCAACGAGGTGATCGGCAGCCTGACGCTGCGCGAACCGCCACCCAAGGACATGCCGATGCCGGTGGTCACGCGCGTCACCGCGCGACGGCCGAGCTGACAAGACCAACCAACAAACGAACTTCAATGTGCGAGTGAGAACTGGGGGACTGATGTTTAAGAAACGAGCTCACGCAGAATGGCGCGCGTTGCCGCTTGCGGTGTCGCTGGGCGCGCTCGCCTGCGCAACGCCGGCCGTGGGCCAGACCGCGGATCAGGCGCCCGCCGCCGCAAAGCAGACCGATGCCAAGAAGCCGAAAGTGTCGAGCGCCAAGCCGACATCGTCGAACGCCACCGTCAATCTTGTCAATCTGCTGGTGCAGCAGGGCGTCCTCAAGGAGGAGCAGGCCCAGGCGCTGATCAAGCAGGCCGAGGACGAGGCCTATGTCTCCCGCCAGGCCGCCAAGGACGCAACCGCCAAGGCCGACGACGCCACCAAGGCTGCAACCGCCGCCGCGGCGGCCGCGCAGCCGCCCGGCACCAGGCACGTCACCTACGTTCCCGAAGTCGTCAAAAGACAGTTACGGGAAGAGATTAAGCAGGAGGTGATGGCCAAGGCACAGAAGGAAAACTGGGCGTCGCCCGGAACCTATCCGGAGTGGGCGCAACGCATCCGTTTCTACGGCGATGCGCGCGTGCGCTATCAGGGGAACTACTTTCCAACCGGCAACGACCAGGCCGGCGCCATCAATTTCAACGCCATCAATACCGGTTCGCCATACGACCTTTCGCGCATCTCGAACCCTTACAGCGCGCCGACCTATGATGCCACGCAGGACCGGAACCAGTTCCGGCTTCGCGGCCGCCTCGGCATGGAAGCGGACCTGCTGTACGGATTCACGGCGGGCTTGCGCATCGCGACCGGCGAGAACAACTCACCGGTGTCCACCAACCAGACGTTTGGTACCGGCGGTGGCAACTTCTCGAAATATGGCGTCTGGCTCGACCGCGGTTACATCAACTGGCAGGGTTGGAACGGCGATCTGAGCCTGTCCGCAGGCCGGTTCGACAATCCATTCTGGTCGCCGACCGATCTGGTCTGGTACCGCGAGCTCGGCTTCGACGGTTTCGCCGTGCAGGCCAAGCATGAGGTGTGGGAGGGCTTCACGCCGTTCGCTGTGGGCGGCGCATTCCCGATCTACAACACCGATTTCAATGCCGGAATCAATCTGACCGACCCGCCGACCAAGTTCGCGAGCCACGACAAGTGGCTGTTCGGAGGCCAGGTCGGCTTCAATGCCCGCTTCAGTCCGGAATATGTATTCCGGTTCGGCGTCGCCTACTACGACTTCGACAATGTTCAGGGACAGCTCTCCAGTCCCTGCATCGTCGAGCTGTCAGGCGATGTGTGCAATACCGACCTGACCCGGCCATCCTTTGCGCAGAAGGGCAACAGCTATTTCGCATTGCGCAATATCATCCCCGACGCCCCGGGAATCGGAAACAACAACAACACCTCCTTTCAGTACCAGTATTTCGGACTGGTCGGCCAGTATCGCCCGGTGGTCGTCAGCGGACAGCTCGATCTCGGACATTTCCATCCGACCCACATCGTGCTTGACGGCGAATACGTCAACAACACCGCGTTCAGCCGTTCCCTCATGAACGCTGCGGCGATCAACAACCGCGGGCCAAGCCCGGACGGCGGCACCACGCCCGGTCCGTTCAACGGCGGCAATCAGGGCTGGCTCGGCCGCGTCACCGTCGGCGACAGGGAGATCAAGCATCTCTGGGATTGGAACGTCCACGCCGGCTACAAATACCTGGAGTCGGATGCCACCATCGACGCCTTCGCGGATTCCGACTTCGGTCTCGGCGGCACCAACCTCAAGGGCTATTTCGTCGGCGGCAATATCGGTCTCGGCGACAATGTCTGGGCCACTTTGCGCTGGATGAGCGCCAACAGCATCGCCGGCAACCCCTATGCCGTCGATGTCCTGCAAGTCGACCTCAACGCGAAGTTCTGACCATGCGCATCGCACTCTTTATCCTGATGATGGTGATCGGAGCCCTCGGCTCCGGCACCGCTTTCGCCCAGTCCGAGACCGACCGCCTGCGCGACGCGCTGCGCAGCGCGACCGCGCAGACCCGTGCGCTGGAAGACCAGCGCACGGCGCTGCAGGCAAAAATCGCCGACGCTGATCGCGAAAAGGCGGCAGCCAAGAAGGAGGTCGACGACCTCAAGGCGCAGCTGAAGAAGGCCGACAAGGAGCATCGCGACGCGGTCGACGAGTTTAATCAACGGCTCGCCGAGCGCGATGAGACCCTGGAGAAATGGAAATCGGCCTATGAGGAGGCCGCGACCGTCGCCCGCAGCAAGGACGCCGAGCGCGCCAAGTTCGAGGGCGAGGCCACGGCCTACAAGGCCAGCACCAAGAGCTGCATCGCCAAGAACACCCAGCTGGTCAAGGCCGGCAAGGAGATGGTGCAGCGCTACAAGGACCTGACCATCGGCGAGATCGTGGTCTCGCGCGAGCCGATGATTCAGCAGCGCCGGGTCGAAATCCAGAATCAGCTGCAGGAAAGCCAGGACAAGTTCCTCGATCAGAAGGTGAATCCATGACGACCGCCACACTCGTGAAGCCGCTTCGCTCGATCGGTCTCGCCGCCGCGGTCGCGGCGTTCGTGGTGCCGCTCGATGCGTCGGCGCAGGCGCAGGGCCAGACACAGGCTCCCGCACCACGCGCGGTGCAGGCGCCGGTCAGGAAGCCGCAGCCACAGCCCGCCGCGCAGGCGCAAGCCGCCGCCACGCCCGCGCCGGCTCCGGTCGCGGCCGCGCCGAAGCCTGCCGCGGCTCCCGAGAATGTCATCGCGCGGGTCGGCGACACCAATGTCTCGGCCGACGATCTCCGCAGCTATGTTGCGGCACTTGCCCCGCGCGAGCAAGCTGCGCTCGCCAAGGATCCGGCCATGCTCAGCCAGGCGGTCCGGCTGCTGCTGGCCAATCGTCTCGTGCTGCAGGAGGCGGTGGCGAAGAAATGGGATCAGCAACCCAGCGTCGCCGCACAGCTCGAGCGGGCCCGCGAGGGCGCGGTCGTCGAGCTCTATCTGCAATCGGTGTCGACGCCGCCGGCGAACTTCCCGAGCGAAGACGATCTGCAGAAGGTCTATGAGGCCAATCGCGCCGCATTCCTGATGCCGCGCCAGTTCCAGCTCTCGCAGATCTTCATCGCTGCTCCGAAGGACGGCGACAAGGCCGCCGAGGACAAGGCGAAGCAGGAGCTCGACGATGTGCAGCGCAAGCTGAAGGCGCCGGGTGCGGACTTCGCGGCGATCGCGCGCGGCGACAACAACGCGGCCAAGGACGCCGGCGACCTCGGATGGGTCGCGGAGACCCAGATCCGCCCGGAGATCCGCAGCCAGGTGATGGGGCTCGCCAAGAACAGCGTGTCCGAGCCGATCAAGCTCGACGACGGCTGGCACATCATCAAGCTGATCGACACCAAGGCGTCCTACACCCGCACCTTGCCGGAAGTGCGCGACCAGCTGGTGCTGCAGATCCGCTCCGAGCGGTCGACGATGATGCGGCGGGCCTATCTCGCCGAGCTGCTGAAACAGCATCCGCCCGTCCTCAACGAGCTTGCGCTGTCGAGCCTGCTCGACGCATCGAAGAAATAACACGGAGACCAGAATGTCCGAGACCATCACCAGGCTCACCGTCGAAGGATTGCGCGACAGCTTCCAGAGCGTCGGCTATCGCGTCGAAACGCTGACCGATCCGGTCGCCAACACGCCCTATCTGCGTTCGGCGACGGCGGGGCTGGGCTTCGAGATCCGGCCCGGCAACCAATTGGTCGGCGACGAGCAGGGCTTTGTCGACGCCACGCTGGTCACCACACTCCAGGTACAGGGCGAGCTGCCGCTCGACCTCGTCAATCGCTGGAACGCGACGCGGCGGTTCGGGCGGCTGCAGCTCAGCCATCCGTTCCTGGTGTTCTGCCTCGACGTCTCCGTCGCCGGCGGCGTGGCGCCGAACTTCGTCCGCGCGCAGATCGAGATCTGGGACCGGCTGGTGCAGGAGCTGATCGCCTATCTGCGCGAGGAGTTGCCGAAACTCGCCGCCCGCAACGGCGCGGCTGCCGCGGCGCCGCAACCTGGTGCCCCCGCGCAGCAGCCGGCGCATGAGCGCACCGCGGAAGCTGAGGCCGTTCCCACCATCCAGTAAGTCCGCAAGCAACCGATGAATGACGCTGCTTCCACGATGAAGGCGAGCTGCTTCAGCCGATGGCGGAAGCAGCTCGATCCTGTTCGTCGCCGGAACGGTACCATCGCGGCTGCTGGTCTCGCGCTCGCGCTTGGCCTCGCGCAGTCCGCGCACGCCGAGGAAGCGACGCCGGCATCGTCATTCAGTACGCGCTTTGCCGCGGTCGACCAGGCCGAACCTGCCGCCGATGCCGCGGCAAAGCCGCCGGCGGAAGCGACAACGAAACCGGCCGCGCCGGCCAAAGATGCAGTCAAGGACGCGACGAAGGACGCCGGCGGGAAAAGCCTGCCGCCGCTTCCGGCAGGGCAGCCCGCGGTTTCGGATGCGCGCATGCGCTATCGCGCGCTGATCGAGAAGGAGGCGGCCGGAACCGGGCTCGCACCCGAGATCGCCGAGGCCGTGATGGGCGTGGAAAGCGGCTACAATCCCGATGTGATCGGCGGCGTCGGCGAAATCGGGCTGATGCAGCTGTTGCCCTCGACCGCGCGCATGCTCGGCTTTTCCGGTTCGCTTGCCGAGCTTGCGATTCCCGAAATCAACATTCACCTCGGTGTCAGGTACCTTGCGCGGGCCTGGCGTCTTGCCGGTGGCGATCTCTGCACCGCGGTCATGAAGTACCGCGCGGGGCACGGCGAGACCCGCTTCTCCTATCTGTCGGTGAATTATTGCGTGGCGGTGCGCGCCCGCTTGTTCGCGCGCGGCTTCCGGGTGACGGGGACCGTGCCGGTCGCGACCTTCGGCGAACCCGGACGGAGCGGCGGCGGTGGCGGCGGTAGCGGATGTGGCCGCAAGTGCCTCGGTGGCGGCGGGCGCATCGGACGCGTCGATCTCGTTGCGCTCAACACGCGGCTGAACGCGCTCGTGATCCAGGCGAGGGGAGGGAAATAGCCGGGCCACGCGATCGCAACCGATCTCGTTGTCTTGATATTCTCCCTTGGCTTCCTATCGTTTCAAACAGTTCTGGTTCTGCAAGGAGCAGCACCGATGAAAGCATTGATGTTGGCGATCGCCGTCGCCGGATTGTCGGCGACGCAGGCGCAAGCACAGACGCAGGCGCCGCAGCAGCACACGCCGCTGCCGGAAATTGTCGTCGGTGCACCGCCGCCGACCGTCAATCTCAACCGCGACACCAGTGGCGGCGCCGGCCGGGCTGCGGCAAGAGGTAGCGGCAACGCGCCTGCCGAGCGCTGCGGCGATGCGGCCTCGCTCGGCTGCATCAACGAGCGGCTGAAGAAGCAGGTCGATCAGGTCAATCCGCCCGTGACCAACACGCCGCCGATCGACGCGAAGTCACAGGATCTCAAGGTCGGCGTGGTCAACGTCCCGGCGGTGCAGCAGCAATATGGCCGCAACTTCGGGGTCTCGGCGTTTCCGTATCGCCCGCCGGCGCCGGTTTACAGTCATCGATAACGATCGCGCGACCCAATGCCCTGTCTCTCAGAGATCGTGACGCCGTCACATTTCTGACGACGGGCATGTGGAAAATACACAGAGCAACGGCTTGCTGATTCGATGCGAAAATCTGACGTGACATGCCCCCATTGCCAGGCCGGCTATCGCCGGATCGAATTGACGTCGAAGGGCGGCGTCGCGGGCGAGTTTCGCTGCCTGGTGTGCGGCCACACCATCGAGCTGATGGACGGGTCGACCGACGTTGCCTTCCGGCTGACGGTGCAGCCGGGCAAGCCGTCCTACGCCTACTAGTACGTTTTCGGTTCTGATCCCCGGCGCTCGCGCAAGCGAGGCGGCGGGTGCACGCGGCGTGCAATCATTCGCCGCGGATGTCGCTCGGCGCCTTGTTCGTCCAGCGGTGGAACGCGCGCCTGAAGTTCGCCGCGTCGCTGAAGCCGAGCGCCAACGCGATGTCGTCATTGGCGAGCGTCGTGTTGCGGAGATATTTCAGCGCAATCTGGGTCCGTAGCTCGTCATGCAGACCGCGAAAGGAAAAGCCCTGCTGGCGAAGCTGGCGCCGCAACGACCGGTCGTTGACGCCGAGCAGCTTCGCGATGGCCTCGAATGTCGGAGGATTTGCGATGTCGCGCAGCAGGATGCCGCGGATTTTTCCGGCAACGCCGGTGCGCAATTTCAGGTCCCCGAGCAGATCGTCGCAGCGCGCCACGATGGTCGGATAGGTCGTCTTGTTGCCGAGATCCGCGCTGCGGTCGAGCCATTGTGCCTTGAACACGATCTGGTTGGCCCGCTGGCCGTAGCGCACCGGGCATCCGACAGGATCGAGCGGAAGTTCGAAGTCGGAGGCTTGCGGATAAGCGAGCGTGATCTCGAACGGGGTGAAATTCGGCCCCATGACGTCGCGCATCAGCGAGATGTGGATGCCGATCTGCATCTCGGCGACGAATCGATAGAGCGCGGAGCCGGCGAGCGCGTGCAGATTGGGCTCGATGGTCCATCGCGCATGGCCCTTGTCCTCGCTGAACTCGATCGCCGCCAGCGGCGCCGCGAGCGCGTGGTAGCGCATCGCAAATTCCATCGCCTTGCGAAAGTCCGGGCAGCACAGCAGCGCATAGCCGTACATTCCGTATGTCGAGACGTGGATCGATGCGCCGATCCGGTAGGGCAGGTGACGGTCGGTCGACAGCCGCACCGCGTTTTGACAGACCGTCAGCAGCTGCGTCAGCGAAATCCGCGCCTGCGGTGAATGGATGTCGGCCAGCGGAATGTTGGTGTCGCGCAGGATGGCGTCGGCCGCGACGCCGGCGCCGGCCAGCATGTCGAAGACGGCGCCGAGCTTGGTCGTCTCATAGACCTTGTCGCTGGTGCCGACGGTCAGGATGTCGGTGCGGGAGCCCGCAGGCTTCTTCAGTCGCGTGGTTGGTTGCAAAGTGAACCAGCCTTTCATTCGGTCCGGAAGCAGTCACCAGCTTCCTGGAACATAGCCGGTTCGCGCCACAACCCAAGTCCAATCAATGGGTTTGTCAGTGGGTCATCCATGGTGCGCAGCAGCAAATGAAGGCGGCGAAGCAACGCTGAAGACGGCAAGAGGGATATCCTTTCGCTGCGCGCCGCTGCCGTCGATGAGAGCCGTCTGTCCGGTTCTGACCCGGTCGATGTCCGTTTCGGACCTTCACAAAACTCGGGCGCCACGCGACGCTTAGGCATAATGTCACACGGTCGGACCGTTGTGACGCAAGACGGCACACCGCGCGATCCGCTCGCTCAAGAATGCGGACGTTGCAGCGTCGGAGGACATGCCAGGTCGAGGGAGGCTTTCATGGTTGGAAGGCTGATTCAGACTGCCCAATCCGCATATCAATATCCGCTCATCTTCAAGCAGCTCTGGCACACGCCGCGCGTGCAGGCGCCGGACCAGGAGATCGTTTATCGCGATCTCAAGCGCTTCACCTACCGGCAGACCAGGGAGCGGATCGGCCGCCTCGCCTCGGCGCTGAGCAAGGCCGGCGTCGAGCCCGGCGACACCGTCGGCGTGCTCGAATGGGACAGCCACCGCTTTCTGGAAGCGTTCTTCGCGATCCCGATGATGGCGGCGGTGCTGCAGACGGTGAATGTGCGCCTGTCGCCGGAGCAGATCGCCTACACGATCAACCACGCCGGCGCGTCGACGCTGCTCGTCAACGACGAGTTCGTCGGATTGCTGGAAGGCATCAAGGGACAGCTTCCGAATGTGAAGCGGATGATCGTGATGTCGGACCGGCCGGCACCGCAGACCGGCAGCCTGTCCTTCATCGGCGAATATGAGAATCTGCTGGCGGCGGCGTCGCCCGATTACGACTTTCCCGATTTCGACGAGAACACCCAGGCCACCACCTTCTACACGACCGGCACGACCGGATTGCCGAAGGGGGTCTATTACAGCCACCGGCAGCTCGTGCTGCACTCGCTCGCCGGGCTCGCGCTGTTCGGCATGGCGGGTTCGCAAGGCCGCTTCTCGCGCGACGACGTCTACATGCCGATCACGCCGATGTTCCACGTTCACGCCTGGGGCTTCCCGTGGTCGGCAACGATGGCGGGCGTCAAGCAGGTCTATCCCGGCCGCTACGAGCCGGGAATGCTGGTCAAGCTGATCAAGAACGAAGGCGTCACCTTCACCCACGGCGTGCCCACCATCCTGCAGATGCTGCTCAACGCTGCGGCCGCGGCGAATGTCGATCTCAATGGCCTCAAGATGGTGATCGGCGGCTCGGCCCTGCCGAAGGCGCTGGCCAAGCAGGCGCTCGCAGCCGGCATCGACATCTTTGCAGGCTACGGCATGTCCGAGACCGGGCCGCTGGCTGCGGTGTCCCATGTCAGCTCCAGGGATCTCAGCGGCGATCCCGACGGCGAGGTTGAATTCCGCACCAGGGCCGGCATCGCCGGCCCGCTGGTCGACCTGCGCATCGTCGATCCCGACATGAAGGACGTGCCGCATGACGGCAAGTCCGCGGGCGAGATCGTGATTCGCGCGCCCTGGCTCACCCAGGGCTACTACAACAATCCCGACGGCTCGGAGCAGCTCTGGGCCGGCGGCTATCTGCACACCAGCGATATCGCGGTGATCAGTCCGGGCGGCCACGTCCACATCACCGACCGGATCAAGGACGTGATCAAGACCGGCGGCGAGTGGGTCTCGTCGCTGCAGATCGAGGATCTGATCTCGCAATGTGCAGGGGTGGCCGAGGCCGCGGTGATCGGCGTCAAGGACGAGAAATGGGGCGAGCGGCCGCTCGCGCTCGTGGTCAAGAGGCCCTCCGGTGCCGACGGCGTCAGCGACGCCGTGATCAAGGACCATCTCAAGGTGTTCGCCGACAAGGGCGTCATCTCGAAATACGGCATCCCCGGCACGATCCTGTTCGTCGATAGCATCCCCAAGACCAGCGTCGGCAAGATCAACAAGAAGGAGCTGCGCGAGCTGTACGGCGACATGTGATCGTTGAGTATGGCCAGGAACGGATCGAGGAGGACCACATCATGAGCAACCTCACACTTGCCGGGCTGGGCGACCACGTCGGAAAGGAGCTCGGACTTTCCGGCTGGGTCACGATCGATCAGCAGCGCATCGACACCTTCGCGGCCTGTACCGGCGATCACCAATGGATTCATGTCGACGTTGAACGCGCTAAACGCGAGAGCCCGTTCCGCGGTCCGATCGCGCATGGCTATCTGACGCTCGCGATGGTGGCGCCGCTCGCCATGGAGGTCGGCATCATTCCGCGCGATGCCGCCGCCGGGCTGAACTACGGCGTCGACAAGGTGCGCTTCCTGGCGCCGGTGCCGTCAGGCGCCCGGGTGCGGCTGCGTGTCGTGCTGTCCGGCATCGAGCCGCGGGACGGCGGACAGGTGGTCATGAAAACCCTGAATACGCTCGAGGTCGAAGGATCGGAGAAGCCCGCTCTGATCGCCGAGACCCTGGCGCTTCTGATTCCCGCAGCGGGAGCAAGGCAATGAGTACGGAAAATCGCAGTCCGGATGCGCCGGCCTCTGACATGTCCGAGGCCGCATCGCGCAACACGCTGGCGCTCAATCCACTGGTCGGCATCCAGGGCCAGGATCTGGTCGAGGGCGCCGGCATCCTGTTCAAGGCCGTCATCAACGAACCGAAGGTCGCAACCGAACAGTGGCTGTCGTTCGTCAGCGAGCTCGGCTCCATCGCTGCCGGCAAGTCGGAGCGTGCGCCGAAGGCGGGCGACAAGCGATTTGCCGATCCGACCTGGAAGGAGAGCTCGCTGCATAGCGGCCTGCTCAAGGCCTATCTGGCCTGGGGCGAGGCGGTCAACGGCCTGGTCGACAAGACCAGCCTCAGCGACATCGACAAGCAGCGCGCGCACCTGATCACCGAAATCCTGATCGATGCGGTGGCGCCGACCAATACGATGATCACCAACCCGGCGGCGGTCCGCAAGTTCATCGATACCGGCGGACAGAGCCTGTGGAGCGGCCTGAAGAACTATATCGGCGATCTGACGCAGAATCGCGGCATGCCGTCGATGGTCGACATGAGCGCCTTCAAGGTCGGCGAGAACCTCGCGACTACCCCCGGCGCGGTCATCTTCCGCAACGAGCTGCTCGAATTGATCCAGTACACGCCGACGACGCCGACGGTGCGGAAGCGGCCGCTCGTGATCACGCCGCCGCAGATCAACAAGTACTATGCGCTGGATCTGTCGCCGGACAAGAGCATGGTGCGCTTCCTGCTCGAAAGCGGCATCCAGGTCTTCGCCGTGAGCTGGCGCAACCCGACGGCGGCGCACCGCGATTGGGGGCTCGACACCTATGTCGCCGCGCTCGACGAGGCAGTCGACGCGGCGCGCGAGATTTCCGGCAGCGAAGACATCTCGATGATGGGATCCTGCTCCGGCGGCATCACCTCGACGGCCTATTTCGCGACGCTCGGCTCTGCCGCCGAGCAGAAGATCAAGAACCTGGTGCTGGCGGTCTGCCTGCTCGATCCCAATTCAGCCGAGGAGAGCGCGTTCGGCTGCCTGATGACGCCCGAGACCATGCGTGCGGCCAAGGCGTCGTCACAGCTGCGCGGCATCGTCGATGGCCATGATCTGGCGCGGATGTTCGCCTGGATGCGGCCCAACGACCTGATCTGGAATTACTGGGTCAACAACTACCTGCTCGGCAACCAGCCGCCGGCTTTCGACATCCTGTACTGGAACGCCGATACGACCCGCCTGCCGGCAGCGCTGCATGGCGACTATCTCGATCTCTATTTCTCCAACCCGTTCGTCAACGCCGGCAAGCTCAAGCTCAACGACAAGACCATCGACATGAGCAAGGTCAAGGCCGACAGCTACGTGGTCGCCGGAGTGACCGACCACATCACGCCGTGGAAGGGGGTCTACAAGACCGCCCAGATCATGGGCGAGGGCACCACCTTCGTGCTGTCGAACAGCGGGCATTTGCAGTCCCTGCTCAATCCGCCGAGCAATCCGAAGGCGTCCTTCATGATCGGGCCGGTGACCGCGGACAAGCCCGATGCGTTCATGGCCTCGGCCGAGAAACGCAAGGGCAGCTGGTGGCTCGACTGGCGCGACTGGCTGCAGCCACGTTCGGGCGAGGAAATCAGCGCGCCTTCCTCGCCCGGCAGCGCCCGCTATCCGATCCTTGCCAAGGCACCGGGGACCTACGTCTTTGATTGAAGATACCACCAGCGCCGATCCAGCGAAGCCGGCAACTGTCGCGCAGCGCGGCACCATCGAGACGCGGCAGGTCACGATCGACGGTCAGCTGCTTCAGGTCGCGATCAGGCACGGCGACGGCAGCGGGCCGCCGCTGCTGCTGTTCAACGGGATCGGCGCCAATTGGGAGCTGGCAAGGCCGTTCCTTGAAGCGCTCACCGATACGACCGCCATCATCTTCGACGTGCCCGGCGTCGGCGGATCGCCGAAGCCGGCGTGGCCCTATCGCCCGTCGACGCTGGCGCGGCTTGCGGCCGAACTGGTCGCGGAGTTGGGTTACGGCGAAGTCGACGTCGCCGGCGTGTCCTGGGGCGGCGGCATCGCGCAGCAATTCGCGCATCAGTTTCCAAAACGCTGCCGCCGGTTGGTGCTCGCCGCGACCGCGCCCGGTTTCACCATGGTGCCGGCAAGCCCTTCGGTGCTGTGGAAGATGGCGACGCCGCGCCGCTACACCGACAAGGGTTATATGAAAAGCATCGCCGCCGACATCTATGGCGGGGCGTTTCGCGACGATCCGTCATTGATCGGCCGCCATGCGGCCGCGATGCACGGCGCCCGCAGCATGGGTTACTTCTATCAGCTGCTTGCGATGACCGGCTGGACCAGCCTGCCATGGCTGTGGTCGCTGCCGCAGCCGACGCTGGTCTTGATGGGGAGGGATGATCCGCTGGTCCCTCCGGTCAACGGTCAGATCATGGCGAGCCTGATCCCGAACGCCACGTTGCATTTGATCGACGACGGACACCTGTTCATGGTGACGCGGCCGGCGGAAACCGCGGGCCTGATCGAGGCGTTTCTCGCCGACGAAAGCCGCGAGGCCGCGCCGGCATCGCTGCTGTCGCGCACCACCAGCTACCTCAGGGATCTCGTTCCAACATCCGGAGGCGGGCACCAGAAGCCATAACCACAGGGAGGATATCATGACGGATAACAGCTCATACATCGATATGCTCAGGAAGTTCGGTAGTGATCTCGGCTTGCCGAAGCTGAACGTGGACGAACTGCTTCAGGCCCAGAAGAAGAACCTTGAGGCGCTAGGCAAGAGCGCGAGGGTCGCGGCCGAAGGCGCGCAATCGGTGGCGCAGAAGCAGCGCGAGGTTCTGGAGGCGGGGTTGCGCGAGGCCTCGACGCTGGCGCGCGAGTACAAGCCGCTCGGCAAGATTCACGAAAACCTCGCTTTGCAGACCGAGTTCGCGCGCAAGATGTTCGACATCGCGGTGAAGGGCGCCCAGGACAGCGCGTCGACCGCGCGGCAGTCGACAACAGATGCGGTCAAGATCATCCAGGATCGCATGAAGGAAAGTTTCGAGGAGTTCCGCGCCAGCGTCCGTCCGAACAAATCGGCCTGAGATCGTCTGCCGGGATCACGACCGACCAAGCAAGCCTCGCCACGCATCAGGGAGGACACCATGGCTAACGCGCAGGCAACACGGGCGGCCAAGCCGGACTATGCGCCGCCGCCGATCAACGGCGACTTCTACGGGATCGCCGGCGTCCTGAACGAGAAGGAGCGGGCGCTGGTGCAGCGCGTGCGTGCGTTCACCGAAGGCGTGGTGGCGCCGGTTATCGAGGAGTTTTGGGGTCGCGACGAATTTCCGTTCGCGATCATCCCGAAGATGGCCGAGATCGGCATCGGCGGCGTCGGTTACCAGGGCTATGGCGCGGCCGGCGGCAGCTGGCTGCTGAACGGCTTTGTCGCGATGGAGTTGGCGCGGGTCGATTCCTCGGTGGCGACCTTCTGGGGCGTGCACACCGGGCTTTCGGCGGGCTCGATCTATCTGTGCGGCGACGAGGCGCAGAAGCAGCGCTGGCTGCCTGCGATGATGCGCTTCGAGAAGATCGGCTCGTTTGGGCTCACCGAGCCGCTGGTCGGCTCCGCGACGTCAGGCGGAATGCTGACCACCTGCCGGCGCGAGGGCGATGTCTGGCTCCTCAACGGCCAGAAGAAGTGGATCGGCAACGCCACCTTCGCCGACGTCAACGTGATCTGGGCGCGCGAGGAGGGCTCCAACCAGGTCAAGGGCTTTGTCGTGGGAAAGGACAATCCCGGCTTCTCGGTCGAGAAGATCAAGACCAAGATGGCGCTGCGCGTGGTGCAGAACGGCCTGATCACCTTGAAGGATTGCCGTGTGCCCGAGGCCGACCGGCTGCAGAACGCAAACTCCTTCAAGGACACCGCCAAGGTGCTGCGCATGACCCGCACCGGCGTAGCCTGGTTCGCCGTCGGCTGCGCGATGGGCGCCTATGAGCATGCGCTGCGCTATGCGACCGAGCGGCAGCAGTTCGGCAAGCCGATCGGCGGCTTCCAGCTGGTGCAGGATCTCCTGGTCAGGATGCTCGGCAATGTCACCGCCACGCAGGCGATGATGCTGCGGCTCGGGCAAATGCAGGATGAGGGCGTGATGCTGGACGAGCACGCCTCGCTGGCGAAGGCGTTCTGCACCGTCAAATGCCGCGAGACGGTCGGCTATGCGCGCGAGCTGCTCGGCGGCAACGGCATCCTGCTCGAGAACCATATCGGCCGCTTCGTCGCGGATGCCGAGGCGATCTATTCCTATGAGGGCACCAGGGAGATGAACACGCTGATCGTCGGCAAGTCGATCACGGGATTGAGCGCCTTCGTCTGACGTTGTGAGCATATCCAACCCCGTCATTGCGAGGAGCGATAGCGACGAAGCAATCCATCTCTCCGCATGGTGGTTACAATGGATTGCTTCGCTTCGCTCGCAATGACGTGGACGGAGACACGCTACGGGTCATACGGTCCCCAGCTCGCTCGGCCGGCGGCAGGCTCACCTCGCTCCGTCGCGCCTCCTGGCTGCGATGTTCGGCCTCGCCGTCCAGTCGCGACAGCATGCCGAGCGCCACGATCGCGGCGGCAAAGCCGGCAGCGGCGCCGACCCCGAGTGCCCAGCGCGGGCCGAGGTGGTCGGCGACCCAGCCGACGATCGGTGCGCCGATCGGCGTGCCGCCCAGCGCCACGCCGAGCCGCAGCGCCATCACGCGGCCGCGCATCGCGGGCTCGGTCGACAGCTGCATCAGCGCATTCGAGGTGTTGGTGACGGTCAGCGCGGCGACGCCGATCACGATGAGCGCCGCGGCGAACAGCCAGTAGTTCGGCGCCAGCGCGGCCAGCGTGCAGCCGAGGCCAAAGATCGCGGAGCCCAGCATCAGCGAAGAGAACCGCGGCTGCTCGCGGCTCGCGGCCAGCAGCGCGCCCGACATCGTTCCGAGTGCCATCATCGACGACAGCAGGCCGAAGCCGCGCGCATCGGTGTGGAACACGCCGACCGCCATGGTCGAGATGAAGATCGGGAAGTTCAACCCGAAGGTCCCGATCAGGAACAGCATGATCAGCGTCGCCCTGAGGTCGGGGCGCGACCACACGTAATGGAAGCCCTGCATGACGCTGCCCTTGGTGGGATGGGCCCGCGCATTCGGGCGCAGCTCGGAGGTGCGCAGCAGGGTCAGCGAGGTCAGCACCGCGAGGAACGACGTGCCGTTGAACAGGAAGGCCCAGCGGGTGCCGACCGAGGCGATGATGAGGCCGGCGACGGCAGGGCCGATCATGCGCGCGGCGTTGAACGAGGTCGAGTTCAGCGCGATCGCGTTCGACAGATTGGTATCGCTGACCAGCTCGGCGACGAAGGTCTGGCGCACGGGCGCATCGAGGGCCGCGGCGCAGCCGAACAGGAACGCGAACGTGTAGACGTGCCAGAGCTGCACCAGGCCGGTGACGGTGAGGATGCCGAGCAGCAGCGCGAGCCCGCCCATCGTCGCCTGGGTCGCCATCAGCAGCTTGCGCTGGTTGAAATGATCGGCGGCAAAGCCGGTCCACGGCATCAACAGGAGTTGTGGCCCGAATTGCAGCGCCATCACGATGCCGACGGCGGAAGCACTGTGATTTGTCAGCTGGGTGAGAACGAGCCAGTCCTGGGCGGCGCGCTGCATCCAGGTGCCGATGTTGGATACCAGCGCGCCGGCCGCCCAGACCCGGTAGTTGAAGCTCGCGAGCGATCGAAATATCCGTCTCATGTTCTCTCGGGTTCATTCCCGCCGTGAAACCGTCCGAACCGCCGCGCCAGGAACAGGCCGATCAGGAGGCCGCCGAGGCCGAGCGCGGCGACGTCGCTGGTCGTTCTCAGACCGAAGTCGCCGACGCGGCAAACCAAGAGATATCCGAGGGCGAGATTGAAGAAGCCCCACACGATGTTCACGGTCGACGACGACAGGCCTTCGCCGGGCGGCTTTGCGAACGGGCTCTGGAACGGTTCGCCCATCATGCCGGCGACGACATGGGGAATCGCGTTGGTGAGGAAGGCGCCGCCGAAGAAATAGGCGACGAGGTCAAGCCAGTTCATGCGTGTTGGTCCTTTCAAGCAGATCGATGATCGCCTGCGTCGAGCCGGTCTCGCCGAGCCGCGGGAATACGTGCTCGATGCTGTAGTCATGGGCGTGCGGCCGCGCATCGGTCATGGCGTCGATCGCGAGCGTGACGTTGAAGCCGGCCTCATAGGCCTGCCGTGCCGTCGATTCGACGCCGGTGCCGGTCGCAACGCCGGCAATCACGACATGGGTAACGCTGTGGGCTCGGAGCTGGTTCTCGAGATCGGTGCTGGCGAACGCGCCCCAGGTCCGCTTGGTGACGACAACGTCGCTCGCCTGCCGGTCGAGCTCCGGAAGCAGGTCGGTCCAGCCGTCGGGAAATGCACCACCGGGGCGCGGCCGCTCGGTGCGTCCAGGCGCCGTGCCGTCGACATTGACCAGCACGACCGGCAGGCGGCGTTGCCGGAACGCGGTGATCAGGGCGCGGGCTCGCGTCACGACGTCAGCGAAGGGATGGATGAAGGGCGCGCCGGCGAGGCCTGATTGCAGATCGACGACAATGAGGGCGGTGAGCGGATCGAGCGTCGTCAGGGCCATGATCGTTTCCTTGCAACCGGATGTTTCTCGCGACCGGCGGGGCGCGGGCATCAATCCTCGACCAGCCGTTTCAGCAAGCCGACGGCGGCGGCGAGCTCGTCCTGCTCGCGCGCCGACAGCCGCGCGGCGATGGTGCGCGCCAGCCAGTCCTGCCGCGCGGCGCGGCCGGTACGCAGCCGCTCGCGGCAGCTCTCGGTAAGCGACATGATGGTCTGCCGGCCGTCGTCCGGATCGGGCGCGCCGCGGACCAGGCCCGCGGCCTCGAGTGCTGCGATCGCCGAACTCATCGACTGCGGACGCATGCCTTCCGATCGCGCCAGGCTGGACACGGTCGCCGGACCGTCCTTTTCAAGGCGCAACAGCACCGCGACCTGGGAGGGTGGCAGGTCGTCGCGTTGACCCTGTTCACGCAGCCGTCGCTTCAGCTTTCCAATCAGCAGGCGAAGGTCTTCGGCGAGCGCGGAGGTGCGCGCCGAGCCGGTACGGATCGATGGATTGCTCATGCGAAACCGTTAGCAGATATGAAGGTAAACTGTAAAGATAGCCTTAGCAGTTAGGCTTCATAACTGCGTGATCAGCCGACGCTGGTTGCGGTTTCGCTATCCAGTGCAACGAGCGCCTGCCGCAGCGTTTCCACCAGTTCCAGCGCGACCGGCGAGGGGCGCCGCTGCGGTGGGAATACGGCGGCGAATTCGAAGTCGATCCGCGGCAGGAAGCGGCGCGTGACGACGCCGCGGCTTTCGAATTCCCGCGCCGTGAACGGATCGCAGATCGCGACGCCGAGACCGGAGGAGACCAGTCCGCACATGATCTCCGACAGCATGGTTTCGACACGCAGGATCCGGCGGACATCGCTGCGGCTGAAGGCCTGGTCGATAAGGTGACGGCCGGTGGAGCCCGCCGACAGCGAGATGAACGTTTCGTCCTCGAAATCGGCCGGTTCGAGCGTGGCCTTGCTTGCGAGCGGGTGGCCGGCGGGAAGAACGGCGACGCGCGGCAGCGCTGGCATGCGCGCGCAGGGCAAGCCGGAATGCGCGATCGGTCCTTCGGCGAAGCCAATGTCGCATTGGTTGTTCAGCACCCAGTCAATGACGATAGGCGAGATGACGCCGAAGAAGGCGAGGTTGAAATTGGGCCGCTCTCTCAGGAAATGTCCGGTGAGCCGCGGCAGGAAGCCGTTGGACAGCGCCGGCAGTGCGGCGATACGGAGCGTGCCGGTGCGGCGGCTGCGGATCTCTTCGGCGGCGGCGGTGATGCGCTCGAGGCCGACGAAGGAGCGTTCGACCTCCATATAGAGTGCCGTTGCAGCCGCGCTCGGCACCAGCCCGCTGCCGCGGCGCTCGAACAACTCCATTTTCAAGAGGGCCTGGAAATCACGGAGCAATCGGCTGACGGCCGGTTGCGTGACGGCCATCAGCTTGGCGGCCTCGGTCACGCTGCCGGTCAGCATCATCGCCCGGAAGGCCTCGACCTGCCGTGGATTGATCCGCGCCATCCTTGTTTGCTTTCATAACATTTCAGCATGCAGACCCTGCCATTATTCATTGGACGACGAAAGCGAGGGCTGCGATCTTTTTCATCAAGTTCGGGGACCGCTTGTTTTTTCAGCAGATTGGAATTGTTGGAAGATCGTTGAGGTTTCTAAATACCGTCGTGAGTCGACCACGGCTCTGGACGAGCGCAAGGCCAATCGCAACGCCGGCCTCTCGGACCATCGACCGAGCCGGGCCGCCGCTACGTAATGAAAAAGGGAGCTTGGACGATGACGCATCTTCGCCTTCTGTGCGCTGCCAGCCTCGCAGCGCTGGCTTCGCTCTCGTCGCAAGCGTCGGCCCAGCCGACGACACTCTACGTCGCGGGATATGGCGGTTCGTACGAGAAGACGATGCGCGACGATGTGATCCCAGCGTTCGAGCAAGCCAATGGCGTGAAGGTGCAATATGTCGCCGGCAACTCGACGGATACGCTCGCCAAGCTGCAAGCCCAGAAGGGCAATCAGCAGATCGACGTCGCGATCGTCGACGACGGTCCGATGTACCAGGCGATCCAGCTCGGCTTCTGCGGCAAGCTCGACGGCCTGGCTTCGATTGATCTCTATGACGCCGCCCGCTTCAAGGACGATCGCGCGGTGGCGATCGGCATCGTCGCGACCGGCCTGATGTACAACACCAAGGTGTTTGCCGAAAAGGGCTGGGCGCCGCCGACCTCCTGGAACGATCTGAAGGATCCGAAGTACCGGCAGCAGCTCGTCATTCCACCGATCAACAACACCTACGGCCTGGAAGCGCTGTTGATGCTGGCGCGGATGAACGGCGGCAACGAAGCCAATGTCGATGCCGGCTTCAAGATCTTCAAGAACGACGTCAATCCGAACGTGCTCGCCTACGAGCCCTCGCCGGGCAAGATGACCGAGCTGTTCCAGTCGGGCCAAGCTGCGTTGGCGGTGTGGGGCACCGGCCGCGTGCAGAGCTTTGCCAACACCGGCTTCCCGGTCGACTTCGTCTACCCGAAGGAAGGAGCCGCCACGCTGCTTACGACGGCTTGTCCGATTGCCAAGCCGAACGCGTCGCCGCTGGCCACGGCCTTCGTCAAGATGCTGCTTGATCCGAAAATCCAGCTCGTGCTGCTGAAGGAATATGGCTACGGCCCCGTGCTGAAATCGCTGGTGATCCCGGAGGGGCTCGGCAAGATGGCGCCGATCGGCGAGCGCGCGGCGAAGCTCTATAACCCCGATTGGGCCGTCATCAACGACAAGCGCGAGGAATGGACCAAGCGCTGGAATCGCGAGGTCGAGCGCTGAGCGGGCGCGCGCAGCGCCTCCACCTTCCTCCGTCCGCCCATTCCCTTCCGCCTCGGCCTCTTCAGCATCCGGAAAGCACATTGATGTCCTTTCTCGAACTCGAGCACGTCGCAAAGCAGTTCGGTTCGCAGACCGTCGTCGACGATTTCAGTCTCGCGGTTCGGAAGGGCGAGTTCATCTCGTTTCTCGGCCCGTCCGGATGCGGAAAGACCACGACGTTGCAGATGATCGCGGGCTTCCTCGAACCTTCGCGGGGCGCCATCCGTCTCGAGGGGCATGATCTCACCGCGGTGCATCCGGCCAGGCGCGGACTTGGCGTGGTGTTTCAAAGCTACGCGCTGTTCCCGCACATGACCGTCGCCGAGAATGTCGCCTTCGGGCTCGAGATGCGGCGCGTGCCGCGCAGCCAGCGTGCCGAGCGCGTTGCCGCCGCGCTCGCGATGGTCGGGCTCGCAGGCTATGAGGCGCGCTATCCGCGCCGGATGTCCGGTGGCCAGCAGCAGCGCGTGGCGCTGGCCCGGGCGCTGGTGATTCAGCCGAGCGTCCTGTTGCTCGACGAGCCGCTGTCGAATCTCGACGCCAAGCTGCGCGAGGAGATGCAGATCGAGCTGCGCCAGATCCAGCGGACGCTGGGCACAACCACGATCCTCGTCACGCACGATCAGAACGAAGCGATGTCGCTGTCCGATCGCATCGTGGTCATGAGCCAGGGCCGCATCGAGCAGATCGGCACGCCGCAGGAGACCTATGAGCGGCCGGCATCGGCCTTCGTCTCGCAGTTTCTCGGCAAGACCAATGATTTCGCCGCGACCGTCGACCGGACTGCAAATCCGGCACGGCTGGTCGCCGGCTCCTGGCAGGCGCCTGCACCGGTGGCGGTCGCCGGCCCGGTGACGATCAGCCTTCGCCCGGAACGCATCAGCTTTGCCGACGTAGGGCTCGCCGCCCGGATCGTCAGCCGGATCTTCCAGGGCAATCATTGGCTGTTCCAGTGCGAGACCGAATGCGGGCCCGCGCTCGTGGTCCGGCAGAACGACGGCAAGCCGCAGCCGGCCGAGGGCGAGGCCGTTCGCCTCGCCTGGCGGCTCGAGGACATGAGCGTGCGGTCGAGCGGAGGCGCCGCATGAGCACCGTCGGCACCACCGCGCCGCAGGCGGTCGTGGCATCGTCCGAGCCGAGTGCGGCGGGCACGCCATGGCTCTTGAGCGCGCCGGCACTGATGCTGTTCGTCGGCGTGCTGGTGATCCCGCTGGCCATGACCGTGATGCTCTCGTTTCACGATTGGGGCCAGTACAAGGGCATCGAGCCGGTCTTCATCCTGAAGAACTGGCGCGAGATCGCGAGCGATCCCTACTACGCGGAGATGTTCTGGCGCACGTTCCGGATCGCGCTGCTCGCGACGGCGATCACCGCGGTTCTCGGCGCACCGGAGGCCTACATCCTCAACCGCATGAGCGGACGCTGGAAAGGCTTCTTCATGCTGCTGATCCTCGGCCCGCTGTTGATCTCGGTGGTGGCGCGCACGCTGGGCTGGGCGCTGCTGTTCGGCGGCAACAACGGGCTCGTCAACAAGCTCTTGATCTCGCTCGGCCTGATCAATGCGCCGCTGCCTTTCATGTTCACCGAAACCGGCATCGTGGTCGCGCTTGCCCATGTCATGATGCCGTTCATGGTGCTTTCGGTCTGGGTCGCATTGCAGCGCGTCGACCCGCAGATCGAGAACGCCGCGATGTCGCTCGGCGCCGGCGCCTTCACCATCATCCGCCGCATTATCCTGCCGCAGATCATGCCGGGCGTACTGTCCGGGGCGATCATCGTGTTCTCGCTGTCGGCCAGCGCCTTCGCCACGCCTGCGATCATCGGCGGCCGGCGGCTCAAGGTCGCCGCGACGCTCGCCTATGACGAATTCCTCAACACGCTGAACTGGCCGCTCGGCGCGGCGGTCGCGGTCCTGCTTCTGGTGGCGCTGGCGCTCATCGTCGTCGGCAGCAACGCGCTGATCGAGCGGCGCTATGCCGAGGTGTTCCGATGAGAACCAACGGCCCGCTGGCGCTCGCCTTTCACACGATCTTCGTTGTCGTCATGCTGGCACCGATCGTCGTGGTCTGCCTGGTCGCGTTCACGCCCGAAGGGTTCCTGTCGCTTCCGACCCATGGCTTCTCGCTGCGCTGGTTCAGGGAGATCGCGAACTATCCAGAATTCGTTCACGCCTTCTGGATCAGCCTCGGGCTCGGCATGCTGTCCTCCTTCGTCGCGTTGCTGTTCGCGGTGCCGGTGGCGCTGGCGATCGCCCGCTATCAATTTCGCGGCCGCGAGGCGCTGATGGCGCTGTTCCTGTCGCCGTTGATGATCCCGCATGTGGTGCTGGGCATCGCGTTCCTGCGCTTCTTCACCTCGATCGGCATGGGCGGGAGTTTCGCGGCGCTGCTGGTTGCCCACGTCATCGTGGTGTTTCCGTTCGCGCTGCGCCTGACCTTGGCGGCCACAACGGGCATGGACCGCTCGATCGAGATGGCCGCCGTCTCGCTCGGCGCCGGCGGCTGGACGCTGTTTCGTCGCGTGACCCTGCCACTGATCCTGCCCGGCGTGATCAGCGGCTGGGCGCTCGCCTTCATCCAGTCCTTTGACGATCTGACCATGACCGTGTTCCTGGCAGCGCCGGGCACCGAAACCCTGCCGGTCCGCATGTTCCTCTACATCCAGGACAACATCGATCCGCTGGTGACGTCGGTATCTGCGAGCGTGATCGCGATCACCATGACCGCGCTGATCCTGCTCGACCGCTTCTACGGGCTCGACCGTGTGCTCGCGGGCAAGAGCGATCCGGGGCGATAGGAGAACCCATGCACAAGGACTATGACGTCGCTGTCGTCGGCGGCGGCCTGCTCGGCTCCGCAATCGCCTGGGGACTTGGCCGGCTCGGCAAGACGGTCGCCGTGCTCGACGAGGGCGACATCGCCAAACGCGCGTCGCGCGCAAACTTTGCGCTGGTCTGGGTGCAGAGCAAGGGGCTCGGCATGCCGGCCTATACCGGCTGGACCGTGCGGGCGTCGGAAGGGTGGGGCCGGCTTGCGGCCGAATTGAAGGACCAGACCGGCCTCGACGTCGCGCTGCAACAGAACGGCGGGTTTCATCTGACGCTCGGCGAGGACGAGTTCGCGCAGCGCGGCCAGCTCGTCACGCGCATGCATAACCAGGTCGGCGCCGCCGACTACCGGATGGAAATGCTGTCGGCATCCGCGGTCAAGAAGATGCTGCCGCTGATCGGCCCCGAAGTCTCGGGCGGCAGCTTCTGTCCGCTCGACGGCCATGTGAATTCCCTGCGCACCTTCCGCGCCTTTCATACCGGCATGAAGCTGTTCGGCGTCGACTATCTGCCGGAGCGGCCGGTGTCCGCGATTGCCCGCGACGGCGGCGAATTCAGGCTCTCGACGCCGCAGGGCGAAATCCACGCGGCCAAGGTCGTGCTGGCGGCCGGCAACGCCAATCAGACGCTGGCACCGATGGTCGGGCTGTTCGCGCCGATGGAGCCGACGCGCGGGCAGATCGTCGTGACCGAGCGCACCGTCCCGTTCCTTCCGCACCCGCTGACCACCGTGCGGCAGACCGACGAGGGCACGGTGATGATCGGCGACAGCCGGGAAGAGCAGCTCGATGATCGCACGGTCAATCATGCGGTGAGCGCGGTGATGGCGGATCGCGCGCAGCGCATGTTCCCGCATCTCGCGCGCCTCAACGTCGTCCGCGCCTGGGCCGGCATCCGCGTGATGTCGCGGGACGGCTTTCCGATCTACGACCAGTCGGAGCGCGCGCCCGGCGCGTTCGTCGCCTGCTGCCATTCGGGCGTGACCCTCGCATCCAACCATGCCTTCGACATCGCGCGGATGGTCACCGCCGGCACGCTCGATCCGGATCTGGTGGGGGCGTTCTCGGCCCGCCGTTTCGGCGCCGCCACCGCGCCGGGCCCAGGCACGCATTGAAGAGGCACGCATTGAAGAGGCAGCACATGTTCAAACGTATCGATCAAGACAACCGGCCACGCGTGCAGATCCTCGTCGACGGTGCGGCCCTCGAGGCGCGGCAGGGGGACACGGTTTCCTCGGCGCTATTGGCGTCGGGCCGCGACGTGCGGCGCGCTACCGCGGTCAGCGGCGCGCCGCGGCTGCCTTATTGCATGATGGGGGTGTGCTTCGACTGCCTCGTCACCATCGACGGCGTCGGCAATCGCCAGGGCTGCCTCGTACCGGTGGCCGACGGCATGCAGATCGAAATCCAGAAGGGCAAGCGGGAGATCGGCCGATGACGACGAGCCTTGTGACGACGACCCCTGGTCGCGACACGTATGACGTCGTGGTGATCGGAGCGGGCCCGGCGGGCCTTGCCGCCACCGCGATGGCGGCGGGGGCCGGCCTGTCGACGCTGCTGGTCGACGAGAATGCCGGCCCCGGGGGCCAGGTATGGCGCGCCATCGCGTCGACGCCGGTGAAGGCGCCAGAGCAACTGGGGGCCGACTATTGGGCGGGCGCCGATCTTGTCGCCGAGGTGCAGGCGAGCGGCGCCGAGATCGTTCACCGCGCAACGGTCTGGAGCCTTGATCGCCAGCTCGAGATCGGCGTCTCGGTCGGCGGCATGTCGTCCTTCATCAAGGCGCGGCGCGTGATACTCGCGACCGGCGCGCTGGAGCGGCCATTTCCAATTCCCGGCTGGACGCTGCCGGGCGTGATGACTGCGGGTGCCGCCCAGACCATGTTGAAGTCGTCGGGTCTGGTGCCGGACGGTCGCACCGTGATCGCCGGCCAAGGGCCGCTGCTGTGGCTGCTGGCGGCCCAGATCCTTCGCCTCGGCGGCCGGATTGATCGCATCCTGGATACGACCGAGCGCCGCAATTATCTTGCGGCATTGCCCCACGTCCTCGACTTCGTGACATCGCCCTACTTCGCCAAGGGTCTCGCGATGATGCGGGAGGTGAAGGCGCGCGTCCCGGTGACCACCGGGGTCAGCGAGCTCGCCGCCGCCGGCGAGGGCCAGCTTGCGAGCGTGAGCTATGTCGCCGGCGGACGGCGCGAGACGATTCCGGTGGACCTGCTGCTGCTGCATCAGGGCGTCGTGCCGAACGTCAATCTCGCGATGGCGGCAGGGATCGAGCATCGCTGGGACGACCGGCAGCTGTGCTGGTCGCCGCTGCTCGATGCCGACGGCAACACGTCTGTTGCTGGCATTGCTATCGCAGGCGACGGCGCCGGCATCGGCGGCGCCACCGTTGCGGTGGCGCGTGGCCGCATCGCCGCGCGCGCCGCAATCGAGGCGCTCGCACCGGCCGCCACCGCGAAACTCGCCGCCGAGAATGTACTCAGAACGGCGCTGGCGCAGGCCGAACGCGGCCGCAGCTTTCTCGACGTGTTGTTCCGTCCGGCGCCGCAGTTTCGGATCCCGTCGGGCGATACGATCGTCTGCCGCTGCGAGGAGGTGTCGGCCAAGGACATTCTCGACGCGGTGGCCATCGGTGCGACAGGTCCGAACCAGCTCAAGGCCTATCGTCGCACCGGCATGGGGCCTTGCCAGGGGCGTCTTTGCGGTCTCACCGTGACCCAGCTGATGGCCCAGGCGCGCGGCAAGAGCCCGCAGGACATCGGCTACTACCGGCTGCGCGCGCCGGTGAAGCCGATCACGCTGGCGGAGCTTGCGGCGATGCCGCAGACGGAGGCCGACGTCAAAGCGGTGGTGCGCGGATGACGAGGCTTGCGGACGCCATCATCGTGGGTGGCGGCATCCACGGATGCTCGACCGCGCTTCACATGTGCCTGGCTGGAATGAAGCCGGTGCTGATCGAAAAGGACTATGCCGGGCGGCACGCCTCCGGCGTGAATGCCGGCGGGGTGCGGCAACTTGCAAGGCATGTCGCCGAGATCCCGCTCTCGATCCGCTCGATGGAGATATGGGCGCGGATCGAGCAACTGGTCGACGACGATTGCAGCTTCGAGAGCCACGGCCAGGTGCTGGTCGCCGAGAATGCCGCGGAGCTGGAAAATTGCCGCGCCCGGGTCGCGGAGTTGAACGCACTCGGCTTCACCCATGAGGAGCTGATCGATGCCGCCGAACTGCGGCGGCTGGTCCCCGCCGTGGCCGAAACCTGTCCCGGCGGCGTGGTCTCGCGGCGCGATGGTGCAGCCAATCCGGCGCAAACCACCACGGCGTTCCGCCGCAAGGCCGCCGCGCTCGGCGCCACGGTGCGCGAAGGTATCGCCGCAAGCAACGTCCGCCAGCACGACGGGCTCTGGCAGGTCGACGTCGGCGCCGACACTTATGCGGCGCCGGTCCTCGTGAACGCCGCCGGCGCCTGGGCCGGGCGGATCGCCGCCAGCCTTGGCGAACCGGTCCCGGTTGAAACGGTGGCGCCGATGCTGATGATCACCTCACGGGTGCAGCATTTCATCGATCCCGTCGTGATCCTGCGCGGCCGCAAACTGTCGTTCAAGCAATTCGCCAACGGAACCGTGCTGATCGGCGGCGGCCACCTGGCGGTGCCGGATCAGGACCGCAACGAGACCATGCTCGATTGGCGCAGCCTCGCGGTGAGTGCGCGCACCGTGTTCGAGCTGTTTCCGGTGATGCGCGCCGCGATGATCACGCGCGCCTGGGCCGGCATCGAGGCCCGCACCAGGGACGATTTGCCGGTGCTCGGGCCGAGTGCCCGGCACAAGGGGCTCTATCACCAGTTCGGCTTTTCGATGCACGGCTTTCAGCTCGGTCCCGCCGCAGGCGCTGTGATGACCGAGTTGATCGTGAACGGCGGCACCCAGACCCGGATCGGCGATCTCGGCATCGACCGCTTCCATAGCTCCCAACCCCAGAGATGAGGACATCATGACCATTACCCGCAGCATCCGCACGCCGATCATGCATCGCGCCGTCGAAGCCAATGGCTTCGTGTTCGTCGGCGGCACGATCGCCGACGACACCAGCGTGTCGATGGGCGAGCAGACCCGCAACATCCTCGGCAAGATCTCGGGCTATCTGAAGCAGGCCGGCACGGACGCCTCGCGCGTCGTCAGTGCCTCGATCTTCGTGACCGACCTGTCGAAGAAGAAGGAGATGGACGCGGCCTGGACCGAGTTCTTCGCCGACGACCTGCCTGCGCGCGCGACCGTCGGCGTCGCCGATCTCGGCGGTGGTGCGCTGATCGAGGTGGTGGTGACCGCGCTCAAGGGCTAGAGCATCAAGCGGCTTCGGCGCTAGACCTCCGCATCTGCAGCCGGAGCCGCATACATTTCCCGCGCGCGCCTGGTCACGGCCGCGTAGCGCGCGGTGGCGCTGAGGCTCATCAGGCCGGCGCGCACCAGTCCGAGAATCGCGCGTCGCGAGTGGAACGGTCCGGTCTTGCTCGCGGCATATCCGCGCGGGTAGAGCTGGAGGCGGCCGGTCAGCGCTTCCTGCAACGCCAGTTTCTGGGTCGCGCTCAGGCGCCGGCGTCGCGCAGGCTTCTCGGCTTCCGCCAACATGCGCAGCTCGATGCGCGACGATTTCCGTGGCGCGGACCCCATTGTCAGCTCACATTCCGGTCGACTGGCGCGGCCTTCGGCAAAGCCCGGCGCCGGGCCGGCATCGTCATGGACACCGGCATGTGGCACAACATGGCTTGCGCTGTTGCTCATCCGTACGACAGAACCGCATTTCGAGCGGCGGCGGCATCTGACGAAAGTCAGGATCAGTTGTGACGAAAGTCATATTCGTTTGCGGCGGCTGCTGGCTTACCCCAGAGTGGGCTGCTCGCTGAGTTGATGGGCAACGCATGATCGATCTGAGCGCGGACTTGCTTGCGGCCGCAGAAGCCGACGTCATCGGTCTTGCCGTCATCGGGGCCGACCGGAGCATGCAGCGGAAGATGGGGCGGCTGGTCGAATGGCTTCCCGCAATCGGCGTCGATTGCTGCGAGTGCATGCTGCTGGTCGGCATGGAGGCCGAGCTGGCGGCGCTTGCGAGGGGCCAGCGGGACATGATCGCGCTGGCCGGTGTGCGTGGCGCATCGCCTGACATCACGCAGCCGATGACCGCGGTCGTGCGGTGGAATGGCGCCCTGTCACACTACTTCGTCATCGCCATGCCGGACTTTGCCGGACGACAGGTCGAGACGCTGCTCGGCAGCGAACGCCGGGCGCGGCGGCTGATGGAGCAGCAGCTCGAGGCGGCGAGCGCGGAGGTGCGCTTTGCCTCGCTGGCGCGGACGCGGCTTCGGCTGGCGCGCGATCTGCACGATACGCTGGTGCATTCGATCGTGGCGCTGCTGACCCAGATTCGGCTGATCAGGCATTATCTGTCGGCCGATCCCGCGCGGGTGGCGGACAGCCTCGCGACGGCGGAAGATGCCGCGGCGAGCGGCCTCTCGCGGGCCCGCGAAGCGATCGACCGCCTGCGCACGCCCGACGATTTGAAGCTTGATCCTGACGTCGAGGGGCTTCTGAGCGACTTCGCCACACGCAGCGGCGTCAGGGTCTCGATCCAGATCGACGAAGCGGCGCGGGCCGGCTTGCGCGATTGCGGTTTGACCGTACAACGCATCCTCAGCGAGGCGCTGCGCAATGTTCAGGCCCATGCGCAGGCGCGCCGCGTTTCTTTTCATGCCTATGACGAGCCGGCAGCAGTCGGCCGGAAGCTCGTTGTCGAGATCCGCGATGACGGCCGCGGCTTCGACCCCGCGGTCCCTCATCCCGGACATTTCGGATTGATTGGAATGGCCGAATTTGCTGAACTTGTCGGCGGAAGCTGCGCGGTGGAGAGCGCGCCCGGGCAGGGTACGCTGGTCCGGATATCGCTCCCCGTGGCGGTGCCGCCGGCCGGATCCGCAGGCGTGCTGGCCGATTGATGGCGTTGCCGCGCAATCGGAGCGTTTTCGAGCGAAGTGGGTACCGGTTCGCGTTAAGAAAACGCGACCAACGAGACAATTGGACCTTCGAGAGGATGACGGAAGCCCGTGAGCAGGATTGAGAAAGTACGGGTGCTGATCGCCGAGGATCAGACGCTCATCAGGGAAGGTATCGCCACACTGCTTGCCCAGCAGAACGACGATTTCGAGATCCTTCCCGGTGCCTCCGACGGCGAGCAGGCGATCGAGTTTGCGCGCCGCTATCGGCCGGACGTCATCCTGATGGACCTGCAGATGCCGCGCGTCGACGGTATCGCAGCGACCCAGCGGATTCTGCGCGAGCTGCCGCAGACCCATATCGTCGTGCTGACCACATTCGAGACCAACGATCTGATCTTCGAAGCAGTCAGCGCGGGTGCGAAGGCCTATCTCCTGAAGGATGCCAGGATGGAGGAGATCGCCTCGACGATCCGCGCCGTGATCAACGGCCAGTCCGGGCTTTCGCCGAGCGTCGCCGCGCGCATCCTCGACGAGTTCAAGCGGCTGCGCGGTCCGCGCGTCTCGGCGAAGCTGCCGGTTCGCGACGGCCTGACGGCACGGGAGAATGAAATTCTCACGCTGATCGTCGAGGGCAAGAGCAATACCGAGATCGGCGAGCAGCTGCATTTGGCTGAGGGAACCGTGAAGAACTATGTCAGCACGATCCTGGAGAAATGCCAGGTCAAGAACCGTACAGAACTCGCAATAAAGGCAATAACTTACTAGAAATAATTGCCCTCAGCGGCACAACCAAGCGGTTGATCTTGCTGAGATTGCTCGCCTTTCTCTGGGCCGCGCCCGCAAAATTGGCTATAGGGTTGTTTCGGATTTGCTTTTTGACAGCGCAGATCCGGATTGCGCAGCTATGAGTAAGCAGGAAAAGACCATGAAGGGTATCGAGCGCCAGACCAAGGATACGGACGGACCGGCGGCCGGCAACGGCGCGGATCCTGCGGCGCATGGCATGGCGGCGATCGATCAGGTCCGCGACCTCCTGTTCGGTGGTGCGCAACGCTCGCTCGAGACCAATCTCTCGGGCCTGCGCGAGGAGATGCAGGCCTCGCTCAAGCAGATGCAGGCTGATTTCACCAACGAGCTCACCGCGCTTTCCGCGCGGCTCTCCGACCTCGAGCGGGATACCGAGCAGAAGCGCCTCGACTCGCTGAAGGATGTCGGCGCGGCGATCACCCAGCTCGGCACCGTCATCAGCGGATTGGGATCGGGCCGCACGGGCAAATAGCATGGCAGCTGCTGCCGGCCAAAACCGCGAGATCGAGCAGCTCAAGACCTTGCTGTTTCAGCCGGAGGCGACGCGTCTGACGTCGCTGGAGGCCGACCTCGATACGCTACAGCGCTATGTCGGCAATGCCGATCGCCTGGAGACGGCCACCGCCGGCATTCTGGTCGAGGCGTTGGAGCGTGCCGAGGTCAACCGGCCGCGCGAACTCGCCAGCGCGATTGCGCCGGTCGTGGTCTCCGCGATCCGCAGCGAGATCAAGAATTCGCGCGAGCAGATGATCGAGGCGCTCTATCCGATCGTCGGCCGGCTGGTCAGCGCCGCGGTCGCCAATGCGTTCAGGGAACTGGTTGCCTCGCTCGAGCAGCGCATCAATGCGCTGACCTCGGCGCAGTTGTGGGTCGGGCGGGTCAAGTCGCTGGTGACGGGGCGTCCGATCAGCGAATTCGTGCTTGCGGATGCCCCGCCGCAGATCAACCGGCTTCTGATCATCGAGCGCGGCAATGGCCGGCTGATCGCCGACTGGAAGCGCGAAGCGACCCCCGACGAGCGCGCCGATCTGCTCAGCGCGATGGTCGCGGCGATCCTCGAGTTCTCGGTGCAGGCGCTGGCGGGCGAAGGCAATCTGCAAACGCTTGATTTCGGCGGCCGGCAGCTTGCGCTGCGCGCCTCGCCCCGCTTCATCCTGGCGGCGGAGTGCCTGGGGCCGCTGCGTCCGGCCGACAATGCCAGGATCAACTCGCTGTTCTTCGATGCGATCGAGCGCATCGACCGCGGCGCGGATTGCGACGGGCCGATGCTGGCGTCGCTCGCGGCCGCGATCGAGACCGACGATGCGCCGCGGCGGATCGCGAGCCGGCGCGGCAAGGTGATCCTGTTCGCCGTGCTCGCCGCCCTGGCCGCGCTGTTGCTTTACCTTGCCGCGACGTCGGTGACGCGCAGCCTTTTGGAGCGGCGGACCCAAGCGGCGCTGGAGCAGCTCGCCGCGAAGCAGCCGTTGCTGGCCTCGTTCCCGTTGCGGCTTGATTTCGACCACGGCAGCCGAAGCGTGGCCGTCTCGGGCATCGAGCCGAGCCAGCTGGAGACCGCGCCGTTGATCGACGCGCTCGCTACGGCTGCGGCACCCTACAAGGTCGTCAACCGGATCGGGCAGGTCGCCACACCGGAGCAAATCGCGGCATCGCAGGCCGGCGTCGCGGGACTGCAGCAAAGCCTGACACGCTTGCAGGCAAGCCTCGACCAGACGCGCGAGGCGATCAGCGCACAGGCAAAGTCCGGCGATCAGAAATACGCCGGGCTGACCGAGCAATACAACAAGCTCGGCGAGCAATCGGCGAAGCTCGCCGAGGAAGTTGCAAAACTGCAATCCGTCGCCGACGGCCCGGCGGCGCGGCTCGAGCGCTTCATCGCCTCGACCGCGATCTTCTTCGCCAACAATTCAGACGAAGTCCTCGACAACGACCAGGCCGAGCAGCAGCTGCGCGAGCTTGCCGGGCTGCTGACGAACAACGATCTCAAGGTGCGGATCGTCGGCTATGCCGATCAGAGCGGCACGGAAGGCACCAACAAGACGCTGGGACGCAAGCGGGCGGAGCAGGTGCAGCGCAAGCTGACGGCGCTCGGGGTCGAGGCGTCGCGGCTGATCCTGGTGTCGCGCGCCGCGACGATGCCGATCACCGATCGGCTCGATGCCACCGTCGGCGGCAACCGCCGCGTGGCGTTCGAGACGGTCTATCGAGGCGAAGTGGCCCGTTGATGCTCACCGCAAAAGTCATGCTGCTCGGCGATATGGGGGTCGGCAAGACCTCGATACTCTATCGCCTGATCTACAACCGGTTCGAGGGTCAGTACAAATCCACGCTCGGCGTCGAGATCCTGAGCCACGACGTGGTGCAGGCCGACGGCAGCGATCCGATGCGCCTCGTGCTGTGGGACACCGACGGCGATTTCGGCACGCAGATCTTCGACACCGTCTATGTCACCGGCGCATCCGCCGCCATCATCGTGTCCGACGTCACGCGCCCGCAGACCGTGACCCGCATGGTCGAACTGGTCCGCGGCTTCGAGGAGCGATTTCCGGGCCGGCCGTACCGGGCGTTGTTGAACAAGATCGATCTGCCGGAAGCTGCGGGCAGCGCCGGCCAGGTCGCCGGGCTCGCCAAGTCGAGCGTCAAATCGGTCAGCGCCAAGACCGGCGTCGGCATCTCGGAAAGCTTCGTCGAGCTCGCCCAGACCATCCGCCGTCGCCAGCTCTAGATCGCGATACCCTGGCACTAAGCGCGCGTTGGTGTCAGCCGTCCCGACTTCTCGGGGCTGGCGAATCGGGCCGGGACGGCTGACTTCATCGCACGTGGGGCGTACGATGAAACGCTCGCGACGTGCGGCACACGACCGCACGATTCTCTCCCCGACTGCACCACGCCGTCCCACACTCCGATAGTGACGATGGTCATCTTCCGCTCGGCCAATGGCCTTCCTATCGTTCGCTCCGTCATTGGAAGCAGCCACGAGACGGTGTCTCGGGCGCACGGAGTGAGAGAACATGAGCATTTTTGGAAGCATCATGGGTGCAATCTTCGGCCACGGCGCCCAGGCCAAGACCGCTGAGACCACAACGACTGCCGCGCCCGGCGCCGCGCCGGCTTCAACATCGACATCATCGTCAGCACCTGCTTCCGCCGCGCCCGCAGCGCAAACGGTCGACGTCGCGGCGATCGTCGACAAGGCGGCCGCTGCCACCGGCGAGAAGCTCGACTGGCGCACCTCGATCGTCGATCTGATGAAGGCGCTCGGCCTCGACTCGAGCCTTGCCGCGCGCAAGGAGCTCGCCAAGGAGCTGCACTACACCGGCGACACCAACAACACCGCGGCCATGAATGTCTGGCTGCATCAGCAGGTGATGGCCAAGCTCGCCGCCAATGGCGGCAAGCTGCCGGCCGACATCAAGACCTGACGATTCCTTATCGAGCCGTGCGTGTCGCGCTTTAGCGGCCCGCACGGCTCCGAACCATGCGTATTGCGTGAGGAGCAGTTGCGATGACCTCATCTCATCCTGCCATCCTGAACAGGCCGCGGACTGGTGCTGTCGCCGCGTCGGTCGGCTCGGGACTCGGACTAGCAGCACTGGCGCTGGGCATCACCATCGCCATCGCCCGCGCGGATAATTCCGGTGACGAGCAGCATCCGGCGAATGCGAACGTGCAGCGCGCCGCGCAGCTCCCGCCGCCGGCGCGGGTCATCTTGCCTGCACCCTGGGAGCAGGCCGCGCCCGCTCAACCGGTCGCCGCGCCGGCGAAGTCGGAAGTTCGCAAATAATCTTCGCAGCTTTGTAGCGGCCGGCGACCCAGTCGCCGGGCCGCGCCACATCCTTTGCAACAGGAGATCACATGCTGAAGGAATTCAAGGAATTCGCCATGAAGGGCAACGTCGTCGATCTCGCCGTCGGCGTGATCATCGGCGCGGCGTTCGGCGCAATCGTCTCGTCGATGGTGGCCGATATCATCATGCCGATCATCGGCGCCATCAGCGGCGGCCTCGATTTCTCCAACTACTTCACCGCGCTGTCGAAGTCGGTGACGGCGACCAACCTGGCCGACGCCAAGAAGCAGGGTGCGGTGCTGGCCTGGGGCAACTTCCTGACCTTGACGCTCAACTTCCTGATCGTCGCCTTCGTGCTGTTCATCGTGGTCCGCCTGATGAACCAGCTCAAGCGTGAAGCACCCGCGACGCCGGCCGAGCCGCCGAAGCCGACCAAGGAGCAGGAACTGCTCACCGAGATTCGCGACCTTCTGAAATCGCGTGCGTAGCGATCGCTACCTGCATCGTGCGTACTGCCCAGCTCTGGAGCCTAGTCATGCCAGAACAGGTCAAGCTGCCCCGAAAACTTTCACAGGAGCCCGGCGGTTCGTCGAAGCTACGGCCGAGCCATCGCCGGGTGATCGAAGAACTCGACCGCTGGGCCAACAGCGCCGGCCTGCAACCGCCGAGTCGCGGACAAAGCCGCGACAGTGACCAGCAGGACGACGACAAACGCTAGCGCAGGTCAGAACGGCACGCGCGCCCTGGCCGAGAACGTCCAGAGCCGGGCGATGCCGCCGAGCCCGCCATACTCCGCCCCGAGGCCGAGCATGGTGCCGCCTGCGAGCGTGGCGTTCAGCCCACCGGTGACGCGGGCCGACCAGCCCTCCAGCACCAGCGTCGGATTGACCGGAATTCCGTTTACGGCCAGCGCCGCGGCATCGTCCCGGCTGAAATAATAGTCGCCATAGATGCCGAGATAGGGCGCGAGCACCGCAGCGTCGGTCGATGCCAGCGGATAGCTCAGCTTGACACCACCGGACGCGCGGCCGGTGACGAAGTCGCGCGCAGTCTGCAGCGTGCCGAGCGTGTCGGTATAGGCGTTCTCATGCTCCCACAGCGTGTAGAGGCGTGCGGATGGTTCGATCAGGAGGTTGCTCATCCTGTAGCTTCCGGTCAGCCCGGTCGCGAACATCCAGCGGTCGCCGTTGAAATTGCCCTGCGCCGTTCCCGCCACGCCGTTGTAGCCGATCTGGGAGAAGGTCACGGCGGCGTCGTAACGCAGCGTCGGCGTGATCATCCAGCCGAGATAGGTCCCCACGGTCCAGCCGTCGCCTGTGAGCTTTCCGCTGATGTCCTGGGCCGTGTAGTTGAAGGTCTCATAGCCGGCGACGGCACCGATCAACAGGTTCGGCATTGCCCTGTAGGTCAGTCCCATGAGCGCGTTGAGCTGGTTGCCGTAGATCGACGAGCCCGACGTGCCGACATCAGGCGAGGTCGGGGACGACCAGCGGTCGATGCCGCTGCCCCTGACGTCGATCCAGAACAGCCAGTCGCGTGCTTCGCGCGTGGTTTTGGGCTTCGCCTTGGCCGGCATCTGCTGGTCGATCGCGGCAAATGCATTGTCGATCCGCGAACTGCGTCCGGGGGCGGCGGAATTGCCATCCGAAGCGTAAGCGCTGCGATCGCCCGGATCGGCCTGCGCCACGCCGTCTGCCGGATCGGCCGCGAAGTTGAAGCGCATGCCGGCGCCGCTCGGCGTCATGAAGCTGCCGCCTTCGCTGAAGCCCTCCGAGATCGCGCCGTCGATCGCACCCGAGATCGCCTGGCCGGAGCTCTGCGCCACGACCTTGGTGAGGTCGATCTGCAACGCCCGCAGCTTCACGCTGTCGGACGGGACTCCGACGCTCTGCGCCAGCGCCGGCGAGGTGCTGGCGTCGAACGGGCCGTTGCCGGCATAGCTCGCCGTGATGGCGTGGCTGCCGATCCTGAGCGTCGCAATCGAGAATGTCGCTGCACCTGCCGCGAGGGTCGCGGTGCCGATCGGCGAACCATTGTCGCTGAAGGTCACCGTGCCCGTCGGCGTGCCGCCCGCGGTGGTCACCCTGGCGGTGAAGGTCACCGACTGGCCGAAGCTGCTCGGGTTCTGCGACGAGCTCAGCGTGGTCTGTGTCGTCGCCACCGCAAAGGTGAAACGGTCCGCCGTCGATGTCGCTGACGTCCCGGCGGCCGTCGTCACGGTGATATCGACAGTGCCGCTGCCTGCGGGCGAGATCGCGGTGATCGACGTCGCCGAGTTGACCGTGAAGCTCGCCGCATTGGTCGCGCCGAATTTCACTGCGGTCGCGCCGGTCAGGTTGGTGCCGGTGATCGCGACCGACGTGCCGCCCGCAGCTAGACCCGATGCCGGCGCGACCGCGGTCACCGTCGGCGCGCTGGTATAGGTGAACTGGTCCGCCGCCGAGGTTGCCGATGTGCCGGCTGGTGTCGTCACGGTGATGTCGACAGTGCCGGTGCCCGCCGGCGAGGTCGCGGTGATCGACGTCGCGGAGTTGACGGTGAAGCCGGTTGCGGTGACGGCACCGAATTTCACCGCGGTGGTGCCGGTGAAGCCGGTGCCGGTGATGGTGACCGAGGTGCTGCCCGCGGCGGGTCCCGTGCCGGGCGAAACCGACGTCACCGTCGGCGCGGACGCGATGTAGGTGAACTGATCCGCGGGCGACGCCGATGATGTCCCGCTTGGATTGGTCACGGTGATATCCACCGTCCCGGTCCCGGCCGGTGCGACCGCCGTGATCTGTTCATTCGAATTGATGACGAAGCTCGTCGCAGCGGTGGCGCCGAAGTGCAGCGCGGTCGCGGTGTTGAAGCTGCCGCCGGCGATGATGACGATGGTGCCGCCCGCCGCGGGACCCGATGTCGGGGAGATCGAGGCCACCGCCGGCGCCGGCGCGCTGGCGGCCGCGACCGAACTGAACAGCGCGGCGGCGATCAAAGCGAGGCCGCAGGCCACGCGTCGCGCGATTGATGGCCGTCTGTCGCGACGTTCGGATGCAAGGCGCGAGGCGACGAAGCGGAAACTGGTCCGCGCGAAGTTTGCAATCGGCAACAAGGTAAACCCCCGTCGCGCCGATCCGCGGCGGGATCGGCGCACATTCAAAAAATACGGGATTGTTGTAGTACGCGGCCCGGCGAGCACGCTGCGGAATCTCCGCGCGCGCGAGCTTTTGTAACGCGCCGTTGCTGGACCGCTACGTCATTGCACAATTTGAGAAGACGCAAGCGTGCGACGCTGTCGGCATCAGCCGATCACGCGGCGGATCGTTCTCATGCCGTGCACGCAAATTGACTTCATCACATTCTACGGCCGCCGCGCCGTCGCGATCAGCGCGGTCGAGGGAATCGCAAAGCTGTCGCCGACCCGCCTCTGTTCGATCTCGCTCCGGAGTGCGTGCGCGACCGCGGCGCTCTGGTCGGCATCGAGCCCGCTCCAATGCGGCATGAACTCGAACAATTTGTCGACGTCGGCTGGATTGGCGACATTGAGTTTGAAGTCGTGGGTGATCTCGGTGACGTCAGGATCGGAGAAGCCGGCGGCGACCACCGCAGTGCCGAGGCGGGTGGGATCGGCGAGCTCGGCGAGACCCGAGACGGGCATCGGCGTGACCGTGTCGGGATAGAGCCGCCGGATGATCTGCGACAGCAAGAGATGAACGGCGGCGCCGTCGGCGCTCTTCCAGACCGCGATCGCCGCCGATCCGCCTGGCCGCGTCACCCGCGCCATTTCGCGCAGTCCGGCGCGCCAGTCCGGAAACAGCATGACGCCGAACACCGACACCGCCGCATCGAAAGCGGCGTCGGGCAGATCGAGCGCCTGGCCGTCCATCTGCCGCGCCTCAATATTTGGCAGGCCATGGGCGCGGACTCGCGCCACCATGCCGGCCGAGAAGTCGATCGCGGTCACGTCAGCGCCGCTGCGGGCCGCAGCAAGCGCCGCGGCGCCCGTGCCGGTGGCGACGTCGATCACCTTCGATGACGGGCCGATCGGAAGCCGCGCGACCGCGGCGTCGGCGAACAGCGTGGTGAATGGCTGCGATTGCGCCTCATAGGCTGCAACCATCTTGTCCCAATGCGCGGGATCGTTGTACGGCAGCGGTTTCGCCTGCTTACTTTGCTGCATGAATCTGGTCCTCGAGGTTTTGCTTGTGCTTGGCGAGCCGGCGCTTGAAATCCTTCGCGAGCGCATCGAGCGTCACCGCGCCGAGCCGCTTCAGGAACAGCGCCTCGACCTCGCGGAAGGTGTCGCCGAGCGCGTCGTTGACGGCCTGTTCGACCAGGCAGCCGGGGTTCTCCGAGCGATGGCCGATCGCAACGATCGTCGGCGCGCCGACCGCGCGATAGATCTCCGCGAGCGTGATGTCGGCAGGATCGCGCTCTAGCGTCCAGCCGCCGCCATGGCCCTTCTCCGAATGCACCAGGCCTTGCTCGCGCAAGCCTGCCATCACACGTCGCACCACCACCGGGTTGGTGGCCATCGCCTGTGCAAGCTGCTCCGACGTGACCGGCTCGCCGGCTCCGATCATGTGGAGCAGGCCGTGCAGGACACTGGACAAACGGCTGTCGCGCATCATGTAACTTCATATGTTACATGATGGGCGAGGCGTCAAGGGGCGGGATGTCAGGCCGCGATCTGATATTCGCGTGCCGGATTTGGCGGCGCCGCCCGTTTAATTCCCATCGGGGTCTTGCAAGGCGGGGGCGGTATCGTGGGGAATGTGGCGGTCGATCGGATGTTGCTGGATGCGGTGGCGCATTATGGCGCGGGTCGCGCGACGGAGGCCGGCGCGTTGTGCGGCGACATCCTCACCGCTCATCCCGATCATGTTCCGGCGCTGCATCTATCCGCCGTCATCGCCTTCGTGACCGATCGCGCCGCCGAAGGCGCGGTGCTGCTGAACCGGGTGTTCAGCCTCGATCCGCATCATGGGCCGGCGTTCGGCACGCTCGGCGATGCGCTCGCCGTCAAGGGTGAGCACGAAGGCGCGGTGTCGGCGTTCCAGCGCGGCGTGACGCTGCGGCCGAAGGATGCCGGCCTGCACATCAAGCTCGGCGTGGCGCTGTGCGACCTGTCGCGTTTCGACGAGGCCGAGACGGCGTTTCGCCGTGCGATCACACTCGATGGCGGCCTGACGCGGGCGCGCTTCAACCTCGCCGTTGCCCTGGCCGCGCAGCAGCGGCCGGTCGAGGCGGAGCAGGCCTACCGCGAGGTGATCGCGCGCGATCCCGCCTATCGCGGCGTCTGGCTCAACCTCGGCAATGCGCTGACCGATCAGAAAAAGCACGACGCCGCCGTCACCGCCTACCGCCGCGGGCTCGGCGTGGACCCCGAAAACCCCGGGCTGCATTGCGGCCTTGGCGCGGCGCTCTACCGCCTCGGCCGGCTCGAGGACGCAATCCAGCACTATCGTCGCGCGATCGCGCTCGATCCCGACAATCTTGCCCCGCAGCGCCTGCTTGCCATGGTGTTGCACGAAACCGGTGAGCGCGAGGAGGCGGCCCGCATCTATCGGCAGGTCTCGGCCCGCGATCCGTCGGACCACGTCATCCTCAACAATCTCGGCGCCTGCCTGTTCGAGCTCGGGCAAGTCGATGACGCCATCGCCTGCGCCGAGCTCGCGCTTTCGCTCAAGCCGGACTACGCCGCCGCGCATACCAATCTCGGGATCATCTTCGAGGCACAGAATCTGGTCGAGGCGGCGGTCGCAGCGCATCGGCGCGCCATCGAGATCGACCCGCACTATGCCAAGGGCCACGCCAATCTCGCGGTCGCGCTGCGCAATGCCGGCGAGATCGACGCGGCGCTGGTGTCCTCGCGCCGTGCCATCGCGCTCGATCCCGATCAGCCGCTGGCGCATTACAACCATGCGCATTTCCTCCTGATGAACGGCGAGTTCGAGGAGGGTTTTGAGGAGTATCAGTGGCGCCGCAAGACCAAGCTGCTCAGCGACGGCGATCCCGTGTTCGACGAGCCGGAATGGCAGGGTGAGCCGCTGGCTGGACGCACGCTGCTGTTGTTTGCCGAATACGGGCTCGGCGACGCCATCAATTTCGTCCGGTACGTGCCGATGCTGGCGGGCCGAGGCGGTCGGATCATCCTGCAGGTGCAGCCGGCGCTGGTCGCGCTGCTGCGGCCGATGCTGCCCGATGTCGCGGTGTTCGCGCGCGGCGAGCCGCTGCCGCCGTTCGACCTGCAACTGCCGCTGCTCAGCCTGCCGCGGATCTTCCGCACCACCGTCGAGACGATTCCCGCGGCCAGATCCTATCTGCAACCGGACGCCGTCAAGCTCGCGCGCTGGCGCGAGGCGCTGAGTAGCGTGACCGCGCTGAAGGTCGGCGTGGTCTGGGCCGGCAATCCCAGGCACAAAGGCGACCGCCAGCGCTCGCTGCCGGCGGATGCCGTGCTGCCGCGGCTGGTCACGCCCGGCGTGCAGCTCTACAGCTTGCAGAAGGAACCGCGGCCGGACGATGCTCCGGTGCTGCGCGGCCTTGGTGCCGATATCGTCGACCTCGCGCCGATGCTCGGCGATTTCGCCGACACCGCGGCAGCCGTCTGCGCGCTCGATCTCGTCATCGCGGTCGACACCTCGGTGGCACATCTCGCCGGCGCGCTCGGCCGTCCGGTCTGGATGCTGTGTCCCTATGCGCTCGACTGGCGCTGGCTGCGCGATCGCGCCGACACGCCCTGGTATCCGACCATGCGGCTGTTCCGTCAGGACAGGCCGCAGGCCTGGGAAAATGTGCTGGCACGGATGTCCGACGAGCTTGCGCGGCTCGCCGGCGGCGAGCGGCAGTTGCTGCTGCCGGCGTCTTTGCCGCGTTGACCGGCCATCACCCCGCGCTCATTCCCTGCGCGCCGCCGAGCAGCTTCACGTTGAGGCGGCCGCCGTCGAACAGCATCTCGTTGAGCGCGCCGTCGATGTCCTCAGCGGTGACATCCTGGCCGCTGCCGCGCGCGATGCTGGCCTGCGCGATGCGGCGCATCAGCTCCTTGATGAAGGCAGCGCTGACGCCTTCGGTGCGTCGCACGGCGTCGTCGATGACGGGTTGCTCGAGCGGCAGGCCACGGCCGTAGAGCCGGATCAGCTTGCCGCGCCCGGTCTCGTCGGGCAGCGGCACCTCGATCGCCTGGTCGATGCGGCCGGGCCGGCCGGCCAGCGCGCCCTCCAGCTCTTCCGGCCGGTTGGTGGTCAGCACGAACAGGATGTCGCAATCCTCCTTCAGGCCGTCCATCTCGTTGAGCAGCTTGTTGAGCAGGGATTCCTCGCACGGTCCGACCATGTCCTCGCGATCGCGCGCGATCAGATCGACATCCTCGATCACGACCATGGTCGGCTGCAGCAGCCGCGCGAGGCTCATATAGGCGCCGAGCAGGCCGACCTGCTCGGCGGTGATGATCAGCGTGGTGTGGTTTGGCAGGTTAGTGGCGAGATAGCGGATGGTGTGGGTCTTGCCTGTGCCGGGCGGCCCGTACAGCAGGATGCCCTTGCGGGTCGATTGCCCGAGCTTGCGCAGCAGATCGCGGCTCTCGACGAAGTCGAGCACGTTGCGGTCGAGCAGCCGCAGCGTCCGTTCCGGCAGGATCACGTCATCGCGCGCGACCGTCGGCAGGCGATGTACGGTCACGCCGCGCGCCCGGCCGCGATAGTCGGTGGCATCTTCCAGCGACAGGATCTTGCCGCGATAGGAGCGTGCCGCATGCACGGCCGCTTCCAACTCGGCAAAGGTCCGCTGCACCAAGGCGTTTCCGGCGACGCCTGCGGGCACCGCGAGCTCGATCCGCAAGCCCGGCTCGGTCTGATAATCACGATGGTAGCTGAGCAGCACCGCATAGCGCAGCTCTTCAGTTTGGCATAGCCACAAGCCGTTGGTGAGGCATTTCACCGACTCGGGCTCGCCAACGTCGACGTCGTGATACTGCGGCGGCGCGATTGGCCGTGCGTTGCGGCTGTTCTCCATCAGCGAGGCAATCGCGAGGGTCTCATAGCGGTGTTGCTCATGAATGCCGAAGAAATGGATCGGCGCATCGAACAATTTGTCGATCGCGATCTGAACGTCCGCTCGCATGTGACCGGGAAATTGCCGCGACCGGGTCATGATCTGATGGCGCGGCGTTCCGGCAAAATGCCAATCGAGCGCCATGAACGCATATCTGAACTCCTCGCTCGGTAGATTTTCCGAGCTTGCCCGTGCGGCGATCAGGCAGTTGCCGCACAGGCAGACTGTCCGGCGGATCAGAAACACGTCGGTCACGGGCTCCAGCGCGCCACAGAGATCGCACGGCCGGGCCGCATCGGCGGCTGACGCGGTGATCAGCAATGGATGCCCGTTGCTGCGGATCAGCTGTTGGGCGGACTCCAGCAGTGCCTTGGCCACCGTCGCCGGATACGGGCCGCATGCGAATCCGTCCTGGGCCTCGATTCGCGCGGTGATGGCAATCGCTTCCTTCCGGGATTTGCCGAACACCGTGCGCAGCAGGTTACGCATGAATTCCAGCGGCGTTTCATCGTCGTCGTGAATGAAGAGCCGCACCGGACCGTCGTCGCTGAACACATCGTGCATGAGACCCCCGAAACGCAATCGGAACCAAAAGAACAAAATAAGAACATCATGGCCGCCGACCTGCGTCAAGCGAAAGATTCTGCCGCCTCATCCCTGACGTGTGGTGCGCCGGCCGAAGCCCGCAACGTTCTGCATGTGTAAACGCGGCTCAACGCTTGTGACGATTGTGTTGCGGCAAATGCCAAGAGATGGCCGCTGCAACGGCAAACTTCCGACACATCATCGGGGCGAAAAGGAGTAATCCGACATGGCGCGAGCGCGAGGCAGATTCCCTCCCGAGGAATCTTCCGTCGCGCGATTATTTTTTACGAGGCCTTCGTGTCGCACACACTTCGTTTTGCGCTTCTTCTCATCCTCACCCTGTTCGTCTCTCCCGCGCTTGCGCAGCCGGGCGCCAAGCCGGCGCCGCCGCAACCCGGTACCAGCGACACGCTGACGCCTGAGCAGGCCAAGCGTGCGCTGTACACGCTGCAGGACGACAAGAAACGCGGCGAGATCATCAACACGCTGCGCGCCATCGCCAATGCCTCGCCGCAGGCGGCGGCCCAGCCGGCGCCCGAGCAGCCGCAGTCCTCGATCCCGCTCAGCGCGGACAGCCTCGGTGCACAGCTGCTGCTGATGGTGTCGGAGCAGGTCGGCGAGATGTCGCGCGAGGTCGCCGACGTCGCCCGCACGCTGACGCATTTCCCGGCGTTCTATTACTGGTTCGTGCGCACCGCCAATGATCCGGCCGCCTATGGCCTCTTGATCGATATCGCCTGGAAGCTGGCGCTGGTGTTCGGCTGCGCGCTCGCCGCCGAATGGGTGGTGTTCCGCCTGATCAAGCGGCCGGTCGCGTTCCTGGAAGCGCGGCTGCCGCAGACCGCGCGCGTGCCGGTGCAGACGCTCGCGAGCGCCGATCCGCCGTCCTCGGTTGCCGATGTCACGCCGACACCCGAGTCGCAGCGGCGCCGGCTCAGCCTGGCGCGGGCCTGGCAGTCGCTGGTGCGGCTGCCTTTCGTGCTCGGTCGCCTGCTGCTCGAATTGCTGCCGGTGCTGGTGTTCGGCGGCATCGCCACCGCGCTGCTCGGCACCGAGATCGGCGACCAGTCGACCACGCGGCTCGTGATCCTCGCCGTCGTCAACGCCTATGTGTTCTCGCGCGTGCTGATCTGCGCGGTGCGCGCGCTCGCAGGGCCTTTCGGTCTGTTCCGTGTTCGCGCCGAGACCGCGGCCTATATCGAGATCTGGGCGCGGCGCATCGTCGCCGTTGGCGTGTCCGGCATTGCGTTTGCCAATGTCGCGCTGCTGCTCGGGCTGCATCGCGCCGGTTACGCCGCGCTGCTCCGGCTGGTGATGCTGGTGGTGCATCTCTTCATTGTCGTCATCATCCTGCAGTGCCGCCGCCAGGTCGCCGAATTCATCCGCGCGCCGGCCGATCGCACCGGGCTTGCGGCGCGGACGCGCAACCGCGTCGCGGCGCTCTGGCACGTGCTGGCGATCGCGCTCGACCTCGCGCTGTGGGCGGTGTGGGCGCTCAACATCCGCAACGGCTATTCGCTGCTGCTGCAATATTTCGTCGGCACCATCGCGGTGCTGCTGGTCACCCGTCTCGTCACCATGGTGGTGCTGAGCCTGATCGATCGCGGCTTCCGCATCAGCCCGGAGCTGATCCAGCGCTTCCCGGGCCTGGAGACGCGCGCCAACCGCTATCTGCCGCTGCTGCGCAAGGTGGTCACGGCGGTGATCGCGCTGATTGGTTTCGTCGCGCTGCTCGAGGTCTGGGGCGTCGATGCCATCGTCTGGTTCTATGGCGGCCAGATCGGCTCCCGCCTGATCTCGGCGCTGGTGACGATCGGCATTGCCGCGCTCGCCGCGGCCGTGATCTGGGAAGTCGCCAATGCGCTGATGGACCGGCAGATCGACACGCTGTCGCGCGAGGGGCATTACGCCCGCGCTGCGCGCCTGCGCACCTTCCAGCCGATGCTGCGCACCGCGCTGTTCTGCATGATCGTCGCGGTGGTCGGGCTCACCGCGCTGAGCGAGATCGGGGTCAATGTCGCGCCGCTGCTCGCCGGCGCCGGCATCGTCGGCATCGCGATCGGCTTCGGTTCGCAGAAGCTGGTGCAGGACTTGATCACCGGGCTGTTCCTCCTGATCGAGAACACCGTGCAGGTCGGGGACACCGTCACGGTGTCGGGCCTCTCGGGCGTGGTCGAGAACGTCTCGATCCGCACCATGCGGCTGCGCGCCGGCGACGGCTCGGTGCATGTCGTGCCGTTCAGCGCGGTGACGACGATCACCAATTCCAGCCGCGGCGCCGGCAATGCCGCGGTCAGCGTCAACGTGTCCTACAAGGAGGACACCGACCGCGCCGGCGAGGTGCTGAAGGACATCGTCGCCCAGATGCGCCAGGAGACGGCGTATCGCGCATTCATCCGCGGCGACCTCGAATTGTGGGGCGTCGACAAGGTCGACGGCTCGGTGGTGACCATCGTCGGCCAGATCCGCTGCACTGATAGCGGACGCTGGTCGGTGCAGCGCGAGTTCAACCGCCGCATGAAGCGCCGCTTCCAGGAAGAAGGCATCGAGATCGCCTCGATGGGCCAGACCATCCTGATGCAGCTCCCGCCGCCGACAGAGCTGGACACCAACGCGCTGCCGCGCCGCGCTGCGGGTTGATCTGGCGTGCTCCGCTTCACCTCGCCCCGCCTGCGGGGAGAGGTCGGATCGCATCGAAGATGCGATCCGGGTGAGGGGGAGTCTCCGCAAGCACAGCTATCGCCGTCTGCGCGGAGACAGCCCCTCACCCCGACCCTCTAAGAGCGAGCGTCGCTCGTCTCGACCCCGTAAGAACGGGGAGAGGGAGTAGGAGCGCACTTCGCAGCGTCTCACGGTTGCGACGTGTCTCGCGACGGTGAGACGATCGCCGTGCCCATGAGCCTGTTCATCGGCCGCAGCCGGCCGAAATCCGGGCGTTCCTACCCATTCCCTGCGATTTCCTCTGCTGGCACAGCGCTTGCTGATTGTCGTGCGAATGCGCGGCAAGACGCATTGCATGACTGAACCGCAAAGCCAGAAGGAAGGAAACGCACATGGAGCTTGGCTACTTCACCATGCCCTCGCACCCGCCGGAGTGCGGATTGAAGGAGGGCCACGACTGGGACCTGCAGACGCTGCGCTGGCTCGACGAGCTCGGCTATCAGGAGGCCTGGATCGGCGAGCATCACACCGCGCCGTGGGAGCCGCATCCGTCGCCCGATCTGTTGGTGGCGCAGGCGCTGCTGCAGACCAAGAACATCCGCATCGGGCCCGGCGGCTTCCTGCTGCCGTATCATCACCCGGCGGAGCTCGCGAACCGCGTCGCGATGCTCGATCATCTTTCGAACGGACGGCTCAATTTCGGCGTTGCCGCCTCGGGCCTGCCGAGCGACTGGGCGATGTTCAATGTCGACGGCATGTCCGGCCAGAACCGCGACATGACCCGCGAGGCGCTCGAGATCATCCTGAAGATGTGGTCCGAGCCCGGACCCTGGACCCACAAGGGCAAGTACTGGACAGTGAGCAAGCCGGACACGATGTTCGACTTCCTCAAACCCCACATCAAGCCGTTGCAGGGCCCGCATCCGCCGATCGGCGTCGCCGGTCTGTCGAAGAACTCGGACACGCTGAAGCTTGCCGGCGAGCGCGGCTTCATTCCGATGAGCCTCAACCTCAACCCGGCCTATGTCGGCAGCCACTGGGATTCGGTCGAGGCGGGTGCCGCCAAGACCGGTCGCAAGCCGAGCCGCAAGGACTGGCGGCTGGTGCGTGAGGTGTTCGTGGCGGACACCGATGAAGAGGCGTGGCGACTCTCGACCGGCGACATGATGGGCCGGATGATGGGCGAGTACTTCCTGCCGCTGCTCGGCCATTTCGGCTTCAAGGACTATCTGAAGCACGCGCCCGACGTGCCCGACAGCGACGTCACCGTCGAATATTGCGCGCGCCGGAATTGGATCGTCGGCTCGCCCAAGACGGTCACCGAGAAGATCGAGCAGATCTACCGGGAGGTCGGCGGCTTCGGCGTGCTCTGCGTGTTCGGCTTCGACTACAAGCACAAGCCGGAGGCCTGGCGGCACTCGCTGGAGCTGCTCAAGAACGAGGTGATGCCACGGCTCAAGCATCTCGGTGCCGAGTTCGAAAAGGCTGCATGACAGCTGCGCGGGGTGCGGGGCTTGCCTCGCACCCCGCGTCGCATATCTTAAACGGATTACGTTCACGAGGTTTGCGGCATGACGGTCGACGCACAGGGTTTCAAGCAGGCGATGCGGCATTGCGCCGGCGCGGTGGCGCTGGTGACGGTCGGCCGCGAGCCCGGCAAGCGTACCGGCCTGACGGTGACCTCGGCCTGCTCGCTCTCGGACAATCCGCCGTCGGTGCTGGTCTGCGTTAACCGTAACGCCAGCGCGCATCAGCGCATCGTCGAGGAGCGCCATTTCGTCATCAACTTCCTGAACGAGGATCACGCGCTGCTGGCGCTGACCTTCTCCGGCCAGAAGGGCGTCAACGGCGACGATCGTTTTGCGTTTGGACGCTGGACCACCGGCGCGACCGGCGCTCCGGTGCTGGAGGATGCCGTCGCGGCGTTCGACTGCGTACTGAGCCAGGAGCTCGACACCAAGACCCATTCGATCTTCATCGGCGAGGTTCAGCACGTCCGCGCCGCGACCACGGTCGATCCGCTGATCTATCTGCGCAGCAGCTTCCAGAGCGTGCGCAATATCCACGACCCGATCACGCTCGGCGACGTCGATGCGCGCCGCGTCAGTTGGAACGAGTTCTCCTGAACGCCCGGTGGGCGGCACGCCTCCGGTAGTCAATCAGCATCGCTGACCAATCCCGATCAATTTGACGCGCGCGTCATGCGCGCGAGCGGCATACTATAAGTGTCGCTGCGCTTTCCGTCGGCAGTTTGAGGCCCCAAGCGCATCTCGAGATCTCCAGTCATCGGCAAGGGAGACCCAATCCATGAAGATCGTTGTGATCGGCGGTACCGGACTGATCGGCTCCAGGACAACCGCCATTCTGCGTCAGGGCGGCCATGACGTGGTCGCCGCGTCGCCGAAGAGCGGCGTCAACACCATCACGGGCGAGGGCTTGAAGGAGGCCCTGTCCGGCGCGGCTGTCGTGATCGACCTCGCCAATTCGCCGTCGTTCGAGAACAAGGCGGTGATGGAATTCTTCGAGACCTCCGGCCGCAACTTGCTTGCGGCGGAGAAGCCGGCCGGCGTCAAGCACCATGTCGCGCTGTCGATCGTCGGCACCGACCGCACGCCCGAGAATGGCTACTTCCGCGCCAAGGTCGCCCAGGAAAAACTGATCGAGGCGGCCGGCATTCCCTACACCATCATCCGTGCGACGCAATTCATGGAATTCGTTGGCGCCATCGCCGATGCCGGTGCGGACGGAAATCGGGTCCGGATCTCGCCCGGCCTGTTCCAGCCGATCGCAGCGGAGGATGTGTCCGCGCTTGTGGCCGATGTGGCGCTGGAGCCGCCGCGCAACGGCATCGTCGAGATCGCAGGTCCGGACCGCGCGCCGTTCAACGAAATCGTGGCCCGGTACCTCAAGGCGAAAGGCGACCGGCGCGAGGTGGTGCGAGACCCTGACGCGCTCTACTGGGGCGGCCGGGTCGAGCAGCACTCGCTGGTACCGCTGGGCGAGGCGCGCCTCGGCCGCATCGACCTGAACGAATGGCTGCGCCGCTCGCGGCCGGCCGCCTGACTGGAAAGCCGGACGGCGTCGGCTATTTGAGCCACACCAGCAGCGGCACGGGCGCGCGGCCCTCGCAGGACAGCGTGCCCTCGTAGTTGTGCGTCTTGCGGGCGTTGTAGGTGCAGGGCGCGCCGTCCAGCACCAGTTCGGCCGTCACTTGCGAATCCGCAGTGAGTTGCAGCCGGATCTCACCGGCGCGTTCGTCCGGTCCGTCCTGCGTGCAGATTCCCACATGCTTCATCTTCAGCGGCCCGGAGAATTGCTTGTGCGCGTCCGGTCCGCTTTCGGTGAGATGTCCGGTCAGTTCCCATTCGCCGAGCACGCCGGCCTGACCGAGGATCTCCATCGCGGCAAGCGGCGGCGCGTGGCAAAGCCATAACGCAACGGCGCCGAGCGAGGCCGCCGCACCGTTGCGCCATGGTGTCCGTCGCATCACAGCTTGCTTCCGGTGGTCTGGCGCAACTCGATCAGCTCCGGCCGCGACAAATCCGCATCCGCGGTGAGCCGGGCGATCTGACCGGCGCATTCCTGGGTCTTGGCCTGATCGCCGGTCGCCTTGGCGCTCTTCATCATCCCGAGATAGGCCGCGAGCCGATTGGGCTCCTTCTTGAGCACGGCCTCATAGGCGGCGAGCGCCTCCTTGGCCATGCCGCGATCGAGCAGCATGGCCGCATAGAGCTCGCGCGCCGGGGCGAGCGGTCCGGGGGTGACGGGATGCTTCTCGGTCTTGTCCTCCGCCTCCGCGGCGGCATTCATCGCGCTGAGCGCCTCGTCGTATTTGGCCTCGGCGTACAGCACCCAGGCGCTCGCGATCTGCTGCTGGATGTCGACGATGTTGGACCAGTAGGCATCCTTGGCGTCCTTCAGCTTGTCGCGCAACTCGCCGAGCTTGCCGATATCGGCCTTGGCGGCCGCCGGATCACCGGAGCGCGCGGCGCCGACCGCGCGGGCAAAATAGGTGATGGCATCCGCGTAGGCGTATTTGGTCGGATGGACCTGAAGCGCGGCCGCACCCTTCCAGTCGCCGCGCTCGAACACATAGCGGGCCTGGCTTGCCGCCACCGCGAAGGGCCCTGCGAACCGGTCGAGCTTGAATTGAAGCTGGCCGAGCTCGTCAACCACGGCGCGTGCCTCCTTGTCCTGGCCGAGCTGGAGATAGGCATAGACCAGGTAGTCCATCGCGTGCGCCTGGTCCTGCTGCTCGCCGTCTTCCTTGGCGATGCGTGCGGATTCCTTGTTCGAGGCGATCGATTCCTTCCAGTAGCCGACGCGCGTGAAGATGTGCGACGGCATGTGCTGGGCATGCGGCGCGTGCTCGGCGATCTTGGCATAGCGCATCGCCGCGGGAAGGCCTTTCTCCGCGAGCGCCGGATAGTCGTAGAGATGGATCAGGTAGTGGGCGATGCCGGGGTGTTCCGGCTGGCGCTTGAAGATCGGCTCGAGCAGCGCCGCGCCTTTCAGCTGGTTGGCATAGGTCTTGTCGGCCGGGGACGCCGCGACGTTGAGCGTGATCGCATAGGCGATCTGTGCCTCGTCGTCGTCGGCATAGCGCGTCGCGACCTGCTCTTCGGCTGCAACGAATCGCTGCACGCGGGTGCGGTGGTCGACCTTGTCATAGTCGACATACATCGCCGCGATCGCATCGATGTAGTCGCGCTCGCGCTGCGTCTGTGCGCCCAGCGACTGGCCTTTCTTCACGGCTTCGAGGCCGAGCGGAAGGTTCTCCGGCGGCGGCGGCGCGTGCGGGTTGTAGAGATAGCTGAGCGCGATGCCCCAATAGGCGATGGCACATTGCGGGTCGGCCTCGAGCACCTCCTCGAAGGTGCGGCGCGACGCGCTGTACCAGAACGAATGCTGATACAGCATGGCGCGGTCGAACAGCTCCTGCGCGTCCGGCTTGCAGGACGTCGCGAAATGGACTTTGCCCAATCGTTGTTCAGTTGAATCCGAGGCGGCAGGTTGCGAAATGGTCGCGGCAATGAGGCCAACGACCACAGCGAGGGGAAGCCGTATCATGGGACCCGCTCCGTGGCGTTGAAGGCGAAAGCCGTACGATACCACTTTTCCTGCGCGGCCGGAACACGACAGCCGTTCTTACGGAGTATCCATGCCCGGGTGCGAATCGTTTCTCGAACGAAATAATTCGTCTAGCCGTCGAGCCCGATCTTCAAAGCCTTGATCTTCCGGTACAACGTCGCACGGCTGAGCTTGAGCGCCTTGGCCGCATCGCTCACTCTTCCGTCATTGACGCGCAATGCGTCGATGATCGCGGCGCGCTCGCCCGCTGTGTGATCAGTCTGCACACCGCGCGCGCTGAACGGTGGCAGATCGAGATCGGCCTGGGTGATGACGCCGCCCTCGGCGGTCGCGCCGGCGAGCCGCAGCACGTGGCGAAGCTGGCGCATGTTGCCTGGGAACGGATAGGCCATCAGTTGCGCCCAGGCATCCGCCGCAACGCGGCAGTGCGGCGCTTCCTCGTCGGCAATTTGCGTGATCACCTCACACTTGTCGGCGCGCTCGCGCAGCGCGGGCAGCCGGATCTCCATGCCGCGCAGCCGGTAGTACAGATCGGAGCGGAAGCCGCCGACTTCCGCCATCCGCGCCAGATCGCGGTGCGTGGCACTGATCAGGCGGATGTCGACCGCAACGGGCTTCAGCGCGCCGAGCGGCCAGACCTCGCGGTTTTCGAGCACGCGCAGCAGTCGCGTTTGCAGCGAAAGCGGCATGTCGCCGATCTCGTCGAGGAACAGCGTGCCGCCAGAGGCCTGCACGATCAGGCCCTTCGATCCCTCGCGCCGCGCGCCGGTGAAGGCGCCGGCCTCGTAGCCGAACAGCTCGGCGTCGATCAGGCTTTCCGGCATTGCCGCGCAGTTCAGCGCGACATAGTTGCGCGCCGCGCGGTTGCTCGCCGCATGGATGGCGCGCGCGAACACGTCCTTGCCGGCGCCGGTCTCGCCATGCAGCAGGATCGGCAAATCGAGATTGCCGACCGTCATCAGCCGCTTCACGCCCTTGATCAGCACGGGATCGCGGCCGGCCAGCCGGTGCAGGCCACTGAATTGTCCGGCCGGCTTTTCACGGGGCGGTGCGGTCAGCGGACGCGGCGATCGCGCGCGCACCGGCGGCGCCAGATGGCCGCGGCCCCATGGCGTGCCGTCGGCGCGGCGCAGCGTGACCGGCTCGTCCGCGGCCCGCGTCGCGCGATCGTCCAGTTGAATGAGATGCGACAGGTCGATGCCGTCATCGATCATCGCATCCGTCAGGCCAAATGCGGCGCGCGCGGTGCGGCAAGCGCCCACGACGCGGCGATCGTCGTCATAGGCCAGCATGCCGTGGCCTTCGCCGGGCAGCGTCGCGATCCAGGAGGCGCGGTAGCGGCGGCGGAAGAACGACTGCTCGATCCGCCTTGTCGCCTCCGTGGTGACGGCGAGCGCCAGCTCATGCGCGCTGCGGCCGAGATCGCTGCGGCACGAGGAGATGTTGACGGCGCCGGCGAGCCGGCCGGCGTGGTCGAACAGCGGCGACACCGCGCAGGTGAACATGTGCCACTGCTCGCGGAAATGCTCGTCGCCATGCACGATGATCGGCCGCTGCTCGGCGAGCGCGGTGCCGAGCCCGTTGGTGCCCTCAAACGTCTCGGCGAAGTTCGAGCCGGTGTAGATCTTCCATTCCAGGAACATCCGCGCGTAGTCGCCCTCGGGCAGCCGGCTCACCAGCATGGTGGCGTTGGGATCCGCGAGGTTGACGCAGTAGCCGCTGTCGTGGAGCACGCGGGCGAGGTCCTCGAGCTCCGGGATCGCGACCTGGATCAGATCCTCCATCGGCTCGGCGATGTGCCGGACTTCGGCCTCGGTCAGCGTCTGCGGCGGCCCGCGCCGGGCCGGATCGAGGTTGTGATTGACCACGCAGCGCCGCCAGGACGCAGCAATCCGCGCCTCGGTGTCGACGCCGGCCACCTGATTGGCCGCCGATAAAACACGGGCGACGTGATTTGAGGCCGAAAGATTGGCCATCCAGAGGTCTCCACCCCTAATTTTGGGCGAAGTCTGGCAGGGCAACGGCGAATGTCAATTGGCCGACGGCGTCGCGGGGAGGGACCTTTGGAGAGGGAGGTCGGGGGGTCGTAGGGCGGATGAGCCGAAGGCGTAATCCGCCGTCGCGCCGTGTCCCGCAAGATGGCGGATTACGCTTCGCTGATCCGCCCTACGAATGCATGTCGATTGCGGACTCAATCCGCGGGCCGCGCTTCGGGAAATCTCCAGCTGTCGTTGAGAATTTCGGCGCGCGGCTGAAACAGCCGGACCGTGTAATTCCACCCCGGTGTGATCGGCAGGCAGTTGGCGACCTTGCCGTCGCAGCCGCCGAACTGGATGGTGACTGCACCGTCGGCGGCTTTCGTGGCCGTGACGCTGTTCACCGCGTAGGCGTTGGCCGGGTTCGGCTGCAAATAGCCGTCGCTGTTGTAGACCGTGAGCGACCAGAAGCCGTCGACCGGAACGTCCTTCACCGTCAGCGTATGGACGATGCTGCCGTCGTTGCGCGCCGGCGTGATCGGCAGATAAAGCGCGTCCTTCGCGGGATTGCCGCCCCACAGCATGGCGCTGCCGATCAGGTGTTTGACCGGATCGACCTGATGCGCATCGGCGCCGAACATGCGCCGCGTATCGGATACCGTGGTTCCCAGCTGCAACAGCGCTGCCTTCACCTTGTCGAGGCTTGCTTGATCCCAGTTCGGAATCTCGAACGTGCCCGCGCGTTGCTGGTTCGATGTGATCGCGTCCTGCAGGGTGTGAACCTGGCGAATTTCATCGGCGTTCGAAAAATCGACCAGGAAACGAACCACCGCGATGGCATATCGCGTGCCGATCTTCTCTCGCGTCAAGGTGTGACTGCCCGCGCCGTAATAAGCACCCGTGGTGTATTGATCCTCATTGACGATCTGCATCGCCATGAAGCGCCTGGCGCCGCCCGGCAGTGTGATCGTCACCGGTCCGGCATCGAGATCGAAGATCGCAAACGAGTACAGCGTGTCGCGGTTGGGGCGGACGATGCCGTGCTGGATGGGAGGTGCAAGCTCGCGGCCGTGACGGAATTTTCCGAAGCCGCCGCCCTTGACGACGCCGGCGAAATAAACGTCGGTCTGGGCGCGATTGTAGTTTTCGACGGTGACCGGCTGCGGCGACGCCGGTGTTTGTGCCGACGCGGCCGAACTCGCGACCGCGAAGGTCATGGCTGCCAGGATGCTCGTTTTCATGGGCTCTCCGGAGGTGAGATCGCTGATGGCCGGAGAGGTAGGCTAGTCAAATATGAAAATGAATGCCTACACTTGGCAACAGGCCTTCCAGATATGGTAGGCTTGTTGCATGGATCTCAACGCAGTCAGGATGTTCGTCGCCGTCGTTCAGGCCGGCAGCCTCTCGGCGGCCGCGGCCCGCCTTGACATTCCGCTGCCGACATTGAGCCGCCGTATCAAAGACCTCGAACGGCAGCTCAAGGTGCAGTTGCTGGAGCGTTCGGCCCGCGGCGCCAAACTCACCGACGCCGGCGCGCGGCTCTACGAGCGCGCCGGTCAGGGCATCGAGACGCTGCTGGAGGCCGAGCAGGCCGTCGTCAATGACCAGATGCAGTTGAAGGGACGTTTGCGTCTGTCGCTGCCGCAAACCTTCGAGCCGTGGTGGGATTTGCTGGCGGCGTTCCAGCAGCGCTATCCGGACATCCAAGTCCATCTCTACTCGACCGAGCGTCGTGTCGACCTGGTCGAGGACGGCATCGACGTCGCGCTTCGGGTCGGCGCGATCGTTCACGAGGCGATGGTGGCGCGCCGCGTGCTGTCCTTCCGCAACATTCTCGTCGCCAGCCCGCGCTTGCTCAAGCGCTTCGGCATGCCGAAACACCCGGACGCGCTTCATGATCTGCCATGCGGGGTGTGGGCGTCGCGGATCGACACCCAGGTGCGATGGGAGCTGGGCACACAGATTGTCGAGCCCAGGGCCGTGCTGTCCACCAACGACTATCATCATCTGTGCACCCGCGCGCTGCGCGGCGACGTGATCACGGAGCTGCCGCCCTTCCTGGCGGCCGCGGCGATCCGCGACAAACGCCTGGTCCGGCTGCTGCCGCAGCACCCGTTGCCGGAATGGTCGCTGCATCTGCTCTATCCTCCGCACCGGCATCAATCGACCATCGTCAGGACCTATCTGGATTTCTGCCAGGGCTATCTGCCGAAGATCGTTCAGGCGTGCACGGTGTGAGCGACGAGCGCAGGCGCGTAGGGCGGATTAGCGAAGCGTAATCCGCCATTCCGCGTGCGGGTCTGCGGCGGATTACGCCTTCGGCTAATCCGCCCTACAGGACCTGCTTTGGCTCACCCGCCGTGAACAGCACAAACGAGCGCCCCGCCGCCTTGTACGTGGTCTCGAACGCGAACGGCGCACCCGCTGCTTGCTCCGGCGCACTGGTATCCAGCAACAGCGACCAATGCGGGCCGGCTGACGTCGCCGGCAGCTTGAAATCGACCTCGCCCTGATAGCTGTTGAGGATCACGAGCACGGTGTCGTCCTCGCCCTCGCGGGCGATCGCGGTCTTGCGGGCGCGGCCGTCGAGCACGACGCCGAAGCACTTGATCCATCCGGTGGTCCAGTCGGCCTGCGTCATCTCTACGCCCGAGGCGTTGATCCAGACCACGTCGCGGATCGCGAGCTGCGGATCGCGATCACCGGAGAGAAAGCGGCTGCGGCGCAGGATCGGATAGTCGCGCCTGAGCTTGATCATCCGCTTGGTGAACGCGAGCTGCTTCTCGGCGTCGGCGGAAAGGTTCCAGTCGAACCAGGAGATGTCGTTGTCCTGGCAATAGGCGTTGTTGTTGCCGCGCTGGGTGCGGCCGAACTCGTCGCCGCCGAGCAGCATCGGGGTGCCCTGCGAGGCCAGCAGCGTCGCCAGCATGTTGCGCTTCTGGCGTTCGCGCAAAGCGCGGATCTCGGGATTGTCGGTCGGCCCCTCGGCGCCGCAATTCCAGGAATGATTGTCCGACGAGCCGTCGTTGTTGTTCTCGCCGTTCGCCTCATTGTGCTTGTTGTTGTAGCTCGCCCAGTCGTTCAGCGTGAACCCGTCATGCGCGGTGATGAAGTTGACGCTGGCCCAGGTGCGGCGGCCCTCGCGGTTGAACACGTCGTGCGAGCCGAGCAGCCGCGGCGCCAGGCTGCCGGGCGTCGCCTCGCCACGCCAGAAATCGCGCACCGTGTTGCGGTACTTGTCGTTCCACTCCGCCCAGCCCGGCGGGAAGCCGCCGACCTGGTAGCCGCCGGGGCCGCAATCCCAGGGCTCGGCGATCAGCTTGACGGTCGCGAGCAGCGGGTCCTGGTTCATCGCCTTGAGGAAGCCGGACTGCTCGTCGAAACCATAGACCTCGCGCGCCAGGATGGTGCCGAGGTCGAAGCGGAAGCCGTCGACATGCATGTGGCCGGCCCAGTAGCGCAGGCTGTCCATCACCAGCTGGATCACCCGCGGATGCGACAGGTTCACGGTGTTGCCGGTACCGGTGTCGTTGATGTAGTAGCGGCGCTTGTCGGGCAACAGCCGGTAATAGCTTGCATTGTCGATGCCCTTGAACGACAGCGTCGGGCCGCGCTCATTGCCTTCGGCGGTGTGGTTGTAGACGACGTCGAGGATGACCTCGAGGCCGGCGCCGTGCAGCCGCGACACCATCTCCTTGAATTCGCGCAGGCTGTTGGCGACGTCAGCAGCGTAGCGCGGGTCCGGCGCGAAGAAGCCGATCGTGTTGTAGCCCCAGTAATTGGTGAGGTGCTTGTCCAGCAGGTTGCTGTCGTTGACGAAGGAATGCACCGGCAATAGCTCGACCGAGGTGATGCCGAGCGCCTTCAGGTAGTCGATCGCGACATTCGAGCTGAAGCCGGCATAGGTGCCGCGCAGGTGCTCGGGAATGCCCGGCTGCTGCTTGGTAAAGCCCTTGACGTGGGTTTCGTAGACGATGGTCTCGTCCCAATGGGCTTCCTGCCGTTGCGGCTCCTGCGCCCAGTCGAAATTAGGATCGCACACCACGCATTTCGGCATGAACGGCGCGCTGTCGCGCTCGTCGAAAGTAAGATCGTCACCGCTCTCCATCTTGTAGCCGAACACCGCCGGATTCCAGGTCAGGCTGCCGGCATGGGCGCGGGCATAGGGATCGAGCAGCAGCTTGTTCGGATTGAATCTGTGGCCGCCGTCCGGCTGGTAGGGGCCGTAGACGCGGTAGCCGTAGAACGTGCCGGGCTGCACGCCGTTGATGAAGCCGTGGAACACCTGGTCGGTATATTCGGGCAGCTCGAAGCGATGCGTCTCGCGCTCGCCGTCGAACAGGCAGACCTCGACCTTGGTGGCGTTGGCGGAGAACACCGCGAAGTTGGTGCCGTGGCCGCTCCAATGGGCACCCAGCGGATAGGGCAGCCCTTCCTCAATGACATAATCGGACATCGGTCCCCCAAGGCCATCAAATCAACCTGCAGCAAACGCCGCGGCGCGGAAAACGTTGCATCGGCTATTTTAGCGGCACCAGCACATGGCCGTATGACGCCGGGTCGCGTGCGACGTCGTTCCAGTGTCGCGAAAATGCACCCGCGTCCCCAAGCCCGCTGTCATCGCCCGGCTCGACCGGGCGATCCAGTACGCCGCGGCTTCTCGGCTCAAGCACTGCTGCCTCTGGAATACTGGATCACCCGCATGCGCATGCGCGGGTGATGACACCGAACAAGCTGCTTCACCGTCGTCCTGGCTGCTTTCGCCAAGACGAGACTAGTTGTTCGTCAGCAACGCAAACCGGCGTCGGTCGATCTGCTCGCGCGCCGGCTGTCCCGCGGCTGCGCAGAGATCGGGGGCGTAGAGCTGGCAGGTTCCTCGCCTTTCGATCGCCTTGTCGATCAGATCCAGAAGCCGCCTGGGTGCGATGTCGGGCGGCGCGGCGATGCGGCCGGTGACGACGTGCTTTTCCATTTGCTCGTGATCGGCGTGATCGATATCGGGGTTGCGCCAGCAATTCGCGCACATGATCTTGAAGCTCTCGGAGTGGGAATAGATCACGGCATCCTCGGCCAACTCGTCGCTGATGTCAGCCAATTGCCGTGCAGTCTCCTGCGTGCCCGCGAAATCGAACACCTGGTAGTTCCGGCGCAGCAGCGTTGCCAGATGGGGGAAGACCGGGATCTGCTGCTCACCGTAGGTGTGATGCGTGATCGGGGCGCCGTCCATCAGGATGACATCGCCATAGTCGACGCCGAGATCGCCGTACAGCACGCTGCGGATGATGCCATGGCACGGGCTCAACCGTTCGATCCAGACCGTTTCCTCTTCGCCCGGGTCATCGCAGTCTGCCGTCCGCTCGGCAAGCGGCCGCTCGGCAAGCCTCACCTTGCAGGCGGGATATCCGCCTTCCGGCAAGCCGAACCGCCCATGCCCGATTTTCTGCCCCATCCGCTTCCACACGTCCAAGGCGATCCCGGTGTCGCCGGCTCCCGTGGCGCAGATCCCGAGATTCCACTCGTAGCTGTCGATCACCTCTTGCGACAGGTGTGCGGCGGCCTGGTTTGCCGCCACGCCTTCCGCGAACCGGCCGCGCGTCTTGTAGAAGAGTCCCAGATTGTAATGAGGCGGGCTTTTTTCCGGATCGATGTCGACCAGCCTTCGAAGGCTGGCCTCGGCGATCGCATCCTTCTGGCGGGCCATCATGCGCGCCGACGTGGCGAGCCCGCGCAGGATCTTTTCCTGTTCAGGCTGCCCCGCATGGCGCCTGGCGAGGCGTTCGAGCCTCTCGAGTGTCATCTGAAAGATCGGGTGTTCCGGCGGTGCCGCGTTCAGATCGTCGATGTCGCGGACGGCTTCGAGGCATTGCCCAAGCGTCGAGAGGATCCCAATGTCGTCGTCATGGGCCTCCGCTATCTCGAGGAGAAGGTCCGCCGCCTCATCCCTGGCCAGGCTTCGCTGGTCGACAATCCATACCAGTGCCATCGCGGCCTCAGGCTGGTGGCGCTGGGCGTTTCGAAGCGGCTGGATCGTTTGCCATGCAGCCGGCTTGCGGTCCGCCTGTCCCTCCGCGACGGCATCACGTGCAATCGCGTCGATCTCGTCGGACGAGAGAACTGCGCTCGGGCCTTTCGACATCATCGTCTCCGTAGAGAAGCCTCGGTGCGGGCAGGGATCGGCGGCGGTGCGACGCGTCCGCGAGACTACATCAATCTCATGCCCTTGAAGCTGGTATGTCCGTTCTTGCCGACGATGATGTGATCATGCACGGCGATCCCGAGCGGTTTTGCGATGTCGACGATCGCTTTGGTCATCTGGATGTCGGCCTGCGAGGGCGTCGGGTCGCCGGACGGATGATTGTGCACCAGGATCAGCGCGGTGGCGGACAGTTCCAGCGCGCGCTTGATCACCTCGCGCGGGTAGACCGGGGTGTGATCGACGGTGCCCGTCTGCTGTACCTCGTCGGCGATCAGCTGGTTGCGCTTGTCGAGGAACAGCAGGCGGAACTGCTCCTTGTCGGCGAACGCCATGCCCGAGCGGCAATACGCGATGACGTCGTTCCAGGACGACAGCGCGATGCTGCGCCTGATCTCGCCCTTGGCGATCCGCTCCGCGGCCGCGGCAAGCAGCTTGATCTGGTTGATCGAGGCATCCTTGACGCCCTCGACCTCGCGCAGCCGCGCCACCGGCGCGTGCACCACCTCGGCGAACGAGCCGAACTTCTTCAGCAGCGCCTTGGCGAGTGGCTTGGTGTCGCGGCGCGGGATGGCGGCGAACAGCGCCATCTCCAACAGCTCATAGTCGGTGAGCGCGTCCGGCCCCGCCGCGTAGAAACGCTCGCGCAGCCGCTCGCGATGGCCGTGATAATGCGGCGTCTCACTGGTTTCGTCGTTGCTGGCATCGGGCTTGACGGGCATCGGCCACAACCTTGCCGTGCCGGCCGCGTTTTGCAAGGGCCTCGCGTGGCGCTACTGGGTGCGCTTCAGGCCGGGGATCAGCGCCGCCAGCCGGTCCTTGATCCGATGTCCGTGCATCGGGCCGGGGCCCATTCCGGGCGGAGGTCCCGGCGGCGGGCCGCGCCGCGGCTGCATCGCGATCTCGGCGCGTCTGTCGACGCCGAGCGTCAGCGTCGCCACGTAGCGCTCCTTCTCCTCCTTCACCGCGCAGAAGGCGCGGCGGTCCGGATCGGCGATCTCGACCACATGGTCGTTGGCATTCAGCGTCGTGCGCGGCCGCGGACGGCCGGTATAATCAGGCGCATTGGCGTAGATGAATTCGTTCAGCGCGTCCGGCAGGAAGGTCTGGCCGGTCAGCACGGTCCTGTCGTCGAGGAAGACCTTGAAATGGATATGGGTGGCGCGCCCGTCATACCAGCCGGGATAGATGGTATTGAACGCGACCCATCCCGCAGCGTCGGTCATCTGCGTGCCGCGCAGAAAGCTTTGCTGCGATTCGTCGATGTTGTGCCGGTCGCCCTGGCCGGGAAACGCCGAGTAGAGACCTTGCGCGTCGCAATGCCAGATGTCGACCCGCGCGCCTGCCATCGGCGTGCAGGCGCCGGCCTCGATCACGCGCAGCCGCAGCGTCAGAGGAATCCCGGCCTTGCCGTCTGTGATGTCGGACCGCACGAGCTTCGGATCGGCATAGAACGGCCCTTCCTCCGCCTGCGGCGTCAGGATGCATGCTTCCGCGGTGTCGATTGGCCGGCTCTCGGACGCCGCATTGGCCTGTCGTGCCGGCAGCAGGCCGGCGGCGCTTGCCGAGATCAGGCCGAGAAAGCCGCGGCGCGTGGACTTGTCCAATCATCGCTCCTGTCGTTTGCGCGTGAGGCTTCCCATTTGCCACTCAGCGTGGCGACATCAGGACGGTTTGGTTTCTCGATATGGCCCCAAGGCCCTGCGACGGTTTGCCACGATGCGGCCGGCGAATTACCGTCGGCTGCAACAATTCGGAATTGAAAAGAGCGTTTTCGAGCGAAGTGGATACCGGTTCGCGTAAAGAAAACGCGTCAAAACAAGAATCCAGGGAGGGCGCCGTGACGTCATTCAAGGTGATCCGCGCACGCGCCGAGAAGCGCAAGGGCGGGCCGAAAGCATTGGAGAAGCTGTTGCGGCCCCCGGCGGGCGCCAAGGCGCTGGCAAAGCTCGGTGATGACCGCGTGCTGGCCGAGATGACCAGGCGCGTGTTCTGCGCAGGCTTTGCCTGGAGCGTGATCGATGCCAAATGGGAGGGCTTCGAGGAGGCGTTCCTCGGCTTTGCGCCCGCCAAGCTCGCCTTCAAATCGGATGAATTCTGGGAGAAGCTGACGAGCGACGCCAGGATCGTGCGCAACGGCGCCAAGATCATGTCGGTGCGCGACAATGGCCGCTTCGTGCAGGAGATCGCGCGCGAGCATGGCAGCTTTGGAAAATTCCTGAGCGCCTGGCCATCGTCGAACGAGATCGGGCTGCTGGAGCTGCTCGCCAAGCGCGGCAGCCGGCTCGGCGGCAACACCGGGCAGATGCTGCTGCGCTTCCTCGGCTGGGACGGCTTCGTCACCTCGCACGACGTCACAGCCTGCCTGCGCGATGCCGGCCTCGATATCGCCGAGGAGGTCAAGTCGAAGCGCGATCTCGCCAAGGTGCAGGCGCAGTTCAACGCCTGGGCGGAGGAGACCGGGCTGTCCTATCTGCATCTGTCGCGGATCTGCGCGATGTCGATCGGAGAGAACCACACACCCGAGGAGATCGAGAGGCGCACGCGGAGCGACTATTGATTTTTCCGCGCCGCACAAAGACGTGAATTGATTTAGGGAACGATCTTTTCCTAAAAGAGGGAATGACGACCATGGTCCAGCGAATGCAGCAGATGGCCCGCCCGCGCGGGCGGCCGCGGGAATTCGACGTGGACCAGGCGCTCGACAAGGCCATCAAGGTGTTTCGCGAACAGGGTTACAACGCCACCTCGATCGAGGACCTGACCGGGGCGATGGGGCTTGCGTCTGGCAGCATTTACAAGGCGTTCAAGGACAAGCGCGCGGTCTTCCTGGCTGCGCTCGACCGGTACATGCGCCTGCGCAACGATCAGATTGCCTTGATCGCCGGGACCCGCGGCACGGCGCGCGAGCGGCTGCGCGCCGTGCTCGGCTTCTATGTCGACTCGGCCAAGGGCATCGAAGGCCGGCGCGGCTGCATGGTCGTCGGCAGTGCGGTCGAACTCGCAATCGTGGACCGCGAGGTCGCGACACGGGTCGGCGCGACCCTGGCGCGCAACGAGGCGTTTTTGGCCGACCTGATCCGGCAGGGGCAGGCGGACGGCTCGATCTCGGGACGGATCGATCCGGACGACACGGCGCGCGTGATGGTCTGCCTGACGCAGGGCCTGCGCGTGGTCGGAAAATCCGGGCGGGCGCCGGCGGACACCGCCGCCGCAGTCGATATCGCGATGAGGCTGCTGGCATGAATTGCCGGCCGGCTTCGTGGCTAATTGGGAAATGATTATTCCCGAAATGGAGACGCTATGACGACGATCACCTCCGACGCCGGACCGGAGCCGGATTCGGTATCCACCTGGCTGACCTTCCTGCTGGCACTGTCCTGCGGACTGGTCGTCGCCAATATCTACTATGCCCAGCCCCTGGCCGGGCCGATTGCCGCGGATCTTGGCCTGTTGCCCGAACATGCGGGCCTGCTCGTCACCATGACCCAGCTCGGCTATGGCGCGGGTCTCTTGCTGATCGTTCCGCTCGGTGACCTCATCGAGAACCGCCGGCTGGTCTCGACGGTGATCGCGCTGGCTGCGGTCGCGCTCGCTGCGGCTGCGTTGTCGCGGCATCCGCTGCCATTCCTCGCTGCCGCGCTGTCGGTCGGCTTCTCGTCGGTCGCCGTGCAGATCCTGATTCCCTATGCCGGCCACCTGGCGCCCGAGCGCATCAGGGGGCAGGTGGTCGGCAATGTCACCAGCGGATTGATGATCGGGGTGGTGCTGGCGCGTCCGGCGTCGAGCTTCATCGCCTCGGTGTCGTCCTGGCACATGGTCTACTGGATCTCGGCGGCGCTGATGGTGTCGCTTGCGATCCTGTTGCGCTGGACGCTGCCGACGCGGATGCCGCAGACGCGGCTGGGCTATGGTGCGCTGCTGCGCTCCATGGTCCACCTCGCCCGCACCACGCCGGTGCTCAAGCGTCGCGCGCTCTACCAGGCCAGCCTGTTCGCAGCATTCAGCCTGTTCTGGACCACCGTGCCGCTCGTTCTCGCCGGGCCCGCGTTCAGATTCACGCAGTCCGGAATCGCGCTGTTTGCGCTGGTCGGTGCGGCCGGCGTCGTATCGGCGCCGCTCGCGGGCCGTGTCGCCGATCGCGGCTGGACGCGCCCGGCCACCGCGGCGGCGCTGTTGCTGGCGAGCGCCGGCTTCGCGCTCACGGTGATCACCGAGCCGGGCTCGACGCTGTCGCTCGCCCTGTTCGTCGCGGCGGCGATTGCGATCGATTTCGGCGTGCAGGCCAATGTCGTGCTCGGCTTCCGCGCGCTGTTCGTGCTCGGTGCGGAGTCGCGCAGCCGGCTCAACGGGCTCTATATGGCGACGTTCTTCCTCGCCGGCGCGCTCGGCTCGGGCGTCGGCGGCTGGGCCTATGCTTCGGGCGGATGGCTGCTGGCGGCCGCAATCGGCGGCGTGTTGCCGCTCTGTGCGCTCGCCTATCTTGCGACGGAGACCAAATAAGATGCGCGGGCCGCTGTCGTCTCAGACGGCGGCCCGATTGCACTCAAACCCAATCAGACTTGGATCCAGTTATACCTGCACCCACGGCTTCTCGCCGTGGCGCTCGGACAGCGTGAAGATCTCGACGCCGTCGGCGGTGACGCCGACCGAGTGCTCGAACTGCGCCGACAGCGAGCGGTCGCGGGTCACCGCGGTCCAGCCGTCGGACAGGATCTTCACATGCGGCTTGCCGAGATTGATCATCGGCTCGATGGTGAAGAACATGCCGGGCTTCAGCGGCGCGCCTTCGCCGGGGCGGCCGATATGGATGATGTTCGGCTCGTCGTGGAACAGGCGGCCGAGGCCATGGCCGCAGAAGTCGCGCACCACGCTCATGCCCTGCGGTTCGACGAAGCTCTGGATGGCGTGGCCGATATCGCCTGTCGTGGCGCCGGGCTTGACCGCGGCAATGCCGCGCATCATCGCCTCATAGGTCACCTCGATCAGCCGCTCGGCCTTCCGCGCGATGGCGCCGATCGCATACATGCGGCTCGAATCGCCATACCAGCCGTCGACGATGAAGGTGACGTCGACATTGACGATGTCGCCTTCCTTCAGCGGGCGGTCGCCCGGCATGCCGTGGCAGACCACGTGATTGATCGAGGTGCAGGTCGAGTAGCGATAGCCGCGATACATCAGCGTCGCCGGATAGGCGCCGTGGTCGAAGGCGAACTTGCGGACGAACTCGTCGATCACGGAGGTCGGGACGCCAGGCTTGACGATGTCGGTCAGCGCGTCGAGGCATTTCGACACCAGCGCGCCCGCCTTGCGCATGCCGGCAAAGCCGCTCGGTCCGTGCAGCTTGATCTGGCCGGTCTTGCGAAGCGAGGTGTCGGTGGCGTCGATATAGCTCATGGGCGGGATGTTTCTGCGGGCAAAGGGCTGATTTCTGGCCCTAATTTAATGATCGGCGCGCCCGGTGCAAGCCAAGCTTGGGCATGGGGACAATGTTCAAACGGCTTGATTTCCCGGCGTAATCCGGAATAGCCGCCAATTGTCCGGAAAATCGTGCTCAAACGTTAGCTGGAGACCTCGACCACGCTCTCGACCGGCAGCGCGCCGCCGCGGATGCGGAGTTCCCGCACTGGATAGGGCACCTTGATGCCCTCCTGCCTGAAGGCGTCCCACAGCGACAGCATGACGTCGCTCTTCACATTGTCCATGCCGTCGGGATCGGCGATCCAGAACGTCAGCGAGAACTTCATCCCGGCCTCGGCGAACTCGGTCAGGATGCAGTTCGGCGTGCGGCCCTTGGTGGCGCGCGGATGGGCCGCGGCGGTCGCGATCGCAAGCTTGCAGACCTGCCGCGGATTGGCGTCGTAATTGGTGGAGAAGGCGATCTTCACCAGCGTGTTCTTGTCGGTGTAGGTCCAGTTGGTGACCTTCTGCGTCACCAGGTCCTCGTTCGGGATCAGGAATTCGCGGCCATCGCCGGCGGCGACCGAGATGTAACGGGTCTTCATCGCGCTGATCCGGCCCGAATTGTCGCCGATCGTGACGAGGTCGCCGGGCTTCACCGATTTGTCGACCAAGAGGATCAGGCCGCTGATGAAATTGGCGACGATCTTCTGCAAGCCGAGACCGATGCCGACGCCGGCCGCACCGGTGAACACCGCGAGCGCCGACAGGTTGATGCCGACCGCGCCGAGCGCGATCGCGATCGCCAGCACCATCAGGCCGATGCGGATGATCTTGACCAGCAGCACCTGGATCGACGGCGTCAGGTCGGTGGCGCGATTGATGCGGCTCTCGGCGAAATTGCTGGCGAGGTTGGTCAGCCACAGCGCCACGATCAGGAGCGCACCGGCCTTGAGCAGCAGCAGCGGCGTCAGGCGCAGCCCGCCGACCACGACCGCATAGGAATCCAGCGTTTCGGCCGCCCAATCGAGCTGGCCGATGATGCTCAGCGCCGCGACCACCCAGGCCGCGATCGACACCGTCTTGACGATGAAGGCGTTGTCGATCACCGAGGTGACGAGCCGGATCATCAGCCAGGCCAGCGCCAGCTTGGCGGAGACCGCGATCAGGTAGCTGCGGCTCGGCCAGGTCGCGTGCCACATCACGATGCGCGAGATGATCATCAGGACCGCGAACACGGCGGTGGAGGCGCTCGTCACCATCACGCGGGCGAAGTGCCGGAGCGGCAGCGGCCAGCGTATCGCCAGCGACGACAGCTCGACCCGCGCATGAATGGCGGTATCGGCGGCGTAGGAGAGCCCCGCGGCGGCGAGGATGATGCCGAATTGCAGATAGAACCAGGGCGAGGCGACCTCGGCGCCGACCGAGCGCAGCGCCAATTGGATCGATTCGAGGACGTCCTTCCAGCTCATGTCCATCGGCAAATTCTCAACTCGAAGCGCGGGTCAGGCAAATGTGATTCGAATGCGAGGGGAGAATCCCACAAAGCCGCGCACGCGACCATCGATACACCACAGTGTCGGGGCGACCTAGAGCCAGGGCTAAGGCTAGGGCTGATGGGGCCGGGCACATTGCCGCTCATCTCAGAAATCGGTTGGCGTCCCAGTGTGGCGACGATAAGGATGCAATTGCAAGTATTTGAGACCTCCGAAGGCGCATGGCATCCCTCGACTCCGTCAGTATAGCGATCCTGCTCGGCGCGGTGCTGGTGATGGCCGGCATCCTGTCGAGCCTGCTGGCGTTGCGGTTCGGCGCCCCCTTGCTGCTGGTGTTCTTGCTGGTCGGCATGCTGGCAGGTGATTCCGGCCCCGGCCGGCTGCAGTTCGACGACGTCCGCACCACCTATCTGGTCGGCTCGGTGGCACTGGCGCTGATCCTGTTCGACGGCGGATTGAAGACGCGCTTTGCGAGCATCCGCACCGTGCTGGCGCCTTCGATGATGCTGGCGACCGCCGGCGTGCTGCTGACCGCGCTGATCACGGCGCCGGTCGCCCGCTACGTGCTCGACCTCAACTGGACCGAGTCGCTCTTGGTCGGCGCAGTCGTGGCCTCGACCGACGCGGCGGCCGTGTTCCTCTTGGTGCATACCCAGGGCCTGCGCCTGCGCCCGCGCGTCGGCGCCACGCTGGAGGCGGAATCCGGCACCAACGATCCGTTCGCGATCTTCCTCACCCTGATGCTGGTCGAGTTCATCTCGATCGGCCAGAGCTCGGCTTCGCACATCGCGCTCGAGTTCATCCAGGAGGCCGTGCTCGGCGCCATCATCGGGGTGATCGGCGGCCGGCTGGTGGTGATCGCGCTGAACTACGTGGCCCTGCCGCAGGGCCTGCACGCGCCGTTCGTCACCACGGCGGCGCTGGTGATCTTCGGCGGCTCGCAGATCGTGCATGCCTCGGGATTCCTCGCGGTCTATCTCGCCGGTATCATCATCGGCAACCGGCCGACCCGCGCGCATAATTCGGTGGTGACGTTCCTCGACGCCGCGACCTGGCTGGCGCAGATCGTGATGTTCGTGCTGCTCGGCCTGCTGGTGTCGCCGCATCGGCTGCTCTCCAGCGCCGGCGGCGCGGTGCTGGTGGCGTTCGCGCTGATGCTGGTGGCCCGGCCGCTGGCGGTCCTGATCTGCCTCGCGCCGTTCAAGTTCAACTGGCGCGAGAAGGTCTTCATCGCCTGGACGGGCTTACGCGGCGCGGTCGCGATCTTCCTCGCCTCGATCCCGATGCTGGTCGGTCTGTCCAAGGCCTATCTCTATTTCGACGTCGCCTTCGTCGTCGTGATCATCTCGCTGCTGCTACAGGGCTGGACGCTGGCGCCGGCGGCGCGGCGGCTGCATGTCGCGCTGCCGCGCGCCGAACGCGGCCCGCGCCGCGTCGAGCTCGATCTGCCCGGCCAGCTCGAGCAGCAGCTGGTCGGCTATCCGGTGCGGCCGAAGAGCCTATATTTCCGCCGCGGGCTGATCCCGTCCTGGTCGAAGCCGACATTGGTGATCCGCGACGAGCGGATCCTGACGCCTGTCGAAGCCGATCCGGTCGCGCCCGGCGACTACATCTACCTGCTGGCCCCGCCGGAGCGCGCCGAGGCGCTCGACCGCTTCTTCGTCGACATGGCGCCGTCGAGCGCGCCCGATCCGCATCTGCTTGGTGACTTCATGGTGTCGGCCGAGCATACGCTCGGCGAGCTCGCCGAGATCTACGGCGTCAAGGTCGATGAGCACCAGGCCAAGCTGACGCTCGCGGATTATTTCGACATCAATCTCGACCGCGCGCCGAAGGAAGGTGCCGAGCTCGCGCTCGACGAGATCGTGCTGGTGGCGCGCAGCATCAGCGGCGGCCGGGTCAATGTCGTCGGCCTGCGCCTGCCCGAGGAAGAAGAGGTGGTCGTGCCGCAAACGCGGATGCAGACCGTCCGGCGCAAGCTCGCCGATATCTGGGCGTCGGTCGCGGGCGTCTGAGCGGCGCCGTTATGTCTTGCGCAGGAAGCTCGAGTCCGGGGCGAACTTCTTGATCATGTCGGACAGACCGTCCTCGGCCGGCGGGCCCTTCGCGGCGTCCGGCTTGGGTTCGTCCTTGAACTTCTGGCCGGAAATCTCGGCGAGCGCCGCGAGCAGCGACTCGTCGAGATCATCGGCCGACTTCGCGGCCGGTGTTTTGGCGGGCGCCAGCGGAGCGGGCTTCGGCGGGTCCGGGGCGACGGCGCGGCTGTCCGGCTCCGGCTTCGCCGCGATCGGCGCGCGTTCCGGCGTCGGCGCCGGCTTGGGCGTGTCCGCCCGCTTGGCGGCGGCCTCGCTGACGGCGGCGATCAGCGATGCTTCGAGGTCGGCGGGCGTCTCCGCCGGCATGGGAGGCGGTACAGCCGGCATCGGCGGCGGGGTGGCGGGCTTTGCGTCGCGGGCTGCACGACCGAACAGGGGTTCGCGCTGGCTCGCGGTCGACGGACGGTTTTCGTTGGTCTTGTCGGGCTCCCTGGGAGTTTTGAAGAGACCCGCGCGTTCAGCGGCGATCCTGGCGGACGCCTCCTCGACCGTCGCGAGCAGGGACGCTTCCAGCGCATCGGCGCGATTGCTCGGCGAAGCCGCTGGCTTGGCGGCAGGAGTGGCGACCTGCACTTGTGGCTCCGGCCGGGGTGGCAGCGGCGGTGGCCGGGGTCTCTCGGCTTGCGCGGGTGGCGGGACCGGCTGACCGTCCCGGGCGCGCGCGACGATGCCGTCGACGATGTCCGCGAGGCGGCCCTTGTCGGGGGCGGCGAGATAGCTCGCCGCCAGCTCGTCGACATATTGCGGGCCGTAATCGGCGAGCACATTGGCGAGCTGGGCGAGATCGGGGTCGCTCGCGACCAGCCGGCGCCACGCCTCCCGGTCGTAGGGTGCGTCGCCGGTCTTGTCGGGCCAATTCCGTTCAGGTGAAGTCTTGTCAGGCGAAGTCTTGTCAGGCCAGGCTACGCGGCGGGCCTGACGCTGCGGCGCCGTGTCCGGGCCGGCGGCCGGTTCGAGGGTCGGCGGCTGCAGCCCGGCACTGAGGCGCGGCGGGGTAAATCCCGCGGTACCAGCCGGCGCGGCGGCGTCTCCTGCCGGGCGCCTGCGGCGCTCTGCGACCTGCAGCGCGATCAGGCCGACGCCCATCAGCAGGAAGCCGAGTGCGGCCCACGAAATCGTGGCGCACAACAGCCCGCCGATCAGCAGCAATACCCAGCCAGTCAGTCGCACGATGCACCTTTCCCCATGCCCGGTCGGACGTCCCGACGCGGGCCTAGCAGGCAAGATGGGCTATCTTATGCCGACTTTCGGAAAAACAGCTAGCCGCCCGCCGTCAACACCTTGACACCGCCGAACGCGGTCACCTGACCGCGGCGCAGCATCACGATTTGGGTGGCCAGCTGGCGCAGCTCGGCCGCGTCATGGCTGACATAGACCATCGGGACGCCGGCCTCGTCGCGCAGCCGGACCAGATAGGGCAGGATCTCGAGCTTGCGGCTCTCGTCGAGCGCCCCCAGCGGCTCGTCCAGCAGCAACAGCCGTGGCTTGGACAATAGCGCCCGGCCGAGCGCGACGCGCTGGCGCTCGCCGCCGGAGAGCTTGCCGGGCCGGCGGTCGAGCAGGGCGCCGATGTCGAGCAGATCGACGACCCGCTTGTGTTGCGCGGGGTCCTCGGTGAGGCCGTTCATGCGGCGGCCGTAGTCGAGGTTCTGCCTGATATCGAGATGCGGAAACAGCCGCGCGTCCTGGAACACGTAGCCGATGCGGCGGCGCCAGGTCGGGACGTGGATGCCGGCCGCGGTATCGTCGACCGTCTCGCCGTCGATCACGATGGTGCCGCGATCGGGACGAACCAGGCCCGCGATGGTGTTGATCAGCGAGGTCTTCCCGGAGCCCGACGCGCCGAACAGGCCGGTGACGCGGCCCTCGCTGGTGAACGAGGCCGTGAGCGAGAATTCGCCGAGCTGCTTTTGGATGTCGACGCGCAGCATCGCTATTGCCCGTGCAGGCGCGCGGTGGCGCGGCGCGCAAACACTTCGGCGGCGACCAGTGCGCCGACCGCGAGCACCACCGAGATGATGACGAGCCGCGCCGCGGCGGTGTCGCCGTCGGGCGTCTGGATCAGCGAATAGATCGCCGACGAGATGGTCTGGGTCTCGCCCGGAATGTTGGAGACGAAGGTGATGGTGGCGCCGAACTCGCCGATCGCCTTGGCAAAGCCGAGCACCATGCCGGCCAGCACGCCGGGCAGCGCCAGCGGCAGCGTCACGGTCGCGAACACCCGCCAGGGTGCGGCGCCGAGCGTCTCCGCGGCCTGCTCGAGGCGGCGGTCGACGGCTTCAATCGAGAGACGGATCGGCCGCACCAAGAGCGGAAACGACATCACGCCGCAGGCGAGTGCCGCGCCGGTCCAGCGGAACGCGAACACGATGCCGAGATGATCGGCCAGCCAGCCGCCGACCAGGCCGCGCTTGCCGAAGGTCAGGAGCAGCAGATAGCCGGTGACGACGGGCGGCAGCACCAGCGGCAGATGCACGACGGCATCGACCAGCGACTTGCCCCAGAAATCGCGCCGCGCCAGCAGCCAGGCGAGCGCGATCCCGAACGGGGTCGCCACCAGCGTTGCGATAACGGCGACCCGCAGCGACAGCAGGATCGCCGTCCATTCGGTCGGCGAGATCTCAAACATCAAGTCGTCGGGCTGATCAGGAACTTGAAGCCGTACTTCTCAAGGATCGTCTTCGCCGCCGACGAGCGCAGGAAGGCGAGATACTCAGCGGTCTCGGGCTTCGCGGTCGTGGTCGCAGCGACCGGGTAGATGATCGCGGGATGGGTGTCGGCCGGGAAGGTGCCGACGATCTTGACGCCCGGCTCGACCTTGGCGTCGGTCGAATAGACGATGCCGAGCACGGCCTCGCCGCGCGCCACCAGCGTCAGCGCCGCGCGCACGCTCTCGGCCATCGCGAATTTCGGCTCGGCCGCCTGCCAGGCGCCGAGCTTCTCGAGCGCGGCCTTGGCGTATTTGCCGACCGGCACCGCCTTGACGTCGCCGGTGGCGATCTTGCCGTCACCGGCGAGTTTTGCCAGATCGAAGCCGGGAGCGATGGTGACGTTGTCGATCTTGGAATCCTTCGGCGCGATCAGCACGATCGAATTGCCGAGCAGGTTGACCCGCGTGGATTCATTGATGTTCTTCTGCTTGATCGCATAGTCCATCCAGTCGGTGTCGGCGGAGACGAACACGTCGGCCGGCGCGCCCTGCTCGATCTGCTTGGCCAGCGCCGAGCTCGCCGCGTAGCTGGCGCTGATCTTGACGCCGGTCTTGGCGGTATAGGCCGCGTCGATGTCGTCGAGCGCATTCTTCATCGAGGCGGCGGCGAAGACGGTGAGCGTCTTGTCCTCGGCTCTCGCCGGCGAATGGATCGCGCCGAACAGGAAGACGAAGGCGGTGAAAAGTCCGGCAAGCCTTGAAATTGAAAGTCGTGACATGAATAGCGCTCCGTGCGAATTCGCGCGCGAACATGCGCGCGCAAATCAGGCGTTGGGTGAGGTCTGGCCGCGACGGACGGAAGCGCTGTTCCGCTGGTCCCCGAAGGACTTACGGTCCCCCAAGGATATCGCACTGCAAACATAGCAGGCTGGGACTTACGGTAAAGGCGACCGTTTGTCTAACGGATCGTCCTACTCGTCCGACGGCTGGATCGCGATCGACAGCGCGTTCTCTTTCGAGCCGCTGACCTGTAGCACGAAGGGGCTGGCGGCGAGGTCGTATTTCATGGTCTTGCGGATTCCGTCGCAATCGGTCGCGCCGCTGAACGCCTTCGGCTTCAGGAAATGCCCGTCCTGCACCAGGTCGACCCAGGCCCCGGCCGACAGGCTGACGGTATAGAGCCCGGCCTTCGGCGCGGCCTTGAAGCTGGTGAAGCCGGCGAAGGTGCCCTCCTTGGGCGCGCGTTCCGGCGGAGACGGCAATTTGGCATCACCAGGGGCGACCAGCGCCAGCGTGATCGCCGTCGGCGGCAGTGCGGTCTGTTCGCTGCCCGACGCAAGCTTGGCGCGATCGGGTGCGGTCAACGCCGCGCGCGCGCGGTCGATCGACCATTTGAACTTGTCGCAGCCGCTCGGCTCCTCCGCCGCGAAAGCGGGAGCCGAGACGAGCAGGAGCGATGCGGCGAGGAGCGGTTTGCGCATGTCTGGTCCAATGCAATTGTGGCGGATGAAACAGATCAGCGGCCCCGATCCATCGCTCGACCGCGCTTACGGCGCGACGACGTGCGATCATAACGCAGTTCGAGCCGGCCGGCATAGCCGCCTGACGAAGATGTTATTGCTTCGTTTGAGCATGATCTTTTCGGAAAACCGCTTCGCACTTTTCCGGATCATGCTTACTGCTTGGCGTCCGGCGCGTTCAGCACCGTCTTGCAGGGCGCCGGCATCTGCGCCAGCGTCATCGGCGGGCGCGGTTTCGGCGGCTTCGGCGGCGGCTTCGGATGCAGCACGGAGTCCTTGAACCAGAAGGCGAGATCGGACGGCTTGCAGCCTTCGCCTTCGGTCTGCGGCTTCTGTCCCTCGCATGCGGGGCTGCCGGACGGACACCGCATGCGGATGTGGAAGTGGTAGTCATGGCCCCACCACGGCCGGATCTTCGACAGCCAGGCGCGATCACCCTTGGCCTCGCGGCACAGCGCCTTCTTGATCGCCGGGTTGACGAAGATGCGCTGCACCGCCGGCTCCCGCGCTGCGTCGCGGATGACCAGCACATGACCCGGCGTGAAGACGCGCGGATCGACATCGAGCCGGTCGTCGCGCACCATCATGACAGCCGACATCTCCTCGCGATCCTCACGCGACAATTTGCGATCGGGCATCGGCGTCAGCCAGATGTCGGCATCGAGCCCGATCTGGTGGCTGGCGTGACCCGACAGCGCGGGCCCGCCGCGCGGCTGGCCGATATCGCCGACCAGGATGCCGGGCCAGCCGGCGTCCTTGTGCGCGTTGGCCGCAAGCCGCTTCAACAGCGCGATCATGTTGGGATGGCCCCAGTAGCGGTTCCGCGACAGGCGCATCACCTGCCAGGTGTCGCCGTTGAGCGGCATCTGCGCGGCGCCGGCGAGACAGCCCTTGGTGTAGCCGCCGATCGATTGCGTCGGCATCGCGGCCGGCAGCACCTTGCGCGCGAACAGCTGCTTTGCTCCGATCGTTGGATCGTTAGGGTTAGCGAGCGGCGGCAATGGCTGCGGATTGAGCGAGCCCTTGTCCTGCGCCCGCGCGGAAATGGTGCAGGCGACGAGGACGGAGATCAGGAGCGGGATCAGACGCAGGCGGGGTGTCATTCGGATCACTCTGTCTGCGCAAGGCTAGCATGGATTCGCAGCAGCCGGACCGCGCTTTCATCCCGTTTGCTTGATCGCCCACAGGGCGGATTAAGATTACCCGCAGCTTCCCGCCCTGCGTGTGAGCCACGCCACTTTACAAGCGCGTTGCAGGCGACATGATGCGCGCAATAATTTCAGGGTAGGCGTTCTTTATTATGACAAGCGTATTTTGCGTACGGCTGCGGTTTGCTGCCGCGATCACCGCGTCGGTGTTGGCGTTCTCTCCGGCGCGGGCCGATGTCGTCGTTCACATCGATAAATCATCGCAGCGCATGGCGGTCAGCGTCGACGGCATGACGCGCTACAACTGGCCGGTATCGACCGGACGTCGCGGCTACGGCACGCCGAGCGGCGTGTTCCGTCCGCAGATGCTGGCGCGGCGCTGGTATTCGAAGAAATACTACAACTCGCCGATGCCGTACTCGATCTTCTTCCATGGCGGCTTTGCCATCCACGGCACCTACGAGCTCACGCGTCTCGGCGGGCCGGCCTCGCATGGCTGCGTGCGCCTGCATCCCTCGCACGCGGCACAGCTCTATGGGCTGGTCGAGCGCAATGGCCGCGGCGGCACGCGGATCGAGATCACCAACTAGCCGGCCGCAATACCTGAACCCGCCGCGCCTTTACCCTGCGATAACCCTGTCGCACGCTGGCAAACATTGAGGCGCGCGAAGCGCTTTCGGCGCATTCATTGTGCAGTTGCGCGCCGGTTTACCTTTCCTTCACCACGCTGTTGCGCGTCCACGCTGCAAATCTGCCCCGTCGGCCGCTTGCGCGCGGCCAGTCGTTCGCGTCCCGAGTGAACGCGCCTGCAAAGCAGGCAATGCCCGGACTTCTCATCCAGCGCAGATCTTCGCCAAGAGACACCAATTTTTCAGAGACTTATCGCAGAAATGTCACTGAGCTGGAATGCGCGTGGGGCGTGCGAGTGCGATGAAGCGGCCAAAGAAAATCAAGAAACCAAACCAGGCCAGAGCGAGCCGTCCTCGGGGGCGCCGGCTCAAGGCCGTGCCGAAAGTGCCGGGGAGCTCGCGCCGTCCTGCCGTCGAGATCAGCGAGCTGGTGCGCCAGCGCGCGCAGGCCGAAGCCGCAATCGCCGAAGCGCGCAGGTCGAACGCGCGGCTGCGCGAGGCGATCGACATCCTGCCGCAAGGCATCGTGTTCCTGGACCCCGAAGGCCGTTACACGCTCTGGAACAAGAAATACTCGGAAATCTACAAGCGCAGCTCCGACCTGTTCGAGCACGGTGCGCGTCTCGAAGATACGATCCGCATCGGCGTCGCGCGCGGTGATTATCCGGAAGCCGCCGGCCGCGAGGAGGAGTGGATCGCCGAGCGGCTCCAGAAGATGTACCAGCCCGGCGAACGGCACGAGCAGGTGCTGGCCGACGGCCGCGTGGTGCTGATCGAGGAGCGGCTGACCTCGGACGGCGGCATCGTCGGGCTGCGCGTCGACATCACCGAGCTGAAGCAGCGCGAGGCCTCGTTCCGCCTGCTGTTCGACGGCAATCCGGTGCCGATGATTTTATGCGCGCTGGACGGCGAACGGATTCTTGCCGTCAACGACGCCGCGATCGCGCATTACGGCTATGTCCGTGCCGAATTCGAGAAGATGACGATCAGGAGCCTGCAGGCGTTCGATGCGGAGCTGCCCTGGGCCGCTGGCCGCAGCAGCGACGAGCAGGCGGCGCGGACCTGGAAGCATGTGCGCGCCGACGGCACGCTGATCGACCTTGCGATCTATTCGCGCCAGCTGATGCATGGCGACCAGCCGGCGATGCTGCTCGCGCTGATGGACATCACCGAGCGCAAGCGCGCCGAGGCGCGGCTCGCCTTCATGGCCCAGCACGACAGCCTGACCGGCCTGCCGAACCGCAATCTGCTGCGCCAGCAGATGGAAGAGATGCTGCAGCACACCCGCCGCTCGACCGACAAGGTTGCGGTGCTGATGCTCGGCCTCGACAATTTCAAGGCGGTCAACGAGACGCTCGGCCACGGCATCGGCGACAAGCTGCTGCGCGCCGTCGCCAAGCGGCTGCGCTCGACGCTGCGCGAGGAAGACGCGCTGGCCCGCCTCAACTCCGATGAGTTCACCATCGTTCAGGGCGGCGTGATGCGGCCCGAGGACGCGGTGCTGCTGGCGCGGCGGATTCTCGACGCGATCGGCGAACCCTATCTGCTGGAGGGGCATTCGGTGGTGATCGGCGCCAGCATCGGGATCGCGATGTCGCCCGGCGACGGCGAGGATTCCGAAAAGCTCTTGAAGAGCGCCGACATGGCCTTGTCGCGCGCCAAGAGCGAATTCCGCGGCACCTTCTCGTTCTTCGAAGCGGAGATGGATGCGCGCGCCCAGAGCCGCCGCAAGATCGAGATCGATCTGCGCGATGCGATCCAGAACGAGGAGTTGCGGCCCTATTACCAGCCGCTGGTCGATCTTGCGACCGGACGCATCACCGGCTTCGAGGCCTTGGTGCGCTGGCCGCACCCGGAGCGCGGCATGATCTCGCCGGGCGAGTTCATTCCGGTGGCCGAGGAGACCGGCCTGATCAATCCGCTGGGCAGCTTGATGCTGCATCGCGCCTGCATGGACGCGGCGCAATGGCCCGACGACGTGCGCGTCGCGGTCAACCTGTCGCCGTTGCAATTCCGCACCGGCAATCTGCTGGCGCTGGTCACCGATGCGTTGCGGCAATCCGGCCTGCCGGCGCGACGGCTCGAGCTCGAGATCACCGAGACGCTGCTGCTCGAGAAGAGCAGCCAGGTGCTGGCGACGCTGCATGCGCTGCGCGCGCTCGGGGTGCGGATGTCGATGGACGATTTCGGCACCGGCTATTCGAGCCTCAGCTATCTGCGCAGCTTCCCGTTCGACAAGATCAAGATCGACCAGTCCTTCGTGCGCGACTTCGGCGCCAATCCGGACGCGCAGGCGATCGTGCGCTCGATCGTCAGCCTCGGCGTCGGGCTCGGCGTCACCATCACCGCCGAGGGTGTGGAAACCGAGGCGGAGTTGAGCTGCCTGCGCGCCGAGGGCTGCCACGAGGGCCAGGGCTTTCTGTTCAGCCGGGCGCGGCCGAACCCCGAGGTCATCAGCCTGCTGAAAGCGCAGCGCGTCGCGACGGCGCTGGTGGCGTAGCGAGTTCTGTACTCTCCGCGTCATTGCGAGCCACCCGGTCGGCGCGTAGCGCCGCCGGATGACAGGCTCCGCGAAGCAATCCATCTATCCTCGTACGCGGAGGGATGGATTGCTTCGTCGCTTCGCTCCTCGCAATGACGGTGGAGTTACGCTTTGCTGCCTGTCGGCCGCTTGTTCAAATGATAGGTCAGCGCCAGCGCAACACAATGCCGCAGCGCTGCCTCCGGAAGCTTGCCGCTGACATCGAGCAGGATCGCGCGGTTGCCGCTGTAGCTGAGCTCCGGATAGCGCTCGCGGAAGGTCTCGACCAGATTGGTCTGGCAGTGGAAGTAGACCGCGACCTGATCGGCGGCCGGCTTCACCTGATCGATCCGGACCGTGCTGCCGCTGCCGGTCTCCGCCGTCAGGTAGCTCGGCTGACCCCATTTCAGCGTCTCTTCCAGCGCGCCGACGCCCTTGGTCGCCTTCGCGGTCTCGAAGATCAGCCGCCGCAGCGCCAGCAGCCTGGCCTTGACCGGGGCAGGGTAGGCGTCGAACAGCCCATCTGCCGCTTTCGCTGACGGCCGTCGCGCCTTGCTGGTCGATGCTGCCGGTTTGCGCATGATGGGCTCCGCGAGGACGTATCGCGCCTATCTACCACAGCGACCCGAACGTCACATAGCTCAGCCCCGCGGCTCACGCCGCGTTGCGCAGTCCCGCAAGGAACGTGTCGACGCTGTGCGACAGCGCGGAGGCGTGATCGCCGAGCTGGCCGGAGGTGTCCAGCACATTGCCCGTGAGGGCACGGGATTGGCCGGCGGCCTCGCTCGCGCCGGCGATATTGGCGGAGACCTCGCCGGTCCCGGACGACGCCTGCTGCACGCTGCGGGCGATCTCCCGCGTCGCCGAATCCTGTTGCTCGACGGCCGCCGCGATCGCGGTGGCGATGCCCGAGATCTCGCGGATGGTGCCGCTGATGTCGCCGATCGCGCTGACGCAATTGCCGGTGGCAGACTGGATCGCGCCGACCTGACCGGCGATCTCGTCGGTCGCCTTCGCGGTCTGGCTCGCCAATTCCTTCACTTCGGCGGCGACCACGGCAAAGCCGCGACCGGCCTCGCCGGCGCGCGCGGCCTCGATGGTGGCGTTGAGCGCCAGCAGATTGGTCTGGCTCGCGATCGCGCTGATCAGGCGCAGCACGTCGCCGATCTTCTCGGCGGATGCGGCGAGGCTCGTCACCATCTCGGTGGTCTCCGCAGCCTTGGCCACGGCGTTCTCGGCGACGCGGCTGGAATGGGTGACCTGGCGGCCGATCTCGGTGATCGATGACGCCAGCTCCTCGGTCGCGGCTGCGACCGCATTGACGCTGGCCGCCGCCTCGTCGGACGCGGCGGCTGCCGCCGAGGTCCGTTCGGAGGTGCCGTTGACGCTGGTCGTGATCTCGCCTGCGACGCGCTGCATGTCGCTCGACGACCGCGCCACGGCGGCGACCATACCCTTGACGTCGGCTTCGAAACGCTCGGCCATCTGCCGTTGCAGCGCCTGCCGGTCGGCTTCCGCCTTCACCTTGTCGGCTTCCTGCGCCTCGCGCAGCGAAGAGGTTTCGATCATGCTGCGGCGGAACACGTCGACCGCCTTCGCCATCGTGCCGAGTTCGTCGCGGCGCTCGCTGCCGGGGATCGTGACGCTGGTGTCGCCGCTCGACAGCCGGTTCATCACCGCGGTGATTGCGATGAGCGGCCGCGACAGGCCGCGGCCGAGCAGGAATGCGAGCAACACGGCGGCGGCGAGGATCGCGACCACGCCGAGGATCAAATTGCGCTGGGCGCTCGCCGCGGCGGCTTCATAGTCGCTGGTGTCCTTGATGATCTCGAGCACGGCGACCGGTTCGCCGGCATAGTTCTTGATCTGGCCGAGATAGAGCTCGACGGCATGACGGCCGAGCGTCGCGTCCCGCAACACCGCTGCGCCGCTCATCACGTTCTTGAGCTCGTCCTGGGTCGCGACCACGGTGTCGCCGAAGGTCGAGGACAGCCGCTTGAAGCTCTGGCCGTCGAACGAATGCACGGCGAGGTCGATGCCGAAGCGCTTCTTGGCGCGGTCGACGAACTCCTTGCCGAAGGCGACGCCGATGTCGACATTGCCGAGCGTCTTGCCGTCGCGCATCACCGGGGTCATGCCGAAGATCGAAAGCGCCTCGCGGCCGGGCTCGACGCCGACGATCGGCTTGCCGGCCTTGATCGATTCCACCACCGTGGTGCGCCGCGTCGAGGCGTCGTCGCCGAAGGTTTTCGGCGCGTGGACCCGGTAGAAGCTCGTCGCCGGGGCCTGCCAGAACGAGATCAACGGGATGCCCTGCGCCTTGATCGATGCCCAGGGGGCGCCGAGCAGCTTGCCGAGGCCGTCGCGGTCGCCCTTGGCGATGGCGTCCTCGACCGGCGGCAGGGCGGCGATCACGGCGGAGACCGCGAGCGCGGTGCGGCCTTCATAGTCGATCGCTGCAATCACACTGTCATATTGCAGCTTGAGCTGCTGATCGAGCGCGAGCCGCGTCAGCGCCCGCTGCTGGCTGATCGAGAAGCCGCCGAGGATGGCGCAGGCGACGGCAACGGTCAGGGAAATCGCCAGGATCAGGCGGGCGGCAATCGATCGAAGCGTGAACATGGTACCGGCGGAACTCCAGGCATTAGCGCCGTCCGCAAGCTCTCAGAAAAAGCTTAACAACCGGATGTTGCGCCGCCGAAATTCGTGCGGGGATCACGGCCGCAGGTGCCTACTTTCGTACCATGCAGCAGGTCGAGATGACGTTCGGCCGCACGGGTCGGACGGCAGACTCGCGTCGCCTCAACCGACCGTGACGCACACGACCGGCAGGAAAGCGACGAACACCTAGAGGCCGAATTTTTTGGATCGACGAATGCGAGCGTCCATCATTTGGCGTTCCGCTGGCGTGAGCGTCCGGGTCCACGTCCCGATCGTCAGGCGGTTGCGCAAGGCCGCGATTGCGAGAGCTATGGCGAAGAGTCCGAGCCCTGCCGGAACGGCGTAGCGGGGGGCAATGCCAGGCAGGTAGTTTAGAAGGACGAACAGGATGAGCGATCCGACGAGCGGTGTACCGATAACGATGTTCCAGACAAGCGCCTGCATAACGTCCTCCCTGGCCGCTCTTCTACGGCGTTCAACTGAAACGCGAGCAAACCCCACAGCTAAAATTTTCCGAGACGCAGCGCCCGTCGTTGGTCCGTGGCCGACGATCCCTCTGACCACCTCGGAGGTTGGTTCGCTGGGGTAGAGCGGACTTCGCTCAGTTCAATCGTCATCGACCGCTGGCGACCCGAAGCAGGCTTCACATTGTATGGTCCAAGGTGCAACAATTGGGCTGCCACTTCCATGCCGCTGGTCGATAGCTGATCGCATGATTGAGCAATTTTATCTGATTGACGATGAATTAACTTGGCCACTTGGTGGCCCGATGTGGGAAGTGGTGGAAGTGACCTTTGGCCACTCCACAGGCTGGGACTTACGCCTGCGCCTGGAGCGTGAAGGCCAAATTGCCCAGATCGTTTTCCCTCGCCCGACCAGCTTTCGCGTCCATGATGAGCGGCAACTTGTAAGTTATTGGACCACTCGCGCCGATCAAGGTGTGCAGATCGGGACGCTCTATTTGTTAAAGGGCAGCGATGTCGTCCAAGACTTTATTCAAGTTGAGGGGAATTTGCCTCTCCAGCACTTCCTAGTCGCGGGAATAGACACCTGCGTGGAGGTGATAGGCACTTACTCGCCACAAATCACCCTGCAGAAACCACCGCAAGCCGCTACATAGCGTATTCGATGGCACTTTCGGCGCATCGTGTTCGTTACCGCGATGCGGCTGCATCATAAAAGCACGGCCGCCGATGTCGCTTTCTGGCCCATACCGACGAAGCCGGAGGCTCATTCGCATGTCGGCTGTCGGGGGTTAGACCGGACATAGTCAGTAGCGCCACACGATCCCCAAATCAACCGCCGCGCGGCAACGAGTAGCTGTTGGTGTTGATCTCGGCCTCGCGCAACGAGACTACTTCCGACTCGCCGGACCAGGGATCACACGCTCGACCCGGCCGATGATGTTGCCGAAAGGCACGTCACCCATCTGCATTGGCATCCGGCTGTCGACCGAATTGTCCCGGTTGTCGCCGATGACGAAAAGTGCGCCTGCCGCCACGGTGTGAACATTGTCGTTGTCGAGAGCCGACTGCGCCTGACAATCCAGCGTCTGGTAGCTGACACCGTTCGGCAACGTCTCGTGCCATTGCTTGACCGGAGCGACGCCCGGCACGCCACAAAGACGCTCTCCGACGAAATCCTGCATCTTCTCCTGCTTCACCGGCTGGCCATTGATCCAGAGCTGTCCATCCCGCATCTGGATGCGATCGCCCGGCAATCCGACCACCCGCTTGAGGAACGGAGCCGAGGTGCCTGACTTGAGCGACGTCAACGCAACGACATCACCACGCCCCGGAATCGTGTCGGCGGCATAGGCGACGATGCTGACGCTGTCGCCGACCAAAATTGTCGGGGCCATCGATGACGATTCGACCGCCAGCGGCTTCAGCAGGCTGGCGACGAGCGAGAGGATCAGGGCGGGAATGGACATTAAACCTCTTTAAAACCCTGTTAGCCGCGCTTTCTCGGTAGCCGCCTGTTCCGAACGACGGGCCGTTGTTAGCAATTGCCCGAGGAGCGCTGGTTCAAAGTAAAATTGTGCCTAGTTTGATTTCGGCGCATTGAACTTTATCGCGGGGCCGATCTGGACGTTCTCCTCACGAACGAGGGCACGTCCAATTTTCACCACGCACCCTGCTTGCCAATCCCAATAAGCCTCCTGTTTCATTGGCTCCCATCGCTTCTTGCATTGATCATTTGACACATAAGGAACGACGACAAGTGTGAGAACAGCGATAAGTCCGCATCCGACCCAAAATATGCGCATCGTTCATTTCTAAGCGACTAGTGAGGAGCCCTGAGTGGCTACCACTTTCCAAATCTTGTCGTTGCCGTCAAGGGTTGCATCGATAATATCGCGCAACCACGCCAGGCCGCCAGTGTCTCTTGTTGGCCCATAACGGACATACCGTGGTCACGCGGCGATGTCCGGTGCTAGGGGAAAGCCGACATTGCGACGTATCGGTGCGCGCCCTGCTTCAATCTGACTTCATCGCGCCTCAGCGCGTCGTCGGCGGTGCTGCGAGATTGCCCGACAGGATCGCCTTGCCGGCGTCCTCATACTGCGTGTCGCGGGCCTGGATCTGCTGGGCGATCGCGTGCATGTCACGAAACCGTCGCTCGAAAGGATTCTTCGCGAATACCGCGGTCGCGCCGGACATGTGATAGGCGATGTCGACCACCGCGGCGGACTGGTGGATGGTCCAGGTCGAGGCGATGCGGATCGCGATCCGGTGCGCCTCGCTGATCGCTTCACCGCGGGCGAGATCGCTCCAGACCTCGTGTGCCGTCGCATACAGATAGGCGCGCGCGGCGCGCAGGCTGGCCTCGGTGCGGCCGATCTGGCCCTGCACGGCGTTGTTGTCGCGCATCGCCTTGAGGCCTTGCGGGGTCTTGCCGCGCGCAAGCTCGGTCGCCGCATCCAGCATGGCGCGCGCGACGCCGAGCGCGGTGGCGGCAAAGCCCATGCTGAACACCATGTTGGTGGAGAGCTTGTAGAGCGGGCCCGGCTCGCGGCACGCGGCGGGATCGTCGCGCAGCGCCGCGAATTTGTCCGGAATGAAGAGGTTGTCGACCGAATAGGAATCGGTGCCGGTGCCCTTCAGGCCGATCACGTCCCAGACGTCGTACATTGTCGCTTGCGACATCGGGAACAGGATGGTGCGGATCTCCGGCGAGCCGTCGGCCTTCTTGCGCGGCGAACCGTCGGCCTCAACGATGCGGACATGGGCGCCGAGCCAACTCGCCTGCCGCGAGCCCGAGGCGAAGTCCCAGCGCGCACTGGCGCGATAGCCGCCGGGCTCGGCGCGGACCTCATGGGCGATCGCACCCCAGGCCAGGATGCCGGGCGCGGTGTTGAAGATCTCGTGGGCGGCGTCGGGCTCGAGATAGGCTGCGGTCATGGCGCAGACGCTGCACTGGCCGAGGCACCAGGCGGTCGAGGCGTCGGCCTTGGCGATCTCCTCCTGCATCTGCATGAAGGCGTCCAGCGTCGCCTCGGCGCCGCCGAAACGCTTCGGCAGCAGCGCGCGATAGAGCCCGTTCTCGACCAGCGCCGATGTGACGGAAGGCGTCAGCCGTCGCGTCCGTTCGATCTCGTCGGCTTCACTCGTGATCAGCGGCGCCAGCGCGCGCGCCCGCTCGACAAGGTCTACTCCCTGCGGCTTGTTCATGCGTTTCCTCGGCGCCTTCTGACGTTCTTGTTGGGCGGGTCACGCGATGGTGGCCCATCCGGCAAAGGAGGGCAAGGGAAGCCAAGGCGGGACGGCGCCGACGCAGATCAGCTATCCGTCAGCGATGCGCGAGCGTGGATTCATCCGCGCTCAGGCGGCGGCGCGCCCGAGATCGAGCGACGGCTGGCGCTTGGTCGAGAAACTCAGCGCCACGGCAACCGCGGCGAGGCCGATCGCGAAGGAACCGGCGTGCAGCCATGTATAGCCGTGGAACGTGTCGAACACGTAACCGCCGGCCCACGGCCCGAGCGCCATGCCGAGGCTCGCAAACGCCGACACCGCGCCGAACACGGTGCCCATGATGCGCGCGCCGAAGAACTCGCGCACCAGCACGGCATAGAGCGGCATCACGCCGCCATAGGCGAGGCCGAACACGACCGACAGCGCGTAGAACTGCCCGAGCTGCGCCACCGCAAGATACGTCGCGATCGACAGCGCCTGCACCAGGAGGCCGCCGACCAAAACCGGCTTGGCGCCGAGCCGGTCGGCGAGCACGCCGAGCAGCAGCCGGCCGCCGAGCCCGGAGAAGCCGGCGAGGCTGTAGACCGTGACCGCAGTCAACGGCGCGATGCCGCAGACCATGGCGTAGGAGACCATGTGGAAGATCGGCCCCGAATGCGCCGCGCAGCAGGCGAAATGCGCCAGCGCGAGCGTGATGAATTGCGGCGTGCGCAGCGCCTGCGCTGCGGTCCATTCGGTTTGCGGCGCGCCCGCGGTGGGCGCGTTGGTCGCAACCGTCGTTCCCTGCGGCGCCGGGCGCACCAGGAACGATGCGGGGATCAAGAGCGCCCATGCGGCGATGCCGATCACGAGCATCGCGAAGCGCCAGTCATAGGCCGTGATCAGCCAGCTCGCCGATGGCGCGACCGTCAGCGGCGATACGCCCATGCCGGCCGAAACGAGTGCGACCGCGAGGCTGCGATGCTTGTCGATCCAGGCGCTCGCCAGCGCCATCATCGGCGCATAGAAGCTGCCGGCGGCGATCCCGATCAGCACGCCGAAGCAGAGCTGGAATTGCCACAGGCTCTGCGCCTGGCTTGCGCTCACGAGGCCGAGCCCGAGCAGCAGGCTGCCGGCCAGCACCACGATGCGGGTGCCGAAGCGGTCGGACAGCGCGCCCCAGGCGAACGCCGCAAAACCCATGCAGAGGAAGTCCAGCGTCGCCGCCGCCGAGATGCCGGCGCGCGACCAGCCCATCGCATCCGAGATTGGCTGCAGGAACACCGCGAGCGACAGCATGGTGCCGAAGCCGACGCAGGTCATCAGCGCGCCCGCGCCGACCACGACCCAGCCATAATCGAACCGAGCGGCCTTGCTCATGCGTTTCCCCGTCTGCGCGGTTTTGCTGTTGTTGGTCCGCGCTTGAGGGGATGGTGGCGCATCCGTCCGCCATGGGCAAGCTCGCTTGCTCGCCGCGCAGACATCGCGCCGCGCATGGCTCGCAGCGATGTGAGCTCACCTCACGCAGAGCTTTCGGACCGCGCGGAAACGCCGCGGTCAGATTGAGGTTAGCCGCACTGCCAGGCCCGGCCGATCGGCGTCCAGGTCCAGCACGGACCAAAACTGCCGCCATTGTAGCGGCCGCGGTAGAAGCCGGGGCGGCCGAAATAATACAAATCGTCGCCATACCAGTAGCGCGGCGCATAGTCCGGGTAGCCGCGGGCGGCGCCGCGCGGGCCGAGCACCGGAATGGTCTGATTGGGCGGTTGCCGGTAGCCGGGCAGGAAGCCGTAGCCATGCCAGCGGGTGCTGCCATGCCGCTTTTTCGACGATGCGGCCGAGCTCAGGTCCGGCTGCAGCAAGGCGAGGATGACGACGAGGAGGGACAGGATGCGCAACATGACCCGAGTCTAGTCGGGCGGCCGTGCGATGGCGATTCAAATCATGGTGCGTTTTGTTGCTGAGATAAGGAGCGACATCGACTGCGCCAGGGGCATCTCGGCCCTGGGTTGGCAGCCGACGTCCGGGCTACCAAGGCGCTGCGTCCAGAACGAGGCATCCAGCCGCAACAAGCAGCGCTGCGTAGGTCAAGAGCATCCCGAAACCGCGTAGCGCCTCCAATCCCCAAAGCATGCCGATTGCATGCAGGAGCCGCCCGGACGCAAGCGTTGTCCCGATGGCAACAACCATCCAGGCCGCGGCGACGTGCGCCTCGACCAGGCCCAGCGAGATCACCCCAAGTGGAACGTACTCGATGAAGTTGCCCTGGGCGCGAATGCGCCGACGCAGCGTCTCGTCGGCGCTGTCGCCGACCATCTGCCCGACCTTCGCGCGGCGCACGGAAATGGGAAACGACAGGGCGACAAGGGAAACAGCAAAGGCTGCCGCGAACACGGAAGTGGTGGGGAGTACAGTCATGACTAGCGCGCGCCGTCGATGATTGCGCCGCCGTCAGCGGGGAGGCTGGCTCCCGTCACAAACTGCGCGTCCTCGCTCGCAAGGAACAGGACGACCGGCGCGACGTCATTTTCCGGCGCGCCGTATCGGGCCAGCGCGTTTGTCGGTGCGGGCACATTTGCGGCTGAGTCCCATGTCTCCGCGAGCGGCAGGATGTTATTCACGGTGATTTTGTCGACGCCCCATTCGCGGGCAGCGGTCCGCGTCAGGGCGCGCACCGCCTCTTTTGCCATGTTGTAGGGACCATAACCGGTCAAGCCGAGGACGCCGGCCATCGAACCGAAGTTGATGACACGACCTTTGCCGCTCATCTTTAGGTAGGGGTAACAACCTTGCATCGTTCGCAGATACGCGATTGGGCCCGTCTCGAAGTTGCGCTGCAACTGCTCGACTGACAAATCCTTGACGGATGAGTTGGGAACGGACGGATCGAACGCATTGTTCACGAGAATATCGATCCCGCCGTAAGCCGCGACCACCTTATCGATCGCCGATTTGACCTGGTCAGCATCGCTGATATCGCAGACGACGCCCAGCGCCGTGCCGCCCGTCCCTTCGATCTCTGCGACGACGGCATCCACGTTTGCAGGTGTGAGCGACAGGACCGCAACCTTTGCGCCCTCCGCAGCGAACAGCTTCGCGATAGACCGGCCAATACCGCGACCGGCGCCGGTGACAATGGCAACTTTTGCATTGAGTCTATTCATGTTCATCTCCTTCGATAGTTGTTGTGTTGATCGCTTTCCTTCTCGTCAGAACAGCCCGTATGGCGACGCGATTCCGCGTGCGGCGTTCTGCGTAACGAAGGAAGTGATGAGCAACGCGAGGCCGACGATGGCGGGCAACGCCTCGTTGGGCTTCCGCACGGCGAAATGCGCCAGACCAGCTAACAGCAGATGATAGAACATGCCCGCGTAAGCGAGGTCGCTGAGCCCGACGTTGATGCGCGAAAGGACTGCGGCCGGGCCCAAGACTTTAACCACGATCATGAGTGGCACGAGATAGGCCGGGTATCCAAGGCCGGCGAGCGTCTGCCGGACCCATTTCCCTTTCGTCAGGTACATAACGGCGGAGGACAGATACAGCAGCGTCAACAGTGCTGTGCTGATCCAGTATGTGCAGATGGTAGCCATGTGGTCGTTGTGATTGCTGGCGCGACAGCAACTCCTCGGTTGGGGTTGATTGGCGCCGCAGTGCAATTCCTTTGTGCCTCAGCAGCGCACATCGAAAATGCGGATCAAGATTGATAATCGCAAGTAGGATGAATAAGTTGCTGTAGGTATGGAGAAGCATACTATGAAAAGCGCAGAGATAAACATGCATGAGGAGATGCGGCGCGCATTCGCGCTGCTCTCAGGCAAGTGGAAGCTGGAGATCATGTGGCTGCTCAATCAGCGGGTCTACCGCTTCGGCGAGTTGCGAAAAGCCATCCCCGGCATCACTCAGCACATGCTCACGGCACAACTTCGCGAACTCGAAGCGGACGGCCTGATATCGCGCACGGTGTTCGCGGAAGTGCCCCTCCGCGTTGAATATGCGATCACCAAGAAGGCGCGCGGGCTCGGCCCGACGATGGAGGCGCTAACGGCCTGGTGGCATGAATATGGAAGGAGCGTGCCAGCAAGATCTGGCGGTCGCGGCCGCAAGGCCAAGGCCTGAATGCGCCAACTCAAGCTGCCGCCGCTTCCGTCTGCTGGCGGCGGGCTGGTGTCGGGGGCTGCATCCCAGCCACCTTCAGAGCGGCGATGAAGGTTGACACCCACGGTGCATGGGGTTGTTTTCGACTTTTTTGTCGCCCGGTCCCCGAAAGCCGCGGACCAGACCTGCCTGGTCACGCCCGATGTGGCCTGAGCGAGCCCCTCAGCTATCCACCTTGAGCGCGGCAATAAAAGCTTCCTGCGGGATGTCGACCTTGCCGAACTGCCGCATCTTCTTCTTGCCTTCCTTCTGCTTCTCCAGAAGCTTGCGCTTGCGCGTGATGTCGCCGCCGTAGCATTTCGCGGTGACGTCCTTGCGCAGCGCGCGCACGGTTTCGCGCGCGATCACCTTGCCGCCGATCGCCGCCTGGATCGGGATCTGGAACATGTGCGGCGGGATCAGCTCCTTCATCTTCTCGACCATGGCGCGGCCGCGGCCCTCGGCGCGGGTGCGATGCACCAGCATCGACAGCGCGTCGACCGGCTCGGCGTTGACCAGGATCTGCATCTTCACGAGATCGGCCGGCTTGTAGTCGGTCAGATGATAGTCGAACGAGGCGTAGCCCTTGGAGACCGACTTCAGCCGATCGTAGAAATCGAACACCACTTCGTTGAGCGGCAAATCGTATTTCACCATCGCGCGGGAGCCGACGTAGGTCAGCTCCTTCTGCGCGCCGCGGCGGTCCTGGCACAGCTTCAGGACGCTGCCGAGATATTCGTCGGGGGTGAGGATCGTCGCCTCGATCCACGGCTCCTCGATCTCGGCGATCTTGACCACGTCGGGCATGTCGACCGGGTTGTGGATCTCGAGCTCGGTGCCGTCGGTCAGCTTCATCTTGTAGATGACGCTCGGCGCGGTCGCGATCAGGTTGAGGTCGAACTCGCGCGACAGCCGCTCCTGGATGATCTCCAGATGCAGCAGTCCGAGGAAGCCGCAGCGGAAGCCGAAGCCGAGCGCGGCTGACGTCTCCATCTCGAAGGAGAAGCTGGCGTCGTTCAGCCTGAGCTTGCCCATCGCGCCACGCAGCGTCTCGAAATCGTCGGCATCGACCGGGAACAGGCCGCAGAACACGACTGGAATGGCGGGCTTGAAGCCCGGCAGCATTTCGGTGACCGGCTTCCGGTCGTCGGTGATGGTGTCGCCGACGCGGGTGTCGGCGACTTCCTTGATCGCCGCGGTGATGAAGCCGATCTCGCCGGGGCCGAGCTCCTCGACCTGCTGCATCTTCGGGGTGAAGAAGCCGACGCGCTCGACGTCGTAGGCCGCACCGGTGCCCATCATGCGGATGCGCTGGCCCTTCTTCATGGTGCCGTCGACGACGCGGATCAGCACCACCACGCCGAGATAGACGTCGTACCAGCTGTCGACCAGCAGTGCCTTCAAGGTCGCGTCGCGGTCGCCTTTCGGCGGCGGCAGGCGGGTGACGATCGCCTCCAGCACGTCGGGCACGCCGATTCCGGTCTTGGCCGAGATCATCACCGCATCCGACGCGTCGATGCCGATCACGTCCTCGATCTGCTGCTTGACCTTATCGGGCTCGGCCGCGGGCAGGTCGACCTTGTTCAGGACCGGCACGATCTCGTGATTGTTGTCGAGGGCCTGGTAGACGTTCGCGAGCGTCTGCGCCTCGACGCCCTGGCTGGCGTCGACCACCAGCAGGGAACCCTCGCAGGCCGCCAGCGACCGCGAGACCTCGTAGGCGAAGTCGACATGGCCGGGCGTGTCCATCAGATTGAAGATGTAATCCTTGCCGTCCTTGGCGCGGTAGTTCAGCCGGACGGTCTGCGCCTTGATGGTGATGCCGCGCTCGCGCTCGATATCCATCGAATCGAGCACCTGCTCCTTGCCCGCCATTTCGCGATCCGACAGGCCGCCCGTCATCTGGATCAGGCGGTCGGCGAGGGTCGATTTGCCATGGTCGATATGGGCGACGATGGAGAAGTTGCGGATGTTGGAAATCGGGGCAGTTGTCATGGGGCGCGGGATAGCATCCGCACCCCCGCACGGGCAACCATATTGCGGTATTTTGCAGGGGTGTGACGGCGAATCACGGGGGTGTTTCCGGCAGGGTCGCCGTGATCGATTTCCGGGTATGTTTCTGCTAGGTCTGGCGGCCCGAAATTCGTGGATTTGACGATGCGCTGGACCCTTCTCGCCGCCGGATTGCTCGCCATGTTGTTCGCGGCGCCGGCGGCCGCCGATAAGCGCGTCGCGCTGGTCGTCGGCAATTCCACCTATCAGAACGTGTCGCGGTTGCAGAACCCGAAGAGCGATGCAGAGCTCGTGGCCGAGACGCTGCAGCGGCTGGGCTTCGCGCTGGTCGGTGGGCAGGCCCAGGTCGATCTGGACAAGGCCGGTTTCGATGCCGCGATCCAGCGCTTCGGCAGCCAGCTGATCGGCGCCGACGTCGCGCTGTTCTATTACGCCGGCCACGGCATCCAGCTGCGCGGAACGAATTATCTGGTGCCGGTGTCGGCCAATCCTGTGCGGGAGGCCGATGTCGATTTCCAGATGGTCGATGTCGGCCTGGTGCTGCGGCAGATGGAAGGCGCCGGCACGCGGCTCAACATCGTCATCCTGGACGCCTGCCGGAACAATCCGTTCGGCGGCCGCGGCCTGCGCGCCGCCGACGGCGGCCTCGCCCAGATCCGCGCGCCGGAGGGCACGCTGTTGTCCTATGCGACCCAGCCGGGCAACGTCGCGCTGGACGGCGATGACGGCCACAGCCCGTACACGCGCGCGCTCGTCGATACCATGCAGAAGCCCGGGCTCGACGTGCTGCAGGCCTTCAATCAGGTCGGGCTCGTCGTCAAACGTGCGACCGGCAGCGCGCAGCAGCCCTGGGTTTCGACCTCGCCGATCGATGGCTCGTTCTATTTTGCCGGCAACACGCCGGCACAGGTCGCAACCGCCGATCCGCCGGCAACGGTGATCCCGCCGCAGCAGAGCCTGCCGCCGCCAACCTCACCTCCATCGGCACCGCCGGTGGCACGCTCGCAATCGGACTTCATCATTCCGGACTCTGACAGCCGCTTGCTGTCGGAGAGCGATCTCAGGGCGCTAAGCAAGGACGATCTGCGGATTGCCCGCAACGAAATCTTCGCGCGCCGCGGGCGCTACTTCAACGCGCCGGACCTGACCGCGCGCTTCAGCAGGTTTGCCTGGTACGTGCCCCGCTCATGGGACCCGCCGCTCAATGCGATCGAGAGCGCCAATGTCGCGCTGATCGATCGCTTCGAATCCGGCGGCGGCGCGGTGCCAAGCGGCTTCATCTTCCCGGATTCCGACCGGCGTCTGTTGACGCCGGCCGATCTGCGGCAGTTGTCGCGGGACCAACTGCGGATCGCGCGTAACGAGATCTTTGCCCGCAGGGGCCGCTATTTCGATTCCGCCGACCTCAAGGCGTATTTTTCGCGCTTCCCCTGGTATGCGCCGAACAGCTGGAATCCGAAATTGAATGCGGTCGAAGAGGCCAATGTCGCGCTGATCGACCAGGCCGGAAAGCGCTGAATGGCCGCGCGCAAGACAGCCTGCATCATAGCCCTGCTGGCGCTGTTGCCGCCGCTCGCGCACGCGCAGAGCAAAAGCGATTTGCTCGACCGCCTGGTCCGCGCCTATCCCGATGCGCTGTCCACCCATGACGAAAGCACGATCACCTGGCGCGACGGCACGGTGATGCCGGTCGACGACGGCGTCTCCGACAAGCCGTTCGATCAGATGCTGCGCAATGCGTCGATCCTCGATCAGATGCGGCAGCCCTATCCCTCCGGGCCGTCGGCGCCGCCGGCGCCGAATGTCGATCCCGGCCGTTTCCGCAACGAGGCCCTCTTCCGGAAAATGTACGGCGACTGCCACACAGCCGAGGTCAAGCGGAACCTGGTGACGATCATTTGGCTGCCGCGGTCCTGGGGCAAGCCGGTCCAGGTCACCCGGGTCAACGGCATCGCCGAGCGGCTCAAGCAGGTCTCCGCCGAGATCGACGCGCTCGATCCGGCGCTGCGCGCGGCGGCCTTCCCGATCGCGGGTGTGCTGTCTTGTCGCGCCGTTGCCGATACCGGGCGGATGAGCATGCACGGCTACGCGGCCGCGATCGACCTCAACCTGAAGGTCTCGGATTACTGGCTGTGGGCGGGCAAGGGGCAAGGCGAAGGCAAAACCATCCCCTACAAGAACCGGATGCCGCGGGAGATTGTCGATATCTTCGAGCGCCACGGCTTCATCTGGGGCGGCAAGTGGTACCACTACGATACCATGCATTTCGAGTACCGGCCGGAGCTTCTCGAAAAGTGAACCGGCCGGCTCGAGCCATTCTCACGCCAAGCTGATTTCACTGGCCACAAAAACGCGCTAAAGCGCGCTGAAGTGCTGGTGAGCAATCACTCATCGCACTTTCGTTTCCATCCGGCATGATCCCCTCGGGAAGCCACCTTCCAGTTTTCCGGGTCATGCCTCAGGCACAGGCCATGTCGACCGTTTCCACGCTTCCCGCCGTCCGGCGCTCCACCCGCAGACTGACGATCCGGCGGATCGCCGCCTGGATCGCCTCCCGCGCCATCGATCCCAGGACCAGCCTGTGGTTCGTGATCAGCTTCGCACTGGTTCACGCGGTGCTGTGGACGCTGATCCTGGTCAAGCTCAAGGCCGCGCAGGATGTCCATATGGACGTCGCGGAGGCCTATGCCTGGGGCCAGCGCTTCCTGCTCGGCTATGGCAAGCATCCGCCGCTGTCGGGCTGGATCGCCGGGGTCTGGTTCAGGATTTTCCCCGTCACCAACTGGTCGACCTATGCGCTGGCGATGGCGACCGTCAGCTTCGCGCTTGTCGTGTGCTGGCTGATCGCGCTGCGCGTCGTCGATCGCCGCCGCGCGTTCTTCATGGTGGTGATGCTCGCGCTCTACCCGATCTTCAATTTCAAGGGCTTCAAATACAACGCCGACCTCGCGCAGCTGGTGCCGCTGCCGCTTTTGGTGCTGGCCTATCTGAACGCGTTCGAGAAGCGCAGCTTCAAATCAGGTCTCTGGCTCGGCTTTGCCGGCATGCTCGCGCTGATGACCAAATACTGGGTGGTGACGATGATCGGCGCCATCGGGCTTGCCGCGCTGATCCATCCACAGCGCACCCAGTTCCTGCGCTCGCCGGCGCCGTGGGTTGCGATCGGCACGATGATCGTGGCGATGATCCCGCATCTGGTGTGGCTCGAGGAGGTGAACTTCGTGCCGTTCACCTATGCCGGCGACGTCTACGCGCTGTCGAGCCGCGAGCTCAACGTCCAGCTCGTGATCGGCTATATCGTGCACAATCTCGGGCTGCTCGCGATTCCCGCCGTGCTGGGCCTGGTGGCGCTGCTGCTGGGATCGGTGCCGTGGCGGCCGTCGGACGTGCTGGTGCGGATCTGGTCGCGCGGTCCCAATCCGGCCGTCAACCTGCCGCAGGCGCTCAACGTCTGGATCATCCAGTCGATCGTCGCGATCGGGCCGCCGCTCGGCGCGCTGGCGTTCACCGTCTACATCAAGACCGATTGGGGCATCCCGCTGTTCTTCCTGGTGCCGCTTGCGCTGGTTGCGATCCCCTCGCTTCGCTTCCCGCGCATGGCGCTGTTCTCGATCACGGCGATCTGGTTCGTGGCCACGATCGCCACGCTGATCGCCGCGCCCAGCATCGCGACGCAGGAGATCGCATCCAACCATATCGGCGGCTCGACCTACGCCGCGCGCTCCGAACTGGCGCGCGAACTGACCCAGACCTGGCAGGACAAATTCCATACGCGCTGGGCCGTGGTGGTCGCGCGTTCCGATATCGGCGAGCCGATGACGTTCTACAGCCCGGATCATCCGGCGTCGCTGGTGCCGGGCGAAGCGTGGTCGTCGGGGCTGACGTCGCTCGATGAGGCCAAGCGTCTCGGCTTCATCGGCGTCTGCGATACCACCGATCCGGTCTTCTTGCAGCCATGCGAGGCATGGATGGCGGAGCACGCCAAGGATGCCGAGCCGCTGGTGTTGACCACCATGCGCTTCTTCAACGGCCATCCCGGCCCGTCGACGGCGTGGAAGGTCTATCTGGTGCCGCCGGCGAAGTAGTCGTTGCTGGGCATCAGTGCCGTTTCCGTCGCTTCTTCAGCGGCCCTCGAAGGATCGACGGCCACCGACGGGGCCGTGCATCCTTCGAGGCTCGCTCCGCTCGCACCTCAGGATGACGGTGATAGGCTTTGGCTTCGCGTAGCGGCTGAGGGGCGCCCTACGTGCTACGTGCCTTCCTCGTTGAACTTGCTGGCGACGAGCTCGGCGATGGCGTCGAGCGCCTGCTGCGCCTCGTCGCCTTTCGCTGACACCACCACCGTGGTGCCGGGCCCCGCGGCGAGCATCATCAAGCCCATGATCGAGGTGCCGCCGACGGTCTCGCCGCCGCGCGTCACCCAGATCTCGGCGTTGAAGCGCTCGACCAGCTGGACGAATTTCGCCGATGCCCGCGCATGCAGGCCGCGCTTGTTGACGATCAGGAGTTCACGCGAAATCGCGCCCGCTGGCACGCCCGGGCCGACCTGGTTTGCGCCCGGAGCCTCGTCGCTCATTTGCCTGCGAGAACGCGGCTGGCGATGGTGACGTATTTGCGGCCGGCTTCCTGGGCCATCGCGATCGCGTCGGGCAACGAACGCTCCTCGCGAACCTTGGCGAGCTTGACCAGCATGGGAAGATTGATGCCCGCGAGCACTTCCACCTTCGGGCGGCTCATGCAGGAGATCGCAAGGTTCGACGGTGTGCCGCCGAACATGTCGGTGAGGATCGCCACGCCGTCGCCGCTATCGACGCGGTTCACCGCCTCGATGATGTCGCTTCGACAGAGATCGGAATCGTCCTCGGCACCGATCGTAATCGCTTCAATTTGTTTCTGCGGACCCATGACGTGTTCGAGCGCCGCTCTGAACTCGTCGGCAAGGCGCCCATGGGTCACCAGCACTAGACCAATCATTGGAAACTCCTCGCGGGCGCCCTTTGGTGCACCGCACGAACGCGCCACTTTGACCATCCAGAGGCCCTGCGCAAGAGGGCATCTTGGCTAGTCTCCCGGTTCCTGGCGGTAGAGAGGGGAGGCTGCGCCGGCAAAATCCGACGCGATAGTGGATGTGATATGGTTACCAATTCCCTTCCCACAATTGGCCGCAAGATTACGGGAACATGAACTTTCAGGTTGTCGTCAGCGCAGCGACAACCAGCGGCAGGGGTTGAAAGCCGATGCCGACGGGAATTCGCGGTATCAAAACACCATTAAGGCGAATCATGAGCGCTTCGGGCGGCGGCAGCCGCTCGGCATCGCCGGCCGCAAGGTCGACGACCAGCCTCACCACGGCCTCATCCGCGAACGGACAATGGCGGATTCCGAGGCCTCGGATCTCGATCAGACCGGCCAATTGCCGGGCCGGGCGAACCCACAATTGTTCGCCGGCTGTGTCGAGATGGACACGGTCATCCCCCACCAAAATGGCCGGCGGAAGCGCTCCGGTGCGCCCGGCGAGAATCAGGTCGAAGGCGAGACGCGACTTGCCGGAGCCCGACGGGCCGCGGATCAGCACTGCACGCTCGCCGACCAGAACGGCGGATGCGTGCACGCTTGAATTGTCGCTCATAGGGTCGGCAGCCTGACCACGAAGCGTGCGCCGGCGACGGTGGGCTTGCCGTCTTCGTCCGCAGGGCCAAGACGGTTCTCGGCCCAGATGCGTCCGCCATGCGCTTCGATGATCTGCTTGGAGATCGAAAGCCCGAGGCCGGAGTTCTGGCCAAAGCCCTGGTGCGGCCGGTCGGTGTAGAAGCGCTCGAAGATCCGCTCCAGCGCGTCCTCGCCGATGCCGGGCCCGTCATCGTCGACCACGATCTCGACCTCGCCGCGGGTGCGGCGGCAGACGATGCGCACCTTGTCGCCGGGCTTGGAGAACGATTGCGCGTTCGACAGCAGGTTCGAGATCACCTGGCCGAGCCGGGAATCATGGCCGGGCACCGAGAGCGTGTCGGTCGGTCCGCGGCCCTCGAAGCGGGCTTCGACCGCGACGTCATGGCCAAGCCTGGTCTCGTTGGCGACGCTGGTCAGCGTCGTCAGCAGCCGGCGCAGATCGACCGGCGCCATGTCCTGGCGCTGCAATTCGGCATCGAGCCGGCTCGCGTCCGAGATGTCGGAGATCAGGCGGTCGAGCCGCCTGACGTCATGCTCGATCACGGCGAGCAGCCGCGCGCGGCTGTTCTCGTTGCGCGCCAAGGGCAGCGTCTCGACCGCCGAGCGCAGCGAGGTCAGCGGGTTCTTCAGCTCGTGGGCGACATCGGCGGCGAACATCTCGATCGCCTCGATGCGGCTGTAGAGCGCATTGGTCATGTCGCGCAGCGCACCCGAGAGATGGCCGATCTCGTCGCGGCGCCCGGTGAAGTCGGGAATCTCGACGCGGGTCTGGATGCGGTGACGGACGCGCTCGGCGCCGTCGGCGAGCCGCCGCACCGGGCCGGCGATCGTGCTCGCGAGCAGCAGCGACAGCATGATCATGACCGCGGAGGCGACCCCGCCGATCTTGAGGATGGCGAGGCGCTCGGACATCACCAGCTGGTCGATGTCGTCGCCTTGCGTCGTCAGCATCAACGCGCCGCGCACGGCGCGGAAATGCTGCACCGGCACGGCAACCGACACGATGATCGCGCCGCGGTCGGTGACGCGCACCGCGCTGCCCTTCATGCCCTCGAGCGATTGCGCGACTTCGGAATAGCCCTTGCCGCCTTCGGGGCCGAGCTCGCGGTAGATCGGCAGGTCGCCGCGGTTCAGCCAGGTCTTGATCGTGGCCTTGGTCTTCTCATAGAGCGACGGCTTCTCCGACGGCGGCGGCAGCTCCATGCGTAGCACGTCGCCGCGCGCGAACAGGTTGCGGCTGTCGAGGATCAGGCCGCCGTCGCGGTCGAAGATGCGGGCTCGCGTCTTGGTCGGCGCGATCAGGCGGCGCAGGATCGGTGCGACCCGCTCCGGATTGATCGGGAAATCAGCCGATTCATCCGGCTGGCCGAAACTCTCGCCGGGCTTCAAATCGAGCAGCCGGTCCGGATCGATGGTGACGGTATTGCCTTCGACGGTCGCGGACGCCGCGATCGCCTCCGAGATGATCTCGGCATAGACCAAAAGGCTCTGCGTCCGCGCCTCGATCAGGCCGGCGCGGAATTGCGAGAGATAGAGGATGCTTGCGACCAGCGCGACGAGGCCGGCGAGGTTGAGCGAGACGATGCGGCGCGTCAGGCTCGAGAACGACAGCGCAAAGAAGAACTGACCGGCGCGGCGCAACCAGCCGAGCGGACGGCGCCAGCCCTTGTCCTGCGCCAGGCCGTCGGACACGGGCTCCTGATCGAGGAGCTGTGAGGCGTCCTCGGTGTTCAGGCCCTGCTCGAGCTGCGTTCGATCAAGCACTGGCAAAGCTGCCGGTTGGTATGGATGTCGTCCCGCGAAGCAGATGTTTGCCCGAGCTTACCCCAGCCGTGCGGAGCCTGTCAGTTAACAAGCCGCCCGGGAGGCGCAGATCAGGCTTCCTTGAAGCGATAGCCGACGCCGTACAGCGTCTCGATCATCTCGAAGTCGTCGTCGACCACCTTGAACTTCTTGCGCAGCCGCTTGATGTGGCTGTCGATGGTGCGGTCGTCGACATAGACCTGATCGTCATAGGCCGCGTCCATCAGCGCGTTGCGGCTCTTCACCACGCCGGGGCGGGTGGCGAGCGCCTGCAGGATCAGGAATTCGGTCACGGTGAGCGTCACCGGCTCGTTCTTCCAGGTGCAGGTGTGGCGCTCCGGGTCCATCCGCAGCAGGCCGCGGTCGAGCGCACGGGCGTCCGGCTCCTTCGGCGCGGCGGTCGGGTCCTTCGGCTGGCCGCGGCGGAGCACCGCCTTGACGCGTTCGACCAGCAGGCGCTGCGAGAACGGCTTGCGGATGAAATCGTCGGCGCCCATTTTCAGGCCGAACAATTCGTCGATCTCCTCATCCTTCGAGGTGAGGAAGATCACCGGCAGGTCGGACTTCTGGCGCAGCCGGCGCAGCGTTTCCATTCCGTCCATGCGCGGCATCTTGATGTCGAGGATCGCAAGGTCGGGCGGCGACGTGCGAAACCCATCCAGCGCCGACGCACCGTCCGTGTAGGTCATGATGCGATAGCCTTCGGCTTCCAACGCGATCGAGACCGATGTGAGAATGTTGCGGTCGTCGTCGACCAAGGCGATTGTGGGCATGAGCTGCTTTCACAATTGAGAGTGGCTTAAACGGCGGGCACTCTGGCGTCGCGCCGTGGAATTGGGCTTTCGAACGCGGTCAACGAGCAATGCAAGCTGGGCTGAAGTGTGACCGAGTTCCGCAAAAAATACGCTTCTGCGACCCAAGCGATGGACCCCGTATAGCACCCTGAGACCATGAAAACAGGCCCTTTTTTCGCGCGGAACCAGCCCGTTTTGCCCCAAAATTGACCCGAGAGGCCCATGCAACCGACCGCCGACTTCGATCCTGCCCATCTTGCCCACTCACTGCTTCGCCGCAGCCGCCAGGGCGCGCTCGCCACGCTGATGGCCGGCAGCGGCGATCCCTATTGCTCGCTGGTCAACCTGGCGAGCCACCTCGACGGCTCGCCGATCCTGCTGATTTCCCGGCTGGCGCTGCACACCAGGAATATCCTGGCCGACAGAAGGGTGTCGCTGATGCTCGACGAGCGCGCCGAGGGCGATCCACTGGAAGGCGCCCGGGTCATGCTGGCGGGGCGGGCGGAGGAGGTCGCAGACGGCGAGCGGGAGTTCGTCCAACGGCGTTACCTAGCGGCCCATCCGTCGGCGGAAGCCTTTGTAGAATTTAAGGATTTCTCGTTCTTCGTGATCCGGCCGAGCGGCGCCCATCTGGTCGCCGGGTTCGGCCGCATCGTCGACCTCAAGCCGGCGCAGTTCTTGACCGATCTCGGCGGTGCCGACGCGCTGCTGGAGGCCGAGCCGGGCGCGGTGGCGCATATGAACGAGGATCACCGCGAGGCCATGAATCTCTACGCGACCCGGCTGCTCGGCGCCGACAGCGCCGACTGGCTCTGCACCGGCTGCGACCCCGGCGGCATGGACATGCAGGCCGGCCGCGCCACGCTGCGGCTCGATTTCCCCGAGCGGGTCAGCAACGGCACCGAGCTGCGCAAGATGCTGGTGCGGCTCGCCGGCGAGGCACGCGCCAAGGGACAGGGCAAGGAAGAATAGGTCAAGGCAGCAGGGCGGGCGTCCCCGCGCGGCGGTGCACCGCCCGACGAGGCATGGTGTCGCATGGCCGCGTTCGCCAGTCGTTCAGCGAGGCGGAGCGAGCTTTCGCCCAATCGTGGATGCGTTTGCCACCGCGTCTGACAGCGCGATCATTTCGTGCCGGCGCGTCACGTCATCGCCTGGTCGGCGCGATGCGCGCGTGCGAATTTTTGGGCCTGCATGAAGGCGAACGCCCTCAATCGCGATGCCCAAGTCGCGATCACGCGGCGGTGCAGCGTGCTGATTGCGTTATCATCGATTGCTGCGATCGACGATGCTGTCGCCGGCGAACGCAGACGGCGCTGCGGAACATTCGCCGCCGTCGCGCATTGAAGTGACCCAGCTTCGACGACGGCGTGTTGAGCTTGATCGAAGCTGCTTATCTAAAGCTCAATGGTGGTGCTATCCGCGTGCGAAACGATAGCGGACGAGATGCTTGGCATTGCGGCGCCGCGTCGACTCGCGGCAACTTCCCTCAACGACGACACATCCTCAGCGCGAAATGCATAGTGGGCATTCTGGGCTTTGCGCGACGCGGAAATGCGCCGATCGCTGGCACTCTTTGTGCATCGCAACGCCTTGTTCGCAGCGGGAAAGCCGGTCAAATGCCGCCCGACCGCTGCGAAAACAACGAGAATGCGAAAGCAAAGCGAAAGGGTTTCGCGCTGCGGTATTTGCGATCGATGATGGGCCTGCCTTGGAATAAACCAAAAGCCGTTCGACTGGCTTGGCAAGCCCGGCGATCCCCACTATTAGGTCGCCGGACCGGGGCCGAGAGGCTATATTCTGATGACGGTCATCACCGCGACGGGGCGCGACTAGCGACATTCGCGCGAACAAGGATACGCGGGTTCGAGGAGGTTCTTCGTGCAAGAGACGGGCGTGCATAACGGTGCCTTTGGTGCCGACAAATTCGGCTTAAAAAATCTCAAGGGCGTGCATTGGAACTATGGTGCGCCGCAGCTTTACGAGCACGCGTTGCGCAATGGCGAAGCGGTGCTCTCGGCCGATGGCGCGCTTTGCGCGGATACCGGTGAGTTCACCGGCCGCAGCCCGAAGGACAAGTTCACGGTCCGCGACGGCCTGACCGACAAGAGCATGTGGTGGGCCGGCAACCAGTCGATCACCTCGGAGCAGTTCGCAACGCTCCATGCCGACTTCCTCAAGCACGCCGAAGGCATGACGCTGTTCGCGCAGGACCTCTATGGCGGCGCCGATCCGACGCATCGCATCAAGACGCGCGTCTTCACCGAACTCGCCTGGCACTCGCTGTTCATCCGTACGCTGCTCATTCGCCCGGAGACGTCGGAGCTCGCGAGCTTCGTGCCGGAGCTCACGATCATCGATCTGCCGAGCTTCCGCGCCGATCCGAAACGTCACGGCTGCAAGTCGGAGAACGTCGTCGCGATCGATTTCGCCCGCAAGATCGTCCTGATCGGCGGGTCTTATTATGCCGGCGAAATGAAGAAGAGCGTGTTCACCACGCTGAACTTCTATCTGCCCGAGAAGGGCGTGATGCCGATGCACTGCTCGGCCAATGTCGGGCCCGATGGCGACACCGCGATCTTCTTCGGACTGTCCGGCACCGGCAAGACCACGCTGTCAGCCGATCCGAAGCGCACGCTGATCGGCGACGACGAGCATGGCTGGAGCGAGGACGGCGTCTTCAATTTCGAAGGCGGCTGCTACGCCAAGTGCATCAAGCTGTCGGGCGAAGCCGAGCCTGAAATCTATGCCGCCAGCAAGCGCTTCGGCGCGGTGCTGGAAAACGTCGTGCTCGGCGCCAATGACCGCGTGCCCGATTTCGACGACGGCTCGAAGACCGAGAACACCCGCTCGGCCTATCCGCTCGATTTCATTCCGAACGCCTCGCGCACCGGCCGCGCGCCGCATCCGAAGAACGTGGTGATGCTCGCCGCCGACGCTTTCGGCGTGATGCCGCCGATCGCCAAGCTGACGCCGGCGCAGGCGATGTATCACTTCCTGTCCGGCTACACCGCGAAGGTCGCCGGCACCGAGCGTGGTCTCGGCAACGAGCCGCAGCCGGAATTCTCGACCTGCTTCGGTTCGCCGTTCCTGCCGCGCGATCCGTCGGTGTACGGCAATCTGCTCCGCGAGCTGATCGCCAAGCACAATGTCGATTGCTGGCTGGTCAACACCGGCTGGACCGGCGGCAAGTACGGCACCGGCCGCCGCATGCCGATCAAGGTGACGCGCGCGCTGCTGACCGCGGCGCTGAACGGCTCGCTTCGCAACGCCGACTTCCGCACCGACAAGTATTTCGGCTTCGCGGTGCCGACCTCGCTGCCGGGCGTCGAGCCGCACATCCTCGATCCGATCAAGACCTGGGCCGACAAGGTCGAGTTCGACAAGACCGCGCGTGCGCTGGTCGGCATGTTCCAGAAGAACTTTGCCAAGTTCGAAGCGCAGGTCGACGCCGAAGTCCGCGCCGCCGCGCCGGAAGTGAAGCTGGCGGCGGAGTAGGGCGCGCAAGCGGGATGCAATCTGAAAAGGCGGCCCTCGTGGCCGCCTTTTTTGCTTCGATTTCTCTATCGCCGAGCCACGCGCGATATCTCTCCCCGTCATCCTGAGGTGCGAGCACTTGCGAGCCTCGAAGGATGAACGGCCCGGCCGGTGGCCGTCGACCCTTCGAGGGCCGCTGAAGAAGCGGCAACCTCAGGGTGACGGGACTGGCGTGATCCGCGCCTCGCTATTCCCCCATCTCGGGCAGCACGGCATTGGTCGGCGTCTGCCGGTCCGTGATCTGCAAACCGAACAGGCTGCCGATCAGTTCGACCGCGACGCGGGCGGTGCGGCCGCGCTCGTCGAGGAACGGATTGAGCTCGACGATATCGAGCGAGCGCACCAGTCCGGAATCGTGCAGCAGCTCCATGATCAGATGCGCTTCCCGGTAGGTCGCGCCGCCCGGCACCGTGGTGCCGACGCCGGGCGCCACCGCCGGATCGAGGAAGTCGACATCGAACGAGACATGCAGCACGCCGTTCTTGGCGCGCACGCGCTCGATGACACGGCGGGTCAGCACGGCGACGCCGAACTCGTCGATCTGGCGCATGTCTGATATCGAGACGTTGCGCTGCCGCAGCAGCTTGCGCTCCAGCGGATCGACCGAGCGGGTGCCGATCAGATCGAGCTGATCGGGCGGGATCGAGGCGCGCGGCAGCTCGCCGAGCAGGTCGTCCAATCCAGGCTCGCCGCACAGGAACGCCGCCGACATGCCGTGCATATTGCCGGTGATTGTCGTTGCCGGCGTGTTGTAGTCGGCATGGGCGTCGACCCACAGCGCGAACAGCGGCCGGCCCTTTTCCTGCCAGTAGCGCGCGACGCCGTTGATCGATCCCATCGACAGCGAGTGATCGCCGCCCATGAAGATCGGGATCGCGCCGGAATGCGCCAGCCAGTAGGCGCGCTCGGACAGCGCCCGCGTCCAGGTCTTCACCTCGTCATAGAATTTGGTGTTGGCCGGCGCCGGGCCATCGGCCACGACCTGCGGGATCGCGAGGTTGCCGTGGTCGTCGACCTTGAAGTCGAGCTGCTCGAGCAGGCGCGCGATGCCCGCGGTGCGCAGCGCGTCCGGTCCCATCAGCGGACCGGCCTGCGATGCGCCGATCTCGATGGGAACGCCAAGCAGCGCGATGCGAGACGGTCTGGAGTTGTCGGCTTCGGACATGCGGCAGGGCTCCCAAAGACGTGGAACAGAAGCGACGCGCCAATGTTCCCTCAACCCTTGAAATAGGCAATCCGTTCAATTCCGACCATGTGGATAGCTCGGGTGGGGTTACGCTTTGAAGTAAGCGATCTGCGTCGTGGTCGCGAGCAGGCGGCCGGACGGCGACCACAATTCGCCGTGCTGGTCACCGTAGCTCTTGTGGAAGGTCTTGGCGTCGGCGACCGCGAGCACGCGGGTGGTATCCTCGGCATCCAGGTCGGCTGCGTCGGCGTGGAAATAGGTCGTCAGCGACACCGTGCCGAACGGCACCAGTTCACCCCGCGCGTGGAAGACGCGGCCGAAGAACGCGTCCGACATCGACATCAGCGACAGCGCGTCGAGCTTGCGCGGCACGCGGTCGGCGATCCAGAGCTTTGAATAGGGGCTCGACAGCTGCTTTGCCGCGCCGTCCTGAAACTTCGGCTCGCCCTCGGCGAAGCGGAAATCATACTGGTTGGCCCAGGTCATCTTGAGCTTCGGAAACGACCGCAGCCCTTCGAATGGCATAGCACCCGGAAACTCGGCCGGCTGGTGCGACCAGGACGGCCGGCGCTCGGCGAACACGGCGGTCGCCAGGGTTGCGACCTCGCCGCCGCCTTGCGTCATCTCGACCGACCAGTGCTGGCTCGAGCGGTTGGCCTTGACCAGGCGGACATCGAGATCGAACACGCCCTCGGCGACCGGCGCGCAGTAATTGACCGTCAGCGCCAGCGGATCGCCGGCGCGCTGCGGGTGCTGCATCAGCGCGCGCAGCATGGTCGCGGCGGTGCAGCCGCCGAACGGGCCGACGAACGCCCAATAATCCGGACTGGTCCGTCCCTGCCAGCGGCTGTCGCCGGCAGTCACGGCGGTGGCTTCGTCGAAAAGGTGCGGGGTCTTGGTGAGCATGTAAATCCCTAAATACCAGTCTTTGCCGTCGTCATTGCGAGTGAAGCGAAGCAATCCATCGCACCGCATCTGCGGGCCCCATGGATTGCTTCGTCGCTTGCGCTCCTCGCAATGACGGCGTGAGGTTCACTGGCAATATCGCGGGCTGTCGCGCCGAATTCAATGACGTCGGACGTAATCGATTTCCGCGCCCCGGGATTACCCCTTCGCCTCGCGCGGGATGCCGAGCAGCGGCGGTGCGGTCGGATGCACCGGCACGTGCCAGATGTCCTCGGCATATTCGCGGATGGTGCGGTCGGAGGAGAACCACGCCATGCGTGCGACATTGAGGATCGAGGCACGGGTCCAGGCCGGGACCACCTGCCAGCGCGCGTCGATGCCGCGCTGCGCGTCATAGTAGGAATCGAAGTCGGCCGAGACCATGTAGTGATCGAGGTAGCGCAGCGCGTGCCCGATCGAGGCGAAGCGGGCGGCGTCGCCCGGCGAGAACTCGCCGCTCTCGACGGCGCGGATCGCGCGCTCGAGCCGCGGCGATTTGCGGATCACGTCAGAGGCATCGAGGCCCTGCTTGCGGCGGACCATGACGTCGCCGGCCTCGAGGCCGAAGATCGCGATGTTCTCCGGGCCGACCGCGTCGCGGATCTCGATATTGGCGCCGTCGAGCGTGCCGATCGTCAGCGCGCCGTTCAGTGCGAGCTTCATGTTGCCGGTGCCGGAGGCCTCCATGCCGGCGGTCGAGATCTGCTCGGAGAGATCGGCAGCCGGAATGATCACCTCGGCGAGGCTGACATTGTAGTCGGCGAGGAAGGCGACCTTCAGCCTGCCGCCGAGCGAGGCGTCATTGTTGACGATTTCGGCGACGTCGTTGATCAGCTTGATGATCAGCTTGGCGTAGCGATAGCTCGCCGCCGCCTTGCCCGCGAAAATCTTCACGCGCGGCACCCAATTCGCACCCGGATTGTCCTTCATCGCGTGATAGAGCGCGATGGTCTCCAGGATGTTGAGCAGCTGCCGCTTGTATTCGTGGATGCGCTTGATCTGGACGTCGAACAGCGCCGACGGATCGACCTTGACATTGTTGCGCTCGCCGATCAGCCGCGCCAGCGCCAGCTTGTTGTGATGCTTGACGTCGCGGAAGCGCTTCTGGAATTCCAGATCGCTGGAATGGGTCTCGAGCCGCTCGAGCAGCGAGAAGTCGTCGAGCACGGCCTCGCCGCAGGTCTCGCGCAGCAGCGCGGTCAGCCGCGGATTGGCCAGCATCAGCCAGCGGCGGAAGGTGATGCCGTTGGTCTTGTTGGTGATGCGCTGCGGATAGAGGTGATGCAGGTCGTGGAACACGGTCTCCTTCATCAGGTCGGAATGCATCGCCGAGACGCCGTTGATGCGGTGCGAGCCGACGAAGGCGAGCTGGCCCATGCGCACGCGGCGGCCGCTGCGCTCGTCGATCAGCGAGACCGAGGCGCGATATTCGATGTCGCCGGGGAAGCGCTCCTCGGCGAGCGCGAGATGGGCCACGTTGATGCGGTAGATGATCTCGAGATGCCGCGGCAGCAGCCGCTCGAACAGTTCGACCGGCCAGGTCTCGAGCGCCTCCGGCAGCAGCGTGTGGTTGGTGTAGGACAGCGTCGCGACGGTGATCTTCCAGGCCTCGTCCCAGCGGAAGCTGTGCAGGTCGACCAGGATGCGCATCAGCTCGGTGACCGCAAGGCTCGGATGGGTGTCGTTGAGCTGTACGGCTGCCTTCTGCGCGAGGTTGCGCAGGCCGCCATCGGAGGCGAGGTGCCGATTCACCAGATCCTGCAACGAGGCCGAGACGAAGAAATATTCCTGGCGCAGCCGCAGCTCGCGGCCCGCCGCGCTCTCGTCGTTCGGATAGAGGAATTTGCAGATCGCCTCCGCGCGCGCCTGCTCGGCGCTGGCCGACACGTAGTCGCCGGTGTTGAAGACGTCGAGCTTGAGCGGATCGGGCGCGTGCGCCGACCACAGCCGGAGCGCGTTGACGTGCTGGCCGCGCCAGCCGACGATCGGCGTGTCGTAGGCCATCGCCTCGACGGTTTCCGACGGATGCCAAGTGGCGCGGTCGCGGCCACGGTCGTCGACATGCTCGACATGGCCGCCGAAGTGGACGTTGTAGACCACCTCCGGCCGCTGGAATTCCCAGGGATTGCCGAAGGCGAGCCATTCGTCGGGATATTCCTGCTGCCAGCCCTGGTTCATGATCTGGCGGAACAGGCCGAAATCGTAGCGGATGCCGTAGCCGGTCGCGGGGATCGCGAGCGTCGCCATGCTCTCCATGAAGCAGGCCGCGAGCCGCCCGAGGCCGCCATTGCCGAGCGCCGCATCCGGCTCGCATTTGCGCAGGTCCGAGAGATCGACGCCGAGGTCGCCGAGCGCGGCCTCGAACAGCGGCAGCAGTCCCATATTGTTCAGCGCGTCGGTGAACAGCCGGCCGATCAGGAACTCGAGCGAGAGATAATAGACGCGCTTGGCGCCGGCGTCGTAGCTCTGCTTCTCGGCCGTCAGCCAGTGGTGCACGATGCGGTCGCGCAGCGCCAGCGCCGCGGCCTTGTACCAGTCGCGCCTGGTCGCAGCGGTGGCGTCCTTGCCGATCGCAAGCCTGAGCTTGGCAAGGATCGCGCTCTTGATCTCGGTCAGCGCCAGCTCGTCGATCGGCTGGTTCAATGCCGGGTGATTTGTTTGTTCCTGCAACGCCCAATCCCTGCCGTTCAAACGGACCATGATGCGACGACATGCAGCATGATCTCGTCTCCTTGTTCGAGCGTGGTCCCCCGGAAATCCGGTTCCCGCGGTTTTCCGATCACACTCCAGCGCAATGATACGCGCCTTGCACGGCAATCGAAACCGGAACGATACCCATACACCGGCGCTGCCGTGAATTTATGCAAGGACCGGGCCGCTCCGGGAACCTTCCGGAGCCGCCCGCACGGGGCTACGATGGGGCAGCGGAAGCCGGGATTTTTGTGACAATCTGGCGGAGGATGCGTGATGAGACTGTTGATCGAGATCGCGGCCGCGGCCTTGCTCGTGGTGTGCATCACGGCCACCAGCGCAGCCTATGCAGCGGGCAAGCCCGGCCGCAGCGCCGACGGCCTGAGCTGCAGCTTCAGCGTGGTGCAGAATGCCTCGCCGACTGCGCGCTGCGCCGCCATCAAGCGGCAATGCGGCGGCAAGTTCTACGCAAATGCCTGCGGCGACAAACTGCTGTCGGCGGCGAATTAAGGCGCCGCGCAGCGCGCGCTCGCGCGAATCGGGAACACCGTGGTGATACGGATTCCCAGAACTTAAGGAGTTCTTTACAACCACACCTGTCGCTCGTGGGGCGGGCAACATTTTTAGCTCCGACGCATTTCATTCCGAAGCAATTTTCCCCGGGCCGCTGACCTAGTCAGCGGCCCGAATTGCTTTAGGGGCAGCCTTATCCGTGACAGGGCGATGATGCTCGGTCGCGCCACATCGTCGTCCTGGCGAAAGCCAGGACCCATTACCCCAAGTGTCAGATGAGGCCCGACCGGTCGTTCCAGTCAGGATTTTCCGCTTCAATCAGCTTGATCTTCCAATCGCGCTTCCAGAACTTCAGCTGCTTCTCGCGCGCGATCGCTTCCTGCGGTGTCGCGAATTCCTCGACATGCACGAGACGGAACACCCGGTATTTGTAGACAAACTTGGAGCCTCGGCCCGAACGGTGCAGTTCGAGCCTCGCGCCAAGATCGTTGGTGACGCCGACATAGATCGTTCCGTGATGGCGGCTCGCGAGGATGTAGACGTAGTAGCTGCCGGCAGTGCTCATGCGTGGCCAGGGCTCGCGATATGTCGGCCTGTTGGGGTAATGGGTCCTGGCTTTCGCCAGGACGACGCTCCGGGGGCCGTCTGTAAACCATCCATAAATCAATCAGAACGAATTAAGAACACTTTAGCAAGTCTTTGATATATCATTGTGATTCGGCGCTCTTGCCGACACAATATCTATGGTCTCCAAGTCTCCGCGAGGACTACATGTCCACCATCGCCTTTGATCAATTCGCTCTGACCCGGATTGCCGATTTCGCGCGGTCGCTGTCGCGGCTGCATCAGGCCTCGCGGCGCCAGCCGATCGACGACGACCAGCTCGACCGCGAGTTCAACGCGGTCTGCATGTCGATCTGGGGCTACACCACCGATGATTTCAGCGACGAGCTGTTCTCGGACGCGGATCACGCCTGGCTCGATACGCTCGATGAAGCGCATGCGCGGATCTTCGCCGGCGAGCAGGGCTACGATCTCGTCGACGACCACGGCATGCTGACCGACTGGTGGGGCTATTGCTGGATGATCCTCGCCGAGAAGCGCGGCATCCTCAATCCGGAGAACCGCGCCGCCGCGCGGGCCGCGATCGAGGAGAAATACATGGCTGCGCCGAACGTGATCGGCGTCATCGTGGCGCGCTGACCGGCGCGCAGCTCCAAGCCGTCAGTTCGCCTCGGCCCGCTTGGCGGGCTTTGCGGCATTGCCCTTCGGAACCACCGACGACGGCGCCGGCGGCGCGGCATCGCTTCTGGTCTCCGTCAGCGGCGCATCGCTGGCGAGTTCGGCGCTGACCGGCGCAACCTTCATCTCGCCGAGCCGCGCGCGGACCGCCGCGGTCAATCCGGGATAGGAGGCGACCGGCGTGAAGTCGAACGACTGCTCGTTGCCGACGCGGACGCCGGTATAGGCGACCAGCCCGTCGGTGGTCGCGATCACGTCGCCGGCCTTAAGCGAGGCATCGAGCGCGAGGTCGACCGGCGCGAGCCCCGCCGGATCGCGGCCGTTGCAGGTGCAGTCGGCGCGCAGCGCCTTGCGATAGGCGAAGGCATTCTCGCTGTCGGCGTAGCGCTCGCCCGTGCTCGAGGCGGAGCTGTCGATGTGGCTGCCGTAATAGACCTTGGTGGCGCTCGCCGGACAGAAGGCCTGGCAGAGCTGTGCCGGTGTCGCGTTGCCGCGCATCGTCAGCGGGAAATACTTGCCGTCGCAGGTGCGCACGCAATAGGCCGGCCCGGAACCGGCGACGCGCGGCGCCGAGGCGGGGGCGGATGTCTGCCGCTCGGGCTGCTGGTTGAGGCCGAACGGATCGGCGAAGAAATTGGCTTGCGGCGGGGCCTGCCGGCCCTGCTGCTTCTGGGCACCGCCGAAGAAGAAGTCGAACAGCCCTTCGGCCGAGACGGGCGCGGGCACGACCAGGACGGAACCCGCAAAGGCGGCGGCGGCAAGCACCACGCGGCGCCGCATGCGCCGATCACTCAACTCTGTACGCAACGCCAACTCCACCCGACGCGCCACGCCGCGGCGACAAGGTGCCCCGGCGGATTCACCTTAAGACGGGATGGTAAACGAGCGATTGATTGGGCGTGACGGCGTCACAAGAAGAGGGCGGGGATCACGCGAGTCTTTCTTACCTCGCCCCCGCCTGCGGGGAGAGGTCGGATTGCATGAGCGAAGCGAAATGCGATCCGGGTGAGGGGGTACAGGTCTCACCACATTCACGAACGGGGCGAGGGAGACGAAAGACCGTCAGTCCTTCAGGAACTCGCCGGCCTTGTAGAGCGCGCGGAATTGCAAGCCGGCTTCGGCAAAGGTCTCGGTGGCGCCTTCCTCGCGGTCGACCATGGTGAAGACCAGCGCGATCTCGCCGCCGGCCTCGCGCACCGCTTCCACCGCCTTCAGCGCCGAGCCCCCGGTCGTGGTGACGTCCTCGACGATGACGATGCGCTTGCCGGCCAAGCTCTCGCCCTTGGCGAGCCCCTCGACGGCGAGCCGCGCGCCGTGCTCCTTCGGCTTCTTGCGCACGAAGAACGCGGCGATCGGATGGCCCTTCAGCCAGGACAGCTGCGCAATGGCGCCGGCGAGCGGCACGGCGCCCATCTCGAGCCCGCCGACGAAATCGAGCTTGTCGTCCTTCAGCGCCTCATAGGTGAGTTCGGCGAGCAGCGCCGCGCCTTCGGGATCGAGCATGGTCGGCTTCAGGTTGAAATAGAAGTCGCTCTTGCGGCCCGACGCCAGGGTGATCTCGCCGCGGCCGAACGAGCGCTTGCGGATGATCTCGGCGAGGCGGGCGCGGGAGGCTGATTTGGACAAAGGCTTTTCCCTTTGGGGGTCTTGAGGGTTTGAGGCGGCCGGCAATCTATCGGCGGTTACAGGCACATTCCAGCGGGTAAATCCCGCCGTCAACAGTGCCTGCGCCGCCATTTCAGCGCAGCCGTGTGCGGAAAGCGCGGGTTGTGCCGTCACCGGCTTCCCCCTAAAGCAAGCGCCAAACACTCGGCGAAACACTCGGCCAAACACTTGCACGGGAAGCGGAAATGACCATCGAGCTGCACACCTGGAACACGCCCAATGGCCGCAAGATCTCGGTGGCGCTGGAGGAAATGGGGCTGCCCTACAAGGTGATCCCGGTGAACATCGGCAAGGGTGAGCAGATGGCGCCCGGCTTCCTCGCGATCAGCCCGAACAACAAGATCCCGGCGATCGTCGATCCGGATGGACCCGGCGGCAAGCCGGTCAGCATCTTCGAGTCCGGTGCGATCCTGCTCTATCTCGGCGAGAAGACCGGCAAGTTCCTGCCGAAGCCGCTGGTGGAGCGGATCCCGGTCTATGAGTGGCTGATGTGGCAGATGGGCGGTTTCGGCCCGATGCCGGGCCAGGTGCATCATTTCATCGCGCTGGAGAACGAGCAGGACCGCGCCTACGGCCTGAAGCGCTACATGGCGGAGACGCGGCGGCTCTACGGCGTGCTGGATCGCAGGCTCGACGGCCGCGACTTCGTCGCCGGCGATCTGTCGGTCGCCGATTTCGCCATCCTCGGCTGGGCCTGGCGCCACCCGCGCCACAAGGTCGATCTCGCCGACTTCCCCAACGTCAAGCGCTGGTACGAGGCCCTGATGGCCCGCCCCGCGACGAAGCGCGGGATGGACGCGAAGCTGGATTGAGGGGGTGCGTCATTGCCGGGCTTGACCCGGCAATCCATCTTCTTCGCAAAGATCTTCAAGCGCCTGCATGCGCAGGCGATGGATGCGCGGGTCAAGCCCGCGCATGACGAGTTGGCTCACGCTCTCCTTGCCTCGAGCGCCATCTTCATCGCGAGCCCCGCGAGCACGGTACCCATCAGCCAGCGCTGCACCAGGAGCCAGGTCGGGCGGGTGCCGAGGAACACCGCGATCGAGCCGGCGGCGAGCGCGATCATTGCGTTGACGCTGACGCTGATCACGATCTGGATCGAGCCGAGCGCGAGCGACTGCGACAGCACGCTGCCGCCGGCGGGATCGATGAACTGCGGCAGCAGCGCGAGATACAGCATCGCGATCTTCGGGTTCAAGAGATTGGTGAGGAAGCCCATCGCGAACAATTTGTGCGGGCCGTCGACCTTCAGCGCCTTGACCTGGAACGGCGAGCGGCCGCCGGGCTTCAGCGCCTGCCACGCCAGCCACAGCAGATAGCCGGCGCCGGCAAAGCGCAGCGCGTCATAGGCGTAGGGAATAGCAAACAGCAGCGCGGTGATGCCGAACGCCGCGCACAGCATGTAGAACACGAAGCCGAGCGCGACGCCGCCAAGCGAGACGATGCCGGCCGCCGGCCCTTGCGTGATCGAGCGCGAGATCAGGTACATCATGTTCGGCCCCGGCGTCAGCACCATGCCGAGGCAGACGAGCGCAAAGCCGAGCAAAGCGGATGTATGGGGCATGATTGACCTCGCGAGGGGATGTACGCGCTTCTAGCGTGTCATCCGCCGCGCAGCCATGCTGGAATTGCTCTCGGAGCAATGTGGCGGCGGCGATGGTGGTACGAGAGCTTCGGCCGGAACGGCTGATCGCACACGGCATGTAAGGTGAGCACACCGGTCAGGCTCCCTCTCCCCTTGCGGGAGAGGGTGGGGAGAGGGGTAGCCCCGGGCGCCGATGATCGATTGACGCGCGGCTCGCGTAACATCGAACCGCGCGTCATTGAAGCTCATGCTGAGAGCACGTCGTGTGACACCCCTCTCCCCACCCTCCCCCGACGCAAGTCGGGCCTGCCCGACTTGCGCAGATTTACGATGCGCAACCGGGGTAGACCCCGGTTGCGTGGGGGAGGGAGCCCGTCTGCCGGTGCTCACCTGACTTGGAGCGGAGCCGCACATGCGGCGATGGTGTTACGTCACGAATGAGCAGCCACCTTCCGCGAGCCTGCTCTTGAGCCTCTAATGCGCCTCGTCCCAATTGTTCGCGGCGCGAGCGTCGACCTGCAGCGGCAGCGACAGGATCACCGCGGGGAAAGGGGCGTCCTGCATCACCTTCTGCACGACGGGGAGCGTCGCGGCGACCTCGTTGTCGGGTACCTCGAAGATCAGTTCGTCATGCACCTGCAACAGCATCTGCGCCGAGAGCTTCTTCTCGGTCAGCGCGTCCTCGACCCGGATCATGGCGCGGCGGATGATGTCGGCGGCAGTGCCCTGCAGCCGCGCGTTGATCGAGGCGCGCTCGTTGAACGCGCGCACCGAGGCGTTGGAGGCCTTGATATCCGGGTAGTACATTTTGCGGCCGAACAGCGTCGTCACATAGCCGTTGCGGCGGCAGGAGTCCTTGGTCTCGTCCATGTAGGCGCGGATGCCGGGGAAGCGTTCGAAATACTTCTTGATGTAGGCCGAGGCTTCCTCGCGCGCGATGCCGAGCTGGTTGGCGAGGCCGAACGCCGAGATGCCGTAGATGATGCCGAAATTGATCGCCTTGGCGCGGCGCCGCACCTCGCTCGGCATGTCCTTGATCGGCACGCCGAACATTTCGGAGGCGGTCATCGCGTGAATGTCGAGCCCGTCGCGGAATGCCTGGCGCAGCACCGGCACGTCGGCGATCTCGGCGAGCAGCCGCAGCTCGATCTGGGAATAGTCGGCCGACACCAGCTTGTGGCCGGGCGCCGCGATGAAGGCGCGGCGGATCTTGCGGCCGTCCTCGGTACGAACCGGGATGTTCTGCAAATTCGGCTCGTTCGACGACAGCCGGCCCGTCGTGGTCGCGGCCAGCGCGTAGGTGGTGTGCACGCGATGGGTCTGCGGATTGACGTAGGTCGGCAGCGCGTCGGTATAGGTCGATTTCAGCTTCGAGACCTGGCGCCATTCCAGAATCTTCTTCGGGAATTCGTGGCCCTGCTCGGCGAGATCGTCCAGCACCTGCGCGGTGGTCGACCACGCGCCGGTCTTGGTCTTGCTGCCACCCGGCAATCCCATCTTGCCGAAGATGATGTCGCCGATTTGTTTGGGGCTGCCGACATTGACCGGCTCGCCGGCGATCTCCTGGATCTCGGCCTCGACGCGCGCGGCGGTCTGGGCGAAATCGCCCGAGAGGCGTGACAGCACCTGGCGGTCGATCGAGATGCCGCGGCGCTCCATCCGCGCCAGCACCGAGACCAGCGGCCGCTCCAGCGTCTCGTAGACCGTCGTCATCCGCTCGGCGACGAGGCGCGGCTTCAGCACGCGCCACAGCCGCAGGATCACGTCGGCGCTTTCAGCCGCGTATTCGGTCGCCTTGTCGATCGTGACCTGGTCGAAGGTCAGCTTGCCCTTGCCGCTGCCGACGAGGCCGCCGTAATTGACCACGGCATGGCCGAACCAGCGCTCGGCGAGCTGTTCCAGCGCGTGCGAGCCGCGGCCGGCATCGAGCGCGTAGGACATCAGCTGCGCATCGTCGATGTTGCGCAGCGTGACGCCGTGCTGCGCCAGGGTCACCGCGGTGAACTTGACGTTGAAGCCGATCTTCTGGATGCCGGCCGACTCCAGCAGCGGCTTCAGCGCCTTCAGCGCCTCAGTGGTCTTGAGCTGGCCCGGTGCGAGGCCGGCATCGAACAGGCCTGCGCCGCCGCCGGCCTCTCTGTGGTTGAGCGGCAGATAGCCGGCGTCGTTGGGCGCGACGGCGAGTGCCAGTCCGGACAGCTCGGCCTGCATCGGGTCGATCGAGTCCGACATCGCCTCGATCGCGAGATAGCCGGTGTCATGCGCGCGCGCGATCAGGGCGTTGAGCTGGTCGAGACTGCCGATCGCCTGGTAGGCCTTGCGGTCGAAGCCGGTCTTGCCGATCGCCTCGCCGCGGGCTTCGGCGAGCGCGGCCGGCGTGCCCCTCCGGTTGGAGTTCTTGTCGTCGCGCGCGCCGGTCGGCTTGGCCTTCGCCAGCGGGGCTGCGGCCGATGCCGGGTCATCGCCGCGCGCCGGCGTCACGTCCGACGGCGGCAGCGGCGAGAACACGCTGGCGCCGCTCTTGTTGCCGGGATCGGCGTCGACATTGGCGGGATCGATCTGCGCGTAGTCGGCGACGCGGCGGGTGAGGGTGGTGAACTCCATCGCCTTCAGGAAGGCGATCAGCCGTCGCGAGTCCGGATCGTGCACGGCGAGGTCGTCGAGCGGCACCTCGAGCTCGACCTTGTCGTCGAGCAGCACGAGCTGGCGCGAGATGCGCGCCTTCTCGGCATTCTCGAGCAGCGCCTCGCGCCGCTTCGGCTGCTTGATCTCGGTGGCGCGGAACAGGAGCTGTTCGAGATCGCCGTATTCGATGATCAGTTGGGCGGCGGTCTTGACGCCGATGCCGGGCACGCCGGGCACGTTGTCGGTGGAGTCGCCGGCCAGCGCCTGCACCTCGACCACCTTCTCCGGCGGCACGCCGAATTTCTCGATCACCTCGTCACGGCCGATGCGGCGATCCTTCATCGTGTCGAACATCACGACCTTGTCGTTGACGAGCTGCATCAGATCCTTGTCGGACGACACGATCGTCGTGGTGGCGCCGCGCTCGGTGGCGAGCCGCGCATAGGTCGCGATCAGATCGTCGGCCTCGAAGCCGATCTGCTCGAGGCAGGGCAGATCGAAGGCGCGCACCGCTTCGCGGATCAGCGCGAATTGCGGGATCAGATCGTCCGGCGCCGGCGGCCGGTGCGCCTTGTAGTCCGGATAGAGCTTGTTGCGGAACGTGATCTCGGACTTGTCGAATATGATCGCCAGATGGGTCGGGCGGTTGTCCTCGGGCATGTCGCGCAACAGCTTCCACAGCATGTTGCAGAAGCCGAGCACGGCGTTGACCTGCAGCCCGTCGGACTTGCGGTTCAGCGGCGGCAGCGCGTGGTAGGCGCGGAAGATGTAGGACGAGCCGTCGACCAGGAAGACATGGTCGCCCTTCGCCGCGGCCTTGGCGGCGACGGGCTTCGGGGCGGTCTTCGATGCGGGCTTGGCGGGGTCTTTGGAGGCTGTTTTCGGCATGGCCGAAACTTAGGGATTTTTGCGGAGAATGACAGCCTTACCTGTGTGGATTCCGGGTGTGCCGCACAGCGAATTCGATGAATCTGATGAGGATGTACAGGCGTAGTCCCGTCATCCTGAGGTGCGGGCGGAGCGAGCCTCGAAGGATGAATCGGCCCCGCTGGTGGCCGTCGACCCTTCGAGACGCGCGCAAGAGCACGCTCCTCAGGGTGACGGGGCGGCTGCGGAACGGACTAAGCCTTGTCGCCGGTCGGCGAGAACAGATAGCCGCCGCCGCGGATGGTGCGGATCACCGACGGCTTGGTCGGGTCGAATTCGATCTTGCGGCGGATCCGCATGATGCGCAGGTCGACGGCGCGGTCGAAGGCTTCCGCGTCGCGCGCATTGGCGAGTTCCAAAAGGCGCTCGCGCGACAGCACGCGCTTCGGGTTGGCCGCGAACACCTTCAAGAGGCCGAATTCGGAGGCGGTCAGCGGGTGCTCATTGCCCTCGTCGTCGCGCAGCGCCTGGGCCTCGAGATCGAGCCATTTGGTGCCGAACCGCACCAGCTGCTCCTTTTCGGCCTTGGCGGCTGCCGGTTCCGGCGCGGCCGTCTTCGCGGGGCCGCTTCGCCGCAGCACCGAGCGGATGCGCGCCATCAGCTCGCGCAATTCGCAGGGCTTTGCCACATAATCGTCGGCGCCGAGCTCGAGCCCGACCACCCGGTCGATCGGGCTGGCAGTAGCTGTCAGCATGATGACGGGGACGTTGATCTTGCTCTTGAGGTCGCGAATGATCGACAGCCCGTCTTCCTCGGGCATGTTGAGGTCCAGCACCACGAGATCGGGCGTGCTGCTCTCGATCTCCTTGCGCAGGCTCTTGCCGCCATCGCACAGCGTCACGCCGAAGCCATGCATCTTGAGGTAATCGCCGACCATCTCGCGGGCCGGCGCCTCGTCGTCGACAATGAAGATATGCGGGTTCTGGCTCATGATGTCTCTGTCGCCGGCAGTGTAACCGTAAAGGTCGACCCCTGTCCGGGGCCCGGGCTCTGTGCGGTCACATGGCCGCCATGCATGTCGATGATGCGCTTGACGATCGAGAGGCCGAGACCGGTCGAGCTTTCGCCCGCGGTCGGCTTGGCCGACAGCCGCTGGAACCGGCCGAACAGCCGGCTGAGGTCCTCGGGGCTGAGGCCGGGGCCCTGATCGACGATCCGGATCACCGTGTCGTCGCCCTCGTGACTGACCGTGACCGTGATCTTGCCGCCGATCGGCGAATATTTGATGGCGTTGCTGACGAGGTTGTCGATCGCCTCGCGGATCCGGTCGGAGTCGCACATGGTGACGAATTGCTGCGGCCCCGAGACCGAGATGCTCTGCTGCTTGTTGACGGCCGAAGGCAGATTGGCCTCGGTGACCTCGTTGACGAGCGCCGCGACATCGACCGGTTCGCGGCGGATGGTGATGTCGAACGCATCGGCCATCGCATCCGAGATCAGGTGGTCGACCATCGAGGTCAGCCGCTTGGTCGCATCGCGGATATGCTCGACCTGCGCCGTGACGTTTTCCTTCGGCGAGCCGGCGCCGATCAGTTCGGTCAGCATCTCGGTGCGGCCGAGGATCACGCCGAGCGGGTTCTTCAGATCGTGGGCGACGGTGCCGAGGATCTCGTTCTTGAAGCCGTTGGCGCGCTGCAGCCGCAGCCATTGCGCCGACAGCCGGCGGTTGGCCTGCATCAGCGCGCGGGTGCGCTGCGCGACGCGGTCCTCGAGCTGGCTGTTGGCCTCGTGCAGCTGCTGGTAGAGGATCACGTTGTCGAACGCGATCGACAGCCGGCTCGAGAAGATCTCGACCAGCGCACGGTCGGTGTCGGAGAGCTGGCGCTCGGCCTGCAGCAGCACCACGACCTCGCGGCCAGAGCCGGTGCGCGAATAGAGCACGCTGCGGTGGTCGGCGAACTCGTTCTTGCGGGCCTGGAAGGCCGCCTCCACCATGTGCCGCAGGTCGGGATCGAGCGCCTTCGACGAGGTGGTGCCGATGAAGCGGCTGTAGCAGCCCGAGCAGGCCAGCACCGAGAAATCACAGGCGGCGGCGTTGCCGTCGTCGCGCAGCACCAGGATCCCCGCGCAGTCGACATTGAGCAGCGAGGCAAGCTGGGTCAGCACGCCCTCGGCGAGCCGCTGCATCGACTTGAAGTCGTACAGCGTCGAGGCCGCATCGATGATGATCTCGAGCCCGCGCCGCGTCTGCACCATGCGCTCGAGCTGCTGGTAGCTGCGCAGCGCCGCGGTCAGCGAGGTGAACAGCTTGTCGGCGGTGAGCTCGGTCTTCGCCTTGTAGTCGTTGATGTCGTACTGCACGATGACGCGCCGCTCCGGCGCCTGGCCGGGTTGCCCGGTGCGCAGGATGATGCGGACGGTCTCGTTCTTGATCTCGCTGCGGATGTACTCGACGAGCTCGAGGCCGGCGACGTCGGTCTCCATGATGACGTCGAGCAGCACGGCGGCGATGTCGGGATTGTCCCGCATCAGCGTGCGGCCTTCTGCCGCGGAATAGGCCGAGAGGATCTCCAGCGTCGCGCCGTTCAGGTTGTAGTCGCTGAGTGCGAAACGGGTGCCTTCGTGGACGGCATGGTCGTCGTCGATGACGGCGATCTTCCATTTGCGGGCCGACGAGTCCTCCGGGGGGCTCTCGGTATCGTCGATCAGTTGGAGGACATCGTCCTGTTCGGCCATTGACTGCTTCCGTCGGCTGCTGCGTCAGTGATCGTGGGCTCACCCTTGGCGATCCTGGGCATGATAATGCGAAAAGTGGTGCCTTGTCCTACCCTTGACTCCAGCATCATGCGTCCGCCGAGCTGCTGGGTGACCAGGTTATAGACGATATGGAGGCCGAGGCCCGTACCACCTTCGTTGCGGCGTGTCGTGAAGAACGGGTCGAACGCCTGCCGCTGCACGTCCGGCGTCATGCCAGCCCCGTCATCCGCGAAGATGATCTCCACATCATCGACACCGCGTCCGCGCGCCGAGATCGTGATGTTGCCGGAGCGGCCGTCGGCGAAGGCATGATTGACGGCGTTGAGGAAAAGATTGGTTAAGATCTGCCCATATGCACCGGGATAACCGTCGATCAGGAGCCCTTCGGGCACATCGACGGACAGCGCGATCGCGGCCTTCTTCAGCACCGGACGCAGGCTCGCCACGATCTGGTCGGTCGCCTCGCTCAAGGCAAACTGGCGGCGCTCGGCATGCGAGCGATCGACCGCGACCTGCTTGAACGACTGGATCAGCTCGCCCGCGCGCTGCAAATTCGAGACCAGTTGCTGCGATGCGTCACGCGATGCGCGCACGAATTCGTCGAGCTTGGAGCGGCGCAGCGGCTCGGTCTTCAGGTCGTTCTCGAACATCTCGCTGCGGCGGGCAAAGCTCGAGGCCACCGTCAGGCTGATGCCGATCGGATTGTTGACCTCGTGGGCGACGCCGGCGACGAGTCCGCCGAGCGCGGCGAGACGCTCGGCATCGATCAGGTTCTGCTGCGCGGCGTTGAGCTCGAGCAGCGCGCTCTCGGCCTTTTCCTTGGCGCTGCGCAATTCGTCCTCGGTCTTGCGCTTGGCGATGGCGTTCTCGCGGAACACCTCGACCGCGCGCGCCATGGCGCCGACCTCGTCCTTGGCCGACGTGCCCTGCACCGGCCGGTCGAGATCGCCCGAGGTGATGGTGCGCATCGCGGCCATGATCTGCGCCAGCGGCAGCCGGATCGACAGCGCGATCATGACGCCGGCGGACATGATGACGCCGAGGAAGATCACCGCGATCGACAGCACCCGGCGCGAGATCGAGGTCAGCGTCCTGTCGAAGGTCTCCTGCGCCTTCTGCTCGCGCTGGCGCATCTTCACCGAGAGATCGTCGATCGCGCCGATCGCATCGGCCTGGCTGGCGTCGATCGAGTTGCGCAACAGATCGGTGCGGTTGGTGAGCTGTTCGCTGAGCTTGCCGAGCCCGTCGCGCAGCTCGGCGGTCTTGACCTTGAGCCGCGCCAGCGCCATGCGCTGCAAATCGTTCTCGGCCAGATCGGTCATGACCGGGATCGTCTTCTCGATCGTATCGATGTTGCGGCGGGCTTCCTCGGCCGACGACGAGGAAAGCGAGAGGTAGTAGGCGTTGGCGGCGACCAAGAGCGAGGTGAAGGCTTCGCGCGACTTGCCGAGCGCGGGCCAGATCAGCGCGTCGCGATGGCCGGTGGCGCCCTCGATGATGGAATAGAGCCCGGCCATGTCCTTGGTCGGCGACAGCACCTGCTCGTCATAGGTCTTGGAGATCTTGGTCTGCACGGTGCGCAGTTCGCCGAAGCCGTCGAGGAAATGGCTGGTGGCGCGTTCGAGCTGCTCGACCGAGCCCGACAGCATCGGATCGGTCGAGGCGCGGTTGGTCAGCGTGCCGAGCACGGCCTCGCGCAGCAGCAGGATTTCCGCGAACAGGTCCGGGCTCGGCTGGTTGATGTAGCGATGGATCAGGTTTTGCAGACGGCTGGTCTCGCTTTCGAGCTTGGCCAGGATCTTGTCGGATTCCCGCACCTGGCGGACATCGTCCCAGGCCGAGCCGAGCACCTTCGCGCCGTTCCAGATCAGCACCGCCAGCACGATCACGACCGCGGAGTTGAGCAGCGCGATCGACAGGATGCGCCAGCGGATCGGCACCGCGCGCAGCAACTGGACGATGCGGAAACGGCCCTGCGGCCCAAAGGCCGCCGGCCGTCGCATGGTCCCGTCCTGTTTCGGTGCGTCCAAGGTCCGGCTACTCCATGTTGCGGATACGTTCGATCAGCGCGGCGACCGCCGGGTCGCGCTCGGCCTTGGCGTAGAGGCCGGCCATCGCGGCTTCGAACGGCTTGCGGTCGATATCGGTCACGATCTTCACGCCGGCCTGCTCCGCCTGCTTCAGCGAGCGCTCCTCGAGCTCGCGCCATTTCTCGCGCATGTAGAGGCTCGAGCGCAGCGCGGCCTCGCGGAAGATCATCTGGTCCTCCGGCGACAGGCTGGCCCAGGCCTTTTGCGACATCACCAGCACGTCGGGGCTCACGGTGTGCCGGGTCAGCGTGTAGTAGCCGGCATATTTGTAGTGGCCGGTGGTGACGAAGGACGGCCAGTTGTTCTCGGCGCCGTCGATCAGCCGGTTGGCGAGGCCGGTCAGCACCTGGCCGTAGGGCATCGCGACCGGCTCGGCACCGAGCGCGCGCATCATGTCCGACATTTGCTCCGATTGCTGCACGCGCAACCGCATTCCCTTGAGGTCGTCGAGCGACCGCACCGGGCGGACGCTGTTGTAGATCGAGCGGGCGCCGGAATCGTAGAACGTCAGTCCGACGAAGCCGTGGGCCTCGAAACTGTTCAGGATGTCGCTGCCGATCGGTCCGTCCAGCACGTGTTGCAGGTGCTCAAGCGATCGAAACAGGAACGGCATTGCCAGCACATTCACTGACGGCACCATGGTTCCGATCAGCGCGACATTGGTCCGGTTCAGATCGATGGCGCCGGCCCGGGTCTGCTCCAGCGTCTCCTTCTCCTCGCCAAGCTGGCGGGAATGGAAGACCACGATGCGGTGGCGGCCACCGGTGCGTTCGGCGATCAGGCGGTCCATGTAATTCAGCGCCTGGACAGTCGGATAGTCCTCGTTCTGGGTATCGGCGGTACGGAATTCGCGCGCAAAGGCGCCCACCGGCGCAGCTGTGCAAAACAGCGCGACGGCAAGCATCATTATCCGCGAAAGGCCGGCGCGGCGGTACACAGGCTACAATTCCCCTTGTGATTTTTGTCCAGGGCGGGAGGAAAAGGTTCAATGCCCTTTTTAGCAGAACCGCGCCGCTTCGCCCATCGGCCAAACGTTAAATCCCGCGCTGCAACCTGCAGTGTCGATTGAATCTACGGTTGTAGCGCCGTATGAGGGCATGTTGGCATCGAGGAACGGCTCGTCGTGAAGTTCGTTTTCAAGCTCCTGCATCTCGTCGTCGCGGCCCTTCTGCTGGTATCGCCTGCGCGCGCTGCGACCGAGATCATGTGGTGGCACGCGATGTCGGGCGAGCTCGGCAAGCAGCTCGAGAAGCTCGCCGCCGACTTCAACGCCTCGCAATCCGATTACCGCATCGTGCCCGCCTACAAGGGCAACTACACCGAGACCGTCACCGCGGCGATCTTCGCCTTCCGCTCGCGCAGCCAGCCGGCGATCGTTCAAGTCAATGAGATTGCCACCGCAACCATGATGGCGGCGCGCGGCGCGATCTATCCGGTGTTCGAATTGATGCGCGATCAATCGGAGGCATTCGCGCCGCAGGCCTATCTGCCCGCGGTGGCCGGCTACTATGCCGATGTCGACGGCAACATGCTGTCGTTCCCGTTCAATGCCTCGACGCCGATCCTTTACTACAACAAGGATATGTTCCGTTCCGCCGGGCTCGATCCGAGCCAGCCGCCGCGGACTTGGGCCGAACTCGGTACGATGGCGAAACGGCTGCGCGCGGCCGGCGCGATGTGTGGCGTCACCACGTCATGGCCGTCCTGGATCAATGTCGAGAACTTCTCCGCCTTTCACAATCTGCCGATCGCGACCAGGGCCAACGGCTTTGCCGGGCTCGACGCGCAGCTGGTCTTCAACAACCCGATCGTGGTGCGTCATATCGCGCAACTCGCGCAGTGGCAGGCCGACAAGTCGTTCGACTACAGCGGCCGCGGACAGGCGGCCGAGCCGCGCTTCCAGAAGGGCGAGTGCGGCATCTTCATCGGCTCGTCGGGCACCCGCGCCGACATCAGGGCCAATTCCAAATTCGAGGTCGGCTACGGCATGATGCCGTACGAGGCCGACGTGCAGGGCGCGCCGCAGAACTCGATCATCGGTGGCGCGACGCTGTGGGTGCTGCGCGACCGGCCGCGCGCCGAATATGCCGGCGTCGCGAAATTCTTCGCCTATCTGTCGCGGCCGGAGGTGCAGGCCGCCTGGCACCAGAATACGGGCTATCTGCCGATCACCCGCGCCGCGTTCGATCTCAGCCGCGCGCAGGGCTTCTACGATCGCAATCCCGGCGCCTCGATCTCGATCGAGGAGGTCACGCTGAAGCCGCCGACCGACAAGTCCAGGGGAGTCCGTCTCGGCTCGTTCGTGCTGGTCCGCGACGTCATCGAGGAGGAGCTCGAGCAGGTGTTCGCCGGCAAGCGTTCCGCGCAGGCCGCAATGGACGACGCCGTCGAGCGCGGCAACCGCCTGCTGCGCCAGTTCGAGCGCGCCAATCCGGACCGGTGATGATGCAAGCCGTTCTTCCCCCGTCATTGCGAGCGAAGCGAAGCAATCCATCGTGCCCCGCGCTCGGCTATGGATTGCTTCGTCGCTGCGCTCCTCGCAATGACGCCTGAGAATGCTCCTTCCACCCATCACCACCTACGACACCTATCGCGCCTGGCGCGGCGACGCGTCGCGCTGGCTGCCGGTCGCGCGCGAGATCGCCGATCGCCACGGGCTGTCCTGGGGCACGCCACATGTGTTCTCGACCGGCACCAACCTCGTGATCGGGCTCGACGACGACCTGATCCTGAAACTGTTCCCGCCGTTCCTGCGCCCGCAATTCGTCTCCGAGCGCGGCGCGCTGGCGGAGCTGCGCGGGCGGCTCGGCATTCCGATTCCCGACCTCATCGCTGAAGGCGAGCGCGACGGCTGGCCCTATCTCGTCATCACGTGCCTCGCCGGCACCGTCGGTTCGGAGGTCTGGCCATCGCTGCCGGAAGCCGAGCGGGAGCGCGTGCTCGGCGAGATTGGCGCTGTCATCGCCGAGGTGCAGCGCGTGCCGCCCGGCAGCCTGCTTGCGATCGGGCAGCCCTGGGAGGCCTTCATGCGTACCCAGATCGCGCAGTGCCGGGCGCGGCATGAACGGCTCGGCCTGCCGGCGAAATTGCTCACGTCGCTCGACGATCTCCTGCGTGACGCCGTCGAACTGATCCCGATGCACGCGCGACCGGTGATCCTGACCGGCGAGTACATCCCGGAGAATTTTTTGCTCGGCCGCCGCGCCGACGGCTGGCACGTCGCCGGCCTGTTCGACTTCGGCGATGTCCGGACCGGATGGGGCGAGTACGATCTGCTCGGTCCCAGCGCGTTCATGGCCGCCGGGCATCCGCGGCTTGTGCGCAGCCTGTTCGACGGCTTCGGCATCCCGCGCGCTGACGTGACCTTCACGCTGAAGCGGCGGCTGATGGCGCTGTTGATGCTGCACTCCGCCAGCGATCCGCTTCAGCACATCTGCATCGCGGGCTGGCCGGACCGGGTGGATGATTTCGTGCAGTTGCAGGAGCTGATCTGGCCCGGCTAGCCATTTGGACCGCTATCGATCGGCGGCCACAAAGCGGGCAGGCATCATGTTCTGCTTATTGATTGAGCATTAGGCTTAGCTTTGTATGCAATCCGGACGAGCTAGTCATCGCCAGATCAAAATACCTTCTTCGATTTCCTCTATCTATCCAGCAAGTTAGCCTATCATAAGGTTTCGTTAAGGGTTGGCACAATCCTTGCGATCCGAGTTCCAAGGCCGTTCCCAAGGGCGTTGGAGCATCACATGAAGCGTCGCGATTTCCTCAAATCGGTGTCCGGACTGGCCGCGGGGGCGGTGGCGCCGACTGCGCCGGCGATCTGGTCGCCGGCCAAAGCCGACGCGCGCTCCGAGACGCTGCTGATCGTTTCCGAAGGCGGCCCCAATAATCTCGATATCCACGGCGTCGGCACCAACGTGCCCGGCTATGAGGTGTCGTGGAATTGTTACGACCGGCTGATCAGCCACGAGATGAAGAGCGGTCCGGGCGGCGTGCCCTATTACGACCGCGACAAGTTCAAGCCGGAACTCGCCGAGGACTTCAACATCGGCGACATGTCGGTCACCTTCAAGCTGCGCAAGAACGCCAAATTCCACGACGGCACGCCGGTCACCGCGAAGGACGTCAAGTGGTCGCTCGATCGCGCCGTCTCTGTCGGCGGCTTCCCGACCTTCCAGATGAGCGCAGGCTCGCTGACCAAGCCCGAGCAGTTCGTCGTCGTCGACGACCACACCGTGCGCGTCGACTTCCTCAGGAAGGACAAGCTGACGATCCCTGACCTCGCTGTCATCGTGCCCTGCGTCGTCAACTCCGAACTCGTCAAGAAGAACGCCAGCGAGAAGGATCCCTGGGGCCTCGAATTCACCAAGCAGCAGACCGCGGGCTCCGGCGCCTACAAGGTGACGAAATGGACCGCCGGCACCGAAGTCGTCATGGAGCGCAACGACGACTGGGTCTCGGGTCCGATGCCGAAGATCAAGCGCGTGATCTGGCGCATGGTGCCGCAGGCCGGCAACCGCCGTGCGCTGCTCGAGCGCGGCGATGCCGACATCTCCTACGAGCTGCCGTTCAAGGATTTCCAGGAGATGAAGACCAACGGCAAGCTCAACGTGGTCTCGCTGCCGTTCTCCAACGGCATCCAGTACATCGGCATGAACGTCACCAAGCCGCCGTTCGACAATCCCAGGGTGCGGCAGGCGATGGCCTACGCGATGCCTTACCAAAAAATCATGGATGCGGTGCTGTTCGGCCTCGCCAACCCGATGTTCGGCGCCGCCAAGGACAGGCCGACCGAGGTCGCCTGGCCGCAGCCGACCAAATATTTCACCGACATGGAGAAGGCCAAGGCACTGCTCGCGGAGGCCGGCTACGCCAACGGCTTCGAGACCACGATCTCGTTCGACCTGAATTTCGCGGGGGTCAACGAGCCGCTCTGCGTGCTGGTGCAGGAGAGCCTGGCGCAGCTCGGCATCAAGACCACGATCAACAAGGTGCCCGGCGCCAACTGGCGCACCGAGCTCACCAAGAAGGAAATGCCGCTGTTCACCAACGTGTTCTCGGGCTGGCTCGATTACCCCGAGTACTTCTTCTACTGGTGCTATCACGGCAACAATTCGATCTTCAACACGATGAGCTACAAGTCGCCGGAGATGGACAAGCTCATCGACGGCGCGCGCATCGCCGCCGCCAATGGCGACACCGCCGCCTACGACGCCGACGTGAAAGGCTTCGTCGATCTGGCGTTTGCCGACATCCCGCGCATCCCGCTCTACCAGCCCTTCGTCAACGTCGCGATGCAGAAGAACATCTCGGGCTACCAGTACTGGTTCCACCGCCGCCTCGATTATCGCGCGATGGCGAAGGGGTGAGGTGCATGCGCTCCTTCTGCAATGCTCTCGCGTATGCATTTCTTTGTGAGGTGAGCACACCTCTCAGACTCCCTCCCCCCTTGCGGGGGAGGGTGGGGAGAGGGGTAAGCCGCGAACTCGGAACGATGACGTTAGGCGAGATCGTGCCAAACCATGCGCTGCATCACGAGCGCATTGTCGGTGCGCTGCATCTGGCAGCGGAGCAAGCGGCACCCCTCTCCCCAACCCTCCCCCGCAAGGGGGGAGGGAGCCTGACCAATCCCCGAGTGGCGTTTCAGCTACAAGTATCGAGGCGCTCATGCTGACCATGATCGGCAAGCGGCTCTTGTTCGCGATCCCGTCGCTGATCGGGGTCGTGATCGTGACGTTCCTCTTGACGCGCGCGCTGCCCGGCGATCCGGCGGCGTATTTCGCCGGACCCGCGGCGACCAAGGAGGCGGTCGACCAGATCAGGAAGAAGCTGGGCTTCGACAAGCCGCTGATCGAGCAGTTCGTCCGCTACACGGGCGATCTCGCCCACGGCGATCTCGGCACCTCGCTGACGACGGGCCAGCCGGTCGCCGCCGAGCTGCGCAACCGGCTGCCGGCGTCGGCTGAGCTCACACTGCTCGGCCTCGTCGTCTCGATCGTGATCGCGATCCCGCTCGGCGTGCTGGCGGCGACGCGGCCGGGCTCCTGGATCGATCATCTCTGCCGCGTCACCACGACGGCGGGCGTATCGCTGCCGGTGTTCTTCACCGGGCTCGTGCTGGTTTACCTGTTCTATTTCCGGCTCGGCTGGGCGCCGGCGCCGCTCGGCCGGCTCGACGTGTTCTACAGCGCGCCGCCGACCGTCACCGGCTTCTATCTGATCGATACGCTGATCGCGCGCGACTTCGAGGCGTTCCGCTCGGCGCTCAGCCAATTGATCCTGCCGGCGGTGACGCTCGCGATCTTCTCGCTGGCGCCGATCGCACGCATGACGCGCGCCTCGATGCTGGCGGTGCTGGCGTCCGATTTCGTCCGCACTGCGCGCGCCAGCGGCCTGTCGCCGGGCAAGGTGATCGTGACCTACGCCTTCCGCAACGCGATGCTGCCGGTCATTACCACGCTCAGCATGGTGTTCTCCTTCCTGCTCGGCGCCAACGTGCTGGTCGAGAAGGTGTTCGCCTGGCCCGGCATCGGCTCCTACGCGGTCGAGGCGCTGATCGCCTCCGACTTCGCGCCGGTCCAGGGCTTCGTGCTGACCATGGCGGTCATGTACGTGCTGCTCAATTTGTTGATCGACATCCTCTACGGCGTGATCGATCCCCGCGTTCGTCTGGAAGGGTAGGGGGTGTTATGAGCACCGTTGCGCCGACAGTTGAGCCCGCGGGGCCCGCCCGCACCTCCGGCCTCGCCGCGGTCATCGAGCAGACCCGCTATGTGCTGAGCGAGAACAAGGTCACCGGCTTTGCCTTCGCGCTGCTAATCCTGATCCTGTTCGCCGCGTTGTTCGGCCCCTATGTGGTGCCGTACGACCCGCTCGCGTCCGACACTGCGGCGGCGCTGAAGCCACCGTCGGCCGCGCACTGGTTCGGCACCGACCAGCTCGGCCGCGACATCTTCAGCCGCGTCATCGTCGCAACAAGACTCGACACCTTCATCGCGGTCGCCTCCGTCGTGCTGGTGTTCCTGATGGGCGGGCTCGCCGGCATCGCCGCCGGCTATTTCGGCGGCTGGACCGACCGCATCGTCGGCCGCATCGCCGACACCATCATGGCGTTTCCGCTGTTCGTGCTGGCGATGGGCATCGTCGCGGCGCTCGGCAACACCGTGCAGAACATCATCATCGCGACCGCGATCGTCAACTTCCCGCTCTATGCCCGCGTCGCGCGCGCAGAAGCCAACGTCCGCCGCAACGCCGGCTTCGTGCAGGCGGCGCGTCTCTCCGGTAATGGCGAGTACCGCATCCTGCTCGGGCACATCCTGCCCAATATCATGCCGATCATGATCGTGCAGATGTCGCTGACCATGGGCTACGCGATCCTCAACGCCGCGGGCCTGTCCTTCATCGGCCTCGGCGTCCGCCCGCCGACCGCGGAGTGGGGCATCATGGTCGCCGAGGGCGCCGGCTTCATGGTGTCGGGCGAATGGTGGATCGCGCTATTCCCCGGCCTTGCGCTGATGATCGCAGTGTTCTGCTTCAACCTGCTCGGCGACGGCCTGCGCGACATCGTCGACCCGCAGCGGAGGACGTGAGCGATGATGCATTTCGCTCACTGCCTCGTCATGGCCGGGCTTGACCCGGCCATCCATCGCGCGAAGCGCAAATTTGATCTTTCGATGGATGCGCGGGTCAAGCCCGCGCATGACGAGCTGAACGAGCGGAGGACGTGATGACGGTCTTCTTGCGGTGTCGTGTTACCGCTCGACTCCTTTGCATGGGGTTGTTTTCGATATTTTGTGGGAGGCGGGCATGACCGCCCAGCCGCTGCTCGACGTCCAGGACCTCACGGTCGAGTTCACCACGCGCCGTGGCATCGTCAAGGCGGTGCAGCACGTCAACATTTCCGTCGGCAAGGGCGAGACCGTCGGCATCGTCGGCGAGTCCGGTTCCGGCAAGTCGGTGACCTCTTACGCAGTGATGCGGATCCTCGATCGCGCCGGCCGGATCGCCGAAGGCTCGGTGATGTTCTCCGGCATCGACGTCAAGGCGGCGACCGAGAGCCAAATGCGCGATCTGCGCGGCCGCGAAGTCTCGATGATCTTCCAGAACCCGCGCGCCGCGCTCAATCCGATCCGCAAGGTCGGTCACCAGATCGAGGACGTGCTGCGCCAGCACGTCCAGCAGGCGCAGGTCACCGACCGCGGCGAGACGGCGATCGAGGCGCTGGAGCAGGTCAGGATCGCGCGTCCGCGCGAGCGCTATCACGCCTATCCGTTCGAACTCTCCGGCGGCATGTGCCAGCGCGTCGTGATCGCGCTGGCGCTGGCCTGCAATCCGCAGCTCCTGATCGCGGACGAGCCGACCACCGGCCTCGACGTCACCACCCAGAAGGCGGTGATGGATTTGATCGTCGAGCTGACCAAGCGGCGATCGATGTCGACCATCCTGATTACGCACGATCTCGGCCTTGCCGCCGCCTATTGCGACCGCGTCGTGGTGATGGAGAAGGGCCGCGTGGTCGAGACCGCCAAGTCGGCCGACATCTTCGCCGCGCCCCAGCATGCCTACACAAGGAAGCTGATGCGCGCGACGCCGCGGCTCGGCGTGTCCCTCAGGGATCTGCTGCCGGAGGAGGAGACGAAGCCACTGCAGCCCACCCCCGTCATGGCGGGGCTTGACCCGGCCGTCCATCCCTCTGCGCAAAACCATTCTTCCTCGATGGACCCCCGGGTCAAGCCCGGGGGTGACGAGCAGACGCAGCCGCTCCTGTCTGTCGAAAAGCTCGTCAAGGAATACCCCCGCCAGGGCGCAGGCTCGATGCTGACAAAGCTGTTCGGCCGCAAGCCGCCGGTCGAGGAAGAGGTGTTCCGCGCCGTCGACGGCATCAGTTTCCAGATCGACCATGGCGAGAGCGTCGGGCTGGTCGGCGAATCCGGCTGCGGCAAGTCGACGACGTCGATGATGGTGATGCGCCTGCTGGACCAGACCTCCGGCCGCATCATGTTCGACGGCGAGGATATCGGCGGCATCATGCCGCAGTCCTTCGCGCGGCTGCCGCGGCGCAGCCAGATCCAGATGGTGTTCCAGGATCCGACCGACAGCCTCAACCCGCGATTCACCGCGGCGCGCGCGATCGCCGACCCGATCATGCAGCTCGGCGACATCAGGGGGCGCGACGCGCTCCGCGATCGTTGCGAGGAGCTCGCGCGGCTGGTCGGCCTGCCGGTCAATCTGCTGGATCGATTCCCGCATCAGCTGTCCGGCGGCCAGAAGGCCCGCGTCGGCATCGCGCGCGCCATCGCGCTGCACCCGAAGCTCGTGATCCTCGACGAGCCGACCGCGGCGCTCGACGTCTCGGTGCAGGCGGTGGTGCTCAATCTGCTGCAGGATCTGAAGCAGTCGATGGGCATGAGCTATCTGTTCGTGTCGCACGATCTCAACGTGGTGCGCCTGCTGTGTGATCGCGTCATCGTGATGCGCGCCGGCCGCATCGTCGAGCAGGGCGCATCCGAACACGTCTTGGGCAATCCGCAGGATGCCTATACAAGGGAGCTGCTGACGGCGATCCCGCATCCGCCGTTGCCGGTGTCCTGACGCATGATTCGGAAAAGTGGGAACCGGTTTTCCGAATAGATCATGCGCAAAATCATTGCTGGGAGCGAAATGGCCGATCATCTCGACGACTACATGAACGCCGCCGCAAGCGCGATGGCGTTGCCGCTGGAAGAGGCCTGGCGTCCGGCGGTGCGCGCCAATCTCGAGGTCTCGCTGCGGCTGGCCAAGCTGGTCGACGACTTCCCGCTGCCTGATGACGTCGCGTCGGCCGCCGTCTATTCGACCTGAGATCGCGATGTCCGAAACATCAGCTTCCCTATCGGCCGCCGAAATCGCGCAGGCCGTCTCAAGCCGCAAGATGACCGCCCTTGCCGCGACCGAGGCCGCGCTCGCGCGGATCGCCGCGCACGACAAGGTCCTCAATGCCTTCACCGACGTCACTGCCGATCGCGCCCGTGCCAAGGCAAGCGCGATCGACGCAGCGCTCGCGGCGGGGCAGCCGATTGGCCCGCTCGCCGGCGTGCCCTTCGCGGTCAAGAACCTGTTCGACGTGCAGGGCCTCTCGACCCGCGCCGGCTCCAAGATCAACCGCGACCTGCCGCCGTCGCCGCGCGATGCTGTGCTGATCGAGCGGATGGAAGCGGCCGGCGCCGTGCTGGTCGGCGCGCTCAACATGGGCGAATACGCTTACGACTTCACCGGCGAGAACGTGCATGACGGCCCGTCGCGCAATCCGCATGATCCGACGCGGATGACCGGCGGCTCCTCGGGCGGCTCGGGCAGCGCCGTCGGCGGCGCGCTGGTGCCGATCGCGCTCGGCTCGGATACCAACGGCTCGATCCGGGTGCCGTCGTCGTTCTGCGGCACCTTCGGCCTGAAGCCGACTTATGGCCGGCTGTCGCGGGCGCGGTCCTATCCGTTCGTCGCGAGCCTCGATCATCTCGGTCCGCTGGCGCGTAGCGTGAAGGATCTTGCGCTGGCCTATGACGCGATGCAGGGACCCGACGCCGATGATCCCTCCTGCATCGTGCAGTCGGTGGAGCCGACCGTGCCGTTGCTTGCCAATGATGTCCGCGGGCTGCGGATTGCGATCGCCGGCGGCTATTTCCAGCAGAACGTGTTCCCGGAGGCCGTCGAAGCGGTCGCGCGCGTCGCGAAGGCGCTCGGTGCGAAGCGGACCGTGGAATTGCCGGAAGCCGCGCGCGCCCGCGCCGCGGCCTACATCATCACCACGACCGAGGGCGCCGCGCTGCATCTCGACCGGCTGCGCAAGCGCCCGAACGATTTCGATCCTGCGGTGCGCGACCGCTTCATCGCGGGCGCGATGGTGCCGGCGGTCTATGTCGACAAAGCGCAGAAATTCCGCCGCTGGTACCGCGCCAAGGTGCAGGAGCTGTTCCAGTCGGTCGACGTGATCCTGGCGCCGGCAACGCCGTGCACCGCGCCGAAGCTCGGCCAGGTCAATTTCACGCTCGATGGCGTCGAGCTTCCGGTGCGTGCCAATATCGGCATCCACACCCAGCCGATCTCCTTCATCGGCTTGCCGGTCGTGGCGGTGCCGGTGCCGCTTGAGCCGCTGCCGATCGGCGTGCAGATCATCACCGCGCCGTGGCGCGAGGATATCGCGCTGCGGGTTGCCTACGCGCTGGAACAGATGGGTGTCGTTGCGGCTCCCGCGCCGAGAGGTCTTTGATATGGATATCGATCTTCCCGATGTTGTCGCCGAGGTCACGGCCCAGTTCCAGCGCTACGAGAAGGCGCTGGTGTCGAACGACGTCGCGGTGCTCGACGAGTTGTTCCGCAACGACAGCCGCACGCTGCGCTACGGCATCGGCGAGAACCTCTATGGCTACACCGAGATCATGGCGTTCCGCGCCGGGCGCTCGCCGGTCGGCCTGATGCGCAAGATCGACCGCACCGTGATCACGACCTATGGCCGCGACACCGCGATCGCCTCGACGCTGTTCTATCGCGACAACGCGCCGGGTCGGGTGGGGCGGCAGATGCAGACGTGGATTCGCTTCCCCGAGGGCTGGAGAATCGTCGCGGCCCATGTCAGCGTCATCGACGAGCCTAAAGGCGTTTGAGCCATGAGCCTGGACGATCTTCCGACCCGCGCGTCACAGCCCGCCGATCCCGAAGCGGGCCCGCGGCGCGTCGATCGCCCGTCGTCGCTGGCCGACAAGATCACCCGCGCCGAGGAGCTGCGGCTGCAACTCGCCGACGAGATCGTGCGCGGCACGCTGCCGCCGGGCGCAGGCCTCGACGAGACCGACCTTGCGCGCCGCTTCAACGTGTCGCGGACCCCGGTGCGCGAGGCGCTGCGGCAGCTCGCGGCGAGCGGGCTGATCGATGCCCGCGCGCATCGCGGCGCGGTGGTGGCGCGGCCCTCGCTCGAAAGGCTGACCGGCATGTTCGAGGCGATGGCCGAACTGGAGGCGATGTGCGCCGGCCTTGCCGCCGAGCGGATGACGCCGGCGGAGCGCCACGCGCTGGAAGCGGTCCACGAGGAGCTGCGGGTGCTGAGCTACACCGGCAATCCCGAGCGCTTCCATGAGGTCAACGAGCGCTTCCACAACGCGATCTATGCCGGCTCGCAGAACGCCTATATCGCCGAGATCACGCTGGCGACGCGGGTGCGGGTGCAGCCGTTCCGCCGCGCCCAGTTCCGCAATCTCGGGCGCCTCGCCAAATCCCACGCCGAGCACGACCGCGTCGTCGTCGCCATCCTGCGCGGCGACAAGCAAGGCGCTGCGGCGGCGATGCGCGCCCATATCGAGCAGGTGCGTGGCGAATACGAGACCTACGCGGTGTCGGTGTAGTTTTGCTCTTACCACGCAAGAGCGGGGCGAGGGAGCGCACCAACCTAACGGCTACGCCTTCGCCTTCTCCGCCATGAACGCCCGCCAGCCGCCATAGCCGGAGATATCCTTCGCACCATCGATCGCAGCGGGCTCAACAATAAAGCCCTTGGCCTGCCGTCCGTCGGCGAGCCGGATCGTGCCGATCGAGAGCGGCGGCGGAATCGCGGCGACGAATTTGCCGAATGCGGCCGGCGACATCGCCCAGAGCTCGAGCTTGATCGCGTGACCTGTACCCGCCTCGATGCGCAGCATGCCGGGCTTCGGCGGCGTGGTATCGAGGGCGTAGAGCTTGTAGTCCGGCGCGGTGACTGCTTCTTCAAGCAGGCGTGCATCGAGCGTGGTCAATTCGTGGTTCAGCGCCATGCCGGAGAGATGCGCGCCGACCACCGCAATCGTGATCTCGTCGGGGCCGGCCTGCACCGGCACGGCAGCGAGCGGCGGCTGCGGCAGCGCCTTGGCGCCCAGCCCAAGTCCGGTGTCGAAGTGGAACACGCGGCCGATGCTGGCGAGCTCGGCGTCGCGGCTGGCCGGCGCCAGCAGCGTGATGCCGAACGGCGCGCCGTCGGGCCGCATCGCCGCCGGCAGCGCCAGGCCGCACAGATCGAGCAGGTTGACGAAATTGGTGTAGGTGCCGAGCCGCGAGTTGAGCTCGATCGGGTTGGCCAGCACCTGCTCGGTCGAATAGACCGTCGGCGCGGTCGGCAGCACGATCGCATCGAGTTTCGCAAATGTCTTCTCGGAGACACGGCGCAACGCCTGCAGACGATAGAGCGCGGAGAAGGTGTCCGCAGCGCTGGGGTGTGATCCGCCGACCGTGATCTCGCGCGTCACCGGATGAACCGCCTCGGGCGACGACGCCAGGAGGTCGCGGATCACGAGATAGCGTTCGGCGACCCACGGGCCCTCATAGAGCAGCCGTGCGGTCTCGTAGAACGGCGCGAGGTCGAATTCGACGAGGTCGGCGCCGAGCGCCTGCCAGCGCTTGCACGCCTCGCCATAGGCTTTCTCGGCTTCGCGATCGCCGAAGAAGATCAGCTGGCCGGGCTTGGGAATGCCGAGCTTCAGCTTCGCCGGAAAGGGCGCGGGCGGCGCCAGTGGCCGGTCGCGCGAGAACGGATCGGACTCATCGAGGGCGGACATCACGCTGAGTGCGGCCAACGCGTCGTCGACGGTGAGCGAAAACACCGAGATGCAGTCGAGCGTGCGGCAGGCCGGCACCAGCCCGGTATTCGAGATCAGCCCGAGGCTCGGCTTGAGGCCTACGATGTTGTTGAGCATCGCCGGCACGCGGCCGCTGCCCGCGGTGTCGGTGCCGAGCGAGAGCGGCACGAGGCCCGCGGAGACTGCGACGGCTGAGCCCGAACTCGATCCGCCAGGCACCAGGTCACCGCGCACCGGATTTTTGGGAATGCCGTAGGGCGAGCGCACGCCGACCAGGCCGGTGGCGAACTGGTCGAGATTGGTCTTGCCGATGATGATGGCGCCGGCCGCGCGGAGTCTTGCGACAACAGTGGAATCCTGGGCCGGCACATAGGAGAAGGCCGGGCAGGCGGCCGTGGTCGGCAAGCCCGCGACGTCGATATTGTCCTTCACCGCGACCGGCACGCCATAGAGCGGCAGCGACGGGTCCGTGAGGCGTTCGGCCTCGGCAAGCGCGTCCTGCTCGTCGCGCAGGCTGATGAAGATGGCGGGGTCGTCATGCGCGCGGATGCGCTGGTAGCTGCGCGCCACGGTTTGCGCCGGCGTCAGGGTCTTGGTGCGGTGTGCGGCAACGATCGCGGCGACAGTTTCAGTCACGTGGTTGGCCTCGTCTCGTGAGCGGCACGGCATCGGCTGCCTGCCGCGAGGAATTGTAGCCTGATCGAAGCAAGCAATGTGCCATTGTGTACAATTCACGCGCGTTCGCCGTGCGACGGATTATTACACAATATCAGTTGCTTGAAATGACCGTTGGGTGCCGTCGCGGACTGGCGTGAGAGCGCGGTTGCCCAATTTTCAGGCAAGTCTGATCCAAGCCGAAATCCGGCCGATGGATCAGGTGAAACCGGCGAGGATCTGCAACAGCCGTTCGCGGTTGTCCTTGCCGATCTTCTCGGCCACGTGCCGCTCGTGCTCGGCGGCGAGCCGCTTGAACTGTGCCAGTGCGGTCTTGCCGCGCGCGGTCAGATGCAGCGCATGGGAGCGGCGGTCGGTGGCGGAGGGGACGCGGTTGACGAAGTCGCGCTCCTCGAGGCTGTCGAGCAGATGCACCAGCCGCGCGCGCTCGATCCCGAGCCGCTTGGCGACCGCCATCTGGCTGAGGCCCGGATTGGCCCCGATCACGGTCATGATCGAATATTGGGTCGGGCGGATATCGACCGCCGCCAGCGTCTTGATGAAGTCCTGGAAGATCCAGAGCTGGAAGCGCCGCACCGCATAGCCGGCGTGGCCGACCAGCGCGTCGAGGCCGATGTCGTCGTTGGCGTCGCCGCCGCGCGCCCTGCCATTCGCGGCGCGCGCCGGGGAGCGGCGGATTGCCGCTCCGGTTCCTGCCGCCTTGCGCGGCGTCTTTTGCTGGCTTGCCATGACGGCAAGGCTAGCGCGCCCGGGGCGGGAGGGAAAGATTGTTGTTGACGACAACAATTGATGTCCGCAACATTATCGCCAAAGAGCCCGGCCGGGACCGCGGCGCCGCACCATGTTGCTGTGCGATCCCGAAAAGACACGGGCGAGGAGGAAACCATGGCCGCCGTCAGCGCAGACAATCCGAGTAGCCTGTTCGCGACGCCCGCGATCGTTGCCGATAACAGGGGCGACGGCAGCATCCTGGTTCGATCGACGACACCGTTGCAGCAAAGCGCCCGCTGCGTCGGCAACTGGCTGGAGCACTGGGCACAGCAGGCGCCGGATCGCATCTTTCTCGGCGAGCGTGCCAATGCCGAACTGCCATGGAGCACCGTCAGCTATCGCGACGCGCTCGGAATCGTGCGGCGGGCCGCATCATGGGTTCTGGCGCAGCGGCTGAGCGCCGAGCGGCCACTCGTCATCCTCTCCGATAATGGCATCGATCACGCGCTGTTCGCGCTCGCGGCGCAGCATGTCGGCGTGGCCTCGGCTGCGATCTCGCCGGCCTATTCGCTGATGTCGAAAGATTTCGACAAGCTCAAGAGCATGATCGCACTGCTTGATCCCGGCGCGATCTACGTCGCGAGCATCAAGCCGTTCGCGGCCGCGCTTGCCGCAATCGGGCCGCTGCATCGCGCCACCATCGTCAGCGGCAACCCTGATGATGCCGACGCGCTGCCGTTCCGCGCCATTGCAGCGACACCGGAGTCGCCGGACGTGGCAACAGCCTTTGCCGCGGTGACACCGGACACGATCGCAAAGTTCCTGTTCACTTCGGGCTCGACCGGCACGCCCAAGGCCGTGATCAACACCCAGCGCATGCTGACCTCGAGCCAGCAGGCCAAGGCGCAGACCTGGACATTCCTGGAGCAGGCCGGCAGCGAGCTTGTGATCCTGGACTGGCTGCCCTGGAGCCACACCTTCGGCGCCAACCACAATTTCAACCTGGTGCTGCGCAACGGCGGCACGCTCTACATCGACGGCGGCAAGCCGGCGCCCGGCCTGTTTTCGACCTCGCTCGCCAATCTGCGCAGCGCGGTGCCGACGGTCTATTTCAACGTGCCGCGCGGCTTCGACATGCTGATCGCGGCGCTGCGTACCGATGACGAGTTGCGCCGCAAATTCTTCGAGGGCACCAAGTTCGCCTTCTATGCCGGCGCCGCACTGCCGCAGAATCTGTGGGACGCGCTGGAGGAGTTGTCGCTGCAGACCGTCGGGCGACGGCTGCCGATGGTATCGGCCTGGGGCTCGACCGAAACTTCGCCGCTCGCGACCGATTGTCACTTCCTGGCAAAACGCTCCGGCAATATTGGCGTCCCGATCCCGGGCACCGAGCTGAAACTGGTGCCGTCGGGCGACAAGCTCGAGGTCCGCGTGCGCGGGCCCAATGTCACCCCGGGCTACTGGAAGGCGCCCGGGCTGACCGCGGAGGCCTTCGATGACGAGGGCTTCTACAGGATCGGCGATGCCGTCACCTTCGCCGATCCCGACCGGCCCGATCTCGGCCTGTTCTTCGACGGCCGCGTGGCGGAGGATTTCAAGCTCAATTCCGGCACCTGGGTCAGCGTCGGCACCTTGCGGGTCGCCGGCATCGCGGCACTGGCGCCGCTTGCGCAGGATATCGTCGTCACCGGTCATGGCCGCGATGAGGTCCGCTTCCTGGTGTTCCCGAACCTTGCCGTCTGCCGTTCGCTGGCGGGACTGCCCGAGAGCGCCGACGCGCGCGAAGCGATCGATCATCCGGCGGTGCGTTCCGCGATCGGGCAGGGGCTGGCGCGGCTGAAGGCGCAAGGCGGCCATTCCTCCGGCCACGCCACCCGCGCGCTGCTGCTCGCCGAGCCAGCCTCGGTCGACGGCGGCGAGATCACCGACAAGGGCTACATCAACCAACGCGCCGTGCTGACCCGCCGCGCCGCAGCGGTGGCGGTCCTGGAGGACGACGGGGCGTCCGCGCCGATTGGGTGCGCGGATTGAGAGGACATTGGAGCAGGCCTAGTGAGGAAGGCACCAGCGGAAGGGTTCCCTCCCCCCTTGCGGGGGAGGGTTAGGGAGAGGGGTACCGCACGACGTGCGCTATCCTTATCCGTGTCACCCTGAGGTGCTTTGCGAGGCGGTGCACGCGTCGATCGTCTCGCCCGGAGCTTACCCCTCTCCCCAACCCTCCCCCGCAAGGGGGGAGGGAGCCTGAGCAGCGTGCTCACATGACCGGGCGCGACGTTACAAGTCTTGGCATGGGACCTGACGCCGCACTTGCTTGCGTTTATAGTTGCCATAGCAACTAGTCTATGCCAGTTTCCGCTCCCATAGAGACAGGGCCGGTCAACGGCTACGCATTTGGGAGGATAATGTTGCGCAGCAGCGCGCGGGCGACACGCATGGAAAACCGGGCAAAGGCCATGGTGGCGCAGGGCGCCGCCCGTGGTCCGGCTGCGCGGTCAGGTCGTGCTTTGCCCGGTCACGGCGCCGAGGTTCTCGTGCAGCCGGCGCAGCAGGTCGATCAGCACCTCGCGCTCGTCCTTCTTCAGGCACGACAGCAGCCGCCGCTCACGCTCCAGCGCCGCGACGATGACCTTGTCGTGGATGGCGCGGCCGCGCGCGGTCAGCGTGATCGAATGGGTGCGGCCGTCATCGGGCGCGTTGCGGATCGTCAACAGGCCGCGCTTTTGCAGCGCCGCGAGGTTGCGGCTGACCGGTCCCTTGTCGAAGCCGATCACCTGGCAGATCCGCGAGGCCGGAATCCCCGGCTCGATCGCCAGCTGCGAGATGATTCGCCACTCGGTAACGTTGACGCCGAAATTCTTCTGGTAAAATGCGGTGGCGCTGTTCGACAGCTTGTTGCCGATGAAGGTGATGAACGCCGGCACATAGCGATTGAGGTCCAGCAGCGGGCCGTCAGTGGCATCTGCGGGATCGGCCGGTCTCGGCCGGCGGGGCTTTCGGGGGAGGGGCTGACTGCTCATTTCCTCAAATCATCGCTGCGAAACTGTTCGGGAGCAAGTGACATGCGGCCCGTATCGACAAGATCAAACCTCGGGAGGTCCCGATGACCACAGCAACAGATGCGTCCGTCCCGCATCTCGACGTCGATCCGTTCGCGCTCGAGTTCTTCGCCGACCCGTTCCCGACCCATGAGCGGCTGCGCGAGGCCGGGCCGGTGGTCTATCTCGACAAGTGGAATGTCTATGGCGTGGCGCGCTACGCCGAGGTCCATGCGGTCCTGAACGATCCTGCGACGTTCTGCTCCAGCCGCGGCGTCGGCCTGAGCGACTTTTCCAAGGAAAAGCCGTGGCGGCCGCCGAGCCTGATCCTGGAGGCCGACCCGCCCGCCCATACCCGGACCCGCACCGTGCTGAGCACGGTGCTGTCGGCGACCGTGATGAAGCAGCTGCGTGGGCAATTTGCCGCCGCTGCCGAGGCGCGCGTCGATGCGCTGCTGGAGAAGCGCCGCTTCGACGCGATCGCGGACCTCGCCGAAGCCTATCCGCTCTCGATCTTCCCGGATGCGCTGGGCCTCAAGCCGGAGGGCCGCGAGAATCTGCTGCCCTATGCGAGCCTGGTGTTCAATGCCTTCGGTCCGCCGAACCAGCTTCGCGAGGAGGCGATCCAGCGCTCGGCGCCGCACCAGGCCTATGTGGCCGAGCAGTGCCAACGCGACAATCTCACCCCGGGCGGCATCGGTGCCTGCATCCATGCCCACGTCGACAGCGGCGCGATTACTGCGACCGAGGCGCCGCTCCTGGTGCGCTCGCTGCTATCGGCCGGGCTCGACACCACCGTCAACGGCATCGGCGCTGCCGTCTATTGCCTGGCGCGCTTTCCCGACCAGTTCGAGAAGCTGCGCGCCGATCCGACCTTGGCACGCAATGCCTTCGAGGAAGCCGTGCGGTTCGAGAGCCCGGTGCAGACCTTCTTCCGCACCACCACCCGCGAAATCGAGCTCAGCGGCGCCAAAATCCCGGAGGGCGAGAAGGTGCTGATGTTCCTCGCCGCCGCCAACCGTGATCCGCGCCGCTGGGAAGAACCCGACACCTACAACATCACGCGCCGCACGTCGGGCCATGTCGGTTACGGCTCGGGCATCCACATGTGCGTCGGCCAGCTCGTCGCCCGCCTCGAAGGCGAGGTGATGATGGCGGCGCTGGCGCGCCGTGTCGCGAAAATCGAAATCACCGGCGAGCCGAAGCGCCTGTTCAACAACACGCTGCGCGGGCTCGAGAGCCTGCCGGTCGAGATCACGCCGGCCTGACAAAATTGGCCGGCTGCGGAATGACGCAAAGGGAGGGATATGATGAGGGGCTTTGGGTTTGGTTTGGTGCTGGCATTGGCCTGCGCCGCGGGCAGCGCCCGCGCGGAGATTTCCGGCGACGTCGTACGCGTCGGTGTGCTCAACGACATTTCCGGCATCTTCCAGGACACCAACGGCATGGGCTCGGTGGAAGCCGCGCGGATGGCGGCGGAGGATTTCAACGGCGGCGGCAAGGGCATCAAGGTCGAGATCGTCTACGCCGATCACCAGAACAAGGCCGATGTGGGCTCTGCGATCGCGCGCAAATGGCTCGATGTCGAAGGCGTCGACGCCATCGTCGACGTGCCGAACTCGGCGGTCGGCCTCGCCATCAACACCATCCTGCGCGATAGCAGGATGACGTTCCTGGCCTCGTCGACCGCGAGCTCCGATCTCACCGGCAAGGCCTGCTCGCCGAACACCATTCAATGGGTCAACGACGCCTGGGCGACCGGCAACACCACGGCGGCCGCGATGATGCAGCGTGGCGGCAAGGACTGGTATTTTGTGACCGTCGACTACGCACTCGGCAAAGGCATTGAAGCCGAAGCGACGAACTACATCGAGAAGCATGGCGGCAAGGTGCTGGGCTCGAGCAAGCATCCGCTCGGGACGTCGGACTTCGCGTCCTTCCTGCTGCAAGCGCAGAACTCGAAAGCAAAGGTGATCGGCCTCGCCAATGCCGGCGGCGACACCATCAACGCGGTGAAGCAGGCGGCCGAGTTCGGCATCCAGCAGGGCGGCCAGACCATGGTGGCGTTCCTGCTGTTCGTGAACGACGTCCACGGCATGGGCCTCAAGGTCGCGCAGGGCCTGCAGCTGCTGGAAGCCTTCTACTGGGACATGAACGACGACACCCGCGCGTTCGCAAAACGCTTCGCCGCGCGTCCCGGCATGAACGGCAAGATGCCGAGCGGCAACCAGGCCGGCGTCTATGCCTCGACGCTCGCCTACCTCAACGCGGTCGCCGCCACCGGCAGCGACGATGCCAAGGTGGTGGTGCCCCAGATGAAGACCTTCAAGGGTACGGACAAGCTGTTCGGCGAGACCGCGATCCGCCAGGACGGCCGCGTCATCCACCCGATGTATCTGTTCGAGGTGAAGAAGCCGGAGGAGTCGAAATATCCCTACGACTATTACAAGCTGATCGCGACCATTCCGGCCGAGCAGGCATTCCGGCCGCTGGCCGACGGCGGGTGCTCGCTGGTGAAGTGAGGTTGCTGGTGAAGTCAGCTCTTCGCCGCGTACTCGATCCTCCCCTGGAGGGGTCGAGACGATCGAAGCTCGCTCTGGGATCGGTTCGCATGAAAATGCGAACCGACGTGGGGTGAAGGTCTCTCCGTTGAAACGGTGCCCGTGTTGAGAGATCACCCCACCCCGGATCGCACGTCGCTATGCTCGTTGCGATCCGACCCTCCCCCTCCAGGGGAGGGTGAAGGGGGAGCTTCTGCGTTGAGATCGGAACTCGCTACGCCGCCTTCGGGCTCGCCGCCTTCACCCGCGCCAGCATTTCACCCGTCGTCATCACATGCGCGGTGGAGAAGGCGAGGATCGTCAGCGTGGCGCGGTGCACCTCCTCGGCCGATAGCGCGCCCTGACCGACATCGGGATAGTCGAACGTGCCCGTCGCGTCCGACAGGAAGACCACCTTGTAATTGTGGAACATGGCGTCGCGCGCGGTGGCGTGGCAGCAGTTCTCGGTCGTCGTTCCCGAGATGATCACCGTCGTGATGCCCCATTCGCGCAGGATGAGGTCGAGATCGGTCGCGAAGAACGCGCTGTAGCGATGCTTCTTGATGACGTGCTCGCCGGGGGCGGGCGCAAGATCATTGAAGATCTCGACGCCCGTGGTGCCGTCGACCAGCGACGAGCGGTCGGCGATCGGCGCATAGAGATCGTCATAGAGCCCCATGTCGCTGCCGTCGCGGCGATGCACATGCGCGGTGTAGATGACGCGGATGCCCTTGTCGCGGCAGGCCTTCAGGGTCTGCGCCAGACGCGGCACCATGGCGGCGGCCTGCGCGGACCGCAGCTTGGCGCCCTCGGCCACGAAATCGTTCTGCATGTCGACCACGATCATGACGGTGCGCGCGGGATCGATGATTTCGCATTGGTAGCCCATCTGCGTCTCCTCTCCTGGTGGAGGATATTTTCTACGCCGGTTCCTGCGGCCGTTCTTGGCTGTGCGGGCCAATCGCTGGACTCTGCTTGCCAGATGGGAGGGGCGGACGCAGAATATCCCGCTGCCGGGTTGGGCTGGAGCAGGACCAATGCAGACCCCAGATCATGCAGTCGTTGCGCAGACGCTCGTCGCGCCGGGTGACAGTTTCGACCGCTGGCATCACGTCACCTGCCGTGAATTCTCGCTGACCGAATGCCGCCGCGTCGCCGATGAGGCGTTTGCCGCATCGATCTCGATCCGCCATTTCGGTCCGCTTGCGATCAACGACATCTGGTCGTCGACACCGGCCGCCGACCGCATCCGGGTGATGCGCAGCGCGAGCGACGTCCGCAGGGACCCGCGCGACTATTTCATGCTGTGGCTCACGCTGCGCGGCGAGGTCAGCTTTGCCCAGGGCGGGCGCGAGGTGCAGATGCGCCGCGGCGATCTCATGCTGCATGACCAGGCGCAGCCGTTCACGCTGGAATTCGCTCCGAGCGCGCGGTCGATCATGGTGTCGATCCCGCGGCCGCTGCTGCTCGCGCGGCTGCCGGATGCGCAACGCCTGACCGCGCGAAAGGTCGGCAACTCCTCAAAGGTCGGAGCGCTGGCGGGATCGCTGATCCGCCGGCTGACGCGCCTCGACGACGAGGCCGGGCCCGCCGCGATGCGGCTCGGCGCCTCGGTGCTGGATATTTTCGCAACCACGCTGCAGACCGAGCTGACCGACGAGGTGCCACCGCACGGCGATGAACGGCTGGCGCGGGTCAAGGCCTACATCCTGGCCAATCTCGACGATCCCGAGCTCGACCTCGATGCGATCGCCACCGCGCAAAACATCGCGCCGCGCACGCTCAACCGGCTGTTCGCGCGTGAAGGCACGACGCCGATCCGCTGGCTCTGGCAGCAGCGCCTCGCCGGTGCCTACCAGGCGCTCGCCGAACGCCGCTTCGTCCATGTCACCGACGTCGCGCTGAGCTTCGGCTTCAGCGACGTCTCGCATTTCAGCCGCGCCTTCAAGGCCGCGTTCGGGCGGTCACCGCATCAGGTGATGGGGTGAGGAGCGTGCGGATTGCAGTGCAACGGTCAAGCACTGCACTGATCGCGATTCCGTCATCCTGAGGTGCGAGCGGAGCGAGCCTCGAAGGATGCACGGCCACCAGATGGGCCGTTCATCCTTCGAGGCTCGCAAGGGCTCGCGCCTCAGGATGACGGAGATAGAGTGAGCGCGTAACCCGCGACGCCTACTGCGCGACCTTGCTGCTGCCTTGCGTGATCAGCCGCGCGGCGCGCTGGTCGCGGGTGTGGATCCAGAGCCAGTTCATCGCCACCGCAATCCGGTGGCGCACGCCGATCAGGAAGTAGATGTGGGCGAGGCCCCAGATCCACCACGCCAGCGAGCCGCGCAGCTTGAGCCAGCCGAAATCGATCACCGCCTTCTTCTTGCCGATCTGCGCAAGGCTGCCGGCATGCTTGTAGCGGAACGGCGGCAGCGTCTTGCCGTCGAGCCGGGCCCTGATCAATGCGGCGACGTAGCGCCCCTCCTGCTTGGCGGCCGGCGCGATGCCGGGCACCGGATTGCCGTCGGGGTCCTTGATGGTGACGGTGTCGCCGACGGCGAAGACGTCGGGATGGCCGGGCACGGTCAGATCCGGCTCGACCTGCAGCCGGTGGGCGCGATCGGCCGGCGCGTTCAGCCACTCGGCGGCGCGCGAGGCGCGCACGCCGGCGGCCCAGACGATGGTGCGCGCTTCCAACCTCTTGCCGCCGAACACGACGCCGTCGGCCGAGCATTCGGTGACCGGCTCGCCCAGCATCACCTCGACGCCGAGTTTTTCCAGCGACGCCTGCGCATAGGCCGAGAGGTCATCGGGAAAGCCTGCCAGCACGCGCGGCCCGGCCTCGATCAGCACCACGCGCGCCCTGCGCGTGTCGATGTGACGGAAGTCCTGCGGCAGCGTGTCCTTGGCAAGATCGGCGATGGTACCGGCCATCTCGACGCCGGTCGGCCCGGCGCCGATGATGATGAAGGTCAACAGCGCCGCGCGCTTGTCCGGATCGGGTTCGCGCTCGGCGCGCTCGAACGCGACCAGGATGCGCCGCCTGAGCGTGGTCGCGTCCTCCAGCGTCTTCAGGCCGGGCGCGAACGGCTCCCATTCGTCGTGGCCGAAATAGGCGTGGCGCGCGCCGGTGGCGAGGATCAGCGTGTCGTAGGGAATGCTGCCGCTGTCGTCGAGCTGCACCTGCTTTGCCGCCGCATCGACGCCGCAGACATTGGCGAACAGCGTCGTCACCTCGGGCCGGTCGCGCAGGAGATAGCGGATCGGCCAGGCGATCTCGCTGGTCGCGAGCGATGCGGTTGCGACCTGATAGAGCAGCGGCTGGAACAGATGATGGTTGCGGCGGTCGATCAAGGTGATCTCGACCGGCGCGCCGCGAAGACCGAAGGCAGCTTCCAGCCCGCCGAAACCGGCGCCGACGATCACCACGCGATGAGGTTTGGCCGGCGCTTGCGTCATCTGATGGCGTCCTCGGTTTCGAACGGCTTCGTCGTCTGATTATGTAGTCATTCGCGGCCTCGTTCCAATACGAATTGCTTGATCGCCCGATAGCAAAACCCGATCGCTGAAAACCTCACGCATCCTGTGGCGCGGCCGCTGCAACCGCGCGTTGCCGCATCGGCAGGAACAGTCCCGCGACCGCGCCGGCGAATGACAGCGTTGCCGCAAGGCTCATCGCCGCGCCGAAGCCGCTGGTGAAATGTCCGGATGAATCGGCTGCGCCATTGGCGGAAAAGCTCGCGACCAGCGCCGCGATGCCGAACATGCCGCCGAGGAAACGGCCCATGTTGAAGATGCCCGAGGCCTTGCCCATCTCGCTGACGGCAACCGCGCTCAGCACCGCGTTCTGTGCGGCCGGCATCGCCATCGAGACGCCGACGCCGGCAAGCACCAGCGGCGCGACCAGCGCGGAATAGGGCACGGACGGACTCACGATCTCGCTGATCCAGCCGAGCCCGATCGCCTGCATCAGGAGGCCGGTGACGACAAGCGTGCGTTCGCCGAACCGGTTGACGACGGCGCCGGCGATCGGCGCCGTGACGAACAGCGTTGCCGTCCACGGGATCAGGCGCAGCCCGGCATCGAAGGCGTCGAAGCCGAGCGCGATTTGCAGGAACTGCGGCAGCAGGAACAGCACGCCGTACATCGCGGCATAGAACAGCACGCTTGCGGCCATGCCGGACGCGAATGGTCTGGCCGCGAACAACCGCATCGGCACCATCGGGCTGGTGGCACGCAGCTCCCACAGTACGAACAGCACCGCCAGCGCGCCGCCGGCGATCAGCGCGCCGGCGACTTCGGCGCTGGCCCATCCGACGCCGTTGCCGCGCAACAGGGCCCAGACCAAAGCCAAGGCCGCGAGCGCGACCAGTATCAGTCCGGTGATGTCGAGCGGTGCTGACGGTCCAAAACTCTCGCGCAGGCGCGTCAGCACGAGGGCGATCGCGACAAGGCCGATCGGCAGGTTGATCCAGAAGATCCAGCGCCAGCCGAGATGCTCGGTGATGAAGCCGCCGATCGCGGGGCCGATGATCAGCGCGCAGCCGGTGATGCCGCTGAAAATGCCGAGCGCGCGGGCGCGCTCCTCGCGGCCGAACGCGCCGCTCAGGATCGCCATCGCCAGCGGCATCACCAGCGCGGCGCCTGCGCCTTGCAGCGCGCGGGCGGCGATCAGGGCCGCGGCATTGCCGGCCAGCGCGCAGGCCGCGGAGGCCACGACGAAGAGGCCGATCCCGCCCGCGAACATCCTGCGCCGCCCGAAGCGGTCGCCGAGCGCAGCGCCGGTCAACAGCAGCACCGCGAAGGTGAGATTGAAGGCGTTGACGGTCCATTGCAGCGTCTCCACCCGGCTGCCGAAATCGGCGCGGATGGTGGCGAAGGCCGTGGTCATGATCATGGCGTCCAGCGCCATCATGAAGGATGCCAGTGCGGTGAGGCCGAGCACCCAGCGCTGTTCGGCGCGCTCTCGGGGAGTCTGCATGGTCGTTCTCCGTTGGCGCACCGCAGGGTTGCGGCGCGCTTCGCAGGCCAAGACGAACCGGAACGGGCAAAGGATGCGGCCGGAAATTATTTTTGCCGGACCGCATCCTTTGGCAGCCCGGAAACGTCCTTGGGTCTGACGCGGCCGGTTCGGGCCGCAGCACCAGGCCAAGGAGATTGCGATGAGACGGACCCTGATCAGGTACAAGGCGAAGCCGGAACTGGCGGACAAGAATGCCGCGCTGGTTGCGGCCGTGTTCGCCGAATTGAAGGCGGCCGCGCCGGATGGCGTGCGCTACATGACCCTGCGGCTGGAGGACGACACCTTCATCCACATGGTCGAGACCGCGGCCGACGACGGCTCGAGCCCGATCCCGAAGCTTGCCGCGTTCCAGGCCTTCCAGGACGGCATMCGAGATCGCTGCGCCGAGCCGCCGCTGGTTCGCAGTGCTGTGATTGTCGGTAATTATCGTATGCTGGATGAGCCGTGAACCGATCTGGCGGAGCCATCATGACGTCACCACCCCAAGCGCCGGCCGCGACCGAGGTCGACGTGCTGTTGGCGGCGATGCGGCCGAGGCTGCATCGCTACTGCGCCCGCATGGTCGGATCCGTCATCGACGGCGAGGATGTTTTGCAGGACGCGCTGATCAAGGCGGTGGAGGCTTTCGCGTCCGCCGCCCCGATCCAGAACCCGGACGCCTGGCTGTTCCGGATCGCGCACAACACCGCGCTCGATTTCCTCAGGCGGCGCAACCGCCAGGAAGCGCTCCACGCGCCGGAGGAGGTGGACATGATGGCCGGAGAGCTCGATGATTTCAGTCGCCGTGAGATCGCGGCAAGCAGCCTGCGCACCTTCATGCGGCTGCCGGTGGCGCAGCGCTCGAGCGTGATCCTGATGGATGTGCTCGGCTGCTCCTTGCAGGAGGTCTGCGGCATCATGGATTTCAGCCTGCCCGCGGTGAAGGCGGCGCTGCACCGTGGACGCACGCAACTGCGCGCGTTCGCCCGCGAGCCTGACGATGCGCCGCGGCCCGGCCTGTCGCCGGCCGACCGCAACAGGCTGAATGCCTATGTCAGCCGCTTCAACGCCCGCGACTTCGACGCCATTCGCGCCATGATCGCCGACGACATCAGGCTGGAACTCGTCAACCGGACGCGGCTGAATGGCCGGGCCGAGGTGTCACGCTACTTCGGCAATTATGCGAAGATCGACGATTGGCATTTGGTGACCGGACAGGTCGAGGGACGTCCCGCGATCCTGGTGTTCGATCCGGACGCTCTGGACGCGCCGCCGCGATCGTTCATGCTGCTCGACTGGTCGGCCGACAAGGTCGCCACGATCAGGGATTTCCGCCACGCCGCCTATGCGATCGACGGCGCCGAATGGGCGGCGGATGGGGGGTAAATTCAGTGTCGTCCCGGCGAAGGCCGGGACCCATCACCCCAAATGCAAATCGTTACGTGATGCTGGTGCGGCGAGTCCCGCCGACAACATCCGCTGCGGCGTATGGGTCCCGGCCTTCGCCGGGACGACGGTGGTGCTACCGCGTCCGTCCGCCGAATTCGCCGTTGGCGACGCGCGCGATGCGGCTGGTTGGAGCGGCCGGCGCGCTGGTCCTGCCGAAGAACCCGTCCGATCCGCCGCCCGTGTCGCGCGGCTGCGCCGGCGGTTCGTCATCGGCATAACCGCTCGGCCAGAACAGCAGGACAATCGACAGGCCGAGATTGACGAAGCCGCTGACGACGGTTGCATGTTGCCTGCTGCCGATCGCCCACGCCGGAAACTTCTGAGCGATCAGCCCGTCGATGATCGTGAATGCGATCCAGCCCCCCACCACCACGACCGGATCCCATCCGATGTCGCGGATGCGCATGCAGTGGAGCGTGAACGAGGCCACGATGAAGATGCCGGCGACTGCAAGCACGGGCCAGCCCAGTTGCTCGAGCGTCAGCGGCGCGCCGTAACGGAGCTTTTGATAGGCCTGGCTCGCGATGCCCATGCACATCACCGTCACCACGACGCCAAGGGCAATCGAGGCGAGGAAATAATGCAGCCGGCCGATCCGGGCGTTCAAGCCGAACAGAAATCCCAACATGTGACGCGCCCCTTTTGCATCAGCGTCGTCCGGCGATGCTTTCAAGACCGTGAAGGGCGGGACGTCTTGCCCTGGCGTGGTTTCCGGCCGCTTTACCGAATGCCTAAAGCCTGCTGCATTGCGGCACCCGCGGGCCCGGCCCCTGCGACAATCCGTTGCTTGCGCAACCGGCATTATATTTCTTGCCATGGCCGATTTAGACGAATTATGATGCAAGGTGCTGGGGTATGCGCCGAAGGTTCTAATGGAGTGCCGTCGGTTCATGCTTGCTGCACACTTGCGATATCGCGCACAAAACACGTCACAGAACGACGCGCGGAAAGCGTGACCCCGGGGCCTCGATTGGGCCTGGCGGGATCTTTGGTTGAGGAGGGGAGTGAATATGAAAAAGGCATTTTGGCTGGCGGGCGCCATGGCTCTGGCGCTCGCGCAGCCCGCGATGGCGGCTGACAGCGTCAAGATCGGGTTCGTCTCGACCTTCAGCGGTCCGACCGCCGTGATCGGCAACGACATGCGCAATTCGTTCGAGCTCGCGCTCGACCATCTCGGCCGCAAGATCGACGGCAAGCCGGTCGAGGTGATCTACGAGGACGACCAGCAGAAGCCCGATGTCGGCAAGCAGAAGACCGAGAAGCTGGTGCAGTCCGACAAGGTCGATTTCATCGTCGGCTACATCTGGTCGAACGTGCTCTTGGCGTCGCTGAAGACCGCGGTCGACTCCAAGACCTTCCTGATCTCGGCCAATGCCGGTCCGTCGCAGCTCGCCGGCGAACTGTGCTCGCCTTACGTCTTCTCGACCTCCTGGCAGAACGACCAGACGCCCGCCGCGATGGGCCTCTACATGAACCAGAAGGGCGTCAAGTCGGTGTTCCTGATCGGCCCGAACTACGCCGCCGGCAAGGACATGCTCGCGGGCGTGAAGAGCACCTTCAAGGGCGAGGTGGTCGGCGAGGAATACACGGTGTGGCCGAGCCAGCTCGACTTCTCCGCCGAGCTGACCAAGGCGCGCAATTCCAAGGCCGAGTCGATCTTCGTGTTCTATCCGGGTGCGGCCGGCGTCCAGTTCCTGAACCAGTACGCCCAGGCCGGCATCAAGGCGCAGATCCCGCTCTACACCGCCTTCACCATCGACGAATTGTCGCTGCCGCTGCAGAAGGACAACGCGATCGGCATTCCGGGCGCGCAGGAATGGGTCAACGACCTGCCGAACGCCGAGAACAAGAAGTTCGTCGAAGACTACCGCAAGAAGTATCCCGGCCTGCGCCCGACCTACTACGGCGCCCAGGCCTATGACGCCGCCCAGCTGATCAACAGCGCCGTCGTCGCGGTGAAGGGCGACCTCACCAAGAAGGACGCGATGAAGGCGGAGATGGAGAAGGCCAACTTCAAGTCGCTGCGCGGCCCGTTCAAGTACGGCAACAACCACATCCCGATCCAGAATTTCTATCTGCAGGACGTGGTCAAGGATGCCGACGGCCAGCTCTCGCTGAAGACGGTCGCGACCATCGTCAAGGACGACCAGGACAAATTCCACGGCAAGTGTTCGATGAAGTGATCGTTTGCGCCGTGTTGGCGCGCAGCTTGCTTTCGGTTTCACCTCGCCCCGCGTGCGGGGAGAGGTCGGCGCGTAGCGCCGGGTGAGGGGGACTCTCCACAAACCCGGTCTGCGGCGCTGCCCCTCACCCCAACCCTCTCCCCGCGAAGAGCGGGGCGAGGGAGTTCACGTGGCGGCGGCGCGTGCGCGCTGCCGCTGTTTTGTTTCAGCCCGATATGATGGATCCATGTATCTCGTCGTCGAACAACTGCTGAACGGCCTGCAATTCGGTCTCCTGCTCTTCCTGCTGGCGGCCGGACTGACGCTGGTGTTCGGCATCATGGACTTCGTCAATCTGGCGCACGGCTCGCTCTACATGATGGGCGCCTATTTCGCGGCGACCTTCGTGGCCTGGACCGGCAGCTTCGTGCTCGGCGCGCTGCTGGCGCTCGGCGCCACGCTGTTGCTCGGCATCGCACTGGAATATGTCGCGCTCAGGCATCTCTACGGCCGCGACCATCTCGACCAGGTGCTGGCAACCTTCGGCCTGATCCTGTTCTTCAACGATGCCGTGCGGCTGATCTGGGGTCCGGCCGGCCTCGCGCTGCCGCTGCCGACCTGGCTCACCGTCCCGGTGCAGATCATTCCCGGCGTGTATTATCCGGCGTACCGGCTGATGATCATCGTGGTCGCGCTGGCGGTCGCAGCGCTGCTCTATCTCGTCGTGATGCGCACCCGCGTCGGCATGCTGATCCGTGCCGGCGCCTCCAATCGCGAGATGATCGGGGCGCTCGGCATCAACATCAAGCTGCTGTTCACGCTGGTGTTCGGCCTGGGCGCCGCGCTCGCCGGTCTCGCCGGGCTGATGCAGGCGCCGATCCTCACCGTGCAGATCGGCATGGGCGAGAACATCCTGATCCTGGCCTTCGTCATCATCGTGATCGGCGGCATCGGCTCGATCCGCGGCGTCTTCATGGCGGCGATCTTCGTCGGCATCATCGACACGATGGGCCGTGCCTTCCTGCCCGATTTGTTGCGCAAGGTCTTGAGCGGGGCGGCGGCCTCGACCGCGGCGCCGGCGCTATCTTCGATGCTGATCTACCTCCTGATGGCCATCATCCTTGTGCTGCGGCCCGAGGGGCTGTTCCCGGCGGCCAAACGATGAAGCCCAAGCTCAACGCCTCCAATGCGGTCGCGGCGCTGATGTGCGCCGCGCTCATTCTGCTGCCGGTCTATTCGGCGGCGACCGGCAACATCTTCATCCTGACGCTGTTCACCCGCATCGTGATCTTTGCGCTGGCCGCCGCGAGCCTCAACCTCATCATGGGCTATGGCGGCATGATGAGCTTCGGCCACGCCGCCTATCTCGGCATCGGCGGCTATGCCGTCGGCATCCTCGCCGCCGAGGGCATCGGCTCCGGCTTCATCCAGTGGCCGGTGGCGCTTGTGGTCTCGGCGTTGTTCGCGCTGCTGATCGGCGCGCTGAGCCTGCGCACCCGCGGCGTCTACTTCATCATGATCACGCTCGCCTTCGCGCAGATGGCCTATTACGTCGCCTCCGCGCTGTCGCGCTACGGCGGCGACGACGGCTTGACCGTCTACAAGCGCAGCGATTTCGCCGGCTTGATCAACCTGTCGGATCGCAACCAGTTCTATTACCTCTGCCTCGCCTGCCTGTTCGGCGGCCTCTATCTGATCTGGCGTATCGTCAATTCGCGCTTCGGCCTCGTGGTGCAGGGCGTCCGCTCCAACGAGCAGCGCATGCAGGCGATCGGCTTCCATGCCAACCGCTATCGCCTGGTCTGCTTCGTCATATCAGGCACGATCTGCGGCCTGGCCGGTGCGCTGCTGGCTAACAACACCGATTTCGTCAGCCCGGCGGTGATGTACTGGACCCGTTCCGGCGACCTCATGGTGATGGTGATCCTGGGCGGCATGGGCTCGCTGTTCGGCCCCGTGATCGGCGCGATCGTGTATCTGCTGCTCGAGGAGTTGCTGTCGCAGTTCACAGAATATTCGGGATTGATCCTCGGCCCGGTGTTGCTCCTGATCGTGCTGTTCGCACGCGGCGGCATCATGGGCCTGCTCGGGAGGATGCGCCGTGGCTGATCCTCTGCTCCGCGTCGACAATCTGGTCCGCCGCTACGGCGGCATCACCGCGACCGACAACCTCTCGATGGAGGTGGTGCCCGGCGAATTGCACGCCATCATCGGCCCCAACGGCGCCGGCAAGACCACGCTGATCAGCCAGCTCACCGGGCAGGTGATGCCGAATTCCGGCACCATCACCTTCGCCGGCCGCGACGTCACGGGCCTGCCGTCCTACAGGCGCTCCAGGCTCGGGTTGGCGCGCTCGTTCCAGATCACCTCGCTGCTGAAGGACTTCTCCGCGATCGACAATGTCGCGCTCGCGGCACAGGCGCATGACGGCCACTCGTTCCGCTTCTGGGGCAATGCGCGCAAGGAGCGGCATCTGCGCGAGGTCGCGCGCGCGGCGCTGGAGCGCGTCGGCCTCGGCAAGCGCGCCGATATCGTGGTCTCGCAATTGAGCCATGGCGAGCAGCGCGAGCTCGAGCTCGCCGTCGCGCTTGCGACCAAGCCCCAGCTTCTGCTGCTGGACGAGCCGATGGCCGGACTCGGCGTCACTGAATCGGCGCGGATGGTCGCGCTGCTGAAGGAGCTGCGCAAGGAAGTGACCATCGTGCTGGTCGAGCACGACATGGAGGCGGTGTTCGCGCTCGCCGACCGCATCACGGTGCTGGTCTATGGCCGCGTCATCGCCTGCGGCGTGCCGGACGCGATCCGCGGGGATGAAGAGGTCAAGCGCGCCTATCTCGGCGAACAGCATGCGGTGACGCGCCATGAGTGAAGCAAAGGCCGCTGAAACCTTGCTCGAAGTCGATGGCATCGAGACCTGCTACGGGCTGAGTCAGGTGCTGTTCGGCCTGTCGTTGCAGATCAGATCGGGCGAGATGGTCGCTCTGATGGGCCGCAACGGCATGGGCAAGACCACGACGATCCGATCGATCATGGGCCTGACGCCGGCGCGATCAGGCGCCATCCGCTTCGCCGGCGAGGCGGTGCGCGGCCTGCCGTCCTACAGAATTGCAAAACTCGGCATCGGCCTGGTGCCGGAGGGACGCCAGATCTTTCCGAACCTCACGGTGCGCGAAAACCTCGTCGCCGCCTCGGGCAATCGGCTCGGCGCCGCCGATCCCTGGACCATCGACAAGATCCACGCGCTGTTCCCGCGGCTCGCCGAACGCACCAGCAATATGGGCGTCACGCTGTCCGGCGGCGAGCAGCAGATGCTCGCGATCGGCCGCGCGCTGATGACCAACCCGAAACTCCTGATCCTCGACGAGGCCACCGAGGGCCTCGCGCCCCTGATCCGCGACGAGATATGGAGCTGCCTGTCGATGCTGAAGGGCCGCGGGCAGTCGGTGCTGGTGATCGACAAGAACGTCGGCAACCTCGCCCGCATCGCCGACCGCCACTACATCATCGAGCGCGGCAAGACGGTGTGGAGCGGAACCAGCGAGCAGCTGCTCGCCGAGCCAGAGTTGCAGCACAAGTATCTGGGGATTTGAGGCCTGGTCCACGCGCCAGAACCCATCCCCGTCACCCTGAGGAGCGCGTCTTCGCGCGTCTCGAAGGGTCGACGGCCCGGCTGGTGGCCGTGCATCCTTCGAGGCTCGCTCCGCTCGCACCTCCGGCGACAAAGGCGAAGCCTTTGCGCGGGGATGACGGATTACGGGATCAAAGCATCTCAAACTATTCGCGGTGCTCCCAGCAGCTGATCGCCGCCAGACTGCCGCGCGCAAACCGATACCCGTCACCCTGAGGAGCGCGGAGCGCGTCTCGAAGGGTCGACGGCCCGGCTGGTGGCCGTGCACCCTTCGAGACGCGCGAAGACGCGCTCCTCCAGCGACAAAGGCGAAGCCTTTCCGCGGGGATGACGGATTACAAAGTCAAAACATCTCGAAATATTCGCGCTGCTCCCAGTCCGAGACCTCGGCCTGGAAACGCTCGATCTCCGCGTTCTTGATGAAGACGTAGTAGTCGACGAACTCCGGCCCCATCGCCCCGCGGAAGAACGGATCATCCTGAAGCGCGAACACCGCTTCGCGCAGCGACTTCGGCAACAGCGCCGCCTTGGTCTCGTAGGGCGTGTCGGCGGACGGGCCGGGATCGAGCTTGCGGTCGACGCCGTCGAGGCCGGAAAGAATTTGCGAAGCCATGTAGAGATAGGGATTGGCGGCGGGCTCGCCGATCCGGTTCTCCAGCCGGGTTGCCGGATCGTTTGCGCCGCCGAGCACGCGGATCATGACGCCGCGGTTGTCACGTCCCCAGATCGCGCGATCCGGCGCCAGCGAATAGGAGCGGTAGCGCTTGTAGCCGTTGATGGTCGGCGTCGTGAATACGGTCGAGGCCCGCGCGTGCTCGATCAGGCCGGCGAGCCAGGCGCGGCCGAGCGGGCTGAGCGGCTCGCCGGTCTCCTTGGCCATGAAGACGTTCTCGCCGCCCGCGCGCGACACCACCGATTGGTGCAGATGCCAGCCGCTCGCGAACACGTTCGGCAGTTTCGGCCGGCACATGAAGGTCGCGTGATAGCCGTGGCGGTGCGCGATCTGCTTCACTGCGGAGCGGAACAGCACCATGATGTCGGCCGGCGCGAGGCCTACCGTCGGCGCGAAGGTGAATTCGCACTGGCTCGGGCCGAATTCGACCTCGACCGTGCGCAACGGCAGGTCGAGCGCGATGATGTCGCGGCGGATGATCTCGAGCGCCGGCTCCATCTGATCGTAGCGCTGCTCGGTGAGATACTGATAGCCGTGCGACAGCAGGCTGACCGACGGCGGCCGGCCGGGCTGGCCGGCATCCTCCGGCGCCATGTGCGCATCGTCGAGCTTGAACAAATGGAATTCGACCTCGAGGCCGGCGACGAAATCGTAGCCGCGGCCTGCGAGCTGATCGAGCACCTTGCGATAGAGGTTGCGGGTCGCGAACGGCACCGGCCGGCCGTCGCTGAAATAGAGATCGCACAGCAGCCACCCGGTGTTTTGCGCCCAGGGCAGCACGCGGAACGTGGTGGGATCGGCGACCATCAGCACGTCGGCCGCGCCCTCCATCTCCTTCATGCCGAAGCCGCCGCCCGACGTGAACACCGGAAACACCGTCTTGTGCGAGGTGTCCTTGGCGAGCATCGTCGTGGTGATCGAGCAGCCGCTCTCCAGCGAGCGGACGGCTTCGGACGCGATCAGCGTCTTGCCGCGCAGGATGCCGTGCTGGTCGGGGAAGGAGAGGCGGATGACCTCGAGGTTCTTCTCCTCGACGATGCGGCGGAGGCGGGCTGCGGCCTCCTTCTGCTCATTCGACCACAGGCCGTGACGCTCGACGAAGCTCAAGGTGTCACCTCTCCAAAGGCGTCATTGCGAGCCACCCGGTCGGCGCGAAGCGCCGCCGGATGACAGGCTCCGCGAAGCAATCCATCGTTCCGCATGCGCGGAAGCATGGATTGCTTCGTCGCTGCGCTCCTCGCAATGACGGCTGGTGTTGAACACATACTACTCCGCCGCCGTCAGATGCTGCACCTTCCCCGCGATCTCGCGCGGCACGGGCGCGGCCCACGGTGCGCCGCGGCGGCGCTTGACGTCGACTTCCATCCAGTAGAGCTCCCAGCCCAGCGTCGGCCCGATGCCGTCCATCGTCGCCGGGCCCTGGATGCTGCGCGCGGAGGCTTCATCGAGGAACAGCATCGGCTTCTCGCCGCCGCCGACCTTCTCGATCTCCTGCCGCAGCAGGCGGCGATACTGCACGATCGCCTTGTCGCTCTGGCCGAGATGCTCGTTGGTGCGGTCCTGGATCGCGCCCATCGATTCCACCGCCCACTGGTCATGGACGTTGATGTCGGTGCCCATGCCGGTATAGGTCTCGGTCGCCTGCTCGTGCGGATCGAAGCCGTAATCGTTGCTGCGGTTCTTGCGCGACTTGTAGTCGGGCAGCGTATAGAGCTCGAGCCGCTGGTCGCGCATCTTCTGCTTGTCGACCGGCGCGGCGTAGCTGGTGAAGATCGCGTACCAGTAGCAGTTCTCGTCATCGACCGGCACGTGCCACTGCGTGATCGTCATCTCGGTCGACATCGGGATCACGAAGCCGTGCGGGAACAGCTGATTTGTCACCCGCACATGGGTGCTGGTGTCATCGAGCTGGCGCAGCGCGATCAGGCGCAGGCCGTATTCGGTGTGCTCGACATTGATGATCGGCCGATCATATTCGCGCAGGATTTTCGTCATCGGCATGTCGCTGCCGGCCGAGGCGCCGCGGAATTGCTTGCCGTAGGCCGCCGAGGTGTCCTCGTCCTCGAAGAAGCGATGCAGGAAGGAGGCGTGCGCCGGGTCGATGCCGACCTCGAGCGCCTGCAACCAGTTGCAGTTCATGTGGCCCTTGAACGCAAACGTATGGCTTCCGGGCGCGACGAAACAGTCGAGCTCCGGAAACGCCGGCGGGGCGCCTTCGCCGAGATAGGCCCACAGGATGCCGCTCTTCTCGACCACCGGATAGGAGCGCTGCTTGATGCCCTTGCAGAGCTGCGAGCCGGTAGGCTCGGCCGGCGTCTCGATGCACTGACCTGACGCGTCGAACAGCCAGCCGTGGAAGGCGCAGCGCAGTCCGCCATTCTCGAGCCGGCCGAAGGCGAGGTCGGCGCCGCGATGCGCGCAATGGCGATCGATCAGGCCGTAGCTTCCGTCCTCGCCGCGGAACAGCACCAGGTTTTCGCCGAGCAGGCGCACCGGCCGGACCGGGCGCGGTCCCTCCAGCTCCTCGACCAGCGCCGCCGGCTGCCAGTAACTCCGCATCAGCTTGCCGCAGGGATCCTTGCGGCCGGTGCGGGTGATCAGATCGTTCGCTTCCTGGCTCATCATGGCGGCGTCTCCCGGATTTGGATTTGTTCGCCTATTGAACGAATGTGCGAATTATGCCATGTCTGGTCGGGACAGCAAGCGCAATTTTTGAACCGTTCAAAGCCTAACCCATGCCCAAGCTGAAACGGACCGATCAGGACGAACGTGCCACCGACTTCGTCGAGGCGCTCGATCGCGGCCTGCGCCTGTTGCAGGTGTTCGGCACCGTCACCGGTCCGGCGACGCTGAGCGACCTGGCGCGCGCCGCCGACCTGCCGCGCGCCACCGCGCGCCGCATCCTCTTCACGCTCGCGCATGGCGGCTTCGTCTCAACCGACGGCAAGCTGTTCACGCTGACGCCGCATGTGCTGACCTTGGCGGGCTCGTTCCTGCAATCCAACCAGGTGGTGACCGTGTTGCAGCCGGTGCTCGATCGCATCGCGACCGCAGCGCAGGAGATTGCTTCGCTCGCGCTGCTCGACGGCGACGACGTCGTGTTCGTCGCGCGCTCGAGCCCGACGCGGGTGTTCTCCGCCGGTCTCGATATCGGTTACCGGCTGCCGGCGTTCTGCACCTCGGTCGGCCGCGCGATGCTCGGCCGGCTCGACGATGCCGAACTGGCCCCGCGGCTGAAGGCGATGCGCCGCGAACCGGTGACGCCGCAGACGGTCACCGATCCGAAGAAACTGCTCGCCACCATCATCGCCGATCGCGCGCAGGGCTATTCACTGGTCGACCGCGAGGCCGAACCGCATTTCCGTTCGATCTCGGTGCCGGTGCACCGCTATGACGGCACCATCGTCGCCGCCATCAACATGGGCGCACATGTCGATCGGGTGCCGGCCAGGGAATTGATCGATCGCTTCCTGCCGCTGCTGCGCGAGGGGGCGGAGGACGTGAAGAGCCGGTTGTTGTGAGGGCCCCCATCGCCGTCACGGATTTCGTCATTGCGAGGAGCGAAGCGACGAAGCAATCCATGCATCCGGACACGCGGAAGGATGGATTGCTTCGCTTCGCTCCCAATGACGGAGATAGCTTGCGCCGAAGGCTAAAGCGCCACGCTGCGTAGCCCGAAGCTCCGCGCCTCGTTCTGCAGCACCGGCCGCACGGAATCGATCAGCCGCGCGGCGGCGGCATCGACCGAGAGCCCGGCAGTATCGACCACCGCCGATGCGCGGGCGTACAGCGGCTCGCGGCTGACCAGGATGTTGCGCAATTCGGCCATCGCCGAGCGGTCGTCGGCCATCGGCCGCAGGTCCCCCTGGCGGCGAACGCGGGCCATGTGCTCTTCCGGCTCGGCCTTCAGCCAGATCGTGTAGAACGACGACAGGATCAGGTCGAAGGTCAGCGCCTCCGAGACGATGCCGCCGCCGGTCGCCAGCACCATCAATTCCTTACGCGCCAAGAGCTGCGTCAGCGCGGCCTGCTCCATGCGGCGGAAGCCTTCCTGGCCGTACAGCGCGATGATCTCGGCGACCGAGAGGCCGTTCTGCGCCTCGATCTCCTTGTTGAGCTCGACAAAACTCCAGCCGATCTTCTTCGCCAGCATGCGCCCGAGCGTGGTCTTGCCGGCGCCGCGCAGGCCGATCAGCGCAATGCCGGAGAAGGAGGCGCGGCGCGGCGCCAGCGGGCTGCTGCCGGCCAGCATGTCCTTGGCCTGCGCGATCTGGTTGGGCGAGGCCTTGCGCAGGAGATCGCGGATCACGGCCCAGTCCGGGACCGGCTCGCTGGAGGGGATCAGGTCCTCAAGATGCGCGCCCATCGCGGCTGCGACACGGCGCAGCAGCACGATCGAGACATTGCCTTTGCCGCTTTCGAGCTGGGCGATGTAGCGTTCGGAAATGCCGGAGACCTTGGCGAGCACCTTGCGCGACATGCCGCGCAGGGCGCGCATCGTGCGCACGCGCTGGCCGAGCTGTTCGAGGAAGTCGGTTTCCGGATCGTTGGCTGCGGTCATGATCCCCGTACGACGCGCGGGCCTGACTGAATCGGGCCCAAGAGTTTAGGAAACATAGTGCCGATAAGGATTGACAGCAAGCCAAGCTGGTGGCTTTGTATGAATTATAATTCTTAAATTCACAGGAGAGGGAAGCGTGGGGCGTCTGGGTCCGAGGAGCGGGGCATGACTTATAACGCAGTCTCCTGGCTGCTCGACCGCAACGTCGATGAGGGCCGCGGCGACAAGGTCGTGTTCGACGACACGGTGTCGCAAATCACCTATGGCCAGTTGCAGCAGCAGACCCGGCGCCTCGGCAACATGCTGCGTCGGCTCGGCGTCCGCCGCGAAGAGCGGGTCGCCATGATCATGCTGGATACGGTCGATTTCCCGATCGTGTTCCTGGGCGCGATCCGTGCCGGCGTGGTGCCGGTGCCGCTCAACACGCTGCTGACGTCAGAGCAATACGCCTACATCCTCGGCGATTGCCGCGCCCGCGTGCTGTTCGTCTCCGAGGCGCTGCTGCCGGTCGTGAAGGACGTGATCGCGCGGATGCCCGACCTCGAACATGTCGTGGTCTCCGGCAAGGATGCGTACGGCAACAAGAAGCTGTCGGATGAGATCGCGCGCGAGAGCGACGTGTTCGCGACCGCGCCGACGCATGCCGACGAGCCGGCGTTCTGGCTCTATTCGTCGGGCTCGACCGGCATGCCGAAGGGCGTGCGCCATCTGCATTCCAATCTCGCTGCGACCGCGGAGACCTACGCCAAGCAGGTGCTCGGCATCCGCGAGGACGATGTCGGCCTGTCGGCGGCAAAGCTGTTCTTCGCCTATGGACTTGGCAACGCCTTGACCTTCCCGATGTCGGTCGGCGCCACCACGGTGCTCAATTCGGAGCGTCCGACGCCGGCGGTGATGTTCGCGCTGATGAACAGATATCACCCCAGCATCTTCTTCGGCGTACCGACGCTGTTCGCGGCAATGCTGAACGACGAGGCGACCAAGGCGCAGTCCGGCGGCAACCGCCTGCGGGTCTGCACCTCTGCCGGCGAGGCGCTGCCGGAATCGGTCGGCAATGCCTGGCGCGCGCGGTTCGGCGTCGACATTCTCGACGGCGTCGGCTCGACCGAGCTGTTGCACATCTTCCTGTCGAACGCGCCGGGCGACATCAAGTACGGTTCGTCCGGCCGTCCGGTGCCCGGCTACAAGGTGCGGCTGGTCAACGAGGCTGGCGCCGATGTCGCCGACGGCGAGGTCGGCGAGCTGCTGGTCGATGCGCCCTCGGCCGGCGAGAGCTACTGGAATCAGCGCGCCAAGAGCCGCGCCACCTTCGAGGGAGCCTGGACCCGCACCGGCGACAAATACACCCGCGATGCCGACGGCCGTTACACCTTCTGCGGCCGCGCCGACGACATGTTCAAGGTGTCGGGCATCTGGGTCTCGCCGTTCGAGGTCGAGAGCGCGCTGATCACCCATCCCGCGGTGCTGGAAGCCGCCGTCGTGCCGGAAGCCGATCCGGAAGGCCTGCTCAAGCCGAAGGCCTATGTGGTGCTGCGGCCCGGCAACTCAGCCTCAGGCCTGCACGAGGCGCTGAAGGAACACGTCAAGCAGAAGATCGGCCCGTGGAAATATCCGCGCTGGATCGACGTCGTCGACAATCTGCCGAAGACGGCGACGGGAAAGATCCAGCGGTTCAAGTTGCGCGATGGTGAAGGCGCAAAGCACTGAGGCGTCCAGTGAGTAGCTGTGTGCGTAGGCGTTTCCGTGAGGTGAGTGCCCTGGACAGGCTCCCTCCCCCCTTGCGGGGGAGAGGTGGGGAGAGGGGTAAGCCCCGGGCGCCGACGCCTGAGATCAAGCGCTGCCGCATCAACAACTCTCAAAACGTCATCGGACAGCGCTGCGCTGTTGTCATCCTTCGTCGTGCAGCGGAGCAAGCGGCACCCCTCTCCCTGCCCCTCCCCCGCAAGGGGGGAGGGAATGAGAGAGCCGTTGTTGCGTCGCTCGCATGTTGAGAGAACGGAGCTTCACATGATCCTTTCCCCGACCGGCTTCCTCACCATCGACGGTGCCGATCTCGAATACCGCATGATCGGTCCATCACCCGAGACCGCGCCGACCATCGTGATGCTGCATGAAGGTCTCGGCTGCGCCGGGCTGTGGGGCGATTTCCCCGAGAAGCTGCAGGCGGCGACCGGCGCCGGCGTGTTCGCCTATTCGCGTAGCGGTTATGGCGCGTCGTCGCCGGTGAAGTTGCCGCGTCCGGTCGACTACATGCATCGCGAGGCGCTCGACGTGCTGCCGAAGCTGCTCGACCGGATCGGTTTTCGCCGCGGCCTCTTGCTCGGCCATTCCGACGGCGCGTCGATCGCGGCGATCTATGCCGGCGCGCATCAGGATCATCGCCTGCACGGCCTTGCGCTGCTCGCGCCGCATTTCATCGTCGAGGACATCTCGGTGCAGTCGATTGCCGAGATCAAGACGGCGTATGAGACCACCAACCTGAAGGAGAAGCTCGCGCGCTGGCACAAGGACGTCGACAACGCCTTCTATGGCTGGAACGGCGCCTGGCTCGATCCGGCATTCCGCGACTGGGATATCTCCGAGTATCTCGCTTACATCCGCGTGCCCGTGCTGATCGTGCAGGGCGCGGACGACCAATACGGCACGATGCGGCAGGTCGAGATCGCCGAGGGCGAGTGCTACTGCCCGGTCGATGTCGCTGCCATCGCGGGCGCCGGCCATTCGCCGCATCGCGAGGCCGCCGCGGTGACGCTCGAAGCGGTCACCGAATTCGCCAAGGCGGCGCTGCGCGACGACCCGGCCCTGGCGGCGTAAAGGGTCTGCAAATGCATCCATCCCCGTCATTGCGAGCGAAGCGAAGCAATCCATCGCCCCGCGTATGCGGAACAATGGATTGCTTCGTCGCTGTCGCTCCTCGCAATGACGTGGATGGAGGTGCCCGTGCGTCCATCTAGGCCATTGGCCCAACGAACGATTTTTCCGAACATGAAACAAAATGCATGTTTTTGCGTTTTGAACTGGACTAGATCGAAAACATGCATTATTGTGCATGAAGACAAGACGAACCTTCAAACGAACAACAGGTAAGGGTGGCCCATGGCTGGTGACGATCGCGTCCTTGCAAACGGGGCGAAGTACATCGACTTCCAGACCGAGCCGTCGCGCTACCGGCACTGGAAGCTCGACGTCGCCGGCGACGTCGCGACGCTGACCATGGACGTCGACGAGAACGCCGGCCTGTTCGAGGGCTATCAGCTCAAGCTCAACTCCTACGACCTCGGCGTCGACATCGAGCTGGCGGATGCCGTGCAGCGGCTGCGCTTCGAGCATCCCGAGGTCAAGGTCGTGGTGATGCGCTCGGGCAAGAACCGGGTGTTCTGCGCCGGCGCCAACATCCGCATGCTGGCGGGGTCGACCCACGCCCACAAGGTCAACTTCTGCAAGTTCACCAACGAGACCCGCAACGGCCTGGAGGATTCCAGCGAGAATTCCGGCCAGAGCTTCATCACCGTCGTCAACGGCACCGCGGCGGGCGGCGGCTATGAGCTGGCGCTCGCGACTGATCACATCATGATGGCCGATGACGGCGCCGCCGCCGTCGCGCTGCCGGAAGTGCCGCTGCTCGCGGTGCTGCCGGGCACCGGTGGCCTGACCCGCGTCGTGGACAAGCGCAAGGTGCGCCGCGACCATGCCGATTTCTTCTGCACCATCGAGGAAGGCATCAAGGGTAAGCGCGCCGTGTCCTGGCGCCTGGTCGACGAGATCGCGCCGAACTCCAAGCTCGAGGGCAAGCTTGCCGAGCGCGTCAAGGAATTCGCCGCCAAATCGAAGCGCAACGGCACAGGCAAGGGCCTCGCGCTGACGCAGCTGAAGCGCACCATCGACGACAGCGCGATCCGCTACGGCTTCGTCAGCGTCGACATCGATCGCGCGGCGCGCATCGCCACTATCTCGATCAAGGCGCCGGAAACCACCGCGCCGGCGGACATCGACGGCATGATTGCGCAGGGCGCTTCGTTCTGGCCGCTGCAGGTCGCCCGCGAGCTCGACGACGCGATCCTGCATCTGCGCATCAACGAGCTCGAGATCGCGATGCTGGTGTTCAAGAGCCATGGCGACCGCGCCAATGTGGTGTCCCATGACGCGTTCATGGAGGCCAACAAGGCACACTGGCTGGTCAACGAGGTCAGGCATTACTGGAAGCGCGTGCTCAAGCGCATCGACGTCACCTCGCGCACGCTGGTGACGCTGGTCGAGCCGGGCTCCTGCTTCGTCGGCACCTTGGCCGAACTCGTGTTCGCCGCCGACCGCTCCTACATGCTGATCGGCCAGAAGCAGGGCGACAACCGTCCGCCGCCGGCGATCGAGCTGACCGCRATGAATTTCGGGCCCTATCCGATGAGCCATGGCCTGACGCGCTTGCAGTCGCGCTTCCAGGCCGATCCGGTTGATCTGGAGCGCGCGCAGGGCTCGATCGGCAAGGCGCTCGACGCCGAGGAGGCCGAGGAGCTCGGCCTCGTCACCTTCGCGCTCGACGACATCGACTGGGATGACGAGGTCCGCGTGTTCTTCGAGGAACGCACCTCGTTCTCCCCCGACGGCCTCACCGGCATGGAAGCCAATCTGCGCTTCGTCGGTCCGGAGACCATGGAATCGAAGATCTTCTCGCGCCTCACCGCGTGGCAGAACTGGATCTTCCAGCGGCCGAACGCGGTCGGTGAAGACGGCGCGCTGCGCCGCTACGGCACCGGCCAGAAGGCGCAATTCGACATGACGCGAGTTTAAGGGAGCACGGCCATGAACATGAACATCATGAACGTCGATTACTCGACCAAGATTCCGAACAATGTGAATCTCGCCGAAGACCGCCAGGTGCTGAAGGCGCTGGAGGGCTGGCATCCCGGCTACATGGACTGGTGGAAGGACATGGGCCCGGACGGCTTCCAGGAGTCACTGGTCTATCTGCGCACCGCCTATTCGGTCGATCCGCGCGGCTGGGCCAAGTTCGACTACGTGCGGATGCCCGAATATCGCTGGGGCATTCTCCTTGCTCCCCAGGAGGAAAATCGCGTCATTCCGTTCGGCGAGGACTACGGCAAGCCGGCCTGGCAGGAAGTCCCCGGCGAGCATCGCGCGATGCTGCGCCGCCTGATCGTGATCCAGGGTGACACCGAACCCGCCTCGGTCGAGCAGCAGCGCCATCTCGGCAAGACCGCGCCGTCGCTCTACGACATGCGCAATTTGTTCCAGGTCAATGTCGAGGAAGGCCGCCATCTCTGGGCAATGGTCTACCTGTTGCAGAAGTATTTCGGCCGCGACGGCCGCGAGGAGGCGGACGATTTGTTGCGCCGCCGCTCGGGCGATGCGGATTCTCCGCGCATGCTCGGCGCCTTCAACGAGGCGACGCCGGACTGGCTGTCGTTCTTCATGTTCACCTACTTCACCGATCGCGACGGCAAGATGCAGCTGCATTCGCTGGCGCAGTCGGGCTTCGATCCGCTGTCGCGCACCTGCCGCTTCATGCTGACCGAGGAAGCCCACCACATGTTCGTTGGGGAAACCGGCATCACCCGCGTCGTGCAGCGCACCTGCGATGCGATGAAGGACGCCGGCATCACCGATCCGAACGACATCGCGAAAATCCGCGCGCTCGGCGTGATCGACCTGCCGACCATCCAGAAGAAGCTGAACCTGCACTATTCGCTGTCGCTCGATCTGTTCGGCTCGGAAGTGTCGACCAATGCGGCCAACGCCTTCAACGCCGGCATCAAGGGCCGCTACAAGGAAACCACGATCGAGGACGACCACCAGCTCAAGAGCTCGACCTATCCGGTCATGAAGCTGGTGGACGGCCAGATCAAGCTGGTCGACGAGCCGGCGCTGACCGCGCTCAACATGCGGCTGCGCGACGACTACACGCAGGATTGCGTCAAGGGCATGCTGCGCTGGAACAAGGTGATCTCGACCGCGGGCATCGACTACAAGCTCACGGTGCCGAACACCGCGTTCCATCGCCAGATCGGCGAGTTCAAGGACGTCCACGCGACGCCCGATGGCCTCCTGATCGACGACGCCACCTGGGCGCAGCGCAAGAACGACTGGCTGCCGTCGACCGCGGACGGCGACTTCATCGCCTCGCTGATGAAGCCGGTGACCGAGCCCGGCGAGTTCGCCTCCTGGATTTCGGCGCCGAAGGTCGGCATCGACAACAAGCCCGGCGATTTCGAATATGTGAGGATCGAGAGCTGATCCTCACGAGCATGATCCGGAAAAGTGTGAAGCGGTTTTCCGAAGAGATCATGCTCAAACAATAAATCGGGCCATGATGCGGATCGCATCATGACCCGACAGTTCCTCTCCTCCCGGAGGGGCCGAAGAGGGGTGAGCCGAACAAGGTCCTGGCTCGCCCCTTTTCTTTCTGTATCGCGCGCTCATTCCGTCATCACCCGCGCGAAAGCGGGTGATCCAGTATTCCAGAGACCGCTGGGCAGGATTGAGAGGCCGCGGCGTACTGGATGCCCCGGTCTAGCCGGGGCATGACAGCGGTAGGAATGGCCGCGAAGGTCGATCGCCTCGATACCGTGCTACCCCGCGATCTCCAGTCCCGCGGTCGCGTAGACCACGCCGCCGTCGACCGCGATGGTGTTGCCCACGACATAGTCGCCGGCGCGGGAGGCGAGATAGATCGCGGTGCCCGCCATGTCCTCGTCGCTGCCGACCCGCCGCGACGGAACGCGTTGGGCGACTTCATCCGCGTGGTCGCGCGCGGCCCGGTTCATGTCCGACTTGAAGGCGCCGGGCGCGATCGCGGTGACGTTGATGTTGTCCTTGATCAGGCGCGTCGCCATCCGGCGCGTCAGGTGGATCACCGCGGCCTTGCTCGCGGCATAGGAATAAGTCTCCATCGGATTGACGAAGATGCCGTCGATCGAGGCGATGTTGATGACCTTGCCCGGCTTGTCGTGGCTCGCCGCCGCGCGCAGCGGCTTGGCCAGCGCCTTGGTCAGGAAGAAGATCGACTTGACGTTGAGGTTCATCACCTTGTCCCAGCCGCTCTCCGGGAATTCGTCGAAGTCCGCGCCCCATGCCGCGCCGGCATTGTTGACGAGGATGTCGAGCTTCGGCTCGCGCTTGATGATTTCGCTCGCGAGCTTGTCGCAGCCCTCGACGGTCGAGATGTCGATCGGCAGCGCGATGCATTCGCCGTCATAGGCGGCGGAAAGCTCCTGGGCGGTGGCCTCGCAGGGACCAGCCTTGCGCGCGGTGATGTAGACCCTGGCGGCGCCCTGCGCGAGGAAGCCGGCCGCGATCATCTTGCCGATGCCGCGCGATCCCCCGGTCACCACTGCGACGCGGCCCTTCAGTGAAAACAGATCCTTGAACATGTTGCCTCCTTGGCTATGGCAAGCGTTCTGGCCGTGTTGACGGAGCTAGTCAAGGAACCAGCGGGACGGGCGAACCCGATGCGCGATCAATCTCCGGCGTTGTTCTGATCTGTTTGCCCGCAGGGCGCGCGCATCTACCCGATCAAGCTTTCTTGAGATGTGATGCAGTGCACAAGCAGGTCAGCCGATTTGACGCATCATGCGCGTGGGGTGGAATTCCGGATCAAGGAGTTCCAGTAATGAAGCACATTTCATTGCCGGTGACCGGCGTGATGCCTGTCACCCTCATTCATTTTGGACGACGGCGGAAGGGACTTTTCGCGGCCATCCTCGGCGCAATGCATTCCACGCGGCGGCTCCAGACGCGCCGCGTCCTGAAGCAATATCAGCATCTGATCGATCGTGCCGATCGGCACCGCATCAATCCGGAGGGCGGTAATGTCCATCGGTGAACGGTCGGCGACGCGCAAATCGATCATCCGTCTCCCTGAGATCGGCGAGACCACGTTGTTGATTGCCATCGCACTCGGATTTCTTGTGCTGCACCTCCTCACTGCAACATTGCTGATGCCGGCGGCCTCGGCCGATGCGGCCGCGCCACAGGAGGCGAGGGCGGTTCACACCGACTAGCGTTCTCCGGTTCATCCATCATCCCTGCCATCAACGGAGGTCCATTCGTGGCCGACGTGACGTCATTCCTCGTGCTCAGCGCCGCAGTGTTTTGCGGCGCCTTCGTGTCCGGCCTTGCCGGCTTTGCGTTTTCGGCAATCGCCGGCGCGATCCTGTTGCATGCGATGCCGCCGACCGAGGCGGTGCCGCTGATGATGGCCTGCAGCGTCGGCGTGCAGGGGGCCAATCTGTGGGCGCTTCGGCACAACATCCAGTGGAGGCAGAGCCTGTCGCTGATAGCAGGCGGGCTGATCGGGGTGCCGCTTGCGCTTTGGCTGTTGCACAACACCGATAGCCGGACCTTTCGCGAAGGCTTCGGCATCATGGTCGCGCTGTATGCCGGCTACATGCTGTTCAGGCCCGCGATCGGCTACCGCCGCTTGCCCGAGGGGCGCAACGCGCTTGTCGGGTTTGGCGGCGGCCTGATCGGCGGATTGACCGCGATGCCCGGCGCGCTGCCGACCATCTGGTGCGATATCCATGGCGTGCCGAAACAACAGCAGCGCGGCCTGGTGCAACCCTTCATCGCGGCGATGCAGATCTCGGCGCTCGTGATGATGCTGCTGCATCGCGACCTCTCGATGAAGGTCGCCTACGACGTCGTCCTCGGTGCTCCGGCGCTGCTCGCCGGCTCGTGGCTTGGCATCTTCGCGTTCCGCAACATCAACGAGGCCAACTTCAGGCGGGTGATCCTCGGCCTGTTGCTGGTGTCGGGGCTGTTGCTATTGGCGTAGAGTCTCTATCCGGGCTACGGAAAGCTCGATCACGCCGCGTCGATGCGGCGGAAGCCGTTCCACACCGCGGTGGCGGCGCCGGAGGTCAGAACCGGCAGCAGGCGCGCGTCCTGGTAATTGCCGTTCAGCGAGACCCGCTGCAACGCGGTCAGGTGGTCGGCGCTTTCCGGAAACAGCATGCCGGGCCGCGTCGTCACCGCGGTCCGGAAGCCGATCGATTTGGCGAGCGCGAATTCGCGCTGCCCGGCGGCGATGCGGTCGCCATAGGGATAGGCGAGATGCAGCGCCGGCCGCTGCAGCGCATCCTCGATCCGCGCCCGGCTGGTTGCGAGCTCGAACGATGCGATGGTCTCGCTCTGCTTGGCCAGATTGCAGTGGCTGATGGTATGCGCGCCGATGGTGACCAGCGGGTCGTCGGCAAAGCCGCGCAGCTCGTCCCATGACATGCAGAGCTCGCGCGCGATGCCGCTCTCGTCGACGCCATGGCGGACGCACAGCTCGGAGATCGCGGCCTGCATCTCCTGCTCGCCCGGCAACGAACGCAGCCAGTCGTGCATGCGGCCGAACGCAGCGCGCTTGGCCTGCGGCGTCGCGGTGTCGATCCGCGTCATGGTGCCGTCGATCGGCACCTCGATCGCGGACGCTGCCGCGATCACCCGCTCCAGCGCGATCCACCACAATTTGCCGCAGCCCTCGGCGAAGTCGCTCGCGACAAAGACGGTGAACGGTGCGTTGAACTCGCGCATGACGGGCAGCGCGAAATCGCGGTTGTCGCGATAGCCGTCGTCGCAGGTGAAGCAGGCGAAGCGCCGCGCGAAATTCCGTTCGGTGAGACGGCGATGCGCCTCGTCCATGGTGACGACGTCGACGTCGAGCGCGCGCAGATGCGTCAGCATCGCGCGCAGGAAGTCCGGCGTGACCTCGAGATGATGGTTGGGCTGGAACGCGTCGCTGCGCCGCGGGCGGACGTGGTGCAGCATGAAGATGGCGCCGACGCCGGCGAAGATCGGCCGCAGCAGGATATGCGCACCCGAGAAATACAGCGCCTCCATCCCGGCACGGATCACGGTGTTGCGGAGTTGTTTCATGAGGGCGCGGGCCGGCCGATTTGCATTCCGCCGCAAACTTAGCGAAAGACCACTGAAGAAACTGTTATCCCGGTCCGACATGGCGCCCCCGCCATGGCGCTTGATTTGGGGTTTGACAGTCAGCCAAGGGTTTGTTTTCTCTCTGGTTCCCGACCCGCAGGACGCTGAATGCACGGACTTTTCAAGTGGAGTAGCAAGTGGTGGCCGGGGGTGATTCCACTGGTCGTGCTGTGGGGTATCGCGGCCTGGAGCTCGACGGCAACGGTCGAAGCGGACCTTGCCGCGCGTTCTAATGCCGCACTCAAGGACACCGTGCTCGACAAGCGTCGCATCAGCGTCGACGGCCGCGACGTCACGTTCGCGGCCAACGCCTTCTCCGAAGACGGGCGTCTCAGCGCGGTGGCGTCGGTCGAGGCCGTGCCGGGCGTGCGGCTGGTCAACGACGAGACCCGCCTTGTTCCCGAAGCCAAGCCGTTTGTCTGGTCCGCCGAACGCGACGTGGTGCGCGTCACGCTCGGCGGCAATGCGCCGCTGCCGGCGAGCAAGAGCAAGCTGACCGAGGCCGCGAAGGCCGCTCTCGGCGGCGTCGAGGTGGTCGATCAGATGGCGCTCGCCCGCGGCGCGCCGCAGCGGTTCGACGCGGCGGCGCTGTTGCTGCTCGACCAGATCGGCAAGCTGAAGGACGGCAAGATCACGCTGACCGACAACAAGGTCAATCTCGCCGGCATGGCACGCGAGCTTGGCGGACGCGAAGCGGTCGCGGCGGCGCTGAAGAATCTGCCGGAAGGCTATTCGGTCGCCGCCAACGACATCAAGGCGCCGCCTTACGTGTTCCAGGCCTACAAGGATCCGGTCGCGGTGACGCTGACGCTGACCGGCTACGTGCCCGACAACAACGTGCATGCCGCGCTGGTCGCCGCCGCCGGCCGCAAGTTCTTCAGCGAGAAGGTGGTCGATAATCTCAAGGCCAGCCTCGGCGCGCCGTCAGGCTTCGCGGCCGCGGTGGTGCCGGCGCTCGGCGCGCTGTCGCGGCTGTCGACCGGAACGCTCGTGGTGTCGGACCGCGAGGTGAAGCTGTCCGGCGATGCGCTCTATGACGCCGCCGCCGGCCAGATCCGCGACGGGCTCGGCAAGGACTTTCCGCAGGGCTGGCAGTACAAGGCCGAGGTCACCGTGAAGCCGGCGGCGGCACCGGTCGATCCCACCGTGTGCCAGCAGCTGTTCTCCGAGATCCTGTCGAAGGCCAAGATCCGCTTCGACACGGGCAAGGCCGACATCGTTCCCGACTCCGCGGGTCTGCTCGACCGGCTGATCGAGACCGCGATGCGCTGCCCCAATGCGACGATCGAGGTCGCCGGCCATACCGACAGCGACGGTGAGGAAGCGGCCAACCAGGCATTGTCGGAGCGTCGCGCGCAGGCCGTGGTCGATTACCTCGTGCGCGCCGGCCTGCCGGCCAACCGCTTCACGCCGATCGGCTATGGCAGCACGCAGCCGCTCGCCGGCAACGAGAGTGAAGACGGCAAGGCGCAGAACCGCCGCATCGAATTCGTGGTGAAGTAGCGATGACCGTGCTCGCGACATTCTTCTGGGGTTGGCTGCTCGGTGCCGCGCTGCTCGGCTTTGGCATGGGCTGGATATCGGTGGTGCATCGGGCGCAGGCCCTCTCGCGCGTCTGGATGATCTGGCTGGCGGTGCTCGCCGCCGCGCTGGTGGCCGCGTCGTTCGCGCGGATCGTGCCCGGCCGCTTCGGCTACTGGCTCGATCTGTTCCTGGTGATGTTCGCGCTCTATCTCGTCGGATGCGCGATCGGCTCCTGGCTGCGCGACTGGGTGGTTTCGCGCAGCAAGCCCGCGAGCTGATCCCCTAAACCCTTGATCATTGGACCGGTGCGGCGCCGCCACGCGTGGCGCGCGCCGCATGCATTTTAGTGCTTGACATCAATACGTACGTACGTATTAAATCACGTCCATGCCAAAACCCTCTCTCCGCGATGCCATCCTCGACGCCGGCCTGAAGGAAATGTTCCGGACCGGCTATCACGGCACCAGCGTGCGCGACGTGACCGCTGCCGCCGGCGCGCCGCAGGGCTCGTTCACCAACCACTTCCGCTCCAAGGAGCTGTTCGCCTCCGAAGTGCTCGACCGCTACTTCCTTTATGTGCGCGGCCTGGTCGCCGAAGCACTCGGCGACACGACGCTGGCGCCGCGCGAACGGCTCCGCCGCTATCTCGATCTGATCACCGGCAAGCTCGCGCATGACGGCTTCACCCGCGGCTGCCTGATCGGCGATTTCAGCCTCGAGGCATCGGGCTCGAGCGAGATGCTGCGCGAGCAGCTCGACGAGATCTTCCGGGAATGGCGCACGCCGTTTGTCGCCTGCATCACCGAGGCTCAGGCCAAAGGCGAGATCGCCTCCGACTTCAATGCCGACGAGCTTGCCGATTTCCTGCTCGCATCCTGGCAGGGCGCGATGCTGCGCATGAAGGTCGAACGCAGCGCTGCCGCGCTCGAACGTTTCAAGACGATCGCATTCCATACCGTGTTCAAGGAGTTGCCATGACGACATCTGCCGATATCAGCCTGCATCATCGCGCCGTGCTCGGGACCACGATGGCGTACCGCGAGCTTGGCCGCAGCGACGCGCCGCACGTGCTGTTCCTGCACGGCAATCCGACCTCGTCCTATATCTGGCGCAACATCATGCCGCTGGTGGCGCCGGTCGGGCATTGCATCGCCCCCGACCTGATCGGTTACGGCCACTCCGGCAAGCCCGACATCGCCTACCGCTTCTTCGATCAGGCCGACTATCTCGACGCGCTGATCGACGAACTCGGCATCACCTCGGCGTATCTCGTCGCCCAGGATTGGGGCACGGCGCTCGCATTCCACCTCGCGGCGCGCCGCCCGCATTTGGTGCGCGGGCTCGCCTTCATGGAGTTCATCCGCCCGATGCGGGATTGGTCCGACTTCCACCAGCACGAGGGCGCAAGGGAAACGTTCCGCAAATTCCGCACACCGGGCGAGGGCGAGGCGATGGTCCTCGACAACAATGCATTCGTCGAGCGCGTGCTGCCCGGCTCGATCCTGCGCAAGCTCAGCGAGGAAGAGATGGAAGCCTACCGTGCGCCGTTCGCGACCCGCGAGAGCCGCAAACCGACCTTGATGCTGCCGCGCGAATTACCGATCGCGGACGAGCCGGCTGACGTCTATGCGGCACTCACCACGGCGCACGCGGCGCTGGCGGCATCGACCTATCCGAAGCTGCTGTTTGCCGGCTCTCCCGGGGCGCTGGTGTCGCCGGCCTTCGCCGCCGACTTTGCCGCACGGCTGCAGCATTGCGCGGTCATTCAGCTCGGTGCCGGCGCGCACTATCTGCAGGAAGATCATCCGGAGGCGATCGGCCGCTCGGTTACAGGCTGGATCGCGGGCATCGAGGCCGTAAACGCGCAGCATCTCGCCGCATGAGTGGATGGAGAGCGTGCCATGACCGATCTCTCGATCACCTATTGCCGTCCCTGCGGCTACGAGAAGCGCGCCAGGGAAGCCGCCGCGCTGCTGCGCGAGCGCCTCGGGCTCGAGGCGAAGCTGGTGCCGGGCAAGGGCGGCATCTTCGAGGTCGCGCTTGACGGCAAAGTGATCGCCAAGCGCGTGAAGGGGCATTTCCCCGATGCCGCCGAAATCGTCACCGCGGTGGCGACTGCGCGGGCATAACGAACCGCAGGCTTGCCTCATCGCCGTCGCGTGACCATCGCGGCGGCGATTTTCGCCGATCGGGTGCCACCGCAGTGTGCACTTCCCGTAGTTTCCCGGATGGCTTTGCGCTCGGTTCGGCGGGCTAACTGCCGCACGCCCACGTCAAGTCTTGTCGAAGGTGGCGAGAAACGCGCATATTTGTGTACCCGCTGTCATGAATCATTCCTAATATCTTGAAGATGCGCGTTTTATTGTCCTTTGACGAATTCCACTCCGGCAAAAAACGCGCTACACGGGGCAGGGAACAGCGAAGCGCCGGCGGAGGTCGCCCGGGAGCCGTCGTCGCGGGATCGCAATTCGAGGTCTAGATGCTGGAAGCAATAGGCAGGGCGATGGCGTTTCTGCGCCAGAAGCAAATCCTGCACCGGCTGGGTGTTGTCATCAGCATCGCCGTTATCGGCATCGCCTGCTACGTCCTCTACCACATGCTGCGCGGCATCGACACCAACGAGGTGCTCGAGGCCATCAAGAGCACCGAGCCGCGACAAATCGCGCTGGCGGGACTGTTCGTCGCAGCCGGCTATTTCACGCTGACCTTCTACGATCTGTTCGCGGTGCGCGCGATCGGCCACGCCCACGTGCCCTACCGCATCAACGCGCTCGCGGCGTTCACCTCCTATTCGATCGGCCACAATGTCGGCGCCAGCGTCTTCACCGGCGGCGCGGTGCGCTACCGGATCTATTCGGCCTGGGGATTGAACGCGATCGACGTCGCCAAGATCTGCTTCCTCGCCGGCCTCACCTTCTGGCTCGGCAATGCCGCCGTGCTCGGGCTCGGCATCGCATACCACCCGGAGGCCGCCGCCAACATCGACCAGCTGCCGCCCTGGCTCAACCGCACGCTGGCGTTCGGGATCATCATCGCGCTGGTCGCCTATGTGGTCTGGGTCTGGACCCAGCCGCGGGTGGTGGGCCGCGGCCCCTGGACCGTGACCCTGCCGGGCGGTCCGCTGACGCTGCTCCAGATCATGATCGGGATCGTCGACCTCGGCTTCTGCGCGCTCGCGATGTACGTGCTGGTGCCGGACGAGCCCAATCTCGGCTTCGTCGTGGTCGCGGTGATCTTCGTGTCGGCGACCCTGCTCGGCTTCGCCAGCCATTCCCCGGGCGGGCTCGGGGTGTTCGACGCCGCCATGCTGGTCGGCCTCTGGCAGATGGACCGCGAGGACCTGCTCGGCGGTATGCTGCTGTTCCGCCTGCTCTACTATATTGCCCCGTTCGTCATATCTGTAATCTTGCTGACGTTTCGGGAGGTTATCGTCGGCGCCCGACTCAAACGGCTGCCGCAGGCTGATTCGGGTCCCCGCGCCGAGCCGCATCATGAGGCGGTTCTGGTCCGCAAGCGCGGTGATTCCGGCGCCTGATGACGCGGACCGATGCCTCCCAAAGGAAGGTCGACGTGACCGTGCCTGGGCGAGACATGAACCGACGGGAAGAAAGCCGCCGCGATGGCAATTGACGATACGCCGCAATCCATTTTCTCGCCCTGGCCCGACCGGCTGCGCCATTCCGCGCTGATCCTGCTCGCCGCTGCGCTGGCCTTGAGCGTGGTGGTCGCGCTCGGCGAATTGTCGCTGGTGCGCGCCTGTGCGGTGTTCGTCTGCATCGCGGCCGCGGCGCTGGTGCCATGGCGGCTGCATGATGCCGGGACCTCGCGCGAGGATGTCCGCGGCGTCAATCCGGTGGAGGCCGCAGCGGTCAGCGCCGTCGTCGCCGGCATGCCGGACCCGGCGGTGCTGCTCGATCGCGCCGGCCGCGTCATCCATCTCAATGCCGCCGCGGCGCAGCTCGCGCCGGCGCTGCGCAGGAACGAATTGGCGCAATTTGCGCTGCGTTCGCCCGAAATCATCACCGCGCTGCGCGAGGCGATCGCGACCACCGAGCCGCGCCGCGCCACCTATACCGACCACGTCCCGGTCGATCGCTGGATGGAACTGGTGATCACGCCGGTGCCGGTGCCGACCCAGTTCGGCGGCACCGAGAAGTGCATGCTGATGACGTTCCACGACCTGACGCCGCTGCGCCGGGTCGAGGAGATGCGGGCCGACTTCGTCGCCAATGCCAGCCATGAGCTGCGCACGCCGCTCGCCGCGCTGTCCGGCTTCATCGACACCTTGCAGGGGCCGGCGCGCGAGGACGCGCGGGCGCGCGAGCGCTTCCTCGGCATCATGCACACCCAGGCCACCCGCATGGCGCGGCTGATCGACGACCTGCTGTCGCTGTCGCGGGTCGAGCTGTCGGCCCATGTCCGGCCGGAGGCCTCGATCGACATCGTGCCGATCATCCGCCAGGTGGCCGACGGGCTCGAGGCCCTGGCCAGCGAGCGCCAGGTCGAGATCGACGTCGATCTGCCCCAGGCCCCGGTCATGATCGCCGGTGATCGCGAGGAACTGCTCCGCCTGTTCGAGAACCTGATCGAGAATGCCCTCAAATACGGCGCCTCCGGGGGCCGCGTCATAGTGTCGCTCAATCAGACCGCACCGGGCGCATCGGGCGAGGGAACCCCCGAAATCCGTGTCCTGGTACGGGATTTCGGCCCCGGCATCGCGCCTGAGCACCTGCCGCGGCTGACCGAGCGCTTCTACCGGGTGGATGTCGGCGACAGCCGTAACCAGGGCGGAACAGGCCTCGGATTATCCTTGGTGAAACATATTCTTAACCGTCATCGCGGGCGTCTCTTGATCGAGAGCGTGCCGAAGAATGGTGCGACTTTTACCGCCTGTTTTCCCCGCCCGAAGACCCCGCTGCCAACCCAAAGCTAAGCATTTTCAGTCGCTTAGCTCTGTCATCCAACTGTCATCCAACCTTCGTAAAAGCAGCACCGACCGCTCCTAGATGGACCGGCGTGAGCGCGATCGGGCGCATTCGGCGCTTCGCTCACAAGATGGAGACGACCCCATGAATTTCATCAAAGCAATCGTCGCTGCCGGCATGGTCGCCGCTTCGACGTCGGCCTTCGCTGCCGATATTACCGGCGCGGGCGCGACGTTTCCGTTCCCGATCTATTCGAAGTGGGCTGACGCCTACAAGAAGGAGACCGGCAACGGTCTGAACTACCAGTCGATCGGTTCCGGCGCCGGCATCAAGCAGATCCAGGCCAAGACCGTGACCTTCGGCGCCACCGACGCGCCGCTCAAGGCCGAGCAGCTCGAGAAGGACGGCCTGGTCCAGTGGCCGATGGTGATGGGCGCGATCGTTCCGGTCGTGAACGTCGAAGGCGTCAAGTCGGGCGATCTCGTGCTGTCCGGCGAAGTGCTCGGCGACATCTATCTCGGCAAGATCACCAAGTGGAATGACGCGGCGATCGCCAAGCTCAATCCGAAGCTGACCCTGCCGGCCGACGCGATCACCGTCGTGCGCCGTTCGGACGGTTCGGGCACCACCTTCAACTTCACCGACTACCTCTCCAAGTCGAATGCCGACTGGAAGTCCAAGGTCGGTTCCGGCACCGCGGTCGAGTGGCCGGTCGGCGTCGGCGCCAAGGGCAACGAAGGCGTTGCCGGCAACATCAGCCAGACCAAGAACGCGATCGGCTATGTTGAGTATGCCTATGCCAAGCAGAACAAGCTGACCTACACCGCGTTGGTCAACAAGGCCGGCAAGACCGTGCAGCCGACCATCGGCGCCTTCCAGGCGGCTGCCTCGAATGCCGACTGGGCCAAGGCTCCCGGCTACTACGTGATCCTGACCGACCAGCCGGGCGAAGCCTCCTGGCCGATCACCGCCGCGACCTTCATCCTGATGCACAAGGACTCGACCGACAAGGCGGCCTCGCAGGAAGCGCTCAAGTTCTTCAAGTACGCCTTCGAGAAGGGCGACAAGGCGGCCGAAGAGCTCGACTACATCCCGATGCCGGACTCGGTCGTCAAGCTGATCGAGAAGACCTGGTCGTCGGACATCAAGAGCTAAGTCTGACGGTTTGAACACAGCCTGTGCCGCCTTCAAGGCGGCACAGGTTGAGCGGTTAAGACCCGGGCTCCATCACAGCGGTCACAAACGCGGGTGGGGCCCGGGGTTCGCGCCTTCGGAGGCGCAAGCCGGAACGACGCCCGGCCTCATGCGTCCGTAAAGATCGCTTCGGGGCGTGGCGGTTTGTGCAGGTTTCAAATAAAAAAGAGGGGATAGGCGTGGCAGACATGGCTGTTCAGGGCGATGTAATGGAAGCCGCGGGACCTTACGATCGCGCAAAGGCCCTCAGCGCCTTCAGGCTCGGTGATCTCACCTTCTACTGGATCACCCGCATCTCGGCGATCTCGGTTCTGTTGATCCTCGGCGGCATCATCCTGTCGCTGATCGTCGGCGCCTGGCCGGCGATGAAGGAATACGGTTTCGCCTTCCTCTGGACGCAGCGCTGGGCGCCCTCGGCCGATCCGCCGGTGCTCGGTGCGCTCGGCCCGATCTACGGCACGCTGATCACCTCCATCATCGCGATGCTGATCGCCATTCCGGTCGGCATCGGCATCGCCGTGTTCCTCACCGAGCTCTGCCCGCAAATGCTGCGCCGCCCGATCGGCATCGCCATCGAGCTGCTCGCCGGCATTCCCTCGATCATCTACGGCATGTGGGGCTTCTTCGTGCTGGGGCCGTTCCTGGCCAACACGTTCCAGCCCTTCATGATCCGGATCTTCGAAGGCGTCCCGGTGCTGGGCGCGGTGTTCGCCGGCCCGCCGTCCTATCTCAGCCTGTTCAACGCCGCGCTGATCCTCGCGATCATGGTGCTGCCGTTCATCACCGCGATCTCGGTCGACGTGTTCAAGACCGTGCCTCCGGTGCTCAAGGAAGCCGCCTACGGCATGGGCTGCACCACCTGGGAAGTCGTTCGCAGCGTCGTGATCCCCTACACCCGCGTCGGCGTGATCGGCGGCGTCATGCTGGCGCTCGGCCGCGCGCTCGGCGAGACGATGGCGGTGACCTTCATCATCGGCAACTCGTTCCGCATCTCGTCGTCGATCTTCGCGCCGGGCACCACGATCTCCGCGGCGATCGCTTCCGAATTCGCCGAGAGCGACGGCCTGCACCAGTCCGGCCTGATCCTGCTCGGCCTGCTGCTGTTCGTGCTGACCTTCTTCGTGCTCGCCGGCGCGCGGCTGATGCTGATGCGGCTTGAAAAGAAGGCGGGGAAGTAACGCCATGAACCCGATCTACAAATCCCGCCGCCGCAGCGACATCGTCATCCGCGCACTTTGCGTCGGCGCCGCGCTGTTCGGCGTCACCTGGCTGGCGCTGATCCTGTTCACGCTGCTCTACAACGGCCTTGCCGGCCTCAGCGTGCAGCTGTTCACCCAGAACACGCCGCCGCCGGGCTCGACCGAAGGCGGTCTGCTCAACGCCATCGTCGGCTCGGTGATCATGACCGTGATCGGCGTCGGCATCGGCGCGCCGCTCGGCCTGTTCGCCGGCACCTACCTCGCCGAGTACGGCAAGCACGACAAGCTGACCTCGGTGATCCGTTTCATCAACGACATCCTGCTCAGCGCGCCCTCGATCATCATCGGCCTGTTCATCTATGGCGCGGTCGTGGTGCCGATGCGCGGCTTCTCGGCGATCGCCGGTGCGCTGGCGCTCGCCGTGATCGTGATCCCGGTCGTGCTGCGCACCACCGAGGACATGCTGCTCCTGGTGCCCAATCCGCTGCGCGAGGCGGCCTCGGCGCTCGGCCTGCCGCGTTCGCTGGTGATCAAGCGGATCGCTTATCGTGCGGCCCGGTCGGGTCTGATCACCGGCGTGCTGCTGGCGACCGCGCGTGTCGCCGGCGAAACCGCGCCGCTGCTGTTCACCGCGCTGTCGAACCAGTTCTTCAGCTGGGATTTGACCAAGACGATGGCCAACCTGCCGGTGACCATCAACAACTTCGTGCAGAGCCCCTACGCCTACTGGAAAGAACTGGCGTGGAGCGGCGCACTGCTCATCACATTCACTGTGCTCGCGCTGAATATCGGCGCGCGTATCCTTGGTGCCGAAAGGGCCGCAAAATGACCGAGCTTTCCGTCTCCACGACTGCCGCGGGCCACATTCCCCAGGTTCCGCTTCCCGAAGCGCCGCCGAAAGTCACGGTGCGCAACCTCAACTTCTATTACGGCGAGCACCACGCGCTGAAGAACATCAACCTGACGCTCGGCACCAATCGCGTCACGGCGTTCATCGGCCCGTCGGGCTGCGGCAAGTCGACCCTGCTGCGCATCTTCAACCGGATGTATGACCTTTACCCGGGCCAGCGCGCCGTCGGCCAGCTGATGCTGGACCAGACCAACATTCTCGATCCCAAGCTCGACCTCAATCTGCTTCGCGCGCGGGTCGGCATGGTGTTCCAGAAGCCGACGCCGTTCCCGATGACGATCTACGAGAACATCGCCTTCGGCATCCGTCTCTACGAGAAGATCTCGAAGTCCGAGATGGACGACCGGGTCGAGAAGGCGCTGCGCGGCGGCGCGCTGTGGAACGAGGTCAAGGACAAGCTGAACGCCTCCGGCCTGTCGCTCTCGGGCGGCCAGCAGCAGCGCCTGTGCATCGCGCGCACCGTGGCGGTACGTCCCGAGGTGATCCTGTTCGACGAGCCGTGCTCGGCGCTCGATCCGATCTCGACCGCCAAGGTCGAGGAGCTGATCCAGGAGCTCTCCGAGGACTACACGATCGCGATCGTCACCCACAACATGCAGCAGGCGGCGCGCGTCTCCGACAAGACAGCCTTCATGTATCTCGGCGAACTGATCGAGTTCGACGACACCAACAAGATCTTCACCTCGCCGAGCGATCGACGCACCCAGGACTACATCACCGGCCGGTTTGGTTGACCGGGCTGAGGAGACAAGCGATGGCTTCTGAACATACCGCCAAGGCATTCGACAGCGACCTGCAGGAGTTGACCCGCCTGGTCGCCGAGATGGGCGGCCTCGTCGAGCGGATGATTACCGAGTCGGTCGATGCGCTGATCCGTCGCGACGTCGCGCTCGGCAAGCGCGTGGTCGCCGCCGACATCGAGATCGACAATCTGCAGCGCGTCATCGAAGAGCGCGCGGTACTGACGATCGCCCGCCGCCAGCCGATGGCGATCGACTTGCGCGAGATCGTCAGCGCAATGCGCGTCGCTACCGACCTCGAGCGGATCGGCGACCTCGCCAAGAACATGGGCAAGCGCGTCGCGGCGCTGGAGAGCGATTTCCAGCCGCTGAAGCTGATCCGCGGCCTCGAGCACATGACCGACCTCGTGCTGTCGCAGGTCAAGTCGGTGCTCGACGCCTATGCCGCGCACGATCTGCCGGCGGCGATGAACGTCTGGAAGGGCGACGAGGAAGTCGATGCGATCTGCACCTCGCTGTTCCGCGAACTCCTCACCTACATGATGGAGGATCCGCGCAACATCTCGTTCTGCATCCATCTGATGTTCTGCGCCAAGAACATCGAGCGGATCGGCGATCACGCGACCAACATCGCCGAGACCGTGTTCTACATGATCGAGGGCCAGCAGATCACCGACAAGCGCCCGAAGGGCGACATGACTACTTTTGCCACCACGGTGCCGGGCACCACCTAGGGGCATGATCCGTGCAAGTCGCTTGCGCGGGGGGCTTTGCTGAAGGAAGTAGGCGTTTCGGTTTGCGTCAGGGCAACGGATCTCCACAGAGAAAGAACTTAGACCGATGAGCGCACGCATTCTGGTAGTCGAAGACGAGGAAGCGCTGACGACTTTGTTGCGCTACAACCTCGATGCCGAAGGCTACGATGTCGAAACCGTGGGGCGCGGCGACGATGCTGATACCCGCCTGAAGGAGCGCGTTCCCGACCTCGTGGTGCTCGATTGGATGCTGCCGGGCCTGTCCGGCATCGAGCTGTGCCGCCGCCTGCGGGCACGGCCCGAGACCAAGCAGCTTCCGATCATCATGCTGACCGCGCGCGGTGAGGAGAGCGAGCGCGTGCGCGGGCTTGCCACCGGCGCCGACGATTACATCGTCAAACCGTTCTCGGTGCCGGAGCTGCTGGCGCGGGTGAAGGGCCTGCTGCGCCGCGCGAGCCCCGAACGGCTTGCGACCGTGCTGACCTATGGCGACATCGAGCTCGACCGCGAGAAGCGCCGCGTGGCGCGCTCGGGCCGCCCGATCGATCTCGGGCCGACCGAGTATCGCCTGCTCGAATTCTTCCTCGAGCATCCCGGCCGCGTGTTCAGCCGCGAGCAGCTGCTCGACAGCGTCTGGGGCCGCGACATCTACATCGATGAGCGCACCGTCGACGTGCATATCGGCCGCCTGCGCAAGCTGCTCAATCCGGGCCGCGAGCAGGATCCGATCCGCACCGTGCGTGGCGCCGGCTACGCGCTCGACGACCGGTTTGCGAAGGCCGAGCCGCAGCCGTAACGGCTGCGGGCCTTTTTACCCGTTGTCATAGCAAAGCAATCCATAGCGCCGCGAGCGGTGGCGTGAATTGGTTTGTTATCGCGTGAGGTGAGCACACTGTCTGGCTCCCTCCCCCCTTGCGGGGGAGGGAGCCCGACATGCGTGCTCACCTTACGTCGTATGTTCGCTTCTCCCCGGGCTGCGATCCGACCTTCTTGTGACGTCACACACTCACAAAAAAATCCCCGCTTGCGCGGGGATTTGTTTTTGCAGTCCAGGCTAGTTTTCCCGAGTGCTACTTGATCTGCGGCTTCGCCGACGGCCGGCGGCGATCGGCGGCGGGCTGGTAGGCGACGCGCGAGTGATGCGCGCAATAGGGTAGGCCGGCGAGCGCCTTGCCGCCGCAGAAGAAGAATTCCGGGCTCGAGGGATCGCCGACCGGCCAGTGGCAGGTGGCCTCGTTGAGCTCGAGCAGCGATAGCCGCTGGCTCATCGGCACGACGTTGTCGTACGAGATCGGATCGGGCTCCATCTCGACCTCGAAGGCGTGCGCGAGCGCGGTGTTGCCGCGCGAGACCGGGCGCGCCACCCGCATCATGTGCTGGGCGGGACGCGCCTTGCGCTGCCGCGGCGCAGCCGTGGAGGGAGCCTTGGCGCGGCCGGATAGGCCGAGCCGGTGTACTTTGCCGATCACGGCGTTTCGCGTCACATTGCCAAGTTCCGCTGCGATCTGGCTGGCCGAAAGGCCAGACTCCCAGAGCTTCTTCAGCTGCTCGACGCGATCGTCGGACCAGGTCAATACCGTCATCGCATTCTTCCTTTCGCATGGCGCCGGCCAGTCATTGGAGCGGCGCTGCGAGCCAAATCTGGACAAATATCCCTGCGGCCAGAATCCCTTAGCCCTCGCCGGGCGCGGTGTTGCGCCCGAACGTTTACGCGAGACACGAAGGCTACTTAGAGGGTCCAGTACTGCCGCACGAGATGTCGTACCCGACAGGCCAAACGCTACAATATGGCGTGACTCTGGCGCAAGAGTCCGCGGCCGTGCGTCCACATGTTCCCACACAGTTAAGCATTGCAATGAGGCTTTTCCACCGCACCGGAATGCTCCGGATTGCGCTCGCTGCGCATTGCAGAAAGGCCGGCAAAAGGGCGGCTCCTGGCGATTGACACGGTGCCGCCGCAGCATAGAATGTTGCCCACGTGCCGCCCGCAAAGGCGGCCGTTTTGTTTTCCGAAGCTGGCCGTTGCTGCGCTGGCGTCAATGCGCGCGGCAATTGTCGGCCTCAAACCGGCAGTGAACGCCATGACCAACGTCGCCTCGTCGCATCTGCTCCCCGTCTTCGCCAGGGTCGATCTCGGCTTCGAGCACGGTGAGGGCGCCTGGCTGATCGCAACCAACGGCGACCGCTATCTGGACTTCACCTCGGGCGTCGCGGTGAACGCGCTCGGGCATGCGCATCCGCATCTGGTCAAGGCGCTGCAGGAACAGGCGACCAAGCTCTGGCACATGTCGAACCTGTTCAAGAGCCCGGACGGCGAGGTGCTCGCGGCGCGGCTCTGCGAGCAGAGCTTTGCCGACTTCGTGTTCTTCTGCAATTCCGGCGCGGAAGCGATGGAGGGCGTGATCAAGCTGGTGCGCCATCATCACTTCTCCAAGGGCCATGGCGAACGCTACCGCATCATCACCTTCGAAGGCGCCTTCCACGGCCGCACGCTCGGCACGCTGGCTGCGACCGGCTCGGCGAAATATCTCGAAGGCTTCGGCCCGCCGATGGACGGTTTCGACCAGGTGCCGCATGGCGACATCGAGGCGGTGAAGAAGGCGATCGGCCCGCACACCGCCGGCATCCTGATCGAGCCGGTGCAGGGCGAGGGCGGCGTGCGCGGCGCGCCGCAGGCCTTCTTCAAGGCGCTGCGCGCGCTGTGCGACGAGCATGGCCTGCTGCTCGCATTCGACGAGGTGCAGACCGGCATGGGCCGCACCGGCGACCTGTTCGCCTACAAGCGCACCGGCGTCACCCCGGACGTGATGTCGCTGGCGAAGGCGCTCGGCGGCGGCTTCCCGATCGGCGCGGTGCTGGCGACCGCGCAGGCCGCGGCCGGCATGGCGCCGGGTTCGCACGGCTCGACCTTCGGCGGCAATCCGCTCGCGGTCGCCGCCGCCAATGCCGTGCTCGACGTCATGCTGAAGCCCGGCTTCTTCGACCACGTGCAGAAGATGTCGCTGCTGCTCAAGCAGAAGCTCGCTTCCGTCGTCGACCGCTATCCCGGCGTGCTGTCGGAGGTGCGCGGCGAGGGGCTGTTGATCGGCGTCAAGGCCGTGGTGCCGTCGGGCGATCTGATCGCCGCGCTGCGCAACGAAAAGCTGCTCACCGTCGGCGCCGGCGACAATGTGGTCCGGTTCCTCGCGCCTTTGATCGTGACCGAGGCCGAGATCGACCAGTCGATCGGCTCGCTCGAGCGCGCCTGCGCGACATTGTCGGCGGCGCAGCCGAGGAAGGCCGGATAATGAGCAAGCCGGTGCGTCACTTCCTCGACATCAACGAGCTGCCGCTCGGCGAGCTGCGCAACATGCTTTCCGCCGGAGCCGCCATGAAGGCGAAGCTCAAGGCGCATGAGAAGGGCAGGAAGCCGCTCGAGGGCAAGACGCTGGCGATGATCTTCGAGCGCCCATCGACCCGAACTCGCGTGTCGTTCGACGTCGGCATGCGCCAGCTCGGCGGTGAATCCATCATGCTGACCGGCGCCGAGATGCAGCTCGGCCGCGGCGAGACCATCGCCGACACCGCGCGCGTGCTGTCGCGCTATGTCGATGCGATCATGATCCGCATCCTCAACCATGACGCGCTGCTCGAGCTCGCGGCCCACGCCACCGTTCCCGTCATCAACGGCCTGACCCGGCGCTCGCATCCCTGCCAGGTGATGGCCGACCTGATGACCTATGAGGAAAATCGCGGCTCGATCGAGGGCAAGACCGTGGCCTGGACCGGCGACGACAACAACGTGCTGGCCTCCTGGGCGCATGCCGCCGAGCGGTTCAAGTTCCAGCTCAATGTCGCGACCCCGCCGGAGCTGTCGCCGAAGAAGCCGATGCGCGACTGGATCAAGGCGACCGGCGCGCCGATCATGCTCGGCACCGATCCGGAGGCCGCGGTGCGCGGCGCCGACTGCGTCGTCACCGACACCTGGGTGTCGATGGGCGACAAGGAGGGCGAGCACCGCCACAACGTGCTGCGGCCCTATCAGGTCAATGCCAAGCTGATGTCGCTCGCCAAGCCGGACGCGCTGTTCATGCACTGCCTGCCCGCGCATCGCGGCGAGGAGGTCACCGACGAGGTGATCGACGGGCCGCAATCCGTGGTGTTCGACGAGGCGGAAAACCGCCTGCACGCGCAGAAGGGCATTCTGGCCTGGTGTTTCGACGCGGTCGCGTAGGGCCACATCTGCGGTTGTCGTCCCTGCTCCCGTGCGCAATTGCGCACTAGGCAGGGACGACGTCGATCCTCGGTATGCTGAACCCCTTTATTTCACGGTCCGAGACCCCAGATAGAGCGCCATGGTTTCACAATCCCCCGACATCAAAATCACCACCGAGGCGCCAATTCGCGCGCCGTCAGCGGTTCCTGTCGACGATGCCGTGCTGGCCTTCGAGGTCGGCGCGCTGGACCTGCGCGGCCGGCTGACCCGGCTCGGCCCCGCACTCGACGAGATCCTGCACAAGCACGATTATCCGCCTGCGGTCGGCAAGCTGCTCGGCGAGGCCATCGTGCTGACGACGCTGCTCGGCTCAACGGTCAAGTTCGAGGGCCGCTTCATCCTGCAGACCAGGACCGAAGGTCCGGTCTCGCTGTTGATCGTCGATTTCCAGGCGCCGGACCGGCTGCGCGCCTATGCACGCTACGACGCGGCGCAGCTCAAGCCGGGCCAGACCTCGGGCGAACTGCTCGGCAAGGGCCACCTTGCGATGACGATCGATCAGGGCTCCAACACCAGCCGCTACCAGGGGCTGGTCGCGCTCGACGGCGGCGGCCTGGAAGAGGCGGCTCACGAATATTTCCTGCGCTCGGAGCAGATCCCGACGCGGGTGCGGCTTGCGGTTGGCGAGGAGATGCGCGGCGGCGAGGGCGGCAAGCTGCACTGGCGCGCCGGCGGCATCCTGCTGCAATTCCTGCCCAAGGCGCCCGAGCGCGCCAAGCAGGCGGATCTGCATCCCGGCGATGCGCCGGAGGGCACGGTCACGCACTCGGTGCCTGACGATGACGCCTGGGTCGAGGGGCAGTCGCTGATCTCGACCGTCGAGGATGTCGAGCTGATTGATCCCGATCTCTCCGGCGAGCGGCTGCTGTACCGCCTGTTCCACGAACGCGGCGTGCGCGTCTTCAATCCGCAACCGCTGCGCGCGCAGTGCTCCTGCTCGCGCGATGCGGTGTCGTCGATGCTGAAGAGCTTTGCGCCGAACGATCGCGCCGAGATGGTCAAGGACGGCAAGGTCGTCGTGACCTGCGAGTTCTGCTCGTCGGTCTACGAGTTCACGCCGCAGGAAGCGGGCGTGGAGTAAGGCAGGCTTCCCGCCACACAACGCTCGTCATCACCCGCGAAAGCGGTGGATCCAGTATTCCAGAGACGCCGGTACTTGAATCGAGAGGCCGCTGCGTACTGGATCGTCCGGTCAAGCCGGGCGATGACAGGTGTAGGTGGGGGCAGATCCCTCCACGCGCCGGAGTCTGTCATCGGGCTCGCCGAAGGCGAGACCCGGTGGCGGGGCATGACACCACCGGCTAATTGAGCACCCGCTTCCCATCCGGGCTCGGACTGTCCAGCGAGAAAGTCGGCACGGCGATGTCGAAGCGCTCGCCGGCTTCGGTGACCATCTGATAGCTGCCGGTCATGAAGCCGGAGGCGGTCGGCAGCGGCACGCCGCTCGTGTATTCGAACCGCTCGCCGGGCGCGAGCACCGGCTGCTCGCCGACCACGCCTTCGCCGCGCACCTCCTGGCGGCGGCCGGTGGCGTCGGTGATGATCCAGTGCCGCGTGCGCAGCTGCACGGTTTCCGGGCCCGAATTGACGATCACGATCTTGTACGACCAGAAATATTCGCGCCGGTCGATGGACGAGCGCTCCGGCATGAAGTTCGGCTCGACGGTGACTTCGATCTGGCGGGTAACGGCGCGATACATACGGCTCAATCCGATGGTCTTGGTGCGTGATCCGCTTTCGACCGGATCACGCGCAAACAGGACGCCATCATAGCCAATTGATCAGCCGGAACCAATCGCCTGGCAGGCGGTGAAAACCCGGCCCCGGAGGCAGTCTGTTCATCGCGCTTTCAACATAGTTCCGCTCTAAAGCGCGGCCGCATGCCGCCGCACTCTGCGCTTTGTCGGCACGGCGCGGACCGATATTATCTCTTCAGCTGGGCATGCGGGGCGTCCGCGGCCGACACGGTGTTTGATGAGCTCGATTGCCGATCCCATAGCCGGTTCGCCGGTGGCTGACACCAAGGCCGAGGCCAAGAGCGAGGCAAAAGCCGCGGCGCCCGCGATCACGCTGCCGATGACCGGCGAGCGCGAGCTCAGGCTCGATCTGTTCCGCGGGCTCGCGCTGTGGCTGATCTTCATCGATCATCTGCCGACCAATCTTCTGACCTGGCTGACGATCCGCAATTACGGCTTCTCCGACGCCACCGAGATCTTCATCTTCATCTCCGGCTACACCGCGGCCTTCGTCTATGGCCGCGCCATGCTGGAGGGCGGCTTCGTGATCGCGACCGCGCGCATCCTGCGCCGGGTCTGGCAGATCTATGTCGCCCACGTCTTCCTGTTCACGATCTTCCTCGCCGAGATCTCCTATGTCGCGACCTCGTTCGAGAACCCGCTCTACAGCGAGGAAATGGGGATCATGGACTTCCTCAAGCAGCCCGACGTCACCATCGTCCAGGCGCTGCTGCTGCGCTTCCGTCCCGTCAACATGGACGTGCTGCCGCTCTATATTGTCTTGATGCTGTTCCTGCCGCTGATCCTGTGGCTGATGAAGTGGAAGCCCGACGTCACGCTCGGCCTGTCGGTCCTGCTCTACGCGCTGACCTGGCAGTTCGACCTTTATCTGTCGGCCTATCCGAACGGCTTCTGGGCGTTCAATCCGTTCGCCTGGCAATTGCTGTTCGTGTTCGGCGCCTGGTGCGCGCTCGGCGGCGCGCGGCGGATGTCGCGGATCCTGTCCTCGAACATCACGATGTGGATCTGCATCGTCTATCTGGTCGCCGCGTTCTTCGTGACGCTGACCTGGTACGTGCCGCAGCTCGGCCACATCATGCCGAAGGTCGTCGAGCAGTGGATGTATCCGATCAACAAGACCGACCTCGACGTGCTGCGGTTCGCGCACTTCCTGGCGCTCGCGGCCCTCACGGTGCGCTTCCTGCCCCGGGATTGGCCGGGCTTGAAATCGCGCTGGCTGCGACCATTGATCCTGTGTGGCCAGCATTCGCTTGAGATATTCTGTCTCGGGGTCTTCCTCGCCTTTGCCGGTCACTTCGTGCTTGCCGAAGTCTCGGGCGGTGCCGCACTGCACGCCTTGATCAGCGTCTGCGGCATCCTCATCATGTGCGGCATGGCGTGGATTATTTCGTGGTACAAGCACTCCGCCGACAAAGGCGCCTCGAAAAAAGGCGCCGTCGGCAACGCCGATCTGGCGGGAGGGGGAGCATGAAGTCCGCGCGGACGATGCTGGGCCTGTTGCTGGCCGCCTGTTTGGCGGCCGCGCCCGCGCGCGCCGGCGACACTCCCGAGCCTGCACCACCGGCACCGCCCTGCGACGTGCCCGCCTATCTGCTGACGAGCGAGAGCTCGCTGCCGAAGGTCACCGACGCCGTGAAGGCCAACCAGCCGCTCAACGTGCTGGTGGTGGGCAGCCGCTCCTCGACCATTCCCGGCAACGAGGCGAGCGCCTATCCGGCCACGATGCAGGCGGCGCTGAAGGAGGCATTTCCGCAGGCTACGATCGATCTATCCGTAGAATTACAGGCAAAAAGCACCGCCGAGGAGACCGCGGGAACCCTTGTTAAGCTTGTTGAAGCAAAAAAGCCTACTTTGGTTATCTGGCAGACCGGGACGGTGGATGCTATGCGAGCGGTCGATCCCGACGACTTCCGTACCGCCATCAACGACGGCGTTGTTGCGCTGCGGGGCACCGGGACCGACGTGGTGCTGGTCAATCTGCAATACAGCCCGCGTACGGAGACGATGATCTCTGCGCCGCCATATCTCGACAATATCAAGGTGGTGGCGCAGCAGCACGACGTTCCGCTGTTCGACCGGTTCGCGATTATGAAGCAGTGGAGCGACGCCGGATATTTTGACCTGTTCAGCACCGCGCATGGTGTCGATCTGGCCAAGAAGGTTCATGCCTGTCTTGGCCGCGCCCTTGCGAAATTCGTGATCGATGCGGCCCATCTGGGCCCGGTGCAGCAGAATTAGAGGAAGCAGAGTTGTGATGCGTTTTGCCTTCCCTTTTCGCCCTCGCGCAGGGCGGAGCCTGTGCGCCGTTGCGGCGCTCTTGCTGCTCGCGCCGCTCGCGGTTGCGCCGTTGTGCGCGCAGACCGGCCAGGCCGACCAGCATGCCGCGCTCTCATCGGGTGCCAAGCCTGAGGCTGCAAAGCCCGATGCGGCGAAGCCCGCCGCGATCGAAGCCGATGCGGCCAATCAGCAGCCGCGACAGGGCGTCGCCGCCAAGGCGCTCGACACGGTGAAGCAGGTCGCGCGCTCGGCGAGCGACATCTTCCACCGCGTGCCCTGCCATCAACCCAAGGGCGCGGCGAACACCACCGGCTCGCTGCCGCATGTCGCGGCCAAGCTCGCCGCCGGCAAGCCTGTTATCATCATCGCGTTCGGCTCGTCCTCGACCCAGGGCTACGGTTCGTCGGCGCCGGAATTCACCTATCCCAACCGCCTCGCCGCGCAGCTGCGCCGGCAGTATCCCTCCGCCGACATCACCGTGCTCAACCGCGGCAAGGGCGGCGAGGACGCGCCCGAGATGATGAAGCGGTTGCAGACCGAAGTGATCGACATGCATCCCGACATGGTGATCTGGCAGGTCGGCACCAACGCGGTGCTGCGCAACCTCGATCCCGTCGAGACCGCCAAGCAGGTCGAGGACGGCGTCGCGCGCATCCAGGCCGACGGCGCCGATCTCGTGCTGGTCGATCCGCAATATTCGCCGCGCGTCACCGAGCGTCCCGAGAGCGCGCGCGGCATGGTGAAGCTGCTCGGCCGCATCGCCGCGCTGCGCCATGTCGGCATCTTCCCGCGCTTCGAGGTGATGCGCGACTGGCACGAGAAACAGGCGATCCCGATCAGCGATTTCGTCACCGCCGACGGCCTGCACATGAACGATTGGGGCTATGCCTGCTTCGCCCAGCTGCTCGGCGACGACATCATCCGCTCGGTCGGCGCGATCAAGATCGGCGTCAACGTGCCTGCGGACGTGCGGACCTACCGGCCGATGTGATCGGGCTGTCTTCTCTCCCGGCTCTTGTTCTATCACCGTCACCCTGAGGTGGCCGCTTCTTCAGCGGCCCTCGAAGGGTCGACGGCCCGACTGGTGGCCGTCGATCCTTCGAGGCTCGCTCCGCTCGCACCTCAGGATGACGGGTCTGATGGCTTCACCGGGCTGAAACATCCCCAGCTTGACCTCGCCGCGGTAATCCGCTCCCTTGGCGCCTCGACCAAGCCTCAAGGGAAACGCTCATGTCTTACGTGCTGGCCATCGATCAGGGCACCACATCGTCGCGCGCCATGGTGTTTCGCAGCGACATCTCGATCGCTGCCGTGGCGCAGCAGGAGTTTCCGCAGCATTTCCCGGCCTCCGGCTGGGTCGAGCACGAGCCGGAGGACATCTGGACCTCGACGGTCATGGTCTGCCGCGAGGCGCTGGAGAAGGCCGGGCTGAAGGCGAAGGACATCGCCGCGATCGGCATCACCAACCAGCGCGAGACCACCGTGGTGTGGGACCGCGCCACCGGCCAGGCCGTGCACCGCGCCATCGTCTGGCAGGACCGCCGCACCGCCGACATCTGCGCCAGGTTGAAAGCGGAAGGCCATGAGCCCGCGATCTCGGCCAAGACCGGCCTGATCATCGACCCTTATTTCTCGGGGACAAAAGTCGCCTGGATCCTCGACCACGTGCCGGGCGCGCGCGAACGCGCCGAGCGCGGCGAGCTGCTGTTCGGCACCGTCGACTGCTACCTGTTGTGGCGGCTCACCGGCGGAAGGGTGCATGCAACGGATGCCACCAACGCCTCGCGCACGCTGCTGTTCAACATCCACACCGGCGCCTGGGACGACGACCTCATCAAGCTCTTGCGCGTGCCGCGCTCGATGCTCCCCGAGGTGAAGGATTCCTCCGCCCGCTTCGGCGAGAGCACTGCTGACCTGTTCGGCGGCCCGATCGCGATCTCGGGGATCGCCGGCGACCAGCAGGCCGCGACCATCGGCCAGGCCTGCTTCGAGCCCGGCATGATGAAGTCGACCTACGGCACCGGCTGCTTTGCCTTGCTCAACACCGGCACCACGCCGGTCGCCTCGAAAAACAAGCTGCTCACGACCATTGCGTATCAGCTCAATGGCGAGCGCACCTACGCGCTGGAAGGTTCGATCTTCGTCGCCGGCTCTGCGGTGCAGTGGCTGCGCGACGGGCTCGGCATCATCAAGCACGCCGCCGAGACGGGGCCGCTTGCCGACAAATCAGACAGCATGCAGAGCGTCTACCTCGTGCCGGCGTTCGTCGGCATGGGCGCGCCGTACTGGAATCCGCGCGTGCGCGGCGCGCTGTTCGGGCTCACCCGCAACACCGGCCCGGCCGAGCTCGCGCATGCGACCTTGGAGAGCGTCTGCTACCAGACCTTCGATCTGTGGGCTGCGATGCGCACCGACTGGCCGGAGGCCAACGCCGCCAACACCGTGCTGCGCGTCGATGGCGGCATGACCGCATCCGACTGGACCATGCAGCGGCTCGCCGACCTGCTCAACGCGCCGGTCGATCGCCCGATGATCCAGGAGACCACCGCGCTCGGCGCCGCTTATCTCGCCGGCCTCGATGCCGGCGTCTATCCGGAGCCCGCGAAGTTCGCCGACAATTGGCGGCTCGAGCACCGCTTCCGGCCGGCGATGAGCGAGGCTACCCGCGAGCGCAAGCTCGCCGGCTGGGCCCGCGCCGTGAAGGGCGTGCTGGCGAGCGACGAGGGGGAGTAGCGCCGGGCAAAAATTCCGGCTCAAGTCTCGTACCAATAATAACAACCATCGGAGAACAACATGAACACGGATCTCAACCGCGTCATCAGACTACTCAATGCTGCGCTCTGCGCAGCAATGCTCGCCGCACCCGCCGCCGCGCGCGAGAAGCCGAGCGCGCTTGTGTCCGCGCGCGAGGTCAAGACCGACGTCGCCGGGCTGAAGGCGCCGGGCCAGATCCTGGTCGACGCCTGGGGCATTCCGCACATCTACGCCGGCAACGAGCACGACCTGTTCTTCCTGCAAGGCTTCAACGCCGCGCGCGACCGGCTCTGGCAGATCGATCTCTGGCGCAAGCGCGGGCTCGGTCTGCTGGCCAAGGATTTCGGCCCGGCCTATGCCGAGCAGGACAAGGCGCTGCGCCTGTTCCTCTATCGCGGCGACATGAATCCCGAATGGGCCGCCTACGGCCCGAAGGCGAAGTCCTATGCCGAAGCCTTCGTCGCCGGGGTCAATGCCTATGTCGCCGACGTCAAGGCGGGCAAGCGTCCGCTGCCGATCGAGTTTCGGATCGCGGGCACGATGCCTGATCTCTGGTCGGCGGAGGATGTCGTGCGCGTCCGAAGCCATGGTCTGACGCGCAACGTCGCCTCCGAGGTGAAACGCTCGCTGGTGGCCTGCGCCGCCGGCCTCGATGCCGATCGCTTCCGCGTCAAGCTGGAGCCGGAATGGACCACGAAGATCCCTGACGGCCTCGATCCCTGCAGTGTGCCGAAGGGCGTGCTCGCCGCCTACGACCTCGCCACCCGCCCGGTCAAGTTCGCCGCCCCAAAGGACCAGAAGGCCGCGCTGGCGCATGATCCCGACACCTACCTCGCCGAAGCCGATCAGCAGCGCGACACCATCGGCTCCAACAATTGGGTGATCGCGGCATCACGCACCGCGACGGGGCGTCCGATCCTCGCCAACGATCCGCATCGCGAGCACTCGGTGCCGTCGCTGCGCTACATCGTCGGGCTCAATGCGCCGGGCATCTCCGTGATCGGCGCCGGTGAGCCGGCGCTGCCGGGCATCTCGATCGGCCACAACGACACCATCGCGTTCGGCCTCACCATCTTCAACGTCGACCAGGAAGACCTCTACGTCTACGAGCTCAACCCGGACAATCCGAACCAGTACCGTTACGGCACGGGCTGGGAGGACATGCGCATCGTGCATGAAAAGGAAGCGGTGAAGGGCGAAGCCGACCGCGACCTCGAGCTGAAGTTCACCCGCCACGGCCCGGTGATCTTCGTCGATGCCGACAAGAAGCATGCCTTCGCCGTGCGCTCGATCTGGTTCGAGCCGGGCACCTCGGCTTATTTCGGCTCGTCCGACTACATGACCGCGAAGAGTTGGAACGGCTTCCTCGGTGCGATGCGGCGCTGGGGCGCGCCGTCGGAGAACCAGGTCTATGCCGACACGTCAGGCAATATCGGCTGGGTCGCCGCCGGCAAGACGCCGCGCCGCACCAGCTTCGATGGCCTGATGCCGGTGCCCGGCGACGGCCGCTACGAGTGGCAGGGTTTTCTGTCGCTCGACGAATTGCCGAAACTCTATCAGCCGAAGCAGGGCTTCATCGCCACCGCCAACCAGATGAACCTGCCGGCGGATTATCCGGTGAGCGAACGCAGGGTCGGTTTCGAATGGGCCGACAGCGCGCGCTGGCAGCGCATCACCGAGGTGCTGCAAGCCAACAGCAAGGTGACGCTGGCCGATGCGATGGCGCTGCAGAACGATGACACCGGCATGCTGGCGCGCCGTCTCGTCGCGCTCTTGAAGCCGCTCACGTCCGACGATGCCAACGTCAAGAAGGGCCTCGATCTCCTCAAGGCGTGGGACGCTCGCGACACCGAGGACAGCGCTGCGGCTGCGGTCTACGAGGTGTGGATCGCAAACCACCTCGGTCCGGTGCTGCTCAAGACCACGGCGCCGAAGGCGGCCGAACTGATCGCGCCGGAGGCTTCCAGCATCTCCGCCATTGTGGCCTATCTCGAAAAGCCCGATGCGGCGCTCGGCAGCGATCCTTCGGCCGGGCGCGACCGCGTGCTGCGCGACAGCCTCGGCGCGGCCGTCGCCGACGTCACCGACAAGCTCGGGAGCGATGCGTCGACCTGGCGCTGGGGCCGGCTGCATGTCGCGCAGTTCAATCACGCGCTGATGCCGCTCGCCGACAAGGCCACGGCAACGCAGATGCAGGTCGGCCCGCTCGCTTACGGCGGCGCCGCCAACGTGCCGCGCGCCGCCACCTACCGCCGCTCCGACTATCATCTGACCTCCGGCGCCTCGTTCCGCATGGTGCTCGATGTCGGCAATTGGGATGCCAGCCGCACCATCAACACGCCCGGCCAATCCGGCGATCCCTTCAGCGGCCACTACCGCGACCTCGCGCCGCTCTGGGCGACAGGGCAGTATGTGCCGCTGCTCTACAGCCGCCCGGCCGTGGAAGCGGCGACGGCGGAGGCGATCTCGCTGACGCCGCGGTGAGGGCGAGTACGCCTCAGCGGCCGCGCCACGAACTCATTGTCGTCCCGGCGAAGGCCGGGACCCATAACCACAGGGTCGCGTTGTGGCGCGATGCTGTAGCCCCAGCTTGCGCCATCCTCACGTCCTGTGGCTATGGGTCCCTGCTTTCGCAGGGACGACAGGGAGTGTGCGGCACCGCAGCGCGTTACTTCTCCTGCTTCTCCTGCACCTCAAGCATCGCCCGCAACGTATCGTCGCTGAGCTTGCCGTTCGGCGACGGCACGCGCCGCTCGACCGTCTCGACCGGCCGCGCATGCTGCGGAACTGCCTGTGCGTTGCGCACGGGCGCTCCATCCTCGACGTCCACGGCCTCATCAGCCGCGCCCGCACCATAGGCATAACCAACGCTGCGCCGGCGCCGCGCGGGCTTCGGCTTTGGTGGCGGCGGCGTGTAAATGATCGGCGGCAGCGTGTGATGGCGCGACACGGTCGTTGCTCCGGTGGCCTCTGCACATGGAGCCGCTGATTCGCCAAAACACCCACTGACAAATCGGTAACATTGTTACGCGGCGTTGCATTGCATCTGCCGCGACATCCGAATATCTCCGGCCGACACGCAGAAACAAAGGTTGCGCGATGCTGCTCCCCGACGGTTACTCCGACATCCCCCAAGGCAAGGTCGCCGCCGTCGTCACACATCTGGAAATGACCGCGCGCCCGCCGTTGCGCGACGATCCGCCCGGTGCGTGGCGGCTGCGCAAGGTCGATCCGCCCGCGCTCGATTGGTATCGCGATCTCTACCGCCGCGTCGGCGAGGACTGGCTGTGGTTCACCCGCACCGGGCTCGATGACGCCGATCTCGCTTCTCGGATTCACGCGCCCGGCGTTGAGCTCTACGGGCTTGCCGTCGATGGCCATGATGAAGGCCTGCTCGAACTCGATTTCAGCGTAGTCGGCGAATGCCAGCTGCTCTATTTCGGCGTCACCGGAAGATTCATCGGCACCGGCGCCGCGCGCTTCCTGATGAACCGCGCGCTCGAGATCGCCTGGTCGCGCGATATCGGCCGTTTCTGGGTGCACACCTGCACCTTCGATCATCCCTCTGCCGTCGCGTTCTACCAGCGCTCCGGCTTCCGCCCGTTCCTGCGCCAGATCGAGGTGGCGGATGATCCGAGGCTCGACGGCAAACTGCCGCGCGATGCGGCAAGGCACGTGCCGATGATTGAGTAGCCGCTGCCACAGACGCCGCCGTCGTCCCGGGCAAGCGTCAGCGCGACCGGGGACCCATAACCACCGAAGTGAGTTGGTTCACTGTGCTGGGGCCTCAGCCTTTGCCATGACGGAAGCCGGTGGTCATGCGTCCCTGCTCCGGAGCGCAATCGCGCACAAGGCAGCGACGACACTGAATATTTGGCTTGCTGGTCATGCTTCACCGGAATGACTCGGCATATTGCAATGCGGCGCAGTCCATCTACGATGGTGCAAAGTGCAACCTCTGACCTCGGCTTGGCCGGCACACCTCGAAAGCACCGCTTTCGAGGGCCGTGGCCTGCCGCGGCATCACGTTCGAGATGACTGATGTTTTTGATCGGCCAATACGACTCGCCCTTTGTTCGCCGTACCGCGATCGCGCTGCGGCTTTATGGATTGCCGTTCGAGCACAAGCCGTGGTCGACCTTCGGCGATGCGGAGAAGGTCGCGGCTTATAATCCGGTGCAGCGGGTGCCGACGCTGGTGCTCGATGACGGCGAGGCGCTGATCGAGAGCGGCGCGATCCTGGATTATCTCGACGAATTGGTCGGGCCGGAGCGCGCGATGCTGGCGCGTTCGGGCATCGAGCGGCGCCGGCATCTGCGCATCATGGCGCTGGCGACCGGGCTCGCCGACAAAGCGGTGAGCCTTGTCTACGAGCGCGTGCTGCGCAAGGAGCAGCTCAAGCTGTGGGTCGAGCGTTGCGAGGGGCAGATCTCCCGCGTGCTCGCGGTGCTGGAGCAGGAACGGACGGCGGTGCAGTCGCCGTACTGGCTGGCCGATCGTATCGGTCACGCCGACATCGCGGTGGCCTGCGCGCTGCGCTTCACCGGCGAGGCGCATCCGCATCTGTTCGACGCGCGCTATGGGGCGCTCAAGGCCCACGCCGCGCGCTGCGAGGCGCTGCCGCCGTTCCAGGAGATCGTGCAGCCGCTGGCGCCGCCGAAGGGGTAGCGGATGTGAGATCTCGTACGTGAGTTGAGCACGCCTCTCAGGCTCCCTCTCCCACGCAACCGGGGTACACCCCGGTTGCGCATCGTAAATTTGCGCAAGTCGGGCGGGCCCGACTTGCGTCGGGAGAGGGTGGGGAGAGGGGTGGCCCCGGGCGAGATGATCGATGAGTGCATTGTCTTCGCAAGTTCGTTTGTTGGTTGACGAGACGAATACGGAGAGTTCGGGCCGTGTGGCACCCCTCTCCCCAACCCTCCCCCGCAAGGGGGGAGGGAGCCCTTCCGCCGGTGCGTCCTCACGCGCGCGTGCCACTGAGTTGCCCGACGGCGCAAGTCCCCGCGGCAAATATATTTCGCTTTATCAGAAGTGCAACTCAGTGTATGAATTCCCCGTCTCACCCGATCGAGGGTGCGCTTCGCGATCGTCACGAACGCGGTGTGAGATGCGGTGGACGCTGATTGCGCAGTCGACGAATGCGCATGAAGCGGACGGCGAAATCGTGCAGGCCTGACGCCCTAGTGGTAGGTGTCTTTTCACAAAACGCTAACGCGTCTTGTGAAGGCGGTGACAACAAAGCCCAGTCTCGCCGGGGAGAGCACGTATAAGCCGTAACCCATCGCGCAGGGAAAGCCGGATTGCTCCGGTTACACCTGTGGTCCTACCCCCGAGCTTTCTACCCTTTTGCTCGGGGCCCATGGGTGCAATCGGCACCCGGCTTTCCCTGCGCCCTCTGAGTAAGAGAGGGCGGAACGAAATCCAAAAACTCGGACGATTCATGTCGCGAGAACGCGAAGCTGTATCCCCACCAATGCTGTCATCGCCCGGCTCGACCGGGCGATCCAGTACGCCGCGGCCTCTCGGTTCAAGCACTGCTGCCTCTGGAATACTGGATCACCCGGTCAAGCCGGGTGATGACACCGAGCAAGCTGTTATCGAGAACCATCCTCGTCGTCGTCCTGGCGAAAGCCAGGACCCATTACCCCGAATCTCAATTGTTGCGCGACGCTGGGGCCAGTATCTCGTTCATCACCGCATGCGGTGGTTATGGGTCCTGGCTTTCGCCAGGACGACACCGGTGGATGTGGCGCGGATGGAGATCGGTCGCGGGCTACATCCGCTGCTCCGCACCACCCCATGCCACTCCGCGCGACCCCGCAGCGCGCGCGACGGGCTACCCATTGCTGGTCCGATCTTCTATGGTGAACCATCCGGTTCGCATGCGGCGAACTCGATAATTCCACGATATCAAAGGCTTAAGGCTCGGATCGAGGCCTTTGGAGGGCGGTTTGACGCGGTATATTTCGACCAGGGGTGAGGCCCCGGTGCTTGGCTTCTGCGATGTGATGCTGACCGGGCTTGCCCGCGACGGCGGGCTTTACGTGCCCGAGACATGGCCGCAATTGTCGCACGAGACCATCGCCGGCTTGTTCGGCCGTCCCTATTGGGAGGTCGCGGTCGAAATCATCCGCCCGTTCGCCGCCGGCGAGATTTCCGATGCCGAGCTCGGCCGCATGGCGAATGAGGCCTATGCCACCTTCCGCCATCCCGCGGTGGTGCCGCTCGATCAGGCCGGGCCGAACCAGTTCCTGCTCGAGCTGTTCCACGGGCCGACGCTGGCGTTCAAGGACGTCGCGATGCAGCTGATCTCGCGGCTGATGGATCATGTGCTGGCCAAGCGCGCGCAGCGCACCACCATCGTGGTCGCAACGTCAGGTGATACCGGCGGCGCCGCGGTCGAGGCGTTCGCCAATCTCGACAATGTCGACCTCGTGGTGCTGTTTCCGAATGGGCGCATCTCCGAGGTGCAGCGCCGCATGATGACGACGACGGGCGCTGCCAACGTCCATGCGCTCGCGATCGAAGGCACGTTCGACGATTGCCAGGCGCTGGTGAAGGAGATGTTCAACAACCATCGTTTCCGCGACACGGTGGCGTTGTCGGGCGTCAACTCGATCAACTGGGCGCGCATCGTGGCGCAGGTGGTTTACTACTTCACCTCGGCGGTGGCGCTCGGCGCGCCGCAGCGCACGGTGGATTTCACGGTGCCGACCGGCAATTTCGGCGACATCTTCGCCGGCTATGTGGCGAAGCGCATGGGGCTGCCGATCCGCTGGCTGCGCATCGCCGCCAACGTCAACGACATCCTGCCGCGCACGCTGAAGACCGGCAATTACGAGGTGCGCGAGGTGCATGCCACGGCGTCGCCGTCGATGGATATCCAGGTGTCGTCGAATTTCGAGCGGCTGCTGTTCGAGGCGTCCGGCCGCGACGCCGATCAGGTCCGCCGACTGATGGCCTCGCTGAAGCAGTCCGGCCGCTTCGTGCTGCCCGATGCGACGCTGGCCGCGGTGCGCCGCGATTTCGACGCCGGCCGCGCCGACGAGACCGAGACGGCGGCCGCGATCCGCGCCGCCTGGCGCGAGGCGGGCGATCTGGTCGATCCGCACACCGCGGTGGCGCTCGCGGTTGCCGACCGCGACACCTCGGACTCCAGGATCCCGAACATCGTGCTGTCGACCGCGCATGCGGCCAAATTCCCGGACGCGGTCGAGGCCGCCTGCGGGGTGCGTCCGCAGCTGCCGGCCTGGCTCGGAGGGTTGATGACCAAATCCGAACACATGACGGTCATGAAGAATGATTCTGCCGAGGTCGAGCGCTTCGTGCTGTCGGTCAGCCGTGCCGCCAAGCAGGGAGTAGCCTGATGAGCGTTGAGATCACCAAGCTGCCGAGCGGCCTGACCATCGTCACCGACACCATGCCGCATCTGGAGACTGCGGCGCTCGGCGTCTGGGCCGGCGTCGGCGGGCGCGACGAGAAGCCGAACGAGCACGGCATCTCGCATCTGCTCGAACACATGGCGTTCAAGGGCACCGCCCGGCGCTCCTCGCGCGAGATCGTCGAGGAGATCGAGGCGGTCGGCGGCGACCTCAACGCCGGCACCTCGACCGAGACCACGGCCTATTATGCGCGGGTGATGAAGGCCGACGTGCCGCTGGCGCTCGACGTGCTCTCCGACATCCTCGCCAACCCGTCCTTCGTGCCCGACGAGCTCGAGCGCGAGAAGAGCGTCATCGTGCAGGAGATCGGTGCTGCGCAGGATACGCCCGACGACGTCGTGTTCGAGCATCTCAACGAGCTCTGCTATCCGGACCAGCCGATGGGCCGCTCGCTGCTCGGCACCGCCAAGACGCTGAAAGCGTTCAACCGCGACATGCTGCGCGGCTACCTCTCGACGCATTATCGCGCCCCGGACATGGTGGTCGCGGCTGCCGGCGCGGTCGATCACCAGCGCATCGTCGAGGACGTCACGCAGAAGTTTGCGAGCTTCGACGCCACGCCGGCACCGAAGCCGCAGCCGGCGATGTTCGGCAAGGGCGGCTCGAAGGTGGTGCATCGCGATCTCGAGCAGGCGCATCTGACGCTGGCGCTCGAAGGCGTGCCGCAGACCGATTTGTCGCTGTTCTCGCTGCAGGTCTTCACCAACACGCTCGGCGGCGGGATGTCGTCGCGGCTGTTCCAGGAGGTGCGCGAGAAGCGCGGGCTGTGCTACTCGATCTACACCTTCCACGCGCCCTACACCGACACCGGCTTCTTCGGCCTCTATACCGGGACCGATCCGGCCGACGCGCCGGAAATGATGGAAGTCATCGTCGACGTCATCAACGACGCCGTGGAGACCCTGACCGAGGCCGAGGTCGCCCGCGCCAAGGCGCAGATGAAGGCCGGCCTGTTGATGGCGCTGGAAAGCTGTTCATCGCGGGCCGAACAGCTGGCCCGCCATGTGCTAGCCTATGGGCGGCCGCAGACCGTCGAGGAACTGGTGGCGCGGATCGACGCGGTCTCAGTCGAATCGAGCCGCAACGCCGCTCGTGCCCTGCTGGCGCGCAGCCGGCCCGCCGTTGTTGCCCTCGGCAGTGGAAGAGGTCTGGACACGGCGGTGTCTTTTGCGGAAGGATTGACGAAGTCGAAGGCAAAGACGCTGCTGCATTAAAGGGGGCCGCAAGGCTCGGGGCAGGGTGTCACGCCCGAATGGGCGGGGGAGTGTTGGGCCATGGCCCTGTTTCGTTTGCCGTCTAATGGACCCGCTGCACTGATGCCGCGCGGTCACGGGCTGCTGCTGCGGGCGCCGCAGATGTCGGATTTCCCGCAATGGGCGCAACTGCGCGAATTCAGCCGCGCCTATCTCACCCCATGGGAACCGATCTGGCCCTCCGACGACCTGACCCGCGCGGGCTTCCGCCGCCGGCTGCGCCGCTACACCGAGGATATCGCCGCCGACCGCTCCTATCCGTTCATCATCTTCCGCGAATCGGACGGGGTGATGATCGGCGGCATCACGCTCGCCAATGTCCGCCGAGGCATCGTGCAGGCCGGCACGATCGGCTATTGGGTCGGCCTGCCGCACGCCCATCGCGGCTACATGACGACGGCGCTGCGGGTGCTGCTGCCCTCGCTGTTCGGCGAGCTCAATCTGCATCGCATCGAGGCCGCCTGCATTCCCTCCAATGCGCCGTCGATCCGCGTGTTGGAGAAGTGCGGCTTCACCCGCGAGGGCCTCGCCCGGCGCTACCTCTGCATCAACGGGATCTGGCAGGACCATTTGCTGTTCGGCCTGCTGCACGAGGATTTCCGCGGCTGAATCATAAGCCTATTGGCTGATGGCCGGCGCCGCCCGGTGTCTTCTAGATGCCTTGTTACGCCTTGGGTTCGCCGCCATTGCCTTGCTATAACGCCCGCGAAACGGGGAACCGGGTTTGGAGATTTGAGGGTATTGATGGCTGACAGGGTGATCAGGTTCGCGCTCGCGGCGGCGGTATCGATCGGACTCGGTGCCACCCTGCTGCCGTCAGCTGGCTCGGCGCAGTCGCTCAGCGACCGCTTCAAGAGCCTGTTCGGCGGCGGTTCGTCTGACCAGGACAAGCCGGCCGCGCCCGCGGCGCCGCAGCAACTCAACGACGCCGACGCCGAATTGACCTGCCCGCCGGTGCAGATCCGTTCCGGCGCCTCGACCTATTCCGTGGCCGCGAGCGGCAAGGAAGCCGTCGGGAACGACGTCAAGTTCCTGGCCTCGATCACCCGCACGGCGCGGCAATGCAATCTGGGCGGCGGCATGATCACCGCCAAGATTGGTATCCAGGGACGGATCATCGTCGGTCCGCAGGGCGCGCCGCCGAGCATTCAAGTGCCCCTGCGCGTCGCCGTGGTGCAGGGCGGCGTCGGCGAGAAGACGATCATGACCAAGGCCTACACGACCACGGTGCAGATGGACGAAAGCGGCAGCGTGCCGTTCAGCCTGGTCGCCGAGGATGTCGTCTATCCGGCGCCGTCGCCGGCCGACAACGACAATTACATCTTCTATATCGGGTTCGACCCGCAGGCCCTGAAGCCGGAGCCCAAGCCCCGCGCGCCGCACAAGAAGAAGTAGCAGCACAGCGTTTTCCAGCGGAGCGGGTACCGGTTCGCGTGAAGAGAAACGCGTCAAAACAAAAGTGCGCCGCGCGGCGCGGCCAGATTTGAATAAAGAAAAAGGCCGGCGCGATCAGCTCGCGCCGGCCTTTTCTGGAAGGAAGTGGGATCGCGTCAGTTCAGCTTGGAGCGGACTTCGGCGATGCCCTTGCCGACGAGGTCGTCGGCAACCGAGCCCTTGACCGACTGCGACAGGATGGTCGAGGCGGCGGTCACGGCGGCGTTGGCCGCGGCGGCGCGGACGTCGGCGACGGCCTGGGCCTCGGCCTGGGCGATCTTGCTCTCGGCGGTCTTGGTCCGCCGGGCGACAAAATCTTCCATCTTGGTCTTGGCCTCGGCCGCGATCCGTTCGGCTTCGGCCTTGGCGCTGGAGATGATCTCCTCGGCCTCGCGCTCCGCGCTGGCACGGCGCGCCTTGTACTCGCCGAGCAGCTTGTTGGCCTCGTCCTTCAGACGGCGGGCGTCCTCCAGCTCGGCCTTGATGCGCTCGGCACGGTGGTCGAGCGCCGTCAGCACGGTGCGATGGACGCCGAGGTAGCCGAACACGATCAGCAGAATGACGAAGGCGATCGCAACCCAGGTTTCCGGTTCGTAAAACATCGTCTATCCCTTCAGCGACGCGTCGACGGCGCTGTTGACCGCATTGGCGTCCGGCGTGACGCCGGCGAGTTGCTGGACGATGGCGCCGGCCGCATCCGCCGCGATGCCGCGGACGTTGCTCATGGCGTTGGTCCGGGTCGTGGCGATCTGCTTCTCGGCATCCGCGAGCTTGGCCGCCAGCTTTTCTTCCAGCGCCTTGCGTTCGGCTTCCGAGGCCGCGTTCAGCTTCTCGCGGGTCTCGTTGCCGATCGCCTGCGCGTTGGCGCGCGCATTCGCCAGCTCGGTCTCATAGGCCTTCAGCGCCGCGTCGGACTCGTCCTTCAGCTTCTGCGCCTCGGCCAGATCGCCCTCGATCTTGTTCTGGCGTGCATCGATCGTCCCGCCGACGCGCGGCAGTGCGATACGCGACACGATCAGATAGAGCGCGACAAATGCGATCGCCAGCGACACCAGCTGCGAGGCGAAATTGGACGAATCGAACGGCGGAAAGGCTCCGCCGTGATGTCCGCCATCGGTCTCGGTGTGGGCGCCGGCTTTCTGGCCTTTTGCCTCGCCATGACTCTCAGCCATGGTGTTCTCCTGTTGCTGTCATGCGCGCCGCCCTTGGTATCACCTTTGGGCGGCGCGACAGGTTACCGCTAAAGCGGAACCGGGGTGCCGCTCAGAGCGGAACGAACAGCAGGAGCAGCGCGATCAGCAGCGAGAAAATGCCGAGCGCTTCGGTCACGGCGAAGCCGAAGATCAGGTTGCCGAACTGGCCCTGAGCGGCCGAGGGGTTACGCACCGCAGCGGCGAGGTAGTTGCCGAAGATGATGCCCACGCCGACGCCCGCACCGCCCATGCCGATGCACGCGATGCCCGCGCCGATAAGTTTTGCTGCTGCCGGTTCCATTTGTAGCTCCTTGAGAAAGATAGACAGATTGGTGGGTGGAGATTCCCCGGACCGCTTAGTGTCCCGGATGAATGGCGTCGTTGAGGTAGATGCAGGTCAGGATCGCGAACACGTAGGCCTGCAGGAACGCGACCAGCAGTTCGAGGGCGTACAGCGCGATGGTGAGCGCCAGCGGCAGCACGCCGCCGACCCAGCCGAGCGCGCCCAGCGAGAAGCCGAGCATCGCGACGAAGCCTGCGAACACCTTCAGTGCGATGTGGCCGGCCAGCATGTTGGCGAACAGACGAACGCTGTGCGAGACCGGCCGCAGGAAGAACGACAGGACCTCGATGAACATGACCAGCGGCAGGATGTAGACCGGAACGCCTTGGGGGACGAAGATGCTGAAGAATTTCAGGCCGTTCTTGTAGACGCCGTAGATCAGCACGGTGAAGAACACCAGCAGCGCAAGCGCCGCGGTGACGATCAGATGGCTCGCGATCGTGAAGGTGTAGGGGATGACACCGACCAGGTTCGAGACGCAGAGGAACATGAAGAGCGAGAAGATCAGCGGGAAGAACTTCATGCCTTCCGAGCCGGCCGTGCTGCGGATCGTGGTGGCGACGAACTCGTAGGAGATTTCGGCGACCGACTGCAGCCGACCCGGAACCAGCTCCCGGCCGCTCGCCAGCATCAGCAGCGCGATCAGGAGCACCGCGATGAGCATGAAGAGCGACGAATTGGTGAAGGCGATCGTGTGATTGCCGATGTGGCCGAGCGTGAAGAGGGGCTCGATATTGAACTGATGGATCGGGTCGATTTTCATCCGCGCGGCTCTTGGTCCACCGGCCGTCGTGCCGGTTATCGAATTTCAAATGTCGTGACTTCCGCCAGCGCTCAACGCTTGCCCGAGGCTACGCCCGCGGACCTCACCACGTTGACCACCCCGGCGACGAAGCCGAGCAGCGTTAACACGATGAATCCGAATGGCGACGTCGACAGCCAATGGTCGACCCCCCAGCCAATCGCCGCTCCGACGGCAACGCCCGCGATCAGCTCCGAGGAAAGACGAAAACCGAGCGCCATCGCCGAAGCTCTGGCGGCACTGTCCCCGCTTTCAGTACCGGATTGATCAGTCTTGCTCCTGCGGCTGTCGCGAATTTCTGACAACCGATGATCGAGACTTCCGAGCCTTGCGGAAAGCGCAGCTTCGTCAGGCGACGATTGATCGCGACTTCCATTTGCGCCGTCGTTGGTGTTTCCAGCCATGCTGCAAACACTAACCGATGCCGCGGATGATGGAAATTGCGCCCGTCCCCGTCAAAAGCCGCGCGGACCATACTTACCGCGTCTAATCAAGTCAAGATTGCGTCGTCACCGCTTATTGCTTTGATTCTGCTGGTTTTATTTGGAGATATTCAAGGTCAGAGTGACGCAGTGATCGCAGTGCAACAGCTTGCGTGACATTGCGCGCTGTTGCGTGGCTTTTCCCGCTCTGCTGGGATCACCGAAAGTCCCGTCCTCTTATGCAGTCAAGGTTCCGCATGTCGCGCCAGATCGACTACTACTTCTCGCTGCAATCACCCTGGGCCTATATCGGCCACAAGCCCTTCGTCCGGCTCGTAAGCACTTACGATCTCACGGTAAATTATCGGCCCGTGCTGCTGGTCGATCTGTTCTCGGAGACTGGCGGGCTGCCGCTCGCCAAGCGCCATCCGGTGCGGCAACGCTACCGGATGATCGAGTTGCAGCGCTGGCGCGACAAGCGCGGGCTGAATTTTCACCTGCAGCCGGCCAACTGGCCGTTCAACGGGCGGCTCGCCGATGGCGTCGTGATCGCGCTGCTCGAGGCGGGTCTCGATCCCGAGCCGTTTTTGCAACGCGCCTATCCCGCGGTGTGGGAGCAGCAGCTCAACCTTGCCGATCCCGCGACGCTGGAGAAGCTCGCCGATGATGCCGGTTTGCCGGGCCGGCAGCTGGTGGAGCGCTCGGGCAGCGACGCGATCAGCGCGGCCTATGAGCAGAACCGCCAGGACGCATTGGACGCCGACGTATTCGGCTCGCCCGGATATGTGCTGGACGGCGAGGTGTTCTGGGGGCAGGACCGGATCGAATTGCTCGAGGACGCGTTGAAGTCAGGCCGCAAGCCCTATAGCTCTGTGGAGTAGGGGCAGGGATCAGGTTGAGGCGGAGCAAGCCATGCCCATCGCGATGTCGTCGCCGAGATTGTCGATCGCAATTGCTGCCGTCCTGATCTCGGGCGGCGCGGCAATGGCGCAAGCGGCGCCCGACACCGAGAATGGCCGCTACGCGCTGTCTCCGGCCGGCGACGGCTTCCTGCGGCTCGACACCCGCACGGGCGCGGTGTCGACCTGCACCAATTCCAGTGCCGGCTGGGCCTGCTACATGGTGCCCGACGAGCGCGCGGCGCTGGATGCCGAGATCGGGCGCCTGCAAGCCGACAATGACAAGCTGAAGGGCGAACTTGCCGCGCGCGGGCCGTCGGCCAAGACCGACGAGGCATTGCCGAAGTCGGACCAGCTGAAGAAGCCGGAGCCGAAGGTCGCCGAAGGCGAGCGCAAGATCGAGATCCCGCTGCCGAGCGACCGCGACATGGATCGCATGATGTCGTTTCTGGAGCGGGCCTGGCGGCGGCTGATCGAGATGGCCAACCGCGTGCAGCGCGACGTCAACGGCGGCAAGATTTGAGGCGGCGTTTGCAATATCCACAGCGTCGTCCCGGCGAAGGCCGGGACCCATAACCACCGAAGCGTATTGGTTATGAAAGACATCAACTCCGAGTCTTTCGAACTTGAGGGGCCGCGGAGTATGGGTCCCGGCCTTCGCCGGGGCGACGCGTTGAGAATGCTTAGATGACCTCACCAAGAACAACGTCCCGCTCGGCGCCATCCTCCATCGCGCCAACCAGCATCGTGTCGTCGCGATTGACCGTCGAGACGCAGGGCGCCGGCTTTACTGACATCACGCGCGAGGTCGCAAAATTCCTGCGCGAGGTGCGTGCCGGCGAGGGCGCGGTGACGCTGTTCATCCGTCACACCTCGGCCTCGCTGACGATCCAGGAGAATGCCGATCCGGCGGTGCTGGTCGACCTGATGACGGCACTCGATCGCACCGCGCCCGAGGACGGCGGCTGGCGGCACGACACCGAAGGTCCAGATGACATGCCGGCGCATATCAAGACCATGCTGACTTCGACCTCGTTGCAGGTCCCGGTACTCGATGGCGGGATGGCGCTCGGCACCTGGCAGGGCATCTACCTGATCGAGCATCGCGCCCGCCCGCACCGGCGCGAGATCGTGCTGCAATTCATCGGCGCCACGCGCTGACGCGTCTTCCAGAGCAGATGAGTTTAGATCGAGTCGCTTTGGCCGCGCGCTCGCTTCACCTCTCCCCATTGGGGAGAGGTCGATTTGCGAAGCAAATCGGGTGAGGGGACTTTAGCTCCAACGAGAGCCGTAACCCCTCACCCGGCGCGGAGCCTGTGCTCGGACGGCGCAAAGCGCCGATCCGAGTGCGCCGACCTCTCCCAAGGGAGAGGTGAAGCTCCGCTGCCGATCCGGTTCAACCTAAGCTCATCGCGCTTTAAGGCCTGGCTTCCAAAACGACATCGGCCGCGGATCGCTCCGCGGCCGATGCATGTGGTTCGAAACGTCGACGGCTCAGGTCTTGGTGATGTCGACGTCCTTGGTTTCCGGGATAAACAGCGCGCCGACCACGACGGTGATCGCCGCGAAGATGACCGGATACCAGAGACCGGAGTAGATATCGCCGGTCGATGCGGTGATTGCGAACGCGGTCGCCGGGAGCAGGCCACCGAACCAGCCGTTGCCGATGTGATAGGGCAGCGACATCGAGGTGTAGCGAATGCGGGTCGGGAACAGTTCGACCAGCATGGCGGCGATCGGGCCGTAGACCATGGTGACGTAGAGCACCAGGACGAACAGCAGGCCGATGACCGACGCCACCTGCGGACGGAACACGTCGAACGGGTTCGACATCTTCACGATGCCGGCGTCACCCGCCTTCGGATAGCCTGCCGCCTGGACCGCCGCTGTGATCGCGGGGTTCGACGTCTTGGCGTCCGCGTACGGCACTTCCTTGTCGTTGACCATGATCTTCACCGGCGAGCCGGCCGGGCCCGGCACGGTGGAGTATTTCACCGACGACTGGGCAAGGAAGGCGCGGGCGGTGTCGCAAGGCGCCGTGAAGACGCGGGTGCCGACCGGGTTGAACAGATCGCCGCAGCCGGCGGGATCGGCCACCACCTGCACCTTGACCGTCTCATAGGCCTTCTCCAGTGCCGGGTTGGCGTTGGTCGTGATCATCTTGAAGATCGGGAACAGGGTGAGTGCGCCGATCAGGCAGCCTGCCAGGATGATCGGCTTGCGGCCGATCCGGTCGGACAGGGCGCCGAACACCAGGAAGAAGCCGGTGCCGAGCAACAGCGACCAGGCGATCAGGAGGTTGGCGGTGTAGCCGTCGACCTTGAGGATCGATTGCAGGAAGAACAGCGCGTAGAACTGACCCGTGTACCAGATCACCGCCTGGCCCATGGTCAGGCCGAGCAGCGCGAGGATCACGATCTTGGCGTTGCTCCAGGTCGCGAAGGCTTCGGTCAGCGGCGCCTTGGAGGTCTTGCCTTCCTCCTTCATCCGCTGGAACACCGGCGACTCGTTCAGCCGCAGACGGATCCAGACCGAAATGCCGAGCAGCAGCACCGACACCAGGAACGGAATGCGCCAGCCCCATTCCGCGAAGTCCTTCTCGCCGGTGATGGTGCGGGTGAACAGGATCACCAGCAGCGACAGGAACAGTCCGAGCGTTGCCGTGGTCTGGATGAACGAGGTGTAGTAGCCACGCTTGCCGGGCGGTGCATGCTCGGCGACGTAGGTCGCGGCACCGCCATATTCGCCGCCGAGCGCGAGGCCTTGCAGCAGGCGGAGCGAGATCAGGATGATCGGCGCCGCGATGCCGATGGTCTTGGCGTTGGGCAACAGGCCGACGATGAAGGTCGACAGGCCCATGATCAGGATGGTGACGAGGAAGGTGTATTTGCGGCCGACGATGTCGCCGACCCGGCCGAACACGATCGCGCCGAACGGGCGAACCAGGAAGCCCGCGGCGAAGGCCAGCAACGCGAAGATGTCGCGGGTCGCCGGCGGATAGTCGGAGAAGAACTGCGCGCCGATGATGCCGGCCAGCGAACCGTAGAGATAGAAGTCGTACCACTCGAACACGGTGCCGAGCGACGACGCGAGGATGACGAACCGTTCATCCTTGGTCATGCCGGCGGGCCGCGCCGAAGTTGCAGTCATAGTGGACATCTGGATAGCTCCCCCCGAGTTGTTGCTGCCATGCTCGCCCCGCCTGGCGGGTTAGGCTCGAATGAGCCTCAAGCTTGAATTAAGGGTAACATCGCAGTGAAACCCGCCCCAATAAGACTTTTGGCTTTTGCACGGTCGAACTTATCTTGAGAGGTGAGGCCGGGGTGGAACGCCCCGGCCTGCGTCTATTGCGGCGCACAAGCTGAGCGGGTTAACTGCGTTGGCATCTGGTATTATCAAGCACTTGCGTGATACTGCCGCGCGGGCCAAAACCGAACCGCGCGGGTTTGCTGAAATCCGCTAGTGGGACTGAGATGACTGCTACTGCCAATACTCATCTTGTCATCGCCGACGACCATCCGCTGTTCCGCGATGCGTTGCGCCAGGCGGTGTCGAGCGTCGTGAGTTCGGCCACGATCAGCGAGGCCGGATCGTTCGAGGATTTGACCGCGCTGCTGGAACGGGACACCGAGGTCGACCTGATCCTGCTCGATCTGAGCATGCCGGGGATCAGCGGCTTTTCCGGCCTGATCTATCTGCGGGCGCAATATCCGGCGATTCCGGTCGTGATCGTCTCCGCCAGCGACGATGTCGGAACCATCCGCCGGTCGCTCGATTTCGGCGCCTCCGGTTTCATCCCCAAGCGCTTCGGCGTCGAGACGCTGCGCGATGCCATCATGAAGGTGATGGAGGGCGACGTCTGGGTTCCGCCGGACACCGATCTGTCGGCTGCCGGCGATCCCGACATGACCCGGCTGCGCGACCGCCTGGTGACGCTGACCCCGCAGCAGGTGCGGGTGCTGATGATGCTGTCCGAGGGGCTGCTCAACAAGCAGATCGCCTATGAGCTCGGCGTCTCCGAAGCGACCATCAAGGCTCATGTCTCGGCCATCCTGCAGAAGCTCGGCGTCGAAAGCCGCACCCAGGCCGTGATCGCCGCCGCCAAGATCGCCGGCGGCCAATGGCGCCAGGGCACGCCGCCGACTTAGGTCCCGGTCAGCTCCAACTGCGATTGCCGGGCTCGAACCTCGGCATTGCGGGTCAACGGGCGGCGCGAATGCGCGTCCGATGGCAGGCGTCCGCGACGTCATCCAGCTCTCCACCTGAAGTGTGCGTTGGTCGAAAACCGAGTATCCTGCCCGGCATCGGCCCGTGAGAGGCCGTTTGCTTTTGGGGAGAACGCTATGATCTCTGCAACTCGTGTCGCCGGATTGTCTCTGGCTGCGGCAATCCTTCTCGGTGCCGGCGCTTTCAATTGCGTTCAGGCCAAGCCGCTGATGATCGTCGGCCTGGACGAGAAACTGTTGTGGGACGACGACGGCAAGCCGGTGTTGTCAGCGTCCGGCAAGGATCAAGTGCTGATCGTCGATCTCGCCGATCCCGAGAACCCGAAGATTGCGGCTTCTCTCCCATTGAAGAACTCAGTGGTCGGTCCCCCGGTCAACGTCGCTATCGATCCGACCGGAACAGTGGCGCTGGTCGCGGATTCGGTCGACGTGGTCAAGGAGGGCGACGCTCTGAAGCAGGTGCCGGACAACAAGATTTATGTGATCGATCTCAAGACGACCCCGCCCAAGCTGGCGGCGACCATTACTGGCGGAAAGCAGCCATCAGGGTTGAGCTTCAGTCCCGACGGCAAGATGGCGTTGGTGGCCAACCGCGGGGACAACTCGATCAGCGTACTTTCGGTCAACGGCACTGACGTCAAGATCACCGACACGCTATCGATGCCTGACAGCGTCGCGCATGTCGCGTTCGCGCCAGACGGCAAGCACGCGCTGGCTGTGCGTTTTCCCGCGCACAAGATATCGGTGCTCGATATCGCCGGCGACAAGGTCACCTACACCAAGATAGACCTGCCGGCCGGTCAATGGCCTTACAACGTCGCAGTGACCCCGAACGGCAAGATCGCGTTGACGTCGGACAATGGCAACGCGGGCGCGTCGGACGGCAGCGTCGACACGACAAGCGTCATCGATCTCGAAGCGAAGCCGCCGCGCATCATCGATCGCGTGGTAGTCGGCGATGGACCGGAGGGGCTTGCCATCAGTCCGAAGGGGGATCTCGCAGTCTCTGTGATCCTGCGCGGCTCGAACATGAAGAATGCGTTCTTCCACGAGAAGAACGGCAGCGTCTCGGTCCTGAAGATCGACGGCAAGAAAGTGACCAAGACCGGAGATATCGAAGTCGGCGGACTGCCGGAGGCCGCGGTGTTCACGCCTGACGGAAAATACATCCTGGTCGGGAACTACCTCAACCAGGACTTCTCGGTCCTCAAGGTCGACGGAACGAACGTCACCGACACAGGCAAGCGGTTTCAGGTGCCAGGGCACCCTGCGTCGGCCAGAATGGGGCCGAACTAAACCGTCGCTTGATGATCTTGCGCTGGAGCATGTGGTTTCTGGTTGAGACGGCCACACCACATGCTCGCTTCACCTCTCCCGCTTGCGGGCAGGGCAATCGCATACGACGTCCGCAAACTCTGGGGCTGACGTTTCCGCGAGCCATGGCCGGGCTTGTCCCGGCCATCCACGTCTTTCTTCAGATGCTCACTCCGCCGCCACCATCTGCTGCGTCCGCCACTGCCCGAGCAATGCGCGCAGCGAGGCGGGTTTGACCGGCTTGTTCAGCACGGCGATATTTTCCTCGCGCGCGGCGGCCCGCACCGCGGGGCTGCGGTCGGCGGTGATCAGGATCGCCGGGATGTTGTCGCCGAAGCGGCGGCGGATCTCGCGGATCGCGGCGACGCCGTTGCCGCGGTCGAGATGATAGTCGACCAGCACGCCGGTGACGCGGCCGCCGGCGGCCTCGATCGCGCTGATCGCGCCGTCGGCATCGAGCACCGCGATCACCTCGGCGTCCCACGCCGTCAGCAGCGTCTTCATGCCGTCGAGAATCGCGGGATCGTTCTCGATGCAGACGATCAGCGAGCCGCTCATCGGCGTCTTCGACAGCGGCGTGGCGCTGGTGACGGCCGCGGTATGGTTCACCGCGGTCGCGACCGGCACGGTGACCGAGAATGCCGAGCCGCCGCTGACATTGGCCGAGATCGCGATGCGGTGGTTGAGCACGCGCGCCAGCCGCTCGACGATCGATAGTCCGAGGCCAAGGCCGCGGGCGATCCGGGCCCCCTGCTCGAGGCGGTGGAATTCCTTGAAGATCTCGCCGCGCTTCTGCACGGGGATGCCGACGCCGGTGTCGAAGATGCCGATCTGCAGCTTATCGCCGCGGCGGCGGCAGCCGATCAGCACGCGGCCGCGCGGGGTATATTTGATCGCATTGGAGATGAAGTTCTGCAGCAGCCGGCGCAGCAGCGAGCGGTCGGATTCGACCGGCAGCGAGCAGGCCACGAAGCGCAGATCGAGGCCCTTGTCGCGGGCGATCGGCATGAACTCGATCTCCAGCGAGCGCATCAAATCGGCCATCCGGAAGCTCGTGATCGCCGGCGTCATGGCGCCGGCATCGAGCCTCGAAATGTCGAGCAACGCGCCCAGGATGTCCTCGATCGCCTCGAGCGAGTCGTCGATGTTTTCGACCAGCCGCGAATCCTCGCCGCCGTTCTGGCGCTCGACCAGACTCGTGACATAGAGGCGTGCCGCATTGAGCGGTTGCAGGATGTCGTGGCTGGCCGCCGCCAAAAAGCGGGTCTTGGAGGCGTTGGCGTCTTCCGCGACGCCCTTGGCGAGCGCAAGCTCCGAATTCAGCCGCGTCAGTTCCTCGGTGCGGTCGCGCACCCGCTTTTCCAGCGTCGCATTGGCGCGCTCCAGCGCCTCGGCGGCCTCGAAGCTCGGCGTGACGTCGGAGAAGGTGATGACGAGGCTGCCGCCCGGCATTCGGTTGGTGCGGACCTCGATCACCAGATGGCGGTCGGTGAAGCGTTCCAGATAGGGCTCGCCCTCGGTGGTGTAGGCGCGCAGCCGCGCCTGCAGCAGGCTGTCGCCGTCGCCGGCCACCGGCGGACTGATCGCCCCCATGAATTCCAGGATCTCGGGCAAGGGTATGCCGAGCTGCACCAGATGCGGCGGCAGTCCGAGCAGTTCGGAGAACTGGCGGTTGGAGCAGATCAGCTGCAAATCGGCGTCGAACACCGCGATGCCCTGGCGCACGTGATTGAGCGCGGTCTGCAGGATCTCGCGGTTGAAGTGCAGCGCGGCGTGGGAATCGTCGAGCAGCTTCAGCGCGGCCTTGGCCGACACCGTGCGCCGCTGCAACAACAGCGACATCACGAGCCGCGAGGACGCCGCCCCGATCGAGGACGCGATCAGCCGCTCGGCGTGCTGCAGCAGCTCGAAATCGGCCGGCGCCGCCGCCAGCAGCACGATGTTGCGGTCGACGGCGAACGAGGCGAACGCCTCGCGGGTGCGGTCGGGGCCGAGATACTGCGTCACCGTGCTCTCGATGTCCTGCACCGTCACCGTGGTGCGCCAGCGCCGGAAGCTCGGAGCGATCGGCGCCAGCGCGTTGGGCACGAACACATCGGCCTGCAACAGCTCGATCGCGGACGGCGCGCGCGCCAGCGAGAACAGCACGTAGGTGAGGATGTTGAGCGCAAGGCTCCACAGCACGCCGTGCAGCAGCGGCGGCAAATCGGCGCCGAACAGCGCCTGCGGCCGCAGCGCCTCGATCCCGAACGGCCCGTGCTGCAACAGCATCAACCCGGCGGTCGAGTTTTCCAGGAAGCTCGGGATGAACAGCGTGTAGAGCCACGTCGCGAAGCCGACCAGCATGCCCGCCATGGCGCCGCGCGCGGTGGCACGGCGCCAGAACAGGCCGCCGAAGAACGCCGGCGCGAGCTGGGTGATCGCCGCAAAGGACAAAAGGCCGATCGCGACCAGCTGGGTGTTGCCGAGCGCGCGATAGTAGAAATACGCCAGCACCATGATGGCGAAGATCGAGAAGCGGCGTGCTTTCAGCAGGAAGTCGCCAAAGTCCTTCTGGCCGGCGCGGGCGTCGTCGCTGCGCGGCAGCACCAGCGGCAGCACGATGTCGTTGGAGACCATGATCGACAGCGCGACGCATTCGACGATCACCATCGCGGTCGCCGCCGACAGCCCGCCGACGAACACCGCGAGGCTGAGCAATTGCGAATTGCCCTCGATCGGCAGCGCCAGCACGAACATGTCGGCATCGACGGCGCCGAACGGGAAGATGACGAGGCCCGCGATCGCGATCGGAATCACGAAGATATTGATCGCGATGAGGTAGAGCGGGAACAGCCAGCGCGCCCTTGTGACTTCGGCGGGCGTCGAATTCTCGACCACGCTGACATGGAACTGGCGCGGCAGCAGCATCACCGCGCAGAACGACAACAGCGTCATGATCAGGAAATTGCCGATCGACGGCACATATTCGATCGCGCGCACCGCTTCCGGCGTCTTCAGGGCGCGCTCATAGAGCTCGACCGGTGAGAACATCCAGAAGGTGACGAAGGCGCCCGCGGCGATGAAGGCGACCAGCTTGACGATGGATTCGGCGGCGATCGCCAGGATCAGGCCGTGCTGGTGTTCGGTCGCGTCGGTGTGGCGGGTGCCGAACAGCACAGCGAACACCGCCATCGCCAGTGTCACCATCAGCGCGATGTCGCCGATCACGGGGATTTTCGAGAACGCCTGGTCCTCGCTCAGGATGGTCTCCAGCGACGAGGCCATCGCCTTCAGCTGCAGCGCGATATAGGGCACCGAGCCGATGATCGCGATCAGCGCCACGGTGGCCGCGACCGCCTGGCTCTTGCCGTAGCGGGCGGCGATGAAGTCGGCGATCGAGGTGATGTTCTGCGACTTGGCGAGCGCGATCACCCGGCGGAGCAGCGGCGTGCACAGCCCGACCATCACGATCGGGCCGACATAGATCGCCAGGAAGTCGATGCTGGTGCGGGTGGCGAAGCCGACCGAGCCGAAGAAGGTCCAGGAGGTGCAGTAGATCGCCAGCGACAGCGGATAGATCCAGTGGCTGGCACGGCCGCGCTCGCCCGCCGGCGTCCGGTCGCCGCGGCTGGCAATGAAGAACAACAATCCGATGTAGGCGAACGCCGTGGCGATGACGCCCCAGTCGTGCAGCATCGCTGCTCATCTCCTGTCCCGGCCGCCAAAAAGGGCCGGATCTCAGGATTATAACGCAAAGGCCGGCCGCGCGATGCACGGCCGGCCCAAATTCGGGGGTCGGAAGAGGATAGGGTTACTCGGCGGCCAGCGGCTTCTGGTGCAGCGGCAGGCCGAGCCGGTCCCAGACCTGGAGCAGGGCCTCGGCCAGCGCGTCGATCAGGCCGTCGTCATGATAGGGCGAGGGCGTGATGCGCAGCCGCTCGGTGCCCTTGGCGACCGTCGGATAGTTGATCGGCTGGATGTAGATGCCGTGGTCCTCGAGCAGCAGGTCGGAAGCGCGCTTGCACTTCTCGGGATCGCCGACGAACAGCGGCACGATATGGGTGTCGCTCGACATCACCGGCAGGCCGGCGGCGGTCAGGATCGCCTTGGTGCGGGCAGCGCGGTCCTGGTGGCGCTCGCGCTCCCAGCTCGAGGTCTTCAGATGGCGGATCGCAGCGGTTGCGGCCGAGCAGATCGCCGGCGGCAGCGCGGTCGTGAAGATGAAGCCCGGCGCGTAGGAGCGCACCGCGTCGATCACCTCTGCCTTGCCGGCGATATAGCCGCCGAGGCAGCCGAACGCCTTGGCGAGCGTGCCCTCGACGATGTCGATGCGGTGCATCACGCCGTCGCGCTCGGCGATGCCGCCGCCGCGCGGGCCGTACATGCCGACCGCATGAACTTCGTCGACATAGGTCATGGCGCCGTATTTTTCGGCGAGATCGCAGATCTTGCCGAGCGGCGCGACGTCGCCGTCCATCGAATAGAGGCTCTCGCAGATGATCAGCTTCGGCCGGTCTGGCCCCGCGGCGATCAGCAGCTCTTCGAGATGCGCGACGTCGTTGTGGCGGAAGATCTGGCGTTCGCAGCCGGCCTGGCGCACGCCTTCGATCATCGAATTGTGGTTCAGCGCGTCCGACAGGATCAGGCAGTTCGGGATCAGCTTGGCGAGCGTCGAGATGCCGGTCTGGTTCGAGACGTAGCCCGAGGTGAACAGCAGCGAGGCTTGCTTGCCGTGCAGGTCGGCGAGCTCGGCCTCGAGCGCCACCAGCGGATGATGGGTGCCCGCGATGTTGCGGGTGCCGCCGGCGCCGGTGCCGACCCGGGTCGCGGTCTCGACCATGGCGCCGACCACCTTGGGGTGCTGGCCCATGCCGAGATAGTCGTTGGAGCACCAGATCACGACGTTGCGGCTGCCTTTCGGCGAATGCCAGGTCGCGTGCGGGAAGCGTCCCGCGATCCGCTCGAGGTCGGCGAACACCCGATAGCGCCGCTCGTCATGCAGGCGGTTGAGGGCGGCATTGAAGAACTGGCTGTAATCCATCGGGCAAACCCAGAGCGCGGAACCTAACCGGAAGAGCTGCCTCTTCTTAGAGCTTTTCCAGCTCTAATGTCCATGCATTGACCCACATCTGGGCATGCGCCGCGGTTGGGCAAATTGCCATAGCCTGCTCGATTTGGCTTGATTTCGGTCAAATCGCCGGGCGCCGCGTCCGCCACCCGGCCCGGGCAGGCTCAGGTGGTCCTGAAGCGCAGCATGCCGTCGTCGTGCATTTCGGCCGTCAGGCGGCCCTCGACCAGCATGTAGTTGACATGGGCAACCAGCTCGCCGGCGGCAAAGCCCATCTGGTGCTCGTCCAGCACGTGCTTGTGGAACACCACGGGCACCAGCTCCTTGGAGGTCTGCGGCACCTCGCGGCAGGCTTCCGCGATCAGCCGGCAGCGCTCCTCATGGTGATCGGCGAGCTGCTTGATCCGGGTCTTCAGCCCGTAGAACGGCACGCCGTGGCCCGGCAGCACCATCACGTCATAGGGCAGGGTGGTGGTCAGGCTCGCCAGCGAGGCCAGATATTCGCCGAGCGAGTTCTGCTCGGGCTCGACCGCCCAGACGCTGACATTGGGCGAGATCTTGCTCAGCACCTGGTCGGCGGACAGGAACAGCTTGTCGGCGGCGCAATACAGCATCACCTGGTCGAGCGCGTGACCGCCGCCGGTGATCACCTTGAAGCGCCTTGTGCCGATCACGACCTCGTCGCCATGGGTAAGACGGTGATAGGACGGCGGCAGCACCGACACGCGCTTGAGATAGTCCTGGCCGCGGCCGAGCAGCTTCTCGGTCAGGTCCTCGTCCATTCCATGGCGGCGGAAGAACAGCCGCTGCGCGTTGCGCCGCTCCTCGGTGCCGCGGTTCTGGTGATAGACCGACTGCAGATATTCCACCTGCGACATGAACAGCGGGCAGTCGAAGCGCTCGGTGATCCAGCCGGCGAGGCCGACATGGTCGGGATGCGAATGCGTCACGATCAGCCTGGTGACCTTGACGTGCTTCAGCGGTCCCTCGAACAGCGTGGTCCAGGCCGCGATCGATTCCTCGTTGCCGAAGCCGGCATCCACCATGGTCCAGCCGTCGCCGTCGGCGAGCAGGTAGATGTTCACATGGTTGAGGCGGAACGGCAGCTTCAGCCGCGCCCACAGCACGCCGGGAGCCACCTCCACGACCTGGTCGTGGCCGGGATGATTTTCCCAGGGGTATCGCAGTGCCTCCGCGGAGGAGGGAAGGCTGTCGGTCTTCTTGTCCATGCTACGGGCTTAGCGGCACATTGCCCGCCGCGCCAGCCGAAAAATCAGATAGCCGTCCGGAGAATTGGACAGGAAATCCGCCGAATTCCGTAGCCCGGATCAAGCGAGGCCGTAATCCGGACTCCCTCTTCTCCTTCCCCCCGAAAGGGGGAAGGTCGGGATGGGGGTCAGCCGCAGGAAACGATGCGTTTGGTGAGAGCAGATCCCCACCCGCTTTGCTCTGACGAGCAAAGCGACCTCCCCTTTTCAAGGGGAGGTTGGAGCGCGTACGCGGCGTGCCTATGCCGCGCGGATATTCGACAGGAAGCCGTCGATCTCGGAGCGCAGCACGTCGGCCTCGCGGCGCAGCGCGTCGGAGGCGCTCAGCACCTCGCCGGCCGCGGCGCCGGCCTCGGCCGAGGCGGTCGAGACGCCGACGATGTTGCTCGACACCTCGCTGGTGCCGCCGGCCGCATGCTGGATGTTGCGGGCGATCTCGCGGGTCGCCGCGCCCTGCTCCTCGACGGCGGCGGCGATCGCGGTGGTGACGTCGTTGATCTCGCCGATCGTGCTCGAGATGTTGCGGATCGCGGAGACGGCGGTCGTCGTCACCTCCTGCATGCTGACGATCTGCTGGCGGATCTCTTCCGTCGCCTTGGCGGTCTGGCTCGCCAGGTTCTTCACCTCGGAGGCGACCACGGCAAAGCCGCGGCCGGCCTCGCCGGCGCGCGCCGCCTCGATGGTGGCGTTGAGCGCGAGGAGATTGGTCTGCGAGGCGATGGTCTGGATCAGATCGACCACGACGCTGATCCGCGCGGCGTTGTCGGCTAGGCCCTGCATCGTGCTGTCGGTGGCGCTGGCTTCCTCCACCGCCTTGCGGGCGATCTCCGCCGAGGTGACGACCTGGCGGCCGATCTCGGAGATCGACGACGACAGCTCCTCGGTGCCGGCCGACACCGTCTGCACGTTGACCGAGGTCTCCTCGGCGGCCGAGGCCACCGCGTTGACCAGCGCGCTCGACTGGTCGGCGGTCGCCGACATGCTCTGCGCGGTCGACTGCATCGAGTTCGCCGCGGTCTGCAGGCTGCCGAGCGCATTGCGGACCGTCGATTCGAACGTCGTGATCTGGGTCTCCATGCGCGAGGCACGCTCGGCCTTGGCGGAGCGGTCCTTGTTCTGGTTTTCGGTGAGCTCGCGGCTCTCGATCATGCTCTCGCGGAACACCTGCAGCGCGTCGGCCATCACGGCGATCTCGTCGCGCTGGCGGCTCTGCGGGATCTCGGTGTCGAGGTCGCCGTCGGACAGCAGCTGCATCGAGCGTTGCAGGCCGCGGATGCGGCGCAGGATGTTGCGCCCGACATAGAGCCAGACGAACAGAAACGAGCCGACCAGCGTCAGCGCGCCGAGGCCGATCATGACCGTGGTCGCGAGCGAGATCTGGTGCCGTGCCTGGAAGGTCGCAGCGTCGGTCTCCTTCTGCACACCGTCGACCAGCTGCTGGACGCTGATGCCGAGCCCGACATTGAGCTTGCGGGTCTCCTCCAGGATGGTCTGGCCGTAATCGATCGAGTCGAGCTCCTTCTGGCGGACCTTGAACACGCCGGTCTTGCCTTCGCCGAGCGTCAAGAGCTTCTGCGCGGTGTCGCGCACGGCGACGATCGCCGGATTGTTCGGCAGGTCTTCGAGGTTGGACTTGACGCGCTCGCGGCCCTTCTTGAACTCCGCCTCGATCGCATCGAGCGTCTCGCTGGAATTGGCCGACAGCGCCGCGGTCATGTCGGCGGCCATCAGATTGCCGGCGGCGAGCACGCTGCTGATCTGGCTGACGGTGCGGGCCGCTTCGGTCGCGTCGTCAGCGGACACCTCCGCCGCGGCGAGGATGGCGTTGAGCCGGGTCTGCGCGTCGAGCGTCGCGGGACCGGTGGCGGAGACGAAGGCGGCCTGCGCCTTGCGCAGCGCGTTGTATTGCTTGTCGCGCAGCGCCCCGACCTCGAGCCGCTCGCGCGCCGCCGAGATCAGGCTCTTGGTCGCCTCGTCGGTATTCTTGACGTTTTCCTGGAGCGCGCTGACGACCGATTTGTCGGCACCGAGCTCGATGATCTCGCCGAGCTTGGCATTGGTTTGCTGCGCGACCTCCTGCACCTTCTTGGTGCGGTCGTTCAGCGCATCCTCGCTCTGCACGGCGAGCAGGCCGGGACCCTGGGCTGCGAGCGAGGCGCTCTGCGCGGCGAGCTGCAGGCTCGCGGCAAGCCGCGGAATGTCGCGGCCGGAGAGATCGCTCATGGTGCCGCCGAGCTGATGCAGCACGATGCCGGCGCCTGCGCTGATCACGAGCGCCATGCCTGCGATCACGGCGAATGCCGCGAACAGGCTGCCCCTGACGCCCATCTGCGGCAGGCGGATACGCTTGAGATTTGGTTTGCCGAGCTTGAACCGAAACGCCATTGCCCCCGCACTCCCTGGCCCACGATGGCCACTACTCTTGGATGTTTCCCCGGCGCGGGAGTATCGGTGCGGCGGGTTAACAAAATCGGGAAAATTGCGACAATCTGCTGGATTTTTCAGGGCTTCCGCGCACCGGCTTGGTTCGCTGTGCGGAATCGATGCACGCGAACGGACGCAAAAAGGCCGGCTTGCGCCGGCCTTTCCACTCTTGGTTGAGGTGGCCCGTAACTTTAGTAGCGGCCGTAGGCCGGGCCGCCGCCGAAATTGCCGAGATTGAAGCGGTAGTTGAGGCCCGCCTTCACGGTGTGCTCGTCATTGCGGAAAGAGCCGTACTGCGCCAGCGCGCCCGGCGCGGTGAAGCGGCTGTCGCCGAAGTCGTAGTACTGGTACTCGACCTTGGCCGACCAGTTCGGCGCGAACATGTATTCGGCGCCGCCGCCGATGGTCCAGCCGTTGCTGTGGTTGTCGCTGAGCGCGAAGCCGACCGGCGCACCGCCAAGCGTCACCGACTCATTGTTGTCGGAATAGGCGTAACCGCCCTTCACATAGATCAGGCCCGGACCCCAGGTGTAGCCGACGCGGCCGGTGATCGAGGCGATGCCGCGCTGGTTGTTGTTGTAGACGTAGCCGCCCGGGAAGATCGCGTTGAGCTGGTGGCCGCTGAGCCAGGAATACTGGCCTTCGAGGCCGATCACCCACATCGGCGACAGCTGCCAGTCATAGCCGGCCTGCACGCCGCCCATGAAGCGCGCGTCGGAGTCCGACAGCGCGAGGCCGTTGAAGGTGCTGTTCTGCGAGAACACGCCGCCGAGATGGCCGCCGAGATAGAAGCCGGTCCAGTTGTAGAGCGGCGCGGCGTAAACAGGCGCGGGCGCCTTCTGGTAATAGCCACGGTTGAAGTCGGCGGCGTGAGCGGTCGCGCCAAGGGCAGCGAGGGCAGCAGCCGCGGCTGCGGTTGCGAACAGGAACTTCTTCATAGGGCAGTCTCCGGACAAGTCATGAGGCGCAGCGTGAATGGGGCGCCATCCATGGCCGAGGGCGTAGACCGCATTTGAATAAAATTTCTCACCGAACGGCGGCTTCGCGCGTTAAGTCGCAGCCTTTGCGGCGAAAGGTTTTGTTGTGCCTAACGAACGCTTAAAGGGGACTGACGGAAGGCTTAACGCGCCGCGCGCGACACGCTTCTCCCGTTAACCAAAGCCGTCTGCTGATCGGGGCGGCTTGCTAAGCGAGCCGCTTGCGCACGTCGTCGCGGATCTGCTCGCGGAACGCCTGGCGGCGCGCGGCGCGATCCCCAACCGGAACGTCGTGGCGATCGAACACGTCGAACTTCTCCAGGATCGGATAGTGCTCGCTCGCCATCGCCAGCACGCGGAGCAGGCCGGCGACCTTCGGGGTCGGGCCGGTGACCTCCCACCGCCGCAGCTTCTCGGCGCCACCGGCACCCGATAGCCCGCACAGCTTCGCCATGTCAGCCACCGTCAGCTTGCGGCCGAGCGCCTCGCCGAGATGATCGCGCAATTTCCTCAGTTCTGGGCCGGTCACTCTTAAGTCCGCTCCGCGAGGGCAAAATGTGAAGTGAGTCACATGACGTGCTCGGGGCGAGGTCTATACGCCGCGCATGCGACTTCTCAAGGAAATCATCATGCACGGCATCATCGAAAGCCTCAGCCCCGAACACGGACGGATCGATTGGAAATGGGTCGGCAGTGTGTTCGTGGTCTACGTCGTGCTGATGATCGGCGGGGCGGGCGTGCTGCTCGCGCGCTGATCCGCGGCACGGCGCGCCGCGTGCGGATGACGACCATCGTTTGCGAAGATCCTGGTGCTGCCAGACAGGATTGAACTGTCGACCTCTCCATTACCAATGGAGTGCTCTACCACTGAGCTACGGCAGCATGCCCGGGAAAAATTGAATCGGCCCCAAGGGCCCGTCCAAGCGGGCGGTTCTTGCCACAGGCCTCCCTTTCGCGCAAGCGAAACAGCGCCCCTCGTGGCGCCGAAATCGGCAGAAATTGACGTTCCGCGCCGGTCATTGCGTCCAATCGGGCCGTTTTCGGCTGGAATCGGTTCCTTATCCAGCCGAAAGGCTCCCGATCTGCCGACCTGCGAATCATGATCTCCTGCGCAACTGGCTGACCGGGCAGGGTGCGCTTGCGCCGGCCATTGGCTATGCTCAGCCTATCCTCCCTTCGCGCAAGGCGTCGGCGGTTCGAGAGTTTCTTAAATGACAGGCGATCAGGACAGAGGCGGCGGGCAGGCCGGAGCCCGCGTGAAGGATTCACGACAGGATCGTCTCAAGCTGGCGCTGCGTGAAAACCTGAAGCGGCGGAAATCGCAGGCGCGCGGTCGCGAGGATGTGGCTTCCGATGCGGCCGACGCGCCGCTAGATGACGGCGGCGGAAACGAGCCGGGCCGTTAAATCGGCTCGTGTGTGTTGCAAGAGAAGCGGGTCGCCGAAAATGGCTGTAGATGACACGACGATCAATCGGCTGAACGCGACGGCCTATGCCTTCCCGCGCCATGAGCAGACCTTTCCGACCTTGACCGCGCAGGAGATCGAGCGGATGCGCCGCTTCGGCGAGCCGCGCGCGTACCAGGACGGCGAGGCGCTGTTCGAGACCGGTACGCGGGGTCCCGGCATGTTCGTGGTGCTGTCGGGCAGCGTCTCGGTCACCCAGCGCGACGGCCTTGGCCACGTCACGCCGATCATCGACCAGGGACCGGGGCAATTCCTCGCCGAGATCGGCCAGCTCTCCGGCCGCCCGGCGCTGGTCGACGGCCATGCCGACGGTGCCGTCGAGACGCTGTTGCTGCCGCCCGACCGGCTGCGTGCGCTTTTGGTCGCCGAGGCCGATCTCGGCGAGCGCATCATGCGCGCGCTGATCCTGCGCCGCGTCAGCCTGATCCAGGGCGGCGCCGGCGGGCCGGTGCTGATCGGCCCTGCCTCGGTCGGCAACATGGCGCCGCTGCAGAATTTCCTGGCGCGCAACGGCCAGCCGCACCATGTGCTCGATCCCGAGGCCGACACCGATGCCGCCGACCTTCTCGCGCGCTATTCGCCGACCCGCGCCGAACTGCCGCTGGTGGTCTGTCCCAACGGCACGGTGCTGCGCAATCCGTCCGAGACGGCGCTTGCGATGGCGCTCGGCATGATCGGCAACAGTGCGGAGAACAAGCTTTACGATGTCGCGGTGGTCGGCAGCGGCCCGGCCGGGCTTGCCACCGCGGTCTATGCGGCCTCGGAAGGCCTGTCGGTCGCGGTGTTCGATTCCCGCGCCTTCGGCGGCCAGGCCGGCGCCAGCATGCGCATCGAAAACTATCTGGGCTTCCCGACCGGCATCTCCGGCCAGGCGCTGGCCGGACGGGCCTTCAACCAGGCGCAGAAATTCGGCGCCGAGATGCTGATCCCGGTCTCGATCAAATCGCTCGATTGCTCGAAGGCCTCCGGTGCGTTCGCGCTCGATACCGCATGCGGGCATACGCTGCGCGCCCGGTCGGTCGTGGTCGCGAGCGGCGCGCGCTATCGCCGGCCCGTGATCGACAATCTCGAGCACTATGAGGGCCGCGGCGTCTGGTATTGGGCCTCGCCGATCGAGGCGCGGCTCTGCGCCCAGCAGGAGGTCGTGCTGGTCGGCGGCGGCAACTCCGCGGGCCAGGCGGCGGTGTACCTGTCGGCGCATGCCCGCAGGGTCAACATGATGATCCGCGGCGGCGGGCTCGGCGCCAGCATGTCGCGCTACCTGATCGAGCGCATCGAGGCGACGCCGAACATCGAATTGATGTTCAACACCGAGGTGGTCGGGCTCGAGGGCGCGGAGACGCTGGAGCGCGTGCGCTGGAAGAGCCGGCTCGCGCCCGACGAGTTCACGATGGACATCCGCAATCTGTTCCTGTTCGTCGGCGCCGATCCGGCGACCGGCTGGCTCGAGGGCTGCGGCGTGCAGGTCGACCGCGGCGGCTTCGTGATGACCGGCGTGCAGAACGGTGAGGGCGCGCGCGCCGTGCCGCTGCTCGAGACCACGGTGCCCGGCGTGTTCGCGGTCGGCGATGTCCGCTCCGGATCGGTCAAGCGCGTCGGCGGCGCGATCGGCGAGGGTGCGCAGGTCGTGGCTGCGCTGCACGGCTATCTCGCGGATGCCGGTAGTCCGACGTTGTAGTGATGATGCGGCGGGGAAGCTCTATTCCCGTCATCCTGAGGTGCGAGCGGAGCGAGCCTCGAAGGATGAATCGGCCACAGGCGGGGCCGTGCATCCTTCGAGGCTCGCCGAAGAGGCTCGCACCTCAGGATGACGGGTCCATCAAGCGCGACTAGTAAAGAGGCCAGACATGACAAAAGGCTGCAGCCATATCGCCGGCATCCAGGACGTCACGCCGAGTGCGCTCGGCTGCGAGGAATGCCTGAAGAGCGGCAGCCGCTGGCTGCATTTGCGGATCTGCCGGACCTGCGGCCATGTCTGCTGCTGCGACGACTCGCCGAACCGGCATGCGACGGCGCATTTCCATGCCACCGGCCATCCCGTGATCGAGGGCTACGATCCGCCGGAAGGCTGGGGCTGGTGCTATGTCGACGAGGTGCTGTTCGACCTGTCGAAGCGCAAGACGCCGCATCATGGGCCGATCCCGCGCTATTATTGATTCAACTTCTCACGAGGCGCACGTGCACGCGACGTGCAGCACCGGTGCGGAATTTTCAGCAAGCGGCGGCGTCGGCAAGTCCAATGAGATGTCGGACATCCTGGCATCGATCATGTAGCAATTTTTCGTCACGCATCGTAACCTGAGGCGCGGGTCTCAGCGGGGAGTGTGCCACATGACGACGTTAGTGCTCGTGCATGTCATTATTAGCTTGATTGCGATCGTCGCCGGCGTGATCGTGATGTTCGGCTTGCTCGGCTCGCGCGCGATGCCGGGGCTGACTGGGATCTTCCTGCTGTTCACGATCCTGACCAGCGCCACCGGCTTCGTGATCCCGCCGCTGATCACCGAGAAGGTGCTGCCGTCGCAGATCATCGGCGGGCTCTCGCTGGTTCTGCTCGCGATCGCCTGCATCGCGTTGTATGCGATGCAGCTCAAGGGCGTCTGGCGCCCGATCTATGTCGTGACCGCGATGGTCTCGCTTTATCTCAACGTCTTCGTGCTCGTCATCCAGAGCTTCCTCAAGGTGCCGGCGCTGAAGGCGCTGGCACCGGCCGTGCCGCCGAACCCGCCGTCCGGGCCGGTGTTTGCAGCGGTGCAGGGCATCGTGCTGGTGTTCTTCGCCGTGATGATCATCGGCGCCTGGCGCAGGTTCAGGCCGGTCAATTTCGCCTGATCCAGGGCGGATCACATCAATTCGAGGCGACGCACAGCATAGATGAGGATGTGCGGCGGCGTGTCGGGGACATGCCGTCGCCGAAGGTCCGTTCACGTCTGGCGTGTCCGGACCACAAGACCAGCAACAAGAGGAGCAATCAAATGCCCACCATCACCACCAAAGACGGCGTCGAGATTTTCTACAAGGATTGGGGTTCCGGCCAGCCGATCGTGTTCAGCCATGGCTGGCCGCTGTCGTCGGACGACTGGGACGCGCAAATGCTGTTCTTCGTGGGGCGCGGCTTTCGCGTCATCGCCCACGACCGCCGCGGCCACGGTCGCTCCGCCCAGGTCGCCGACGGCCACGACATGGACCACTATGCCGATGACCTCGCTGCCGTCACCGCACATCTCGACCTGAAGAACGCCGTGCATGTCGGTCACTCCACCGGCGGCGGCGAGGTGGTGCACTACATCGCGCGCCATGGCGAGAGCCGGGTGGCGAAGGCCGCGATTCTCAGCGCCGTGCCGCCCTTGATGGTGCAGACGGCGAACAATCCCGGCGGCCTGCCGAAGTCGGTGTTCGACGGCTTGCAGGCGCAGCTCGCCGCCAACCGCTCGCAGTTCTACCGCGATCTGCCGGCCGGACCGTTCTACGGCTACAACCGGCCCGGCGCGAAACCGTCGGAAGCCGTGATCCAGAACTGGTGGCGGCAGGGCATGATGGGCGGCGCCAAGGCGCATTACGACGGCATCGTCGCCTTCTCGCAGACCGACTTCACCGAGGATCTGAAGAAGATCAACGTGCCGGTGCTGGTGATGCATGGCGACGACGACCAGATCGTGCCCTACGCCGATTCCGCCCCGCTCTCGGCCAAGCTTCTGAAGAACGGCACGCTGAAAACCTACAAGGGCTTTCCGCACGGCATGCCGACGACCGAAGCCGAGACCATCAACGCGGACCTGCTGGCGTTCATCAAGGGCTGAGGCGAACGTCGCCCAGCATCACCGCTTGAGATCCTCAACTGCGCTCAAGTGAGGAAGCCATAGGCGGTAGGGTTCCCTCCCCCTTGCGGGGGAGGGTTAGGGAGAGGGGTGGCCACACGACGCGCTCTCTCGAATGCCATTCGCTAGCGTGATCAACATTGCGAAGACGGTGACCTCGTCATCCATCTCGCCCGGGGCTTACCCCTCTCCCCACCCTCCCCCGCAAGGGGGAGGGAGCCTGACGAGCGTGCTCACCTGACGTGTCAAGTTGGCATGTCGAACGCCGCCGGCGCCGTCAGCTCCTTTGCATGGGGTTGTTTTCGATATTTTGCTCGTGCGCTCGCCGGTTCCCTCGAGCGGGATTTCCTTGCGGCCGTTTGGTACCTCCGGGGCCGCAAGGCGTTATAACTACCGCATGTCCCCACCCGCGCCGCTGAAACTGATCGCCCTCGATGCCGATGACCTCGCGGTGATCTCCGCCCACGTCCAGGACGCCCGCGTCCAGCCTTCCGACATCATCTGGCGCCAGGACGAGAAGCGCCTGGTGGTCGGGCTGAACCGGCTGGACTGGGAGCAGACCCTGTCCGGCGGCACCTGCTCGCGCCGGCTGATCGCCGCGCTCAGGTTCGACCGGGTGCTGGCATGCAAGTCGCGCAATATCGACCTGGAAGCCCCGGAAGCGACCCTGGAACTGCTCGGGATCGAATTCCATGCCTCCGACCCGCCGGGCGGCAGCGCACTCCTGATGTTCGGCGAGGGCGCGGCGTTGCGGCTCGATGTCGAGTGCCTGGAGTGCGAATTGACCGATCTTGGGGCTGACGATCTCGGGATGGCGCCGGGGTAAATTCCGGGCCGTCGTCCCAGCGAACGCGGGGACCCATAACCACCGCTGCACTTGTTAGGGCGGGATGGGCCCCAGCGCCCTGTAACAATTGGAATTTGTGGCTATGGGTCCCTGCTTTCGCAGGGACGACAGCGTCTCTCGGGTCCTCCAAGGGTTGACGGCCATTATCCGCCGCGCCATTGAGCAGGGAGCTGAATTCCTCCTAAGAAAGCCGCCATGCCCGTTCGCCTGGACCGACAGAGCGCCGATTTCGACCAGCGTTTCCGCGATTTCCTGGCGGCCAAACGCGAGGTCTCGGCTGACGTCGAGCGCGCTACCCGCGCCATCGTCGATGATGTGGCGGCCCGCGGCGACGCGGCGCTGCTCGAGGCGACCAGGAAGTTCGACCGGCTCGATATCGACGCCGCCGGCCTGCGCATCACCACAGCCGAGATCGACGCCGGGGTCGCGGCCTGCGACCCCAAGACCGTCGAGGCGCTCAAATTCGCGCGCGACCGGATCGAGACCTTTCACCGCCGCCAGCTGCCGAAGGACGAGCGCTTCACCGATGCCGCCGGTGTCGAGCTCGGCTGGCGCTGGAGCGCGGTCGATGCGGTCGGGCTCTACGTGCCCGGGGGGACCGCGGCCTATCCGTCCTCGGTGCTGATGAATGCGGTGCCGGCCAGGGTCGCCGGCGTGCCGCGGGTGGTGATGGTGGTGCCGGCACCGGACGGCAAGCTCAACCCGCTGGTGCTGGCGGCCGCCCATCTCGGCGGCGTCTCGGAGATCTACCGCGTCGGCGGCGCCCAGGCGGTGGCTGCCTTGGCCTACGGCACGGCAACGATCGCGCCGGTGGCAAAAATCGTCGGCCCCGGCAACGCCTATGTCGCCGCCGCCAAGCGGCTGGTGTTCGGCAAGGTCGGCATCGACATGATCGCCGGCCCTTCCGAGGTGCTCGTCATCGCGGACGACACCGGCAATGCCGACTGGATCGCGGCCGATCTGTTGGCGCAGGCCGAGCATGACGTCAGCGCGCAGTCGATCCTGATCACCGACAGTGCGCGGCTCGCCGCCGATGTCGAGCGCGCAGTCGAGGCGCAGCTTGCGACGCTGCCGCGCGCCGAGATCGCCCGCACCTCGTGGAACGATTTCGGCGCCGTGATCAAGGTGGCAAAGCTCGACGACGCGGTCGAGCTCGCCAATGCGATCGCGGCCGAGCATCTGGAGATCATGACCGCCGATGCCGAGGGCCTGTCGAAGCAGGTCCGCAACGCCGGCGCGATCTTCCTCGGCGCCCATACGCCTGAGGCGATCGGCGACTATGTCGGCGGCTCCAACCACGTGCTGCCGACCGCGCGCTCGGCGCGGTTCTCCTCGGGCCTCGGGGTGCTTGACTTCATGAAGCGAACCTCGATCCTGCGGTGCGGGCCGGATCAGCTTCGTGCGCTCGGGCCCGCCGCGATGACGCTCGGCCAGGCCGAGGGTCTCGATGCCCATTCACGTTCCGTCGGATTGCGCCTCAACCTCTCATGACCAAGTCACCAGACGACGAGGATTCCAACAATCGCATCGTCGCGGTGACGCTCGACGAGGAATCGATCGGCCGTTCCGGGCCCGACATCGAGCATGAGCGGGCGATCGCGATCTACGATCTGGTCGAGCAGAACCTGTTCGCGCCCGAAGGCGCCGCCGGGCCGGGCCCGTACACCCTGCATATCGCGATCACCGGCAACCGGCTGATGTTCGATATCCGCAAGGAGGACGGCGCGCCTGTCGTGGCGCATCTGTTGTCGCTGACCCCGTTCCGCCGGGTCGTGAAGGACTACTTCATGATCTGCGACAGCTACTATCAGGCGATCCGCACCGCGACACCGGACAAGATCGAGGCGATCGACATGGGCCGCCGCGGCATCCATGACGAGGGCTCGCGCACCCTGCAGGAGCGGCTCAAGGGCAAGGTGCGGGTCGACTTCGAGACCGCGCGGCGGCTGTTCACGCTGATCACCGTCCTTCATTGGAAAGGCGAGGGCGCATGATCCCGATGATGATCGCCGCCTCGGCAAACGACGGGGGCGTACCCCGGTCGAAAAAAGCCTGATCGCATGGCAGCGCCAAGCGCGCGCACCCCGCAAGCCGTGCTGTTTGCATGCGCCCATAACGCTGTGCGCTCGCCGATGGCCGAAAGCCTGCTGCAGCACATGTTTCCGCAAGGCCTCTATGTCCGCTCGGCCGGCGTCAGGAAGGGCGAGCTCGATCCGTTCGCCGTCTCCGTGATGGCGGAGTTCGGCCAGGACATTTCCGGCCACAAGCCGCAAACCTTCGAAGAGCTCGAGGACTGGGAGGGGCTGAACTTCGACCTCATCATCACGCTGTCGCCCGAGGCCCACCACAGGGCGCTGGATCTGACCCGGACGCTCGCCGCCGACGTCGAATATTGGCCTACCGTCGATCCCACCGGCACCAGCGGCAACCGCGAGCAGAAGCTCGCCGCCTATCGCGAGGTCTGCGATGGCCTGTTGCTGCGCATCCGCCGCCGCTTTGCCAAGGCGGGCGCCGCGAACCTGTGAGGCGCGCGATGAGGTTCCGATTCGCAGAACCGCTCGTTGTCGCCAGACTGACAAACAGCTGTGCTTATGGGGCCTTGTCTCCAACGGGGAGCCCGATTCGCGGCCGGTTCCAAGGTTGTGCATCCATGCCCCATCCGATAGGTTCCGCCCGCGTCCGTCCCCCCGATTCAGCCCAAAAGCCCGCATGCTAGGCCGTCCCAAATTCGTTCTTGCTTCCGGTTCGCCACGGCGGCTGGCCCTGCTCAACCAGGCCGGCATCGAGCCCGACGCGCTGCGCCCGGCCGATGTCGACGAGACCCCGCGGCGGGCCGAATTGCCGCGCGCCTGCGCCAACCGCCTGGCGCGCGCGAAGGCGGACGCGGCGCTGAAGTCAGTTCAGCTCGACGATGATCTGCGCGGCTCCTTCATCATTTCCGCCGACACCGTGGTCGCAGTCGGCCGCCGCATCCTGCCCAAGGCCAATCTGGTCGACGAGGCCGCGCAGTGCCTGCGGCTGCTGTCGGGCCGCAACCACCGCGTCTACACCGCGATCTGCGTGGTGACGCCGCGCGAGGCGTTCCGCCAGCGCCTGGTCGAGACCCGCGTGCGCTTCAAGCGGCTCAGCGAGGACGACATCCAGGCCTATATCGGCTCCGGCGAATGGCGCGGCAAAGCCGGCGGCTACGCCGTGCAGGGCATCGCCGGATCCTTCGTGGTCAAGATGGTCGGCTCCTACACCAACGTGGTCGGCCTGCCGCTCTACGAGACCGTGACGCTGCTCGGCGGCGAAGGCTTTCCGATCCGCCACGGCTGGCTCAACTCCGTCGCGGTCTAAGGCTAGGGAACCTCCCGCCCAGAGCGCCCTTGCATCTCGATTGACGTAAGCTACGTCCGAGCCATGACCGACCAAGCCCGAACGCCCCCGGCCACCACGCGCGCCTGTCCGATCTGCGGCAAGCCCGTCGAGCAGGCCTTCCGCCCGTTCTGTTCGCCGCGCTGCCGCGACGTCGACCTGAATCGCTGGCTGACCGGCCGCTACGTCGTTCCCGGCCGCGAGGACGACGCGGAGGACCCGGAATAGCCAATATTTCCCAACAAGTTGGGGAAACTCCGGAAAGCGGGCCGCGGCCGGCGAAGCGTTTCGCGAAGCCGGGTGGACACAGCGCCCCGACCTCTCTATAAACCGCCCGCTCGCTCCGGCCTTTTCGGCCCCGCGGGTATGCCCAGGTAGCTCAGTTGGTAGAGCATGCGACTGAAAATCGCAGTGTCGGTGGTTCGATCCCGCCCCTGGGCACCATTAGCACGTTCCCCAGCTTCCCCATTTGTTCGCTAATGTGCTAGAAGTGCTTGAATATAAGCGCTTTCTTGTTCGCTGACATTCGCGACTTTCCGCCACCAGCCGCCGATCTTGTTGGTATCCCGTCGGTCGCGTGTTGGTAGATTTGACCGCGGGGATCTAATCGATGCCACTTTCGGATGCCGCCTGCCGTTCCGCGAAATCCGCCGAAAAGCCCTACAAAATCAGTGATGGAGGTGGGCTGCATTTGCTCGTTGAAAAGAACGGATCGCGGCTTTGGCGGCAGGCGTATCGGTTCGACGGGAAGCAGAAACTGATCGCGCTGGGCGCCTATCCGGCGGTCAGTCTCGCCGACGCCCGCACCGGTCGAGACGCGAACAAGGCACTCCTAGCCAAGGGCATTGATCCGTCCGCGCAGCGCAAGTTGGATCGCAGCGCCGCGCGCATCGCGCGCGCGAACACCTTCCGGATCGTCGCCGACGAGCTGATCGTGAAATTCGAGGCCGAGGGCGATGATCCAAAGACGATCGAAAAGAAGAAATGGCTTCTCGGCTTCATCAATGCCGATTTGGGCGACCGACCGATCGCCGAGATAAAGGCGTCGGAATTGCTGGATGTGCTTCGCAAGATCGAGAGGCGAGGGCGATATGATACGGCCCGGCGCGCCCGCAGCATTAGCGGTCGTGTTTTCAAGTACGCGATCAGCACCAATCGCGCCGAGCGCGACCCATCGGCTGATCTGGCGGGGGCCCTCATCGCTCCAAAGGTCAATCACCGTGCCGCCATCACCGAGCCGAAGGCCGTCGGCGCGCTTCTCCGCGCGATCGACGACATAGACGGTCAGATCACAACACGTGCAGCGTTGCAGCTGATCGCCCTTACGTTCGTTCGGCCGGGCGAACTGCGGCACGCGGAATGGATGGAATTCGATCTGCAGGGCGCTGTCTGGAACATTCCGAAGGAAAAAATGAAGATGCCGCGGCCGCACAAGGTACCGCTATCTCGTCAGGCGATTGCAATCATCAATGACCTTCGCGAGGTCACGGGTTCGTCGCGCTACTTGTTTCCGCAAATCCGCTCCTGGCATCGCCCTATCTCGGACGGCACGCTGAACGCTGCGCTGCGGCGGCTTGGGTACACGAAAGCGGAAGCGACGGCACATGGCTTCCGCTCGACCGCGTCGACGCTGCTGAACGAAAGCCGCCGTTCGGACGGCAGGCGCCGCTGGGATAGCGACGCTATCGAGCGCCAGCTAGCGCACCAAGAGGAAGACGAGGTTCGCGGTGCCTACAACGGCGCCGAATATTGGGAAGAACGCGTTCCGATGATGCAATGCTACGCTGATTACCTGGACGACCTGCGCAAGTCCGGGGCCGTTCTGTCGATCGCGAAGGCTCGGCGATCCCGATCGTCGTCAGGATCCTAGCCGTACAACCTGCGGATCAATCAGAGCAACGTAGATGCGCTCTGTTCGTGCGGGTAGAGGCACTCTCGGCGGATGCGGTCAACGATCACGATGATCCTAATACCGAGGCTCCCTGGACGTCGCGACGCCACGCGCCCGGGCTGACGCCAACCAACGTCGAAAATACTCGCGTAAAGTGGCTCTGGTTGGCGAAGCCGGCTGCGATCGCTATTTCGGCAAGTGTCAGGCTGCGGACCGTCATCAATTGCTTGGCCGCGCTGACTCGTTGGCGAAGCAGCCACTGATGCGGCGGCAGGCCGACAGAGGCGCGAAAAGCCCGTGAAAAATGGCTGGACGAGATGCCTACCTCGGTCGCGATGTCCTCAAGCGTCAGTTTGCCAGCGAGGTCAGCCTGAAGCCTATCGCATGCCCGCTTCACCTGCCATGGCGCAAGGCCGCCGCTCAGGGGTTCGCTATTGCGCAGGTCCCCGTAGGCCTGAGCGATGTACGCCGCGAGCGCCAGTATCATGTGATCGACGAAAAGCTGGTTGGGTTCAGATTGCTGGGGCAAGCCCTGCAAGTGCAACGCGCCGGTGTGATGCACGGCTTCGTCGCGAAAGCCGGTTCCGAACAGACAGTCGAGCTGGCCGACACGCCGAGCGCCGTATTGTTCCCGGATGCTGCTGAGCTCGGTAGTCGGAACGTAGAAGTGAATGGAGCGAAATGGCTTGTCGATCGCAAGACGACGATCGCATTTCGTCTCGTGCAGATGTGTCGCACCGTCGTTGAGGGAGGTCGAATCTGCAACATCGATAACAATATCAGCTCCCGAAAGCGCCGAGCCGAGACTCTCGCCCGCGATCGTGTTGAGGTCCGTCCTGTGAGATGCTGGGACCACCTTGTGGCCCTTCTCACAGAGCGCGCTCGTGAGTTTCGTTGCGACGAGCTTGGTACCGCCAATAATGACGACCTTCATGGCTTTCCCCTGATTTTCAGGCCGCGAATGGCTCTGTTCGTGAAAGCGGGGGGAGACTGCGCCCAAACTGGATGAAAAGCCTTGCGGCCACATTGGAATGCGATTGGATGCGCCTTGGAAATTCGTCCAAGCCATGCGCTGAAGCGTCAGGATTGTGGGAAGATTATTGTCCGGGCGCCAGCCGGCGAGAGGTCAATGACCATTCCGTCGCATCCGGTTTTGAGTTTCTGCACTTTAGGGCGGAATCGGGAGCAGGCCGTGCCGTCACTCTGGCAACCCGGCTCGTCGCAGGCCTTCAGCTGCTACCGCAAAGTCTTTCGGTTGGACCAGCAGCCAATCATCGAGCTTGCTAATGCATAGCGTGGGGTCGAGCCGCCGCACGTGCTGCATGGCCTTTCGCGCCTCTTCCTCCCGCCCTGCCAGCGCATGGCTTGCGGCCATGAAGGCCGCTACCCGCAGGACATTCGGTACCTCCCTCCAAGCCATCTCCAAACAGGCGACAGCAGCGTCAAATCGGCCAGTATACAAATGCCCCATCGCAATTCCGGTCTGCATTTGAAATGTTTCCGGATCCAGCGGACTGAGGCGCATGGCACGCTTGAAGTATTCGATCGCACTATCGTGCTTGCCGAGGGAAATTCGCTGGTACCCGCCGAGGTACCAGATCGTTGAGAGATTGGGATTTAGCACCATCGCCCTGTCGAGATAGGTGACGCAACTCTCGAGGTCTCCACCAAAATGAGGCCATGCGTGACCGCCTCTGGTCAGAGCGACCGCGTCGTTTTTTCCCAGCGTCACGGCGTTTCGGCACAATCGCGCGGCCTCATTGCCTTCTGCCTCGCGATCCGTGATCCAACGATTCATCTTGCGCCAGTAGTAGCACCACGCCGCCATTCCATATGCGGAGGCGAACTCCGCATCGAGCTCGATCGCCTTGTAGAATAGCGGCAATGCCTCATCGAGGCCGGCCTTGTTCGCAAGATGAAATTTGGTCAATCCGCGCAAGTAATAGTCGTAGGCGTGGAGGCTTTCGGTCGGCTTTCGGCTTGCACGGTCGATTTCGGCAAGCTCAAGCTGTGGAGCGATTGCACCAACGACGCCTGCGGCGACCGTATCCTGCAGCTCAAAAATATCGTCGAGGGTGCCTTCGAAACGCTCGGCCCATAGATGCATGCCATTAGTCGCATCAATGAGTTGCCCGGTGATGCGCACTCTTGTTGCCACCTTGCGCACACTGCCTTCAAGCACATATCGCACGCCCAACTCGCGCCCCACCAGCCGGACATCAACGGACCTGCCCTTGTAGGTGAAGCTCGAATTCCGGGCGATTACGAAGAGCCAGCGCATCCGCGACAAGGCGAGGATGATGTCCTCAACCACGCCGTCGGCAAAGTATTCCTGCTCGGGATCGCCGCTCAGATTCTGGAACGGTAGGACAGCAACCGAAGGCTTGTCAGGAAGAGACAGCTCCTGGCTCTCATCCGAGCCAGCCTGCTCCGTGTTTCGGACGATGACGATATCGGGCCCTCTTGCCTCAACCTGGCCCACGAACCGGAAGCCCTTGCGGGAAATCGTTCGGATTAGGCGCTGTTCCTGGCCGCTATCACCGATCACCTTGCGCACCGCGTTGATATGGCTGGTGAGCGTTGACTCAGAGACGATACGCCCGCTCCAAACAGCGTCCAGCAGTTCATCTTTGGTGACGACATGGTCACGGGCTCGTACCAGGTAAGCCAGGAGGTCGAAAACTCTTGGGCCAACTGCAATTGCCTCCGAGCCGCGGGTGAGCTCCCGCCGCTCAAGGTCCAGCACGTAGTTGGCGAACAGGAACTGCACTTCCGTCCCCTTGATTTATGCGCGAGGTGGTAAGCGAGGGGGCGCGGCTCCCAAACGGGCCACCAGCAAGCAATTGATAGCACGCTAATATTCGGCAATTTGCCGGCTTTGGACGTTCAGTCGCAAAGGAAGATTGTCGACCAGACGAACGGCGAGATCAATGTCGAAACGTTGCTGGCGTGGGGCGGGCCGGCCGTTGTGTGCCAACCAGCTTGCAGGCCGAGAATTGGCCGGTTTGCCGTGCGACCTTGGTTTTGGGTGCCGGTCGCGAGGCGATACCCTTGGGACGGGGACTAAGTTTCGGCTTTGCCCCTCGAAACCGGACATCCCGGATTTAATCGAAGGCGCCTAGGTCGGCAGGGTTCTCATTTGCAGCCCTGACTCAATGTTCGCGCTTCGTTCTTTGTACTTGACAGTTACGGTACCGAACCTTACCTCCGTCGCGGTACGGGTCGTTACCACCTTTTTGATTCCGGTGAACACAGGCCGATTCTGGCGGCCTCACAGCCCGCGCTAATGCCCGAGCAAGAACCGATTGATTTCCTTGATGAGAGGGAAGCTAACCCCGCCCGATCGTTGGCAGGTCCCTAAGTCTTCACGCACGGAGTGTTGGTCCATGAGCAATCGCGATTGTTCGCCGAGGGATCTTCCTTTTGTATTCGAGACCCTCGAGGGCGATCCTTCCATCGCCGGTCAAAATCCTGCCGATGCCGAAATGACGCGCGTGCTGAAAGTTGCGCCACTCCAGATGGCTTCTGACGCTTCCAACAACGTGATCACCTTCTGGAGACACGATCCCCTGCACGATGTCGTGCGTCCCATGGGCGACCACGTCATCATGGCGTTCCCTGCCGAGCCAGTGCGCTATGAGCGCCGCAATGGAAAAGGGTCCGTAAAAGGAATGACAGGGCCTGGGACTGTGACAGTCATTCCGGCCGGCTCAACGTCGAGATGGGACATCTACGAGCCTCTGAGTGTCCTTCAGTTCTACCTTCCGCAGGCAACGCTCGATCGCGTTGCGCACGAAGCTGGCACTACCGTTACTCGTGAACTTGTGGAACGAACTGCGCATCCAGATCTTACTACAGCCCGGTTGCTGCTGAGCGCAGCCGATGCCCTGGAGGGCTGCGCGGCGCTGGATACGCTGTTCAGACGCCAGCTGACCGATGTATTGGCTACGCGTCTTCTCGCGGTGCACGCTGACTTGCCAACGACATTCCAGCCGACGATCGGCGGGCTGTCGCCCAAAGTGCTGCGTCGCGCCATCGAACGCCTGCGTTCGGACAAGAATGCTGACGTTTCTCTCAGAGCGCTGGCTGAAGAGGCCGGCCTGTCCCGCTTTCACTTCTGCCGCGCCTTCAAGGAGAGCACAGGACTTTCGCCTCACGCCTGGCTACGCCAGCACCATCTCGAGCGAGCCATGATGATGCTGCGCGACACTGATGATGCAATCGCGTCGATTGCAGCCGCTCTTGGTTATTCCTCGCAAGCTGCCTTCGCTGCGGCATTCAAGAAGCTAACAGGTGCGAGCCCGAGCAATTGGCGGCGACGCATTCGGTGAATCGGCATACGCCGACGCAGTCCTATTCACAGTAGGTGGTTTCGTACTCGTTCCCAGCTTGGACTGATGTCTAGATCAGAGCCGGCAAGTCCGGTATCGCGCCTTGGCTTCTCGCCGCGAACAGTGGTTCGTCGAGATTGACCATACAGGTCGGCGTTCCGACCCGTAGGAGCCAACAACAGCACCCGCTTTCGTGCCCGTGGAGGAGTCGTCCACGGCGTCATCAATGGAAGCCACAAGCCTCCCGGCAATTTGGTCGAACCATAGGCAAAACCGGCGGCCCCCACGCGACTAGCGTAGGTCCAAGCTTAGCAGCAATCGCTCTAAAGGTACGGCAATCGCTCTGGCGCAACCGCAGTACCGATCAACTAGGTCGTCAGGGTGCCAAATCGCGCAGATTCTGGAAGCGCAAACAACGGAGTAATGACATGCGAATCGTCATCATAGGCGCCGGCTTTGCCGGCTTATACGCGGCGCTTTCCGCGGCCCGTCTGCGCGATATCCAGGGTGTCTCGCCCGAGAAGCTCGAAATCGCACTGGTCGCACCCGAGCCGACACTGGTAGTCCGCCCGCGTCTCTACGAACCGAAGCCCGAGACTTTGACGGCGCCTCTGCTCGACGTGCTTAAGGCCATCGACGTCGTTTACATGCAGGGCAGCGCCGAGACGATCGACGCGAAATCGAAGTTCGTCGGCATCGTCGCAGCCAAGGGCGCGAAGAAGGAGCTCCCCTACGATCGCCTGATCGTCGCCACCGGCAGCCGACTGTTCCGGCCGAATATTCCGGGCCTCGCCGAGCATGGTTTCAGCGTCGATACGCTCGATGACGCGGTTGCTCTCGACAAGCATTTGCACAGCCTGCCAGGTCGCCCGGCCGTGAAAGGACGTGACACCGTTGTCGTTGTCGGCGGCGGCTTTACCGGCATCGAAGCAGCTACCGAAATGGCAGCGCGGCTACGGGAGATCTTCGGCAAGAATGCCAAACCGCGCGTGATCATCGTCGAGCGCAGCCCCGCGATCGCTCCCGATATGGGCGAAGGCGCCCGCCCAGTCATCGAGGATGCTCTGCGCAAGCTTGGCGTGGAGACACGCGTCGAAGCGTGCATAGGCTCGCTCGACGAGGCCGGCGTCACGTTAACCTCCGGCGAACGGATAGAGGCCGAGACCGTGGTCTGGGCGGCGGGCATTCGCGCCGCGCCATTGACGCAACAGGTGCTTGCGGAGCGTGACAGTTTCGGCCGGCTGCTCGTCGATCGCGATTTGCGTGTGCCAGGAGCGCCGGGAGTCTTTGCGACCGGCGATGCTGCCCGCGCCGCCTGCGACGATGAGGGAAACTACGCGTTGATGTCGTGCCAGCACGCCACCCGAATGGGTGCCTTTGCCGGCAACAACGCCGCTGCCGAGCTGCTGGGCGTTCCGACCAAGCACTACCACCAGAAGGGTTACGTCACGTGTCTTGACCTCGGCGAGGCCGGCGCGCTGTTCACGACCGGCTGGGAACGCAACGTCAAAATGATCGGCGACGTTGCTAAGAAGACTAAGCGGGAAATCAACACCGTCTGGATCTACCCGCCGCAGGCCGAGCGCGCTGTCGCGCTGGCCTCGGCCAATCCGGAACGTGTGACTGATGTGACCGGCTTCCTCTAGCTCTTCACGCGCAACAGGCACTCCCTCACGGAAACGCGGCCGGCTCATCTCAGATCACTCTGGAGCTTCACAACGATGAAACACGAGACCGTGCGTACAACGGCGTTCGCCATGCCGCTGACTAGCCCTGCATTTCCACCGGGCCCTTATCGCTTCATCGATCGGGAGTACTTCATCATCCAGTACAGGACTCACCCGGAAGCACTGCGCCGGATCGTGCCTGAGCCGCTGGAGTTGACCGAGCCCGTGGTGAACTACGAATTCATCCGCATGCCCGACTCGACTGGCTTCGGCGACTACGCCGAAAGCGGTCAAGTCATCCCGGTGAGATACAAGGGCCAAGCCGGCAGCTTCGTCCACCAGATGTTCCTCAACGACCATCCACCGATCGCCGGCGGTCGCGAACTATGGGGCTTTCCCAAGAAGTTGGCACAGCCGAAGCTGGCGGTCGAGATCGATACGCTAGTCGGCACGCTGAACTACGGGTCCGTGCGGATCGCGACCGGCACGATGGGCTACAAGCATCGCGCTCTCGACTTATCAGTCGAAGCCAGAAGGCTCGCGGCCCCGAATTTCCTGCTCAAAATCATCCCGCATGTCGACGGCACCGCCCGCATCTGCGAACTGGTGTGCTTCCATTGCGAGGATATCACCTTGAAAGGCGCCTGGACTGGTCCTGCGGCGCTCGATCTCTATTCGCATGCGCTGGCGCCCGTCGCCGAGCTTCCGGTGCTGCAGGTGTTGTCGGCCAAGCACCTTGTCGCCGACCTGACCCTAGGTCTCGGCACTGTGATTCACGACTATCTGGGCTCGGCAGCGGTTGCGCGACAGCACGGGGCCGGCTCCGAAACCATAATTGAGACCAATGTTGGCTGACCGGATCAGGCTGCGATGCAGGGAGTTTGGCAATGTTGAACGTGATGCGCGAGCAGATTGGTTCCGTGATGCAGCAGACCAGGTCGCTGCCTTACGATGTTGTTGCGCTGGTGCTGCAGGGGGGCGGGGCGTTGGGTGCCTACCAGGCCGGAGTCTATGAGGGCCTCCACGAAGCCGGTATCCGGCCGAACTGGCTGGCTGGGATTTCGATAGGGGCACTGAACGCGGCCATCATTGCAGGCTCGCCCGAAGACGAGCGCGTAGGCAGGCTGCGCGAGTTTTGGGAGACGATCTGCGCCAATTCGATAGAGTTGCCCGCCGGCGAAGGGCTAGTCGACGCTCTGCCCTTTGCTTTCGACATCAAATCGATTCGCAACATGCTGGCGGCAATGCGAGCGTTAGTCCAAGGGCAGCCAGGCTTCTTCAGGCCGCGCTTTCCATCGCCGTTGTTCTCGCCATTCTCGGGCGATGCCGCGACCAGCTTCTACGACACGGCACCATTGCAACGGACCCTGGAGCAGCTGGTCGATTTCGACCGGCTCAACTCGGGTGAAGTGCGCGTCAGTGTCGGCGCGGTTAACGTCCGCACTGGCAACCTGACCTATTTCGATACTGCCGATCGCCGGCTGGGACCGCGGCATTTCATGGCTTCGGGCGCGCTGCCGCCGGGATTCCCTGCCGTCGAAATTGACGGCGAGCACTACTGGGATGGCGGGGTGGTCTCGAACACACCTCTTTCCCGCGTGCTCTCCGGGAAACCGAGCGACACTCTGACATTCCAGATCGATCTCTGGTCGGCGAAGGGCCGTGTTCCCTACGACATGATGGAGGTGTCCAGCCGGCAGAAGGACATCCAGTATTCGAGCCGCACGCGCGCGGTTACCGACCAGGCGTTGCGGATGCAGGAGATGCGTCAAGCGTTGCAACGGACGCTCGACAAGCTGCCCAAAAGCGCGAGGCAAGATCCGGAAATGCTGGCAGTCGCAGACTTGGCCCGTCATCGCTCTCACAACATCATCCACCTGATCTATCAGACCAAGCTTCATGAGGGCCATTCAAGGGACTACGAGTTCGGCGCAAGCGCGATGCGCGCGCATTGGCAGAGCGGGCTTGAGGATATCCGCCGTACGCTCGCCGACGGGCGACGGCTCGACCGACCGCCGCCCGAGCTCGGCATCGTCACCCATGACGTCCATCGCCGCGATTGAGCTTGGCTCTCTGTGGCGTCGATCAAGGAGAACAACGATGACACCCGTGATGAAAGGCCGCCAGGCGCGGTTGGATCCACCCGTATCTGCCAAGGCGGCGCCGGCTCGTCTCGGTGCAGGATCATGGGTGCTTCTGATCGTGCTGCTTTTGCTGTTGGTCGGTACCGGCTTCCTCGTCTACCTCGGCTGGACACTCGCAGATGGCATAGAGGTAACGACGGCGGGTTATGTCGCCATGGCAGCCGGCGTGATCCTTTCGCTTGTCGTCGGATGTGGTCTCATGGCGCTCATATTCTACAGCAATCGACGTGGATACGACGAGCCACCGGTACTGATCCTGCCTGACGACGAGCCCGTACGCCGAACGCGTCCACCGGCAGTTTGACGTGAGTAAGTGCGGCGCGCGTCGCAATGTTTCGAACAGAGCAAACGAACCTGCATCGAAAGGAAATCTTATGTTGAGCGGCAAGGTAGCCATCGTTACCGGATCGACCAGCGGCATCGGGCTCGGCATCGCCAATGAGCTCGCCAAGCTCGGCGCTGACATCGTGTTGAACGGCTTCGGCGACGCCGGCGAGGTCGAGAAGATCCGCCGCGGTATCGCACTGGAGCACGGCGTGCGCGTCGTCTACAACGGTGACGACATGTCAAAAGGCGAGGCCGTGCGTGGAATGATTGATGCCACGATCAAGCAGTTCGGACACCTCGATATTCTCGTCAACAATGCCGGCATCCAGTTCACCGCGCCAGTGGAGGAATTCCCGCCGGCCAGGTGGCAAGCCATTCTCGACATCAATCTGTCGGCAGCATTCCACGGCATCGCAGCCGCTGTACCCCAGATGAGAAAACAGCGCTGGGGGCGCATCGTTAACATCGCTTCCGCGCACGGCCTCGTTGCTTCGACGCACAAGGCCGCCTATGTCGCGGCCAAGCATGGTCTCGTCGGTCTCACCAAGGTGGTTGGCCTAGAGACCGCCGGCAGTGGAGTGACCTGCAACGCAGTCTGCCCCGGCTGGGTGCGAACTCCGCTGGTAGAAAGGCAGATCAGTGACATGGCCACCGACAAGCACATCACTCAGAAGGAAGCTGCGAACGAGTTGCTAGCGGAAAAGCAGCCATCGCTCGAGTTTGTCTCTCCCGCACAACTTGGCGGGACCGTCGCCTTCCTCTGCTCGGCTGCGGCAGACCAGATCACCGGCACAGCGATCTCAGTCGATGGCGGTTGGACCGCACAGTAACCCCGAGTGATTGGCCCGGGTGTTGACCGGGAACTTCATTCGTGTCGGTGGGCACTCCGCATGCATGAAACGGTAACTGCTAGTAGGGAGATCTTCGCGTTCGGGCCCTATCGGCTCAACGTGACGGAAAAGCTCTTGGAGAGGGATGGAGCCCCCGTCCTTCTTGGGAGCCGTGCGTTCGATCTGCTTGTTGCCCTGGTGGAGGACGCCGGCGTCGTTGTTACCAAGCGCGACTTGATCGCTCGCGTTTGGGGAACCACGGCAATCGAGGAAGTTGGGCTACGCGTACATATTGCTAATCTTCGCAAAGCACTCGGAGATGGAAACGGCGTGCGCTACATCATCAACGTCGCCGGCCGTGGGTACTGCTTTGTAGCTCCCCTGTCCCAATCCAAACCCAGCGCACCGTCCACTCCCCGCCGGACCGCCATTGAGCCCGGGAGGAGATTGCCGCCGCAGCTGATCGGGATGGTCGGAAGAGAGGGGTCAGTACGACGCATTTCACAGGAGGTGCAGGCTCATCGATTCGTGACGATCATCGGACCTGGCGGAATCGGCAAGACCGCCGTCGCCGTGTCGGTCTCCCATGCTCTGTCGGAGGAGTTTCCTGGCGCTGTCTACTTCGTTGACCTCGCATCGGTGATCGATCCAGGGCTTGTTCTCGGAACCTTGGTCTCGGCGCTGGGAGTGGCGATACAATCCGGTGATCCCCTGTCGGGTCTTTTGGCCTTTCTTCGCGATAGACACGCCTTGTTGCTTCTGGACAATTGCGAGCATGTGATCGACGCCGCGGCTTCCGTAGCGGAAGCCATTTTCAAGGAAGCGAGTGAAGTCTGCATCATCGCAACGAGCCGCGAGCCCCTCCGGGTGGAGGGCGAGCGCGTGCATCGCTTGCTCCCGCTCGCATGTCCCTCCGCGGGTGCCGAACTGACGATCACAGATGCGCTTCAGTTTCCGGCAGTACGCTTGTTTGTAGAACGCGCATTGGCAGCCGATAGCAGTTTCTCGGTTACGGATACTGACGCCCCGACCGTCTCGCTGATTTGCCGAATGCTCGATGGTATCGCGCTGGCAATCGAGCTCGCGGCCGCGAAGGTGATTACTTACGGCGTTGAAGGCCTGGCCGATCTCATCGATGACCGGCTAGGCTTGCTCACGAACGGAAAACGGACGGCGCCATCTCGACACCAAACCCTCCAGTCCCTCTTGGACTGGAGTTACGATCTACTGCCCTCATTCGAACAGCGAGTGTTGTGCCGCCTTTCCCGTTTCAGCGCCCGCTTCACACTGAACGCCGCCAGGGCGGTTGCGGCCGAGAACGACGCAAACTTGCCTTCCATTGCGTCCGTGCTCAGCAACCTTGTCTCGAAGTCGCTTGTCTCGAGCGAGGTAGTGGGTAAGGGGATACGTTACCGACTTCTCGATACGATGCGCGAGTATGCTTCGGTAAAACTCAGGGCCAACGATGATCCCAACATTGTTGCACGACGCCACGCACTGTATCTCTCGGAGTTACTGGAAAACGAGCCAAATGCACCCAATTCACAAGATGAACGGTGGCTTATCCTCTCGGAATATCTAGGAGATGTACGGGCTGCGCTGGAATGGAGCTTTTCGGAGCATGGTGACATCTCTATCGCGATGGTCCTCGCTCGAAGGGCGGTCCGGCTTTTTCACGAGCTTTCGCTTCTTTCCGAATGCAATCGGTGGGCCGAGCGGGCAATTTCACTTATGGGAGACGAAGACCGCGGCACCGTGAGTGAAATGGAACTGCAGGCGGCACGTGCCCATGCTCTTATGTTTACGGAGGGGAACTTCGAGGAAGTGCGGCTCGCTTTCATGAACGCTCTGGTGCTCGCTGAGCGTTTGAACGACGCCCGTTACGAGATGCGATTGAACGCAGGGCTCCACATGTTTTCACTTCGAACTAGCGATTTCCATGGAGCACATCGGTATGCCCAGCGATGCGCGAGCATCGCAGAGAGAATTCCGGACCGCGTCGCAACAGACATCGCCAATGCCATGCTGTCGGTGTCGTGCCATCTGTCTGGTGATCAGGCGAATGCGCAGCGTCATTGCAAGGCGGCGCTGAGTTCTCCTGCGCTTCATCACCGCAGTCACGCGATTCACTTTGGATTTGATCTCGCCAACCGTGCGAGGATCTGTCTTTCTCGGGAGTTGTGGCTCTGCGGGTTTCTCGATCAGGCCGCGACGGTTGCGAAGGCGAGTATCCGGGAGGCCGCCGAACTGGAGCACCCCGTCACGCTGTGCATTGCACTGATATGGACCACGCCGGTCTTCCTCTGGGTCGGCAATCTGGATGCCGCCGAAGAGAATATTGAATGGTTCGTACAGCATTCGGAGCGACATAACCTCGCGGCTTACCGCGGGGTCGGACTTGGACTAAAGGGCGAGCTGGCGATCAGGCGAGGTGATGTCGATCGTGGTGTAAGACTGCTAGGTGAAAGCCTGAGCAGTTCGCACGCTGGCCGATACAACATGACAACAACGGTTTTCGCGAGCGCGTTAGCGGAGGGTCTTGCGCTGAGCGGTCGTACTGCCGAGGCGCTGCATACGGTCGAGCTGCAAATTTCCCAGATCAGGGAGAAGGGAAATCTCTTGTACATGCCCGATCTCCTGCGGATCAAAGGCGATATCCGCGGTCGGCTTCCAAGCCAGGAGTCTCACGCGGAGCGAGCCTTGCTGCAGGCAATGGACTTGGCCAGACGACAGCAAGCGCTTTCATTTGGGTTGAGAAGCGCCAACAGCCTCGCAAGACTGTACCGTAGAACAGGTAGGTCCGCTGAGATCGCGCCGCTGTTGAAGCCGATCTACGACGGCTTCACAGAAGGATTCTCAAGCGTCGATCTCGTACAAGCAAAACAGCTGCTTAGAGAGTGCAGATGATAGCGACGTTTGGACGAGACCGCTGCACACACGTTTGGCCCTCTATCGAACAACAACATTTAACAGGTCTCAACGAGCCAACAGCTCTCCGGTGAAGCAATCTCCTCTCTGCCCCGGCAGCCAAGTGGTTGCCGGGCGAGCAAGGAGAGAGTCCATAAACACGTTCGCATCCATCGCGGCGCTTGTCGCGTTCGTGGCCCCCGCGGCGATCGACCGCGCGAAGGCCGAGTCCATCAATGCGCCCATCCACAACATCGTTATGGTGCACCGCGGGATCGTGAACCGTTCCGAATGGAGCGGTTCATGAATGCTCCGCTGACCATTGGGTCCATTAACCCTCGATCCGATCGCGACATTTCGGGCTGGTTGACGAACGATACGCGCGACGAACGCTTCATTGACAACATCTTTGCGGAGATGTGCCTCCGGCTCGAGCGGGTGGGTATTCCTCTCAAGCGGGCGTCGCTCCATCTGCTCGTCGAGCACCCACAATGGCTCGGCGCGCGCATCGTGTGGATGGAGGGGATGAGGGAAGCAACCATCACCCGTGTCGGCTACGACATGTTAGATCGGGCCGAATACATTGGCGGTCCCATCGACGAGATCCAGGAGGGCGCGACCGAAGTGCGTGAAAATCTTGAATGTGACCCGTCGTTGGCCCGTCGACATAGCGTCTACGACGGACTGCGCTCGGACGGTCTCACGGATTATGTGGCCTGGCCGCTGTACCACACGCTCGGCAAGCGACATGTCGTAGCCTTCTCGACCGGCCGACCGGGGGGGTTCGACGAGGCTCACATCGTTTGCTTGTCGGGGTTGCTACCAATCTTGGCGATGGTCAGCGAAATCCGCATGAAGAACCAACTGGCGCGGACGCTGCTGGAGACATACGTCGGGTCGCACGCCGGCGATCTCATTCTGGCAGGCGCCAACAAGCGCGGCGCAGGGACAACGATGCGCGCCGCTATCATGATCTGCGATCTGCGCGATTTTGCCAGGATCTCCGAAAGCTGGTCGCGGGACGTCGTTATTGATCTGTTGAACGACTATTTCGATGCGATGTCGGGGCCGATCGGTCGACACGGCGGTGAAATATTGAAGTTCATCGGCGACGGCTTGCTGGCTATTTTCCCGCTGAGCCAGCCGTCGGCCTGCACGGACCTGCTGCACGCAGTGACTGAGGCGCGTCAGACCATGGCCACCTTGAACCAGAAGAATCGCGAGACGGGCCGCGCACGCCTAGACTATGGCATCGGCGTCCATGTCGGCGATGTCATGTTCGGCAATATCGGTTCTCAAGACCGGCTCGACTTCACCGTCGTAGGTCCTGCTGTCAACTTGGCCTCGCGTCTCGAGGCTCTCACCAAGCGGTTGGGGAAGAAAGTGCTACTGTCCGGCGCATTCGCCGACCTGGTCGGAGGTGACTTCGATCTCGAAAGAATCGGCGAACATTCCATTCGCGGTTTTAGCGCCCCTGTCGAAGTATTCGCACATCGCGGCTAAAGCGCCTTTGACAGAAACGGGAAGATTCACCTCGTCGACCGGCTTCCCTCAGGGCGATGTGCCGCACTTTGCGCGCAGCATGCGTCTCGCTGATCGTAGGGCAGTTGGTCGTTCCCGGCGTTTGTTCGTCAAGAAGGGCGCGCGATCTCTGGAAATGCTTCCTTGCACTTCTGTCAGCGCGCGATGTGGCTCGGCCGGATGGCTCAATATGCAGCGGGGCTTATCCGACCGGATGCAGCGCTGGTCGGTGTCTACCGCACATCGCAACGCCGACGTCGTCGAGTTAGCCCTTCAATCGCGGTGTCCGCACAAGGACAAGCTTCTCGGGTCGTTGAATGACAGCTGCGCTGACGCATTTGAGTAACGTGAAGTTCTAATTATTCTTCCGTCGCCACCTGCTCGCAGTCGGCCGCGCTCAACTTGACGAGATAGTAGGAACATTTTCATGTCGCGCTCTCGCGCCGTCGAATAGCCGAATGGATCGTTAGGCCAACGAAATCCGACAGCGAGCGCCCGAGGCGTTAGCAGCAATCGCTCTACAGGGTCGGCAATCGCTCTGGCGCAGCTGCGGCTCGGATCCGCTAGATCATCATGGTGCCGATATCCAACCGGAGAACGAAGATGATCTGGGAAAACATCGTCAGACACCGTGAGATCGCGCCGACCTACGCTCGCCGGGCCGCATTGCCAAACCTTGCCTACAAGACGGTCGAGGCAGTCTCCGACTTTGCTGGCGTCGTTCACAGCCTAGTTATGGATATACGCGATAGTTATCGGCCCGAGCTTCACTATATGCGCGGCCCCGGTCCGAAATGGCGAGCGAAGCACCAATCCTGGCCAAGAATCGGGTCAGAGGCTGCGATGCCAGTCGAACAACACCACTTGTCGCCAGTGTGTATAAGCCGACGCGGCTGTCCAAAGGCGCAGTAGGGCCACTGCAAGCGACCTCCGTTGGCAGCTTATTCGCATCTGGGGTTATTTCCTGCGGACATTTGAGAGAGGAAATCAGCCTGGACCAAAGAACGCGGGAATGTACGAAAGGATGAGGAGCGAGTAATGGGTTGGATGTTCGATGTTCTCGGACGTTTGATTGCTCGATTGCGGAAACCGGCCAACCACCGAGAGTCGCTCACTTCGAACGTTCTGACCGCCTTGCGTGAGACTCTCCAGCCCGGCGATGTCTTGCTAGTCGAGGGCAAGGGTGGCATTTCCGGCATCATCAAGTATCTTACCCAGTCGACCTGGTCGCATTCGGCGCTGTATGTCGGGCCGATAGAGGGCGTCGCAACGGACGGCGAACCCCACGTCCTCATCGAAGCCAACATCGATGAAGGTGTCGTGTCGGCCCCGTTGTCGAAATATTCGCAGTGTCGAACCCGCATCTGCCGACCGGTGGATCTAAGCAAAGCGGACTGCGCAATGATCTGCCGCTACGCTTCCGATCGCATCGGTCTCGGCTATGATTTCAAGAACGTAATCGGTCTGATGCGCTATCTATTTCCTTGGCCAGTGACGCAGCGTGGACGCCAACAAACGATCGCGCTCTCCTCTAGAGATGCCGGCCGCATCATCTGCTCATCATTGATCGCGCAAGCATTCGACGCCGTGCGATACCCAATTCTGCCCACGATCGCTCGCGTCGAGACCCAAACGGCGCGGCGTGAGATCGCCGAGATCCGCCACCCGTCACTCTATGTGCCCGGCGACTTCGATATGTCTCCCTATTTCATGGTAGTAAAGCCGACGCTCGCGCAGGGCTTCAATTACAAAGACATGGATTGGGCCGATCTTCATGTGGTTCCCACCACAGGTCACGCTTATGCGCAGTTCCTGTGAGCGAGCCGACTTCCCGGCGCTCGCGGACGAGCTAGGTTCCGGCGCGCCAGGGCGATAGACCGATCGCTGGCCGGCGTCCTGCCTCAGTCGGCTCTCACAAGCTGGAGCCGCACACCGGGAAACAGTTCCGATAGGATGGCACGGCCCGCGCTGTGACGATCATTCTGGCCGGCGCTCAATGGACATTCATCAGATCATGAATGTCGTTCAACTCCATCTGCCGCAGGCAACGCTTGAGTACATTTCAGATGGGGCCCAGCGGTTCTCCCCGAGCGAACGTCACATCCCGCCGTGCAGCGGCAGCTCTCTAACGCAGCCAACACCACGGGGTCACGGCGCCGCCCATCTCCGTCGCAGTCGACGTACATCTGACCGACATCGCCCGGCACGTGATGCGATCCGCCGTTCGATGATCACACTTCTTTGAATGAGCAGAGAAGCTTGGCTTCAGGCAAGGGTGTTATGCCTTGACGGGAAAGGTACTGTACCGTACCGTACCAGCAACTTCGGAGCGGATCGATGAACAAGCACCACGACCTCGTCGAATTTCACGAAAGCCCTGCGTTCGACGAGAGCGACGCTCGGGACGTTTTACGCGAACTCAAGGAAAACGGCCTTGGCGACCAGGACCCCGATGCAAAGGGCTCGAAAAGGAAGGGCAAGAGCCGAAAGCGGCGGCTCCTTCTGGCGATCGGCGCCGTCCTGCTTCTGGGTATCGGCATCTACTACGGCACTTGGTACTGGACGACCGGAAGATTCGAGGAGACGACGGACGACGCGTACGTAAAGGCGGACTCAACGATTATTGCCCCGAAGGTCTCCGGGTATCTCCGCAAGGTCGCCGTCTCTGACAACCAGCCGGTCAGAGCCGGGCAGACCCTCGCGCAAATCGACGACCGCGATTATAGGGTGGCGTTGAAGCAAGCGACTGCCAACGTCGAGGCGGCGCGCGCGACCGTCGCGAACATCGAGGCCAACATCGAGCAGCAGACGGCAATCGTCGCGCAGGCGCGCGCAAGCGTTGTAGTGGACCAGGCCAACCTGATCTTCGCCCAGCAGGAAAACGACCGCTACGTTACGCTCGCCAACAGCGGCTCCGGGTCGGTCCAGAATGCGCAGAACGCGGTCTCCAAGCTTGGCATCGCGAAGGCGACGCTCGAGCGAGACGGCGCCGCCGTAATCGCAGCCGAGAAGCAGGCCGGTAGCCTGAAGGCCCAGCTCGCGAAGGTCCAAGCAGATCTTGTACACGCACAGGGTCTGGAGGAGCAGGCGCAGCTCAATCTGAGCTACACGACGATCGTGGCACCCGTCGATGGCGTCGTCGGCAACCGCGCGCTGCGGGTCGGACAGTACGTTCAGGCTGGCACTCCGTTGATGAGCGTTGTCCCGTTGATGGACGTATACGTCGTAGCGAATTTCAAGGAAACGCAATTGACCTACGTGCGCCCGGGCCAGCCGGTCCGGATCGCGATCGACACCTATCCGGGCCACGACGTTATCGGAGCGGTGGATAGCATCTCGCCCGCCAGCGGGCAGGATTTCGCGCTACTACCGCCGGACAATGCGACCGGCAACTTCACAAAGATCGTGCAGCGCATACCCGTGAAGATCACCGTCTCCCCTGACTTGCCGCCCGCCGGCCGGCTGCTGTCCGGCATGTCCGTCGTGCCGACGATTGACACCAGGGCGGAGCGCTTGCGATGACGAGCGACGCGCATACCCGCGAGCAGCCGTTGACCGGCAAGACCTGGATCGCTGTCGGCGGCGCCCTGCTGGGCGCGTTCATGGCCGTGCTGGACATCCAGATCACGAACTCGTCACTGCCGAACATCGAAGGCGGCATCGGTACGGGCGGCGTGTACGGCACTTGGATCAGCACCGCCTATTTGATCGGCGAGATCATCGTAATCCCGATGACTGACTTCCTGACGCGGGTGTTCACCCTTCGGCGATACCTGATCACCTGCACAGTCATGTTCCTGATTTTCTCAGGGTTGTGCGGACAGGCCAGCAGCCTGAGCGAGATGATCGTGCTTCGTGGGCTGCAAGGTTTCTTCGGCGGCGTGCTGATTCCGCTGGCCTTCACGATCATCGTTTCGATGTTGCCGCCCTCCAAGCAGAAGATCGGCTTCGCCGGCTTCGCGATCACGGCGACCTTCGCGCCGTCGATCGGACCGACCATCGGCGGCTGGCTCACCGACAACTATGGCTGGCCGATGATCTTCTATCTCGGCCTCGTCCCCGGCGTCGTCATGCTGGGGGCGCTGATTTACGCGCTTCCGCACGGCAAGCCACGGCCCGAACTGCTGCGTCAGGGCGACTGGCTAGGAATAGCGCTGATGGCCATTGGTCTTGCCGCCCTCCAGACGGTGCTTGACGAGGGCAACGTATACGACTGGTTCGGCTCGCCGTTCATTGTCAAGCTCAGCGTCGTCTCGGCTCTCGCTCTTACCGGGTTCGTCGTTGTCGAGATGAAGCGAGAGCATCCGCTAGTGAACTTGCGGCTCTTGGGCCGCCGCAACTTCGGGTTCGGCACAGCAAGCAACTTCCTACTCGGCTTCGCGCTCTACGGTTCGGCTTATTTGCTTCCCCAGTACCTTGCAGTCTCGCAGGGATTGAATGCCCAGCAGAGCGGCGAGATCATGGCGTGGACCGGACTGCCCCAGCTATTCATCATCCCCTTGGTGCCACTCGTCCTCATGCGCTTCATCGATCCCCGGCTCATCGTAGGGGTAGGCTTGGCGATATTCGCATTGAGTTGCTTCATGAACGTCCACCTGGATCCAAACTACGCCGGTCCGCAGCTGTTCGTGCCAGACGTCACCCGGGCTTTTGGCCAGGCGCTGGTCATGGCGCCTCTCTCGGGCATTGCCATGGTCGGCATCACGTCGGAAGAGGCCGGCGCAGCGTCGGGCCTATTCAACATGCTGCGCAATCTGGGCGGCGCAATAGGCGTCGCAATGATCGAGACGTTCTCAACCAAGCGCGAGCAGTACCATTCTTTCGTCATTAACAGCCACGTGTCGATGTTCGAACCGGCGACGCGGGAGAGGCTGGATGCGCTCCAGCAGTTTTTCATAAGCCGAGGAATGACCGATCCGCAGGACGCTTGGCGCCAAGCCGTCGTCGCCGTCGGCAAAATCATCCACTCCCAGGCTACGTTGATGGGCTACGCCGACGCCTTCGGCTTGATCGGGGTGATCCTGGTGATCGCAACGGTATCCGTGGCGCTGCTCAAAAAGGGAGTGGCCGCGAGCGGGGCCGCCCACTAAGCGACGTTCGCCGCAGCCGCGGGCGCAGCGGCCGGACCTCGACGCTTACGACGTCTCGCCTGATGAATTGATCACAAGCCATGCGTTGGATACTGACGACGACACCCAAGTCAGGTCCTCTCTTCCAAAAAGGAAGCGGGCTCTTTAACTGAGCCCGCTTCAGTTGCCTTCGCTTTGCCAAGCGAGGGAGGAGAGTCTGATACACCCGTCAGTCTAGGCCTTATCCTGGTTTCGACACCATTGCAGCCTAGCTTGAGGACTTCGATCTAGTTGCCGCTCTGATTCTGAAACGAGTTCACTTTGCGAACATGGGCTTCGTTAATGGTGGTGAAGGCTCGTCGGGTGCCCATAGGCGATAGCTTATGTTGGCAAAAACAGAAAAGCCCTTTGAGATTGAAGCCGAATCGATGCCCGGCACTCGTGGGGTACCCCCGGATGCATTGGCCGAGAACTCCTTCAGACCATAAACCGTCAGGGCAGCAGGTCCGAAATCGTAGGCCAGGAGAGGTCCTGCCGCCCAAATGTTGTATCGATTGACGTTGACGGCGCCGTGATAGAAGTCACTCGACTTGTCGTCGGTAACTTGGCCGATATAGTAAGCGACTGGACCAAACGTCCATTTTCCGATTCTTTTGGTCGCGGTAAACTCCGCGTGCATGACGTTGCCACTGGTGTAGCCAGTGATTGTATTCTTCGTGTTGAACTCACGAAACAGATTGGCGGTGAGATTCCAGCCATCCTTAAGGTAGGAAATTACTAGCTCCGGCTGAAAAGTGTACCAAGGAGAGCCAATGTTGCCTAACCCACTCGGACCCGAGATGTCTCCGGTGGGCACATAGACACCTAGGCCCGCCTTCACGAAAAGGCCGGAGTTTCCAAGCTTCCAACTCAACTCGGCAGGTACGATGTAGGTGTTGTGCATGCCGGATGGATTTTTGTTAATCGGGCTGCCCACGTCACTCATCATCCAAGGTTGCACGATTACAGCATCGTATGTCGCTCCGAGGAATTGCCAGCCGGGCACCCAAAGCAAACCTGACGCTTCGCCCGCGGCGTGGGCCGAGGTTTGTGCGCCACCAACATTGGGAGCGCCTGGACCCACGATCTTCGCTTGATATGTGATAAATTGATTGAACATGTAGAGCCCTGGTGGCGGAACGCCAGCGCTTCCACCGCCGAGTGTAAGTCCCGCCTTCTGTTGCCACCCAGTGTAGCCAGACTCAAATGCCTTAACCGGTCCGCACGAAGCGATCACGGAAAGCCCGATGATCGCGATTGACGTATTGGTGTCTTTCATATCCCCCTCCAAAGTAGACTAGAGTCGCTTGCGGCCGTTATGACCGTTGCGCTTCTTCTTTTTGTTGTGGTGATGTGCGTCCAGAAGACGAAGCATCAATTGCTCGTTGCGTGTGTGCGCTTAGTCGAACAAACGCGATTTTACTAATCGGGAAGCTGACCTACACTCGCCTAGAGGATTTCATAGACATAGTAGATCGGTCCAACTGGCTTTCGATCGCCGGTGGCCACCGCGATAATGTTGTTAAGCCAGTAGTACTTCTCAGAGCCGGTTTCGAACTGCAGCGATGTGCGCATATAGTAGTCAGCGGCGTTCACAACCTCACCGCGCGCGATCGCCGCGATAGCGTCCTTGCTTCCATGACGCAGCCCGCGATACTGGCAATAGATGAGCTCGTTGTCCGTTGTTTCGAGGGTCATTCGTACATCAAGAACGGTGGTGCCATCCGGACGATTGAGGATCCAGTCCGCGCCATTTGGCCGGATCTTGCCCTCGAGCCTGTCGCCGCTAAACTCGCCGCCCTGAATGCGCATGATCTGCCGGTCGCCGTGCGGTGTGCCCCTAAGCGTGGCCGGCGGAGGATCGGCAAAGAGTTGGAGTGTCATTAAGTATCTGGATTCCAATTTCATCATTCGGCCTCTCCCTTATTCAAGGTGCTGTCGACGCTACATTGTTGAGGTGTGCAACGAGTTGGACGGTTCGGCCGTCGTGCAGAGAGGTGGGCATCGTGTTGCTCCGGTCTCTGATTCGTCCTGATGTCCTGGTCCGTGCGCAATAAGTATCCGAGGGGAGGCCGATTCAGCGGTTCGTATTCGGCCATCGGTGCGGTGAAAACGGTTCTGTGCGAACCGATGCCTTGTGCGTGGGCGATCGTGCAATCGGAGGAAATCGAGGTGCCGGTCTGACCCGGCCAGCCGATTGCCGGCGTGGAGATCGAGCCAACGCTTGTAAGAGTCCGGAAATGGCCTTGACGGAAGCGGCCTGGTTCACGGATGGCGCATGGATCTTCCGAGTGATGCGGGTGATTTGAGTCATCCTGTTTGCGCGAAGGAGAACGGTTGAAGGGCCTACCGTACGCCGAGCAAGCGGGCACAGCATGCGCGAAGGAGCCGTTCATCCCCACGACCGTGGCGGGCGTAAGTGCCGCTGCCGTCGTGTCTCCAAACTCAATCGACGCGATCATTGCGAAGCAGTTCGGACGTCGATATGCGTCTTTAACAGCTTTCATGCTCGTCTCCAGAGTTCGGGCCCGGACCCGAATGCAGCCGCGCGAACGTGCTCGCCGCGCTGCGTCTCGCGAGCGTGATACGAAAGGAGGGCTGCGACTATGGCCGAAAAGAAATAGATACTATGTACCGTGGAAGACGCGCGCATACGGTGTTCAGTCATGTGTGCGGCTTGCGGCGGGACTGTCTCGCGGATGGCCATTCTAAGTACCTGACTGGAGAAGCCGACGATGCGCCAAAAGGTGGCGAGAGACCGTAGAGTCAATTAATGTCCGGCCTATCAGCCGGCATGCGGCGCTTATCAATCGCGACGCCAAAGCGAGCAAAGCCCGCATCGATCGAGCGACGAACGACCCGGCTCGTGCGATCGCGCGAGCCGGGAGTTTGATTTCAGTTCATTCCTTTGACGATCGTCTCGGACACCTTTTTGGCGTCGCCGAGCAACATCATCGTGTTGTCGCGGTAGAACAGCGGATTGTCGATGCCGGCGTAGCCCGAGGCCAGCGAGCGCTTGATGAACATCACGGTGCCGGCCTTCCAGACCTGCAGCACCGGCATGCCGTAGATCGGCGAGGTCTTGTCCTCTTCAGCGGCCGGGTTGGTGACGTCGTTGGCGCCGATCACGAAGGCGATGTCGGCCTGGGCGAACTCCGAGTTGATGTCCTCGAGCTCGAACACCTCGTCATAGGGCACGTTGGCTTCGGCGAGCAGCACGTTCATGTGGCCGGGCATGCGGCCCGCGACCGGGTGAATGGCGTACTTCACCTCGACGCCTTCCTTCTTCAGGAGGTCGGCCATCTCGCGCAGCGCGTGCTGGGCCTGCGCCACCGCCATGCCGTAGCCCGGCACGATGATGACCTTGGAGGCGTTCTTCATGATGAAGGCCGCATCGTCCGCCGAGCCGAGCTTGGCGGGCTTCTGCTCGCCCGAGCCGCCGCCGGCTGCCGCGGTCTCGCCGCCGAAGCCGCCGAGGATCACCGAGATGAACGAGCGGTTCATCGCGTGGCACATGATGTAGGACAGGATCGCGCTCGCGC
>NZ_MKFI01000059.1 GCF_001982635.1 Bradyrhizobium mercantei | reverse complement strand
CGCCGCCGTCACCGTGTTGGTGTTCTGCGTCGGGGCGTCGTTCTGGATCGAGACCGTGGCGCCATTGTCGATCACGATGACGTCGCCGTCGGTGTCGGTCGCCGTGAACACGTTGTTCAGGTTCAGCGTCGTGGTGTTGGCCTCGCCGGTGCCGTTGTCGACATGCTCGAGCAGCGTGAAGGTGAAGTCGCCGCCGGCCGTCTTGACCAGCGTGAACACCTTGTCGCCGGCGTTCGGGCTGCCGCTCGCCGGGTCGACGATGCCGTCGACCTCGGTGGCGCTGACATAGCTCCACACGATCTTGTAGGCGGTGCCGCCGAACACCGCGGTCTGGGTCAGCCCGGTGTCGCCGGTGATCGCCGAGTTGAAGCCGAGCAGCAGCGTCGGCGCATCGGCGCCGGCATTGACCAGGCTTGCGATCTGCGCCGCCGTGAACGTCGCAATGGTCGGCTGCGCGCCGCCGTCGGGATTGCCCGCCGACTGATGGCCGGCGATCGCCGCCAGGGTGTCCTCGAACACCGCCGCCGTCACCGTGTTGGTGTTCTGCGTCGGGGCGTCGTTCTGGATCGTGACCGTCGCGCCATTGTCGATCACGATGACGTCGCCGTCGGTGTCGGTCGCCGTGAACACGTTGTTCAGGTTCAGCGTCGTGGTGTTGGCTTCGCCGGTGCCGTTGTCGACATGCTCGAGCAGCGTGAAGGTGAAGTCGCCGCCGGCCGTCTTGACCAGCGTGAACAC
>NZ_MKFI01000058.1 GCF_001982635.1 Bradyrhizobium mercantei | reverse complement strand
GTCTTCCATGAGGCCGACGTTGTGGATGTCCGGCACCTTGGAGCAGCCCACGCCCTGGTCGATCCAGCGGACCACGTAGCCCAGGATGCCCTGCACGTTGTTGTCCAGCTCCTGCTGGATGTCGGCGGCGGACCACTTGCTGCGGTCGCCCACCGGCACCGTCAGCAGGCCGGCCAGCAGTTCGTCGCGCACGCTGTCGAGCTTGGTGCGTTCGAGTTCCTGCTGGACCGCCTGCACGTCCACCTGATGGTAGTGCAGCGCGTGCAGCGTGGCGGCGGTGGGCGAGGGCACCCAGGCCGTGTTGGCGCCGGCCTTGGGATGGGCGATCTTCTGTTCGAGCATGGCGGCCATCAGGTCGGGCATGGCCCACATGCCCTTGCCGATCTGCGCGCGGCCGCGCAGGCCGGCGTCCAGGCCGACCAGCACGTTGTTGCGCTCGTAGGCGGTGATCCAGGCGGTGGACTTCATGTCGCCCTTGCGCAGCATGGGGCCGGCTTCCATGCTCGAATGCATTTCGTCGCCGGTGCGGTCGAGGAAGCCAGTGTTGATGAACGCCACGCGCGACGCCGCGGCCTGGATGCAGGCCTTCAGGTTGATGCTGGTGCGGCGCTCTTCGTCCATGATGCCCATTTTCAGGGTGTTGCGCGGCAGGCCCAGCAGGTCCTCGACGCGATCGAACAGCTCGCTGGCGAACGCGGCCTCGACCGGGCCGTGCATCTTGGGCTTGACGATGTAGACC
>NZ_MKFI01000057.1 GCF_001982635.1 Bradyrhizobium mercantei | reverse complement strand
GGCCAGCAGCGGCACCAGCGCCTCGCGGTTCTTGACGCGCTGCGGGTTGGTGGAGAAACGCGGATCGGCCGACAGCTCGGGCAGGCCGATGGCGCCGCAGTAGTTGCGGAACTGGCTGTCGTTGCCGACCGCGACGATCAGGTGGCCATCGCTGGCGGCGAAGACCTGGTACGGCACCAGGTTCTGGTGCGCGTTGCCGGCGCGGCGCGGCGCGTTGCCGGAGGTCATGAAGTTCAGGTTTTGGTTCGCCAGCATGGCGACCTGGCAGTCCAGCAGCGCCATGTCGATGTGCTGCCCCAGGCCGCTGACCGAGCGCTCGTGCAGCGCGGCCAGGATGCCGACGGTGGAGTACATGCCGGTCATCAGGTCGGCCACGGCCACGCCGGCCTTTTGCGGACCGCCGCCGGGCAGGTCGTCGCGCTCGCCGGTGATGCTCATCAGGCCGCCCATGCCCTGGATCATGAAGTCGTAGCCGGGGCGGCTGGCGTAGGGGCCGGTCTGGCCGAAGCCGGTGATGGAGCAGTAGATCAGGCGCGGGTTCACTTCCTTGAGGCTGGCGTAGTCCAGGCCGTACTTGGCCAGGCCGCCGACCTTGAAGTTCTCGACCAGGATGTCGCTCTGCAAGGCCAGCTCACGCACCAGTTCGGCGCCGCGCGGCGAGGCGATGTCGAGGGCGACGGAGAATTTGTTGCGGTTGGCCGAGAGGTAGTAGGCCGCTTCGGTGGTGTCGTCGCCGGCCGCGTCCTTCAGGTACGGAG
>NZ_MKFI01000056.1 GCF_001982635.1 Bradyrhizobium mercantei | reverse complement strand
GTCGTAGGCAAGGCAGCGAAGTGAATCAAACGAAGCTGACTTGACAAACGATAAAAACTTCTTCATAATCTCGTTTCTCTGCTGCTGACACAGCGATCGACGCGAAAGCGAAATCGCCGAAGAAAGCAGAAGATGCAGTAAGTAGTACAGAATTTAGCAGTACCGCTCTTTAACAATTAAACAACCGATAAGTGTGGGCGCTTGATGCGAGTGCAGAGTGACTTCGGTCACAAGCACAATGAAATCAAGTGCTCACTAGAAGTGAAGTACCTTAGACGTCAAGTTTAAGAACATACCTCACTTCCTTTGAGTAGCGACGTATGACTCGGTTCTTCGGAACTAAGAAATACGAAACAAATACAGAGATTAAACTGAAGAGTTTGATCCTGGCTCAGATTGAACGCTAGCGGGATGCCTTACACATGCAAGTCGAACGGCAGCACGGACTTCGGTCTGGTGGCGAGTGGCGAACGGGTGAGTAATGTATCGGAACGTGCCCAGTAGCGGGGGATAACTACGCGAAAGCGTAGCTAATACCGCATACGCCCTACGGGGGAAAGCAGGGGATCGCAAGACCTTGCACTATTGGAGCGGCCGATATCGGATTAGCTAGTTGGTGGGGTAACGGCTCACCAAGGCGACGATCCGTAGCTGGTTTGAGAGGACGACCAGCCACACTGGGACTGAGACACGGCCCAGACTCCTACGGGAGGCAGCAGTGGGGAATTTTGGACAATGGGGGAAACCCTGATCCAGCCATCCCGCGTGTGCGATGAAGGCCTTCGGGT
>NZ_MKFI01000055.1 GCF_001982635.1 Bradyrhizobium mercantei | reverse complement strand
GCAATGATGCGGCCGACCCGCCAGCGCGGATTCAGGCTCGCATACGGATCCTGGAAGATCATCTGCAGCCGCTTGCGCAGCTCGCGCCCGCCCGGCTCCGACATGCGCGACAGCGGTTGGCCGTCGAAGCGGATGTCGCCGCGGGTCAGGCCATACAGCCCCACCAGCATGCGCGCCACCGTCGACTTGCCGCAGCCCGACTCGCCCACCAGCGCCAGCGTCTSGCCGCGCTTGATCTCGAACGACACGCCGTCCACCGCGCGCAGCATCACCCGCGGCTTGCCCGCCAGCTTGCGCTCCAGCCAGGGCGGCGACACATCGAACCAGCGCGCCGCGTCCTTCACTTCCACCAACGGCGTGCTCATGTGGCCACCTCGACTTCGTTTTCATGCAACCAACAGGCCGCGCGGGACGTGCCCGCCGGCATCAGCTCGGGCCGGTCCTGGCCGCAGCGCGGCAGGCGCCGCCCGCAGCGCGGATTGAAGGCACAGCCCGGCGGAATCGCGTTCAGCCGCGGCATGCTGCCGTCGATCTGCACCAACCGCTCGGCATGTCCCTGCAGCGACGGGATCGATCCCATCAGCCCCGTCGTATACGGATGGCGCGGCTGGTGGATGACGTCGCGCACGGGGCCGATCTCGGCCACGCGTCCCGCGTACATCACCGCCACGCGGTCCGCCGTTTCCGCGATCACGCCCATGTCGTGCGTGATCAGCATCACCGCCGTGCCCTGTTCGCGGCACAGGCGCTTGAGCAGCTCGATGATCTGCGCCTGGATCGACACGTCCAGCGC
>NZ_MKFI01000054.1 GCF_001982635.1 Bradyrhizobium mercantei | reverse complement strand
CGCCATGTCGACGACCGCTGTTTCGACATCTTCAAATGGGTCATCCAGGTGCCGATCGCCGCCGAGTACATGGGCATCACCCAGGCCAACGTCGACGACATGCTCAAGTCCGACGATCCGCGCATCGCCCGCTTCCTGGGCACCGAGCCAGGCAACGGCAAGGCGCTGGGGCTGGACGAGCGCTGGGCCTACAACATCGTCAAGCAGCTGGGCAACTACGGCGAGATCTTCGAGCGCAACGTCGGCAAGAACAGCCCGATGAAGCTCGAGCGCGGCATGAACCGCCTGTATCGCGACGGCGGCCTGATGTACCCGTACGTCTTCAACTGAGCGGCGGGCGAGTCTCATCATGTTCAAGCGACTCTGGTTCGACGGCCGGGCCCGGGCCGTCCTGGCGCAGCTGCTGATCGCCGGCGCCTTCGTCGGCGCGGTGGGCTGGCTGGCCTGGAACGCCCACGCCAACCTGACCCAGCGCGGCATCGCCATGGGCTTCGACTACCTCGGCGAGGCGGCCCGTTTCCCCATCGCCGAAAGCTTGCTGGCCTACCAGCCCACCGACAGCTACGGCCGCGCCTTCCTGGTGGGGCTGGTCAACACGCTGTATATCTCGGCGCTGGTGATCGCGGCCTCGACGCTGCTGGGCTTCGGCCTGGCGCTGGCGCGCCGCAGCCGCCATCCGCTGGTGACGGGCGTGGCCACGGTCTACCTGGAAGCCGTGCGCAACACGCCGCTGGTGGTGCAACTGCTGTTCTGGTACAGCCTGGTGACGATCAACCTGCCGCCGGCGCGGCAGGCGCTGCAG
>NZ_MKFI01000053.1 GCF_001982635.1 Bradyrhizobium mercantei | reverse complement strand
GCGTTGCTGCGCTTGCCGTAGTGCGCCAGCGTGCCCAGCGCATAGGCATATCCGCCGCCCGGCAGGCCCAGCTGCCCCAGCGCCGCGGCCAGCACCGCGCCCATCCACACGGGCTGTTCGCCGTGTTCGGCGCGCTGCAGTGAATGCGCCACCGTCACCAGCACGCGCTTGCCCGGCAGCAGCCGCGCGATGCGGGCGATCTCTTCGGCCGCCACGCCGCAGATCGGTGCGGCCCAGGCCGGGTCCTTGGCCTGGCCATCCGCGCGCCCCATCAGGTAGTCCTCGAAGCCGTCCCAGCCTTCGCAGAAGTCGCGCAGGAAGGCCTGGTCGTGCCAGCCGTTGGCGACCAGTTCATGCACCAGCGCCAGCATCAGCGCCACGTCGGTGCCGGGCACGGCGCGAATCCATTGCGCCGCCGCGTCGGCCGGAAGGTCGGTGGCCAGCGGGCTGATGTTCAGGAAGCGGCAGCCGCGCCGCGCGGCCTGGCGCATCGAGTCGCGCTCGATGTGGCGGCTGATGCCGCCGCTGGCCACGCGCGAATTCTTCAGCGCCATGCCGCCGAAGGCCAGCACCACATCGGTGTGCGCGACGATCTGTTCCCAGGTGACGTTGCGGCGCGCCACATCGTCCATGCCGCCCAGGATGTGCGGCAGGATCACCGCCGAGGCGCCAGCGCTGTAGCTGTTGACCGAGCGCACGTAACCGCCCAGCGAGGTGTTCAGGAAGCGGTGCACCTGGCTCTGCGCGTGATGGAAGCGGCCGGCGCTGGACCAGCCGTACGAGCCGCCGAACACCGCCTGCGGGC
>NZ_MKFI01000052.1 GCF_001982635.1 Bradyrhizobium mercantei | reverse complement strand
GTCGTAGATCGGCTGGATCTCGCCATCGGGCTGGTGGCGGGTCAGGCCGGCCGGGCCTTGCGGCAGCAGTTAGTTGACCAGGGTCGGCTGCGCGAAGGTGGCGCGCATCATCACGCGGTGGTTGCCGCGGCGCGCCAGGTAGGTGTGCAGCGCATCGGCCGGCACGCCCAGCGACAGCAGGTAACGCCCGGCGCTTGACTCGGGCGGGATCTCGTTGGCGGGCGAGATATGGTCGGTGGTGACCGAGTCGCCCAGGATGAGCAGGGCGCGCGCGCCCTCGATGCGCACCGTGCCGGTCTGCAACGGCACGTCCAGATAGGGCGGCCGGCGCAGGTAAAGGCTGTCGGCGTCCCACGGATAGCAGGCGCCGCTGCCGCCAGGCAGGGCCTGCCAGGCCGGATCGCCCTCGAACACGTCGCGGTAGCGCTCGGTGAACATCATGGGCCGCACGTAGTCGGCCACCACGGCGTCGATCTCGGCGTCGCTGGGCCACAGGTCCGACAGCATCACCGCCGCGCCGTCGGCGCGCCAGCCGACCGCTTCGCGCTGCAGATCGCGCATGACCGTGCCGGCCAGCGCGTAGGCCACCACCATCGGCGGCGACACCAGGTAATTGGCCCGCGCCAGCGGATGGACACGGCCGGGGAAGTTGCGGTTGCCCGACAGCACCGCCGCCACGCGCGGCGAGCCGTCGGCGATGCGCTGCTCCACCGCCGGTGACAATGAACCGGACAGACCGGCGCAGGTGGCGCAGCCGTAGCCGGCGGTGTGAAAGCCCACCGCGTCCAGCGCGGCCTGCAGCCCGCTGGCG
>NZ_MKFI01000051.1 GCF_001982635.1 Bradyrhizobium mercantei | reverse complement strand
AGCACGTGGCCACGCACCGGCCCGATGGCCTGTCCTGGCAGGGCAGCCGGGCGCTGTCCGGCGACCTGGCCGAGGCGGTGCGGGCGCTCAAGCGCCAGGGCGGGGCGGATCTGCTGACGTTCGGCAGCGGCGACATGGTGCGCCAGCTGCTGGCGGCGGATCTGGTGGATGATCTGTCCCTGTTGGTCTATCCGGTGATGCTGGGGCCGGGCAAGCGGGTGTTCGGCGACGACGCGCAGGCGCGCGCCTTCACGCTGGAGCGGGTCGACGCCACGCCGGGCGGCGTGCTGGTCAGCCGCTACCTGCGCGGCGGCGAGGTGCGCACGGGGTCGTTCGAAGACGGTGAATGAGCGGGCGCGCCTCAGTGCGATGACACGTAGCTCGACGCCGCGAAGGCCGGCGGCACGGCGAACTCGGCCTTCATCCGCTTCACTTCCTCGACCGGGCTGCGGCCGAAGACGCGCTTGAACTCGCGGCTGAACTGCGACGGGCTGTCGTAGCCGACCGCCGCGCTGGCGGCCGCGGCGGTGAGCCCGTTGCGCACCATCAGCAGCCGCGCCTGGTGCAGCCGGGTGGACTTCAGGTACTGCATCGGCGAGGTCTGCGTGACCGCCTTGAAGTGCACGTGGAACGCCGGCACGCTCATGCCGGCCTCGCGCGCCAGCTGCTCGACGTCCAGATCCTGCGGGTAGGCCGCGTGGATGCGCCGCAGCGCCCGCGTCACCTTGCCGAAATGCCCCTGCATGGAGAGGGCCGCGCGCATCGACGGGCCCTGGTCGCCGGTCAGGATCTGGAAGTAGATCTCGCGCACCAGCGA
>NZ_MKFI01000050.1 GCF_001982635.1 Bradyrhizobium mercantei | reverse complement strand
CCGCGAGGCGGCGTACCCGCCATGGCCACTCAGGACCTGGATTACTCCGCCCCGATCGCCGTCGACGCCGTTGCCCGCACGCAGCTGCAACGCTTCTATGTCGACCACCATCCCTGGCTGCTGGGCTGGCTGCGGCGCCGCGTCGGCAACAGCAGCGACGCCGCCGACCTGTCGCACGACACCTTCCTGTGCCTGCTGGGCGAGGGCCGGCGCGACGCCATCCGCGAAGCCCGGCCGTTCCTGGCCACCATCGCCCGCCGCCTGATCGCGCGCCGGCGCCACAAGGCGGCGCTGGAAGCCGCCTACCTCGAAGCGCTGGCCTGCCTGCCGGCCCCGACCGCGCCGTCGCCGGAAAGCGTGGCGCTGGCGGTGGAAACGCTGCAGCAGCTCGACCAGGCGCTGGAAGGCCTGCCGCAAGCGGCGCGCAGCGCTTTCATCATGGCGCACATCGAGGAACTGACCTACGCGCAGATCGCCGAGCGCCTGCGCATCTCGCCCAGCACTGTCAAGAAATACCTGATCCGCGCCAACGCCCACTGCTTGTTCGCGCTGGCGGCGTGAGGGCCGGGCCGGACCACCAGCGGGCGGCCCGGCGCCGTCGTCAGAACTCCGTCGCCACCGACAGCCACAGCGTGCGCGGCATGCCGCTGATCAGGTAGCCGGTCGGATTGGCCTCCCAATAGTGCTTGTCGAGCAGGTTGGTCACGGTCGCGCGCAGCGTCACGTCCTTGCCCGCCACGCGGGTCTTGTAGCGGCCGCCGAAGTCGTAGCGCGTCCAAGCCGGCACGCGCTGGCTGTTGTCGGCGCTGAGATAGGCCTGGCTGGTGTGGAT
>NZ_MKFI01000005.1 GCF_001982635.1 Bradyrhizobium mercantei | reverse complement strand
TAGATGCTCTCATAGGAGATCACCCTGCGGCCGTGCTCGCGAGCCAGCCGGCCGGCGACCTGCTCGGGCGACCAGCCGCGGCCAAGACGTTCCAACACCGCACGGCGCAGGCCGGGCTCCCGTTCGAGGCGAGAGCCCGTCCAGCGCCGCGCTCGCATCTGTTGCTGGGCATAGCTCGGCTTGTAGCCGACCTGAGCGCCGGAATTACGGTTCAGCTCCCGAGAGATCGTTGATGGCGGGCGATCCAGAGCTGCCGCGATTTGCCGGATCGAGCTGCCACTGGCCGAAAGCCGGGCAATCTCGCATCGCTCCTCCAGGGAGAGCTGCGTGTAAGTCCGCCCCATGGCAACACCTCCTGTCGGAAGTGTTGCACTTCGTTTGTGAACTCAGGGGACCCATAACCACAGGGCGTGGTGAGAGGGCAGGCCGGAGCCACAGCCTTGTCCAACAACAAAGCCCTGTGGTTATGGATCCCGGGTCGCGCTTCGCTTGCCCGGGACGACACTGAGTGTGTGGCGCGACCTACGAATGATGGCAGGCTCGAGTGCGCCGATCGCGACCGTCAATAACACCGCGACGCCACGAACGCGTGGACACGGTTGTCGCCGAGCACATGGGCCATGAAGCCGGGCGATCCAAAAATCCGCGCGAAGGCGGCGTCGCGGATGCTCAGGCCGCCGGTGTAGGCGCCGAACGCCGGCATCACCGCGCGCTCGCCGTCGCAGGCAAAGCAACGCCGCTCGATCGAACGGCCGCGGGTCGGCACCCGCGCCTTGGGATGCAGATGCCCGGCGATCTCGCCGCTCGCACCGGTCGGCTCATGGCGGAACACGATCGGGCCGATCGCAACTTCCGTGGCGACCACGCCGCCGAGACTGGACGGCAGCGCCGGATCGTGGTTGCCGGCAATCCAGATCCAGTTGCGCCGCATTTGCAGCGCCGCGAGCGCTTCGCGATCCCCATCCGACAGCCGCGCATGGGCATCGCGATCGTGAAAGCTGTCGCCGAGCGCGATCACTTGCCGCGGATCATGGCGCGCGATCACGGCGGCAAGCCGGCTCAACGTCGCCACCGTGTCGTAGGGCGGCAGCAGCACGCCGCGAGAAGCAAAGCTCGAGCCTTTTTCCAGATGCAGGTCGGACACCACGAGCAGGCTCTGCTCTTCCCAGAACAGCGCGCCGGAGCAATCCGCCACGAAGCCGACATCCGCCACCGTGACCCTCGCAACGCGCATGTCGTCACCGTCTCGCAAAGCTAGCGCGCTTGCCGTCACGTCCTGTTCCCCAGAATGCCAGCGTTAGGATGTCGCCTCCCGCACGAGTTCCTCGGCCGCCTCGGCCAGAAGCTCGTCGGATGCTTCGCCATAAACTGACTCGCGGCCGATTTCCAGCAGCGCGGGGACGGCAAGCGGAGAAACGTGGTCGAGATCCTTGTGGGTGATTCGGCCGTGGATGCGCGAAAGCATGTCGCTGAGGCGACGGAGATCGAGCAGCCCGGTGGCGGCATCGCCGCGCGCGGCGCGCAGCAGCACGTGATCGGCCTGGTGCTTGCGCAGCACGTCATAGATCAGATCGGTCGAGAACAGCACCTGACGGCGCGACTTCTCCTCGTCGGTGAAGCGGCGCGCGATCAGGCCGGAGATGATGGCGCAGTTGCGGAAGGTGCGCTTCATCAGCGCGGATTCGGCAAGCCACGCCTCGAGGTCGTCGCCGAGCATGTCGGGATCGAACAGCGCGTTGAGATCGAGCTTGCCGTGCCGGATCATGAAAGAGAGATCGCCGACGCCCCAGACCGCGAGCGCATATTCGTTGGCGACGAAGCCGAGCGGACGGGCGCGCGCCCGCTCCAGCCGGCGCGTCAGCAGCATGCCGAGCGTCTGGTGTGCGAGCCGGCCCTCGAAGGGATAGCAGACCAGATAATGGCTGCCGCCGCGCGGAAAGGTTTCGACCAGCAGCTCACGCACCGCCGGCACCCGCGAGAATTTCCGCTGCAACGACAGCCAATCGTGCACCTGGTCGGGCAACGCCTTCCAGGCCCGGCTGTTGTCGAGCAGCTTGCGCACGCGCTCGGCGAGATAGGTCGACAGCGGAAACTTGCCGCCCATGTAGGACGGCACTTTTGCGTCTTTGTCATTGGCGCGAGAGACGTAGACCTGATCTTCAACCAAGGCCTCGTAGCGCACCACCTCGCCGCCAAAGACAAAAGTGTCGCCGGGCACGAGGCCCTCGATGAAGACCTCCTCGATCTCGCCCAGCATCCGTCCGCCGCGGGCGATCGCGCCGGTCGATCCGTGACCGCCGGCGCGCGAGCGCACCAGCCGCACCTTCAGCATGGTCTCCTCGACGATGGTGCCGACGTTGAGGCGGTAGCTCTGCCGCACCTTGGGATTGGTGACGCGCCAGCGGCCCTGCTTGTCCTGCTTGATGCGCGCGAAACGCTCGTAGGTCTTCAACGCGTAGCCGCCGGTGGCGACGAAGTCGACGACATCGTCGAAATCGGTCCGCGCCAGCGCGGCATAGGGCGCCGCGGTCCTGACTTCATCGTAGAGCTCGTCGGACAGGAACGGCTTGCCGCAGGCACAGCCGAGCACGTGCTGGGCCAGCACGTCGAGCGCACCTAGGCGCAGCGGCGGCGTGTCCTGCGCATTCTCCGCGATCGCATCGATCGCGACGGCGCATTCCAGCACCTCGAAACGGTTGGCCGGCACCAGCACGGCGCGCGAGGCCTCGTCGAAACGGTGGTTGGCGCGGCCGATCCGCTGCATCAGACGCGACGATCCCTTGGGCGCGCCGATATTGATGACGAGGTCGACATCGCCCCAGTCGACGCCGAGATCGAGCGAGGAGGTGCAGACCACGCCGCGCAGGCGGCCGGCGGCCATCGCGTCCTCGACCTTGCGGCGCTGCGCGACGTCGAGCGAGCCGTGATGCAGCGCGATCGCGAGCCCGTCGTCGTTCATGCGCCAGAGATCCTGGAACAGCATCTCGGCCTGGCTGCGGGTGTTGACGAACACCAGCGTGGTCTTGTTGCGCTTGATCAGCTCGTAGACCTCGGGCAGCGCATGGCGCGCGCTGTGGCCGGACCACGGCAGCCGCTCCCGCGTGTCGAGCATCTCGACCACCGGCGGCGCCGCGCCTCCGGCCGTGACGACGTCGGCGGATGCGCTTGCGCCGCCCGGCTGCGGCACAAGGAAACGCGCGAGCTGCTCGGGCTCGGCCACCGTCGCCGAGAGGCCGATGGCGCGGGTCTGCGGCGCGATGGTCCAGAGCCGCGCCAGACCGAGCGACAGCAGATCGCCGCGCTTGGAGGTGACCAGCGCATGCAACTCGTCGAGCACGATGCGCTTCAGCGAGGAAAATAGAAAAGGCGCGTCGTCGGAGGCCAGCAACAGCGCGAGCTGCTCCGGCGTCGTGAGCAGAATGTCCGGCGGATAGCGCCGCTGCCGCTGCCGCCGCGACACCGGCGTGTCGCCGGTGCGGGTCTCGATTTTGATCGGCAAGCCCATCTCCGCAACCGGCGTCTCAAGGTTCCGCGCGATGTCGACCGCAAGCGCCTTCAGCGGCGAGATGTAGAGTGTGTGCAGCCCGCCGCTGCGGCGAACCGAGCGGCCGGTGGAGACGACTTTTGGCCTTGGATCGGCTGCGACAGTTGCCTCGTTGGCTTGCCGCAGCGGTTTGGTGCCACCCGGCTCGCCCGCCAATTCGACCAGCGTCGGCAGGAAACCCGCCAGCGTCTTGCCCGCGCCCGTGGGTGCAATCAGGAGCGCCGAGCGCTCCTCGCGCGCCTTCGCCAGCAGCGCGAGCTGATGCTCGCGCGGCGACCAGCCGCGTGAGGCGAACCAGTCGCGAAACCGGCGCGGCAGCAGGTCGGCCGTTTCCGACGGCGGTACGGAAAAGAGATCGAGCGTCGACACGCCCAAGAGGTAGGCGGTTCAGGCGGTTTCGTCGAGGGCGGGACGGAAATGGCGGCAGGTGGCAAGAGGAACCCTCTGCCGGTGTCCCACGACGCTGTCATTGCGAGGAGCGACGCGACGAAGCAATCCATCTCTCCCCGAGGGGATCGATGGATTGCTTCGCTTCGCTCGCAATGACGGGGACGGAGCGCGCCAGGCCCCCTACTCCGTCATCGGCTCGCCCGAAAGATCCCAATCCTTGCCGTTGAAGATCGAGACATAGAGCGTCTTCATCGGCGTGTAGTCGTCCGGCGTATAGCTGTAATTGATGCCGTCGAGGAAATAGGGCGAGTGGAAACCGGCCAGTGTGGTGGCGTGCTTGAGCACGTTGGCGCGGGTCAGGTCGTCGCCGCAGCGGCGCAGGATTTCGCCCATCGTCGCGGCCTGGCCGTAGCCGGCAAACGCGATGGTGTTGTCAGGATCGATGTTCGGCAGGTACTTCTTGCGCAGCTCCTCGAACGCAACCACGTCCGGATCCTTCTCGTAGCGCGGTACGCCGACTTCCTTGTTGTAGCGGATCGCGACGATGTCCTTGGCGTTCTCGAGGCCCGCGGCGCTCAGGATCGAGCGGCCGGTCGAGCCCGCCGACAACAGCTGCAACGGCTTCCAGCCGAGCTCGGCGACCTTGCGGATCGACTGCGACGTCGCCTTGCCCGTGGTGATGTTGTAGAACACGTCGGCGCCCGACTTCGACAGATTGATGAGCTGGGAATCGACCGTCGGATCGGTGAGATCGTAGGTCTGCTCCATGATCACCTGCGCCTTGCCGCCGGCGTCAGTCAGCACCTTCTTGAACGGCCCGAGGAAGTCGCGGCCGAAATCGTCGTTCTGATAGAGGATGCCGATCTTGGCGTTCGGCTTCACGCTGACGACGTGCTTGGCGAGGATGCGCGCCTCGGTCGGATAGAGCGGCAGGCCCGCCATGGTCCATTTGTAGGTCTTCGGGTCGTTCCACTTCGAAGCGCCGGTGTTGAGCAACAACTGCGGCACGCCCTTGGAATTGAGATATTTGTGCACGGCGGTCTGCGGCGCGGTGCCGAGCGAGCCATAGAGCGCCAGCACCTCCTCCTGCTCGACCAGGCGGCGCGTCGCCTCGACGCATTTCGGCGCGCTGTAGGCGTCGTCCATGGTGAGGAATTTCACCTTGCGGCCGTTGATGCCGCCCTTGTCGTTCAGCATCTGGAAATAGGCTTCGCCGACGCGGCCGAGCACGCCATAGAGCGAGCCGGGGCCGGAATGCGGCACGGTCTGGCCGAGCTTGATCTCGGTGTCGCTCGCACCCGGATCATACTTCTTGTCGGCGGCCCGGACGAACGGCGCAGGCAGCACGGACGCTGCGATGACGGACAATGCGGTGGCGCCGAATTCGCGCCGCGTATGTTTTTTCATTGTGTCTCTCCCTGAGGCGCAAAGCTCTCGCATTCCGCCTTGCACCGGGCAAGCGCGAAGTCACGGCTGTGTGGCGCAATGCCGCGTCACGGCAAATGCGTAGCGTGTAGACTCAAGTTGGGGAGTGAGGCGCTTCCCTTCTCCCCTTTTGGGAGAAGGTCGCGCGGACGCAGTCCGCGACGGATGAGGGGTCTCTATCCGCGGAGACAGACCCCTCACCCCGCTTCGCTGCGCGAAGCGACCCTCTCCCACAAGGGGAGAGGGTGCGTCACGGCTTCACTGCGACGGCGACAAGCCCCGGCGCCGGGATATTGTCTTCATTGCGCGCCGAGAGATCGTCGAGCAGCGCCAGCGTCAGCCCCGCGTCGGCCACCGACGCACGCACATAGGCCGCGCTGTGCGCGTAGCGCAGCCCTTCGCCGAGGATGACGCCCTCGCCGTCGTGGGTCTCCGCCGTGAAGGCGAGCACGCCGCCGGCGACCAGCACGCGCGCGGACTCGGCGAGAACCGGCGCGAGATCGGCGACGTAGACCATTGCATCCGCGGCCAGGATCAATTCGGCGCTGGCGTCCGGCTTGCTCGCAATGCCCTGCACCATGTCGCCAGTCTCGAGCTCGGCATAGAGGGCGGTGGCGCGGGCCTTGTCGATCATGCGCGGCGACAGGTCGATGCCGATGAAGCGATCGACATGCCCTGCGAACGCGCCGGCCGCGAGCCCCGTGCCGCAACCGAGATCGATCGCACGCTTGAAGAAGGCCGGCTTCTTCGCAGAAGCGCGCACCGACAGCACGGCCTTGAACAACAGCGCTGGGCCGCGATAATCGAGATCACCGACCAACGCGGCCTCGAAGCGCGGCGCATATTGATCGAACAACGTCTGCACATAGCCTGGCGGCATCGCGCTGACGGCCTCGACGCCGAGCTGCATCAGATGCAGGCCGGCGCCATGGCGGTCTTCGGGATCGGCGTCGCGCGCGGTACGAAAGGCTGCGATCGCGGCCTCGCGCTGGCCGAGCTCGAGGCGGATCTTGCCCAGCGTGTACCAGGCGGAGGTGAATTTCGGCACCAGCTCGATCGCCTGTTCGAGCAGCTCGGCGGCGGCCGGCAGATCGCCCTTCAATTGCAGGTCGCGCGCGAACTCGTAGCGGCGGTCGGCAACGAGGTCACCGGAGGACAGAAACAGGCGGGGAGCCATTTTCTCTAAGGAACCAATCTTCTCTTAAGGATCCTGGCCGTATCAGGCCATCCATCAAAGGACGGACTTTTTCCGGAGATGGACGCGCGGGTCAAGCCCGCGCATGACGGCTAAACATCGCGGATCGAGCGCCTATATAGGGACGATGCGCCCGCAAGACATCCTGATGCCCGTCCCGGCCGGGCTTTGCTGCAAGCCCGGCGGCTTCCACATCGATCCTGTCAGGCCGGTCGAGCGGGCCCTGATCACGCATGGCCATTCCGACCATGCGCGGGCGGGCCATGGCGCCGTGCTCGCGACCCAGGAAACGCTCGACATGATGCGGCTGCGCTACGGCGAGAATTTCGCCGGCTCCGTGCAGGCGGTTGCCTATGGCGAGGAGATCAGGCTCGGCGACGTTACCGTCACCTTTCATCCCGCCGGTCATGTGCTGGGCTCCGCCCAGATATCCGTCACCTGCAAGGACAAGCGCATCGTCGCCTCCGGCGACTACAAGGACGCGCGCGACCCGACCTGCGCGCCGTTCGAGCTGGTGCCCTGCGACGTCTTCATATCCGAGGCGACCTTTGGCCTGCCGGTGTTCCGCCATGGCGACGCCGCCGCCGAGGTAAACAAGCTGCTGGCCTCCGCAAAACTGTTTCCGGAGCGCGCGCATCTGGTCGGCGCCTATTCGCTCGGCAAGGCGCAGCGCGTGATCGCGCTGCTGCGCGAGGCCGGCTACGACGCGCCGATCTATCTGCATGGCGCGATGGAGAAGATCACCTATTACTATCAGGAGCGCGGCATTCCGCTCGGCGAGCTCAGGCCGGCGCGCGGCATGAAGAAGGCCGAGCTTGCCGGCACCATCACGCTGGCACCGCCGAGCGCGACATCCGATGTCTGGACGCGCCGCTTTCCCGATCCGGTCACCGCCTTCGCGTCGGGCTGGATGCGGGTGCGCGCCCGGGCCCGGCAGGGCGGCGTCGAGCTGCCGCTGGTGATCTCGGATCATGCCGATTGGAACGGACTGACGGCGACGATTGCCGCCACCGGTGCCGGCGAGATCTGGGTCACCCACGGCCAGGAAGACGCGCTGGTGCATTGGTGCAAGAGCAAGGGCCTCGCCGCACGGCCGCTCGATCTGGTCGGCTATGGCGACGAGGACGAGGGCGAGACCGCGGCGCTGACCAGCGAGACCTCAGCTGGCGGCGAGGCGACCTCATGAACCGCTTTGCCGAGTTGCTCGACCGGCTCGCCTACGAGCCCGGCCGCAACAACAAGATCAAGCTGCTGGTTGCCTATTTCCGCGAGACCGAGGATCCCGACCGCGGCTACGCGCTGGCGGCGCTGACCGGCGCGCTGTCTTTCAAGCACGCCAAGCCGGGCTTGATCCGCGACCTGATCACCGAACGCACCGATCCGGTGCTGTTCGGCTACTCCTATGATTACGTCGGCGATCTCTCGGAGACCGTCGCGCTGATGTGGCCGAAGGCTGGAGCAAATCACGCCGGATCTTTGCTGGGCCACCCCTCTCCCCAACCCTCCCCCGCAAGGGGGGAGGGAGCCCAACCATCGTGCTCACCTCACAACGATGTTGAAGGAATTGACGTCAGTGAGGGACGTACCGCTGGGCAGGCTCCCTCCCCCCTTGCGGGGGAGGGTTGGGGAGAGGGGTACCGCGGGCGGGATCGCAGTGAGATTCCGCGCACGCACAACAACCCACCTCCTCCGACCCTCACCGAGGTCGTCACAACGCTGCGCACGCTCGGCAAGGCCGAGCTGCCGGCGCAGCTCGCGCGCTGGCTGGACGAGCTCGACGAGACCGGGCGCTGGGCGCTGCTAAAACTCGTCACCGGCGCGATGCGGATCGGGATCTCGGCGCGGCTGGCGAAGACCGCGGCCGCGGCGCTCGGGACCAAGGACCCGCACGAGATCGAGCTGATGTGGCCGGGGCTGTCGCCACCCTATCTCGACCTGTTCGCGTGGCTCGAGGGCTGCGGCGACAAGCCGGTCAACCGTGATCCGACCCCGTTCCGCCCGGTGATGCTGGCGCATGCGATCGAGGATGCGGATTTCGCCAATCTCGACGCTGCCGATTTCAGCGCGGAATGGAAATGGGACGGCATCCGCGTGCAGGCAGTCTCCGGCCGCGACGCGCGTGGCCACGTCCAGGCGCGGCTCTATTCGCGCACCGGCGAGGATATCACCGGCAGCTTCCCCGACCTCGTGCCGTCGCTGCATCTGCCCGGCGCGATCGACGGCGAATTGCTGGTGCTGCGCGACGGCCGCGTGCAGACCTTCAACGTCTTGCAGCAGCGGCTGAACCGCAAGGTCGTCTCGCCGAAGCTGATCAAGGAATTTCCGATCCATCTGCGCGCCTATGATCTGCTCGGCGACGACGAGAATGATTTGCGCGAGCTGCCCTTCACCGAACGCCGCGCGCATCTCGAAGCTTTCGTCGCCAAGCTCGGCGATCCGCGCATCGACCTGTCGCCGACCGTCCCGTTCGCAAGCTGGGAAGAACTGGCCGCGGCGCGCGCCGATCCGAAGAGCGCCGGCGCTGGCGACGATGCCGACGCGGTCGAAGGCGTGATGCTGAAACGGCGCGACGCGCCCTATCTGCCGGGGCGGCCGAAGGGCCCGTGGTGGAAATGGAAGCGCGATCCGCACATCATCGACGCGGTGCTGATGTATGCCCAGCGCGGCCACGGCAAGCGCTCGTCGTACTACTCGGACTATACGTTCGGGGTCTGGACAAGCGGTGAGACCGGCGACGAGCTGGTGCCGGTCGGCAAGGCCTATTTCGGCTTCACCGACGAGGAGCTGTTGCAGATCGATCGCTTCGTCCGCCGCAACACCACCGAGAAGTTCGGTCCCGTCCGGCATGTCGTGCATGAGCCGGATCAGGGGCTGGTGCTGGAAGTCGCCTTCGAGGGCTTGCAGCGCTCGCCGCGGCACAAATCCGGCGTCGCGATGCGTTTTCCCCGGATCAGCCGGCTGCGCTGGGACAAGCCGCCGCGCGAGGCCGACCGGCTGGAGACACTTGAACGGTTGTTAATCTCCATGACAGGAAGTTAAATCCGCAAGCCGCATGGCAGCCATTGATCGCGCCCCGCGGGTTTCCCATGTGCTCCGCCGTGACCTATAATGCGCGGGCGATTCCGCCAGGAGATCATGATGCCAGACAACATCCGGGACTTGCCGGCCGGCCACAGTGACGGCCTGTACCGCTTTCTCGGCGGATCGCCGCTCTCGGTGGCGTTCCGGCTCATCCTGCTTTCGATCCTGGTCGGCGTCGTGCTCGCCGCGATCGGCCTCGACCCGTGGAACATCCTCTACAGCATCCGCAGGCTGTTCCAGAGCCTGTGGGATTTCGGCTTCGACGCGATCAACTGGGCCTGGCGCTACTTCCTGCTCGGCGCCGTGATCGTGATCCCGATCTGGCTGCTGTCGCGGCTGTTCGGCGCACCGCGCGGCCGCTGATCAAGAGGAGAGCTCGCAGCCGATGCAATTGCGATTTGTCGGCTGCGGCGACGCGTTCGGCTCCGGCGGCCGCTTCAACACCTGCTTCCACGTCAGCGGCGCGCGTGTCAATTTCCTGATCGATTGCGGCGCCTCGTCGCTCCCGGCGATGAAGCAGCTTGGGGTCGACCGCGACGCCATCGACCTGATCCTGATCACGCATTTCCACGGCGACCATTTTGCCGGCCTGCCGTTCTTCCTGCTCGACGCGCAGTTCTCCCGCCGCACCCGACCGCTGGTGATCGCAGGGCCCAAGGGCATCGAAGCGAAATTGCCCGAGGTGATGGAGGTGATGTTCGAGCATTCCTCCAAAACCAAGCAGCGCTTCGATCTGTCCGTCGTCACGCTCGAACCGCAGGAGCGGCGCAGCTTCGGCGACGTGACCGTGACGCCCTACCCTGTTGTGCATGGTGAATCCGGCGGACCGTCCCTCGCCTATCGCGTCGAGGCGGAAGGCCGGATCATCTGCTACAGCGCCGACACCGAATGGACCGACACCCTGATCCCGGCCGCGCGGGACGCCGACCTCTTCATCGCCGAAGCCTACACCTACGACAGAATGGTCAAGAACCATCTCAGCCTGAAGACGCTGGAAGCGCATTTGCCTGCCATCAACGCCAAACGCGTGGTGCTGACCCATATGAGCGACGACATGCTCGGCCGCATCGACGACCTGCCCTATACGGCGGCAAGCGACGGCATGGTCGTGGCGCTCTGAGCCCCCTCGCCACCGCATTGCTCTGAGAACAATTCGAGCATGGCCGCGCGACGGATGACGCGATAGAAACGCATATTCATTGCAATTGTAGCCATGCACGCACCCGTTCACCCGAAGATCAGGACCCGCGAGGTCTTCGCCATCGCCGGTCCCGCGATGGTCGCCAACCTGACCACGCCGTTGATCGGCATCGTCTCGACCACTGCGATCGGTCGCCTCGACGATGCCGCGCTGCTCGGCGGGGTGGCGATGGCCTCGGTGATCTTCGACTGCCTGTTCTGGCTGTTCGCTTTCCTGCGCATGAGCACGCTGGCGTTCACCGCGCAGGCGCAAGGCGCCGGCGAGCCGCAGGAATATGCCGCGATCCTGGTGCGCGGCTTCATCGTCGCCGGCCTGATCGGCGCGGCGCTGATCGCGTTGCAGGTGCCGCTGGCCGCCATCACGTTCCAGCTGATGGGCGGCAGCGAGGGGGTCACGCGCGCGGCCAAGAGCTATTTCATGATCCGGATCTGGTCGGCGCCGCTGGCGCTCGCCAATTACGTCATCCTGGGCTGGCTGGTCGGGCAGGCACGCGCCAATCTGGCACTCGCGCTGCAGATCGTGATCAACATCATCAACATGATCGCAACCGTGCTGCTGGTGCAGACCTATGGTGCCGGCATCACCGGTGCCGCGATCGCCGCCGTGCTCGCCGAGACCGCCGGCTTCGCCGCCGGCATCGTGGTGGCGTGGCGGATCTCGCAAGACGGCTTTGCCGTTCCGGCGGCCACGCTGTTTGATCGCGCCAAGCTGATGCGCATGCTGGCGGTCAACCGTGACATCATGGTCCGCACCGCGGCGCTGATCGTCGTGTTCCTGTTCTTCACCGCGAAGGGCGCGCGCGAAGGCGACGTGACGCTGGCGGCGAATTCGGTGCTGAACAATTTCCTGCTGGTGAGCGCCTTCTTCCTCGACGGCCTCGCCAACGCCGCCCAGCAGCTGTGCGGCCGCGCCTTCGGCGCGCGCGACGGACGCGGCTTTGCCGATTCGACCCGGCTGGTGCTGCTGTGGGGCATCGGCTTTGCGCTTGTGGTGTCGGTGCTGTTCGCGCTGTTCGGACCGGCGCTGATCAATGTGATGACGACCAGCGACGACGTCCGCCGCTATGCGCGCGACTTCCTGGTGTTCGTGATCTTGGCGCCGCTGCCCGGCGTGTTCGCCTTCGGCTTCGACGGCATCTATGTCGGCGCGACCTGGGCACGCGAGATGCGCAATCTGATGCTGGCCTCGCTCGCGATCTTCCTCGCCACCTGGTGGGTGCTCAGCGGCTACGGCAACACCGGGCTGTGGATCGCGCTGATCGGCTTCTACGTCGCGCGCGGCGGCCTACAAGGCCTGCGCTATCCGGCGCTTCTGAGGAAGACGTTCAAATCGTAGTGCGTAGCCCGGATGCAGCGGAGCATAATCCGGGGTTCTCGCGCGCGGTGACACTGTCCCAGATTGCGCTACGCCCCATCCGGGCTGCGGGTACCTACCTCACCGGCCAGTCCTCGGCCGTGATCGTCGCGGCATCGGCGCCGACGATTTCCGACAACGAGTCGCGCCCCGTGCGCAACAGGGTCGAGGACAAATCGCGTTTGATGTCGTCGACCAGGCCGATGCCCTTGTAGACCAGCGACGAATAGAGCTGGATCAGGCTGGCCCCGGCGCGGATCTTGGTCAGCGCGGCGCCGCCAGAGTCGATGCCGCCGACGCCGATCAACGGAAACGCGCCTTCGACGCGGACATAGGTCTCGGCCACCATCCGCGTCGACAGCCGGAACAGCGGACGGCCCGACAGCCCGCCCTGCTCCTTGGCGCGGTTGTCCTCGCGCAAGGTCGAGGGGCGCGCCAGCGTGGTGTTGGCGACGATCATGCCGTCGACGCGCCGCGAGCGGGCGATGTGCACGACGTCGTCGAGCTCGGCGAGGCTGAGGTCCGGCGCGATCTTCAGCAGGACCGGCGAGTCGCCCGCGTTCTTGCGCACGCGCTCGCGGGTGTCGATCACGCGCGCCAGCAAATCGTCGAGCGCGGCCGATTGCTGCAGATTGCGCAGGCCCGGCGTATTCGGCGACGAGACATTGACGGTGAAATAGCTTGCGACCGGCGCAAACGTCTCGATCAGCTTCACGTAGTCGGCAATGCGGTCCGCCGAATCCTTGTTGGCCCCGACATTGACCCCGATGATGCCGCCGCCGCCGGCGCGCGCGGCGAGCCGCCGCAGCACGGCCTCGGCGCCGTCATTGTTGAAGCCCATGCGATTGATCACGGCCTCGTCGCGCTCCAGGCGAAACAGCCGCGGCCGCGGGTTGCCGGCCTGCGGCTTCGGCGTCACCGAGCCGATCTCGACAAAGCCGAAGCCGAGCCGCAGCAGCGCGTCGGGCACCTCGGCGCTCTTGTCGAACCCCGCCGCCATGCCGATCGGATTGGGAAAGTTCAGCCCGAAGGCGCGCACCGCGAGCTTGGGATCATCCGCCCGCTGCCGGATCGGCGGCAGCAGCTTCAAACCCTGGATCGCCATGCGATGGGCATCCTCGGGATCGAACCAGCGCAGCAGCGGCAGCGAGAAGGCGTCGAAGGCACGGATCACGGCTTGAGCTCCGGAACGTCGTGACCGCCGTCGGAGCGCGCGCGCAGGTCGAGGATCTCGGTGACCGCGCCGAGGTCGAGTTCGCCATAGAGATGCGGGAACAGCTCGTCATTGCGCGACCGCTCCCAGCGCAAGGCATCGCCGAGCGCATCGGCGTCGACCGCGACCAGGAACAGGCCGGTTTGCCCGTGGTAGTGCTTGCGCGCGGTCTCGGCCACCTGGGCTGCGGTGGAAAAATGGATGAAGCCGTCGCGTTTGTCGTCCGCACTGCCCCGGTACACGCCCTGCCGCTCGGCCTCGCGCCAGGCCGAAGCGGGGGTGATTTTGTAGATCATGGGCACGGCCCGGCCTTCCCTTTTGTCCTTGAGTCTCTTGGGGTTTTATCCGGATTTGAGGGGAAATGCCCCAGACGCCATGTGGCGAGCGAGGGACCGTATCGGCGGCGGCGGCGCAACTCAAGCGGTGGGGAGACACATCCGACGGTAGATTTGCGAAAACGCCAGGTTTCAGGCAATAATTCCTAGGACACCACCCGGGGGATATCCTCCATGGCCAAACAGCCCAAAGTCACCCGACCGCTGACCCATGCGCAGGTCTGGGCCGCGCTCGACCGGCTCGCCGAACGCGCCGGCCTGTCGCCGTCCGGCCTTGCCAAGCAGTCCGGCCTCGATCCCACCACCTTCAACAAGTCCAAACGCGTGACCGGCGACGGGCGCGAGCGCTGGCCCTCGACCGAATCGCTGTCCAAGGCGCTGGCCGCGAGCAACGCCAGCATGGAGACGTTCGTGCAGCTGCTCGGCGATGGTGGCCCGCGCGGCGGCCAATCGGTGCCACTGCTCGGCTTCGCCCAGGCCGGCGCCGGCGGATATTTCGACGACTCAGGCTTTCCCGCCGGCAAGGGCTGGGACGAAGTGGCGCTGCCGGCGACATCAGACGAGCACGCCTATGCGCTGGAGATCGAGGGCGACTCGATGAAGCCGGCCTATCGCGAAGGTGACATCATCGTGGTGTCACCGGCGACCGCGATCCGCCGTGGCGACCGCGTGGTGGTGCGCACCACCGGCGGCGAAGTGATGGTGAAGGAACTGAAGCGGCGCACCGGCAAGATGCTGGAACTCGCATCGCTCAATCCGGAGCATCCCGACCGCATGCTCGATGCCGAAGAAGTCGCATGGATCGCGCGCGTGGTGTGGGCGAGCCAGTAGCTGGCCGATTCAGTCGCCACAAAAACAGCGTCGTCCCGGCGTAGGCCGGGACCCATAACCACCGCACAGCATTGCTTACACACGCTGGGGCCACAGCCTGCTCCAACAACCCGATCCTGTGGTTATGGGTCCCGGCTTTCGCCGGGACGACGGCGGAGGTTGCGGCGCGCCTCGCAGCCTTGTTTACGGCCTTACGTCGCGTAATCCGGCTCCTTGCGGTCCAGCATCCGCTTCAGCGCATCGAAATGCCGCTGCGACGGGGACGGGCCGTTGTAGAGATGGTCGTCGCGGAAATCGCGCTTGGTCTTCTCCACCACATGCTGCGGCAATTGCTTGAGCGGCTGCTGGGTCCACATCGCGTAGATCTGCACCTGCGCGGCGCGCTCGATGTAATAGAGCCGGTCATAGGCATCGGCGACGGTCTCGCCGACGGTCGAGATGCCGTGATTGGCCATGAACAAAATGGTCTTGTTGCCGATCACCTTGGCGAGCCGTGCGCCTTCCTCGGGATCCAGCGCGGGGCCGGTGTAGAGGTCGTCATAGGCGATCGCTTCCGACAGCCCGACCTCGGTCTGGCCGATCTCCTTGATGCGCGGATCCTCGAGCCGCGTCAGCGCGCTCGCATACGGCATGTGGGTGTGGAACACGGCCTTGGCCTGCGGTAGCGCCTTGTGGATCGGCGCATGGATGCAATAGCAGGAGCGTTCGACCTCGCCCTCGCCGCGCTTCACCTCGGCATCGTCGATGCCGACCTCCATGAACGACGACGCGGTCACCTCCGACCAGTGCATGCCGAACGGGATCTGATAGTAGCGGTCGCTGCGGCCCGGAACCACCAAGGTGAGATGGTTGAAGATGCCTTCCGAAAAGCCGTGGATGTAGGCGAGCCGATGCGCGGCGGCGAGATCGACCCGCGCCTGCCATTCCTCGGCGCTCGTACTGTCCTGCAGCGATGTCGGCGAAACCCTGAACTGCATGCGCATGCTCCCATCTGTGCCGGCCGCTCATTGGGGGCCGTGCTGATTTTATGAGGGGAGTGTAGCGTAGTCCGGCATGAGACCTCCGGTCGATTTGCCGATGCCTGCCATCCGCATTTTGCGGGCTCGCCGCAATCATGTGATGACAAGTTCACGACCAAGAAAGGCGAGCCGCTGGGCGCCACAACCTCCACTGTCGTCCCGGCCGAGTGCGCAATTGCGCACGGGAGCAGGGACGACAGCGGTGAACTACGACGACCGCGCCAGCGCGCCGTCGATCATGTTGACGGCGTTCTGCACACCGTAGACCGCGACGAAGGAGCCGAAGCGCGGGCCCTTCTCCTGGCCGAGCAGCACCTGGTAGAGCATGTTGAACCAGTCGAGCGAGACGCCGGGACGGCCGTCCTTGCCCTTCTTGACCATGTCGAGGAACGGCTCGCGGCGGCCGATCTCGTAGACCAGGTTCTGGATGTCTTCCGCGCTCGCATCCGCCGGCATGTTGGCCAGCGCATCGCGCAGATCCTGCAACGCGGCGCGTTCGCCATCGGTCGGTTCGCGGAACTGCTTGGTCGGCGCCACGAAGTCGCGATAGTAGTTGATGGCGTAGCCGACCATCGCATCCAGCTTCGGATGGGTCTGCGGCGTCACGCCCGGACGATAGCGGCCGATGAAGCCCCACAGCGTCTCGGCGTTCTCCGCGTTCGACGACGACACCAGCGTCAGCAGAAGCTGGAAGGTGACCGGCATATCGGCCTGCGGCGGCTTGCCGGAATGGATGTGCCAGACCGGATTCTGCAGCTGCTGGCGCGGCTCCTGCCGCGCAAAACCGTCGAGGAATTGCTGGTAGTCGTCGACATTGCGCGGGATGACGTCGAAATAGAGCCGCTTCGCCGCCTTCGGCTCGCGATACATGAACAGCGACAGCGATTCCGGCGAGGCATAGCGCAGCCACTCGTCGATCGTCAGGCCATTGCCCTTCGACTTCGAGATCTTCTGGCCCTTCTCGTCGAGGAACAGTTCGTAGTTGAAGCCTTCCGGCGGCGTGCCGCCGAGCGCCGCGCAGATCTTGGCCGACAGCTTCACCGAGTCGATCAGGTCCTTGCCGGCCATTTCATAGTCGACGCCGAGCGCGTACCAGCGCATCGCCCAGTCCGGCTTCCATTGCAGCTTGCAGCGGCCGCCGGTGACAGGAACGGTGACGCTCTCCTTGGTCTCGGGATCCTCATACGAAATCGTGCCGGCCTTGGCGTCGTGCGCCGTCACCGGCACGTAGAGCACGAGGCCGGTGCGCGGACAGATCGGCAGGAACGGCGAGTAGCTCGCCGCCCGCTCCTCGCGCAGCGACGGCAGCATGATCGCCATCACCTTCTCGATGCGCTCCAGCATGCGCAGCAGCGCGGCATCGAACCGGCCGGAGGTGTAGTACTCGGTCGAGCTCGCGAACTCATAGTCGAAGCCGAACTGGTCGAGGAAGGCACGCAGCCGCGCATTGTTGTGCTGGCCGAAGCTCGGATGGGTGCCGAACGGGTCCGGCACCTTGGTCAGGGGCATGCCGAGATGCTTTTCCAGCAGCTCCTTGTTCGGCACGTTGTCCGGCACCTTGCGCAGTCCGTCCATGTCGTCGGAGAAGGCGAGCAGGCGGGTCTTGATCTTGTCTTCGGTGAGCACGCGGAAGGCGTGGCGCACCATCGTGGTGCGCGCGACCTCGCCGAAGGTGCCGATATGCGGCAGGCCCGAGGGGCCGTAGCCGGTCTCGAACAGCACCTCGTGCTTTGGATTATCCTTGGGATTTTTCTTCAGCCGCGCCACAATCGCTTTCGCCTGCTCGAACGGCCAGGCGTTGGATTGTTCGGCGAGCGCCCGCAGGTCGCTCGGGCTGGCGGCAAGATCAATCACGGACATTTCTTCAGGCTTTCTCCAAAAAGGCCGCGAAACCTAACGCTTTCGCGGCAAAATGCAAAGTTTTGGCTCGTTTCTCGCCCTAACTGTCATTGCGAGGAGCAAAGCGACGAAGCAATCCATCTATTTTCGCGGTGAGCCATGGATTGCTTCGCTTCGCTCGCAATGACGGCGGATAACATCGCGCCGCGTCAGAACGGGCTGATCGAGAAATAGCGCAGCCACAGATCGGTGAAGCGGCCTTTTTCCCAGATCCGGAACAGCGCCCAGTTCAACGACTGCCGGAGCAGATCGTTGCCCTTGCGCACCGCGATGCCGACGCCCTCGCCGAAATAGCGGCTCTCGACGAAGGGACCGCCGGAGAACGCGCAGCATTCGGCGGAATCGGTGCCGTTGATCCAGAACGCGAGCGAGATCGCATCGCCAAAGATGAAATCGACCTCGCCGCGGCGTAGCGCCGCGCGCAGCGCATCGTTATCCGGATAGGAATGGATCTCGGCGTCGGTGAACATCGCCTTCAGGTAGGCCTCGTGCGAGGTGCCGCCGATCACGCCGACCTTCTTGCCCTCGAGATATTCGGGGCGGATTTCCGGCATCACGTTGTCGCGGCGCGACACGAAGCGAGCCGGCGCGCGGTAATAGGGATCGGTGAAATCGACCTTGGCGCGCAGCTGCGGCGTCACCGCCATCGACGCGATGATGGCATCGCCCCGGTTGGTGGCGAGCGCATCGATCAGGGTCTCGAAGCGGCGCATCTGGATGGTGCAGGTGACCTTGATCTCGTCGCAGAGCGCACGCGCCAGGTCGACGTTGAAGCCGGCCGGATTGCCGTCCGGACCGGTGAAGTTGAACGGCGGATAGTCGGTCTCGGTCAGGAAGCGGATCACGGTGAGGCGCGACAGGTCCGGGCGGTCCGGACGGCGCCGCGGGTCCCAGAAGCCGGGCACCGCCTGCGGCGCGGCTTCGGTGGCTTTGGGTGGCTGGGTTGGCGGCGACGGAGCGGCCGCAGCCGGGGGCGGTGTTGCAGGGGCCGGTTGTGCGGGGGCCGGCTTGGTGGACGGGGCCGGCGCGTTCTTTGCCGCCGGGGCCTGTGCCGGCGGCGTCTGCCCGGCCGCGGGCCCGGCCATCGCCAACACGACGGCCGTCAGCATCCCCGCAGCCAGGAAAAACTGGCGCGAGCGGACGGCAAAGGGCTGGGCGGACAGATTGGGCATAACCGGCAATATCAGGAAATTGAACGGCTTATAGACCATCCGGCGGGTGATGCGAGCGCCGAATGGGTTAATTCTGGGCCGGAAATGGCGGTCAGAGATACCGTTTGAGATCGGCGGCCGCCTCTTCCGGCGTCCGTTTCAGATTGAACGGCGCGACGAAATGACCGTCGCGGTCCATCAGATAGATCAGCGCGGTGTGGTCCATCGTGTAGTCGCCATCCTTCAGCGGCACCTTCTTGGCGTAGACGCGATAGCTCGACAGCACCTTGGCGATCGCGGCGGGATCGCCGGTCAGGCCCTTGAGGTGCGGATCGAAGCTCGACAGGTAATCCTTCATCGCCGTGGCGGTGTCGCGTTCCGGATCGACCGAGACGAAATAGGCGTTCACGCGATCGGCGTCCTTGCCCATCGCCTTCAGCACCTCGGAAATCTCGAACAGCGAGGTCGGGCAGATGTCCGGGCAATGGGTGAAGCCGAAGAAGATCAGCGTCGGCTTGCCCTGGAGGCTTTTGTCGGTGACGGTCTGGCCGGCCTGGTCGGTGAGCTGGAACGGCCCGCCGATCGCGGCCGGCGCGGCGACGGTGCGCAAACCACCGATCGCCCACAGCATGAGGAACAGGCCGACCGCCAGGCTGCCCGCGAAGGCAGCGAAGATCACCAATGGGCGCGTTGTCCGGGGCATGATGCGGGGGCGTCCTTGTCAGAAGCAGGCGGCGATGCCGGCCGTGATCATTTCGAAAAACACCGCGGTCCCGTAGTGGAACCAGAGCGCGGCGGCGGCAAGCAGGGCCAATCCACCGATGCCGGCAGCGCCCCACAGGATCGCAGATGCCACCCGGCCCTGCGGAGCCGTCATGAGCTCGGATCGGGTGGAGATCGGCTGAACCATGAGCTTGAGATAAGCCGGGTTCCGGCAGGCAGCAAGCGCAATGGCTGTCGCAGGCCGTCAAATGATAGCGAGGCTAATCCCGTCGCGAGCCCCCGTCATGCCACCCATAACGAAAGCGGCCGTCAAAGCAGGATCAGCAACTCAGTATGCGGGCCTAGTGGGTCGGCTTGGGCGCCGACGCCTGGGCGTTGAGGTAGCACGGTTTGTACAGCGCCTGCAGCTGCTTGCCGCGCAGGAAGATCATGCGCCGGGTCAGGCCGCCGCGGTCGGTGATCCATTTGCGCACCGCCGGCGGGTACATCAGGTACAGCATATGGGTGGCTTCGGGATTGGGGACCGGACGGCCGTTGTCGCCGTAATCCCAGGCGGCATGGAAACCGAGGCTGGCGTGCGAGGTCACGCAGATCCGGTCATGCGGGACCTTGCCGAGCACGATGGTGCAGGCCGAGGCGCACAACCCGTCGATGATCACGGTCTCACCCGACGTGCGCAGGTCCTGATATCTGTCGACATAGACCCCGATCTTGCCGCCGCGATCATCGGCGATCCTGACCACTGCTTGCGACGCCCCCATTCCCGCCAGCAGAAGAACCGCAGCGAGCAACCCCGTCATCAACTTCATTTTGGCCAGCCCCAGTCGAAACCGAATCTGTTTGGTCTGTGATGCAAGACAATCGTGAGCGTGTTGCGGCGGTGGATTTTTGTCCAGACGAGCGAAGCCGGTCAAAACAAATTCAAATTGGGTGTTGCGCGCGCGCTGCAGTGGCGTGTGGAAAAGGTCCCAAACTGGAACAGCTTGCCGCAACTATTTGGTGCCGCGCCGCCACAGGCAAGGTCCATTTGGCGTTGACCGCGCGCAATCGCACGGTCTTGAATCGCGGCGGGACGGGGGAATCAAAATGGCTGACGATGCAGATGTGATCGTGATTGGCGCCGGACTTGCCGGTCTGGTCGCCGCAACCGAGATCGCCGACGCGGGCAAGCGCGTCATCGTGCTCGATCAGGAAGGGGAACAGAGTCTCGGCGGCCAGGCTTTCTGGTCGTTCGGCGGATTGTTCCTGGTCGATTCGCCGGAACAGCGCCGGCTCGGCATCAGGGATTCGGTCGAACTCGCGATGCAGGACTGGATGGGCACCGCCGGTTTCGATCGCGAGGAGGATCACTGGCCGCGCAAATGGGCCGAGGCCTATGTCGCGTTCGCGGCGGGCGAGAAGCGCGACTGGTTGCGCGCGATGGGCCACCGTATCTTCCCGGTGGTCGGCTGGGCCGAGCGCGGCGGTTACGATGCGATGGGCCACGGCAATTCGGTGCCGCGCTTTCATGTCACCTGGGGCACCGGTCCCGGCATCGTCGAACCATTCGAGCGCCGCGCGCGCGAGGCCGCGCAGAGCGGACGGCTGATATTCAAGTTCCGCCATCGCGTCGATGCGCTCAGCGTCAGCAACGGCACCGTCGATGGTGTCAGCGGCGCGATCCTGGAACCGAGTTCGGTCGAGCGCGGCAAAAGCTCCTCGCGCAACGTGGTCGGTGATTTCTCGCTGCGCGCGCAGGCGGTGATCGTCGCCTCCGGCGGCATCGGCGGCAATCATGATCTGGTGCGGCAGAACTGGCCGAAGCGATTAGGCGAGCCGCCGAAGTTCATGATCTCCGGCGTGCCCGAACATGTCGACGGCCGCATGATCGGAATCACTGAAGCCGCAGGCGGCCGGCTGATCAATCGCGACCGCATGTGGCACTATGTCGAGGGCATCCAGAACTGGAACCCGATCTGGCCGCGTCACGGCATCCGGATTCTGCCGGGGCCATCATCGATGTGGTTCGACGCGACAGGCAAGCGGTTGCCGGCGCCGCTGTTCCCGGGCTCCGACACGCTCGGGCAGCTGCATTACATCATGGGCACAGGCTACGATTATTCGTGGTTCATCCTGACCCAGAGCATCATCAAGAAGGAGTTCGCGCTATCGGGCTCGGAGCAGAACCCCGACCTCACCGGCAAGAGCTGGCGCATGACGGTCAAGCGCGCCACCAACAAGGGTGCGCCGGCGCCGGTCGAGGCCTTCAAGCAGCACGGCGCCGACTTCATCGTGCGCGACAATCTCGCCGACCTCGTCGGCGCCATGAACAAGCTCGTCGGTAATGACCTGCTGAAGTTCGACGCGATCAAGGCGCAGATCGAGGCGCGCGATCGCGAGATCACCAACCCCTACGTCAAGGACGCGCAGGTGATGAACCTGCACAATGCGCGGCGCTATATCGGCGATCGGCTGATCCGGACCGCGAAACCGCATCGCATCCTCGATCCCGAGCACGGGCCGCTGATCGCGGTGAAGCTCAACATCCTCACCCGCAAGACGCTCGGCGGCTTCGAGACCGACCTGGATTCACGCGTGTTCGGCAATGATCAGCAGATCATCCGCGGACTGTACGCAGCCGGTGAAGCCGCCGGTTTCGGCGGCGGCGGCGTGCACGGCTATCGCTCGCTGGAGGGAACATTCCTCGGCGGCTGCCTGTTCTCCGGCCGCAACGCCGGGCGCGCGGCGGCGAAGGCGGTAGGTTGAGGCCTGCCCCTTCGTCACGGAAGAGACGGCGAAACGGACATTGAAGAGCCCGCCGGGTTTGAACCGGCGGGCTCTTATCATTGAGTGCGAGTTTCCTTAGCTAGCCGGCCGCTCACGCCACCTTGGTAAAGAGCGTGAGAATGCCGTTGCTGAGGTTGACCGCAACGACTTGTGCCGAGCTCATGCCCTTCGCCTTGAGCGCGGATACGGCTTCCTTGGACGCGTCGATGGAACCCCGCAGATTCTTCAGATCGTCGTCGGTTGCCTTTGCGATAACAGCCTCGACCCTTGACCGGACCTCGGGCTTCAGTTCCTTGACATCGACGACCTGTATCGTCCGGATGACGTTGGACTCGTCAGATTGAGCCTGCGGCGGCGTGTTCGGTTGCGTTCCCTGCGTTTGCGCCCAGGCAGGAGTTCCAAGCGAAAGCGCGGCAACGATGATGGATGCCGTCGAGATGCGGATGCGCATGAGCATTCCTTGTGTTGATTGCCCCCAACACATCCCGCGACAACGAGCTTTCCCCGCTGATGGTTCCGGCCGAAAATCCGTTCTCTTATGGGAACGTCGCAGGGGCGCTGCCAAAATATCGAAAACAACCCCATGCAAAGCAGCCGGCGGTGGCGGCGCTCGACCAGGGAACTTGACACGTCGGGCAACTCAGGGGCATACTTCTAATATTCCGAAATGACGCTGCGATGATTGGCGATAAGCGCGCGAACATGCGTAGATGGAAGACAACAAGACTTTCGGCGCTTTTATTTATTGTTGGCGGTTTTGTATTCGACCGCGCAGAGGCCTGCGCTGTGGCGGGTTCGCAACGTGGTGTGCTCTTTGACCATGTTCCCGAAGGAATCGACGCGCCCGTGATCGTCGAGGTGACGATCGTCAGCAGAGACGCCGATACTAGCGCCCCGGACAATACTCCGTTGGCCGTGCTGAATGCTCGTGTCGAAAGGGTCGTCGAGGGGAGACTCGATAGCAGCGCGCTAAAAATCGTTACCTATCTTGGGACTTGTACCAGAGTTGGCGTAGGACATGGCTTCGTGGCCGGTACGTTTGAACATGATGCTCGGCTAGGGCCCAAGTTTATTGCGATCCAGCGGTCCTACGAGATTCTCACGCAAAGGCGATGAATTCGGCGCGTCTTATCGAAGTCTCCTTAGTGAAGCGGAGCGGGCGGCAATTTGCAGCACGCTGAGTGCTTCTCGGTTTGGTAGTTAAAGAGCCTGGTCGCTTTTATGAGCACACACCTACTCCGCCTCCGCGCTGAGAAACCGCACGCCGAACGTGTCGGCATTGGCCTCGCCCCAGTCGTATAGCGCCTGCAGCATCGGCTTCAGCATCTCGCCGCGCCTGGTCAGGCAGTAGCGCGAGGAGCCGCCGCCGCGCTCCTGCTTGACGAAGCCTGAATTGCAGAGGTCGCGCAGCCGCTCGGTCAACACCTTGTCGCTGAGCTGCGGAATGTCGTGGCGCAGTTCGCCATAGCGCATGGGGCGGACCTTGAGCCGGCTCAGGATCACGGTCTTCCATTTGCCGCTGAGCTGATCGATCGAGAACTCGACCGGGCAACCATATTTGCGCTTGGTCTTGCGGATCATCGCAGTCTCCCGCGGCACTTTCCATCTGGTTCGTTGAGAGCCGCCATCGATCCATCTAAGCACGCTTTGCACGGGTTGGGCGAGTTCAGGGATCATTGCAAGGCATGACAGACAGCAATTCCGCCGAAGGTCCAAACGACGAGCAACATCCGCGCAAGCGCATCATCGTCAGACGCAACGGGCCCTACGAAGTCGAGCCCGGCATTACGATCGTCGATCATCTCGGCGTGCCGGTTGCAGCGGAGGCGCCGGTGCGACTCTGCCGCTGCGGGCAATCCCAGACAAAACCGTTCTGCGACGACAGCCATGTCGCGCGCGGTTTCACCGATGCCAAGGATCCGCGGCGCATACCCGACAAGCTCGAGGTCTATGCCGGGCAGCAGGCATATGTGTTCGACAATCGCGGCACCTGCGCGCATTCAGGCTTCTGCACCGACCGGCTCGGCTCGGTGTTTCATCTCGGCGAGGAGCCGTTCATCGCGCCGAGCGGCGCGCGCCTCGACGACCTCATCAATGCGGTGCGCCGATGCCCATCGGGCGCGCTTGGTATCGGCATCGGCCCCGCGCGGGATGCCAATTTGTCCGACGTCAGCCGGCCGCCGCAGATCGAAGTGTCGAAGGACGGTCCCTATCGCATCACCGGTTCTGTCGAGCTGCTCGATGAGGACGGCATGCCGATCGCCGGGAATGCGGGCGCATCGCAGGAGCATGCCAGCCTGTGCCGCTGCGGCGCGTCATTGAACAAGCCGTTTTGCAGCGGCATGCACTGGACCGTTGGATTTCACGATCCCGTTCCGGACCCGATGCGCGAGCCGACGCTGTTCGAATGGGCCGGCGGCTATCCGGCGCTGCTCGACATGACGCGCATCTTCTACAGCCGCTACGTGCCGGAAGATCCGCTGCTCGGGCCGCTGTTCGCCGAGATGTCGCCGGATCATCCCGAACGGGTGGCGGCATGGCTCAGCGAGGTGTTCGGCGGCCCGCGCCTCTACACCGAACGCTATGGCGGCTACCGGCGGATGGTGTCGCAGCATATCGGCAAGGAGATCCGGCCGGAGCAACGCGCGCTATGGGCCACCTACATGGTGCAGAGCGCCGATGATGCCGGGCTGCCGTCCGATCCGGAATTCCGCGCCGCCTTCGTCGCCTATATCGAGTGGGGCTCGCGGATCGCGGTGGAGAATTCCGGAGCCGATGCGAAACCGCCGCCGAACATGCCGGTGCCGCGCTGGTGGTGGGTCTGCAACGCAACGCCGGCGGCGCGGCCGTCCGCGATCGCAGCCGATGCACCGGCTGCGAACGACGTCAGCGTGGCGCTGCCCGGGCCCGACGAGGACGTGCAATTCGAACAACACATCCGGCCACTGTTCCGGCCGATGGATCGCAACTCGATGCTGTTCGCCTTCGACCTCTGGAAAGAGGAGGATGTTGCGAGGCATGGCCGGCAGATCCTGGCACGCCTGGAGGCTGGCACGATGCCGTGCGACGGCGCCTGGCCGGCTGAACGGGTGGCGTTGTTCGCACGCTGGGCCGGCGCACTGAAGGCGCCAACCTGATCGTGAAGCCACGGCCCGGCCAGACCGGTTGAACCCGCCGCGCCGGCGTGATGCAATCGTCACGGCAGGGCGGGTTTCCAAGGCGATGCGACAGTGCCCAATCGGCGTGCTGGCTGTGGCCGGCGTACTCGCCTTGAGCGATGCGCCGGCGAAGGCGGATTCGCTCGTCATCAACGGTACGACACGAACATTCACGTTGCAGCCGCCGGCGACCAGGCCCGCGCCGCTCGTCATCGTGCTGCACGGCAAGACCCAAAGCGGCGCCGACATGGTCACACGGACCTCGTGGCCGCTGATCGCCAAGCGCGACGGCTTCGCCGTGGCCTATCCCGATGGATTGAATCATGCCTGGGCCGATTCCCGGCCGGACACGCGGCGCGCCGGCAATCCGCCACCGGAGAGTACCGACGACGTCGCCTTCATCACGCAATTGATCGCGAAGCTCGTGGGCGACGGGATCGCCGATCCGAAGCGCATCTATGTCACCGGCATCTCCAACGGCGGCGCGATGGCCATGACACTCGTCTGCGAACGTGCCGACCTGTTCGCGGCGGCGGCCAGCGTGATCATGAATTTGACTGATGAATCCGCGCGGGCCTGCCGGCCACAACGTCCGGTGCCGATACTGCTGATGAACGGCACGCTCGATCCGCTGATCCCCTACCAGGGTGGGCGCGGCACCAGCCGTTTCGCGGTCGACGGATTCTGGTCGACCGAACACACCCTGCAATTCTGGCGATCCATCAATGGCTGCGAGAGCAAGGACGTCGCAACCACCGACCTGCCCGACCGCAATCCGTCCGATCAATCAACCGTCACACGGATCGACTCGGCCTGTCCGCGAGGGCGAGACGTGGTGCTCTATCGGGTCAATGGCGGCGGCCATCGCATGCCCGGCCACTTCCCGGATGCGCATTTTACGAAGCTGGCGGCCACGCTGCTCGGACCGCAAAACGGCGACATCGACGGTGCCGACACGATTTGGTCATTCTTCGTGCGATTTCCGTGACAGGCGCGCTGCAAAATGCGCAGTGGCGGCGGACGCCGTAGCAGGTTAGAGGTCTGGTTCTGATCAAATCAGAACCAAACCCTCTCGATCTCTTGTTTTGACGCGTTTTCTTCACGCGAACCGGTAGCCACTTCGCTTGAAAACGCTATAGACAGTGCCCGCCATTCAAGTGGAGACTCAAATGAGCATTCAGCGTTTCGAAACCGGCCCGCGCATGAGCCAGGCCGTCGTGCACGGCAACACCGTCTATCTCGCCGGCGTCGTCGCCGGCAAGGCCGCGGGCGGCAGCGTCACCGACCAGACCAAGGACATCCTGTCGATCATCGACGGCCACCTTGCCAAGGCCGGCACCGACAAGTCGAAGCTGCTCAGCGCCACCATCTACATCACCGACATGAAGACGTTCCCGGAGATGAACGCGGTGTGGGACCAGTGGGTCTCCCAGGGCAACACCCCGGCTCGCGCCACCGTCGAGGCCAAGCTCGCGGCGCCGCAGTACAATGTCGAGATCATGGTCGTCGCGGCCAAGTAAGCCCGCGCACTCTGATCGAGCGAGATTTCTCGAAGCCCCGGATTGCAAACCGCAATCCGGGGCTTGTTTCATCCGCAACCTTACGCGCTGATCCGTGGTCGTTGGGCCGAGGCATCACCGATGTCGGACTGAAGCCAGCGCACGATCCGGCGCCATGAGTTGCTCAACGCCTTGCAGCCCATGAACAGGCCGAGGTGCCCGCACGGTTCGGTGCCACGCTCCAGCCACATCGGCGGCGTGCCCAACAGCCGCGCTGTCGCAAACGCCTGATCGCGCGGAACAACAATGTCGTCGTCAGCGGCCAGCAGGAAGGCCGGCGTCTTCACCTCGGCGAGATCGATCCTGCGGCCGAGCGCGACGAACTCCCCACGGGCGATCCGGTTCTGACGGAAGATCCAGTTGATCACCTCGAGATAATAGACACCCGGCAGATCAAGCGTCTCGCGATTCCAGCGCTGGAAGCGATCGAGCAGCGAAGCGGCATCGTCCGAGGCGTCGCGCAGGCCTCGTTGCAGCACGGCTTCCACATCCTGCACGCCAAAGGGAATGCTCCAGCATTGCAGCATGTGCCTGCCGCTGATGATGCCGCCGCCCTGATGCACCAGCGCCGCGAAGCTCTGCTCGGGAAGCGCGGCCACCATCCCGGAGAGCTGCGATGGCACCGAGACATCGATCGGGCTGCTCGCCAGCACGAGCCGCCGCACCTTGCCGGGGAAACGCGCGGCATAGAGCAGCGACAGCCATCCGCCCTGGCAGAGACCGGCAAGATCGACCGGCGGTCCGATCGTGTCGACGGCGACGTTGAGGTCGGAGAGATAGCTGTCGATCGAGAAATAGCGCATCTCGGGCGTGGCCGAGCGCCAATCGGTCAGGTACAGACGCGCGATGCCCGACTGTTGGAGCGCCTCGATCAGGCTGTGGCCGGGCGCGAAATCCGCAATCAGCGCGCGGTGCAGTGCGTAGGGCGCACAGACCAGCAGCGGCTGGCCTCGCGCGGCCTGCGAAAAATCCAACAGACGCATCGACGGCAGTTCGAGCGCGGTCCTGTTTGGTGTCGTCCAGGCGAGCTGTGCGTCAGGCGGGTCGGCATGCCCGGGCGCGTGGTCCGCGTACCACTGCCAATATGCGTCAAGCACCAGTCGCGTGGCTTCAAACGGCCACAGCCAAGCGTGCTGCGCCTGGGCGGCGCCCGTCTCCCGTTCCGGTGGCTTCGCGTTTTCGGTCAAAGTCATTCACCGACTGATCGCCGCCGACATGGTTCGGACGGCACGGGTCAAAACCTTGACCCCGATCAAGAACCGACGAATTCAGATCGAAGGTTCTACGCCAAATCAAAGGCAGTGGCGGCCATGCCGGGGTTCACGATCTCGCGACCCCGGGATGACTTCCGGCCCGGAAGAGGGCCGCCGGCCGCTCCAACTAGCGCGTGACGAGATTGGGTTGCGCGGGATCGGCAGCGGAGGTTCACCTCTCCCTTGGGAGAGGTCGGCGCGCAGCGCCGGGTGAGGGGTTACAGTCCCTCGTTCGAGCTGCGGCCCCTCACCCGATTTGCTTCGCAAATCGACCTCTCCCCATTGGGGAGAGGTGAAGCGAGGGCGACGAAGGCGATTCGATCTAAACTCATCATGCTTTAGGCCGCTCGGGCGGCGGTGCGTTCCGCCTCGAGTTTCCGTGCGAACAGCCAGCGGAAATAGGTCAACGGCGCATCGGCGCCGATCGCCAGCAGCTGATAGTCCGGATCGGCGTCAAACACCCGCTGCTGCGCCTCGATGATGTCCTTGTCCTCGTTGAAGCCTTCCTCGAGGCTGTGGCGCAGCGACAGCGCGATGTTCGGGTTGTCGATGTCGAAATCGTGCAGGTAGTTCCAGAAGAAGTGCGTGGTCGAGCGCGTCTCCGGCGTCATGAACTGTGCGTTGCGATAGGACCGCGTACCCGGAACCTGGACGCCCTTCTCTACGCCCTGCCCCGCCGGGGCAAACGTGGTGTCGAGCGTGAAGATGCCGGGCACGATCATGCGGCCGACATTGCGGCGATCGATCTGGTCGGTTTTGTTCGGGATGACCTTCTTGTGATAGGGCGGCGGCTCGGCGCCCATGTGCCAGCGCTCGACACGGAAACCGTCGTCCAGCTTCTCGATCGCGACCGGTTTGGTCTTGTAGGCATATTCCTCGGAACCGCCGAGCGTGTTGGTGTGCACGAAGGCGAGATGCGCGAAGTCGCTGAGGTTGTCGACGATCAAGAGCCAGTTGGCCTTGTAGTGCATGTAGCCCGGCAGGCCGCGCCACTTCGGATCTTCGAGCGGCGGATAGTCGAGGATCAGCTTCGGATCGGCCTTCTCCGGATCGCCGGTCCAGATGAAGATCAGATTGTAGCGCTCCACCACCGGATAGCTGCGCACGCCGAGCTTGGCGGGGATCGAATCCTGCCCTGGAATCTGGATGCACTTGCCGTCGGCCGCGAACTTCATACCGTGATACATGCACCTGATGTCGTCGCCCTCGATGCGCCCCATCGACAGCGGCGCGGCGCGATGGCAGCAACGGTCGTCGAGCGCGACGACTTTGCCGCTCGACGCGCGATAGAGCACGATCGGCCGCTCCAGGATGGTGCGCGCGACCATCTTGCCGTCGATCAGTTCGTGATTCCACGCCGCCACGTACCAGGTGTTGCGCAGGAAAATTCCGTCGTCACCAGCCATGTCACCCTCCCGATGCAATGTTGCTTGCAATCAGGTTAGGTGATCCCGGCCATCGGGATAATCCGATTTGGCTGGACACACTGTACCGGTGGATGGACAATCGGCCATGGAGTGGCGCGACTGGGAGCTGTTTTGCGAGGTTGTCGAGCATGGCGGCTTCACCGCGGCCGCGCGCGTGCTCGGACACCCCAAGTCGAGCCTCAGTGCTGCGGTGCAGCGTCTCGAAGCCAATCTCGGGCTGCGGCTGATCGAGCGGACCACGCGCCACCTGCGGCTGACCGATTCCGGCGAGACCATCTATCGCAAGGTGCGCCCGCTGTTTGCCGCGCTGCACGACACCCACAGCGAGGCGCTGGCGATGTCGAGCGCGGTCGCCGGCACGCTCCGCATCAAGGCACCCTACGAATTCGGCGCGCATCATGCGGGACCGGTCGCCTGCGCGGTGATGGGCCGCTACCCGCAGCTCGCGATCCGGATCGACGTCGAGCACGACATCGTCAACCCGATCGCCGAGAACTACGACATCGTGTTCGCGATGCTGGAGGCGCCGCTGCCGTCGGCCGGCATCGTGATCCGCCGCGTCTTCACCCTCGAGCGCGGCCTGTTCGCGGCGCCCGCGCTGCTGGAGAAATACGGCGAGCCGCGCTCGCTGGATGAATTGAGGAAGCTGCCGCTGCTCACCGGCCCCAGCGATCCGCCTTGGGCGATCACTGCGCCCGGCGGCGGCGTCGAGCATCTCGCGGTGGATCGCGCGCGCCTCACCTCTTCGAACGCCCATGTCCGGCTGCAGGCGGCGCTCGCCGGACATGGCGTGCTGCGGGTGACCGCGAGCTACACCCGCGCCGCGGTCGCGGCCGGCGAATTGCGGCGGCTGCTGCCGGACCACGGCTGCGAGCCGCTCAACGTGCACGCGCTGCTGCCGGCGCGGCAATTTGTCCCGGCCAAGGTGCGCTGCTTCCTCGACGCGATGGAAGCGCACGCGCGCGGCGATCCGGAGGCCTATATCAGGCCGTAGCCGCTGATCGGCACATTTCTCGACCGGCCGCCATTTTCTCGGGAACCTGTGCGCCCGCCTGGCATCCAATGGTATTATTCCGCTAGCAATGAGGGCGATCCCGCCATGCGCCAGGCCCATGTCACGTCCCTGCCGCCGGTCAGCTCAGGCGATGCCGAGCTCGTGCAACGGGCGCTCGCCCGCGACGAGGCCGCGATCCGCACCATCATGCAGGCCAATAATCGCCGCCTGTTCCGGCTGGCGCGCGGCATCCTGCGCAACGACAACGAGGCCGAGGACGTGGTGCAGGAGGCCTATGTGCGTGCCTTCACCCATCTGGACCAGTTCCGCGGCGGCTCCAGCCTGTCGACCTGGCTGTCGCGGATCGCGATCAACGAGGCGCTCGGCCGCCTGCGCAGCAAGCACGCCAGCGTGGAGTGGTCCGGGCTGCCGAACGGCGCCCTCGAAGCGGAGATCATCCAGTTCCCCCTGTCGTCAACCGACGATCCGGAAAAATCCATGGCCCAGCGCGAGATCCAGCATGTCGTCGAGCACGCGATCGATGAGTTGCCCGAGCCGTTCCGCCTCGTCTTCATCACCCGTGTGATCGAGGGCATGAATGTCGAGGAGACCGCCGACATCCTCGGCTTGAAGCCGGAAACCGTGAAGACCCGCCTGCACCGCGCCAGAACCATGCTGCGCGACAATGTCGAGCGGAAAATCGGCCCCATCGTGATGGAGGCCTTTCCCTTCGCGGGCAGACGCTGCGAGCGGTTGACCGAGGCGGTGCTGAGCCGGCTCGGCATCACAGCATAGATTTTCGGGAACCTCTGCCCGTCCGCGCCATCCAACTCCTGTGCAAGCAACGACGTGCCGTGCGCTACGCCCGGCTCAACAGGAGTGTCAAACCATGTTCGTTCGATTGAGCATCGCGGTCGCCGCGCTCGGCCTTCTCACCGGCGCTGCGCAGGCCCAAGGCGCAAAGCCGACCGATCCGCAAATCGCGCACATCGCCTACACGGCCGGCGTGATCGACATCAATGCCGCCAAGCAGGCGGAAACGAAAGCGTCCAACAAGGAGGTCAAGGCGTTCGCCAAGGACATGGCGCGCGACCATGAGGCTGTGAACAAGCAGGCGCTCGACCTCGTCAAGAAGCTGAAGGTGACGCCGGAGGACAACGACACCAGCAAGGCGCTGTCGAAACAGGCGGCCGACAAGCTCGCCGAGCTCGGCAAGCTGAAGGGCGCCGCCTACGACAAGGCTTATATCGACAACGAGGTCGCCTACCACAAGACCGTCAATACTGCGCTGGAGACGCAGCTGATCCCCTCGGCCAGCAATCCCGAGCTGAAGGGCCTGCTGCAGACCGGGCTGAAGATCTTCCAGGGCCATCAGCAGCATGCCGAACATGTCGCGGCCAGCCTGAAGTAGGGAGACGCATGATGTTGCCAGGACGCTGTCTTGCCACGCTCGCTCTGTTCGCGCTCGGCGCGATGGCGGTCCCGGCGCATGCCGCCACCATCCAGATCGTGATGGAGAATCTGGTGGTCTCGCCGGCCGAGGTATCCGCCAAGGTCGGCGACACCATCGAATGGGTCAACAAGGACGTGCTGGCCCACACCGCCACTGCGAAGAACGGCGATTTCGACGTGACGATCGCGCCGAAGAAGACGGTCAAGTCGGTTCTGACCAAGGCCGGCACGGTCGACTATTACTGCCGCTTCCATCCCAACATGAAGGCGGTGCTGAAGATCGCGCCGTAGCTCGCGCGATGACGTCAGAGGTAATCGATCGGCGCAGGCAAACCTTCGATAGTCCGGACAGCCGCACTGTCCGGCACATCAGAAGGAGAGCCCCATGACCGACCATGCCACCATCGCCCGCCGCTATATCGAGCTCTGGAACGAGCGGACGCCGAGCCGGCGCCGCGAGCTATTGAGCGAGAACTGGACCGCCGACGCGCGCTATGTCGATCCGCTGATGAGCGGCGACGGCCATGAGGGCGTCGACGCCCTGATCGCCGGCGTGCAGCAGAAGTTTCCGGACTTCTCGTTCAAGCTGATCGGCGAGCCGAACGGCTTCGGCGATCACGTCCGCTTCTCCTGGGGCCTCGGGCCCGACGGCGTCGACAGCCCGATCAAGGGCACCGACTTCGCCATGCTGAAGGAGGGCCGGATCAGGAGCATCACCGGGTTCCTCGACCAGGTGCCCGGCGCCTGACGCGCCGCTTCCACCCCCGTGATGTCGCTGCTAGTCTTCCCGAAACTTAGGGGAGGACACCATGAAGGCAGATCTCGCCTTCAAGACGTCGGTCGTCAGCGACATCACGCCGGCGCTGCTCGCAATCGGCCGCGACGGCTTTCCGCAGGCGCTGATCGGCGCGCTGCGCCGCGTCGCCGGGGTCGGTCACTGCATGGTGTTCTCGTTCACCGGCCCGCGGTCGGCCGCCTGCCTGCTCGACGTCGGCAACATCCCGACCGGGCGCGACCTCGGGATCGCCTATTCCGAGCATTTCCATCAGGCCGACCCGAACCGCGATGCGGTGTTCGAGGGGCAGGCGCAGGCCGCACCGATCATGCTGCCGACCTTTGCCCGCCGGATGTACAGCGACGGCTATCGCAAGATCTTCTTCGACGATTCCGACATCGTCGACAAGTTCGCTTCGGCGATCTGGACTGGCGACACCTGCTTCTATGTCAACTTCTACCAGATCACCGCGCAAGGCCGCTTCAGCCGCGAGCAGATCGCGCGCCTGGCCGCGGTCGCGCCCGCGCTGACCGCAGCCGTAGCACGGCACTTCCAGCCCGATCCGGCACCGGACGCCGATCCGATCGAACGGCTGAAGACCCTGTTTGCAACCACTGAGCCGCTCGCGCGGCTGACCGGACGCGAGAAGGAAGTCTGCCTGCGCATCCTCTCGGGCTTCAGCTCGGAGGCGATCGCGGCCGATCTCGGCATCGGGCTGCACTCCGCCCTCACGTATCGCAAGCGCGCCTATGACAAGCTCGGCATCTCCTCGCAGAACGAGCTGTTCGCCATCGCGCTGCGGCTGATGGCATCGGCACGCCGGCTGAATTGAAGGAGCCCCCGCACGACGGCCTCCCCCTGTCCCCAACGGTGGGGACAGACCGGCGGCGCCTGCCGGCCTATGCTTGGCTCGAAACCTGAAGCAACCCGAGATCACGCCGTGAGCACCGCGCCCCATTTCGACATCGACGTCCCCGCCTTCTGGCAGGACCCCTATCCGACGCTGGCGCGCATGCGCAAGGAGACGCCGATCGCCTTCGTGCCGCAGCTCGGCAGCACGCTATTGTGCAACCGCGACGACATCTTCATCTCCGAGAAGCAGATCGACGTGTTCTCGTCGCACCAGCCCGAGGGGCTGATGAACAAGCTGATGGGCCACAACATGATGCGCAAGGACGGCGATGCGCACATGAACGAGCGCAAGGCGATCTTCCCGGCGATCTCGCCGAAGACCGTCAGATCGCACTGGACCGCGCAGTTCGCGGGACACGCAGCGCGGATCCTCGACGAATTGAAGCCGGACGGCGTGGTCGATTTCGTGCAGGCCTTCGCGCTGCCGTTCTCGGCCGAATGCCTCAAATCGATCACCGGCCTCACCAACATGCGCTTCCAGGACATGAACGCGTGGTCGCAGGGCATGATCGACGGCATCGCCAATTATGTCGGCGATGGCGCGATCGAGGCGCGCTGCCATGCGGCGACCTCGGGCATCGACGCCGCGATCGACGACATGGTGCCCCTGCTGCGCAAGACGCCGGACCTCAGCCTGCTCGGCGTGTTGTTGCAGACCGACATGCCGATGGAGAGCGTGCGCGCCAACATCAAGCTCGCGATCTCGGGCGGCCAGAACGAACCGCGCGATGCGATCGCGGGCACGGTGTGGGCGTTGCTGACCCATCCCGACCAGCTCGCGCTGGCGACTGGTGGCGCGATCCCGTGGTTGCAGGTGTTCGAGGAATATGCGCGCTGGATCTCGCCGATCGGGATGTCGCCGCGGCGGATCGCAAAGCCCTGGACGATCAGGGACGTCGCATTCGAGACCAACGAGCGCGTATTCCTGATGTTCGGCTCGGCGAACCGCGACGAGAAGCACTTCGACAAGCCCGAGGCGTTCGACGTGCGCCGCGACGCCAGCAAGAGCATCGCGTTCGGCGCCGGTCCGCATTTCTGCGCCGGCGCCTGGGCCTCGCGCGCCATGGTCGCCGACGTCGCGCTGCCCGCTATCTTCGAGCGGCTGAAGAACCTGCGCCTGATCGACGACAGACCGCCGCGGATCGGCGGCTGGGCCTTTCGCGGCCTGCTGGATTTGCCGGTGACGTGGGACCGATAGACGTCGCGCGGCCGATACGCACAAACGCAGTGTGCGGCTTACGCCGGATTTGCGTCATCACGGCAATGTAGACACATAAAAACATGCAGACTTGCCCGGCGCGGCTGCTGCTCGCCCCAGGAATTACGCGTCTGCTGCGCTGCGACACCATGCCGCCGCAAACGGTCGGACGGCTGTAATGAAAGTGTCACGAATCCATTTCAATCCGCCGTTATTGATGGAACTGCAGTCGGTTGAGCGTTCACAAGGGATTTCAGATGAACCCGAACACCAATGGTAGCAGTCACGACACCGCCTTCCATCATGACGCCCCCGAGCAGGAATCCGAGGAAGGCGGCGGCATCAACAAGACGGTTGCGGTTGTCGCGGTGGTGGCTGTCGGCGCTGCCGTGTTCGAAGCTGCCTTGCTGCCGGGACTTGCACTCGGCGTTGCCGCCGTCGCGGCGCCGAAATACCTGCCGAAACTGGCCGGTGCGCTGAACCCGCTGTTCAAATCCACCGTTCGCGGCACCTACAAGTTCGCGCAGAAGTCGCGCGAGATGTTCGCCGAAGCCCACGAGCAGGTGAACGACATCGTCGCGGAAGTGAAGGCCGAGAGCCAGGCGCAGGAAGGCAAGGCCGCGGCAGAGGGCCGGGCTTCGTCTGCGGCCTGAACGGGCCGGACGTAAAGCGACACAGCGCGCCGATGATCGACCTCGCGACGCCGGCGCTGCAGGCAATTTGACGACGGCATCATTCGCGTCCCCGCACCGGCGTTGGAACGCGGTTAGAGGATTGCGATGACCAAGATGAAGTTGCAGATCGCGCATCAGATTCCGGGCCGGATTCGCATGAAGGTGCCGTCGGCCAAGGAAAACCCCGAGCTGCTCGAGCAGATCAAGCAGACCTTCAGCGTGATTCCCGGCATCGAGAACGTCATCGTCAATCCGGCGACGGGAAGCGTCGTGCTGCATTACGACACCGACCGGCACGACGAGTTTCACGGCCGGCTCGAACATCACACCGGCGGCCATTACAAGCCGCCGGCCAACGAGATCGACGCGCTGGCCACCAAGATCGAGCAGGAAGCCGAGTACCTCGCCGAGCATTCGCACACGGCCAAGGTCATTGTCGATTTCTTCAAGGACTTCGACAACGGGATCAAGGTCGCCACCGGAAACGTGATCGACCTGAAGATCCTGCTCGCCACGGGCATCGCCGGCTTCACCATCTTCGAGGTCGGCGCCAATGCGGCGACGCCGGTGTGGGTCACGCTGGCGATCTTTGCACTCAACCACATGATCCAGGCCAACATGGCCGATGCGGAGCAGGCGGAGCCGGCGACTGCCTGATCCGCCAGGGGCGAGAGTGCAAATTCATGGACTTCCGCTTCTGCCACTCGATGCCAGGGCGCGTTCGCCTGAGCATTCCCGCACTCAGGCAAGATCGCAAGCTGGGCGAGAGCTGCCTCGGATGGCTGCGGGCGCAGGAGGGGATCAGGACCGCGCGGATCAACTACGACTGCGCGAGCCTCGTGCTGGAATACGATCCGGCCCATGAGCAAAGGCTGCTCGCGCTGCTGAACGGCTTCAAGAGCATGCGCCTCGCCGACGTCAAGGCGCTGTGCGCAAGCGCCGTGCCGGACCCGGGCGCGCCACGCGCCAGCGTGCCCGAGGTCTCCAAGCGCTCGCCTTTGGCGCTGCCGACGCTGTCGCTGTTCATGGCCTTCAGCGCCAATCCGGTGATCACGGCGATCAACATGCCGCTGATGCTCTGGAATGCGATCCCGATCGCCAAGCGCGCCTGGAAGGTCTGGGCCAACGAGAGCCGGCTCAACATCGACGTGCTCGATACGCTCGCGATCACCTCCTCGGTGCTGCAGGGCAATCCGCTGGCCGGCTGCATCGTCACCTGGCTGATCAAGCTCGGTGACTGGATCCGCGACCTGACCGCGGCGGGTTCGCGACGGGCGATCAATGAACTGCTCGAATTCCAGTCGAAGACGGCCTGGCTGCTGCGCGACGGCGAAGTCGTGTCGATCCCCGCTGCCGAGCTCAAGGACGGCGACATCGTCGTGGTGTATCCCGGCGAGATGATCCCGGTCGACGGCGAGATCATCGACGGTTCGGCCACCATCGATCAGAAGACGATCACCGGCGAGGGCCTGCCGGTGCATCGCGGCAAGGGTGAAGCGGCGTTCGCCGCCACCGTGATCCGCGAGGGCCAGATCACGCTGCGCGCGCTGCGCGTCGGAACCGCGACCACGGCCGGCCAGATCGTCCGCTTGATCGAATCCGCGCCGATCGGCGACACCCGCATGCAGAACCATGCCGAGCGCTTCGCCGACCGGCTGGTGACCCCGACGCTGGCGCTCGCGACCGGCACCGCCATGGTCTCGGGCGACTTCAATCGCTTCCTGTCGCTTGTGATCGTCGACTACGGCACCGGCATCCGCGTCGCCGCGCCCACGTCGGTGCTGTCCTCGATGACGCTCGCCGCCCGCACCGGCATGATCATCAAGAGCGGCGGCCACATGGAGAAGCTCGCCGGGATCGACACCATGGTGTTCGACAAGACCGGCACGCTCACCCATGGCACGCCCGCCGTCATCGACGTGATCTCCTATCAGAAACAGATCACGCCGAACCACCTGCTCGGGCTCGCCGCCGCCGCTGAAACCAAGCTGCAGCATCCGGTCGCCGAAGCGTTGCGGACGCGGGCCCGGCAGCTCGCCGTCAACGTCCCGCCCTGCAACGAGACCACCTACCGTCTCGGCCTCGGCGTCGAGGGCCAGGTCAACGGCTATTATGTCCACGTCGGCAACCAGCGCTTCATGCGCCAGAGCGAGATCGCCGTCGACGCCTCGGTCCTCGATCGCGCGGCGCTCGACCAGCGCGGCTATTCGAGCCTCTATATCGCGGTTGACGGCAGGCTCGCGGGCCTCGTGCCTTATTCCGACGAAATCCGCGAGGAAAGCCGCTCGGTGATCCAGCGGCTGCACGCGCTCGGCGTCAAGAACAGCATCATGCTGACCGGCGACAACGGCGTCGTGGCGCGCGCCGTCTGCGAGAATCTCGGGTTGACCGAGCACTTCGCCGACATGCTGCCGGCCGACAAGGCCGGCGTGATCCAGGAGCTGCAACGCAAGGGACGCAGGGTCGCGATGGTCGGCGACGGCATCAATGATTCGCCTGCGCTCAGCTTCGCCGATGTCGGCATCGCCATGAAGCACGGCGCCGAGGTCACCCACGAATCCGCCGACGTCATCCTGATGGAGGACTCGCTCTGGAAACTCGTCAAGGCGGTGGAGATCTCGCAAGGCGCCGTCAGCCTGATCAAGCAGAATTATGCCATCGTCGCCGCGCTCAACACGCTGGCGCTTGGCCTTGCGCTGCCCGGCGGCCTGATCACGCCCGAGGTGACCGCGCTGATCAGCAACGGCTCGGCGATCCTGGCGAGCTTCAACGGCATCCGGCCAATCCTGCGCTATCAATGAGCCAGGATGTCAACCAGCTCGTCGTTCTCCCTCCCGGCGATCACGCCGCGCTAAAAGCCGCAGTCAAGACGCTGGAGGGCTCCAATCTGGCGGCGCGGATCGCCGACTATGCCGGCGTTCCCGTCAATCGCGTGCTGAACCTGCTGCCGAAAGCCGCCAACCGCCAGCTCAGCGGCCTCGTGCGCACCGCGGTCATGAAGGGGCTGGAAGTTGCCGTCGACACGCTCGACGACAAGCCGCCGCCGGCCCCCGCGGTCACCTTCTCGTCGTTTCTCGCTGGCGTAACCGGAGGCGTGAGCGGCCTGTTCGGCCTCGGCGCGCTCGCGGTCGAGCTCCCTTTGACGACGACATTGATGCTGCGCGCGATCGCCGAGATCGCCCAGCATGAGGGCGAGGACCTCTCGAAGCTCGAGGCGCGGCTCGCGTGTCTCGAAGTGTTCGCCTACGGCACCAAGCGGACCGACGACAGCATCGACGTCGGCTACTACGCCGCCCGCGCCCTGATCAGCAAATACACCAGCGATGCGGCCGCCTACATCATGGAGCGCGGCGCGATCGACGCGTCCGCGCCGGTGATTTCGAACCTGGTCAGCGAGATCGTGTCGCGGTTCGGCCTGGTGGTCTCCGACAAGGTCGCCGCGGGCGCGGTGCCGATCATCGGCGCCGCGTTCGGCGCGACCATCAACGTCATCTTCATGGATCACTTCCAGAAGATCGCGAAGGGCCACTTCACCCTGCGCAGGCTGGAGCGGATCCATGGCAGCGCCGGCGTCCGGCAACATTATACGGCGATGGCCGCAAGGCTCGCGCCGGCGCGCGGCATCGCGACGGCATGAGGTGTTCGGCAAGTGGACGTCGGCACCGCGCTCCCGCATGAAGACACCAGGCTGCGCGACCTTCGTCGCATGCGCACGCTCGCCACGGCCCTGCTCGTGGTCATGCTGCTGGTCTTCCTGGCGACCTCGATGGCGCAGCCGCATTGGCCGTGGCTCGCTTATCCGCGGGCCTTCGCCGAAGCCGGCATGATCGGCGCCTGCGCCGACTGGTTCGCCGTCGTCGCGCTGTTTCGTCATCCGCTCGGCATCCCGATCCCGCACACCGCGATCGTTCCGCAAAGCAAGCAGCGCATTGCGGTGGCGCTGGGCCGCTTCATCGCCAACAACTTCCTGTCGCCGCGCGTCGTCGGCGATCGGATCCGCGACGTCGACATCGCCGGCTGGGCGGCGCAATGGATCGAGCGGCCGTCGCACGCCCGCAACGCGGCGCAGCGCACGGTCTCCGCAGTCCATCAGGCCCTGCAGGCGACGCCGAGCGCCGAGATCAACGCCTTTCTCACCCGCCGGACCCGTCAGGGGATCGCGGCAGTTCCTGTGGCTCCGCTCGCCTCGCGCGTGCTGGCATTGTTGTGGTCCCATGGCAACACGCAGGCGCTGATCGAGCGCCTGATCACATCGGCAAGCGTGGCGCTCGCCAACAACAAGGAAACCATCCGCAAGAAGGTCTCGCAGCGCTCCTACCGGTTCGTGCCGAAATGGGTCGACGGCATGGTGGCCGACCGCGTCATCTCCGGCGTCAGCCAGACGCTCGACGAGATGCGCGAGCCGAACCACCCCTGGCGCGTCGAGCTCAAGGCCGAGATCGAGCGTCTGATCGACCGGCTCGCCACCGATCCCGACTACCTCGCCAAAGGCGAGGAGCTGAAGCAGCAGATGCTCGACAATCCCGCCGTGATCGGCCAGATCGACGCGATGTGGCACGCCATCGAGGTGCGGCTGAATTCCGCGGCGACCTCGGCTGCGATCGCGGACGCGATCGAAACCGCCCTGACCTCGGTCGCCGCGCGGATTCGCGACGATGCCGAGATGCGCGACCGCATCAACCGCTGGCTTCGCGTTGCGGCGCTGCGCGCCGTTGCATCGCGGCGCCAGGAGATCGCGGCCTTCATCCGCAAGGTGGTCGAGAACTGGGACACCGAAACCCTGATCATGCGGATCGAATTGCAGGTCGGACGCGATCTGCAATTCATCCGGATCAACGGCACCGTGGTCGGAGGGCTGGTCGGCCTCTTGATCTTCTCCGTGTCCCGCTGGCTGTAGAGCATGATGGGATGAGGTTGAACCTGGATCGACGGCGGAGGTTCACCTCTCCCTTGGGAGAGGTCGGCGCGTAGCGCCGGGTGAGGGATTACGGTCCCTCGTTAGCGCTGCGGCCCCTCACCCGATTTGCTTCGCAAATCGACCTCTTCCCAATGGGGAGAGGTGAACCGAGCTCGCCGCCAAAGCGATTCAATCAAAGTTTATCATGAACCAGCAACGGTTCCCGTCAAGGAAAGCGAATTCGCAGCAGCGGCAATTGCTGGAGCCTGTCCAGCAGGCGCACCATCTGGCTCGCGGCCATGCTGAGGCAGCCGAGGATGAAGTGGCGACGGGTCAAGCCGCGCTCGCGGTCCGCGAAATCCAGGCGCTGAAGACGCGGTTCGGGAGCAGTATGCGCACGCAGGACAGGAAGCGTCGTCATCTGCATCAGCCGATCGGAATGCGGATTTCCGGCGCCGCGGTCATCTGCTCGATCGTCCCGTCGAACGACAGGCAATCCGGATTCTCGCCCGGCATCCGGCGCAGTGCCTCGTCGAGCTGCTCCTGCTCGAGCAGGAACGAGCGGCCGTCGCGCAGGCGGGCATAGGCCGCCCACGGCACGAATTTGGTGAACGGAAACGGAAAGCCCTCGCGCGGCGACACGTCGATGTTCAGGCCGGAGACGAACAGCACGTTCTTGGTCGCAAACGCCGGCTCGCGCAGAATGCTCCGGTAGGTGCGGTCGAACTCGGCCTGGGTGACGTAGCGCGCGGCATCCAATGCGGGGTGCGGCGACGTTACCAGCGCCGGCATGACAGGAGCCAGCGCCGCTTCGAGAATGTCGTGGCCCTCGGGATCTCCGGCCGGCGCGCGGCGGAATTGAAACAGATCGGGTGACAGCGCGGTGCCGATCGGCGCCGGCGTCTCGCGAAAGCACGCTTCGCCGAGCCGGTCGCGGATCGCCGGGCTGGCACGAAACACCTTCGACGTACTCAGCACGTTCAACGGCTGAAGCGGCGTCTCGACCATGCGGTCGAACCGGAGGAAAACGCCTTCACTGCGACTGTCATCCAGATATTGATTGTCGATCCGGAACACCGGCTCGCCATCGAGCCGGCCGCATTGCACCTGCCGGCAGGCATGCGCGTATTCGTCCTCGTACCAGCGCAGCACGCCGCAGAGCTTTCCGCAGCAATCCCCGAACCTGCAACCGTCGGTGCGGTGGCGCTGATAGACGCCGAAGCGGCCGTCATCCGGATTGTAGCCGACGTGGCTGGCCTGGATCAGCACCAGGTCCTCGCCGTGATGGGCATAGGGCCCATGGCGGTTGATCGCGACCTTGCCGCCGACCCGCCCATGGTCGAACGGAAACGTTCCGAAATGCTGGGCCAGCAGCATCACCGGGTAGCCTTGGCTCTCGTCGGAGCAAAAGGCACGCGACGGCAGCATATGCTGCCGCTCAAAGCCGAGCGAACGGCAATAGTTGTAAAGCCGCGGCACGAAATGGCCGTAGCGCATCGCAAAGCGGCCAACCCGGAAGGTTTCGATCATCCGCTGCCTGACCGGTCAGACGTAACCAGAGTGCACACGCGAGGAAGAATTCCCCGCGTCCCGTACCGGACCAGAACGGTAGATACCGTTGTTGACGGTTATGTGAATGCAAACCGCAGCGATGATCCGAACAGAGCAGCCAGGTGATGCGCTCAGTGACCCCAGCGCAGCACGACCGGATCAAGCGTCCGTGCAATTTCGATCAGCCCGGCGCGCGTCGCCGGATGCAGCGGCTGCAACGGGTGGCGCACGGTGTCCGACTTGATGACGCCGCCCTCGCGCATCAAGACCTTGCAGGCTTGCAGCCCGCATTGGCGGTTCTCGTAATTGATCAACGGCAGCCAGCGCGCATAGGCCTGCACGGCTTCATCCCGCTTGCCGGCGAAAAACGGATCCATGATCTGGCGGATGCCGTCGGGATAGCCGCCGCCGGTCATCGCACCAGTCGCGCCGGCATCGAGATCGGCCATCAGCGTGATCGCCTCTTCGCCGTCCCACGGTCCTTCGATCTCGGCACCACCCTTCTCGATCAGACCGCGCAGCTTGTTGGCGGCCATCGGCACCTCGATCTTGAAATACCTGATGTTGCCGAGCTCCTTCGCCATCCGCGCCAGGAAATCGACCGAGAGCGGCGTGCCCGCAACCGGCGCGTCCTGGATCATGATCGGAATGCCGATCGCGTCGGAGACCACGCGATAGAATTCGTAAATGGCCGGTTCGCCCACGCGGAAGGTCGCGCCGTGATAGGGCGGCATGATCATCACCATCGCAGCGCCCGCGGCCTCCGCCTGACGGCTGCGCTCGGCGCACACCGCCGAGGAGAAATGCGTCGTGGTGACGATGACGGGAATCCGGCCCGCGACGTGCTCGAGCACGGCGTGCATCACGGTCTCGCGCTCGGCATCGGTCAGCACGAACTGCTCGGAGAAGTTGGCGAGGATGCAGATGCCGTGCGAGCCGGCATCGATCATGAAATCGACGCAGCGCCGCTGCCCCTCGAGATCGAGGTCGCCGTTGGCGTCGAAGATGGTCGGTGCGACCGGAAAGACGCCGCGATAGGGGCGCTGTGCCGAATTCGTCATGTCAAATCCTCCCTCATGATCTTGTCGCAGCTTGTTGTGTCACGCGCTGCGGAACGGCAGCGGCGGGCCTTCGAGCCGGCGCAGCCCCGGTTCGCGGCGCTCCAGCCACCACCCATACTGCTTCGGCCAGGACGCAAACACCTCGCCGCTTCCACCGCCGAGCGCAAGCTCGGCATGCAGCGGCCAGTTCGGATCGAACAGTGCCTCGCGGCCGATCGCAACCAGATCGGCCTGGCCATTGGCCAGAACGTCTTCGGCCTGCTGCGGATGCAGGATGAGGCCGACCGCGATGGTGGCGACCTCGGCGGCGCGGCGAATTTCATCCGCATAAGGCACCTGGAAACCGTAGCCGCGCGGAATCCGCGCCGCAGTCGCCGAGCCAAGCAGGCCGCCCGACGAGCAATCGATCAAATCAGCGCCGCACGCCTTGGCGGCCTTGGCGAACGCGATCTGGTCCTCGAGCGTCAGGCCGCCTTCGACACCGTCGACTGAGGAGATCCGCACCGACAGCGGCCGCTCCGCGGGCCAGGCGGCACGCACGGTCTCGATGATCTCGAGCGGATAGCGCATCCGCCCGGTGCGGTCGCCGCCATAGGCGTCGCTGCGGCGGTTCGACAATGGCGAGAGGAATTCGTGCAAGAGATAACCATGCGCGCAATGCACCTCGACGAATTCGAAGCCGGCCTCCACCGCGCGCAAGGTGGCGCGCCGCCACTGCTCGCGCAGCGCGGCGAGCTCGGCCAGTTCGAGCGCGTGCGGCATCAGCCAGCCTTCCTCCATCGGGATCGCGCTCGGCGCCACCGTCGGCCACGGCAGATCGCCGCGGGCGCGGTCGGCCTCGTCGAGTGCGGCATTGCCGTACCAGGGACGCTGCATACTGGCCTTGCGGCCGGCATGCGCGAGCTGGATTGCAGGCACGGCGCCGTTGTCCTTCAGGAAGGCCGCGATGCGCTCGAGCGGCGCGATCTGCTCGTCGTTCCAGATGCCGACATCGCCATGGGTGATGCGGCCCTCGGCGGCGACCGCCGCGGCCTCGACCATCACGAGCCCCGCGCCGCCCTGGGCAAATTTACCAAGATGAACAAGATGCCAATCATTGGCGAGGCCGTCGGTCGCCGAATACTGGCACATCGGCGAGATCAGGATGCGGTTTCGGGAGGTCACGCCGCGAAGCGTGATCGGCTGAAACAGGAGCGGCTGCGACATCGGGACCTGCGGGACCATGTTGGCGAGGGAAAGGGCGGCGGAAAACTAGGCGGCGCGTCCCGGGATCGCAAGCCACGCCGCGTCGCAGGCGGCAAGACCAGCGCGCATGCGCCATGGATCGCAATTCGTCCTGGACATGCCTACATTGCCGACATGAAGAAAATCGGATTCCTCTCGTTCGGGCACTGGACGCCCTCGCCGCAATCCCAGGCCCGCTCGGCCGCGGATGTACTGCTGCAATCCATCGACCTTGCGGTCGCCGCCGAAGAGCTCGGCGCGGACGGCGCGTATTTTCGCGTCCATCACTTCGCGCGCCAGCTGGCTTCGCCCTTCCCGCTGCTGGCGGCGGTCGGCGCCAAGACCAGCCGGATCGAAATCGGCACCGCCGTGATCGACATGCGCTACGAAAATCCGCTCTACATGATCGAGGACGCCGGTGCGGCCGACCTGATCGCGGGCGGACGCCTGCAACTCGGCATCAGCCGCGGCTCGCCCGAGCAGGTGATCGATGGCTGGCGCTATTTCGGCTATCAGCCGGCCGAAGGCGAGACCGACGCCGACATGGGCCGGCGTCATGCCGAGATCTTCCTCGACATGCTGCGCGGACAGGGTTTTGCGCAGCCCAATCCGCGGCCGATGTTTCCCAATCCGCCCGGCCTGCTGCGGCTCGAACCGCACTCGGAAGGCCTGCGCGAGCGCATCTGGTGGGGCGCCGGCTCGAACGCGACCGCGGTCTGGGCGGCGAAGCTCGGCATGAACCTGCAGAGCTCGACGCTGAAGAGCGACGAGACCGGCGAAGCGTTCCACATCCAGCAGGCCGCGCAGATCCGGGCCTACCGTGCCGCCTGGAAGGAGGCCGGTCACACACGCGAGCCGCGGGTCTCGGTGAGCCGCAGCATCTTCGCGCTGGTCGACGATCGCGACCGCGCCTATTTCGGCAGTGGGCAGGAGGAAGACCAGATCGGTTTCATCGACGAGCGGACGCGCGCGATCTTCGGCCGCGGCTATGCCGCCGAACCCGACAAGCTGATCGAGCAGCTCAAGACCGACGAGGCGATTGCAGAAGCCGACACCCTGCTGCTGACCGTCCCCAATCAGCTCGGCGTCGCCTACAACGCGCATGTGATCGAGAGTATTCTCACTCACGTCGCACCCGCGCTGGGCTGGCGCTGAATCTGTCGCGAACGCAGCGATACACATTGGCGACGGCAATCGAACGCAGCATCGGAACATGCTGCCGACATGGAGGCGCCGCGCAGACCCTGGATCAGGACCCGCGCCGGCCGTCCTCTAGGGGGCTGGTTGAGAGGCGGACGACCGGCGGCGGGCTTGAACCGACCGGTCTCTGCCGGAGGCTGGCCGGTTCTACTTGGCCAATGCCGGAACCTGCGAGATCGTTCCGACGGAACTCCGTTCTCAAATGCGGAGAACTACGGAAACATAACTGCGCGTTGTGAGAAGAACAGGTCGAGTACGGTTCGTTAGGCACGCACGTTGCGTGAACAGATCGCCGTAATATCCCGGAATGATGGCGGCAGGCCCGTGCGCCGATTTGCTGGATCAGGAATCCCGATCGCGATTGCGGCGCGTGAGATCGAGGCGATCGACGCGCTCATCGATCCGCCGGTTCAGCTCCTCATCCTCCGTGGAATTCCCGCCGCGCCGGGCGCGAACGACAAATGCGCCTCCGATCAGAACGATCGCTGGGAGTGCGTAGATCCACCATTCCATGCATCGATCTCAAATGGACGCTCGCAAGCACGCGCGGGAAAAGTCACCGTTCAGGCCTGTAACGGCGCGCCGATCCCGGCGCGTAAGATCTCGGCACGTAGTAAGGGTTAATCAAACAGGTTGCCGGAAGGCCCATCGCGCCGGCCTGGCACTGATCGATCGACGTGAAGACGCAGTCCATGCGCTCACCGATCAACACACCATAGACATGCATGCAGACCGGATAGCGAGGATCATACATTTGCGCAGATGCCGGCCTCGTCATCCAAAGCGCGCTCAGCGCAAGCAGCAGCGCTCCAAGCAACTTCACGTCAAGTCTCCTGCGATTGCCGGTCAAACACGGCGCCCAAAGGCTGGAGCGGGCGAAGGGAATCGAACCCTCGTATGCAGCTTGGGAAGCTGCCGTTCTACCATTGAACTACGCCCGCGATCTCAATTGCTCGAGGTCGAACCGCATGGGTGCGACCTGCCGGACCATAGCCCGGGCTGCGGCAGCGGATCAAGCGGGCATTGACGCCGATCGCGGCGGCACCACCCGCTACTGGCCCATCCTCACAAGCACGTCATTGATGACAAAGGGCTGAGCGGCAGATGCGTCGCAGCTGCCGCCGCGCGCATAGATGCAGGCATCGCTGAAGCCGACGCGCCCACAGCTTTGCCGTGAAAAATCCGCCGGCAGATCGCCTGCGGCCTCGGGCCGCGCAAGGATGCGATTGAAGGCCGGCTTGCTCGCCCGCAGCAGCAGCGGCGGCAGGACCACCTCGGCGAGCGGATCGGCGGGTTGCAGCGAATAGAGCGGCACCGGGCCAACCAATCGTTCCCGCCCCGGCAATTGCTGGAAACGAACGTTGTAAAGCGCGAGACCGCACATCTGCGGATCGCCGCGCAGTTCGGTGGCGAGTTGCGCAGCGCCGACACCCCGCGTCCAGTACTCGCGCATCCCGTCGCTGGCGCCGGCCAGCGCCACGGACAGCAACGCCCAACCGCCGAGCACGACGGGCAGTGCCCAGCGGCGCCACGCGCCCTTGGCGCGCAGCCATTGCACCCAATCGGCCGATCCCAGCGCCGCGACGATGGTGAACAGCACCACCGACAGGAAGACGAAGCGGTATTCCTTGTGCACGATCAGGCTGTGGAAGACGAGATTGACCAGCGCCACGGCCAGCAGCAACGGGGCGTGCCGCGAGCCGCGCCAGATCGCGGCGAGCGGGAGCACGATCGCCACCGACCACACGGTCAGGAAATCGATGAGATAGGCCGACGGCGGCGACACGCCGAATTCGATCGCGCGATCGTGGACAAGGTTTTCCTTGATGTTCGCGATCAGCCAGGCGAACGGCACGGCACCATGCGCAAGGTCGATCGCGGCGGCAAGCAGCAGCGCAGCGAGCCCGCCGGCGACCAGCGGAATCAGGTTTCGCCAGCGTGCCCAGCATGCCCCAAGCGCGAGCACCGCAATGGCCGGCGCAAACTGGAAACGGCAGACAAAGGCGAAGGCGAGCAACGCACCGCCGATCGCGAGACGCAGCTGTGATGGACGGTCGGTGACCAGCAGCGCCGCCGGCACGATCAGCGCCGTCGCCAGCGGCTCGCCCAGCGTATGCGGCGCGAGCATGAACAGTTCGAACCAGGTCGCTGTGGCAAAGGCCGCGACGACGGCATGGGTGCGCGAGATCCGCGCGCCGAGGAACCAGGCGCTCGCCACGATCGACAGCGACGCGCATGCGACGATCAGGCGCGGCACCATGAAGGCACCCGCGCCTCCAGGCGCAAGCGCATCACCCAGGGCAACCGGCCCGGCCATCAATGTCGGCAGGAACCAGCCGCGAATGCCGTCGCGCCATTCCCATGTCAGGATGCCGTCATGGCCGAGCATCCGCCACGCCGGCTCGAGATACTGGAAGGTCTCGTCGGGATAAATGACGTTGGGCCAGAGCGCGGCCGCAAGGCGTATCACCAGCGCCAGCAGCAGCACCGCGAACAGCGGATGGGAGAGCCAGCTCACGCGCCCGGCCATGCCGGCACTGCCGGGCGCGGCTTCGGCGCTCGGGCTCGTCATCGTTCCGCCGATCGTCTTTTGCAGCAGCATGCTGGCGACCAGATAGCGGGCAAAGCCTTTAAGATGCGTGACTGGAAGATGCGTGACTGGACGTCGTCGAGGTCACACAGCGCCGGCCGCAACATGCTTAACTAAACGTCAAGATTCCGGATGCGCCGGACCGCGACGATGTTATGATCGCAGTGGGGGTTGGTGGCGTCATGGCGGGGCGTGGGTACACCATTTTCGACACGGCGATCGGCCGATGCGGCATCGCATGGGGCGACGCCGGCGTCGCCGGTGTCCAGTTGCCCGAGCTCCGCGAAATCGAGACCCGCAAAAAACTGTTCCAACTCTATCCCGATGCACGCGAGCGGCGGCCTCCCGAGGAGGTCGAGATCGCGATCGAGGGTATCGCTGCGATCTTGCACGGCGGCAATGGTGATCTCTCGGCCGTTGCGCTCGATATGACCGGCATCCCGGCGTTCAACCAGCGCGTCTACCAGACCGTCCGCGCGATTCCCCGCGGCGAAACCCGGACCTATGACGAGGTGGCGAGCGCCTTGCGCGCGTCCGGCGCGGTCTATTCGGTGGCGCAGGCGCTCGGCCGCAATCCCTTCATGGTCATCGTGCCCTGCCATCGCGTGCTCGAGGCGGGCCACTATGCCGACCGGATCTCGCCGAACGGCGGCAGCGTCTCCAAGCGGCGGCTGCTCTCGATCGAAGGCGCCCAGCCGACCACCAGCAAGACCCTGTTCGACGTGCTGCTGCCCGTTGCACGGCCCCGGCCGCAAGCCTAGATCTGGGGTATGACCCGGACCACGCTGTTGCAGCGCGATCGCATCACGGTGAACGAGTTTCGCTGCGCGGCGGAACCCGGCGACAAGCCATTTGTCGAGCAGTTCGCCTGCCACTCCGTGTCCTATGTGCGCAGCGGCAGTTTCGGCTGCCATTGCCGCGGCCGCTTCCATGAGCTGGTGGCGGGCTCGATCCTGGTCGGCCATCCCGGCGACGAATACACCTGCACGCACGACCACGTGGTCGGCGACGAATGCCTGTCGTTCTTCCTCGACCCGGAGCTGGTCGAGAGCATCGGCGACCGCACTGATGTCTGGCAGGTCGGCTCGGTGCCGCCACTGCCGGAATTGATGGTGATCGGCGAGCTCGCCCAGACGGCGGCAGCTGGCAACAGCGACGTCGGTCTCGACGAGATCGGTCACCTCCTCACCAGCCGCCTTGTCGAGCTGGTGTCCGACCGCAAGGCAAAGCCCCTCACCGCAGGCCTGCGCGATCGCCGCCGTGCCGTCGAGGCGGCGCTGTGGATCGACGCCAATTCGCACCAGCAGATCGATCTCGACGATGCCGCGGAGCAGGCCGGGCTCAGCACGTTCCATTTCCTGCGGCTGTTCTCCGCGGTGCTCGGCGTGACCCCGCATCAATATCTCGTGCGCTCGCGGCTGCGCCATGCGGCGCGGCGGCTCGTCGACGACGACAGCCCGGTCACCGACATCGCCTATGACGTCGGCTTCGGCGATCTCTCCAATTTCGTGCGCAGCTTCCACCGCGCCGCCGGCGCCTCGCCGCTCAAGTTCCGCCAGGCCTCCCGCGGCGACCGCAAGATTCTCCAAGAACGCCTTGCGCTGCAATAGCTAGGTTACTCCGGTCCGCGCGTCCGTCGACGCGCCCAGCGACTGGAGACCTCATCATGTACGACCACATCGGATTGCGCGTCGCCGACCTCGACGCCAGCGTGCGCTTCTACACCGCGGTGCTGGCGCCGCTCGGCTTCGTGCTGTGCTCGCGCGACGACAGCGGCGCCGGCTTCGGCCCGAAGGGCGAGCCCGCGCTCTGGCTGCATCTGCACAAGGGCAAGGCGCAAGGCGGCGCGCACATCGCGTTCCGCGCGCCGAGCCACGACGCGATCAAGACCTTCCACACCGCAGGCCTGAAGGCCGGCGGCAAGGACAACGGCGCGGCGGGCCACCGCAAGGATTACAGCCCGACCTACTACGCGGCGTTCCTGCTCGACCCCGACGGCAACAATGTCGAGGCGGTGTCGACCTAACCTCAGCCGTCATTGCGAGGAGCGAAGCGACGAAGCAATCCACGCTTCACTCCGCTGCGACATGGATTGCTTCGCTTCGCTCGCAATGACGGTCTCTCAAACTCGAAACGCAAGGACCCACTCCCATGGCCTCCATTCACAAAGACATCCCCATCGACGCGCCGGCTGATCACGTCTGGGACGCACTGCGTGATTTCGGCGCGCTGCATACGCGGCTGGTGCCGGGCTTCGTCACCGACACACAGCTGGAGGGCGATGTTCGCATCGTCACCTTCGGCAACGGCACCGTGGCGCGCGAGACGCTGGTCGATTGCGACGACAAGCGGCAACGGCTGGTCTATGCGATCAGCAGCGAGCGGCTGAAGCAGCATTCCGCCTCGGTGCAGGTGTTCGCCGACGGCGATGCGCGCTGCCGCGTGGTGTGGATCGCCGACGTGCTGCCGCACGAAGTCGCACCCTACATGGACGCGCAGATGGACCTCGGCGCGGCGGCGATGCAGACGGCGATGGCCCGATCGGCAAAGGAGAAAAACGCGGCGTGACACATATGTGTGACCGCCACCCTGAGGTGCTCGCGAAGCGAGCCTCGAAGGGCGACGGCCCGGCTCTCTCTGCGAGTGATGCGACCGCATGCGCTGATGCATCGGGGCCGTGCATCCTTCGAGGCTCGCTCCGCTCGCACCTCAGGATGACGGTGAGAGAGTCACGATGATCGAGCGAGAGCCTACGACAGCGCCGGCTGCGCTTCCGCGACCGGCGCTGACTTGCCCCAGCGCGTCAGGATCACGCTGAGGCAGGAAAGCACGCCGAGCACGCCCATCGAAGCGGCGGCGAGTGCGAAGAAGTTTTGCGCACTCGCCTCATGGGTCGACAGCCACCAGCCGCCGGTGCCGATGAAGATCAGCCGCGCGGTCTGCGCCAGCACCGGACCCAGCACCTTCGCAGCGCCCTGCGAGGAGAAATACATCGACATCGCGAGGCCAATGAAGGCGTACATCGGCGCGGCGGTCGAGAGATACTGATGGCTGGTCGCCCGCACATGCGGATCATCGGTGAACAGATTGACCCAGAGGTCGGGGAACACGGCGATGAAGCTGCCGACCACGCCGACCGAGAGGAACGACACCGTGCCCGCGGTCCAGGCGATGCGGCGGGCGCGCGCGACGCGCTCGGCACCGACCGCCATGCCGATCATCGGCACCGAGGCGATACCGACCGCGAAGGCGACCGAGGTCAGCATGAATTCGAGCCGCGCACCGATGCCGTAGCCGGCGAGCACCGCGGTGCCGAACTGCGCCAGCATGTGGGTGAAGATCGAGATCGTCAGAACCGATTGCAACGGCGAGAAGCAGGAGACCGCGCCGACCTTGAGGATGTCGATGAACATCGCCCACTGCACGCGCAGGCCCTTGAGCTTCGGCTTCACGCGGGCGCGGCCCGAGAACAGGTACCAGCCCATCACGCTGATGCTGATCGAATAGGCGATCAGCGAGCCCGCGGCGACGCCGCGCATGCCGAATTGCGGCACCGGGCCGAGGCCGAGCCCGAGCGTGCCGCCGAGAATGATCTGCCACACCGCCGACGACAGGATCATGGTCGACGGCAGCTTCATGTTGCCGGTGCCGCGCAGGATGCCGGCCATGGTGTTCATCAGCCAGGGCAGGATCGCGCCGCCGAAGAAGACCTGCGTATAGGCGATCGCCTGCGCCAATACATTACCGCGGCCGCCGAGCAGTTCGAGCAGGCGCGGACCGAAGATCAGCATGCCCAGCATGAAGGTGACGCCAAACGTCAACCCGATCAGCAGCGCATGCATTGCGAGCGTCGAGGCACGCTCGATCTCGCCGGCGCCGAGCGCGCGCGCAATCGCGGATGCGACGCCGCCGCCCATCGCGCCGCCGGACATCGTCATGGTCAGGATCACGCAGGGAAACACCAGCGCCATCGCCGCGAGCGACTCGACGCCGAGCCGGCCGATATAGGAGGTCTCGGCGATGACGACGCAGGTGCCGGCGGAGAGCGCGATGACGTTCGGCCAGGCCAGCCACAACAGCGTGCGCAGGATCGGCCCGTCGAGCAGCGCGTTGCGCGCCGGCTTGGTCACCGGCGGCGGCAGCGGCCGTTCTTGTTCGTCGACAGGTATTTCGGCGAGGCCGAGATCGGACATTTCTACTCCCACGCGCGCAGTCTGGGAGCCGCGCCATGGTGTTTCCCTACCATGGCAATGGCGGATTCCACGTGCGCAGGACGCAAGGGGGGCCTGCGCGATTGCAGGTGAACCCAAGTGAACCTCTGATCTAGCCGATCGACCACACGAACGGCACGCCGGCGGTGCTGTTCGGCTTCAGATGCACCGGAATATGCCGCCCGCAGCCGGCCGCCAGCCCCTCGAACAGCCCGGTCAGGACGCTGGCGCAGGCCGGGTGATAGTCGGCGACGTCGGCCATCAGCTTCCAGCCCCGCTGGCGTATTTCGAACTGGCCTTCGGACCCGCTGATCTCAGCGACATCATCCTGCGACTCGAACAGCGTGCGCAGAAATGCGGCAAATTCCGCCGCACGGCCACGGCTGCCGCCGAGCGCCTGCGCGACCTCGTCGAAATACTGCATACCAATCAGCTTGCCGGTGAGGTGCAGCAGATAGCTCGCATCCTCAGGACCGAACACCTGCACGATGACGGGCGCGGCCGTCTTCACATATTCCATCGCGTAGTTGCGGTAGGCCTTTTCCAGCCGCTGTCGCGGCCAGCTGTCGACCGGCAGCGCCGGCGCGGTCTTCGGATTAAACGCAGGCGCTTCGAGATGGCGCGCGAACACCAGGCGCTGGTCGAGTTCGAGCGGATGATCGTATTCGCAGTAATAGCCCTCGAGGCCGTCCTGGCCGTCGACGCTCTGCTTGGTGCAGACGAAGCCGAGCCTGAGATCGCCGAGGGCGACACCGTTGTTGGCGTGCCAGCCGCGCAGCATCGCGCGCGAGACCTCGCCGGGCACGCCGCAGATCGCGGTGCCCTTCCAGATCCAGCGCGGCGGCGGATAGCGGATCCACGCCTTACGGTCGGTCTCGTAGATGTATTCGACATGCACGCCGCCGATCCAGTTGGAGAGATAGTGATACTGCGCGGCCGCGACCGCCGGCGGCAGGCCGTCGAGGCCGAGCTTCTTCAGGCCGGGCAGAAAGCGCTCCTGCTGCTGGCGGCGAAACACGCGGAAGACGAATTCGGCGGCATCGGCCGTGCCGCGGCGGGTGACGACGGTGAGGATCAGCCCGGTGAAGAAGGCGTGATAAAGATCGGCGACGCTGCGCCACTTCCGCCATTGCGCCTCTTGCTGCGCTGAATCTGTTGCGGCGCTCATGTTCACTCCCGATTTGTTGTTTGCCGGAATGTGTCATCGCCGAAGCGACGGCGCAACACACACGGTGTCATCGCCCGACTCGATCGGGCGATCCAGTATTCCAGAGGCAGTCGTCTTCAATCGAGAGGCCGCGGCGTACTGGATTCCCCGCTTTCGCGGGGAATGACGGCGGAGAATGATGGCGAGGATCGGAGCCCTGATGCAGCGAAGCGCAGTCCGGGGCAAGGACGATTGATCCCGTCATCCTGAGGTGCGAGCTCTTGCGAGCCTCGAAGGATGCACGGCCCGGCTGGTGGCCGATGCATCCTTCGAGGCTCGCTCCGCTCGCACCTCAGGATGACGGGGCAGAGAATATCGCTACACGCGAAAATGCTTCGAGAGCTTCAGGCCCTGCGCCTGATAGTTCGAGCCGATGCGCTGGCCGTAGAGCGCGTCGGGACGCTCGAGCATGCGCTCATAGACGAGACGGCCGACGATCTGGCCGTGCTCGAGAATGAACGGCACCTCGCGCGAGCGCACTTCGAGCACGGCGCGCGCGCCCTTGCCGCCGGCGCCGGCATAGCCGAAGCCGGGATCGAAGAAACCGGCATAGTGGACGCGGAATTCGCCGACCAGCGGATCGAACGGCACCATCTCCGCGGCGTAATCCGGCGGCACCTGCACCGCCTCCTTGGAAGCCAGGATGTAGAACTCGCCGGGATCGAGGATGAGGCTGCCGTCGGGCCGCGCCTTGATCGGCTCCCAGAAATCGTCGACCGCATAGCCGCCGCGGCGATCGACATCGACCACGCCGGTGTGGCGCTTGGCGCGATAGCCGACGAAGCCGCCCGAGCTCTCGCCGGAGAGATCGACCGACAGTGCGACGCCATGGGTGAGATCGGCGTTGTCAGCATCGACCAGGCGCTCGGCAGCATGCAACGCATCGAGCTCGTCGGCGGAAAGCGTCGCCTCGCCGATCCGGAAGCGGACCTGGCTGAGCCGCGAGCCCTCGCGCAGCAGCACGGGAAACGTCTTCGGTGAGATCTCGGCGTAGAGCGGACCGTGATAGCCGGCCCCGATCATGTCGAAGCGGCGGGTGCCGTCGGCGATCACGCGGGTGAAGACGTCGAGCCGGCCGGTCGAGCTCTTCGGGTTGGCCGCCGCCACGATCTCCGGCGGCAGCGCCAGGCTTTCGAGCAGCGGCACGATGTAGACGCAGTTGGTTTCCAGCACCGCGCCGTCGGACAGATCGATCTCGTGCAGCTTCAGCTGGTCGATCCGCTCGGCGACGGTGGCATCGGGCCCCGGCAGGAAGCTGGCGCGAACGCGGTAGGCGATATCGCCGAGGCGGAGGTCGAGGCTCGCCGGCTGGATCTGGCTCTCGACGAAGTCATAGGCGGGCAGAATAAGGCCGGCCTCCGCCATCTCCGCGATCATGCGGTCGGGCAGAATTCCGTTGGATTCATCTTCCAGCGTGAACGACACGATGCGGCCCCTTGGCGATCCCTCGAGATGGCCCAAAATCAACCTCTGGCGGGCCATCAAGCCCCAAAATATGGGCTTTTACGGGTTATCCGATGACCGTCTTGACGGAAAGGGCGCGAGGGAATATCAGCTGCACTTATCCCGTGGTGATTTGAGCCGGCCGGCTTGCAGCCACGTTAAATAAGTCGCTAAACAGGCCGGGGACAGTGTGATCCCGGCTTGTGGAGGTTGCTCCAGGCCGGTTTTTTTGTGGCCAGTTCCGAGGGAAATGGCCACTTCGGAGGTCACATGTCTGAATCTGAAGGTACCGCCCGCTTCCGTCCCGAAACCCGCCTGGTCCATGGCGGCACGCTGCGCTCGCAATTCGGGGAGACGTCGGAAGGGCTGTTTCTCACCCAGGGCTACGTCTACGACACCGCCGAGCAATGCGAGGCGCGCTTCAAGGGCCAGGATCCCGGCTTCATCTATTCGCGCTATTCCAACCCGACGATTGCGATGTTCGAGCGCCGCATGATCGAGCTCGAGGGCGCGGAGGCCGCGCGCTCGACCGCGACCGGCATGGCCGCGGTGACCACCGCGATCCTCGCGCCGCTGAAGGCCGGCGATCACGTGGTGGCGTCGAAGGCGCTGTTCGGCTCCTGCCTCTATGTCGTGCAGGACCTGCTGCCGCGCTACGGCATCGAGACGACGCTGGTCGACGGCCTCGACCTCGACCAGTGGCAGCGCGCCCTGCGGCCGAACACAAAAACCTTCTTCCTGGAGAGCCCGACCAATCCGACGCTCGACGTGCTCGATATCGGCGCGATCGCCAAAATCGCGCACAGCGGTGGCGCCCGATTGATCGTCGACAACGTGTTCGCAACGCCGATCTGGCAGAGCCCGCTGTCGCTGGGCGCCGACGTCGTGGTCTATTCCGCGACCAAGCATATCGACGGCCAGGGCCGCTGTCTCGGCGGCGTCATCCTGTCGTCGGAGGCCTTCATTGCCGAGCACATCCATAATTTCATGCGCCAGACCGGCCCCTCGCTGTCGCCGTTCAACGCCTGGGTGCTGCTGAAAGGGCTGGAGACGCTCGGCGTCCGCGTCCGCGCGCAGACCGAGAACGCGGCCAAGATCGCCGAGGCGCTGGCGAAGCATCCGAAGATCACGCGGCTGGTCTATCCCGGCCGCCCCGATCATCCGCAGGCCGCAACGGTGAAGAAGCAGATGGGCGCCGGCTCGACGCTGGTCGGCTTCGAGGTCAAGGACGGCAAGGCCGGCGCGTTCCGCTGCCTCAACGCGCTGAAGATCTCGCGCATCTCCAACAATCTCGGCGATGCCAAGAGCCTGGTCACGCATCCCGCGACCACGACGCATCAGCGCCTGGCGCCGGAGGCCCGCGCCGAGCTCGGCATCAGCGAGGGCTTTATTCGCTTCTCCGCCGGGCTCGAGCATCCCGACGATCTGATCGAGGATTTCGAGCGGGCGCTGGAGCAGGTCTGAGGCGAGTACGAAAAGCTCGTCATGGCCGGGCTTGTCCCGGCCATCCACGTCTTGCTCGCAGAAACCGCCAAAGACGTGGATGCCCGGGACAAGCCCGGGCATGACGCGATTGTGGTGCGATCGAGTACGACTTCGTAGAGGTATCCCGCGCTACGTCGCTGCCGTCGTCACGCCGCCGTCGACCACGATGGTCTGGCCGGTCATGAAGGTCGACGCGTCGGAGGCGAGATAGGCCACCGCGCCTGCAATCTCGTCGGGCTCGCCGATACGGCGCAGCGGCGTCGACGCGGTGCGGCGCTTCAGATTGTCCGGATCCTCCCACAGCGCGCGGGCGAAATCGGTCTTCACCAACCCGGGCGCCACGCAATTGACCCGCACGCCCTTCGGCCCCCATTCGCCGGCGAGGCTGCGGCACAGCGCGAAGTCCGCCGCCTTGGAGATGCCGTAGGCGCCGATCACGGTCGAGCCGCGCAAGCCGCCGATCGAGGAGATGATCACGACCGAGCCCTTGCCGCGCTCGGCCATCTGCGGGATCGCCAGCGCGGAGAGCCAGATGTTGCTCTTGACGTTGGAGCCCATGATCTTGTCGAAGGCCTCGTCGGTGATGTCGAGCAGCGGGCCGTAATAGGGATTGACCGCGGCATTGCAGACCAGGATGTCGATCTTGCCGTAGTGCTTGATCGTACCGGAGACCAGCCCCTCGACCTCATTGCGGCGCGCGATGTTGCAGGGGATGACGAGCGCGTCACCGCCGGCCTTCTTGATGCCGTCGGCGACCTCCTGGCAGGCGTCCGCCTTGCGCGAGGAGATCACGACCTTGGCGCCGAGTTTTGCGAGCAACTCCGCCGAGGAGCGCCCGATGCCGCGGCTCGAGCCGGTGATGACCGCAACCTGGCCGGTGAGATCGAACGGGGTGTTTTTCATTGTTGTTGCCTCCCTGTTTGTTTCGAGCGTCATTGCGAGGAGCTCGCGACAAAATTGCACAGCAATTTTGCGCTGAAGCGACGAAGCAATCCATCTTTCCCAACGCGGTGAGATGGATTGCTTCGCTTACGCTCGCAATGACAGTGGTGGTTACGCCAGCAACCCGCCGCCCTCGCTGACGCGACGGAGGTGGTAGTCGGTGTCGCCGAGCGTGTTCTCGATCATGGTCAGCCGCTTGAAGTAGTGGCCGATCTTGGCTTCCATGGTCATGCCGATACCGCCGTGAAGCTGGATCGACTGCTGGCCGACGAACTTCAGCGACTTGCCGACCTGCACCTTGGCCGCCGCGACCGCGGACGAACGCTCCTTGGCATCGCTGAAATCCGACGCCATGGTCGCGAACATCGACATGCTGCGGGCCTGCTCCAGCGCCACGAACATGTCGGCGGCGCGGTGCTGCAGGCTCTGAAACGAGCCGATCGCAACGCCGAACTGCTTGCGGGTCTTGATGTACTCGACGGTCTCCTTCAGCGACTCGTCCATCGCGCCGACCGCTTCCGCGCACAGCGCAATGCGGGCTTCATCAGCCACGCGCTCGATCAGGGGCAGGCCGTTCTCGGGATCGCCGATCGCAGCGTCAGCACCGACTTCGACATTGGTGAAGGTGATGTCGGCCGCGTGCAGGCCGTCCTGGGTGGGATAGCCCTTTTTGGTGACGCCCTTGGCATTCGCCGGGACCAGGAACACGCCGATGCCGGACTTGTCGCGCTGGCCGCCCTTGGTGCGCGCGGTCACGATAAGCGTGTCGGCGTTCTCGCCGTTGAGCACGACGAACTTCTCGCCGTCGATCACCCAGCCATCGCCCTTCTTCTTGGCCGTGGTCACGACGTCGAACAGGTCGTAGCGCGAATTCTTCTCGAGCTGGGCGAAGCCGAAGGTCTTGCTGCCGTCGATGATGCCCGGGATGTACTTGGCCTTCTGCTCGGCCGAGCCGCCATGGCGCAGGAAGCCGCCGGCGACCACCACGGTGGCGAGATAAGGCTCGACCACCAGCGCCTTGCCGAGCGCTTCCATCACGATCATGGTCTCGACCGCGCCGGCGCCGAAGCCGCCGTCGGTCTCCGCGAAGGGCAGACCGAGCAGGCCCTGCTCGGCGAGCTTGCCCCAGAGCGCCTGGCTCCAGCCGCCCTTCTCCTTCATGTACTTCTTGCGCGCATCGAAGTCGTAGGCATCGGTCAGAAGCCCGTCGATGCTTTCCTTGAGAAGCCGCTGCTCCTCGGACAGATCAAAATCCATGTTCGTTCCCTTAAACTGAAAGTCGTCACCGAAACCGGGACCTCGTCACCTCTCCCCGCAAATGCGGGGAGAGGGAGAGGATCAAAGCCCCAGGACGGCCTTGCTGATGATGTTGCGCTGGATCTCGTTGGAGCCGCCGTAGATCGAGACCTTGCGATTGTTGAAGTAGCTCGGCGCGATCTGCGCGGTCCAATCCATGCTCTCGTTCGAGCCGGCGTCGCCGTGCTCGTCATAGGGCGCGGCGAACGGACCGATGATCTCCATCAACAGCTCGGTCGTGGTCTGCTGGATTTCCGAGCCCTTGATCTTGAGCACCGAGGACGCCGGATTGGGCTTGCCCTTGCCGTGCTTGCCCTCGTCGGCGACGACGCGAAGCTGGGTCAGCTCGAGCGCCTTCAGCTCGATCTCGCAGGCCGTGAGCTTCTCGCGGAACGCCGGATCCTCGATGACGGGACGGCCGCCGGACTCGACCTTGGAGGCCAGCGCGCGGATGCGGCGCAGCCGCTCCTTCGAGACGCCGACCCGGGCGATGCCGGTACGCTCATTGCCGAGCAGGAATTTGGCGTAATCCCAGCCCTTGTTCTCCTCGCCGATCAGGTTCTCGTAGGGCACCTCGACATCGTCGAAGAACACTTCGTTGACCTCGTGGCCGCCGTCGATGGTCTGGATCGGACGCACGGTGACGCCCTTCGACTTCATCGAGAACACGATGAAGGAGATGCCCATCTGCTTCTTCGCGTTCTTGTCGGTGCGACAGAGACAGAAGATCATGTCGGCGTGCTGGGCGAGCGTGGTCCAGGTCTTCTGGCCGTTGATGATCCATTTGTCGCCGCGGCGCTCGGCCGTGGTCTTCAGCGACGCGAGGTCAGAACCCGAGCCCGGCTCCGAGAAGCCCTGGCACCACCAGTCGTCAACGCTGGCGATGCGCGGCAGATATTCCTTCTTCTGCTTCTCATTGCCGAAGGTGTAAATGACCGGGCCGACCATGCTGACGCCGAAGGCGAGCGGCTGCGGTGCGGGATAGGACTGCAGCTCCTCGTTGAAGATGTAGTGCTGCACGGTGGTCCAGCCGGTGCCGCCATGTTCCTTCGGCCAATGGGTGACGCCCCAGCCCTTCTTGTTGAGGATGCGCCACCAGGTGACCATCTCGTCCTTCGACAGATGGCGGCCTTCCTGCAGCTTGCGCCGGGTCTCCGGCGGCACGTTGTTCTTGAAGAACTCACGCACCTCCTCGCGAAACGCTATCTCTTCCTTGGTGAAAGCGAGATCCATCGGATCCTCCTATTGAACGATTGATTTTGCTTGAGATGTCTTCGGCTGTTGCTGGCGCAATTCGTGACGCGACAGCTTGCCGACCGGGGTGCGCGGCAGCTCGTCGACGAATTCGACGGCGGCCGGCAATTCATGCTTGCCGACCTTGCCGGTGAGGAAGGCGCGCAGCTCGTCGATCGAGAACGTCTTCTCGCCGTCGCGCAGCTTGATGAAGGCCTTGGCCGCCTCGCCGCGGTAATCGTCGGGAATCCCGATCACGATCACCTCCTGCACGGCGGGATGGGTGTAGATCGCCTGCTCGATCATCTGCGGATAGACGTTGAAGCCGCCGGAGATGATCATGTCCTTCTTGCGGTCGACCAGGTAGAAATAGCCGTCGGCGTCCATGTAGCCGATGTCGCCGGTCAGGAAGCGGTCGCCGACGAAGGCTTCGGCGGTCTCGGCCGGCCGGTTCCAGTAGCCCTTGGTGACGTTCGGGCCGCGGATGCGGATTTCGCCGACCTCGCCGACCGGCATCACCTTGGTGGAATCCTCCAGCGACACCACGTCCATCTCGATGCCGGGCAGCATCAGCCCGATCGAGCCCGGCTTCTCCGGCCCCTCCTTCGGGTGGCCGGTGCCGGGCGAGCAGGTCTCGGTCATGCCCCAGCCGCTCTTCAGCTTCATGCCGACGCGGCGCTCGAAGATCTTGGCGACCTCGACCGGCAGCGGCGCGCCGCCGGAGCCCGCGACCACCAGCGAGGAGAGATCGCGCTTGTCGAGATCGGGCAGCGAGGCGATCGCGATCCACATCGTCGGCACGCCGGGGAACACCGTCGCGCGCTTGACCTCGATGTCGCGCATCACGGCCTCGACATCGAAGCGCTGATGCAGCGAGATCAGATGGCCGCGCCGGATCACCGACAGCAGCACGACGGTCAGCGCATAGATGTGAAACAGCGGCAGCACGCAGATCACACGCTCGATCGCGTTGCGCTCGAGCCGCCCGGGCTTGCCCCAGACATCGTAGATCGACACCGCCGCGGTGAGATTGCCGTGGCTGAGCATGGCGCCCTTGGGCAGGCCGGTGGTGCCGCCGGTATATTGCAGCAGCGCCACGTCCTCGACATCGACCGCGGGCCATTGCGCCGGTTTGGTCGCGCCGTCGATGAACTGCCGGTGCGTGATGATGGCGGGATTATCCGGCAGCGCGGTTTGCGGCGTGCCGACTTTGCCCCAATTGTCGTCCTCACAGACGATGAGGCGGTCGAGCAAACCCTTGGCGAGGAACTTCAGCGCAGTCGGCAGCAGCGCCGAGAGGTTGCTGGTGACCAGCACGCGGGCGCCTGAATCGGACAGCTTGTGCGACAGCGCGATCTCGCCGTCGAGCGGCGACAGATGCACGATGCGGGCGCCGGCCTTGAGCGCACCGAAGAAGTTGATCGGATGGTCAGGCGAATTGCCGAGGAACAGCGCGACCGAGGTGCCCTTGCCGTAGCCGGCCCGCAGGAAGGCGGCGGCCGCGGTCTCGACCAGGGCCTCGAGTTCGCTGTAGCTGATCTGCCGGTCGCGGAATTCGAGCACCGGGCGCGCGCCGAACTCGGCGGCGGCATTCGAGAGCAGGTCCGGCAGCGTGCCGCGCGTGATCTCGTCGCTCCACTGCACGCCCTTGGGATAATATTGTTCGCCGGGATAGGTCATGAAAGGTCTTGCATCCGTGAGGTGACCCCGCTGCGCGGGCTCCCCTCCCCCTTGCGGGGAGGGGTTGGGGGAAGGGGTACCACTCGGGCAGTGCCGATGCGGCCACCCCTCTCCCTAACCCTCCCCCGCAAGGGGGGAGGGAACCCTACCAGCGAGTCCGTGGCCAGGAAGCCAATCACGCCGCCTTCGACGCCGCGGCGAGCGAGGCGAAGGTCTTGCCTTCATCGGCGAGCTTCCTGAGCAGCGGCGCCGGCTCCAGCGAGGGATCGTTGGTCTCCTTGGCGTAGAAGGCCAGGCGATCGGCGATGTGCTTGAGACCGACGGTGTCGGCCCAGAACATCGGGCCGCCGCGATAGATCGGCCAGCCATAGCCATAGAGCCAGACGACGTCGATGTCGGACGGACGCGCCGCGATGCCCTCGGCGAGGATCTTCGCGCCCTCGTTGATCATCGGGTACATCATGCGCTCGAGGATCTCGTCGTCGCTGACGACGCGCTTCTTGCGGCCGAGGCGCGCCAGCGTCTCGTCGATCAGCTTCTCGACCTCCGGATCGGGCAGCGCCGAGCGCGAGCCCGGCTCATACTTGTAGTAGCCCTTGCCGGTCTTCTGGCCGAAGCGGCCGGCTTCGCACAGCGCGTCCGCGATCTCCGACTTGATGCCGCGGTCCTTGCGCGAGCGCCAGCCGATATCGAGGCCGGCGAGATCGCCCATCGCGAACGGGCCCATCGGCATGCCGAACTTGGTGACGACGGCGTCGACCTGCTGCGGCAGCGCGCCTTCGAACAACAACTTCTCGGACTGCTTGCCGCGCTGCGCCAGCATGCGGTTGCCGACGAAGCCGTCGCAGACGCCGACCACCGCCGGCACCTTTGCGATCTTGCGGGCGATCGACACCGCTGTCACCAGCGCGTCCGGCGCGGTCTTGTCGGCGCGCACGATCTCGCACAGCTTCATGACGTTGGCCGGCGAGAAGAAGTGCATGCCGAGCACGTCCTGCGGACGCTTGGTCGACTGCGCGATCTCGTCGATGTTGAGGTAGGAGGTGTTGGAGGCCAGCACCGCGCCCGGCTTGGCGTACTGGTCGAGCTTGCCGAACACTTCCTTCTTGACCGCCATGGTCTCGAACACGGCCTCGATCACCAGATCGGCGTCGCCGACGTTCTCGATGCCGACCACGCCGTTGATCAGCGCCATCCGCTTGGCGGGCGCGTCCGCCGGGATGCCGCCGCGGGCCGCGGTCGCCTCGTAGTTCTTCTGCATGATGCCCATGCCGCGCTTGAGCTGCTCCTCGCCGGTCTCGATCAGCGTGACCGGGATGCCGGCATTGACGAACGACATCGCGATGCCGCCGCCCATGGTGCCGGCGCCGAGGATGGCCACGCGTGCCACGTTGCGGCCCTTGGTGCCCTCGGGGACGCCGGAGATCTTGGCGGCCTCGCGCTCGGCGAAGAACGCATAGCGCTGCGCCTTGGACTGGTCGCCGTTCATCAGCTTGAGGAAGCCCTCGCGCTCCTTCTTCAGGCCTTCCTCGAACGGCAGGTCGATCGCGGCGCCGACGGCATCGGCGGCGGCGAACGGCGCCTCGAGGCCGCGCGACTTCTTGGTCAGCGCAGCGACTGCATTGGTGAAGATCGAACGATCGGCCTTGGCCGCGGCGAGCTTGCTGTCGTCATCGCGCAGCTTGCGCAGCGGACGCTTCTCGGCGACCACCTTGCGCGCGAATGCCTCGCCGCCCGAGGCCGGACCTTCGACGATCTCCTCGATCAGGCCGGCCTTCAGCGCGGCATCCGCACTGATCGGATCGCCGCCGACGATCATCTTGACCGCGAGCTCGGGACCGACCGCGCGCGGCAGGCGCTGGGTGCCGCCGGCGCCCGGCAGCAGGCCGAGCTTCACCTCGGGCAGGCCGAGCTTGGCGTCCTTGGTGGCGACGCGATAGTGGCAGGCCAGCGCGACCTCGAGGCCGCCGCCGAGCGCGGTGCCGTGGATCGCGGCGACGATCGGCTTCGGCGAGCTCTCCATCAGGCTCAGCACTTCGGCGAGCCCGGGCGGCTTCGGCGGCTTGCCGAATTCGGTGATGTCGGCGCCGGCGATGAAGGTGCGGCCGGCGCAGGTCAGCACGATGCCCTGAACCTGAGCGTCATCGATCGCACTCTTGATGCATTCGAAGATGCCGCCGCGGACGGCCGCGCTCAGCGCGTTGACGGGCGGACTGTTAACCGTGACGACGGCAATATTGTCATGACGTTCGAGCTTGACGACTTCACTCACCGGGACTCTCCCTGGATGCTTGTTCTTGGACTTGTGTTGAGTAGCTGCACGACTTGCGTTGAGCCGCTACGATTAGACCAATTTCGCACTGCGAAATTTAATTCCACATCTTGACATGGAGGGTTATTTTGAAGCACGTGCCTTGTCAACGAGCATGACAAGGGCAGGGAATGAAGCGCGCCAGCAAGAAGGTAGCGACCGATCGCAATTTTGTCGTCGCGCTTTCCCGCGGACTGGATGTCCTGCGTGCATTTCAGCCCAATGACGGGCTGCTCGGCAATCAGGAGATTGCTGCCCGCACCAAGTTACCGAAGCCAACCATTTCCCGGCTGACCTACACGCTGACCAAGCTGGGATACCTTACACCTGTACCGAAATTCGAGAAGTATCAGCTCGCGCCGTCGGCGATGGCGCTCGGCTACGCCGCGCTCGCCAATCTCGGCGTTCGGCATTTGTCCGAGCCCTATCGAGAGGAAGTGATGCGCGCGACCGGCGGTGCCGTCGCGGTCGGCGGCCGCGATCGTCACAGCATGATCTATTTCGGCCAGAGCCGGAACGGGCTGGCGCTCGGCGTGCAACTCGACGTCGGCTCACGGGTGCCGATCGCAACCACCGCGATGGGACGTGCCTATATTTGGGCATTGCCACCCGAAGAACGTGCGGCTTTATTACGCGAGCTGCGGGATCACTACGGCAGCCGCTGGGCCAAGATGCGCGACGGCATCGAGCGCTCCGGCGAGACGGTGGCGAAACACGGCTTCACCATGTCGACCGGCGACTGGCAGGACGACGTCGCCGCGGTCGGCGTTGCATTGAGATTGAATGACGGAACCGGTCCTTACGCCTTCAATTGCGGCGCGCCGGCATTCCGCTTCACGGAAGATAGATTGCTCAACGACATTGGACCTCGTCTTGTCGCGATGGTAAGGAACATCGAGCAGGCGCTCGGTGGAATGGCGCCGCAATCCAAAAAAGAAGAACGCAAAAAGACCAGAGTAGGAGGGAAAGTTGCACGTTTGGCCGAGGGGATCAGATAGCCTCCATCACGTCCAGCGAAACGCATCGCAGGGCCGCTCGCACCGCTCGAAGACGGCGGGCGAGACGAGATGACGCAGGCACAGCTCGCGCAGGGGAATGATCCCTTGCTCGCGGTTCGCGACGTCAGCGTCGTGTTCGGCGGCATCATCGCGTTGAACGGCGTGTCGTTCGATATGCGTCATGGACAGATCCTCGGTCTGATCGGGCCGAACGGCGCCGGCAAGACGACGCTGTTCAATTGCCTGTCGCGGCTCTACCAGCCGTCGTCCGGCGACATCCTGATGGAAGGCAAGAGCATCCTGTCGCGGCCGCCGCACCGGATCGCCGAGATCGGCATCGGCCGTACCTTCCAGAACGTCGCGCTGTTCCCCAACCTGTCCGTGATCGACAACGTCCGCGTCGGCGCGCATGCGCGCACCTCGAGCGACATCGTCAGCGACTCGCTGCGCCTCGCCTGGGTCCGCCGCGGCGAGCACGACATGAACAAGAAGGTGCACGACATCCTCGGCTATCTCGATCTCGAGGACGTCGCCCACACCGTGGTCTCGGGACTTCCGTTCGGCACCCAGAAGCGCGTCGAGCTGGCACGCGCTTTGGCCGCAGATCCGAAGATCCTGCTGCTCGACGAGCCTGCCGGCGGCCTCAACCACGAGGAAGTCTACGTGCTCGGCGATTTGATCCGCAAAATCCGCGACGACCGTAAAATTACGGTGCTGCTGGTCGAGCATCACATGGGACTCGTGATGTCGATCGCCGACCACGTCGTCGCGCTCAATTTCGGCCGCAAGCTGGCCGAAGGCACGCCGGCCCAGGTCCAGGCCGACCCCGATGTGATCAAGGCCTATCTGGGGAGCAAGGACCAATGACCGCGATGCTCAACGTCAAGGACCTGCGCGCCTATTACGGCCAGGTCCAGGCCCTGCACGGCCTCAGCTTTTCCCTCAACGAGGGCTCGCTGACCACGCTGCTCGGCGCCAACGGCGCCGGCAAGACCACCACGCTGCGGGCGATCTGCAACATGGTGCGCTCGACCGGTGCGATCGAGTTCGAGGGCAAGCCGATCGGCACGCGCTCGACCGAAAACGTGGTCCGGCTCGGCATTGCCCATGTGCCGCAGGGCCGCGGCACCTTCACCAACATGACGGTGGAGGAGAACCTGCAGCTCGGCGCCATCAGCCGCTCCGACACCAAGGCGATCGGCTCCGACATCGAGCGGATGTACGAGCATTTCCCGGTGCTGAAGCAGCGCTACACCCAGCAGGCCGGCACGCTGTCCGGCGGCGAGCAGCAGATGCTCGCGGTGGCGCGCGCGCTGATGCTGCGGCCGCGCCTGATGCTGCTCGACGAACCGTCGTTCGGCCTCGCGCCGCTGATCGTGCGTGACCTGTTCCGGATCCTCGGCAAGATCAATCGCGAGGAAAAGGTGACCATCCTGGTGGTCGAGCAGAATGCGCAGCTCGCGCTCGAGCTCGCCGACCAGGCCTATGTGATCGAAACCGGACGGATCGTGATGTCGGGCAATGCCAAGGACATCGCGAACAACGAAGACGTCCGCAAATCCTATCTCGGCTACTGAGGAGCTGGCACAATGGAGCTTTTTGCCAACCAGGTCCTGGCCGGCATCGCCACCGGCGCGATCTATGCCTGCATGGCGCTCGCGGTGGTCATGATCTACCAGGCCATCGACCATCTGAATTTCGCCCAGGGCGAAATGGCGATGTTCTCGACCTTCGTGTCCTGGCAGCTGATGCAGTGGGGTGTGCCGTATTGGGGCGCCTTCGTGCTCACCGTCGCCTTTTCATTCGCCGCCGGCATCGTCATCGAGCGGCTTTTGTTCAAGCCATTGGCGAAGGCGCCGATCCTGACCAACGTCGCCGGCTTCATCGCGCTCTATGCGATCATCAACTCGGTCGCCGGCCTGATCTGGGACTTCACCATCAAGCAGTATCCGACGCCGTTCGGCTCCTCGCCGTTCCTCGGCAGCCAGCTGATCTCGACCCACCAGGCGGGCATGATCGGCATCACGCTGTTGATGCTGGTGCTGCTGTTCTTCTTCTTCCGCTTCACCCGGGTCGGCCTTGCGATGCGCGCGGCAGCCTCGCTGCCTGAATCGGCCCGCCTGGTCGGCATCAACACCTCGTGGATGATCGCGCTCGGCTGGGGCATGGCGTCCGCGATCGGCTCGATCGCCGGCATGATGATCGCCCCGGTGGTCTTCCTCGAGCCCAACATGATGCTCGGCGTGCTGATCTACGGATTTGCCGCGGCCGTGCTCGGCGGCCTGACGAGCCCGTTCGGCGCCGTGATGGGCGGCTTCCTGGTCGGCATCTTCGAGAACCTGGTCGGCACCTACATCCCCGGTGTCGGCAATGAGTTGAAACTTCCGATCGCGCTTGCGCTGATCATTGTCGTCCTGGTCGTCAAACCGGCAGGCCTGTTCGGCCGCGCCATCGTGAAGCGAGTCTGATCATGAGCGCCGCTGAAGAAGTCGAAGTCGTCACTGAGGGCCAGGCCGTCGAGGCCGTGCCGAAGCGCGCCATGACGCTGGGTTACGGCACCTCGCTCGTCGTGCTCGCCGCACTGATCCTGATCCCGCTGTTCGTGAAGAACTTCATCATCTTCCAGATGACGATGCTTCTGATCTACGGCCTTGCGGTGATGGCGCTCAACATCCTGACCGGCGGAAGCGGCCAGTTCTCGCTCGGCCAGAGCGCGTTCTACGCGGTCGGCGCCTACACCTCGGCGATCCTGATGGAGCATGCGGGCATGAACTATGCCCTCACCCTGCCGATCGCCGGCATCGTCTGCTTCGGCTTCGGCTTCCTGTTCGGCCAGCCGGCGCTGCGGCTGTCCGGCGTCTATCTGGCGCTGGCGACCTTCGCGCTCGCCACCGCGATGCCGCAGCTGCTCAAGCTCGGCTATTTCGAGCATTGGACCGGCGGCGTGCAGGGCCTCGTGGTGACCAAGCCGGACGCGCCGTTCGGCCTGCCACTGTCGCAGGACATGTGGCTGTACTACTTCACGCTGGTCGTCACGATCGCGATCTACATCGCTTCGGTGAACCTGCTGCGCTCGCGCTCCGGCCGCGCCTTCATGGCGATCCGCGACAACGAGATCGCGGCCTCCGCGATGGGCGTCGACGTCGCGCTGTACAAGACGCTGGCGTTCGGCGTCTCGGCCGGCATCACCGGCGTCGCCGGCGGTCTCGGTGCCATCGCGGTGCAGTTCGTGGCGCCCGACGGCTACACCATCCAGCTCGCGATCTCGCTGTTCCTCGGCATGGTGGTCGGCGGCGTCGGCTGGCTGCCCGGCTCGATCGTCGGCTCCGCCTTCATCATCTTCGTGCCCAACATCGCGGAGGGCATCTCGAAGGGCCTTTCGGGTGCGGTGTTCGGCGTGCTGCTGTTCCTCGTCATCTTCCTCGTGCCGCACGGCGCCAGGCAGGTCGCGATCGTTGCCCAGCAACTGGCCGCAAAGCTCAAGAAGAACTAGAGCATGATCCGGAAAAGCGCGGAGCGGTTTTCCGAACGAGATCATGCTCAAACCAATTAAGAGCCTTTAGAACCAAACCAGGAGACATTATGCTTTCTACCGTTCGGATCGCCGCGATTTCCGCGGCGATCACAGCTGTTGCCGCGACGTCCACTGCCGCATTCGCCCAAAAGAAATACGACACCGGCGCAAGCGATACCGAGATCAAGGTCGGCAACATCATCCCCTATTCGGGACCGGCCTCCGCCTACGGCGTGATCGGCAAGACCGAAGAAGCCTATTTCAAGATGATCAACGACCGCGGCGGCATCAACGGCCGCAAGGTCAATTTCGTCAGCTATGACGACGCCTATTCGCCGCCGAAGGCCGTAGAGCAGGTGCGCAAGCTGGTCGAGAGCGACGAGGTGCTGCTGGTGTTCAACCCGCTCGGCACGCCGTCCAACACCGCGATCCAGAAATACCTGAACTCGAAGAAGATCCCGCAGCTGTTCGTCGCCACCGGCGCCACCAAGTGGAACGACCCGAAGAACTTCCCGTGGACCATGGGCTGGCAGCCGAGCTACCAGAGCGAAGCGCAGATCTACGCCAAGTGGCTGATGAAGGAGAAGCCCGACGCCAAGGTCGCGATTCTCTATCAGAACGACGACTTCGGCAAAGACTACCTCAAGGGCACCAAGGACGGCTTCGGCGCCAAGGCGGCCTCCAGCATCATCATGGAGGAGAGCTATGAGGTGTCCGAGCCGTCGATCGACGGCCACATCGTCAAGATCAAGGCGGCCAACCCGGACGTGCTGCTGATCTACACGACGCCGAAATTCGGCGCGCAGACCATCAAGAAGACCGCCGAACTCGGCTGGAAGCCGCTGCAGATCATCACCAACGTGTCGGCCTCGGTCGGCAGCGTGATGCAGCCGGCCGGCTTCGACAACGCGCAGGGCGTGCTGTCGGCAGCCTATGCCAAGGACGGCGCCGACTCGCAGTGGAACAACGACCCCGGCATGAAGAAGTGGTCCGAGTTTCTCGACAAGTACATGCCGGGCGCCGACAAGACCGACGGCGGCTACGTCTACGGCTATGGTGCCGCCCAGACGCTCGCCAAGGTGCTCGAAATGTGCGGCGACGATCTGACCCGCGCCAACGTCATGAAGCAGGCGGCGAGCCTGAAGGACTTCACGCCCGACACCCTGCTGCCCGGCGTCAAGATCAACACCTCGGCCACCGACTTCGCCCCGATCGCCCAGCTGCAGATGCAGCGCTTCAAGGGGCAGAAGTGGGAACTGTTCGGTGACATCATTTCCGGCGACGTTCCCTCGGAATAACGTTGCACTGCGGAAATAAACAACGGGCCTCCGCGATCTCCCTCGCGGGGGCTTTTTGTTGACGCCCCGCGCCGATCGTATTGAATACTGCCCAACAAAGAACCCGAGGTGGGGAAACATGACTGCCGCACGTCCGTCCCTGACGGCGCTGTTGTCCGCATTCGCTCTGATCCTGACGAGCTGCAATGCCGCGCTGGCGCAGAAGAAATACGACACCGGGGCCAGCGACACCGAGATCAAGATCGGCAACACCGCGCCCTACAGCGGCCCCGCTTCCGCCTATGGCGTGATCGGCAGGACCGAAGCGGCCTACTTCAAGATGATCAACGAGGCCGGCGGCATCCACGGCCGCAAGATCACGTTCATCAGCTATGACGACAGCTACTCGCCGGCCAAGACCGTGGAGCAAACCCGCAAGCTGGTCGAGGACGACGAGGTCCTGCTGGTGTTCGGCTCGGTCGGTACCTCAACCAACGCTTCGATCCGAAAGTACATGAACGAGAAGCAGGTACCGCAGCTGTTCATCGCCTCCGGCGGCTCCAAGTGGAACGACCCCAAGAACTATCCATGGACCATGGGCTGGCAGCCGTCCTACCAGGACGAGGCGCGGGTCTACGCAAAATACATCATGAAGCACAAGCCCGACGCCAAGGTCGCCGTGCTCTACCAGAATGACGATTTCGGCAAGGACTACCTCAAGGGCCTGAAAGACGCCTTCGGCGACAAGGCATCGATGATCGTCGCCGAGGAGGCCTATGAGACGTCCGAACCCGCGATCGACAATCACATCGTCAAGCTGAAGGCCGCCGGCGCCGACACCTTCATCAGCATCACCTCACCGAAATTCGCGGCGCAGGCGATCAAGAAGGCGGCCGAGATCGCATGGACGCCCTTGCAGATCGTCGCCAACGTCTCGGCCTCGGTCGGCGGCGTGATGCAGCCGGCCGGCTTCGAGAACGCGCAGGGGATCCTGTCGGCGTCCTATCTCAAGGACGGCGCCGATCCGCAATGGGACAAGGATCCCGGCATGGAGAAATTCCTCACCTTCCTCAAGAAGGATTATCCCGACGCCAACAAGCTCGACGGCGCCACCTCCTACGGCTACGCCGCCGCGCAGACCTTGGCGAAGGTGCTCGAGATGTGCGGTGACGATCTTACCCGTGCCAATGTCATGAAGCAGGCCGCCAGCCTGAAGGATTTCGTTCCCGGCACGCTGCTGCCGGGCATCAGCATCAACACCTCGGCCACCGACTTCGCGCCGATCAAGCAACTGCGCCTGATGCGGTTCAAGGGCGAGAAGTGGGAGCTGTTCGGCGACATCATTTCGAGCAATCTGAGCAACTGATCTTCGCTGCAACGAAGCCGACATCCGCGCACTCAACTCAACAGCGCTACTCGATCGAACCGCAATCTCTGCGGTTGACTCGGACAGATCGGCGAGCGCGACTAAAGACGCAGCCCCTGCGGCGACGCCGCGGGGGCTTTTCGTTGAGCGCCTCCCGGTAAAATGATAGTTTCTACCGATAACAATGAGCCCTCGAAACAGAGGGCCACGACACATCATCTGCTATCAGGGAGAGGAACGGCATGTCTGCAATACGACAACTGGCGGCAATTGCCGCTGCGCTTTCGCTTGTCTCCGCATTCAGCAGCGCAGCGCTTGCTCAGAAAAAATACGACACCGGGGCCAGCGACACCGAAATCAAGATCGGCAACATCATGCCCTATAGCGGAGCGGCCTCCGCCTATGGCGTGATCGGCAAGACCGAGGACGCCTACTTCCGCAAGATCAACGCCGAGGGCGGCATCAACGGCCGCAAGATCACCTTCATCAGCTACGACGACGCCTACACGCCGCCCAAGACCGTCGAGCAGGCGCGCAAGCTGGTCGAGAGCGACGAAGTGCTGATGATCTTCAATTCGCTCGGCACGCCGCCGAACTCGGCGATCCAGAAATACATGAACCAGAAGAAGGTGCCGCAGCTGTTTGTCGCGACCGGCGCCACCAAATGGAACGACCCGAAGGAATTCCCGTGGACGATGGGCTGGCAGCCCAACTACCAGAGCGAGTCCATCATCTATGCCAAGTACATCCTGAAGAACAAGCCGGACGCCAAGATCGCCGTGCTCTACCAGAACGACGACTACGGCAAGGACTATCTGAAGGGATTCAAGGACGGGCTCGGCGCCAAGGCCGCGTCGATGATCGTCGCGGAGGACGCCTACGAGGTAACCGAGCCGACCATCGACTCGCACATCGTCAGGCTCAAGGCTTCCGGCGCCGACGTGTTCTTCAACATCACGACGCCGAAATTCGCGGCGCAGGCGATCAAGAAGAACAACGAGCTCAACTGGCATCCGCTGCACTTCCTCAACAACGTCTCGGCCTCGATCGGCAGCGTGATCAAGCCGGCGGGCTTCGAGGCCGCCCAGGGCATCATCTCGTCGCAGTATCTGAAGGATCCGACCGATCCGCAGTGGAAGACCGACAAGGGCATGATCGCCTGGAACGAATTTCTCGATAAGTACTATCCCGATGCAAACCGCGCCGACGCGTCCGTGATGTATGCCTACACCGTCGCGCAGGGCCTTGAGCACGTGCTGCGGGCGTGCGGCGACAATCTGACGCGCGAGAACATCATGAAGCAGGCCGCCAGCATCCGCGACCTCGAACTCGGCGGGCTGTTGCCGGGCATCAAGGTCAATACCTCGGCGACCGATTTCGCGCCGCTTTCGCAACTGCAACTTGTGCGGTTCAAGGGCGAGACCTGGGAGCGCTTTGGCGACATTTTGAGCGGCGACGTCGGCGGGTAGCCCCGAGATTGTCGACTAAAGAGGCGGCCCCTGCGGCGTTGTCGCAGGGGCTTTTCATTGAGGCAGCCCGCCTAAGATGGTAATTTCGCCTGATAACAACAGAGCCCTCGAAACAGGGGGCCGCGACACATTCGTCTGACAACAGGGAGAGAGACATCAATGTCCGCTACCACAAGACTTGCGGCCCTCGGGGCCGCGCTCGCGCTCGTCGCCACATCCGGCAGCGCGGCGCTGGCCCAGAAGAAATACGACACCGGCGCCACCGACACCGAGATCAAGATCGGCAACATCATGCCCTACAGCGGCCCCGCGTCCGCCTACGGCATCATCGGCCGCACCGAGGCCGCCTATTTCAAGAAGATCAACGACGCCGGCGGCATCAACGGCCGCAAGATCAACTTCATCTCCTATGATGACGCCTACTCGCCGCCGAAGGCAGTTGAGCAGGCGCGCAAGCTCGTCGAAAGCGACGAGGTGCTGCTGATCTTCAACTCCCTCGGCACGCCGTCGAACTCGGCGATCCAGAAGTACATGAATTCCAAGAAGGTGCCGCAACTGTTCGTCGCCACCGGCGCCACCAAGTGGAACGATCCGAAGGACTTCCCCTGGACCATGGGCTGGCAGCCCAACTACCAGAGCGAGACCCAGATCTACGCAAAATACATCCTGAAGAACATGCCGAACGCCAAGATCGCGGTGCTTTACCAGAACGACGATTACGGCAAGGACTATCTGAAGGGTCTGAAGGATGGGCTCGGCCAGAAGGCCGCAAGCATGATCGTCGCCGAAGAGAGCTTCGAGACCTCCCAGCCGACCATCGACAGCAACATCGTCAAGCTGAAGGCCAGCAACGCCGACGTCTTCATCGACATCGCGACGCCGAAATTCGCGGCGCAGGCGATCAAGAAGGTCGCCGAGATCGGCTGGAAGCCGACCCACTTCCTCAACAACGTGTCGGCCTCGGTCGGCAGCGTGATCAAGCCGGCCGGCTTCGAGAACGCGCAGGACATCATCTCCGCGGCCTATCTGAAGGACGCTTCCGACAAGCAGTGGGACAACGATCCCGGCATGAAGGAATTCTACGCCTTCATGGCCAAGGACTTCCCCGAGGGCGACAAGCTCGACGGCGGCACCGTGGTCGGCTTCGGCGTGGCGCAGACGCTGGTCCAGGTGCTCAAGCAGTGCGGCGACAACCTCACGCGCGAGAACATCATGAAGCAGGCGGCGAGCCTGCAGGATTTCCGCACCGAAGTGCTGCTGCCCGGCGTCAAGATCAACACCGCTCCGAACGATTTCGCCCCGATCAGCCAGCTGCAGCTGATGAAGTTCAAGGGCGAGAAATGGGAACTGTTCGGCGACGTCATCAGCGCCGACGTCGGCGGCTGACTTTTCTCCAGCAATCGACTGACAATGGCCCCCTGCGATACCGTCGCAGGGGGCTTTTCATTCACCATGGGCTGGCCCGTCCGGGCGATGCCTGCTTACACTTTGCCCGGCAATGCGCTAGGAAAACCGGCAACGACCGAAGAGAAACCGGCGCCCCCGCGCGCTGGCAATAACAAGGAGTTTTCGGGAAATGCCGATGCCGATCCGTCACCGTGTCGCAATCGCCCTGCTTGGCCTCGCCGTCGCCGCCACGACCGGGCATGCCGCCTGGGCGCAGAAGAAATACGACACCGGTGCGAGCGACACCGAGATCAAGATCGGCAATATCGTGCCCTATAGCGGCCCGGCGTCGGCCTATGGCGTGGTCGGCAAGGCGATGACCGCGGTGTTCAAGAAGGTCAACGACGACGGCGGCATCAACGGCCGCAAGATCAATTTCATCTCCTATGACGACGCCTATTCGCCGCCGAAGGCCGTGGAGCAGGCCCGCAAGCTGGTCGAAAGCGACGAGGTGCTGTTCCTGTTCGGCACGCTCGGCACCGCCTCCAACACCGCGATCCAGAAATATCTCAACGCCAAGAAGGTGCCGCAGTTGTTCGTCGCCACCGGCGCGACCAAGTGGAATGATCCGAAGACGTTCCCGTGGACCATGGGCTGGCTGCCGAGCTACCAGAGCGAGTCGCGGATCTACGCGAAATATCTGCTCAAGGAGAAGCCGGCCGCCAAGGTCGCCGTGCTCTACCAGAACGACGACATGGGCAAGGACTATCTCAAGGGACTTGAGGACGGCTTCGCCAGCGATCCCGCGCGGATCGCCGCCAAGGAGAGTTACGAGGTCGCCGAACCGACCATCGATTCCCATGTGGTGCGGCTGAAATCCTCCAATCCGGACGTCATCATCTTCTTCACCACGCCGAAATTCGGCGCCCAGGCGATCAAGAAGCTCGGCGAGATGAACTGGAAGCCGGTGACCATCGTCTCCAACGTCTCCGCCTCCACCGCTACCGTGATGCGTCCGGCCGGGCTCGACAATGCCCAGGGCGTGATCTCGGCGGCCTATGCCAAGGACGCCAGCGATCCGCAGTGGAAGGACGACGCCGGCATGAAGGCATTCGACGAGCTGCTCGCCAAATACATGCCCGACACCAACCGCGTCGATGCCTCGGCGATGACCGGCTACAACATGGCGACCACCATGGTCGAGGTGCTGCGCCGCTGTGGTGACGACCTCACCCGTGCCAATGTGATGAAGCAGGCGGCGAGCCTGAAGCAGTTTGCGCAAGGCGGCCTGCTGCCCGGCGTGACGCTGTCGACCGGGCCCAATGACTTCCAGCCGATCGAGCAGTTGCAGCTGATGCAGTTCAAGGGCGAGCGCTGGCAGTTGTTCGGCGACGTCATCAGCGGCGAAGTCGGCGGCAACTGATCCGTCTTGTAAAGGCACAACCATGACCGACCGTCGTTCCTTCCTGCGTTCGATCTTCGATGCCGCTGTCGCAGCCGCGCATCCCGATGTGGTGCTGGCGTCGCGGCTGCGGCCGGCGCCGAAGGGCCGCGTGATCTGCCTCGCCGCCGGCAAGGGCGCCGGCGCCATGGCCGCGGCGGCGGAGCGGCATTATCTCGACACGCTCGGCCTCGAGCCACAGCGTCTGGTCGGCATCGCCACCACCCGCCACGGCCATGGCGTGCCGACCCGCCGCATCAAGGTGGTCGAGGCCGGCCATCCCGTACCCGATGAAGCCGGCCTGCGCGCCGCCGACGATACGCTGCGGCTCGCGGCGGAAGCCACGCCCGACGACCTCCTGCTGGTGCTCTTGACCGGCGGCGGCTCGGCGAACTGGATCGCGCCCGTCGAGGGCGTGAGCTTTACCCAGAAGCAGCAGGTCAACCGCGCGCTGCTGCGCTCCGGCGCACCGATCGGCGAGATGAACACCGTGCGCAAGCATCTGTCGCGCATCAAGGGCGGACGGCTGGCGCGCGCCGGCCAGCACGCCGCCGAGATCGTCACGCTGGCGATCTCCGACGTGCCGCATGACGATCCCTCCGCGATCGCCTCCGGGCCGACGGTGCCGGATCCGACCACGCTGGCGGACGCCCGCGCGCTGGTCGCCAAATACAATCTCTCCATCGATGACGCGGTGCGCCGCGCGCTCGACGATCCCGGGAACGAGAGCTGCAAGCCCGGCGATCCCGCCTTTGCGCGGGCGACATTCGAGCTGCTCGCGAAGCCGAAAGCCTCGATCGACGCCGCGGTGAAGGTCGCACAGGACGCTGGCTACGAGACGATCGCGCTCGGCGCCGATCTGGAAGGCGAGGCCCGCGAGGTCGCGGCAGAACACGCGCGGCTCGCGCTGAAGGCACGCAGCGGGGGCAAGCGCGTTGCGATCATCTCCGGCGGCGAGCTCACGGTGACCGTGCGCGGCAACGGCCGCGGCGGCCCCAACCAGGAATATGCACTGGCGCTGGCCGACCTGCTCAAGGACACGCCCGGCATCGCAGCGCTCGCCGCCGACACCGACGGCGCCGACGGCGGCGCCGGCAGCGCGACCGATCCCGCCGGCGCCGTGATCGATCAGGCAACGTTCGCGAAGATGAAATCGATCGGCCTCGATCCCAGGGCCTATCTCGAGAACAACGATGCCACGGGCTTCTTCGCGCAGACCGGGGATCTGTTGCTGACGGGCCCGACGCTGACAAACGTCAACGATGTCAGGGTGATCCTGGTGGATTGACGCTCCGCCCTCGCCTCGTCATTGCGAGGAGAGTAGCGACGAAGCAATCCATCTGTCCGCGCATGCTGCACGATGGATTGCTTCGCGGAGCCTGTCATCGGGCGCACGTACGCGCGACGCGTTGGCTCGCAATGACGTGGAAGGGCCGTGGCCGGACGCTCAAAACTCCTGCGCGAGCTTGGCCAGCATCTCCAGCAACGCAGCATGGTTGGCGGGGCCGAGCACCTCGATCAACCGCGCCTCGTGCTTGTTGGCGACCAGCTTCTTGGCGCGCGCCAGCACGGCGCGGCCCCGGTCGGTCAGGACCAGGATGTGGGAGCGGCGGTCGTTGGTGGAGCGCATCCGCGCGCAAAGGTCGCGGCTCTCCAGGGCGTCCAGCATCGCGACGAAATTCGGCCTGAGGATGCCGAGCGTGTTGGCGATCTCGGTCTGGTTGCGGCCCGGATTCTTGTCGAGCAGCAGCAGCACCGAAAACTGCGCCGGCGTCAGTTGCAGCGGCGCGACGCAGCGCAGGAAGTCCTCGAATACCCTGAGCTGCGCGCGCTTCAGCGAATAGCCGAGCAACCCGGACAGTTCGCCCAGTTGCAGCATGCTGTCGTCCCCGGCAGGATCGACCGGTTCCCGGCGCAGGGCACGCGACGATCTGGCGGCATCGGCGGCGGTCTTGGAAACAGTCATCGCTCCAGGCTCGCAATCCCGGTACAAAAACCCCGCGGGACGCTCGGGGACCTTGAGATTATATCTAATAATTGTTATCCGCTATATCTAATATCGGCGGCTATCAACAGCCGATATCGGCCGACCCGACCGGCACAGCCGGCCGCGGCGGCCCGACGCTTAAGGGGGAGCGCTCGGCCTTGAACACAACGATCATGCTGTTCCTGCTGCAGGACGGCATCACCAATGGCGCAATCTACGCACTGCTGGGGCTGGCCCTGGTGCTGGTGTTCGCGGTGACGCGGGTGATCCTGATCCCGCAGGGCGAATTCGTGACCTACGGCGCGCTGAGCTACGCCATGCTGGCGACCGGCCAGGTGCCCGGCACGGCGCGCCTCGCCGTCGCGATGGGCCTCGTCGCCTTCGCCCTCGACCTGTTCTTCGCGCGCAAGGCGCTGCATGCCCGGCTGGTGATGCGTTCCGCCGCGCTCAACATCGTGTTCCCCGCAGCGCTGCTCGGCCTCATTTATGCGCTGGTCGGGCCCAACACGCCTGTTGCCGTCAACATCGCGCTGGCGCTCCTGATCGTGGCGGCGATCGGGCTGTTCCTCTATCGCATCGCGTTCCAGCCGATCGCGCACACCTCCGTGCTGGTGCTGCTGATCGCTTCGGTCGGCTGCCATCTGGCGCTGCAGGGCCTCGGCCTGGTGTTCTTCGGCGCCGAGGGCCTGCGTGGCCCGGCGCTGTCGAATACGGCAGTGACCGCGGGCCCGCTGCGCTTCACCGGCCAGAGCCTTGCCGTCTACGGCCTGACCGTCGGCTTCATTGTCGCGCTGTGGCTGTTCTTCGGCTACACCAAGACCGGCAAGGCGCTGCGCGCCACCGCGGTCAATCGGCTCGGTGCGCGCCTGGTCGGCATCCGCACCACGCTGTCGGGCCAGATCGCATTCCTGCTCGCCTCCGTGATCGGTGCGATCTCCGGCATCCTGATCGTGCCGATCACCACGCTCTATTACGACACCGGCTTCCTGATCGGCCTGAAGGGGTTCATCGCCGCCATCATCGGCGGCCTGGTCAGCTATCCCCTGACCGCGGTCGCGGCCATTGTGGTCGGCATCGTCGAGGCCTTCTCGTCGTTCTACGCCAGCAACTTCAAGGAAGTCATCGTGTTCACGCTGATCCTTCCCGTCCTGGTGCTGCGCTCACTCGCAGCGCCCCAGGTCGAAGAAGAGAAGGATTGAGCGCGATGACGCAGCGGCTTCCTCTCATCATCTTCGCGCTCGTGATGGCGGTGATCCCGCTTGTCCCGGGCATCCCGCCGTTCTGGATCGTGCTGCTCGACAATATCGGGCTTGCCGCGCTGGTCGCGATGGGGCTCGTGCTGCTCACCGGCGTCGGCGGCCTCACCTCGTTCGGGCAGGCCGCGTTCTGCGGCTTCGGCGCCTACACCACGGCGGTGCTGACCACCGCCTATGGCGTATCGCCGTGGCTGACGCTGCCGGCGTCGCTGCTGGTCAGCGGCATCGCGGCCGTGCTGCTCGGCATCGTCACGGTGCGGCTATCAGGCCATTATCTGCCGCTCGGCACCATCGCTTGGGGCATCGGCCTGTTCTATCTGTTCAGCAAGCTCGAATTCCTCGGCCGCAACGACGGCATTTCGGGCATCCCGCCGCTCTCGATCGGCTCGTTCAGGATGCTGAGCCCGGATACGATCTATTACGCGATCTGGGTCGCCGTACTGCTCTCCGCATTGCTGACCATGAACCTGCTGGATTCCCGCACCGGGCGCGCCATCCGCGCGCTGCGGCGCGGCCATGTCGCGGCCGAAGCGTTCGGCGTGCAGACGCCGCGCGCCAAGCTTCTGGTGTTCATCTATGCCGCGGTGCTGGCCGGCCTGTCCGGCTGGCTCTACGCGCATTTCCAGCGCGCCGCCAACCCGACGCCGTTCGGCGCGCAGGCCGGCATCGAGTATCTGTTCATCGCCGTGGTCGGCGGCGCCGGCTACGTCTGGGGCGGTGTGCTCGGCGCAGCGATCGTCGTGATCCTGAAAGAGGTGCTGCAGAGCTACCTGCCCTACATCTTCGGCGGCCAGAGCCAGCTCGAGACCATCGTGTTCGGCATCATGCTGGTGCTGCTGCTCCAGCTCGCACCGCAGGGCGTCTGGCCCTGGCTGATGTCAAGGCTGCCGTTCAAGCCCGCCCGCAAGACGCCGGACACATCGGTGAAGCTGGAACACCAAAAACGGGCGCCGGGATCGTCACCGGTGCTGCTGCACATCGAGAAGGCGCGCAAACAGTTCGGCGGCGTGCTCGCGGTGAATGACGTCTCGTTCGACGTCAACGCCCGCGAGATCGTCGCGCTGATCGGCCCGAACGGCGCCGGCAAGAGCACGACCTTCAATTTGATCACCGGCGTCCTCGGTGCAACCAGCGGCAAGATCTTCGTACAGGGCAAGGAAGTCGAGAACGCGCCGCCCCAGGAGGTGGTCAAGCTCGGCGTGTCCAGGACCTTCCAGCACGTCAAGCTGGTGCCCGACATGACTGTGCTGGAAAACGTCGCGATCGGCGCGCATCTGCGCGGCAATTCCGGCGCGATCTCCAGCATGCTGCGGCTCGACCGCTCCGATGAAGCAAGACTGCTCGCGGAAGCCGCGCGCCAGATCGCGCGCGTCGGCCTGTCCGACCAGATCGACCAGCTCGCGGGCTCGCTGTCGCTCGGGCAGCAGCGTATCGTCGAGATCGCGCGTGCGCTGTGCGTCGATCCGATGCTGCTGTTGCTCGACGAGCCGGCCGCCGGGCTGCGCCACATGGAGAAGCAGCGGCTGGCTGCGCTGCTCCGGCAATTGCGCGACGGCGGCATGTCGGTGCTGCTGGTCGAGCACGACATGGGGTTCGTGATGGATCTCGCCGACCGCATCGTGGTGCTCGATTTCGGCACCAAGATCGCCGAAGGCACGCCGGCCGCGATCAAGCGCAACCCCGACGTGATCAAGGCCTATCTCGGAGCCGCCGCATGAGCGCGCTGTTGTCGGTTGCCGACGTCCACATCTCCTACGGCAAGGTCGAGGCCGTGCGCGGCGTCTCGCTCGACGTCGCCGGCAACGAGATCGTCACCATCATCGGCGCCAACGGCGCCGGCAAGACCACGTTGCTCAACGCCATCATGGGCGTGCTGCCGCTGAAGGGCCGCACCACCTTCGCCGGCGTCGACATGGCGCCGCTGGATATCGAGGATCGCGTTGCCACCGGCCTCAGCCTGGTGCCCGAGCATCGCGAATTGTTCGGCACCATGAATGTCGAGGACAATCTCGAGCTCGGCGCCTTCCGGATCGCGAAGGCCGTCGCGGCGACCTCGCTGGAGCGGGTCTACACGCTGTTTCCGCGGCTCAAGGAGCGCCGCAAGCAGCTCGCCGGCACGCTCTCCGGCGGCGAGCAGCAGATGCTGGCGATGGGCCGCGCGCTGATGGGCGCGCCGAAACTGCTGATGCTGGACGAGCCGAGCCTCGGCCTCGCCCCGATCATCGTCGCCGACATCTTCCGCATCGTCGGCGAGCTCCGTGCCGCCGGCGTCTCGGTGCTGCTGGTCGAGCAGAACGCCCAGGCCGCGCTGCAGATCGCCGACCGCGCCTATGTGATGGAGCTCGGCGAGTTCGTGCTGTCGGGCTCGGCCAAGGACATCGCCGCCAACAAGGGCGTAGCCGCGAGCTATCTCGGCTTCCAGCACGAAGGCGAAAGCGCGATTTAGCACGCGCAGCCCAAACGCTGAGAGACTGTCACCCCACCTCGCCGCGCATTGCATGCGCGTCGATCCTCCCCCTCCAGGGGAGGATGAAGGCAAGCGCCTTCTGAAAATCCATTGCTCCTAACAAGCTTGCATTCGCGCAGGGATTGCGCTCCACTTCACCCTCCCCTGGAGGGGGAGGGTCGAGCGCGCGCGGCGATGCGCCGCATCGCCGGGTGCGATCGGGGTGGGGTGAAGCCACACAAATGGTCTCAGCATCGATCCGAAGAGCCTCTGCGAAGAAGCTGCGCGCAAACGCCACGCCGCATGAACGGATACTGTGGCGCGCGCTGAAGGAGCTGCCGACGGAGGGCACGCATTTCCGAAGACAAGCCCCGATCGGCTCCTATGTCGTGGACTTTTTCTGCCCAGCCAAACGCCTGATCATCGAGCTGGATGGCGGGCACCACAACGAAGGTGCAACGGCAGAGCGTGATCGCGAGCGTCAGCAATGGCTCGAGCGGGAAGGATATCGCGTCATCCGCTTTTGGAACTCGGAGATCACAGCTAACCTCAACGCCGTGCTCGAACGGATCTATGTCGAGCTCTACGGTGCGCGGGAAGCGGAAGCCGGTCCGCTGAAGCACTACCGACGCCGATAGACCGTCACCCACCCCGCTTCACATCGCTAGTCGCGATGCGAAGCGACCCTCCCCCTCCAGGGGAGGGTAAGAAAAAAGCCGGTCCCATCGGGACCGGCTTTTCGTTTCGCGGATCGTAGGCCGCTCACATTGCCGGGACGTACTTGCCGTCCTTGACCGTCAGCAGGATGCGCGAGCGGTCGTCGAGGCCGTAGCGGTCCTTTTCGGTCCAGTTGTAGACGCCCTGGGTCGCGACGATCTCCTTCTCGGAGATGAACGCCTGACGGATGCCTTCGCGGAATTCCGGCGTGCCGGGCTTGCCGGCCTTCAGCGCCACCGGGATGACGCGCTTCAGCACCTCGAAGGCGTCGTAGGAGTGGCCGGCGAACTGGCTGCGGCTGTTGGCACCGTACTTCGCCTCATAGGCCGTGTTGAGCGCAAGGCCAGGCTTCTTGGTCAGTGCGCCGTCGGGCTGGGTTTCCGGCGACATGATCGGACCTGCCGACATGATGACGCCTTCCGCGGCCGCACCCGCGATGCGGATGAAGTCCATGCTCGCGGCGCCATGGGTCTGGTAGATCAGGCCCTTGTAGCCGCGCTCGCGCAGCGCGGTCTGCGGCAGCGCCGCGGCGGTGCCGGAGGCGCCGACCAGGATGGCGTCGGGATTGGCGGCGACGAGCTTCAGCACTTGACCCGCGACCGACGTATCCGGACGCGCGAAACGCTCCTCATCGGTCATGGTCAGGCCCATCGGCACGGCCTGCGCCTTGAAGTCGTTGACCCAGAGGTCGCCGTAGGAATCGGAGTAGCCGATATAGCCGACGGTCTTGATGTTGTGCGCCTTCATGTGCTCGTAGAGCACCTTGCCCATGATCGGGATCGACTGCGGCAGGTCGACCGACCATTTTGCGCGCGCATCGTTGATTGGGAACGGCGCAAGCCCGAGATGCGGGATGCCGGCCTCGTTGGCAACCGTCGACACCGCGATCGACGGCGGCGTGGTGCAGGAGCCCATGATGATGTCGGCCTTGGACTCGGTGACGAAGCGCCGCGCATTGGTGGTCGCGGCGGTCGGATCGCCGCCGTCATCGAGCACGATCAGCTTCAGCGGCACGCCGCCGATCTCCTTCGGCACGAAATCGAGTGCGTTGCGCTCGGGAATGCCGAGCGCCGCGGCAGGACCGGTGGTCGAGATCGAGATGCCGATGGTGATTTCGTTGGTCTGCGCCTGCGCGGACATGCCCGGCAGCGCAAAGGCTGCTGCGAGTGCTGCTGCGGCGAGAGTGGCCTTCCTCATTCATTCCTCCCTGCGGATATGTTTTTTGGGTTTAAACCAGTTTGGCGGGCCAATTCAGCCCCTTCTTTAGAGCATGATCCGGAAAAGTGGAAACCGGTTTTCCCTCGCGACAAACGCGGAACGCGTTTGCGCGGGGATCATGCTCCAAAAGTCTAGTCATGAGGGCTGCAAGTCAGCCCTTCACGGCCAGGTCAGCCTTTCATGAAGCGGTCGATGATCTCCTGCGGAAACGGCGCCGATTTCAGTCTGTCGGGATCGTCCGGGTGGCGGCCGACCAGCACCCTTGTCTCGAACGCCTCGATCGCCAGCGCCTCGCCCTTGAACACGCGGTGCACCACCTCAAAGCTCGAGCGCTTGATGCTGTCGATCCGGCTCTCGATGGTAATCCAGTCGCCATGGGTCGACGGGATGTGGAATTTCGCCCGCGTGTCGACCATGGGAATGCCGACCAGGCCGTATTTGTGGACGAGGTCCTGCTTCGAACAACCGGCGGCTTCGAACATGATCGAGGTCGAGTCGTCGAACATCGCGAAGTAGCGCGGGTAATAGACGATGTTGGCGGGGTCGCAGTCGCCCCATTGGATCTGCACGTCGCGCCGGTTGACGAACATGGTTTATCCTCGAATGAGCGTGATCCATCCGGAAGAGCGCTTCACGCTCTTCCGGATCATGCTTCAGCGCGGCGCCATGCGGAGCGCGGCATCGAGCCGCACCACTTCGCCGTTCAGATAGGGATTGTCGATCATGTGCAGCGCCAGCGAGGCGAACTCGTCGGCCTGGCCCAACCGGCGCGGGAACGGGATCGCGGCAGCGAGCGAATCCTGCGCTTCCTGCGGCAGGCCGGCCAGCAACGGCGTCATGAACAGGCCGGGCGCGATGGTCAGCACGCGAATGCCGAATTGCGCGAGCTCGCGCGCGATCGGCAGCGTCATCGCGACGATGCCGCCCTTCGAGGCCGAATAGGCCGCCTGCCCGATCTGGCCGTCATAGGCCGCGACCGAGGCCGTCGAGATCACGACGCCGCGCTCGCCGGTCGCGAGCGGTTCGAGCTTCGACATCTCAGCGGTCGCAAGCCGCAGCATGTTGAACGAGCCGATCAAATTGACCTTGATCACCTTGTCGAAGTCGGCCAGCGCCATCGGCCCTTCGCGGCCGATCACGCGTTTGGCCACGCCGATGCCGGCGCAGTTCACCAGCACGCGCGCCGGACCATGCGCCTTGGCGGCGGCAGCGACCGCGGCCTCGGCGGCTGCCGCATCGGCGACGTCACAAACGATCGCGATGCCGCCGATCTCGGCCGCGACGCTCTCGGCGAGCTTGGCGTTGAGATCGCAAACCGCGACCTTGGCGCCCTGCGCGGCCAGACGGCGCGCGGTCGCAGCGCCCAATCCCGATGCGCCGCCGGTGACGATGGCGGCCTGGTCCTTCAACTGCATGGCTTTCTCCTCTTCGAGAGTCAGATTGACGTGATCACCGATGCCGGCGGCACCGGCGCATAGAGCGCGTCGATGATGTCGGTGCGATGCTCCAGCACCGCACGCTGGTTGATCGAGCCCTTGTCGGTGACCTCGCCGCGATCGATCGACAGTGGGGTATCGAGCAGGATCGCGCGTGCGATCCGGTTCGAAGAACCGGTGGCGCCGGCCAGCACGCGCGCGAAGCGTTCGCGAAAGGCGGCTCGCACCAAAGGATCATTGGCCGCGGCGGCGATGTCGCCAGCGGCAAGCGCCGGATTGATCAGGCGGCAGCCATCGAGATCGAGGATCACGATCGCCGCCAGCTCGTCGCGGTTAAGCCCGGCGATCACGACGTCGCGCACCAGCGGCGCGCAGGTGCCGACGAAGCGCGCCCTTAAGGGGCCGACGCTGACCCAGGTGCCGCTCGCCAGCTTGAAATCCTCGGCGATGCGGCCGTCGAAATCGAAACCGGCATCGAGATCGCCGGGGTTGGCAGCCTTCAGCGCATCGCCGAACTTGTAGAAGCCCTCCTCGTCGAACGCCTTGGCCGTCAGCTCCGGCTGCCGCCAGTAACCCGGCGTCACGTTCGGGCCCTTGGCACGCACCTCGAGCTTGCCGTTGTTCGGCACCAGCTTCGCGTCATTGCCCGACACCGGGAGCCCGACATGGCCGGAGCGGCTGGTAGCGGGCCGCACCGACATGAAGAACGGCGAGGTCTCGGTGGCGCCGAGCCCGGTCAGCATCGGCACGCGATAGCCCTTCTCCTGCACGGCGAGCGCATCGAGGCTGTTCCAGATGAACGGCGACAGCGCGGCGCCCGAGAAGAACATCGCATGCAGCCGGTCGAAGAATTTTGCCCTTAAGGCCGCATCGTCACGCAGATAGGGCAGCAGCGATTCATAGCCCTTGGGAACGTTGAAATAGACCGTCGGCGAGATCTCGCGCAGGTTTCGCACCGTCTCCTCGATGCCACCCGGGATCGGCTTGCCCTCGTCGAGATACATTGAGCCGCCGTTGAACAGCGTCAGCCCGACATTGTGGTTGCCGCCGAACGTGTGATTCCACGGCAGCCAGTCGACGATGACCGGCGGCTCGTCCTTCAGGAACGCCAGCGTCTCACGCAGCATCACCTGGTTGGCGCAGATCATGCGCTGGGTGTTGATGACCGCCTTCGGATTGCCGGTCGAGCCCGACGTCAGCAGGAATTTCGCGATCGTGTCCGGACCGATTGCCGCATTGATCGCGTCGAGGCCACCGTCGTCCGGCGTCGCCATGAGATCGGCGAGCCGCGTCACCTCGCGGCCGGGCACCGCCCCGCGGCTTGCGGCAATCTCGACATCCGGTCCGACATTGACGCGCAGCGCATCGGCAAACTTGTCGGCATCGTCGACGAAGACCAGGCCGGGTGTCAGCAGCTTGATGACGAAGCTCAGCTTGCCATAGTCGCGCGACACCAGCGAATAGGCCGGCGACACCGGGCAGAACGGAATGCCGGCATAGAGCGCGCCGAGTGCGATCAGCGCGTGATCAATCGAGTTGCCCGACAGGATCACGATCGGCCGCTCGGCCGACAGTCCGCGCGCAGTCAACGTCGAGGCGATCCGCCTGACGGCATCGAGCAATTGCGCGTAGCTGATCTGGCGCCAGCCGCCGCCGGCGGCACGCTCGGCCATGAACACGCGGTTCGGCTCGACGCTTGCCCAGTGATGCAGGCGGTCGGTGAGGCGCACGGGAAAATCGGCGAGCTTGAGCTTGGGGCGGAGATAGATCGTGCCGTTGTCGCGGCGCTCGACGGTAACATCGGGATTGCCGAACGAGATCGGGCGCAGCGGATGCGCGCTCGCAGTGGAGGCAGACGTGGATATATCAGCCTTGGCGCTCATGTCGGCTTCACCTTGGCAGTCTTGCGATCCAGGAACGCGCGGATCCGCTTCTTGGCTTCCTTGTCGCTCTGCGCCACCGTCGCCATCAGCGATTCCATCAGGAGGCCGGTCTGCGGATTGGCCTCGGCGATCATCGGCAACGCCTGCAACACAGCGAAGTTGGTCAGCGGCGCGTTGGCGGCGACACGCTCGGCCAGCTCCAGCGCCTTCGGCAGCGCGCCGTCTTGCTCGGTGAGATATTGCGAGAAACCGTAGGCCGCGCCCTCGGTGGCCGAATAGACCCGGCCGGTCAGCATCATGTCCGCCATCCTGGGCACCCCGATCAGGCGCGGCAGCCGCACCGATCCGCCGCCGCCGACGAAGATGCCGCGCTGGCCCTCGGGCAGCGCAAAATATGCGGAAGGCTCGGCGACCCGGATATGCGCGGCGCAAGCGAGCTCCAACCCGCCGCCGATCACCGCGCCCTTCAGTGCGGCGATCACAGGCACGCGGCAATACTGGATGCGGTCGAACACGCGGTGCCACATCTGGGAATGCACCAGCCCCTCGGTGGCGTCGCGTTCGGTCAGTTCGGAGAGATCGAGGCCGGACGAGAAATGATCGCCGACGCCATGGATGACGACGGCGCCGACGTCGTCGGGGATAGCGGAAAAGCAGTCCCGCAGCGCCAGGATGATGCCGTCGTTCAGCGCATTGCGCTTGGCGGGCCGGTTGAGCCCGACCGTCAGCACCGCCCCTCGCGTCTCGATCCTGAGCAGCGAGGCGTCACCCGCGTCGGCAGCGTTTCCCATGGCGTTATTGTTTCCTGTTCAGAATAGTTATGTTTTATAACTATCATCGCAGGAGTCAATATGGGAGATTGGCCGAACGGTCGTCATTGCACGCGGACCCGATTCCATTTTCGGTGTCATCACCCGCTTTCGCGAAAGCGGGTGATCCAGTATTCCAGAGGCAGTTGTGCTTGAGCCGAGAAGCCGCGGCGTACTGGATCGCCCGGTCGAGCCGGGCGATGACAGTGTGGGTGGGGACACGGCATCGCAATCTCGCGACGTGATTCGTCCGAGCTTTGCTTTTCGAAGCCTCACAACACCTGATGCACGTCGATCACGACGCGGTCGGCGTGGCGGGCGGCGGAGCCGATGAAGATATGCTCCATCAGCCAGCGGTATTTTTCGGCGCCGGTTTCGAATTTCGGCACGGTGCGGAAATAGATCAGCTTCGGATCGACAGGCTCACCGCGCTTGAGCTTCTGCAACAGCTCGACCGGCCCGAAGCGGATGCCCTTGTTCTCGACATAGACGACGGCGCCGTCGTCGGTCTCGAAGGCATACTTTGCCTCCAGCTCGATCAGTTCGCTGGGCCGGATGATCTGGAAGTCGGCGCCGAAGGCAAGCACCTTGCCGTTGATCCCCTCGCCCTTCACCTCGCCGCCGATGATCGGAATGATGCGGCGGACGCCGGTGCCGATGTCGCCCGCGGACGTCACCTCGGCGATCCGCGCGGTGATGGTGAAGACATACTTGGTGTGGAGTTCTGGGCTCATGGTCTAGCCTATCATGCGCTGCGGCAACCAGGTCGCGAGCAGCGGAAACAGGATCAGGATCACCAGCCGGATCAGATCGGTGATCACGAACGGCAGCACGCCGACGAAGATCGTCGACATGTTGACGTCCTTGATCACGCTCTTGATCACGAACACGTTCATTCCGACCGGCGGGTGGATCAGGCCGAGCTCCACCGTCATCACGATGATGATGCCGAACCAGATTGGATCGAAGCCGAGCGAGGTCACTACCGGAAACACGATCGGCACGGTGAGGATCACCATCGCCATCGCGTCCATCAGGCAGCCGAGCACCAGATACATCAGGAGGATCAGCGCCAGCACGCCATAGGGGCCGATGCCGAGCCCGGTGAGAAACGCCGTGACGTTCTGCGGCGTCTGGGTGATGGTGAGGAAGTAGCCGAAGCAGAGCGCGCCGATCAGCACGGTGAACACCGCTGCCGCGGTGCGCGTCGCCTGCAGCAGCGATTGCAGGATGCCGTCCTTGGTCAGCTTGCCCCTGAGGATTCCAATGATGAAGGCGCCGACCGCGCCGACCGCACCGGCTTCGGTCGGGACGAAGAAGCCGCCATAGAGGCCGCCGATCACGAACAGGAACAGCAAGAGCGGCGACCAGACGTCGCGCAAGGCCATGACGCGCTCATGCCACGACGCCCTCTTTCCCGCCGGCAGGAAGCCCGGCCGCGTCACGCCGATGATGCCGATCGTGACCATGTGCATCAGGATCGCGAGCAGGCCCGGCACCACGCCTGCGATGAACAGCTTGCCGATGTCCTGCTGCGTGATGATGCCATAGACCGCGAGCACAGTGGATGGCGGCAGCATCGCCCCGAGCGTGCCGCCGACCGCGATCACGCCGGTGGCGAAGGACTGCGGATAGCCGAAGCGGCGCATCTCGGGATAGGCGACCGCCGAAAAGGTCGCGGCGGTCGCGACCGACGAGCCGGAGATCGCGGCGAAGCCGCCGCAGGCCGCGATGGTCGCGATGCCGAGGCCGCCCTTCCAATGGCCGACGAAGGTGTTGGCGGCACGGAACAGCTCGCGGCTGATGCCGGAGACGGACACGAAGGCGCCCATCAACAGGAACATCGGGATCACGCCAAAGGAATAGTCCGTCACCGTGCGCATCGTGGTCTGGCCGACCAGTTTCAGCGCCGGGGCAAAGCCGGTGAGATAGCCAAAGCCGGTGATGCCGACGAGGCCCATCGCCATGCCGACGGGCACGCGAAGTAGCATCAGCACGAACAGGCTGACAAAGCCGATGACGGCGACGGCCTCGGGACTCAAATCGAGACTCATGGTTTCAGACTCATGGCCGTCTACTCCGCGGTCTTGATCTTGGCATCATGGATATCTTCCGGATGGAAGATCAGGCGGTAGGTGCGGATCGCGATCAACAGCACGGCCGAGACGTCGCCGATCCACGACACCAGGAAGAACGGCCAGACCGGCACGCCGAGATCCATGGTGACGATGTGGCTGTTCCTGGTGTCGATCACCTTGTCGACCAGCGTGTAGGTCTGCACGCTCACCACGAACAGCAGCACCAGGGTGGCGAAAATGTCGATCCAGCGCTGGTAGCGCGGCGAAGCGTTGGCCCAGACCAGATCCACGGTGATGTGGGTGCCGCGATAGCTCGTCGCCGCGATGCCCCAGAAGATCAGGATGCCGAGCAGGAACTGGCCGAAATTGTAATAGTCGGGGATCGTCACCGCGAAGAATTTGCGCATGAACACCGCGGTGAAGGTGTTGAGCGCGACGACGCCGACGAAGAAGGCCGCCACCCATTCGATCGAATCGATGAAGCGGTCCATGAAATTCTTGCGCACCGGTTCGGGCGGGCCGGTGATCGCGCCGTCTTGGGTGACTTCGGAATTGGCAGCCATTGTTGAAATCCATCCCGTGTCATGGCCGGGCTTGACCCGGCCATCCACGACTTCACTTCGATCGGATGGGCAAGGGCGTGGATGCCCGGGTCAAGCCCAGGCATGACGACCGCATTTGCCTCGGCAGTTCGCCTAGATCCCCGCCTCGTACTTCTTCAGCGTGGCCTGCAGATCGGCTTCGATCTTCTCCCCATCGCCGCCGGCCTTCTTCACCGCCTCGGCCCAGCTGTCGCGCAGCGGCTTGACCGCCTTCTTCCATTCGGCGAGCTGATCAGGGGTCAGCTGATAGACCTCGTGGCCCTCCAGCGCCTTCATCTTGGTGCGGCCATTGGCTTCGAAGTCGGTCCAGGGATCGGTGACCTTGGAGGCCCATTCCGGCGTGCAGTGATCGTCGATCACCTTCTTCTGGGCAGCCGACATCGAATTGTATTTGGCGAGGTTCATGTTGTAGGTGAAAACAGTCGTATAGAGCGGCACGTCCATGTGGTACTTCACCACCTTGTCGATGCCGAACAGGAAGATCGAGCCCCAGGGGAAGGTGATCTCGTCGGCCACGCCGCGCTCGATCGCGTCGCGCGATTCCGGCGCGGAAGCCTGCACATTGGTGCCGCCGAACATCTTCACCATCTCGCCGATGGTGCTCTGCGCGGGTCGCACCTTGACGCCGGAGAGGTCGCTCGGCAGCACGATCTTCTTCTTGCCGTGCAGCGCGCCCGGATCATGGATGAAGGCGAAGCAGAGCTTGGTGTCCTTCATCTCGGTCGGCGCGTATTTGTGGTACCACTCGTTCAGCGCCAGCGTGCCCTTCTTGCCGTCCGAGAACACGAACGGGAGCTGGCCGGCGGCGGCGATCGGGAAGCGGCCCGGCTGATAGCCGGGATTGACATAGGTGACGTCGGCGATGCCGTCGCGCGCCATGTCGTAGTGGTCGAACGCCTTGCCGAGCTGCTCGGACGGAAACACCGTGACCTTGATGGTGCCGCCCGATGCCTTCTCGATGTCGGCGGCCCAGGCCTGCGTCGCAGGCACCAGCGGATGCGCCGGCGGCACCCAGAGCGACACTTTGAGATTGACGGTCTTGTCCTGCGCCAAAGCAGGTGCTGCGGCCGGCACGATGGCGGCTGCCATCAGCAGCGCCAACAAACTCTTCCTCATCACGTCTCCTCCTCTCCATGACGGCGGGCTTGGTGCCCGGTCTCATTAGTTAACATGTTATCTAATTCGCGCGATTGATCAAGATGGAATATGCGGGGCGGACGCCTCGTCGCACCCGGTCCCTCCAGTTATCTTGCGCTGCGGCGAACGCGTTCCACGGCAAATCGGCCTTGCCAAACCTGTTATATGATATAGTTGCCATGGCAAGTTGACGGTGACCGCCCGGCGCGGGCGCCCGGCTCAAGCCTATCCGATCGGGAGGAGCAGGTATTGCGGACAAAAGTAGCAATCATAGGCGCAGGTCCGGCCGGACTGTTGCTTGGGCAACTACTTCATACTTTCGGCGTAGACAACGTCATTCTCGAGCGGCAAACCCCGGATTACGTGCTGGGGCGGATTCGCGCCGGTCTCCTTGAAGAGGGGACGGTGTCGCTGCTCGACAGCGTCGGCGCGGCCGCCCGCCTGCACCAGGAAGGCCTGGTCCATCACGGCGTCGAACTGGCCTTCGGCGGCGCGCGGCACCGCATCGACATGCATGCGGCGACCGGCAAGACCGTGACCATTTACGGCCAGACCGAAGTCACGCTCGATCTGATGAACGCCCGCAAGGCCGCCGGCCTGACCTCGATCTACTCCGCCGCCGACGTCAAGCCGCATGATTTCGACACCGATCATCCGCGCGTCAGCTACGTCAAGGACGGCGTCACCCACGAAATCGCCTGCGATTTCATCGCCGGCTGCGACGGCTTCCACGGCATCAGCCGCGCCAGCGTGCCGGCGTCGGCAATCACCAGCTACGAGCGGGTGTATCCGTTCGGCTGGCTCGGCATCCTCTCGGAGACGCCGCCGGTCTCGCCGGAATTGATCTACAACAACCACGAGCGCGGCTTTGCGCTGTGCACGATGCGCTCGACCCACCGCAGCCGCTATTACGTGCAGTGCCCGCTCGACGATCATGTCGACCAGTGGTCGGACGAGCGGTTCTGGGATGAATTGAAGCGGCGCCTCGACCAGAAGGCGGCCGACGAAATCGTCACCGGCCCCTCAATCGAGAAGAGCATCGCGCCGCTGCGCAGCTTCGTCGCCGAACCGATGCGGTTCGGCCGGATGTTCCTCGCCGGCGACGCCTCGCACATCGTGCCGCCGACCGGCGCCAAGGGCCTCAACCTTGCGGCCAGCGACGTGCATTATCTGTCGCAGGCGCTGCGCGAATACTACGACGAGAAATCCTCGGCCGGCCTTGACGGCTACTCGGCCAAGGCGCTGGCGCGGGTCTGGAAGGCGGTGCGCTTCTCCTGGTGGATGACCTCGATGCTGCACAAATTCCCAGACGAGGGCGAATTCGCCGCGCGCATCCAGATCGCCGAGCTGGACTACCTCGTCAGCTCCAAGGCGGCGTCGACCTCGCTGTCGGAGAACTATGTGGGGCTGCCATTTTAGGGCAGACGCCAATGCAGAACCCGTCATCCTGAGGTGCGAGCGGAGCGAGCCTCGAAGGATGCACGGCCCGGCTGGTGGTCGTTGACCCTTCGAGACGCCGCTTCGCGGCTCCTCAGGGTGACGGGGTAGGATTTCGCTCGCCGCTAGGCAGCATCTCCTGAAAACCCTAGCATCGCGAATGTCATGGGCCAGGAGCTGCCGTCATGCTCACCCTCTACTTCGCACCGGGCGCGAGCTCGATGGCCGTCCATATCGCCTTGCACGAGATCGGCACGGGCTTCGAGGCCCGCCCGATGTCGTTCAAGCGCAACGACATGCAGGCGCCCGACTATCTCGCGCTCAATCCGGAGGGCAAGGTCCCGACGCTTTTGATCGACGGCCGCCCGCTGACCGAGGTCGCGGCGATCCTGTTCTATCTCGCCAGGCGGTTTCCCGAAGCCAAACTGCTGCCGCGCGACGATCTCGAGGCCGAGGCACGGGTGCTGTCATGGATGTCCTTCATCGCGTCCACGCTGCACCGGGCGCGGGCGCGTGGACTCGATTACGCCAAGGTGGTCTGGGGCATCGCCGACCGGCGCCTGGGCAACGGCTGGGCGATCGGCAGCTACTCGATCGCCGACATCCATCTGTTCCGCCTCTATTGGCGGCTCGCCAATGCGCTCAAGCTGCCGCCGGAGACGTTCCCTCACCTCACCGCGCATTACGAGAGGATGATGGCGCGGCCGGCGGTGCAGAAGACGATCGAGATCGAAAGCGAAGTCGGCTACGAATTGCCGGCGTGAGCAGTCGGCGCGGCTGGGGCTTTCAAACACCTGCGCAAATCCCGTTTAAAACTTTGTAGGCGGTGAAACCGTCATCGACATCGCGTTCAATGGCGTCAACGAAAACGTCATAGGCGAGCTTCAGATGACCAGCGAAACGCAAGTTGCCCCCGACATCCCCCAGGACGTCCCTGAGGACTTCGAGCCGCTATTCCGCAAGAGCCCGCTCACCGAGCCCTGGGAGCCGCTTTACCAGAAGAAGACCGAGCGGTCCGTCATCATCGGGCTGCGGCTCGCCCGGCCGCACACCAACGGCCGCGGCCTGATCCATGGCGGGCTGATCGCAGCACTCTCCGACAACGCGATGGGCTATAGCTGCGGTCAGGCGACCGGCTGGACCACCTCGTATGTGACGATCTCGCTGACGGTCGATTTCGTCGGCTCAGCCAATGTCGGGCAGTGGCTCGCGATCGAGAGCGATGTGATCAAGACCGGCAGCACGATCTGCTTCGCGCAAAGCCTGATCAAGGCCGATGGCGTAACCATCGCGCGCGCCAGCGGCACGTTCCGCGTGGTGCCGAAGAAGCCGCCGGCAAGCTAAGCGGTTTCACTAGCCGAAGTGCCAATCGGTGATCTCGGTGACGAGATCGATGAAGGTCCGCACCTTGGCCGACAGCAGCCGGGATGTCGGGTAGACGACATGGATCGGCACCGCAGGCTGCTCGAACTCGGCGAGCACGATTCTGACGCGGCGGGCCTTGAGCGATTCGGCGGCCTGGTAGGCCATCACCCGCGTCAGTCCGCCGTCCTGTTCGGCGTATTGGATGGCGGCATCCGAGCTGTTGCTGGTGAAGCGCGGCGTCGGCGTGATGCGGATCTCCTGCCCATTCTCCATGAAGCGCCAATCCGGCGTCGCCGTCATCGCGCCGAACTGGATCGTGTCGTGCGCAAGGAGGTCTGCCGGCCGCTTCGGCTCGCCGCGGAGCTTCAGGTAACCGGCGGAGGCCACCACGATCCGGCGCATCTCGCCGACATGCCGCGCCACCAGGGTCGAATCCGGCAGGTGCCCGAGCCTGACCGCGAGGTCGACGCCATCCTCGACGAGGTTGATCCGGCGGTCCGACAGCCGCAAATCGACGCCGACATCGGGATAGCGCTTCAGATAGGCTGTCACGACCGGACTGACATGCAGCCGCCCGAAGCCGAACGGCGCCGAGATCACCAGACGCCCTTCGGGGCGGGTGCGCTCGCTCTCCACCGCGTCCTCGGCCTCCTCGACGTCGGCAAGGATCCGGCGCGCTCGCTCCAGATAGCGCGAGCCGGCGTCGGTCAGCGTCACCTGTCGCGTGGTCCGCTGCAGCAGCCGCGCGCCCAGCCGCTCCTCCAGTGCCGCGATCAGCCGGGTGATGGCGGAGGGCGACAGGCCGAGCTTGCGGGCGGCGGGGGCGAACCCCTCGAGGTCCGCCACCGCGACAAAGGCCTGCATGGCGTCGATCCGGTCCATGGCACTATTGCATAATGAGCAATAGTGAAGTGTCAATCCACCAGATTGCTTACGATCCGGGAACGTCCATTTTACGCGGTGAGGACGGCCGTCACGGGAGGCCCAGATGTCCGACGTTCACCCCTATCCCAGCGACGTTGCCTTCACGCCGGCGGTGAAGGCGATCCAGGCCCGGAAGGGCTCGCGCGAGGCCTACGCCGAGGTCGAGTCGCATGGCGGCTGGCGCACCGAGATCGACGAGAACCTCGCGGGTTTTCTCGGCGAGGTGAACAGCTTCTATTTCGCGACCGCCTCAGCCGACGGCCAGCCCTACATCCAGCATCGCGGCGGACCGAAGGGCTTTATCAAGGTGCTCGACAAGCACACGATCGCGTTCGCCGATTACAGCGGCAACCGGCAGTTCATCACCCAGGGCAATCTGTCGGAGAACGCCAAGGCCTATATCTTCGTGATGGATTATGCGCACCGCCGCCGCGTCAAGCTGTGGGGCGAGGCGCGGGTGGTGGAAGACGATCCGGCGCTGACCCGCGCGCTGATGCCGCAAGGCTATCGCGCGCGGCCCGAGCAGGTGATCCTGTTCAGGGTCGCGGCGTGGGACACCAACTGCCCGCAGCACATTCCGCAGAAGTTCGACGCGGCCGATGTGGCGGCAGCGCTGGCCTCGCGCGACCAGCGCATCGCCGAGCTCGAGGCGGAGCTTGCCGCATTGAAGGGCGAGCCTGTCGCGCCGGCTTAAGCGGCCTGCTGCTGCAGCGGGGCCCAGGCGAATTCCGGATAATACTGCTGCATCATCCGCCCGACATAGGCGGTCAGGTTGGCGAACTTCTCGGTGCGCTCGCGCAGCGGTGAATCGAAGAACGGCGTCAGGATTCCCGCCAGCGCGCCAAACGCGGTGGCGTCGGTGCCGCACGGTGCGTTGCCCATCAAATAGGGCTTGTCGCCGAGCTGCACCGACAGCGCGAACAGCGAGCGGAGCGCGAGATCGACGTCCTCGTCGGGTCCATGACGGCCAAGCCCGCTCAACAGATAGTTCTCGGCGACGCGGAACTGGGCGTCCTCACGCATCTTGTCGCGCATGTGATCCGGCGCGCCGTCGAAGAAATGCGCAGGCCCCTTGGCGAAATTGGTGTCGTCGACCCAGCGCGCGCCGACCAGCGCCCAGTAGACGTGATGCTCGATCATGCGCTCGAAGGCCCAGGCCTGGGCGCGCGCCTGCAGACTCAGCGGCGCGTCGAAATCGAAGCCGTATTTGCCCTCGATATGGGCGCGGATGAAGGTCGAATCGGCGATCGTCTCGCCGTCATCGGCGATAAACGGCAGCTGACCCTTGGGAGAGGCCGGCGGCATCGCCTTTTCCTTGGTGTAGGCAAGCCCGGCCATCTTGAGCTGGACCTCGGTCTTGGTCACGAAGGGGCTGATTTCCGGCAGACCGAAGCCCGTGCCAAAGCCAAAAAGCGTAATCATATGAAGCTCCCGATCGCCTGTGGTCGTGAATTGAAGCTAGCGGCCCCCTGCTGCCAGCATGGTGTCAGCAGTAGTGGCATTCACTGCCGAGCGGGCCTGCGGGTGCGAGGCGGCGAACCGCCTCGCGAACCCGCTTGACCAACCGCGCCCGCCCGTAGGACCAGGCTGCGCCGATCGACTGTGCGACCAGCGCGACCAGGGCCCAGCGCAGGTCGCCGGAGGTGGAGTAGACCGTGATCATTTGTTCCAGCGCGAAGCTCTGCGCTTGCCTGAAACCGAGTTCATCAAGATTCGTCATGGACAAATTCCCTTCACTTGAGGTGTTGTCCTGATATAGCCCCCACCTGCTGCCAACATGCTGTCAGCAGCAGTGACAGGGGGCGCGAAAAGGCAGCGCGTCGAGACGCCGCGAGATCCGTCAAGACACTCGTCAAGACAGCTGCAAAAGGGCCACTGAAGAGAATTGCCATGAGACGCGCCGACCGGCTGTTTCAGATCATCCAGGTGCTCCGCCGCACCCGTAAGCCTTTGACCGCGGATGCGATCGCAGCCGAGCTCGAGACCTCGAAGCGGACGATCTATCGCGACATCGCGAGCCTGATCGAGCAGCGGGTGCCGATCCGCGGCGAGGCCGGCATGGGCTACATCCTCGAGAAGGGTTTTGACCTGCCGCCTTTGATGCTGACACCCGACGAGATCGAGGCCTGCGTGCTCGGCGCGCAATGGGTGGTCGGTCACGCCGATCCGGCATTGGCGCGCGCGGCCGAGGACCTGATGGCCAAGATCGCCGAGACCGTACCGGACCGGCTGCGGCCGTTCGTGCTGGAGCCGGCGAGCCGCGCCCGCTCGGCCTGGAACCGGGAGCCGGACCGCATCGACATGGTCAGGACCCGCAGCCAGATCCACGAGGGCAAGAAGATCACGCTCAACTATCGCGACGAACATGGCCGTGACTCTGAGCGCACGATCTGGCCGATCGCGGTCGGCTATCACGAGGCGGTGCGGCTGCTCGCCGCCTGGTGCGAGCTGCGCAAGGACTTCCGCAGCTTCCGCACCGACCGCGTGGTGACCGCGGTCTATCACGACGAGAAATATCCGGAGCGGCGCGATCTGCTCAGGGCGCGCTGGCGGCGCAGCCTGGTCTGGGAAGCGCCGAGGGACACCTGATGGCCGACGACGCAAGCGACACCGCCGACGCCAGCCCGTGCCAGTCCTGCGGCGCCTGCTGCAGCTATTCGGAGAACTGGCCGCGCTTCACGACGGAGGATGACGCAGAGCTCGATCTGATCCCGTCGCAATTCGTCAATGCGCGGCAGTCGGGGATGCGCTGCGAGGGCGACCGCTGCTCGGCGCTGTCAGGAAAGGTCGGAGAAGCAACGCGCTGCGAGGTCTATGCGGTGCGGCCGGAGGTGTGCCGCATTTGTCTGCCGGGCGACGCCGAATGCGCGATGGCGCGGCGCCGGCACGGGCTGCCGCTCATTCCGAGCACGCAGCCGATCTGAACGCGCCTTAAGCGTTCACGGTCTCGCCGACGTCCTCGTCGTCGAGCTCGTCATCAACGATCGGCGCGAAGGTCGACAGCGGCTTGGTCGACAGCGTAATCGGCTTGCGGCTGCCATGCGACACGGTCGTCGCGCGAGCCGGCTCACGCGACAGCGCGTACAGCGTCGACCCGACACGGCCGCCGGAATTGACCAGCTCCCACTCGCTGCAGCTCGACGCAATCGCCACCGCGAGCGCGTGCAGATGGCTGCGGCGATAGCAGAACAGCGCCAGCCTCGCCCTGATATCGGGCGCGACATTGGCGACCAGCAACGAAAGCCCGTTCGGATTGGCGCGATACATCTGGCCGAGCAGGTCGTCCGCAACCGGGCAGGCATCGTTCTCGAAGGCGTCGCGGCTTGAAAACATTTGCAAATCCCCCTCGATCGGGAAGATGCAGCGCAATCCTCTAACGAAAGGTTAACCACGGCCCCCGGTCGTCTCCGGAGACGCTTGCCCGTTGCACGCGAATCACATCCGCCCGCGGCGGCGGGAGGATGGCGGGTCAGGATGTGGGAAGAGGCGTGCGCCGGCCGCTCAGTTCGCGGCCATGTAGATCGACAGCGCGAAGCCGGTGAGATGGTGCAGTGCCTGGTCGACGCCGATCAGGGTCCAGAACCAGGGATGGCCGGATTCCAGCGTCACGCCGAAATGCGAGGCGCAGATTCCCTTGCAGCGATCGACGATGATGTGGATCACGAAGTCGATGAAGGCGACGTACCAGAACCGCGGCGCCACCACCAGGATCAGCGCCAGCGCGACCGCGAGATGGACGAGGCAATGCGCGAGCAGCGGCAAGGCCCAGCCGGTCTTCTGGTCCTTGCCGATCGCCATCCAGGCGTTCTGCAGCATGAAATCAGCAATGATGTGCTTTGCGGTGAGAAGCAGCATCCATCCCACCAGGGCACCAACCGACACCGACGATGACATGGCAGGAAACAACAAGCTGACGCCCTTTTACTTCGATGAATCTGATTGCAAGAAATCCGGGTCAGGCCGTCAGCACAATTCCGCAAAACCAAGCGTGTCTCATTTATGACATCTCCGGCGGCGGAATGCACCTGCGGCTCCTCGAAAATCACATCTGGGTTCGACCGTCGATAGTGGCGATGGTCATGTGGCATCGCGGCGCAGGTCGACTGAGATTAAGGTTACGGCCGGCGGCCGGTTTGCATTCCCTCCGGGGAGGTATATCGTCGGCAGCACAGGAAATTTTCTTTCTTTTATAGCCATTTACGGATTCACCGGGCAGCGCCGCGCCGGTTGGGTTGCGGCGACGGGCGGCCCCGGACGGGTGATGAGCCAGGTGATCAGCATGAGTGCCGAAGCCCCCTCGCCTTCGCCAATGCCGCCGCGGCCACGCCCGCCGGTCGCCAAGAGCAACCGCGCGCAGATCATCGTCTTCACCCTGCTGACGCTGCTGTTGAGCGCCATCACCGTGGTCGGCGGCCGGCTCTGGCTGCGCAATTCGGAGACGCTGGTGTTCGCGGTCGGCGACAGCAATGGCCCGGAGGCGAAGTTCGCGGCCAAGCTCGCGACCGTCCTGAAGACCAATTCGTCGCGGCTGCGGCTGAAGATCGCGCCGAACCCCGACAACGCCAAGGCGCTGGCGCAGTTCGATCGCCGCGACGCCGCGCTTGCCATCCTGCGCACCGACGCCAAGGTGCCGCCCCGCGCCCGCGCCATCGCGATCCTGGAGCATGACGTGGTGCTGGTCCTGAGCCCCGGCGGCAAGAAGATCAAGTCGCTGACCGAGCTCAAGAAGAAGAAGATCGCCGTGGTCGGCGACGGCGACAACAGCGTCAATTTCGTCCGCAGCGCGCTGGAAATTTCCGACAGCCCGGACGCGGCGCAGCGGGTGCAGCAGGCGCCGGCGAACACACCGTTCGACAAGCTGTTCGCCTCCGGCTTTGCCGCGGTGGTCGCGATCGAGCATGCCTCGAAGATCATGAAGGACAAGACCTACGAGCAATATGCCAAGCGCACCGGCTTCACGTTGAACGCGATCGATTCCGCCAAGGCGCTGGCGCGCAAATATCCGGCGATCTCGGAGGAAACGGTCTCGACCGGCATGCTGTCGTCCTCGCCGGCGATTCCGGATGACGAGGTCGACACCATCGGGCTGGAATGGCTGCTGGTCGCGCAGTCCTCGATTTCCACGACGACCGCCGCCGAGCTGGCGCGGATCATTTATGAGAACAAGTCCGAGCTCGCGCTCGACGACGGCTTCGCCTCCAAGATCGAGCCGGCCGCGACCGACAAGGATGCCTTCATCGTCGCCCATCAGGGCGCCGCCGAATACATCAACGACGACACCAAGTCGTTCATGGATCGCTACAGCGACCTGATGTATCTCGGCGCCGCCGCGCTCAGCATCATCGGCTCGATCTTCGCCGCGATCTATACCAAGATCACCCGCGTCGCGCCCGAGAAGGCCAGCGAGCTGGCGGGCCGGATCCTCGACATCGGCGAGCGCGTCGAGCACACCACCTGCGCCGAAGATCTCGACGAATTGCAGGACGAGCTCGAGGCGATCCTGCGCGGCGCGGTGATCGGGCTGCGCGACGGCACCTTGTCCAGCGACGGGCTCGACACGTTCAAGCTCGGCTACGAGCTGGTCCGCGACGAGATCGCGCTGCGCCGCGATCATCTCAAGCGCCATCCGGCGGCACCGGATGAAAACCTCGTGGTGGTGAAGACCGCGAACGGGTGAAAGGGGCCGTTGTTACGCCGCGTACACACCTGTCGTCCCTGCGAAAGCAGGGACCCATACGCGGCGGCGGAAATTGCGAACGGGACTCGTCGTTAAAGCGTTGCGCAGTGGTCAGCATTGGTGGTTATCGGTCCCTGCTTTCGCAGGGACGACATCGAACGCGTGGCGCGGCCAACGCGTCAACATCGGGCATTCTCGCGACGCGCCTCGCCGCGCGACGCATTCACCCGGCTGCCGCGTCCGGCGGGGCCACGGCATCGAGCTGCCGCCCCTCATGATCCATGTGCAGGTAGTTCGGATTGAACAGGCCTGCGCGCATCAGCCGGTCGAGATTGGGGACGGCGAGGGTCTTGCCCTTGAGCACGATCAGGCCGTCGGCGCGCAGCTCCTGCAAGGTCCGGTTGACGTGGACCTTGGAGAGCCCGGTGGCGTCGGCGAGGTCGCCCTGGGTCAGCGGGAAGTCGCAGCTGTCGCCCTGGGTCAGCCCGGCGAGACGCAGCCGAAGCCAGATCTCGCAGAGCAGATGGGCCATCCGCTCAAGCGCCGTGCGCTGGCCGAGGTTCATGGTCCATTCGCGCTGGATCGCCGCATTGACCAGGGTCTCCCACCAGAACGCAGTGACGATGCGCGGATGTCCGGCGGCAACCTTGTCGAAGAATTCGCGGGAGAGGTCGGCGATCGACACCGCGGTGATGGTGCCGATCGAATGATCCATCTCGCGCAGGATGAAGACGTTCACGTCGCAGATATCGCCGGGCAGGAAGAACGACACCACTTGGCGGCGGCCGTCCTCGAGCTGTTTGTAGCGGCAAGCCCAGCCGGACAGGATCAAATGGACGTCCTTCGGCTTCTCGCCTTCACGGACGATGTCGACGCGGGGCGAAAAATGCCGGACGCGCTCGGTCGACGCGCGATTGAGAATGACGTGATCGACCGGCGAAAGCCGTACGAACTGCTCCAATTTCCGGACTAGCGACGCCAACGACATTGATCTCCCCGCATGCTTAATCGGGTAACTGTCGGGCCGTTTTCAATAACGTATGTTACATTGCACAGCTATTGACGTCTGTTCACTAGTGTACAGACGCCGGAGGAGCACGATGGCAAAGTTCTCCCGCGCCGTACTATCGTCATGCGAACCGGTGTCGTGGAAGCGACCTCCTTCCGGTCGATTTGGCTAGACCAGCGGCACGCCGTAGTAGTCATTCACTGCGCGCGTGGTGCCGATATCGGCCCAATTCCACTCCCGCTCGTTGCCGTATTTTGGCGCGCCGCGCAGCTGGCTTTCGGTCACGCCGGTGACGTAGCCGCCCAGCCTTGTGTCGTATTTGAGCGATTGCCAGGGCAGCGGATAATGGTCGTTGCCAAGTCCGAGGATACCGCCGAAACCAAGCACGGCATAGGACACCCGTCCGCTCTTCTTGTCGATCATCACCCGCTCGATCGAGCCGATCTTGCGCTCGTCGGATCCATAGACTGCGGTACCCTCGACCTTGTCGCTGCCGATCAGGTTTCCAAGCTCCTTGTCGTCCATCGCCATGTCAGTTCTCCGTTGATCTCCCGGGCCAACAGCGGCGCCGCATCATCGTTCCTGCCGCAGTGCCGCAGTTGCAGCACAGCGAAAACGCCATTCAGCCCAATCGATTTCGGATGAGATGCGGGCCTCGGCGAGGCAATTCGCCGAGGCCCGGCACCGGAGTGGTCCACTGCCTTTCGGGGAGCAAGGCAGCGGGCGCAGGGGTGTTACGCCTGGCACCGAAGATCGTTCCTTGCCGTCCCGACAACGATTTCGATTGACCTGATGTCATGGGTTAACGACGGCATTCGGGGAACATGCCTAGTATTGCTGGTTCCAGCGCGGAGGCGGCATGATCAAGAAGAAACGTAACCGGTCGCGGCCTCCCGGATCGTTCGAGGACCGCCTGCAAAAGTTTGCCGAAGACGCACGCATTGCAGCACGCAAACTGCCGCCGGGACGGGAACGCGAAACGCTGATGAAGAAGGCGAGGCAGACCGAAGCCGTGATGGAAGTCAGCGAGTCGCTGATGCCTCGCAAATAGCTACGGGTTTCAAGGGAGAGCTGCGATGATCGAGGAACGGTTTGATTCACGTACGCTCGCTGCCATGAACTTTGCGCTCGACTGCGTCTGCGCCGACGCGCTCCATGGCGAGGAACATGCGACCCGCAAATACGTTGCCAGATACATCATCAAGTGCGCCAAGAGCGGCAGGACGACGCTCCCCGAGCTGACCGAAGCCGGGCAGCAGGCGCTGGCCAAGGCCATCGCCGCGGCGTAATCGCCGGCACAACTTGCTCCGCTGCTCTCGGCCCTCGGCAGAGGCGGATAGCCATGCGCATTGCAATCAGCATCGGCCTGCTGGCCTTTTTGGTCGCCGTCGGCGCCTACGCCTATGAGGGGCTGACTGTGGATGCTCCGGCGCCGGCCTACAGCTTGGTCGTGTTCGCGATCGGAATTACGCTTTTGGCCGCGCTTTGCGCCGGCCTGATGGGCCTGCTGTTCTATTCCAGCCGCCACGGCTACGACGAGCCGCCGCACATCAAGCGGTAGATGGCGAGAACGGAGAATACCGGGATCCCTCGCCGTCATCCCCGCGCAAAGGCTTCGCCTTTGTCGCTGGAGGAGCCGCGAAGCGCGTCTCGAAGGATGAATAGGCCACCAGCCGGGCCGATTCATCCTTCGAGGCTCGCTCCGCTCGCACCTCAGGATGACGGTACACATTCCCTCTCCGCGTCATTGCGAGCGAAGCGAAGCAATCCATCGCGCCGCGAGTTGAGACATGGATTGCTTCGTCGCTTCGCTCCTCGCAATGACGGCGGCGCTTACGATGTAGACGCCGCCGGCACCCGGGCGCGAATCTCGGCGACCTTGCGCTTCAGCGCGGCTTGTCGCGGGTCGGGCATGATGGCGGCGCGGGCTTCGGCAATGGCATCGGCGAGGTCGGGAAGCGCAAGCACGCCGTCGAAGGTCGGCTTGACCAGACCGTCGATGATCACGTGCCAGTCCGCGATGCCCTGGCGATAGGGATCGCCGTAGCCCTGGATCATGGTCGCGGTCTCCACGACCGCAGGCGCAGCGCCCGGCTGCTTGGTCAGGCTGCGGTCGATCATGTGCAGCCAGCGTTCGACCCAGACCCGTTCCTTGGCGTAACGCCCCGAGAACAGCCGCCAGCGCTTCAGGCCCGCCTCGATCCGCAGCCTGCGAATGCTGAAACGATTGTTGGCGCTGAAGCGGATCGAGACCCGGCGGCGGCGCCAGCCGAACTGATCGAGCACCGCAAGGATCGGATCGGCGACCATCGCCGGCAGAGCGTCGATCAACTCGTCGAGCCGCAGCTTCTTGACGTCGTCGGCCGAGCGCGCCGCAAGGCGGCCCGCCGCATTGACCTCGCCGAGCTTGAGCTGCGCGATGCGGATTGCATCCTCATAGGCCATGCGCTCGGCCATCAGCCGCGCGATCTCGGCGAGCAGGGCGTCATCGACGCCGCGGCGGCCGACGAAGCGATTGAGCCGGTCGATATAGAGCTGGGCGTAGCTCGTGCTCTGATAGGCGATCAGCAGGTGAATGGCCTCGCTGACAGCCGGCCCGAGATGGTCCGGGCAGGCCTCAGGCAGCACCGGCGGCCCCTCGTCCTCATCGCCGATGATATCGGCAAACAGGTAGCGGAGCGAAGCCAGCAGACTGTCGTCATCCGGCACTGCGGCGCCTCCAGAACTCGTTGCGGGGCTCATGCAGGTTTGGGCTCCGCGACCGGTGGGGTGGCGTGCTGCGCGAGCCGTTGCTCGAGCGTCGCGATGTTCTCGAACAGGCGGGCACTGGCCAGACGCAGGAAGTAGAAGCCGAACGCCGGGTTCTGGACGTAGAGCTGCTCGACCTGGTCATAGGTCACCGACAGTATCATGCCGGTTTCGACGCATTCCAGCGTCTGGGTTCGCGTATTCGACGGCGACAGCATGCCGAATTCGCCGACCAGCGCGCCGACCGGCAGCTCGATGCCCGATTCGACCAGGCGGAAGCGGCCGCTGACGATGTAGAACATGCTGTCGGCCTTCTCGTCCTTGTAGAACAGGACCTCGCCCGCCGTGTATTTGCGCTCCGTCGTGAATGGCCTGAGCCAATCCATCGACAGATCGCTGTTGACCGATTTCTTCACGTTGCGGACCAGCTGCAGCATCTGGTGCAGACGATAGGTATTCACCGGCAGCAGCACGGCGTGCAGGATCAGCGTCGCGTAGTTGTGGGTCGGGACCGCGGTCGCGATCAGGATGATGTTGGTCAGGATGGCGAACACGCGCAACGGGATCATGGTGCGCATCGACAGCGTGGCGACCACGAAGATCGAAGCAAAGAAACTGCCGGCGGCGCCGGCGTGCTGCGCGAGATGTGAGGTATCCATCGGAAACCAACCAATTCTCAAGAAGTGAATAAGATCGCCTTATTAGTCGCTTCATTCCTGGCCAGGTCGCATGGGACAGGTCGCATGGGAGTCGCGTCGGTGTCTGGCATCCCTGATATACGGCGAAAAAGCGACGATTTGTCTGATTTCTCACATTCGCGGGCGCAAAATCAGGCGAACATGGTTAGGCCATTTAGGCCATTCGTCCAATGAACGGGCTTGGCGCCGAGTTTGCGCCGCCACCGGCTGCGCGTTGACGACCTCAGCCGGGAGAGGCACGTTGTGACACAGGCTCCGCCGCTCGCGGGGCCTCGATTCCAGCAGTTGACCGACAGGCAAGCTCCGTCCCGATGTCCAAGCCGCTCGTCCTTCCGGCCTTGACGCGCTTCGTTTCCGCCACCGCCGGCCGCAACATGACCACGGCAGCCTATGTCGCGGTCACGGCCGGTGTCGCCATGATGACGCTGCTGACGGTCGCGCCGGCCTACGAGGCGGTGCCGCACTGGGTCGATGCGCTGCTGTGGGCCTGCCTTGCCTATTTCGTGTTCGAATGGCTGGTGCGGCTGCGCCACATGCGGCAGCAGGACAAGTTCTGGTTCTATCAGCTGTCCAGCGCCGGCATCGTCGATGCGATCGGCGCGCTGGCGGTGCCGCTGGCCCTGCTCGCCGGCATCGAGCCGAAAACCGCATGGCTGCTCGGCGTGCTCTGGGTGCTCAAGGTGGTGCCGGGCATTCCCGGCCTGCGTCAGCTCCGCCGCGTGCTCGTGGTGGAATCCGGCCCGCTGCTCAGCGTGCTCGTGATCTTCCTGATGGTGGTGTTCCTGGCCTCGGTGGCCGAATATTTCCTGGAGCGGGACGTCCAGCCGCAGACCTTCGGCAGCGTGCCGGCGGCGCTGTGGTGGGCGGTGGTGACGCTGACCACGACCGGCTATGGCGACGTGGTGCCGATCACCCCGCTCGGCCGCATGGTTGCCGCCATGGTGATGATCTCCGGCCTCGGCGTGTTCGGGCTGTGGACCGGTATTCTGGCGACCGGCTTTGCCAACGAAACCCGCCGCGACAATTTCCTGAGAACCTGGGAGACCGTCAGCAAGGTGCCGTTCTTCGCGCATCTCGGCCCGGCCGCGATCGCCGATGTCACCCAGGTGCTGCGCACCATCGACCTGCCGCCGCGCACCATGATCATCCGCAAGGACACCAATGGCGACTGCATGTATTTCGTCGCCGCCGGCGAGGTCGAGGTCGACCTGCCCGGACGCAAGGTGAAGCTCGGCGAAGGCGCGTTCTTCGGCGAGATGGCGCTGCTCGGCAACGCCAAGCGCGGCGCCAGCGTCGCGACCAGCAAGGTGACCCGGCTGTTGGTGCTTGACCTGGTCGATTTCCGCCTGTTGATGGCAAGGCATCCCGACCTCGCCGAGACCATCGACGCCGAGGCGAAGCGGCGGGAACGTGAGAACCAATAATGGAGACCAAGATGGCTGACGCGGCCGACACCGCCAGCGGACCCGTGCTCGAAATTACCGGAGCGCGCGCCACGATCCGCCTCAACCGGCCGAAGCATCTCAACCGCCTGCAGGCCGAGGACCTCGGCGAGCTGGTGCAACTGTTCGACCGGATCGAGGCCGACCCGGCGATCCGTGTGCTGGTGCTGACCGGGACCGGCCGCGCGTTCTCCGCCGGCTACGACCTCAACTCGGTGGCCGAGCGCGCGGTGAGCGCCAACGAGCAGCAGAGCGCGGGCTCGGCGTTCGAGGTCGTGGTCAACCGCCTCGAGGATCTCGGCGTGCCGACGATCTGCCGGCTCAATGGCGGCGTCTATGGCGGCTCGACCGACCTCGCGCTCGCCTGCGATTTCCGGATCGGCGTCGATACTGCCGAGATGTTCATGCCGGCGGCGCGGCTCGGGCTGCATTATTACAGGAGCGGCATCCAGCGCTACGTCACGCGGCTCGGCGTCGACAACGCCAAGATACTGTTCCTGACCGCGCAGAAGATCTCGGCGCCGGAGATGCTGCGGATCGGCTACCTCACCGCGATGGTGCCGCTGGAGCTGTTGGACGAAGAGGTCGACAAGCTCGCCACGATTCTCGGCGGCAATGCGCCGAAGGCGATGGCCGGCATGAAGCGCGCGATCAACGAATTCGCCCGCGGCGAACTCGACGCCGCCGCCGCCGACGCCCGCCACCGCGACAGCATGCGCGGTGACGAGATCAAGGAAGGCATCAAGGCGTTCGCGGAGAAGCGCGCGCCGAGGTTTTAGCTCACCGTCCATGAACGAACAGCTATTGCAAAGCTTCCTTAGCGAAGAGGCGAATGACTATGTTCGTCAGTTACTGCTGCGTCGAATCTCGGAATTTCGTTCAGGAGCTTCAGTTGGCGTGCACAAATTCGAGTTCAATCGTTTCATCGTTACGATCGACTGTGAGCTAGGCGAAGCTACGATAGAGGACGATTTGAATCCCGGCCCCGAAGGTAAGGGATCAGGGCCACTGGAGAGCTTTATATCCGCCCTCTGGCAAAATGATCGCGGTCAGCCTCGTTGACACGCGAGTAAATGTTCTGACGAGTCCTTCTGCTCCTAATACCGTCACCTTGAGGAGCGCGCTCTTGCGCGCGTCTCGAAGGGTCGACGGCCCGGCTGGTGGCCGTGCATCCTTCGAGACGCGCTGCGCGCTCATCAGGACGACGGGACTAACAGGAGCGCGTCAACGCTTCACCCTCCCCTGGAGGGGGAGGGTCGGCTCACATGGAGCGCAGCGGAATGTGAGACGGGGTGGGGTGATCTCTCAATACGGGCAGTGGCCGAGTGGAGAGACCTTCACCCCACCTCGGTTCGCATTGCATGCGAACCGATCCTCCCCCTCCAGGGGAGGATGAGACCCACTGCGAGCGTCCGCATGCGCTCCTCACACCCGCTTGCTCCGCATCGCGCGCGTCTGTGCGATCTCAGGGTCGCGCGCCAGCGCCTGGTAGCGCTTGCTGTCGACGGCGTAGATTGCGATGCGGCCCTCGGCGTCGGCGTGGACGCCCCAGCCGAAGCGCTTGCCGAGCGGCGAGGCGCGCATGCAGGCCTGGCCGCGCGAGAAGAACGTCTCGCGGGCAAGGCTGCGTTCCTTCTTCGCCGTTTTCGCATCGAGCGCGCGGCCCGCCGCCGACGTCGCGAACACCACGTCGTCGGAGGTGTATTTGTAGGGCGCGCCTGCGATCATCCGGAATTGCAGCACGGCCACCGTCGGCTGACCACCGCGCGGCTGCGGCTCCTCGCCGTGCTGCGCCGGGCAATCCTCGGCGACGCGGATCAGGGTGTTGAAGCAGTTGGTGCTGTGCAGGACTTTCGCCATCGGCACGATCCGTATCACACTCCGGCGGCGACGGCATGCTGCGCCGCCATCTCGTCGTCAGTCTCCGTGATCCGCTGGTAGGCTGGGCGCGCGGCGATGCGTTCGGCGTAGCGGACGAAGACGTCCCGTTTCGGCACGATGCCGAACATCATGGTCCAGTTCAGCGCGATGCCCCAGAGAATGTCGGCCGCCGTGATCTCTTCGCCGAACAGATAGGGCCCCTTTGCGAGCTGCGCCTCGAGCGTGCCCAGCATGGTGTCGTAATCGGCATAGGGCGACTGCGTGATCGGCGCCGGCTCGCGCTTCATGAAATGGTCGATCACCGCCGGCTCGAACGAGGCGCCGTAATAAGCCATCCAGCGCAGATAGGGGCCGCGGCGCGCGTCGGTCAGCGCAGGCGTCAGGCCGGCCTGCGGAAACAGATCGGCGAGATAGATGAAGATCGCGACCTGCTCGGTCACCAGCGCGTCGCCATGGCGGATCGCCGGCACCTTGCCGAGCGGATTGATGGCGAGATAGGCGGCCTTGCGCTGCTCGGCGGCCTTCATGTTGAGGATATGCAGGTCGTAGGGCGCGCCGAGTTCCTCCAGCAGCACACGGGTGCCGGTGGCGCGGCTTTGCGGTGAATAATACAGCGTGATCCGGTCGGTGGCGGTGGTCATGGGCGGGGCTCCTTGCGCCGTCGGGGGCATGGCCTCGTTATGGCCACCTATACCTGACATCTTGTGTCAGGTATGATTGCGCCATGCGCGCGAGCCGGCTGTTTTCCATCCTCACCACCCTGCAGGCGCGGGGCCAGGTCACCGCGCCGGAACTGGCCGAGGCCTGCGAGGTCTCGGTGCGCACGATCTATCGCGACATCGATGCGCTCGCCGCTGCCGGCGTCCCCGTCTATGCCGACCGCGGCGCCGAGGGCGGCTACCGGCTGCTCGACGGCTATCGCGTGCGGCTGAACGGGCTGTCGCAGGGCGAGGCCGAGGCGCTGTTCATGGCCGGCCTGCCTGGCCCCGCCGCCGCGCTCGGCCTCGATGCCGCGATGGTGGCGGCGCAGACCAAGCTGATGGCGGCGCTGCCGGAGAACCTGCGGCCCAATGCGCGAGGGATGCAGCAGCGCTTCCATCTCGACGCCCCGGGCTGGTTCGGCGAGACCGAGGAGCCGCAGCATCTGCGCGCGATCGCCGGCGCCGTGCTGCGCGAGGCCATGATCGAGATCCGCTACCAGAGCTGGAAGGCCGAGAAGCGGCGGCGCGTGGCACCGCTCGGCCTCGTGCTGAAGGGCGGCAGCTGGTACCTCGCCGGCCTCGTCGACGGCAATGTGCGGACCTATCGCGTCGCCCGCGTGCTGGATTGCGTGACGCTGGAGACGCCGTTCGCCCGGCCGGCGGAATTCGACCTCGCCGCCTATTGGCGCGCCTCGATCGAGCGGCTCGAGGCCGAGCTGCATCCGAACCTGGCCACGGTGCGGCTGTCGCCGCTCGGGCTGAAACTGTTCGATGCGCTGGCGCATCCTTACGTGAGGGCGCGGATGCAACTTGCGGATGGCACCAACGCCGACGGCTGGCACGTCGCCACCCTACCGGTCGGCAAGACGGTGTGGCATGCGGCGAGCGAGCTGCTGCGGCTCGGCGCCGAGGTTGAGGTGATCGCGCCCGACGAGCTGCGCGAGAAGATGGCCGAGATGACCGGCGCGATGGCCGCGCGCTATCTGGAGACGCCGCCGCGCCGCGCGGTGGCGGGACGCAGGGGTTCAGCCGCTGGTCAGTAGCGGCTGTCGGAACTGATGACGAAGCGGTCGAGAAGATTGACCGGCAGGATCTCGAACTTGTGCAGCGTCAGCGTAATCCCGGTCACGAAGTCGATGCCCTTGATCGTGCCTTCGAGATCGATCCGCCGGCCGCGGCGCAGGCCTCGCGTTTCCGGATGTTGCTCGATGTCGATATAGGCATAGATCGGATTGTCGAGCCGCGAATGGCGGTGCCAGCCGCGCTGCAGGAAGCTGAATTGCAGCACCGAGCCGGCGCCCCAATCGATCGCGTCGAAGAAGCGGGTCTTCCAGGCGACGGGCTGTCCCAGATAATGCGCGGCGATGAACGCATCGCGCTCGAGCGCAGGCAGACGGTGCAGCTGCCAGCTGATCTCAGCCGGCGTCGGGGAGGCGTTATTCGCCATAGTTGTTCTTGAGGTTTTCTTGTCGTTTCTTGTGGGCTTTTCTTGCGGCTTGTCTTGTCCTGGGCGGGAGAGTGAACCGACGATCCCGCCCAGGGGAAATTATACATCCACAAATGTGACAGTATCTTCCACGGTCGCGCGCGACGTGCGGTAGCTGTTCACCTTGTGTGGGTGATCCGCATAGCCGAACGAGATGCCGCAGACAACCCGGCGGTCGTCGGGCAGGTTGAAATGGCGGCGGATCAGCCCCGAATGGCGGGCGAGCGCGGCCTGCGGGATGGTGCCGAGGCCGAGCGCCTGGGCCGCCAGCATGAAGTTCGAGACATAGCCGCCGCAGTCGATCGCGCCATAAATGCCGAGCGGCTCGTTGGTGTGGATCACGGCGACATGCGGCGCGCCGAAGAAATTGTAGTTCTCGAGCGCCTGCTTCGAATAGGCGGCCTTGTCGCCGCGCGCGATACCGAGCGTGTTGTAGAGCTGGAAGCCGCTTTCGCGGCGGCGCTCCAGATAGACCCCGACATATTCGCGCGGCGGCGTGAAGTCGTGGTCGTCCTTGGCGCCGGATGCGGCCTCGGCATAGATCGCCTTGCGGAAGCGCTCCTTGGCCTCGCCTGAGGCGATCAGCACCTGCCAGGGCTGGCTGTTGCACCAGGACGCGGTGCGCTGCGCGGTCGCAAGAATGTGCTCGATGATGTCGCGCGGCACCTCGCGCGGCAGGAATGCGCGCACCGAGTAGCGCTCGTTGAGCAGCTCCTCGAGCGCACCGATGCGATCATGCTGTTCTACGGTGGCGTCCATCTTCGAACTCACTTTCGTGCCCGGACGCGACGCGGCACGACGTGATGCGTCGCAGAGCCGGGGCCTATGGAGGAACAAGTCCCGGTCCTGCGAAGCAGCACTGTGTGCTGCATCGCGTCCGGGACACGAGACATCAGCGCCCCTTGGTCGGGATCTTGTTGTAGGACACGTCCTTGTCGACCCGGATGTCGCCCGGCAGGCCCAGAACGCGCTCGGCGATGATGTTGCGCAGGATCTCGTCGGTGCCGCCGGCGATGCGCATCGAGGGCGACGACAGCAGCATCTGCTGGAACTGGCCGTTGGCCTGTTCCTCGTCGGTGCCGGTGAGGCTGCCCGCCGTGCCCTCGAGGTCCATCGCATAGGTCGCGATGTCCTGCAGCATCAGGCCGGAGACCAGCTTGCCGATCGAGTTTTCCGGACCCGGCCGCTCGCCCTTCGACAGCGCCGAGATCGCCCGGTAGCTGGTGTATTTCAGCCCGCTCGCCTTCACCGCCCAACTCGCGAGCTTCGAGCGCACCGCCGGATCGTCGATCGCCAGGCCATCTTCCAGCATCAGACCGGAGCAGAACTCGAACATCTCGGGTACGCCGGTCGCAAGCCGCGCGCCGATCGACATGCGCTCGTTCATCAGCGTGGTCAGCGACACGCTCCAGCCCTCGCCGACGGCGCCGAGCCGCTGGCTGTCCGGGATCACGACGTCGGTGAAATAGACCTCGTTGAATTCCTGCATGCCGTTGGCCTGCTTGATCGGCCGCACCTCGACGCCGGGGCTCTTCATGTCGAGGAAGAACATCGTGAGGCCCTTGTGCTTGGGCACATTCGGATCGGTGCGCGCGATCAGGAGGCCGTAGTCGGAGTAATGCGCGCCCGAGGTCCAGATCTTCTGGCCGTTGACGACCCAGTTATCGCCCTTCTTCTCGGCGCGGGTGCGAAGCCCTGCGACGTCGGAGCCGGCCGACGGCTCGGAGAACAGCTGGCACCAGATCTCTTCACCGGAGGCAAGTTTCGGCAGAAAGCGCCTCTTGGCGTCTTCACTGCCCCACGCCATCACGGTCGGGCCGCACATGCCCTCACCGATCTGGAACGGCTGCGTCAGCTTGCCGTAAACGCCCTCTTCCTGCTGCCAGATCACGCGCTCGATCGGGGTGGCGCCGCGACCGCCGTATTCCTTCGGCCAATGCAGGCAGGCCCAGCCGCCTTCCGCCTTCTTCTTCTGCCAGGCCTTGCCGACCTCGACCATGTCGTGCCTGGCGAGCCTGATGCGGCCGAGCGACGATTTCGAGAGCTCTTCTTCGAACTCCTTCGGCGCGTTGGCCGCGATCCACTTGCGGGCGATGGACCGGAACTCGGCTTCCTGCGGCGTGTCATCGAAATTCATGGCGAACCTCTTTTGATTTTGCGCGCGCTCAGGCGCGGCCCTTGGTCGGGATCTTGTTGAAGGGAACGTCCTTGTCGACCCTGATGTCGCCGGGCAGGCCCAGCACACGCTCGGCGATGATGTTGCGCATGATCTCGTCGGTGCCGCCCTCGACGCGGGTGCCCGGCGCACGCAGCAGCATCGCCTGGAACTTGCCGGCGACCTCGGCATCCTCGGGCCCGCTCAGTGCGCCGGCGGCGCCCTGCAGATCGAGCGCGTAGGTCGCGACGTCCTGGATCATCGAGCCGGCGACCAGCTTGCCGATCGAATTCTCCGGCCCCGGACGTTCGCCGCGTGACAGCGCGGAGATCGCGCGCATGCTGGTGTATTTCAGCCCGCTCGCCTTCACCGCCCAATTCGCAAGCTTGGAGCGCACCGCGCGGTTCTCGATCGCCGGACCATCCTCCAGCATCAGGCTGTTGCAGAAGTCGAGCAGCTCGGGGAAGCCGGTGGCGACGCCGGCGCCGATCGACATCCGCTCGTTCATCAGCGTGGTCAGCGACACGTTCCAGCCGTCATTGACATTGCCGAGCCGCTGCGAGTCCGGAATGCGCACGTCGGTGAAATAGACCTCGTTGAAGTCGGACGCGCCGCTCGCCTGCTTGATCGGCCGCACTTCGACGCCCGGGCTCTTCATGTCCAGGAAGAACATGGTGAGGCCCTTGTGCTTCGCGACATCAGGATCGGTGCGGGTCAACAGGATGCCGTAGTCGGAATAATGCGCGCCCGAGGTCCAGATCTTCTGGCCGTTGATCACCCATTCGTCGCCATGCTTCTCGGCACGCGTGCGCAGGCCTGCGACGTCGGAGCCGCCGGCCGGCTCCGAGAACAGTTGGCACCAGATCTTCTCGCCGGAGGCGAGCGGCGGCAGGTATTTGCGCTTCTGCTCCTCGCCGGCGAACGCCATCATGGTCGGGCCGCACATGCCGTGGCCGATGATGAACATCGAGCTGAGGCGACCGAACGGGCCTTCCTCCTGCTGCCAGATCACGCGCTCGATCGGCGAGGCGCCGCGGCCGCCATACTCCTTCGGCCAGTGCAGGCAGGCCCAGCCGGCGTCGGCCTTCTTCCTCTGCCAGGCCTTCGCGACCTCGAGAATGTTGGCGCCCTTGAGCGCAACGCGGCCGAGCGAGGCCTTGCGCAGTTCGTCCTCATACTGCTTCGGGGCATTGGCTGCGATCCAGGCTTTCGCCTCGGCGCGGAATGCGGCCTCCTGCGGGGTGTCGTCGAAATTCATGACGATCCCCCGCTTACGCCGCGTTCTTCTTGCGCATGCGATCGATCAGCGCGTCTTCCCAATAGGACAGGCTGCCGAGGCCGAGCGCCACCGCATTGGCGCGGCGATAATACATGTGGCAGTCGAACTCCCAGGTGAAGCCCATGCCGCCATGGACCTGGATGTTGTTCTTGGCGCAGTGCTGGAACGCCTGCGTCGCGCTGATGCGCGCGGCGGCGGCGGCTTCCGGCAATTCGCCGGCGTTGGTCGAGAGCGCCCAGGCGCCGTAGTAGCAGTTCGAGCGCGCCAGCGTCGCCGAGACATACATGTCGGCCAGCATGTGCTTGACCGCCTGGAACGAGCCGATCGGACGGCCGAACGCGATACGGTCGAGCGCGTAGTCGCGGCCCATCTCCAGCGCACGGTCGGCGCCGCCGACCTGCTCGAACGCCATCAGCACGGCCGCGCGATCCAGCACCTGGGTGATCACGCTCCAGCCCTCGCCGGGCGCGCCGAGCGGCTCCGCCTTCGCATCCTTGAAGGCGATCTCGGCCTGACCACGGGTCAGATCGATGTTCGTCAGCGACTTGACCTCGACGCCGCCGGCCTTGAGATCGACGATGAACAGCGAGATATCGGACTCGCGTCCGCTCGAGCCGGTGCGCGCGGCGACCACGGCGAAATCGGCGATCGCGCCATCGGCGACGGGCCTCTTGACGCCGTTGAGCACGCCGCCATTGGCCGTGACCTTGACCGCCTTCGGCGACGGATTGCCCTTGCCCTCGAACAGCGCCAGCGTGCCGATGGCGTCGCCCGACGCGATCTTGGGCAGCCACTTCTGCAAAGATGTCGGAACATCGCGCATCCCAACGAGGCTATCTTCGGTAAAGCTGCGGAAAGCTCCGAAGTTCCAACGCAGACAGTGGCGGAGTTTCGTGGCGGAACCGCAGAGAGCGCCACATCGCCGCAATCGACCCATTTCCGCTCAGGAAAATCATCACCCTGGTGTATGTTGCTCGCCGTTTCAGATCAGTTTTCTTGCAATGCATTTTTCCAGTGAGTGCTGTCATGACATTCATCGATAGCTTGGGTTACCTGGCGTCGGCACTGGTGTTGCTGACGTTCTGCATGAGCACCATGTTGAGCCTGCGCTCGGTCGCGATATGCAGCAATCTGGCGTTCATCAGCCCCGGGTTGGGTGCCCGGATCTACCCGGTGCTCGCCCTGCACGTCATTCTGCTTCCGCTGAACGTGCTGTTGCTGTTCCAGATGGTCCGGCTGCTTCGCAAGGCCAAGCTTGCCGCGTCGACGGATCTTTCACCGAACTGGCTGCAACCGTTCATGCGGCCGAAGCACGTCAAGGCGGGAGAAACGATCTTCAGGAAAGGCGACGATGCCGACCTGCTGTACATGGTCGTGTCGGGCGAGGTCAGGTTTCCCGAGATCGATCGCGGCGTCTCGGCCGGCGAATTGTTCGGAGAGATCGGACTGTTCTCGCTCGAGCGCCGCCGCACGCAAACGGCGCTGGCGGCAAGCGATGTGGATCTGCTGTGGATCAGCGATGGCGCGCTGAGGAAGCTGTGCGAGCGCAATCCAGGACTGTCGCTGTATTTCCTGCGGCTGACGGCGACAAGGATGACGGAGAACGCCGCCCGCGCGATCGGGATTGCCGCGGGCTCGCATTGATGACGCTCAATCGGGCGCGAGATGCGTCGCGCGTGCTACGGCGCGGACGAAACAGCAAGGCTCGGCAGCGGTGCAAACTGCATCTCCGCGACGGCGGAGCCGGCGTATGCACTGGCGATCAGGATCATAACGCGAATGGCGACGAACATGGTGCCTCCTGAGCTTTTTGTCATCTCATCTTGTCTTGCCCCATCATTGCCAGAGACTCCTTGCCCGCCGGTGAGGAAAGCTGGTTGCCGCAACCTTGAAGGCGTTGGTAAGCGAGCCGTTTACGCAAGTCCGTTCACGAGTTGGGAACCGTATCGTCGGAACGGCCACCGCGCTAAACGCCGGGTTCACCGTCGCCGGGCATTGTCCGCCTCAATCAAGAAGGCGCAAGCACAATGCCGATTTTCAGGACGATCCTTGTTGTCGTATCGATTTTTCTTGCCGGTTTGTACGTCTACGACGGCTGCCGCAGCGACGGGCTGTTGATGCCGGCTTCGGTAAACGAAATCCTTGCACGGCGGTGGCCGGAACCGGATGCGTTTCACGCGGCGGCAGCCCCCGTTGCCGCGGCAGTTGCCGGCGCGACGCCGGCCGCGCGCGTTAGGGAAACGTTTGCGATGTTCATCCCCAGGGACGCGCGGCGCCATTCGACGCAACGCAGCCTCTAGCCGCTTCAGCCGAGCGATACGCCGGCCTTGGCGCGGCTCATTCCGAGCGTCACGATGCGATGCAACAGATCCGGGTAATCGAGCCCGTCATGCCCGGCGGCCGTCGCGAACTCCTGGCTCTTGGCGATTTCGGGATTGGGATTGGCCTCGATGAAATACGGCACGCCGTTGGTGGACAGGCGGAAGTCGATACGCGCGTAGCCGTCGAGCCCGAGCGTCCGGTAGATGCGCTTCGCCAGCCGTTGAATATGGGCGGATAGTTCCGGCGTGAGCCCCTCGGCCGGGCCGTCCGCGATGCCGACGCGTTCCTGATAGCTGGTGTCGTGCTTGACTTTCTCGGTTGCGATCTGCCGCGCGGCGGGGCCACCCATGCTGCCGAATTTCAATTCCCACACCGGCAGGACGCGCAGCCGGTTGTTGCCGAGCACGCCGACATAGAGCTCGCGTCCCTCGATGAACTGCTCGGCGATCGCAGCCGTTCCGATCCGCTCGTGGATGAAGGCGACGCGCTCCACGAGCTTTTCGTCGGTATCGACGATCGATGCCTGCGAGATACCGAGCGACCCATCGCTGCTCAGGCTCTTGACGATCAGCGGCAGCGCAAGCCGCGGCGGCCGCTTGACCTTGCGGCGCATCGGGAAGACGGCGAAGGCCGGCACCGGGATGCGGCGATGATGCACCAGCGTCTTGGACAGATCCTTGCCGCGCGCCAGGATCAGGCCGCGCGGGTTGCACCCGGTATAGGCGATCTTCATCAGCTCGAGATAGCTCGCGATGTGCTGATCGTAGACGACGTCGTAGTGAAACTCCTCCAGCAGCGTGAACACCACGTGCGGCTTGAAGCCCTCGATCTCGTCGCGCACCGGCTTGATTTCCTCCTGCACGCCGAGCGGACGAACCTCGTGACCGGCAGCGCGCAGGGTGCTGACGACGTCGTATTCCGTCTTCCATTCGTTGATCTCGCGCGCGGAATATCCGTCGCTGGAGTCGGGCGGCACACAGTCCGGGTGCATCAGCACCAGAATGCGAAGGTGTTTCATAGCGCGATCCATTTCCGGCGCGACGGGCCGAACAGCGCGTGCATGGTCTTGGCGGTCAGCAGGATGGTGAAGTTGGTCACCAGCTTCTGCTCGGGGCCGACGGCACGCAGATTGAGCTCGCGGCAACGCGAGATCATGTTGTCAAGCACGGCATCGAGCGTCAATTGATTCTCGCCGGTCCACCGCGCGACCAGCTGCCTGATCTGGGCGCGGTGGCGCCTGATGAAGGAAGCGGCCGGCGGATGCCGGTGATGCCGCGGATCGGCCGAGAACAGCTTGGATAGATCGCGGTCGTAGGTCTTCGGCGGCGTGAAGGCGTAGAACGCCTGCTTCTTCTTGTAGTGCTCGCCGAGTGTTTGCTTGAGCGTATGCAGCGGATCGACGCGCTCGCGCGTCGTGGGCGGCGGCCGCTTGCCGGCGATCTCGCCCATCAGCTCGTCGACATATTCGAGTTTCCGCAGCGCCGGCCAGCCGGCATAGCGCGTCCGCCAGTTCGAGCGCGGCCGAAGCCACACCGCGAAGGTCTCGGCGAAATCCTCGTCCGGATGGCTCTGCGCATACCAGAGCCGGAGGTGCTGGACGTAATTGCGGCTCGCCGGATTGGGCCGGTAGTAGCGCGGATAATGCTTCGACGACGGACCGAACAGCTGCTGCCAGCGCCGGCGGCGTTGCAGCTGGTAGCCGTGCTGCACGGCATGACCGGCCTCATGACGCAGAATGGCCATGCACTCCGACCAGGTGCCGCCCTCGACGTCGAGCATCATCTTCTTCTCGAGCTTCATCAGCCGGGGATGGGCGAGGTAGAACGGGATTGCGATGCCGGGCACCTGTGAGGGACTGAACCATTCGCTAGAGATCCAGGCGTGCGGCCGCAGCTTGATGCCGCGCTCCTCGAGCTCTTCATTGAGCGTGCTGAGACAATCCGCGAGCCAGGTGCCCTCGACCGAAACCCTCAGACTGCTGAGGCGTTGCTCGAGCAACTCATCATCCGACAACGCTTCCCAGGCAAATTTCCGGCGCGGCATAGGCATCCAAAATCAAAAACAAATCGGAATCGGGATGGTGTCATAGGTTGCCGCCGGCAACAACCGCCGCGCCGGCGCGGGCAGGCCAGCTTGGGTCATGAGCCGACCCGGGCTGCTCCGCGCTCCCGCCATGGGACGGGCTCAGCGTCGAACTCGCGCAGCGCGTAGCCGGGTGAGCGGAGCGACACCCGGGATCCGCAAGACCCCGCATGTCGCTTGCGCTCATGCGGGCTACGCAACTACTGCCCGTGCTTCCCTGGCAGGCGCCGGAAGCCTCGCCGGCGTTCGTGCCGCTTAAGGCTTGACCCAGCGCTGCACGGCCGCGGCGGTGTCGGCCGGGGTGGTGTTGAAGCAGATGGCGGCGCCGGGGGCGAGCCGGTGCACCAGATTGAGGATCTGCTCAAACAGCACGAGCCGCTCCGGCGGCTCACGCAGCCCTGCGCCGATCACGACGCAGTCGTAGCGGCGTGCATTGAGGGCCGCAGCCGTCACCGCTTCCGCGGTAGCGCCCGTATCGATCAGGCAGCTCTCGACGTCGTAGCCGAGCGTGCGCAGGCCCTCGATCTGCGCGTCGATATAGCTGCGCACGAGCTCGGGTGTGAACTGCGGAACGACGGAGAGATCGACGAAGGTTGGGTCGAGGCCGATCGCCAGCACGGATGGCTTGGTCATCGGGGCACCTCCCGATCAATTTGCGGTTCCGCAACCATGTCAGCGCTTTGCGTCGAAATCGCGAAGCGGTCAATGACGACCGTGTTCCTGCGCAGCGCGTGATGCGACCGCGGCGCGCCGCTTGAGGAACTCGCGCTCGCGCGCGTTGCCGGCCAATGCGGCGGCGGCCTCGAACGCGGCATGCGCCTCCGCGAAGCGGCTCAGCCGGTACAAGAGATCACCGCGCACGCTCGGCAGCAGATGATAGGATTTCAGCGCCGGTTCATCCGCAAGACCGTCGACGATCGCAAGCGCTGCCTGCGGGCCCTCGGCCATGCCGATCGCGACCGCGCGGTTGAGCTCGATGACAGGCGAATCCAGCAGCGCGGCGAGATCGCCGTAGAGCGCGGCGATCCGGCTCCAGTCGGTCGCATCAGGCGTATCGGCCTCGGCGTGGCAGGCGGCGATTGCGGCCTGCAACACATAGAAGCCGCCGGCGCCGCCGAGCTCGCGGGCACGCGCCAGTGCGAGCTGCCCGCGGCGGATCTGCAGGCGGTCCCACAGCGCGCGATTCTGCTCCATCAGCAGGATCGGCTCGCCGGCCGCATCGGTGCGCGCCGCCCTCCGCGAGGCGTTGAATTCCATCAGCGCCAGCAGGCCGTGCGCCTCCGGCTCCGATGGCGCGATCGAGCTCAGCACGCGGCCCATCCGCAGCGCCTCGTCGCAGAGCTGCGGCCGCAGCCATTCATCGCCGCTTGCGGCGGTATAGCCTTCGTTGAAAATGAGGTAGACGACCTCGAGCACGGAAGCGAGCCGCTCGGACAGCTCCTCGCCGCGCGGCGTCTCATAGGCGAGACCGGATTCCGACAGCGTGCGCTTGGCGCGCACGATGCGCTGGGCGATGGTGGCCTCCGCCTGCAGGAAGGCGCGCGCGATCTCTTCGGTGGTGAGGCCGCAGATCATGCGAAGCGCCAGCGCGGCGCGGGCCTCCCGCGACAGGCGCGGGTGGCAGGCGGTGAAGATCAGCCGCAGCAATTCGTCGCCGATGTCGTCGTCGAGCGCGGCATCGAAATCGGGCATGGTCTCCTGCTCCCGCGCCAGATCATGCGCAAGCATGCCGTGCCGCTGATTGAGCATGCGGTTGCGCCTGATATGATCGAGCGCCCGGCGCTTGGCAGTCGCCATCAGCCAGGCGCCCGGCTTTTCCGGCACGCCGCTGAGCGGCCAGTGCTCGAGCGCGGCGACCAGCGCCTCCTGGGTCAGATCCTCGGCGAGCGGCACGTCGCGCAGCATCCGCGACAGGCTGGTGATCAGCCGCGGTTGCTCGATGCGCCACACGCCGAGGATGGTGCGCTTGATGTCGTCCTCGGTCATGCCGGCCACCGGCGTGCGCGCGAGGCGATCGTCAGCACGCCATGAAGGGGCGAACCTCGCATGACAGTTCCCAATCCGGCATGTGGTCGAGATGAAGCTGCATGAACTCGACGGCGCGCGCCACGGCCTCCTCCTTGTCCTTCAACTCGAACACGGCGTAGCCGCCGACCACCTCCTTGGCCTCCATGAAGGGACCGTCGGTGACGGTGAGCTTGCCGTCCTTGATTTTCACCTCCGCGCCCGCCGTGCGCGGCAGCAGCGCGCCGGTGTCGAGCATGCGGCCGGCCGCGATTTCGCGTTCGGCAAGCTTGCTGATCGCCTCCCGCAAGGGCGGATTCGGCAGCATCGGCTTCTCGGCCACGAGGACATACATGAAGCGCATCGCTTGTTCTCCCTTTGCTCACTCGGGACACTGGCCGGCAAAACCGGCAAAGGCGCGCACCTCGCAGGTGCCTTCCCAGCCCGGCATGTGGTCCTTGTGCAGCTGCATGAACTCGACCGCGAGCGCGATGGCTTCTTCCTTGCTGCGCAACTCGAAGATCGCGTAACCGCCGATCACTTCCTTGGCCTCGACAAAGGGACCGTCGACGACGCTGAGATTGCCGTCGACGATCCGGACCTGCGCGCCGGTCGCGAGCGGCATCAGCCCGCCGGTATCGACCATGCGGCCGGCCTTGATCTCGCGGTCGGCGAGCGTGTGCATCGCCTCCATCAGCGCCGGGGTCGGCTTTGCCGCCGGCTGGGGTGAGGTGACGATCGACATAAAACGCATGAAATTGCTCCTGTTTGGCGCGACTAGGGACGAAATCGGCCCGCTATGGGAGACGACGAACAGGCAGCCGCCGGATCGACAGGGGTAACCGAATTATTTTCTTCGGGCGATTGCTGCGTCAGAGGACGCCCCCTCCCCGTCATCCTGAGGTGCGAGCCTCTTCGGCGAGCCTCGAAGGATGAATCGGCCAGAGTGGGGCCGCGCATCCTTCGAGGCTCGCTCCGCTCGCACCTCAGGATGACGGGGATACTAAGCGGAGGAGGTGAAACGCGCCGTGCGGAAAGCCCTACTGCTCCCGCAGCATGATCAGCGGGTCGGCGCTGTCGGGGACGCGGCGCCACTGGGCGTTGTCGTCGGCCTCGAACTGCCAGGTCTCGCCCTTGGGCGACATCAGGATCATCTGGCCATGGTCGAGCCGCCACAGCGTCGGGTTGAAGGCCGCGACCGCGGGATCGCATTTGCCTTTCAGGAACACCTGGAAATTGTCGTTGCCGGCGTCGGTGTTGGTCAGCACCAGGGCGCAGATCGCCTGGCCGTTGCCGCGCACCATCGACCAGTCGCCGATCATCTGGTCCATCGACTTGGCGAGCGAGCGGGCGGCGGCGAGGTTTTGCAGGATGTAGACGCCCTCGTTGGTGCGCATCCCCTCGAAGATGCCGGTCTCGACCTCGGTGAAATCGATCACCGCTTCGCCGGCCGCATTGTGCAGCCGCACGATGTCGCCGAGGCCCTTGATGCTCCAGCCGGTGATGTCCTTGGTGAAGGGGAGCGCGGCGGCGCAGGCCGGCTCGAGCTCGAGCCGGAAGCCTTGCGGCGCCGCATCGCCCTTCAGCGTCACGACGCAGGTCTTGCTGCGCTCGGTGGTGGCGAGCTCCCACTGCCCGATCATGTCCTTCTTCAGCGTCGTGACATCCTGCGCGACTGCCGGACCGCACGCGCCCAGCAGCACCAGCAGCACGACGCTGAAGCGGGACAATGACATCAGCGATCCTTCACCGGCGTCTCGGCAACCGGCGTCAGCGGCGGCTTGCCCGCGAACCAGTTCTTGATGTTGTCGACCACGAGCTGGTCCATCGCATTGCGCGTGACCACTGAGGCCGAACCGATATGCGGCAGCAGCACGACGTTCTGCATCGCCTTCAACTCGTCCGGCACGTTCGGTTCAGCCGCGAACACGTCGAGACCGGCGGCCAGGATGGTGCCGGATTTCAGCGCCGCGACCAGCGCCGGCTCGTCGACGACGGAGCCGCGCGCAACATTGATCAGCACGCCGCGCGGGCCGAGTGCCTTCAGCACGTCGGCATTGATCATCTTCGCGGTCGAGGCGCCGCCCGGCACGATGACGATCAAGGTGTCGACCGCCTTCGCCATCTCGATCAGATCGGGATAGTGCTTGTAGGAGACGTCCTTGGACGGATTGCGCGAGTAATAGGACACCGGCACCCGCGAGGCCTCGAGGCGACGGCCGATCGCCTGGCCGATCCGGCCCATGCCGACGATGCCGATCTTGCGGTCGCGCAACGAGCCGACGCTGAGCGGATAGTTCTGGGTCTGCCACAGGCCGGAGCGCACATAGCGGTCGGCCTTGACGAATTCGCGCAGGGTCGCGATCAACAGCCCCATCGCAACGTCGGCGACCTCCTCAGTCAGCACGTCGGGCGTGTTGGTGACCACGATATTGTGATCGCGCGCATAGGCGGAATCGACGTGGTCGTAGCCGACGCCGAAGCTGCCGACGATTTCCAGCTTGGGAAACAGCGCCATCGCGGTCTTGTCGGTCGCCATGGTGTGATAGGTGACGGCGATGCCGCGGATCTTGGCCATCGTGTCGGGCGTCAGGCGCTCGAGGTCGCCGCGGCTCTCGGCCTTGTGCAGCACGTATTGGTCGGAAAAGCCGTTTTCGAGGATTGGCCGGATCGGTCCATAAATCAGCAGATCGATCTTTTCGGAAGAAATCGGGGCCATCAACTTTCCTTTCCTAACGCGCTTTCATGCCAACGGCGCAACAAGAGGTGCGAAACTAACGCCAGCACCCCATAGATGACAATCCCGGCCAGCGATAGCAGCAGAAGTGCTGCAAACATGCGGGGAATATTCAGCCGGTAGCCTGATTCAGCGATCCGGAACGCGAGCCCCGAACCGGCGCCGGCGCTGCCCGCCGCGATCTCCGCGACCACGGCACCGATCAGCGACAGCCCGCCGGCGATGCGCAGGCCGCCGAGGATATAGGGCAGCGCCGCGGGCAGCTTCAGGAACAGCAGCGTCTGCAGCTTCGATGCCCCATAAAGTTGAAACAATCCGGCGAGGTTGCGATCAACGGAGTTGAGGCCGAGCGTGGTGTTCGACAGCACCGGGAAGAACGCCACGATCCAGGCGCAGACAATCACCGCGGTCTGCTGCTGCAGATAGATCAAGAGCAGCGGCGCGATCGCGATGACAGGCGTGACCTGCAGCACCACGGCATAGGGAAACAGCGAATATTCCAGCCATTTCGACTGGTTGAACAACAGTGCCAGCACGACGCCGCCGATCGCGGCGGCAACGAAGCCTTCGAGCGTGGTCAGGAGCGTGACGCCGAGCGATTGCGAAAGCACCGGCCAGTCCGCAACCAGCGTCTTGAGCACCAATAGCGGACTCGGCAGCACATAGGGCTGGATGCCGTAGGCGCGGACGATCGCTTCCCAGAGCACGAGGCCCGCGGCAAACACCGCAACCGGAAGCAGAAAACGAACAAGGTCCTGCGGAGATTTCATGCGCCCGCCTGCCCTGCATAAGACGGCGCCAGCGCATTGGAGACCTCGCGGCAGAAGGCGGCATATTCGGCCGAGGTGCGGAACTCCTCGCCGCGCGGTTCCGGCGAGGTGATGCGAAACTCGGCGCCGATCCGGCCCGGGCGCGCCGTCATCACGATCACGCGCTCGGAGAGGTAGACCGACTCGAACACTGAGTGCGTCACGAAGATGACGGTCTTGTGCAGGCTGCGCCACAGCGCCAGCAGGTCGTTGTTGAGGCGAAAGCGCGTGATCTCATCGAGCGCCGCGAACGGCTCGTCCATCAAGAGGATATCCGGATCGGTGACCAGCGCGCGCGCCAGCGACACCCGCATCTTCATGCCGCCGGACAATTCGCGCGGATAGGCGCCCGCGAACTCCGCAAGCCCGACCTGGTCGAGCGCGGCGTCGATGCGCGTATCGGCGCCAGTCGCCGGCGCGCGGGCGAGCTTCAGCGGCAGGCGGACATTGTCGCGCACCGTGGCCCACGGCATCAGCGTCGGTTCCTGAAACACGAAGCCGATCGGATGTCTGCCGCGCTGCTCCGCGCCGTGATGCGAGACCTCGACCGTGCCGGCGCTCGGTGAGGCGAGGCCTGCGATAATTCGCAGCGCGGTGGATTTGCCGCAACCGGACGGCCCGAGCAGCGAGACGAACTCACCGCGCCGCACATCGAGGTCGAGCGGGCCGAGCGCCGTCACGCCGCTGTCATAGGTCTTGCTGACGCCGCGCAGGCGCACGGCTGGGCCACTGGCGGCGGTTTCCGGCACGATGCTCTCTACCATCTGCGGCTGGATATCGGTGGGCGCGATCGTGCCGCGAAGGACACCTCTCCCCACCGGGGAGAGGTCGCGCTGAAAGCGCGGGTGAGGGGGCGCAGGTCCCATGAGAGAGCGTCACCCCTCACCCGGATCGCATCTGACGATGCGATCCGACCTCTCCCACAAGGCGAGAGGTGGATCACCGATGCCGCACTATCAGGGGCAGACTTCATCACGCAGATTCCGGCCGTCAGTTCTTCGGCCTGAGCTCGGCGCCGACCGCCTTGTTGACGAAGCGCAGCGTGTAGCCCTGGCGATAATCGATGGTGCTCTTGACCACGCCGGCGCGCACCATCTTGTCGAAGAAGCTCGCCATCCGCTCATCGGTCATGGCACCGATGCCGTTCTTGATGGAATCGCCGGAATCGACGATGCCGTGCTCGCGCATCTTGGCGACGCAATAGGCGAGCAGCTCGTCGTTCATGTCGGGATTGAGCTTCTTGATCATCGCATTGCCGGCGGAGTTGTCGCCGTAGACGTAATGGTACCAGCCGACGATCGAGGCATCGACGAAGCGCTGCACCAGGTCGGGCTTCTTGTCGACCAGGTCGCGGCGGGTCTCGATCAGCGTCGAATAGGAGTTGAAGCCGTAATCGGCGAGCAGCAGCACGTTCGGCTTGAAGCCGGCGGCTTTCTCGACCGCATAGGGCTCCGACGTGACATAGCCCTGCATCGCGGTCTGCTTGTTCACGATGAAGGGCTGCGGGTTGAAGGTGTAGGGCTTCACCTTGTTCTCGTCGAAGCCGTATTCGGATTTCAGCCACTGGAAGTAGCTGGTGATGCCCTCCTTCGAGATCAGCAGCGTCAGCGGCTTCAAATCCTCGATCTTGGCGACCTTGACCTCGGGATGGGTCAGGAAGACCTGCGGGTCCTTCTGGAACATGGCAGCGACCGCGACCAGCGGCACGTTGTTGGTGACGGCATCGAAGGTCTGCAGCGAGTTCGCGCTCATGAAGAAGTCGAGCTTGCCCGCGATCAGGAGCATGCGGTTGTTCTCGTTGGGACCGCCGGGCACGATGGTGACGTCGAGGCCGTATTTCTTGTAGGTGCCGTCGGCCAGCGCCTGGAAGAACCCGCCATGCTCGCCCTCGGCGACCCAATTGGTGCCGAACGAGACCTTGTCCAAGGTCTTGTCCGAGCTCTGCGCGCGTGCCGGGACGAGGCCTGCGGAAACGCTGAGGGTGGCGGACAGGAGGGCTGTGGTTAACGCTCGCGACAAAAAGGCCGGGATCATGGTTGGACTCCGTCGATCATTATGGCCCATGATGGAAGGCGGGAAGACGTGGACCGCGCCCGGAGGCGCGAACACCTCGCTGATGTTAAACAAACTAGCCTGCAAATCCATCCAATGAAACGCTTGCGTGATGACTTCTCAGCTTCCGCCCCGTGACTGGACCGCCATCCACTGGCCCGACCTCGCCAAGGGCGCGGCCGCGCGCTGGATCGCGGTGCTGCCGCTGGCCGCGACCGAGCAGCACGGGCCGCATCTGCCGCTCGGAACCGACATCATGATCGGCGAAGCGTATCTGGCACGGGTGCGCGAGCTGCTGCCGGCGACCATCCCGGCCACCTTCCTGCCCGTGCAACCGGTCGGCATCTCAACCGAGCACATCGATTTCCCGGGCACCTTGACCCTGCCGACCAATGTGGCGCTGAAGAGCTGGATGGCGCTCGGCGAGAGCGTGGCGCGTGCCGGGATGAGGAAGCTCGTGATCGTGACCAGCCACGGCGGCAATTCCGCCGCGATGTCGCTGGTGGCGCAGGATCTGCGCGCGCACTATCAGATGCTGGTGGTGACCACGAGCTGGTCGCGCTTCGGCGCGCCGGACGGGCTGTTCGATGCCGATGAACTGCGCCACGGCATCCATGGCGGCGCGGTCGAGACCTCGATCATGCTGGCGAAATATCCGCAAGCCGTGCGCAAGGATGCGATCGCGAACTTCAAGCCGGCGAGCGTGCAGATCGAGAAGGATCATCGCTTGCTGTCGACGCAGCGGCCGGCGCCGTTCGCCTGGCAGGCGCAGGACCTCAATCCGAGCGGGGCGATCGGCGATGCGACCAAGGCCTCGGCCGACAAGGGAGAGAAGCTGATCGAGCACGGTGCCCGCGCGTTCTGCGAGCTGCTCGCCGACGTCGACAGGTTCGATCCGAGCGTATTTCGCGGCAACTGACCGGCGATTCCTTCGTACCGGGTGAGGCGACGAAACAATTCACGAAACCATATTTCCGCCCTGGTCTTCGAACCGGAACCGAGAAGCCTCCGTCCAACGGGCATGCGGACCACACCGGCGCCGCGCTCACACAGGATGGAGTATTCCATGTCGATCAAGACCAAGTTTGCCGCCCTCGCCCTCACCGCGCTCGCCGTGACCGGCACCATCGCATCCACCACCTCGCAGGCCGAAGCCAAGCCGTATGGCTGGGGCTGGGGCGTTGGCGCGGGCCTCGTCGGCGCCGCCGTTGTCGGCAGCGCGATCGCGGCCAGCGACGGCTACTACTACAACGGCTATCGCCGCTGCGGCTGGGTGCGCCAGTTCGACGCCTACGGCAACTACATCGGCCGCGTGCGCTCCTGCTACTGATCGACGGGTTTCTCTAAAGGCTGCGGATCCTGCGTTCGGCACGGGTCCTCATCCACCCCGTGTCGCACACGACCCGTCCGGTGATCCCCCGGGCGGGTCAATTCATGAGCGCGGCGGTCACAGATACTTGGCGATCAGCCGGAAGTCGCGCAGCACATTGCGGCCCTTTGGCCCCGAGGCTTTCAGCGTCTCCTCGAGGCTGTGGCCGATGTGATCGTGGATCAGCGCCTTCTTGGCGCTCTCGATCGCGCTCTCCACCGCCTGCAATTGCTGAGCGATCTGCGCGCAGGGCCGGCCCTGCTCGATCATCTCGACGATGGTCTCGAGATGGCCGTTGGCGCGCTTCAGGCGCCGGGCGATCGCGGCGTGCGGGTGGTCGTCGGACATAAGGTTCTCCTATCCTCCCAGGAGGATAATCAGGATCCTCCCCGGAGGATAGTGGTTTCAGCTTGACAGGCGTTTGTGCCGGGCGTAGTGCCCGATCGTCGGAACATTCGTTCCGTTGCGGGGTTTGATCCCCGGAGACCAATCGTTCCACGAGCCAGCACAGAAGGCACATGGGCAGTAGCAACTCAGGCGACAGTAGACCGGCGATGCCGGGACACTCGACGCCGCAACACAGCAAGACTGATCGCGCAGATCTCGGCTGCGTGGATAGGTGGTCGCGCCCAAGCTGACCGCCGCTCCTCACCGGCCTGCCGCGCGATAGCGGAAGTGGAGGTGAGCGATGTTCGAAAAGCTCGCAAAATTCCGATCGTTCGAGCCGCGGCGCATGATGCCGCCGGCCGTTCATTCCAATGACAATTCGCCGGGCTTTCGCCGCCTGGCGGAGCGCCGGCGTCCAACCCTGGCCTGTCATTGGGTCCTGATCGACGGCCGGCTGGAATGCCGGTGGATCGTCGATGACACTAGCAACGATCTCGATCGTCAGCGGCGCGCGGGCCGGCAATTTGGCCCGCGCGCAACAGCCATGCGTGGCAACGCGGCGAAGCCGCGGCTCTGCGCTTAGAGTTTTGCCGCCGATGAAAGCGGGCATGTTCAACCAGCGTCATGCCCGGGCTTGTCCCGGGCATCCAGGTCTTCGCTTCAATCGAGTGAGAAAGGACGTGGATGGCCGGGACAAGCCCGGCCATGACGGAATTTGAGGAGGCCGACATGGACGAAGGACCTAGTCGTCCCGTTGCGCGCCGTCGCGGCGCGGCAGCGGGACTTTTGAACTGCATCACATCTGGAAGTGCCGCTGCTCACGGTAGCGGAGACGCACGCGCCTGACGGCTCCGCGTCCCTCCCGCCGTGCCCGAAGGGCGGCGAGGAGACGCGAAATGACCGAAAGCAACACCACCCCAACCGCCATTCTCGATCCCGCGCATGCCGGCGACATCCACGGCGCGCTCGGCAGCATTGCCCGCGACGACACCGCGCCGCGCGCGACATGGCTGGCCCGGCTGAAGACCCTGATGGCGATCGTCGGCCCCGGCCTGATCGTGATGGTCGGCGACAACGATGCCGGCGCGTTCGGCACTTATACCCAGGCCGGACAGAATTACGGCACCACGCTGCTGTGGACGCTGCTGCTGCTGATCCCCGTGCTCTACGTCAACCAGGAGATGGTGGTGCGGCTCGGCGCCGTCACCGGCGTCGGCCATGCCCGGCTGATCTTCGAGCGCTTCGGCAAATTCTGGGGCGCCTTCAGCGTCATCGACCTGCTGGTGCTGAACGCGCTGACCATCGTCACCGAATTCATCGGCATCACGTTCGCGCTTCATTTTCTCGGCGTCTCGCAGTTCTGGGGCGTGCTGGCTTCGGCTGCGATCGTGATGCTCGCGGTCTCGACCGGCGACTTCCGCCGCTTCGAACGCTTCGGCATCGTGCTGGTGGCCGGCAGCCTGCTGCTGGTGCCCGTGATCCTGATGGTGCATCCGCCGATCGGGCAGATCGCCTCCGACTTCTTCGTACCGAAGATGCCCGAGGGGGCCAAGCTCAGCGAGGTGATGCTCCTGATCGTCGCCATCGTCGGCACCACGGTGGCGCCGTGGCAATTGTTCTTCCAGCAGAGCTACATCGTCGACAAGCGGATCACGCCGCGCTTCATCCGCTATGAGCGGCTGGATCTGTGCATCGGCATCGTGCTGGTCGTGGTCGGCGCGGTGGCGATGATCTCGTTCTGCGCGGAGGTGTTCGCTGGCAAGCCCGAATTCGGCAATTATTCCGACGCGCTGGGGACTGCCGTGGGCCTCGAGAGATATGCCGGCCAGCTGCCGGCTATCCTGTTCGCCCTCGCCCTGCTGGATGCCTGCATCATCGGCGCGGCCGCGGTTTCGCTCTCAACAGCCTACGCGATCGGCGACGTGTTCGCGGTCAAGCACTCGCTGCACCGCAAGCCGTGGGATGCGAAGGGCTTCTATGCCGTCTATTGCGGGTTGATCGTACTCGCCGCGGTGCTGGTGCTGACGCCGGGCACGCCGCTCGGGCTGCTCACCAACGCGGTGCAGACGCTCGCCGGCGTGCTGCTGCCGAGCGCGACCGTGTTCCTGCTGTTGCTGTGCAACGACCGCCACATCCTCGGACCCTGGGTCAATTCGACGAGGCTGAACCTGTTCACCGGCGCGGTGGTGGCGGGACTGGTGATGCTGTCGGTGATCCTGACCGCGGCCGTGCTGTTCCCCGACATCAGTGAGGCCTGGATCATCGGCATCCTGATCGGCGGCAGCCTGCTGGCACTCGCAGTCACCGCCTTCGTGAAGCTGGACGAGATGTCGTCGCGCCGTCACGCCTCGTTCCGCTTCAAGCGGCACCGGCCGCCGCTGGAGCCTTTTCCGTTCCGATGGAATCGGAACGGGGCTCCAGATTCTCGTTTTGACGCGTTTTCTTCACGCGAACCGGTGCCCACTTCGCTCGAAAACGCTCTGGTCGACCGCGATACCTGGCGGATGCCGCCGCTCGACCGGCTGCCGCCGGCGCGGCTGAGCCCGCTCAGCCGGATCTGGATGATCGTGCTGCGCGGCTATCTGGTCGTCGCCGCCGGGCTCGTGCTGCTGCGGATCGTGCAACTCGCGACGGTGGGGGCGTGACCCCATCTGGCCGCTTCCGGCGATGGGGCGCGATCGTGTTGTTCAGGCTGGCCGGCGCCATCCTGCGCGGCGCAACCGCGCTCCATCGGCAACGCACAATTTCGAACGCCGGGCTGCGCGCGGCGCTCTCAGCGGCGCGATGCGTCGAACGGGCCGCTGCGCTGATCGTGCTGGGACCACGACCGCGGCCGGAATTCAGCTCGACAAGGAAAGTTGACGACGATGACAGCGAATGATCGGCGGACGCTCGGCCCGACTGCCACACCAGCGCGGCTAATCGCAGCGAACGGCACAGGTGGCCTCGCCCTGTTACACAACTGTCATGGCGGCCGTGCACACCGGGAGGTATCCGGGGCACCTCAGTTGCTATTGCGAATTATTTGCAATAAGCGGCAGGGGATGCTAGGTGCTGATCTGGCTTTGGATGGGACGATACGGATCGGACCGGGGACGGCGGGCAATGACTTCAAATCTCGGGTGGCACGCGGCCGCCAAATCTGTGATGACGGGCGAAACCGCCAACCGTTCGCGGAAAGCCGCGTCATGACCTGCGTCCGCCTGTTCCGGGTTCAGATCGCCGCCGGCGCCGCGCTGGGCGCGGCCGCCTTCGGCACGCCTGCGGCCGCGGCCGATCTGCCGCTCAAGTCGCCCGCCGCCAAGGCGGTCTACAGTTGGACCGGCTTCTACGTCGGCGCCCATGTCGGCTATGGCGACGGCTCGCTGGGCCCCGGCACCAATCCGATCCTGGAACAGGGCGTGTTCTTTCCGCCCACCATCACCGGCGGCATCGGCGGCTTCCAGGCCGGATACAACAAGGAATTCGCCAACCGCTTCGTGCTCGGCGTCGAGGCGGACGCGACCTTCACCGGACCGACCGACACGGTGCGCCGCCCGCCGGGTCCCTTCAACGCATCGATCGATTATGTCGGCACGGTGCGCGGCCGCGCCGGCTACAGCTTCGGCACCTGGATGCCCTACGTGACCGGCGGCTTCGCCTGGGGGCACACCGAAGTCAGGATCAACGATGCCGCGGACAGCGTGATTTCGCAGCCCGGCCAGTATCAGACCGGCTGGACCGTCGGCGCCGGCGCCGAATTCGCGGTGAGCGGCAATTGGACCGCGAAGCTCGAATACGAATATGTCGACCTGTCGCGCCGTACGCTCGGCCTCAACGATTTCGGCATGCCCGGCCTCAGCATCGACCCGCGCATTCATCTGCTGAAGTTCGGCCTGAACTACCAGCTCGGCGATTCGCCATGGTCGGCGACGCCGACGCGCGCCGCGCTGCCGGACTTCGCCGACTGGAGCGTGCACGGACAAACGACGCTGCTGCCGCAGACCTATGCGTCGTTCCGCTCGCCCTATGCCGGCACCAACAGCCTGCCCGGCGCGGGACAGGTGCAGCAGACCTGGACCACCACGGCGTTTCTCGGCGTGCGGCTCTGGGAGGGCGGCGAGCTCTACTTCAATCCGGAAACGGCGCAGGGCTTTGGCCTCAACGGCACGCTCGGCCTTGCCGGCTTCTCGAACGGCGAGGCGCAGAAGGCCGGCGCGCCGTATCCGAAGATCCGGCCGCAGCGCTACTACCTCAAGCAGACCTTCGGCTTCGGCGGCGAGCAGGAAGACGTTCCCGACGGTCCCAACCAGATCGCGGGCAAGCGCGACATCGATCGCCTGACGATCGTGGTCGGCCGCTTCGCAGTCGGCGATTTCTTCGACGGCAATTCCTACGCCAAGGACCCGCGCGCCGATTTCATGAACTGGGCGATGTGGGCCTCCGCGGCCTACGACTTCCCGGCCGACCTGCCCGGCTACACCCGCGGCGCCGTGGTCGAGCTCAACCGCAAGGATTGGGCGGTGCGTGCCGGCGTGTTCCAGGTGCCCAATGCGCCGAACAGCGACGTGCTGGTCTCCAACGCCAACACCGGCGGCGCCGTGGTGGAATTCGAGGGACGCTATTCGATCTTCGATCAGCCCGGCAAGCTGCGCGTCGGCATGTTCGGCAATCGCGGCAACACCGGCAATTATCGCCAGGCGCTCGCGATCGAGGATACCAACCCGGATCTCGACATCAACGATGTGATGGCCAGTATCCGCAAGGACAACACCAAATACGGCTTCTACCTGAACGGCGAGCAGCAGATCGCAACCGATATCGGCCTGTTCGGCCGCCTCAGCTGGAACGACGGCCGGACCGAGATCCTGTCGTTCACCGATGTCGACCGCAGCGTGTCCGGCGGCCTGTCGATCAAGGGCAGCTCCTGGGGACGGGTCAACGACACGATCGGCATCGGCGGCGCGATCAACGGGCTGTCGTCAGCGCATCGCGACTTCCTCGCTGCCGGCGGCCTCGGCCTCCTGATCGGCGACGGCGCGCTGAACTACAGCCCGGAGCGGATCTTCGAGACCTACTATGCCTATCAGGTCAACAGGAACCTGACGCTGACGGCGGACTATCAGTTCATCACCAACCCCGCCTACAACGCCGACCGTGGCCCGGTGCACATCTTCTCCGGCCGCATCCACGGCGAGTTCTGAGGCACGGCATCTCCCGCCGTCGGGCGAAAGCCGGGACCCATAACCACGAATACCAATTGGTTTGCGAAGCTGGAGCCACAGCGCGTTTCAACAACGCAACCCTGTGGTTATGGGTCCCTGCTTTCGCAGGGACGACAGCGCGTGTGCCGCGCCGTGCTTCGCAATGATATCGTGGAATTGGCTCGAGCAGCAAACGCCCTCTCCCCACTTAGATATATGTAGACCCCCCGGGCTTGCCGCAAGCCCGGGGTCATCCCGTAGAACGCGCGCCCAATCGAACGGAGGAGTGCGGGATGCGGGAACATGCCGTGGTGATTGCCGGCGGTGGTCCGACCGGGCTGATGCTGGCGGCGGAACTGGCGTTGGCAGATATCGACGTGGCGGTGGTCGAGCGGCGCGCCGACGACGACGTGGTCAGCTCCCGCGCCAGCGGGCTGCACGCGCGCACCATCGAGGTGCTCGATCAGCGCGGCATCGGCGACCGGTTCGTCGCGCTGGGGACGCGCCATCCGGCGGTGCTGTTCCACTCCCATCTGGTTCCGCTTGATATCACCGACTTTCCGGCCCGGCGCAATTTCACGCTTGGGCTGTTCCAGAACCATATCGAGCGCCTGCTCGGCGAATGGGTCGGCGAGCTCGCGGTGCCGGTCTATCGCGCGCGCGAAGTGACCGGCTTCGCGCAGGACGACACCGGCGTCGACGTCGCGCTGTCGGACGGCCAGATGCTGCGGGCGCAGTATCTCGTCGGCTGCGACGGCGGCCGCAGCATCGTTCGCAAGGCGGCCGGCATCGAATTCGCCGGATGGGATCCGACCCGGAGCTGGCTGAACGCGGAGGCCGAGATGTCAGGCGAACCGGAATGGGGCCTGCGCCAGGACGACAAAGGCACTTACGCGATCGGCAAGGTCGAGGACAGCGGGCGGGTGCGCGTGGTGCTGACCGAGCAGCAACTCGGCACCGGCGGCGAGCCGACCTTGCGCGACGTCAGCGAGGCGCTGATCGCCGCATACGGCGCTGATTTCGGCATCCACAGTCCGGTCTGGATCTCGCGCTTCACCGACATGACCCGGCAGGCCGTGACCTACCGCAAGCAGCGCGTGCTGCTGGCCGGCGATGCCGCCCATGTGCATCCGCCGATGGGCGGACAGGGCCTCAATATCGGCGTGCAGGACGCGGTGAATTTGGGCTGGAAGCTCGCCCAGGTGGTCAAGCTGACAGTGCCGGACAGCCTGCTCGACAGCTATCAGGCCGAACGGCATCCGGTCGCGGCCCGCGTGCTGCGCAACACCATGGCGCAGGTCGCGCTCGGCCGCACCGATGCGCGCAGCAAGGCGCTGAACGAGATCGTGTCCGACTTGCTGCGGATGGACGAGCCGCGCAGACGAATGGCCGCGATGATGTCCGGCCTGGACCTCCACTACGATCTCGGCGACGGCCACCCGCTGCTCGGACGCCGCATGCCTGATCTCGATCTGGTGACCGCCGCCGGACCGATCCGGATCTTCACTCTGCTGCACCAGGCGCGGCCGGTGCTGCTCAATCTTGGCGAGTCCGGCAGCATCGACATCGCGGGATGGGACGACCGGGTTCAACTGGTCGACGCCGATTACGCCGGCGCGTGGGAGCTTCCCGCGCTCGGGACGGTTTCGGCTCCGGCCGCGGTGCTGGTCCGGCCCGACGGCTACGTGGCGTGGGCCGGTGACGGCACCCGGACCGCCCTCACGGAAGCGCTGACCAAATGGTTCGGCGCGCCCGCTGCCTAGCGTAGATCCGAACAACGCCGGCGCTGCACTCCCTCTCCCCGTTCTTACGGGGAGACGGTTGGGGTGACGGGCTGTCTCCGTGCAAACGGTGATAGTTGCATTCGCGGAGAGTCCCCCTCACCCGGAGCGCATCTGACGATGCACGCCGACCTCTCCCCGCAAGCGGGGCGAGGTGAAGCGGAGCAACCGCCCCTCCAGCGCCCTACCCCGCCGGCTGGAACGAATCCGCGCGCGCCATTGCCCAGGCGTCGCGGAAGCGGCGGTCTTGCGTGCCGTCGAGCAACTCGCCGGGACGCAGCGTCGGGTAGAGCTCGGCGAAGGAAGAGACCTCGGTGGTCGAGCTGCGCTGCGAGAAGTGGATCGGGCGCAGCTCCTTGGTGTGCTCGAGGCCGGCGGCGGCGAGCAGCTCGGTCAGCGCGTGCAGGGTCGAGTGGTGGTAGTTGAACACGCGCTCGATCTTGTCCGGCACGTAGAGCGCGCGGTTGCGGATCGGATCCTGCGAGGTGACGCCGGTCGGGCAGCGGTCGGTGTGGCAGCTCAGCGACTGGATGCAGCCGAGCGCGAACATGAAGCCGCGCGCCGAATTGCACCAGTCGGCCCCGATCGCCATCGCGCGCGCCATGTCGAACGCGGTCGCGATCTTGCCGGAGGCGCCGATCTTGATGCGGTCGCGCGCGCCGATGCCGATCAGCGCGTTGTGGACGAAATTGACGCCCTCGCGCATCGGCATGCCGAGATGATCCATGAACTCGAGCGGCGCGGCACCGGTGCCGCCCTCATTGCCGTCGACCACGATGAAGTCGGGATAGAGCCCGCTCTCGTGCATCGCCTTGCAGATCGCCAGGAATTCCCAGGGATGGCCGATGCACATCTTGAAGCCGGCCGGCTTGCCGCCGGACAGTTTGCGCATCTGGGCTATGAATTCCATCATCTGGATCGGCGTCGAGAACGCCTTGTGATAGGCCGGCGAGATGCAATCCTCGCCCATCGGCACGCCCCGGATCTTGGAAATCTCCTCGGAAACCTTCGCCGCCGGCAGCACGCCGCCATGGCCGGGCTTGGCGCCCTGGCTGATCTTGAGCTCGACCATCTTGATCTGGTCGTCACCCGAGACGCGCGCGAACTCGTCCGGATTGAAGGTACCGTCGCGGTTGCGGCAGCCGAAATAGCCGGAGCCGATCTCCCAGATGATGTCGCCGCCCATCTCGCGATGATAGGGGCTGACGCCGCCCTCGCCGGTGTCGTGGGCAAAGCCGCCCTTCTTGGCGCCGGCATTGAGCGCCCGCACCGCGTTCGGGCTGAGCGCGCCGAAACTCATCGCCGAGATGTTGAAGACCGAGGCCGAATACGGCTTGGTGCAGTCCGGACCGCCGATGGTGATGCGGAACTTCTCCTCGGCACGCGGCTTCGGCGCCACCGAGTGGTGCATCCACTCATAGCCCTCGCGATAGACGTCCTCCTGGGTACCGAACGGCCGCTTGTCGAGCACCATCTTGGCGCGCTGATAGACCAACGCGCGGGTATCGCGGGAGAACGGCATGCCGTCCTTCTCGCTCTCGAAGAAATACTGCCGCATCTCCGGGCGGATTTCCTCGAGCAGGAAGCGCATATGCGCCGAGATCGGGTAGTTGCGCAGCACCGCGTGATTCTTCTGCGTGAAGTCGCGGATGCCGAGCAGCGTCAGCGCGCCAAAGATGACCAACGGGATCAGGATGATCTTGAAGACCTTGTGATCAAAAATTCCGACCAGCAGCAGCAGCACGGTGACGACGGCGCAGATCGTCAGCACGATGAAGCGTGGCGAGAACGGAAGCAGAAGCGTGTCCATGGAATCCTCCGGTCTGCCTGGAATACCCTGTCGACGGTGAGCCTAATCCAACTCACGGAGCAAGTGCACTACGGTTATACGGCCGAGCAGTCACAGATGTGACAACCGCCCGATCGGGCGGGTGCGGGCGCCGCGGTCTCACTGCTGCAGTGCAACGAAGGGCCCGCGCAAGGACCGCGCTCCCTCGCCCCGCTCTTGCGGGGACGAGACGAGCGAAGCTCGCTCTTGGAGGGTAGGGGTGAGGGCAAACACGGTGGCATTTGCGTTCGCGGAGAATCCCCCTCACCCGGATCGCATTCCGCTACGCTACATGCGCTCCGACCTCTCCCCGCAAGCGGGGCGAGGTAAGAGGCCGCCCGCCCCCTCAATGGTCGTGGGGCTGCAATTCGTGCGGGATGTGGCCCGGCTTCAGGCCGTCGCCGTCGAGCCAGGCGTTGGTGGTATCGAGCGCCCGCGTGATATGATCCGACGTCCGGGAGAAATCGTAGGGCGAGCCGACCAGCGGGCAGAGCGGCGGCACCACGAAATACTCGACGCCGGGGCCGATGTTCTCGAGCTCGTTGACGAGCTGCCGCGCGATCAGCAGCGTCAGCGCATGCAGCGCGTTGGCGAGCGCGCCGACCGGCGGCGCCTGGTTGGCACAGGCATGCCCGGTCGGCAGCACGATCAGGCGTTTTGCCCCATGCTTGACGGCGACCCGGACCGGCGTGTTGCTGGAGATCGCGCCGTCGGCGAGGTAGCGATCGCGATAGTGCACCGGGGTGAACGCGCCGGGGATCGCGGTCGAGGCGACGATCGCGTCCGCCGTCGAGCCTTCCGACAGCACCACGCTGTCGCCGCTGATGATGTCGGTCGTGACGATGTAGAGCGGCATCCGCGCGTCCTCGAGATTGCGGAACGGGATGTAGTCGTCGATCAGCTTGCGGACGCCGTCATGCGGGATCAGGAAGTCGCGCCGCCACAGGATGCTCACCAGCGTCCGCCAGGTCACCGGAAACACGTCCTGCCGGTTCAGGCCGCGCCAGATCTCGGCGAGCCGCGCCACGCCCGAGACCGAGGGGTCGCCGGCATAGAAGGCGCCGTTCAAGGCGCCGACACTGGACCCGACCACCATGTCGGCGACCACGCCGTGCGCGGCCAGCGCCTGCAGCATGCCGACCTGGACCGCACCAAAGCTGCCGCCGCCGGCAAACACAAAGGCGGTCTTCGGTGCATCCGGATCGGTGATGGACAAGGCGCGGCTCCCTCCTCGCCGCATTCGAGACAGGCACGCGGCGTTGCAGGCGTTATAGCAGCGAGGGAATGGACGACGCCACAAACACCGCTGTCGTCCCTGCGAAAGCAGGGACCCATAACCACAAATGCAAAAGGCTGGAGCCCGATGGGGCCCCAGCCTTCGCAAAACACAGAGCGGTGGTAATGGGTCCTGGCTTTCGCCAGGACGACAGCCTCAACATTTGGCCGTCTTAACGCTCGACGAACGCCTTCTCGATCACGAAGTGACCGGGGGTGTTGCCTGAGCCTTCCTTGAAGCCGCGGGTCTCGAACAGCTGCTTCAGCTCCTCCAGCATCGCCGGGCTGCCGCACATCATGATGCGGTCGGTCTCGATGTCGAGCGGACCCTGATGCAGGTCGGTGAACAGCTGGTTGGAGGTGATCAGGTCGGTGATGCGGCCGCGATTGCGGAACGGCTCACGGGTCACGGTCGGATAGTAGGAGAGCTTCTCCGACAGCAGCGGCCCGAACAGTTCGTCGTCGCGCAGCTTGGCAACCAGCTCCTCGCCATAGGCGAGCTCGGAGACCTGGCGGCAGCCATGGACCAGCAGGATCTGGTCGTAGCGATCATAGACCTCGGGGTCCTTGATCAGGCTCGCGAACGGCGCGAGGCCGGTGCCGGTCGACAGCAGCATCAGCCGCTTGCCGGGGATCAGATTGTCGGTGATCAGCGTGCCGGTTGCCTTGCGGCCGACCAGGATGGTGTCGCCCTCGCGGATCTTCTGCAGCTTGGAGGTGAGCGGGCCGTCCTGCACCTTGATCGAGAAGAACTCGAGCTCTTCCTCGTGATTGGCGCTCGCCATCGAATAGGCGCGCAGCAGCGGCCGGCCGTCGACCTCGAGGCCGATCATGGCAAACTGCCCATTCTGGAAGCGGAAACCGGAATCGCGGGTCGCCCGGAAGCTGAAAAGCGTATCGGTCCAGTGCTGAACGGAAAGAACTTTCTCTCGATAGAACGCGCTCATGGGTTTTCGTTTTCTCGACTGACCAGATTTAGAATGGTTTGATTTCTAGACTGCTCGCGACGGCGCAGAAGTGGCCGAAATCACTGAAGATCTCGCGTTTCCATTGCGCCAATGCAGGAGATAGTCAAGATCAACTGGCGTGCAATTGCGATCTCCGAATGGCAGTCGTTCGATTTCGCGCGGAGGTTCAACCACGACATCGTTAACACGTGCTGCTGCACGTAATTTACTTGCTGAGATCGGCGCCGATCTGGCAATTAATTGCTACGAAAACCGCGGTGAAGGGAAAATGATCTCGTGGTCCTGATCAGCCAGCGAATCTTCCTGGAAACCATCAAAAAATATTGTTTGGCGCACTCGATTGCCGTCGAGGTGCGGTCCGGCGGCTGGCTGGTCATCATGACCAAGGGCAACGTACGGCGGCTGGTGATCGGTTACGACATTGGGCTGAACAGCGCCGTCGCGCATCAGGTCGCCAACGACAAATCGGCCTGCGCGGACGTGCTGGCATTGGCCGGCGTATCAGCCATTCCGCACACGCTTTATCTCGGCGCAAAATTCAGCAAGCACATCCCGGGATCGGACTCGCTCGACGCGATGCAGCTTCTGCTCGAGCAGCATCCACAAGGGCTCGTCGTCAAACCCAATGAGGGGACATCCGGCGAGTTGGTCGTCCGCGTGACGACGCGGGCGCAGTTGGAGACTGCCGTCGCGCGCATCCTTGCCGCCCATCCAAGCCTCGCGATCTCGCCCTATGTCGAGATCAAGGACGAGGTGCGCGTGGTGCTGCTCGATGCGCGTGCGCTGATCGTCTACGGCAAGACGCGCCCAATGGTGATTGGCGACGGCATCCATTCGCTCCGCGCGCTGGCGCAGGCGACCGCCACAGCCGATCAGCTCAAGACCATCGCCGAGGATTTCGATGACGCCACGCTCGATGCCGTTCCAGCCGCCGGCGAACGGCTTCTGCTGAACTGGCGCCACAACCTCGATGCCGGCGCGGAGCCTGTGCTGCTCACCGATGGCGCCACACGCGACGCCTGCATCGCGCTCGCGATCAATGCCGCGCAGGCCGTCGGCATCCGCTTCGCTTCCATCGACGTCGTGCGCACCGATGGCGCATGGAAGGTCCTCGAGGTGAATTCAGGGGTGAAGATGGAGGCACTGGGCCGGGCGCATCCGGCGCTGGTCGAGGCGGCCTATGACGCGGCGCTCGACGCCGTGTTCGCGTAGGCAACGCCTCACATGCATCATTCTCGCCGACGCTCCTTTTCATAGGCAGCGACGATCAATTCCGATTGCTCGATCTGTGCCGTGAGACGGTCGATCTCGGCTTGCGTCTCCGGGAACACGTCAGCCCCCGCGGTATTTCCGGACTCCAATTCCGCGATCAGTTCACGATTCTTTGTGATCTGCTCCCGGTGCCAATCGATTTCGGGATCATCCTGCATGGGCCAACATCCGATCGGCGAGACTTACGGCGCCAGCCCTCGCAGCAGCGCGGGTGGATAAACCGGCTTCTCAAAAAACTTGACGCCGTCAGGCAGAGCACTGGCGAGTGGCAGGCCTGAGATCACCATCACGCGCACCCTCGGGTCGCAATCGAGGGCCAAACGAGCAAGCTCGATGCCGTCCATCTTGCCCGTGAGCTTGATGTCGGTGACCACCAGCGACGGGTGGCGCATCTTGATGGCCAGCGCCGCTGTTTCTGCGTCCTCGCATTGGATGACGTCGAAATGACCTGCTTCCAGCAGCAGCGCAATCATGTCGCGCTGGATCGTGTCGTCTTCAACGACAACAGCGATTTGGCGAATCGGCCTCACGTAACCCATGGCGACCTCCAAACGATCAACTGAAGTCAACGATTGAGGACCGCTTATGGTTCTGGTTCCAAACTCAATGTGACCGTTCCAACAGACGATCGCAGGTTCCATCCGGAACAACTTTCGAGGTGTCGGAGTCATTGATGGGCGGCGAGCCGGACGGCTCGGGCCTGGGAAAGGAAATCGTGCCAGGAGGCAAAGCTCATGAAGAACGCTGTACGGTCGGATCAGGATTTTTGTGGGGCTGACGCGGCGGCTGGCGCGCCGGGCCGTCCATCCTCTCGACGACTGGTCGAAGATCAGTTCGCTGATGCCGACGTCATGCAGCATCAGACGATGCAGCAAGAAGCGATTGATCCCCCCGGCGTTCGCCTGCCGCACGACATCATTTCCGAAATGGAGGCGGCGCTCCAGCAGCAGGTCGATCGGCTTGTCGCGAGACGACATTAGCCAGCGCTATCTCGCCTGCCGATGATGCTCCAGAAGATCGCGGCGCCTGGAAACTCGAAGCAAGATCCCCGCCGGATCGATGGAGTCTTGATGGGAGCGATCCTTGGGCGCGCGATCTTCCAGGTCATGGTCGTTCTGGCGGCGGTCGGCATCGTTGCCCTCGCTTGCATGGCGGTCCACGGCGGCTACGCGCGTGCGGCGGCGCAGCTTGCAGCAAGATCACTCCGCCATTTTGATCCATCCGGCGGCTTGCTCATCCCGCGCAACGGAGTACGCTGATGCGCATTAATCGATCCGGATACAGATTATGCGCAAACTTCTTTTGAGCCTCCTCGCCGTCACGGCGTTCGCCGCCGCCTTCACCCCTCCGGCCGCCAACGCCGTGTTCTGGCGCGGCGTCACGGCCCCGATGAATATCGACATCCACGGCTACCCCATCATCAAGGAGCCGCCTCCGAGCACATGCCAGTTGATCCATGTGAACGGATACTGGGTCCGGCAGTGCCTGGAACTGTCGCGCCGCTATTGGCGATGAACGAGACGGCGCCGGAATCCCGGCCTCTCCCGCGAGGAGAGAGGTCGAGTTCGAGGCTAGTTCGACCCGCCCGGCGAATCGTCGAGCGCCTTGAAGGCCTCTTCGAGCTGCGGTGACATCGCGACGTTGAGCTTCTCGCCGGTCGGCAGGCGGGCGACGAACCACTTGTTGTAGAGCGGGACGATGTCGCGGTTCGAGGCGAGCTTGCGGAATGCACGCTCGACCACGTCCTTCATCTGCGGTTCGCCCTTGCGGTACATGATGCCGTAGGGATCGTAGGACAGGTAGTCGCCGGTGACGCGGAATTTGTCCTGCGACTTGTGCCGCGCGATCAGGCCGTAGAGCAGGATGTCGTCGGTCGCGAACGCATCCGCCTTGCCGTCCACCAGCATTTGGTACGACTGCTCGTGGTCGGGTGCGGTGACGATGTTGAGGCCAAGCTGCTGCTTGGCGTCGACATTGTGCATCGCCTGCTCGTTGGTGGTGCCTTTGGTCACCACCACCGTCTTGCCCTTGAGGTCGGCGACCTGGTTGACGCTGGACGCCTTCGGCACCATCAGCTTGGTGCCGGCGACGAACATCAGCGGCGAGAACGCGACCAGCTTGCCGCGCTCGGAATTCGCCGTGGTCGATCCGCATTCGAGATCGATCTTCTTGTCGACGACCGCGGGAATGCGATCGTCGGAGGTAACCTTGACGTAGTCGACCTTGAGATTGGCGTCGTCGACCTCGACCCCGATCTCGTCGACGATCGCATCGCACAGCTCGAGGCTGTAGCCGATCGGCCGGTTGGAGTGGTCGAGGAACGAGAACGGCGGCGAACTCTCGCGATAGCCGATCCGCACCGCGTGCGTGGCCTTGATGTTGGCGAGCGTGGGGCTCAACCCCTCGCCCGCCGGCTGTGCGGCGGCCGGTCCGGCGAGCAGGCCTGCCGCCAGCAGACATGCAGACAGCAGGCAGGTCGACAGGTGAGGCCCCTCAACCCGTACCGGCCTCCAGCGGGCGCGATGCATGCATCCCTCCCGTCAATGGCCGGCCATCACGGCACCGGGCACCGCATCCTGCGGCACCGCATCGTCGGGCCCGAGCTCGTGCTCGGCCTTCAGCTCGCCCTCCCACTTGGCGACCACGGCGGTCGCCAGCGAGTTGCCGATCACGTTGGTGGCGCTGCGGCCCATGTCGAGGAAGGTGTCGATGCCCATGATCATCAGCAGGCCCGCCTCGGGGATGCCGAACTGCGACAGCGTCGAGGCGATCACCACCAGAGAGGCGCGCGGCACGCCGGCCACGCCCTTCGAGGTGATCATCAGCGTCGCCAGCATCGCGAGCTGCGTGCCGAGCGACATCTCGATATGGTAGGTCTGCGCGATGAAGATGCTGGCGAAGGTGCAGTACATCATCGTGCCGTCGAGGTTGAAGGAATAGCCGAGCGGCAGCACGAAGGCCGAGATCCGCGAGGAGGCGCCGAACCTGTTCAGCCCCTCCAGCGTCTTCGGGTAGGCCGCCTCCGAGGAGGCGGTCGAGAACGCGATCATCAGCGGCTCGCGGATCAGCCGGAGCAGATGGCTGTAGCGTGGCCCGATCACCACGAAGCCGACCGCGACCAGGATGCCCCACAGGATCAGCAGCGACAGATAGAAGCCGCCCATGAAGACGATCAGCTTCCAGAGCACGCCGAGACCGTTCTTCGAGACCGTCGCCATGATCGCGGCCCACACCGCGATCGGCGCGAACAGCATGACGTAGCCGGTGACCTTGAGCATGATGTGCGCGAGATCGTCGATCAGGCTCATGATCGGCTTGGCCCGCTCGGGCATGGCGCCGAGCGCAACCGCGAAGAACACCGCGAACACCACGATCTGCAGGATCTCGTTCTGCGCCATCGCATCCGCAATCGAGGTCGGGATCAAATGGGTCAGGAATTTTTCGATCGAGAAGGCCGAGACCGGCAGGCCCGTGGACTGGGCCTTGTCGGGCAGCGTGCCGGGGAAGTTGGCGCCGGGCTGCAGCAGGTTGACCATCACGAGGCCGAGCAGCAGCGAAACGAACGAGGCGGAGACGAACCAGCCCATGGTCTTGGCGAAGATCCGCCCGAGCTTGGCACCGCTGCCCATATGGGCGATGCCGCCGACGAGGGTCGCAAACACGAGTGGTGCGATGATCATCTTGATCAGGCGCAGGAACAGCATCGCGATCAGGTTGACGTCTGCTGCGATCTCGGCGCGGCTGTCAGGCAGATAGTTGAAGACGATCGTCCCCATCGCGATGCCAAGGACCATCGCAATCAGGATGTACTGCGTAAACCTGTTCGACATTCTCTTACCCCCGTAAGTTCCCGGCGAACGGCAAGTGTGGCAGATTTACGCAGCTACGCAACACGCTTCGCGTCGAGCGGGACTTTGCCGAAACGTTCCCGTTGTGGAATGCCAGCGTGCGGACTAGCGTTCATGCAGCGCACAATCTGTGCAAGGAGCTGCGCACGCGGCAGCCAACTGCATGCGAAACGACCAAAGCGAGGGGAGACATCCATGAACGACACCGTCAATCGCCAGATCCTGCTTGTTGAAAAGCCGACCGGCAAGCTCGGGCCCGAGCATTTTCGCCTGACCAATGGTGCGGTCCCCGCGCCGAAGGACGGCGAGGCGCTGGTGCGGACGCGCTACATCTCGCTCGACGCCGCCAACCGCGCCTGGATGCACGGCGCCACCTACCGCGCTGCGGTGGAAGCCAACACCGTGATGGCCGGCGGCAGCATCGCCGAGGTGGTGTCGTCGAACGACCCGAGCCTGAAGCCGGGTGACATCGTGTTCGGCGACACCGGCTGGCAGGACTATGCCGCCGTGCCGGCCAAGCATCTCGCCAAGATGCCGAAGCTCGAGCCGATGACGCATCTGCTCAGCGTCTATGGCGTGGCCGGCCTGACCGCCTATTTCGGCCTGCTCCATGTCGGCAAGCCCAAGGAGGGCGAGACGGTGGTGGTGTCGGCCGCCGCCGGCTCGGTCGGCTCGATCGTCGGCCAGATCGCCAGGATCAAGGGCTGCCGCGTCGTCGGCATCGCCGGCGGCGCGGACAAGTGCCACTGGCTGACGTCAGAACTCGGCTTCGACGCCGCGGTCGACTACAAGGACGGCGCCACCTACAAGGCGCTGCGTGCAGCGGCCCCCAAGGGCATCGACGTCTATTTCGACAATGTCGGCGGCGACATCCTGGAGGCCTGCCTGGCGCAGATGAACAACCGCGGCCGCATCGCCTGCTGCGGCGCGATCTCGCAATATGACGGCGTGCCCTCCGCGCACGGCCCGCGCGGCGTGCCCGGCCTGATCGTGGTGAAGCGGCTGATCATGCAGGGCTTCATCGTGATGGACTACATGGACCAGCGCGACGCCGCGCTCGCCGAGCTGCAATCCTGGGTCTCCTCAGGCAAGCTCAAGGTGCAGGAGGACGTCATCGACGGCATCGAGAACACGCCGCAGGCGCTGATCGGGCTGCTGGCCGGCGAGAACCGCGGCAAGCGCATGGTGAAGGTGTAGTTGGAAGCTCGGTGCCGTAGGGTGGGTTAGCGCAGCGTAACCCACCGGCTTCGCGCCGCGGAGAAGATGGCGGGTTACGCCTTCCGCCTTCGCTCGTTGAGCTACGGCGGACGCAGTCGGCTAACCCGCCCTACGCAGGTGCACAGCGAGCTCTCATTCCCGTCATCCTGAGGTGCGAGCGGAGCGAGCCTCGAAGGATGAATCGGCCCCAATGCGGCGGCGCGGAGAGAGATGGGCCGTTCGCCCTTCGAGACGGCCGCTGCGCGGCCTCCTCAGGGTGACGGGGATAGATTTGGTGCGCGGAGCTAATGCACCGTGCCTGACGCCTGCGGTGCGGCTTGCGGCGCCGCCGCCTTCCCCTTCTTCGCCTTGCGCCAGTTCTCAAAACTCTGCACCACCACGAAGAACGCCGGCACGAACAGCACCGCGAGGCAGGTCGAGGCGATCATGCCGGAGAACACCGTGATGCCGATCGACTTGCGGGCGTTGGCGCCGGCGCCGGTCGCGAGCACCAGCGGCAGCACGCCGAGGATGAAGGCGAACGACGTCATCAGGATCGGCCGGAATCGGGCGCGCGCGGCGTCGATCGCCGACTCCAGCACCGGCTTGGCGTCGCGCACGTGATGTTCGATCGCGACCTCGACGATCAGGATCGCGTTCTTGGCCGACAGCGCGATCAAAAGGATGGTGCCGATCTGGGTGTAGAGGTTGTTCTCGATCCGCAGGCTCAGCAGCACCAGTGTCGGGCCGAGCAGCGACAGCGGCACGGCCAGGATCACCGAGATCGGCGCGTACCAGCTCTCATATTGCCCGGCGAGCACGAGATAGACCAACAGCAGTGCCAGCGCGAACACATAGTAGATCTGGCCGCCGACCTCCTTCTCCTGGTACGACATCGCCGTCCATGCGAAGCCGGTGCCCGGCGGCAGCGTCTTGGCTGCGATCTCCTCCATCAGCGTCATCGACTGGCCGGACGAGTAGCCCTGCGCCGGCAGCCCGATGACGGAGGCTGACGGATAGAGGTTGTAGAGGCTGATCAGCGACGGACCGACCGACGGCGTGATCCTGGCCACCGTGCCGAGCGGGATCATGTCGCCATTGCTGTTGCGCACCATCATGTTCTCGATGTCGCGCAACGACAGCCGGTACTGGGCCTCGGCCTGGGTGTAGACCTGGAAGGTGCGGCCGAACTTGGTGAATTGGTTGACGTAGCTGGCGCCGACATAGGTCGACAGCGCCGCGAAGATCTGGTCGGGGGTGACGTGCAGGGTCTGTGTCTTGACCCGGTCCACATCGACGTCGAATTGCGGCACCGTCGCGCGGAACGACGACTGCACCCGTTGCAGCGCGCTCTGGGTCTGCGCATTGGCCACGATCGCGCCGGTAATCGCCTGCAGTTTGGCGTAATCGGCATTGCCGTCGCGCAGTTCGACCTGCATGGCAAAGCCGGCGGCATTGCCGATGCCCTGGATCGGCGGCGGCGGGATCACCAGGATGCGCGCCTCCGGGATCACCGCGAGCTTGTCGTTCAGCCCATAGACCAGCGAGCGCAAGTCCTCGCCCGGCCCGCGCGCGCTCCAGTCCTTCAGGATCAGGTAGGCGACGCCGGCATTGGCGAGGCTCGACGAGTTGTCGAGCGCGGAAATGCCCGCGATGCTGATCACCTGATCGACACCCGGCGTCTTGCCGGCGATCTCGGTGACCTTGTCGAGCACGTGCTGGGTGCGGTCGAGCGCGGCGCCGTCGGGCAATTGCACCGCCGCGAGCAAATAGCCCTGGTCCTCGATCGGGATGAAGCCGGTCGGCACCCGCGACAGGCCGTAACCGGCCAGCCCGATGATGACAAGCGCAATGGCGACGGAGGTCTTGGCATGCCCGGCGATGCCGCCGACCACCCTTGTATAGCCGCGCTCCAGCCGGTCATAGACCGCGTTGAAGCCGCGATAGAAGAAGTTGCGCTGTTCGGGCGGCGCCGGAGGACGCAGCCACAGCGCGCACTGCGTCGGCTTCAACGTCGCGGCATTGACCGCGCTGAGCAGCGCGGTGGCCGCGATCACCAGCGCGAATTGCGCGTACATCCGCCCGGTCAGCCCGGGCAGGAAGGCTGCCGGCAGGAACACCGAGATCAGGACAAGCGTGATGCCGACGATCGGCGCGAACAACTCGTCCATGGCCTTGATCGCGGCGTCGTGGCCGGACATGCCGCGCTCGATATTGTGCGCGGCGCCCTCGACCACGACGATGGCGTCGTCGACCACGATGCCGATCGCCAGCACGATCGCAAACAGCGTTGACAGATTGATCGTGAAACCCAGCACGGCCATGCCCGCGAACGCGCCGATGATGGTGACCGGCACGGTGGTCGCCGGCACCAGCATGGCCCGCCAATCCTGCAGGAAGACCAGGATCACGACCAGCACCAGGAGGCCGGCCTCGATCAACGTCTTGTAGACCTCCTCGATCGAGGCGTTGACGAATTTGGTGGTGTCGAACGGGGTGTCGTATTTGATGTCCTGCGGAAACTGCTTGGCGAGCTCCGCCATCTTCTTCTCGACGGCCTTCTCGACCTGCAACGCGTTGGCGCCGGGCGACTGGAACACGCCGATGCCGGTCGCGGGCTTCTGGTTCAGCGAGAAGATCTGGCTGTAGGTCTGGGCGCCGAGCTCGACCCAGCCGACGTCGCGGACGCGGGTGACGTCGCCGACAGTGCCTGACTTGACGATGATGTCCTCGAACTGGCTCGTGTCGTCGAGCCGGCCGTTGACGTTCAGCGTGTACTGGAACGCCTGCCCCGCCGGCGTCGGCGGCGCGCCGACCTGGCCGGCGGTGACCTGCTGGCTCTGCTGCTGGATCGCCTGGATGACGTCCTGCGGCACCAGCCCGCGCACCTGCAGCTTGTTCGGATCGAGCCAGACCCGCATCGAGTATTGCCCGGCGCCGAACACCGTGACGTTGCCGACCCCTGGCAGCCGCGACAGCTCGTCACGGATGCTGATGGTGGCGTAATTCGACAGGAACAGGCTGTCATAGGTCTTGTTCGGCGAGGTCAGCGTCACGAACAGCAGGATCGAGGTCGACTTCTTCTGCACCGTGACGCCCTGATTCTGCACCGCGGACGGCAGTTGCGCCAGCGCCGAAGAGACCCGGTTCTGCACCAGCACCTGCGCGAAATTCAGATCGGTACCGATCTTGAAAGTCACCGTCAGCGTGTAGGTGCCGTCGGCGCCGGCGTAGGACTGCATGTACAGCATGTCCTCGACGCCGTTGACCTGCTGCTCGATCGGCAGTGCCACGGTGTCGACCACCGTCTTGGCCGAGGCGCCGGGATAGCGCGTCGTCACCTGCACCGTCGGTGGTACCACGTCGGGATATTGTGCGACCGCGAGATTATACAGCGCCACGCCGCCAAGCAGGATCATCAGGATCGCGATGACGTTGGAAAGGACCGGGCGCTCGATGAAGAATTTCGAGATCATGGCGCGTGCGTCCTACTTGGCCGCGGTTGGCGGCGCCGCATCGGCCTTCTGCACCTGCGGATCGACCTTCTGCCCGGGGATCGCGCGCAGCAAGCCGGCGGTCACGACGCGGTCGTCGGCCTTCAGCCCGCTCTCGATGACGCGCAGTCCCTCCTCGAGCGGGCCGGTCGTCACCTTGCGCTGCTCGACCACGTTGTCGGCATTGACGACCAGCACGTAGCGGCCGGCCTGGTCGCTGCCGATCGCGACATCGGGCACCAGCAGGGCGTCCTCCTGCTTGTCGAACGGCACGCGAACGCGAACGTAGAAGCCGGGCAGCAGGGTGCGGTCCGGATTTGCGAACACGCCGCGGACCGCCAGCGTGCCGGTCGACTGGTTGAGGGTCGGCGAGATGTAATCGATCTTGCCCTTGTGCGGATAACCGGTCTCGGTCTGCAACCCGACCTCGACGGGCAACTGCCGCAACTCGTTCACCGACATGCCGCGACGCCGCGCTTCCTCGCGCACGCGCAGCACGTCCTGTTCATTGACGTTGAAATTCACGTAGATCGGATTGAGCTGCACGATGGTGGCAAGCTGGGTAGGCGACGCCACGCCGACCAGTTCGCCGACCGAGACCAGATGGTTGCTGACGATGCCGTCGAACGGCGCGGCCACGTTGGTGTAGCCGTAATTGACCGCGGCGAGCTTGGTGTTGACCTGGGCCTGTTGCAGACCAGCCTGCGCGTTGTCCCGCGTTGCGGTCGAGGTTTCCAGCGTCGCCTGCGACACGGCCTGGCGCTGCACCAGGTCCGTCTGCCGCTTGAAGTCGGCATCGGCCTGCTTCACGGTCGCCTGCGCGCCGACCTCGGCGGCCTGCGCCTGCTCCAGCTTCAGCTTGTAGGTCTCCGGCTCGATGGTGAACAGGGTGGTCCCTTCCTTCACGAAGGAGCCGTCCTGATAATTGATCGATTGCAGAAAGCCCTGCACGCGCGCGACCAGATCGACGGTCTTGATCGGCGCGGTGTTTCCGGTGGCATCCAGATAGCGGGTGATGGCGCGCTGCACCGGCGGCGCGACCTCGACCTTGGGCGGCGGCGGCGCAACAAAACTGTTTTGCTCGCAGGCACTTAAACTGACAAAGCCGGATATGACCAAAGCGGCGCGCGCCAATCTCGGATTTCGCAGCCGCACAAAATCGCTCTGACTGAAATGTGCCGATGCGCGCGCATGCCTCATTTCCGAGCCTCGATTCAAATGACTTAATTCAAAGCCGTATTCAAAGCCGTCGTGGCGGGCAAAAAAATCCGCCTGCTCATCCATAGCAACAATCCGCTTGCAGCGGAACTCGAAAGCGAAAATGATGTCGCTCGCCGAGGTTGTTACACCAAGACTTTTCAGAGCTCAGTTCAGTTGAGCCGGAGACATCCGGCGCGACCAGAGGATTTATTCAGATGATCAATGCGTTGACACGTGCAACGAAGCTGTCCGCTTGGCTTGCGCTTGCGGCCTTCATGAGCACCGCACCAGCCTTGTCGCAGGCGCCGAGCCAGGCGCAGCGCGACGCCATCAAGTCGCAATGCCGCAACGACTACATCGCACACTGCTCCAGCGTACCGCCGGGAGGCGAAGCCTCACTGCAATGCCTGCAGAAGAACATGGCAAGCCTCGCCCCGGGCTGCGCCAGCGCCGTGAAGGCCGTGGAAGCACCGGCCGCCGCGCCGAAGGCCGACACCGCACCCGCAGCAGCCAGGACCGAAGCGGCGCCCGCGGCGACGGCCAAGCCGGCCACCGAGGCCGCCGCACCGAAGGCGGCCGGGACGCCGTCCAGCGCGCAGATCTCCGCGATCCGCAGCGCATGCCGCTCCGACTACCCCAAGGTCTGCGCCGGTGTACCGACCGGTGGCGCGCCGGCGCTCGAGTGTCTTGAGAAAAACAAGGCGAAGCTTTCACCGGCTTGCGGGAAGGCGGTGGCTGCTGCCGGCGGCGGTGGCGCCGCGCCGGCCGCGGGTGCAGCGGCGACGGCGGCACCGGCCGCTGCTCCTGCGGTCATCATGCTGCGGCCGCTGCGGCCGCGCGAAGAGCTGTTCGTGCTGCGCTCGGCCTGCGGCGCCGACGTGCGCTCGATCTGCGGCGGTGTCCAGCCGGGCGGCGGGCGGATCGTGCAATGTCTGGCGACCAATGCCGGCTCGCTCTCGCCGGCGTGCCGCGACGTGCTGGCGCCGTTCGCGGCACGGTGATCCTGTTGTCACGCGACTTGACCGGAAAAGGGAGCGAACGATGCTACGTATCGTCCTGACCGCCGCACTGCTTTGCGGCTCGACCGCCGTCTACGCCCAGGAAATGACCGCCGCGCAGCGCAACGCCTGCATGGGCGACTATGAGAAGTACTGCAAGGGCGTGGAGCCCGGCGGCGGGCGCATCATCGCCTGTCTCGCCAAGCAGAGCGACAAGCTGGCGCCGGCCTGCAAGAAGGTGCTGGCGGCCGCGGAAAAGAAATAGCCGCGCAGGCGGTGAGACGAGATGTGCCCGGCGATTTGCCGGGCACGCAGCCGGAGCACCTTATTGTCACCTAAAGGCCAACCATACCTCACTCCGGGAGAGGGAATATAATGCGTTCACTATTGCTGAGCGCCACGGCCCTGCTGTCCTTTGCCGCGACCATGACTTTTGAATCCTCCGACGCCAACGCCGTCGTGTGCGGCCGCGGCCCCTATCGTGCCGGATGCGCCAGCACGCGCGGCGCGGTCGTCGTCCGCAAGCCGGTCGTCGCCGGCTGCCGCTGGGTATGGGTCGACGGGATCAAGGTCCGCCGCTGCTACTGAGCCTTTCGACCCCGCGCGGGGTGTCGCCGCGCATTTTCCCTCTGGCGTTCCCGCCAGAGGGCGATTAGTCTGGAGCCAAATTGTAAGTACACTGTCAATCTGGGAGGCAGACGTTGCGGATCGCCGTGATTGGCGGAGGGCCCGGTGGGCTCTATTTCGCCTATCTCTGGAAGAAGCGTCATCCGGACGCCGAGATCGATCTGTTCGAGCAGAATGCGGCCGGCGCCACCTGGGGCTTCGGCGTGGTGTTCTCCGAGCAGGCGCTGGACTTCCTGCGCGCCGACGATCCCGAGACGGTCGACGCCATCACCCCGCGGATGGAGAGCTGGAAGAACATCACGCTCAATCTGCGCGGCGAGAGCGTCGAGATCGACGGCGTCGGCTTCTCCTCGATCGGCCGGCTGGCGCTGCTGACCATCCTGCAAGAGCGCGTGCGCAGCACAGGCGTCACGCCGCGGTTCGACACCGTGGTGCAATCCGTCGATCAGCTCAGGGGTTACGACCTGATCGTCGCCGCCGACGGGCTGAACTCGATGGTCCGCCGCGGCTTCGAGACCGCGTTCGGCGCGTCGGTCACGCATTCCACCAACAAGTTCGCCTGGTACGGCACGACGAAACCCTTTGCGACGCTGTCGCAGACTTTCGTGGCGACCGACCGCGGCAGCTTCAACGCCCATCATTATCGCTACGCCCGCGACATGAGCACCTTCCTGGTCGAATGCGACGCGGCGACCTGGGCGGCCTACGGATTTGCCGACAAGACGATCGAGCAATCGCAGGCGATCTGCGAAGACGTGTTCGCCGCGACGCTGGACGGTCACCGGCTGATCTCGAACAAATCGGTGTGGCGCAATTTCCCGTGGATCTGGAACGAGCGCTGGTCGCACGGCAACATGGTGCTGATCGGAGATGCCTTGCATTCGGCGCATTTCTCGATCGGCTCCGGCACGCGGCTGGCGATCGAGGACGCGATTGCGCTGACCAAGGCGCTGGAGACCGAGGGCAGCGTCGCCGCCGCGCTTGCCCGCTACGAGGCCGAGCGCAAGCCGATCGTCAAGAAGCTCGTCACCGCGGCGCGGACCAGCGCCGACTGGTACGAGCATTTCCCCGCGCACATGAAGCTCGACCTGATGGATTTCGCCTACAGCTACATCACCCGCTCCGGCCGGATCGACGATGCGCGGCTGCGCGCGATGTCGCCCGGCTTCATGGCCCGTTACGAAGCCGCAAAGGGACGCTCATGACTGGGATCGCCGACCAGGTTCCGCCTGATAATCCCGGTGCGCGCGAGATCGGCTTTACGATCGCTGAACGCTACAATGCGAGCCGCATCCTGTTCGACAATCTCGGCAACGGCAATGCCGAACGCCTGGCGCTGACCGGCCCGGCCGGCACCCGCAGCTATCGCGAGCTATGCGCCGATGCGGCGCGTTGGGGGCACGCCTTCCTGTCGCTTGGACTGAAGCGCGGCGACCGCGTGTTGCTGTTCCTCGACGACACGCCGGCCTATCCGGCGGCATTCTTCGGCGCGGTGCGCGCCGGATTTGTGCCGCTGCTCATCAACACGCTGACGACACCGGAGCTGCTGCAATTCTATCTGTCCGATGCCGGCGCGCAGGTCGCGGTCGCCGACGCCGAATTCTGCTCCCGCTTCAACGCCGAAGCCTGCAAGGACACGCCGCCACGTACGCTGGTCGTGGTCAACGGCCCCGCGGGCGATCACGCGGTTGCCGAAACACGCGTGGCGAGCGAATGGCTGCAAGGGTTTCCGACCGAGCTCGATGCAGCCGACACCCACCGCAACGAGATGGCGTTCTGGATGTATTCGTCGGGGTCGACCGGCCGCCCCAAGGGCATCGTGCATCTGCAGCACGACATGGCCTATAGCGAGCTCGCCTTTGCCCGCAATGTGCTGAAGCTCAAGCCCGGCGACATCTGCTTCTCGGTGCCGAAGATCTTCTTCGCCTATGGTTTCGGCAACTCGATCACGTTTCCCTTCTCGGTCGGCGCCGCCACGCTGCTGCTGCCGGGCCAGCCGAAGCCGGCCGCGATCTTCGCGGCGATCGGGCAATATCGGCCGACCGTGTTTTTCGGGCTGCCGACGCTCTACATCTCCCTGACCAAGGCTGAAGGCGCTGATACCGCCGATTTTTCCTCGCTCCGCATGGCGGTCTCGGCGGCGGAGGTGCTGTCAGCCGATGTCTTCAACGGTTGGAAGCGGCTCACCGGGCTCGAAATCATCGAAGGCCTCGGCTCGACCGAAGTGCTGCACGTCTATCTCAGCAATCGTGCGGAACGGAAGAAGCTCGGCGCCGCGGGCCTGCGCGTGCCCGGCTACGAGATCATGCTGCGCGACAGCGACGGCCGCGAGGTCGGCGACAATGAGGAAGGCATTTTGTGGGTGCGCGGCGATTCCGCAACCCCGCTGTACTGGAACCGGCCGGACAAGACCGCCGAGACGGTGCGCGAGGACGGCTGGATCTACACCGGCGACCGCTTCATGCGCGACAGCGACGGCTTCCACTTCTTCCGCGGCCGCGCCGACGATCTGATCAAGATTTCCGGCCAGTGGGTCTATCCGCTGGAGGTCGAGCTCTGCCTCGCCGATCACCCCGACGTCCGTGAATGCGCCGTCTACGCCGCCGAATTGCCGGATCGCCGCATGACGCTGCGCGCCGTGGTGGTGATGAACAAGACCGGCTTCGACACCAATGAGGCGACGCGACGACTGCAGGATTACGTCAAGGCAAAGCTTTTGCCGTACAAATATCCGCGCGAGGTGACGTTCACCGACGAGCTGCCGAAGACCGGTACGGGGAAGATCGACCGGCAGGCGGTGATGCGGATGTGAGGGCGCGCGGGGATAGCGCGCCACGAGCTCCTTTCGAGCCGAAGTCTCTATCGTCTCGCCCGGGGCCACCCCTCTCCCCACCCTCCCCCGCAAGGGGGGAGGGAGCCCAACGGGCGCGCTCACCTCACACCTACCCATCCGACCGATAATTTGCCGCCAGCAATCGATGCTATCCAGCACCGACGTAAGGGACGCGCCGGCGGAAGGGTTCCCTCCCCCCTTGTGGGGGAGGGTTAGGGAGAGGGGTGCCGCGCGGGTGCTCTCTCCGCATCCATTCACACGACAGGATCAGGCCTGCAGCCCCGTGCCGCCATAGAGCCACGCGATATCGTTGCACCATTCATCCTGCGACTTCGCGCTCATGATCGCGTTGCGGATGCGGGCGTGCTCGCCGGCAGGATGGTAGACGTGCTCGCCGATCGCGCGGGACATCAGTTGCACCCGCGCGGTGCGGGGGAAGCGCTGGGCGCTGTAGGCCTCCAGCGCAGCGGCCTGATCGTCGTGATTGGCCAGCATGTGCGACAGGCAGACCGCGTCCTCCATCGCCTGGCAGGCGCCCTGCGCGAAATATTGCATCATCGGATGCGCGGCGTCGCCGAGCAGCACCACGCGGCCGTCGACCCAGCGCTCGTCGGGATCGCGGTCGCACAGCACCCAGAGCTTCCAGTTGGTGCCGTGGCGGATGATGTTCTGCGCGCGCTCGTGGACGTGGGTAAAGCCCCTCATCACCTCTTCCTCGGAGACCGGCTTGCCCGCAACCGGCTCCGGCGCGTTGTTGTGATAGGTGACGACGAGGTTGAACACCTTCCAGCCCGACAGCGGGTAATGCACGATGTGGCATTTCGGTCCGGCCCACAGCGTCGCTGCATTCCAGCGCAGATCCTCCGGCATCCGCTCGGTCGGAATCACGGAGCGATAGGTGGTGTGGCCGGAGACGCGCGGCGGGCCATCTGATGTCACCTGCTTGCGGATGTTCGACCACAGGCCGTCGGCGCCGATCAGGAGGCGTCCGTCGATGCGCTCGCCACCCGCAAGTTTGGCGGCCACGGACGAGCCGTCCTGCTCGTAGCCTGTCACCTCGCTGGATACGCGCAGCTCGATCAGCTCGTGGCTCTGGCAGGCGCGCAGGAACACGCCGTGCAGATCGCCGCGATGCACCACGGCATAGGGATTGCCGAACCGGGCGCGAAAGGCATCGCCGAGGTCGATGTGGGTGATCTCGTCGGCGGTCAGCGCATCCATCAGCCGCAGCTTGTCGATATAAACAGCCATGTTGCGCGCGGCCTCGCCGACGCCGAGATAGTCGAAGGCGTGGAACGCGTTCGGCCCAAGCTGGATGCCGGCGCCGATCTCGCCGAGCGCGGCAGCCTTTTCCAGCAGGATCGAACGGATACCCTTTTGCGCGAGGCCCAGCGCCACGGCGAGGCCGCCGATGCCACCGCCCGCGATCAGGACCGGTCTCGTCTCCGCCATCAGCCTGACCTCCCGAGATGTTCGAGCGCATCCTCGGCGCGCAGCGGCACCCGCGATGCCTCGTTGTTGAGATCGACAAGTTGGGTCAAAAGCGAGAGGAGCGTCTTGCGGTCGGCCGGTTTCAGCGGCTGCAACATCCGCGCCTGCGCCTTGTCGACCGAGGGCATGATCTCGCTCAGCACCGCGGCACCTGCCTTGGTAAGATAGAGCAGCTTGACGCGTTTGTCCTCCGCCGCCGGCTTGCGGACGATGAAGTCCTTGGCCTGCAGCCGCTCGATCACATTGCCGAGCGTGGAGCGGTCGAATGCGATCACGGCGGAGAGCCTTGTGGCGTCGATGCCGGGATGGGTCGAGATCGTGACCAGGGCGGCGTATTGCACCGGCGTCAGGTCGAACGCCCTGCACTCCTCGATGAACAGCGCGACCGCGATCTGCTGCATCCGCCGGAACAGATAGCCGGGCGCGGTATAGACCGCGTCCATGGTAACGGGCGTCGGCTTGCTATTCGGCATCGGGCTGCTTGTCCGGCGCGGCGTCGGCGAACGCCTTGACCTGCTTTGCCGCGGCCTCCGCCTTGAGCAGGCGCGGATAGGCCGAGACATCGACGCCGAAGCGCCGCGCATTGGCGAGCTGCGGCACCAGGCAGAGATCGGCAAGGGTCGGCTGATCGCCGAAGCAGAACGGCCCGGCCTCGTCGGCGATCAGGGTCTCGCAGGCCGACAAGCCCTCGCGGTTGGCCCAGGCCGCCCATTCCGTCACCTGTTCGTCCGGCAGGCCGAGCTGACGCAGCCGCGCCAGCACCTTCAAATTCTGCACCGGGTGAGTGTCGCAGGCGATCGCCTGCGCGAACGCCCGCACCTTGGCGCGGCGCAGCGGATCCTTCGGCAGCAGCGGCGGAGCGGGATTGGTCTCGTCGAGCCATTCGATGATCGCGAGCGACTGGGTGAGGATCGCGCCGGCATCGCTCTCCAGCGTCGGCACCAGCCCCTGCGGATTGATCGCGAGATAGGCCGGCGCGCATTGCTCGCCCTTGCGCAGATGATGCGGCAGGTGCTCCGGCGTCAGCCCCTTCAGATTAAGGGCGATCCGGACCCGGTAGGACGCGCTGCTCCGGAAATAGCCATGCAGCTTCATCGGAACCTCCCTTGCATTTTCGTCATTGGTCTCGTTGATTGACGCTAGCCATATTGTCAGTATACTGTCAATTAAATTGCACCAAACAAGAACGATGGGAGGCTTGCCATGGAAGCCGTGCAGAAGACCCCGGAGCGCGAGGCATTCTACAAGAAGATCGACGGCCAGAACCTCTCGGCGCTGTGGAACGTGATGAACGATCTGATCACGCCGGAGCCGAAAAGCGCCTGCCGCCCGCATCTGTGGAAGTTCGACCAGATCCGCGACTACATGAACGAGGCCGGCAAGCTGATCACGGCCAAGGAAGCCGAGCGTCGCGTGCTGGTGCTGGAAAATCCCGGCCTGCGCGGCCAGTCCAGGATCACGACCTCGCTGTTCGCCGGCGTGCAGATGGTGGTGCCGGGCGACATCGCCCCTGCGCATCGCCACGCGCAATCGGCGCTGCGCTTCGTGCTCGAGGGCAAGGGCGCCTTCACCGCGGTCGATGGCGAGCGTACCGCGATGTCGCCGGGCGACTTCGTCATCACGCCGTCGATGACATGGCACGACCATTCCAACGAAACCAACGAGCCGATGTTCTGGCTCGACGGGCTCGACATCCCGATGGTGCAGTTCTTCGACTGTTCGTTTGCCGAAGGCGCCAAGGAAGATCAGCAGTCAATCTCCAAGCCGGCGGGTGCGAGCTTCGCGCGCTACGGCCACAATCTGCTGCCGATCGACCAGAAGCGGACCTCGAAGACCTCGCCGATCTTCAACTATCCCTATGAATACACCCGCGAGGCGCTGGAGAAGGCCAAGGTCAGCGACGAGTGGGACGCCTGCCACGGCCTCAAGTTGAAATTCTCCAACCCCGAGACCGGCGATTTCGCGATGCCGACCATCGGCACCTTCATCCAGCTGCTGCCGAAGGGTTTCAAGACCGCACGCTATCGCTCCACTGATGCGACCGTGTTTGCCGCGATCGAAGGCAAGGGCCGCACCCGGGTCGGCGACCAGACCTTCGAATGGGGCCCGCGCGATTTGTTCGTGGTGCCGAGCTGGCACTGGGTCACCCACGAGGCCGACGCCGATGCCGTGCTGTTCTCGTTCTCGGACCGTCCGGTGCAGCAGAAGCTGGATCTGTTCCGCGAGGACAGGGGGAACGCGTAGCCAGGAATGCGTAATCGTCGTCCCGGCGAAAGCCGGGACGACCGCGCAATTTGTGGCGAGCGACGCGTCTCACCGCCAGTGCAGCAGCCGCGTCTCCAGCAGATTGATCAGCTTGCCGACCACAAGCCCGAACAGCGACAGGATCACGACGCCGGCGAGCAGCTGATCGGTCTGCATCAGATTGCCGGCCTGCAGCACGAACGCGCCGATGCCGTATTGCGCGCCGATCATCTCGGCGCTGACGACGAGCAACAGCGCGACCGACGCGGTGATGCGGAAGCCGGCGAGGATCGACGGCAGCGCGCCCGGCCAGATCACCCGGCGCACGATGGCGTGGAACGGCACGTTGAAGCTCTGCGCCATCCGGATCAGGTTGCGGGGCACCGCATCGACGCCGCTATAGACCGAGATCGCGGTCGAGAAGAACACCCCGAGCGCAATGGTCGCGATCTTCGGCTCCTCGCCGATCCCGAGCCACAGGATCAGCAGCGGCAGCAGCGCGATCTTCGGGATCGGGAACAGCGCCGAGATGAAGGTGATGCCGACGCCCCGCGCCATGGTCGACAGCCCGATCGCGAATCCGACGATGATTCCGGCGGCCGTGCCGATGATCCAGCCGGCGCCGATCCGCATGATCGACCACGAGAGATGCTGCCATAGCGCACCCGACATCGCGAGCTTAGTGATCGCGACCGCGATCGCCGACGGCGCCGGCAGGAACAGCGGGTTGACCCAGCCTGCGCTGCCCGCGAGTTGCCAGACTGCGATGACAAGCGCGAGCGCGATCCAGCCGGCGTGGCGGCTGCCGCTCGGGGTGAAGCCGGCGCCGCGAAACGCGACCGGCCGCGTCGCTTCCGCCGATTGGTCTTTGGCGTCCTGCGGCGCACGATCAAGCATGCTGGACCTCGCGCTCGGCATCGATCGCTTCTTTGCGGATCAGCGACCACAGCTCACTTTGCAGCGCAGCCATCGGTCCGCGTGCGTCCGCCGTGCCACGCTCGGCACGCGTCATCGGGATGGTCACGATCTCCCTGATCCGCCCGGGGCGGCGCGACAGCACGACGACGCGATCGGCGAGCCGCACCGCCTCCTCGAGATTATGCGTGACATAGACCGCGCCCATCGCGCCGTCAGCCAGCAGGCGCACGAAATCCTCCATCAGGAGCTCGCGGGTCTGCGAATCCAGCGCCGACAGCGGCTCGTCCATCAACAGGATCGCGGGACGCACCGCGAGCGCACGTGCGATACCGACGCGCTGGCGCATGCCGCCGGACAGCTGCTTCGGATAGGCTGCGCGGAAATCCGTCAAGCCCGTGCGGCGCAGCGCATCGTCGATCACCGCGCGGCGCTCGCCGGCGCTCAAGCTCGTGTGCAACAGCGGAAACGCGACATTCTCCTCGACCGTATTCCACGGCAGCAAGGCAAAATCCTGGAACACGAAGGTCAGCGGATTGAGGCTGCCGGCCGGCGCCGCGCCGCGCAGCTCGGCGCCACCCGCAGCTGGCCGCAGCAGGCCGCCGAGGATCGACAGCAGCGTGCTCTTGCCGCAGCCGGACGGGCCGACGATCGCGACGATCTCGCCGGCGCGCACCGTAAAGGAGACGCCGTCGAGCACGTCGAGCGCGCCGAAGCGATGGCTGATATGGTCGGCGATCAGGTCCATTCAGTGCCCCACAACCCAACCCGTCACCCTGAGGAGCGCGCACTTGCGCGCGTCTCGAAGGGTCGACGGCCGAGCTGCATCCGGGCCGTCGACCCTTCGAGACGCCGCTGCGCGGCTCCTCAGGGTGACGGGGATAGAGTGGCGTGTGCGGTCTACCATCAATCCGCCTTCACATAATCCTTGGCGATGATCGCATCGGCATCAAAGCCCTTGTCGACAAAACCCTGCCCCTGCAGCCATTTGATCTGGTTGTCGAGGTTCTTCACGTCGAGCTTGCCGTCGGGATCGATATAGGCGCAGTTGCCGACCACCTGCTCGACCGGCAGGTTGGTGTACTTGGCGATGATCTCGAGCAGCGGTTTCGTCTTGTCGTTGATCGGCGCCACGCCGCCCTTGATCGCGGTGAGGATCACGTCGTGATATTCGTGGTCGGCACGGGTCAGCGCCGTGAGCAGCCGGGTCACCAATTGCGGGTTGGTCAGCGTCTTCGGCGAGGCGAAGATGGCCCCTAGCTGCCACGGCGTCTCGTCGCCGACCCAGCCGAGCAATTTTGCGCCGTTGGAATCCATCAATGTCCGCGCGGTGGAGACCGGCAGCAGCGCGGCGTCGACGGTTTCGCCCTTCAGCGCCGCGGCCGCGTTCGACAGCGACTGTAGCGGCACGATTTTCACGTCGGACAGCTTGAAGCCGTATTTGTCGGCGAGCAGGCCGAGCGAATAGTGGAAGCTGGAGCCGACCTGGGTCACCGCGACGCGCTTGCCCGCCAGATCCTTCGGCGTCTTGAGGCCGGCGGCATAGGCGTTGTTGCTGGCGAAATAGCCGATCAGGGGATAGCCGGCCTTCTCGCGGCTCATGCCGCCGATCACCTTCAGCGTGCCCTTGCCGGCGAGATTGTAGAGGCCTGCGGTGACGGCGGTGACGCCGAAATCGACGTCGCCCGACGCGGTCGCGACCGCGATCGGCTGCGCGGCGTCGAAGAACTTCAGCTCGACGTCGAGGCCGGCGTCGCGGAAATAGCCCTTGTCCTGCGCGATGAACACCGGCGCCGAGGACGACAGCCGCAGCACGCCGATCTTCGCCTTCAGGAGATCATCGGCCCGCGCGATGCCGCTTGCGGCCCACACCAGGAGACCCGCGAGTGCGAGCCGCGCCCAACCCTTCATCCCAGTACTCCGCTTATAGTCCCTCGGGCACGGCCTGATCGCGGCCGATGAATGCGCCCTGCATGCTGAGCTGTTGTTGCAACTTTTCGACGGAAATGTCGCGCGGAATCGTATTGCCCGACAGCGCCAGCGCAGCCGCGGTTCCCGCCGCCTCGCCCATCACGAAGCAGGCACCGGAGACGCGCGCCGCCGATTGCCCTTCATGGGTCATCGAGGCGCAGCGGCCGGCGACCAAGAGATTGTCGACACCGTCAGGCACCAGCATGCGGTACGGCAATTCGTTGAAGCCGCGGCTCTCCGGGATCGGCGGAAACTCGAAGGTCACATCGCCGGGTACGTGCTTTTCCATCGGCCAGCCATTGACGCCGATCGAGTCGGCGAACGAGGCGCAGCCCAGCACGTCCTCGCCTGTGAGCATGTAGCCGCCGATCACGCGCCGCGTCTCGCGGATGCCGAGCTGCGGCGGCAGATCGACGATGTAGGAATTCTCGAACCCCGGCACCGTGCGCAGGAACTTGAATGCTTCGACAGCCTGGCGGCGGCCTTCGATCTCGCCGCGCGTCATGTCGTCGGGATCGATACCGGAAATGGCGCCGCCGTCGCTGCGCGTCACCTGGGTAAAGTTCACCCGCCATTCGATCTGCGATTTCTGTGGCCGCACGATCGCCGACTTGCGCGGAAATTTGTGCGTGCCGGCGGCCTCGGCCTGCGCCATCCGCTCCGGGATCGTGCGCCACGCATCACCGGCCTTCGCCGGATCGATGCCGTTGAGGCGGAACATCATCGAGGGGTAGAGCATGCCGCCGGCATTATCACCGACCTCATAGGGCGCGCCGGCCCACACCGCGAGATCGCCGTCACCGGAGCAATCGATGAAGATGCCGGCGCGCACCGCCTGACGGCCGGCCTTGGTCTCGACCATCAGCGCACGGATGTGCGTGCCGTCCATCACGACGCCGGCGCCGAGCGCGTGGAACAGGAGGTCGACCTTGTGATGCGCCAGGAGATCGTCCGCCGCGATCTTGTAGGCCGCGGTGTCATAGGCCTGCGCAAAAATCTTGCCGAGGATCAGATGCGGCGCATTCAAGCCGCCGAGCCGGTCGATCCGCGCGAGCAGGTCGGAGGCAATCCCCTGCACCACGCGGTGCATCTCGCCGAAGATGTTGGCGTGCAGCCCGCAGAAGTTGGTCACGCCCGCCGCGGTGCCCATGCCGCCGAGAAATCCGTACCGCTCGATCAGGAGCGTCCGCCGTCCGGCACGCGCTGCGCCGACCGCTGCCGCGATGCCGGCCGGTCCGCCGCCGAGCACCGCCACGTCATATTCGCCATAGACCGGAATCTGCCGCGCAGGTTCTTCGATCGTGCTCGCTCGCATCATTTTCCGCCCTGAACAAAGTTATTGGGCCAACTATGAATTGATGCGGATTGCAGTACAATCCACCAAATTATGTAATCAGCTTTCACGAATCGAGAAAGGCTCGGGCAAGGCGGATGGATACGCTGATCAATCTCGAAGCCTTCCTCGCCACCGCCGACGCCGGTGGCTTCTCCGCCGCGGCGCGCAAGCTCAACGTCGCGACATCGGTCGTCGCCAAGCGCGTCACCCAACTTGAGGAGCGGATCGGCACCGCGCTGTTCCACCGCTCGACCCGCCAGTTGCGGCTGACCGAGGCCGGGCTGCAATATGTGCATCGCGCCCGCGGCGTCGTTGCCGATGTCGGCGATCTCTTGTCGCGGATGGGCGAGAAGCAGCGCGACCTCTCCGATCATCTGCGCGTCAAGGCGCCGACCTCGCTGACGGTGGCGCGGCTCGCCGATGCCTTCACCATCTTCCAGCGGCAGAACTCGAGCGTGAAGCTCGAGATCGTGATGATCGACCGTCCGGTCGATCCGGTGACCGAAGGCTTTGACATCGCGATCGGCGCCTTCCCGCACTCCTTCGGCGGTGTCGTCGACGAGCCTTTGTGCCGGCTGCCGCGGCTCCTGTGCGCCTCACCGGCCTATCTGAAGAAGCACGGCACGCCGAAACATCCGCGCGATCTTGTCGATCATCGCTGCCTCAGCTTCCTGCCGACCGGGCCGGAATGGCCGTTCGAGGGGCCGCGCGGCCGTATCAATGTCCAGGTGCGGCCGATACTCTCTTCGAACGAGGGCCGCGTGCTGACGCAAAGCGCGATCGCCGGCAACGGCATCGCGCTGCTGTCGCATTATCTGGTCGCCGACGCGCTGCGCCACCGCGCGTTGCAGCCGGTGCTGGTGGACTTTCCGATCCCGGAACTATGGGTGAAAGCGGCCGTTCCCGAGCGCCGCATCGACGCCGCCGCGGTGCAGGCGCTGCTGAAGACCTTGAAAACGTCGCTGGCGCAGCCGCTGTGACACGGCGCAGGCCTTGCCCCTCGCATGCCGACCTGAGACAAGGACAGGATAAGGATCCGTCGCTTGAAACTCCTGATCTCAATGTCGCTCGGTCTCATCATCGCCGGCCGGACCCGAGGCCGCGATCGAGACCTGCCGCTTCATCGAGGCCAAGGCGGAGCGCGAGGCTTGCTATCATCGGCAGGAGCAAGAGCTGGCGGCCCGGCGCAAGCCCGAGCCGTCGATCGCCCGGTCGAACGAATCCAAAACGTTCGAGTCGCTGCAACAGATGCGCCGCGACGACGCAGAGGTCTATCGCAGCATGCGCGGCATCTGCAACGGCTGCTGAGCGGGCTTACGCGCCGCCGCCCCAACGGCCCGCACGCTTCTCGGCAAAGGACGCAAGCCCTTCGGCCGCCTCGGCGGTCTGCCGCTTGGCCGAATGCAGATGGACCAGACGCTTGTAGGCCGCATCATCGACGGCCATGCCGCCGAACGAGCTTTCCATCGCGAGCTTCTTGGTCTCGGCCATCGCATCCGGAGCGTTGCCGAGCAGTTGCTCCACGACCCTGGCACCGGCGCTTTCGAGGTCGGCAAGCGGCACGACTTCATGCACGAGGCCGATGCGGCGCGCATCCTCGGCGCCGAAGCGTTCGCCAGTCAGCGCATAGCGGCGCACCTGGCGGACGCCGATCGCGTCGCAGAGCTGCGGGATGATGATCGCAGCGGTTAGGCCCCAGCGCACCTCGGTGATCGAGAACAGCGCATTGTCGGCCGCGATCACGATATCGCAGGCCGAGATCACGCCGGTGCCGCCGCCGAAGCAGCCGCCCTGCACCAGCGCGACGGTCGGGACCGGCAGCGTGTTGAGGCGCTGCACCGCCTCGAAGGTGGCGCGCGACGCCGCCTCGTTCTCCTCTGACGATTTCGGCCGCACGCCGTTGATCCATTTCAGGTCGGCGCCAGCCTGGAAATGCTTGCCGTTGCCGTTCAGCACGACGACGCGCACCGGCTTGGTCGAGAGATCGTCGATCGCGGCCAGCACGCCCGCGATCAGCGCGCCGTCATAGGCATTGTTGACCTCGGGCCTGTTCAGCGTGACGGTCGCGACCCCGCGCGCATCGAGGCTCCACAGGACTGGGCTGGCCGACATGAATTTTCTCCCTCGTTCGGCATTGCTCTTGCCCGGCACTATGGCGAGAGGCACTGCCGTGATCCATCACTTTCGGGCGCGCGCGGCCGCGCCACGCGCATGACGGGTTGCACGATGCCCTGCGCTTGTGGAAACTGACGCGACACGTTGCAAGGACTAGTTCCACTGATGCGTATTTGTATTTTCGGCGCAGGCGCCGTCGGCAGCCACTTCGCGGTCCGGCTGGCCCACGCCGGCCACGATGTGTCCTGCGTGATGCGCGGAGCACATCTCGACGCGGTCAGGACCAACGGGCTGACGCTGAAGGTCGGCGAGGCCAGCATCACGGCCAAGGTGAAGGCATCGGCGGATCCTTCGGATCTGGGGCCGCAGGACGTCGTCATCAGCACGCTGAAGGCGACCGGCATCGGCGCGCTCGCAACCGGGCTGCCGCCGCTGCTCCAGCACGACACATCGCTCGTGTTCGCACAGAACGGCATTCCCTGGTGGTACGATCTCGGCCTGCCGCCGCAGCATCCCGCGATTTCCGATCTCGGCTTCCTCGATCCCGGCCGGCGTCTGCGCGGCGCCATCCCGAAGCAGCGGATCATCGGCGGCGTGATCTTCTCCTCCAACGAGGTGGTCGCACCCGGCGTGGTGGCAAACCTGTCGCCGGAGCGCAATCGCCTGCTGATCGGCGAATGCGACGATCGCCGGAGCGAACGCATCGCCGGGCTGCGTTCGGCACTGAATGACGCCGCGATCGAATCGCCCGAGGTCAAGGAAATCCGCGAGACGATCTGGTCGAAGCTGCTCACCAACATGTCGATGTCGGTGCTCTGCCTATTGACCGGGCTGACCGCGCGCGGCGTCCGTGACGATCCCGACATGCAGGACGTGATCCCGCGGCTGCTTGACGAGGCCAATGCTGTTGCGACCCACTACATTCCCGGAGTCAAGCGCGTCACCCGCTCAGGACCCGCACCGGACCACAAGCCCTCGATCCTGCAGGATTACGAACTCGGCCGCGCCATGGAGATCGACGTGTTGGTCCGCGCACCGGCGGCGTTTGCCCGCGCAGCCGGCATTCCGACCCCGATGCTCGACCTGATGGCCGCGCTTGCGATCCAGAAGGCGCGTGACAAGGGGCTGTATCAGGGCTGACAATCCGGACACCACGACAACAAGCAGGGATATCGAACCATGCAAGTCAAGGACAAGGTCTGCATCGTCACCGGCGGCGCCAGCGGGATCGGCGAGGCAGTGGCGCGGGCCTATGCCGAGGCGGGCGCGCGCGGCGTCGTGGTCGCAGACCTCAAGACCTCGCGCGACCGGCTCGCCAGCGTCGCCGGCGATATCGACGGACTTGCAGTCACCGCCGATGTCGGGCTCGAGGAGGACATCAAGGCGCTGATCGCCGCGGCCGAGGACAAGTATGGCCCGGTCGACGTGTTCTTCTCCAATGCCGGGCTGTCGCGCAAGGGACAGGAGACCGCGTCGGACGCCGACTGGGATGTGAGCTGGCGCGTGCATGTGATGAGCCACGTGTTCGCGGCTCGCGCGCTGGTGCCCGGCATGCTCGCGCGCGGCTCCGGCTATCTCATCAACACCGCATCGGCCGCGGGGTTATTGGCCTCGCTGAACTCGATGCCTTACGGCGTGACCAAGAATGCCGCGGTCGCGCTCGCCGAGCATCTCGCCATTCAGTATGGCGATCGCGGCATCCGCGTCTCCGTGCTCTGTCCGCAATCGGTGCAGACCGGCATGACCACGCCGGGCCCGAGCGCGGCGCGCGTCGACGGCGTGCTGCAGCCGGGCGAGGTCGCGCGGATGGTGATCGAGGCGATGGTTGAAGAGCGCTTCCTGATTCTCTCGCATCCGCAGGTGCAGGAATACATGCAGCGCAAGGCCACCAATCGAGACCGCTGGCTGTCCGGCATGCGCCGCCTGCGCGACCGCATCTACGGCGGCGCGGCGTCGTGACGGCTCCATCGTCATTGCGAGGAGCGACACTGTTTCGCAGTTGACGCGTTGCCCGGATGAGCGGAGCGATATCCGGGACTGGCGTCACCCGGCATGCAGGCCCCGGATGTCGCTTCGTTCATCCGGGCTACGGATGCGACCTGCTCACGAATGCTTCGCGACCCAGGCCGCGAACGCATCGAGCACCTCGGCCATCACCTCGCGATCGTTGCGGCCGGAACGCTTGAGAACATGGAAGGAATGGTCGGCCTCCCGTACCAGATGCAAGGTCGCGCGCGCGCCGAGCCCCTTCACGACGGGTTCGAGCAGATCGAGCTCGGCCAGCGCGTCGCGCGTGCCCTGCAGGAACAGCATCGGGATCTCGACCTCGGCGAGATGCTTGGCCCGCTCGCTCGCCGGAGTGCCGGCGGGATGCAAAGGGAAGCCGAGAAATGCCAGTCCGCGCACGCCGGCGAGCGGCGTTTTCGCCTGCGCCTGCGAGGTCATGCGACCGCCGAACGATTTTCCGCCGGCGAACAGCGGCAGGTCGCCGCAATGACGTGAGGTCTCCGCCACCGCGGCGCGCACCGTCGCCTGCGCAACCGCAGGAGGATCGGGCCGCTTGCTGCCCTTCTCCATGTAGGGAAACTGATAACGCAAGGTCGCGATACCGCGCTCCGCCAACCCCTCGGCGATCTCGGCCATCGACGGATGCGTCATGCCGGCACCGGCGCCATGGGCGAACACATAGGCGCTACGGGCCTGCGCCGGTCGCAGCAGCAGCGCGGACACCGTGCTATCCGAGACGGCGATCGTGAGCGGTTGTGCAGCTGACGCGTTCAAGATGACATCTCGAAGAATTGTTGCGCCGCTATTTCTAGCCTCAGGCTTCGATGCGCGCAAATGCCGCCGCGCCGCAAGTGAACTGGCTCACAGCCAATCCAGGTTTCCTTTGCAACATTTCCGTTGGTAGACCCAGCGCCGCCACTGTAGGATGGCGCACATCGTGATACACGCTTAGCGCGAACCTGTTTTGGCGATTCTTAAGATCTCAACAATATGACGCGCAGGTACCGCGAATTTGGGGGATGGGGCATGCCTCGCAAGACGATTTTTATCATCGGACTGCTGATTGTCGCCGGCGTCCTCTACTTCAAGGACGATCTCGAGACTGTCGTGAGCGGCTTCCGCGTCAAGGTCGTCGACTACCAGCCGCCGGCCAAGACCGTGTGGCTGGATCAAAACGTCAGCGCCGAGCAGCTGCGCTGGTTCTACCACGCCGACCAGGGCACGCGGACCTTCGGCATTCCCCATGAATGGTTCATGGCGCTGGAGCAGCCGACGATCTGGCCGCCGTTCACGGCGGCGCCAAAGCTCAGCGAGACCAATTATCTCGGCCGCTTCGGCTTTATTCCCGACACCGTGATCCCGGGCAAGCCCGATGCGCTGCCGATCGGCTTTGCGCAGGGCGGCCCGATGGCCGATGCCAACGGCGCGCCGTGGCGTAACCCGCACAGCAAGGCCGACATGACCGGGGTCGGGCTGACCTGCGCGGCCTGCCACACCGGAAGCTTCACCTTTCGTGGCACCGAGATCGTGATCGACGGCGGGCCGGCCAATACCAATCTGTTCGAGTTCCAGAAGGGCGTCGGCGTCTCGCTGCTGCTGACGCGGTTCTGGCCGGGCCGCTTCGCGCGCTTCGCCGACGAGATCCTCGGCAAGGATTCGACCGTCGACGAGCGCATGGCGCTGCGCGGCCAGCTCGATCTGGTGCTGAAGCAGTACGCCAATATCAATGCGCTGGAGAACAAGGTCGCCGCCAACAGCGTCGTGGAGGGCTATGCGCGGCTCGACGCGCTCAACCGGATCGGCAACCAGGTGTTCTCGATCGACCTGAACAATCCGAACAACTACGCCTCGCATTCGGCGCCGGTGCATTTCCCGCGGATCTGGAACGCGCCGTGGTTCAGCTGGGTGCAGTATGACGGCTCGATCATGCAGCCGATGGTGCGCAATGCCGGCGAGGCGCTCGGCGTCAGCGCCGAGCTCAATCTGCTCGACGAGTCCAAGGGCCTGTTCAAGTCGAGCGCGCGGATCGACGTGCTGCACGAGATGGAACGGATGATCGCCGGCGAGCCGCCCAGCAAGACGAAAGGCTTTGACGGCTTGGCATCGCCGAAATGGCCCGAGAACATCCTGGGGCAGATCAACATGCCTCTCGCGACGGAGGGCGGCAGACTCTACAACACGCATTGCAAGGGTTGCCACGGCCCGGCGATCAACAGCAAAGCGCTCCCGCCGGGCGACGCCTTAGCGCTGTTCGAGGACGACAAGCGCTGGATCAAGAACGACGCCGGCCAGATGCTGCTCGACGTCGAGATGATTCCGATCAGTCATATCGGTACCGACAGCGCGCAGGCCGAAGGCCTTGCGAGCCGCACGGTCGAAACGCCGGCTAATCTGAAGATCAAGGACGGCAGCTTTGGGCCGGCGCTCGGCGAGCTCGTCGAGAAGACCGTCGACTACTGGTACGACCAGAACAAGATCCCGTCCGAGGATCGCAAGCGCATCAACGGCTACCGGCCCAACGAGATCCAGGCGCCGCTCGCCTACAAGGTCCGGCCACTCAACGGCATCTGGGCGACGCCGCCCTACCTGCACAACGGGTCGGTGCCGACCATCTACGCGCTGCTGTCGCCGGTGAAGGAGCGTCCCTCGATGGTCTATCTCGGCGGTCGCGAGTATGATCCGAAGGATCTCGGATACTTCTCGAACAAGATCAAGAACGTCTTCGCGCTCGACACCACCAAGCGCGGCAACAGCAATGCCGGCCACGAATTCTCGGACGAGAAGGGCCCCGGCGTGATCGGACCGGGGCTTAGCAAGGACGAGCGTCGCGCCCTGATCGAGTTCATCAAGACGCTGTAGCCGTCGGTGATCAACACATACCGTCATGGCCGGGCTTGGCCCGGCCATCCACGTCTTTTGCGCAAGCGACATTGAAGGCGTGGACGCCCGCGACAAGCCCGAGCACGACGAATCGCAGGTTCGTGTGTCCGGCCTCGCGCTCCGTGGCGCCTGCTCTCAACTCTCCTTCAACTTGGGCACGGGCTGCCGGCGCGCCGGGCGGGTCATGGCTTCGAGCTCGAGCAGCTGGTTGAGCTGCTCCTCGGTCAAGAGCTTTTCCTCCAGCACGATGTCGGCGACCGAGCGATTCTCCTTCAGCGCGCGGCGCGCCACGCGCGAGCTCGCTTCATAGCCGAGCGCCGGTGCCAGAGCCGTGATCAGGCCGATCGAGCCCTGCACCAGGCTGCGGCAACGCTCGCGATCGGCCTCGATGCCGTCGACGCAACGCTTGGTCAGCGTATCGATCGCCGCCGTCAGCATGCGCAGCGAGCTCAGCACGCAATAGCCGATGGTCGGCTCGAACGCGTTGAGCTGGAGCTGGCCGCCTTCGGCGCACATCGTCACCGTGAGGTCGTGCCCGATCACGAGGAACGCCACCTGGTTGACCACCTCCGGGATCACGGGATTGACCTTGCCGGGCATGATCGACGAGCCGGCCTGCACCGCCGGCAGGCGGATTTCGCCGATGCCGGTGCGCGGCCCAGACGACAGCAGCCGCAGGTCGTTGCAGATCTTCGACACCTTGACCGCAACGCGTTTCAGCACGCCCGAGAACAGCACGAAGGCGCCGAGATCGGAGGTCGCCTCGATCAGGTTCGAGGCCAGCACCATCGGCTGGCCCGACAGCCGCGACAGCTCCTCGACCGCAAGCGCCGCATAGCGCGGATCGGCATTGATGCCGGTGCCGATCGCGGTGGCGCCGAGATTGACCTCGCGGAACAGGCTCGAGATCTCGTTCAGCCGTGCGACGTCTTCCTTCACGGTGGCGTGGAAGGCGTCGAACTCCTGGCCGAGCGTCATCGGCACCGCATCCTGAAGCTGGGTGCGGCCCATCTTCAGGACGTCGGCGAATTCCACCGCCTTGCCCTTGAAGGCATAGGCGAGGTCATCGAGCGCGCGTATCAGCGGCTGGGTGGCGAAGATCACCGCAAGCCGCAGCGCGGTCGGATAGGCGTCGTTGGTCGACTGCGCCATGTTGACGTCGTCGTTCGGATGCAGCGTGTGGTAATCGCCCGGCTTCTTGCCCATCAGCTTGAGCGCGACGTTGGCGATCACCTCGTTGGCGTTCATGTTGGTCGAGGTGCCGGCTCCGCCCTGGATCGCATCGACGACGAAGGACTCGGCATAGACCTTGTCGGTCGCGACCTTGGTGCAGGCCTTGTCGATCGCATCGGCCTTTTCGGGCGAGAGATAGCCGAGGCGCTTGTTGGCGCGTGCCGCCGCCTGCTTCACCAGCGCCAGGGCGCGGACGAATTCCGGGAAATGGCCAACCGGCACGCCGGTGATCGGAAAGTTCATCACCGCGCGCTTGGTGTGGATGCCCCACAGCGCATTGGCCGGCACGTCATCCTCGCCGAGCAGATCGTGCTCGGTACGGGACTGCGCCTGCTCGATCGGCACGGTGCGGACGGTCGCGATCGCAAGCTCGCTCACATTGCCGCTGTCGCCGGAGGGTGGCGCGGCGCCTGCGGTGTTGACGGTCTCAACCTTCGATTCGGCCATCGGTCCCTCCGTTACCTGCTGCAAACCTTGTCGTCAGCGACAGCAGCCATGATGCGCCCGACAGCCATCGAAAGCCAATGCCTATCGGCAAAGTCTTGCACACCGGCGAACCGAAAGACGCCTCAAAACAGGATCGGCATCCGCGCCGCACCGGGAATCGAGGGCTTGCCTTATCCGTCATGATAACAACAACTTATAGCTCCATACCGCAGTCAGCCCCGCGACCGATGCGGCTGCTTTCTCCGCCCCGTCATCGCATGCTAGAGCAGCATCGACTGGCGCAAGGGCGCTGCCGACACCGAACGAACCAAGGGCCAAAGCCGTGTCCAACAACAACGAAGCGATAACCATCAAATTCCGCTGCCCGGCGGAGCTTGAAGGCAAGATTCCGCCGCCGGTGCCTGCGTCAATGGGTCTTCCCGGATGGCTCAAGGCGATGCCGACGCAGGCCTTCAACACGATGAGCAATCGCGAGGAAGATACCGTCAAGCGCTGCCCGCCATTCGTCGATGCGATGACATCGGGTTTCCTGATGCCGCTGGTCTGCGATCTCAAGGTCGAGAACGGCGAGATCACGTGGGACAACGACCTTCCGGCCGGAGGCGCGCTCGAATTCCCGCGCTCGCCGGTCGGCTTCCACGACGAAAGCCAGGTGGTCGGCTCACCGCTGTTCGAGGCCGACCGCTTCGTCATCAAGTTCGTCAATCTGTGGACCATCGAGGCGCCGGCGGGCTACTCGCTGTTCTTCACCCATCCGGTCAATCGGTTCGACCTGCCGTTCACCACGCTGACCGGAATGGTCGATTGCGATCTGTTTCATGACAGCTGGGTGCATTTCCCGGCGCGCTGGCACGACACCAATTTCAACGGCGTCTTGCCCAAGGGCACTCCGGTCGCGCAGTGCTTCCCGGTGAAGCGCGAAAACTGGGTCGCGCAGACTGCGGCGATGACGCCGGACGAAACATCGCGCGCCCAGGAATTGTCCAACAGGATGGCCCGCGAACCGGGACTCTATCGCCGCCAGTTCCGGACGTAGCGTAGATCGGGCGTGCGGGAGGCCTGGCGGCGCACCCGTGGACGGGTGTCGGTGGGGACAAAACTCCCACCGCTTGTCGTCCCTGCGAAAGCAGGGACCCATACGCCGCGGCGGATGTTGTGAACGGGACTCGTCGTTCCAGCGTCGTGTAACAATGACCGTTCGTGGTTATGGGTCCCTGCTTTCGCAGGGACGACGGCAAGTGCGTGGCGCGGCCGTCGGCCGCCTGCTTCGCTCGACCGCGCTAGCTCAGAAACTTGGCAAACGCGCTGCGACGGAAGAAGAAGCGGCCATGCGATGACATGATCAGCGCGGCCGTGGTGCGGCCGATCATTTGCGGCCGGCCGCGCAACGCCAGACGCAAATTGGCTTCGCCGGCGGCGCGGTCGCCCATTTCCAGAAGGCTGGCGGAGAAGCTGAGACGCATCAGGGGATCGTCGGGGCGCTGCGCCACGACCTGGCGGTAGAGATCCGCCGCGGCTGCATACTCGCCATCGAGCAGCAGCACGCGTGCGAGTGCGGCCAGCACATCGGGATGTCCCGGCGCGGCCATGCGCAGCTTCTCCAGAATCTCGCGCGCGCGGCCGCGCTCGTTACGCTGGGGCAGCAGCTGCGCGAGCAGGAGTTGAAACTCGAGGCTCCCGGGCGCGAGCACGAGCGCGCTCTCGATGACGGCAACCGCCTCGTCGATGCGGCCGGCCGCATGCAATTGCCCCGCCAGCGCCTGAAATGCGGGAAGGTATGGCGGCCGCCGCGCGGTGGTCCGCCGCAACACGTCGATCGCCTCGTTGCCGCGACCGGCGCCGCCGAGCGCCGCGCCGAGCAGGGTCTCGAGACCGGGATCCTCGACGCGGCGCGTGGCGCGCTCGAGCGGCGCGATCGCCTCCGCGTTGCGGTTCTGGATCATCAGCGCCCGTGCCAGGATCGAGGCCGCACCGACATCGTTCCGGTTGGCCTTCAAGACCTCGGCCGCCAGCCGCTCGGCTTCGACGATCTGCCCCATCTGCAATGCGGCGACGGCACGTTGCAGAACCGGGGATGGGCTGGGCCCGCGATTGGCGGAAGGGGGCGGAGGTTTCGGCATGCGATCCGTCGAGAGATGTCTCCTCAGCCGTTATCACTGCCGCCGACGGAGCGTCCAGCGAAACTCGCATCCGGCCGCCCGCCAGGAACCGGGCACCAAGATACCACCCATTCCGGCACCACCCTCCCCGGCCGATTTTTCGACTGTTTAACCTATTCGACCTAGCCTGAATTGCCGAAACAGGGCCCGGCTTGATGTTCGCAACTACCCTTGAAGCAATTCAATCGACCACGTCGAAACGATCCGCTTACGTCCGCGGAATCCTCGTGCTTCTGGCCATAGCCATCGTCTTCAAGGCGGTGTGGCTCGCCCAGGTGGGGCTCGGGCATGGCCGCGAGCTGGTCGACTTTGCTGCCTTCTACATCACCGCGAAGCTGGTGTGGCTCGGCACCGTGGATCAGGCCTATCAGTTCGCAAAACTCATCGCCATCCAGAAGGAGGCGTCGGGCGGACATGACGGCTTCATGTCGTGGACCTATCCGCCGCAGTTCAGCCTGCTGCTGGCACCGTTCGCGCTGATCCCGGTCGGGATTGCCTATCTGTTGTTCGCGGCCTCGACGTTCGCGCTCTACCTCGCCGTGCTGCGCCGCCTCGCAGGCAACAGCTTCGTGCTCGTGCTCATCGTGTTCTTTCCGACGATCGGGATCACGCTGGCATGCGGACAGAACGGCCTGCTGACGGCCGCGCTGATCGGCATGGTCTGCCTGTTCTTTGAAGAGCGGCCGATGCTCGCAGGCATCGCCCTTGGCCTCATGGTCATCAAGCCGCATCTCGCCATCGCGTTCGCGGTCTACGCCGTCCTGCGACGTTCCTGGGTCGTGGTGACGACAGCCGCCGCCGTCGTGCTGATCAGCTCCGCGATCTGCACGGCGATCTTTGGCATCGGGATCTGGAGCGCATTCCTGCAGAGCGTGCGCGATTCGTCGGTGTTCCTGGAGCACGGCAATTACCCGATGCATCGCATGATCTCGATCTATGCGGCGTTGCGAACCGTAGGGATGTCCGCCTCGGCATCGTTTGTCGCCCAGGGCGTCGTCGCGGTGCTGGCGCTTGCCGTGGTTCTCATCGCAGCCTACCGGAGGATGCCGGCACGCGACAGCCTCGGCCTCGTCGCGATCGTGTCGGCCTGCATCAGCCCTTACGCTTACGACTACGACTTCCTGATCTTCAGCATTGGCCTTGCGCTGTTGTTGCCGGCGCTGCTGGCGAGCGCGCGGGAGTGGGAGCGAGGCATCATCTACGCCTTGCCGATCCCGATCGGCGCGGCCGGCTACCTGCAGGCGACACAGATGGCGGCTCCCCACCAGGGCGAAGCGTCGCTCGGCGCGCTGTCGATCGGCGGCTTTGCGATGCTTCCGCTGATCACGCTGATTGTCGGGATCCTGCTGCTGCGCAGCTCGCGAACGGAAGCGATTGGCGACGCCGGCGTCAGATGCGCATCCGCTTGAAAATCGGCTCCGGCAGCGCGCAAATGATCGTCATCACCAGCCGGAACCGCCTGGCCACATAGATCACGTCGCGCGGCCTGGTCACATCGGCCCGGTAGATATCCTCCGCAACCCGATCCGGCTCGACGGTCAGTGGCGCCGGCAGTTTCATATGCGCCGTCATCTTCGTGCGCACGAATCCGGGCTTGACGGTGACGACGCGGACCTTGCCCGCCAGCGCCAGGCGGTTGCGCAAGCCGGAGAGGAATTGCGAGAAGCCGGCCTTGGCCGCGCCGTAATAGTAGTTCGAGGCCCGCCCGCGGTCGCCGGCAACCGAGCTGACGCCGACGATCGTGCCGTAACCGCGCGCGCCGAAGGCTTGCGCGAACTGTTCGAGCAACAGGCTCGGTGCCTCGAAGTTGGTCCGCATGATCGTCGTCGCAAGCTCGGGATCGGTCTGGGCACGCAGCTGATCGCCGAGCTCCCCGACGACGCACACCACAGTGTCCGGAAGCGTGGACAGGCCGGCGACAAAGCCGGCAAGCTGCCCGGCCTGCAGCAGGTCCAGCGCCTGAACCGATGTTTCGACGCCGCTGCGCGTCCTGATATCGTCGGCGTTACGCTGTGCGGCCTCGAGATCGCGGGCGGCGAGCGTCACGCGCCATCCCTCCTTCGCATAGCGCAGCGCGGTCGCGTGCCCGATATCCGAACTGCCGCCGATCACCAGAATTGATTTCGTATCGGTCATCAAATTCCAAGCCGTGCTGAAAGATGGGAAACGAGGCGCGTGCTCGCGCCGGTCTGCTGGCGGATGTCCCGCAAGGCCGCGAGGCCGGGATATCCGGATTCGAATGTGGCGCGGGACTGCCGCGCGTCCTTGGCGAGGTAGAGCCGGCCGCCGGCATCGACCACCAGCGCGTCGAGCTGATCAAGAAACGCGAACAGCGTGTCGGTGACCGGGAAATCCATCGTCAATGTGTAGCCGCGTCGCGGAAATGATATCAGTCCGCTTGCGTCGCCGAGCTGCTTCAGCACGGCAAGAAACGAGGCGTCGCCGCGGCGGGATACAAGATCGAGAATGTCGGCAAGCACGCGCCGTGCGCGGTCGAGCGGGATCACGCATTGATACTGCACGAAGCCGCGCCGGCCGTAGACCCTGTTCCAGTCGGCGATCGCATCGAGCGGAAAGAAATAGGGATCCCAATGCACGAGCCGCGGCCTGCCCTGCTGCGCGGCGCCGCGCCGGAAGTACAATTCGTTGAATGCCCGCATCGAAGCGCGATTGAGCAGCCATCCGGGAAACAATTCCGGCACCGACAATCGCGCCGTTCGACGGCTAGGAAACGGCTCGAGGTCGGGGCCCAGCAACTCCCTGTCGCGGCGCGAGGCGTGCTCGGCCAGATAGACCAGCGAGCGTCCGAGCGCTGCGCCGCGCGCAAGGCAGTCGATCCAGGCCACCGAATAGGTGGTCGATGCGTTGTTCTCCAATTGATCGATCGCCGCATCGAGATTGCCGGCGACGCGCGTGTCCTGCCGCAGCCAGGCGGTCTCGATCGGAAGCAGCCGCAGGGTCGCGTCGAGAATCATGCCGGTCAGGCCCATGCCTCCGAGCGTCGCCGCGAACAACGCGGCGTTTTCCGAGCGCGAGCAGCTGACGATCTCGCCGCCCGGCAGCGCGAGGCGGAATGACTCGACGATCGTGCCGAAGCCGCCGTCGCGATGGTGGTTCTTGCCATGCACGTCGGCCGCGATCGCGCCTCCGACCGTCACGAATTTCGTGCCAGGTACGACTTTGAGGAAAAAGCCGCGCGGCTCGAACGCGGCAAGGATGTCGGCGATGGTCACGCCGGCTTCGACCGTCAGCTGGGCGGTCGCGGCATCGAAGCTTCGCATCCGGTTCAGGCCGCGCGATGAAATCGTCGAATGCGTCCCGACCGCCGCATCGCCATAGGCGCGGCCCGCGCCGCGTGCAACGACCCCGGACCGCCCGAGCAGAAGGTCCCGCGCACCCGCGGGCGTGCGCGGCGCCAGCAGTTCAGTCGGCACCCTGGGGTAGTTGCCCCAGCCGGAGAGGCCAACCTCTCCCGGATCAGAGGCCACTGTCGCGCGTCCTGGCAAGGCGGCCGCCGGCATCGCTAGATGGCGGCGAGCATGATGACGCCGATCGCGCCGAGGGCGATCCAGCTGGCGCGGTCCCGCAGCGCGAACATCACCGGATCGTCGTCGATCAATCCGCGCTGCGCGAACAGCATCACACGGCCGATCCAGTACATCAGGATCGGACAGCCGGCCCAGAGCAGTTGCGGATGGCCGTAGAGCGCACGGACCGTATCGGATGAGATGTAGAGCGTGAAGATCACGACGGCATTGAAGCCCGACGCGGCCGCGAGGATCGCGACCATCGACTTGTCGTCGACCTGGTAGCCGCGCGCCGCCAGCACGGCACCGTCCGGCTGGCCGGCGAGCTCGACATAGCGCTTCACCAGCGCCAGCGACATGAAGATGAACAGCGAGAACGCCAGCAGCCATTCCGACATCGGCACGTCGATCGCGACCGCGCCGCCGATCACGCGAACGGTATAGAGCGTGGCCAGCACGACGACATCGACGGTCGCGATGCGCTTGAGCCACAGCGAATAGCAAGTCGTCAGCGCGAAATAGCCGAGCAGGACGCCGCCGAACTCGGCCGATATCGACAATGCGATCGCGCATGCGGCGACCAGCGCCAGGACCATCGCGCCGACAGCCTGCGGCGTCGCAATCGTGCCGCTTGCGAGCGGACGGTCGCGCTTGGCCGGATGCGCGCGGTCGGCCTCGATGTCGAGAATGTCGTTCAGGATGTAGGCGGCTGATGCACAGAGCGAGAAGGCGATCACGGCCAGCAGCGATGTCGCGGCCGTTCCCGCAGCGAATTTGTGCGCGGTCAGCAACGGCACCAGCACGAGGGCGTTCTTGGCATATTGATGCACCCGGAACAGCTTCAGCCAGCTGCGCACACCAGCCCGCGCGGGCGCAGCCGGCCCGGATCGAGCGGGGCGCGCGACGCGCGTTGCGAAGTCCAGCAACGCGACCGTCGCGCTGCCGATATAGTCAAAGCCCTGACGGAGCACGGGCGGCAATTCTTCGCTCCGCGCCGGCGATTGGCCGCCAGGCACGGCAGCCCAGGCAGTGAAGACGCCGAGATGCTCGGCGACCGCGCTGACGAACGGCTCGGGGTAGGTTTCCGAACAGAGATAGACGGGACGGCCTTCGCCCAGCACCTGCAACAGCAACGTCACGACGTCGCGGTCGAATTGCGCGCGGGACGGATCGAAACCCGATGCATCAGCGCCGGGCACCGTTCGCGCTTGCAGTCCGAAGGCAACTGCGATCGCTGCGGTGAACGCGCGAAAGCGATGGCTCAATTGGGAAGCGATGTCGGGCAGGAAGGAGCTTCCCGGAACCATGACCTCGTCGACATCGACAACGAGCGGCCGGCCCTTGGCGCGCGACGGATCGCGAAGGGCGTCGCGCGCCCCCTGCTCAACCCGTTCTGGAACGCTAGCTCGCATACGCGCGGTCTTCCGGTGGCCCCCTCCCCATTGTCCCGGGCGTTCCCTAATTTGGGGTGAACTTGGGGGAGGTAGCGGCCAGCAGGTCGCGCGGCGAGGTCATCACCTCACCGGGCCGCGCGCTAGTTCCGTTGCGCGGTCCAGTAGCCCGAGCAGCGCGCGGCGCCCGAATGGCCGTTCCAAGTGCCGCGGCCGGAATTCCTGGTGAGCCTGCCCGAACCGGAGGCGTACTTTTCGTGAACGGTCACGGAAGCACGGACCGCCCCCGAGCGCGTCACATGGCCACTGAACCGCACCAGATTTGGATGCGTGACCACTCCGTTGGTGATGTTGACGGCGAAGTTGTAGGTCGGATCGCATTCGCCTCGTTGCGTCACGAAAACGAGGTCCCAGGATCCGTCATAGGCCGAGTCGGCCTGCGCGACAGGAGGCAGGGCAAGACAACCTGCAATCGTCGTCAATAACAAGAGCGTCTTCATCGTCGCTTCTCCGAAGCATTGAGTGTTGGTCATGTCCCACGGTCAGGCGAAAGACAGATTGGATCGAGACCACAATCGACGGCGCGAACAACCGGGCGTGAACTTACGACGCTATGAGCACCCGTCCCGGCTCGGCCCGAAGCCAACAAGCGGGAGGTCCTTCCCGATCATCGGCCATCCTCGTCCATCCCTTGGACAGGGTAATTGTCTAACCGATCAGCTCGGCGGCTGCGCCAGAGCGATTGCCGTTCCTGTCGAACGATTGCTGCCAACGCACGCGCTTCCACCGGTCGCTCGGGGTTTCGCCCGCGGGACCTGCCGCCGGTGACTTCCGATCACCCGCAGCTGCATGCTTTCGATCGTCCGAGCGATTCGCGAAGCTAAGCGCTGGTGACGCAGTTCCGCGTGATCTGACTGGTATTCACCGCGCCCACCTGCCGCATGATCGTGATGAACTCGTCGTCGAGGATCTGGAGCACACGGTCCACGCCGGCCTCGCCGAACGACGCGAGGCCCCACACATAGGGTCGGCCGATACCGACGGCCGTCGCGCCCAAGGCGAGCGCCTTCAGCACTTCAGTGCCGCGGCGAACGCCGCCGTCGATCAGCACCGGAATGCGACCGCCGACCCCGTCCACGACTTCCGTCAAGACACCGATCGTCGCCTGCCCGCTTTCTTCCGCGCGCCCGCCATGGTTCGAGACGATCAGGCCGTCCACGCCATGGCGCAGCGCTTCCTTGGCGTCCTCACCCGTCATGATGCCCTTGAGCACGAGCTTGCCCTTGACGATCGAGCGCAGGCGATCGACGAATTCCCACGTCATCCCGGTCCCGTAGAGATTGGTGACCTTGGAGACATCGATATCGGCGAAGTTGGCCTTGCGGCTGACTTCGTTGGTGAAGCCCGGCGTGTGGCAGCCGGTGCAGTCGCGCTGGTCGAGGCGCCGCTCGCGGAACAGGGTTTCGGTGTTGCGGCCGCCCTGGCGGTCGACCGTGAGGACGACCGCCGGAGAACCGGCGCCCTCAGCCCGCTGCACCAGCGCCTTCGTCACATTCCAGTCGTCGGTCGGATACAGCATGAACCAGGCGGGCCGGCCATGCGCCTTGTTGACATCGACGATGCTCGCATTGTCGACCGTCGAGAGGATCATCTGATGGTCGCGCTTGGCGGTGGCGCGCGCCACCGTGACCCCGGCCTCGGGATCGTAGGCGCCGAGGCTGCTGACCGGGCAAAGGAAGATCGGGCTGGCCCAGGTCTCGCCGAAAATCTTCACGCTGGTGTCGACCTTGCGCGCATCGATCAGGCGCCGGACGCGGATGTTGTATTTCGCGTAGGCCGTGTGGTTGGCATCGCGCGTCACGTCGCCATCGACGCCGCTCTGAAGGTAGCCCCAATGCGCCGGAGCCTCCTGGCTGAACGCGGCCTTCTTCGCCGCGGGCTCGAACTCGAAGACGTCGAGCGCATCGGCTGCCGAGGTGATGATGCCGTCCGAGCCGAGCGTTCGCCGGGAGCCGCGCAGCACGTCATAGCTCTGCGCCAACGCCTGCTGCGGGTTGGCCGTCAACAAGCTGGCGATCGTCCCGAGCGAACCCGCCGTGAGCAGAGGACTGCCGGCGAAAAACCGCAGCAGCTGGCGGCGTGCGATCATGGTGCGATGTGGAACGTCCGATGCGCCGATTGCATCCGTGGTCAGCATCGTGGTGTTACGCATGAGACCTGGCATGGCATTCTTTCAAGAGACAATGAGCGCCGCGGGTCGGGTCGTGCATGACAGCGCGGCAAGGTGAGCCTTGCGAAAGGTTGGCGTGACGCGGGGTAGATGTCAATTTCGGGCTTGTGCCGAAATGGTTGTGTCGCGATTTCTCGGCGCAGATTGCAGCAATCTCTCTACAAGTGCGTCAATCACGCTGGAGCGGCGGCATCGCGATGGTCCGCCAATCGCGCGCAGCCGACTTGTGCGGCTCTGTCACATTCGCACGCATTGCGGGCGGGCCGAAAATGCGCCGCCATTTTCTCCGAACTCGCCGCCGGCCGTTACCCCGCCAAGCTGCCGAGCTCGCCGCCAACAAATGCCGGTAGATGGCGAAGACGTCGTCGACGACGAACAGGACGGAGCGAAAATTGTTGATTTTGTTGCATTAAGCTCGGCAACAGCGCTGGCGATCCCGGGAAGACTCGAACTTCCGACCTACGGTTTAGGAAACCGTCGCTCTATCCGGCTGAGCTACGGGACCGCACCGCCCGCGAGCCGAAGCACGCGGGCGCCGCCATCCCATAGCAGAGGCGCCGCGTGATCGCCAGCCCGCGTCATACCGGTCGCGCGCGAAGTTGCGCGGAGCTCGGCGCTTGCCGCGTTATGCGACCTGCCGGGCCGGGCTCGCGGCGGCATCGGCCGCGCTTGCCCGCTGTGCGGGCAGAAACTCGATCGCTTCATCCTTCAGCGCGCCGAAGCGCAGCGTCATGATGTCGAGTGCATAGTTCTGGTAGAGCCGCCACGGCCGGCGCGAGCCTTGCTTGGGGAACCTGGCGGCCGCGCGCTGGATATAGCCCGAGGAGAAATCCACCCAGGGCAGTTCGGTGACAGTCGGATCGTTCCGCCGCGGCGTGACTTGCGCGTAGCCATGCGCCTTCATGTGGTTGAGCATGCGGCAGACATATTCGCAGGTCAGGTCGCATTTCAGCGTCCATGACGCGTTGGTGTAGCCGAAGGCGGCGGCGAGGTTCGGCACGCCCGAGTACATCAGCCCCTTGTAGTTCATGGTCTTCGACAGATCGACATCAGCGCCGTCGACCTTGATCTCGAGCCCGCCGAGCACCTGCAGATCGAGGCCGGTCGCGGTCACCACGACGTCGGCGTCGAGGACGTTGCCGCTCTTGAGCTTGATGCCGCCGGGCGTGAAAGTTTCGATCTGGTCCGTGACCACGGACGACTCGCCGCTGCGCAGCGATTGAAAGAGATCGCCGTTCGGTACCAGGCAGAGCCGCTGGTCCCACGGATTGTAGCTCGGCGTGAAATGCTTGGCGACGTCGTAGGCGGGGCCGAGCGCATGGCGCACGCCGCCGAGGATCAGCTTCTTCACGCGCTCCGGATCGCGCTTGCAGAGCCGGTAGAAATACATGCCGAACAGCACGTTCTTCCAGCGCGTGAGGCCATAAGCGAGCTTGGCCGGCAGCCGCGCCCGCAGCCAGTTGGCGACCTTGTCTTCATCCGGCCGCGCCACGACATAGGTCGGCGAACGCTGCAGCATCGTGACATGGGCCGCGGTCTTGGCCATTTCCGGCACCAGCGTCACCGCGGTGGCGCCGCTGCCGATCACCACGACCTTCTTGCCGGCATAGTCGATGTCGTCGGTCCATTTCTGCGGATGGACGACGCGGCCGGCGAAATCGGCGATGCCGGGGAAGTCGGGCGTGTAGCCGTGCTCGTATTTGTAGTAGCCGCTGCACATGAACAGGAAGGTGCAGGTCAAGCGCTCGATCGTCTTCTCCGGCCCGCGCTCGACCTCGACCGTCCATTGTGAATCCGCCGACGACCAGTCGGCGCGCACGACGCGGTGGTTGAAGCGGATGTTCTTGTCGATGCCGTAGATGCGCGCGGTCTCGCGCACATAGTTCAGGATCGAGGGACCATCGGCGATCGCCTTCGGCTCGGTCCACGGCCGGAACGAATAGCCGAGCGTGTACATGTCGGAGTCGGAGCGGATGCCGGGATAGCGGAACAGGTCCCAGGTGCCGCCGATGCAATCGCGCCCTTCGAGGATGGCGTAGCTGCGGTCGGGGCAGTTGGCCTGCAAATGATAGCCGGCGCCGATGCCCGACAATCCCGCACCCACGATCAACACGTCGAAATGAGCAGACATTCCCTGACCCTCCCGCAGCAGTATTGACAATCCGTATTGTCAGATAACTTGACATCTGACAACGCCTCATGTCAATAGACTTTCATGGCAAGCAGCCGGAGAGCCCGCCTCTATGGCGGTATGGACGCCGAGGAACGTCGCGCGGAGCGGCGGCTGAAGCTGATCGATGCGGCGATCGAGGTCTATGGCGAGGTCGGCTATCGCGGCGCGACCGTGAAGGCGATCTGCGAGGCGGCCGAGCTGACCGAGCGCTATTTCTACGAATCCTTCGCCAACAGCGAGGCGTTGCTGATCGCGGCCTACAACCATGTCGTCGGCCACCTCCATGAGGAGATGACGGCCGCTGCCGCGGCTGGCGGCGACGATGCCGAGATGAGGCTGCGCGCCGCCTTGACGCTGTATTTCACTCGGCTGAAGGAGCACCCGAAGCCCGCGCGGGTCTTCCTGCTGGAGATCTCCGGCATCAGCCCGGCGGTCGATGCCGTCAAGCTCGACGCGCTGCGCGTCTTCAGCGACATCCTGGTGCCGCCGGCGCTCGATGCGAAAGGCAGCGACAAGAGCGGAACGGCCACGCTGCTCTCGAACGGCATGGTCGGCGCCGTCATCTCGATCGCGCTGCGCTGGGTCTCCAGGCAATATCCGCAACCGGTCGAGGACGTCGTTGCGGTTGCCGCCAGTTTCTGCCGCGTGGCGCTGACCGAGGCCAATCACCGCCAGGATCCGCGTTTGCGGTAGCGGTGGGTCCGCACCGCTCGCCGATTTTCGATGATGTTTCGCCAGAAGTTCCGGGGCCCGGCCTTGGCCGTGTGGTCGATTTCACTTGCATGTCGGGCGGCCGGGGCCTTCTTATGCACGGTACCGGGCGAAAACAGGCGCAATCTATTTCGCCACACGAAACAACGAACCTCTGCATAGGGCGGAGCTGAACCTTTGGTCGACCTGCACAGGCTTGACGATGTGACTGCGCGCCTCGGCGACGTGGTTCTCGATCCAACGACCTGGCCGTCCTTCATGGACGAGGTCTGCGCCGCTGTCGGCGCGACCGGGGCTGCGATGCTTCAGAGCGATATTCGCACCGAAGACATTCCGCGCACGAAATCGATCACCGAGTATTTCACCAAGACCTACTTCCCGCATAATCTTCATGTCACCGACATCCGCGCGGCCCGCGGTGTACCGCTGATGCACGCCGGTGTCGACGTCATCACTGATGGCGATCTGTTCGGCTCCGAGACCGAGATGCTGCGCGATCCGCTCTACGCCACGCTCGGCGATTTCGGACTGAAATGGTTCGCCGCGATCGGCTTCCACTCCGGCCCGGCATTGTGGGCCCTGACCATCCAGCGCACACCCAAGGAAGGCATGTTCGATGCCGACGAGGTCAAGGCGCTCTCAAGGGTGTCGGCGCGGCTCACGGAGGCCGCGACTCTGTCCGCCGCGGTCGGCCGCTCCACAATTGCCGGCATCGCCAGCGCACTCGATCTGATCCAGCTCGCCGCGATTGCCGTCGGCCGCTTCGGCGCCATCATCGGTATGAACGGCCAGGCCGAAGCCTGCCTCGGCCATGACCTTGCGATCCGCAACAACCGCCTCACGCTGCTCGACCGGCAAGCCAATGCCGATCTCACCAGGCTGATCGACCAGCTGGCCCACAGCTCCGACCTGAACCCGCTGCCGTCATCGCCGATCGTGGTACGCAGGATCGACAAGCGGCCGATCGTGATCCAGATGCAGCCGGTGCCGCCCGCCGCGCGCTCGCCCTTCCTCGGCGCGCGCGCGATCCTGTTGATCCGCGATCTCGAAGGCAGCGCCGCGTTCGACCAGGCGCTGCTGGCGGCGACATTCGAGCTGACGCCGGCACAGGCGCGCCTTGCGACGCGGCTTGCACGCGGCGATTCCGTCGAAGCGGCAGCGCAAGAGGCCGGCGTGGCGCTTGCCACCGCGCGCAATCAGCTCAAGACGATCTTCCAGAAGACCGGCACGCACCGGCAGGCGGAACTGGTCGCCTTGCTGCACCGGGTGAAGTGAACGATTCGAGCCGAATTGTTCCCAAGTTCCGCGGTACCACCGGCTGCGAATTCTTCAGGTATTCCAATGATGCGCGCCAAATATTTCATCAGATCAAGCATGACAAATGGTCAGGGAAATCGGCCGGTTCCGGGGTGACAAGCGTCACCAAAATGGCGACAATCCGTTCACTCTGTGTCGTTCGAGTTTGGTTTAAATGTCCGTGATGCTGTCACGATCATCGGCGTTAGCCGTTGCCGTTGTCAGCGCCGCTTTCATGCTGGCGCCGATGAGCGCGCACGCCCAATGGTGGCGCAGCGCGCCGAAGGATTTCGAAGATTGCGCCGACCTCGCCGAGAAGGCGAAGACCAAGGAAGACAGGACCGCGCAGCTTGCCGATTGCAACGCCAAGTTTGCCGGGCGCCGCAAGCCCGGCGGCGGCTACACCTACTACGACTTCATGCAGGACCGCAGCTTCGACATCGCCGGCCCCAATCCGACGCCGGACGAGCAGAAGAAGATCGACCAAGAATATACCGGCTACCTCGAGAAGGAGCGCCGCTCGAGCATCGTCGCGGCGTTCAACGCCAAGCAGCTGGAGCGGCAGGAAAAGCAGCCGCCGCAGATTCAGCAGGCATCACTGCAGAGCGAGCCGGTGAAGGTCCCCGTCCCGGCCGCACGGCCGGTCAAGCCGCGGGTTGCCGTTGCCCCTCTTCCCAAGGTGCGGCCGCAGGCAGCGAACTGCGTGAAGGGCACGTTCTCCTGCGAATGGCCGCGGCTTTCCGAGGGACTGGATGGCTTGAAGAAGCTGTTCACACCGGCCTCGCCGCCACCAACCAAGCTGGCTAAGCGAACGAACTGACCTCAGTCGGTGATCACCATCGCCCAGAACCTGCGGTACGGCGATTTCGGGTTGTCGACGAAGGCCACGCCGACGCGCTTGGCGCCCGGCATCAACAGGTTCTCGCGATGGCCCGGCGAATTCTCCCACTGCTTCAACATCTCGGCGAAGGCGATGAACCCCGCGCCGATATTTTCGGCGGCGCGCTGCTTCTTCAAAGGCGCGATCCGCGTGAAGAAGCTGCCGCCGGCCGAATGGCTGACCGATCCGGTCGCCGACATTGCCTGCGCCTGCTTCAGCGCCATCGCATTCAGCTTCGCGTCGAGCTTCACCGCGGGCATGCGGTTGGCGCGCCGGTAGGCACTGATCGAACCGGCATAGTCGGCGGCGCTTGCCGCCGTAACCGAGCCAAGCAGCAGGGTGAGCGCGAGAACGAGCGGCTTCATCTCAGATCTTCTCTCTCATCGATCAGCGCATGTCGCCGCGCCTGTGGTGTCGGTGCCTGACCGGCCTGTGCGCAGGCATGGCCGATCGGCTCGCGGCCGCGGCCGCCGCGCGCTGCTCCTGCAAGCGCGCATCATAGCCCGGCGACGGCACCACGGTCGGCGGCGCGGCGCGAACGGGGCCGGCCGCGAACGCAACAAGCGTGAGCAGCATGATGCAAGACCGTTTCATGATGTCACCTCCTCGGTTGCCCGATTGATCGGCCGGACGATCGCCGGTGCTCATGGCATCGCCGCACGAATCTGCTCCGGTGTCAGCCCCGGCGATCCCTTGCCGTCAGCCTCCGCCTTCCGGATCAGCGCGATGACGCGGCGCGACAGCGGCACCTCAAGGCCGCGGCGATCGGCGATCGCGGTGATCACGCCCTGCAGATAATCGATCTCGGTGCGGCGGCCGCGCTGCAGATCCTCCCACATCGAGGAACGCGCTTCGGGATCGATCTTCATGGTGCGGCCGAGCAGCAGGTCGAACAGCGCATCCGGCAGCCGCAACAAGGGCGGCATCCAGCTCGAGGGCAGCGGCGTCGGCGACGCCGGCGCGATGCCCTCGGCGCGCACCGCGGCGAGGCCCTCGGCCATCTGGTCGGCAAACAATTGTCGCCAGCCGCGCTGTGCGAGTTGCTGCCGCAGCGGAATGTTGGACAGCGCGTTGAGCGCATTGTTGAGATTGACGACGAGCTTGCCCCACTGCACGCCGTCGATATTGGAGGTCGGCTTGACCGCAAGGCCCGGCACCGAGAGCCGCGCCGCGGTGCCGGCATCATCCTGCGCGATCACGATGTCGCCCGAGGTCGAGCGATGGAAGCGGCCGTCGCCGAGCGCCACCACATTGAACGGCACCATGCCGCCGAGCACCTTGCGGCCCGGCAAGCGGTCGCGCAGCAAGGGCACATTGCCGACGCCATTCTGCAGGCTGATCACCGCGGCATCAGCGGGTGCGTGGCGTGCGACGACGTCGGCCATCTCGCCGGTATCGGCGCTCTTCACCGTCACCAGCACCGTCTGCACGTCGCGCAGGATCGACGGATCGTCGGACAGAATGAGCCGGTCGGCCGACACCGTTCGTGCCGAGCCGTCGAAACTGCTGACCCGCAATCCGCCTGCGGTGATCTCCCCGATCAGCCGCGGCCGCGCCAGCAGAACGACGCGGCGGCCCGAGGCAGCCAGCATGCCGCCGACGAAGCAGCCGATGCTTCCGGCGCCCGCAATTCCGATCGGCCGATCCTCGTTCATCTGGCTAAACGTCCGTTCATCAAAACTCGATAGCAGCCTCGATAGCAGACCTCGATAGCAGACCTGGGGTTGCCTGCCTATTTCGACGCACCGGCCGCGGGCGGCCCGCCTTGTAACCGTCATGGGCCGAAGCTATGTTTCGCGCACGGGGCACGGTTGCGGCAGGAGACGATCATGGGTCTACTCGACGTACTCAACGGCATGCAGAACGGCCCCCGCGGTCCGAGCGCGCCCAGCACATCATCCGACAGTTCGAGCGGCGGCGGCATGTCGCCGATGACGATGGCTATCCTGGCGCTGCTCGCCTGGAAGGCAGTCAAGCATTTCTCCGGCGGCCAGCCGGGCGCGACCGCCTCTGAGCCTGAGCCGAAGCCGGCGCAGGCGCCGCAACTCCCCGGCAACGTCACGGCGAGCCTGCCGGGTGGTGGCGGTCTCGGTGATCTCCTCAAGGGCGGCCTCGGCGGCCTTCTCGCCGGCGGCGCTGCCGGCACTGTGCTCAGCGGCGGCCTCGGCGATCTGCTCAACCAGTTGCAGCAGAAGGGCCATGGCGACGCGGCCAATTCCTGGGTCAGCAACGGTCCCAACAAGCAGATCGCGCCCGGCGATCTCGCCAACGCGCTCGGCGCCGATCAGATCGATTCGCTGGCGTCGCAGAGCGGCATGTCGCGCGACCAATTGCTGCAGGGCCTCAGCCAATATCTGCCCGACGCGATCAATCATTTGACGCCGGACGGCCGGCTGCCGAGCGGCGACGAGCTGCACCGCAGGCTTTAGCGGCAGCGTTGATTCCATCTGAGGAGGACGACAGTCATGGGCGGCATCATCTGGATCATCATCGTCGGCTTTGTCGCGGGGATCATCGCGCGGTTCCTGTCACCGGGCCCGAACAATCCAAGCGGCTTCATTCTCACCACCGTGCTCGGCATCGCCGGCGCGTTTCTCGCGACCTTCATCGGTCAGGCGATCGGCCATTACGGTCCTGAACAGGGTGCTGGCTTCATCACCGCCACGATCGGCGCGCTGGTGGTTCTGTTCATCTGGAACCGGCTGGTGGCGGCGCGCGTGATTCCGGATATCGGCAACAAATAAAGCAAGCCGCGACACTGCTGCAAAATCAAAATGCCCGGGCCTTGGCCCGGGCATTGTCGTTTCTGCAACCACGCGAAAGCCGCGTCACTGAATGAGATGCATGCCGGCGTCCATGCGGACGAACTCGCCGGTCATGTTGCTCGACGCCGGGCTCGCCAGGAAGCAGACCAGGTTGGCGATGTCTTCCGCCGTCGATGCGACCTTCAGCGGCACGCGCGCGATCACGGTATCGCGCACCTGCTTCGCCTGCTCCTCGCCGCGGCCCTTGGTGAACCAGGGCGTATCGATATAGCCCGGGCACACGGTGTTGACGCGGATCAAGGGCGCCAGCGCGCGCGCCAGCGACTGCGTCATGGTGTTCAGCGCGCCCTTGCTCGCGGCATAGGCGACCGACGAACCGCCGCCGGAAATGCCGGCGACCGAGGAGACGTTGACCACTGCCGAGGGACGGCCCGAGGCCTTCGCGCCGGCTTCGAGCAGAGCGCGCGCTGCACGGACCATCTGGAACGGGCCGATGGTGTTGACGGCATAGATGCGCTGGAAATCCTCTGCGGTCAGGCCGTCGAGATCGTGATGCGGCACATGCTTGGTTGTGCCGGCATTGTTGACCAGCACGTCGATCCGCCCCCAGCTCTGCGCGGCGGCCGCGATCTTCTTGCAGTCCTCGTCGCGCGAGACGTCGCCCTGCACCACCAGCACCTCGGCGCCCTGCTTGCGGCAGGCTTCCGCGGTCGCTTCGGCTTCCGCCTTGCTGTTGGAATAGTTGATGATGAGGCGCGCGCCCTGCGTGGCGAGGATTTGCGCGGTGGCGGCGCCGAGTCCCGATGCCGACCCCGTCACGATCGCGCACAAACCATCCTTGGACATCTGCATTTTCCTTGTTGTTGTGAGCCAGATGAACTCCGGCGGTGGCGTACCATATCGCGCGGAAATAAATCTGCAAACCGCGCCAGTCCATCACAAATAGGCGTTTGGACCCTTCTGCAGACCGGCCCACTGCGCTTCGTCATGGCCGCAAATGATCTTGACGCCTGACGCCTCGAGCTTCGCGATCTCGTCGAGCGAGTTCAGGAACTGCTCGACATCGAGGCTGTTCCTCGGTGAGGTCCGCTGATCGAGATTGGCGCGCACGCTGAGCGCGTCGGACGCGAGCAGGTATTCTCCGCTCTGGTCGAGCTTGACCAGCGCGCCGGTCGTTCCCTTCGAATGTCCCGGCAGCGGGACCAGCGTCAGTCTGCCGTCGCCGAACACATCCATCTGCTTATCGAAGATTTCCATCTTCAGCGGATGATCCCAATCCGCCTTGATGTATCCGCGATCGAACGCGTTGTCGGCATTCGCAGCCTCGAGCTCGAGCGCGTGCACGAAGATCGTCGCCTTCTTGAAGAAGGCGTTGCAGCCGCAATGATCGGTGTGCAGGTGAGAGCAGATCACCACGTCGATATCATCAGGCCCAAGGCCGACCGCCTTCAGGCTCGTCAGCACATGGTCGCCCGCCGGCATGAGCGGGCGCATGTATTTTGCCAGCGTGCCGAGCCGTCCTTCGGGATCGGTCGCGACATCGGGATGGCATCCGGTGTCGAACAGCACGTTGCCCTGCGCGTGCCGCAACAGCACGCAGGACACCGGAAGATCGATCGTTTCGCCGCGCGGCGCATCGGGCAGATAGGTCCGCTTCGACATCTGGAGACGTCCGCCCGACAGCATATGCATCTTCATCTCGTTACCTCCCATTTCGACTTCAAACTACATATGAGTTTTATGGAAACTCATAATGGATTTGACAGCATATTATTCGTCCTTATAGCTTCCGCAACGTCGCGATCGCATGACGATGCGCTCAACGAAGCACCCGGCTCTTTCGGAACCGCATCGTTGACATCGATCAGCGGCAGTCAAAGGGAAGTCTCGCCACGATGTACACCGTGTTCAGCGCGTTCGCTGCGACATCAGATGCGGCAGCGTTCAAACCTTTCCTCTGCATTCCCGCACGCCCCGACCGCGCCTATTTTCCCAATGGCGTCGAACTGTCCTATGGCGACATTGCGCGGCAGGTCTGCGCATTGCGCGATCAGTACCGCGCGGCCGGCTTCGGCCATGGACATCGCACCTGCCTGCTGCTGGAGAACCGGCCCGATTTCATCGTGCATTGGCTGGCGCTCAACGGTCTCGGCGTCTCGATCGTTCCGATCAACCCGGCCTACCGCGCGGCTGAGATCGCGTACCTGATCGCGCATGCCGAACCCGATTTGATCGTCACGCTGCACGACCAGAAGGAATTGCAGAAGGCGCTCAGCGGCGATGTCCCGCTGCTCACCGTCTCCGGTGACGACCTCGGCGCGGGCGTCGCGCAAATCCCACGTGCCCTGCGCGCACCGCCACGCACCGGCGAGCCGGGCAGCGAGACCGAGGCTGCGCTGCTCTACACGTCAGGCACGACGGCGCGTCCGAAGGGATGCATCCTGACCAATGAATACGTGGTCTCGACCGGCCGTTGGTACATCAGCCACGGCGGCGAGGCGACGTATCATATCGGAACGGAGCGCCTGTACAGCCCACTGCCGCTGTTCCACATGGCCGGCCTGACGCTGACCCCGATCGCGATGATGCTGACCGGCGGCTGCCTGATCCTGCCGGAACGCTTCAATGCGAAGTTTGCCTGGCGCGACGTCGTCTCCTGCCGCGCAACCGTGCTGCATTATCTCGGCGTGATCGTCGCGGCCCTGCTCGCACAGCCGGAAACGCCGGATGAGAAAGCCCACGCGCTGCGCTTCTCGATGGGCGTCGGCGCCAATCCCGAGCAGCGCGCGCGGGCCCGCGAACGCTTCGGCATCCCCTTTGTCGAGGGCTGGGGCATGACCGAGACCGGTCGCAGCCCGTTCAACACGGTCGAGCCGCGCCATCTCGAGACCAACACGATCGGCCGCAGCGTTCCCGGGCTAGAGATGATCATCCTCGATGCCGACGACAATGCGCTGCCACCGGGCTCGGTCGGCGAACTCTGTGTGCGCCATTCGGAGGCAACGCCGCGGCGCGGCTTCTTCTCGGGTTACCTAAGGGATCCCGAAGCCACCGAGCAGGCCTGGCGCGGTGGCTGGTTTCATACCGGCGACAGCGCCTGGCAGCACGAGGACGGCGCCTTCGTGTTCGTCGACCGGCTGAAGCATCTGGTCCGGCGCGCCGGCGAGAACATTTCGGCGGCGGAGGTCGAGGCCGTTCTGACGACATCGGACCTGGTCAAGCAGGCGGCCGTGGTTGCCGCGCGCGATCCGATCCGCGACGAGGAGGTTGCGGCCTTCATCGTCATCAACGACGGCGCCGACCCCTCACGTCAACTCGCGCAGGACATCTTCCAGTTCTGCCGTGAGCGCCTGGCACCGTTCAAGCTGCCGGCGTGGATCGCCTTCGTCGCCGAGCTGCCGCTGACCTCGACCAACAAGATCCAGAAGCACACGCTGCTCGGCACCGACAGGGACCCGCAGGCGCATCCCGGCATGATCGACCTGCGGCAAGACAAGACCAACGCCATAAGGCAAGCGAACTAGAGGAAACCAGGGACAATGACATCGAGATACGGGTGGATCGCCGCGAGCGCTGCAATCCTGTCGGCCGCTTTCGCAGCGCCATCTCACGCGCAGGTCTCCGACGACATGGTGAAGATCGGCGTGCTGACCGATCAGGCCGGCCTCTATGCCGACGCTGCCGGCCCCGGCGCGGTCGAAGCGGTCCGGATGGCGATCGCGGATTTCGGCGGCAAGGTCTTGGGCAAGCCGATCGCGATGGTCGATGCCGACCATCAGAACAAGGCCGACATCGGCGCCGGCATCGCGCGGCGTTGGTACGAGCAGGAGAATGTCGACGTCATCGTCGACTTCGCCAATTCCGCTGTCGCATTCGCGGTGCTGGAACTCACCAAGCAGAAGAACAAGGCGATGCTGGTGTCGTCGGCCGGCTCGTCCGACCTGACCGGAAAGGGCTGCTCGCCGAATTCGGTGCAGTGGACCTACAACACCTATGCGCTCGCCAACAGCACGGTTCGGGCGCTGGCTAAATCAGGCGCCAAGAGCTGGTACTTCGTCACGGTCGACTACGCCTTCGGCCACGCGTTGCGCAACGACGCCGCCAAGACCGTGGAGAAAGTCGGCGGCAGCATCGCCGGCGAGGTCCGGCATCCGCTCAACAGCATGGATTTCTCGTCCTATCTGCTGCAGGCCCAGAGCTCGAAGGCGGATGTGATCGCCTTTGCCAACACCGGCGGCGACCTCGCCAACTCGATCCGGCAGGCGCAGGAATTCGGCATGGCGCAGAAGCAAAAGCTCGCCGCCTTCCTGATGCAGACCAGCGACATCCACGCGATCGGGTTGCAGGCCGCCCAGGGGCTGCAGCTCGCCACCGCCTTCTATTGGGACCTCGACGACAAGACCCGCGACTTTGCCGCGCGCTTCATGGCCAGGACCAAGAAGCGGCCGACCATGGTGCAGGCCGGCCTCTACTCCGCGGTCATGAACTATCTCAAGGCGGTCGAGAAATCAGGCACCGATGACGGCCCCAAGGTGATCGCGCAGATGAAGGACATGCCGATCGACGACTTCTTTGCCCGCAACGCCTTCCTGCGCGAGGACGGCCAGTTGATCCACGACATGTATCTCGTGCAGGTGAAATCGCCGGCGGAATCCAAGGGCGCCTGGGACTACGAGAAGCTGGTTCAGGTGATCCCGGGCAAGGAAGCGTTCGCGACACCCGAAGAAAGCGCCTGCCCGCTGCTGAAGAAATGACCGCCATCACGAACCCACACACCACAAGCAAGGCTGGACATCGCATGACCGAACTGCCGCTGCTGTTTACCCCGCTGCAACTTCGCGACCTCGAGCTGAAGAACCGGATCATGGTCTCGCCGATGGCGACCTATTCGGCGCAGGACGGCCGCGCCACCGACTGGCATACCGCGCATATCGGCAAGCTCGCCGCCGGCGGCGCCGCTCTCGTATTCGTCGAGCAGAGCTCGGTGAACACCCAGGGACGCATCACCCACGGATGCCTCGGCATCTGGGATGATGCGCACATCGCAGACCACGCCGCCCTCGCCGCGCTGATCCACAGCTTCAACGCCAAGGCCGCGATCCAGATCGCACATGGCGGCCGCAAGGGCTCGTCGCAGCGGCCGTGGGAAGGCGGCAATCCGCTCGGCGAGGCCGATATCAAGGCGCGCGGCGAAGGCCCATGGCAGATCGCGGCCTCGAGCGGCATTCCGTTCGACGACGGCTGGCCGGCACCGCAGATGATGACTTCAGAGCAGATCGACGCCCTGGTTGACGACTACCGCCAGGCGTTTCGCCGCGCCAGGACGGCCGGCTACGACGTCATCGAACTGCACTGCGCGCACGGCTATCTGATGCACTCGTTCCTGTCGCCGCTGGCCAACAACCGCAACGACGAGTATGGCGGGTCGCGCGAGAATCGCATGCGGCTGCCGCTGCGGATCGCTGCAATCATGCGCGAGGAATGGCCCGATCACCTGCCGGCCTTCGTCCGGATCTCGTCGGTCGACGGCGTCGATATCGGCTGGTCGATCGAGGACTCCGTTGCGTTTGCTGCGGAGCTGAAGGCGATCGGGATCGACATGGTGGACTGCTCGTCGGGCGGCATGAAATTGCCGCGCGGCAATTCGCTGGTGTCGCGTACCCCGGGCTTCCAGGTGCCCTTCGCCGAGCGCATCCAGAAGGAAGCCGGCGTTCCGACGGTGGCGGTCGGGCTGATCCGCGAACCCGACTACGCCGAAGCCATTTTGCGCGACGGCAAGGCGACGCTTATTGCGCTCGGCCGCGAACTGCTGTGGAATCCGAACTGGCCCGCGCAAACGGCACTTGCGCTCGGATGCGATCCGGAGTGGACAAGCTGGCCCGAGCAGTATGGCTGGTGGCTGAAGCGGCGGGTGGCGCAGCAGGGACGATAGCGATGCCGGTGGCGAAGAAGGATGTGGCGAAGGCCGGCACGGCTGCCGGCCCGCGGTCTTTCGACGGCCCCGACTTCCCCGGCGATACCTCGCGCGATCTGCCGAAGATGGACAATGCGGTCAAGTCGGCGCGGCGCGTGTTCGATGTGCTCGAATTCTTCGAGGAGCACCAGCGCGCCGCCTCCGCCATCGAGGTCGCAGCCGCGCTGAAGTTTCCGCAGTCCAGCACCTCGGCGCTGATGCGAACGATGACGGCGTTCGGCTACCTGCACTACGACACCAGCCGCCGCACCTATATCCCGACGCCGCGGATCTCGATGCTGGGGCACTGGCTGAGCCCGGCGCTGTTCACCAAGGGGCGCCTGATCAATTTGATGAACGAGCTCTCCGAGAGAACCGGAGAGACCATCATGCTGGCGGTGCGCAACGGGCTCAGCGCGCAATATGTCCATATCATCCAGGCCAAGCTGCCGATGCGGCTCTATGTCAAAGCCGGAACGCTGCGGCCGCTGGCGCGATCCGCATCGGGTTACGCGCTGCTGTCGGCCTATCCGGACAAGGAGGTCCGCCGTCTGGTGCGCCTGATCAATGCCAACGAGACGCGGCCCGACCGGCAGATCGACATCAAGGCGTTGCTGCTGGAGCTGAAGAAGGTCCGCACCAAGGGGCATGCCTTCTCGCTCGGCCTTGTCACGCCGGGGGCCGGCGCCGTTGCCATGAACCTGCCGCCGATTGCGGAATCGAACGAACCGCTGGTGCTGTGCGTGGCCGGATTGAACGACGCGCTGGTCACCCAGGAGACCGAATTCGCCGACCTGATGCGGAAGGCGATCGAGTTTCATCTGGCGGATTGAACTGATGTCACAGGCCGATTTGCCGCCGTGTGTGGGATACAAACCGGGGCGTCGCAAAGTTCACTCTGCGGAATTCATGCAGCCCGTCCGGCTTCATGCCATCTGCGCAAGTGGCCCTGCGGGCAGCGCTTGTCACGGCTATGGCTTTTCCGCATCATTGAGCGCAAGACAACATCGCAAGCAGGGCATGGCCGAACAGCTGGCCCCAAGCCAATCAACACGAGGAACGCTGTGGCGGAGAGTGAAAACATCGTCGCCGAGACCGCGGAAAAGATTTTCGCTGATCTCGCGGATGCCCAAACCATCAATCACGACAAGCAGGGCGCATGGAAGGCGCCGCTGTGGCAGGCGCTGACCGAAGCCGGCCTGCCGCTGTCCTGGGTACCCGACAATCTCGGCGGTTCCGGCGCCAGTCTCGCGGAAGGCTTTAGCGTGCTCAACGTCGCAGGCCGCCATGCGATCGCTGTTCCGCTGGCCGAAACAATGCTGGCCGGCTGGCTGCTGACGCAAGCCAAGATCGCCTCCCCCGAAGGCGAGATGACGGTTGTCCCTGCGAGCCCGAAGGACCGCGTCACGCTCAACGCCGACGGCTCGCTCTCCGGCCGCGCCCGCGGCGTGCCGTTTGCCAAGGACGCGAAGCATTTTGCCGTACTCGCGAGCGGCAAGGACGGCATCTCGATCGCGCTGGTCGATGCCGTGAAGTGCCGGATCGAATCCGGTATCGGACTTGGCGGCGATCACAACGACACCGTCACGCTCGACAAGGTGCAGCCGGTCATCACCAAGCCGGCGCCGAAGGGATTTGAGCAGACCACGCTGATGCTGATGGGCGGCGTGGCGCGCAGCCTGCAGATCGCGGGCGCGCTGGAAGCGATGCTCGACATCTCGGTGCGCTATTCCAACGAGCGCGTCGCCTTCGAGAAGAAGATCTCCAAATTCCAGGCGGTGCAGCACAACCTCGCCCGCCTCGCCGGCGAAAACGCCGCGGCACTGGCCGCCGCGACCTCCGCGGCCGACACGATCGTGAGCGCCAAGTCGCTGGACACGGACGCAGTGTTCCTCGAAGCGGCTTCGGCAAAAATCCGTTGCTCGGAAGCGGCCGAGAAGGGCAGCGGCATCGCGCATCAGGTGCACGGTGCGATCGGCTTCACTATCGAACACATCCTGCACCGCTATTCGCTGCGCGCGCTGGCGTGGCGCGACGATTTCGGCTCGGAGAGCTACTGGGCGGTCGAGCTCGGCAAGCTCGTTGCCAATCGTGGCGCCGATGAATTGTGGCCGCTGGTGGCTTCGCGCTGAGATCAGGCAGAAAGATCAGGACTGGACATCATGACTGCAGCCCTTCGTTTCGATCCGATCCGCCTGCCCGAGAAATGCGAGCAGCTCCGCAAGGAGGTGCGCGCCTTCCTCGCCGAGGAAATCGCCGCCGGCACCTTCGATCCCCACGCGCCGAACCGCGAGGACAATGACGCGCCGGAATTCTCCCGCCGCGTCGGCGCCAAGGGTTGGCTCGGCATGACCTGGCCGAAGAAGTATGGCGGCCAGGAACGCTCGTTCCTCGAACGCTATGTGGTGACAGAGGAGATGCGGGTGGCGAACGCGCCGACCCGGCGCTTCTTCGTCGCCGACCGCCAGAGCGGGCCGGTGCTGCTGAAATACGCGCCCGAGCACATCAAGATGGACATCCTGCCGCGGATCTGCCGCGGCGAGGTCTGCTTCGCGATCGGCATGAGCGAGCCGAACTCCGGCTCCGACCTGTTCGCGGCGAAGACCCGCGCCACCAAGACCGACGGCGGCTATCTGATCAACGGCACCAAGATCTGGACCTCGTCGGCGCACATCGCCGACTACATGATCGCGATTTTCCGCACCTCGCCGCCGACCAAGGAAAACCGCCGCCACGGCCTGACCCAGTTCCTGGTCAAGATGAAGCAGCCCGGCATCCAGGTGAACCCGATCGGCCAGATCACCGGCCAGTTCGAATTCAACGAGGTCGTGTTCACCGACTACTTCGTGCCCGACGACCACGTGCTGGGCGAAGTCGACGGCGCCTGGAAGCAGGCGACGTCCGAGCTCGCCTATGAGCGGTCCGGCCCCGAGCGTTTCCTCGAGACGTATTACGTGCTGACCGAGCTGGTGCGCGCGGTCGGCAAGAACCCGGACACCCGCAGCGCCGAGGGCATCGGCCGGCTGGTAGCGCAGGTCCACACCATGCGTCGCATGTCGGTGTCGGTCGCGGGCATGCTGCAGGCCGGCAAGGAGCCGGTGGTGGAGGCTTCCATCGTCAAGGACATCGGCACGGTGTGGGAGCAGCAGCTGCCGCACCGCGTGCGCGATCTCGCGGCCTTCGTCGAGGAGACCGCGACCAACCGCGAGACGCTGGAAAAGCAGCTCGATTTCGCCATCAAGACCGCACCCAAGCTGACGATCCAGGGCGGCACCACCGAGGTGCTGCGCGGCATCATCGCCCGCGGGCTCGGTCTGCGCTGATGACCAATGAGACCGACGCTCTCACCGCAAGCTCTTGCACCTCTCCCATCGGGAGAGGTCGGCGCGCAGCGCCGGGTGAGGGGTCACGGTCCCTCGAGAGAGCAGACCCCCTCACCCGATTTGCTGGCGCAAATCGACCTCTCCCCTTGGGAGAGGTGACACTGTTCGCGCCGCGAGATTGCAGCCTTACCGGAGACAAGAGATGACCAAGTACACTGATATCGGCGTCGAGACCCATGGCCATGTCGGCCTGATCGAAATCCGCAAGCCGCCGCTGAATTTCTTCGACGTCGCGCTGATCAACCAGATCGCCGACGCGCTGGAGGAATTCGACAACAATATCGAGATCCGCGCCTCGGTGCTTGCGGCGCAAGGCAAGGCGTTCTGCGCCGGCGCCAATTTCGGCGATCCCGCCCGCCAGGAGCAGGAAGAGCGAGCCAAGAGCGATCCGGCCTCGAACCTGCCGATCAACCATCTCTATGTTCAGGCGGTGCGCATCTTCCGCAACAAGAAGCCGATCGTCGCGGCGATCCATGGCGCCGCGATCGGCGGCGGTCTCGGGCTTGCCGTGTCAGCCGACTTCCGCGTCGCCTGCCCTGAAGCACGCTTCTCGGCGAATTTCACTAAACTCGGCTTCCATCCGGGCTTCGGCCTGACCACCACGCTGCCGGAGCTGATCGGCAAGAACAATGCCGAGCTGATGTTCTACACCAGCCGCCGCGTCACCGGCGAAGAGGCCTATCGCTGGGGCCTCGCCAACGTGCTGGTGCCGCAGGACCAGGTGCGGGCCGAGGCGATGAAGCTCGCGCAGGAGATCGCCGAATGCTCGCCGCTCGGCCTGGTCTCGACCCGCGCCACCATGCGCGCCGGCCTCGCCGACCGCGTGCTCGCCGCGACCAACCACGAGTTGGAGGAGCAGACCAAGCTGCGCGCGACCGAAGACTTCAAGGAAGGCGTCAAGGCCACCGCCGAACGTCGCGTCGCCAACTTCAAGGGACGGTGAGCGTAAGCGCATCTCCCTCAACATGGTCGTCCCTGCGAAAGCAGGGACCCATAACCACCGATGCGAGTGACGAGACAAGCCGTCTCCCCTTGTGCCCTTTCCGCCCGGCCGCGGCGTATGGGTCCCTGCGTTCGCAGGGACGATGGGGAGATAGCTCGCTACCCCCTCGGCACCACCAGCGCATCGACGATCGTCACGCCCTGGCCCTCCGGATGCACCAGCACCGGATTGACCTCGACCTCGGCGATCTCGCTCGCATGCTGCGCAGCCAGCACTGAAATCTGCGAGATCAGCCGCGCGAGTGCAGCCACATCCGCCTTCGGCGCGCCGCGGAAGCCGTGCAGCAGCGGCGCGGCCTTCAGCGTCTCCAGCATTGTGGCCGCCTCATCCGGGCTCACCGGCGCCGGGCGGTAGACTACGTCCTTGAACAGCTCGGTCGTGATGCCGCCGAGCCCCACCATCACCAGCGGCCCGAAGGTGGCGTCCGTCATGGTGCCGACGATGATCTCGACGCCCTTCCGGGCCATCAGCCCGACCAGCACGCCCTGGATCGCAGCGTCCGGCCGCGCCTTCTGCACCGTCTCCAGCATGTCGCGATAGGCGGTGAACGCGGCGCCCTTGGCGGCGATGTTGACTCGGACGCCGCCGACCTCGCTCTTGTGCGCGATTGCCGGCGACTGGATCTTCATGACCAGTGGAAATCCGGCGCGCTCGATCGCGGCGTCGAGCCCGTCGCGATCGGTCACCAGCACCTCGTCCGGCAACGCGATGCCGGCGGCGCGCAGCAGCGACTTGCTGTCATGTTCGGAGAGCGTCTTCCCCGTGAGATACGCGGAGAGATCCTGCGCCGGTGACGCCGCCACCATCTCCGGCGCGGGCCTGAAGCCGGCATAGTCGGCCAACCGTCGCATCGCGACGCCGACATGGGTCAATCCCGAGAGCACCACCACGCCCGACTTCGCCAGCTCCTGCCGCGCGAAGTGAGAGGGTAGCGTGTAGGAATAGAACACCACCGGCTTGCGCTGCGCCGCGATCACCGGCTTCAGCTCGGCCTCCTTGAACGGCATCCGTATCTCGCTCGACAGCGACAGCACGACCAGTGTCGCGTCCACTTCATCGGACGCGTCGAACATCTCGATGCTCTTCTGCAAGCCACCGGAGGAGACGCCCTGCGCGGTGACATCGACCGGATTGCCCGCCGCGCCGTAGGACGGCATCCATTGCTTGATCTGGCTCTGGATCCCGGCCGAAAGCTCCGGCACGCGCAGGCCCTGCATCGACACGGTGTCGGCGCCCCAGATGCCGGCGCCGCCGGACACCGTCAGCACCGCGACGCGATCACCCTTCGGCAACGGATTGGTGGTCAACACGGCAGCAATGGTCACGGCCTCGTCGAGATCGTTGGAAACGATGAAGCCGTATTTCGCGAACACCGCATCATAGGCCGCCGACCATCCCGCCATGCTCGCGGTGTGCGAGGCCGCCGCGCGTTCGCCGGCGCCGGAGCGGCCGACCTTGGTGACGATCACGGGCTTCCTCAGCTCCGCCGCGCGCTTCGCCGCCGCCAGGAACTTGTCGACGTCCCGGATGCCCTCGATGAACAGCAGGATCACGTCGGTCGAGGCATCCTGCACCATGTAGTCGAGGAACTCGCCGGCGCCGAGATCGCTCTCATTGCCGGCGCTGACGACATAGCTCAGCGCAACGCCAAGCGCCTTGGCGCGATGATAGATCGCAAAGCCGATGCCGCCGCTTTGCGCGACGATGCCGATCCGCCGTTGGCTCGCGACCAGATCGGGCACATCCGGCTTGACGTCGACGGTCGGGCTGAAGGTCGCCGCAACCTTCTGGACCTGGCTGTAAAATCCTTCGGCGTTGGGGCCACTGATCCGCATCCCTGTCCGCTTCGCCAGTGCCACGATCGCGTCCTGCATCGCTGCGCTGTCGCCGCCCTCCTCGGCAAAGCCCGAGGAGATGATGACCGCGTTCCTGACGCCGGCGGCCGCGCACTGCTCCAGCGCCGGCAGCACCGCACGCGCGGGAATGACGATGACGGCGAGATCGACCGGCGCGCCGATCTCGGCGATCGCCTTAAAGCACTTCAGGCCGTCGATCTCGTCATAGTTCGGATTGATCGGATAGAGCGCGCCCGGATAGCCGTTCTTGCGCAGCATCGCGAGCAGCCGCCCGGGAATCTTCTCGTGATCGCGCGAGGCGCCGATCAGCGCGATGCTTTTTGGAGCGAAGAAGGAATCGAGCGGATGCGGCATGGGGCGTTCCGTTTGTTGTTATTGTGGGCCACGATATTGAATCGCCGCCAAAGGCTCAACCACCTGTCCCGTCATCCTGAGGTGCGAGCCTCTTCGGCGAGCCTCGAAGGATGGACGGCCCGGCTGGTGGCCGTGCATCCATCGAGGCTCGCTCCGCTCGCACCTCAGGATGACGGATCTGGTAGCCTCCTCCGGGCTACGGAATTACGCCGTCAGCTTGAACGTCACGCCGCAAAGCAGGAACTCATCGCCTTCAACCGCACAGCCCCTGGCTTTCGCGGCAGCCAGCACCTTCGCCTTGTCGGCAACCTTGAACGTCAGACCGCTCATGATCTCGGTGTCGCCCTTGACGAAGCGGAAGCTGCTGTTCGGCAGCTTCACCACGGTGCCCTCGGCGGGGACGCCGATGATGCGGCCCCAATGCGCTGCCAACGCTTCGGGCTCGGGGCTCTGCATCTCGACCTCGGTCAGCGCCAAAGTCGTGTCCTTGCGGATCGACTTCTGCCAATCGGGGCCGGCCGGCGGATACGGCCCCAGCAAATTGTCGCTGCCATCGGTGTGGTTGAACTCGATGAACGCCGCGCGGCAGTCGCGCGGATGCAGCTGCACGCCATGATACGGCGCATGCGTGATCACGTTCGCGGTACGCACGCCCATTGCATTGGCCTTGGCGCCGCGCGCGTCGGGATCCTCGCAACAGAAGATCGCCATGTAGCCGCCGCGGCCACCGGTCTTCTCGATGAAGCGGCCGGCCGCGGTGCCCGGCCCCGGCTGGAAGGGCGCGACGACTTCAAGGAGAATCGTATCGACCGGCAGCAGCGCGTTCTCGAGGCCGTATTTGGCGACGTTGCCGTCGCGGTAGCAGACGTCGAGGCCCATGATCGCGGAGATATCCGCGATCACAGGCGCAAGCTGCGGCGCCACCAGGCAGATCTGCCGCAGCCGCATGTATTCGGCCATGTGATTGGTCACGGTCTACTGGCCCTGGAAGGTGGGCTTGCGCTTCTCGACGAAGGCTTTCGCCGCTTCCTTGTGGTCGGTGGTGTCGCCGGCGCGCGTGTGGTGGATCGCCTCGCCGTCGAAGCAGGCCTCGAGCGTCATAGTCTCGGCATTGTTGATGTTGCGCTTGATGTAGCCGAGCGCAACCGACGGTCCCTGCGCCAGCGAGCGCGCGAGTTCCAGCGTCTCGGCCTCGACATCGGCATCGGGCACCACCTTGGAGACCATGCCGAGGTTGTAGGCCTCCTGCGCCGACAGCACCGGCGACATCATGTAGAGCTCGCGCGCCTTGGCGCTGCCGAGCATCTTGGTGAGGAAGTAAGTGCCGCCGTAGTCGCCGGAGAAGCCGACCTTGGCGAAGGCGGTCGTGATCTTGCAGGAGGCGCTGGCGACGCGGAGATCGCAGGACAGCGCGATCGAGAGCCCGGCGCCGGCCGCCGCACCATCGAGCTGCGCCACCACCGGCTTCGGCATCGTGTGCAGGATGCGCGAGACCTCCATGCCGCGGCGCAGGTTCGCCATCTTGGCCTCGAACGGCAGCGGCGCACGGCCTTCCGCCATCGACTTGACGTCGCCGCCGACGCAGAAGGTGCCGCCGGCGCCCCTGATCAGCACCGCGCGCACCTCGGTGTCGTCCTGCGCCCGCCGCGCCGCCTCGACCAGGCCGCGGGTCATGTCGGGATTGAGCGCATTGCGCCGATCCGGGCGGTTCATGGTGATGGTGAGCAGGCCCTTGTCGAGGGATTGGAGAACCATCTGATTGTCGCTCATGGCGTTTTGCCTTTCGTTGTTGTTGGTTAGAAACTGTCTCTTTCGTCATTGCGAGGAGCGAAGCGACGAAGCAATCCATTCTCCCGTCATGCGGCCCGATGGATTGCTTCGCTCCGCTCGCAATGACGGCACTCCGACCGTCTTATTTCTTCACCAGCGGACAGCGCGACTCCGACAGCGGCTGGAACGCCTGATCGCCCGGGACGGTCGCGAGCAGCTTGTAATCGTCCCAACGGCCTTTCGATTCCGACGGCTTCTTGACCTCGAACAGATACATGTCGTGCACCATGCGGCCGTCCTCGCGAATCCGGCCGTTCTTGGCGAACATGTCGTTGATCGGGGTCTCCTTCATCACCTTCATGACGGCGGCCGCGTCCGTGGTGCCCGCGGCCTTCACCGCCTGCAAATAATGCATCACGGAGGAGTAGACGCCGGCCTGCGCCGAGGTCGGCACCCGCTTGGTGCGCTCCATGAAGCGCTTTGAGAACGCGCGGGTGTCGTCATTGAGGTCCCAATAAAACGCTTCCGCGAGCAGCAGGCCCTGCGCGGTCTCGAGCCCGACGCTGTCGATGTCGGTGACGAAAGCGAGCAGCGGCGAGATCTTCTGGCCGCCCTTGGTGATGCCGAACTCGGCGCCCTGCTTGATCGCGTTGATAGTGTCGCCGCCGGCATTGGCGAGCCCGATCACCTTGGCCTTGGAGGCTTGCGCCTGCAGCAGGAAGGACGAGAAGTCCGAGGTGTTGATCGGATGCCGCACGCTGCCCAGCACCTTGCCGCCCGACTTCACCACGACATTGCTGGTGTCCTTTTCGAGGTCCTGACCAAAGGCGTAGTCCGCGGTCAGGAAGAACCAGGTGTCGAGGCCGGATTTCACCGCGGCAAGGCCGGTCACATTGGCCTGCGCGAAGGTGTCGAACACGTAGTGCACGGTATAGGGGCCGCAGGCTTCATTGGAGAGGCGGATCGAACCCGGGCCGTTGAACATGATGATCTTGCCGCGCGCCTTGGCGATCTCGCCGGCGGCGAGCGCGGTCGCGGAGGCCGCGACGTCGAAGATCATCTCGACGCCCTGGTTATCGATCATGTCGCGGGCGATGTTGGCGGCAAGGTCGGCCTTGTTGAGATGATCGCCGACCACGATCTCGATCTTGCGGCCGAGCACCGTGCCGCCGAAATCCTCCGCCGCCATCTTGGCCGCGGTTTCGCTGCCCGTACCGGTGATATCGGCATAGAGGCTCGACATATCGAGGATGCCGCCGAGCTTCAGCGGAGGCTTGTCCTGCGCCAGCGACGCATTCGCCGAGATCGCAAACGCACAGGCCAACACGCCGGCCAAAACTCGTCTCATTCAGATCCTCCCATCAAGCGCGGACCTCATTCCGTCAGGTCCGTTTCGAGGGCCGGATCATGCCGCATGGTCCGCAGTGCAGCAAGCCGCAGCGGCAGCAATCTGTTTTCCGTTGAGCGGAATGACGCGCCGCACCGGCGATGCCGGCCGGCCGTCGATCGCGCGCAACGCGATGCGATCAGAGATGGAAGTCGGGAACGGTCTGATAGGGCGTTCCCGCCGGCAACCCAAGGAACAGGTACTGCATGCCATATTGTCCGGCGAACGCCGATGCAGTCGCGTCCATGATGACGTGACCACCCAGATCCAGGTGCAGTTCCGGCCGGGTGATCGCGCCGATCGTGTAGGCCGGCGCTGTTGTCTCGTTGATGTGCAGCGCATCGAACACGGCGGATACGGCCGAAAGCGATGCCGCATTGCCGGCCAGGTCGACGACGCTTCCGCCATTGGCGACGAATCCGGTCACCGCCAGCGAGGCGGCGCGATCCGTCGACGACACGATGTGATCGAACACCAGTTTGGAGGGATCGCCGAGCAGCGCCGTTGCCGCGGCATCGTAGGTCGCGCTACCGCCATCGTTCAGCGTCAGGATCGGCGTGCCGCCATTGACCTTGACCGTCTCGCTGAAGCCGACCGTCAGTTGCACCAGCGAGCCCGGCCCCGCAACGCCCCCGGCGGGTGTCGCGGTGATCCCGGTGAGATGGGGCGCCGACGTGTCGAGGGTGAAGGTCAGACTCGACGACGCGCTGACATTGCCGGCGGCATCGACCTCCTGCACCGTCACGAAGTGCACGCCGTCGGTCGTGAACACCGGCGCCACCGTCGAGAAGCTCGAGGCGCCGTCGGCCTTGAACCACAGCGTGTCGGCCGAATCGAACTTGGTGTAGTCGATCAGCGGATTGCTGGTGATGTGATCGGTGCCCGAGAACCCGGTGTCCCGGTGCAGCGCCAGTCCCGGCGCCGAGGGTGCCTTGGTGTCGCCAGTGAAATTGATGGTGCTGCTCGCCGCGCCGGCGTTGCCGGCGACGTCGGTGTAGCTCGCCCCGGCAACGGACAGATTGGCCGACAAATGGTCGGTGACCTCGGCCGTGAAGACCGCAGTGTAGATATCCTGGCCTGCGCCGTTGATGCCGACATGGGTCAGACTGCCCAGCAGGCCGCCATGGACCGTGATGTCGCCCAGCCCGAAGCCCGCAACCGCCTCGGAGAAGGTGAACGTCATCAGCGCCGTGTCGCCGGCGTGCAGCACAGTGTGGTTGGCGGCAACCGACACCGTCGGCGAGTGGGTGTCGCCGCCGATATCGGCCGTGTTGCTTGCGGCACCAGCATTGCCGGAGTCGTCAGTATAGGTCGCGGCCGAGACCCGGATCGAGCCCGCCAGGACATCGTTGATATCTGGCGTGAAGAGCGCGGTGTAGACGTCCTGGCCCGATCCGTTGAGCCCGACATGGACCAGATTGCTCAGCGCGCCACCGGCGACGACGGTATCACTGAGCGCAAAGCTCGCGACGTGTTCGGAGAAGGTGAAAGTGACAACGGAGGTCTGGCCTGCCAGCACCGTGCTCGGGCTCGCCGCGACCGACACCGTCGGAGCCTTGGTATCGCCGGTGAAATTGATGGTGTTGCTTGCCGCGCCGCTGTTGCCGGCGACGTCGGTGTAACCGGATGCGGTGACCTGCACCGATCCGAGCTCGGCGTTGCTTTCATCCGGCGTGAAGGTCGCGGTGTAGACGTCCTGGCCCGATCCGTTGACGCCGACATGGACCAGATTGCCCAGCGCGCCGCCATGCACGGTGACGTCACCGACCGCGAAGCTCGCAACCTGTTCGGAGAAGGTGAACGTCACCAGCGCGGTCTGGCCCGCCAGCAGCGCGTTACGATCCGCCGCAATCGACACCGTTGGCGCCAGCGTATCGCCGCCGATAGCGGCGGTGTTGCCGGCCGTGCCGGCGTTACCGGCCGTATCGGTGTAGCTCGACGCGTTGACCTTCACCGAGCCCGTCTCGGTGTCGCTGATGTCGGGCGTGAACGTCGCGGTGTAGATGTCCTGGCCTGCGCCGTTGAGCCCGACATGCACGAGACTGCTCAGCACGCCGCCATGAACGGTGGTGCCGGCAAGGCTGAAGCCCGCGACGGCCTCCGAGAAGGTGAAGGTCGCGACCGAGAGGTCGCCGGCCAGCACCGTGTCCGGGTTGAGCGTGACGGATACCGTCGGCACCTGCGTATCGCCGCTGAAATTGATCGTGTTGCTCGCGCCGCCGGCATTGCCGGCCGTGTCGCCGTAACCAGATGCGGTGACCTGAACCGAGCCGGCCTCGGCGTTGCTCACGTCAGGCGTGAAGGTCGCCGTATAGATATCCTGGCCGGAGCCATTGACTCCGACATGCACAAGATTGCCAAGCGCGCCGCCGCTGACACTGACGTCGCCGAGCGCGAAGGCCGCAATCGCCTCGGAGAAGGTAAAGGTCACGACTGCGGTCTGACCGGCCAGCAGCGCGGTGTGATCGGCCGAGACCGACACCGTGGGCGCCTTGGTGTCGCCGGAGAAGTTGATCGTGTTGCTGGACGCGCCGGAATTGCCGGCGACGTCGGCGTAGCTTGACGCGTTGACCTGCACCGAGCCCGCTTCAGCGTTGGTCACGTCGGGTGTGAAGGTCGCCGTGTAGACGTCATGGCCGGAGCCATCGACGCCGACATGGATCAGGTTCCCCAGCGTCCCGCCCTGGACGGTGACATCACCGAGCCCGAAGCCGGTGACGGCCTCGGAGAAGGTGAAGGTGACGAGCGCGCCATCGCCGGCAGTCAGCGTGGTGTGATCGGCCGAGATCGACACCGTCGGCGCTCTGGTGTCGCCGGTGAAGGTGATCGTGTTGCTCGCCGCGCCGGCGTTTCCGGCGACGTCGGTATAGCTTGAAGCGTTGACCTGCACCGAGCCCGCCTCGGCGTTGGTCACATCGGGTGTGAAGGTCGCCGTGTAGACGTCCTGGTGCGCGGCGTTGACGCCGACATGCACGAGATTGCTCAGCACCCCGCCGCTGACCGTCGTGTCCGACAGCGCGAAGCCCGTCACCGCCTCGGAGAAGGTGAAGGTGACGGTCGAGGTCTGTCCGGCCAGCAGCGAGGTCTGGCTCGCGCTAACAGACACGTTCGGTGCGATCGCGTCGATCACCAGATGCAGGTCGGTGGCCGCATGGGTCACATCGGCATCCTGGCCGCCGGGATCCTTGATGCTGCCGCCATTGAGCGAAAGGCTCTGTATCTGAAGATCGGACGTGCTGTCGCCGTCCTGCACGGTGTAACTGAACACCAGCGCCTGCGAACCGCTGCCGCTGACATAGGTCGCGACCTTGCCGTCGTTGAGCAGCAACTCGGGCACGCCGGTCACGCTCACCGTGTTGCTGAAGTTCACGGTGACGGTGACGACCTTGCCGGCATTCAGCGTCGTCAGGTGACCGGTGGTGTCGGCCGTGACCGAGGCGATGCTCGCCTGCGACCTGATCTCGAGATGCGGCGAGGCCGAGCCGTCGGAGGCCAGCATCAGCGAGCCGAACGAAGCGCCCGACCCGAAGCTCAGGTTCAGCGAGGCGAGCGTCGTGCCGCTGCCGCTCTTCACCACCAGCACGCCATTCGAATAGGACAGCGTGGCCGTTGCGTCATAGGCGATATTGCCGAAATCGATAGTATCGCCGCCGGCAAAGCCGGTGATCGACGTGCTGAACGACGTGCCGGAGAACACCCCGGCATCGAGCACGAGCTTCTCGGTAGAGCCGTCGGTGAACGCGATCGCGCCGGTTCCCGCCGCACCGTTCGTCGCCAGTTCGAGGATCGAGCCCTTGATGACGGTGCCGCCGGAATAGGTGTTGTGCGCCGACAGCACCAGCCGGCCGCCGCCGGTCACCTCGACATCGCCCGGCGTCGCGCCATCGGAGATGACGCCGCTCTGGGTCACGGTCTCGCCGGCCGCGACATTGAAGACCGGATCGCCCGCGACGGTGATGTTGCGGGTCTGCGTGAAGCCGTCGGTGAAGCTGATGCCGGTGCCGTCGCCGAGCTTCAGCACGTTGGTGACCGCGCCGAGATTGACGTTGGCGGAGATCGAAACAACGGTGCCCGTGCCGCTGACGGTGGTGTTGCCGGTATAGGTGTTGTTGCCGCCAAGGATGACCGTGCCACCGCCGCTGATGACGAGACCGCCGATGCCCGCATTGGCGCCGGTGCCGCCATTCCCGCTCTGGTCGGCGATGTCGTTGGCGATCGTCAGCGTCTGGCCGCTGTCGGGCGCGAAGCTGAGATTGTTGTTGCCCTGGATGAAGATGCCTGAGCCGTAAGCCGATCCGCTGGCCTGGCCACCGCCATTGGCGCCGCCCTTGACGGCATTGAAGCCGGTGTCGTTCGACAGCGAGCCGCCCTTGATGGTCAGCGAGCCGCCTTGCTCGACGAAGACCGTGCCGCCGGCGCCAAGGCCGCCACCGCCCCCCGCCGTGCCGTCACCGCCACCAAAGCCGCCGAGCGCGCTGACGCCGCCACCGCCGCCGAAGCCGCCATTGCCGCCATAGCCGCCGCCACCACCGAATCCACCATTGCCGAACGCCCCGCCGCCACCGCCGTAGCCGCCATTGCCGCCGTCGATTGCGTTGGCGCCGCCGACGCCACCGCCGGTGCCGTGCGCGCGGTTATTGTTGCCGTAGAAACCACCCGCGCCGCCGCCGCCGCCGTTGGCGCCGCCCGTTCCTCCATTCCAATAAAGAATGGTCCCGTTCCCGTACGGGATCAGGTAGCCGTCGACCCCTTTGCCGCCCCCCGCGGCGCCGGGGACGATGCCGGCGGAACCGTTCTGAAATGCGGCGGAGTTCGCACCCTGCGCGTGAAGGCCGATGCCGCCGCCGCTGCTGTTTCCGCCTTGGCCGCCCATGCCGCCACCACCGCCGAAGCCGTCGATGTTGACGTTGCTCGCGGTGCTGCCGGTTCCGCCCTTGCCACCGATCGCGGCACTGTTGTGAAACACGACATTGTCGATCGTGGCGCTGCCATTCGACGAGACGAACAGCCCGCCACCGAGGCCGGCGCCACCGCCGCCGCCGCCCTGGATGACGCCACCGCCGGCAGCCACGGTGTTCTGGATGGTCAGGTTTTCGAGATTGAGATTGCCGGCATAGACGAAGAAGCCACGCTGGGCGTTGAGGCCGTCGATCGTGTAGGTGCCGCCGCGACCGTCGCTGCCGTTGATCGTGACACTCGACCCACTCAGCAGATTGAGCGCGTACAGCTCCGACGTCAGGCTGAAATTCGCTGTGATGTTGATCGTGTAGTTGGCATTCGCCGCGGCGTTCTGCCCGCTGGAATCCATCTGCAGGATGGCGGCATTCAGGTCGGTGACATTGGAGACATTGAAGACGCGGGTCGAGACGACCTGCACGATCGTGCCACCGCTCACATCCTGCGAGAGCTGGAAGCTGGTACCGGCGCCGACGCCGGCAAGGGTCAGCGTATCGGTCGTCGTGCCGTTCGAGATCGAGAGCGTGTTGCCGGTCAGGATGACCGTGTTCAGCGACGGATTCTGGGTGTTGTACTGCAACCCGGTCAGGTCGATGAACTGGCCGGGATTGAAGTTCGCGATCGTGTTGGTGAACGCATTGCCGCTCAGCGCGGCGTTGTCGATCTTCAGCGTGCCGACAATGCCTGTCGTGAACGAGATGTTGCCGGTTCCGGCGGCGCCCGCCGCGGTGAGCCACACCGTGCCCGAATAGATTGTCGTGCTGCCGTAGCTGTTGGCGGCGTGGCCAAGCACGAGCGTACCACCGCCGTCGATGCCGAGATTGCCGCTGCCGGTGACGAGAGCGGTGTCGGTGACGGTCTTGCCGTTCGCGACCGACAGGATCGAATTGCCGCTGACCGAGAGCGTGTCGTCGAACGTGCCGCCCGATGTCAGCGACAGGTGCGCGCTGCTCAGACCGAACGTCCCGGTCAGCCCGGCGAGCTGACCCATCCCAAGCTGCAACGTGCCGGCGCCGGACAGCGTGAAAATACCGGAGCCAGAGATCGAGCCGATGTCGGCGATGGTGCCCGACGAGATGTCGAAGGTGCCGCCATTGGCGGTGACCTGGATGTCGTGGGTGAAGGTGTAGCCGCCGGTCGTGGTCAGCGTGCCGCCATTGAGGATCAGCGCGCCGGCCGAGCCGCCGATATTGTTGTCGGCGCTGATCGAGAGCGTGTTGCCGCCGTCGATCTGGGTGCCGCCGACATAAGTGCTGGCACCCGTCAGCGTCAGCGTGCCGCCGCCCGAGACGACCAGTTTCCCGGTCGTGCCGCTGCCGCTGATGCCCCTCTCGTCGGCGATGGCGTCGCCGATCGTGAGCGTCGTGACGGTCTGCAGGCCCTGCGAGAACGTCGGCACGGTGTGCGTCGGCGTGACGACCATCGTGCCCTGGATGAAGATGTCGCCATAGGCAGAGCCGTTGCCGGCGCCGTTGGCGCCGGTGCCGCCGGTCTCGGTAGCACCCATCAAGGTGCCGCCGATGACGGTCAGCGTGCCGCCCTGTTGTACGAAGATGTTGCCGCCGAGGCCTGCGCCGCCGCCACCGCCACCGGCGAGCGAGCCGCTGCCCGCACCAAAGCCGCCGGTGCCGGGCGTGCCGTTCGAACCGCCGCCGCCACCGCCGAAGCCGCCATCGCCGCCGGTGTGCGCGTATCCGCTGCCATTGCCGGAGCCGCCGCCGCCACCCGCGAACCCGCCATTGCCGCCGCTATAAATACCGCCGCCACCACCGCCGCCGACGCCACCAGCGCCGCCGTAGCCAGTTCCGGGAGCGCCGGCGACCGAGTTGGCGCCACCGATGCCGCCGCCGCCTCCACCAACACCACCGCCGCCACCGCCGCCACTCGCACCGCCGCCGGCATGTGCGCCGTAACCGGAGCCGCCGTAATTGTCGGCGCCCTGTCCACCGCCCGCCGCGCCTTCGATCGTCGCCGGCGTGCCGCCCGCGTTCTGTGCGCCGGTCGAGGGATTCTGGCTGTCGTGGCCGGCCTCGCTGTAACCGCTGCCGCCATTACCGTGGTAGCCGTAATAGTCCTGCCCACCGAAGCCGCCGCCGCCACCGCCGCCGCCATTGCCACTGCCGCCGTCGGCACCGATGCCGCCACCACCGCCGCCACCGCCGGCCGGATCGACCACGCCGCCATTGCCGCCCCTGGCGGTGTTGCTGCCGAAATTGACATTGTTCAGCGTGACGTTGGCGTTCGCTCCGACGAACAATCCGCCGCCGAGGCCCGCGCCGCCGCCGCCACCGCCGACCCCGCCATTGCCGCCGCTCGCAACCGCATTGATGATGGTGAGGTTCTTGAACGTCACCGTGCCTGACGTGACGACGAAACCTTGATAGCCGCGCGCGTCGATGACGTCGCTGTAGTCCTGTCCGCCGAGTTGATTGTTGTAGTCGGAGTTGCCGTCGAAGGTGAGCGTCGAGCCGCTCATCAGGTTGATGGCCGGCAGATCGTCCAGCAATTGCAGCGTGCGCGCGCCGGACGAGAGCGAGAAGTGGATCACGTAATCGGTGTTCGCGGCAGCCATGCCGCCACCGACGCTGATTCCAGAGATCGCGTTGTAGAGCAGGAGATAATCGCTGAGCGGATCGGTGGTCGACAGCGTAAGAACAACTGGGTTCGACACAAGGACCTCGGCAATATGCGTGAGCGACCGCGATCGATCGCTGTTTCGAAAAATTGCTGATTAGTTACCTTGCGCCGCAAGTCATTGGCAACAATAACGAATTCTCATTCCGCGCACGGAGTTGAGATGGTCAATCGGTAAGGTTGATGCGTCTGAGGGCGCGCTGTGAACGTCAAACGCGCCAATCTCCGTCACGGCGAGGGACATGCGAGACGTGTTCGTCCCGCAGCGACCGTGCATTGATGTGAAACGGGGATCAGGCCTGTGCGCACGATGAGAAGCGTCGCAAAGAATTTGATCGCCAATGCGTTGTCGAATCACGGCCGATCGCGCTGATGCGGTCGCGCCTGGCCTGTGGCTCCGCGACGATCTTTCGGTCAGACTGTTCTTGTTGGCGACCGCGCTCCGAACGGAGCGTGCCGGAGTGACGAGTTCAGCATGACGTTTCCGCGCGATAGAGCATGGCAACGCCGTCCGCGGGCAGTGGCGATGATCGCGTGCGCGATCGCGACCGCGGCGTGCATCGGACGCGGCGAAGCGGCCGGATGCAATTTCGAGGTTCAGGGCGAGGGGCGCGTCGCCGCCGTGGTCGATGCGCGCAGCTTTCGGCTCGACGACGGCCGTGAGATCAAGCTTGCCGGCATCGAGGTGGCGGACAGGGCGAAGGCCACAACAGCGCTGACGGCGCTGCTGGTCGGTCGCGAGGTGACGTTGCGCGGACAGGACGATACGCCGGACCGCTATGGCCGGCAGCCGGCCTACGCATTCCTCGACGGCGGCGAGATGCCCGTGCAGACCGAGTTGCTGCGCCGGGGCGTCGCGCTGGTATCGTCCGAGATCGCCGACAAGGACTGCACCGCGGCACTGATGGCGGCGGAGGCCGAGGCGCGGACCGCCCGATCGGGAACCTGGGCCGAGACCACGGTCATAAAAAACGCTGAAAGTCCGGACGATATTTTGGCCGGGATCGGGCGCTTTACAGTGGTCGAGGGCAGGGTTTTGTCCGTGCGTCAAGCGGGCGCGACGACCTACCTGAATTTCGGTCGAAACTGGACTCGGGACTTTGCTCTGACTATTTCAAGGCGCATAGTCCCTGCGTTCGAGGCGGCCGGGCTTTCGCCCAAGTCTCTGGAAAATCGTAGGATTCGTGTGCGAGGCTGGGTGGAAGCACGACGTGGGCCGCGAATCGAGTTGCTCCGGGTGGGGCAGATTGAAGTGCTCGGCGGGAACTAGGGGGGCCTCTGGCCACAGCCTGGCCGATTCTCGGGACAAATTTGTGAGTTTTTGACGTGATTGAGCGCGAGCGCGCAGGACGGCGTGAAGAGGGGACTGGCCGCCGCCTTTCGGCGGCGCCTGTGCTCGTCTGCGCCGCCCTGACGCTGTCGGCCTGCGGCAATGTCGGCCGGTTCGAGCAGGTCACCCCGACCGCGGCCGCAGCCCCGGTGAAGCCGAACCGGGTGGTGCAGCAGACCCCCAACAGCGAGCGCGAGCATGAGCGCATCCTGTCGTCCTATGGCGGCGCCTATGACGACCCCAAGCTCGAGGCCCTGATCAGCAAGACCGTCGAGCGGCTGGTCGCCGCCTCCGAACGGCCCGACCAGGCCTACAAGGTGACGATCCTCAATTCCGGCGCGGTCAACGCCTTCGCGCTGCCGACCGGTCAGCTCTATGTCACGCGCGGCCTGATCGCGCTCGCCAGCGACACCTCCGAGCTCTCCTCGGTGCTGAGCCACGAGATGGCGCACGTGCTGGCCAAGCACGCCGCGATGCGCGAGGACCAGGCGCGCCAGGCGGCGGTGGTGACGCGCGTCGTCACCGACATGAGCACCGATCCCGATCTGACCGCCTTGGCGCTCGCCAAGACCAAGCTGACGATGGCGAGCTTCTCGCGGCAGCAGGAGTTCGAGGCCGACGGCATCGGCGTCGGGATCGCCGCCCGCGCGCATTTCGATCCCTACGGCGCGGCGCGCTTCCTCACCGCGATGGAGCGCAATGCCGCGCTCAAGATCGGCAAGACCGCGCTCGATCCGCGCGCGCAGGATTTCACCTCGTCGCATCCGGCGACGCCGGAGCGCATCAACAATGCGCAGACCACGGCGCGGCAGTATTCGTCGCCCGAGAGCAACGAGCGCGACCGCGAGACCTATCTCGCCGCGATCGACAACATCGTCTATGGCGAGGACCCCAGCGAGGGCTTCGTGCGCGGCCGGAGATTCCTGCATCCCAAGCTCGGCTTCACCTTCACCGCGCCCGACAATTTCACGCTCGACAACACCGCGCAGGCGGTGATCGGCGTACGCGAGGGCGGCAGCCAGGCGATGCGCTTCGACGTGGTGCGGGTGCCGGCCGAGCAGTCGCTCGGCGACTATCTCAATTCCGGCTGGATGGAAGGCGTCGAGAAGTCCTCGACCGAGGACCTCACCATCAACGGCTTTCCGGCGGCCTCCGCCACCGCGCATGGCGAGCAGTGGCAGTTCAAGGTCTACGCGCTGCGCTTCGGCAGCGACGTCTACCGTTTCATCTTCGCCGCCAAGCAGAAGTCCACCGAGAGCGAGCGCAATGCGCGCGAGACCGTCAATTCATTCCGCCGCCTGACCCTCGACGAGATCCAGGCCGCGCGGCCGCTGCGCATCAAGGTCATCAATGTGCAGCCCGGCGACACCGTGGAATCGCTGTCGCACCGCATGGCCGGCGTCGACCACCCGGCCGAGCGCTTCCGCGTGCTCAACGGCCTCGACGCCCACGCCCAGGTGAAGCCGCGCGACCGCGTCAAGATCGTGGTGGATTGAGGTCCGCGCTGGCCCTCACCACCGCCGTCGTCCCGGCGAACGCCGGGACCCATAACCACCGTCGTTAATTGTTGGAAGAAGCTGGGGCCACAGCGCGCTCGAACAACGCAGCCCTGTGGTTATGGGTCCCTGCTTGCGCAGGGACGACGTCGAGAGAGAGCGCCTACTTCGCCTTCTCCTTGAGGAAGGCGATGATGTCGGCCCGATCCCTGGGATCCTGTACCTCGTAGAACATCTTGGTGCCCGGAACCATCGCGTCCGGACCGGTGAGCCATTTGTCGAGATTGGCCTCGGTCCACACGATCTTCGAGTTCTTCAGCGCCGGCGAGTAATTGTAGCCTGCGACCGAGCCGGCAAGGCGGCCCACCACACCCCGGTGCATCGGGCCGACGTCGTTCTTCTCGATCGAATGGCAATCGCCGCAACCCTGGTACAGCGTGGCGCCGCGCGCCGGATCGCCCGCTGCGCGGGCGCTGTTCAGGGCGATCAGGATCGCGATGGCCGCCATCGCGGCGATCTTGGCGTGCCGCGGCGCCAGCGCGCCTGCGATCGAACGAATGGTCATTCCCGGGGTCTCCTGTTTGCCACCACAACAGGAGCAGCCCTGCTGCCATTCTATTCCCTGCAATGCCGCTCGCTCGCGCGGCCGATGCGGAAGTTTTTCAGCCGACCGGGAATATCCGCGCGCGCCGCCGATCTATCTTGGAGCTGCCACCTCCGCAGCTGCGCCGCGCTATTGGAGCATCCCCAGTGTTTCAGAACCGGTTCGGCGCCGTCGCCCGACTTGCCGAACTTGGGTGCGTGCTTGCTGCGCTCGCTCTCGCAGCAGCCACCGCCGCGCGCGCGGACGGCTGTCCCAAGGCCAACGAAAAGCCGAGCGACGAAATCGCGACCGACCGGCCCGACGTCACCAATTCGAGTATCGTCGTGCCGGTCGGGAGCCTGCAGAACGAGAACGGCATCAACCTGACCGGCCGCAACAGCGGCCGCTTTATCGACGGCAGCAACAGCCGCTGGCGGCTCGGGATTGCGCCCTGCCTCGAGGTGCTGGTCGACCTCCCGAGCTATGTCGGCCCCTTGAGAGCGCCCGGCGCCTCGGGCTTCACCGACGTCGCGCCTGCCATCAAGTGGCAGATCAGCCCGCTGCCGGGGAAGATCGACCTCTCGATCACCGCCGGCGTCGCGCTGCCGACCGGCACGGCCGCGGTCGCCGGGCGCGGCGCGCAGCCCTACATCCAGTTGCCCTGGTCATGGGAGCTGCATGACGGCTGGGGCGTCAGCGGCATGTTCACGGAATTCTTCCGCCCGGCCGAGCTGACCGGCCGGCACATGTCGGAAGCGACCTTCGTGATCGAGAAGAAGCTGACCGAACGGATCAGCGTGTTCACCGAATATGTCGGCGACTATCCCGACGGCACACGGCCAACCCAGCTGATCAATTCCGGCGGCCTTTACCGGATCACGCCGACCCAGCAGGTCGATCTCCACATCGCGTTCGGGCTCAACCGCAACTCGCCGAACTATGTCGTCGGCCTCGGCTATTCGTTCCGCGTCGATGGGTTGTTCCGGTAGCCCACCTCCCCTTGAAAAGGGGAGGTCGCTTTGCTCGCCAGAGCAAAGCGCGTGGGGATCCGGTCTCTCCGCAGATGCAGCGTCGCCTGCGGCAGACCCCCATCCCGACCTTCCCCCTTTCAGGGGGAAGGAGCAGATGGGACTACGTGACTCAGTTGACTTCCGCTTCGCGCAGGCCGCTGAGCCAAAGCGCCAGCAGCGTCCACACCGCACCGGACAACAGATACGCACCGGCCGAGATCAGGCCGAAATGCGTCGCCAGCAGCAGCGCGGCGAGCGGCGCGAAGCCGGCGCCGAACAGCCAGGCGAAATCCGACGTCAGCGCCGAGGCGGTATAGCGATAATTGCGCGCGAAGTTCGAGGCGATCGCCCCCGACGACTGGCCGAACGACAGCCCGAGCAGCACGAAGCCGAGCACCATGTACACGGTTTCACCGAACGCACCGGCATCGAGCAGCTGCGGGGCAAAGCCGCTATAGACTGCGATCGCGACCGCCGAGCCCAACAGCAGCGGCTTGCGCCCGACGCGGTCGGCGATCATGCCGGAGGCGACGATCGCGACGACGCCGACCATGGCGCCGATCATCTCGATGATCAGGAAGCGCACCGGGCTTTCCTTGGTGAACAGGAACACCCAGGACAGCGGAAACACCGTGACCATGTGGAACAGGGCAAAGCTCGCCAGCGGCGCGAAAGCGCCGAGCACGATGTTGCGGCCTTCCTGCGCCACGGTCTCGCCGATGCGCGCCGGCTCCAGATCGCGGCTTTCGAACAGCTCGGAATATTCATCCGTCGCCACCATGCGCAGCCGCGCGAACAGCGCCACCACGTTGATGGCGAAGGCGACGAAGAACGGATAGCGCCAGCCCCAATCGAAGAAATCATCCGCCGAGAGGTTGCCGGCGAAGAAGGCGAACAGCGCGCTCGCCACGATCAGCCCGAGCGGCGCGCCGAGCTGCGGCACCATCGCGTACCAGCCGCGCTTGTTGGCCGGCGAATTCATCGCGAGCAGCGAGGCGAGGCCGTCCCACGCGCCGCCCCAGGCGATGCCCTGCAGCACGCGGGCGGCGGCGAGCAGCCAGATCGCGGCAACGCCGATCGTGTCGTAGCCGGGCAGGAACGCGAGCGCGACCGTGGCGGTGCCAAGCAGGAACAGCGCGATGACGAGCTTGGCACCCTTGCCGTGGCGGCGGTCGACCGCCATGAAGATGACGGTGCCGAGCGGCCGCGCGGCGAACGCCAGCGCGAAGATGCCGAATGAATAGAGCGTGCCGGTCAGCTCGTTGACGAACGGAAACACCAGCTTCGGGAACACGATCACCGAGGCGATCGCGTAGACGAAGAAGTCGAAGAACTCCGAGGTGCGCCCGATGATGACGCCGATGGCGATTTCGCCGGGTTTCGCCTGCCCGTGACCTGATGCGGTCGGGGTGCCGTGAGCCATTGCTGGGGCTTGTGCCATCGCCGGAGAACCGTCCTTTGGAGCATGGTCCGGAAAAGTGGAAACCGGTTTTCCGAACGGATCATGCTCAAGCAAGAAGATGAGGCCACGGGCAGCCTTTGCCACGCGGTCCACCTCACCTTCTGACCTTCTATCCCGCACTGCAACATTGGACAAATTGTCCAATGTCAACTTTGCTGCATCGCAGCTACCCGTTGGCGGAACTCATAAAATTCAAGTGGGGTGAGCCGTGCGCGCCTTGAAATTATTGGCCTTATTGCCGTTCGCGGCACTCCTTGGCGGGTGCGATTTTGTCGTCCTGGCGCCTGCCGGCGACATCGCCGCCCAGCAGCGAGACCTCGTCGTCATCTCCACCGTCCTGATGCTCATCATCGTGCTTCCGGTGATGGCGCTGACCGTCTTCTTCGCCTGGCGCTACCGCCAGTCAAACACCCAGGCCCCCTACGAGCCGGAGTGGGATCACTCGACCCAGCTCGAGCTGGTGATCTGGTCGGCACCGCTCTTGATCATCATCTGCCTGGGCGCATTGACCTGGATGGGCACCCATCTGCTCGATCCCTATCGCTCGCTCGGCCGCATCGCCGCCGACAAGCCGATCGAGAGCAAGGACGCCCCGCTCAATGTCGAGGTGGTCGCGCTCGACTGGAAGTGGTTGTTCATCTACCCGGATTACGGCGTCGCCGCCGTCAACGAGCTTGCTGCGCCCGTCGACCGCCCGATCCGCTTCCGCATCACGGCGTCCTCCGTGATGAACTCGTTCTACATCCCCGCGCTCGCCGGCCAGATCTACGCGATGCCCGGCATGGAGACCAAGCTGCACGCGGTCGCCAACAAGGCAGGCACCTATCGCGGCTTCTCCGCCAATTACAGCGGCGCCGGCTTCTCCGGCATGCACTTCGAGTTCAAGAGCCTGTCGGGCGCGGATTTCGACAAATGGATCGCCGGTGCCAAGGCGAGCTCCAACATGCTCGGCCGCACCGACTATCTGCAGCTCGAGCGTCCGAGCCAGAACGATCCGGTCCGTCTCTATCGTTCGGTCGATCGCGATCTCTACAAGGCGATCCTCAACATGTGCGTCGAGCCCGGCAAGATGTGCATGAGCGAGATGATGGCGATCGACGCCAAGGGCGGCTTGGGGCGCGAAGGCCTCAACAACACGCTGCCGCTGACCTATGACAAATACGCTCGCCGCGGCGCGCCGCTCGGCTCGGAGCCGACCTTCGTCGCCGGCATCTGCTCGATGGACGAGATCAAGGACGCGCCGTCGCGCGAGGTCACCGCGCCGCTCGACCTGACGCCGCTGCGCGGCTTCGGGCTGAAGCGCCCGCCGTTCTCGCCGGCGCATCCGTCATCGACATCCCAGCTGCTCGGCCAGCGTCCGAAATCAGAGTCCTGAGGAGGACCGCATGAATCCCGATCTCGTCAAGATGATCTTCGGCCGCCTCAACCTGGATGCGCTGCCGATCCATGAGCCGATCCTGGTCGGCACTTTCGCGGTGGTCGCGACCGGCGGTCTCGCGCTGTTCGCCATCGTCACCTACTTCCGGCTCTGGAGCTATCTGTGGCGCGAGTGGTTCACCACCGTGGACCACAAGCGCATCGGCATCATGTACATGATCCTCGGCATCGTGATGCTGCTGCGCGGCTTCGCGGACGCGCTGATGATGCGCCTGCAGCAGGCGATCGCCTTCAACGGCTCCGACGGCTATCTGCCGGCCCATCACTACGACCAGGTCTTCACCGCCCACGGCGTGATCATGATCTTCTTCGTGGCGATGCCGCTGGTGACCGGCCTGATGAACTACGTGGTGCCGCTGCAGATCGGCGCCCGCGACGTCTCCTTCCCCTTCCTCAACAATTTCTCGTTCTGGATGACGGTCGGCGGCGCCGTGCTGGTGATGATGTCGCTGTTCGTCGGCGAATTCGCCCGCACCGGCTGGCTCGCCTACCCGCCGCTGTCGAACATCGGCTACAGTCCTGACGTCGGCGTCGACTATTACATATGGGGACTACAGGTCGCAGGCGTCGGCACCACTTTATCGGGCATCAATCTGATCTGCACCATCGTCAAGCTGCGCGCGCCGGGCATGACGATGATGAAGATGCCGGTGTTCACCTGGACCTCGCTCTGCACAAACGTCCTGATCGTCGCCTCCTTCCCGGTGCTGACCGCGGTGCTGGCGCTGCTGTCGCTCGATCGTTACGTCGGCACCAACTTCTTCACGAACGACTTCGGCGGCAACCCGATGATGTACGTGAACCTGATCTGGATCTGGGGCCACCCCGAGGTCTACATCCTGGTGCTGCCGGCGTTCGGCATCTTCTCCGAGGTGACCGCGACGTTCTCCGGCAAGCGGCTGTTCGGCTACACCTCGATGGTCTACGCCACCGTCGTCATCACCATCCTGTCCTACCTGGTCTGGCTGCACCACTTCTTCACGATGGGCTCCGGCGCCAGCGTGAACTCGTTCTTCGGCATCACCACCATGATCATCTCGATCCCGACGGGCGCGAAGATGTTCAACTGGCTGTTCACGATGTATCGCGGCCGCATCCGCTTCGAGCTGCCGATGATGTGGACGGTGGCGTTCATGCTGACCTTCGTGATCGGCGGCATGACCGGCGTGCTGCTCGCGGTGCCGCCGGCCGATTTCGTGCTGCATAACAGCCTGTTCCTGATCGCGCATTTTCACAACGTGATCATCGGCGGCGTGCTGTTCGGCCTGTTCGCCGGCATCAACTACTGGTTCCCGAAGGCGTTCGGCTTCAGGCTCGATCCGTTCTGGGGCAAGCTGTCGTTCTGGTTCTGGGTCTCGGGCTTCTACTTCGCCTTCATGCCGCTCTACGTGCTCGGCCTGATGGGCGTGACGCGACGGCTGCGCGTGTTCGACGATCCCACTCTGCAGATCTGGTTCGTCATCGCAGCCTTCGGCGCCTTCCTGATCCTGCTCGGCATCGGCGCGATGCTGGTGCAGTTCGCGGTCAGCATTTTGCGCCGCGAGCAGCTCAAGGACACCACCGGCGATCCCTGGAACGCGCGCACGCTGGAATGGGCGACCTCGTCGCCGCCGCCGGACTACAACTTCGCGTTCACGCCTGTGGTCTACGACAACGACGCCTGGTGGGACATGAAGCGCCGCGGCTACAGGCGCCCGCTCACCGGCTTCAGGCCGATCCACATGCCGTCCAGCACCGGCACCGGCATCATCCTCGCCGGCTTCGCGACGGTGATGGGGTTCGCCCTGATCTGGTACATCTGGTGGCTCGCCGCCGTCAGCTTCGTTGCGCTGCTCGCGGTCGCGATCGGCCACACCTTCAACTATCACCGCGACTTCCACATCCCGGCGGATGAGGTGGTGCGGACCGAAGATGCGCGGACGCGCGTTCTCGCCGCGGGAGCCCAGACATGAGCGTAGCAACCAACCGAATCTCCGTCCAAGGCTCCGAGCCGGTCTTCCACGTCATCGACGAGCACGATCATCCGGAAGGCGCCAGCACCATGCTGGGCTTCTGGATCTACCTGATGAGCGACTGCCTCATCTTCGCGATGCTGTTTGCGACCTATGGCGTGCTCGGCGGCAACTACGCCGCCGGCCCGGCGCCGAAGGATCTGTTCGACCTCAAGCTGGTCGCGCTCAACACCACGATGCTGCTGCTCTCCTCGATCACCTACGGCTTCGCCATGCTGACGATGGAGAAATCGAAGATCGGTCAGACGCAGCTCTGGCTCGCGATCACCGGACTGTTCGGCCTCGCCTTCCTCGGCATCGAGCTCACCGAGTTCGCCCACATGATCCACGAAGGCGCGACGCCGCAGCGCAGCGCCTTCCTGTCGTCGTTCTTCACGCTGGTCGGCACCCACGGCCTGCACGTCACTTTCGGCCTGGTCTGGCTGGTGACGCTGATGGTGCAGACCGCGCGCTTCGGCCTCACCACGGCCAACCGGCGCCGGCTGATGTGCCTCTCGATGTTCTGGCACTTCCTCGACGTGGTCTGGATCGGCGTCTTCACCTTCGTCTATCTCCTGGGAATGCTGCGATGACAACCAACTCTCACGCCCTGCACTCCAACGACCACGGCCATGACGACCATGGCGGCGCCGCCCACGGCTCGCTGAAGAGCTACCTGATCGGCTTCGGCCTCTCGGTGATCCTCACGGCCATTCCGTTCTGGCTGGTGATGACCGGGACCATCGCCGACAAGGCAGTCACCGCGCTGATCGTGCTGGTGCTGGCCGCGGTGCAGATCGTGGTTCACATGATCTACTTCCTGCACATGAACACGCGGTCCGAGAACGGCTGGACCATGATGGCGATGATCTTCACCGTGGTCATGGTGGTGATCGCGCTGACCGGCTCGCTGTGGGTCATGCATCACCTCAACATCAACATGATGCCGATGCACGACATGAGCCAGATGCCGTGACGATGCGGTCTGCCAGACCCTCGCTTGTGCTGCTCACGCTCGGCATGCTGGGCGTGGTGCTGCTGAGCGCGCTCGGAATCTGGCAGGTCGAACGCAGGACCTGGAAGCTGGCGCTGATCGAACGGGTCGAGCGGCGCATGCACGCGGCGCCGGTCGCGCCGCCGCCGCCATCGTCGTGGTCGGAAGTCACGGCCGCGCGCGACGAATACCGCCGCGTCACCGTGCGCGGCACTTTCCTGAATTCCGACGAGACGCTGGTGCAGGCCGTGACGAACGAAGGCCCCGGCTTCTGGGTGCTGACGCCGCTGCGGATGGCTGACGGAACCACCGTGCTGGTTAACCGCGGCTTTGTTCCGCCCGACCGGCGCGATCCCGCGACCCGGCGCGACGGCGACCTGCAAGGCCCGGTCAACGTCACCGGACTGTTGCGGATCTCGGAGCCGAAGGGCGGCTTCCTGCGCAGCAACGATCCGGCGGCGGGCCGCTGGTATTCCCGCGACGTCGCAGCGATCGCGGCTACGCACGGATTGTCGCAGGCAGCTCCCTTCTTCATCGACGCCGACGCGACGCCGAATCCGGGCGGCGCCCCGGTCGGCGGGCTCACGATCGTGCGGTTTCCGAACAACCATCTGATTTACGCGCTGACATGGTTCGTGCTGGCCATTATGCTGGCGGGCGCGCTCCTGCGCACCTTCAGCGGCAGGGGCCGCGCCGGCGATCCAGGGTGGACCTCGAGGCGCGCCGCCGTGCGCCGCCTGATCGGCGCAGCCCGCAATCTGTCTCGCGACACAGGCCCAGATGCTCGAGCGCACATCGGATCTGCATGAGGAGAACGCCCCGGCCGGCACGGCCGTGATGCGGTCCGCCGTGAGCGCGGCTGCCGGCATGCCGTTCGATCTCGCCGCGCCCGCCGACATCGCGACCAACCGCAAGAACATGGCCCTGTTGGTTCAGCTGCGCTGGATCGCCGTGATCGGCCAGATCGTCACCATCGGCTTCGTGCAGTTCTGGATGGGCGTCGCGCTGCCGCTGCTGCCATTGGCGGCCGTGATCTCCGGGCTCGTGGCGCTCAATGTCGTCAGCCTGCTGTGGCTGCGCTACCGCGCCGACATCAACAACCGCGAGCTCTTAGTCGCGCTCGCGCTCGACGTGGCGGCGCTGACCGCCTTGCTCTATCTCAGCGGCGGCGCCACCAATCCCTTCACGTCGCTCTATCTGCTGCAGGTGACGCTCGGCGCGGTGCTGCTCGATGCGCCCTCGACCTGGTCGCTGGTGGCGCTGGTCTGCATGAACTTCGCCTGGCTGACCAGCTACTACCGGCCGCTGGAGCTGCCGCAGCAGGGCTTTGCCGACGCCTTCAACCTCTACATCGCCGGCACCTTCATCGGCCTCGTGCTCGACGCCGTGCTGCTCGTCGTTTTCATGACCCGGATCAACCGCAATCTGCGCGACCGCGACCTCCGCCTCGCGGCGCTGCGCCAGCACGCCGCCGAGCAGGACCACATCGTCAGGATAGGCCTCCTGGCGTCCGGCGCCGCGCATGAGCTCGGCACGCCGCTCGCCTCGCTCTCGGTCATCCTGGGCGACTGGCGCCGGATGCCCACGCTCGCCTCCGACCCCGAGCTGTCGCAGGACCTCAGCGAGATGGAGATCTCGGTGCAGCGCTGCAAGTCGATTGTGACCGGCATCCTGCTGTCGGCCGGCGAAGCCCGCGGCGAAGGCTCCTCGCCGACCACGGTCGCGGCGTTCCTGACCGCGCTGGTGGAGGAATGGCGGACCACGCGGCCGTCGGCCACGCTGTATTTCCGCAATGCGTTCGGCGCTGACCTCGCGATCGTCTCCGACATCGCGCTCAAGCAGGCGATCTTCAACGTGCTCGACAATGCCGCCGAGGTCTCGCGCGACTGGATCGAGCTGACGGCCGAGCGCAATGCCGACAAGCTCGTGCTGTCGGTGACCGATCGCGGCCCGGGCTTCTCGCGCGAGATGCTGTCGCATATCGGCAAGCCGTATCAATCGACCAAGGGCAGCTCCGGCAGCGGTCTCGGCCTGTTCCTGGTCGTCAACGTCGTGCGCAAGCTCGGCGGCGTGGTGACGGCGCGCAACCGGCCGGACATTGGCGCCGCGGTCAGGCTCGAGCTGCCGCTCTCGACGCTAGCGATCGGAGACCATCTTGACGGATGAACGCCAGCTTCTGATCGTCGAGGACGATGCAGGTTTTGCCCGCACGCTGAAGCGCTCGTTCGAGCGCCGCGGCTACGGCGTCGCGGTGTCGGCCTCGCTCGACGAGGTCCGCGAGCTGCTCGAGCAGCAGTCGCCCGGCTATGCGGTCGTCGACCTGAAGCTTGCCGGCGGCGCGTCCGGCCTTGCCTGCGTCGAAGCGCTGCACGCGCATGATCCCGAGATGCTGATCGTGGTGCTGACGGGATTTGCCAGCATCGCGACCGCGGTCGAGGCCATCAAGCTCGGCGCCTGCCACTATCTGGCCAAACCGTCGAACACCGACGATATCGAGGCCGCGTTCCTCAAAGCGCAAGGCAACGCCGGCATCGAGGTCGGCGCGCGGCCGACCTCGATCAAGACGCTGGAATGGGAACGCATCCACCAGACCCTGATGGAGACCGACTTCAACATCTCCGAGGCCGCCCGCCGTCTCGGCATGCACCGCCGCACGCTGGCGCGCAAGCTGGAGAAGCAGCGGGTGAAGTGACGGCGTTCTCAGCAGGGCGCAAACCGCGATCTCCAGCCAGGTCTCTACCCGTGTGGTACAGGCACGGTCATAATTCATACGCCATTGCAATTAGTTAAAGACACAGTCTCCCTACGGTGCCTCCAGCAGCATTTCGGCTTTCGCACTTCGTGCAAGGCGACCGTCAAGGAGTTTGTTCAATAGAGCACTGCAGGAAGGGCCTGCTACTCGCGGCACAATCAGAGAAGGCGCTGTTTCGAGCTAACCATTCGTCGCAAACGACGGCTTATGGCTTTGACAATTCAGCTGGTCACCTCTTATCGTCAATGCTGGGTTGAGGAAGAAAAGAACTTACACCCGTGGAAATACGGGATGTTGGGGCTAGAAGTGCAAACAATTGAAAAGGTGCGCAGCGTCACCTCGCAAACGCTAGGGCGGCTCAACGTAGCAGCCAAAATTGCCATCGTGGTGCTTGTCTGCGTTCTCGCAGGTGGATTGATTTTTTGGCTCAGCAATGAGCTGGTCTACTACTATTTGGCGCACACATACGTCGAAGAACTTGCTGACGCCTATGATCTAAATCCCGGAATTACTCGGGCTCTCCTATGGGCCAGCTTCGCGGCGATCGTGGTCCTCGCGGGCTATACGTTCTCATTTTCGAAGCATAAGCGCCGGATCGGCTACGTGGGCCTCCTAGCGCTTGTCATCGGACATTCGCTTCTGCTCGGACGTATTGATGCGAACTTCCGGAAAAATGGCGTAGCGGAGAAATGCTACGTGATGACTCGCACCAGCATCAAGACATTGAACCGCATCGGGGTCGATCCGGATACTGGACGCGAATGTCGTCCCCTTACTCCTCAGATTGTAGAAAAGATCGAACAATACCGAAGCGGCCATAGACCAAAGATAATCACCTCGACCAATCCGACCTTCTTTGATCCAACAACGGGTGAGCCGGTTGTTTGGTATTTCAAGAACGATCGTGGTCAGATCGAACTGTTCGATCTCATGGGCTTTCATCCGCAAACCGGCGAAGAGTTAACGCCCGTTACCCGGGACGTTGTTCAAGTGTGGAACCAGCAGGCCGCTAAGGTCGTTCGTCGAGCACCTCTGCGGATAGATGATCCGGAGAAGTTCGGCTTCTTCGAACCGACAACGGGAGCTACAAAGGTCTGGTACTGGCGAAGTGAGAGTGGCCAATACGAATTCTACGATGGCCCCGGCTTTCATCCGCGGACGGGCGACGAGTTCAAGATTGCCACCCGCGAGGTCATCGCTGATTGGCGTCAACAACAGGACGCGGCTACGGCAAAAAAGAAGGCGGAGGGGGAGCTAAGAGAAAAGGAAGCACGTGAACGTGCGGAGCGGGATGCCCAGCAAGCGCAACAAGCCGCCGAGCGAGACCGCCAAGCAAAGGAAGCAGCGGCGGCGGCAGATCGACAACGCTTGCAAAGCGGCGCTGACTGCGACCGACTCGCTGCAAATCCAACCGACGCCAGAAGGTCGGGTGACGGCGTACCTTTTGATGTTCTGAAATTGCAAGCGGATCAAGCGTACGATGCCTGCACGAAGGCGGCCGCCACCTTCCCCAACGAACTCAGATATCAGTACCAGCTTGGTCGAGCTACCCAGTTCAAGGACAGGAAGCAAGCGTTCGACATATTCTTCCGCCTCGTTGGCGCAAACTATCCTGCTGCGTTCGACAACCTCGGTGGCATGTATCTATGGGACCGAAAGGACACGACGACAGCTATTTCGCTCTTTAAGCGGGGGAGCGCACTGGGTGACGCTGACTCGATGGTTAGCCTAGTCGACCTTATCGACAAGGGACTGGTTCAAACGCCAAATTCGGAGCAAACCAAACTGGCACTATTGCAGCGGGCCGCTGAACTCGGGCACGCGGGAGCGCAGCGAGGTTATGAGCTTCAGCTACAAAAGCTCAACCAAGAGCGCATCAATCAAGCTAACCAGCAGCAAATGATGCAGTTGTTCGGAGCCTTCGTTCAGGGGGTGGCAAGGCACTGACGGCTCGAAAGCAGCATATGTCAGCACGAACGACGCACTCTCTACCGCTTATCCCATTCGATAGGAACATGTCTTCACGATGCGCGCCAAGTATTGCCGTCGATTGGTGTCACCGTTCATTGCCGCGGTCATAGGCGGGATATCTTCTGCAGCCCTGGCGCAGTCGGACACGACATCTTCTTCGAAGTCATCCGATAACTTAGCGGAATGCGTGGTGGTCGACCCCACCTCGACTCCACTGAATATTCGAGCCGAGCCCCAAGGGCAGATAATTTCCACCATTTCGAATGGACAGCTTGTCCGCGTTCTGCGCGAGAAGAGTGATACTCGCAGCAAGCGGTGGGCATATGTAGCCGATGCCAATTCTCGGCCACTCGGCTGGGTGTTCAGGGAACATCTCGCCTGCAGGTGACGTTCATCGATCCGACCGTCACGCCAGCGACAGGTGGAAGGCTGGACGACGGTAAGAGCCGCAGCCGTTTTCGGGCAGTTTCGCTCATAGGACGCAGCCTTGAGCGGTTGCGGTCTATCGAGGGACGCCAACTCGCGGAGAGGCCGTACCCCTCACCCGGATTGCATCTGACGATGCAATCCGACCTCTCCCACAAGGGGAGAGGTGAAGCGTGCCTCATGGAGACGCCTCAACGAAACAAGAAGCCCGGTCTTGCGACCGGGCTTTTGTTGTCAATCCGTCGAACTCTTTCAGGCGGCTTCGTCCTCGACGGCGGTGTCGTCGCCGTCGGAGTCCATATCCTCGCCGTCGGCATCGCCCTCGGCGTCGCCTTCAGCGGATTCGGCCTTGGCGCCGCGGCGCGGGCTCTTGGCGAGCTGGCCTTCGATCTCCTTGATCGCCTCGGTCTCGGTCGAGTGCTGGACAACAGCGATTTCGCGCGACAGACGGTCGAGCGCCGCTTCATAGAGCTGGCGTTCAGAGTAGGACTGCTCGGGCTGCGATTCCGAACGATAGAGGTCGCGGACCACCTCGGCGATCGCGACGATGTCGCCCGAGTTGATCTTCGCTTCGTATTCCTGGGCGCGGCGCGACCACATGGTGCGCTTGACGCGGGCGCGGCCCTTCAGGGTCTCCAGCGCCTTCTTGACCAGCGCCGGCTCCGACAGCTTGCGCATGCCGACATTGGCGACCTTCGCCGTAGGCACCCGCAGCGTCATCTTGTCCTTCATGAAGTTGATCACGAACAGCTCGAGCTTGGCGCCCGCGATCTCCTGCTCCTCGATCGCCAGGATCTGGCCGACGCCGTGAGCGGGATAGACGACGAATTCATTGGCCTTGAAGCCCTGGCGCTGGGTCACGACCTTCTTCGGCTCCTCGACGCGCGGTGCAGCCGCTGCGGGCTTCGCGGCAGCCTTGGGAGCAACGGCGGCGGCAGCCTTCGGGGCAACAGCCGGCTTGGGGGCAGCAGTCTTGGGGGCGACCTTTGCGGCGGCAGCGGGTTTCGCAGCCGACGCCTTCGCGGCAGGCTTGGCAGTCTTTTCTGGCATCACGCTTCTTTTGTTCTTTGAGGACTTTGCAGCCGCCGCCTTCTTGGCACCCTTCACGGACGCCTTGGCACGGCCCTTGGTTGCGCTGCGAGCAACGACAGCGGCTTTTTTCGTCGTCTTTGAAGCACTCTTTTTACGCGTTTTCTGTGACACAGCCTGCGCGCGGAAACTGCCACGCCCCTGTTCGATGTTTGCGGGAACCTCGAAGCCACAAGGTACGCATGGCAGGGGGTTCTTGGCCTGTAATGTGCCCAATATAGCACATTTTCCGCAAAAATCAATGGTTTACGCCCGATTCCGGGCATAACGGGGGCCGCTCAGGTCATATGTCCGTCATTAGGGTTAAATCAGGGCCTAACGGCGGACCGGTGACGGGCCGCAGCCCGCCCTTATCGGGGTAGTCCCCGGCAGATGCTGACGAATCAGTCGCCGCTGCCCGGGTTCGAAGAAAAATATTTCTCGAACTTGCCGTCCTTGCCTTCCCACTCCTTGGCGTCCTCGGGCGAGTCCTTCTTCTGGGTGATGTTCGGCCAGCTCTTGGCGTAGTCGCGGTTGACCTCGAGCCACTTCTCCAGCCCCGGCTCGGTGTCCGGCTTGATGGCGTCCGCCGGGCATTCCGGCTCGCACACGCCGCAATCGATGCATTCGTCAGGATGGATGACCAGCATGTTCTCGCCCTCGTAGAAGCAATCGACGGGGCAGACCTCAACGCAGTCGGTATATTTGCACTTGATGCAGGCTTCAGTGACGACGTAGGTCATCCAAAACTCCGAAACGATCCAGTTTTTCTGGGGTTGCCTAGCGCAGGAATACCGGCCCCGCAAGGGAAGCGGCCCCCGAAAAACGCCAGTATTCTCACACGTCTGCCACCGGCTTTATTGGGAGCATGATCCTATCGCGAACCCGGTCCCATTAGTCCGGATCATGTTGCGGTCGAAGTAACAGACGCTAGATAACTACTCCTTACCGGCTTGCAAATTGCCGGCTTGCAAATTGCCGGCCTGCAAATCCTCATACAGCACGCGCGCCGAACTGGCGTCGCCGCGCCGCTCCGCGAAGCCGATCACCTTCAGCACGCGGACGCTGTTGTCGAGCGCGACGGTGACGACGTCGCCCGCCTTCACCGCATGGCCCGGCGATTTCTCGCGCGTGCCGTTGATCCGGACATGACCTGATGCGACGAGTTCAGCCGCGCTGGTGCGGGCCTTCACCACCCGCGCGTGCCACAGCCATTTGTCGAGCCGCTGTCTGTCCAAGGACTTCTATGTTTGACGCGTTGTCTTCACGCGAACCGGACTCCCGCCTCGCTTGAAAACGCTATGCCGGATTATTCCTTCCGTCCCGCGAGCTGCTCCTTCAGGGCAGCGAGCTTGGCGAATGGCGAATTCGGATCGATCGGCCGGTCGCGCTCGCGCGGCGCGCTCGAGGCGTAGGGCCGATGCGACGGGCCGCTCTCGCGCTTGTCGCGGCCGCCCTTGCCGAAATCGCGGCCGCCACGGTCACGATCGCCGCGCTCGCCCTTGCGATCGCCGCCACCGAACTTGTTGTCGCGGCGCCGCTCATTGTTGTCGCGATCGCGGCCCTTCCCTTCGAAGCGTTCGCGGCGCGGGCCCTTGTCGTCACGATTATCCTGGCGGTTGTCGCGCGCCTGCGCGCCTTCGGCGGGCGCCGCAGCCGGATCGGCGGGCGCGCCGGGACGCGGCGTGCGGAAATCCTGGTGACGGCGCGGACGGCGATGATGTTCGCGCTTGGCCTCACCCTCACCGCCGCCTTCAGCGGCTTGTGCGCCCTCGGCGGGCTTGCCCTGGTGGCGGCCGCGGTTGCGATCATGGCCGCGGTGATGCGGACGGCGCTCGTCGGAGCGGCCACCGGGCCGCCAGACTTCGACGAGCTGCGGCTCGGCCGGCGTCTCGGCGGGCGCGGCTTCGGCAGCGGTGGCTTCGGCAGCGGTGGCTTCGGCCGGTGCAGCTTCGGCGCTCGCGGTCTCCGCAGGCGCCTCAGCGGCAGTCTCTGACGGCGCCTCCAAAGGTGCAGCTTCGGAAGGTGCCTCCGCGACGGCTTCAGCGGCCGGCGCAGGCTCGGCTGCGGCTTCGATAGCCGGCGCCTCGGCAGCGGGTTCTTCGGCGGCAGCGGCGGGCTCTGCGGCGGGTTCGTCGACCGGCGCAGCACGCTCGGCCACCGCATCCTGATGGGTCTCGACCACGACCGGCGTCGCCTCGCTGGCGGCGACCGCGGCAAAGCCGACATCGGGCAGCAGCGCGGCCGACGGCGCGGGATCGCCGGACACCGGCTGATGATCGACCGCAGCCTCCAGTGCATCGGCGGTGACCTCTGCGCCAGCCGGCGCCTCGGCGGCGGCATCCACCGGTGCATCGACGGCGGCGTCGGAGGTCGCCTCGACCGGCGGCGTCTCGGCGGCGACCGTCTCGGTGGTCTCGGCAGGCTGAGCCTCGACGGGCTTCGGCGGCAGCGGCGGACGGCGGTCCATGCGGTAGCCGAGCGCGCGCAGGATCGAGGCAAAGTCCTCGCCGGCGGATCCCGTCAGCGAGGTCATCGCCTGGGTCACGACAAAGCCGCGGCCGTCGAACGCACCGGCCGGCTTCTCGCCCGGCGAGGTCTCGCGCCAGGCCAGCGCCGGGCGGATCAGGTCGGCGAGCCGCTCCAGGATGTCGACGCGCACCGCGCGCTCGCCGCACTGGCGATAGCCGAGCACGCGATAGCCATCGCGCGGCAAGGTCTTGTCGACCGGGAACGAGGTGCGGCCGCTGGAGGCGAGATGCTGCACATTCGACAGCGCAGCCATGTCGACATTGCTCTGCTTCTCGGCCCACAGCAGCGAGGCCAGCGAGCGCGCCGCGGGCTTTAAGAGCTGCGGGAAATAGATGTGGTAGGCGCCGAAGCGCACGCCGTATTTGCGCAGCGCGGCGCGCGACGGCTGGTCGAGATCCTTCATCTCGGCCGCGATCTTCGAGCGCTCCAGCACGCCGAGCGCCTCGACCAGCTGGAAGGCGATGCCGCGGGCGATGCCCTGCAGATCCTCGGCCTTGGACAATTCGAACAGCGGCCCGAGCAGTTTTTCGATATGCGTCTTGAGCCAGAGGTCGAGCCGGGTCTGCACCGCCTCGCGCGAGGCGCCGGTCAGCCGCTCGTCGGAAATGATGCGCAGCCGCGGATGCAGCGCGTCGTCGGCCGCGACCAGCTTGGCGACCGCATCGCCGGTCCAGCGGATGGTGCCGTCGGAGGTCAGCACGAACTGCTCGTCGGGCGCGGCACCCAGCTTCTCGGCGCGCGCATCGATCTCGCGCGCCAGCACCTGCTGGGCGGCGGCTTGCAGCGCCTTGGCGTCGCTGCCGGCCTCGGCCGCATCAGGTGCGAAGGTGAAACCATCGAGCCGGCCGATCGCATGGCCTTCCACGATCACTTCACCGGTCTTGCCAATTTCCGTATTCAAAACTGAGTTCTCCCGCAGGCGGCGCATCAATACACTGGTCCGCCTGTCAACGAAACGCTCCGTGAGCCGTTCATGCAGCGCATCGGATAATTTATTTTCGAGCTCGCGCGTGATCCCCTGCCAGTGGTCCGGGTCGTAGAGCCAGTCCGGCCGGTTGGCAACAAAGGTCCAGGTCCGGATCTGCGCGATCCGGCCCGATAGCGTGTCGATATCGCCGTCGGTCCGGTTGGCCTGGTCGACCTGGGCGGCAAACCATGCGTCAGGGATACGACCCTTTTGCATCAGGAAGCCATACAGCGTGGTCACGAGTTCGGCATGGGCGGCCGGCGACAGTTTCCGGTAGTCCGGAACCTGGCAGGCCTCCCACAGCCGCTCCACGGCCTTGGCCCCGTGCGCCCATTGGCGCACCTCGGCGTCGCGCGCGACATGCTCGAGCACGCGCAGGTCCTCGGCCACCGGGGCCCGCGTCAGTGCCTCATGATTGGGCGACAGCGCCAGCGACACCTGCAAGGCGCCGAGCGAGGCGAAATCGAGCTTCGCGTTGCGCCATTGCAGCATCTTGACGCTGTCGAAGGTGTGGTTCTGCAGCGCGTTGACGAGCTCCGGCTCGAACGGCGCACAGCGACCGGTGGTGCCGAAGGTGCCGTTGCGCGTGGCGCGGCCGGCGCGGCCCGCGATCTGGGCGAACTCGGCCGGCGTCAGCCGGCGGAACTGGTAGCCGTCATATTTGCGGTCGGAGGCGAAGGCGACGTGATCGACGTCGAGATTGAGCCCCATGCCGACCGCATCGGTGGCGACGAGATAATCGACGTCGCCGTTCTGGAACATCGCGACCTGCGCATTGCGCGTGCGTGGGCTGAGCGAGCCGAGCACCACGGCCGCGCCGCCATGCTGGCGGCGGATCAGCTCGGCGATCGCATACACTTCATCCGCCGAAAACGCGACGATTGCCGTTCTGCGCGGCTGCCGCGTGATCTTGCGGTCGCCGGCGAATTCGAGCTGCGACAGCCGCGGCCGCGTGATGATCGACGCGCCCGGCAGCAGCCGCTCGATCATCGGCCGCATCGTCGCTGCGCCCAATAGCAGCGTCTCGTCGCGGCCGCGGCGATTGAGGATGCGATCGGTGAAGACATGCCCGCGCTCGAGATCGGCCGCGATCTGGATCTCGTCGACCGCGAGAAACGACACGTCGAGATCGCGCGGCATCGCTTCCACGGTCGAGACCCAGAAGCGCGGCGCCTTCGGCTTGATCTTCTCCTCGCCGGTGACCAGCGCGACGTTGTCGACGCCGGCGCGGTCGACGATCTTGTTGTAGACCTCGCGCGCGAGCAGCCGCAGCGGCAGCCCGATCAGGCCGGACGAATGCGCCAGCATGCGCTCGATCGCGAGATGCGTCTTGCCGGTGTTGGTCGGCCCGAGCACTGCGGTGACGCCCGCACCGGGCACGCGGTCATTTCCGAACGAAGTTGAGAAAACCATTTTTTGCAGGTGTTTCTTGAACTGTTGGCAGGATACCCGATCCGTCATCCTGAGGTGCGAGCGGAGCGAGCCTCGAAGGATGGACGGCCGAGATCGAGCCGTTTGCGGCGATCTTGGTGAGACAGCGGGGCCGTCGCCCTTCGAGACGGCCGCTGCGCGGCCTCCTCAGGGTGACGGTGAAAGACTGACGCCTCGGGCTTCACTCCTGCACGCATCCTTTCGCAAAATCTGTCTCACAATGCGACGCTTTCGGCGCCCGGCTTAAGCTCTGGAACGAGTTGAGAACGAATCGCGGCCGAATCGCTGACTCCATTCCAGGCCTGAAACGTTCACCGCAACATCTCGGCGGAGTCCAAGGCGGCGGCACTAGATCAAGTTTGAGAGGGCTCCACAAGCATGGGATATGCGGACTGAATTCCTTAAGTTCCAGGGGTGACCGAGTCGAATCAGAACCGGGCAAGAGTCAACTGGATTCCATGACGTTTGTTGCATTGCTCGTCATGCCCGGGCTTGACCCGGGCATCCATCAACCAAACAAACCCTCTCGCGAAACGGATGGATTGCCGGGTCAAGCCCGGCAATGACGGCCTGTGTCGTCCTGCTACTGCGTCTTCGCCACGCGCGGCGGCGCGGCCGTCGTCACGAACGAGGTCGCTTCCAGCATGGCCTGGCCGAGCGGGGTCGGGATCGTCATGCGGAACGGCACCAGCAGGCGGGTGCCCGCGATCGGCACGAAGGCGATCTCGATGTTGCGCTGGGCGGCGAGGTATTTGATCACGGGTCGGTCAGGGATGTAGCCCGAGATCGGCACGAAATAGAGCGCGCAGACCAGCGCCGGGCCGTGATAGCCGCGCTCGGCCTTGACGATCTCGACCCGCTTGAAATCGAGCTTGAGGTCGTAGCGCATGCGGCCGTCGAACACGCCGGCGCCGGTGCGGCAGACATCCGGGCTCATCAATTCGGCATTGCCGGGCGCGCGCAGGAACGAGCCGGTCATCGGATCGAACACGTTCTTCTTCTGCGCATCGCTCACGGGCAGCCGGTCGGCATCGACCGGCGGCTCCGGCTCGATCGCGGATTCCTTGATGCCGCCCCCGGCGAGCACCATCCGGATCGTCTCCGACTTCTTCGAGGTGGTCGTGGTCGCGGTGTAGGAACTCGCGACCAGCGAGCCGTTGACGACGCGGCCCTGCGAGGCGCCGGCGCCAGAGCCGCCGGAAAACGCCTTCAGGAGGCCCGCGGTGCCGCCCTGCGCCGAGGCCGAGAAGGTGTCGTCGCCGATTTCGATGGTCCAGGTGCCCTTGCCGACCGGGATACCGGCCAAGGTCGCCTCATAATGGGCGTCGAGCCGCCCCTGCGCGCTGGCGCGCTCGGCGCAAAACAGCAGCATGGCGCCCGCGCACAGGCCGAGGAGCCGGCCGAGCGGAGGCAAAATGGCAATGGCGGTGGTCACTTAACCTACCTGACGGTCCTGCTATCGGCGCTCTCTCGATTGTCCATTTGGCATTCAATTCGGCGGCCGGACAACGTGCGCATCTCTTATGGAACCAAGACTTGCAGCCGAATACGCCCTTTATATGGTTGCCATATCCGGTGTTAAGTGGCTGGAACGGCTTATGAACAAAGCGTTTTCAAGCGAAGTGGCCTTCCCGGTTCGCGTGAAGAAAACGCGTCAAAAAACAACGGCGTAGGAACCCCGGAAACGAGCGTGCGGGGTAGAAAACCTTGACGCTCGGATGATCTGCCCCTATACACCCGCGGTTCCTGGAAAATGGACGCGAATTCAAAACCCCCGCGCGGGCCGTGTGATTGCACGCCTGGCAGAGAGGCGGGGATGCAATAAGGATTTTGTAAGATGTCCCGGCGCTGCGAACTGACGGCCAAGGGCCCCCAGACGGGCCACAAGGTGAGCCACTCCAACATCAAGACCAAGCGGCGCTTCCTGCCGAACCTGGCCAACGTGACCTTCATCTCGGACGCGCTCGGCCGCAACGTGCGCCTGCGCGTCTCGACCAACGCGCTGAAGAGCGTCGACCACAATGGCGGCCTCGACGCCTATCTGCTCAAGGCCAAGGCCGACGTGCTCTCGCCCCGCGCCCTCGACCTGAAGCGCGCCATCGAGAAGAAGGTCGGCAAGCCGGCCCCAGTGAAGAAGGCGAGCTGAGCGCGGCTACACGCGAGAGCGGAATTCGCGGGAAGAGATTTGAAGCGGCCGGGTCGATGATGACCCGGCCGTTTTTGTTTGTGCCGCTCGAGAGAGACTTAGGCAATATCTCGTCGGTGGATACCTTCACCCATAGCGCGAGCTATTCGTTTTGCTCAATTGACGCAAAGCGCCGCAAGGTGCCTAGATCAGGAGACATATCGAACCAGAGAATTGTGGATGAAACTAACGCCTTGGGAACCCGACCTTAAGACCGTGGTCGAGCGAATCGAGAGCGGAGACATCGATCTTCAGCCTGATTTCCAGCGCCAAGAAATTTGGTCCCCCGCAAAGAAGCGACGATTAATTGATACGGTCCTTAGGGGATGGTCGATCCCCCCAGTTTTCCTCGTGGTCACTAAAGACGGGCGGATGGAAGTGTTGGACGGCCAACAACGGCTCGCCGCGCTTCGTGATTTCGTACGAAACGATTTCTCGATCGACGGGAGCATTACGCCTCCCGACGATCGGATTCAAAGCCTCGATGGGAAGTATTATCGGCGACTAGACCCCGCAGATAAGCGACTCCTGGATCAGTACACTCTCCGATGCTTTCGGATCACCGACTATCTTCCAGACGAGCCAAGCGAACTCTTCTACCGTTTGAATCAGCCAAGCATGTTGACGGCTGGGGAGCAGCGTAACGCATTCTACGGTCCCGCGCGTGAGCAACTGAAGAATCTCGTTCGGTTCTTCGAGTCCGGGGACAATAACAAGAAGACTATTGGCTTCTCGAATGCCCGCCTCGCCTACGACGACATCGTCGCCCGACTGCTCCTCTTTCTGGAGGCAAAGACTTTTGCAACAAAGAGCACGGAGGCGCTCGTCTCTCAGCGCTTTAAAGATCGCTCCGAGTTCTCCGGTGATGTGCTCGCGCAAGCTCAGAAAAGCATCGATCACTTTTCTCGATCACGGAAAGAAGCGCTCGCGGTGCGACTGAACAAAGCAAGCACCTTAAGCTGGCTATTGTTCTTTGCTCGCTTTGAGAATGACGAACCAAGCCACGAGTACATGACGTCCTTCGTGCAATCCGCATCGACAACCTCAGCTCGCAATTTTGTTCCTCAGGCTTACGCTGTATTTCAGGATCGAGCGAGTCTTCGGGTGACGGATGTCTCTTCAGTCGTCTATCGTGATGCTGCGCTGTGGTTTGCGTATTACTTTTCTGGACATCTACCCCTTCCAGAAACGGTGGATCGACAAACACTCATTGCGATCCGAGATGATCTACAATCGAGGGAGGATACGACCTTTGAACATTCACTAGCCCAGCGACTGAACCTCGAGCGCTGGAGCAAGCTGCCGTGAGAGCCGCACGAGTTACCGACTATAGACGGCGCATCAAGGAGCGCGTGCTGCAATGGCAACTCCAACTTCAACGATTTGCCTTTCAAGAGATACCGACGCTCGGTAGCGGTGAAATCCCGCTTTCTTTGCCGCTAGTCGTCTTAGCCGGCCCAAATGGGGTAGGTAAGACGACTATCCTTCGATCTGTTTGGGCAGCCGCGGCGCCGAAACGAGCAACTCAAGATTCTCCGACAAGCCTAAAGCTAAGCTCTGGCCGCGCATCTTTGACTTATCGAGCGCACAATCTCGATCAAGTCTCAGAGGTGACGTTTGCAAGTGGCTCGCTAACCGGACAAGGCTCGTTTGATTATGAAGTCATTCACATCGATGCGGCGGTAGAGACGCGCCTCCACCAAAGGGAGTTTGCTGGCTTCCAAGACGTCAATGACATCATCAATGGTGTGGGATCCAGAAATATCGACGAGAAGACTCTTGTCGAGGTCAACTACGTAAGCCGGCGCGACTACAGGGAAGTGAAGATATATGAGATTGAAAGCGATGACGGCATAATTCCGTTCTTCGAGGTGGCGTATGGAAATGATCGCTACGACAGCCGCACGATGGGAGCCGGAGAACTAGCGATCCTGTTCCTTTGGTGGACGATCGACCGAGCCGCGGAAAACGCGCTGCTTTTGATAGAGGAGCCTGAGACCAATCTATCGGCCGCAACGCAAGAAGCCTTCAGTCATTATCTTCTGGGCGCGACCGTCGACAAGCGCCTGAGCGTGATAATGACAAGTCACTCGCCGAAGATCATCAATAGTTTTGACGAGGAACACCATGTCTTCTTGTTCCGACAGGGGGCAAACGTACGAATAGTGGAATCCACTCCACCTCCAGTACTTCTCTCTATGCTCGGAATCGAGCCGCACATTGACATCGTGATTCTCGTGGAAGATCTCGCCGCTCATTGGTTCCTTCGTCAGATTCTGGAGCGACATAGGCCAGGGCTTTCGCGCCGGATCGAAATCAGTGTACGCAACGGTGATGGCAACATCATCAAATTGTTGGAGCGCATCGGCTCGCCGTTCTCCGCCGTAAAGATTTTAGGCCTCTTTGACGGTGACTTACGAGGCAAGATCCCAAATGCGCTAACGGGCATATCAACCTTCCTTCCTGGCGAGAAACCAATCGAGCGCATATTCCGGGCGATAGTCGAAGCCGACCCAAGTGCGCTCGAAGCTGTAAGTGGATCCCAAGATGTCGGGCCAATACTTTTCGCGCTTCAAGGGGCCGAGCAGCACGATTGGTACGCTGCGCTCAGCGACCATCTAGGTCTATCCAAGGCTCAGTTGTTTCCAATGCTGTTTCAACTCTGGGAACGACAGCCCGGCAACACTGAAAACGCCGTTGAAATGTTGAACAACATTGCTCAGCTCATCGATTTGGAAAGCGAAGGTGCCACTCACGCCCAAGAGTAGCTCCGCAAGCTGTATCATGCCCGAGTGATCTTCCGGACGATTTGCGACTACGCAACTTCGACACTTACCTAGGAATCGGCACCCGATTTCAGTGAGCCGGCGTCGCTGGCAGGCACTTGTGGTGCATTTAACGACGCAAGTAACAGCGAGGCTCGTAAAAGACGCAGTTCGGAACACAGAGATACGGAGGCACTTCTAATGCACCTTCTCTATTGCGACGAAACGAATATCGAGCAAAGGAGTAATGATTTCTTCTTGTACGGCGGTCTCTGTATTTCCGCGGAAAAATGTGCAGACCTAACAAGTCAAATCGACAAGCTGCGCAAGGACGCGAAAGTCCCTGAGATATTCAAGCTGAAGTTTCTCCCCGCGCCTCCGGGCATGTCTCATCAAACATTCATCGATTTGAAGAAGTCGATGATTGTGGCCGCAACAGATGCAGGTACGAAGCTCCTTGTCTCAACTATATTGCACAACATAGCAACCAGCCCGGAAGTCGCTCGGAGGAACGCGATTAACACTGTGTGCTATCACTTTGACTGCCATCTAAATCGCTTCAAATCGACAGGTCTCGTCTTGATCGACAGATTCTCCGACAAGCAAATAGACGCTCATCTAGTCGACAAGTTCGCTGTCGGAGTAACTGGGCTGCCGCATGCAAGCCCATTGAGGCTGACTAATATTGTTGGCTTTCACTACGCGGCCATCGGCCAATCACACTTTTCCAGTCTGATCGACATTGTTATCGGCTCGCTGCGATTTGCAATCAACGCCTACACCCGAGATCAGAAACAGAATCTTCCAACGGCCCGCAGAATCCTCGAGGGATTGCAACCGCTCTTCTTTCGCGAGACAGAGAAGATGGCAGTCTCCGACCTGAGTTTTTCATTCAGTCCCAAGACGGTCAAAGCGAATGGCTATCGGGCAAGATACGAAGGATTGAAATCCTTCTTGAAGGAAAGCGGAATTGATACCGCGCAGATGATCCAGTCCGGCTAACGTCAGACTGCGCCTAGAAGCGCTCCTCGAGGCACGACTAACCCCCGTCATACGCGAAACGTGGGCCTTTAATTGTCAGATTTGCAATAGTTCGGCGATGCCGCCCGTTAATTTGCTGCACCAAAACTCAAATTTCCACGGTAACTTCAATGCGATATACCCTACGCAGCCCGCGCAAAGAAAATATGACCCCGACTCGCGAGTACAAGCAGCGCGTCTCCTTTCCGCCGAGAGGGGGTGCGGGATGCGGTGGACGTGAGGGGCGCGAGACGAGCGCGCCACGCGCGAGTGAGTGGCGAGTGACGAATAGAGTGGATTCTTCTTTTCGAGATTGCATGCGAAGCAAAACAATCCATCGCAATCGGCATGGAGGGATGGATTGCGTCGTCGCTTCGCTCCTCGCAATGACGGCTTGGTCTGGGCTTCCACAAGCCCGCTGACAACTGCTGCCAATGACAGCGGTGTCATCGCTCGCCGCGGCGCGAATCTCTGTTGATGCGCTGTTGGTGCGTGAAGAAACGATTAACGCGCGCGCCTCGCCGACTTCAGAAACCCTATAAATGAAGGCAAAAGCGGCTCCTCGCGCCGTCGTTAATCACAAACTCATTCGCATCATCACGAGCGCATGAGGCGCATGCAAAACGCCACGATCTCTTCCAGATATTAGTGTGCAAACAAGCCGTCCGACACGATTGCGATTCGACGCTGGCCGAACGGCCGCATCGTCTCGAACACCGTGAGGGACATCACGGCCGGTACAAGAGATTGTGAGGCATGTGCGCCGCACTCTTGGGAAGAAGCCTGGCCGTTCTTATGTCACGTCCAAAGAACGACCCCGATAAAGGAATTGATCAATGCAAGTTCGCGCACTCGATACGCGCGGAAGACTGGTGCCTGCGATCGCAACCGCCGCCGTGGCGGTGCTCGCGACGGCCGCCCTCGTCGTCCTCGAATTCAGCCCGCCCAAGAACGTGCGGTCGGGCGAGCCCGGCATGATCACCTCGGCCGCCGCCAGCCGCGCCGGCGCCACCGTGCTGCCGACCGATCCGGTGACGACCGGCAGCGTGCGCGTCCGTTAAGGGCGCCGCTCTTTCATTACGTCGTCCCGGCGAAAGCCGGGACCCATAACCACCAATATTTGCCGTTACGCGGAATGTTGCCCCAGCGTCGCTCCAAATGAGCAGTTGGGGTAATGGGTCCCGGCCTTCGCCGGGACGACAGCGGTAGTTACATCCCGCCGCTCGCCGCAGCCCGCCGCATTTTCGCATCCCTGCCCCGGCGTCTCGCCACAAGCCGAACGCGCATCCGCTCAATTAAGCTCTCCCTCGCGAATAACAAAAAACGCACAGGGAGGCTCACGATGATCTGGAAGGCCATCACGGCACTGGCAGCGCTTGCGCTCGCGACGCAGGCGCACGCCGCCGAGAAGAAATACGGCACCGGCGCCAGCGACACCGAGATCAAGCTCGGACAGACCTCGCCCTTCTCCGGCGCGGCGTCGGCCTACAGCGTGATCGCGAAGACCCAGGCCGCCTATTTCAGGATGATCAACGACCAGGGCGGCGTGAACGGGCGCAAGATCAATCTGATCACGCTCGACGACGGCTACTCGCCGCCGAAGACGGTGGAGCAGACCCGCAAGCTGGTGGAGCAGGAGGAGGTCGCCGCGATCCTCAATCCGCTGGGCACGCCGACCGGCCTTGCCGTGCGCAAATATCTCAACGACAAGAAGGTGCCGCAGCTGTTCGTCGGCGCCGGCGCCACGCTGTGGGGCGACTATGCGCATTATCCGTGGTCGATCGGCTTCCAGCCGTCGTACCAGGCCGAGACCGCGGTCTACGCCAAATATGTGCTGACCCAGAAGCCGGACGCCAAGATCGCGCTGTTCTATCAGAACGACGACGCCGGCAAGGATTACGGCAACGGCTTCAAGAAGGGGCTGGGGCCGGAGAACACCGCCAAGATGGTGGTCGCGGAGACGACCTATGAATCGACCGACCCGACGGTCGACAGCCAGATCGTGAAGCTGAAGGCCTCCGGGGCCAACGTGCTGTTCATGCACGCGATCCCCAAGCAGGCGGCGCAGGCGATCAAGAAGATCGGTGAGATCGGCTGGAAGCCGGACCTGTTCTTCCTCGCGGCGACCTCGACCTCGGTGTCCTCGGTGCTGAAGCCAGCCGGCTTCGACTATTCCAGGGACATCATCTCGTCCTACTCGCTGAAGGATCCGAACGATCCGCAGTGGAAAGCGGACCCGGATGTGATCGCCTGGAAGGAGTTCATGACGAAGTATTTTCCCGACGGCAATCTGCAGGACCAGCTGATCGTCTACGGCTATGTGGTGGCGGAGGCGACGGTGCAGGTGCTGAAGCAGTGCGGCGACGACCTCACCCATGAGAACATCATGAAGCAGGCCGCCAACCTCGACATCGCACTGCCGATGTTCCTGCCCGGCATCAAGGTGAAGACCTCGCCGACCGACTATTTCCCGGTCGAGGCGATGCGGTTGCAGAAGTTCAACGGCGAGACCTGGCAGCTGTTCGGCGACACCATCGGGAATGATTGAGGGGGAGTCGGGAGCGCTGAGGGAGAAGTTGTAGAGCGCATAACCATCCACATCGTCGTCCCGGCGCAGGCCGGGACCCATTACCCCGACTGTGTGTGTGGCGCGACGCTGGGGCCGCAGCCTGCTGCAACAACAGGCTGTAGTGGTTATGGGTCCCGGCCCCCGTGCGCAATTGCGCACTAGGCCGGGACGACGAGGAGGTTAGCCTCCTCGTCAACAACGGCCGGGACGACGGGGGGAGATTAGACTCCCTCCTACCCAATTTCGGAATATTAGAATTCTATCCGTGAGTTGCCCGACGCGTCAAGCCGCCTGGTCGAACGCCGGCGACCACCGCCGGCTCCTTTGCATGGGGTTGTTTTCGATATTTTGGCAACGCACCTCCCCCGCGAGGGCCTCCAGGGGGGCAAGTAGGGCGTTACACTCCCCGCTCCAGCAACACCCGAAAGTCCGCCCGCGCGCGCTGTGCCTCGGCGCGTGCGGCGTCCGAGGCGTCGCCGAGGCCGAAATAGCCGTGAATCAGCCCCTCGCCTGTGTGATACGCGACCGGCACCCCGGCCGCGTGCAACGCCTTGGCGTAGGCGTGGCCTTCGTCGCGCAACGGATCGAACCAGGCGGTCGTAACCACGGCCGGCGCGACACCGGCAAGGGTCTTCGCGCGCAGCGGCGAGACGCGCCAGTCGGAGCCTTGCGCCTTGTCGGCGAGATAGTGTCCGCAGAACCACTGCATGGTCGCGCGCGTCAGGAAGTAGCCCTCGGCATTCTCGGCGCGCGACGGAAACTTCGCATTCTCGCTTGCGTCGGCATAGCCGCCGACCGCATCGGTGACGGGATAGACCAGCAGCTGCCCGGCGAGCCTGATGCCGGCGTCGCGGCAGGCCAGCGCCGTGGTGGCGGCGAGATTGCCGCCCGCGGAATCGCCGGCGACGCCGATGCGGGAAAGATCGCCGCCGAAATCGCCGATCCGCGCGATCACATCGCGGATCGCGGTGAACGCATCCTCGAACGCACCGGGAAAGCGCGTCTCCGGCGGTTGGCGGTAGTCGACCGAGATCACCACAGCGCCGGTCTCGATCACGAGGTTGCGCGCCTGGCGGTCATGGGTCTCGAGATCGCCGGCGACCCAGCCGCCGCCGTGGAAGAAGATCACGGTCGGCGCCGTGCCGCTGCCGCTCCGATAGAGCCGCGCGGCGAGCTTGCCCGCGGCGCCCTGCACCTCGATATCACGTGCCATATCGACCGGCGGCGGCGGCACCGCCTTGCGCGCCTCGGCCAGCGCGCGCAGCGAGTCACGGCAGCTCTGCGGCGTCATGGTCGCGGGCTCGCGCAGCGGCAGCAGCGGGATGATTTTTTCAATGACGGGGTCGAGGGGAAGAACCATGGCTATGCTTTCTCGGGAGCAGTTGCCGTCTATCTGACAACATGCTCCCGAAAAGCACAACACTCATGCCAAGACTCAGGCCAAGACTTACGCCAAGACTCAGGCAACGTGCTGCTGCAACGTGTCCGGCTCGGTCGCGGCCGCGTCGGTATTCTCATCCGTCTGCGGCGCGGGCGCCGGTGCAGCAGCGGCGAGTTCCGCTGCTATTTCCTTGGCGAGCGCGGTGGCGCCGACATAGTCGGTCTTGCCGGTGCCGAGCAGCGGCACCTTGTCGACGACGCGGATGTCGGCGGGTACTGCGAGCTCGGAAGCGCCACTGCTCTTGGCCTGGCGCTGCATCGCGGCGCGGTCGGCATCCTTCTGCGTGGTGAGCAGCACGATGCGTTCGCCCTTGCGCGCGTCGGGAAGCGTGACCGCGACCGACATCGCCTGCGGCCACAGCGTGGTCGCCATCGTCTCCACCGCCGACAGCGAGACCATCTCGCCGGCGATCTTGGCGAAGCGCTTGGCGCGGCCCTTGATCGCGATGAAGCCCTGCGCGTCGACCGTGACGATATCGCCGGTGTCGTGCCAGCCCTCGGGGAGCGGCTCGAGCACGCCGGGATTTTCCGCACGGAGGTAGCCGAGCATCACGTTCGGGCCCTTCACCGACAGCCGGCCGCCTTCCTCGATGCCGGGGACCGGATCGAGGCGGTATTCCATCAGCGGCGAGATGCGGCCGACGGTGCCCTGGCGGTTGGCCATCGGCGTGTTCATCGCGAGCACCGGCGCGGTCTCGGTGACGCCATAGCCCTCGAGGATACGGATGCCGTAGCGCTCCATGTAGATCTGCCTTGTGCGCTCCTTCACCGCCTCCGCGCCGGCGATGACAAGCCGCAGCGTGCGGAAGTCATAGGCATGCGCCGAGCGGGCATAGCCGGTGAGGAAGGTGTCGGTGCCGAACAGGATGGTGGCGCCGGTCTGGTAGATCAGCTCGGGCACGATCCGGTAGTGCAGCGGCGACGGATACATGAAGATCGGGATGCCGCCGAGCAGCGGCATCATCATGCCCCCGGTCAAGCCGAACGAGTGAAACACCGGCAGGACGTTGAACACCTTGTCGTTGGCATTGGCATCGACCCGCGCCAGCGCCTGCGCCGCATTGGCGAGGATGTTGCGGTGGGACAGCACGACGCCCTTCGGCGTGCCCTCCGAGCCCGAGGTGAACAGGACGACCGCGGGATCGTTGGCATTGCGCGTGACGCGCGGTGCGATGCCGGCGCGGAAGCCCGCGATCTTGTCGGAAAGGCTGATGCCGGCCCTGACGTCCTCGAGATAGACGACGCGGGCCTGGCCCGCGATCGCCGCGATCAGCTTGTCGAGCTTGCCCTTCTCGATGAAGGCCTGCGAGGTCAGCACGGTCTTCACCTGCGCCGCCTTCATCGCGGCCAGCACGTTGACCGGGCCGGCCGAGAAGTTGAGCATCGCCGGCACGCGGCCGATGGTCTGCAGCGCCATGAACACCACGGCGACGCCGGCCGAGTTCGGCAGCAGCACGCCGACATTCTCACCGGCGGCAGTCCCCTGCTCGAGCTTGCGGCTCAAGACCTGCGCGCCGAGGATCAGCTTGCGATAGGTCAATTTGGTACCGAGCGCGTCCTCGATGATCGGCTTGCCGGTGTCGCGGTCGCGATAGGCATGGCCGAGACCTTCGAACAGCGTCTGGTCGAGCATCGCGTTCTGCACCATGGCATTGATCATGACGTCCTGCAGCGCGGCGCCGGCGGCGTTGCGGCGCGCCTTGCCCCGCAGCGCCTGGTCGACCGGCAGCTTGACCGGCGGCAGGATCGAGATCGTCACCTTGGGGAACCACGAACGCTTGATCTCGCCGTTCTTGAGGTAGCTGAGATGGGAGCGCTGCGCGCCCTCGATGCGGACCGGGACGACGACGGCATCGGCCTTGTCGGCGATCATCGCGGTGCCGTCATAGACCTTCATCAGCGAGCCGGAGACCGTGATGCGACCTTCCGGGAAGATCACCACCGGCTCGCCGGCGGCGACCAGCTTGATCAGGTCGCGCGCGGCCAGCGGCTTCGACGGATCCATCGTGTAGTGCTTGATCATCTTCAGGAACGGCTTGGCCCACCATGCCTTGGCGATGCCGGTGTCGACCGCAAAACTCGCATCGATCGGCAGCATGGCGTGCAGCAGCGGACCGTCGACCAGGCTGACATGGTTGGGCGCGATCAGCATGCGGGTGCCTTCGGGCGGCAGGTTTTCCATGCCGCGCACCTCGAGGCGGAACAGCGCACGGAACAGCAGCGCACCGAAATCGCGCACGCCTTCCTTGCCCCACTTGGTCAGCACGAACCACACGGTGCCGAAGCTCGCGATGGCGAGGCCGAAGAAGATCCAGGCGATCGGAAGACCTATGGCTTGCAGCGCGCCGACGAACACCGCACCGGCGACCATGAAGCCGGCCTGCAGGATGTTGCCGGCGGCGATGATGCGGGCGCGCTCGGACGGCGCGGTCCAGGCCTGCACGGCGGCAAACGACGGCACCACGAACAGGCCGCCGCCGAACGCGAACAGGAAGAAGTCGACCAGCATGCGGAAGCCACCGAACGAGGTCGCGAACGCCGCCGCGGTGACGTCCTTGCCGAGCGAGGTGGTGGCGATCGCAAGTGCGAGGTCGAGGCCGATCACGCCCATCACGATGGCGCCGATCGGCACCAGCGCGAGATTCGGGCGGACGTGGCTGAGCTGCGCGGCAAACAGCGAGCCGGCGGCGATGCCGATCGCGAACACGGCGAGGCACAGCGTGACCACGCCCTCGGTGCCGCCGACGCCTTCCTTGATCAGCGCGGGCAAGAGCGACAGCACGATCGCGCCGACCATCCAGAACCAGGACACGATCACCATGCCGTCCCACAGCCGCGGCTCGGCATAGAGCGACTTCAACAGCCGCACGGTCGAGGTCCAGGGATTCTTGGTGATCGGCAGATCGGGCGCGGAGGGTTGCGTCAGGGGAATGCGCGACGCAAATCCCCAGGACAGCACCGACAGGCCGACCACGGCGGCGCAGATCCAGCCCATGTGGCTCGCGCCGGCGACGAACATGCCACCCGCGATGGTGCCGATCAGGATCGCCATGAAGGTCGCGCCCTCGACCAGCGCGTTGCCGGTCGCGAGTTCGGAGACCGACAGCTGGTCGGGCAGCACGGCATATTTCACCGGGCCGAACAGCGCGGCGACGATGCCGAACAGCGCCAGCGCGATGAACAGCAGCGGAATCGAATGGGTGAAGAAGCCGGCGGCGGCGAAGGCCGCGGCGAAGATCTCGAAGAACTTCAGCCGGCGCGCGACGATGGACTTGATGTAGCGGTCGGCGAGTTCGCCGCCGAGCGCCGACAGCACGAAGAACGGAGCGATGAAGACGGCACCCGCGAGTTGGACCAGCGCCGGCCCCTGCTCGTTGGCGACGCCATACAGCAGCATGATGACCAGCGCGTTCTTCAGCACGTTGTCGTTCAGTGCCGAGCAGAACTGCGACCAGAACAGCGGCGCGAAGCGGCGGGACGTCATCAATTCCTTGATCATGACCGGTTCCTTGGGTTAGCGCGCACGGCGCTGGCAGGTCTGCGAGTTCGGGTGGCAGGGAATGGGGAGCGTGGTGAAAATGACGGAGATGCCGCAGCCTTTAGTCTTTTCCGCAACGTATCGGTTCGAACCGGCGCGGATCGGCCGCACCGGGACGCCGCGACAATGCCCGGCAGAGATGTACGAGACCTTATCCAGGGTTGTGGTCGATCGGGATTGAAGCGGGCTCGCAAGCGACATGGTGAGTGCTTTGTTGAGGTTTCGGCGACAATTGCGGCGTCGGCGCTTCAGGTCAGTTCACTCAACCCGCGGAACGGCGACCAGCGGCAGTGGCGCGACTTGCGGCGGCCGCCGCGTGCAGCCGCCGGGCGCGACGCGCGCTGATCCGCGCGCCGCTGCTCCAGGACACCTGCGACATCGCAGGCACGGGCGATCCGCTCGATCGGCGCAGTCGCCAGGGAGAGAATGGCGCGGCCAAAGCCGGTCACGAGCTCGATCGCGTCATCGACGAAGGTGGTGGTCAATTGAAGTGCTAGGGTCTGCATCTGAGTGGCCTCCTATGCCAACTTGAGCAACGCTCAAATTATTAGTATGAAAATGAACATTGCTCAAGAAGAATCGCGACGGGACCGGAAAAAACTTCAGCGGCGCACTTTGCTGATCGAGATCGCGCGCCGGTCCATCGCTACTAAAGGCTTGAGATCATTGAAAGTTCGAGACGTCGCCGAGGCCGCCGGCTGCTCCATCGGCAGCGTCTATAACGAGTTCGGCGACTTCGACGGCCTGATCCTGACCGTGAACCGGGAGACCGTTGGGGCCCTGACGGCCCGGCTCAAGGCGGTTCCATCCGACGATCCCCTGCGCCAGCTGCACGGGCTTGCCGACGCCTATCTCGGCTTCGCCACTGAACATGCCAACCTGCTGCGCTCGCTGTTCGAGCATCGCATGGAGGACGACCGCCCGTTTCCGGAGGATATTCTTGCGATGGTGATGGATGCCTTCGCGCTGATGCACGCACCGCTGGTGCGGCTGCTGCCCGATCGCGATCCCGGCGATGTCGCGCTGCTGTCGCGGATGATGTTCTCTGCGGTCCACGGCATCATCTCGCTGGGCCTCGAGGAGCGCATGGTCGCAGTGCCGCCCGAGATGCTGCGCGAGCGCCTTGGGCAATTCGTCGACACGCATCTGGCAGGATTGGGCGTGATCCGCCGCGCGTGATCACACCCGCGCGCGTGCGATCGTGCCGGCGACGATCTGCATGGCGACCCCGAGCACCCAGCCCGCCATGATCGCCGCGGTCCAGGTGATATCGGGCTCGCTGCGCAGTACGACGACACCGACCGAGAAGAACGCAACCATCGTCGCGAGAAAGGTGCCGACCGCGCTGAGCAGCTCCGCCGCGTCGATCTTGCGCGACGAGGCGGCATCCTTCGGATGGAAGAGCTTTGGCGGCGTATCGATGCCGAGATAGAAGCCGATCGCGCCGCCCAGCATCATGATGAGCAGGAACGCCTGCGACGTCAGCGCCGACACGCTGGAGCCGACATGGATGGCGACGAACAGGCCGCTTGCGGCTCCCGCCAGGGCAAGCCCGAAGCGCTCCAGGACATGGGCAAATTTTCTGACGCGGCTGCGCATAGCTGTGCCTCATCAATGAATTGCGCCGCTCACAGGCTAGGCCTTTTCGCAGCAACGCGAAAGTCATCACCTCTCACATGGCCGCGACCACCTGACGCCTTTGTGCGCCAGTTCACACCCATCGCGACACGAAGTCGTTAAAGATCGATCCAAGGTAGCAACCGATCTGGCGGCTGCTACGCTGCGCCAGCCGCTTTATCCATGTCAGCGAGCGTCTCTCGATGCCGAGCCCAAAGATCATCATTCTGTCCGATGGCACCGGCAATGCCGCCTCCAGCGTCTGGCGCACCAATGTCTGGCGGATATTCCAGTCGCTCGATTTGCAGGGCAACAGCCAGGCCGCCAAGTATGATGACGGCGTCGGCACGTCGTCTTTCGTCCCGCTTGCGCTGCTCGGCGGTGCGTTCGGCTACGGTCTGAAGCGCAACATCCTCGACGCCTACAAGTTCATCTGCCGAAACTACGATCACGAGAATGATTCGAAGATCTACCTGTTCGGATTCAGCCGTGGCGCATTCACCGTGCGCACGTTGGCCGCGCTCATTCTCGATCAGGGACTGATCGTCGCGGACACTGAATCCGAGCTGCACGATGGCGCGGTGAAGGCCTACCGCGCGTACCGGGCCGCAGGCTACCACTCGATCTGGCGCATCGAGGTGCTGTTCCGCGCGCTGCGCGACTACATCCTCGTGCCGGTGCTGGACCGCCTGACGGGCAACAAGTCCTATGCAAGGATCGCGCGGAAGCCGGTGCCTGCGATCGAGTTCATCGGCATCTGGGACACCGTCGCCGCCTACGGCCTGCCGATCGACGAGATGACGCGCGGCATCTCGAACTGGGTGTGGCCGCTTGAATTGCCGAACCGGATTCTCAGCCCGAAGGTCAGGTGCGCACGGCATGCGCTGGCGCTCGACGACGAGCGCACGACGTTTCATCCGGTGCTCTGGACCGAGCAGGAGCCGGGACAGCCGGCCCCGGCCGTGCCGAACACCATCGATGGCGAGCGCCTCGTCCAGGTGTGGTTCGTCGGCATGCATGCCAATGTCGGCGGCGGCTATCCGGACGATGCGGTCGCGTTCGTGCCACTGGCCTGGCTGGTCGACGAAGCCGTCAAGCGCGGACTGGTGTTCAAGAGCTCGCCGGCGGCCGACCCTGATGCGATCAAGGTGATCAGGTCCTCCGAGGACAAGGATGGCCGGCTCTACGATTCGCGGGCGGGCCTCGGCTCCTACTACCGGTACGGTCCACGCAAGGTCGCCGACCTCTGCAACGATCCCTATGCCGGCGTCAGCGTGCCGACGCCGAAGATCCACGAGAGCGTGTTCGAGCGGATCGATAGCGGCGCCAATGCCTATGCCCCGATCGGGCTGCCGTCGAATTATGTGGTCGTCTCCCGAAACGGGCAGATCACGCCGCTCGGCGAGACGACATTCGAGACGCCGGCGGGGGCGCCGGTGCGCTATGCCGCCCAGGAGAAGCTGTGGAATTTCGTCTGGATGCGGCGGATCGCCTACTTTGCCACGCTGGCGGCATCGCTTCATCTGGCGGCGTTCTGGCTATTCCACAATCAGCACAAGGAGCACGAGTTCAGCTCCTGGATCAGGATGGTTTCGGAGCTGGTGCGCTTCATTCAGTCGTTCCTGCCCGATTCGTTTCATTGGTGGACCGACTGGTATGCCGGCAACCCGGAATGGTTTGCCGGCGGCATCATTGCCGTGTTCGCACTGATGGCCGTGGGCAGTTCGCTCAGCGCCACGATCAGCGACCGGATGCGCATCATCTGGCGTGACCGCGCCAATCCGAAGCCGCTGTCCGGGGTCGTGCACGATGCGATCTATCGATTCCGCACCAGCGCGATCTATCAGTGGATCCTCAATGTCGGGAAACGGCACGTCGTGCCGTTCCTGCTGACGGCCGTGATGGTCTGGTACGGTGCGACGCTGCTCAGCCATTTCGTGTTCAATGCCGAGGATTCGGTGGGCGCCTTCTGCAAGGGGACGGCGGCCGACAAGCTTGTCGCCGTCGACAAGGGCATCCCGCAGGATGCGGCCGATTTCGATACCAGCGCGATCTGCGCGCCGACCGGCCTCAAGGTCCGCACCGGATTCAAGTACGAGATCGCAATCACGATGTCGGAGCCCTGGGAGGATGCCGGACGCGCGGTGACGCCGATCGGATACCGGACCTCGACCATCGAGGCCGCGACGCGCTGGCGCGGATACGCCACGATCTTCCTGCGGCGGGTCCTGTTCCGGCCATGGTTCAGGCTGATCGCGCGGGTCGGCGAAACCGGAGTCGACGAGTATTTCCTCGATCCGCTGCCGACGCCCAACACCGACCCGCAGGTCTACAAGGCGCGGTTCACCGCCGACCGCAGCGGCGAGATCTTCCTCTACGTCAACCAGGCGGTGATCGGCCTGCCCTGGATCACCAAATGGTTCTACGGCGATCACAAGGGCAAGGCGAAGATCACGGTGCGATTGATGTAGGCAGCCCATCCCGCCTCCTCCCGGGACAGCGGCCGGACCGAAGCCCGCCGCGGCATCGATCTGTGATCCAGCCGATAATCCCGGTTGTAAGTTATCTGACATACTCCCGTTGCTAGACGGCCCGCCGGACACCCGGAACGATCCGTCACGACGTCACGGATCGCCTGAGGGGCTGACGCGCCAGCTTCATATCGACCGGATATTTCTCATGAGCGATTCGGAGACATCACGATGATTTCCAGGATTCAAGCATTCCCGACCACCGACGGCATCTTCGTGGTCTGGGAAGTCTCGGCGATGATTCCGAACTGCCTTGGTTTTGCGCTCTATCGCCAGCAGCAGGGCAAGGCCGCCACCGTCGTCGACACCTGGGTCGGCTTCGAGGATCAGGTCCAGGGCCACAAGGCCGGCGATCATCGGCCGAGCACCGAATGGCCGGTGCAGAAGACCAACTGGACCGATTTCCTGGCGCCGACCGACGCGCCGGTCCGCTATGGGGTGGTCCCGGTTCTGATGGACGGCGCCACCAAGGTGAAGCCCGCGGCCAGCGCCCCATCGGAGTGGAGCGACTATGTCTCCGCCACGCCGTCGGGCCCGCTGAAGCCATGGTTCAACCGCGGCACGATCTCGGCGCAATGGCTGTCGCGCGCGATCGGCAGCGCGCCCAAGGCCTCCCAGGCGCTTGAGAAGGCGATCTCGACCAAGGGCAACAAGATCCGCAATTTCCTCATGGGCGAGCTCGGCGCCCGCCTGCTCGCGCTGCTGGCCGATGCCAGGAAGAGCAAGCACGACGTCTATCTCGCGCTGTACGAGCTCAACGATCCCGAACTGATCGCGGCGCTGACCGCCATGAAGGGCAAGGCCCACGTCGTGCTCGGCAACAGCACCGGCAAGTCCGACGCCACCGCAAAGGACACCGAGAACAACGCCGGCGTGCTGAAGAAGGCGGGCGTCGATATCGTCCGCCGCAAGATCGCGCCGAGCCGCTACGCCCACAACAAGTTCGCGGTGTTCTGCGACGGCGCCGACAAGCCCAAGGTGGTCTGGACCGGCAGCACCAACTGGACCCGAACCGGTCTCTGCACCCAGAACAACAATGGGCTGGAGATCACCGACGATAAGATCGCGGCGGCCTATCACGATCACTGGAAGGCGATCTACGCCGACGGCAGCAAGTCGCCCAAGGCGCTGGCCGTGGCCGGCGATCACGAATGGCCGTTCACCATCGGCCAGTCGAACGTCAGCGTCTGGTTCACGCCGACCACCAAGAGCGGTGACCTCAAGGAGGCCACCAAGATGATCGAGGATGCCGAGCATGGCGCGGTGTGCCTGATGCTCAATCCCGGCAACAAGGGCCTGCTCGGCCCGATCCTGGAGAAGGCGCAGGACAAGAAGCTCTATGTGCGCGGGGTGCTCAACAATTTCCCGGCGCAGGGCAAGGACAGTCCGAAGGATCAGCTGCAGTTGCTCGCGGGTGATGGCCAGCAGCAGGTCTTCAAGGGCAAGCAGATCGCCGACGTGATCCGGCCCGCCGGCATCGACAAGACCGCCGACTGGTGGCAGCACGAGATCAAGAACACCGGAAAGTTCATGATCGCCGTGCACAGCAAGGTGATCGTGCTGGATCCGGCCGGCAAGAACCCGGTGGTCATGACCGGCTCGCACAATTTCTCCGACCGTGCCAGCACCAAGAACGACGACAACCTCGTCATCATCAGGGGCGATTCGCAGCTGGCACTGACCTACGCCGCGCGCATCGTCAGCATCTACGGCCAGTATCGCTGGCAGGCCTGGCGCAACACGCCGGAAGGCCAGAAGGACAAGGGCCTGAAGCGCAGCGACAGCTGGCTGAGCAGCCGCATCGGCAAGGGCTGGGCGCAAACCGAAACGCGGTTCTGGCTCGGTACCACCTGACGCCGGTTATCCGTCACGACATAAAAATACGGGGCAGCGTTTCCGCCGCCCCGTATTCTTCCTCACCCTCTTCAACCTACGCAGCGCGGCCGACCGATGCGTCGAGATGCTTCAGCCGCGGCAGCACCTCCTGCTTCAGGAGCCGCAGCGAATTGTGCCAGGCCTCGGGCTTGTGCTTGTAGTCGAAGCCGAACACCAAGAGCACGCCGAAGCCGCCGACCTCCTGATAGATCTTCTCGATCTTCTCGGTGACGGTCGCCGGCGAGCCCACGATCCAGTTGTTGCGGGCGCAATACTCCACCGTGACGTCGCTGTCAGGCACGTCGGGCGAGGCCTTCAGATAATCCTTGAAACCAAAGTGACCGAGCAGCGGCAGGAAATACTCGCCCATCATCCGGCCCATCATGTCGCCGGTGGAGAGCTTCCACGCCTCTTCATCGGTGTCGGCGACGAACACCTCACGCACCATCCGCCAGTCCTTGCGGCTCGGCTTGCGGCCGGTCTTGGCGGCGCCTGCCTCCACCGAGTCCCAGTGACTGCCGACATAAGCGGGGTTGAGGTTGAGGCTCATCGGGATGAAGCCGCGCTCGCCGGCGAGCTTCAAAGTGTCCGAATTCTTCGACAGGCCCGCGACGCCGATCGGCGGGTGCGGCGCTTGCTGCGGCTTGATGTGGGGCTTGAGGAAATCGAACATGGTGTCCGGCTTGCTCACCGTCCAGAACTTGCCCTTGTGGGTCCAAGGACCCGGCTCGGTCCACATCTTCAGGATGATCTCGAGCGCCTCGCGGGTCATGTCGCGGTTTTGCCCGGACATGCCGTCGACGTTGAACATTGCCCAGTCGCTCGGCAGGCCCGAGGCCGCAACGCCGAAGTTCAACCGGCCGTTCGAGATGTGATCGAGCATCGCGACGCGGTTGGCGAGTTCGGCGGGATGATGATACGGCAGCAGGAAGCCGCCGGGCCCGATGCGGATGTTCTTGGTCTGCAGCAGCGCCTGCGCCACCAACAGATCGGGCGACGGATGCGGCTCCCAGGGCGCAGTGTGGTGCTCGCCGATCCAGGCTTCCTGATAGCCGAGCTCGTCGAGCCAGCGCAGCACCTGTAGGTCCCAGTCGTGGCCCTCTTTCAATCCGCACTCCGGCGGATGCGACGGCATCGCGAAGTATCCGAGTTCCATGGGTTTCCTCTCTTTGTTTCGATGCGTATCTTGCGCACGCGCTTCGGAGAGTAACTGCCCTGGCCGCGGCAGAACAATGGCTTTGTCGCCTATGACCCGGCCGGGACTTACGCGTAGGGCGTCCCCTTCAGCATGGCCGCGATGCCGGAAAAGCTTCGCTCCATGATTTGCAGGAACGCCGCGCGGGACGCCGCGCCCGGCCGGCGCGCCTTGTGCTCGCGCAGCCCTTCCGCATAGGCGACGGTCAGCGCCGTGATCACCATCGCGGCCGTGAGCCGGGCATCGGCATCGGCGAGCGGCCGCTTGAGCGCGCCCGCCAGCGCGGTCGCGAGATCTTCGACCAGCTCGTCACGCATCTCGCGCGCCCGCGCCGAGAGCGCCGGGCTCTCGGCGACGGTGCGCCAGAACTTCGCCGTCCCATCGGTGAACTTCGCGAACGGATGCGCGCGATCCGCCAGGCTGTGCACCAGCCTGCGCAGCGTCATCAACGGCGCCTCGCCGGCCGGACGTTCGGCAAAGGCCGCCCGCAGCATCTGGCGGCTTTCCTCTTCACGATCGAAGAACAGGTCTTCCTTGCGCGGAAAGTAATTGAACACCGTCATGCGGGAGACCTCGGCGGCCTCGGCGACTTCGGCCACCGACACATTGTCGAAGCCGCGCGCCAGGAACAGCTCGGTCGCGACATCCGAGATCGCCTGCCGCGTCGCCTCCTTCTTCCGCTCCCGCAATCCACCCTGATTTGACATGGAGAAATTTGTACCATACTAAATATTATACTGAGTACAAGTTTATGGTGACGGCGTGACGCGTGAGCGAACGGATGTGATTGTGGTCGGCGCCGGGCCGACCGGATTGCTGCTGGCGATCGAACTGACCTTGGGCGGCGCCGACGCGGTCGTGATCGAGCGGCTGTCGGAGCCCGACCAGACCATCAAGGCCGGCGCGATCGGCGCACTCGCAGGCGAAGCACTGGAGCGGCGCGGCCTCAGCGAGGCGATGGGTGCGGTCGAACGCAGCATGGCGGACAGCATGTCCAGGCTCATGAAGGGCGCGGACGGCGCGAGCGAACTGCCGTTCAAGAAATTCGGCGGTCATTTCTCCGGCATTTTCCTGATCGACCAGACGCGGCAGCGCGAGCCGGACCGGCGGTTGCGCGGTGTCAACCAGCAAGCCCTGGAAAAAATGCTCGGCGAGCGCGCCCATGCCCTCGGCATCGAGATCAGGCGCGGCTGCGAACTGATCGATTTCGAGGATACCGGGGACTGCGTCATCGTGCGGGCGAAGGCCGCGTCGGGCGATGCCGAGCTGCACTCAGCCTATCTCGTCGGCTGCGACGGCGGACGCAGCACCGTGCGCAAGCGCGCGGGCTTCGACTTCCCCGGCACCGACCCAACCCTCACCGGACACCAGGCCATCGTCGACCTCGATCATCCCGATCGTCTGCTCCCGGTCGGCTGGCGGCGCACACCGGTCGGCATGATGGCGTATGGACCGATTCCCGGCCGGGTGTTCCTCGCCGAATTCGACGGACCGCCGGCCGATCGCAGCGCGCCCGTGACGCGCGAGGAGATCGAGACCACCCTGCGCCGGATCAGCGGCGTCGATATCAGCGTCACCGCGGTGAAGACCGCCACGCGCTTCACCGACAATGCGCGACAGGCCGCTTCCTATCGCAAGGGCCGCGTGCTGCTGGCGGGCGACGCGGCGCATGTGCACTCGCCGTTCGGCGGACAAGGCCTCAATCTCGGCCTGCTCGATGCGGTCAATCTCGGCTGGAAGCTTGCGGCAGTCGTCTGCGACCGCATGCCCGAAAGCCTGCTCGACAGCTACACCGAGGAGCGGCATCCGATCGCGGCAAGGGTGCTCGCCAACACCCGCGCCCAGGTCGCGTTGATGCGGCCTGACGTCATGACCGACGCGTTGCGCGACATCGTCGCTGATCTGATGAGCCTCGACGAGGGCACCCGCTATTTCGGCGAGATGATCAGTGGTCTCAGGATCCGTTACGATCTCGGCAGCGATCATCCCTTGGTCGGCCGGCTCGCCGGCAATGTCGCGCTCGGCGACGGCGACACGAAAACGACCCTGTTCGATCAGATGGAGGACGGCAGGGCCGTGCTCATCGATGCAACGGGCGGCGCTGCGTCAGCGATCGCAGCGCGCTGGGAGATGTTTGTCCGATGCGTGCCGCGACGTGGCGGCCCCTCGCTGCTGATCCGTCCGGATGCCTGCATCGCCTGGGCGGCCGAGGACACCGACACGACGGGACTCGAAGCCGCGCTGACGCGCTGGTTCGGGCCCGCCATGCATTGACCCCAAGGGAGGGACGCGCCGTCAGCGCGCGCCGAACGTGGTCTTGCCGAACAGCGCCTTCTGCGTCGAGGGCTGCGAGCGCCAATATTGCGGCGGCGCGCTTACCTCGCCGCCGAGCTCGGCGGCCGCGTGCCAGCCCCAGCGCGGGTCGTAGAGCATGCCGCGGGCGAGCGCGATCATATCGGCCTTCCCCGATGTGACGATCTCTTCGGCCTGCTTCGCTTCGGTGATCAGGCCGACCGCCATCGTGGTGACGCCGGTCGCCTCCTTGACCGCCTGCGCCGCCGGCACCTGGTAGCCCGGCCCGAGCGGGATCTTCTGCAGCGGCGACACGCCGCCGGAGGAGACGTCCATCCAGTCGACACCGCGCTTCTTCAGCTCCCTGGCAAACTCGATGGTCTGCGCGAGGTCCCAGGCGCCCTCGACCCAGTCGGTCGCCGATACCCGCATGCCGATCGGCTTGTGATCCGGGAATACGGCGCGCACCGCGTCGAACACCTCCAGCGGGAAGCGCATCCGGTTTTCCAGCGAGCCGCCGTAGCGATCGGTGCGCTTGTTGGCGATCGGCGACAGGAACTGGTGCAGCAGATAGCCGTGGGCACCGTGCAGCTCGAGCGCGTCGATGCCGAGCCGCTCGGCGCGCTTCGCCGACGCAACAAAGGCCTCGCGAATGCGCTTCAGGCCGGAATCATCGAGCGCCACCGGCGCGGTCTCGCTTTCCTTGTGCGGCACCGCCGATGGTGCAACCGTCTGCCAGCCGCCCTCGGAAATCGGGATCAGCTGCCCGCCCTCCCAGGGACGCTGGCTCGACGCCTTGCGGCCGGCATGGGCGAGCTGCATCGCGACCGCCGCCTTCGAATGCTTGCGCACCGAGGCCAGGATCGGCTTCAGCGCCGCCTCATTGGCATCGCTGTAAAGGCCGAGACAGCCCGGCGTGATCCGCCCGATATCCTCGACATGGGTGGCCTCGATGCAGAACATCGCGGCACCCGACAGCGCCAGCATGTTGATGTGGGTGAAGTGCCAATCAGTGGCCGAGCCGTCGACGGCCGAATACTGGCACATCGGCGAGACCATGATGCGATTGGAGAGCTTCAGGTCGCGCAGTTCGATCGGGGAAAACAGGGTGCTCATGCGGGGTATCCGGGATCGGGGAAAGGGCCACGATAAGATAGAGACCGCGGCCGCGATCACCAACGGCAGGCACGGCGGACCAGCCCGGATGCAGATCAGCAATGCGGATACGGCGTCCGTTCACCCTCCCCTGGAGGGGTCGAGACGAGCGGAGCTCGCTCTTGGATCGTATCGCATCGCGCGCAGCAAGATGCGATACGGGGTGGGGTGACGGTCCCTCCACTCGATAACTGTCCGTGTTGAGAGATCACCCCACCCCGGCTCACATTCCGCTGCGCTCCATGTGAGCCCGACCCTCCCCCTCCAGGGGAGGGTGAAGAGAAGCCTCACGCCATCAGCGTGAATTGCAGCAGCAGATTGCGCTGGATCAGGGAGAAATTGTCGTCGGAGATCATGGTCAGCACCGTCTCGCCTTCGGCCGTGACATGGGCGTCGATGCCTTCCATGTTGTCGATCTCGTTGCCGAGATCGGCGTTGAAGATCGCAGGGCCATCGACGATGGCGCCGGGTGCGATGTCGGACAGCGCGAGGCGGCGGATACGGATGCCGACGCCGCCGATCCAGGAGAATTTCCGCTCCAGGATCAAGAGATCGCCCGACGGCAACAGCACCCCATCACTGATGTCGAAATTCTCGGTGCGGCGGACGCTGAACTGACCCGTCGTCTTGCCGCCGACCAGGAAGGCAATCAGATTGCCGTTGCCATCGAGCCCGCGCTCGGAGAACGCGATCAGCGTGCCGGCAAGCGGCAAGCCCTTGGGCACGAAGACCAGCGCCTCCAGCCCCTTGTTGTTGGGAAGCTTGCGCGCCGCCGGCGGCAGCGCAATCACCTCGCCGCGCGCGCGGGTAAAGCCCTTGGCGAAATCGTAGCGCAGCACCTGGTTGACCCGCTCGAGCCCGACATAGGCGAACGAGCCGTCGAGCGCGAGCGATTCCGAATCGTACCAGCCGCGGGTCGAGGTGATCGGCCTGCCGTCGGCGCCGAGCAGCGGCGCTGCCTCGACATCGTCGAGCCCGGCCATCTGGCGGCCGCGGTAGACGATGCGGCCGGTGAACCAGCTACCCTGGTCGCTGACCGCGATGAAGCGCTCGCCCCTGGCATCGAGCCGCAGCGCGGAGAGGCCGCCGAAGCCGGAAAACGACGAGGTCAGAATGAGGCCGCTGCGATATTCCAGCGAGCCGAACCGCGTGCGCGCCCGATCGCGAATGTCGAACGACGGCAGCGGCCGTGCGTTGACCTCGATCGAAACCGGCTCATCGACACGGTAAGGGCTCGGCCTGGCGGCCGGTCTCGGCGTCGGCGGCGGTTGGGTCGCGCCCTGCGCCAGCACGAGACGCGGCAACGCGGCGGCCGACAGCCCCGCCGCCATACTTTGCAGCAAATGGCGGCGGCTAAAAGGTGAGCGCATGTCTCACGAGTGGAGGCGGCGACGGGTGCCCTGCGCAGGCGCCGAGCCGTGGGTCTCGCTGAACAGCTCGGCGAGCTTTTCGGTGATGGCGCCGCCGAGCTCTTCGGCATCCACGATGGTGACGGCGCGGCGATAGTAGCGCGTGACGTCATGGCCGATGCCGATCGCGATCAGCTCGACCGGCGAGCGGGTCTCGATCTCGTCGATGATGTGGCGCAGATGCCGCTCGAGATAATTGCCGGGATTGACCGACAGCGTGGAGTCGTCGACCGGCGCGCCGTCGGAGATCATCATCAGGATGCGGCGCTGCTCGGGACGCGCGAGCAGGCGCTTGTGCGCCCAGTCGAGCGCCTCGCCGTCGATGTTCTCCTTCAGGAGGCCCTCGCGCATCATCAGGCCGAGATTCTTCCGCGCCCGACGCCACGGCGCATCCGCCGACTTGTAGATGATGTGCCTGAGATCGTTGAGGCGGCCCGGATTGGCCGGCTTGCCGGCGGCAAGCCAGGACTCGCGCGACTGCCCGCCCTTCCAGGCGCGGGTGGTGAAGCCGAGGATCTCGACCTTGACGCCGCAACGCTCCAGCGTGCGCGCCAGGATGTCGGCGCAGGTGGCCGCGACCGTGATCGGACGGCCGCGCATCGAACCGGAATTGTCGAGCAGCAGCGTCACCACGGTGTCGCGGAAGGTCGCTTCCTTCTCATGCATGAAGGACAGCGGATGATAGGGATCGGTGACGACGCGGGACAGCCGCGCCGGATCGAGGATGCCTTCCTCGAGATCGAAATCCCAGGCGCGGTTCTGCTGCGCCATCAGCCGGCGCTGCAGGCGGTTGGCGAGCCGCGCCACGATGCCCTGCAGATGCGCCAGCTGCTTGTCGAGATAGGAGCGCAGCCGCTCCAGCTCGTCATGATCGCAGAGGTCTTCGGCGGCAATCACCTCGTCGAACTTCGGCGCGAACGCGTGATATTCCGGACCGCGCGGCTCGTTCTGGCCGCGCGAATTCGGCCGCGTCGCCTCGCCCGGCGTCTCGTCGTCGCCGAGCTCGCCGTCGTCGAACGTGTCCGATGTCGAGGCCTGCGCGCTTTCCATCGCGCTTTCGCTCATCTCTTCCGCAGTGGTCTGGGCCTGGTCGGCGCTCATCTCCTGCGCGGCGTCGGAATCGGGCGAACCCTCGGCACCGGACTGATCGCTCTCGCCGTCCTGGTTCTCGTCCTGATCCTCGTCATCGTCGGAATCCATGTTGCGGTCGTCGCCGAGATCGAGCGCCGTCAGCAGATCATGGACGAGGTCGCCGAACCGCGCCTGGTCCTCGGTGAAGCGGCTGAGCTGGTCGAGCCGCGAGCCGATCTTGTCCTCCAGCGTCGGACGCCAGAGATCGACCATCTTCTTGGCGGCCGCGGGCGGCGCCATGCCGGTGAGACGCTCGCGCACCAGCATCGCCAGCGCGTCCGACAGCGGCGCATCGGCGCGATCGGTGATCTCGTCATACTTGCCGCGATGGAAGTGATCGTCGAGCATCGCGGTGAGGTTCTTGGCGACGCCCGACATCCGGCGCGAGCCGATCGCCTCGACGCGCGCCTGCTCGACCGCCTCGAACACGCCGCGCGCCTGCGGATTGCCCGGCATCAGCTTGCGATGCACCTTGGGATCGTGACAGGCGATCTTGAGCGCGATCGAATCGGCGTGGCCGCGCACGATCGCCGCATCGCGCTTGGTCATCTTGCGCGCCGGCTCCGGCAGCCGCGCCTTGCCGGGCGCGAGCCCGGGACGCTCGGCGGCGAAAGAGATCTCAAGCTCCGGCTTCTTGGCGATCGCCTTCAGGCACGCCGACACCGAGCGCTTGAACGGCTCGGTCGGCGCTTCCTTTGATCCGGGACGGAATTTGATGTTGGAGGTTGTCATAGCGATTTCGTAAACCAGTGACGCGTGACGCCGCCGGGATACCCCTCAATCGAACCGAACTCTTTGTATCCATTGGCGCGGTAGAAGCCCGGCGCCTGGAAGCTCATCGTATCCAGATAGGCTCGCGTCGCTCCGAAGCGCCGCGCCTCGTCTTCGATCGCCTTGATCAGCTTGGCGCCAAAGCCCTTGTTGCGAAACTTCTGCTCCATCCAGAACAGCTGGATGAACAACACTGCGGTCCAGACCTCGCCGACGATACCGCCGACGATCTCGTCGCCTTGCCGCAGCGAGATGGCGAAGCGCTTGTACTTCTGCTTCCCCATCTTCCCGTTGTTGTAGCGGAGCAATCCGCCGAGCACCGCCTTCTTCGTCTGTGTGACTGTGCGCTCGACGGAGATTTTCGGCATGGACTAGCTGAGCGCCACGTTGACCGAGGATTCCGGCAGCTCGACGTTGAAGCAGCGCTGGTAGAACTCGGCGACCAGCGGCCGCTCCAGCTCGTCACACTTGTTGAGGAAGGTGACGCGGAACGCGAAGCCGATGTCGTTGAAGATGTCCGAGTTCTCGGCCCAGGTGATCACCGTGCGCGGGCTCATCACCGTCGACAGATCGCCATTGGCGAATGCGTTGCGGGTGAGATCCGCCAGCCGCACCATCTTGTTGACGATGTCGCGGCCTTCCTGCGTGCGGTAGTGGCGCGCCTTGGCCAGCACGATCTCCACTTCCTCGTCGTGGGCGAGGTAGTTCAGCGTGGTGACGATCGACCAGCGGTCCATCTGGCCCTGGTTGATCTGCTGGGTGCCGTGATAGAGGCCCGAGGTGTCGCCGAGGCCGACCGTGTTGGCGGTCGAGAACAGGCGGAACGCCGGATGCGGCTTAATCACCTTGTTCTGGTCGAGCAGCGTCAGGCGGCCGGAGACTTCCAGCACGCGCTGGATCACGAACATCACGTCCGGGCGGCCGGCGTCGTATTCGTCGAACACCAGCGCGATGTTGTGCTGCAATGCCCAAGGCAGGATGCCGTCACGGAATTCGGTGACCTGCTTGCCTTCCTTGACCACAATGGCGTCCTTGCCGACGAGATCGATACGGCTGATGTGGCTGTCGAGGTTGACGCGCACGCAGGGCCAGTTGAGGCGGGCCGCAACCTGCTCGATGTGGGTCGACTTGCCGGTGCCGTGATATCCGGTGACCATCACGCGGCGGTTCTTGGCGAAGCCGGCGAGGATCGCGAGCGTGGTGGCGCGATCGAAGCGATAGTCGCTGTCGACTTCCGGCACATGCGGATCGACTTCGGAATAGGCGGGAACTTCCAGATCGCTATCGATCCCGAAGACCTGCCGAACCGAAACCTTCATGTCGGGCAAGCCGACGGGTTCTTGCTCTTTGGTCTGGACGGCGGTCGTCATTCATCCTCCGAGGTCCCGGGCATTCCCGAAACCAGATTGTAGGTCATTTGGCTACGGATGGGGTGCTTCGCAAAGCCTAGCAGAGAGCAACGGCCGGCAGAAGCCCGCGGGCAAATCAAAGTTCCGTTGGTGTATCATAAAGATAGGGGCGAAACCCGGTTTTTGGAAGGCTGCCCTGCAAATCCCGCCGTACTTTCGCCGCAGCGCCACGGCGGCCGGCCCGGCCGGGCACTTTTCAGCCCGGCGAGGAGTTGTTAGCTCTCAAGGCGATATCACCGCCAGATGGGAATTTTGTGACTTCACTCCTCGACCCATTGATCGCCTTCGTTTCGGCTCACGCCTGGCTCGCTTATCTGACGCTGTTCCTGGCTGCCCTGCTGGAAGCGGTGCCGGTGGTCGGCTCCCTGGTCCCGGGCTCGACCATCATCCTGGCGCTGAGCGCGCTGGTGCCGGGCGGCGAATTGAAGCTGTGGCCGGTGCTGGCCGCCGCGGCCGCCGGCGCGATGCTCGGCGACGGCACCGCCTTCATGATCGGCTACCGCAGCCAGCGCGAGATCCTGTCAGCCTGGCCGCTCTCCAACTATCCGCGCGTGGTGGCGCAGAGCGAGGCCTTCTTCAACCGCTGGGGCGTGCTCGCGGTGTTCTTCGCCCGCTTCGTGCCGCCGATCCGCGCCTTCGTGCCGATCACGGCCGGCGCGCTCGACATGCCGCCGGTCCGCTTCTACGCGGTCAACATCCCCGCCATCCTGCTCTGGGCGCCGGCGCATGTGCTGCCCGGCGTGCTCGCGGTCACCGCGCTGCACGACTATGCCGGCCTGCCGCATCATGAACATGTCGGCAAGCATCTCTGGATGTTCGCGGTCGCGGGCGCCGCCGTGATCCTGGCACTCGCCGTCTGGACCATCCGCCGCCGCCATGGCGGCGGTCTGATCGAGACAGCAAAGCCCACGAAATAGCTAGATACTGTTGGTCGTGCCCGCCCGCCCGGGTGCCGGCCCGACGTAACGTGCGCGAGGCCTGATCAGCTTGCCGAGTTGCAGCTGCTCGCTGGCATGCGCGATCCATCCGACGCTGCGGGCCATCGCGAACAGCGCGAGCTCACTGCCGGCGGGCATCCGCAGCGCATGCACCAGCACCGCCAGCGCGTAATCGATATTGACGAATTCGCCGGTCGCTTCCGCGATCCGCTCCGGCACTTCCCTGGTGAATTTGCGCGGCGCACCGGCTCGCGTCAGGGCCTCGAGCAGCGAGATCGCGCGCGGATCGCCCTTCTTGTAGACGCCGTGGCCGAAGCCGGCGAAGCGCTCGCCGAGCGCGACCCGCTCGCGCACCACGGGCGCGACGTCATTGTCGATCATCGTCCTGACGAGGCGCGAAGCGAGCACGCCGGCGCCGCCATGCATCGGCCCCTTCAGCGCGACGAGCCCCGCGATGACAGCGTCGTACAGATTGAGGCCGGTCGATGCCGCGCAGCGCGCGGTGAAGGTGGACGCATTCAGCTCATGATCGGCGAGCAGCACCAGCGCGCGGCGAATAAGATCCGGCGCGTGCTTGTTATCTGGTGTCCAGACCCGCGCCACCTGCTCATGCAGCGGCGCGGCCGACGGCACCGCGTTGAGCATGGTCGCAACCAATAGCCGCAGGATGCGGCCGCCGACCATGGCGCGGCCGTCGGGCGCGCGGGTGAAGGCGCCGGGATCGGCACTTGCCGCCAGCGCGAACACCGCAACCGTGCGGTCGATCGGCTGGGCACGGCGCGCGGCGTCCGCAATCGCACGCATCTCATCCGAGACGTGCGGGCAATTGTCCGGCGCGAACGGGTCGACGTCGGTGACGTCCCACAGCAGCGTCGCGGTGTGCTCCAGCGTGTCGCGCTCGGCGAGATCGACGCAGTTCACACCGCGATAGATCGGGCCCTGCTCAGTGATGGTTGCAATCGCCGAATCCATCACCGGCAAATCGGCATCGAAATTGCGGAAGCCGCGCGGCTCCGGCGACGGCACCCGGCGCTCCTTCAATCCCCGGATGTCCTCGGCGCGGTAGCGGTGGCTGCGCGAATCCGGCGACGGCTCGGAGCGGATCAGGCCGCGGCTGACATAGGCGTAGAGGGTCGCCGGCGAGATCGCGAGCTCGGCTGCGGCTTCGCGGGCGGAGAGATAAAGCTCGACGGATTTTTTCATATTGATTTATATAATCAAGATTGATCAACTCGTCGAGAGGCCTGACCTTGAAGGGGTGAAGCAAGGAGATCGGGCCATGAATATGATTCTCACCAAGAGCCAGATCGGTCTGGACGGCGTTCCCGCCGCCGAGACCGTGTTGAGCCATGTCGACGGCGAGCGCGGCGAGTTGATCATCGCCGGCGAGCACGTCGCCAACCTCGCCGGCAAGTCGAGCTTCGAGGGCGTCACGGCGCGGCTGTGGAACGGCGCCACCGGCAAGTCGCTGAGCGAGGCCAATGTCCGCGCCAGCCTCGGCGCTGCCCGTGAGCGCGCCTTCGCGCGGCTGCCGGACCTGCTGCCGCCAACGCGCGGCATGTCGATCGTCGACGGCTTCCGGGCCGCGATCGCGGGCCTCCGCGGCGAGAACGGGCTGGAGCACGAGGCGACCATTGTCGGCGCCTTCCCGGTGGTCGCGGGGGCGTTGGTACAGCAAGCCAAGGGACATGCGCCGATCGCGCCCGATCCGAATGTCAGCCACGCCGCCGACACGCTGCACATGCTGCTGGGCCGCAGGGCCGCGCCGCGCGAGGTCGCAGCCCTCGACGCCTATCTCGTCACGGTCTGCGATCACGGCATGAATGCGTCGACCTTCACCACGCGGGTGATCGCCTCGACCCAGGCCGATCTGTTCGCGGCCATCACCGGCGGCTATTGCGCGCTGACCGGCCCGCTGCATGGCGGCGCGCCGGAGCCGGTGCTGGAGATGCTGGATGCGATCGGCAGCCGCGAGCGGATCAAGCCCTGGGTCGACGGGGCGCTGGCGCACGGCGAGCGGCTGATGGGCTTCGGCCATCGCGTCTATCGCGTGCGCGACCCGCGCGCCGACGTGCTGAAGGTCGCGATCGAGCGCCTGGAGGCCAGCGGTGCCGACCTGCCGTTTGCCGGCGAGGTCGAAGCCTATATCCGCGAGGCGCTGCGGAAGAAGAATCCGGAGCGGCCGCTCGAGACCAATGTCGAGTTCTTCACCGCGATCCTGCTCGACGGGCTCAAGATCCCGCGGCAGGCGTTCACGCCGATCTTCGCAGTGGCCCGTGTCGCCGGCTGGACCGCGCACGCACTCGAGCAGCGCCGCACCGGACGGTTGATCCGTCCGAGTTCGTCCTATGTCGGAGCAGTGCCGAAGGACTGAGACAGCGGGAAACATCCAACGGCGGAGCCACAAACTCCGCTGTCGTCCCTGCGAAAGCAGGGACCCATACGCCGCGGCCCATCAATGGGGCAGTCGGGCAGACATCTTGCGCAGACAATACCGGCCGGTGGTTATGGGCCGCTGCGTTCGCAGGGGCGACGGCGAGAGCTCAGGCCTCGCGCACCACGGTCTTGAGATAGTTATACGCCTTGATGATCTCGATCAGGCGATCCTCGGTGGAGCGGTCGCCGCCATTGGCGTCGGGATGGTGCTGCTTGACCAGCGCCTTGTATTTCGACTTGACGTCTTCCAGCGTCGCCTCGGCGCCGAGGCCCATCACCATCAGCGCCTTGCGCTCGGCGTTCATCACCTTGCGGGTCTCGGGCTTGGGCTCCGCGCCACCCGGTCCGGGGCGCCAGCGGCCGCGGCCGTTGAGCTCGGAGAACACGTGGAACGGATCGGAGGCGGCATCGAGACCGCTCTCCTTCTTGCCGTTGTTGGCGCCCATCTTCCAGGTCGGGCGGTGGCCGGTCAGCGCATCCTTCTGGTAGCGCGCGACGTCGTCGGGATTCATGCCCTGGAAGAAATTGTAGGACTGGTTGTACTCGCGGACGTGATCGAGACAGAAGTGCCAGTACTCGCGCGAATTCTCACGGCCCTTCGGGGCGCGATGCGCGCCCTTGTTCTGGCAACCCGCCCACTCGCAGGTCACAGCCTGCTCGCCGGCCTGCGCCTGGCGCTTCGCACTCACCTTGGTCGGCTTGATGCGAATGGAGTCGAAGAATTTTGATGAATCGATCGGCATGTTCTCTTTGACTACGCAATGCACAAATCTTCAAGTCTTGACATTGCGCAGACCTCGTTTCCCGCTTGTACCATTGACGAAAAGCCGTCGCGAAACTAACTCCGCCGCCATGAGCACCAAAGACGCTATCATAAACAAGTTGCGTGAAGCTTTCTTGCCCGAAAGCCTCGACGTGGTCGATGAGTCACATCTGCATGAGGGCCACGCCGGCCACCGGCCAGGCGGGGAGACGCATTTCAGGGTATATATTGTGTCTCCGGCCTTCGAAGGGAAGAGCCGGATCGAACGCCATCGCATGATAAATGCGACGCTGGCGCAGGAACTCGCTGGCTCGGTGCATGCGCTGGCGATCCATGCCCACGGCCCCGGGGAAAAGCCGCGCTAGGGCCTGCTTGGCTCAAGACGAAGCAGCGGTTTTCCGTTATGAGGATAGTACCTCCGGCGATGGACCTGCTCCATACGTGAGAACTACGGATGGCATCGCCGCTTGATATGGGGCCATTGATGATCCCTTGCTGGCCACGTTTTCGGTCGATTGTCACCGCCGCCGGCCTGCTCCTGATCTGCGCGATGCGCCCGGCCTCGGCGCTGGATATGCCGAGCCCGTTCGTCCAGGAGGTGCTGATCAAGAGCATCCTGGTCTCGCTCAACGACGCGGTGGCCGCGAACAATTTCACCGTGTTCCACGCCAAGATCTCAAAGCCGTTCCGCGACCAGTTTCCGCCCGACAAGCTGAAGACCATCTTCAAGGACCTGGTCGACAAGCACGCGGTGTTCGATGCGGTGGTCGCCAAGCCGATCGTGCTCGATGAGGATGCCAAGATCGACGACAAGGGCGTGTTGCGGCTGAAGGGCCATTTCGACACCACGCCCAAGCAGGTGAAGTATCAGCTCGGCTTCATCCCCTCCGACGGCGCGTGGAAGCTGTCGGGCATCTCGATCGATATCGAGTAACTTCCGGCAGACTGCCAGCCCCGTCATCCTGAGGTGCGAGCAGAGCGAGCCTCGAAGGATGCACGGCCACCGCTCGTGCCCGTCGACCCTTCGAGACGCCGCTTCGCGGCTCCTCAGGGTGACGGTGATAGCATGGGCGTCATTCGCGTCGCCTCAGAACGCCGTTCCCGCCCGCTTCGGCTTCTTCTCGTCGAGTTCGGCGGCCTCGCGCGGGACAGCCACGATGCGCAGCGCGGTGATGCGGTTGCGCTCGCGGCGGAGCACGCGGAAGCGGAAGCCGTGGAAGGTGAAGCTCTGGCCGCGCTCCGGGATCGAGCGCGCCTCGTGGATCACGAGGCCGGCAACCGTGGTCGCCTCCTCGTCCGGCAGCCGCCAGTCCATCGCGCGGTTGAGGTCGCGGATCGGCACCGAGCCATCGACCACGACCGAGCCGTCCGGCTGGGCACGGACACCGGCGACGACGACGTCATGCTCGTCGGAGATGTCGCCGACGATCTCCTCCAGAATGTCCTCCAGCGTCACCATGCCTTCGACCTCGCCATACTCATCGACCACGAGGGCGAAGTGGGTCTTGCGGCGGCGGAACGCCTTCAGCTGCTCGGAGACCGGACGCATTTCCGGCACGAACCAGGGCGGCAGCGCGATCGCCGAGGCATCGATCGCCGACATGTCGCCCTCATTGGCGCGGATCGCCCGCAGCAGATCCTTGGCGTGCAGCACGCCGACGATGTTTTCCGGCTTCTCCCGCCACAGCGGGATGCGGGTGTATTCGCTGGCCAGCACCTCGCGCACCAGTTCTTCCGGCGGCAGGTCGGCGTTGACCATGGTCATCTCGGTGCGATGGACCATCACGTCGGAGACCTGAAGCTCGCTGAGGTCGAGCAGCCCGCCGAGCATGTCGCGGTCCTGCTTCTCGACCTTGCCTTCATGATGCAGCAGATCGACCGCGCCACGCAGACGTTCGGTCGGCGACAGCACCGCCTGATGGGCACCGACCTTGATGCCGAGCAGCTTCATCAGCGCCAGCACGATGGTCTCGATGACGGTGAGCAACGGCCCCAGCACGAAGATCGTCAGCCGCATCGGCCGCGCGACCAAGAGCGAGATGCGGTCGGGCGCGTTGATCGCGATGGTCTTGGGCAGCACCTCGGCGAACACCACGACCATCACGGTCATCACGGCGGTGGCGTAGAGCACGCCGACATCGCCGAACCAGGCGGTGAACACGCCGGTCGCCAGCGCCGAGGCGCCGATATTGGCGATGTTGTTGCCGAGCAGCAGCGCGCCGATCATGCGCTCGCGCATGTTGACCAGCTTTGAGACCACGCCGGCCTCGCTGTTGCCCTGCTTCGACAGCCGCAGCATGCTGGCGCGCGAGGCGCCGGTCAGCGCCGTCTCACTCGCCGCGAAGAACGCGGAGATCAGGAGACAGAGCAGCACGATCGAGAAGGTCAACCATCCCACTGAAATGATCCGTGGCTTATTGATCCGAGGCTTCAGGCCTTGAGCTTGGCTTGCAGGAAGTCGCGCACCGGCTGCGGCTCGACATTGTTGGCGATCACGGCGCGGCCGACCGCCTCGAGCAGGATGAAGGTGAGCTTACCGCGCTTGACCTTCTTGTCCTGCGCCATCAGCGCCAGCAATGCGTCGGCATCGGCAAGGCCTTCCTGCTTGAACCCTGCGATATCCTGCAGGCGCGTCGGCAATCCTACCGCGGAAAGATGACGCGCGATGCGGGTCGCATCGTCGGACGAGATCATGCCGAGCTGCGCGGAGAATTCCGCGGCCAGCACCATGCCGACCGAGACGCCCTCGCCGTGGAACAGGCGGTCGGAGAAGCCGGTCGCGGCTTCCAGCGCATGGCCGAAGGTGTGGCCGAGATTGAGCAGCGCGCGCTCGCCGGTCTCGCGCTCGTCGCGGGAGACGACGCCGGCCTTGGCGCGGCAGGAGGTAGCGATCGCGTGCTCGCGCCCGGCGCCGCCTGCGAAGATGTCGGCATGGTTCTTCTCGAGCCAGGCGAAGAACGCCTCGTCACCGAGGATGCCGTATTTCGCGACCTCGGCGTAGCCGGCGCGGAACTGGCGCGGCGACAGCGTGTCGAGCACCGAGGTGTCGGCGATCACAAGCACCGGCTGGTGGAAGGCGCCGATCAGGTTCTTGCCCTGCGGCGAGTTGATGCCGGTCTTGCCGCCAACGGAGGAATCGACCTGCGCTAGCAGCGAGGTCGGCACCTGCACGAAATCGACGCCGCGGCGCAGAATCGCGGCCGCGAAGCCGGCGAGATCGCCGACCACGCCGCCGCCGAGCGCGATGACCAGATCGTTGCGCTCGATCTTCGCCGCGATCAGCGCTTCGCTGACCTGCGTCAGCGTCGCATAGCTCTTCGAGCCCTCGCCCTCCTCGACGACGATCCGCGACGTCGGCACGCCAGCGGCGGCGAGCGACGCCTCAGTCGGCTCCAGCCAGTGCTTGGCGACGGTACGGTCGGTGACGATGGCGGTGCGCACGCCGGGCCGCAGCGCCGCGACACGTTCGCCGAGCGAGGCCAGTACGTCGCGGCCGATGACGATGTCATAGGCGCGGTCGCCGAGCGCGACGTCGAGGGTAACGGAGGCGGAATGTTTCAGGGGCGCAGTCATGAGGTCGCGTTCAATCCATCAGATGGTGGCCCGTCGGCCGGACGCACGCCGCACAGATGCGCATGCAGGGCCTCGAGGCATTCGTCGACGATACGGTCGTGCGGTACGTCGCGGGAGGCGATCGTCAGATCGGCGGTGCCGTAGAGCGGCTCGCGCTCGCTGAGCAGCCGGTTGACGGTCGCCTCCGGGTCAGGGGTGTGCAGCAGCGGACGGTCGGCGCGGCGGCGGACCCGGCGCATGATGATATCACTGTCGGCCTTGAGCCAGATCGAGACCGCACGGGCGCGGATCCGGTTGCGGGTCTCCTCGCGCATGAAGGCGCCGCCGCCGGTCGCCAGCACGATCGGGCCGCTGTCGAGGATGCGAGCGATCACCCGCGCCTCGCCATCGCGAAAATACGGCTCGCCGTGGGTCTCGAAGATCTCCGGAATCGTCATGCCCGCGGCGGTCTCGATCTCGGTGTCGGCATCGGTGAACGGCAGCTTGAGCCGCGCCGCCATCCGCCGGCCGATGGTCGACTTGCCGGCCCCCATCATGCCGACCAGCACGATCGACCGCGTCCCCAGCGCGGCCGCAATATCGGCCTCCAGGGTCGGGTGGGTGGGCGCCGGGACGGCTGCGTCGGACATCAAAAAGCTCGGATATTGGGACGAATTGTTCAGAATTCGAGCCACCTATACTACCCCCGGCGATACCGTTACCAGCGACTCTTGCAACGGCGCGGGGAACATGTTGGATGATTTCATTGGTTAATTCGCCGCCCGAGTCGCCTCCATGCCCAGCCTGTTCCGCTTCCTGACGGTCGTCGCCGTGATTTTCGGGATCGGCTACGGCATCGTCTTCGCGCTGGCGAATTACGTGCAGCCGAAACCGCGGGAAATGACCGTGACCATCCCGCCGGATAAGTTCCTCAAGAAATAGGCGCTATGATTCTGGCATGCCCGTAGCAGCCAAGATTCCCGCCAAGCCTCAAATCAAGTCCTCCGACGCCAGACTGACCGCGTTGTTCCTCGACATGCTCGCCGCGGAACAGGGCGCAGGCCGCAACACGCTCGACGCCTACCGGCGCGACCTCACCGATTTTTCCGACTACCTCGCCCATGCCGGCGCCGATTTCACCAGCGCCGACACCGAGGCGCTGCGCGGCTACCTCGCCGACCTCGACACCAGGGGCTTCAAGTCGACCAGCGTGGCACGGCGGCTGTCGGCGATGCGGCATCTCTACCGTTTCCTGCTCAACGAGCGGGTCCGCGGCGACGATCCGGCTGCGATCCTGTCCGGCCCGAAGCGCGGCCGCAGCCTGCCCAAGGTGCTGTCGATCCAGGACGTCGACCGCATGCTGACCCGCGCCAAGGAGCTGACCCAGACCGACGTCTCGCCGGCGCAGCGGCTGCGCGCGCTGCGGCTGTATTGCCTGCTCGAGGTGCTCTACGCTACCGGCCTGCGCGTCTCCGAGTTGGTGTCGCTGCCGGTGTCCGCGGCGCGGCGCGATGCGCGGATGATCGTGGTGCGCGGCAAGGGCAACAAGGAGCGGCTGGTGCCGCTCAACGAGGCCTCGCGCCAGGCGATGGCGGATTACCTCGCGGCGCTGGAGGTGATGACACCGAAGGCGAAGAAGGCGGCGCCGTCGAAATGGCTGTTTCCCTCCTCCGGCGAGAGCGGCCATTTGACCCGGCAGCATTTCGCCCGCGACCTGAAGGAGCTTGCGAGCGCCTCCGGACTTGCGCCGCGGCTGGTCTCCCCGCACGTGCTGCGTCATGCGTTTGCCAGCCATCTGCTGCACAATGGCGCCGACCTGCGGATCGTGCAGACCCTGCTCGGCCACACCGATATCTCGACCACCCAGATCTACACCCATGTGGTCGAGGAGCGGCTGAAGAGCCTGGTCCGCGACCTGCACCCGCTGGCCGAGAAGTAAGTCCGGCGCATTCTGATCGCGTCGGGACATCGATACCGCCACCTGATCCGCCTTGACTTCCGCACCGTCTCCGCAGAAAGAGCGGGGCCTGCTTGCGATCCGAAGCGTGCATTCCGCCCGAATGCGCGTTAACCAATTGAAGTTACAAAACTTCTCGTCACACCGCCAAAACCGCTTCGCCCCTCGCACCGTTCCTCCCTATATTGAGTTGATGCCCGACCCGATGCGCAGCTATCTCGACTTCGAAAAACCCGTCGCCGAGCTTGAATCCAAGATCGACGAGTTGCGGGCGCTTGCCGCAAGCGGCAGCGACATCGGCGACGAGGTCGCGCGGATCGAGGACAAGGCGGCGCAGGCGCTGACCGACCTCTATGCCAATCTGACGCCGTGGCAGAAGACGCTGGTGGCGCGGCATCCGCAGCGGCCGCACTTCACCGATTTCATCGGCGGCCTGATCACCGAATTCACACCGATGGCCGGCGACCGCAAATTCGCCGACGACGAGGCGCTGATCGGCGGCTTCGGCCGCTTCCGCGGCGAGAGCATCTGCGTAGTCGGCCAGGAGAAGGGCGCCACCACCGACAGCCGCATCAAGCATAATTTCGGCATGGCGCGCCCCGAAGGCTACCGCAAGGCGGTGCGCCTGATGGAGATGGCTGACCGCTTCGGCATCCCGGTGCTGTCGATCGTCGATTCCGCCGGCGCCTATCCCGGCATCGGCGCCGAGGAGCGCGGCCAGGCCGAGGCGATCGCGCGCTCAACCGACGCCTGCCTGTCGCTCGGCGTGCCCAATGTCGCGATCGTCACCGGCGAAGGCATGTCGGGCGGCGCTATCGCCATCACCACCGCCAACCGCGTCCTGATGATGGAGCACGCGATCTACAGCGTGATCTCGCCGGAGGCGGCGTCCTCGATCCTGTGGCGCGACGGCACCAAGGCGCAGGAAGCCGCCAACAGCATGAAGATCACCGCCCAGGACATGCTGCGCTTCGGCGTGATCGACCAGATCCTGAAGGAGCCCTCCGGCGGCGCCCATCGCGACCCCGCCGCGATGATCACGACGACGGGCGACGCCATCGCCCAGGCGCTCAACGACCTACGAAATCTTGATCCGGACGCGATTCGCAAACAGCGGCGCCAGAAGTTCCTCGACATCGGCCGCAAGCTCGGCTGAGCGGCCCAAACAGCCCGATTTTTCGACCAAATCGGCCAATTTCGCCGTAATTGGGCCCCGAGCCGGGTCTTTAACGTTCCTTGAACCATGCCTGCTAGCGTGAGGGCTGTCAGCCCCGGTTCAGGTTGCGAGCAGGGGTGGTCGAAGGCTAATATTTTACACAATGGCTTCAGGGCATATTCGCCGTGTTGGGGTCGCGAAAATCGCCCGGTGGGTGTGGAGCTCGGACTTGACTCATCGCACGCTCGTACGCGCGCTTCTGACTTCGGCGGTGCTCGCCGCAGGCGTCATGCTCGCCGGTTGTGACAGCGACCAGATCTCGCTCGCGCAGAACGCCAAGGCCAACCAGCCGGTCCCGCCGAAGCTCGTCGCCGCCATGGCCGAGAAGGACATGGACCTGCAGTCGCCGATCCTGGTGCGGCTGTTCAAGCAGGAGGCCGAGCTCGAGGTCTGGAAGCAGACCCGCTCCGGCCAGTTCGCGTTGCTCAAGACCTATCCGATCTGCCGCTGGTCGGGCGATCTCGGCCCGAAGGTCCGCGAGGGCGACCGCCAGGCGCCCGAGGGGTTCTACTCGATCAATCCGAGCCAGATGAATCCGCAGTCGGCCTACTACCTGTCGTTCAACACCGGCTATCCCAACGCCTTCGACAAGTCGCTCGGCCGCACCGGCTCGGAGCTGATGGTGCATGGCGACTGCTCCTCGCGCGGCTGCTACGCGATGACCGACGAGCAGATCGCGGAAATCTACTCGCTCGGCCGCGAATCCTTCTTCGGCGGCCAGAAGGCGTTCCAGTTCCAGGCCTATCCGTTCCGGATGACGGCGGTGAACATGGCCAAGCACCGCAACAATCCGAACATGCCGTTCTGGAAGATGATCAAGGTCGGCAATGATCATTTCGAGGTGACGAAGCAGGAGCCGAAGGTCGACTTCTGCGAGAAGAAATACGTGTTCGACGCGGCGAAGCCGGCGGATGCTGTGCGCGATCCGGTGTTCAATGCATCGGCGAAGTGCCCGGCCTATGTGATCCCCGAGGAGATCGCGAGCGCGGTGCGCGAGAAGGAGCAGCGCGACGACGCCGAGATGACCAAGCTGGCCGCCAAGGGCACGCCGGTGGCGCGCCTCAACACCGGCATCGACGGCGGCATGAACGCGATCTTCGCCTCGAAGATTCCGGAAGGAAACACCGGCCTGTCCGAAGGCGGCGACAGCCAGGCGCTGGCATCGATGTCGCTGGCGCGCGCGCCGGGCACGATCCCCGGCACGGTCAATCCTCCGAAGCCCAATCTCGCGGTCCGGCAGGAAGAGCCCGTGGTGGCGACGACGTCGTCGACCTCGGTCGCGACGACGGCCTCGACCGCGCCGCCGGCCAACACCCGGGTTGCGTCAGCGAATGCGTCCGACAAGTCGGAAGGCTTCTTCTCGAGCTTTGCCCGCAAGGTCGGTATCGGCGGCGCCACCGCCGACGCCAGCAAGGCGACCGCGCCAGCTCCGGCTGCCGCCGCACCGGCCAAGCCGAAGGTTGCCGAGGCCAAGCCGCAATCCGTGGTTCGCGTCGCGCCGAAGGCGGAGCCGAAGCAGGCCGCGAGGCCCGCGCCGAAGCCGCAAGCGACCGACACCGCCGCAGCCGCGCCGGCCGCGACATCGTCGACCCAACTCGCCGGCTCCGCGCCTGTCGTGCAGACCAACTCGTTCGACACCCGCTTCTCCGCGGTGAAGTAAGCGCGGCGACCTCGTCGTCGCGGTGAAAGCCGGCGCGACGCGAGCCGCTTTTCACTGCGCGAATTAAGACGTCAAACAACCCAGTGTCATCACCCGCGAAAGCGAAAGCGGGTGATCCAGTATTCCAGAGGCCGCAGTGCTTGAGCCGAGAGGCCGCGGCGTACTGGATCGCCCGGTCGAGCCGGGCGATGACGAGTGTGAATGGGGATGCAGCTCGTCTCCTGATATCACCGCTGCCACATTCCCCTCGCCAATTGCGCGTACACAATCGTCAGATCATGCACGCACAGCCGGAGGGACTGCGATGGACGATCACACCGTACGCGCGGCGCTGCAACGCCATTGGGAAGCTTCTGACGCCAGCGATTTCGAACGCGAGCATGACATCTACCGCGACGATGCGGTGCTCGATTATCCGCAATCCGGCGAGCGGATCCGAGGCCGGCGCAACATTCAGCAGAGCCGGACGGTCCAGCCGAACAAGAAGCGCTTCGCGATCCGGCGCATGATCGGCGGCGGCGATCTATGGATCACCGAGTACATCCTCACCTATGACGACAGGCCATCCTACGTGGTGAGCATCATGGAATTCCGCGACGGGCTGGTCACCCACGAAACCCAGTATTTCGCCGACCGGTTTGACCCCGCGCCGTCACGGGCGCACCTCGTCGAGCACGTCGACGGGACATCGCCGCACTGAGCCGACGCGTGGCCGCAGCAGCGGCGGCTACATGCCGTGGCTTTCGAAAACCTTCTTGCAGCTTCGGCTCAAACTGTCGCGCTTCATCTGCAGACAGTTCTGGACGGCGCCGTCATTGCCGAGGTCCTTGCGGCAGAAGCGCTGCGCATCGCGCGAGCAGGCGGATTGTTCCGATTTGGTGCCGGCATGCTGTGCCAATGCGGCACCGCTGCTGATGACGGCGACGGCAAAAAGAGCTGCAATCGAGAAATAACGCATCGTGAATTCCTCCCGCTGCCTAAACGGCAGCCGGAGCTCTTCGTTCCCCCGGGAACCCTGGGATTCTACGGCGCAAGATACCGCAGCAGTTCCGGATCGTTGCGCACCTCGCTCGCGCCGCCCTGCAGCGCAACGCGGCCGCGGTCCAGCACATACGCGTAGTCGGCGACGCGCAGCGCGAGATCGAGATGCTGCTCGACGATCACGACCGAGATGGATTTGGCGAGCTCGATCAGCCGCTCGGTGATCTCCTCGATCACGCCGATCCAGACGCCTTCGGTCGGCTCGTCCAAGAGCAGCAATTTCGGATTGCCGAGCATGGCGCGGCCGATCGCCAGCATCTTGCGCTCGCCGCCGGACAGCGTGCCGGCCGGCTGGTCGAGGCGCTGGCCGAGCTTCGGGAAGATCGCCAGCACGCGATCGACCGCACTGGCATCCGAGTTGAACAGCGAGCCGACCGCAAGATTGTCGCGCACCGACAGGCGGGCGAACACCGAATGCTCCTGCGGCACGTAGCCGATGCCGGAGCGCACCCGCTCCTCGGTGCGGCGGCGCGTGATGTCGCGGCCGTCGAAGAAAAGTTCGCCCTGCGAGCTCGCGAGCTCGCCGACGATGGTCTTCATCAGCGTGGTCTTGCCGGCGCCGTTGCGGCCGAGCACGGCGACGCCGCCGCGCCAGGGAATGCCGATGTTGACATCGAACAGCACCTGGCTGCGGCCATAACCGGCATCGAGATGCCTTATATCGAGGAAGGTTTGCTCAGGCACGGCGAAGATAGATCTCCTGGACGCTCTTGTTGGCCTGGATCTCGGCGACCGTGCCCGACGCCAGCACCTTGCCCTGGTCGAGCACGGTGAGGCGGTCGCAGATGTCGCGGATGAAACCGAGGTCGTGTTCGACGATGACGAGCGAGCAATGCTGCTTGATCGGCTGCAACAGCTCGCCGGTGACGCGGCGCTCCTCGAGGCTCATGCCGCCGGTCGGCTCGTCCAGCAGCAGCAGCCGCGGCTTGCCCGCGAGCGCCATCGCGATCTCGAGCCACTGCTGCTGGCCGTGCGACAGCGCGGCTGCGGCATCGTGCGCGCGATCGGCGAGCCGGAACTGGGTCAGCATCGTCATCACCTGGTCGTGCAGCCTGTTGCGGGTGCGCGAGAGCACCAGATCGAACAGCGACGACTGCGCCTGCAGCGCCAGCAGGATGTTGTCATACAGCGTCAGCGTCGGCAGCACCGAGGTGATCTGGAATTTCAGGCTCATGCCGGCGCGGGCGCGCTCGGTCGGCGTGAATGCGGTGATGTCGGTATTGACGAAGGAGACCTTGCCCGTGGTCGGCACCTCGGCGCCGGCGACGCATTTCATCAGCGTGCTCTTGCCCGAGCCGTTCGGCCCGATCAGGCCGTGAAACTCGTTCTCGCCGACGGTCAGATCAGCGCCGTCAAGCGCGGTGAGCTTGCCGAACACCTTGCTGATGCCCTGCGCCTCAAGGAGCGGCATTGCCGGCCTCCTTTGGTGCTTTGCCGAAACGGCCGACCCGCTCGCGCTCGCCGAGCACGAAGGAGATCAGCCCGAGCGGACGGAACATGATGACGAGCAACAGCAGCACGCCGAGGATGATCGGCCAGACGTCGCGGTAATTGTCCGACAGCCAGAACGAGACGCCCTCGATGATGACGGTGCCGATCACGGCGCCGATCAGCGTGCCGGAGCCGCCGAACAGGACGTAGAGCACGACCTGGGTCGAGAACACGACGCCAAGCATGTTGGGCCAGACGAAGCCTTCGTGGAAGGCATAGAGGCTGCCGGCGAGGCCGGCGATGGTGCCGCCGACCGCGAAGATGATCGCCTTCAGATGCTGGGCCTTGTAGCCGAAGAAGGCGATGCGCTGCTCGTTCTCGCGCAGGCCCGCCAGCGCGAGGCCGAATTGCGAGCGGACCAGGAAGCGGCAGAGCAGATAGACCACGACGAGGATCGCGAGCACCATGTAGTAGTAGACCGGCCCTTCCTCGAACTCGTAGCTGCCGAGGGTGAGCGGCGGGATCGACGGGATGCCGTTCTGGCCGCCGAGATAGTACCAGCCGCGCGCCAGCCGGTCCGCGGCATAGGAGCCGGTCAGCGTGCCGAGCGAGACGAAGATCACGCTCGAGGGATAACGCCCGAGCAGCAGGAAGCCGCCGAGCAGCAGCGCCGCGGTGAGCCCAATTAAGGCGCCCGCCGGCAGGATCAGCAGGATCGAGGTGACGTTGAGGTCGCGCGCCATCAGCGCCACGCCGTAGCCGGCGGCGCCGAAGAACAGCGCCTGGCCGAAGCTCATGATGCCGGCATAGCCCCACACCAGATCGAACGACAGCGCGAACAGCGCGAGGATCACCACGCGCGTGGCAAACACCGTCAGATAGTCCTGCAGCACCCACGGCAGGACCAGCGCGATCAAGAGCACCAGCCCTTCCACGATCGGCAGGACCTTCCATCCTGCCGATGCCTGTCTCGCCGGCGCGCTTGCGGCCGGTGCACCCTCGCCCGTCACGACATCCTCGCTGATGCGTGCGACGGCCTCTCTTGCTCCACTCATTGATCGCTCAGCATTCCTTGGGATCAACGAGACCGTCGCTGCGCGCCACGATCTCATAGTTCCCGCCTTTGGCAACAGCGGTGTACATCTTCATCTTGCAGTGACGCTTGCCCGGCACCATTTCGGCCGGTCCGCCGGGTCCTTCGGCGATCTTGGCGTGATCGAGCGCGGCCGCCACCGACTCGCGGTCGACCTTGCCGGCTTCCTTGACCGCGGCTTCCCACAGCTTGAGGCCGCGATAGGTTCCGGTGGCGGCGCTGCCGGCCGCGAACAAAAAGTTGCCCGGGAAATCCTTTTCATAGGCCGCCTGGAGCTTGGCGTCGAACGGATCCTCCTTGGTCAGCACCTTGAAATAGTCGAGGCAGCTCGCCAGGCCCTCGATCTCGTTGGCCTGATTGATGTTGAGCGTGTTCTCGTCATAGTAGACGCAGGCGAGCCGCCCGCCGTTCTTGAGGAAGCCCGCTTCATAGAGCTGCTTGAAGAACGGACCGACGCCCGGCGGGATCACGGTGTTGAAGACGACGTCGACCTTGTTGGAAATAACGCGGTTCACCGTGGCCGAGAAGTCGACCTGGTCGAGCGGATAATACTCCTCGAACACGACCTCGCCGCCATTGTCCTCGATCACCTTGCGGGCGTAGACGTTGAGCGTGTGCGGCCAGACATAGTTGGCGCTCGGCAGCGCGAACTTCTTGCCGCCGTTCTTGATCAGCCAGGGAATGAAGGTGTCGCATTGCTGCGCCGGCGTCGGGCCGGTGCAGAACAGATAGGGCGTGCACTCCTTGCCCTCATAGAGCTGCGGATAGATGTAGAGCGTCTTGCCGCGCGCCACGATCGGGTCCTTGATCGCGTTGCGCATCGACGAGGTGATGCCGCCCAGCACCATGTCGACCTTGTCGCGCTGGATCAGCTTGCGGACATTGCCGACCGCGACCGATTCGTTCGAGGCGGTGTCCTCGATATAGAGCTCGAGCGGCCGGCCGAGCAGGCCGCCGCCGGCGTTGATCTCCTTGATCACCATCTTGGCGACGTTGGCGTCGGCGTTGCCGGCATAGGCGATCGGGCCGGTCAGGTCGGTCGCGATGCCGACCTTGATCGGACCCTCGGCGGCGTTGGCCCAGTCGGGCCTCACCACCCAGCTGCCGACCCCGGTCGCGAGCGCACCGGTCGCGAAGGCGAAATTGCTCATGAAGCGGCGGCGCGTCAGGTTCATGCGTTCAATCGACATGGTGATTAGACCCCTTTCCCAGCAATGAGGCCTTGCGGCCGGAATTTGATGAAGGCGATGGCGAGCACGAAGACCAGCACGTCGGCGACGACGGGCGACATCACCCATGGCAGCGCCGCGCTGAGCGTGCCGATCAGGCCGGCGCCGGCGACCGGACCGATGAAGGAGCCGACCCCGCCGACCATCACGGCGACGAAGCCCTGGATCAGGAAACGGATGCCGAGATCGGCAAACAGGCTGAACACCGGCACGATCAGCGCGCCGGCAAGCCCGGCCAGCGCCGCGCCGAACGCGAACGTCGCGCCGTAGATCAGAGGCGTCGAGATACCGGAGGCGCGCGCCAGCGCCGGGTTCTCCAGCGTGGCACGGACCCGAAGCCCGAACGAGGTGCGCGCCAGCAGCAGGTAGCAGGCGCCCATCACCAGCAGCGTGATCACGATGATGGTGAAGCGCCAGGCCGAGATGTGGACGGAGCCGAGGTCGATCGAGCCGCCGATCGGCTCCGGCACCGTGAGATAGAAGCCGCCGATCAGCCCGCGGACGCTTTCGCGGATGATCAGGCCGAGCGCATAGGTGCCGAGCATCGCCACGATCGGCGCGGCGTAGAACCGCCGGATGATCAGCGCCTCCAGCACGAAGCCGATCGCGCCGACCACGAAGGGCGCCGCGATCATGCCGGCCCAGACCGGCGCGCCATGGGCATACGCCAGATAGGTCACATAGGCGCCGAGCAGGACGAACTCGCCCTGCGCGAAGTTGAAGATGCCCATCATGCTGGCGATGATGCCGAGCCCGAGCACGACCAGCACGATGATCGCGCCGAAGCTCACGATCTCGAACACCGCGGCGAAGGTGCTAGCCATGGTGTTCGATCCCTCCGGCCTGCGACAAGCGGCGCCTCACATCTTCTTCCAGTCGCCGGCCTGCTCGAAGGCATGCGCGGCGCGGTAGATGGTGGATTCCTCGAACATCCGGCCGACCAGCATCAGGCCGACCGGCAGGCCGTCGACCATACCGCAGGGCAGCGACATCGCCGGGTGATGGGTGATGTCGAACGGCGCGGTGTTGGAGATCATCTCGAGCGCGCGGGCGACATATTCCTCGCGGCTGGCATTGGCCTCCGGCAACTTGGTCGCCTTCATCGGCGTGGTCGGCATCAACAGCAGGTCGTAATCCTTGAACGCCTTGTCGTAGGCCGCGGTCAGCCTTCGGGAGATGTTGAGCGCCTTGCCGTAGAAGCGCGGGCCGAAATTGTTGTTGATGTAGGTGCCGAGCATCATGAACAGCTTGGTGGTCTCCGACAACGAATCCGCCTGGCGCCGCCAGCCGCGATGGAAATCCATCAGCGAGGTGGAGTAGAGGTCGCCGCGGCTGAGGCCGTAGCCGTCGCCGAACATCATGGTCTGGGTCAGGCCCTCGGTGCCGATCGGCGTCCAGATCGCGCCGCCCAGCATGTGCATGGGGATCGAGACATTCTCGACCGATGCGCCGAGATCCTTGAGGCGCTTGGCCGCCTCGCGCACGCTCTCATTCACCGCGGCCTCCGCGGTCGGCTGCTCAAAGCCTTCCTTGACGATGCCGATCTTCATGCCCTTGACGCCCTTGCCCAGCGCCTTGGTGTAGTCCTCGACCTTCGGCGCCTTGATGCGCGGATCGTAGCCGTCGTCGCCGGCCAGCACTTCCAGCAGCAGCGCGTTGTCTTCCACCGTCGCGGTCATCGGGCCGGTGTGGTCGACGTAGATCTCGATCGGCATGATGCCGGTGTAGGGCACGAGGCCCCAGGTCGGCTTCATGCCGTAGGTGCCGCAGAACGAGGACGGCATGCGGATCGAGCCGCCCTGGTCGCCGCCGATCGCCATGTCGACCTCGCCGAGCGCCACGACCACGCCGGAACCCGACGACGAGCCGCCGGCCGAGTAGCCCATCTTGTGCGGATTGTGCACCGGCCCGTAGGAGCCGGTGTGGCTGCCGCCCGACAGGCAGAAATGTTCGCAGTGCACCTTGCCTTTGATCTCGGCGCCGGCGTCCAGCATGCGGGTCACGATGGTGGCGTCGAAGTCGGGCACATAGCCCTCCAGCGTCGACGAGCCGTTGGTCATCGGCACGCCGGCCAGCATGATGTTGTCCTTCAGCGCCACCGTCTTGCCCTTGAGCTTGCCGGAGGCGGCGCCCTTCACCGTCGACTTGCGGTACCAGGCGTTGTGCTTGTTGTCCTCCGGAGCCGGGCGATAGCCCGGCGTGCGCGGATACTTCACTTCCGGCAATTCGTCCGGCATCGCGGCGACGAGGTTATAGGCGTCGACCGAGCCCTGCATCAGGCCGCGGAACGAGGCCACGTCCTCATCGGTGAGAGACAGGCCGCACTGCTCGGCGACGGCACGAAGTTGCGTTGGCGTGGGAAGGACGACGGTCACGGCGCTCTCCTGAAGTTTTTGATCTTGGATTTGATCCCTCGACGCAGGGCCGCGGGCAGCGCGTCAAGACGCGCGAACCGCTCACCCCGCTGCTGTATTGAAAACGGAAATATTTTCCTTTTCAAGTATTATTTCGCAAAACCTTCCGACGAGGCTGTCGCACCTCGACTCAGATCGCCTTGATCACCCTGAAGTCGAGGCCATCGGCCTCGGCAAGGTACATCGGCATCCTGGCATGGCCGCTGCGCACCGTGACCGGACCGCGCGGGCCGCGATAGACGAGGTTGTCGGCGGCCGCGAGCAGCGGCCGCGTGTCGAGCGTACCGGCGCGGCTGGCGGCGGCCTCCAGCAGGCAGAAGCCTTCATAGGCGGACTCGCCGCACGATCCGACCGGCGGCGCGAACGCCCCGAACATCGCGCGATAGCGGTCCCGGAAATCATCGCCGGCGCGCGCGCCGACCGAGGGGAAATAGCCGGAGGCGCAGAACAGGTTCTCGGTCTTGTCGGCGCCGACACCGAGCAACGTCGTTTCGTCGACACAGACTGCATAGCGCAACGTGGTGCGGGCGAGCCCGGCATCGGCGAAGGCGCGGTTGAAGGTCACACTGTCGGTACCGATCAGCGAGATCAGCACGACATCGGGCTTTGCCGCACGGATCCGCTCCAACTGCGCCGCGTGATCGTCTTCGCCGACCGGCACGAACTCCTCGCCGACCACCAGGCCCCCGGTCTCCTTGATGTAGCACTTCACCGCGCGGTGCGACTGCCAGGGCCAGACATAATCGCTGCCGATCAGGTACCAGCGCGAGGCGCGCTTCGCCTCGGCCAGCCAATGGATCGATGGCCGGTTCTGCCAGCGCGGCGTCTCGCCGATCGCAATCACGCCCGGCGTCCGTTCGCCCCCCTCGTAGACCGGCGTATAGATGTAGGGGATCTTGCTGCGGGTGATGAGGTTGCGCAGCGCGACGCGCACCGCGCTGGTGTGCATTCCCATGACGAGATCGACGTCGTCGGAGGCGATCGCCTGCTCGGCGCGGTCGAGCACGTCCTCGATCGGCCCGCCGGCGTCGTAGACCTGGAACTCGATCTCCCGGCCAAGGATGCCGCCGCGCTGGTTGATCTCGGCGACCGCGAGTTGCGCGATCGAGGTCGCGGCTGGCCCCCACATCCCGGGCGAGCCGGAGCAGCAGACGAAGCCTGCGATCCGCAGCCGGTTGCGCGCGCCGCGCGGACCGAACCCGCTGCGATCCATCGGCGCCAGCGCGCGATCCGACGCCGCCGACGCCACGTTCCTGAACAGCAGGGACGGCGGGCATGGAAGGCTGGAATAGGCCGAGACGTTGAGCGTCGAATGCACACCTGCTCCTGTCTGGCACCGGCACGGCATCGCCCTCGCGGGCGGCGGTGCCACGCTAGATGGTCTTGATCACATTGAAGTCGAGACCGTCGGCCTCGGCAAGATAGATCGGCATTTCGGCGCGGCCGTCGCGGATGGTGACGCTGCCGCGTGCACCGCCGTAGACGAGGTTGCGCGCCGCAGCAGACAACGGCCCGATCGACAGCGAACGGGCCCGGTTGGCCGCCGCCTCGAGAAAGCGCATCCCCTCGTAATTGGACTGCCCGACCGAGCCGATCGGCGGCGCATGTGCCCCGAACATCGCGCGGTAGCTGGTCCGGAAGTCGTCATTGGCGCGGGAATCGACGCAACCGAAATAGCCGGAAGCGCAGAACAGGTTCTCCGTCGCGTCGGGGCCGATGCCGAGCAGCACGGTCTCGTCCATCGCGCCCGCATAGCGCAGCGTGGTGGCGGCGAGCCCCGCCTCGGCGAAGGCGCGGTTGAAGGTGATGCTGTCGGTCCCGATCAGGGTGATCAGCACGACATCGGGCTTGGCGGCGCGGATCCGCGCCAGATGCGGCTCATGATCGTCCTCGCCGAGCGGCACGAACTCCTCGCCGACCACCTGGCCGCCGGCCTCCTTGATGTAGCGCTTCACCGCACGGTGCGACTGCCAGGGCCAGACATAATCGCTGCCGATCAGGTACCAGCGCTGGGCCTTCTTGGCCTCGGTGAGCCAGTGGATCGCCGGGCGGCTTTCGGCGCGCGGCGTCTCGCCGATCGCCATCACCCCTAGGGTCCGCTCGCCGCCCTCGTAGACCGGCGTGTAGACATAGGGGATGCGGCCGCCGGTGACCTTGCGCAGCGCGAGGCGGACCGCCGAGATGTGCGAGCCCATGATGACGTCGATCTCGTCGAACGCGATCGCCCGCTCGGCCCGGCGCACCACCTCCTCGATCGGGCCGCCGGCGTCGTACATCGACAATTCGACTTCGCGGCCGCGGATGCCGCCGCGCCGGTTGATCTCGGCGACCGCCAGCATGACGCTGTTGGCGGAGATCGGCCCCCAGATCCCGGGCGCGCCGGAGAAGGTGATGAAATTGCCGATCCGAAGCTTGCTGTCGGTACCGCCACGGCGCGAGGAGCCCGGCTTGACGGTCAAAGCGAGATCGGCCGCGCAGGACGACGGGCTTCGAAACAGGTGCGGCGGCGCGACGGGCAAGCCGCCATACGCCTGGTAAGAGACCGTCGAGAGCACGCCAACTCCTGTCTGGGAAGCAAAACGCAACGCAGCCAGCGGGCGGTCGCGGCATCCGCCCCTTGGTTGGGGGAATATCCTAGGGGAAAATATTGAATATTCAACAATTGAAGTGCATATAGAAACGGCATGCGTTGCCGGACATTCATTCACCGGGTCAGGAACCAGGTCTCACGCCGTGGCTAAACCGCCGAAAGAAAATTCCCCGATCACCGAACATCTCACCTACCTGCTCGCGCAAGCGAACCGGGAGATCAACCGGCAGTTGGAGACGCGGCTCGCCAAGGAAGGCGTGCCGGTCGAGCAGTGGCGCATCCTGAAAGTTCTGTCCGACGGCAACGGCCACTCGATGGGTGAGCTTGCCGATGCCGTGCTGCTCAACCATCCGACGCTGACCAAGATGATCGACCGCATGGTGTCGGACGCCCTCGTCTACCGGGTCCAGGATCCCAAGGACCGCCGCAAGGTGTTGATGTTCGTCTCCGACCGCGGCAAGGCGCTGTGCCGGCGGCTGAACTCGCTGGCGGTGAGCCAGGAGGAGCACATCGTCGAGAGCTATGGCGACAAGTCGACCACCGAGCTCAAGCGCCTGCTGGAAAGCCTGATCGGCAGCGCCAATTGAGGCCGCGCCGGCCGGGCGCGCCGCGAGCGAAATCATCAAAAAAGACCGGCAGGGAATGTCGGGATGTGGCCGGTCGGTCCGTCCTCCGAGCGCGCCTGTAGCGCAGCCTTCGCGCGTCGCCGCGCAGGTTCCCCCGATTAGCGAGGACACCCCGCCATGACTTCGATCACGCCGTTCCTCTGGCTCGACAACAACGTCCGCGAGGCCGTCGCCTTCTACAAATCGGTGTTTCCGAACGCCGAGATCGCGACCGTCAGCGACTTCATGGCGAGCTTCGAGCTCGAGGGGCAACGGTTCTACGCGCTCAACGGCGGACCGCAGCACAAGTTCAACGAGGCGGTGTCGTTCTTCCTGAGCGTCGAGACCCAGGAGCAGGTGGATTACTTCTGGAGCAAGCTCACCGACGGCGGCCAGGAATCCCGCTGCGGCTGGCTCAAGGACCGCTTCGGCCTGTCCTGGCAGGTGATCCCATCAGCACTGAGCCGCTACCTCAGCGACCCCGATCGTAAGGCCGCCGACCGTGTCATGCAGGCGATGCTGAAGATGCAGAAGATCGTGATCGCCGATCTGGATAGGGCGTATGCGGGGTGACGGCGAGGCGGCTGTGACGGGCGGGCCGATGGCCCGTCGCATCTAGTGTCGCAGCGGCTCGCGCGTAGCTGCCGGGGAAGACATCACCCCTTCTTATCCCTCGAGAAGCTCACGGTGCAGAGCCGCCCTCCGATTCGTGTTGCCGTTCCGCCCGAATCCGAAAACGTTCCAGTTGCCTTCCAAGTGTAAGGCGTCCTCTCCGGTGCATTGTTCGTGGTCGACTTACTATCGCCGGTCAGCCCGCTCGCTACGAGCTCAAAGCTGCCGCTGGCAGCAATTCTTCCTTCGAACGTTCCCGATCCGGGTTTGCCTTCGCTCCCGAACTTTGCAGTAATTTGGCCGTTTTCAATCTTGCTGCTGGTGGTCCAATTTGCCTTTGCCACGCTTGGCGGAATGGCTGCGCACTCAGCTTCCGTCTGCCATTGTCCATCGAAGCGCCTAACATCTTCCGACTCATGAGCAGACGGTGAAATCTGGGCCCCCTTGAGCACCATGTCGAAGGCCGAACCGAGCCCTTTGAAAGACATCGGTATCCTTTGGTCCTTCTGCTCGGCATCCTTGAAAACCAGGAAGCCCTTCTGGTCGCCCAGCACTGTCAGCTCTCTGAGTTTCTGTTGGTTCACCTCGACGTCTGCCAAGCACCTTCCGGGAATGCACCATCGAAATGCAGCGACTATCCCGTTGTCATCACCAGCTGACATCAGCTTTATGCCGCTCGCTAGCCACACGTTCGGTGGAATCTGCACTGAGATTCGTATGGGCTTTTCCCTGCCGATGCCGCTCAGGGTTATTTGGCTAGCAACGACTAGTTGGCCTTGAGCTTGAGCTTGTTGAGTGGACGTTATTTCGCAACTCTTCGGTACTCCAACACATGCGACAGTCCAGTCGTCGTAAGTCGCCGTGATGCGTTGCTGCGCCTCTGCGGAGGCGAGACAAAGTCCTGCATGAAGAATTCCAATCAATGTCCACTTCGCAGGGATGAGCTTCATTGGACAACCTGTATTAGGGGGTCACTCTATAGACCATGCGGTTCTGGCCATTCGCGGACTGCCACCATAGATTTCCCTGGGGGTCATTAAAGAGATGACCGCTACCGAGGTTGGGGGTTTGGCCGGCTGATCCAAACCATGGGCTGTACCCTACCAGTTTTCCTCTTGTATAACTGGCAGAGGGGATGGGCGGCCCCACTCCCAAGCCAATAGCCACACCGTTTGGTATCCAACTGTCATTGCCGGGCGAGAATGAAACCGAGAGTCCTCCCTTGGTACCAAAGGTTATAGAATCTCCGTTCGCAACTTCTTGCGGCTTCCAAGCCAAGTATCCGGTTATACCTCCAGTCGGAGTACCACTCGAGTTTGCAGGATCGGTGGCGTACTGATGAATGCCGCTGCTATCGTAAGTGAAGGTTTGCCCACCACACTCCATGTTGCCCGTTGCGCTGCAACCACCAATATTGACCATACCACCGAACATCGGTGACGTTTGCTCGGGATCGGTCGAAGAGCTTGCGCTTGCCAGTTGTTGACTGACTGCTTGGGTGTTCTTATCCACTTGAGCCTTAAGGTCCACCAAGCTGACGTCGGAGCTCGCCGAATTGGCGGCAGTCGGGGGAGCCAATGTCCCGTCAGCGAATTGCGGCTGAATGCCTATGTCATTCAAGAGTTTTGGATCGTAGCAGCCAGCTGTGCAGTTCGGATCATCCCAAGATCCAGGTGTGTATGACTTGCCTTTCTCGCTGCCGTCCGTGTCCTGCTGCTCGGCCGGTGAAGCATTAGCCATCTGCTGGTTGCCGCCTTTGGGAGTATCGCCATTCGCTCCACTCCCATCATCCGCCGATTTTGGAAGTTTGGGATTTGGAGGATCATCGTCGCTCGGGTTGTTGCTCCCCTTTGAGGAGTTGGGGTTGCTATCATCGGCGAACACGGCATTGGGCGGCGGTCCGTTAGGATAATAGAACCCGAATGGCAAGACAGGCTGGCTTGAGGCTTCAGACAGAGGACCGTAGTTCGCCAGAACATCCGCGGGCGGCGCAAACCAATACGACTTGTGCCAAACGCCATTTGCGTCCTGAACGTAGATTGGTTGACGGCCGCCACCAGATACCGAGGGCATTTGTATCGCTGGCGTTGAGGTAGAGGCGGTTTGCGAATTGAACTGCAAAAACAGCGTGCAGGTCCCACCACCGCAACCTGTCATATTGCTTTCCATATAGTGCATACCCGGTGGCGGCGGCGGTGGTGTGTCGCCAGAGTATTTGAAGTTCACCTCGTAGAAGGGTTTGCCACCGACGCCGTTGCCGCCTTCATCCACGGTTGAACTGCATTGTTGGACCGGACAGATATTTGAGGGGGGCGTTCCGTAAGTCTTGCCGTTGTTGCCTCCTTGTCCTTGTTGCTGCTGCGCGACCGACATGGGTCCTGTGGAGACACCTGTGTTGGTCGATGGCGCAGCCGCGGCTGTTCCACTGGCAGGCTGGTTGTTGTTCTGACTGTTGGCCATCAGTGGCTTGAGAACCGTCGTGTCGCCGGCGGCTAACTGGTTCATCTGCTGCTTTGTCAGCTTAACGCTGCCAACGTTGTTAGAGAGAGTGATTGTTCCGTCAGAATTCATCACCACCTTGCCAAACGTTCCGTTCGGAAGCCGTAGCTCGGTCACATTCCCCTTCGAATTGACTAAGGATTGCGTCAATCCCTGGCCGGAAGCATTGTTACCATTTGCAACCAGAGGCTTGAGTGCAGACATATCCCCCGCCGCAACTTGATTCATCTGCTGCTTCGTAAGCGTAACCGTACCAAGGTTATTCGACACGGTGATCGATCCGTCTGGATTCAGCACTGCTTTGCCGAATGTGCCGTTTGGAAGGCGAATTTCTGCGCCCCTCGAAGGGGTGATCACCGAAGATGAACCGGAAAGAGAGTTTATCGAATTGCCCTGGCCGTTGCCGTTCAACGAGACGCCGTTTGAACCGCTCGCGGGAGCCGGAGAGGTAGGAGATGGACTTATCGCCGATCCACCGTTGGCAACGTTGGCCTGCGACGGCGATCTCGGCGCAGGGACGGGAGTTTTCGGTGCTGTCGTATCCGGACCGGCGACCTTTGGCGGATCAGTCGTCGTCACCGGTACCCGGGGAGTTTCAGCTATCGGTCTTGGTGAGGGAATGACCGGATCAACCGACTTGGGCGCATTGACGTCCCTACCGCTCTTCGGCGTCCCGCTTACGATGCTCGGAGGAGCCACCGTCTTTGGTATGGTTACCTGAACCGTGGACTTCGGCAGATCCACCTTCGGAGTATCAGCGACCGGCTTATGCACCTCCACCTTTGGGACGTTCACTACTGCTCTAGGTACATCTACTTTGGGGACGTTCGCCACCGGCTTGGGGACATTCACTTTCGGAACACTCACGACCGGCCTTGGTACGTTCACCGTAGGCTTCGGCACGTGTACCGTCACGTTCGGCCGCGGGACGTTAATCGTCGGCCGTGGGACATTGATCGTCGGCCGCGGGATATTCGGCTTTGGGATGTTGATGACAGGCTTGGGTATTTCAACAGCGCTGCAATCGGTCGTGAGGAATGCCGATAGCGCAACAGCAATTGCCGAACAAATCACGAGGCGGGATGCAATGCCCAAGGCAACCTCCCTGCAATGAATATGGCCAATTGCGCCGCGCTGGGCCTAAAAGCCCAAGGATAGCCCCCCTCAGCCAGCCGGTCTTCACCCGTTTGGGTTAAGGCACCGCACCTCAGCCCCTGAGAAACTTCGACAGGACGGCGACCAGTTCGGCCTGTCGGTGGCATCCGGTTTTCGCGAAGATGCTCTTGAGCTGAGTTCTTGACGTCTCCTTGGTAATGCCGAGCTTTTCCGCCACCTTCTCCAACGCCTCGCCAGCTGCAAGCTCAGCGGCGAGACGAGCCTCGGACGCCGTCAGACGGAATGCCCTTTGCAGGGCGATTGTCGGCGGCTGGGGCCCTTGTTCGGTGTCGACAAAGACGACCACCATCTGGCAATCCGCGAGCGCATTTTGGACCAGCTTCGCAAGCTTGAGCGGATAGGCCAGCAATGGACGCCGTCCAGGACGCGCGAACGAGACCGGAGGCTGCATGGCAGCCTTGTCGCTGTTCAGCAGCTTACTGACGGCCTGCTCGAAGGAAGCCGTGGCGGCCGAATCCTGAGCGACGAGGCGCCCCTTAACCACCGTCACGTCTTGCTTCAGAAGTTGTTCGGCCACGCTGTTCAGCCGGAAGATCTTCCCTTCGCGGTTAATGAGCGCCGCTCCCTGTCCGCTGATCTCGAACGCGTTGAGCGCGCCCAAGGCGGCAGATTCTCCAATCGTGCTGGCGACGGCAGCCGTGCCGGACAGTCGTTTCGAAAGATAGGCCAACTGGTCTTTCTCCTCTTCGGAGAACGGTCCCTGGGCAATGGATCGCTGAATGGACAGGCACCACAGGTGGGCGCCGCAGCTGATCGCGATGCCGCCGAACCACCGAAGCCCGTGCGGCGCGAGAAAGTCCTGATAGTAGGGATGTCGCTTGATTTGATCCGGGGTGAATATGTCGAGATCATCGACAATTCCCCTCTGCTTCATGAGCGTTATCCCACGAAATCGTTCGTCGCGGGTGAACCAGCTGTCCTTGGTATAAGTCTCGAACGACCTGCTCATCGGTTCGGTGAAAGGAAGTGCGGAGATCATTCCCCCGGCGACCGGCAGGAGCACCGCGCCATAACTGTCCGTGACAGTCGTGACGACGTCGAGCGCCTTCACCCATTGCGACGGATCGATCGCCGCCTCGACAAATGCTTCTTCGATCAATGATAGATTTCCGAGCGGCATGCGCGTCCCCTTGTCCGCTCTGGTCAAAGGCGGACAAATTGCCGCAGCGTATCAGTAGTTGTCCAGTCAGGATAACTACGGGGCTCGATGTGTCATTTTTGCATCGGACCATTTGAATCGCTTCGCTGTAGCAATTCCTACCCCAAACGGGTGAAGACGCTCGACTTATCGGCTTTTAGCTATGGTCGAACAGTTTATCGATTTGCATTTCGGCCGATCCAGGGGCTGGGACCGGCGGAGAACATTGGGGACGAGCATATGGCCAAGATCGCACGCAATGGCAAAACACACGTTAAAGTAGCATTTCTTGCACTCTCGGCATCGACCCTGATCGCGGCACCCGCAAAGGCGGACTTCATTGCGGACCGGGTCATCCAGAACGTCATTCAGAACGTTTTGCAGAACGTTCGCGATCAGATCCAAAGCCGCCGGCTGGCAACGTCTGCTCCGGGACGGATGCAGTTCACCGGCGAGGATGAAACTGCCGTGTCAGGCTCCGATCCGTTCGCGGCCTTGGCCTATGCGAAGGCTCCGGTCTACACCAAGGCTCCGCCGGCTCCGGTGCAGCCGACTTACATCTATGGCCTCAATCTGACGGGTTCGGCAGACTGGAGCCACTCTGGCGGCGTCACCACCAGCGCCTATGGCGTCACCGGTGCCTTCGACGTCACGAAGATCGGGATCTTCAATCAGTACGACGCGCTCACCATCATCCTCACCGGCGGTGGCGTGTGGTCGAATTCGATCGCGTCCGATGCGGACACCGGTGTTGGTGCCGGAACGATCGCTTACACCAATGGCGGCTTCTCGACTGACTTCACCCTGAGCGGGACCTGGACAACGTCTCGCACCCCGATCGCCGGTGTCGTCACCAGCATGGACAGCACAGGACTCAGCTACTCACCCAACGTGCAGTACAAGTTCGACCTGCCCAATGGCTGGTTCATCGAACCGACGATCGGCGTCAGCTACACTCAATCGTTCGACGCCAACTTCGCAAATCAAACCGGCGACAGCACCGAGGTGCACGGCGGCGTGCGGTTCGGCACGGATACGACGTGGAATGGCGTCCGCGTGCAGCCGTCGCTCAAGCTCGAGGCATTCTCACTGGTTGCCGAAAGCGGCGTCGGCGGCGTGGTGCTGATCAATGGAGTTCCAACAGCAGTTGGCACCGGCGGCGGTGTTGCTGTGGGCGAGGTCGGCGGACGGGCTTCCGGCAAGCTGAACGTGCTGTGGACCCAAAACTTCTCAAGCTTCATCGAAGGCCATGGCAGCAGCGTCACCGGCCTCACGAGCTATGGCACCACGGCAGGGCTTCGCTGGTCATTCTGATCAGTCTATTCGCTGATCAATCACTCGTTTTCCCGAACCTCCAGAGCCGCCTCATCGAGGCGGCTCATTTTTTTGCCAGGAGGTTCAGCACCGCGCATTCGTGGCGGGAAATCGACAAGCATCGCCGGGATCGAGATACTTCCAAGAGCCAGGCGAATTCACCTCCAAGGATGGACGCCTAAGTCGTCCACCTCGGTGATGGCTATGCGTACCTGCCGTGGCAGTGCTTGTACTTCTTGCCGCTTCCGCAGGGGCAGTCCTCGTTGCGGCCGACCTTGCCCCAGCTGGCCGGGTCGTTCGGATTGCGCTCGGCGGCCGGCATCATTCCCGGCGCCAGCGAGGCCTGGGCGTAGGTGGCTTCAGTCAGGCTGGCGCGGGCGAACTCATCCTCGCCGGTGTTGGGATCGAGCTTGTGCGCCTCCATCACCGGCAGCGGCTGCGGCGGCTCTTCCGGCGGCACGATCTCGACCCGCATCAGCTGTGCGGTGACCGCCTCGCGCAGATGCGAGCTCATCTCCTGGAAGAGGTTGAAGGCTTCGGTCTTGTACTCCTGCAACGGGTCGCGCTGGCCGTAGCCGCGCAGACCGATCACCTGGCGCAGATGGTCGAGCATGATCAGGTGCTCGCGCCAGAGATGGTCGAGCGTCTGCAGCAGGATGGTCTTCTCGACGTAGCGCATCACGTCGGGGCCCCATTGCGCGACCTTGGCCGCCATGCGCTCGTCGACATGCGTCTCGATGCGCGTCAGCAATTCCTCGTCGGCGATGCCTTCTTCCTTGGCCCATTCGTCGACCGGCAGATCGACATCGAGCACGCGCTTCAGCTCGTCCTTGAGGCCCGCGGTGTCCCACTGCTCGGCATAGGCGTGCTCGGGAATGTATTTTGCGACCACGTCCTCGACGAAGGCGTGGCGCATGTCGGTCACGGTCTCGACGACGCTGTCGTCCTTCATCAGGTCGACGCGCTGGTCGAAGATCACCTTGCGCTGATCGTTCTGGACGTTGTCGAACTTCAAGAGGTTCTTGCGGATGTCGAAGTTGCGCGCCTCGACCTTCTGCTGCGCCTTCTCGAGCGCCTTGTTGATCCAGGGGTGGATGATGGCTTCGCCTTCCTGCAGGCCGAGCCGCTGCAGCATGCTGTCGAGCCGGTCGGAGCCGAAGATGCGCATCAGATCGTCTTCCAGCGACAGGAAGAACTTCGAGCGGCCGGGGTCGCCCTGACGGCCGGAGCGGCCGCGCAGCTGGTTGTCGATGCGGCGGGATTCATGGCGCTCGGAGCCGATGATGTAGAGGCCGCCCGGCTTCTTCACGGTCTTGGCGGGCTTGTTGCCCTTGGCGGGCTCGACCTCGAAATCCTCTTCCGCCTTCAGCACGATCTCGCGGAAGCGCTCGATGTCGGCCTTGATCTGCTCGATCTTCTTGGCCTTCTCGGCCTCGTCGGTGATCCCGGCGGTTTCCTGCTGGATCCGCATCTCGAGCGAGCCGCCGAGCTTGATGTCGGTGCCGCGGCCGGCCATGTTGGTCGCGATCGTGATCGCGCCCGGCACGCCGGCTTCGGCGACGATATAGGCTTCCTGCTCGTGGAAGCGCGCGTTCAGCACCGCGAACAGTTTTGCCGGCTTGCCGGCGCGGGCCGCGGCGTAGAGCTTCTCCATGCCGGATTCGGACGTGAAGTCGATCTGCTTGTAGCCATGCTTCTTGAGGTAGTCGGCCAGCACTTCCGACTTCTCGATCGACGCCGTGCCGACCAGCACCGGCTGCAGCCGCTTGTTGGCGCGCTCGATCTCGGCAAGGATTGCGGCGTATTTTTCATTCTGCGTGCGGTAGACCTCGTCGTCCTCGTCGAGACGCGCCACCGGCAGGTTGGTCGGGATCTCCACAACCTCGAGCTTGTAGATGTCGAACAGTTCGTCGGCTTCGGTCAGCGCCGTGCCGGTCATGCCGGACAGCTTGGCATACATCCGGAAGTAATTCTGGAAGGTGATCGAGGCCAGCGTCTGGTTCTCGGGCTGGACCGTGACGTGCTCCTTGGCTTCCAGCGCCTGGTGCAGGCCTTCCGAATAGCGCCGGCCCTGCATCATGCGGCCGGTGAACTCGTCGATGATGACGACCTCGTCGTCGCGGACGATGTAGTCCTTGTCGCGGGTGAACAGGGTGTGCGCGCGCAGCGCCTGGTTGACGTGATGCACGACGGAGACGTTCTCGACGTCGTACAGCGAATCGCCCTTGAGCTGGCCGGCGTCGCGCAGCAGATTCTCGAGCTTCTCCATGCCGCCTTCGGTCAGCGTCACCGTGCGCTGCTTCTCGTCGACCTCGAAGTCGGCGGTCTTGGCCAGCTGCGGCATGAAGGTGTCGATGGTGTTGTAGAAATCCGACCGGTCGTCGAGCGGGCCGGAGATGATCAGCGGCGTGCGCGCCTCGTCGATCAGGATCGAGTCGACTTCGTCGACGATCGCATAGAAATGCTCGCGCTGGACCATGTCCTCCAGGCGGTACTTCATGTTGTCGCGCAGATAGTCGAAGCCGTATTCGTTGTTGGTGCCGTAGGTGATGTCGCAGGCATAGGCGGCCTTGCGCTCGGCATCGTCGAGCCCGTGCACGATCACGCCGGTGGTCAGCCCGAGGAACGCATAGATCTGGCCCATCCAGCCGGAGTCGCGGCGGGCGAGGTAGTCGTTGACGGTGACGACGTGGACGCCCTTGCCGGCGAGCGCATTGAGGTACACCGCGAGCGTCGCCACCAGCGTCTTGCCTTCGCCGGTCTTCATCTCGGCGATGTCGCCCTCATGCAGCACCATGCCGCCGATCAGCTGGACGTCGAAATGGCGCTGGCCGAGCGTCCGCTTGGCCGCCTCGCGCACCGTGGCGAAGGCCGGCACCAGGATGTCGTCCAGCGTCTTGCCTTGGGCGAGCTGCTGCTTGAATTCGGCGGTGCGGGCCTTGAGCTCGTCGTCCGTCAGTTTGACGAGTTCGGGCTCCAGGGCGTTGATGGCACTGACGCGGGACTGATACCCCTTGACCCGACGGTCGTTGGCGGAGCCGAAAAACTTGCGGGCGAGCGCGCCGATCATGCGAAATTCCTGTTCTTCGGTCTCGAGTTCGTCTTGGTCTTCGTTCAGTCTTGGTACGGTCTTGAATACAGCCTGAGATGGTCCGCCGGATCGCCTATCAACTCACCGTGACGCGCTACGGTTCGAGCCCCGCCCCGGGGCTCCCTCGCCAATTGAGTGGGAAACAGGCCATCCTGGGTTCAACGGCGAAAAACGCAGCAAAATAAGCGCTCTCACCGCCGAAACGGTTGGCCAGAGATATGGCCCGGTCGGGGGGTTGTCAACGCTGGCAAGATGTCAAGGAATTCATCATTTTGACACGACTTTCGCGTTGCCAATGTAACACGATTGGGCGAGTGTCCGCCCCGCTCGAGCTTCCCCCCTTTGAGACAAGGATTTTGCATGACCACCTCGCCTCCGGAATCCAAGACCGGCCTGCGCCTCGGCCTCGCCACCCTGGCCGCCACGGGCTGTCTTGTCGCAGTGCTGGCTGCCGGCCTTCCGGTCCGCGCCGCGGAGTCCGATCCGGTGCTGGCGAAGGTCAACGGTTCCGAGATCCATGCCAGCGACGTGGCGCTCGCCGAGGAGGAACTCGGTCCCAGCCTGCAGCAGATGGACCCCTCGACCCGCAAGGACAACGTGCTGTCCTTCCTGATCGACATGAAGATCGTGTCCAAGGCCGCCGAGGACAAGAAGATCGAGAACAATGACGACTTCAAGAAGCGGCTCGCCTTCACCCGCAACCGCCTGTTGATGGACAGCCTGCTTGCCAGCGAGGGCAAGGCCGCGACCACCGACGACGCCATGAAGAAGGTCTACGACGAGGCCTCCAAGCAGATCACCGGCGAGCAAGAGGTGCGCGCCCGCCACATCCTGGTCGAGACCGAGGACGAGGCCAAGGCGATCAAGGCCGAGCTCGACAAGGGCGCTGACTTCGCCGAGCTCGCCAAGAAGAAGTCCAAGGACCCCGGCGCCTCCGACGGCGGCGACCTCGGTTTCTTCACCAAGGAGCAGATGGTGCCGGAATTCTCCGCGGTCGCCTTCTCGCTCGAGCCGGGCAAGATCTCCGATCCGGTCAAGTCGCAGTTCGGCTGGCACATCATCAAGGTCGAGGAAAAGCGCAACCGCAAGGCGCCCGACTTCGAGCAGGTGAAGGCCCAGATCGAGACCTATGTAACCCGCAAGGCCCAGGCCGACTATGTCGCCAAGCTGCGCGAAGCCGCCAAGGTCGAGCGCATGGACAAGCCGGCCGAGACCGCCAAGGACGCCACCGCGCCGGCGGATGCCGCCAAGGACGCACCGAAGCCCGCCGACAACAAGATGGCGCCGGCGAAGAAGTAAGCTTCGCGAAGCTGAACTGATCGAAGTTGCGATGGCCGGGTTCGTCCCGGCCATTTGCGTTTGGCGACGTCTTAACCTCCCCTTGAAAAGGGGAGGTCGCTTTGCTCGCCAGAGCAAAGCGGGTGGGGATCTGCTCTCTCCACTAGCGTCGTCGTCCGCGGCTGACCCCCATCCCGACCTTCCCGCTTTCAGGGGGAAGGAGAAGTAGGAATGCGTAGCTCGGATGGAGCGCAGCGAAATCCGAGGCCGCTCTAACCGCGGATGGACTGTCCCGGATTGCGCTTCGCTGCACCGGGCTACGGCTCGTTGCTCTTTGAACGATTCATGACAACCGGCGTTCACGTCACAGCCCTCTCCCGCTTCAGCCGGTGAGATGATATGCAGCGCTTCCCTCCCCGTAGCCGGAAGCTTGCCGATGTCCACCGCCGTCTCCCCCCTCGCCCCGCCTGACGTTCCCGAGATGCCCGTGATCGCGGGGGTGCGGCTTGCGACCGCCGCCGCCGGCATCCGCTACAAGGGGCGCACCGACGTGCTGCTCGCGCTGCTCGACAAGGGCACTACGGTGGCCGGCGTCTTCACCAAGTCGAAATGCCCGTCGGCGCCGGTCGAATGGTGCCGCGCCAAGCTGAAGGGCGGCGCTGCGCGCGCGCTGGTGGTCAATTCCGGCAACGCCAACGCTTTCACCGGCAAGACCGGCAAGGCCTCCACCGCGCTGACCGCGCAGATCGCGGCGAAGGCGGTCGGCTGCTCGACATCGGATGTGTTTCTCGCCTCCACCGGCGTGATCGGCGAGCCGCTCGACGCCACCAAGTTCGACGGCGTGCTGGCGCAGCTCGCGGAGACCGCGACCCCCGACCTCTGGATGAACGCGGCCCGGGCAATCATGACCACCGACACCTTCCCGAAGGTCGCAACCGCGACCGTGAAGCTCGGCAAGGCCAAGGTGACGATCAACGGCATGGCCAAGGGCGCCGGCATGATCATGCCCGACATGGCGACCATGCTGTCCTTCATCTTCACCGACGCGCCGCTGTCGGCTGGCGTGCTGCAATCGCTGCTCAAGGCCGGCGTCGAGGACACCTTCAACGCGCTGACCATCGACGGCGACACCTCGACCTCGGACACGCTGCTCGCCTTCGCAACCGGTGCTGCGGCCGCCAACGGCGCCCCGAAGATCTCGCGCGCCAGCGATCCGCGCCTGAAGGCCTTCAGCAAGGCGTTCCAGCAGATCCTCGCCGACCTCTCCGAGCAGGTGGCGCGCGACGGCGAAGGCGCGCGCAAGCTGGTCGAGGTCGTGGTCGAGGGCGCCACCACCAAGCCGTCGGCGCGCAAGATCGCGATGTCGATCGCCAATTCACCGCTGGTGAAGACCGCGATCGCCGGCGAGGACGCCAATTGGGGCCGCGTGGTGATGGCAGTCGGCAAGGCCGGCGAGCCCGCCAACCGCGACAAGCTCTCGATCTCCTTCAACGGCATCCGCGTCGCCAAGAGCGGCGCGCGCGATCCGTCCTACAATGAGAAGGAAGTGTCGGAGGCGATGAAGGCGCCGAAGATCCAGATCAAGGTCGCGCTCGGCCTCGGCAAGGCCAAAGACCGCGTGCTGACCTGCGACCTCACCAAGGAATACGTCGCGATCAACGGCGATTACAGGTCGTAAGCGCTACCCATCGCCACAACCTCCGTCATTGCGAGGAGCGAAGCGACGAAGCAATCCATCCTTCCGAGCGTGCGGACAGATTGCTTCGCGGAGCCTGTCATCCGGCGGCGCTTCGCGCCGACCGGGTGGCTCGCAATGACGGAATCAGTCCCGTCATCCTGAGGTGCGAGCAAAGCGAGCCTCGAAGGGTGCACGGCCCCGCCGGCGCCGACCGGAGAGAGCCCGGCCGTCGACCCTTCGAGACGGCCGCTGCGCGGCCTCCTCAGGGTGACGGTGAGAAAGCCTCAGCTCGAGATCCGCGCGTCGGCGATCGCCTTTTTGAACAGCGCGTTCATCGCGTCCGCGATGCCCTGGGTCGGGCTGACCTCGAAATAGAAGCCCGGCGACGCGCAGGCCTGCATGTTCTGCGCGACCTGGCTGTTCGGCGACGGGCCGAACGGGCCCTGGTTGAACGGATCGATCCAGGTCATGTACCAGTTGTTGGTCGGCAGCTGCAGGTAGGTAGTGTAGAGCACCGCGATCTTGATGCCGCGGTTCTTGATTGCGGTGCAGAGAGCCGGATTGATCGGCGACTGGCAGCGATTGCTGCCGGTGATCGGCTTCAGGCAACTTGAATTCGGCTCGTCGGCGACCCCGTCGGAGACGAAGAACAGATATTTGAGCGGCGCCGACGAGGTGCCGGCGCCGGGGTTTGCGATCGCATTGCTGATCTGCGGAAAGATCGCGGTGAACTGGCTGTCCTTGTCCGCGGTGTAGGCATCGTTATTGCCGTAAACACCCATCAGGTCGATGTTGCCGGCCGCCGACTTTGCGCTCGACAGGCTCGACGACAGGGTGAACAGGCTGCGCAGGCCATAGGTCTTCGACGACGCGCCGAAGTCATAGATCGCCATCCGGAACTGGTTGGAATAGGTCTGCGTCGCCGCCGCGGTGTCCATCAGCTGCTGGGTCGCGCTGCGCAGCACGTCGATCCGCGTCGTGACGCCGAGCGTCTTCGCCAGATTGTAGTAGTTGTTGGGGTCGTTGTAGTCGTGGCAGGCGAAGGCGCATTGATCGTTCGGCTTGAAGCTGTTGCCGGTGGTGGCCGCGACCAGGGCGGCGACGTCAGTCGGCGTGGCGCCGACGCCCATCGACGGCGAATTGTCGAGCAACAGATAGAAATCGACATAGAGCGGCATGTTCGCGGTCGAGGTCGACGTGCCCGACACGGTCATCTTGCTTTGCCCGATCACGCCCATGAACATGGTCGGGACTTCGGCGGTGAACTGCACCGTCGAGGTGATCGTGCCGCCGCTCTTGGTCATGGTGGGCGTCACGCTCTTCAGCGTGAAGCCGTTCTGGTTGAAGATGTTGCCGTTGAAGATCGTCTTCGCATCGGCTTCGCCCGCCGAGATCTCGCCGTCCGAGGTCATCGCGCCGGCGGCGATGAAGCCGGGCGACGCCTTGGAGACCGATCCGACGCTCGCCGCGTCGGCGGCGGAAATCAGCTTGCTGCGGATCTGGTTGGCGCGGGAATAGTCGACCGCGCATCCGACGGCGACCATGAGCGGCAGCAGAGCGAGGCCAAAGATCATGGCGATGTTGCCGGAGCGATCGCGGCGGAAACGGCGGATGGTCCGGATCAAGGTGTGCATGGGTTATATCGGCAAAGAAGATGATGGGTCGATAAATGAGACGCCTCACTCTGCCGTTGGCGAATTAAGGCCGAATTATCGCGCGCGCAGAAAAGACCCGCAGATACAAATCGTTTGGCTGGCGGCGCGGAGCTGGTTAATGAAAGCTTGCAGACTATAAGGGACATCCGTTGCCGCATGGCTGACATCAAGCTGACTCTCGTCGTCGCCTGCGCGCTGGTCGACGCCGACAAGCGCGTGCTGCTGGCGCAGCGTCCCGAAGGCAAGGCGCTGGCGGGGTTGTGGGAATTCCCCGGCGGCAAGATCGAGCCCGGCGAGCGGCCGGAGCAGACGCTGATCCGCGAGCTGCATGAGGAGATCGGCATCACCGTGAGCGAGCCGTGCCTGGCGCCGCTGACCTTCGCGAGCCACGCCTACGAGACTTTCCATCTCTTGATGCCGCTCTACATCTGCCGGCGCTGGGAGGGCATGGCGGTGGCACGCGAGGGCCAGAACCTCGCCTGGGTGCGGGCCAACAAACTGCGCGACTACCCGATGCCGCCCGCGGACATCCCGCTGCTGCCGCATCTGATGGATCTATTGCTGTGACCTTCTTCGCCTCACCCACCCGGGGGAGGCACGTTGCCAAAATATCGAAAACAACCCCATGCAAAGGAGCCGGCGGCGGCCGGCGCTCGACGATTGCTCCTTGACACGTCGGGCAACTCGCGGGCATATTTCCATTATTCCGAAATCGTGCAGGCAACCGTCGCCCACCTTGTGAGAGAGGTTGGATCGGATCGGCAACTGCGATCAACCGTAAGGGACACACGGTGGACGGGCTCCCTCCCCCCTTGCGGGGGAGGGCTGGGGAGAGGGGTGCCACACGGCGCGCTCTCTCAGCATGCATCTTGAAGACGGGCGGAGAGTTGCGAAAGCGATGATCACGCTCGTATCTCGCCCGGGGCCACCCCTCTCCCCAACCCTCTCCCGCAAGGGGAGAGGGAGCCCTGGCATCCTGCGCCCCTAACAGCTCAACGCTTCAGACCCTTCACCGCAGCTGCCAAGCTCGCCTTCGCGGACCCCGGCCGCAGCGGCTTCGGCTGGCTTTCATGCGGCGCCCAGCCGGACAGCCAGACGATGTCGAAGGTGGCGCGGATGCGGCCGTCGGGATCGGCGAAGCGTTCGCCGTAGATTTGCGCCATGCGCAGCATGGTGGCGCGGCGGGTCGGGGCGTGACGGCGCTCGCGCAGCACATTGGTGGCGCCCATGCGCCTGAGGTCAGCCATCAGCGCGAACGCGTTTGAATAGCGCACCACGACGCGGTCGACGTCGGTCACCGGCAGCGCGAATCCTGCCCGCTGCAACAGCGCGCCGATGTCGCGGAGGTCGGCGAACGGCGCGACGCGCGGCGACACCCCGCCCTCGCACTCCGCTTCCGCCGCGGCAAAGCTTTGCCGCAGCTCGGTCAGCGTGTCGCCGCCGAGCATCGCAGCGAGCAACAGCCCGTCCGGCTTCAGCGCGCGGCCGATTTGCGCCAGCACACCCGGCAAATCATTGACGAACTGGAAGGCCAGCGCCGAGACCACGAGATCGAGCGACTCGGGCGACAGGCCGAGCGATTCGACCTCGCTGAAGCCAAGCAGATCGACCGCGGCGACACGCCCGCGCAGCGCGTCCGCAAGCCCGTCACCCGGCGTCCAGACATCGGCGGCCGCCGAAAAGCTCCGCGACACCGCCTGCAACCGGTCCGCCATGTCCTCGGTGGCGCGTTCGAGCAGGAACGTCGCCGCCCCCGCGGCCTGCGCACGCGCCAGCCGCGCGCCGAGCAAGGCGCGATCGAACAGAATGGGAGCTGAGGCCGGGGTCGTTGCCATCCGCGCTGGTTACGCCGGACCGCCGCCGCAGGCAATGCGCCTTGAGCCCGCGTTGCCCAAACGCTAGCCTCATCAGCCATGGACGCCGAGGCCTCACCGACACGCTCCATTTCCGGTCACCTGCAGCGCGCCCTCGGCGCGGTCGGCGGGGCTTGGCTGCGCACCGCGCGGCTCATGCTCGACATCGCGCTGCCGACGCTGTGCGTGTCGTGCCGCGAGCCGGTTCATGGCGAGGGCGTCTGCGCCGCCTGCTGGGCCAAATTGTCGTTCATCGCGCCGCCATTCTGCCCGCGGCTCGGCATTCCCTTTGTCTACGATCCCGGGCCCGAATTGCTGTCGATGGAGGCGATCGCCAATCCGCCGGCCTATCAACGCGCCCGAGCCGCGGTGCGCTATGACGACGTCGCACGCACGCTGGTGCACGCATTAAAATACCAGGATCGCACCGATCTGGCGCCGACAATGGGCCGCTGGATGGCGCGGGCGGGGAAGGAATTGCTACGGGACGCCGACATGCTGGTGCCGGTTCCCCTGCATTGGCGGCGCGGCTGGAGCCGGCGCTACAACCAGTCCGGCGCGCTCGCCAAGGTGATCGCGCGCCAGAGCGGCGTCAAAATGGTCTCCGAGGCGCTGCGGCGCACCCGCGCCACCGAGCAGCAGATCGGGCTGTCGCGCAAGGACCGCGCCAGCAATGTGCAGGGCGCATTCGGGGTCGCCGGTGAACGCAAGGCTGACGTCCAGGGCCGCCATGTGGTCCTCATCGACGACGTCCTGACCTCGGGCGCGACAGTGGATGCCTGCGCGCGGGCACTGCTGCGCGCCAAAGCGGCGCAGGTCGACGTGCTGGTGTTTGCCCGGGTTGTCGATACCCACCGTGCTCCCATATAATCTGACATTCTGGTTCAACCGAGTGCACCATGACCGCTGCCATTGAAATCTACACCCGCCCGGGCTGCGGTTATTGCACCGCGGCCAAATCGCTGTTGACGCGCAAGAACGCCGCGTTCACCGAATTGAGCGTCGCCAGCGACCCGGCCTATCGCGACGAGATGTACGACCGCGCCGGCGCGGGCTCGACCTTCCCGCAGATCTTCATCGGCAAGACCCATGTCGGCGGCTGTGACGAGCTCTACGCGCTCGATCGCGAGGGCAAGCTCGACGGCCTGCTCAGCAACGGAGGCGGCGCCTGATGACGGACAACATTTTCACCGCCGCCATGGTGCAGATGCGCACCGGTCTGTTGCCCGAGCCGAGCCTCGAGCAGGGCACGCGGCTGATCCGCGAGGCGGCGGCGCAGGGCGCCAAGTACGTGCTGACGCCCGAGGTCAGCAACATGATGCAGCTGAACCGCAAGGCGCTGTTCGAGCATCTGGCGAGCGAAGAGGACGACAAGTCGCTCAAGGCCTACCGCGCGCTCGCCGCCGAACTGAAGATCCATCTGCATATCGGCTCGCTGGCGCTGCGCTACTCGCCGGAAAAGGCGGTCAACCGTTCGTTCCTGATCGGGCCCGAGGGCAATTTGCTCGCGAGCTACGACAAGATCCACATGTTCGATATCGACCTGCCGGGCGGCGAGAGCTACCGCGAATCCGCCAACTACCAGCCGGGCGAGACCGCCGTGATCTCCGACCTGCCCTGGGGCCGGATCGGGCTGACGATCTGCTACGACGTGCGCTTCCCGGCGCTCTATCGTGCGCTTGCCGAGGCCGGCGCATCGTTCCTCACCGTGCCGTCCGCCTTCACCCGCAAGACCGGCGAAGCGCATTGGCACACGCTGCTGCGCGCCCGCGCCATCGAGACCGGCTGCTTCGTGTTCGCCGCCGCGCAAGCCGGCCTGCATGAGAACAAGCGCGAGACCTTCGGGCATTCGCTGATCATCGACCCCTGGGGCGAGATCCTCGCCGAGGGCGGCGTCGAGCCGGGCGTGGTCCTGGCCGAGATCGATCCCGCCAAGGTCGAGACCGCGCGCAAGACCATTCCCTCGCTACAGCATGGCAGGCGTTTCGGCATTGCCGACCCCAAGGCCGGCCCGGAGCATCTGCACCTCGTCCGGGGTTCGGCATGATCCGCTACACGCTGCGCTGCGAGCGCGGCCATCAGTTCGAGAGCTGGTTCCAGAGCTCCGCGGCCTATGAAACGCAGGAGCGACGTCACCTGATCGATTGCCCGGCGTGCGGCTCAGACAAGGTCGAGCGGGCGATCATGGCGCCGCGGGTCATCGGCAAGAAGGGCCGCGAACCGGCTCAGCAGCCGGCGCCGGCGGCCCCTGTCGAGCCGACTGCCAATGAATCGACCTCGCTGATGATGGCGCAGGAGCGCGAACTGCGCAGCAAGCTGAAGGAGCTGCGCGACCACATCGTCAAGAACGCCGACAATGTCGGCGAGCGCTTCCCCAACGAGGCGCGCAAGATGCATTACGGCGATATCGAGCACCGGCCGATCTATGGCGAGGCCTCGCCCGAAGAGGCGCGCGCGCTGATCGACGAGGGCGTCGAGGTCTCGCCGCTGCCGACCCTGCCGGAAGATCGGAATTAGGGCGAACCGCCTCCCCCTCGTCATTGCGAGGAGCGAAGCGACGAAGCAATCCAGCTTCGGACTTGCTGCGCTATGGATTGCTTCGCTTCGCTCGCAATGACGGGTGGGGCCAAACCGGCCGAGCGTCCCAGATGACCCCCGAGACGTTTTCCTCCTGGCAGGCCTGGGCGTTTCTCTCCGCCGTGTTCGCGGCATTGACCGCGATCTTCGCCAAGGTCGGCGTCGAGGGCATCAACTCCGATCTCGCCACCCTGATCCGCACCGTGATCGTGCTGATCACGCTGTCGGCGATCCTGTTCGCAACCGGACAATTCACCCAGCCCGGCCCGATCTCGGTGAGGAGCTGGCTGTTCCTGCTGCTGTCCGGGCTCGGCACCGGCGCGTCGTGGATCTGCTATTTCCGCGCGCTCAAGCTCGGGCCCGCCACACTGGTCGCGCCGATCGACAAGCTCAGCGTGGTGCTGGTGGCGCTGTTCGGCGCCGTCTTCCTCGGCGAGCGTCCCACGGCCTATGGCTGGATCGGGATCGCACTGATCTCGGCCGGCGCGGTGCTGATCGCGGTGAAGGGTTAATTACGCGGCGATCAGGAGCGCGACGCCGATCACGATCAGGACGATGCCGAACACCTCGCGCAGCGAGAACGGCTGCTTGAGCGAAAAATACGCCACACCCTGCGCGAACAGCACCTCGATCAACGCCAGCGTGCGCACATTGGCCGCTGCGGTGAGCGCGAACGCCAGGAACCAGAATTGCGAGGAGAACGCGCCCATGAAGCCCGCGAACATCGAGGGCCGCCACAGCTTGAGGATCGACTTCAGCACGTCGGGCGCGCGCAGCAACAGATAGACCGACAGGATCAGCGTCTGCACGAACAGGCTCCACATCAGCGTGTAGGAGGCCGCCGTGACAAACGAGACTGATGGCACCGCGATGATCGCGCCGCGAAAGCTCACCGCCGAGATCGCAAACACCGCGGCGGCGCCGAGACCGAGCACCGTCGGGCGCAGATCCGCAAAACTCCTCGAGCCGCCCGGCCGCAGCGCGGTGATGACGACGCCGACGGTCGCGATCACGATCGCGATCACCTTTGATGTCGTGAGGTGATCGCCGAGGAAGATGAAGCCGAAGATCGCGGTCTGGATCGCCTCGGTCTTCATGTAGGCCGTGGTCACCACGAAGGAGCGATCGTTCATCGCCAGCAGCATGAAGCCGGTGCCGACGATCTGGCTGAGCGCGCCGGACAACAGCCACGGCCAGAACGACGCCATCGGCCACGGCACGCCATCGCCGGTCGCGATGATCGCGAGCACGAAGAACACCACCGAGAACGGCAGGCCGAACAGGAAGCGGATATTGGTCGCGCCCCAGGTCCCGAGCGGCCCCGTCAGCTGCCGCTGCATCGCATTGCGCGCCACCTGCCCGAACGCAGCGACGATTGTGAAGGGGATCCAGAGCGAGGAGAGCGTGAGCATGCGGGATGAGGAAAGTATACGGGCGGGTATATGCGCGCAGCGTGACGATTGCGGCTGACATGGTCAACTGAGCCAGCGCATGACTGGATTGCGCGAGCGCCCCAAACTCGGTGTCGTCCCTGCGAAAGCAGGGACCCATAACCACAGGGTGTCGTTTGTGGCACGCCAGTCAGACAAGCAGGTCGCTGAGGTCCCGCCACTCCGGGTTATCACGCTCGATCAGCTCGATCTTCCAGTCTCGCTTCCATTTCTTGAGCTGCTTCTCACGTGTGATGGCCTCCTCGGCGCGTTGATATGATTCGACATGGACAAGGCGGTAGACGGCGTAGGTTTTGACGAACGACGAGCCTTTGCCGTTGCGATGCTGCTCTAGCCTTGTCTGAACGGAATTCGTCACGCCGATATAAAGCGTGCCATGGCGTCGGCTGGCGAGGATGTAGACGTAGTACATGCAGGGAACGCAGACCTCGCCCGATTATTCGGGCCGGTGGTTATGGGTCCCTGCTTTCGCAGGGACGACACCTCTCGGGAGGACACAGCGTCTCACATCTCCACCACTCGCGCCACAAGCTCCGCGTCGCCCCTGCGAAAGCAGGGGCCCATAACCACAAGGAGCTGATTGGGGCACACCGGTCAGACAAGCAGATCGCCGAGGTCGAGAATGTAGATGCAGTACGTGCTCGGAACGCGGACCTCGCCCTATTATTGGGGCCGGTGGTTATGGGTCCCTGCTTTCGCAGGGACGACACCGAATGTGTGGGTACGGTGCCCTACATCTCTTCCGCCACCACCATGTAATTCACGTCCATGTCGGTCGAGACTGTCCATTTGTCGGCGAGCGGGTTGTAGACCACGCCGGCCTGCTCGGTGACGGTGAGGTTGACGTCGCCGAGATAGCGCTCGAGCTCGGCGGGGGTGACGAACTTGCTCCACTCATGGGTGCCGCGCGGCAGCCAGCGCAGCACGTATTCGGCGCCGACGATCGCGAGCGCAAAGCTCTTCCAGTTGCGGTTCAGCGTCGAGACCACCATCAGCCCGCCGGGCTTGAGCATGGCGGCGCAGCGCTTGATGAAGGCGCCGACGTCGTTGACGTGCTCGACCACCTCCATCGCCAGCACGATGTCGAAGCGCTCGCGCGCGTCCATGTCCTCCACCGTGGTGCAGCGGTAGTCGATCGACAGATGGCCCTTGTCGGCGTGCAGCTTTGCCGCCGCGATGTTGGTCGCGGACGGATCGATCCCGATCACCTGGGCCCCTAACCGCGTGAACGGCTCGCACAACAGCCCGGCGCCGCAGCCGATATCGAGCAGGCGCAGGCCGGACAGGCAGTTCAGGCTCTTGGCGTTGCGCTCGAACTTGCGGCAGGCGGCGTCGCGAATATAGGTCAGGCGCAGCGGATTGATCTTGTGCAGCGGCGCCATCTTGCCGCGCGGATCCCACCATTCATCCGACAGCTTTGAGAACTTCGCGACCTCGGCCGGATCGACCGAGCTGGCGGAAGCATTGGCGGAGGAACTGGCGGAAGAACCGGAAAGAGTTGTTTGCGTGGCCATGATTGCGCGCGCCCCTATCGCGCGGTGATCGAATTGCGGAACGACAGCGGCGAGGCGATGGTCTTGATGATCTCAATGCCCTCGCCGACGCCGCGGATGGTGACGTCGCCATAATTGAGCAGGCGCCCCATGATGCTCTGGTTGACGTCGACGCTCTCGACCTTGTCGAGGCTCATCTCGAAGGTGCGCCGCTTGATGAAGCCGCTCTTGTGCACCACGCGGAAGTTGGTGACGTCGGTTTCCGTGGTCCAGCGATGGAACCAGGCCGCGCCGGTCCAGTACAGCGCCGCGACCGCGACCACGGCGGCGGCCGCCAGGCAGGCCAGCACGAGCCCGTCGACCGTCGTCATCCGCGACAGGATCAAGAGCGCCAGCACCACGATCCAGGCCCCGATCGCCGGCAGATAGTACATCCAGTGCGCGTTGGTGGAGTACAGCACCTTCTCGCCAGGCTGCAGGATTTCGTCGATATAGCGTCCCATCCAATCCGCCTTCGCGTTACCCCGAGTCGCCCCTGTGCGTCACACTTGCGCCACAGCCCGCCCGCAACCGGTAAAACACCCCCGAAGGACCCCAAATGAGCCCTACCACCGGCTTGCCCCCGGGCGCGGCGCTATGTATACGCGCCTTTCGGTCCCCGCGCTTGCGGTTTTCGGCGTGGGTTAACCTACTTATCCTCTTAAAGGAATAGACGCGTCGTCATGGGCCGCCTCGTGATGAAATTCGGCGGTACGTCCGTCGCCAATATCGATCGCATCCGCAACGTCGCGCAGCATGTGAAGCGCGAGGTCGACGCGGGCCACGAGGTCGCCGTCGTCGTCTCCGCGATGTCCGGCAAGACCAACGAGCTGGTGGCCTGGTGCACCGAGGCCTCGCCGATGCACGACGCGCGCGAGTATGACGCCATCGTCGCCTCCGGCGAACAGGTCACCTCGGGCCTGCTGTCGATCGTGCTGCAGGGCCTCGGCATCCAGGCGCGCTCCTGGCAGGGCTGGCAGATCCCGATCAAGACCTCGGACGCGCATGCCTCGGCGCGCATCCTCGACATCGACGGCACCGAGATCGTCACCCGCTTCAAGGAGCGCAAGGAAGTCGCTGTCATCGCCGGCTTCCAGGGCATCAATCCCGACACCGGCCGCATCACCACGCTCGGCCGCGGCGGCTCGGACACCTCGGCGGTGGCGATCGCGGCGGCGCTGAAGGCCGACCGCTGCGACATCTACACCGATGTCGACGGCGTCTACACCACCGATCCCCGCGTGGTGCCGAAGGCGCGCCGGCTCGACAAGATCGCATTCGAGGACATGCTGGAGCTGGCCTCGCAGGGCGCCAAGGTGCTGCAGGTTCGCTCGGTGGAACTCGGCATGGTGCACAACATGCCGATCTTCGTGCGCTCCAGCTTCGACAAGCCTGAGGATATCGACCCGCACGCCAACCAGCCGCCGGGCACGCTGATCTGCAGCGAGGAGGAAATCATGGAAATGCACGTCGTCACCGGCATCGCCTTCTCCAAGGACGAAGCCCAGATTTCCGTGCGCCAGATCGAGGACAAGCCCGGCGTCGCCGCGGCGATCTTCGGGCCGCTCGCGGATGCCAACATCAACGTCGACATGATCGTGCAGAACGTGTCGGAGGACGGCAAGACCACCGACCTCACCTTCACCGTGCCGGCCACCGACTACAACCGCGCCAAGGATACGATCACCTCGGCCAAGGCCAAGATCGGGTACGCCCGGCTCGACACCGCAACCGACGTCGCCAAGGTCTCGGTGATCGGCAGCGGCATGCGCAGCCATGCCGGCGTCGCAGCGAAGGCGTTCAAGGCGCTGTCCGAGCGCAACATCAACATCCGCGCCATCACCACCTCCGAGATCAAGTTCTCGGTCCTGATCGACGCCGCCTACACCGAACTCGCGGTGCGCACGCTGCACACGCTGTACGGCCTGGACCAGGCGTAACCCATGGAACCCTCTCCCCTTGTGGGAGAGGGTCGCTTCGCGCAGCGAAGCGGGGTGAGGGGTCTGCCTCCGCGGATAGAGACCTCTCATCCGTCTCGCATCTGTCGATGCGAGCCACCTTCTCCCACAAGGGGAGAAGGGAAGGCGGCTCCCCACCCCCGCCCCGGAGTTAGAATTTCTCTTAGCGGGCGCAGCATTGGGCTGACGCAGACGTTATTTGCTACTGGCAGGCGTTTTGCTTGGCAAAGCGAGCCTCGATTGGCTATACGGCCAGTCAGGTAGGCTGTCGCAAACTGTGGCACAGTTTAGTGATCCCGAATCGGCGGGAACTGGCGCGAGCGGCGACACCGAATGACTAAAATTGTTGTTTTTGACGAGATTTGCGCCAGCGGCCGGCCGCACCGGTGCGCCGGCCTCGTGGGGAGGGACTAAAGCACATGCGGAGCGCGTCGGGAGGCCCACGCATCCTGTTGAGACGGCTCCGCGAAACCATGGCGGAGCAAGTCTCCGCCCAGGAGCGCCTCGACAAGATCGTGGTGCTGATCGCGGCCAACATGGTGGCCGAGGTCTGCTCGACCTATGTGCTGCGCGTTGACAACACGCTCGAGCTCTACGCCACCGAAGGTCTGAACCGCGACGCCGTGCACCGCACCGTGCTGAGCGCGCATGAGGGCCTGGTCGGCCTCGTCGCCAGCGAGGCGACGCCGCTCAATCTGTCCGACGCGCAAAGCCATCCGGCCTTCGCCTACCGCCCGGAGACCGGCGAAGAGGCCTACCACTCGTTCCTCGGCGTGCCGATCCTGCGCGCCGGTAACACGCTCGGCGTGCTTGTGGTGCAGAACCGCGCCAAGCGCACCTATGTCGAGGAAGAGGTCGAGGCGCTGCAGACCACCGCCATGGTGCTGGCGGAGATGATCGCCTCCGGCGAGTTGGCCGCGCTGGCGCAGCCCGGCGCCGAGCCCGCCGCGCGGCACTCGCTGCACAAGACCGGCGCGGTGCTCTCCGACGGTATCGCGCTCGGCCATGTCGTGCTGCACGAGCCGCGCGTCGTCATCACCAATTACATCGCCGAGGACCTGCCGAAGGAGATCAAGCGGCTGGACACGGCGCTGGCGAACCTGCGCGCCGATCTCGACCGCATGCTGGAGCGCGGCGATGTCGCCGACGGCGGCGAGCACCGCGAGGTGCTGGAAGCCTACCGCATGTTCGCCAACGACCAGGGCTGGTCGCACAAGCTGCACGAGGCGGTCGCCACCGGCCTGACCGCGGAAGCCGCCGTCGAACGCGTGCAGTCCGATACCCGCGCGCGGATGCTGCGCTCGACCGATCCTTACTTGCGCGATCGTCTGCACGACCTCGAGGATCTCGGCCACCGCCTGATGCGGCAACTGGTCGGCCAGGATCATGCGCCGTCGCGCGAGCAGCTGCCCGACAACGCCATCCTGATCGCCCGCGCGATGGGCCCCGCGGCGCTGCTCGACTATGACCGCAAGCGGCTGCGCGGCCTGGTGCTGGAGGAAGGCACCGCCAATTCCCACGTCTCGATCGTGGCGCGCGCACTCGGCATTCCCGCGGTCGGCGAGGTGCCGAACGCGCCCGGCATCGCCGATCCCGGCGACGCCATCATCGTCGACGGCATCTCCGGCGAGATCTATGTCCGCCCCTCGACCGAGATCGAATCCGCCTACGCCGAGCGCGTCCGGTTCCGGGCGCGGCGGCAGGCGCAATATTCGGCGCTGCGCGACAAGGCCTGCGTGACCAAGGACGGCCAGCCGATCGAGCTTTTGATCAATGCCGGCCTGACCATCGACCTGCCGCATATCGACGACACCGGCAGCGCCGGCATCGGCCTGTTCCGCACCGAATTGCAGTTCATGGTGAGCCCGAACCTGCCGCGCTCGAGCGACCAGCTCGCGCTGTACCGCACCGTGCTCGACGCCGCCGGCGCCAAACCCGTCACCTTCCGCACGCTCGACATCGGCGGCGACAAGGCGCTGCCTTATATGGAGACCGTGGTCGAGGAAAATCCCGCGCTCGGCTGGCGCGCGATCCGGCTCGGCCTCGACCGCCCCGGCCTGCTGCGCGGCCAGATCCGCGCGCTGCTGCGCGCCGGCGGCGGCCGCGCGCTGAAGATCATGTTCCCGATGATCTCCGACATCGCCGAGTTCGACCAGGCCAAGGCGATCGTCGAGCGCGAGCTGACCTATCTGCGCCAGCACGGCCATTCGCTGCCCGAGCGGATCGATATCGGCACCATGGTCGAGGTGCCGGCGCTGCTCTACCAGCTCGACGAGCTCCTGAAGAAGGTCGATTTCGTCTCGGTCGGCTCCAACGATTTGTTCCAGTTCCTGTTCGCGGTCGACCGCGGCAACGCCAAGGTCTCCGAGCGCTTCGACATCCTGTCGGCGCCGATCCTGCGCGCGTTGCGCGACATCGTGCGCAAGGCCAAGACCGCGAAGAAGGCCGCCTCGCTATGCGGTGAGATGGCGTCGAAACCGATCGGCGCGCTGGCGCTGATCGCGCTCGGCTATCGCTCGCTGTCGCTGTCGGCGACCGCACACGGCCCGGTCAAGGCGATGATCCTCGACCTCGACGCCAAGAAGGCGGAGGCGATGATCAATCCGCTGCTCGACGCACCGGTCGGCAGCGTCTCGATCCGAGAGGCGCTGACGAAGTTTGCGGAAACCGAGGGGCTGGCCTTGTAGCGACGCTGCCGTCGCTTCCGCCGCCTCTTTCGCGCTTTCAGCAATTCGAGATACCGCCATGCTACCCGAAGCCAAACTCGACGTCCTGCTCGCCCATCACGCCTCGCTCGAGGCCGAGCTGCTCGGCGAGGTCAAGTCAGACCGCTACGTTGCGATCACGCGCGAGCTCGCCGAGCTCAATCCGCTGATCGATGCGGTGAAGCTCTATCGCTCGGCCCGGTCGGAGCTGGCCGACACCGAGGCGATGCTGGCCGATGCGGGCACCGACCCCGAGATGCGCAGCATGGCGGAGGCCGAGCTGGAAACCTTGCAGGCGCGGATCGGCGAGCTCGAGCAGAAGATCCGCGTCGCGCTGCTGCCCAAGGACGCGATGGACGACCGCAACGTGGTGCTGGAAATCCGCGCCGGCACCGGCGGCGACGAGGCCTCGCTGTTCGCCGGCGACCTGTTCCGGATGTACGAGCGCTTCGCGGCCTTGCAGGGCTGGAAGGTCGAAGTGATCTCGGCAAGCGAGGGCACCGTCGGCGGCTACAAGGAAATCATCGCCGAGGTGCAGGGCCGCGGCGCCTTCGCCAAGCTGAAATTCGAATCCGGCGTGCACCGCGTGCAGCGCGTGCCCGACACCGAGACGCAGGGCCGCATCCACACCTCGGCCGCAACGGTTGCCGTGCTGCCCGAGGTCGAGGATGTCGACGTCGACATCAAGGACACCGACTTAAGGATCGAGACCATGCGCGCCGGCGGCGCCGGTGGTCAGCATGTCAACAAGACCGAGTCGGCAATCCGCATCACCCATCTTCCGACCGGCATCGTTGTCATGATGCAGGACAGCCGCTCGCAGCACAAAAACCGGGCGTCGGCGATGAACATCCTGCGCTCGCGCATCTATGATGCCGAGCGTCAGCGCGTCGAGGCCGCGCGCTCCGCCGACCGCAAGGAGAAGGTCGGCTCCGGCGACCGCTCCGAGCGCATCCGTACCTACAATTTCCCGCAAGGACGCGTCACCGACCACCGCATCAATCTGACGCTCTACAAGCTGCCGCAGGTGATCGCGGGCGAGGCGCTCGGCGAATTGACCGATGCGCTGACCACCGAGCACCAGGCCGCGCAGCTCGCAGCACAGGGTGCGGCGGCGTAACAAGCGCCGCCGGAAAAGCCGTTCATGCCTCGTCGGGCTTCGGCGCAGACCGCAGCAGGCGGCGCAACGCCGGGCTCGCGGCGCGGCGGAGCTCCTCGATGTTCTTCTTCGAGATGGCCTGAAGCTTCTGCTCGCCCTTTGCCGTCAGCTTGAGCTGAACCCGCCGCGCATCCTCAGGATCGGTCACCCGGCTGATCAGCCCGAGCTTGGCCATGCGATTCATCAGCTCGACGGCGGAATGGTGCCGGATCAGCAGGAAGCGGGCGATATCGCCGACGGTCGGAGGGCCGGGCTCGACGAAGCCCTTGATCCCGAGCAGCGCCTGATGCTGCTGCGGCGTCAATCCGGCTTTCCGCGCCCCCTCCTCGCTGAACGCGAGAAACGTCCGCAACTCGTAGCGAAACTGCGCCAGCGCCGGGTAATCCACCGTCGCGGCCGCGGCATTGCGCTTCGCGGTTCCGACTGGCGTTCGTCGCTGCTTTGATGGAGGCATTCCGTCGTCCCGTTGCTCGCTCCGCCGGACGGCGGACGCGTGCGCGACGCTAGCAAGCCCGCGTCCGGCGGACCATCCTACCGGCGAGCTTTGCACTCATGTTTTCAACGGTTTGACGGCCGGGCGGAGATCACGGCTGCGGCCAGTGATCGTAGCTCGAGCTCAATATCTTCAAGAGCACGATCTGGAAGGCGACCGGAATCCGCGGGCTCCTGCGGCGGATCGACTTCTCGAGCGCCTCGGTGATCTCGCTCTTGGTGAGATGCCCGGCCGAGGCGCGCGCGACCAGATCGCCCCAGACCTCCGACAGCGATTTGCCGGTATGGTGCGGCGCCGGGATCGCGATCCCGCGCGCGGCGGCCCAATCGATGATCTCGCGCATGGTCTGCCGCCCGCAATTTCGTGCGGTCGCCAGATGGCGCGCAGTGAGCAGACGCAGCAGATCATCCGGCGGCGTCCAGCCCATTTTCGGCGGCACCTCGTCGAGCAGCTCGACCGAAAGTTCCTTCAGGACATTGACCGCGCGGATGCTCAGCCCGCCCGACGGCTCGGCGCCGCCGTCTCCGGCCGCGGCGTGCTCGGCGGTATTTGCGGTGCGACTTGAAGGCTCCTGGATCATCGCCCCCTCACTTACAGGACCGGCACCCGGGCGGTAAACCCTCGATACATCGTGAACCGATATTAATTCTATCGTAGGCCGATGTGATTCGACGAAAGGTGACATTGACTAAATATGCCGGTGGGGAATTGTAGCCATGACGGGCTGCCACATCGCAGCCGGCGCATCCTGCCGCCGATCGATCCGATCCGGCGACCAATGAACATGCGCGCCAACAATCAAATATAATTGGAGGATAGTAAGCGATGAGCACCAAGGATTTCCGGCCGGGCAGAACACTCAACGTCTCGCGTCGCACCCTGCTACAGGCCGGCGCAGGCCTGATCGGCGGCACCGTGCTGCCGGCCTCGATCGCAACGCGTGCATTCGCCGAGGACAAGCCGGCGATCGGGACGTTTCCCGCCGGCACTTCGGGCTCCTCGGCCTTCATCGGCATCTCGGTGCCGCGCACCGGCACCTATGCGGTGCAGGGCGAGGATGAATTGAAGGGCTACCAGCTCGCGATCGAGCACATCAACAGCGGCCACGATCTGATCAAGAAGATCTCGCCGAAGACCTCAAAGGGTGTGCTCGGCAAGGAGCTGAAGTTCGGCGTGGCGGATTCCGCGGCGAAGCCGAACGAGGCGGTGCAGGCGCAGCAGCGCTTCATCTCGGAGAACAAGGCGGTGATGATCACCGGCGGCACCTCGAGCGCGGTCGCGGTCGCGCTGAACAAGCTGGCGCAGCGCGAGAAGGTGATCTTCGTCTGCGGCATCTCCGGATCCAACGACACCACCGGCAAGGATTGCGTGCGTTACGGCTTCCGCCAGAACTTCTTCGGCCAGACCGCTGCCGCCGCGATCGCGCCGGTGCTGATCAAGCAGTTCGGCAAGGGCAAGAAGGCCGCCTATTTGACGCCCGACTACACCTACGGCCACACCGTCACCAAATCGATGCAGGACTTCCTCGCGCAGGCGGGCTGGACCACCGTCACCAACCAGGTGTCGCCGCTCGGCGCGCCGGACTATTCGTCGTACCTGCTCAACGTCGCGAATTCCGGCGCCGACGTGCTGATCAACGTCAACTGGGGCCACGACGCCGTGCTTTCGACGCAGCAGGCCAAGCAGTTCGGCGTGCTCGACAAGATGAAACTCGTGGTGCCCTACCAGGTGCCGTTCATCGCCCGCGAGACCGGTGGCCTGATGCAGGGCGTCTACGCCGCCACCGATTACTGGTGGACCATCGAGGACAAGTATCCGCTGGCCAAGATGTTCAACGAGACCTTCGAGAAGAAGTTCGGCTACAAGCCGGAATGGGGCGCCGAGAATGCCTATGTCAGCTTCGCGCACTGGGCCCGCATGGTCGAGGAAGCCGGCAGCTTCTATCCGCCCGATGTCATCAAGGCCTACGAGAAGGGCGAGACCATCCCCTCGCTGGTCGGCGACGTGCACTATCGTCCCGAAGATCACCAATGCGTCCGTCCCGTCATCATCGTCCGCGGCAAGATGGAAAAGGAGATGAAGAACAAGGAGGACTATTACGAGGTGGTCGAGATCGTCCCCGGCGACGGCCTGATGCAGAAGCCGGACGCGTTCGGCTGCCATCTCGGCGACTACACCTGATTCACGTGGGAAGACTCGGCGCCGTGGGCGGGGCGACCCGACCCGCGGCGCCGCTTTGTGTCGAACGCCAAGTCCAATAAGCGCCATGTCTATTAATCGGGCCAAGTGAACGCACGCCATGATCAACTGGCCAAATTTCGTTTCGCAACTCTTCAACGGGCTGGCACTCGGCGCGCTGCTCGCGCTGATCAGCTCCGGGCTGACGATCATCTATGGCACGCTCGGGGTGCTCAATCTCGCCCACGGCGCCATGTTCATGATCGGCGGCTACGCCGGATACGTGACCTATTCCTACACCGGCTCGTTCATCCTCGCGGTCATCGCGGGCTCGCTGTTCGTGATGGCGCTCGGGGTCGCGATGGAGCGGATCATCATCCGCCACTTCTACCATCGCCCGCATGAGGACCAGTTGCTGGTGACGTTCGGCCTCGGCATCTGCTTCGTCGAGATCGTGCGGCTGATCTTCACCAGCCAGTCGCAGGTGGTGCCGCCGCCGGCGCTGCTGCAAGGCATCACCTCGCTCGGCTTCCTGTTCTATCCGACCTACCGCCTCGCCGTGGTCGGCATCGTCGCGGTCGCGCTCGGCGGGCTGTTCCTGATCCTGTACCGCACCCGGCTCGGCATGATCGTGCGCGCCGGCATCGAGGATTCGGTGATGGTCGATTCGCTCGGCATCAACGTCTACCGCGTCTTCATGATCGTGTTCGGCATCGGCGCGATGGCCGCGGGCTTCGCCGGCATCATCAACGCGCCGGTGGTGTCGCTGACACCCGGTGTCGGCGACGACATCCTGGTCGAGACCTTCGTGGTGGTGGTGATTGGCGGCGTCGGCTCGTTTCCCGGTGCGATCCTCGGCGGGCTGATCGCCGGCGAGATCATCAGCGTCACCTCGATGTTCAACCCCGGTTACGCCTACGTCATGCTGTTCGCGGCGATGACGCTCGTGCTCGTGTTGCGACCGCACGGCCTGCTCGGCACGCAAGGCCGCGAATGACGACGGATTTTTAGATGCTGAAACAGCGCCCATACTTGATCGAATTCCTGACCGCCGCGGGCCTGATCCTCGCGCCCTTCGTGCTGCCGTGGCTCGGCTTCGCGCCCAACACGGTGAACCGGATCCTGGTCTGGGGCCTGTTCGGCCTCGGCTTCGACATCCTGTTCGGCTTCACCGGCCTGCTGTCGTTCGGCCAGTCGGCCTTCTACGGCACCGGCGGCTTCGTTGCCGCCTATCTCCTGACCCGCGCCGGCTTCCCCAACGTCGTGCTCGCGCTCGTCATCGGCATGATCGCGGCCGCAGCCGCCGGCTACCTGATCGGCCTGATCGCGCTGCGCCGCACCGGCATCTATTTCGCGATGATCACGGTCGCGATCGCCGAGGTGTTCTTCTTCGTCGAATTCAATCCGCTGTCGGACTTCACCGGCGGCGAGAACGGGCTGCCGGGCGTGCCGACCCCGAGCTTCAATCTCGGCTTCACCACGCTGCACTTCACCACCGGCTGGTCGCTCTACCAGTTCCTGGCGCTGTGCTACTTCATCGGCGTCGTGATCGCGCTGCGCATCGTGCGCTCGCCGGTCGGCGCCGTGTTCAGCGCGATCAGGGACAATCCGCTGCGCGCGACCGCGGTCGGCCACAACATCCACGGCTACAAGCTGACCGCCTTCGTGATCGCCGCCGCCTATGCCGGCTTCGCCGGCGGGCTGCTCGGCGTGCTGCAGGCCTTCATGCCGCCCGACGCCTTCACCTTCGACACCTCGGGCCAGCTCGTGATGCAGACCGCGATCGGCGGCCGCGGCACGCTGTTCGGGCCGCTGGTCGGCGCCGCGGTGTGGCTGTCGCTGCAGGACTTCCTGCAGGCGGCGCTCGGGCTCGGCGCGGCCTGGAAGCTCGTGCTCGGCATCGTGTTCGTGCTGCTGGTGTGCTTCCTGCGCCGCGGCATCATCGGCGGCCTCGCCGATCTCTATGGCCTGCTGACCGGGCAGCGCGGCACCCGCGAGCCGGACGAGAGCGAGCCGGAGGTGGTCGCCGTGGCAAGCACGCCGCACGCCGCGGTAGCCGCCGCTGCGCCGGCGCTTGCGCGGCCGCGGCCCGGGGGCAGCCCGTCCGGTCCGATCCTCCAGGCCAAAGGCCTGACCAAGCGCTACGGCGGCCTGCTCGCCAACAGCAACATCGATTTCACGGTCAATCACGGTGAGCTGCGCGGCATCATCGGCCCGAACGGCGCCGGCAAGTCGACCTTCTTCAAGATGCTGACCTGCGAGGTGCATCCGACCTCGGGCAGCATCGTGTTCGAGGGCCGCGACATCACCGGCATGAACGTCACCGACGTCTGCCAGCTCGGCCTGACCAAGAGCTACCAGGTCAACCAGCTGTTCGCCGGCCTGACCGTGCGCGAAAACCTCGTGATCGCGGCGCTGTCGGGGCTGCGCGGCAAGTTCAGGCTCGACCTGTTCCGCAGCATCGAGAGCATTCCCGGCCTGTCCGAGCGCGTGCAGCAGACGCTGGAGCTGGTCAATCTGACCTCGCGGCCCGATACGCCGGTGTCCGAGCTCGCCTATGGCGAGAAGCGGCGGCTGGAGATCGGACTGGCGCTCGCGACGTCGCCGAGCCTGCTGCTGCTCGACGAACCGCTGGCCGGCATGAGCCCGCGCGAACGCGTCGAGACCGTGAAGCTCCTGAAGTCGATCAGCCAGGGCCGCACCATGATCATCATCGATCACGACATGGATGCGCTGTTCGAGCTCGCCGAGCGCGTCACCGTGCTGCAGGAAGGCCGCGTGCTGGTCGAGGGAACGCCGGAAGAGATCAAGAACAATTCGACCGTCCAGGAAGCCTATCTTGGCGGCGTGCATGGAGTGCTCGCTGCATGAGCCTGCTCGAGGTCAACGGACTGAACAGCTATTACGGGGATTCCCACATCCTGTTCGACGTCTCCTTGCGCGTCGAGCGCAACGAGGTGGTCGCGCTGCTCGGCCGCAACGGCGCCGGCAAGAGCACGACGCTGAAGAGCCTGATGGGCGTCGTCACCCCGCGCCGCGGCTCGGTGAAGTTCGACGGGATCGATATCGCCGGCAAGAAGAGCCACAGAATCGCGCAGGCCGGCATGCAGCTGGTCCATGAGGAGCGCCGCATCTTCGGCAGCCTCAGCGTCGAGGAGAACCTCGTGATCGCAGGGCTGACCGCCTCGCAGCGCTGGCCGCTCGACCGCATCTACGAGATGTTCCCGCGGCTGCGGGAGCGGCGCGGCAACCGCGGCACGGACCTCTCCGGCGGCGAGCAGCAGATGCTGGCGATCGCGCGCGCGCTGGTGCGCGATCCCAAGATCATCCTGCTCGACGAGCCGTTCGAGGGGCTGGCGCCGGTGATCGTGCGCGACCTGATGAAGGCGTGCCGCGATCTCGCCGAGGCCGGACAGACCATCGTTCTGGTGGAGCAGAACCTCGCCGCGACGCTGGCGCTGGCGCAGCGCATCTACATCATCAACAACGGGCACATCGTCCACGAAGGCCCGGCGCAGGAGATCAAGGCCCAGCCCGACGTGCTGCAACGCTATCTCGGGGTGTAGAGCGAACCCGCCGCCGCGGGCGCGCGGCCAAAATATCGAAAACAACCCCATGCAAAGGAGCCGGCGGCTGCCGGCGTTCGACAAGGCGGCTTGACTCGTCGGGCAACTCAGGGATATATTTCTAATATTCCGAAATCGCGCGAACACCTCTCGCCCGCAACGGGCGTTTGCGGGGGAAGGAGCGCACCGCTTTCGCGGCTGCCTTTCGATCCAATCCCGTCATGCAGGCGTTCAGCCTGCCAGCGCCGCGATCATGCGCCTGGCATGATCGGCGAGCACGTCCATCTCCTCCTTGCGGGTCTGCGCCGGCAGCAGCGCGATGCCGGCCTTCACCGGCATCACATGCATATGCAGGTGGAAGACGACCTGCCCGCTGACGGGCTCGCTGAACTGCTGGATGATGATGCCGTCGGCGGCAAACGCCTTCATCGCGGCGATAGCGATGCGCTTGGCCGAGCGCGCCACCGCGGCAAGGTCGTCCTCCGCGATGTCGAGGATACCGCGCGCGGGCGCCTTCGGGATCACGAGCGTATGCCCGGGCGAGCGCGGCATGATGTCGAGAAACGCGAAGGTCCGGTCGGTCTCATGGACCTTGAAGCTCGGGATCTCGCCGCGCAGGATTTTTGCGAAGATGTTCTGGTCGTCATAACCCGTCATGGTCGCGCGTTCCGGATCGATCATTTGTGGCTTTGAGCGTGCGCGCCGGCAGCAAACGGCGCAAGCGATATCGACGCCGCATCGACCATCGGCTAACAACGCGCAATGAGCGCATCCGCCGAACATGGCAGCCAGACCGTCGAGAGTGCCCGGCGCACATTGGCCGCACGCCTCAAGGCGGCAGGCAGCGAGGCCGCCGAGCTCGATGCGCGGCTGCTGGTCGGCGCCGTGCTGGGGCTCGATCTGACCGGCATGGTCACCGGCGCCCGGCGCACGCTGACCAAGGACGAAGCGGATCGCGTCGAGGCCCTCGCGCGGCGCCGCCTCGCCGGTGAACCGGTCGCGCGCATTCTCGGCATCAAGGAGTTTTGGGGACTTTCGCTGCAGCTCTCCGCCGCGACGCTGGTGCCGCGCCCCGACACCGAGACCGTGCTCGAGCGCGCGCTCGAGCTGCTGCGCACCGACGGCGCTGCCGAGCGCGCATTGCGGATCGCCGATCTCGGCACCGGTTCCGGCGCGATCCTGCTGGCGCTGCTCTCGGAACTGCCCCACGCGCATGGCTTCGCGACCGACATCTCGGCGGAGGCGCTTGAGACCGCGAGCCGGAATGCCGCCGCGCTCGGACTGAGCGAGCGCGCGACATGGATCGAATGCGACTATGGCAGCGGACTGACCGGCGCATTCGACCTGATCGTGTCCAATCCGCCCTACATCCCCTCAGCCGACATCGCCGGTCTCGACATCGAGGTGCGCGCGCATGACCCGCGCGCGGCGCTCGACGGCGGCGCCGACGGGCTCGACGCCTACCGCGCGCTGATCTCGCACTGTGCGGGTCTTTTGACACCGGGTGGATTTCTGGTTGTTGAAATTGGACAGGGCCAAAGCGGCGACGTTGAAGCCCTGATGACGGCGTCCGGGTTATCCCCAACGGGGCCGCCCAAAGCCGATCTCGGGGGCGTCCCGAGGGCGGTTTCCGGCCGCCGGCTGCCCCGATAAAGTCCTATTGGAACGAAAAAAAACCTCTTGGATTATCCCCCGGGAACGACTACGTTCCGGCCACAACATCGGTGCTGGCCCCGTAACCTGTTACGGGTGATGACCAGGGTTCAGCAAGAGCCCGCCGATCGAAAGGTTCCAGGAACGCAGGTCTCATTGAGCGCAATAGCCGAAGCTGTGCTGCTCTCGACCGCCAAGCGAACGAAAGCCTGTTATTGCGCTTGAAGACTTACGCACGAGAACTGGGCCTGTCTCAACGGGCGGAATGATTTGGTCGCTGGCGCGTTTTGCCGGCGGTTGGGGAACGCGTCTTTGCTGAACGCGATGGTCGGCGACATCGAAGCCACTTCGAACGGTATTGCGATTCCGTGTGCCTAGGCGCGCGCCGAATCGGACTTTTGAGTATCGGACTTCTGAGAATCGCACTTCTGAGAAATCGGACTGTGGACTGCAATCACTTCAGGGCTGGAATAAAAGGCGACAGATGAGAAACGGTCAGAACAACAAGCGGATGCGCAACCGGAACAATAACAACAATAACAACAACAATAACCGGCGCGGCCAGAATCCCCTGACACGGGTGTACGAATCCAACGGACCCGACATCAAGATCCGCGGCACGGCCTCCCACGTGGCCGAGAAATACGTTCAGCTCGCGCGCGACGCACGCTCCTCCGGCGATCCGGTGGCAGCCGAGAACTACTACCAGCACGCCGAGCACTACTACCGCATCATCGCCGCCGCGCAGGAGCAGTTCCGGCAGAACCAGCAGCAGCCGCGCCCCGACGCCGAGCCGGTCGCGACCGAAGACAGCGACGACGACAGCGACGGCTATTCGAGCTTCGGCCAGGAGCCGGGCTTCGTGCCGCAGCAGCAGCAAACCTTCGTCCGCGAGAACGGCCAGCAGCCGTACCAGCGCGAGCAGCAGCAGCCGCGCGAGCATCGCGAGCGCGACCAGCAGCCGCGTGAACATCGCGAACGCGAGCATCGTCCGCAGCCGCAGTATCAGCCGCAGCCGCAGAACCAGCCGCAGCCCGTGATGGCCGACGCCGGCGGTGTCGATCGCCTGCCCTCGTTCATCACCGGCGGCGCGCAGCCGCAGGTCAACGGTGGCACCTATGAAGCCAACAATGGCGGCGCAGAACGTGGCGAACGCAGCGAGCGCTTTCCGCGCCGCCGCCGCCGTCCGCACGGCCCGCGTGCCGACATGGCGGCGCAGCCCGCGCCGAGCGACGACTTCAATCCGGGCAACGAGTAACGCGCACGTGCAGCCACCCTCCCCTGGAGGGGGAGGGTCGTTGCGCATGAAGCGTAGCGGGGTGGGGTGATCTCTCCAATCGGGCTCTGCCCGTGTTGAGAGATCACCCCACCCCGTCTCACATTCGCGCTGCTCATGTGAGCCGACCCTCCCCCTCCAGGGGAGGGTGCGCTCTTACGACTCCGAGTGGCTTGATTTGCGCGTCGCGCTCGACGACGGCACCAGCACCGGCCGCAATGACGGGATCAGTTGCGTGCGCTCGCGGCGCGCGGGGATCGCGCGATAGACCTGCTTGCTCGCTTCCACAATATGCACGCCGGCAAACGGCATCGACAGCGCGGCGCCGACGCGCTCCCACGCCATCGCCGAGCGCAGAAACCAGCTGCCTTGCACCGGCGGCATGAACAGCGCCTCGCCCCATGACGCCGGCGTGAACCAGGTCTGCCGCAACAGTTGGGTGATCTGCGCCCGCGAATAGGGCCGGCCATGGCCGAACGGCGTGGCGTCGGTGCGGGTCCAGACGCCGCGGCGGTTCGGGATGATCGCGATCAGCCGCCCCGACGGCGACAGCACCCGCCACACCTCGCGCAGCAGCCGCTCCGGATCGTCGGACATCTCCAGCGCATGCACCAGCAGCACGCGGTCGACCGCGGCATCCGGCAGCGGCATCGAGAATTCGTCGATCAGGGTCGCCAGCGCCGGCCGGCCGGTCGGCCATTTCAGCACGCCCTGGGCCGCCGGCATGAAGGCAATGCAGCGCTCGCAGGTCTCACGGAACAGGCCGAGATAGGGCGTCGGATAGCCGAGGCCGAGCACGCGCTGGCCGTCCGCGTTCGGCCAGCGCGCGCGGATACCGCGGTTGATCAGCTGCCGCGCCACGATGCCGAGGCGCTGCGAATAGAAATCGCGGAGGTCGATGACGTCCATGTTCGCCAGCCTACCATGCCCCCTGTCACCGGGGTGCGCCGAAATTTGCGTTGCCGCCGGAGCGTTAACGCCATATTTCACACCTATATTGGGCGCGTTAAGAGCATGATCCCAAAAAGTGGGCACCGGTTTTTCGAGAAGATCATGCTCTGAAGTGTCCGTCCCGTTTGTTCGTGGAGATATCATGACCGCCGAAATTCGCACCTTCAGCTGCCTCACCGACAATTTCGGGTACCTGATCCACGATCCCGTAACCAAGGCGACGGCGTCGATCGACGCGCCGGAGGCCGGCCCGATCATCAAGGCGCTGGAGCGCGAAGGCTGGACGCTGACCGACATCCTGATCACCCATCACCATGGCGACCATGTCGGCGGCGTCGCCGAGCTGAAGCAGAAATACGGCTGCCGCGTCGTCGCCCCGCACGACCAGTCGGCCAAGATCGCCAATGTCGACCTGCGCGCCGCCAACGCCGACGTCATCAAGGTCGGCAGCCTGCTGGCCCGCGTGGTCGAGACCCCCGGCCATACGCTCGACCACATCTCCTACGTGTTCGACAGCGAGAAGGCGGTGTTCGCCGCCGACACGCTGTTCTCGATCGGATGCGGGCGGGTGTTCGAAGGCACCTACCCGATGATGTGGGACTCGCTTCTGAAGCTGCGTTCGCTGCCGGACGATTTCCGTCTGTATTGCGGCCATGAATACACCGCCTCGAATGTGAAGTTCGCGCTCACCATCGAGGCCGACAACCCGCATCTCCAGGCACGCGCGGCGGAAGTGACCAAGTTGCGCGCCGAGAACAAGCCGACGATTCCCGTGCTGCTCGGCGATGAGAAGAAGGCCAACGTGTTCCTGCGCGCCGACGAGCCTGCGGTCGCGGCCAAGCTGCACATGAAGGGCGCCGATCCGGCGCTGGTGTTCGGCGAGCTCCGCGAGCGCAAGAACAAGTCGTGATGTCACAGCTCTCGGCTGCCGACATCATCGCGCGGCTCGCGCTGAAGCCGCATCCCGAAGGCGGGCATTATCGCGAGACGTTTCGCGACGAACGCGGTGATGCCGATGGACGCGCGCATTCGACCGCGATCTATTTCCTGCTCGCGCGCGGCGAACGCTCGCACTGGCACCGCATCGACGCGGTGGAGATGTGGCACTATTACGCCGGCGCGCCACTGACTCTGAAGATCGCGCGGGACGGCGGCTCGCAGCAACTGATCACGCTCGGCGCCGATGTCGCGCGCGGCGAGCAGCCACAGGCGATCGTGCCGGCGGACGCCTGGCAGGCCGCGGAGAGCAGCGGCGACTGGACGCTGGTCGGCTGCACCGTTGCACCGGGATTCGAATTTTCGACATTCGAGCTGGCGGCGAAAGGCTGGGAGCCGGCTTCGTCCCCGTCATCCCCGCGCAAAGGCTAAGCCTTTGTCGCTGGAGGTGCGAGCGGAGCGACCTCGAAGGATGAACGGCCCCGCTGGTGGCCGTCGACCCTTCGAGACGGCCGCCTTGCGGCCTCCTCAGGGTGACGGTGAAACAGGCTTCGCTCCACCCATCCTACGTTCTTTTTCCCAGCACCATATCCTTCGCCGCGATCAACCCGCCGCCGGCGATCAGAATCGCGGCGATCGCGATGTTGGCGCTCGGCCTGGCGAAACCCGCAGCGATCAGGAACGCGGTCGAGAGCAGCGGCGTGGCGTAGGACGCAGCGCCGAGCACGCGGATGTCGCCGCGCTTCATGCCGATGTCCCAGGCGAAGAACGCAGCCCCCACCGGACCGATGCCGAGCGCGATGACCGCAAGCCATTGCAGCGGGGTCGCAGGCCACACCGTGGTCTCCACCATGGCGTGCACCAGCGCAGCAAGCACCGCCGTCGCGAGGCAGAAGCCCGCGACCGCATCCGTCGGCACCGCCTTGAGCCGGCGCGACATCACCGAATAGGCGGCCCAGACGAACGCCGCGACGAACGCCGCCGCGAAGCCGGGAATCTGCTCCTTGGTGAAGCTGCCGGTGTTGCCGGCGAACAGCAGCACGGTGCCGGCGAGGCCGAGCAGCGCGCCGACGATGTGATGGATCGCAAGCCGCTCGCCCGGCAGCAGCGAGGAGAACAGCACGATCAGCAGCGGCCAGAGATAGTTGAGCAGGCCCGCCTCGGCCGGCGGCGCGAAGCGCAGCGCCAGGAAATACAGCGCGTGATAGCCGAACAGCCCGCCGACGCCGACGACCCAGGCGACCAGCGGCTGCTTCAAGGCGCCGAAGGCGGCCGGACGCAACAGGAAGCTTGCGAACGCGAACGCGGCGCCGATCGCAAAGGTCATGGCGGCGAGTTGGAACGCCGGTATCGCCCCGGTCGCGACCGTCATGACCGACAGCAGCGACCACATCAGGATGGCGGTCAGTCCGACAAGGGTAGCAGTTCGGGTCGTCATTGTCTTATCGTTGCGAGTCAACAGGCTATCACCGTCATCCTGAGGTGCTCGCGTAGCGAGCCTCGAAGGATGCACGGCCCCGCAGCCGCCGCGAGAAAGACCTTGTGTGCGGAAACACCCGGGCCGTCGATCCTTCGAGACGCGCGTTCCGCGCTCCTCAGGATGACGGATTACAGTTCCGAGTGGCTGCCGACAACGGCCCTGCTGATGAAAAGCGTTGCGAAGCAATCCACGCGGCCTCATACCGGAGTGGATTGCTTCGTCGCTAGCGCAAACGCCTGCATTTGTCGCAGGCAATGAATGTAAAAGCGACTAGGCGTGATACTGGCCGCCGTTCACGGTCAGCGTCGAGCCGGTAATGAAGCCGGCATCGTCGGCCGCGAGGAACACCACCGCGCGCGCGATCTCCTCGGGTTCGCCGAGCCGGTTGACCGGAATCTGCGGGATCACGTTCTTCTCGAGCACATCCTTCGGCACCGCCTGCACCATTTCGGTGTTGATGTAGCCCGGGCAGATCACGTTCACGGTGATGCCGCCCTTGGCGTTCTCCAGCGCCAAGGCCTTGGTGAAGCCGATGTCGCCGGCCTTTGCCGCCGAATAGTTGACCTGGCCGAACTGGCCCTTCTGGCCGTTGATGGAGGAGATCGAGATGACGCGGCCGAACTTGCGGGCGCGCATGCCCTCGATCACCTGGCGCGTCATGTTGAACAGCGAGCCGAGGTTGGTGTTGATGACGGCATTCCACTGCTCGAGCGTCATCTTGTGGAAGGCGGTATCCTTGGTGATGCCGGCATTGTTGACGAGCACGTCGACCGGGCCGAGATCGGCCTCGACCTGCTTCACGCCGGCCGCGCAGGCGTCGAACGACGCGACATCCCACTTGTAGACCGGAATGCCGCTCTCCGCCTTGAACTTCTCCGCCGCGGCGTCATTGCCGGCGTAGCTCGCCGCTACGCTGTAGCCCGCCGCTTTCAGCGCCTTGCTGATCGCAGCTCCAATGCCCCGCGTTCCGCCCGTCACCAATGCAACACGTGCCATGTCCGTCTCCTCCTTGGTCGTCTTTTATAACCGGATAACTCCGGTCTCCGCACTCACAACAAAGCGCGATGAGATCGTCGCGCTTCAGCTCCCTTTTTGAGCATGATCTTTTCGGAAAACCGCTCACACTTTTCCGGATCATGCTCGCCTGAAACAAAAATGCCCGGCGCAAAGCCGGGCATCTTTTCTATCAGCTCGCGCCGTGGTTGACAGATGATCTTTTCATCACCTAGCCGGCCTCGCTGCCTTTTGTTCAGTCGCGTGCAACGCACATAGCGATGCCCATGCCGCCGCCGATGCACAGCGTCGCGAGGCCCTTCTTGGCATCGCGCTTCTGCATCTCGTGCAGCAGCGTCACCAGCACGCGCGCACCCGATGCGCCGACCGGATGGCCGATCGCGATCGCGCCGCCATTGACGTTGACCTTGGCCGGATCCCAGCCGAGGTCCTTGTTGACGGCGCAGGCCTGCGCCGCGAACGCCTCGTTGGCCTCGATCAGATCGAGGTCGGCGATGTTCCAGCCGGCCCTCTTCAGCGCCGCGCGCGAGGCGGGAATCGGGCCGGTGCCCATGATCTTGGGGTCGACGCCGGCCTGGCCCCACGAGACGATGCGGGCGAGCACCTTCTTGCCCTGCTTGGCGGCTTCCTTGGCGGTCATCAGCACGACCGCGGCGGCGCCGTCATTGATGCCGGAGGCGTTGCCGGCGGTCACGGTGCCGTCCTTCTCGAAGGCGGCGCGCAGCTTGGCCATCGCGTCGAGGGTGGCGCCGTGGCGCGGATACTCGTCGGCGTCGACCACGATGTCGCCCTTGCGGGACTTGATCGTGACCGGGACGATCTCGTCCTTGAACCTGCCGGCCTTCTGCGCCGCCTCGGCCTTGTTCTGCGAGCCGACCGCGAACTCGTCCTGCTGCGAACGGGTGATCTGGTACTGCTTGGCGACGTTCTCGGCGGTGTTGCCCATGTGGTAGCCGTTGAAGGCATCCCAGAGGCCGTCCTTGATCATGGTGTCGATCAGCTCGAGGCCGCCCATCTTGACGCCGCCGCGCAGATACTGCGCGTGCGGGGCCATGCTCATCGACTCCTGGCCGCCCGCGACGACGATCGAGGAATCGCCGTTGAGCAGCGCCTGGTAGCCGAGCGCCACGGTGCGCAGGCCCGAGCCGCAGAGCTGGTTGACGCCCCAGGCCGGGCTTTCCACCGGGATGCCGGCCGCGATCGAGGCCTGGCGGGCCGGGTTCTGGCCCTGGGCGGCGGTGAGGATCTGGCCCATGATGACTTCGGAGACCTGACCGCCTTCGACGCCGGCACGCTCCAGCGCCGCCTTGATGGCGATCGCGCCGAGGTCGTGGGCCGGCGTGGTGGCGAAAGCGCCGTTGAAGCTACCGACGGGGGTGCGGGCGGCGCTGACGATGACGACATCGTCTGACATGGACATCTCCTATGGGTTGTAGCTGGGTTTCTCGACGGCGGGCGGCCGGTTTGGCGGGCCTGTCTCTTGGTGACTATCCTGTAAACCTCGTTGAGACATGTCAATCGCGCCGACGCGCAAATCGCGCCGCGGCGCACTCAAAATGACGCCCTTGGCACATTCCTGAGCAAATCCTATGCTTTGGAATTAACCGCACAGCACAAAACTGTAGCCGAAGCGCTTTGAAAATGCTTACCTTTGCTGCGATGCGTTGCATTTAGCCCTGCGGCGATGCCGTCGGGGTCCAGGTTCTTCGGTGTTGAAGTGAGAGCCCATGGCAAAATCTGAACAACCGACCACGATCAAGAAATACGCGAACCGGCGGCTCTATAATACCGGTACGAGCACCTATGTGACGCTCGAGGATCTCGCGGCGATGGTGAAGGAAGGCGAGGATTTCCTCGTCTATGACGCCAAGACAGGCGACGACATTACCCGCTCCGTGCTTGCGCAAATCATCTTCGAACAGGAGAACAAGGCCGGGCAGAACCTGCTGCCGACGACCTTCCTGCGGCAGCTGATCCGCTTCTATGGCGACAGCATGCAGATGGTGGTGCCGAAATATCTCGAACAGTCGATCGAGACGCTGACCAAGGAACAGGAGAAGTTCCGCAAGCAGATCGCCGGCGCCCTGAGCGGGACGCCGTTTGCCCCGCTGGAGGAGCAGGTTCGCCGCAACATGGAGCTGTTCCAGCAGACCTTCTCGATGTTCAAGCCGTTCGTGCCGCCGCAGCGCGGCGGCACCGAGGCCGAGAAGGTGCCGGAGCCGACGCCTGACGACGGCAATATCGACGATCTCCGCCGCCAGATGAAGGACATGCAGGAACGCCTCGAGCGCATGTCGCAGCCGGCGAAGAAGGACGAGTAGGGTTCGATCCCATCACCGGGCGGTCTCGCTTTGACTCCGTCACCCTGAGGAGCGCGCAGCGCGCGCGTCTCGAAGGGTCGACGGCCACCAGCGGGGCCGTGCATCCTTCGAGACTCCGCTTCGCGGCTCCTCAGGATGAGGTGCTAACAGCGGCGATCCAAATCACCCTGCCGCCGGCACGGCCTTCTCCGCCGGAGTATTCCACGGCCGGTCCGGCGAGGCGAGGCCGATCAGGCGGCCCTGGATGAAGTCGCAGCCCCATTCGCGCAGCATCACCGCGGCTTCCTCGTCCTGCACCCATTCGGCGACCGTCTTGATTTCAAGACGGCGCGCCAGATCGATCAGCGTCTGCACGAAGGCGCGATCGTCCGCCGAGCGCACGATGTTCTGCACGAAGGCGCCGTCGATTTTGACAATGTCGACGCCGAGCTTGCGCAGGTTGCGGAACGAGGTGTAGCCGGCGCCGAAATCGTCGATCGCGATCCGGCTGCCGAAATTCTTCAGCCGCGTGACGAAGCCGCGGACGTCGTCGATATCCTGGATCGCGACCGTCTCGGTGATCTCGACGATCAGCCGCTCGCCGACGCCGGGATGCGCGCGCATCAAGGATTCGATGGTGGCCCACCAGTCCGGGTCCATCGTGGTGTCGGGCGAGATGTTGAGGCTGAGCTGCACGCCAGGCGCCGAGGCGAGCTCGGCGATCGCAAGCTCCAGCACGCGGTGATCGACCAGCCGGATCAGGCCGAGCCGCTCGGCGACCGGCACGATGTCGGGCGCCAGCAGCGCGCGGCCGTCGTCCTGCTCCATGCGGACCAGGCACTCGTAGAACGCGGGCTGCCGGAGGCGCGCATCGACCACCGGCTCGAAGCCGATCACGATGCGGCGCTCGTTCAGCGCGGTGACGATCTCGTCGGTGACGCGGATATTGACGCGGCGCTGCGCATCGCGCTCGACATTCGGCTTCCACAGCGCGAACGATCCGGCGCGGCGGCTCTTGGCCGCATCCAGCGTCTCCTGGGCGCGATTGACCGCCTCCTCCGCCGACCTGGCGTGGCGCGGAAGCGTGACGGCGCCGATCGATGCCGTCACCGACACCGGGCCGGACTTGGTCGGCACCACCTCGTCCCGCACCGCGGCGAGGAAACGCTCGGCCGCGACATTGGTGTCGTCGACGGTGCAGTTGCGCAGGATCAGGCCGAACTTGTTGCCGGAGAAGCGGCCGAGCATGTCGCCGCTGCGCAGCCGCGCGCGAATTCGCTTCGCCACCTCGGCGATCACGGCGTCCGCGACATCGAAGCCGAAGGCATCGTTGACGCGGGCCAGATGATCGATGCCGATCAGCATGAAGGCGCAGGAGGTGCGGAAGCGGGCACACTCCTCGATCGTCTCGGCGAGCGAGGCGATCAGGTGGGTGCGGTTGAGCTCGCCCGTCAGCGGATCGTGCCGCGACAGCTTCAAGAGCTGCTCGTCGCGCGCGTGCCGTTCATTGTTGATGCGGACGACGCCCTGCACGCGCGACGGCCGGCCGTCGGCGCCGGCAAACCAGCAGCCGGTCTCCTCGATCCAGATCACCGGTGCCGAGGTGATAGCGCGTACGCCGTATTCGATCCGGTAGGGCACGCCCTCGCCGCTCCGCACCGGCGCGGACTGGCCGAGCGCATCCGATCGCACCGAGCGCTGTGGCTCGATCAGCTTTGCCAGTTCGGCGCCGCTCGCGAGTGCCGGGGCCGGGATGTCAGCGAAGACCGTCGCCGCGTTGTCGCTCCACGCAATCGCGTCCGTCGCCAGATCCCAGGCGAATGTCGCTTGGCCGAGCGAGGCGAGGATGCTGGCAGCTGGCGGGACAGGGGACATCGAACATGTCTCGATTTGGGACGGCGCCCAGTGATTCTACACACTCTCAAGATAGTGGTTCCGGCGAATCCAACGCTAGGAGAAGTTGATAAATAATCTGGAAACCACGTTTTCGACCGCCATGGAACGAACTGGGGATGGCGGGCATGACCCTTGCCATGAGGGTGTTGCAGGGGGCGCAAACGTCCCAAACTATGACGCTCCTACGGGTCGCAGGCGATGCCGGATATCGATCAGTCAGAAATCCTCGACGGCGAGTTCACGGACGCTGCCGCGGCGACCGGCACGGCGCTGGTGCCGCTGACCGCGACCACCCATTGGGCGCCCAAGATCCCGCTGCCGCACGGGGATCCTTCATTTCTGGCTCACCTGATCGCAACTGCCGCGCACGAACCGCAGACGCGCGGGCTGCGGCGTGGGTCATTGGCCGACGCGCAGAGCGCCTATGGCCCACACATCGACGAACGCCGCAGCGTGGCGCGGCGGACAAGGCAAATCATCTAGCCAATCGTTTCGCGATCAACGGGCCTTGACGGGCCGATTGCCGTGGCTGTCCTGCGGCACGCCGCGCCGCAGCGACATGTGGGAATGGATGCCGAGCCAGCGACCGTCAGCCTGACGCGCGAGAATGATCGTCGCCCGCCCCGGCCGATCGAAACGGCTGCCGTCGGTGTGGAAGCCCGTGCTGGCCCAGGGCGTGATCACCGTCGCCATGCCGCCATCGGCGCTGATCAGCACCTCCGTATGCGCGAGATCGAAGGCGAAGTCCGCGGTGCGGGGCCAGACATTGTCCCATTGCATCTCGGTCCAGCGCGCGCGGCCGTGGATCAGTTCCTGATAGGTGCCGAACGAGATGATGCCGGAATGCCAGAACGGCCGGGCGGCGGCATAGTCGACCGCCCTGACGCAGGCGGCGAACCGCTCCAGCCAGTCGAAGATCGATCGGGTCGTCGTCGGATCGGCAATCGGAAGGGGCGTTTCTTCGCTCATGACCTTCCCCGAAAACGCTCTAGCGCTGCGGCGGGTCCGACGGCGGCTGGCCGCCCGGCTGCAAATCCGGCGAAGGCACCGTCGGCTTGGGCGCGGGCTGATCGAGCAGCACGGATTCCGCGACCGACGTCGCCGGCGGAACCGGCGCGGCTGGCGGCGGCGCGGCGACAGGCGCGGGCTCGGGCTCGGGCCGCGGTGCGGGCTGCGCGACCGGCGCAGGCGGCGGGGCCTCGGGCTGCGGCTTGCTGACGCTCGGCGCCGGTGTCGCGACCACCGCACGGCGGCGGGTGCGCAGCGCAATGCCGGAAATGAAATCGACCAGCGCCAGCAGCGTCAGCAGGCAATAGGTGGAATTGCCGAACTTCGGCCAGAGCACGAACTCGGCCGCGGCCGCGCCGAACACGATCAGCGACAGCAGATGATCGGTGAGATATTTCGCGCCGGGTCGCGCGCCCTTGATGACCTCGAGCAGCAACAGCAGCACGCCGGCGGCGAGCAGCATGTCGCTCAGCGTGATCTGCCACTGCTCGCCCGACAGCAAGGTCAGCCTGATCAGCGGGTCCGTGAAGGACACGCCCGGCATCAGGAAGGCGATGATGTTGTAGACCGCGAGCGGAACGAGCAGCAGCGGAAAACCGACCATCGGGGCTTGCGCCTTATTCAGGGAGAACCAGCAATGCGGCGATGCTCATTGGCCTCGCCGCGGACGCGCCCGTCTTGACCACACTCGTTGGCCGAATTCAGGCGCAGCGCCGCACCATTGGAGAGCGTGATCTCCGCGCAAACGTATTTTGCGTTTGTCGCGAGGAAAACCGGATCACGCGCTGCGGCGCGAGCGCCGAAGGTCCGATCAGGACTCTTTCTTGGCCTTCAGGACCTGGCGGCCCTTGTACATGCCGGTCTTCAGGTCGAGGTGGTGCGGACGGCGCAGTTCGCCGGAGTCCTTGTCCTCGACATAGGTCGGGGTCTTGATCGCATCGGCCGAACGGCGCATGCCACGGCGCGACGGCGAGGTTTTTCTTCTGGGAACGGCCATGACGGTGTCCTCTAGGGGTGTTGCGGGGGCATCGTCCGAAATGGGGACGAGCGCACAGCGCTTCAAAGCGCCAGCTGCGATGCCGGTAAGGCCGCGCTTATAGAGGAAGGCACTCCGTAAAGCTAGGGCCGGAGACAGCAAAAAGCGCCCGAAATCGGCTCAGGAGCCGCGATTTTCGCGCCAGCAGCGCGTCACGGAGTTGGCCCGGGCCATATAGGTCCCGGACAGCCTGCGGACCCCCGGCCCCGGGTTCCGGGCGCTCCTTTTGACCGGATTCGGCAGGATCGCCGCCATCAGCGCCGCCTCCCGGGGCGACAGCCCTGCCGCCGACCGGCCAAAGGCATATTCGGCGCCGGCTTCGGCGCCAAACTGCCCGGATGGCCCCATTTCCGCGATATTGAGGTAGATTTCCAGGATCCGCTGCTTGGGCAGCACGAAATCGATCCAGAGCGCCAGCGGCAGTTCCAGCCCTTTGCGGATCACGCTGCGGCCGGACCACAGGAACAGGTTCTTGGCCACCTGCTGGGTGATGGTCGAGCCGCCGCGGGCGACCTCACCATCCTCGGCGTCATCGAGCACCTCGCGCAGCGCGCCCCAATCGACGCCCCGGTGCTTGCAGAAATGGGCGTCCTCAGACCCGACCACGGCGCGCGGCAAATAGGGCGACATGGCGCTGAAATCGATCCAATGCCGCGTGACCGGCGCGCCCGTCAGGGTCCGCCACGCCATCAGCGCCGAAACCGGCTGGCCGGTGCGATAGAACGGCGCCACCAGATAGGGCAGCAACAGCAAGGCCAGCAAAACCAGCAATAAAATTCGGACAATGCGCAAGACGAGGGTTTCCGGGGAGGGCGTCTCCAGGAAGGATTTGGCACCCGCCCGCCAGGACACGGCCGGCGCCGTCAGACGTCTGTGGGATAATTCACGGTTTTTCCAGCACTTTTAAGGCGCAATCGGTCGCAGGGCGGGAATTGACGAAGCCGGTCCCATCAACGATTGTCCGGCCGAAAATCGATCTGGAGCAATTCTTAATGACGACCGGTACTGCAGAGTTTTCCAAGCGGCTGGACCAGACCGCGGAGGATACCGAAGCCCTGCTCGCGAAACTGCTGTCCGATGCGACCGAAAGCGACGAGATCGTGCGCCCGAAGCGACTGATCGAGGCGATGCGCTATTCGAGCCTCGGCGGCGGCAAGCGGTTGCGGCCGTTCCTCGCGGTCGAGAGCGCGGCGGTGTTCGGCATCCCGCGCGACTCCGCGCTGCTGGTCGGCGCCGCGCTCGAATGCATCCACTGCTACTCGCTGATCCATGACGATCTGCCGTCGATGGACAATTCCGATCTGCGCCGCGGCCGCCCGACCCTGCACAAGGCCTATGACGACGCCACCGCGATCCTGGCCGGCGACGCGCTCTTGACGATTGCCTTCGACATCATCACCCGCGATGCGATCCACAGCGATGCCCAGGTCCGCCTGCTGCTGACCCGTGCGCTGGCGCGCGCCTCCGGCGTCGGCGGCATGGCCGGCGGTCAGATCCTCGACCTCGCCGGCGAAGGCCGCTTCGGCGACCGCGAGCCGGTCGACGTCGCCCGCCTGCAGCAGATGAAGACCGGCGCGCTGTTGCGTTTCGGCTGCATCGCCGGCGCGATCCTCGGCCAGTCCTCGCCGAAGGAATACCAGGCGCTCGACGATTACGGCAAAGCGCTCGGCGAAGCCTTCCAGATCGCCGACGACCTGCTCGACGTCGAGGGCGACGCCGCCGCGCTCGGCAAGCCGGCCGGCGCTGACGCCGCACTCGGCAAGACCACTTTCGTCACCCAGCTCGGCATCGATGGCGCCAAGCAGCGCGTGCGCGACCTGCTGGCGCGCGCCGATGCGGCGCTGTCGGTGTTCGGCGATCGGGGCGACGTGCTGCGCGCGGCAGCCCGCTTCGTTGCCGAGCGCAAGAACTAGCCAGCGCGCGACATGAACAAGGAGCTCGACGATCGCCTTGTTCGTTTCCGCAAGCTGCCCGTGCCGGTCCGCGTCGTGGTGGGCCGGCCGCGCACCTTCGTCTCGATCGCGGTCGGCATCGCAATTGCGCTGCTGATCCCCGGCGCGACGCGCGTCGTCACCCGCCTGCTCGCCGGCTGGGACGCCTTCGCCGCGCTCTATCTCGTGCTTGCCTATGTGATGATGCTGCGCTGTGGCGTCGCCCACATCAGGCGCAGCGCCATGCTGCAGGACGATGGCCGTTTCCTGATCCTGCTGCTGACGGCGTTCGGCGCGCTGGCAAGCCTGCTCGCCATCGTGTTCGAACTCGGTGCCTCCAAGGGCAGCCCGGCCGGACTGGCGGTGGCGATCGTCACCATCACGCTGTCATGGACGATGGTCCACACCGCGTTCGCGCTGCACTACGCCCACGAATTCTACCGCGGCAAGACGCCCGGCGGATTGCAGTTCCCGAGCGGCGACGCGCATGCCGACGCCGATTACTGGGACTTCGTCTATTTCTCGTTCGTGATCGGCATGACCGCGCAGGTCTCCGACGTCGGGATCACCGACAAGATCATCCGCCGCACCGCGACCGTGCACGGCATCATCTCGTTCGTGTTCAACACCGCGCTGCTGGCGCTGATGGTGAACATCGCCGCGAGCGCGATCTAGCAACGCAATTTCAATCGCTGTCCCATGGGCTCGTCATGCCCGGGCTCGTCCCGGGCATCCACGTCTTACGTTCCACTGGTTGGGAAGACGTGGATGGCCGGGACAAGCCCGGCCATGACCGTGCGGGCACATCAGCCCCAGCAAGATCGTCGAGGCACCTGCACCTCCCTGACGCTAATTGCAGGCCTCGACGTTGCCGACGCCCATACCGGGACCGCCGCCGCCGCGGTACTCGATATGGCAACCACGCCTGACCGGACGGCACGCATAATTATCGCAAACGATCTGACCGCTGCCGCCGCCCTCGGCCCTCGCACGGCCCTGCGGGCGCGGAATGGCCGCTGACGGAGCCTGCGGTTCGCGCGGTTCGCGCTGGAAGGCGCGTTCGCGCTCACGGCGCGACGGCCGCTCGTCGCTGTCGCGCTTGGCAACCGGCTTCCGCTCGCGCCGCTTCTCGCATTCATTGTCGTCGTTGAGGAACGAGCCTTCGGCGCAGACGATCCTGGTGCAGCGATCGCCGTCAGCCTTGTAGCCGCGCTCGCAGACCAGCGGGCAGACGCGGGACTGCTTCAGCTTGACGGCATCGAGCGTGTCGACGCTCACAGCCTTGATGTCGAGCTTGGTGCCGGCATAGCGGTTGAACAGCGTCAGCGAGCGCTGCGAGGCTGCGTTCCAGTCGCCGTCGACGGCACCGGTCAGGCAGCCGACACGGCGCAATTCGGTCTGCACCGATTTGACGACATCGGCCTCGGGCGACCCGGTGGCGAGCGCGGCCACGGTCGTGGTCTTCTCAGGTGTCGCCGGCGGAGCTTGCGTTGCGACGGCGGCTGGCGCCGCCGCCTGATCGGTCGCCGCCTTGCCCGCTGCGGCACGATCGGCGAGTGCGGCGTCCGCCTGCCGCTTCTGCTCGGCCGCCGCGGCCTGTTCCTGTGCGACCTGCTTGGCCTTTTCCGCGGCAAGGCGCGCCGCTTCGGCGGCCTTGGCGTCGGCCTCCGCCTTGGCCTGCTGCGCCTTCTGCGCGCCCTCGGCGGCGAGCCTTGCGCGCTCCTGCTCGGCCAGACGCGCCTTCTCGGTGGCGGCGACGCGCGCATCCTCGGCCGTGAACTTCTCGAGCTGCAACCTGGCGAGGTTGGCGTAATAACCGCTCGGATATTGGGCCAGGAAGGCGTTCATCGCGCTCTTGTTGCCGATCTGCAGCGCCAGCTCGTAGTCGCGGCGAGCCTCCGACTGCGGCGTCGGTGCCGGCGCGGCCGGCGCGGCGGCAGCGGCGGGCGGCGCCGGCTTGACCGGTGCCGGCACCAGCGGCACGTCCTCGCCGCCGAGCGAGCCATAGACGAACGGCTCCTGGCGGTTGTTGGTGGTCTTCAGCACCTCGTCGCGGACATAGCCGAAGGCGCGGCGGACATCGAGGCCGGGCGTCGGCAGAAACTTCGACAGCGCGATCGTGAACGGGCTGTTCTTGCCGTCGCCGTCAGCCGCGGTAGACCCGGCCTTTGCCGAATAGGCGATCAGCACATTCGGACTGGTCGGTTCGACCTTGGCGAGGCCCTGCCCGATCGCGCGGGTCGCCAGCGTCCGCTTCATGGTCTTGGCGAACGGGTTGTCGCGGCAGGCATCGAGGATCACCAGCCGCAGCTTCCGCGCCGGCTCGATCGCGACCAGGATGCGGTCGAGCGAGAAGGCCTCGTCATAGACGTCGGTGTCGCGCTCCAGCCTGGCATCGACCGGGATCAGGTAATTGGCGCCGTCCACCTCGATGCCGTGGCCGGCGTAGTAGACCAGCGCGATATCGGCATCGCGGGCGAGGTCGGCGAATTCGCGCAGCGCGCGGCGGGTCTCGACCGCCGGCAGGTCCTTGCGGAAATCGACCACGTCGAAGCCCGCATTCTTCAGCGTCGTCGCCATCACCGAGGCATCGTTGACCGGATTCGCCAGCGGCGCGGTGTTCCTGTAGGCGGAATTGCCGAGCACCAGCGCCACGCGCTTCTCGGCAAGGGCCGGCTGGCAGACGATCAGCAGCAAGGCCGCGACGGCAAGCAGCAGTCGGTTCAGTTTCAAGAGCCCAGACCCGTTCATGGCGACACTCTGGCCGTTTTCTAGCATGCAGATCCGTCTACCGGAATTGTACGCGGAGCTTTGTGAGGCGTCTCACGATCCGCGCCGGTGTGGACCAGGCCATCCTGATTGTTAGTCGACGAACCGGACCGCCGGTTCGGATTTGGCCGGTCGGGAGATTTCGTGCACCATCGGAGGCAACGAGAACAAGACACGGAGGACGTCATGCAGGGCACCAGCGCACCGGTTCCATCCGCCCGATCCGGCACGGTCGGCGGCATGGTCCGAAACCTCTTCGTCCTCGCGCTGCTGGCCGGCTGCGCCGCGGGCTGCGGCCTGGTCGACGCCGTGTTCGACGGCTTCAAGCACGCCAAGGCCGTGGAGAACGACCTTTTCGCGATGGTCGGGGTCAAACCGGCGGTCGCGTTCAATTGGCACAATGGCCGGCTCACGTCGGTGACCGTCACCTTTCCGAACCTGCTGCAGGACAAGCCGCTGCAGCAACTTGCCGACGCCGCGCGCACCGCGGTCGGCAAGGAGTTCAAGCAGCGCGCCGACGACGTCGTGCTCGCCTTCTCGCTGGGGCCGTCCGAGACGTCGGCGGCACAAGCGGACCAGGCTCAGGGCAAGAACCTGCCTTGAGCGGATTTATTCCCCGCCATTTATTCCCCGTCTTGCGTCACATGCTCCTGATATTGCGGCAGGTCGTCCGATATCGCGTACCACGGCGCCTTGGAGCCGACGAAGATATGCGCGGTCGGCCGGATCGAAGGCGCGTCGCGCAACGTCCCCATCGTGACATGGACATAGGCGCCGTTGCGGACCCGCGAATACAGCAGCGACCCGCAGCGGCCGCAATGCGCGTCATGGGTCGTCTCATCGCCGTAGATCAGGAGACCGTCGGCGCCGCTGGTGACGGTGAATTTTTCGCGCACGATCCCGGCGAACGGCTTGAACGCCGATCCGGTGGTGCGCCGGCAATTCGAACAGTGACAATTCAGCGCATAGGCAAACGCATCGGCCACCTCGTAGCGCACGTCGCGGCAGAAGCATTCGCCGGTCAGGATGGTTTCATTCGATTTTGCAGATGCGGTCACAACGTGCTCCTCACGCGGAATTTTGCAGCCGGCCATGGCGTAACGCGGCAGTTCGTGGCTAAGCTCTAGCAGTCAAATCCTGCCGGGAGGACCACCAATGAGCCAAGATCGATCCACCGTCGAAAGCGTCGTGCAAACCTATTTCGACGGCCTCTACGAGAGCAATGCCGACAAGCTCGCCGAGGCGTTTCATCCGAGCGCCGATTTGCGCTGGGTCGAGAAGGGCGAACTGAAGGTCCTGACCGTGCCGGACTGGCTCGCGCTGGTGCGCAAGCGCACCTCGGCGAAGGCCGATGGCAAGCCGCGCGAGGATTTCATCGTCACCATCGACCGCTCCGACGACAACACCGCCTTCATCAAAGTGCGCTGCCAGCTGCCGCCGCGCTATTTCACCGACTATCTTGTCGCCATGAAGCTCGCCGATGGCTGGCAGATCGTCTCGAAGTCGTACCGCTACGACCTCAGGGACTGACCGGCGGGACCTGCCGGCCCCACGACGGCTTTATGACATCATGCTCGCGCGGTCCGGCTCCGGCTGGACCGCATTGACTGGCGCTGGTTTCCGGGCGAATTGAGCCCGTTATGGAAGCCAAATTTCAGATCTTTCTCACTTTGCTCGGCGTGCTGGCCGGAACCGCGCTGGTGGCGCGGCGGACCGATATCGCGCCGGCGATCCTGTTGCTGCTGGTCGGCGTCGTGCTCGCCTTCGTGCCGGGCATGCCGTCGCTGGAACTGCCGCCGGAGCTCGTGCTGCTGGTGGTGCTGCCGCCGCTGATCTATTCGGCGAGCGTTGCGATGAGCTGGCGCGAGTTCAAGGCCAATTTGCGGCCGATCATCCTGCTGTCGGTCGGCTGCGTGATCTTCACCGCCTTCATGGTCGCGGCCGCCACCCACTATCTGATCGGCCTGCCCTGGAGCACAGGCTTCCTGTTAGGGGCGATCGTCGCGCCGCCCGACGTGGTCGCGCCGCTCGCGATCGCGCGCAAGCTCGGCATGCCCCGCCGCATCCTGGTGATCCTCGAGGGCGAAGGGCTCGCCAACGACGCGACCGCGCTGATCCTCTACCGCTTCGCGCTGGCGGCGATCACCACCGGCCTGTTCTCGCTGCCGAAGGCAACCGGCACGTTCTTCATCATCGTCGCCGGCGAGATCGCGTTCGGCACCGTGGTCGGCTGGCTCAGCCTGCGCGCCCGCCGCAGAGCCCGCGATCCGCAGGTCGAGATCACGCTGTCGCTGATCACGCCCTACCTCGCCTACTGGATTCCCGAGCATTTCGGCGGCAGCGGCGTGATCGCGACCGTTGCCTGCGGGCTCTATATGAGCTGGAACGGGCCGCTCCTGATCTCGGCCGCGACCCGCCTGCAGGGCATCTTTTTCTGGGACTTGATCATCTATCTGATCGAGGGCCTGCTGTTCCTGTTGACCGGGTTCCAGATGCGCTCGCTGTACGAGAAGTCGAAGGCGTTTCCGCTGCACGACATCCTGACTGCGACCGTGCTGGTCGCGGTCATCGTGATCGTGGCGCGGTTCCTCTGGGTGTTTCCCGGCACCTATCTGCCGCGCTGGATCAGCAGGAAGGTGCGCGACCGCGATCCGCTGCCGTCGTGGCGAGCGGTGTTCGTGGTGGCCTTCACCGGCGTGCGCGGCGCGGTCTCGCTCGCCGCAGCACTGGCGCTGCCGCTGACGCTGCCAAGCGGCGACGCCTTCCCGTATCGCGACCTGATCCTGTTCGTCGCCTTCGGCGTGATCTTCGTGACCCTGGTCGGGCTCGGCCTCACTTTGCCACCGGTGGTGCGCTGGCTCGGCCTCGCCAAGGACGGCCGCAGCGAGCATATCGCCGAGCACGAGCAGGAAATCACGGCGCGGCGCGAGGCGCTGAACGCGGCGCTGAAATCGCTCGACGCCATCACCGACGACCGCGAGCTGTCCGACGAGGTGGTCAAGCTGTTGCGCTCGCGGCACGAGATCCGCATCAACCAGCTGCCCGACGTGCTCGACCCCGACAAGCACGACGTCTCCGCCACCGGCACCGAGCTGACGCGCGAGCTGATCTCTTCCGAGCGCAAATTCATCCATATGCTGCTGCGCGACGGCAAGATCACCGACGAGACCAGGCGCCGCATCGAGCGCGACCTGGATCTAGAGGAAGCGAGCCTCTCCAATCGCGAGTATCGGAGGATTCCGCTTTAGCGCGCGGTGTCCCTTCACACACCTGTCATCGCCCGGCTCGAAGCAGGGACGACGCCGGCGAGCTACTCCGCAGCCGCGTTCTGCCCGGGACCGCCGACGAAGCCCGCGGGATCGCCGAACCGTTCGATCATCACGGCGGTGAGGTCCTTCGCCTTGCTGGTGACGCAGGCGCCGGAGCGCACGGTGTAGCGATCCTGGTGCGCGACATGCGGCGGCGCCTCGCCGTTTTGCAGCGCGCGGGCCGCCTCCATCACGAGCTTGCGGAAATGCATGATGCCGAGATCGGTCGGGCCGAGATGCTCGCGGGTGCGATCGGCGATCGGACCCTGGCTGTCCTGCACCGCGGCGTCCTGCTCGGAGACACCCTTGATGCCGGTGTAGCTCTTGGTCCGCTGCAGCTTGCGGTCGATCAGATAGTCGTTCGCCTTGTTGCGCAGCGGAACATAATTCTCGTCAACGACGGCCATCACGCCGTTGCCGTTGGCGTAACCGTCGCGCTCGGCGTCGGTCAGCGGCCGGTCGGGATTCCAGGCATAGGTGTAGATCCAGCAATTGGTGTCGGTGACCGGCACGAAGGTCTGGCCGAACATGTTCTCGCCCGGCATCGAGCTCGGCGCGTAAGAGTGGAACGGCATCAGGAACTGGGCGATGCGCCAATAAATGTTGTCGCTGCCGGTGAGCCGGCCGCCGGCCACCGTCAGCCCCGCCTCGTGCGGATTGATCTTGATCACCGGCCGCGGATCCTCGGCGATCCAGCGCATGTGATCGGTCGCCACCCGGGTCAGCGGGTTGACGAAATGCTTCTTGATGTCGAGGATCTCGTTCTCTTCCTTCTCGAAGGAGAGATGGGCGAAGGTGAAATGCGCGGTGTCGATCGAGCCTTCCACCGCCTGCACCCAGTTGCAGTCCTGCCATTTCTTGGTGACGAAGCGATGCGAGGCCGGCAGCAGCGCCATTTCCAGCGCCGGCAATTCGGGCACCGCCTCGGCCGGGCCCATATAGGCCCAGATCATGTCGCCCCATTCGCGCACCGGATAGGACTTGATGCGAATCAGGTCCTTGGCGTTGAGGTCGGGATAGGACGTCGGCATGTCGACGCAGCGGCCGTCGGTGTCGAACTTCCAGCCGTGATAGACGCAGCGGATGCCGCATTCCTCGTTGCGGCCGAGCCAGAGATTGGCGCCGCGATGCGGACAGTATTGATCGATGATTCCGACCACGCCCCTGGTGTCGCGGAAGGCGAGCAGCTCCTCGCCCATCACGACGATCTTCTTCGGATCGCTGTCCGGCTCCGGCAATTCCTCCGACAGCAGCACCGGAATCCAGAACCGGCGCAGCAACTCGCCCATCCCTGTTCCTGATCCCGCTTCAGTGAGGAATTTGTTGTCTTCGGCACGAAGCATGGCGTTTCTCCGGGAGTTGTTTTTGATTTTCCCGGAGATTGACGGAGCGGGTACGGCACGTCAATGCGATTGCCGGCGCGAGCGGGCCCTCCAGCTCACGGCTTCACGTAAGCCCACCCCTTCTCCTGCAGTTCCATCACGCGCACGACGCCGGACTTTACGACTTCCGCCTGCTTGATGATCGGGATCGACTTGTTCTCGGCCTTCTGCATCTTCTCCTGGGTGTTGCCGCAGGCCTTGAACGAGACCTCGGGCGTGCTGAGGGCCATTTCCTCGATGCGCGCCTTCACCGGCGACGTGTCCTCGCGCAGCATGTTCAGGCCCGGGCCGAACGTCACCACCTCGATCTTCACCTTTTCGCCGAGACCCTTGTAATATTCGGTCACGTTGGTTGCGTTGTTGAGCGTGAGATTCATGGCGGCAGGWTCGTTGCTGTTCACCTGCAGGACCAGACGATGCTCCTTGCCTTTCGGCGGCGCCGGATCGGGCATGCGCGCATATGCGGCGCGCTTGTGCTTTTCGGCCTTGGCTCGCGGCTTTTCGGATTTCCGAACGTCGCTCGACGGGTACGTTGCGGCCTGCACGCCCGGCACCCAATATTTGCCGCCTTGCTGGGCCGCCGCCAATGACGTGGAAACCAGCACAGCGGCGGCACTCACCGCAACGAATTTCATGGCAGTTTCAAAACTGAACATCGGGTATCTCCATCTCGAGAAATCGGCGAACACACTTTTCAATTGCCCGGCCTTGCGACGGCGAGCGGCCATTTGCAGATCGTGGCCATCCTCGCGCGCATCGCGTCCACCCCCGCGAGCGAGAACGTTGCGTCATGGGCAGCCCCGGCACCGCGTGAGAGGTGGACAGCAAGGACCGCTTTATCGGGAAGCGATTGCACCAGGCGAACGACATCGCCGGCGACGGCGACGCCGGAACCAAGCGCCGACGCAGTGGCCGCGACCTGCACCGGCTGACCGTCATTGATGCGGTAGGAAATCGCATAGCCGTCGCTCCAGCCCGAGATCGCGGCCCCCGCGAACGACAATTCGGTCCGCCCGCCGCGACACCGGATCGACAGCTTCATGGACGCATCGGCTGAATCGGATGTCGTCGCAGTCGCGATCGGTGAATAATCGACGGGAGACGTCGTCTCGCTGATCGTCCAGTTGTCGGCTCGCGACGCTTCGCGGCGGGCCGGCGCGGCGGCGTGCGACAGCTTGTCGAGGCACTCCAGACGCGCGTCACGTCCGAGCTGGGAGCAGGCGCGAAGCTGCGCCATGGGATCTTCCGTCCCCTGCGCCAGGGCAACGCCGTTCATGACAGCGGCCACAGCAAGCAGCGGGGCGGCGAGCCTGGTCATTGCGATGCCCGTGCCGTGGTCGACTGATGATCGAGCCACGCCTGGGCGGCAGGAAAGCGCGTGAGACCGGGCACCGTCGCGCCGAGATTGATCGATTTCCACTTCGGGTCGAAGCCCGGGCCCTGAAGTTTGTCGATGCGCGAGAACAGATGTTCGACGAAACGTTCAACGCGCTGGAAGCGGTTGGTGTTGGCCGGCCAATTGAAGGCAACCAGCGCGGTCGGCACGGCGATCGTGGTCACGCGATCACCCTGCTTGATCAGATTCGGGTAATCGGCGGCATCGAGAGTTGCCGGCAGATAATAGTCCTCGAACTTGCTGTCGTACGGAACCGGCAGGAACTTGAAGCCGGATTCAAACCGGCCTTTCACAAAGGCATCGACCGGCTTCGAGGTAATGAAGACGACCGCCGCCATTTCGCCCTTCCGCATCTGCTCGAGCGCGACCTGGTGCGGAATGAACGTCTTCTCGACCTCGATGCCGAGCCGGCTGAAGATCAGCGGACCCGAATAGGCTGCGGCCGTACCCTGGTTGTTGAAGTTCACCTTCTTGCCCGCGAGGTCGCTCAGGCTCTTGATTTCCGGCCGAACGAAGATGTGCAGCTCGGAGGGAAACAGATTCAGGACATAGGCGATCCGCCGCTGAATGTCCGGCACCTGGCTCTTGTATTCCTCGAGTGCGTCGGAATTGATGATCGCCGCGTCGATGCCGCGCAAATACAGCAGCGAGTTCAGATTCTCCACGGCTCCTCGTGTCACCACCGGCAGAACGTGCAGATTGTCGCCGTCATCGACCACGCGGGCCATCTCCGCGGCTAGGCGGATCGGCGCGCCCTCGAGCAGGCCGCCGGCGAGGCCCACGGTCCAGGCATTCATGGTCAGAACTTCAGGCCTGGGCTGTGGCTGCTCGGCCCGGACCAGGCGAGCCTTGTGAGGCGGGCCTTGTTGCGGCCGCGCATCCGACGGCGGCGGCTGCGGCACCAGGAACAGCGACACCAGGGTCGCAAGCAGGAACAGCGAGCGCAATCCGGCAGACCGTTTCATCGTCCAGCTCCTTTGCACGACATCCCATCAGCGCGTTGGTCCTTTGCGGCAAGGATCAACGCAGCGCCTCGAATCGCGCCTTCGCCTCCTTGACTCCACCGGCCTCCGCCTTGGCGTAGAGATCGCGTGCCTTGGCCGCATCGCCACGCGTGCCATACGTTCCCCAGCTCGAGAGGGTGAGCGGATCGTAGGTTTCCGCGAGCGCGAAGCTTGCCTGGGCGCTGCCGGTCTCGGCGACGCGCTCCAGCACAATCCGCGCACCACCGATGTCTCCCTGCTCCAGCAGCAGGCGCGCCCGCGCCAGCAGGCGCGCCTCTTGCGCCGCGTCGTCAGGAAGGGTCTGGACATTGCCCGCAGGTCGCGGCGCTGCGGCCCGATCATCGATTGGCGTCGCCGCCGCGGCCGCCGGCTCCTCCGGCATGGACCGGCCGGCGTTGCCGGTGGTGGCCACGCGAGAGGCGACGGGCGGCACTTTCGCGGCGAACGCGGCGATGTCGCGGCGCGCCGATGCAAGATCCCGCTCCAATTGCTCGGCCTTGCCACGCTCCCGTTGTAGCTGGCTGCGCTGCTCAGCCGCAGCCTGTTCCGCGGCTTTCTTCAACCCGGCGGCCTGCGCGTTGGCTTCGGTTACCCGCGCGGCCTGCGCATCAAGCTCGCGGCTCTTTGTCGTGAGATCGCGAGCCAGCTGTTCAGCCCGCTGCTGCTCGCGCTGGAGTGATTGCCGCAACTCGGCGGCATCTTTTGACTCCGCCTGCTTGCGCTGTGCTGCTTCGTCGCTGGCTTTGGCCGCCTGAGCCTCGTATGCGTAGATCTTGCTGCGTGCCGTCGAGAGATCCTGCGCCAGTACATCGGCCTTCTCGCGTTCCTTCTGCATCGATCGGCGCAGTTCCGCAGCGCCGGCCTCCGCTGCCAGCTTTGCCTTGGCCAATTCGTCGGTCGCCTTGACCGCTTGCGCTGATTGCGCTTCCACGTCCCGGCGAGCCGCCGCGAGATCCAGCTCCAACCGCCCCGCGCGCTCATGCTCCTGCGCCAGCGACTTCTGCAGGTCCGCGCCGCCGCTTTGCGAGACCTGCTTCAGCTTCGCCGCTTCATCGCTCGCCTTGGCCGCCAACGCGGATTGCGTTTCCACATCGCGACGCGCTGCCGCGAGATCCAGCTCCAACCGCCCCGCGCGCTCATGCTCCTGCGCCAGCGACTTCTGCAGGTCCGCGCCGCCGCTTTGCGAGACCTGCTTCAGCTTCGCCGCTTCATCGCTCGCCTTGGCCGCCAACGCGGATTGCGTTTCCACATCGCGACGCGCTGCCGCAAGGTCCTTCTCCAATTTCGCGGCCCGTTCGTGCTCCTGATCCAGCGACTTCTGCAGGCCCGCCGCACCGCTTTGCGAGGCCTGCTTCAGCTTCGCCGCTTCATCGCTTGCCTTGGCCGCCAACGCGGTTTGCGTTTCCACGTCGCGACGCGCCGCTGCCAGATCCTTCTCCAGCTTCGCGGCCCGTTCGTCCTCCTGATCSAGCGACTTCTGCAGGCCCGCCGCRCCGCTTTGCGAGGCCTGCWTCAGCTTCGCCGATTCATCGYTCGCCTTGRCCACCAGCGCGGTTTGCGTTTCCACATCGCGGCGGGCCGCCGCGAGCTCCTTCTCCAGTTTCGCGGCCCGCTCGTGCTCCTGATCCAGCGACTTCTGCAGGCCCGCCGCGCCGCTTTGCGAGGCCTGCTTCAGCTTCGCCGATTCATCGTTCGCCTTGRCCRCCAGCGCGGTTTGCGTTTCCACATCGCGRCGSGCYGCCGCRAGSTCCTTCTCCAGTTTCGCGGCCCGCTCGTGCTCCTGATCCAGCGACTTCTGCAGGCCGGCCGCGCCGCTTTGCGAGGCCTGCTTCAGCTTCGCCGATTCATCGTTCGCCTTGGCCGCCAGCGCTGATTGTGTTTCCGCGTCGCGACGCGCCGCCGCAAGGTCCTTCTCCAGTTTCGCGGCCCGCTCGTGCTCCTGATCCAGCGACTTCTGCAAGTCCGCCGCGCCGCCTTGCGGGGCCTGCTTCAGCTTCGCGATCTCGTCGTTTGCCTCGACCAGCAGCCCGGCCACCGTTTCCACGTCGCGACGCGCCGCCACGAAGTCCTGCTCCAGCCGCGCGGCCCGCTCGTGCTCCTGCTCCAGCGACTTCTGCAGGCCCGCGCCGCCGCCTTGCGTCGCGTCCTTCAGCGATTTTCTCAGTTTTTCGGCTTCGCTCTGCAGGGCATTCTCGACCTGAACCGACTGCTCGCGCTCCTTGGTCAGCAAGCCCAGCAGCCGTTGGATATCCCGCCGCGCGGTGGCGAGCTCGCGGGCGAGCGCGTCCGCGCTTTGCCCTTGCTCTTTGGCTGGACCGGAATCACCCGCACGGTTGGTCGTTGCTTGTGCCGGTTGCGGGGAATTGTTGGACTGCGCGTACGCTTCGTCGCCGGTACCCGGCACGTTCGCAAGACACATCGCCACAAGGGTTGCTGCGAACCATAGCGAAGTCGCCGGACGCATCGTCCTCGGAGCACATGGCACTTGATCGGATTTGACGCGCAAGCCGGCACTCCGCGCGCCCAGTATCACCTGTCGCATGGTGATAACGCCCATTCTGATGCGGCATCATAGGGCGCAACGGCTCACGGATACTATGACCCGCAAGGATTACCCCTGTTATCCGCGTCAGTTGCGCGAGGCTGATGCATTAGGCTCAGTTGCGGTCGGCGCAGCAGCGCCATGCGGCCGCTGCGCTCACACCGGCCGCTCGCCCTTCACGGTGACGCGGGTGCCGGAGCGGGTGTGCGGCCAGTAATCCCACATCGCGCGGTGCTGGGCGCAGCGATTGTCCCAGAACGCGATCGCGTTCTCGGTCCAGCGGAAGCGACACTGGAACAGCGGGTTCTCGGCGTGCTGGTAGAGATAGGCCAGCATCGCGTCGCTCTCGTCGCGCGGGATGCCGACGAGGAAGCGGGTGAAGCCGCGATTGACGTAGAGCGACTTCTTGCCCGTCACCGGATGGGTGCGGACCACCGGATGCTCGGCGCGGGGGTACTCCCGCTTGTCGGCGACGCCGTAATTGGCGTAGAGCCCACGATAGGTCTGCTCGCCGTCATGCAGCGCGGTCAGCCCGTCGAGATAGGCCTTCATGCGGTCCGACAGCGCCTCATAGGCGGCGTACATGTTGGCGAACAGGGTGTCGCCGCCGCGCGGCGGACACTGCTTGATGTAGAGGATCGAGCCCATCGGCGGCTCGAGATCGCAGGACACGTCGGTGTGCCAGCCCTCGCCATTGGCGCGCGGGGAATCCTTGTCGGCGTAGATCTTCATCAGCGCCGGATCGCCCTCGTTCGGGGCTGCGGGATGCACGTGCAGCTCGCCGAACTTGCGGCCGAAGGCGAGATGCTGCTCGGGGCTGATGTGCTGGTCGCGGAAGAAGATGACGAGGTTTTCGGCGAGCGCGCGATGGATCTCGTCCATCTGGCGGTTGGAGCGTGCATCGTCGCCAACCAGCTTGCCGATATCGACCCCGGATATCTCCGCGCCGATGATCGGCGTCAGCTTCTCGACGCCGATGGTCTCATAGGGCTCGGCTTGGTCGGCGAGGTGGCGGTAGCGCGGACCCTGCTTGCCGGACAACGAGCTCATGGGCGTTCTCCCGATGGTTCTTCATTGGGAGCATGGTAGCGCGCGTCGATGGAAGCGCAATCCGCACGGCAAACATATCTGTCGTCCCGGACAAGCGCAGCGAAGCGAAGCGCAGATCCGGCCCCATAACCACAGGAGAGTGTGTTGCGAAGGCTCGTAACCCCCATCTCGCGCAATAACCACCGGCTGTGGTTATGGGTCCCTGCTTCGCAGGGACGACACCGAGTATGAGGGCACGAGCGGAGTGACGTTACTCCGCGGCGCCGGCCTGCTCCGGCAGCTTGGCGCCGCTGCCGTAACGCTGGTCGATATAGTCGATCACCAGCGCCTTGAAGTCGGCGGCGATGCCCGGACCGCGCAGGGTGCGGAACTTCTTGCCGTCGACGAAAACCGGCGCGGCCGGCGCTTCGCCGGTACCGGGCAGCGAGATGCCGATATTGGCGTGCTTGGATTCGCCGGGGCCGTTGACGATGCAGCCCATGACCGCGACGTTGAGCTGCTCGACGCCCGGATATTTGGTCTTCCAGGCCGGCATCTCGTCGCGGATGAAATCCTGGATCGAGCGCGCCAGCTCCTGGAACGTGGTCGAGGTGGTGCGGCCGCAGCCCGGGCAGGCCGCGACCAGCGGCACGAAGGTGCGGAAGCCCATGGTCTGCAGCAATTCCTGTGCAACCTGCACTTCCAGCGTACGATCGCCGCCGGGCTCCGGCGTCAGCGAGATCCGGATGGTGTCGCCGATGCCCTGCTGCAGGAGAATGCCGAGCGCGGCCGAGGAGGCCACGATGCCCTTCGAGCCCATGCCGGCCTCGGTGAGGCCGAGATGGATCGCGTAGTCCGAGCGGCGCACGACTTCCTGATAGACCGCGATCAGATCCTGCACGGCGGAGACCTTCGCCGACAGGATGATCTTGTTCTTGGGCATGCCGAGCTCCTGCGCGCGGGCCGCCGACAGCAGCGCCGACTGCACCATCGCTTCACGGGTCACCGCACGGGCATCGCGCGGATTCGGCGATGCCGTGTTCTCGTCCATCAGCTTGGTGAGCAGCTCCTGGTCGAGCGAGCCCCAATTGGCGCCGATGCGCACCGGCTTGTTGTTCTTGTTCGCGATCTCGATGATGTCGGCGAACTGGGTGTCGCGCTTGTTCTTGAAGCCGACATTGCCGGGATTGATGCGGTACTTGTCGAGCGCCTCGGCGCAGGCCGGATACTCGGCGAGCAGCTTGTGGCCGATATAGTGGAAGTCGCCGATCAAGGGCGTGGTGATGCCGCGCTTGCGCAGGCCGTCACGGATGTGCGGCACGGCGGCAGCGGCTTCCTCGCGATCGACGGTGATGCGTACCATCTCGGAACCGGCGCGGGAGAGCGCCGCAACCTGGGCGATGGTGCCATCGATGTCGGCGGTGTCGGTGTTGGTCATCGACTGCACGACGATCGGTGCGCCGCCGCCGACGGCAACGTTGCCGACCATGACCTGCGTGGTTTGGTGCCGCGGCGCGGGGCCGGCGACGTCGTCTTGCGGCAAAATCTCGGGCTTGTTCATGGCGTCTCGAATATCAGGTTTTGGTGACATTCACCAAGGGGGCGATGGGCCACGCGCAAGGCGGGCCAAACGGTCAGGTTTCGGTGTGAATTCAACAGCTTATGGCGCCGATTGGAGCCGAAAGCAAGCCATGCAGCGGCGTCCTGCATGCCTTGGCTATATTGGACCGAATTGGGGTGAATCAAAGGGCAAAGTGACAGCTTTTCATGTGATCTGGAGCATCTTAGCATCCACTTAAGATCATACCGGGAGGGCGCGAAATGGCCGACTATGGCGAGCTGATCACCACGGCGGAACTTGCCGAGATCCTGACCCGGCCCGAGCTGCGCCTGTTCGACTGCACCACCTATCTGGAGCCGGCCCCCGCCGGCAGCAACATTCCCTATGTTGTCGTCTCGGGCCGTCAGACGTTCGAGGCCGGCCATATCCCGGGCGCGAATTTCCTCGATCTGCAGGCCGAATTCTCCGATCCCCATACCAATCTGCGCTTCATGATGCCGCCGACAGCCCAGCTCGAGGCCGCGTTCGGCCGCCACGGCATCTCGGCGGGCAGCCGCGTGGTGCTCTATTCGATCGGCACTGCGATGTGGGCGACGCGGTTCTGGTGGATGCTGCGCTCGCTGGGTTTTGAGGGTGCCGCGGTGCTCGACGGCGGCATCGACAAGTGGACCGCCGAGGGACGCGACATCGAGACCGGGCTTGCCGGCGGCTATCCCCAGGCCGCGTTTCCGGCGCGGCCGAAGGCCGGCATGTTCGTCGGCAAGCATGACGTGCTCGCCGCGACCACGGAAAGCGACACCGTGATCGTCAACGCGCTCGGCCCGCAATTCTACAAGGGCCTCGAGCCGAGCCGCTACGGCAGGCCCGGCCGCATCCCCGGCAGCGTCAGCGTGCCGGCGGCAACCCTGATCGATCCCAAGGCCAAGACGTTCGTGCCGCTCGAGGAGGCCGAGGCAACCTTCGCCGCCCAGGGCATCACCAAGGACAAGCGCGTCGTCGCCTATTGCGGCGGCGGCATCTCCGCGACCATCGACCTGTTCCAGCTGCATCGGCTCGGCTACGACAACCTCACGCTCTATGACGGCTCGATGGGCGAATGGGCCAAGGATGCGGATCTGCCGATCGAAGTGGGGTAGTGGGAAGCGAAGGCTCTCTCCCGATGTCGTCACTGCGAAAGCAGGGACCCATACTCCGCGGCGGATATTGTGATCGGGACTCGTCGTTCCGCCATCATGCACCCATAACCATTCGTGGTTATGGGTCCCTGCTTTCGCAGGGACGACGATGAGGATGGTTCTCGATTCAAGATCTCAAACACGCGGCGTCATTACCCGCGAAAAGCGAAAGCGGGTGGATCCAGTATTCCAGAGACAGCAGAGCTTGAGCCGAGAGGCCGCGGCGTACTGGATCGCCCGGTCGAGCCGGGCGATGACAAGTAGGTAGGGACAAGATTCCCTCCACGCGTTGGCGAGTCAAACATCCGCGATCCCAGGATCACGCCGGCACGTTCGGGTCGGGCGTCACCTTCGGGTCGGGCTTGTTGACGAGATAGAGGCCCGCGATCACGAACAGCGCGGCGACGCCGAACACCGGGGTCAGCGTGTCGTGCATGATGAAATAGGCGGCGACGACGCCGAACAGCGGCGTGACGAAGGTGAAGGCCGAGAGCTTGCTCGCCGAATAGGTCTTCACCATCGCAAACCAGATCACAAACGTGCAGCCGACCACCCAGACCGCCTGGTAGGCGAGCAGCGAGATCGACAGCGCGCTCGGCACGTGCTCGATGCGCTCGCCCGCGATTGCTGCGGCAAGGCCGAGGATCGGAATCGAGATCGCGACCTGGTAGCCGAGCGCCTTTTCCGGCGCGGCCTTGCGCAGCTGCGTGCCCTTGGCGACCAGCGTGGTCGCCGCCCACAGCGCGCCGCCGCCGACCACCATGAGGTCGCCGAGCAGAACCTTGGCATCGACATTCGGCTGCGGCACGCCGATCGCGAGCGCGACGCCGGCGAAGCTCAGCGCCAGACCGCTCCACTGCACGCCGGAGAGACGCTCGCCGAGGAATTGATGCGAACCGAGCGCGACAAAGAACGGCGCGGTGTAGAGGAACACCGAGGCGCGCGACGCCGAGGTGAAGACCAGCCCGGTGAAGATCAGCACGAACTCGCAGCCGAACATCAGGCCGGCGATGATGCCGGGCACCAGCGTGCCGTCGCGCTCGAAGAATTTGACGCCGCGCAAATAGCCGACGATCAGCATCACCGGCAGCGCACCCGAGGAGCGGATCAGCGCCTGCAACATCGGCGGCACGTCGGGCAGCGCGAGCTTGACCGCGAGCTGGTTGAAGCCCCAGCTCACGCACAGCATCAGCATCAATGCGATGGCACCGGGCGGCAGCCCGTGGCCGACGCTGACGGGCCGCGTGACGCTGGCAGAGATGGCTTGGGTCGACATGTTTCCTCGCGGGCCGGCTTGCTGCCGTGTTGTTGTGGTTCAGTCTTGATCCAAGCCGTCATTGCGAGGAGCGAAGCGACGAAGCAATCCATGCCTCGGCAAGCGGGTCGATGGATTGCTTCGCTCCGCTCGCAATGACGGGAGAAGACTTCGGAATATCTTGGCGACAATCATTTCTGGCAATGCGCGCAGGTGCCGGCGATCTCGACCACCGAGAGCTTCGGGATGAACCCTGACGCCCGCGCCGCGGCGGTCAGGCTTTGCGCCACCGGCGCGGCGGGGATTTCGCCGACCGAGCCGCAATGGTCGCAGATCAGGAACGCCACCATCGAGGTCTCGTCATGGTCGTGGGCGCAGGCGAGGAAGGCGTTGCGGCTCTCGATGCGGTGCACGAGGCCGTTCTCCATCAGGAAGTCGAGCGCGCGGTAGACGGTAATCGGTGCCGGGCGGGGCATCGTCTTGGCCAGCTCGTCGATCACCTCATAGGCGCCGAGCGGGCGGTGGCTCGACAGCAGCGCCTGCAGCACCTGGCGCCGGATCGGCGTGAATTTCTGCCCACGGCGGGCACACACCTGCTCGGCATGCGCCATCGCGTCCGCGGCGCAGCGGCCGTGATCATGGTCGGGGGCAGGGAATGTCGGCTTGGCCAGGCTCATTGCCCCGATATGTAGCATTTTCGTGCCGGTTCCCATAGCCCGGCCGGACCCAGTCGCTCGTCGCCATGCAGCCATGTGCGCAATGCGGAGCAGCCCTCCGTTAACCCGGTGTGCAGAAATCATAAGCAAGCTTATTATAGCCCAAGCTTATGGAGGCAAAAGCTTATGCGCGGTTCCGTGGACACGGAGTTCATGTTTACGCTGGGCGAATTGTTCCGGCTGATCCGGGTCTATGCGGACAAGGAGGCCGCGCGCTACGGCATCACCCGCGCGCAATGGGCCGTGTTGTTCCGCATCGAGCGCAACGAAGGCATGAAGCAGACCGAGCTCGCCGAGCTGCTCGAGATGCAGCCGATCACGCTGACGCGGCTGATCGACAAGCTCTGCGACAATGGCTGGATCGAGCGCCGCAGCGACGAGAACGACCGCCGCGTCAACCGCCTTTATCTGAAGAAGGCCGCGCGCCCGCTGCTCGGGAAGCTCGCCGGCCTGCGCTCCGAACTCACCGCGACCGCGCTCGAAGGCATCAGCCCCACTGATGCGCATCGCCTGCTCACTCAACTGGAATCGATCAAGGAAAACGTTCGCAATGCCATCCAAAGCCCAGCCGGCGAGCCCTCCCGAAAGGAACAGCGCTATGGCTGAACCCGTCCTCAAGCTGGCTCCCGAGCAGAAGAGCAATCCGGACGTATCAGCGCCGGCGGGCAAGGCCAGCCGCGCGCCGCGCCGCCGCCTGATGGCGGGCCTGCGGCGCTATCGCCGCGTGCTGCTGCTCGTCGTGCTGCCGACCGTGGCTGCGATCGGCGGCATCGTGTTCTATCTCAATGGCGGCCGCTATGTCGGCACCGACGACGCCTATGTCGGCGCGCAGAAGGTGCTGATCACGCCGGAAATCTCCGGCAAGATCGACAAGATCGTCGTCAGGGAAGGCCAGCACGTCAGGAAGGGCGACGAACTGTTCGAGATCGATCCGGTGCCGTTCCGCCTCGCCGTCGCGCAGGCCAAGGCCGCGCTCGACCAGACCAGGACCACCTATGACAATCTGGTCGACAACATCAAGATCAACACCAGGATGCTGGAATTCGCCCAGCAGAGCATCGAGTTGAAGAAGCGCGACGTCGATCGCAAATCGACGCTCGCCAAGCAAAACTTCGGCTCGCAGCTCGATCTCGACAACGCGGCCAACGCGCAGGTGACCGCCGAGAGCCTGGCGCAATACATCAAGCAGCAGATCTCCAAGGACAAGACGCAGCTGCTGGGCGATGTCGAGCTGCCGATCGAGAAATTCCCGCCCTATGCCCAGGCCCAGGCCAAGCTCGACGACGCGCAGCGCAATCTCGACCACACCGTGCTGCGGGCGCCGATGGACGGCGTCGCGACCCAGGTCGACCAGATCCAGCTCGGCCGCTTCGTCACCGCCGGCGCGCCGGTGTTCTCGGTGATCGACGTCGACCATCCCTGGGTCGACGCCAATCCGAAGGAGAGCGACTTTACTTACGTCGCGGTCGGCCAACCGGTGACGCTCGACGTCGACGCGTTCCCGAACCACGAATTCAAGGGCAAGATCGGCTCGCTGTCGCCGGGCACCGGCGCACAGTTCGCGATCCTGCCGCCGCAGAACGCCACCGGCAATTTCGTCAAGGTGGTGCAGCGCGTGCCGGTGCGGATCTATTTCGACGAGAACGATCCGTTCGTGAAGAAGCTGAAAGCCGGCATGAGCGTCTACGCGACGATCGACACCAACCACCGCCGCACGCTGGCCGGCCTGCTCGGGCTGGGCGCGGCCTCGGCGCACCCGGACCATCAGGACTAAGACGCGATGAATGCACCGTCACCATCAGCCGTGCCCGGCATGCGCCGGAACATGGTGACGATCTGCGCGATGACCGCGACGATCATGCAGGCGCTCGACACCACGATCGCCAACGTCGCGCTGCCCTATATGCAGGGCTCGCTGTCGGCCTCGCAGGACCAGATCAACTGGGTGCTGACCTCCTACATCGTCGCCGCCGCGATCATGACCGCGCCGGTGGGCTGGATCGCCAACCGCTACGGCCGCAAGCGCATCTTCATCATCTGCTCGGCCGGCTTCACCATTGCCTCGGTGTTCTGCGGCCTGGCGCAGGACATCAACCAGATGGTGCTGTTCCGCCTGCTGCAGGGCGTGTTCGGCGCCGCGCTGGTGCCGCTGTCGCAGGCGGTGATGCTGGATTCCTACGCGCTGCACGAGCGCGCCAAGGCGATGTCGATCTGGGGCATGGGCGTGATGATGGGCCCGATCATGGGGCCCTCATTGGGCGCCTGGCTGACCGAGACCTATTCCTGGCACTGGGTGTTCTTCGTCAATCTGCCGTTCGGCGCGATCACCGTGCTCGGCCTCGCCGTGTTCATGGACGAGACCAAGCAGGACCTCAATCTGCGCTTCGACTGGTTCGGCTTCGGCGCGCTCGCGACCGCGATCGGCTCGCTGCAGCTCGCGCTCGACCGCGGCGAGCAGCTCGGTTGGCTGGAATCCAACGAGATCGTGATCGAGTTCATCGTTTCAGCGATCGGCTTCTACTATTTCTTCGCCCATTCGCTGACGACCAGCCGGCCGTTCATCCAGTTCGCACTGTTCAAGGACAAGAACTTCCTCGGCGGCTGCGTGTTCATGACGGTCATGGGCCTCGTGCTGTACTCGACGATGGCGCTGTCGTCGCCTTACTTGCAGAACGTGGTCGGCTATCCGATCATCACCGCGGGCCTGCTGCTGGCGAGCCGCGGCGCCGGCACCTTCGTCGCGATGATGCTGGTCGGCCGCTTGATGCGCTACATCGAGGCGCGCACGCTGATCATCTCCGGCCTCGGGCTGACCGCAGCGTCGCTATTCCGGATGACCGGCTGGACCGACATGACGCAGGCGAACGAGATCATCGTCGTCAGCGTTGTCCAGGGCTTCGGCTTCGGCCTCGTGTTCGTGCCGCTGTCGACGGTGGCGTTCCTGACGCTGCCCAACCATCTGCGCACCGACGGCACATCGATGCTGACGCTGCTGCGCAACGTCGCGAGCTCGGTCGGCATCTCGATCGTGATCGCGCAGCTCACCGAAGGCTCGCGGCGGATCTACGCCAAGCTGTCCGAGCAGATCAATCCGTTCAATCACGCGCTGCAGATGCCGGACGTATCAGGCATGATCAACCTCAACACCGATGCCGGCCGCGCGATGGCCGACCGGATGGTGGCGGCGCAGTCGCAGATCATCGCGTTCTCGCACGACTACCAGCTGGTGATGCTGTTCATCCTGGTCTCGATCCCGCTCGCGCTGATGATCGGCTCGACCAGGGCCGCACTGCGCGCGCAGTCAGCGCCGTCGGACCATGCCGCGGTGATGGAGTAGTTTGCAGCGCTCTCGCGTCCGATAGCGCGCTCTAACCGCTTTACTGGTGTCATCGCCCGGCTTGACCGGGCGATCCAGTACGCCGCGGCCCATCGGCTCTAGCACTGCTGTCTCTGGAATACTGGATCGCCCGGTCAAGCCGGGCGATGACAGTCTTGGTGCGGGCCGACCTCGACCAAAGCGCAAGACACAGCCCCCCCGCAATCGCGTTGACTTTCCGACATCGCCTCCCAATACTCCCCGAAAAATAAACACCCGTCACACAACCGACGGTTTCAGGGGAGGACGCGATGCCGACTTCACGCAGGACGCTGCTGAAGACCTCAGCGGCTGCCGCCGCTGCTTTCAGCTTCGATTGGACACGCGCGCAGGCGCAGGCCGAGACGGTGCGGATCGGCGTGATCTACGACCTCACCGGTCCGTTCGCCGCCGGCGGCTCGGTCGCCTCCTCGATCGGCACCCAGATCGCGATCGATCTCGTCAACGAGAAGGGCGGCGTCGGCGGCAAGTACAAGATCGCGCCGGTCAACGTCGATTCCCAGAGCAAGCCTGATGTCGCGATCAACGAGGCCAATCGCCTGATCGACCAGGAGAAGGTCGACATCCTCAACGGCGTGTTCGCGAGCTCGCACGCGGTGCCGCTCGCCGCCAAGGTCGAGCAGCAGAAGCGCATCCTCTGGATCACGACTGCGGTCTCGACCGCCGTGTTCAAGGACAAGAACCTGCAATATGTGTTCCGCGCGCAGATCCATTCCGACCAGTACGGCCAGGCCTTCGGCGGCTTCCTCGGCGAGCACGCCAAGGCGAAGCTCGGCATGGAGCCGAAGGACGTCAAGGTCGCGCTGATCCACGAGGACGGTCCCTACGGCGTCGGCGTCGCCGCCGCCGACGAGACCTTCGCCAAGGAAGCCGGGCTGCAGGTCGTGCTCAAGGAAGGCTATTCGGCCTCCGCGCCCGACCTCTCGGTGCTGGTGACCAAATTGAAGCGCGCCAAGGCCGACATCATCTCGCATGCCGGCTACAACCCCGACATCACGCTGTTCCTGCGCCAGGCGCGCGAGAGCGGGCTGAAGTTCAAGATGTTGTTCGGCGCCGGCGCGGGCTACAGCCAGCTCGACAAGCTGCGCACGACCTTCGGCGCCGACATCGACAATTTCTGCAACATCGACCCCGTTCCGGCGCAGCTGCTCGATCCGGCCAAGCTGGCGCCCGGCGTCGGCGACCTCACCAAGACCATGGTTGCGCGCTACCGCGAGAAGACCAGCGCCACCGAAGTGCCGCCGCACTGCTCGATGGGCTTCAACCAGACCTGGGTGCTGCTCAACAATGTGCTGCCGGTCGCCAAGGAGAAATATGGCGGCTTCGATCCCGAGGCGATCCGCAAGGCCGCGCTCGACGTCGACATCCCGCCGGGCGGCACCATTCAGGGCTATGGCGTGAAATTCTATCCGCCGGGCACGCCGATGTCCGGCCAGAACGAACGCTCAACGCCGGTCGTGATGCAGAACGCCGGCGAGCGCATCACCGTGGTGTGGCCGACGAATATCCGCACCCAGGACCCGGTGTTTCCGTTGCCGAAGGGATCGGTGTACGGGGCGTAGAGATTACGATCTTTGTGCGGCCTGTCGGAGCTATTCCCGTCATCCTGAGGTGCGAGCCTCTTCGGCGAGCCTCGAAGGATGCACGGCCCTGCTCTGGCCGATTCATCCTTCGAGGCTCGCTCCGCTCGCACCTCAGGATGACGGGTCTGGTACAAGCACGAGTGAGACGAGGGCAATCTACTGCCCGTAACCTACAACACCACCCGCCTGCCCTCATCCGCGGCCCAATAGCCGGCGTAATTCACCTTCGTCGTCTCATACGCCAGCGCGAGGCCGGCGAGCGGCTGCCGGCCGGTCGCCACGCATTCCATGAAGTCCTGGATCTCCTGCAGATAGCCGCGGGTCCATTCCTCCTCGAGGCAGACATATTGCCAGCCGGTTTTGCGATCGACCTTCTCGGTAATGTAGACCGACGCGAGCTTCTCCTCTGAGGTCTGGTAGCTCGTCAGATGCGTGTTCGGCGTGATGTTGGCGAACAATGATCCACCTGAGGTGTAGGTCTCGATCAAATTGCGCACGCCGCCCATGATCATGTCGCCGGAAAATACCGTGGCCTTGGTGCCGTCGGAGAAGGTCGCGGTCAGCGTGCCCCAATCCTCGACGTCGACCGGATTGGCCTTGATGTAGGCGCGCTCCTCCGGCTTGAGTCCCGCCGTGACATTGCCGACGTCGCAGGTGACGCTGGCGACAATGATGCTCTCGCCGCGGGCTTTCGCCTCGACCTGCTTGAGATAGAGCACGGCCGACAGTGGATGGCAGCCCATCCGGATCAGCGAGCCGCCGCCGGTCATCGCCCATTGCGCGGCGTGCGCGGCATGCGAGCCGGAATGGCTTTCCTCGCCCTTCATGAACAGGATCTTGTCGCCGGTGGCGCGGACGATCTCCGCGGTCTTGGTCACCGCCGGCGCATAGATCCAATCCTCGGCATACATGAAGAGCTTTCCGGTCCGCTCGATCGCGATGCGGGTCGCTTCCATCTCCTCCATCACGCGCTGGTACATCAGCGCCTTCGGGACGTGTTTGCCGATCGGCGTCTTGTCGCCGGGCTGCCCGAAATAGCCGCTGAACGGCTTCTCGCAGATCACGTGCTTGCCGGCCTGCATCGCCTCGACGATCATCGCGGCATGCAGGTTGGGCGGCGTGCAGATGTCGATGACATCAAGCTCGCGGTCGGCGACCAGCTCGGCAAAGCTGCGATAGGCGTTCGGGATCCGGTGCTTGCGGGCGAACTCATTGACATGATCGCCGCGCGCCGCGACCGCCCGCACCTCGACATCGACGCCATAGACGCGCCGGTAGGCGTACATATGCAGCTCCGACACGAAGCCGCAGCCGGCCAGACCGACCCTGATTTTTGTCATTTATGTCTCCGCCCTTCAGGCGGACGAAGAGTAGCGTGCAGCCATCACGGCGTCGAACGCATTTGCCATCGCCTCAAGCGGCGGCGTCATCCCCGTGAACAGCTTGAATGCGTCGGCCGACGCGTTGATCGCCAACTCGCGGCCGGTGAGGACGCGGGCGCCCTTGGCCTTGGCCGCCGTGAGTAACGGCGTCCAGAGCGGCGTATAGACGGCGTCGGCGACCCACATCGCGGGACGCAGCAGCGCGTCCGGCACCGGCGTGTCGCGGCTCGGCAGCATGCCGACCGGCGTCGCATTGACGAGACCTGCGGCGCCTTGCACCGCGGCCTCGACGCTGGTGGCGTGAGCCGCATGATGATCTTGCAATTGGGCCGCAAGCTGCGCGGCCTTGGCAGCATCGGCGTCGAAGATGCGTAGCCCGGCAACGCCAAGGCCCGCGAGCGCGAAGGCGATCGCCTTGCCGACGCCGCCGGCCCCGATCAGCGCGATCGGGCCGCGCGGCGCGCTGGCGAGCAACGGTTCGATCGCGCGCGCAAAGCCTGTTGCATCGGTATTGTGCCCGACCAGACGCGCGTCATCGACGACGATGGTGTTGACCGCGCCGATCGCGCGGGCGTCCGGTGCGAGGTCATCGATGAGATCGACCACCGCTTCCTTGCAGGGAAAGGTGACGTTGACGCCGGCGAAGCCGAGCCGCCTGACGCCCTCTAGCATCGCGCGCAGCTCGTCACGCCCGGCGCCCTTCACCTCGATGAGCTGGTAGTGACAGCGGACGCCGAGCGATGCGGCGGCCTGCTCGTGCATCGCAGGCGCCGCCGAATGCGCGATCGGATACCCGATCAGACCGGTCAGGAAACGGTCGCGCATTATCCCTCACAGCAATGGTCAGCTCATGCGGTCGAGCCGAGCATAGCTGTCTTCCATGCCGTGCTCCATGCCGGTCGCGAGCATCGCCGCGCGGGTCTCGGCATCCGGCAGCGTCATCCGCATGGTCATCAGGGTGCCGTCGCCGTCGGGTGCGAAGCGCGTCTCGACATGATTGTCCGGTGTCGGGTCCGGCAGATGCATGCGCCCGACATGGACGATGCGGCTGAACGGTTCGAGTTCGAGATATTCGCCGGTCTGATAGAAACCGCGGCCCCGGCCGTCGGTCCATTCGAAGCGGATCCTGCCGCCGGGCCTGAGCTCGCTGATACAGACCGGCATGGTCCAGCCATCCGGACCAAGCAGCCACTGCTGCAGCAGCTCCGGCTCGGTATGCGCGCGATACACCGCCTCGGGCGGCGCAACGAAGCGCCTGGTCACGACGATGTAGCGGTCGCCTTCGGTCTTCAGCGTCAACTTACTCATAGGGCACCTTTCACTTCTCAGGCTTCATGGCGGCCAGCACTCCGTCCAGCCGGTCGTAATTGGTCTCCAGCGCGCGGCGCAGCATGCCGAGCCATTGATCGATCTCGGCGACCGCCGTCGGCGCCAGCCGGCACGGCCGCTTGGTGCCTTCAGCGCGCCGCACGATCAGGCCCGCACCCTCGAGCACCTTGAGATGGCGGGAGATCGCGGGCTGGGTCAGCTCGAACGGCTCGACCAGCTCCATGACCGTCGCCTCGCCGAGCGCGAGACGCGCCAGGATCGCCCGGCGGGTCGGGTCGGCGAGCGCGGAGAAGGCGGCGTCGAGGTTGGCCATACTTGATCTCACATCGGTTATATAACGTATATGTTATATAACCGATGCTGCATGGTCAAGCAAAATCCGCTGCGGCGAAGGCGCGCAGCGGATTTCGGTCGTTCCTTCAATGCTGGATCGGCGTGCCGCCTGGGCTAGACGTCGAAGAATACGGTCTCGTTGTCGCCCTGCAGATGGACGTCGAACGTGTAGACGTTGCCTGCGTTGCGCTTCGCGATCAGGGTCGCGCGGCGATCGGCCGGCACCAGCGCCAGCGTGGAATCAGCCGCATTGCCGGCTTCGTCGTCGAAGTAGATCCGGGTGTAGAGGTGCAGCAGCATGCCGCGCGCGAACACTGCGAGCAGGATGTGCGGTGCCTGCGGCTTGCCGTCGGCGTCGGGCACCACGCCCGGCTTGATGGTGTCGAACGCATAACCGCCGCTCTTGTCGGTGCCGCAGCGGCCAAAACCTTTGAAGCTTGAGTTCGGCAGCGCGCGCTGGTCCTGCGGATCGGAGAAGCGGCCCTGGGCATCGGCCTGCCAGATCTCCAGCATGCAATCCGGGATGACAGCGCCGTCGCCGTCATGGACCTTGCCCTCGACGCGGATCCGCTCGCCGGATGTATCCGGCGTCAGCAGATTGTTGCTGAAGGCGTCGTTCCATTCATACTCGCCGTTCGGCGTCAGGCCGTACTTGAAGTACGGGCCAACGGTCTGCGAGGGCGTGATTCCATCAGGGCGCTGGTTCGACACTTACTTGGTCTCCATCGGCGTGGCGTTGCGGCCGCGCAGCACGATATCGAAGCGGTAGCACAGCGCCCATTCCGGCTGGGTGTTGTCCAGATCGAACGAGGAGATCATCCGTGCCCGCGCCTTCGCATCGGTCACCGAGTTGAAGATCGGGTCGAACGGGAACAGGGGATCGCCGGGGAAATACATCTGCGTCACCAGACGCGAGACGAAGGAATGGCCGAACACCGAGAAATGGATATGCGCGGGCCGCCAGGCATTGTGGTGATTGCCCCAGGGATAGGCGCCGGGCTTGATGGTGACGAACTTGTAGTAACCGCTCGCGTCGGATTGCGTGCGGCCGGCGCCCGTAAAATTCGGATCGAGCGGCGCCGGATGCTGGTCGACGACGTGGATATAGCGGCCGCAGGCATTGGCCTGCCACAGCTCGACCAGCGTGTTGGGCACGCCGCGGCCGTCCTCATCGAGCACATGGCCGTGCACGATGATGCGCTCGCCGAGCGGCTCGCCCTTGGCCTGGATGGTGAGGTCGTTGTCGTTCGCTCGAACCGTCTCATGACCATAGACCGGCCCGGTGAGTTCCGAGAGCGTGTGCCGCATCGGGATCAACGGCTTTTGCGGCGCGCGCTTGATCGCGCTCCTGTACGCGGGCGACAGACGCGCGGGGTGGACGCCGTTCGAGGCGACCGGATAGATCAACGTCATGTGCTTGCTCCGGACAGAATGGACGCACGCGCCCGGTGTCAGGCGGGCGCCTTGAAGTCGTAGGAGATGCGCCCGGCCGGCAGATAGAACAGCGCGATGACGGCGCCGCCCCGCACTTCCGGATAATGCCGGCTGCCGGGATCCGGCGCCGTCCAACCCGGTCCCTGCCAGCCCTGCAATCCCTTCAACTGGGCGCCCTTGTCGAGGGGAACGACGAGATTGAGCTCGCCATAGGGATGGCCGTGATACTGCCCGCGCAGCACATCATGATCGTCCTCGTCCTTGAAGCGGCGCGCATCGATGCTGTTCATGTAGACCGCGGTGATGCTGAACTGGAACGTCTCCGCGACCGGCTCGAGGATGCGGCTGCGCCGATAGTTCGGGCCCTCCACCTCCTGGTTCGCGGCCCAACCCTCCTCGACTCCCATTTTGATGAGGCGGGCGAGATCCTGGTAGAGCGCGCTCGTCTCGCCATAGGTCTCGTTGAGCCATCGCTCCATCGCCGCGCTCGGCGTCATGTCCTTGACTTCGCGCAGAAACGGAATGCTGCGTTCGATCAGCTGTTCACGGCTTCCCATGATCGTCTCCTGTTCTATTTGTCAAAGCCCTTGAAGGAGGTGAACGCCTCCAGATCCGCGCGCGGCATCAGTCGCGCTTTTCCCCGCTCCCTCGGGTGACCGATCGAGATCCCGCAGGCGACCATCTGCTCCGCCGGGATCGACAGCGCCGGGCGCAAGATCCGGTGGTACCTGGCGAAGGTTTCCTGCGGGCAGGATTGCAGCCCGCGCCCCACCGCCGCCAGCATCACGTTCTGGATGAACATGCCGAGATCGAGCCAGCTTCCCATCGCCAGGCGACGATCGATGGTGACGATCAATCCAACCGGCGCGCCGAAGAAGGTGAAGTTCTTCGCGGTCTGCCTGCTCCGCGCCGCAGCGTCGCTTTGCGCGATACCGAGCGAGTCATAATACAATCGGCCGAACTCCTGCCGGCGGCCGAGATACGGCTCCGGAAACTCGCTGGCATAGTATTGATATTCGGAGACGTGCTCGTTCGACTCCGTCTCAAACGCGTGCAGCAGCGCAGCCGACACGTCGGTCTTGACGGCGCCCGCGAGCACGTAGACGTGCCAGGGCTGGATGTTGGCGCCGCTCGGCGCGAACCGCGCCACGCGCAGGATCTGTTCGACGGTCGAGCGCGAGACCGGGCTGCCGGAGAACTCGCGGCACGACAGCCGGCCGGCGATCACGTCGTCGATCGGATTGCGGCAAATTTCGCTCACTGCGTCGGGCTCGATCACGACTTCTTCACAAGCGGACATCCGCCGTCCTCCATCGGTATGAAGGCCTCATCCCCCGGGATCGTCGCCAGCAGCTGGTAGTAGTCGAACTGGTACTTCGACTCGTCCGGAGATTTGACGCGGAACAGATACATGTCGCGGACCAGCCGGCCGTCCTGACGGATCGTGCCGTTGCGGGTCATGAAATCGTTCACCGGCAATTCCCGCATCTTGGCCGCAACAGTCGGTCCATCAAGCGTGCCGGCAGCTTCAACCGCCTTGAGATAGTGCATGACCGCGCCATAGGTGCCGGCATGAATCATCGACGGCACCTTCTTGGTCTTCTCGATGTAGCGCTTCGACCAGGCGCGCGTCTCATCGTTGAGATCCCAGTAGAAGGCGGAGCTGAGCATCAGGCCTTGCGAGCTCTGCAGCCCGAGACTGTGAATGTCATTGATGAAGACCAGCAGACCGGCCAGCTTCTGCCCGTGCGTCACGCCGAACTCGCCCGCCTGCTTCACGGCATTGACGAAGTCGCCGCCGGCGTCGGCGAGCGCGATCACGTCCGCCTTGGAGGCCTGCGCCTGCAGCAGGAAGGACGAGAAATCCGGCGTATTGATCGGATGCTTGACGGCACCAACCACCTTGCCGCCGTTGGCATCGATCACCTTGCGGCTGTCGGCCTCGAGCTGCAAACCGAGCGAATAGTCGGCCGAAACGAAGAACCAGGATTTTGCGCCGAGACGCGAAATCGCCTTTGTCGTGCCCTGCGACAACGCGTAGGTGTCGTAAGTCCAGTGGATGCCGGTCGGCGAGCATTCGTCGCCGGTCAGCCGCGAGGTGGCCGCGCCAGTCGCGAGAAACAGCTTCTTCTTGTCGCGGGTGATGCCTTGCACGGCGAGCGCGACGGCGGAATTCGGGACGTCGAGGATCGCCTCGACATTCTCGTTCTCCAGCCACCGCCGCGCGATCGTTGCACCGATATCGGCCTTGTTCTGATGATCCCCCGCGATGATCTCGATCGGGCGCCCGAGCACCTTGCCCTTGAAATCGTCCACCGCCATCTGCGCCGCGACGACCGAACCCTGGCCGCCATTGTCGGCGTAGAGCGACGACATGTCGGTCAGCACACCGAGCCTGACCGGCCCGTTCTGCGCAAATGCCGAGGTCGCGAGCGTCATGAACGCCAGCGCCAATCCGAACGACCTGCGCGCACCACCATGGTTCGATTTCACCGAGGCACTCATCATGTTGTTTCCTCCCAACCCGGCGCCGGCAATCTTGGCCAGAACGCCGGATTGCGGAAGTGAAAGTCTTGCAGGGTGATCCTGAACCGGCTTCAGAACGCCGATGGCGGCGATGCGCTCGGATAATCCGATCGGTTGCATCAGCCGCGCGCCTGGCCTTAACTGCGAGCGATCGCAGAATTTTGCAGAGGCGCGCGATCCGCTACCGACGGGACTCGCATCGTGTCCGTTTCGTTCAAGACATTGGATTTGAACCTACTCAAGGTGTTCGACGCCGTCATGGAGGAGCGCAGCGTGCTGCGCGCCAGCCAGAAGGTGGCATTGAGCCAGTCCGCCGTGAGCCACTCGCTGGCGCGGCTGCGCGAGATGCTGGACGACGAGCTGTTCGTTCGCACCGCCACCGGCATGCAGCCGACCGCGCGCGCGCTGACGATGGCGCCGCAGGTTCGCCAAGCGCTGCGATCGCTGGAGGCAGCGGTCGAGCTGCCGACTTTCGCGCCGGCGAAATCCACCAAGCCGTTCACGCTCGCCGCCAACGATTTCACGACGATGGTGCTGGCGCCGCCATTGCTTAAGATTCTCGGCCGCGAGGCTCCGGCGATCGACCTGACCATCAAGCCGGTGACGCGGATCGATCTTGCCGAGCAGATCGACCTCGGCCGCATCGACGTCGCGATCGGCGTGTTCTCGTCGCCGCCGAGCCGCTTCCGCACCGCGCTGCTGTTCGAATATGACGACGTGCTGATCGTCGGCAAGAAGCGCAAGCTCGGCCGGCTCGACCTCGCGAAGCTCGCGACCTTGCCGCTGGTCGTCGTCTCCTTCGGCGGCGAGCAGGAGGGCGCGATCGGCGGCTTCATCTCCGAGCGCGGGCTTGCCCGGCGTTCCGAGATGTACGACCGGCCGGCGCTCGAACGGGCACTCTCCGACAGCGACCGGCCGCCACGAATTGCGGTCTCGCTGCCGCACTTCCTTGCGCTGCCCGCACTGCTGATCGATTCCGAGCTGGCCGCGATCGTTCCGCGGCCGCTGGCGCGTGCGCTCGAACAGGCGCATGCGATCACAACGTATGAACTGCCCTACACCACGACGCCCGTGGAGGTCCGGCTGCTCTGGCACGAACGCGTCGAGGACGAGCCGTCGCACGAATGGCTTCACGAGGTGCTGCGCCGCGCGACGGAAGAGCTCAGGCGCGGCGGCGCACGGCCGGCGGCCTAGACGTCGAAGAACACCGTCTCGTTGTCGCCCTGGAGGTGGACGTCGAACGCGTAGGCGTTGCCGCCTGTCTTCTTCGCGATCAGGGTCGCGCGGCGATCGGCCGGCACCAGCGCCAGCACGGCATCGTTAACGTTGCCGGCTTCGTCGTCGAAATAGATCCGCGTGTAGAGATGCAGCAGCATCCCGCGCGCGAACACCGCGAGCACGATATGCGGCGCCTGCGGCTTGCCGTCGGCGTCAGGCACCACGCCGGGCTTGATGGTGTCAAAGGCGTAGCCGCCGCTCTTGTCGGTGCCGCAGCGGCCAAAACCCTTGAAGCTTGAGTTCGGCAGCGCGCGCTTGTCCTGCGGGTCGGAGAACCGGCCCTGGCTGTCGGCCTGCCAGATCTCCAGCATGCAGTCCGGAATGACAGCGCCGTCGCCGTCATAGACCTTGCCTTCGACACGGATGCGCTCGCCCGAGACGTCAGGCGTCAAGAGGTTGTTGGTGAAGGCGTCGTTCCACTCATACTCGCCGTTCGGCGTCAGGCCGTATTTGAAATAGGGGCCGACGGTCTGCGAGGGCGTGATTCCATCAGGACGCTGGTTCGACACTTACTTGGTCTCCATCGGCGTGGCGTTGCGGCCGCGCAGCACGATATCGAAACGGTAGCACAGCGCCCATTCCGGCTTGGTGTTGTCGAGATCGAACGAGGAGATCATCCGTGCCCGCGCCTTCGCATCGGTCACCGAGTTGAAGATCGGATCGAACGGAAACAGGGGATCGCCGGGGAAATACATCTGCGTGACCAGACGCGACACGAAGGAATGCCCGAACACCGAGAAGTGGATATGGGCCGGCCGCCACGCATTGTGGTGATTGCCCCAGGGATACGCGCCGGGCTTGATGGTGATGAACTTGTAGTAGCCCTTGTCATCGCTCTGGGTGCGGCCCGCGCCAGTGAAATTCGGATCGAGCGGCGCCGGATGCTGGTCGACGACGTGGATGTAACGGCCGCAGGCATTGGCCTGCCACAGCTCGACCAGCGTGTTCGGCACGCCGCGGCCGTCCTCATCAAGCACATGGCCGTGCACGATGATGCGCTCGCCGAGCGGCTCGCCCTTGGCCTGGATGGTGAGGTCGTTGTCGTGCTGACGCACCGTCTCATGACCATAGACCGGACCGGTGAGTTCCGAGAGCGTGTGCCGCATCGGGATCAACGGCTTTTGCGGCGAACGCTTCACGGTGGAGCGGTAATCCGGCGACAGCCGCGCCGGATGGGCCGCAAGCGATTGCAGCGGATACAACAGGGTCATGGCAAATTCCTCCGCGGCCCACGCGCCCGGCGGGCTCACATCAGATCATTATAATGCATAACCAAATTGGGGAAGGGCTGTTTTCAACCCTTCCAAGCCATTGGATTAGTTCAGCTTTTCGATCGCGACCGCGACGCCCTGGCCGACTCCGACGCACATAGTTGCCAAGGCAAGCTTCCCGCCCCGCTTCTCCATGCCGTGCACGGCGGTCAAGACCAGCCGCGCGCCGCTCATGCCGAGCGGATGGCCGAGCGCAATCGCGCCGCCATGCGGATTGACGAAATCGGCATCTTCCTTGACGCCAAGCTGGCGCAGGCACGCGATGCCCTGCGAGGCAAACGCCTCGTTGAGCTCGATCAGGTCGAAGTCCGACACCTTGATGCCGAGACGCTCGACCAGCTTCTTGGTCGCCGGCACCGGGCCGATGCCCATGATGCGCGGCGGCACCGCGGCCGAGGCAAGGCCGAGGATCTTTGCGCGCGGCGTCAGGCCGTGCTTCTTCACCGCGGCTTCGGAAGCCAGGATCATCGCGGCGGCGCCGTCATTGACACCCGACGCGTTGCCGGCGGTGACGGTGCCCGGATTGCGCACGATCGGCTTCAGTTTTGCCAATCCTTCGAGCGTGGTCTCCGGACGCGGATGCTCGTCCTTGTCGACCGTGATGGGGCCGGCCTTGCCGCCGGGCACCTGGATCGGCACGATCTCCTCGGCGAAATAGCCCGACGCGATCGCCGCACCTGCGCGCTGCTGCGAGCGGATCGCCATCGCATCCTGATCGGCGCGCGACACCTGGAATTCCTCGGCGACGTTCTCGCCGGTCTCCGGCATCGCATCGACGCCGTACTGCGCCTTCATCAGCGGATTGATGAAGCGCCAGCCGATCGTGGTGTCGTAGATGTCGGACGAACGCGAGAAGGCTTCCGAAGCCTTGCCCATCACGAACGGCGCACGCGTCATCGATTCGACGCCGCCGGCGATCGCGAAATCGATCTCGCCGGCGCGGATGGCGCGGCCCGCGGCGCCGACTGCGTCGAGGCCGGAGGCGCAGAGCCGGTTCAACGTCTGGCCGGGAACCGATTCCGGCATGCCGGCGAGCAGGAGCGCCATGCGCGCGACGTTGCGGTTGTCCTCGCCGGCCTGGTTGGCGCAGCCGAAATAGACCTCGTCGACCTCGTTCCAATTGAGCGTCGGATGCTTGGCCATCAGCGCCTTGATCGGGGCCGCGGCGAGATCGTCGGCGCGCACCTTGGCGAGCGAACCGCCGAAACGGCCGATCGGGGTCCGGACGGCATCGCAAATGAACACATCACGCATTGAATCTCTCCCTGAATGCCGCGACTTAGGCGCTGGATCGGCTGGAACTTGAGATGGGTTTTAGGAGCGTGCCCGCGGCAGGTCAATTGACGCGGCTGCGCGCCCTGCACGCATTACCGTGAGGGCTGACATAAAGGCACCGTGGACAGGGTGGAAAACCCTGGCCTCGCGGATAGGACCGCGGGACGAAATTCTGTAGTTTCCGCCCCTGGAGCCTCGTCGGTTCTGATGAGATCAGAACCGGGCTCCAGATTCTTGTTTGGACGCGTTTTCTTCACGCGAACCGGTGCCCACTTCTCTCGAAAACGCTCTGATGACCATTCAACAGCCGATCCCCGTTCCGCCCGAAGCCAGTGCCGCCGAGGCGCCGTCGCGCGTCACGCCGATGATGGAACAGTACCTCGAAATCAAGGCCGCTCATCCCGGCCTGCTGCTGTTCTACCGGATGGGCGATTTCTACGAGCTGTTCTTCGAGGATGCCGAGATCGCCTCGAAGACGCTCGGCATCGTGCTGACCAAGCGCGGCAAGCATCAGGGCATGGACATCCCGATGTGCGGCGTGCCGGTCGAGCGCTCCGAGGACTATCTGCATCGCCTGATCGGCGCCGGCCACCGCGTCGCGGTGTGCGAGCAGACGGAAAATCCCGCCGAGGCGAAAGCCCGCGGCAACAAGAGCGTGGTCCGCCGCGGCGTGGTGCGGCTGGTGACGCCGGGCACGCTGACCGAAGACACGCTGCTCGATGCCCGCACCAACAATTATCTGATCGCGATCGCGCGGGCCCGCGGCTCGGCCGGCGCGGATCGTCTTGGCCTTGCCTGGATCGATATTTCCACCTCGGAATTCATGGTGACGGAGTGCGCGACCGCCGAGCTTGCGGCGACATTGGCGCGGATCAATCCGAACGAGGCCATCGTCACCGACGCGCTCTACAGCGACAACGAACTGGCGCCGACCTTGCGCGAGCTGCCGTCGGTGACGCCGCTGACCCGCGACGTGTTCGACAGCGCCACCGCCGAACGGCGGCTGTGCGACTATTTCGCGGTCGCGACCATGGATGGCCTGTCGGCGATGTCGCGGCTGGAAGCGACTGCCGCGGCTGCCGCCGTCACCTATATCGATCGCACCCAGGTCGGCAAACGTCCGCCGCTGTCGCCGCCGGCACGCGAGGCCGCCGGCACCACGATGGCGATCGATCCGGCGACCCGCGCCAATCTCGAACTGACCCGCACGCTGGCCGGCGAACGCCGCGGCTCGCTGCTCGATGCGATCGACTGCACCGTGACCGCCGCAGGCTCGCGCCTGCTGGCGCAACGCCTCGCCGCGCCGCTCACCGATGTTGCCGTGATCGCGCGGCGGCTCGATGCGGTCACGGCATTCGTTGCGGATTCCGCGGCACGCGAGGACATCCGGACCGTGCTGCGCGCGGCGCCCGACATGTCGCGGGCGCTGGCGCGGCTCTCGGTCGGCCGCGGCGGCCCGCGCGATCTCGCCAGCCTGCGCGACGGCATCGTTGCCGCCGACCAGGCGTTGGACCTGCTCGCGCAGCTCAGCGATCCGCCGGCCGAGGTTTCGACCGTGATGGCGGCCTTGCGGCGTCCCTCGCGCGACCTCGCACGGGAATTCTCCCGCGCACTGTCAGAGCAATTGCCGCTGATCAAGCGTGACGGCGGCTTCATCCGCGAGAGCTATGAGGCCGCGCTCGACGAGAGCCGCAATCTGCGCGATGCCTCGCGCCTCGTCGTCGCCGCGATGCAGGCGCGCTACGCCGAGGACACCGGCATCAAGACGCTGAAGATCCGGCACAACAACGTGCTCGGCTATTTCGTCGAAGTCACCGCGCAGCACGGCGACAAGCTGTTCGCCCCGCCGCTGAATGCGACCTTCATTCATCGCCAGACCCTGGCCGGACAGGTTCGCTTCACGACGTCAGAGCTCGGCGAGACCGAGGCCAAGATCGCCAATGCCGGCGAGCGCGCGCTCAATCTCGAGCTCGAGATCTTCGAGCGGCTGAGCGCGATGGCGCTCGCGGCGAGCGACGATTTGCGCAACGCCGCGCACGCCTTTGCGATGCTCGACGTCGCGACCTCGCTGGCCAAGCTTGCGATCGACGACAATTACGTGCGGCCCGACGTCGACGGCTCGCTCGGCTTTGCGATCGAGGGCGGCCGCCATCCGGTGGTCGAGCAGGCGCTGAAGCGCGACGGCCAGCCGTTCATCGCCAATGCCTGCGATCTGTCGCCGGCGCCCGCTCAGAAGTCCGGCCAGCTCTGGCTGATCACCGGTCCGAACATGGCCGGTAAATCGACCTTCCTGCGCCAGAACGCGCTGATCGCGCTCCTTGCCCAGATTGGAAGCTATGTGCCGGCGTCACGGGCGCGGCTCGGCATCGTCGACCGGCTGTTCTCGCGCGTCGGGGCCGCCGATGACCTGGCGCGGGGACGCTCGACCTTCATGGTCGAGATGGTCGAGACCGCCGTGATCCTCAACCAGGCCAGCGAACGGTCGCTCGTCATCCTCGACGAGATCGGCCGCGGCACCGCGACGTTCGACGGCCTGTCGATCGCCTGGGCCGCGATCGAGCATCTGCATGAGAGCAACCGCTGCCGCACGCTGTTTGCCACCCACTATCACGAATTGACTGCGCTCTCGGCCAAGCTGCCGCGGATGTTCAACGCCACGGTGCGGGTCAAGGAGTGGCAGGGCGACGTCGTGTTCCTGCACGAGGTGCTGCCGGGCTCCGCGGACCGTTCCTACGGCATCCAGGTCGCCAAGCTCGCCGGCCTGCCGCCCGCGGTGATCACGCGCGCCAAATCGGTGCTGGCGAAACTCGAAGCCCAGGACCGCGGCCAGACCGCACGCGCCTTGGCCGATGACCTGCCGCTGTTCGCCGTCCCCTCCCGCGCCGCCGCCGAGGACAAGCCGCCGAGCGGGGCGGACCTGCTGGTGGAAGCGGTGAAGGCGCTGCACCCCGATGAGATGTCGCCGCGCGAGGCACTGGATGCGTTGTATGCGCTGAGGGCGAAACTGCCGAAGCAGTGACGGTGCCGTAGGGTGGTTAGCCGAAGGCGTAACCCACCATTGTCGCGGCGAGAAAAGCGGTGGGTTACGCTTCGCTAACCCACCCTACGCGGTCTACGCCTTCGCCTTCCTCCGCCCGAGTTGCCACAGCGCCAGATTCCACACGATGCAGGTGGCGAGTGCGCAGCACAGGCCTACGGCCGAGCCGAATTGCGCGACCGCGACGTGCAGCACGGCGATGCCGAGGCCGAAGCCGAGCAGGCCCCAGGCGCTGTTGGCGAGCACGGCAGCGGTGGCGGGGCCGCCGATCCGCGGATGCAGGATCAGCATCATCGAGGAGAACACGATCGGAAACAGCGCGATCACGCCGGTGACGCGCGGGCCGACCCAGGTCGAGGCGGTGACCACGGTGCCGACCAGGCTCGCGACGAGCGCGGCGCGCAGCGGAATGTCGTACCAGCGCCGCGCAATCAGCGGCATCCTGGCGACGTGCCGATACGGCTTCAGCAGCGGAATGCAGATCGCAAAGGCAATCGCATTGAGGATCAGCCCGCCGGCCAGCGTCCAGGCGAACTGACGGATGATGGTGCCGAGCACGAGCCACAACGCGATCGCGCTTCCTGCGCTGATCCACATGCTGAAGCGCTGCGCCAGCACCGCATAGGTGAGGCCCATGAAGATCGTCGCCGCATTGACCGGCAGGCTCGACAGCGCGCCCTCGGCGATGAAGGCGGCGTCATGGTCAAGCGCGAGGAAGGTGTACGACGGCCCGGCCGAGATCGGCAGGGTTGCGATCAGCGCGCCGATCACCGGCCCCGACCGCTCCGTGATGATGGACGCAGAGACCACGAACGCGGCCGCAACCGCCATGCGCAGCACGAGGAGCAGGATGAAGTGGAGTTCGGGGGACATTTCTTCTTTTCTTATCCTCCCCTGGAGGGGGAGGATCGGTTCGCATGCAGCGCAGCGGAATGCGAAACGAGGTGGGGTGATCTCTCAGCACGGAAGACTGATCGGGTTGAGGGACCGTCACCCCACCCCGCCTCGCATCTTGCGATGCGAGACGACCCTCCCCCTCCAGGGGAGGGTAAGAGCGATCACACCCGTTGCATCGTCACCGTCACCTTCGGGCCGTTCTTGATGGTCTGATAGACCACGCAATAGCGCTCCGTGAGCTTCAGCAGGAGGTCGAGCTTGTCCTGCGGCGCGTCGGTGCCGACGTCGAAGCGGAGGCGGATCTCGCGGAAGCCGACCGGGGCCTCCTTGTCGACGCCGAGCGTGCCGCGGAAATCCAGATCGCCCTCGGCGAACACGTTGCCGACCTTCAGCGGCACTTCGACCGCGGTTGCGACCGATTTCAGCGTGACGCCGGCGCAGGCGACCAGCGCCTCCAGCAGCATGTCGCCGGAGCAGAGCTCGAGCCCGGAGCCGCCGGTGGCGGGATGCAGGCCGGCGACCGCGAGCGCGCGGCCGGTTTCGACCTTGCAGGACAGGCTTTCGTTGTCGATCTTGCCCTTGGCCTTCAACGTGATCACGGCGGCCTGGGGGTCGGTCTTGTAACGCTCCTTGATCGGAGCCTGCATTGCGCGGAGTTCGGCGGAGTCCATGGTCTTGTCTCCCGGCTGTTTTTCTTTATTCCGATGTAAGGCCTTGGAGTGCCGATGTCACCACCACATCGCCTCGCCGGCGCTGGATTTGTCGGTGACGTCACGCACCGAACGGTCCAGCGAGCGGTCGAGCGCGGTCAGCACGCGGCGCTTGAAGGTATCGAACAGCTCCGATTTGCGGTCGCGCGGCCGCGCCAGGTTGATGGTGATCGTCTCGAACAGCCGGCCGGGCCGCGGCCGCATCACCAGCACGCGGTCGGCGAGCACCACGGCCTCGTCGACGTCGTGGGTGACCAGGATCAGGGTCGGCCGCGCGTCGGCCCAGAGATCGAGCAGATGATCCTGCAAATCGCGCCGGGTGAAGGCATCGAGTGCCGAGAACGGTTCGTCGAGCAGCAGCACTTCCGGCTGCGGCACCAGCGCGCGGGCGATCGCGACCCGCTGCGCCTGTCCGCCGGAGAGTTCGCGCGGCCAGGCTGAGGCCTTATCAGTGAGGCCGACGCGGGCCAGCGCCGATGCGACCCGCTCGCGCCTGATATCGGCCGGCAGGTCGGCGAGGCCGAAGCCGATATTGTCGGCGACGCTGAGCCAGGGCAAAAGCCGCGGCTCCTGGAAGATGATGCCGATCTTGGCGTGCGGCGAGGTGATGACGGCATTGTCGAGCGTCACGCTGCCGGCGCTGGCGCGATCGAGCCCGGCGATGGCGCGCAGCAAGGTCGACTTGCCGCAACCGGAGCCGCCGATGATGGCGATGATCTCGCCCGGCGGGATCTCCGCCGAGAAGCGTTCCAGCGCGTGGACGCCGTTCGGATAGGTCTTGCCGACGTCTTTGAGTGCGAGCATCACCGGCCTCCCCGCGCGCCGAACGCGTCCTGCCAGCGCAGCAGCGGCGCGGCGGCGACCTCGATCAGCCAGTCGGTCAGCTTGCCGAGGATCGCGAAGATCACGATCGCGGCGAGGATCTGCGCCGGCTTGCCGAGCTGCTGACCGTCGAGCAGGAGATAGCCGAGCCCTTCGGAGGCGCCGATCAGTTCGGCCGCGACCACGAACATCCAGCCCAGGCCAAGACCGACCCGCAGCGCCACCACATAGGCCGGCAGCACGGCCGGCAACAGGATGCGGCGGATCATGGCGGGCCCGGACAGGCGGAACACGCGGCCGACCTCGACGATCTTGCGATCGACCGAGAGGATCGCGCCCATCACGCCGAGATAGATCGGAAAGAACACGCCGACCGCGATCAGCGCGACCTTCGAGGTCTCGAAGATGCCGAGCCAGAGCACGAACAGCGGCACCCAGGCGAGCGAGGGGATCGCACGCAAGGCCTGCACCGTTGGATCAAGCAGGCGCTTGGCGAAATCCCAGTAGCCGGAGATCGCGCCCATGATGGTGCCGGCGATCACGCCGAGCGCAAAGCCCGCACCGACCCGCCACAGCGTCGCCAGAATATGCCGCGCCAGTTCGCCGCTTCTGGCGAGCTCGACGATGGTCTGAAACACTTTTGACGGCGGCGGCACCAGGCGGCCGTTGGAATAGCCGAGGCCAACGACGAGTTCCCAGCCCAGCGCACACACGACCGGCACCAGAAGCCCGAGCGCCGGCCGCGCATACCGCGACCACCGCGCCGGCGCCGCACGCGGCGCGGCCGTCTGTTCCAGCGCGGGCAGGTCAACGGTCATGGCCATAGCAAGAACTATTCTTCTGACGGGATTGCAAGGTGGGGGCGATGACCTCTTATCCTCCCCTGGAGGGGGAGGATCGGTTCGCATGAAATGCGAACCGAGGTGGGGTGATCTCTCAACACGGGCACTGCTCGAGTGGAGAGACCTCCACCCCACCCCGCCGCTCATTTCATTCGCGTCGACCCTCCCCCTCCAGGGGAGGGTGAAGGCGGAGCTAGTTCGTCGGCAGCGGGACCTGATCGTCGATCAACGCGTCCAGCGCGGCCTTCACGTCGGTCTTGGCGTCGATCACGCCGGCCTGCTGCAAGGCGAGACCGGCGGCGAGGATCGACTCGCGCTGTGGCGCGCCGATCCGGCTGTGGGTCAGCTCGGTGCGCTCCTTGAGCTGCTTGTCGACCACCGCGTCCGGCAGTTTCGTCACCGCGATGAAGGTCTTCTTCAGCTCGTCATAGTTGGCCAGCGAATATTTGCGCGCTTCTTCATAGGTCGCAAGCACGCGGCGGACGATATCCGGATGCGCCTTCAAAAACTCCTCGCGGACATTGAGGATGCCCCAGGTGTTGGCGTCGGCCTTGCGGTAGAACAGTCTGGCGCCCTCCTCGACCTCCGCCTGCGCCATCATCGGATCGAGGCCGGCCCAGGCGTCGACGTCGCCGCGGATCAGCGCGGTCTTGCCATCGGCGTGCTGCAACAGCACCGGCGTGATGTCCTTTTCGGTGAGACCGGCGCCGAGCAGCGCGCGGACCAGGAAGATGTGCGGATCGGTGCCGCGGGTCACCGCCACGCGCTTGCCCTTGAGATCGGCGACGGAGGCGATCTTGGAGTCCTTGGTGGTGACCAGCGCGGTCCATTCGGGACGCGAATAGACATAGATCGACTTGATCGGGTTGCCGTTGATCCGGGCGACCAGCGCGGCCGAGCCCGCAGTCGAGCCGAGATCAATCGAACCGGCGTTGAGGAATTCGAGCGCCTTGTTGGAGCCGGCCGACTGCACCCAGACGATGCTGATGCCGTCCTTGGCGAATTCCTTCTCCAGGAGGCCCTTTTGCTTCAGCACCATCGACACCGGATTGTAGGTCGCCCAGTCGATCCGGATCTCCTTCAGCGCGTCGGCGGCGAGCGCTGTGCCGGGCAGCAATGTCGAGACCGCGAAAAGCGCAGCGAAGGCGCGCCGGGAAAATTTATGCATTCGTCGATCTCCTCCAGAGACTTAAGAAACAATCTTTTATTTCAATGAGTTAGCCTTGCGGTCAACGAGAAAATCTCTACCCTTTACGAGATGGCGCGAGAACGATCTTGCTCGAAGCGCCATTGAGAGAGCATGGAGCTGCTGTCGTCATACTTTGGTCAGTGACAGCAACAGCTCCGTCCGATATCGGATGAACGTATGGACAGCGTCGTAGCCGAGGCCCGCCCTGAAGCGGATGATCGTTTCGAGACCGAGCGGATCACCGCGGCGGTCAATGAACTGGCCGAACAGCATGCCGGCCGCGAGGATCAGTTCCGCGCCGCGATGGCCCAGCTGCTCAAGGCCGAGCTGATCGCGGCGCGCGCCACGGCGCAGGCACTGTTGCTGAAGGACCGTCACGGCCGCCGCTGCGCCGAACGACTCTGCTTCGTGCAGGACGAGATCATCCGCATCCTCTACGCCGCGGCGACGAGGCATCTCTACCACTCGCCGATCCCCTCCGGTGCCGAGCGCATGGCCGTGGTCGCGACCGGCGGCTATGGCCGCGGGCTGATGGCGCCGGAATCCGACATCGACCTGTTGTTCATCCTGCCGTACAAGCAGACCGCCTGGGGCGAGCAGGTCGCCGAAGCCATTCTCTATTGTCTCTGGGACATGGGGCTGAAGGTCGGCCACGCCACCCGCTCGGTCGATGAATCGATCCGCCAGGCACGCGGCGACATGACGATCCGCACTGCGATCCTGGAGACGCGCTTCCTGACCGGCGACCAGCCACTCTATGACGAGTTGGTCGAGCGCTTCGACAAGGAAGTCGTGCAGGGCACTGCGTCGGAATTCGTCACCGCAAAACTCGCCGAGCGTGAGGAGCGGCATCGCCGCGCCGGCCAGTCGCGCTACCTGGTCGAGCCCAACGTCAAGGACGGCAAGGGCGGCCTGCGCGACCTGCACACGCTGTTCTGGATCGCCAAATACGTCTACCGCGTGCGCGAGACCGACGAGCTCCTGGAACGCGGCGTGTTCGACGCGCAGGAGTATCGCACCTTCCGCCGCTGCGCCGATTTCCTGTGGTCGGTGCGCTGCAACCTGCACTTTTTCGCCGGGCGCGCCGAGGAGCGGCTGTCGTTCGACATGCAGCGCGAGATCGCGGTCCGCCTCGGCTACACCTCGCATCCCGGCATGCAGGACGTCGAGCGCTTCATGAAGCACTACTTCCTGATCGCCAAGGACGTCGGCGACCTCACCGCGATCCTGTGCGCCAAGCTCGAGGAGGAGCACAACAAGCCGGCGCCGGTGCTGAGCCGGATGGTGGCGCGGCTGCGGCCCGGCACCAAGCGGCGGCGCCTGGCCGGCAGCGACGACTTCATCGTCGACAACAACCGCATCAACCTCGCCGCACCCGACGTGTTCAAGCACGATCCGGTCAATCTGATCCGGATCTTCCGCCTCGCGCAGCAGAACAACCTCGCCTTCCATCCCGATGCGATGCGCACGGTGACGCGCTCGCTGAAGCTGATCAACACCCAGCTCCGCGAGAACGACGAAGCCAACCGGTTGTTCATGGAGATCCTGACCTCCGACAATGCGGAGGTGGTGCTGCGGCGGATGAACGAGACCGGCGTGCTCGGCCACTTCATCCGCGCCTTCGGCAAGATCGTGTCGATGATGCAGTTCAACATGTACCACCACTATACGGTGGACGAGCATCTGCTGCGCTGCATCGGCTACCTGCAGGACATCGAGCGCGGCGGCAACGAGGAGTTCACGGTCGCAAGCGACCTGTTCCGCAAGATCCGCCCCGAACACCGCCCGGTGATCTATATCGCGACCCTGCTGCACGACATCGCCAAGGGCCGGCCGGAAGATCACTCGATCGCCGGCGCCAAGGTGGCACGGCGGCTGTGCCCGCGCCTTGGCTTCTCCGCCGCCGACACCGAGCTGGTGGCCTGGCTGATCGAGGAACATTTGACGATGTCGACGGTCGCGCAATCGCGCGACTTGTCGGACCGCAAGACCATCGAGAATTTCGCCGCCGTGGTGCAGTCGGTCGAGCAGATGAAGCTGCTGACGATCCTGACCACCGCCGATATCCGCGGCGTCGGCCCGGGCGTGTGGAACGGCTGGAAGGCGCAACTGCTGCGCACGCTGTATTACGAGACCGAGCCGGTCTTGACCGGCGGCTTCTCGGAAGTGAACCGCGCCCAGCGCATCGCGGTAGCGCAGGCCGAATTCCGCCGCGCCTTCACCGAATGGCCCGAGGCGGAGCTCAACGCCTATATCGGCCGGCATTATCCGGCCTACTGGCTCAAGGTCGAGCTGCAACGCAAGATCCGCCAGGCGCGCTTCATCCGCGCCAGCGAGCAGGCCGGCCACAAGCTTGCGATCAATGTCGGCTTCGACGAGATCCGCGCGGTCACCGAGCTGACGATTCTGGCGACCGACCACCCCTGGCTGCTGTCGATCATCGCGGGGGCCTGCGCGTCGGCCGGCGCCAACATCGTCGACGCGCAGATCTACACCACGACCGACGGCCGTGCGCTCGACACCATCTCGATCTCGCGCGAATACGATCGCGACGATGACGAGGGCCGCCGCGCGACGCGGATCGGCGAGATGATCGAGCAGGTGCTGGAAGGCAAGCTCCGGCTGCCCGAGGCAGTGGCCAAGCGCGCGGTGCGCAGCAAGGCGCGGCCGTTCATCGTCGAGCCCGAAGTGACCATCAACAACCAGTGGTCCGACCGCTACACCGTGATCGAGGTCTCCGGCCTCGACCGCCCCGGCCTGCTGTACCAGCTCACCACCGCGATCTCGAAGCTCAACCTCAACATCGCCTCCGCCCATGTCGCGACCTTCGGCGAGCGCGCCCGCGACGTGTTCTATGTCACCGATCTGCTCGGCGCCCAGGTCACCGCGCCGACCCGCCAGGCCGCGATCAAGAGCGCGCTGCTGCATCTGTTGTCGAGCGAGGACCAGGCGGCGAAGCCGGCGGCGTAGAATCGTAGGGAGACGTCCGAAGAGGCTGAGCCCGGAATCCATCAGGGCTAGAGGGGACTGGATTCCGGGCTCTCTCGGAGGCTGTTATCGGACCCGTCTTGCGCGACCCTGGCGTGAGCAGCCATCGCTCCGGTCCGGCAGCCTGCCGGGGCTAACTCCTGGTGACCTACGATCCTGGATCCGGCACGCCGGCTTGCGCCTGCAGCGCTGCCAGGCTCGCGCCCAGCAGGGCCAGGTAGCTTGCCTGGTAAACCACAACGCTCAGATCGAACAGGTCGAGCAGATCGATCCAGGCGTTGTCGGCCGGCACGACCGGCGATTGCTTGCCACCGTCAATCACGACGGGCTGGAAGCCGCGGTCGCGTTCCTTGCGCCCTGCATCGTATTCGACGTCATCGGAGCAAAGGATCAGATGCAGGCGAGCGTTCGGCATTTCAATCTCCAGATCGCTGATAGGCGATTGCCAAATCCGGGATGCCTCTAACGTGATCGAGTTACCCAATAAGCGTAGCGGCTGGGAAGAAACCGGCCATTGAACGGAGGTTGATCCGGCCGTTACATTCGGGTGGGGAGAACCATACTTAGGTTTATTCGCAACCTGGGCCTGCGCGCACCGGGCGATTTCGCCTTCCGCGCGACATCGTGCATGCGGGCAGATTGCCCAAGGGCCGCATCATCGATCTCGTCCAAACGTCGAGAAAGCTGCTAGGATGCAGCCTGTTAGGAGGGCGACGTTGTCGCCGCTGATGGTAGCGGTCACCTAGCGACGCAGCGCGGCCCATGATGGCCAAGTGCTCTAGCCAAGCGCTGTGATGGCCAAGTGCTGTGATGGCCAAGTGCTGGTGCTGCCGATGATGCGCATCCCGACCATGAAGTCCTGGTCGGCCGAGCAATGGCTGCTCGGCGGCACGGTGCTGGCCTTGGCGGCAACCTGCATCGGGCTGCTGCTTGGTCCGCAGCCGGCAGCCTCCGCCCACCTGATTGCCCTGGCGTTGCTCGTCGCCTCGCTCACCGCCGCATTGCTGACGATGCGTGTGGCGGGCCGCACCCATCGGCAGCTGGACGCGATCTTGCGCGGCCGAGCCAACGGTGAGGAACGCGCGATCGAGGCGCTGCGCAACAGCGAAGCGCAATGGAAGGAGGTGTTCGAGCACAATCCGGTCATGTACTTCATGGTCGACGCAACCGGCCTCGTGCTGTCGGTCAACACGTTCGGCGCGGCACAACTCGGCTACACCGTCGACGAATTGCTCGGACAATCGGTGCTGCGGGTGTTTGCCGCCGAAGACCACCCGATGGTCCAGCGCAACGTCGCGGCCTGCCTCGACAACATCGGCCAGACCCGCAGTTGGGAAATCCGCAAGGTGCGCAAGGACGGCTCGAGGCTATGGGTTCGCGAAAATGCCAAGGCGGTACGGCGGCTGGACGATCGGTTGATCGTCCTGATCGCGTGCGAGGATATCACCGAGCGCAAGCTCGCCGAAGCCGCGCTGCAACAGAGCGAAATGTACCTGACCGAAGCCCAGCGATTGAGCCACACCGGCAGCTTCGGCTGGCACGTCCCCAGCGGCGAGATCATCTGGTCGGAAGAAACCTTCAGGATCTTCGAATTCGACCGGGTTCCATCGATCAAGCACGCCACGGTGCTGCGACGCGTCCACCCGGATGATCGCGCCCGTGTGCAAAGGACCATCGACCGCGCCTCGCACGACGGCAAGGATTTCGAGCACAGCTACCGCCTGCTGATGCCCGACGGGGCGATCAAATATGTCCACGCCCGGGCGCATGCGGTGACCAACATCTCCGGCGACACCGAATTTATCGGAGCGGTCACCGACGTGACCGCCCGCAAGCGCGCCGAGGCGGAGCTGCATGAAGCGCAGACCAACCTCGCGCATGTCACGCGCGTGACCGCGCTCGGCGAGCTCGCCGCATCGATCGCCCATGAAGTGAACCAGCCGCTTGCCGCCGTGGTCACCAACGCCGCCGCCTGTCTGCGGTGGCTCGACCGGGCGGCCCCCGATCTGAATGAAGCGCGCGGAGCGGTGAGGTCGATCATCAGCGACGGCAACCGGGCAGGCGAGGTCATCCAGCGTGTCCGCGCGCTGGTGAACAAGACCGCCGATCAGAGAGCGGAGCTCGACATCAATGAGGTCATCAACGAGGTGATCGGCCTGGTGCAACATGAGCTGCAGAGGCACCTGATATCCCTGCATCTGGATCTCACGCCCGCGCTCCCGCCCGTTTTCGCCGACCGTATCCAGCTGCAGCAAGTCATCCTCAATCTGGTCCTCAACGGCATCGAGGCGATGCAGCCGGTCACGGACAGGCCGCGCGAGCTCGTGATCCGGACACGCCGCGACGATGCCGGGCAAATCCTGGTCACGGTCAGCGATTGCGGCGTCGGGGTCGCGGCGGAGAATGCCGAGCGGCTGTTCGACGCCTTCTACAGCACCAAGGCCAGCGGCATGGGAATGGGGTTGTCGATCTGCCGCTCGATCGTCGAAGCTCACCGCGGCCGGCTGTCCCTGGTCGGAAATGCCGGGCCCGGCGCGACATTCCAGTTTACCCTGCCACTGCATCAAGAGGATCATGCATGGTGACTGGGCGCGCGGCATCGCCTACCGCTCACGCAAACGCCGAGGACCCGACCGTCTTCGTGATCGACGACGACGCGTCGGTGCGGGATGCGCTGAGCAATCTGTTCCGGTCCGTCGGGCTGCGAACCGTGACGTTCGGGTCGGCTCATGAATTTCTGCAGCACAAGCCGCCTGATGTCCCAAGCTGCCTGATCCTGGACATCAGGCTGCCGCGGTTGAGCGGCCTGGACTTTCAGGCGGAACTGGCGAAGGCCGACATTCACATTCCGATCATCTTCATGACCGGCCACGGCGATATCCCGATGACGGTCAGGGCCATGAAGGCCGGCGCCGTCGACTTCCTGACCAAGCCATTCCGCGATCAGGACATGCTGGACGCGGTCACGACGGCGATCGAGCGCGACAGGAATCGTCGCGACGGGGCCAAGGTCGTCGCAAACCTGCGCGCAGCCTTCGCGACCCTGACCCCGCGCGAGCGCCAGGTGATGACGCTCGTCACGGCGGGGCTGATGAACAAGCAGGTCGCCGCCGAGATCGGTGTGGCCGAGATCACAGTGAAGATCCACCGCGGGCACATCATGCGGAAAATGGCGGCGAAATCGCTGCCTGACCTGGTCAGAATGGCGCAGATCCTCGGGATCGGACCGGCGTCCGGCAGGGCGCAAACCTAAGTATGATTCTCCGGCCCCGATCGGCGACGCACTGTGCCCCTGCGTGATCGCACGAGACCGCCGGCCCCTGCTGCCCGTCCCCAGGAACAACCTTCTTGCCCAACCCGCCAGTGATATCAATCATCGACGACGACTTGTCGGTTCGCACCGCGACCCACAACCTCGTCAGGTCGCTGGGCTATGCGGTCGAGACCTACGCATCGGCAGAGGAATTCCTGCACTCGCCCCACCTGAACGACACATCCTGTGTGATCGCGGATGTCAGGATGCCGACGATGAGCGGGCTCGACCTGCAGAGCCACCTGATTGCCAACGGCCGGCGCTTTCCGTTCATCTTCGTCACCGCCTTCTCCGTCGAGAGCGATCGCCTCCGCGCTTTGCGGGCGGGTGCAATCTGCTTTCTGAGCAAGCCCTTCGACGGCGACACCCTGATCAAATGCCTCGATGCCGCCCTCGCGCGGCACGGCACCGCGCCGGGCGAATGAGCTCAAACCTGCCATGACCGGGCCGGTTATACGCAAGGATGATGCCGCAAAACATCTGGACAAGTTGCGCATCGACGGTGGCGGCGCGAGATTTCGCCGCGCCGTCCTTCGAGACATCGACGGCACGGACAGCATCAGACACTTTGATTGGCAAATGGCAATTCCTCTGAGGGAGGTCGCCATGCGTTCGGAACCGCGCTGTGCCCAGTGTGACAGCGAAGAGCCCAAGATCATCTGCTTGCGAAACCCGGCGGGAGACCGCTACTGCGGACGCCTCTGCCTTTACAAGGGTCAGGAGAACTTCATCCGCTGGTTCACGCGTGCGAATGCGGAGGCAGCGTCATGACGGGCCGTTGCGGAAATCCGGGGTGCAAGCGCCCGTTCGGGCTGATCCGTCACAGCTGGCATTTCGAGCAGTTCTGCTCGGTGAAGTGCCGCGAGATCCACAAGCGGCAATTGGAGCGCGACAAGGCCTATTGGCGATGGCTCTATCCCTGCGCCAGAACCGGCGGCGCGTCGAAGAAACTGGTCTGACGGCAAAAGCCGATAACGCTCAAAGGAGCTGCCATGACGACGGTCGATGCGATGCTGGTAGGAGCGATCCTCGCATGGGTGCCTTCGTTCATCGTATTTCTTTATATCGTGCGTGATCTGCGCAGCATGCCCAGCGAAGATCTGGACTGATTCCTCACAGGCAGATGGAGGGCGCTAGATCTCCACGCCCTCGTGGCGCAGCAGCCAGCGCTTGCGCTCCAGCCCGCCGCCATATTTGACCAGCGAACCGTTGGCGCCGATCAGGCGGTGACAGGGCACGACCACGCTGATCGGGTTCGAGCCGTTGGCATGGCCGACCGCCCGCATCGCGTTCGGCACCTTCAACTTCGCCGCCAGCGCGCCATAGCTCATGGTGGTGCCGTGCGGAATCTTCGGCAGTGCGTGCCAAACCTTCTGCTGGAACGGCGTGCCGGCGACGCGCCATTCGACATCGGTCAGCCGATCAAGATCGCCCTTGAAGTAATCGCCGAGCGCCTTTCGCATCGTAGCCGGCGCGCTTCCGTCCCGCAGCGTCACCGCGCCATAGTGCAGCCGCAGCAGTTCGAGCATCCGTCCTTCATAGTCGTCCCAGTCGAGCGCGCGCAGCACGCCGTCATCATCGGTCACCAGCAGCGCGGTGCCGATCGGCGTCTTGAGTCGGTCGAGATTGAAGGTCTGCGCGGTCTTGCGGTCGGCCATTGTCGTCACTCTGGAAACAGGTCGCTCCGGATACAATTCACCGCCCGCGTGCTAGCGTCCACCCGAATTCCGGTGAGGGGGACCGAACGATGCTTCTGTTTGCGAATATCCTGGTCGCGGTAGTCGCCGCGCTGCACATCTATTTCCTTGTGCTGGAAATGTTTCTCTGGACCAAACCGCTCGGGCTGAAGACGTTTCGCAACTCGATCGAGAAGGCAGCTGATTCCGCGGTGCTCGCCGCCAATCAGGGGCTCTATAATGGCTTCCTCGCCGCAGGCCTGATCTGGGGCCTCGTGCACGGCAATGCGAGCTTTGCGCTCCAGATCAAAACATTCTTCCTGCTCTGCGTGATCGTCGCCGGCGCCTATGGCGCCGCCACAGTCAGCCGCCGCATTCTTTATGTGCAGGCAGCTCCCGCAGCGCTGGCGCTGATCCTGCTCTGGCTGGCGTAAAGCGCGGGCGCGCTTTCGTTTTCTTGCGCATGATCCCCTCGGAAAACAGCTTCACAGTTTTCCGGCTCATGCTCGAACGCGACATCGCGCGCAGGGTGCATCGCCTTGCAATGCTCCCGGCGTTCCTCCATCATCCCTGACAACGGTGACATCCGCTGGCCCACCGCTTGCGGACAAGATCACCGGCAACATGGGAGGTCACGGACATGAGGAGCGTGCAATTGCTCGCTGCGACAGCGCTTGCCATCGCGTTGTCGGCTACATCGGCCGCCGCGCAGAAGAAATACGACATCGGCGCGACCGACACCGAGATCAAGATCGGCCAGACCGTGCCGTTCTCGGGCCCGGCATCCGCCTATGCCGGCATCGGCAAGACCCAGGCGGCCTACCTCAAGATGATCAACGATCAGGGCGGCATCAACGGCCGCAAACTGAACTTGATCCAGTATGACGATGCCTATTCGCCGCCGAAGGCAGTCGAGCAGGTGCGCAAGCTGGTCGAAGGCGACGAGGTGCTGTTCACCTTCCAGATCATCGGCACGCCATCAAATGCCGCCGTGCAGAAATACCTGAATGCCAAGAAGGTGCCGCAGCTGCTCGCCTCCACCGGCGCCTCGCGCTTCTCCGACCCGCAGAATGCGCCATGGACGATCGCGTTCAACCCGAACTACCAGTCGGAGGGACGCATCTACGCCAAATACATCCTGGCCAATCACCCGAATGCCAAGATCGGCATCTTCTACCAGAACGACGATCTCGGCCGCGACTACATCACCGGCCTGAAGAGCGGGCTCGGCGACAAGGCCGCCAGCATGATCGTCGCCGAGGTCTCCTACGAGCTGACCGACCCGACCGTCGATTCCCAGATCGTCAAGCTGAAGGCCGCCGGCGTCGACCTGCTCTATGACGCCTCGACGCCGAAATTCGCCGCGCAGGCGATCCGCAAGGTCGCGGACCTGGACTGGCACCCGGTGCACATCCTCGACATCAATGCGAGCCCGGTGTCGGCGACGCTGAAGCCCGCGGGTCTCGACATCTCCAAGGGCATCATCTCGACCAACTACGGCAAGGACCCCGCCGACCCGCAATGGAAGGACGATCCCGGCGTGAAGGCCTATTTCGCCTTCATGGACAAGTATTATCCGGAAGGCGACAAGCTCAACACCGTCAACACCTACGGCTACTCGACCGCCGAGCTCTTGATCCAGGTGCTCAAGCAATGCGGCGACGACCTCACCCGCGAGAACCTGATGAAGCAGGTGACCAGCCTGAAGAAGTTCGTGCCGTCGCTCGCGCTGCCCGGCATGTCGATCACGACCGGACCGAACGACTACCGCATCAACAAGCAGATGCAGATGATGAAGTTCAACGGCGAGCGCTGGGAGCTATTCGGCCCGATCATCGAGGACACCGGACCGGCGGGCTAACGCCCGCGGCGCAAAACGTCGTTCCGGTTCAACTGGTCAAACACCTTGTTCGGTGTCATCACCCGCGCATGCGCATGCGGGTGATCCAGTATTCCAGAGACGGCGGTTGTTGAACCGATGGGCCGCGGCGTACTGGATCGCCCGGTCGAGCCGGGCGATGACACCTGAGAGTGGGGACAAGATTCTCTCCCCACGTCGTCCCTGCGAAAGCAGGGACCCATACTCCGCGGCGGGACGTGTGAACGGGACTCGTCGTTCCAGCATCTCCCCCCAATGACCATTCGTGGTTATGGGTCCCGGCCTTCGCCGGGACGACACTGACTATGCCGGCCAAGCTGCGCCGGCCCCTTTTTGCACCGCCCCCTACTTTGGTTGACTGAAATCGCTCACCTTTTCGGCATTGCTCGTCTTGCGTCGCAGCAAGCGTTCCGCCAGTATCCCGGCCCAGCGATGGCGACCGCGGGACCTTGAACCCGCGGACAAGATCATCGGCAAATCATCAGTCACGTGAGGGAAACAGCATTATGAGGAACGGGATTTTCCACCTGGTCACGGCAACGGCGCTCGCGATGGCGCTGTCTGCAAATTCGGCCTCCGCGCAGAAGAAATACGATCCCGGCGCGAGCGATACCGAAATCAAGATCGGCCAAACCGTCCCCTTCTCCGGACCGGCCTCCGCCTACGCCTCGATCGGCAAGACCCAGGCGGCCTATTTCAAGATGATCAACGATCAGGGCGGCATCAACGGCCGCAAGATCAATCTGATCCAGTATGACGACGCCTATTCGCCGCCGAAGGCCGTCGAGCAGGTGCGCAAGCTGGTCGAGAGCGACGAGGTGCTCTTGACCTTCCAGATCGTCGGCACGCCGTCGAACGCCGCTGTGCAGAAATATCTCAACGCCAAGAAGGTACCGCAGCTGTTCGCCGCCACCGGCGCCTCGAAGTTCACCGATCCGAAGAACTTCCCGTGGACGCTCGGCTTCAACCCGAACTACTTCGTCGAAGGCCGCATCTACGGCCAGTACATCCTGAAGGAGCATCCGAACGCCAAGATCGGCGTGCTCTATCAGAACGACGACCTCGGCAAGGATTACCTGAACGGCATCAAGGCCGGCCTCGGCGACAAGGCCGCCAAGATGATCGTGGCCGAAGCCTCCTATGAAGTCTCCGACCCGACCATCGATTCCCAGGTGATCAAGATCAAGGACGCCGGCGCCGACCTGTTCTTCTCGGCCTCGACGCCGAAGCAGGCGGCGCAGGCGATCAAGAAGATTGCCGAACTCGGCTGGCATCCGGTCCACATCGTCGACATCAACGCCACCTCGGTCGGCGCCGTGCTGCAGCCGGCGGGCCTGGAGGCCTCCAAGGGCCTGATCTCGACCAACTACGGCAAGGATCCGGCCGACCCGCAGTGGAAGGACGATCCGGGCATGAAGCGCTATTTCGACTTCATGGCCAAGTACTATCCCGACGGCGACAAGAACTCGAACTTCAACACCTATGGCTACTCGACCGCCCAGCTGATGGTGCATGTGCTGAAGCAGTGCGGCGATGATCTGACGCGCGAGAACGTGCTGAAGCAGGCCACCAACCTGAAGAACGTCGAGCTCGACATGGCGCTGCCCGGCATCAAGGGCAACACCGCGCCGAACGACTATCGCGTCAACAAGCAGCTGCAGATGATGCGCTTCAACGGCGAGCGCTGGGAGCTGTTCGGCCCGATCCTCGAGGACGCCGGCCCGGCGGGCTAGCGGTTCGTGCAGGTTTGAAATGCAATCGGCGGCCTCCGGGCCGCCGATTTGGTTTTGGGGAGTGCACACCTGTTCTATCCCCGTCACCCTGAGGAGCGCGTAGCGCGTCTCGAAGGGTCGACGGCCACTAGCGGGGGTGCATCCTTCGAGACGCCGCTTCGCGGCTCCTCAGGATGACGGGATAAGCATCTCGCGGGCTCGCAGCTACTCCGGAATCTCACCGAAATTCTTGCCGACCGGCAACACTGCATGCCGGATCAGCCGCGAATCCTCCACCGCGGCCTGACGGTGCTTCACCGCCTCGCGATAGACGGGATCGCGGATCATCTCGACGAAGGCGGCGACGCTCGGATACTCGGCGATGAAGCAGTGATCCCAGCGCTCCTCTTGCGGACCGATCAGCATCAGCTCGAAGCGGCCCTGCCAGATGATGCGGCCGCCGAGCCGTTCGAACACCGGCCCGCTCTCGCGGCCATACGCGGCATAGGCCTCCGCGCCGGTGGCCTTGCGGCCGTCGGGATAGGCGGCCGATTCGCGCAAGCGCACCAGATTGAGCATGTGGATCGGGCCCGGCCGATCGTTGTCCCGGAACTGCGCAAACACATCTTTGGTCGGATCGATATGGCCCATGCGGTGCTCCCTGCTTCTTGTTCCAGCGTCATATAGCAACGCGCTGCCTCACCTCCTAATCCCCCGTTAAGCTTTGCGTAACCGCCCCTTAAACCGGGAACGTTAGCGTGCACGCCTGTAAGGGTGTGAGCGTTGCGGATGGCCTGGGGAAGTAAAAAAGGCGGTGGACGCAAGGAGCCGCTGTTCGGGCTTCCGGCTGCGCTTGCCGACCTCCGACTATCGCCCTCCGATCGCATTCCCGGCGGCGGCGACGACAAACCCGCCAAATCCAAACCCAAAGGCAGCGACAAGAGCAGCAGCGAGACCGGTAGCGAGAAACCGCGCCCGTCGCGCAGCGGCAGCAAGCGGCGCAGCAAGTCGCGCGGCTTCGGCATCGGCCGGCTGTTCTATTGGACCGCGGTGCTCGGCCTGTGGGCCGGCATTGCAGTGATCGGTGTCGTGGTGTGGGTCGGCGCGCACCTGCCGCCGATCCAGTCGCTGGAAATTCCCAAGCGTCCGCCGACGATCCAGATTGTCGGCATGGACGGCAGCGTGCTGGCGCAACGCGGCGAAATGGCCGGCGCCAACATCGCGCTGAAGGATCTGCCGCCCTATCTACCGAAGGCATTCATCGCCATTGAAGACCGCCGCTTCTATTCGCATTTCGGCGTCGACCCGGTCGGCATCCTCCGCGCGGCGGTGACCAACATCCTGCATCGCGGCGTCTCGCAGGGCGGCTCGACGCTGACGCAGCAGCTCGCCAAGAACCTGTTCCTGACCCAGGAGCGCACCATGCAGCGCAAGCTGCAGGAGGCCGAGCTCGCGCTGTGGCTGGAACGCAAGCATTCCAAGAACGAGATTCTCGAACTCTATCTCAACCGCGTCTATTTCGGTTCCGGTGCCTACGGCGTCGAAGCCGCGGCGCAGCGCTATTTCGGCAAGTCGGCGAAGAACATCACGCTGCCGGAAGCCGCGATGCTGGCGGGCCTCGTCAAATCCCCGTCGCGGCTGGCGCCGAACCGCAATCCGGAAGGCGCCGAGCAGCGCGCACAGGTCGTGCTCGCGGCGATGGCCGATGCCAAGTTCATCACCGAGGCGCAAGCGAAGGCCTCGATCGGCCAGCCTTCGATCGCGGTCAAGCCGGCCGGCGCCGGCACCGTGAACTATGTCGCCGACTGGATCGGCGAAGTGCTCGACGATCTGGTCGGCCAGATCGACCAGGACATCATCGTGCAGACCACGATCGATCCGAAGCTGCAGAACGTGGCCGAAGCCGCCGTGATCGACGAGCTCGCCGCCAAGAGCGTGAAGTTCAATGTCAGCCAGGGTGCGCTGGTGGCGATGACGCCCGACGGCGCGGTGCGCGCCATGGTCGGCGGCCGGAACTATTCCGAGAGCCAGTATAATCGCGCGGTCACCGCGAAGCGGCAGCCGGGCTCGGCGTTCAAACCGTTCGTCTATCTCACCGCGGTCGAGTCCGGGCTGACGCCGGACACCATCCGCACCGACGCGCCGCTCGACATCAAGGGCTGGAAGCCGGAGAACTACACCCACGAATATTTCGGCTCGGTGACGCTGACCCAGGCGCTGGCGATGTCGCTGAACACGGTGGCGGTGCGGCTCGGCGTCGAGGTCGGCGCCAAGAACGTGGTGCGCACCGCGCACCGGCTCGGGATCTCTTCCAAGTTGGAGCCCAACGTCTCGATCGCGCTCGGCACCTCGGAAGTGTCCGTGATCGAGCTGGTCGGCGCCTATGCGCCATTCGCCAATGGCGGCTACGCCGTGTCGCCGCATGTGGTGACCAGGATCAAGACCAGCTCGGGCAAGCTGCTCTATGACCGCCCCAACGATCCGCCCAACCAGGTGATCGAGCCGCGCTATGACGCGATGATGAACAGCATGATGCGCGAGACGCTGATCTCGGGCACCGCGCGCAAGGCCGAAATCCCCGGCTGGACCGCCGCCGGCAAGACCGGCACCAGCCAGGATTATCGCGACGCCTGGTTCATCGGCTACACGGCCAAGCTCGTCACCGGCGTCTGGCTTGGCAATGACGACAATTCGCCGACCAAGAAGGCGACCGGCGGCGGGCTGCCCGTTGAAGTGTGGACCCGCTTCATGAAATCGGCGCATCAGGGCGTGCCGGTCGCGGCGATCCCGAACTCGCAAGGCAGCTGGGCACCGGCCAACCTGATGCAGATCTCGTCGCAGATCTCGGCACCGTCAGCGCCGGCAGCACCGATGCAGATTCAGCCGCCGATACAGGCCGCGCCGCCCGCACCGGTCTCATCCGGCGGCGGCTATTATCGCCAGCCGCCGCCAACGCCGGCCCGCGCCTCGGCGCCGCCGCCTAACCCGCATGCGCGGCCGGAGGCTGCGGCGGGACTCGATGGCTGGCTGGCGGATCGGTTGTTTCGGTAGGCTTTAGACGCACGGTCTCACCACAACGCCAACTGTCATCCCCCGCGAAAGCGGGGGATCCAGTACGCCGCGGCTTATCGGTTGAACACAAAATGTCTCTGGAATACTGGATCGCCCGCTTTCGCCGGCGATGACAGCAGAGACTGGGGCGAAGAGCAGCCCTACTCCTGGATCCCGTAGCGGTGCAGGTCGTTGCCGTGGGTGTCGAGCCAGTTCTTGGCGCGCGTGACCGAGGCACAGAGCTTGTCGACCACCCGCCAGAACCGCGCCGAGTGGTTCATCTCGACGAGATGCGCGACCTCATGCGCGGCGAGGTAATCGAGCACGAAGGGGGGCGCCAGGATCAGCCGCCACGAGAACGACAGCGATCCCGCCGAAGTGCACGAGCCCCAGCGGCTCGACTGATCGCGGATCGAGATCCGGCGCACCCGCACGCCGAGTTCCGCGGCGTGAAGCGCCGCCGCCTTCTGCAGATCCTTGCGCGCCTCGCGCTTGAGGAAGTCATGCACCCGGCGATCCATGTGCTCGACGCCGCCGGCGACGCAAAGAATCTTCTCGCCGCTGTCGCGCGTCTCGGTCCAGACCGTGCCGCGCTCGCCCGAGCGATGCACCAGCCGATGCGGCACGCCGCGCAACGGCACCACCGTGCCGGGCTGGAACGGCGCGGCCTTCGGCAAGCGGCCAAGGCGAGCGGCGATCCAGCCGCCATGGATGTTGGCGAACTCCTTGGCTTCGATGATCGTGCCGCGCGGCGGCATCGTCAGGATCGCTTCACGATCGGTCGGATGGATCCTGAGCGTATAACGGCGCGCGCGCCTGTGCCGGCGCAACCTGACAGTGAAAAACTGGGAGCCGTGTCTGACCAATACGGTCGCGGGTTCGGCAGGCCGCCGATAGAGGAGCGCGCGAGTAGCCATTTCTGAGAGTCCGGGGAGCAGGAGTTCGCCCGAACTTTGCCATATCCGCCGCCAGGGAAAGCGCTCGGCGCAAAAACAAATCATTTGCCCAATATACAGGGGTCGGCCGTTAATTGACCTCTACCGGCAGGGGTCGGAACCGGAATTTTTCTGATGAATCGGAGTCGCGAAAAAGGCCCAAGGGATGAAATTAAATTCACCACTTGGGCCTTGGCTGATTTGAGATTCTTTTAGTTAAATCAGTGACTTGCGCGTTCGCAAAAAACGCGGCCGGGTCGATACCTATTCGGCTGCGGCGACCAAAGAAAGCCGCGTATTGGCCGCTGAGACCATGAAATCGGAGATCCGCGGCACGATTTCGGAGCGGAACCGCGAACCGTTGAACACGCCGTAGTGGCCGACGCCCTTCTGCACATAGTGCACGCGGCGATGGTTCGGAATCGCGGTGCAGAGCGCATGCGTTGCCTCGGTCTGACCGAGACCCGAGATATCGTCCTTCTCGCCCTCAACCGTCATCAGCGCGACGCGGCGGATCTTCGACGGATCGACCGGCTTGCCGCGATGGGTCATCTCGCCCTTCGGCAGCGCGTGCTTGACGAAGACGAGGTCGACGGTCTGCAGGTAATATTCCGCGGTGAGATCCATCACCGCGAGATATTCGTCATAGAATTCACGGTGCTTGTCGACGAGATCGCCGTCACCCTTCACCAGATTGGCGAATAGCGCCTTGTGCGCGTCCATGTGCCGATCGAGGTTCATGCTGATGAAGCCGTTGAGCTGCAGGAAGCCCGGATAGACGTCGCGCATCACGCCCGGATGCGGGAACGGCACCTTGGTGATGACATTGTTGCGGAACCATTCGATGCCGCGCTCTTCCGCGAGGTTGTTGACCGCGGTCGGATTGCGCCTGGTGTCGATCGGCCCGCCCATCAGCGTCATCGACAGCGGCACGAACGGGTCGCTGTTGGCTTCCATCACGGAAACTGCTGCCACGACAGGCACCGAAGGCTGGCACACCGCGATGATGTGCATGTTGCCGCCGAGCGCGTGCAGCATCTCGATGACGTAATCGACGTAATCGTCGAGATCGAACCGCCCTTCCGCGAGCGGCACCATGCGCGCATCGGCCCAGTCGGTGATGTAGACTTCATGCGTCGGCAGGAACGCCTCGACCGTGCCACGCAGCAGCGTCGCATAGTGACCGGACATCGGCGCCACGATCAGCACGCGGGGCTGCGGCGAGCGCAGCGGGCGCGTCAGCTTGCGATCGAAATGCAGTAGGCGGCAGAACGGCTTTTCCCAGACCGTGCGAACCTCGACCGCGGTGCGGATACCGTTGACCTCGGTGGTCGGCAGGTTCCAGTCCGGCTTGCCGTAGCGGCGCGTGGTGCGCTCGAACAATTCGCAGGCCGCCGCGACCGATTTGCCGAACTGGGTGTGCGTCCACGGATTGAGCGGGTTCTCAAACAGGATCTTGGTGGCGTCGGTCACCGCGCGCGCCGGATTGAGCGACGCCTGCGCCATCTCATACATCCAGTACAGCGGCGTCGTGAGTGCCGGGCTGCCTCCTGCCGCCAGTGGCGGTGCACCGCCAAATTCACCGATGGGCATAGTATTTCTTAGACCCCTGTTTGCGCCGCAACATCCTGACCAATGCGTAACAATGCGTCAATGCGCCGCGAGCCCAATCTGGGGGCGATATCGGGTTAAAACACCAAGAATCCACGAGAAAGTGACATTTATTCACCACCCCCGAGCAGCGATCCGTTGCGCTTGGCGCTCTGCAAAAGGGCAAGAAAGACCGCAAAAGAGGCAACGAACAGGACCGCGTTGATGATGAGCGCCCACGCCATCAGGTCGGCGCGGAAGACGTGGTCGGTCAACAGCGACCGCATGCCTTCGAACACATAGGTCGGCGGCAAGGTCCAGGCGACATATTGCAGCCAGACCGGCAGCACCTCGACCGGATAGTAGATGCAGGCGAGCGGCATCACCGCGAACATCAACGTCCAGACGATGCTCTCCGCCCCGAGCCCGTTGCGCAGCACAAGGCCCGAGGCGAACACGCCGACCGACCAGCTCGTGAAGATCAGATTGCAGAAGAACGCGATCAGCGGCAGCCCGATGGCGTAGAAGTTGAAGCCGAAAAAGAACAGCGCCATCAGCGTCATCGGGATCACGCCGATCGCAAGCCGGATCAGGCTCATGATCATCAGCGAGAGCAGGAATTCGATCGGCTTCAGCGGGCTCATCATCAGGTTGCCGAGATTGCGCGCCCACATCTCCTCGAGGAACGAGATCGAGAAGCCGAGCTGGCCGCGGAACAGGATGTCCCACAGGATCACCGCGCCGATCAGCGTGCCGCCCGCCTTGGCGAAGAAGCCGGATGCCTGCGAAATGTAGTTCTGCAGAAAGCCCCAGGTGATGATCTGCAAGGCCGGCCAGTAGATCAGCTCCAGTAGCCGCGGCCATGACGACATCAGGAGATACCAATAGCGCAGCACCATCGCATTGATGCGGTGCAGTGAAATGCCGCGCGGCTGATAGCTGACGATCTCGCTCATGGTGCGTCCTCCCGGAGACGGCCGCGCGCCACATCGAGAAACACCTCTTCCAGCGTGTCGCGGTTGTAGCGCGCCATGATCGCTTCCGGGCTGTCGTCGTCCTCGATCTTGCCGCGCTTCATGATGATGACGCGGTCGCAGAGCCGCTCGACCTCCAGCATGTTGTGCGACGCCAGCAGGATGGTCGCGTTATGGGTCTTGCGATAGGTCTCGAGATGCTGCCGCACCCAGTCGGCGGTATCCGGGTCGAGCGATGCGGTCGGCTCGTCGAGCAGCAGCAAGTCCGGCTCGTTGATCAGCGCTTTCGCCAATGCGACGCGGGTCTTCTGCCCGGCTGAGAGCTTGCCGTTGGAGCGGTCCAAAAATTCCTTGAGATCGAGATCGACAGCGAGCTGATCGATCCGCTCGCGCAGATGCTTCACAGCGTACAGGCGGCCGAAGATGGTCAGGTTCTGCCGCACCGTGAGCCGCATCGGCATGTCGACATAGGGACTCTCGAAATTCATCCGGCCGAGCACGTCGTAGCGCTGCTCGGGAATCTTCGCACCCAGCACGCTGACGCTGCCCGAGGTCGGCAGCACCAGCCCCATGATCATCGCGATCGTCGTGGTCTTGCCGGCGCCGTTGCCGCCGAGCAGGCCGGTGATGCTGCCGCGCGCGATGCGGAAGGAGATATCGTCGACCGCGCGGGTCGTCTTGTAGAGCTTGACCAGATTCGCAACATCGATCGCGGCCGATCCGCCCTGATCGGCCACCGGCGGCTGATTGGGCGCTTGTCCCTGACCCGTCCCGCTCTGTTGCATATGGCCGTCATTGAGCCATTGCGACAATAAGCGCAAGGCTTAGCGGTAATAAAGGCTTGCGCTGCATCCTTGCGCTAAGTCGCGAATTTGTGCGCCGCGTACGGCACAGCTAAGGTCCCTGATATGACCGACATCGCTTCCGATTTCCGCCAACCTCGCCGTTATGTCCGGCTGGATACGATCCTGCGGCTGCGCTGGCTCGCCGCGCTCGGCCAGCTCGTCGCGATCTTCATCGTCGCCCAGGGACTGGAATTCGACGTTCCGATCGTCCCTTGCGTCACCATCGTGACATTCTCGGCGCTGCTCAATCTGGCGCTGCAGATCGCCTTCAACCCGATGCAGCGGCTGGAGCCGGCCTATGCAGCCGCGCTGCTCGCCTTCAACATCGTCGAGCTCGGCGGCCTCTTGTACTTCACCGGCGGCTTGCAGAACCCGTTCTCGTTCCTGTTCCTGGCGCCGGTCCTGATTTCGGCGACCGTGCTGCCGATCCGGCTGACGATCGCGCTCGGCTGCCTTGCGGTGGCCTGCGCCTCGGCGCTGTTCTTCTACCATCTGCCGCTGCCCTGGGATGCCGACGATCCGCTGGTGCTGCCGCCGATCTATCTGATCGGCGTCTGGCTCTCGATCCTGCTCGCGATCGGCGTCACCAGCCTCTACGCATTCCAGGTGACCGAGGAGGCGCGTCAGCTCTCCGATGCCCTGGCCGCGACCGAGCTGGTGCTGACGCGCGAGCAGCATCTGACCCAGCTCGACGGCCTCGCCGCCGCAGCCGCGCACGAACTCGGCACGCCGCTGTCGACGATCTTCCTGATCTCGCGCGAGCTCGAGAAGACGGTGCATGACCCTGCCATCGCCGGCGACCTCAAGACCGTGCGCGAGCAGGCGCAGCGCTGCCGCGACATCCTGAGCAAGATTGCCCAATTGTCATCGAGCGGCGCGCCGTTCGACACTATGAAGCTGTCGACCCTGATCGAGGAGGCGGTGGCGCCGCATCGCGATTTCGGCATCAACATCAAGGTGCGGCTTGCTGTCGCAGCAACGCGTGAACCGGTCGCCGCGCGCAATCCCGCGATCCTCTATGGCGTCGGAAACATTCTCGAAAATGCGGTCGATTTCGCGCACCAGACCGTCGAGGTGAACGCGTGGTGGAACGCCGAAACCATCGAGATCGTCGTCTCGGACGACGGCCCGGGGATCGCGCCCGACATGCTGAAGCGGATCGGCGAGCCGTATTTGTCTCGCCGCCGGGGCGCGGATGAGGCCCAAAATGCGCGTGGCGGCTTAGGCTTGGGCGTTTTCATTGCACGGACGCTGCTGGAACGCACCGGGGCCAAGGTGTCGTTTACCAATCGCACCTTCCCCGATCACGGCGCCGTGGTGCAGATCGTCTGGCCGCGTGAGCGCTTCGAGGAAGCCGCGCCGAGCGACGAGACTGAAGCTTAAGAACGGTTCTTAATCGCAACTCTTAATCGTAATTCCTGGCATTACGGATGCAGCACTCTTTCCAGGGCGGCACGCGACTTTCGGCTGCCTTGGCAGCGCCGCAGTGGGCCCCCATATTGATAGGTGTCTGCCACAGGGAAAAATGGACCGTGAACGCCATCACTGAACTGAATGACCATGCCGACCGCTCGCTCCTCATTGTCGAGGACGACAAGCCGTTCCTGGAACGCCTGTCGCGCGCGATGGAGACGCGCGGGTTCGCGGTGAAGTCATGCGACACGGTGTCCGATGGTCTCGCCGAGATCGGACGCGCCGCGCCCGCTTTCGCGGTCGTCGACCTTCGCCTCGGCGACGGCAACGGCCTCGACGTCGTCTCCGCGTTGAAGCGCAAGCGCCCCGAGGCGCGCGCGATCGTGCTCACCGGCTACGGCAACATCGCCACCGCCGTGACCGCGGTGAAGATGGGCGCCGTCGACTACCTGTCGAAGCCGGCCGATGCCGACGATGTCGTCGCCGCGCTGCTTGCGACCGGGACCGAGAAGTCCGAACTGCCGGCCAATCCGATGTCGGCGGACCGCGTGCGCTGGGAGCACATCCAGCGCATCTACGAAATGTGCAATCGCAACGTCTCGGAGACCGCGCGCCGTCTCAACATGCACCGCCGCACGCTGCAGCGCATCCTCGCCAAGCGCGCGCCGAGGTAAGCGATCGCTTCATTTGGTTTCGCGATGGCCGGGCTTTGCCCGGCCATTTGCTTTTGTCGGGTGGGCTGAGCGCAGCGAAGTCTATCGCCGTCATCCTGAGGTGCGAGCAGAGCGAGCCTCGAAGGATGAACGGCCCGGCTGGTGGCCGATACATCCTTCGAGGCTCGCTACGCGAGCACCTCAGGATGACGGGACACGCGATCTTGCTTTTCTCTAAAACTCATGCCCCTGCGGATCGACCAGCCGGTTGATCCGCTGCGCCGCGGCCATTGCAAAGCGCACCGTGATCGCCTTGCGCGTCGCCGCCGGCAGGCGATGCTCCGGCGCCTCGCAATGCAGATGGGCGCCATAGGCGTCGGCGATGATCAGGCCGGTGTCGGCCGGGAAGATCTCGCACGGCAGGTCCTGCGTGAAGGCGAAGAACAGCCGGTCGCAATGCATCCGGTAGTCCTGCCATTTCTGATCGGCGCGCAGATCTTCGAGCGATGACTTGATCTCGACGATCCAGATCTCGCCGCGCTCGTTCAGCGCCACCAGATCGGCCCTGCGGCCGGACGGCAGCGGCAATTCGCTGATGCAGGAAAATCCCAGCGACCTCAGCAGCCTCGCCGTTCCGCGCGCAATCGCAAGCGCGGTCTCCGACTGGCGTCGGTCGAGCGCGGGCACGAGCGCGATCTGGCGGGCGGGCGATTCCATGCGCCAAGACTAGCCGATTCCATCGAGCATGATCCGGAAAAGTGGAATCCGGTTTTCCGTCAAGATCATGCTCACACGCATAAAGGCCAACGTCAGCGCCGGAATCGGCCGCAAATTCGTGGCCGAGCCGCCTTGATTCTGGCCTCAAGCCACCGCGAAGCCGGTGGAACCTGGGTTCCGAGGGACGAAACCACTGGAGAGACCCATGCGGTCACGCATCACACTTCGCTCGTTCGTCTTCGCTCTCGCAACCCTGCCGCTAACAGCCGGACTGTCCTCGGCCATCGCCAAGCCCGTGGTCGAGGTCGCCTTCGTGCTCGATACCACCGGCTCGATGGGCGGATTGATCGAGGGCGCCAAGCGCAAGATCTGGTCGATCGCAACCGCGATCGTCGATTCCAATCCCGACGCCGATATCAGGATGGGCCTGATCGCCTATCGCGACATCGGCGACGATTACGTGACCAGGAAGGTCGAGCTGACACGCGACATCCAGGACCTCTACGCCAATCTCCTGGAATTGAAGGCGCGCGGCGGCGGCGACTGGCCGGAGAGCGTCAACGAGGCACTCGACGTCGCCGTCAACAAGATGCAGTGGACGCAGGGCCGCGACAGCACGCGCATCGTGTTCCTGGTCGGCGATGCCCCGCCGCACATGGACTATGCGCAGGACACCAAGTACCCAGTCACGCTCGCGGTCGCCAAGCAGCGCGACATCATCGTCAACGCCGTGCTCGCCGGCAACGCGCAGGATACCGAACGGGTGTGGCGCGATATCGCGCAGAACGGCAATGGCGAGTTCATCCCGATCCCGCAGGACGGCGGCCAGATCGTCACCATCGAGACGCCGTTCGACGAGGACATCATCATCCTGCAGCGCGAGATCAACGGCACCGTGATCCCCTACGGACCGCGCGCGCTGCAGAAGCGCACGGAATCCAAGACCCAGCAGTTGTCCAGTGTCGCCGCGGCCTCGCCCGCTCGCGCCTCGGAGATGGCAAGCTTCATCAACAAGCGTGCAAAGGTGACCTCGGAGGCGGTCACCGGCGACGGCGACCTGGTCGCCGACGTCGCAGCCGGCCGCAATGATGTGGCAAAGGTCAAGGAGGACGAACTGCCCGACAATCTCCGCGCCATGAAGCCCGAGGCGCGCAGCGCCGAGATCGACAAGCAGATCGCCCAGCGCAAGGCGCTGAACGAGAAGCTCGCCGCGCTGGTCGCCAAGCGCGACCAATACGTCGCCGAGCACCGCAAGAGCGCGCCGAAGGCGTCGTCATTCGATCGCGTGGTCGAGGACACGTTGAAGGCGCAGATCAAGCGGTAGGCACTCGGCACGAAGTGCCGTCCCGCCACCTCGCGGGACGGCGCTCCCAGCAGGAACCCAGCGCTGCCTCGCCGCTTATCTCCCGGCCCTGCCATGTGCGGACCGGAGAGGATAGCCTGGTGATCGACGACCTCTGGTACAAGAATGGCGTGATCTATTGCCTGTCCGTTGGCACCTACATGGATGCCAATGGCGATGGTATCGGCGATTTCAGCGGCCTGCTGCGGCGTCTGGACTATCTGGACGGGCTCGGCATCACCACGATCTGGCTGATGCCGTTTCAGCCTTCGCCCGACAGGGACGGCGGCTACGACATATCGGACTATTACGGCGTCGATCCGCGCTACGGCACGCTGGGCGATTTCGTCGAGTTTACCCATGGCTGCCAGCAACGCGGCATCCGCGTGATCATCGATCTCGTCGTCAATCACACCTCCGATCAACACGCCTGGTTTCGGTCAGCGCGCAGCGCAAAGGACTCGCCGCATCGCGACTGGTACGTCTGGTCGGACAAGAAGCCCGCCAATGCCAACACCGGCATGGTGTTTCCCGGCGTGCAGAAATCGACCTGGACGCGCGACAAGCAGGCGGGCGCCTGGTACTTTCATCGCTTCTACGATTTCCAGCCGGATCTCAACACGTCGAACCCGCACGTGCAGGCCGAGATCCTCAAGATCATGGGGTTCTGGACGCAGCTCGGCGTCTCGGGGTTCCGCATGGACGCGGTGCCCTTCGTGATCGCGACCAAGGGCGCCTCGGTGCGCAAGCCGACCGAGCAATACGACATGCTGCGATCGTTTCGCGAATTCCTGCAATGGCGTCAGGGCAATGCCATCATCCTCGCCGAGGCCAACGTGCTGCCGGAGACGGACATGGAGTATTTCGGGCGCGACGGCGACCGAATGCACATGATGTTCAACTTCCACGTCAATCAGCACCTGTTCTACGCGCTGGCATCGGCCGATTCGAAGCCGCTGGCGAAAGCCTTGGCGGCGACCAGGCCGCGTCCAGCGACTGCGCAGTGGGGCCTGTTCCTGCGCAATCACGACGAGCTCGACCTCGGCCGTCTCACCAAGGCGCAGCGCGAGACGGTGTTCAGGGCGTTCGGTCCGGACAAGAGCATGCAGCTCTACAACCGCGGCATCCGGCGCCGCCTTGCGCCCATGCTGGGCGGCGACCGCCGGCGTCTGGAGCTCGCCTACAGTGTCATGTGCACGCTTCCCGGTACGCCCGTCATCCGCTACGGCGATGAACTCGGCATGGGCGACAATCTCGATCTGCCCGAACGCACCTGCGCGCGCACGCCGATGCAATGGTCGACCGAGCCGCACGGCGGCTTTACCGAAAGCGACCGGCCATGCGTGCCCGTGATCGACGACGGCCCTTATGGCTATGAGCACGTCAACGCCGCCAAGCAGCGGCGCGATCCCAACTCGATGCTGAACTGGACCGAGCGCATCATCCGTATGCGCAAGGAAGTCCCCGAGGTCGGCTGGGGCGACTTCAAGGTCATCGCAACCCGAAATCCCGCCGTCCTGATCATTCGCTACGATTGGCGCAACAACTCGGTGCTGTTCGTGCACAATTTCGCGGAAAAGCCGCTCGAAATATCGTTCAACGTCGGGTTATCCGACGACGCCGGCAATCTCCTCGTCAATCTCCTGACCGAAGATCACAGCCGTGCCGACGATGCCGGCCGTCACAAGCTCCTGATCGAGGCCTATGGCTATCGCTGGTACCGGGTCGGCGGACTCGACTATCTGCTCAAGCGCAGCGATATCGATACCAAGACGCCCCGCACATCCCGCTAATCATCCTGATGCGGCCCGAGGATCACGCCTTCATTGCCGCGCAGTTCGAGCACGCCTTCGACCTTCTCGCCCTGCCGGTCCATGAACGTCGATAGCAGCACCTCGTTGCTGAAGCCGATGGCACTCGAGGAGACCGACGCGGGGGCCGCGCCGAAATTCAGCGCGATCACCACGACCCCCTCGGCGCTGCGCCGCCGGTAGAGCAGCACGTCGCCATGCGCCGCCGCCGGCTCATAGCTGCCATGGACGAGCTGCGGCAGCTTGCGCCGCAGCGCGATCAGCGCCTTGTAGAGGTTGAGGATCGACGCGGGCTCCGCTTCGAGGCTTTCGACATTGTCGCTTGCATAATCCTGTGCGAGCGGCAGCCACGGCGTCGCCGTCGAAAACCCGGCATGAGGCTCGGCACTCCATTGCATCGGGGTGCGGCAGCCGTCGCGGCCGACGCCGATGCCGGGCACATTCTTCTCGAAGGGATCACACACCTGATCCGGCGAGATCGCGACCTGGCGCATGCCGATCTCGTCGCCATAGTAGAGCGTCGGTGTGCCGCGCAGCGTCAATAGCAGCATCGCCGCGACGCCCGCCTGCGCCGGCCCCACCCGGCTCGCCACCCGCGGCCGGTCATGATTGCCGAGCACCCAGTTCGGCCACGCCCCCGGCGGCAATGCCTTTTCGTAATCGGCGATGATCATCTCGACCGAGCGCACGCTCCACAGGGTCGACAGCAGCGCGAAATTGAACGGCATCTGCGCGCCGCGCAGATCGTTGCCGTAATAGGCGACCAGCCGGTGCAGCGGCAGATAGATCTCGCCGATCAGCACGCGGTTGTCGAACTCCTCGGTGACGCAGCGCATCTCGGTGATGACGGCATGGACTTCGAGCTGATCGGTCGAATACTGCGTCAGCACCTTCTCATGCGGCGGCCGGTCTGCGCGATAATGCGGGTTCGGCGGGTTGTCGCGGAATTCGGCATCCTTGATCAGGTGCCAGATCACGTCGACACGAAAGCCGTCGACGCCCTTGCGCAGCCAGACGCGCATCACCTCGTAGATCGCGTCCCGGACCTCGCGATTGCGCCAGTTCAGATCAGGCTGCTGCGCGAGGAAGGCGTGATAGTAATATTGGCCGGAGGCTTCGTCATACGTCCAGGCGCTGCCGCCGAACTCCGACAGCCAGTTGTTGGGCGGACCGCCATCCGGCGCTCCATCGCGCCAGATGTACCAATCGCGCTTGGGATTATCGCGCGAGCTCTTCGCCTCGATGAACCAGGGATGCTGATCGGAGGTGTGGTTCGGCACGAGATCGAGGATCAGCTTGAGGCCGCAATCGTGGGCGGCCGCGACCAGCGCGTCGAAATCCTCCATCGTCCCGAACAGCGGATCGATGCCGGTGTAATCGGAGATGTCGTAGCCGAAATCGGCCATCGGCGAGGTGAAGATCGGCGACAGCCAGACCGCGTCGACGCCGAGCCGCGTCAGATAAGGCAGCCGCGCGATGATGCCCCTGAGATCGCCGACACCATCGCCGTCGCTATCCCCGAACGATCGCGGATAGACCTGATAGAAGATGCCACGCCGCCACCAGTCCCTGTCGTCCTGATCCATCCGTCCCCCCAAGCTCGCGGCCCGGTCCAGGCCGCTCCGTGCCCCGGGGCGGCCGATCGGTTCAGGGATGACGCAAATCGGGACGGAAAAATGGCGCTGCAGCGCGTCAGTGGCGGGCCATCGCCAGCTGATAGATGGTGATCAGCACCTCGAACAGGATCAGGAAGACGATGATCAGCTCCAGCCGCAGCGAGCGGCTGGTATCGATGATGTCGGTCAGCACCTGCGCGGTTTCGGCAACAACAGCGAGCTTGCGATTGAGCGATTCCGCACGCTCCTTCAACTCATACTCGTCCTCGAGCCGGGCATAGAGGCGCTCGAGCTGCGGCTTGTCCCAGAGGATGTCGGGCTTCTCCGACACCTCGACCGGCCCGGCCACGCGATGCCGCACCGACAGCGCGTTGCCGATGTGCTTGAGGATCGCGGCGCGGCCGCCCAACACCCGGCCGTCCTTGGCGAGCGCGCGCGCGAACGGCTCGGTGGTGTCGAACACGGCCCGGACTTCGCGCTCGTGCCGCGCCAGCACCACGCTCTTCGCCAGCGCCTCGCCGACCAGGATCAGCCGCTCCGGCGACAGGCTTTGCAGATAGATCGGACCGCCCGGCGGAATCTGGTCCTCCCTTTCCGCGGCGACCTCGATGATCGCAGTCTCCTCCTCGCGCCGCGCGAACAGGCCGGTCATGCGCGATTGCAGGCTGCGCAGGAATTCATCCTCCTCCAGCGCGTTGAGACCGATCAGCACGACGACGCCATAGCGAAACAGGATCGCCACACCATTATCATTGACGCGAAACGCCAGCGGCGTCGTGGCCAGCACGTCGCTGCGCTCGAGGCCGGACGTGTTGATGCGGTCCGCGACGAAGAAGGCGCGGGCGGTGGTCCGGGGTCCGCCGAGCGGTGATTTGGGATCCTGGGTCATGAAGTTCCGGACTGCGAGGACGTGAGCCGTGATCGAGGGCAACCGCGTACCGGTCCGCTCACGAACGTGTTGTGCTGGAGGTGACCTTATCACGGTCCGTTTTGGGATCACACGCCAGGGCAGACGCATTTCCCGTGCGTGTTGACGGCGTTTCCCGGAAGCCTATGGTGCCCTGATGAACGAGACAACCGACACCAAACCGAAGGCCGGCGCGATCATCGTGCCGGTGACGCTGTTCGAACAGAACTGCACCATCATCTGGCACGAGCCGACCAAGAAGGCCGTGGTGATCGACCCCGGCGGCGACGTGGAGAAGATCCAGGCCGCGATCAAGCAGACCGGCGTCACGGTCGAGAAGATCTGGCTGACCCACGGCCATATCGACCATGTCGGCGGCGCCGCCGAGCTGCGCGACGCGCTGCAGGTCAAGATCGAGGGCCCGCACATCGCCGACAAATATTTGCTCGACAACGTCGTCTCGAGCGGCGAACGCTTCGGCATGACGGGGGTGCGCAATTTCGGACCGGACCGCTGGCTCGACGAGGGCGATCAGGTCTCGATCGGCGACCTCACCTTCGACATTCTGCACTGCCCCGGCCATTCACCGGGCAGCGTGGTGTTCTTCAACAAGGAGCTGCGCTTCGCGCATGTCGGCGACGTGTTGTTCGCCGGCTCGGTCGGGCGCACCGACCTGCCCGGCGGCAGCCATCCGACATTGATCCAGTCGATCAAGGAGAAACTGCTGCCGCTCGGCGACGATGTCGGCTTCATCTGCGGCCATGGCGCGGGATCAAGCATCGGCCAGGAGCGGATGACGAACCCGTTCCTGACCGGTGAGATGTAGCGCTACTTCATCAACCCCGCGGCGGTCAGCGCCCGCGTGATGACGGCGCCGACGTCGACACCTTTGCTCCGTCGCTTGCGCGGCCGGTCGCTCTTGCGGCCGGATACGGGCTTCGGCTCGGGCTCGGCCGCAGGCACCGGGATCGTCATCGAGATCGTGTCGGCGTTCTCGCGCGGCACCCCCGTCGGCGCGATGTGCGGCTGACGGACCTTGTCGGTCAGGCCGAAGAAGCTCGCGATGTGATAGGACGAGGAGATCCCGGCCTCGATCAGGAACGCGCCTTCCACGCCATAGCGCTCGTCATTGTCGGCCAGCCCGAGCGGCGTGCCATGCGCCATGTCGGTGATGCTATAGGACTCGACCAGCGTTTCGCCATCGGCGTTCCACCACACCTCGCGCGGATGGCCGTCGACATCCGCCTTCGACATCGCAGCGAGCGGCAGGCCGTGGACGTCGAGCCACTGCCGGACGATCGCATCGGCATTGCCGGGATGCACGGTGCGGTCGGCGCTGCCGTGCCACACCGAAATCTTCGGCCACGCACTGCTGTGGGTGGAGGCGTTGCGCACGAGACCGCCGAGTTCGGGCGCGGACAGCGCGCTCGCATGCATCATCGCATGCAGCGCCTCGCGCAGATCGGTAGCGACGCCGAACGGCAGGCCGGCGATGATGGCGCCGCCCGCGAACACATCCGGATAGGTCGCGAGCATCACCGAGGCCATCGCGCCGCCGGCGGACAGTCCCGTCACATAGATGCGGCGCGGATCGATCTCATGCGCGCCGACCATGTGCGCGATCATCTGCCGGATCGAAGCGGCCTCGCCCTGGTCGCGCGCGATGTCCTGCGGATTGAACCAGTTGAAGCAGGTGTTGCCGTTGTTGGCGGCCTGCTGCTCCGGCATCAGCAGCGCAAAACCGTAATGCGCCGCGAGCGCCGACCAGCCGGCACCGTGATCGTAGGACGCGGCGGTCTGGCCGCAGCCATGCAGCACCACGACGAGCGCGGGCGACCGCGCGAGCTGCGCGGGCACGAACGAGAACATCTTCAGTTCGCCGGGGTTGACGCCGAATTCGGTCGTCTCGACGAGCGGCGTCGGCACGGCCGGCGCAAATGCGCTCAAGCCGCTGAACGCGTTCATCTTGGGCAGATGACGCAAGAATTCGACGTTGTTGACCAGGGACAACAGCAACTCCTGAGGTGATTTCGTCTTCTGTGTCACCCGAACAGATAATTGCTGCACTGCGAAATGAAAAGGCCGTGTGCTGTCTTTCCCTGCGGAATTGTGAGAATCGGCGTTAACGCGTGATCGCGCTACGGAACGGTCGAAATAGTTGCCTTAGCACCTTGTTTGAGCATGACCTTTTCGAAAAATACGCGCCATGATCTCCGGATTCATGCGCTGGCGCGGCGCATCCATGACAGAAATGCGGCTGAAATCGATATCGACAGCACAAACAATGCGCATGCTGCAAACAACGCCAGATGCGCCGATGTCGTGCTTTCAACGGCGAAGAACACCGCACCGATCGCAGCGACGCCGGCTGCGTTGCCGATCTGTGTCGTGGTGCCGTACATGCCGGAGCCGGCACCGGCGCTGGCAGGTTTCACGCTCGAGAGCACCGCGCTAGACAGTGGTGCCATCACCAGGCCCTGGCCGTAGCCGAAGATGACAAGCACCAGCGCGAGCAGCAGCGCCGATGGTGCCGCGATGGCTTGCACCGTCGCGACCAGCGCGGCAAGTCCGACGATCTGAACGGCGCAGCCCTCGATCAGCACCAGCGTGCCGCGATGCTTCGCACGCACACCGCTGTGACGCGAGGCGATCACGAACGTCAGCGCCAGCGGCACGAACACCAGCCCGGCCTCCAGCGCCGGAATCAGCAAGCCCTTCTGCATGAACATGGTCATGATCAGATAGAACGACAGGTTGGCGAAGAAGAAGAAAAACACCGCGACCAGGCCGCGCATGAAGGCGAGATCGGACAGCAGCGACAGGTCGATCAGCGGCATGCCGCCGCGGCGCGCGACGCTGCGCTCGAGCCGCACGAACGCCGCGATCACCGCGACACCCGCCGCCATCACCAGCCACACCGCTGCCGTCCAGCCGAGATCGTGACCGAACAGCAGCGGGCCGATCAGGCACAGCAAGCCCACGAACAGCACGATCGCGCCCGGTATGTCGAGCCGCGTGCCGGCGCGGCGCGGCACCGTCGGCATGATCTTCAGCGCGGCCGCGATGATGATGACGCCGAACGGCACGTTGACGAAGAACACCGCACGCCAGCCGAGACCCGCGAGATCGAGCGTCACCAGCACGCCGCCGAGCATGAAGCCCGCAGCGCCCGCGAGCCCCAGCACGATCCCGTAGATGCCGAAGGCCCGTGCGCGGGCGGCATCGGAGAACAATAGATGCAGCGTCGCCAGCACCTGCGGCACCATCAGCGCCGCGGTTGCGCCCTGCGCCAGCCGCGCGATGATCAGCTCCGGTCCGGACTGCGCGAGGCCGCACCACAGCGACGTCACCGAGAAGCCCGCGACGCCCGCAATAAACACGTTCCTGGTGCCGTAGATGTCGCCGAGCCGGCCGCCGGTGACCACCAGCGTGGCATAGGCGATCAGATAGATCGCGATCACGGCCTCGATCTGCGCCGGGGTGGCGTGCAGCTCCGCCGCGATGGTCGGGATCGCGACGTTGACGATGAAGGCATCGACGCCGAACATGAATTGCGCCGACACCACGATCGCCAGCACCCACCAGCGGCGCGAGGTCGCCGCCCGCGTTGAAACGATCTGGTGCATGCCCTGCCCTGCCCGAAATGACGTCACGTCCGACATCAGCAGATTCCAGTCATCGCTTCGATTACCTCGGACGTAAGCGTCGGTTCACGGGTGCGTCATCCATTGGCGATCCCGCACCTGCCCGCGCTCCCCCGCGCAAGTTGCGTTGATGCGCTGGGAAACATTCCGGAGGGCGGCAATCGCCGCCGATTTGCGCAACAACCATGCGGGCGCCGCAACCCCGGAGCATTGCCTTGCTTTCGCCCACCCCGTAGGTTGGCGGAAAGCCCCCATAACAAAAAGCCGGAGAGAACGACCTATGGCGCGCCTCAAGTTCGGAGCCTTCCTCGCCCCGCATCACCCGATCGGCGAGCATCCGATGCTGCAATTCCGCCGCGACCTCGATTTCGTCGAACAGCTCGACGACCTCGGCTATGACGAATTCTGGTGCGGTGAGCATCACTCCTCGGGCTGGGAGACCATCGCCTCGCCGGAGATGTTTCTGGCCGCCGCCGGCGAGCGCACCAAGCGCATCAAGCTCGGCACCGGCGTGATCTCACTGCCCTACCACCACCCCTTCAACGTCGCGCAGCGCATGGTGCAGCTCGACCATATGACCGGCGGCCGCGCCATCTTCGGCTCCGGCCCCGGCGCGCTCGCCTCCGACGCGCATACGCTCGGCATCGACCCGATGACCCAGCGCGACCGCCAGGACGAGGCGATCGCGGTGATCCGCCGCCTGTTCAACGGCGAGCGCGTGACCGCCAAGACCGACTGGTTCGAGATGCACGACGCCGCGCTGCAGATCCTGCCGCTGCAGGAGGACATGCCGTTCGTGGTGGCCTCGCAGATCTCGCCGTCGGGCATGACGCTCGCCGGCAAATACGGCATCGGCATCATCTCGCTGGGCTCGATGTCGACCCAGGGCCTGATGGCGCTGCCGCAGCAATGGCAGTTCGCCGAGGACGCCGCCAAGAAGGCCGGCACCACCGTGAGCCGTTCCAACTGGCGCGTGCTACTGTCCTGGCACATCGCCGAGACCCGCGAACAGGCGCGGCGCGAGGCCGGCGCCGGGCTGATGCGCTGGCACAACGAATATAACGTCGGCACCCTGATGCGGCCGGGCCTGACCGCGTTCGCCTCGCCGGACGAGGCAGTCGACAAGACCGCGTTCGTCGACGGTGCCGCATCCACCATCGGCACGCCGGATGATCTGATTAAGATGATCAAGAACCTGGTCGACGTCTCCGGCGGCATCGGCTCGATCATCGGCTTTGCCCATGACTGGGCCAATCCGGAAAACACCCGCCGCAGCTGGGACCTGGTCGCGCGCTATGTCGTCCCGGAGATCAACGGCTATATCGACGGCCTGCGCAAGTCGCGCCAGTTCCTGATCGACAACCGCGCCGTGTTCGAGCGCGCCGGCCAGGCCGTGATGGCCAAGATCATGCAGAACGACAAGGCCGCCGCCGCCCTCCAGCAAACCGGCACAGGCCGCGTCGCGATCCCGGCGGTCAACGCGCCTGACCTCGCCAAGGCTGCGGCGAAGCAGAAGGTGTGAGGCCAAGAGTATCTTGCCGCGTGCTCATCGCGCAGCTGTCGCATCTGCGAAAGCTGGAATCGATATCGCGCCGAAGCCACAATCGTCTTCCTGGCGAAAGCCAGGACCCATAGCCACGACGCCCGATTGCGAACGGGATCGCGGCCACAGCATCGCGCAACAGTTGAGATTTGGGGTAATGGGTCCCGGCCTTCGCCGGGACGACGCTGAGGAAGGTTCGCGCTTCAAGATATTAAACAACCCGGTGTCATCACCCGCAAATTCCGCGTCACCGGTCCGCGAGCAGCCAGTCGGCCTTCGCGAGCAAAGCGGACGAAGCTTGCACGGACTTCGATTGCAGCGGCCGGATCAGCGCCTCCTGAAGCTCTGCCTTTGGAGCTTTGATAAGCGCGAAACGCACTGCGATGACTTGTGACTTGAACGAATTGGCGATTCTGCTGCGCCAATGCAAAGTGTCGGCAAAACCAGAGTCCAGTTGAAAACGCAGCCCCGTCGCGGATTTTCTTCTCCCCAAGCCACCGTCAAGGCTGATGTCCCTGATCTCCTTCCACGAAATCAAGTCGTCGGAGGCGAAGCTGTATCTGAACCCTTCAGACGATATCGTCAGAGCAGGACCGCCTGCCTTGAGTGTTTTGAACAGACTCGCAAAGGCCGCGCACAGGTAAAGCAGGGCTGCACCGCAGATCACGGCCACCACGAAAAACATGGCGGATTCGCCGACGTGGCGCGGAAAATCCATAGCCAAGCCCAATGAAGTCGCGCTGCACGCCAGGAACATGAACGTAAAAATCAGGATGGCGATCAGGAGCGCGGCCAGCGCGACGGTCGCCCAGAGACGATTTACCGCGAAGCTGCGATCTTGGCTCATTGGACAATCCGGAGCTATTTGCCCTGTCAATACACTGCATCGACAGAATATCTCAAAGGTTGTCCAAATCCCAGCCGTCAACCCGTCCGGCAGTTTGCCGCTGCCGAACGTTGATCGGGCATACGCGGAAGGTGGCGACGCCGCTGCCGCTCCGCTTGGGAGGCCAAAGACTACGCCACCGCCCCGATCCCGACGACATCGATGCCGTCAACGCGGCCGCGGATTTCAAGCGTGCCGAGATCGCTGACCGGAAACGGCGGCGGCGCGGCGAAGCGAGCCATCGCGGCGCGTGAGGCAAGAAAGCCGCCGTCGACCTTGCGGCTCAATTCCTCCAGCCGCGCCGCGGTGTTCATGACATCGCCGTTGAAGACGATTGCGCGCTTGACGTCGCCGATCTCGCCGACGATCACGGGGCCGAAATGCAGGCTGCCGCGGACCTGCGGCACCGCGCCGAATTCGCGCTCGAACTGCGGCGCCGCCTTCTGCAACGTGCGGCGCATCGCCACGAAGCAGCGCAGCGGCCGGCAATCGACCGCGCCGTTCCGCTCGGGCCAGGTCACGATGATCTCGTCGCCGACATAGTTGAGCACTTCGCCGCGATAATCGACCACCGACTGCGTCAGCAAACGGAAGGTGCGGTCGAGGAAACGATGGATGCCGATGCCGCCGAGCCGCTCGGCGAGCCCGGTCGATCCGGCGATGTCGACGAACAGCACGAAGCGCTCTTCCTCGACCGGCGCGTGATAGCGTCCGGTGACGAAGTTCATGAAGGCGCGCGGGCCGATCAGATTGGCGATGCTGAAGCCAAGATTCACCAGCACCGAGACTCCCGCGGAATAGGCGAAGCTCCACCAGAAATCTTCGAACGAAGCCTGCAGCGGCGCGCCTGCGACGCGCTCGCCCGCCTGCAGCAGCTGGATGCCGATGATGATGGCGGCGTAGATGGCGCTGCGCGCGATCAGATTGGAGAGAAAGGACAGGCGGTTGAGCCAGTCCCAATCCTCGAGAACGAACAGTTCGATGGCCCCGATGATGGCGGCAAGCAGGAAGCCGTAGGTGGCGCCGGCGATCAGCGGCGTCGCTCCACCGCTCCCGCGGCTCAGACCGACCGCGACGCCGGACAGGATTCCGACCACGACCACGGCAGCAAGACGTTGCAGCTTCCGCTCGACCCTTGGGCTGACGCGGGTCCGTGATTGGGGAGATCCCTCGGTCGATCCGGTCAATGCGGACATGGCCAACTTACCTTTCCGCGTCACTGCGAGGAGCTCGCGGCCTACGCCCCCTGATCGAACGCCTTGCGCAGCGCGACGTAGCCTGCCTGCTGCTGGCTCCAGTTGCGGCCGCCGGTGATGGCCCCGTCGATGACGAGGTCATGGCCGTTGATGAAGCTCGACTCGTCGCTCGCCAGAAACACCGCGGCGTGCGCAATGTCGTCGGGCAGACCCGCGCGCGGGATCGGCTGCGCCGCCTTGTAGACCTCGCGCATGACGGCCGCCGTCTTCTCGGCGGCGTCGGTCGACAATCCCAACGCCTTGCCGAAAATGCCAGTGGCGATCGCGCCGGGCGAGATCGAGTTGACGCGAATGCCGGATTCGCCGAGCTCCATCGCCACGCATTTGGTGAAATGGATCACCGCGGCCTTCGCCGCGCCATAGACCATCGACGAGGAGAAGCCGGCGAGCCGGCCGGCGATGCTGCCATTGTTGATGATGCTGCCAGAACCCTGTTTGCGCATGATGGGCGCGGCATGCTTCATGCCGAGCATGACGCTGCGCACCAGCGTCGCCATCGCGGCGTCGAACCGCTCGACGTCGAGGCCCTCGATGCCTCCGGTCTGCGCCGGGCCGCCGGCATTGTTGAACAAGCAGTCGAGCCGGCCGAATTTCTCGACCGCAAGCCCGATCAGCGCCTGCATCTGCTCCTCGACCGTGACGTCGGTCTGACGAAACAGGCAGTTGCCGCCGAGCTGTTGCGCCAGCGCCTCGCCTTCGGGCGCGCGGCGCCCGGCGATCACGACCCTCGCACCCTCGGCGACAAAGACCTCCGCCGTGCGCAACCCGATGCCGCTCGTCGCCCCGGTAATGACCGCGACCTTGCCGTCCAGCCGTCCCATGCCGTTCCCTCAACTGATGTTTGATGTTGCCGATATTCCCCAGCCGCTCCGGACAACGCAAGCGCGGGGCATGGTTACCGGTCGACGAGGTCCATCTGTGGCCAGAAGGCCACAACTGCGGTTTTTCGGTCGCAGCGGCCTTATTTTGGTTCGCCTGTTCACGTGAACTGGAACGACAGATGGCGAAGTGGATCAACGATTTCAGGGCTGGTTGGCGGGGCGATTCCCAGCCTTCGCTGCTGCTTGCGGTCGCCTTCGCCGTGCTTTGCCTCGTTTTGGCCACGGCCGCGCGCTTCGGGCTCGCCCAGATCAGACCGGACGTGTTCTTCACGCCGTATTTCCCGGCAGTGTTTTTTGCGACCGCCCTTGGCGGCTTCCGGATCGGGATCGCGACCGCGCTGGCAAGCGGCCTGCTCGGCGTCGTCCTCAATTTCAGCAGCACCCATGCCGATCCGGCGCGCTTTGCACTTCTGATGATCTTCTGGGTGGTGTGCGGCATCGCGATCTGGGGCGTGGAGCACTACCGTTCCCTGGTCGCGCAGCAGCGCGAGGTCTCCAAGCGGCTGATCGAGGAGGAGCAGTACCGCAAGGTCGTGGTCGACGAGTTGCAGCACCGGCTGAAGAACAAGTCCTCGACCATTCATGCCGTGCTGCATCAGGCGCTGCAGGACCGGCCCGACGTCTGGCAGCGCATCGACCATCGCATCCGCGCGCTCTCGGCGACCGACGATCTGATCGCGCGGGTCGATGGCTATGGCTGCGATATCAAGGATTTGCTGCGCTCGGAACTCGGTCCCTACGGTCACGTGCGGTTCAATCTCAATGGCGAGCAACTGTTCCTGCCCGCCAAGCTCGCCGTCTCGCTGGCGCTGATCTTCCATGAGCTCGCAACCAACGCAGGAAAGTACGGCGCCTTCTCCTCGCCGCGCGGATTTCTGCAGGTGTCATGGACGGTCGACGACGGACGTCTCAATGTGATCTGGGACGAAACCGAGGGGCCGGTGGTCGAGGCGATCGGCGAAGCCGGCTTCGGCACCAAGCTCCTGAAGTCGGCGCTGCGGCCGTTCGACGGCAAGACCGAGATCAGTTACCTGAAGACCGGTGTTCATTGCACCATGCAGTGCAAGCTTCCCAACTGTTGATAAGTCGGCTTTCCGGCACAGGCGCATTTTTTGGTGCAACCGCGCGCGCCGCAATCGCTTTCACCGACGGCCGAGGCCGACATTGATACTCTGTTAATGACGATTGCCGCGACGGCTTGCGAAAGCAGCCCGGGTCTCATTCTGTCACGGCATTTCGCAGGTCCGCTTAACCAAAACTACAACGGACTTTGCCAAGGTCGGCGCATGCATAGTTTCACCAAGAACGATTTTCAGGCGGGCGCGGCAGCGACCGGCCGAGACGACATTTCCGGAAATGAACTGCGCATCTTGCGCGATCTCCTCCAACTGCTGCCGGCGGGCGTCACCGTCCAGGACGAGCACGGCCAGTTCATCCTGGTGAATGAAGCGGCAGCGAGCCAGTTGCAGCTGGCCGCCAGCGCGAGCCAGCCGTCGCCGGGCGACGAACGCCACGCCGCCAATCTGGACCTGCTGCGCAGCGGTCGCCCTGTCGTGCTCGAGGAAGTGCTGTCCTGCGGCGCATCGAAATACGTGTTTCTCACCTCGCATCGGCCGGTCCAGATCGCCGGGCGCAATCTCTTGATCTCGACATCGACCGACATCAGCGAGCAGAAGGCATTCGAGGACCAGCTATTCCGCTCGGCCTATTACGACGAGCTGACCGGCCTGCCGACCCGCCGGGTGATCGAGCATCGCGTCAACGGCCTGATCCGCGACACCTCGCAGAGCCATTTCGCGCTCGCCTTCCTCGACGTCGACAATTTCAAGCACATCAACGACTATTACGGCCATGCGATCGGCGACGCGCTGCTGGTCGAACTGTCCAAGCGGCTCGGCCACGCGCTGCGCGACACCGATATCCTGTCGCGCATCTCCGGCGACGAATTCCTGCTGCTGCTGAACCCGATCAGCAGCAATGACGAGGTTGCCGAGTTCATCCATGTCATGCAGGAGCGGCTGAAGGCGCCGTTCTTCATCGAGGACTCCGAGATCTTCGCCTCGACCTCGATCGGCGTCAGCCTCTACCCAGTGCATGGCAGGAGCTACGAGGCGCTGCGCCAGAATGCCGACATCGCGATGTACCGCGTCAAGCACAACGGCAAGGGCGCGATCGCGTTCTTCGACAACAGCATGGAGCGCGAGGCGCTGGCACGGATGAAGATCGAGCAGTCGCTGCGACTGGCGATTCTCGAGAAGCGCTTCTGCTGCGCATTTCAGGCCAAGGTCGATATCCGCACCCAGGAGGTGAAGGGCATCGAGGCGCTGGTGCGGCTGCGCGACGACGAGGGCGTGATCCAGGCGCCGGGTACCTTCATCGACCTCGCCGTGGAGCTCGGCCTGATCGACGAGCTGACGTTCCTGGTGCTGGCGGAAATCGTCAAGTCGATCGACCTGATCAACGACACGTTCGGCCCAACGGCAACGATCAGCATCAACGTCGCGGCCAAGCAGGCCGGCAATCTCGAGTTCATGCGCCGCTTCGCGCGCGCAATCGAGGAGACCGGCTTCCCGAAGCGATTCATGATCGAGGTGACCGAAGACGCGTTCGTGACCCGGTCGCATTTCCAGGATCAGATCCTGCCGATCCTGCGCAGCATCGGCGTCGGCATCTCGATCGACGATTTCGGCATCGGCTATTCGTCGTTGTCGGCGCTCGCCGACATCACCGCCGACGAGATCAAGATCGACCGCTCCTTCATTACCGACATCCATAAGCGGCCGCGCAGCCAGGGCATCCTGCGCGCGATCGAATCGCTGAGCGAGGCGCTCGGCATGACCGTGGTCGCCGAGGGCATCGAGTCCTACGAGGAGCTCGCCTATCTGCAGGCGGCGACCAAGATCCGCTTTGCCCAGGGCTATTACTTCGCCAAGCCGATCTTCCTCGAGGATTTGAAGCCCGCGACGCCGGTCGCCAGCGAGACCCGCGCCAGCATGGCGGCGCGCCCGTCGCAGGAAGGCCGCCAGAGCTATTCGCGCGCCAGCGGTTTTCGGCGGTAGGTCCCCTCGCTTCCGAGCTACCAATCCGACGTCGTCATGGCCGGGCTTGTCCCGGCCATCCACGTCTTTCTTCACGCAGAACCAAAGACGTGGATGCCCGGGACAAGCCCGGGCATGACGAGTTATCGGATCGACCGAGCAAACCCCACTCGCAGGACAACCGCGGCAAGCGCCCTACTTCTCCAGCACCGGCAACGGCGTCACGCCGTTATTGGCGGCGCCTGCCTGCATCGTGATCAGCGTCATCGAGACCAGGTCGTAGTAGCCCATGATGCTGATGATATCCATCATGCCGCGCTCGCCGAATCTCTCCAGCGCGGTCTTGTAGACGGAGTCACCGACCTTCTTGTCGCGATAGAGCGCGATGCCGAGATCGTAGAGCGCAGCCTCGTCATCCTTCATGGCTTCCGGTCGCGTGCCCTTGGCGATGGCGTCCGCGACCTTTGGATCGAGCCCGCCCTTGATCGCCAGCGGATAGTGCGCCGACCATTCATACTGCGCGGTCCAGTGCCGCGCCGTGATCAGGATCGCCATTTCGCTGAGCCGCGCCGGCAACGAGGTATTCCAGCGCAGATACTCCGACAGATTCGACAGCTTCGGCGCCAGATCGGGATTGCGGATATAGGCGCGGTAGGGCGGCGCGGTGAATTTCGCATTGCGCGGCGGCGCGCTGATCATGTCGGCCCAGGCCTTCTGCGCCGGCGAGAGTTCCTCGGCCTTGAGCGGTGCGAAGCGAACGGCGTCCTCGGCTCGCGCAGCAGCCTGCACGGACAACGCCAGCGCCGCCAGAACTGCCGCACCAAGAACGTTTGCCCCGAGAATATTTGCCCCAAGTCTTCTTCTCATTGTCATTCTCCCTTTGCGATGCGGCTGCCTCTGCGACAAGCGTCCGCCGGACGTGAATATCGCCGCCGCGCCGCACCCTACCGCGGCGCCGGCTGCCGGCCTATATTGAGGCGGTCTCACGCGGTGCGAAGGTGTCGGCCATGCAGCCTGTGTCTATCCTCCTGAATATCCTCTGGATCCTGATCGGCGGCGCGTGGATGGCGTTCGGCTGGCTGATCGCCGCTGTCATCATGGCCATCACCATTATCGGGCTGCCCTGGGCGCGCGCCGCCTTCAACATCGCCGTCTACACGCTGCTGCCGTTCGGCTCGCGTGCGGTCCGCCGCGATGAAGTCACCGGCTACTCCGATATCGGAACCGGACCGCTCGGCGTGATCGGCAATCTGATCTGGTTCATCCTGGCCGGCTGGTGGCTCGCGATCGGCCATCTGATCACCGCCGTCCTGCTGGCCGTGACCATCATCGGCATCCCCTTCGCCTGGGCGCATCTCAAGCTTGCCGGCATCGCGCTGTGGCCGATCGGCAAGGTGATCGTGCCGGCGTGACGCGGCGGCCGCTTATCGTCAGCTCGAGCGCGGTGACATTTGGCTAAGCTGTCACCACGCTTAGGTTTTCTGAGGATGAACTCCGCGCAAACGCGTCCCGCGCTCGTCACGCGGGAAAGCCGCTGCGCAGTTTTCCGGATCGTGCTCTAGAGCCAATCCTTCGTCGCCTGCGAGCAGGCCTGGAGGTCGCGCCGCCAGACAAACCCGCCGCCGCCGCATGGCGGCCGCGGGCGCGAGGTCGCCGGGCACTCGTTCCTGACCCGTGGGCTGCCCCATCCGTCAATCACGCAGGCGCCGTTCGCCGTCCTGTGGCAACCGGTGCCACATCCTTCTGCGGCGTTGGCCGGAATCGAGCCGAGGAATGCGCCTGCCGTCAGAACCGCGAGCAAATATGCTCTCATGATGGTCTCCATCAAGCTGTCGGTTGTGATGCTCCATTCGCAGCTGGATCATAGGCGATCTCGATGCGGCCTGCCAGCGAACCGCTGCACATATTCCCGTGTGCGCTGCGATCACGATGCGAAGTATCGCATCATGATCGCATCTCATTGTTTGCGCATGATCTTCCCGGAAAACCAGTCTCCGCTTTTCCGGATCATGCTCAGCGCGCGGCCTCGCAGCCGGGTATGTCGAACACCGCGGTCAGGCCGCAGGGCGAGTTGAGCATCTTGCCGCCCTCATGGCCGACACCGGGCACGTCCCATACACTGTGGTTCGGCGTGCCGCCGTCGCGGGACTGCATCGCGGCGAAGTAGGTATGCCCGCGCGCGTAGCGATACGGCCCTTCGGCCTCGGCCATGCAGGATTTATCGAGCGCGGGATGATCGGGGTTGGTGTCGAGCGTGCCGAGCAGATAGATCACGCGGCGCGCGACATAGGCCTGCTCCAGCGCGGCCGCCGTCGGCTCGGCGAGATAGGGCGGGCGGTCGTCCATGCCGAACTTCCATTTGTTGTAACCATGGCAGTTCGCCGCGATCGCGGGCTCCGGCCGCTCCCTGGTGAAATAGGCATAGGAGGAGGGATTGGCGACCACATAGCGCAGACCGATGCCTTCGCGCAGCAGCACCTGATCGCCCTTCACCGCGATCGCATAGCGCTGCACCACCTGGCCGCCGCCGGAATGGCCGAACACGACGACCTGCTTCAGGTTCGGGAACAGCCTGCGGTCACCGAGTTTTGCCAGGATGGCGTCGAGCGCATCGAATGAGCTCGCCGGGTTCGGCGCGATCGCAGGCTCGCCACCCTGCCAGCCATAAAGGCTCCAGCGCAGCGTCTCCGGAGGCAGCTTGAACGCCTCAACGTCTGATGCGATCAGGAATTGCGGCGCGATCATCAGTGTCGCCTTGCCGACATCGCCGGCCGCGGCCTGCGCGCTCAGCGCGGCGCGGAAATAGTCGTCGGCATTGCGCAGCACCCCGTGCAGCACCAGCACCGCGCGTGTGATGTCGGGCAGCGGATTGGACCAGTCGGCGGAGAGATAAAGCGGAAACGTCGCGCTGCCGACGGCGATCCGCGCGCTGGCGATCTCCTTCACCGGCTTCATGTCGCGCTCGGTCTGCGCCGGCGTTGCCGATGCGACCGGCGCGTGCGCGGCTGTTATGGCAAGCAGCACGAATGCCGCAAGCCAGGGGCGGTGATGCATGATTCAGTCTCCGTGGATGCCGTCGGGCGAGCAGGCCGGATCATGGCGCAGCGCGCGTCGTTTGACGCGTGAATTATCGGAAAGGTCATTCATGTCGCGCCTCAGGCGGCAAGCCGCCCGCGATTGTTCGCGGCAAGGATCGGGCGGATCAGGCGGCCGAACCGCTCGGCCTCCTCGTCATGCAGATAGCCGGAGAGGCAGAAGGAATGGCAGCCGGCGTCGATGAACTGCTGCAAGGTCGCGGCGCATTGTTCGGGATTGCCGACAATCGCGATGCCGGCACCGGGCCGCACCTTGGTGATCCCGGTCCACAGATGCGGCATCAGCAGGTCGCCATAATCGCGCGCGAGCTGCTGCACGCGCTGGTTGGCTTCGGACCTGACATAGAGCGTCTTCATTTCCTGCTTCTGCCGCTCGGTGGCGTGGCGCACCAATTGGTCGGCGGCCTCCCAGGCATCGGCCTCGTTCTCGCGGCAGATCACCTGGAGCCGCATGCCGAAGCCGATCGTATCCTCGCGGTCGTGCGCGCGCGCCATTCGCCTGATCTCGGCGATATTGTCCGCGATGCGCGCGGGCAGATCGCCCCAGAACAGATGGACGTCGGAATGCTTCGCCGACACCTCCCAGGCCTGCCGCGAGCCGCCGCCGAGATAGAATTTCGGAAACGGCTGCTGCAGCGGACGCGGCCGGATATGCGCGCCCGTGATCGTGTGAAACTTGCCCTGGAAGGTCACCGGGCCGCGCGTCGTCCACAGCGCCTTGAGGATCGCGACCTCCTCCTCCATCAGCGCGTAACGCTCTTCCTTCGCATAGCGGACGCCTTCGGCCTCGACCTCGCTCTCGTTCTGGCCGGCGATCAGATTGATGCAGATCCGCCCGCCCGACATCTGGTCGAAGGTCGAGATCATCTTCGCCATCAGCACCGGATTGATATAGCCGGGCCTTGCTGCAATCAGCGGCTTGATCCGCGCCGAGCGCGCCGCCATGAAGGCGCCCGTGATCCAGGCCTCCCAGCACACCGATCCGACCGGGATCAGGAGATATTCAAATCCCGCATCCTCGGCGGCCGCGACCACGCGCTCGCAGAGTTCCGGCGACCCCGCGACTTGCGCCTCCATCAGCCCATAGGCCGTGGTGTCGCCATGCGTGGGCAGATACCAGCCGAATTCCAGCGGACGCATGGGCAAACTCCCTCGAAAGACGGCCCTTTTTTAGCTGGCCTGTCATATTGGCAGAGGCAGCTTACAGCCCAAAACCACCCGGACAACGCCGTTGCCGACCCGGAGGCAATCAGCTAAATGAACCCTGCACGCACCCGTAGCTCAGCTGGATAGAGCGTTGCCCTCCGAAGCTGGACTGGTGACAAAGCAGATCCCTCGAAAACTGCAGGTTCTCTGACGCCCGGAGCGTCATTTCCACGTCCCAGGCACACCCGGGCCACGTTTGGCGATCGCCTGACCGTCCAAGACCATCTGCGGATCTAGCTCGATAGAAGGTAGCACTTCGAATCTTGCGCGAGCTGTGCCAGGGTTAAAACTTCAAATTGCCCGCATTGCCCGCGAAACGACCGGATGGACACGCCAAATCTTGACACACTCATGCGAGTGGCTGCCTTCGAGCGCGTCCGAAGGCTGAATGAAATTCACGACCACCTGACGGCAGCGGAATTGAAGCCCGGATTTCTCTTTCGGGGAGAACGCATCCCACTAATCAATCCCCAACGAGGTATTTTCAAGCCACAACAGATGCGGTTCTTGCTGTCGATTAAGACGGTCTTCCCGAAGCCGGGCGCCAAGGTCTGGTATGATGACCAAAGGGAAGTTCACCGTCAGATATTCGATGGTGACGAGACTGTGGACTATGCCTTTATGGGCAAGAACCCGGATGCGGCGGATAATCGATGGTTGAAGGAAGCTTACGAAAGCCAAATACCGATCATCTATTTTCTTGGAATAGCACCGGGCCGCTACCAAGCCCTCTTACCGACCTTCATTTCGGGCTGGGACGGCCACGCTCTAAAGACCCAAGTGACGTTCGGAGCTAATCCAGAAACTCTGGCTCCCCCAACGGACAACGCTGAACGACGATACGCGCTGCGCACAGTCAAACAACGGCTGCATCAAGCAACTTTCAGAGAGGCGGTGATTGCCGCTTACGACGGGCGCTGTGCATTTTCTGGGCTTCCCGAACCATTGCTTCTCGACGCTACGCACATCATTGCCGATAGAGACGACCACCTCGGTCAGCCGGTGGTCACGAACGGCATCCCACTTTCGAAAATCCATCACGCAGCTTTCGACGCACATCTAATCGGAATTGATCCTGACTTCCGCATGCACGTGTCAAGTCGACTACTCGGCCAAACCGATGGTCCGATGTTGGAAGCCCTCAAACAGTTAAACGGTCGGAACATTCGTTTGCCCGGCCGGACAAGGGACCATCCCGACAGAGATCGATTGGCTGTGCGTTTCGAGCGCTTTAAGTCGGCCGCGTGAGCAATGCGCTTCTCGCCAGGCCAGACTACGAGAAACGATCCCTTGTTTGGCTTAGTGGGGCCAAAGCGGCTCAGCAACACCACTGCACGCCACAGCGTTACCATAATCGAAGAAGAGTATACTCATGGACCCACTTAGTGCGGAGACGTGGAAGCATCACTGGGAGGTGATTGCGAGCGCACCCTACGTTCTGATGCCCTTAGTTGCTTTGGCGCTGATGGTCGGATGGTGGATCGGAAACAAGCTTGCTGGCGCTCGAGTCGAAGGCCTCAATGGCACGATAGAGAATCTTAAATCACATATAGAACTTCTGGAGTCGCGCTTCAATTTTGCTACTGCTCGCGAGGGAGACGTTCATCGAGCTCGCAACGAACTCGAGAAACAACTCTTAGAGCTAAGATCAGAGGTTGCTACTGGCGTTTCAGCTGAAAAGCTGGCCGCCACTTCAGCTAAGGTAGACGCAGCAGTCACCGAGCTTTCGACAGCGAACGATTCGCTTGCTATCGCCCTGACTTCTGAAGGCTCGGAACTCGAATTCTATACTCAACTAGAGCAGCGCTTGCCAGGTCAGACGGAAAGGCTGAAGGAGTTTGTCGGCTCTCTAAAGCCATTGGGCGTCGAGCCGAAGTATGGAAAGTCCCTCTTCTTACGATGGCAAACTGAAGATGGCCTAACACTCTCTGCCGGAACAATCGAACCAACCGGTAGCATCTGGCTTCTCAAGTCCGTAACGGATGCTCGCATGGCAGGAAATCAATCGGCGGGCGAGCGATATCTGAAAACAGTTGCTCAACTGACTAATGGATCAATCAAGCGATACGAAAGCGGACAGATCGACGTCCGAGGGCCGGACGGACGAGCATTGCGTCTGCCCTCTCTAACTAAAATAGCCCCTGCGTGGAAGGAAGCCATTAGCAAGCTGATAAGCGACGTTTCGCCACGAGCGAACGTTTCATGAGGCCTCCCGACCCTTATCTCTCAACTCTTGCATTAGCATCATGAGTCTAGCGATACGATCTTCGATCTCCACGAACTCTAACGCTACAAGCAAGTCTTGGCGCTCCATCATTCCAAGCATTGTCTTGAGCACCTCGTGACTATGACCAGCTAGGACGAGCAAATGTTCGCCACTCGGACCGTATTGACCTGAAAACCAGTTTTTCACTGTCCTCTCGTTGGCGCCCGTCCATCCAGCAACTGTCTTAATTTGCAGGCCGCTTTCGACCGATGCTCGTTGGAGAGCAGCGGCTATTTCCATTGCAAATCGGTTCTCTCGACTTTCCAAGACTCGCACGCCTTTTCGCCGACGCGGAAAGAACTTGCCCAGATTTGGAAACGACATTCAGCCGTTTCGCTCTTTAAGATGGCGCCCCTGGGAGCACGGTTTGAAGCAACCATCAATCGCCAATTTCTCAACAAGGCGTCCGCAATTGATTAGGCGAATCAGTCGCCCAGCTCCGGGTATGGACTCCACTGATAGGCTCGCGCGTGCCGCAGCCTACGTAAGAATGTCCACGGACCATCAGAAATACTCCACAGAAAATCAACTGGAAGTAATTCGACACTACGCAGAGCAGCGTGGCCTCAAAATCTGTCAGATTTACGAAGACTCTGGTCGCAGTGGATTGAAGGTCGAAGGCCGCGACGGGCTACAGCGGCTGATGAGAGATGTGCAGTCTCGGACTTCGAATTTCGAGGCAATTCTCGTTTACGACGTAAGTCGTTGGGGGCGCTTCCAAGACGCCGACGAAGGTGCTTACTACGAACACCTTTGCTCACGAGCCGGCATTCGAGTGCACTATTGTGGAGAGCAGTTCGATAATGATGGGAGCATTGGGTCCATTCTACTGAAGAACGTAAAGCGCGTAATGGCGGGAGAATACAGCCGCGAGCTTTCCGTCAAGGTCTTCGCCGGCCAGTGCCGCTTGGTGGAACTCGGTTTCAGGCAGGGCGGCCCCGCCGGATACGGCCTACGCCGGCAGCTCGTCGATGAGAACCGCGTTCCAAAAGGAGAACTTCACCGCGGCGACCGAAAGAGTCTCCAGACCGACCGCGTCGTCCTTACCCTGGGACCGCAGCAGGAACTCGATCAAGTTCGACGAATATATTCCATGTTCGTCGACAACGGACTCTCCGAACAAGAAATTGCATCGCGCCTAAATGATGACGGAATCATTACGGATCTAGCTAGGCCTTGGAGCCGCGCTTCGGTGCATCAGATCCTGACAAACGAGAAATACATCGGAAACAACATCTTCAACCGCGTCTCCTTCAAGCTCAAACAACGGCGAGTGGTAAACGGTCGCGAGACTTGGGTCCGCGCAGACGGAGTCTATCCGTCAGTCATTTCGCGAGCTCTCTTTGAAAGAGCTCAATCCATAATCGACGCCCGCAGTAATCATTTCTCCGACGAACAACTTCTAACTATGTTGCAAGTTATTCTAAAGGAAGAGGGGTTTTTATCCGGCGTGGTGATCGACGAGCGAACCGATATGCCATCGTCGAGCGCCTATCGACATCGCTTTGGGAGTCTGATTCGCGCCTACAACTTGATCGGTTATATTCCTGAGCGCGACTATCGGTATATCGAGATCAATCGGCACATTCGTGAAGCCCATCCGCGAGTTATGAGCGATATCATCGCTGGATTTAAAGACGCTGGCGGCGAAGTAGCACGAAACGAAGTTAGCCAGCTGATGACAATCAATCGCGCGTTCACGGTGGCGGTTGTCATTGCTCGTGCATTTGCAACGAGCACCGGCTCCTTGCGTTGGCAAATTCGATTAGATACCGGCCTACTACCGGACATAACAGTTGCCGTGCGGTTAGACGCGTCGAACTTGGGTCCACTCGACTATTACATTTTTCCCAGCATCGACATGAGCGCTCCCCGTCTGAAGCTACAAGAGCACAATCATCTTTCTTTAGACGCTTACCGATGCGGGTCTTTGGACCTTCTCTATTCCCTGGCTTCGCAATGCTCTTTCGGAGAGGCAGCATGAACGCAGTGAATCGAGCGCCCCTTGAACAAAGGCACCTTAGGACCATTCGAATAGACGCGATCCGAATCTTAAATCCACGAGTCAGAAATCAAAGGAATTTTGCCGAAATCGTGCGGAGTATTGCACAAGTTGGGCTCAAGCGTCCCATTACTGTCAGTCCTCGCACCAGTGAGGCAGATTCCTTCGAATACGACCTTGTTTGCGGCCAGGGCCGCGTCGAGGCGTTCGTTCAGCTGGGACAATTGGAGATTCCCGCACTGATCATCAATGCGGACGAGAGCCACTGTCTCGTTATGAGTCTGGTAGAAAACTGCGCTCGCAAGCATCACCGCGCAATTGATCTTCTGGAAGACATCGGGACGCTGCGAAAGCGGGGATACGACGACCGAGTGATCGCAGCAAAGATCGGAGTCACTCTCGACTATGTTCGGATGATCAGCACTCTGCTCAATAAAGGTGAGGAACGTTTGGTAAACGCCGTTGAGGTCGGAATTATCCCATTGAACATGGCGATAGAAATCGCCAAGTCCGACGACGACGAAGTTCAGCGCGCCCTTACCCAAGCATACACAGAGAAGAAACTAAGAGGAAAGACGCTAGTTGCCGTTCGTCGCTTGATTGATCAACGCAGGCGTCGTGGCAAGCATCTTCACGGCACGACCTATGGACGACGAGATGCTCCAAAGAGACCCCTGACGAGCGAATCTATGATCAGGGCCTATCGAAAGGAGGTTGATCACCAGCGCCTTCTAATCAAGAAGGCTGAAGTCACTCAAAACAGACTTTTGTTTGTAGTTGAGGCTATCCGATCGCTTCGACGAGACACGGAATTTGCTCGCCTGCTTCAAACCGAAGAGCTGGGCTTGATGCCAGCATTTCTGGAGCAACAACTCACGACGAGAGCGGCCCAATGAATCGGATCGTGGAGCCGGTCGCGTTGGGAGAAGTCATTCAGGCTTTCAGCGCCGACACTTTGATTATCGCAATCGATGCAATCCTTCCGGTGCGAGCTATTGGCAAGACCGTAAAGGCGAGCAGCAAGTATCGACAGATAGCTTCTTCCATTGCGGAGATAGGACTCGTCGAACCTCCTGTTGTTTGTCGAGACCGTCAGGCCGGCTCCTACCTGCTACTGGACGGTCACCTCAGGGTAGAGGCGCTCAAGGAATTGGGGCACATGGATGTCGAATGCTTGCTCTCAACTGACGACGAGGCATTCACCTACAACAAGCGCATAAGTCGGCTATCTCCGATTCAAGAGCAGCGGATGATAGCGAAAGCTATCGAACGAAATGTTTCGAAGGAAGCGATCGCAAAAGCCCTCTGCATAAATGTCCGTAGCCTAGTGCGCAAAGCTACGTTGATTGACGGGATCTGCGAAGAAGCGGTCGGCTTGCTGAAGGATAAGATCTGTCCATTAGCTGTCTTTGATGTTCTACGAAAAATGAATCCGATACGCCAAATCGAGGCCGCGGAACTTCTTATAAATGCGAACAACTACTCAGTCAGCTACGCAACCGCGATCCTCGCCGGAACCCCACAAGCGCAGCTCGCTGACTCTACGACACCAAAGCGAATGAAGGGGATGACCGCGGAGGCACTGGCGCGAATGGAAGGAGAGCTGTCGCGACTGCAGCAATCCATCACATCTATCCAAGAAACGTATGGTGAAGACCATCTCCACTTGACGGTCGTCAAAGGATACCTGGCAAAGCTCGTCGGCAACCCTAAAGTGGCCAGATACCTTGAAGAGCGTCAGCCGGAATTCTTGAGCGAGTTTCGGAACATTGTGCAGATGACGTCAACGCTTCCGGCGGACTAGCTCGGCTGGAGATGGGGACCCGGCCCCAAAAGCGCGGGGACCACAGGAGAAGCCGCACGTTGAGGCGGAGCAATTGTGGCGGTGGGGATGGCGGCGAACCCGTCTGGAGCCCATCAGGCTGGCGAGCTTTCGCCGGCCAAAAGCCGATACACCAGCGCATTGGGGGGGGGAATCGGGCGTGCCCGTATAAGAACCAAGCACCGGCACGCCCACTCCTCAGCTTCAATTCCTTGAAGTGGACCGCAGCCTGGCAGAGCAAATCACCCGCAATTTCAACGATCTGAAGGTAGAGAATCTAGAGGTTGACGGTTCGTCACCGGCGCAGCTGGAACTCTCTGATCTACTTCGGCCGTGGCCGGTGTCCTGACCAAACTCGAATGGTCTAGTGCCGCATCGGCAAAAAGGATCATAGCCAATTGTAGTAGCTACAGATGGCTTCCCCGCAACTAGACGTTGCTCCCGGCTTAAAGCTAACATTAAGAGCTAGACGAATCGCCCGAGGAAACAATCTGATATGAGCGAGATAACGCTGGACGCGCCAGCTGATGACATTTCGTTATTGGAAGAGCAAGTTCACAATGATGATATCGACGCTGCACGAGCGACACTCCGAAAAATGTTGCTGCAGTCCGCGGCCCTGGAATCTGGCTCAACAATTGGCGAAGCACTCGCTGAGCTAACTAAGAACGCCACTCCTCATCGCCGGGAAGCGGCTTTGGTTCTCCGCTGTTTAGCAGTGCAGGGACTGATACCCGACGCTAATTCGACAAATCAGATAGTGCGGTCAGTCGTCACGCTTTGCGGAAATTCATTGCCCGATGTCTTAGATTTTCTAAGAATCGAAAAGCATCAGCAGAACATCGATAAATATCTCTCGCTCTCAGCACTTCACAGCCGCGTTGAGGAGATATTAGCTCCCATCAGGGCTCCTTACGGTGATTTGAACTCCTTGCTCAACGCGCGCAAGGAAATCGTTGGTTCACTCAATCACAGCATTGTAAGACAGTATGCCTCACCATTTTTTCTCAAGGAAGTCAGAGCCACCATTGAGGCAGTTTTCGGCTATCTCAAGCGAGTGGCGGAGATTACGCCCTCCCTACTAACTGATATCGATGAGTGCAATCAATCAATCACGAGGGCGCAATTCGAGCTCAATGCGAGCCCTACCTTTCTAAGTCATCAGTTCCTTGGGCCCTTCTTGCTTACCAGCGCAAGGGTCATCACAGGTTTTCTCACTACACTAAGGGGGCGATTTGCAACGACCATCAGCGTCTTGAACTCTCAAGGAGAGTTACAGAAGCGATACCCACTCCACGAGCCAGAACGTGAAATTCAAGTTGCGGTCCCGTTCCGCAATGCAGGCCCGGGCCTCGCTGTCGATCTGCAAGTTTCAGTTACCGCAATTGGAGATGCAGTTGTGGTCCAAGGCGGGCTGATAAAGCTAGGAAATGTGCTTCCGGGCGACTTCTCTGTTGCCATTGATTCGATGGTTATCGCCCCCTCAGATTCCTTTTCCTTTTTGGCTAACGTCGAATGGGGAGAGATAGGAAGCCCCTCAAGAAGGTCCGAGCTGTTCGAAATCAAAGTGATTGCTCAAGACGCTTCAATCGACTGGCAATCTTTACTCTACGAAAGTCCATACACCATCGGCCCTGCTGAAGGAGATCAATTTCTGGGAAGACAAGATACTGTAGCCGTGCTCTCGGCTAGACTCCTCAGACAACCAATGGAGCCGTTTTATATCACTGGACAAAAGCGCGTCGGAAAGACCTCGCTCGCGCTTGCCGTCGCCAATTTTGCCAAGGCGAAAGCCCAACAGTTCGTCCTCGACTATCACTACATTTTGTGGGGTAATATAGCCCACGCCGATCCTGGAATGTCGTTGCAGTCGCTAGGAGAGAGTATTGAGCAGTTTGTTTGCGATAGCATCCCAGAGCACGTTACTCCTGGCGCCTCCGACTACCGAGGATCTCTGTCAAATCTAATCCGGTTGGCGACACTCGCTTTGAAGGTCAAACCCGAGCATCGCTACGTAATTATTCTGGACGAATTTGACGAAATACATCAGGAGCTCTTCCTCCAAGGCAACCTTGCTGAGACCTTTTTCGCGAACTTACGAGCACTGTCGCGCTGCAAGAACATTTGCATTGTTCTTATTGGCGGTGAAAACATGCCGTTTGTCATGGATCGGCAAGGGCAGAAGCTGAACAACTTCTCAAGAGTCAGCTTGAATTATTTTTCCAGAACCAACGAGTGGAATGACTTTCAGCTGATCGTCAAGCAGCCAACTTCCGGCACTCTTCACTGGCACGAGGATGCAGTCTCTGAGGTATTTAATGCCACAAACGGCAATCCATATTTTGCCAAGAGCGTGTGCGCGCAGATAATGCGGCAGGCCGTTTCAGAGCGCGACGCGGACATCACTGCAAACGAGGTAAATCGCGCTATTGAAAATGAAGTTTCGACCTTTGGAGCGCACGCGTTTGCACACATCTGGCAAGATGGCGTCCCGAAGCCGACCGATGAGCGCGAGCCAGACATACTGAGAAGAATGCGCGTGCTCGTTTCGTTGGCACGATGCATGCGCTTAGGTGTGAGCACCACCATAGAGAACATTCTAGCTAATAAGACTTCCGAAAGCTTGCTAGACGCTGAGATTCCAGTTGTCTTAAACGATTTTGTCAGGCGAGAAATCCTGCGCGAGCGCGATCGCGTTTACAGCTTCAGCCTTCCGGTGTTCGGGCTTTGGCTCGTCAACGTTGGCATTAGTCAACTCTTTGCAGATTCGCTAAATGAGGAACTGGCAAACTTTGTATTGATGAGAGAGAACGCTTCAAACGTTAGGTCAGAAGAAGTCGTCGAGCTTTCTCGCAGTTGGCCGACCTATCGAGGTAGGCATATTGGCACGGATGACATACGGACCTGGTATCAGCAAGTCGATAGCCTTAGAGATCAGCGCCTACTCTTCGAGTTGTTGAAACGAACCAAGGTATTTAGTGAAGCTCTTGTGCGGGAGCGCTTGAAGAATGCACACGGCTTCGTTCGTCCAATCCTACCGGAATTCGTCATTCGAACGAAGGGATCCCGCCGCCGGGATGTCTTGCTTACCTTCATTGATAATGAAGGTAAAAGCGGTGCTAGCTATGCTTCGACGTATGCCGAAGAGAACAACATTGCATCGGAGTGCGTCCTGTCCCGGACAGACTTCATAGAAAGGTTTGAACGACACTCCGCGGAGCATGGCGTTCCGGCTGCGCTAGTCGTCATCGATGATATAGCAGCGACGGGCCGTTCGCTGGCTCGGAACATTGAGGGCTTTATTAAAGATACCGAGCACCTGCTAAAAAACACGAAAGTTAGAATTATAACGCTTGTGGCGACCGAGATCGCTCAAAGAAAAATGCTAACGTGTCTTGCTCAAATGACCGATCTGGATGTCGAATTCCGCAGCTGCGAAATATTGGACGCAGAACAATTCGCGTTTCCTGCGGATCGATCCGTCTGGTCTTCAGATGAGGACGAAGCCAGGGCGAAGGCTCTTTGCGTCGATCTAGGATCACACATTTATCCGAAGGATCCTTTGGGGTATGGCGGTCTAGGAATCTTGGTCGTTTTCCCGACTACGGTCCCTAATAACAGTCTACCGATCTTGCACTCTTATTCGCGAACGAGCAGCCATCAGAAATGGGAGCCCCTCTTTCCGCGCGTCTCCAATTAGTGGCGCGGCATTATTAGCCAGCCTTTCTGCGGGGTTTTCGGGTCTATAGTTCCCTGAGTAAACGCCGAAACTTGAAGAGACCGCTTCGGAACGCGAGGACGGAGTAACACGCGAGGCAACGCGAGTTTTGGTCTCAGATCAGGAACGTCGTGGCCGGGCATCGTTTGGAGAAACGTAATTGACGTCAAAGGGGGTAGTGGCCGTCGAAGCGCTGGATCGGCGATACCGAGGAACAATTGCTTCTGGCCGCTGGACACTTTGCTTGGGCGCCGGTCTTTCACGCGGCCTTGCCCCAACCTGGTTTGATCTCACATTAGAGATCGTCAATCATGCCTTCGGTGCAAGTCTCAACAGCGCAGCTTTTGAAGCACTCGTAAATTCGTCTGGCTGGAGTCTAGACGCTTGGATCCAAGCAGCCGCGAATGAATACACAACATCGGGAAGATCGTTGGATGACTTCAATGATTTGTTGGAGGCTGTGCTTTATCGCGAGGTGCGGAAGGCTGCAACAGGGCTTTCGGTTGAACGCCACTTAATGCGCGTGCTGAATAATCCGACGACAGCAGAAAGGCGACATGTCCTCCAGGTCTGCGAATTTCTAGAGGCAACCTACAAGACATCGTCTCTTCTTGCGTTGGTGCGCATCCTTATTCAGGCAGCTTATGCTGATCAAAAGCCGAACGCGATCATTACCTTCAACGCCGATACGTTCCTAGAGACGTTCATTTATCTTTTTCTGCGGCGAGACCACTATAACGGGCCGCCGCCCCATTCTCATCCCCACTATCACTATAGGACGGTTAGCCGACCGTCTTACTTTGCCAATCATCGGGCGCAAGGCACGACCAGCATATTTCATTGTCATGGCACGATAATGCCGAATGAAGGCTCTGGCACCGCACCTAAGGACACCAGGGACCGATTGGTATTCCTCGAAGCAGAGTATTTAAGAATAGCCGGCACAATGGCGTCTTGGCCGGAAACGCTATTCTTATATCACGCGCAGTCGACAAAGATGGTCTTTGTGGGCCTTTCAATGGCTGACGCTAACATCCGACGCTGGTTGAGTGCTACTGAACTTGAACTCGACGCCGAGCGCGACCTTATCTCGTCCGGCAGACGAATTAATCCTGCTCACCTCTGGTTGACCACTCGGCAAGCGGATCCGGTCATGAACCGCATAAAGTTGGTATCGCTGCTTCACCTTGGAGTTAGGCCGGCACTCATTGACTCGTGGCACGATCTCGAACCCGCGATGAGGAATTTGCTCGGCCTTTGAGCCAGGTTTGTTAAATTTATGCGATCTCGCTTAGGTGTTAGAGCGTTGCCTCACCACGGCAACGCGGCCCGCGTCCGATCCCATCTAGCCCAGTTTGGTCCCTCTTGATCCTAAAGGGGTTTCCGGCGCGATTGAAAAACTGTGGCTCGGAATAGGCACACGAGCGGCACAACCAGATTTCGCTGCACCGCTCCGGGATAGTCCTTGGCACCGAGTCGCCGGCGTCCTTGTATCGAGAAAACAAGGTGATCCGAGCGCTTGGTATGGCGACGATTCGAAAACTCAGGGGACGATGGCAGGCGCAGGTGCGTCGCCGAGGCGTCCCTCCACGCGCCAAGTCATTCGATAGCAAGACTGAGGCAGAGCGCTGGGCACGCGATCTTGAGGCAGAAGCCGACCGATCAGGCTGGGTCGCTGATACGCGCGCTGCCGAAAAGACGACGCTGAAGGAGCTTCTGACGCGTTACCGCGACGAGGTGACACCTGGCAAGCGTGGAGCCGTGTCCGAGAGAGCGCGGATCAACTCAATTGTGCGCTGCGCCATCGGACATCGAACGCTCGCCAAGCTTACCAGCTCGGACGTCGCAACATATCGCGACGAGCGTCTCAAGTCTGTCGCTCCGGCAACTATTGTCCGGGAATTGAATACGATCAGCCACGCGATTGAGATCGCAACCCGAGAGTGGGGACTCTGGCTGCCCCGCAACCCTGTGAAGCTCGTTCGACGTCCCCCAGTCCCTCGAGGCCGCACTCGTCGCCTGAAGGATGGCGAGGAAGATGCACTCTTATTGGCTTGCGATCGGGGACGCACCCCTCTGCTTAAGCCGCTCATCGTGCTCGCCATCGAGACCGGCATGCGACGAGGCGAACTACTCGACCTACGCTGGGAACATGTGGACCTGAAGCGCGGGGTGGCGCATTTACCCCTGACTAAGAATGGTGACAGCCGCGACGTTCCGCTGTCACGTCGCGCTATCGAAACCCTGCATCAGCTGCGCGCCGAGGATCCAAAGGCGGATCGGGCATTCCCCATGACCGGCAATGCCGTGCGACTGGCGTTTGAACATCTTCGCGTCCGAGCTGGCATGTCCGACTTCCACTTTCACGATTTGCGTCATGAAGCGATCTCCAGGCTCTTTGAGAAGGGCCTAAACATCGCTGAGGTCAGCGCCATCTCAGGCCATCGCGAACTCAAGATGTTGCAGCGCTACACGCATTTGCGCGCGGTCGACCTCGTCGCCCGGCTTGGGTAGCCGCCGCTGAACTTGCCTACAACCCAAGGCAAAGGAGAAATGGAAGTGCTACGAACTGCAGTCTTGCTCGCGCTCATGGGGGCTGGGTCGGTAGGAGTCTGCCGTGCAGAAACCCGCCCTTTAGCTGACGGTGAGAAGAAAATCATCAGCGACTCATATGGCGCCGATCTCAAGGACCCTGTCTCGGCGCAATATCGGTGGTCTGATCTGGTCATTGATCCTGCGGCAAAAGGCAACGAGGTGGGATATTGCTTCAGGGTCAACGCCAAGAACAGCTACGGGGGCTATACCGGCTTTCGAACGATCGCCGGCACGGTGAAACGCAATCACGGTAAAGTCGTCAGTTACAGCTACAAAGCGGGCACCTCCGAGGACGCCATCCTGGGGGACCTCGCTGAGCGTATCTGTCGCGTCTGGGGCTACAATATCCATTAGCACTGGCGTGTGCTCCTCACCTACTCTAGGACGTCGGTGATCGAAGTCCTAGAGACCCTTTGAGGGATCCAATCCCATCCCTTCTGAGCCCGCGAACAAAATTTTCACTTAGCCTGGCCCTTTGGTTGACTCTCCGGCAAGTAGGGCGTGAGCGCGATCCGGCTCCTCCAAACCCGAGAGTTGAGGTCGGACAATATGCACAAGCTCACCTGCGGGCGGCTCATCAAATTCTGTAGGCAACGCTCGAACCTATTTGTGAGCATTGCGTGAGCGGCAACGATGATCGGCGATTTTTGCCGAGGCCGCGAGCAGCTCTAGCGGCGTCACGTTCTGGCCGACGGCTCGATCTCGACAGGCAACGAATATCACGGTGACGAGTGCCGCGATCACCTACTGAGCCTCGAGTTTGCTTGCTCTAATGACAAGCAGTGCTTGCTCTTGCTTGCTAAAATGACAAGAAAACAACAAGCTGCTGCTTGCTGTTTTGGCAAGTTTTGACCTATTCGCGGACCTAAATGACAAGCAACAGAGGCCAGATGCCTGTTTAATTTCTACGTTTGATAGGAATTAAACGCGTTTTGCCGGGAAAGAGGCGACTCACGCCACGAAATCCGCTCAGAAAAAGTTCGATGGAAAGAGCAAGGTCCGGCACCCCCAAGAATACCGAACAATAGCTATGACGGAAGTCGGGCGCGCGACCCGCGAGTGTTCGAGAAAGTGCTGATCTATAAGGACGAATGTATATTCTTCCGACTAACGACGGATGCTAATTGCCGACTCCAAGCCGATCGGCATCGGACTTCCAGCGAAGCCAAACTGGTCTACGAGAACCTCGGATCTCGCCAACCAAAAATAGTTAGGCGTCCGTCAGGACGATTGGCGCCACCGGTTTTGCGCTCTGTTTGCTTACCGTATCTTTCTCCGACCCTGCCGCTTAGGTTCGGTGCCATGCACCGACGAGCCCAAGAGGCGTTGGGATGGCTCGCCCGCAGGACAAAGCCGACCGTCACCTATTCAGGGGACCAGACCTAGTTAACGACGGTCCCATCCGCTCACGCGCTCGCTCGCCGAGCACCACGTTCGGCCGCTGACCGCCAACGGGCTTCGACGGCAAATAAAGCCTGTGGTGCTTTGACGGCGAGACGATGAGGCATGATAAAATTGCGTCAACTTTCGTGACTGCGCGCTATAATAGACGTTCAAAAGCGAAAACCCCTCCGCCGAGCAAAGCGAAGGGGTTTTAAGTAGGAAGTCCAAGCCACCCCGCGAAGTGTCTTGGGCCAACGTTCGAACCCTAGAGACCAATCACGTGCTCGAACTGCAAATTGAATATAGCGCGACGACGCCGAACGCGCATGAAAAAGCTGTCGCCGACGACGATTTTTCTGCGATCACCCTGCGGGAGCTTGAAGGGGTCATTGTCCAGCTGGATCGTAAGGATGCTGCGCTACGATTCCGAGCTGAGCTTATCCGAGCCTCGGTCGCCCGGGCCAACGAACGCGCCGCTTATTGGCGGCGGCTGTTCATCGAGGCGAGGGCCCGCATTCACATGCAAGAGCGGCAGGCCAAAGCCGACGCACGCCGCAAATGCGACGTTGCACGCAAGCGGCAGCAGCGCGCGGGCGAGATCACCGACAAGCGGATCGCCGCCCTCGAACGTGTAACCGCGAACCACGGCGGCGATCATCGCCTCGTCAAACTAAAGCCTTACGTGCGAGAGCTGGCCAACTTCCGGGAAGCGCTGACTGAGGCCCGTAACTGGTATGGCCCCCGCGCTTCCCTGACCGAGATCGCGGCGACCTACAGGCGCATGACCGGCGCAGTCATGGGCAAGGATCAGGCGCGCAACCGGCTCCGAAACGTCGGAAACCTAGAGCGACCGGCTGGAGCTTGGTATCGCTGGCGCAACCTTTAGGTGTCGACTTTGTCTGACACGAAAGTTCCATCGCCTACAACGGCCGCAAGACCTGCCAGAGGAACTTTCGTGTCAGACAAAAGCTAGTCAATCAATTGAATATAAAAGAGAAATATCGGAACAAACTCGGCGCGGTTTTCGCAATGTATATGCATGGTAACTTACTAACTTAGATTCTTTTAAGAGTGAAAGACCGCGGACAGGTTTGGAGTCACGTCCAAAACTCGCTGTTCGCCCGGCTGCGCCGGGCTCGCATGCTCGCCGCTCGCAAGCTCGCGCGGGGCCTAGCGGCCCCGGCTTTTGAAGCTCATCACCGGAAGAGAGTCAGAGTTGAGAGGTTGAGGGCTAACATGCTCCCGGCCATCGCCGCCTCCGGCGGCGCACGCCCTAGTAACGGAAGCTGGAGCCTCTCCGGCCACGCGCGCCCTCCGGCGCATGGCCGCGACTGCTAGCGCCGGTCTTTTCGCTCCGCGCCCGCTCTCACCACACTGGGCACTACTTCAAGCGCTCCAAGGATCCGCTGCGCGCTTCCGTGGCGAGTCAAATATCGTAGCCGCGAACAGCGCTGGGAAGAGGAGTCTGACTCATCAGCGGGCTTCTAATCCACTCCTAGGGCAACACCGGGCTTTCACGGTGGTGCGGCTTGTCACGACGGTATTAGACTGCGGTTCAGCCGATTATGCGGAGACGATGTTGACGAAGGAGCAGCGCGCGAAAGAGGCAGCAAATGCATTCGCCTCTTGAAAGCGTTTCGCTCGATCGACGATCGAAGCATCCGGCGACGTGTCGTTGAAACAGTCGAAGCCATGGCGAGAGGCCCAGCAAAGGACATAACGACCGACGTAGAGACGACATCAGTAACCGCTGATCAAATATAAAACTCAATCGGCCAACGCCCTGTTTCAGCTCCGCAACCGTAGTCAGGAATGACTGACACCCAAATTTGGTGCCTTTGCCAGCGCTCCCAAATGACTCATCCCGGTGCCGTGCATCACCATTCTCGGCGAGCACGGCAACATCTGGCCGACCAGCATCTGGCCGCATGTTATGCTCGCTGATCTTGAGGGAGCCACTTCGCTTCAACGTTGCCATTGAGCAACATTCTGGCACGGCATTTCTGAATCTAGGAGCAAACCTTCTCGCTGGCGCTATAAACCCCATGCGGCAAGTAGCTCTTCTGCATCTCTCTGTTGGATCTTAGCTGGCCCGCGTCACTTCGGGCCAGTCAATTTCGGGCAAGAGAGATTTCCACGCCAACAGGTGATTGCCAAATGCCTACGCTTACGCTCGCGCGCCACGACTACGAAATTCTGGTGCGCAACGTCGCCGCCTATCGTGCCAAACATCTGCCTACGACCTACAAGGAACAGATGCTTCAAGTCCGCGAAGCGCTAGTCAAGAGTGGTGTTCACTCTGCAGATCACTGCGCAATCACATTCTCGGCTGCTCGCCGTCGTTCCGAGCGCAAACAAAGCGCAAAAAAGAGAAGTTGAAGCCAGGTCTTGGAGAAAGTTGGATAATGAAAGGGGCGCGATTTCCGCGCCTTTTTGATTGCTCCAGGCCTCTCGCTGCGGTTGAATGCCTATGAACGCCCCGAAGGAGCCTCCCGCCATGAGGATCGTTAAGGACGCAGCGGACAAGGTGCCCCCACCAGCTGCCTTGGTTTGGCTCGACGATAACAATGACACCTGGTTCTCGATGCGATCGAAGTCGGTCACGATTGGTGGCCGCGAATATCCTATCCCGGGAGGGACGATGCGGTTTGAAAGGGACGATGCTGATCTTGCCACCCTTGTCCGCGTCATCCTCCAGCAACGGGATTTATGGAGAGCGAACAACGAAAAAGGTCTCATAGAATACTCTGAGGCGCTGACCAAGAAATGACCGTCACGCTTTATCACGGGCCTCCCGACTCAAAAGTCGAACCGCCCCCGCACCACGGAACAATATGGGCCGAAGGTGAAATTCTCTATCTGCAGTTTCCCGCAATCGAGGAAATCACTTGTGAGGGGAAGCCTCTCTTGCGAATTGCCGGCCACGTGCTTCGATTCCCTGCCAACTCCGAGGGGTTGCGCTCAGCCCAAATGGTCCTTCACATACGTCGCGATATGCTCAAGAAGGAGAACGAGGGTTTGCTGCTGGTTTTCGCGCAGGTCGGCGACGACCTACGCGCGATTCTCGACATTTATAAAAAGATACTTCCGTAGCGACTCGCTAAGCGCCCAAACTCTTCGATCAAACCTTCACTCGATTTTCTTCAGACTCTGCTTGCCGATGCCTCCGAGGCTACCAGTTAGAGGGGCAGGCCCAATTTCTCAGCTGCAAACCGTTTTGCTTCTGCTTTGGCAATTTGAAATAGGAGGTCGAGTCCGACACCCCCGACCTTCTTTGCGGCAGCCTTCGTTTTAGACCAAACTTCAGGGTTCTGAACGGCATCCAGGAAAGCATGACCCGAGGCGGTTAGACTAGAGACTAAACACACAACCTGCTTGCGCACCAGATTCGCGGTATGGCATGGGTCGTGAGTTATATCACGAACGTTGGGTCGAAATGACCGAAGTGCTTCTTCCGACCGTTCTCTACACGACCATCATCGATCGACTGATTCCGGTCGCGGGTAATGGCAACGTCGATCAAATCCACGTCGCGATGGGGTCACTGTTGCTCGATCGCCCGGGCTTGGCCGATCGGCTCGCCGGTCTCGCTCCCTGCCCGGTCACCGGCCGAATGACGGACAACGAGATCACAATCGCGCTGGGCGAGCACGGCGACATTTGTCCGAGCGGCATCCGAGGTCACATCATGGTCGCCGACCTAGAGGAGGAGCTATCGCCGCATTGCCGAAGCAAAACCAGCGACATCAACACCACTCATTCCGACTCTCAGCAGCCTTTTTGTGAGACAAAGGTGGTGGATCAACCCGGAATGACCTTGCCTGCGTATTCGTCTTTTTCCTATGTTTGCCGTCCACTGATTGCCGAGTATTCAATTTCAGCGGGAAGTTTTGCCGCTGAACCAATCCCCCGCACCGGCGGGCCCGCCCTCGGCAGAGTTTAGCCAACCTTGAGGCTCTGCTTTTAGCAGAATCTGCGCTTGGTCAGGCGGGAAAAAGTGAGGCTAGCATGACGATTCCGAGCATATTTGACCTATGCCAGCCACGCGACGACGTGCTGAAAGGAACGACCGCGGACAGCGATTACGCCGCCAATCTGGCGAATGTTCTAACTGGGCGCGCCTCACGCGACTACACGGATCCCCCGACGTTTTTCACCAATACCTATCCGACCGAAGGCCTCAAGGAGCTCTTGGTCAACGTTTGCGGACGACTTTCCGGGAAGGGTGAAAGCGTATCCGCCGTCTTTCGGCTCGACACATCTTTTGGCGGCGGCAAAACGCACGGCTTGATTGCCCTCGTCCATGCCGCAGCAGGGATGAAGAACGTATCGAATATTTCGGAGTTCCTAGATCCAACCCTTGTCCCAAATCACCACGTTCGCGTTGCAGCCTTTGATGGCGAAAATGCCGACCCCGCAAACGGTCGACCGATGGGTGACGGTATCCGCGCTCACACTCCTTGGGGGGAAATTGCCTATCAGCTCGCCGGTAAGGCCGGATACGAGGTCGTCCGCCGCTCCGACGAACAAGGAATTGCTCCAGGTGCAGATACCATAAAGGAGTTATTCGGCGGCGAGCCTGTGCTCGTTGTGCTTGATGAATTGGGCGAATACCTTCGCCGCGTGCAACATATGGGCGGACGCGACCAGCTCACGGCATTTCTCAAGGCGCTTTTGACTGCGATTGAGAGCACACCCCAAGCAGCTGTCGTTTATACGCTTGCCGTCAGATCAGACGGGAAAGGAATAGATGCGTTCGCCGAGGAGAACGAGTTCCTCTCCACCGCGATGTCGGAGCTAGAAAGCGTATCGGGCCGAAAGGCAACCAACCTCAATCCGACAAGGGACGATGAAACCGCGAAGGTGATCCGAAGGCGCCTGTTCTCGTCGGTTGACGAATCTCGCGCGAGTGACGTCGTCGCGACCTATCGAACACAGTGGACAAATCATCGCGACGCTCTGTCAGAGGAAGCTCGCAGATCCGCGACGGGCGGAGAATTCGGCCTGACTTATCCGTTCCATCCCGACGTCCTGGATACGCTCACGGGGAAAACTGCGACTCTTGGGGGATTCCAGCGTGTGCGCGGCATGCTTCGCATTCTTGCAAAGACCGTTGCCGCCGTCTGGGCAAATCGACCGACGGACGCTTCTGCGATCCATTTGCACCACATCGATCTCGGGTCGGATGTAATTCGCCGAGAATTCACGACCCGACTGCAACAAGGCGCGTTCGTTCCCGCCATCATGAACGACATCGCGGGTTCTCCCGAGAAGCCTGCCCTCGCCCAAGAACTGGACGCCAAGCACTTCAAAGGGCTGCTGCCTTACGGCACCTACGTCGCCCGCACAATTTTCATACACACGCTTGCCTTCAACAACGATTTGAAGGGCCTTACCGCCGACCACCTTCGCTACTCGATTCTGAGCCCTTCAGCAGACCTATCTTTCATAGATGACGCCAAGACAAAGTTCCGCGCGGAATCCGCTTATCTTGATGATCGTCCGACAGCACCCTTGCGCTTCAATGCGGAGGCCAATCTAACGCAGGTCATTGGTCGCGAAGAAAAGAATATCGATCCAGGTGAGGCGCGGACCCAGCTTGTCGACCGCTCAAAGACGATCTTCGGCGGCCACGCCTTTGAACTTATCCCCTTCCCCGGCGGACCATGGGATGTTCCGGACGACGTGTCAGATGGCAAGCCCAGGCTTGTGTTGCTGTCGCATGACGCCCTTGAAATAGGGGCAGATCTTCGCGAGATTCCCGAAATCGTCGTTCGCATGTTCGAACGGAAGGGCGCGGATGGAAGCGGCCTTAGGTCGCTGCGAAACAATCTCGTCTTTGTCGTTGCAGACGAAACAAAAGTCAGCGAGATGAAGCGCGCAACCGTGCGCCGACTCGCACTACAAGAGCTTAAGCGGCCGGAGCGCGTCAAGGAGCTTGCCGAGCATCAGCAAGCGAAGGTCTTTGAACTTGAAAAGAAGTCGGAGACGGAAGCCGCAATCGCCATCCAGCAGTGCTACCGTCACATTCTCTTTCCGTCTCGCAACGCACTCGGCGGCACCGGTTCGGTGCAGCTCGCGCATTCCGTCATCGATATTCAGAATGCTTCTGAGCGTCCGGGGTCAGGCCAACTTCAAATCGTTCGTCAATTGCAGAGTCAGAACAAGATTCGTGATGCCTCCGATGCGCCTGATTCTCCCTCTTACATCCGGGATCGAACCCCTTTGAAGAAGGGTCAGATAACAACCCGTGATTTGCGCGACGAGTTTCGCCGCGATCCCTCACTTGCAATTCTTCTTTCGGACGATGCGTTTCGGAAGGCGATCCGGAAAGGCATTGAAGACGGTATCTATATCTACAAGCGTGGCGAATTGATCGCTGGTCCAAACGACCCAATGCCGTCGATCAACATCGATGAAGATACCACGATATTCACGATAGATTTTGCAAAGACGAAGGGGTTGTGGCCACGGCCCGCACTTGCGCCGCCCGCTCAACCCGCAGTGTCGGGTAGAGGCGATTCAATTTCTAGCAGTCCACTTCCCCCACTTGAGGGCGCAAATGCTGCGAGCGCAAATGGATCGTCCGGGGTATTTAGTGAGAAGCAGCAGGGAGACCTTAGCGGCGCCATTTCGAACGCTAGTAATTTCAAGGCGGAGGGCGTCTTGAAGGAGGCCTTACGGAAGGTCGTTGAACAAGCTAGAATTGCCAAAATCGACAAGATTGATCGCGTCATCATCCGGCTGTTCGAATATGGAGATGCCTTTAAGCTAATCCCGGTCGCGAATACGATTGCGGGAGCAAAGAGATCTGTGAGGCTCAGCGGGACATTTATTACGGCGCAAGATAGTGAGATGCAGTTTGAATTCAATGGGACGGCGCAGGACGCGTCTACGATGAAAGACTATCTCGAACCTCAATTTCGTGCAGCAAAAGATACTGACCTTAAGACCGGCATTTCTTTTGCGTTCGATGGCGGGCTCGCACTGGAAGGAGACGTTGCGGAAAAATTCATCGACAAGCTGACGCGATTTGCAAGCGCGGCCGCATATGTTGAAGCAACGGCGCAGGTGGGATAATGCGAGTGCCGCGCCGGAAGGAAGAATTCGCGATGGTCTCAAAGACCCACCCCGTTTACGAACTCCGGGCTCGTCGCCATGGACCGGGGGATACCGAGGTAGAAGTTTGGCAGCTTCCCTCGTTGGCGACGCCGCAGATCACGGCCCCCATCCGGCTCGCCGGCCTGCGCGGGCGAAACCTCGAATTAGCAGAGCACCGAATTCTCAAGCGCTTGAAGGAGAGCGGTATCCGCCTTGATCTCTTGCCGATCGAGGGGATGGGTTCCGCGCTTGTTGAGGAAACCGCTTTGCGCCTCGCCCTTTTATTCCGCACACTTGCCCCGATGCGCAATCGAGAAAATATGCGCCTTGTCGCCGAGGGTATCGAAGTCATGGGCAAGGAAGAGGCGGGCTATTGGCTAGGCATGTCGGTTCATCGTAAGAACCCACGCCGTGTCTTCACTGCGCTCCGTATACTCCTCACCGATCCAGCGAAATGAAGAATGTCGAACGAATGACGGATGTGCGCTTAATAGAGCGGTGGTTACCGATTGCGGCACTTGGTGAAGAAAGTTCGCGTGAACGGCGATCGTTACAAGAGCTTCCCCCCGTCTACTACCTCCATGTTTGGTGGGCACGCCGACCGCTAGTGGCCTCTCGAGCGGCGCTTCTTGCGTCCCTGTTGCCTGCGCATGCCGATCACGATCAGTTCGTGCATGCCTTGGGCATTCATGGCGATCCAGTTAGTGCAAGACGAAAGGTTCTTTCTGCCAAGCGGACCGGGGTGCGAGTAGAGAATCCGTATAGCTATGCTAGAGCATATACATACGGACTAGACGACGCGGATCAGGAATGGCTGAACAAGAATTTGCCTCCACCGAGCAGGCTCGTGCTCGATCCCACCGCGGGTGGAGGTAGCATTCCATTCGAAGCTGCGAGGCTTGGCATTTCGGTTGTCGCCAACGATTTGAATCCGGTTGCCGCGCTCATATTAAGGGCGACTGTGGAATGGCCGATTGCCCTCGGAGAGAAACTGAAGATCGAATATGCCCGAGTCGCTAGTGAATTCCGAAAGGAACTCGCGAATAGACTAACCGGAATCTATTCTCAGCCCGACGCGCCTGATAAGGTCGATCTAACTTACCTATGGGCACACACGGTTCAGTGTCCTCACTGCAGTGGAAAGGTGCCGCTGTCTCCGAATTGGCGCCTATCTCCTGACGGCGCAGGCGTTCTCCTGCGTCCCAAGGTCGTAGATGGGCCAGGAAGTGAGGGGCGCTATTGTCAGTTTGAGATTGTCGCTTCAGCGGCTGAACAGTCACAAGGCACAGTCGCGAATGGCGATGGTATGTGTCCCTTTCCAGATTGTCAGCGCGTCATCGAGGGAGATGAAATCAAACGGCAGGCGCAGGAAAAGCTGGGTAGCCAGCTCTTCGCCGTGGTGTTCAAGCGCCGCACCGCTACTCTGACCAAGGCTGGTAAGCGCGGACGCGATAAATGGATCCGAGATTACCGTGCGCCCAACGAAAACGACGACAACCAAGCACTCATAGACGATCTTCTCTCAGCCAAATTGGTTGACTGGGCAATCTCCGACTGCATTCCCAACGAAGATATACCAATCGGTGCCAAGACAACGGAACCGCGCCGTTATGGTATGCGGAAATGGAGCGATTTCTTCACGCCAAGGCAATTGCTGTGTCATGGCACTAGTGTCGAAGTGTATCATGAAATCTTATCAAGAAATTTATCGAACGGCGAATTGTCGGACTGCACCAAGGCCGCGTTTATCTACCTCGCGCTAGCTCTAGATACGATGTTCAACTATTCGAACCGATCGGGGAGATGGGACGTTCTGAAGCAAACATTCCGCTCCATATTCGATAGACACGACTTTGCATTTTGTTGGTCCTATTGCGAAATGGTGCCTACGGTTGAAGGCATGGGTTACGACTGGTGCATCAGTAAAACCGCAAAGGCTCTCGATGAGCTGATCCAGTTGACCCGTCCGGGGGACAACGAAGGAGATTTACTATCCTTAGGCAAGAAATCATTTTCTCCACCGTCAATCTCAATTAGTTGCCGACCAGGATCATCTTTGGAGAACATTTCAGACGCATCGGTGGATGCAATAGTGATGGACCCGCCCTATGGCGCAAACGTTATGTATTCTGAGCTGTCTGACTTTTTTTATGTCTGGCTAAAGCGCACGGCCGGACTAATTGTTCCTGAGCTCTTCACCCAACGTCTTACTGACAAGCAATCCGAGGCAGTTGCCAACAAGGCGCATTTCGCGGGCCAAAAAGGTGCGGATGCGCTCGCCAATCGCGATTATCAGGAGAAAATGGCCGCCATATTCGGAGAAAGCCGGCGCGTTCTAAAGCCAAACGGCGTCATGACCGTAATGTTCACGCACAAGGACACAAGCGCATGGGATGCGCTAACGAAGGGACTAATTGAAGCAGGTTTCATTATAACAGCGTCTTGGCCAGTAAATACCGAGGCTGAAGGCTCGCTGCATATTAAGGACAAGGCCGCCGCCAATTCTACGATCTTCCTCGTTTGCCGCCCGCGCGCTGAAGGAGAAGGCCACGAAACTACCTATTGGGAAGATGTCGAGCCTATGGTTGCGAAGGCGGTTCGCACCCGCGTCGACGAATTTCAAAAAGCCGGAATCAGCGGTGTTGACCTCTATCTTGCTTCTTTCGGTCCGGCGCTTGAGGAATTTTCTCGTCATTGGCCCCTGAAGCGCGGCACACCCCGCCCCGAACCTTTGGCGAAAAAGCGTCGCAAACAGGCCGAACTCTTCGCAGAGGAATTCGACCCGTATGCGGTGACGCCCGAAGATGCGCTCGACGCCGCCCGCAGGGAGGTGAAGACATGGCGCTTAAACCAACTCACCCAGACCAAGGGCCGCGGCGATCTCGATGCAGTCACATCTTGGTTCGTGCTGGCATGGGATGCGTTCAAGGCCCCATTGTTCAGCTACGATGAAGGCTTGCGCCTCGCTCGCGCTGTAGGTGCCGACCTCGACGGACAGTTGATCGGAAAGATTTGTGAAAAGAAGGGGTCCGATATCAAGCTTTGGGACAGCGCCACTCGCGCCGCTAAAAATGCCCTTGGACCGCCGGATGGTTCGCGGGCGATGATCGACGCAATCCACCACGCCGCTCATCACGGGCGGACCCGCACGTTGGAAGCGGCGATCGATCTGCTCAAGGATGCAGGTGTCGAGAACGACCCGCAATTCCTTGCGGGGCTTGAGGCCGTCCTGGAGGTGCTGCCGCCATCGCGCAACTTCGTCGGCTTCGATGTCGCAGTCGGTGATGCAAAATTGGCTGCGGACGACTTCGACGCCCTAGAGAAACTACGTCGCCTCGCATTTTCCGACAGGATCGGCGAACCTCAGCAGCTATCCCTGTTTGCGGAGGATGCCGCTTGACGCTTCTGCGCGACACTGCGTGGCGCCTCAAATATACACCGGACGACGGTGATCTCATCCGACTGTTTTACATCCCGGCGCTGCGCTCCGCTAACCGCTATGATCGGCTGACTGGATATTTCTCTGCCCGCGCGCTGGCTCTGGCCGCAAGAGGCATTGAGGGACTCGTTGTTAATAATGGCCGGATGCGGCTGATCGTCGGCTGCACGCTAGGTGAAGAAGATGTAGCCGCCATTGAGCGCGGGGAAGCCCTGCGCGACGCGGTCGAGAAGTCTCTAATCAAGATGCCCATCCTATCCGCTGACCCCCGAACAATCGACGCGCTTGAACTAGTCGCCTGGATGGTCACGAACGGCTTCTTAGACGTGAGACTTGCCGTCCCCTGTGATCAGGATCGGCGACCGATCCGCGACGATAGCATCTTCCATGAGAAGACCGGAATCATTGAGGACAAAACCGGCGACAGGCTTGCCTTCAACGGCAGTGTCAACGAGACCGAATACGGATGGACACGGAACTGGGAGAGCTTCAACGCCTTCACCTCGTGGAGCGATGGCCCGCGCGTAGATGAAGAAGAAGCTAGCTTCGCCAGACTTTGGGCCAATAAGGCGCGGCGGGCGATCACGATTGATGTGCCGACCGCGCTGCGAGATCAGCTTCTAACTTTTTTGCCCGATCCCGGCAAACTACCGAAGCGGCTCATCGGACATGCTGACGCGTCGGAGAAATCCCCAATCCGCGGACCGATACCAGCGTCGGACAATAACCCTAGTTCCATGCCGACGTCTTCGCCGCCATTTCTATCGCCGGACGAGGAGCGCCAAGCTGTTTGGGCGCGGATCGCTAACGCGGCCCGTCAGCATGTCGGCGGAGATCGGGTTGGCGAGGCCACCTCGGCGGTTGTGCCCTGGCCCCATCAGGTGCGAGCGTTTCAGCGCCTCTATGATAATTGGCCGCCCAAACTCTTGATTGCCGACGAGGTCGGCCTTGGGAAAACCGTGCAGGCCGGATTGCTCCTTCGACAATCGTGGCTGGCCGGCAGGATTAAGCGGGCCCTGATCTTTGCGCCCAAGAATGTTTGCAAACAGTGGCAGATTGAACTGCGCGAAAAATTCAATCTAAACTGGCCAATTTACGATGGTCATAAACTCTTGTGGCATCGCTCGCCCGCTCGCGAACATGATTTCGAAAAGCTCGTTTCGCGTGACACGTGGCATCGAGAGCCTTTCGTCATCATGTCAAGTCACCTCGCCCGTCGACAGGAACGACATCAAGAGCTATTGAATGCCGCGGATCCGTGGGATCTTATTATTTTGGACGAAGCTCACCATGCACGAACGAAGGGGGCCGGAACGCCGCAGGCCAAAGGTCCAAATCGTCTGCTTCAGTTGATGAGATCTCTCAAAAGCCGCACCGAGGGACTGATTCTGCTAACTGCGACACCGTTGCAGGTTCATGCAACGGAGCTTTGGGATTTGCTCGATCTCTTGGGGCTCCCAGAGGCTTGGTCGCCTGATGCATTCGTTCGGTTTTTTTTGGAGGTCGCCAAGGAACCTGTTACGAACGAGAGCCTCGACTGGCTCTCGGCTCTCTTTCGCGCGAACGAAGCTCGATACGGAGAAGTGTTGAGAGCTGACGCGGAAAAACAAACACGACTAAGCAGCCTCAAGACACGGAAGATTCTGGAGGCGCTCAGAGATCCGGTTGCAATTCCCAGACGCCAACTGTCTCCGGACGAACGTCGGGCCGCGCTTGCTATCCTACAGCGATCAACCCCAGTCCGTGCGCTGGTGTCCAGGCATACTCGAGAATTGCTGCGCAAATACTTCAGAGCCGGAAGGCTCTCGACGGCAGTCGCAACACGCCAAGTCGAGGATCGCTTTATTCCGCTTTCATCAGAAGAAGCCGACCTATACCAACAGGTCGAGAATTACATTTCGGAGACTTATGACGCGGCCGCTCCGGACGCACGCAATGCCGTCGGCTTTGTAATGACGATATATCGGCGACGACTTGCCTCAAGCTTTCATGCGCTTCGGCAAACAATGCAGAAGCGAAAGAGTGGCGTTGATGGATCTCTCACGGTCGCCGACGAGAGCCGAATTGATGAAGACACCGCTGACCAAGTCGAGGCGGGTGAGGAGATTGATGTCGATGCGGTTTCAGAAGATGAGCGCCGCGCGTTTGCTTTTGAGGAGATCGCGACAATCGATAGGATTGTCGATAATATCAGTATCTTACCTACCGATAGCAAAGCGCTAGAGCTTTCCAAAGTTCTTCATGAGCTTAAGGGAAGTGGCTATCCACAAGTGATGGTGTTTACCCAATTTACTGACACTATGGACTATTTGCGCGATCAGACTGTGTCTTCTGGGTATTCCGTGATGTGCTATTCTGGCCGCGGAGGCGAGGTGCGCAATGCAGACGGGACCTGGACCTCGATCACGCGAGATGAAGTCAAGCGGCGTTTCAAGGAAGGGCATTCCGAAGTTCTGGTGTGCACTGATGCGGCCGCAGAGGGGCTCAATTTCCAATTTTGTGGAGCGCTGATCAATTACGATATGCCTTGGAATCCGATGCGCGTTGAGCAACGGATCGGACGTATCGATCGTCTCGGACAGAGGTTTTCTGATATCCGGATTGTCAATTTGCACTATGAGGACACCGTCGAAGCCGACGTCTATCGTGCGCTTCGCGACCGCATATCAATCTTCGAAAAGGTAGTTGGCGGTCTCCAGCCGATCCTCGCGCGATTGCCGAAGCTCATTGAGGAGACTGTTCTATCGAAGTCAACGGGGCCCGAAGGCAAACGCGACGACGCCGTCAAAGCCGTTGAGAGCGCAATCGCTTCCGGCGAAGGAGGTGCCCTCGATCTGGATGACTACGCGGACGAAAGTCTCGACTTTTCGACCCGACCCGACCCGGCAATTTCGCTTAGTGATCTCCGCGCAATCCTCGATCGGCCTAAATTGCTTCCGTTAGGATTGGAGGCAGTCCATCTGAACGACAAAGATTATCGTTTCGTCGATGGATACCTGCCTCAGGCAGTTCGCATCACCGTGGACCGGGAGTTCTACGAAATGCATGCCGATAGCGTCGAGTTTTGGACTCCGGGAAGCCCTACTTTTCCAGATTTGGAGATCTATCGTCGCTAGCGCTCGTTCTTTGGTTCAGTTCCGAAAGCCTTTTGATTCATGACCGTGAGAGGATACGACATCGTTGGCGATATTCACGGGCATGCGGATCCTTTGCACCGATTGCTACAAGAACTCAGCTATACCGAGATCGACGGTGTTTTCCGACATCCCGAACGAAGAATGATCTTTGTCGGCGACTTCATCGATCGTGGCCCGCAACAACGAGAAGTTCTACGGATTGCCCGAGCGATGTGGGAGGCAGAATCGGCCCGCGCAGTTTTGGGAAATCACGAGTTCAACGCCATTGGCTGGGCTGCTCAAAGTGAGAACGGGCACTTTCTCCGAACTCACTCTCCGAAAAATGCGCACCAGCACGCTGAGTTTCTGCGGCAGTTTGAAGAAAATTCGGCCGCCCATCGGGACGCCGTCAATTGGTTCAAGAGTCTGCCCGTTTGGCTAGACTTGCCCGACATCCGGGTTATCCACGCATGTTGGCATGAACCTTCGCGTGAGGCCCTGATACCGTTGTTGGACGAGCGGGGATGTCTCACGGAGACTGGAATCATGGAGAGCTATTCTTATGGAACAGCACCAAACGCCGCTATCGAAATACTCCTCAAGGGCCCAGAACAGCGACTACCCGAGGGTATTCATTTTCTCGACAAGGACGGGCACAAGCGGGAGGAGGTGCGCCTCCGGTGGTGGGACGAGGCCGCCACGACGTTCCGAGGCGCCGCCCTCAGTATGGACGGGCGGGAAGACGAGTTGCCTGATTCAGCTCTCCCCCGAGATTTCCGATACACAGGGAATAAGCCAGTGTTTTTCGGCCATTATTGGCTGCAAGGCCTTCCCCAACTCACCGCCGGCAATGCCGCATGTCTCGATTTTAGTGTCGCCAAGAAAGGCTATTTAACTGCTTATCGATGGTCCGGTGAAGGAGAATTGTCGCCGAAGAATCTAGTTTCCGTGGCGGCGTAGATCTTGAATCATTGTTGCGCGTCCATCCCTCAATAGCGGTTGGAAGCCGGCAGAGAGACAATTGAACGAGCACCAGCGCTGTCAATGCACAAGTGGGCTTCCTATTGGCGGACGGACGAATCGCTGCAACGCAGCGGTTCGAACCGCGCCACAACCCCGGCACCCTCGGCAGGGCCTTTTTGGCGCACCCGACACGATTCGAACGTGTGACCGACGCCTGAAAGAGGGCAACGCACCCTCCAACCGAGCCCTCCCCCAGCCCGGACAACGCCGTTGCCGACCCGGAGGCAATCAGCTAAATGAACCCTGCACGCACCCGTAGCTCAGCTGGATAGAGCGTTGCCCTCCGAAGGCAAAGGTCACACGTTCGAATCGTGTCGGGTGCGCCATTTCTGCCCGCATAGGCTTTCTTGTCGGTCATTTCACCGAGCCGCTCGGTTGCAGGGACAGGAAACTCAGTTTTTCGAACCTTGCTTGCGCCTCTGCATTGGTACCGCCGAGGGCGCAGCCCAACCGTTCATTTGCAGGCAGATGAGGAGTTCGACATAGCTTTGTGCTCCCCCTGTCCCCGCCTCGAGTTCGCAGCTGGCGCGCGGTCCCGCCGGAGCGGTTGACCAGATCGCTTCCAGCTGTTGCCGCGCAATTGTCTCGTCACTCGTGCACTTGCTGGCGTCCTGGGCGAGTCCTGACGCCGTGTCGTCAGCGGACACATCCGCGCAAAGCGTCTTGATATCGTAGTTGGGTACGCTGTCTGATACCGGTACAGGCGGCTGACCAACGAGCGACAAAGCCAGCAATGCTGCCTTCATGAGATCCTCCCTTTGGGGCGTCACGCTTATCCATCGCCAGCGAACAGCGGCGGCAGACCTCACAACGTCGGGAGCAAATGACGCCCATGGTTGCGCAGCTTCCAGTACTTCCGTGGAAGCCCGCTCGGTCATTGACCGCCATGGGCACATCGGCATTGCCGATAGAGCGAACGTACAGCGAGAGCCACGTCTCGTTCAAGAACCGGGGCGTGCCGGCGCAGTGCGCCTGCGGATGCCGACAGCAAATATTTCGAGGTAATCCGCCGCTGCCGCCAGGAGGCTACTTTGCGACCCCGCGCGGCCTGCTGCCGCCTCTCAGCCCCGGTTCAGCAATTGCCAGGTCGATGTGGCAAACGCGATCGGCTCGCCGGCGGCGTTGGATGCCTGCGACTGCACGAAGAAGGTCTTCCGGCCACGCTTCAGGAAGCTCGCGCGGCAGGTCACGCGCCCTTCGCGGATCGCGGCGAGATATTGCACCTTCATCTCGAGCGTGGTGCCGGCACCCGCGAAATGGTTGACCAGATGCCCCATCGAGATGTCGAGCGCGGTCGCGAGTACGCCGCCATGCAGCGAGCCTTGCGGATTGAACAGTGGCTTCTCGACGTCGAAGGACACGATGCAGATTTCGCCCTGATAGGCGATCTCGAGGCCAAAGAAGCGCGACAGGAAGAACGACCCGAATTCCTGCCGCTCGTCGTCGACGGCGCGACGCAGCATCTGCTCGGCGATATCTCTCATGACGATACTCTCGTGACGATATTCAAACGGGTGATCGCACGAAGTTCCGCCCAAACTCTCCGAACGCGCCTTCGCTCGCGAATCTCTCGAGCCGATCGTCGGTCCAGCCGAGCCATTCCGCAAGCACCTCGCGCGTGTGCTCGCCGAGCGTCGGCGGCGGCGTGGAGGGCGCCGGCGGCTCGTCACCGAGCCGCGTCGGCCGGGCGATGAACTTCACGTCTCCCGCGGTCGGATGCCGGACGGTCTGGACCATGCCGCGCTGCGTGAGTTGCGGCGTTTCGCAGACCTCGCCGACCGACTTGATCGCGCCGCAGGGAATGCCGGCCACGCCCAGCGCCTGCAGCCAATCGGCACGGCTTCTCCCCGCGAAGATCGGCGCGAGGATCGCGACGAGTTCGTTCCGGCTCGCGGCGCGCTTGGGGGCGGTTGCGAAGCGAATGTCGTCGCGCAGGTCCGAACGGCCGATGACGTCGCAAAAAGCCGCCCAGAACTTATCGTTCGCGACCCCGACATTGATCCAGCCGTCGCTGGTTTCGAACGGCTCGTACGGACTGATGGTTGGATGCACGTTGCCGCGACGCTGCGGGCTTTGTCCCGTGGCGAAGTACATGCCGGCATTGAACGTCAGGAGCGACGCCATGGCGTCGAGCATGGAGACATCGACCCGCCCGCCCTCGCCGGTCCGGCTCTTTCGCATCAAGGCGGCGAGCACCGAATGTGATGCATAGAGTCCGGTGACGAGATCAGCGATCGACGTGCCGACCTTGGTCGGCGGTCCACCCGGATCACCGGTGATGTCCATCACGCCGGATTCCCCCTGAAGGATCAGGTCGTAGCCGGGACGGGCCGCGTCTGCCCCGGTGCGCCCGAACCCCGAGATGCTGCACAGGATGATGTCCGGCCGGCGGGCCCGCAGCGCGTTGAAGCCAAGCCCCCATTTGTCGAGCGTGCCAGGGCGGAAGTTCTCGATGACGACGTCGGCGACGGATGCAAGATCGAGCACCGCGTCGCGCCCGGCCGGTGACTTCAGGTCGATGGCGCAACTGCGCTTGTTGCGGTTGACCGATAGGAAGTACGCGCTCTCGCCGCCGACGAAGGGCGGCCCGTAACGGCGGCTTTCGTCGCCTTGCCGGGGATCCTCGATCTTGACGATATCAGCGCCGAGATCGCCGAGCTGCATCGTGGCGAACGGACCGGAGACCACCCGGCAGAGGTCGAGAACCCTGATGCCCGAGAGCGGCTCGCGATCAGACGATCGCATCGGCGAGCTCCTTCATCGACGGCACCAGGATGTCGGGCTGGTGCGGCGTGATGCCGAACGGGCGGCTGCGCCGGTCGATGAAGGCTGTCCGCATGCCGGCGGACTTGGCGCCAATGCAGTCGAAGGCATGATTGGCCACGAACAGCACCTCGTTGGGCTTCACGCCCATGATCTCGGCAGCTTTGGTGTAGGTCGCGACATGCGGCTTGAATGAGTTGGCTTCAGCCACCGAGATCACGCGATCGAACGGGACCTTGTGGTACTGCTTCGCGGTCTCGAGCATGTCCGGATCGCCGTTCGAGAGCACGACGAGCTTGTACTTGGTTTGCAGCCGCGCAAGCGCTTCCGGCACCTCCGGAAACGGCACCAGCTTCTCGATCTCGCCGACGAGGGTACGCACGTCATCCATCGTGTAGGCGATCTTTGCGCGATCCATCACGTGTGCAACCGCGCGGTGCCCGATCTCGCGATAGGGCGTGTGCTCGCGATGCAGCAGCGCATCGATCATCGAGTTCTCGAAATGGGTGCGACGCCACCAGGTGACGAACGAATTCGGATCGCCTTTCCAGCCCTTCCTCTCGAGAAACGGCGCCGCGATCCGGGTCAGGCCGCCCTGCATGTCGACGACTGTCCCATACTGATCGAACATGCAGATCTTCACGTCGCGCTTGATCGTCTCAAAGCTCATCATTGCCTCCTTGGTCGGATCGATTGATACGCCCTGCACCGTCATCGATGAAATGGATTTGTGATCTCTCGATATTCACGATATGAATGATGGATGAACCTTCGATCCATCGACCTCAACCTGCTCGTCGCGCTGGATGCACTTCTGACCGAGCGCCATGTCACCAAGGCGGCCGACCGCGTCGGCCTCAGTCAGCCAGCCATGAGCAACGCGCTGAACCGGTTGCGCGCGATGTTCGAGGACGAACTGCTGGTGCGGACGACCGCCGGGATGAAACCCACGCCGCGCGCCACTGAACTGGCGGAGCCGCTGCGCCAGGTCCTGCGCCAGGTCGAGCGCGTGATGGCGAGCGACGCCGGCTTCGACCCAAGCCGGACGGAACGCACCTTCACGATCAGGATGTCGGACATTCTCGCGTGTCTGCTGCTGCCGAGGCTCGCCGCGGCTCGGCCGCCGGACGCACGTATCTCCTACAATATCATCCATCTGCCGCCTTCGCTGACGATCGATGCGCTGGAGCGGGACGAGATCGATGTCGCTGTCAGCATGGGGCTCGAGCATTCCGCGTCGATCCGGTCGGAGACGCTGCTTCGCGACCGCATGGTCTGCCTGATGCGCGGCGGTCACCAGATCAAGCGTGGAAAACTGACCTTCGAGCGCTTCATCGCACAGGAGCACATGAAGGTCTCGATCAGCCCGACCGATCTGCGCTTCGTCGACGAGATGCTCGCCGAGCGCGGTCATCGAAGGCGCATCGTCCTGAACGTGCCGCATTGGCTCGTCGTGCCCCACGTGTTGAAGAGTACCGATCTGCTCGCTGTGATGCCGAGACACCTTGCCGCCGTGCTGATGGACGACGGCCTGAGGATGGAGGAACTGCCGTTCGAGTCCGCAGCCTTCGACTGGATGCTGTACTGGCATCGCAGATACGATCAGAGCAATGCGAACGGCTGGCTCCGCGACCGGATCCGAGCAGCCTGCTCCGGCCTGAGCTAGGCCCCGATATCCGCCGGCCTTCGCGCGATCGACGGCTGGCTTCCCGCCTCGCCCTCCGCGACGGCCGACGCGTCCTCCAGCGATTGTCCCTTGGTCTCGAATCCGAACATGAGAAAGACCACGGCCTGGAACACGAGGATCCCGGCCAGGGTCGTGAGTACGCCGGTCAATCCTTGCCAGGCGAAGATCGCGACCACGACGTACTGGACCAGCGCGGTCGCGATGCGTCCGGACGTGGCGCAGATCGCCGTGCCGCGAAGCCGATAGCGCGTCGGGAACAGTTCAGGGACGTGCATCGCGAACCCGGTCGCCAGCATCACATAGATCGCGGTGACGAGCAGGAAGCCGACGCCTGCGAGCGCAACACCGTCCGGCATGGAGGGATAGGCGATCCCGAGCGCCGCTGCCGCGATCGACGAGCCGACGATCGAGAGCCTGCGTCCGAGCCGGTCTGCCAGCACGAGCCCGATCAATGACCCGATCGGCCCGCCCAGCGCCATCACGGTGGTGTAGCCGAGCGAGGAGACCACGCTGTGCCCGCCCTTGACCATGAAGGTCGGCAGCCAGCCGATGAAGCCGTAAAGACTGAAGCCGACGACGATATGCAACAGGCTGCCGAGCAGCGTGCGCGCAAGATACGGCGGCTGGAACAGACGCCACACCGAACCGGGAGATTCCTGCGTCGGCGCGCTGGCAGCGACCGGAGCAAGCGGCCCCTTGCGCGTCGCCTCCGCCTCGATCGCGGATAGAATCTTTTCGGCTTCATCGGCGCGACCGTTGGCGGCGAGCCAGCGCGGCGATTCCGGCATCGACTTACGAAGGAACCAGACGACCATTGCAAGCAGACCGACAAGGCCGAACATGTAGCGCCATCCGAGCGTCGGGATCACCCACAGGCCGATCATGGACGACGCGAACAGCGAGAAGTTGGTGATCACGGCCAGCAGCCCGATCCAGCGGCCACGCGACGAGGCCGGCACGAACTCGGTCAAGGTCGCATAGCCGACCACGATCTCCGCACCGAGCCCGATGCCGATGATGAAACGCAGGCCGATCAGCACGGTCATGCTGGGCGCGAATGCCGCGGCGATCGACGCCAGGCCGAAGATCGCAAGATTCATCTGGTAGGAGAAGCGGCGGCCGAAGCGATCGCCGAGGATGCCTGAGAACCAGGCGCCAATCGTCATCCCGATAAAAGTCGCGGAGACGAACGCCGCATTGAGCTCGAGCGTGGACCAGCCTTGCTTAAGCACCGCACCCAGCACGCCGCCGGCCAGATAGATATCGAATGCGTCGAGGAACATGCCGGCGCCGATCAGCGCCAGGATGCGCCAATGGAATCCACAGATCGGCAGCCGGTCGAGGCGTGCGCCCGCGTTGATGTCGATGTCGGCGGATCGCGCCATTCCAAACCTCCCTGCCCGTCTTTGTGGGAGCCGGATGCTCCGGCCACCGATTGACGATGCGCAGAGGGTCGCCGTCCAATTCAAAACGAAAATTCGACTATTTGGCGCCGTGATGGTGCCGATGAAATCGCACGATCGCGTTCCATCCTGACACTGAGCTGACGTGCATCTGCTGTCATTAACGATCCCGCCGTCGCGCGGTCTCTTGATCGCGTGTCAGCAACATACATTCACAACGGGTTCATGTCGGCGCGCCTATTCGACTCCGAAGCTGGGGGAAGAAGATTGGAGTATGTGCCATGCGCCGCATCGCCGGACTGCCTTTCGCCCTCGCTCTCAGCCTCTACTGTCTCTCGCCGCCCACACCTGCGCGTGCGCAGCTCGGCATCAGCATCAGTGTTGATGCAGCACCGCCACCTTTGCCCGTCTATGAGCAGCCGCCGATTCCGGGCGACGGTTACATCTGGACCCCCGGCTATTGGGCATGGAGCGACGATACCGGTTACTACTGGGTGCCCGGCACATGGGTGCTTCCGCCTGCGCCCGCATTGCTATGGACGCCCGGCTACTGGGGCTGGAACGACGGCGTCTACGCGTTCCACGCCGGATATTGGGGAGCGACCGTCGGCTTCTATGGCGGCATCTCTTATGGCTTCGGCTACACCGGCGTCGGCTATGAGGGCGGCTACTGGCGCGGCGGCAGCTTCTTCTACAACAGCTCCGTCAACAACATCTCGAACGTCTCGGTCACCAACGTCTACAACAAGACCGTCATCAACAACACGACCAACGTCAGCTACAATGGCGGCACCGGGGGCACCACGGTGAGGCCGACGCCGCAACAGCTCGCCGCCCAGAACGGGCAGCACATGGCTGCGACCGCCGAGCAGACGCGACACGCGCAAGCAGCGATGAAGGATCCGGCGCTGACGCTCGCCAACAATCATGGTCACCCGGCAGTCGCCGCGACCGCGCACGCCGCACGGTTCAGCGGCGCGGGCGTGATCGCCGCGCATCCCGGCAAGCCCATCGCAGCGCCACCGCCGCGACATCCGCAGACTGCGACAGGCCACGCTTTGCCGACGGGAAACGCTCCGCCGGCAGGACACGCCCTCCCGACCGGAAACGCCTTACCGGCCGTGCACGCGCTACCGTCAGAGCATGCCCAGACGACGGGACATACTCAACCGACAGGGACCGCTCCGCCGGCGGGACATGCTCTTCCGACCGGAAACGCTCTGCCGGCCGTGCACGCTCCACCGACCGACCACGCTCAAACGACAGGACACGCACTCCCGACAGCGCACGCGCTGCCCGGTACCGGCAACCATCCCGCTCGGGCGCCTCACGTCGCCGCACCGGCCGTGCATGCGCCCAAGCCGCAGATCGCGCAGCATGCAGCGCCTGCGGCGCGCACGGCCGTGCATCCGCCGGCGCCGCGCGTCGCGCAAGCGGCTGTGCACCGTCTGCCGCCGCGGCCCGCGCCGCATGTGGCACGGCCAGCACCGCGGCCGCATCCTGCGGCAGCGAGGCCGCATCCGGCGCCACACCAGCATCAATGATCCCGTTCATCGGCGTGCCTGCAAGGGCACGCCGATTTCATATGTGAGGCCATCGACGCCTCAATGGTGATGAGCCGACACGCCCTTGACGCATTGGCTCAACAGATCGACGGTGGCGGATTGGCCGACATCACCCAGGCTGATCATGCCGACCATCCGCTTGCTCTTGTTGATCACAGGCAACCTGCGGATCTTCAGCGTCTCCATATGATGCACGGCTTTCGCCAGATCGTCGTCTTCCCGGCAGCAATGAATGCCTTCGGTCATCACGTCCCGCGCGGTCATGCGCGCGGCGTTGAAGTCCTTGCTCGCGAGGCCTTTGCAGACGATGTCGCGATCGGTCACCATCCCAATCAAATGGTCGTCTTTGCCGATCGGAATGCAGCCGACGTCGTGCCCTTGCATCAGTTTCGCGATTTCGGTGATTGGCGTGTCAGGGCTGACCCAGTCGACGCCCTTGTGCATCACGTCCTTGACTTTCATGGAGGACCTCCCTTCAAGGCAACAGCCCCCTTGCTGCCAATCATACAACAGAGCTGGCGCGCCTGCATGCGTGCTGCGCCCTGGTCAGGGCGCGCCGGCAGGTGGTGCGCTATCATGCCGCCTCAGTCGTGCGCACTGAAGCGGCCGTGCAGGGAACCGGCAGTCAAGCGATCGAATTGCGCGCGACCGAGGTGAAGCAACGTCTCATGATCGCCGGCTTCGATATAGAGCTCGGGCTGCATTTGAATGCTGTCATCAACGATAACGTCGAGCCCATAGCAGATGCCTGCGGCGGGAACCGCCCCATGCGCACAGTCGGCGAAGAGCCGATCAATCTCGCCTTCAGTGGCCATGGCGATATCGTCACCGAATCTCGCCTTTAAATCCGCCAGCCTGAGGTGATGCGATGCCGGCAGCACGGCGAGCAGGTAGCCGCCGTTGCGGCGCAGCACGACGGCCTTGGCCAGCCGATCGCCCGGGACGTGACAGGCCTGGGCGGTAAGGGCGGACGACATCGTCAGCACATGCGGGATTTCGTCGTACTCGATGCTTTCGGCAGCGAGATATCTATGCAGAGTGGGGGAAATAGTCATGGCGTCACCTCCGGTGCGACATGCAACCATCCACCGTGATCCCGCCCCGCCGCACGATGAGCGGCTGCGTAGTTCTCGAGACCGAGCATAAATCCTGTCGCTGGACACTGCAATTCGAACCATGGAGCCTCATTCCGATTGAATCGGAACGGGGCCCCCGGATTCTAATTTTGACGCGCTTTCTTCACGCGAACCGGGACCCATCCCGCATCAAGCGCGGGACCGGCTTCGCCGGAAAACGCTCTAACGTTGGCGCCGCGCCAGGTTCAAGTTCCGGGCCTTGTCCAGGTTGCGCGCCTCAGCCAGCGCGGCCGCGCTCGGCAACAGGGCCGACGCTAGGTCGGTCTCAGTGAAATCGGCGCCGGCGACATTGGCATCGGATAGGTCGGCTCCCGCAAGGTCGGCCTTGCTGAGGTTGCAATTCGTCAAATTGGCGTTCTGCAGCTGCGCGAATTCGAGATCGGCGCGAGAGAGATTGGCGCCGCTCAGATCCGCATTGCGGAGATCGGCGGATTTGAGCACGCCACGCATCAGGCCCATCGATTGATTGCGCATATCCGCGCTCAAATCGGCACCCGCAAGCCTGGCCCCGACCAGGCTGGCACCGGAGAGATCGGCGGTTATGCGAGCACCGCTCAAATCGGCGCCGCCAAGCCTGGCGCGATGCATCTGCGTGCCGAGCAGCGATGCCTTCGCGAGAGATGCCTCCGTCAAATCTGCGTCGATGAGCCAAGCCTGGTTCAGGATCGCCCGATCGAAGCGGGCGCCCTTCAGATTGGTCCGGTTGAACTTTGCGAGATGAAGGTTGCCACCGGAGAAGTCGAGGCCCGAGAGATCGAGGTTCGACAGTCGCTTTCCCTCCAAATCCGCAGAGCCCCGGTCCCCTTGAGGCACCGCCTTGAGGAGCGCGTCGACCTCGGCGCGCGTCATCTCCGCCGCCGTCATATCGGGACCGTTGAGATCGACGTCGCGCAGCATGTCCTGCGACACAGCGTCGGTCGGATCAACGAGCAGCGCCGCTATCGACACTAAGGCAAATGCGAGACGAAACGACATCGTCGTCTCTCCGCTTTTCAGCAACCCGGCATTGTCTGTTTCATGCTTCGGGTTGGTCGCACCGTCAGGTCAGCTGATCGCCTCCGGCTTGTACCAGAGTATGAAACCGGATCCTGATCCTGGCAATGCCCACGACCGCTCCACCCGAAGGAACGCCGCCGACGACGGCAAAGGAGGGATCGCGGATCATCGCCCGCGAATCCCGGGCGTCCGGCGACGGAGGCAATTTTACCGCCGCGTGCCCGTTTCGGTCCGGCTACGGGGTGAGCCCGGCTTCGACATTGTGCCAATCCGTGCGCGCGTCTGCCGCGCTCTCGGAGATATGCGCGGCAACGCCGCGCCGCTCCAGCGCTTCGCCGAGCTTGATGCGCAGGAAGCCGGACGTGGTGTAGCGGGAGACGCCGGAATAAAAGCGGTCGGTCAGGCCCTGCACCATCGCCGAATATTCGTCGAGCAATTCGGGAACAATCGAGAAATTGTCGTAGTTGACGATCGCATAGACGCGGCGATCGAGCCCGCTGAGTTGGGCTTCGACGGCCTGCGCGATCGCCTCGATGTCACCCCTGCCGCGCAGCGAGAAACGCTCCAGGTTGACGAAGAACAGGTTCTGCTGCGGGTCCAGCGTGAAGCGTCGATCGAGCGGAAGCGTCAACAGGTCGCCGCGCAGATCCATCGGCCCGTCGCGGAAGATCCGGGCATCCATCAAGGCTGGATCGCGCGGGATCAGCGGCCTGAAATCCATCAGCCTCAAGATGTCGCGCTCGATGTCGATGCCGGGCGCGACCTCGATCAGCTCGAGGCCACCTTCGGTCAGCGCAAGCACGCAGCGCTCGGTGACGTAGTGCACGGTCTGCCCGCGCCTGGCGGCGAAGGCGCCGCTGAACGTCACATGCTCGACCGCCTCGACGAATTTGCGGGCCTGCGCTTCCTCGGCGATGACCAGCCTGCCGTCGGTGACGCCGATGCGCTGGCGTCCCGCGCCAAACGTGCCGACGAAAATCACCTTCTTGGCGCTCTGGCTGATGTTGATGAAGCCGCCGGCACCGGCGAGCTTGGGACCAAATTTGCTGACGTTAAGATCGCCGGCGCGATCGACCTGAGCAAGGCCGAGGAACGCAGCATCGAGGCCGCCGCCGTCATAGAAGTCGAACTGATAGGGTTGGTCGATGACCGCCTGCGTGTTGACGGCGGCACCGAAATCGATCCCGCTCGCCGGTACGCCGCCGATCACACCGGGCTCGGCCGTCAGCGTGATCAGGTCGATCACCCGCTCTTCGTTGGCAACGGCGGCGATCCCTTCGGGCATGCCGATCCCGAGATTGACGACGCTGTTGGCCTTGAGCTCGAACGCCGCCCGGCGCGCGATGATCTTGCGTTCGCTCATCGGCATCGGCGGCAGCGAGCCGGCGCGTAACCTGATCTCCCCGCTATAGGCCGGATTGTAATGCGTGCCAAAGGTCTGCCAGTGGTTCTCCGGTTTCGCCACCACCACGCAGTCGACGAGGATGCCGGGGATTTTCACCTGACGCGGATTGAGGCTGCCGCTCTCTGCGACGCGCTCGACCTGAGCGATGACAATGCCGCCGGAATTATGCGCCGCCATGGCGATCGCCAGCGCCTCCAGCGTCAGCGCTTCCTTTTCCATCGTGAGATTGCCGTCGGTATCGCCGGTGGTGGCGCGGATGATCCCCACGTCGATCGGAAAGGCCTTGTAGAACAGGCACTCCTCGCCGCCGAGCGTGACCAGCTCGACCAGCTCATCGACGGTGCGGGCGTTGAGCTTGCCACCACCCTGGCGCGGATCGACGAAGGTGCCGATACCGACGCACGAAACGTGGCCGGGGCGACGCGCGGCGATATCGCGGAACAGATGGGTGATGACGCCTTGCGGCAGATTATAGGCCTCGATCTGATTTGCGATCGCCAGTTGCTGCAATTTGGGTGCGAGCCCCCAATGGCCGCCGATCACGCGCCGGACCAGACCCTCATGCGCGAAATGGTTGAGCCCGCGGTGCTTGCCGTCTCCCTGCCCCGCCGCATAGACCAGCGTGAGGTTGCGAGGCTTGCCCTGCGCATAGGGCGCGTCCGTTTCGTTGGCGAGATAGAGCTCCTCCAGCGCAAGCGCGATCTCCTCAGCAAAACCGATGCCGACAAAGCCGCCGGTCGCGACCGTGTCACCATCCTGGATCAAACGCACCGCTTCGGCGGCGGTCACGATCTTGCCCTTCTCCGTCGTACGCAGATAGGACAGTGCGGGATGCTGGCTCACATCATTACTCCCGATCTTTGGTGCGTTTTCCGGCTAGACCAGCCCGGTGACGTAATAGACCGCGATCACGAAGAACACCGCCAGCGTCTTCAGGCAGGTCACCGCAAAGATGTCCTTGTAGGACTGTTGGTGGGTCAGCCCGGTCACCGCGAGCAGGGTGATGACGGCGCCATTGTGCGGCAGCGTGTCCATGCCGCCGCTCGCCATCGACGCGACGCGGTGCAGCACCTCGGGCGGGATGTGCGCCGCCTCGGCCATGGCGACGAAATCCTTCGCCATGGCAGCGAGCGCAATCGACATGCCACCCGAGGCCGAGCCGGTGATGCCGGCGAGTGAGGTCACGGTGATGGCCTCGTTGACGAGCGGATTTGGGATGGCCTTCAGTGCATCCTTGATGACGATGAAGCCGGGAAGCGCCGCGATCACGCCGCCGAAGCCATATTCGGACGCGGTGTTCATCGCCGCCAGCAGCGCACCGCCGACCGCGGCCTTGCTGCCCTCGGCGAAGGTCTTTTTCAGCTTTGGAAACGCGAATGCGAACACCGTGAGAATGCCCGCGATCAGTGCGCCCTCCACTGCCCAGATCGCCTTGATGCTGGCGATCGGCGTGGTAATCGCATGGTCGAGCGCAAGCGTCAGATCGTAGCTCGTGCCATACGTCCGCTCGATCAAGCCGCCGAACACGCCGGGAAAGCCTCCGAGCAGCAGGTTGACCGCAAACACCACGATCAGCGGCAGAAAGGCGACCAACGCCGGCGCCAGCTCCGTGGTATCGACCGGCGGCGGCTCATTGCTGTGTCCCTCGCCATAGCCCTCGCCGGCGATAGCCGCCTGACGGCGGCGCCATTCGAGATAGAGTAGGCCGAACACCAGGATGAAGATCGCACCAATCGTACCGAGGATCGGCGCCGCGCCGTTGGTGGTCTTGAAATAGGTGGTCGGAATGATGTTCTGAATCTGCGGGCTGAACGGCAGCGAATCCATGGTGAAGGAAAAGGCGCCGAGCGCGATCGTGCCGGGAATCAGGCGTTTTGGAATATTGCCGGCCCGGAACATCTCGGCGGCGAAGGGATAGGCGGCGAACACCACGACGAACAAGGAGACGCCGCCATAGGTGAGCACCGCGCAGACCAGCACGATCGCAAGCATCGCGCGCTGGCTGCCGACGAGGCCAATCACCGCCGCCACGATCGATTTGGAGAAGCCGGAGAGCTCGATCACCTTGCCGAACACCGCGCCCAGCAGGAACACCGGGAAATACAGCTTCGCGAAACCGACCATCTTGTCCATGAAGAGACCGGTGAAGGCGGCCGGCACTGCGCCCGGATCGGTCAGCAGCACTGCGCCGAGCGCGGCGACCGGCGCGAACAGGATGACGCTGAAGCCGCGATAGGCGACGAACATCAGGAAAACGAGCGCGGCCAGCGCGACCAGAAAGCTCATCTGTTTCTCTCCCGGTAATTGTTCTTTTCGGACGCTTGTTGCGCATTCGAGGCGCGTCTTCCCGGAGGCAGAGCAAGGGGCGGGCCAAATTGCCTCGCAATGCATCAAATGGCTGAAAAGCCGGCAATTCGTCGCCGGCGTGTGGGTGTGCCGGCGGATCGGTTGCTGTCTACGATCTGAGACTCAAGACACCTTGAAGTCTCAGAACTCAGACAGCATCCGATTGGGCGAGACCGAATTTTGCGAGCTTCTTGTAGAACGTTGCGCGCGAGATGCGCAGCATTCGCGCGGCTTCCGAAATCTGCCCATTGGCGGCCTGAAGCGCGCATTCGAGCGTCCGCTTTTCGAACTCCGCTTCGGCCTGCGCATAGGGAATCACCGTCCCGGCGGGCGGCGGCGGCACGGCGGCCCTCCCCTCGGCGCCCACGGACAGGATGCGGGCGAAGTCATCGCCGGCGAGACGACCGGAGTCGCTGAGAATGAGCGCGCGCTCCAGCACGTTGCGCAGCTCACGGACGTTTCCAGGCCAATCGTAGCAGGCGAGCGCGGCGAGGCCCGACGGCGTGAGCTTGGCGTTGAGGTAGTCGCCGGAACGGACGATGTCATCCAGCAGCCTTGCGCAGATTTCCGGGAGATCGCCGGCACATTCGCGCAGCGGCGGCAGGGCGATCGTGAGCACGTTGAGGCGGTAGAAAAGATCGGCCCGAAATGTGCCTTCGTTGACGCGCTTTTGCAGATCGACGTTGGTCGCGGCAATGACGCGAACATCGACCTTCGTGACCTTGTCGGACCCGACCGGCTCGATTTCACGCTCCTGCAATACCCGCAGCAGCTTGCTTTGCAGCTGCAACGGCATTTCACCGATTTCATCGAGGAACAGCGTGCCGCCATCGGCACTCCTGAACTTGCCGTCGCGGCCTTTGCGGTCGGCGCCAGTATAGGCTCCCGGCACCGTGCCGAAGAACTCGGACTCGATCAGCGTATCCGGGATGGCGGCGACGTTGACGCTGACGAAGGGCTTTTCGGCGCGCGCCGAAGCGTTGTGGATCGCCTGCGCCAGCAATTCCTTGCCTGTTCCAGTTTCGCCGGTGAGCAGCACCGTCACGCTCTGGCGTGCCGCCCGGCGGGCGAGCTCCTTGGCCCGCCCGATGCGCTCGGTGTTGCCGACATAGTCGTCGAAGGTAAACCGCGCGCTGCGTGGTTGCGACAATTGCCGTTTCGCCAGCCTGAGGTCGCTTTCGAGCTGGCCCATCCGCGCGATCAGCGGCTTCAAATTGTCGAGACGGTCCGACAGCACGAAGCCGATCGCGCCTATGACGTTCCTGTTCTCGTCCTCGATCGGCATGCGCGTCACGACGAGCTGCTCGCCGCCGAGCTCCATGATATCCAGAAGGATCGGCTCGCCGGTCTCGGCGACGCGGCGCATCAGGCTGTTCGGGATGATCTCCTCGATGGGGCGCCCGATCGCCTCGGAGACGTGGCCAAGGCGAAGCGAGTGAAGGTATTTTTCGTTGACGTAGACGACGCGCCCGTCGCGATCGATCGCGATGGCGCCTTCGCAGAGATCCTCCAAGCGCTCCAGCAGCGTTTCCATGGCGCGTGCGCGGATGGTCGCGGGATCGCTGACGATGGGCTGGCGATCGGACATGGAGTTGCGAATGGTCCTTCAACAATGAGCGAACGCGGATGGTCGTGAACGACCACGCGTCCCGCTCCCCGCTCCACCTGTCTCCGGAAGGACTGGACCTGCGAAGCCGATCGGGTTGCGCCAAATCTAGCAGGAGATCGCATGATTTCACATCAGCGCCGGTCAAAACTTCGAGCCCGGCGGGTGGCGCGGCTGCGTCGTCCGCAGGATAATTATACCGGAATTTCAACAATATAGGCGTTCGACGCTTCGCCCTGGACTGTGGCGTCACGCCAGCTCATCGGCCGCATCCTTGATCGCGGCGTAGATCTCCGCGAGATCGGCCTCCGTCACGCAGTAGGGCGGCATGACGTAGATCGTGTTGCCGAGCGGCCGCAGCAGCAGGTTCCGGCGTTCGAAGAAGGCCTGAAGCTTCGGGCCGATCCCCGCGAGATAGCCGGCGTCGCCGGCCTTCAGGTCAAGGGCCGTGACGGTCCCGGTGCGGCGGACGTTTTCGAAGCGCGCATCGGCGCGGAACGGTGCAATCAGGCGCTCCTGCATCGCGGCAACTGACGCGACGCGCGCGCCCGCACCGTGCTGCCAGAGCTCGAGGTTTGCCCTTGCGGCGGCGCAGGCGACCGGGTTTGCCGTGTAGGAACTGGAATGGAAGAAGGTGCGCGAACGGTCGCTGGAATAATGCGCATCGTAGATGTCGGCGCGGCACAACGTGACCGCGAGCGGCAGCGACCCGCCGGTGAGGCCCTTCGAGTAGCAGGCGATATCCGGGCTGACATCGGCCTGTTCGCAGGCGAACAAGGTACCGGTCCGGCCCCAGCCGGTCATGACCTCATCGGCGATGAACAGCACGTTTGCGGCTTCGCAGATGCGCTTCATCTCCTTCAGCACCCAGGGCGGGTACATCAGCATCCCGCCCGCGCCGAGGATCAGCGGCTCGACGATGAACGCCGCCGCGTCGTCTCTCTTGCAGGCGGCTTCGAGCGCATCGAGCGTTGCCTGCTCGTGACCTGCGGCAGGAAACGGGACCGACGCGACGTCGAACAGCAGCGGCTCATAGGCCTTATTGAACACGCCGCGGGCGCCGACCGACATCGTCCCCACGGTGTCGCCATGGTAGGAATGCTGCATGACGATGATCCGCGTACGCGGCACGCCGATATTGTGCCAATAGCCGAGCGCCATCTTCAGCGCCACTTCGACGCTGGTCGAGCCGGAATCGGAGAAGAACACGTAGTCGAGGCCAGGAGGCGCGAGCTTCAATAGCTGCGCGGCAACCTGCTCGGCCGGATCATGGGTATGGCCGGCAAAGATGATCTGGTTGAGCTGTTCCGCCTGGTCCTGGATCGCGCGCACGATATGCGGATGGCAGTGGCCATGGGTCACGACCCACCAGGACGCGATCGCGTCGATGATGCGACGATCATCCGCGGTGAAGAGATAGGCGCCCTCGCCGCGCACGATCCGGGTCATCTCGCCGTGCAGCGCGTGCTGGGTGAACGGGTGCCAGATCGGCGATTTCCTGGGAGATATCATGGATTGAAATCTTCGCGCCGGAACGAATCCTTGAATGCCGCCTGCAGCGTGTCCGGCGCAAGCGGAGAAAGCAGGGGCAACCGGCCCAGGCGGCGCACTTGGCCGAAGTCGCAGATGGCGCGCTCGCTCTCGGGATTGCTGTCCCCGATGAACGCGATCCCGATGATATCGATCCCGCGCGTGCGCAACGCCTCGACCGACAGCAGCGAATGATTGATGGTGCCGAGCGCCGTGCGGGCGCAGAGCACGACCGGCAGCCGCCATTGCACGAACATGTCGATATAGAGCGTGGTGTCATTGAGCGGCACCATCAGCCCGCCGGCGCCCTCGATCACCAGCGGCCGGTTCCCGACATCCGGCACGTTGAGCGCGGCAGGGTCGATGCGCACACCGTCGATCGCAGCGGATTGATGCGGCGAGGCCGGCGTTCGCAGCCGATAGCGCTCGGGCACGATGCGATCGGCCGAAAGGCCGCCGAGCCGCGCGACCAGCTGCGCGTCGGTCTCCTCCTCGAGGCCGGATTGAACCGGCTTCCAGTAGCTGGCGGCGAGGAAGGAGGCGAGGCCCGCGGAGAACACCGTCTTTCCGATCCCGGTATCGGTGCCGGTCACCACGATCCGGCCGGTCATTGCGACCAGCCGTTTGTCTCCGCGACGAGCGCGTCGAGCAGCGCGCGCACGTCGTCCTCGTCGACATTGAGGGTCAGCGCAATGCGCAAGCGCGCGGTGCCCGCCGGCACGGTCGGCGGTCTGATGCCCCTGACGTCGAAACCGCGTGCCTGCAGCGCCGACGCGAGCCGCATCGCGCGCGCATTGTCGCCGACGATATAGGGCACGATCTGCGAACGCGACGGGCTGCGCCAGCCACGCAGGTCGAACTCGCGATGCGTGAACGCGACCAGCTTTGCCAGGCGCTGTTGATGCTCGGGCTCCTGCTGCAGGATCAAGAGCGCTTCGCGCACGGCAACGGCCACTAGCGGTGACGGCGCGGTGGCGAAGATGAACGGGCGGCAGCGGTTGACCATGAAGTCGCGCAGCACGGTCGGGGCCGTGACCAGCGCGCCCGCGGCGCCCAGCGCCTTGCCGCAGGTATGCACAATCACGAGGTTCTCGCGCCCTTCGTAAGGCGCCGTCAGCCCGCGGCCCTGCTCGCCATAGACGCCGGTGCCGTGCGCCTCGTCCACCATCAGGAACGCGTCATGACGATCGGCGATCGCGATGAGGTCATCGAGCGGCGCAACATCGCCGTCCATGCTGTAGACGCTTTCGACCACGATCCAGACCCGGCCCGCGCCACCCTCGGCGCGCCAGCCGCGAATGGTGTCTTCGACCGACTGAGGACTATTGTGTTCGCTGAACCGGAACTCTGCGCGGCCGGCCCGTGCGCCCTCATGAATGCTGGCATGCACGAGAGAATCGAGCACGAGCAGGTCGCCGCGCTGCGGCAGCGTCGTCAGCACCGCGAAATTGGCGACATAGCCGCCGCCGAAGAACAGCGCGGTCTCGGCCTTGAAGAACGCGGCGGCCTCCGCTTCCAGCCTTTCGTGCTCCTCGCAATTGCCGCGCAACAGCCGCGAACCGCCGGCGCCGATCGGCGTGCCGGCCTCGAGCGCGGCCGCGACCGCATTCTTGATGCGCGGCGCGGTCGCGAGCGCCAGGTAGTCGTTCGATACGAAATCGATGCCCGCGCGCGGCTTGAGGCCGCGCAGCCGATCGTCCTTGCTCAGGGCGTGCAAGGCCGCGGCGTAATCAGCGGCGTTGGCCGCATGGATTGCGCTCATTGCTTCACTCACAGAAGGATGGTTGACCGCGCGCGAGCGGCGCCCATGCGGGCTGACGGTTACGTTCAGGCGAGGGCGGAGTTGATGCCGAGCCGATCGAGCAGATTGGCGTCGCGATCGCGCTGCGGGTTCTTGGTGGTGAGCAGCACATCGCCGATGAAGATCGAATTCGCACCGGCCAGGAAGCACAGCGCCTGCAGCTCGTCGGTCATGTATTGCCGGCCGGCCGACAACCGCACCACGCTGTTCGGCATCAGGATCCGTGCGGTGGCGACCAGCCGCGCCAGCGCGATCGGATCGGGACGCTCCGCGGTGTCGTTGACCGGCACGCCCTTGACCTCGTTCCACAGGTTGATCGGCACGCTCTCCGGATGGCTGGGGAGATTGGCGAGCAGCACCAGCATGCCGAGTCGGTCGTCAACCTGCTCGCCCATGCCGATAATGCCGCCGCAGCAGACCTTGATGCCGGCATCGCGCACATGCGCGAGCGTATCGATGCGGTCCTGCAAGGTGCGGGTGGTGATGATCTTGTCGTAGAACTCCGGGGAGGTATCGACATTGTGGTTGTAGAAGTCGAGCCCGGCGTCAGAGAGGCGTTCGGCCTGGTCCGGCGTCAGCATGCCGAGCGTGACGCAGGTTTCCATGCCCAGCCCCTTCACCGCGCTGACCATGTCGCAGACCTGATCGAGATCGCGGTCCTTGGGGCTGCGCCAGGCCGCGGCCATGCAGAAGCGGGTTGCGCCGGCATCCTTGGCGCGCTGCGCGACCGCCACGACCTCGTCCCGAGGCATCAGGCGGGTGGCCTTCAGGCCGGTGTCGTAATGCGCGCTCTGGGAGCAGTAGCCGCAATCTTCCGGACATCCGCCGGTCTTGATGCTGAGCAGGCTCGCGGTTTCGACGTGGTTCGGATTGAAGTTGGCGCGGTGAATGCCCTGCGCCTGGAACATCAGGTCCGCGAACGGCAGGTTATAGAGCGCCTCAGCCTCGGCGCGCTCCCAGGTCTTGCGGGGCGCAGCGTTGGAGCGGCTGTCGGTCCGTTCGATCTCAACGACATCAACCATCGGGCTTGCCTTCTCGTTTGTTTTGGATCATAGATAATCTTGTATATTATCTATGATTATGGACTTAGAACGATGCTAGCCGAGGCCAGGCACAAGCGCACCCGTTTTTATGATAGATAATCTATGATGGATGACGGCGAGAACACGACGACCGCCGGGCGCATTGCCGAGGCGATCGGCGAGCGCATCATCAGCGGCGCATTGCCGCCGGATGCTCCGCTCCGGCAGGATCATGTCGCGCGGGAATTCCATTCCAGCCACGTCCCGGTGCGCGAGGCTTTCAAACAATTGGAGGCGCAGCATCTCGTCGTCGCCGTGCCCCGTCGCGGGGTGCGGGTCGCGCCTCTCGACACCAACGCGGTGAGGGAAATCGCCGAGATGCGTGCCGCGCTCGAGGTGGTTGCGTTGCGCAACGCCGCGCCGAAGTTCACGCCGGCCCATCTGGCACGGATCGAGCTCGCCATGATCGAGGGCGACAATGCCGAGACCGTGCAGGATTTCGAGATGGCCAATCGCGCCTTCCATCACGCGCTGGTGGCGCCCTGCGCGATGCCGCGGCTGCTCGCGAGCCTCGACGGCCTGCAGCTTGCAAATTCGCGATCGGTGTTCGCGATGGCGCGCAATGCCGGCTGGCGGCCGCGGCCGAGCCAGGATCACCGCGTGATCCTGCAGGCACTGCGCGCGCGCAACGTCGAGCAGGCCTGCAGCCTCCTTGCACGGCACATTCAGACGATCGAGCGGCTCGCCCTGCCGGCGGCGTGAGCGGAAGATGCGTTATGCGATCGCGACGATCTCGAGCTCCTGATCGCCGGATCGGACGACGTCGCCCAACGCCTTCCCCATCAGCGATCTCGCCACCGGCGAGACAAAGGAAATTGAGCCGGCCTTTGGATCGGCCTCGTCCTCGCCGACGATGCGATAGGTCTGCACGCGCCCGTCCGCGCGGCTGAACGTCACCGTGCTGCCGAAGGCAACGGTTTCGGTCGACGCCGGATCAGGCACGACCTGCGCCGTGCGGAGCCGTTCCGTGAGATAGCGCGCATCGCGCAATGGAACCGCCGACTGCCGTCGCCGTTCGTTGACGTCGTCGAGCTGCTGCGCGGCCTCGTAGGCCTCGCGCGCCTCCTGGAGCTGTCGCTCCAGCGCCTTGCGTCCGGCTTCGGTCACCAGATTGGCATGTGGCGAAATCGGACGGTCCGGCAACAGCGTCTCAGACGCAGTCTCGGCACTTTCTTCCTTGGTAAAGGCAACGCTCAATCCGGAACTCCATCGATGAGGCGCGCAGTATAGACCCGCCTCACGTGCCCCGCTAATGCGCGATGGGATTAGGCTGGAACTAATGCGACGTCGGCTGTTCCGCCTTGCGCCTGCGACCGAAGCGATTCTTCGCACCCTCGCGCCAGCCCTGGAAGGTGACAAAGAGCATCGGCACCAGGAAGATGCCGATCGTGCTTGCGGCCAGCATGCCGCCGAACACCGCGGTGCCTACGGCACGGCGGCTGATCTCCGCGGCGCCGGTCGCGACCACCAGCGGCACCAGGCCGAGGATGAAGGCGATCGAGGTCATCATGACGGCGCGGAAGCGCATTTGCGCGCCGGTCGTCGCGGCCTCTGCAATCGGCTTGCCTGCCTCGCGCTGCTCCTTGGCGAACTCGACGATCAGGATGCCGTTCTTGGCGGCGAGCGCGATCAGCACCACGAGACCGATCTGGCCGTAGAGATCGAGGTTCAACCCCGCGAGCTTGATCGCGAGATAGGAGCCGAACACGCCGACCGTGACCGACAGCAGCACCGGAATCGGGATCGTCCAGCTCTCATACAGCGCCACCAGGAACAGATAGGCAAACAGCACCGCGAGCGCGAGGATGATGCCGGTCTGGCCGGACGCCGCCTGCTCCTGATAGGCGGTGCCGGTCCATTCATAGGAATAGCCCGAAGGCAGCGTCGATTTGGAGAGGTCGGCCATCGTCGCGATCGCGGTGCCAGACGACACCCCCGCCGCCGGGCTGCCGTTCACCGTGACCGAGCGATAATTGTTGTAGCGCGTGATCACCTGCGGGCCGGTCACGATCCGCAAGGACGCGATCGAGCGGATCGGCACCATCTCGCCGCCGGTGTTGCGCACATAGATCTGCCAGATGTCGGGGATGTCGCGGCGGTCGGCCGCATCGCCCTGCACGTTGACCTGCCAGGTGCGGCCAAACAGGTTGAAATTGTTGACGTAGATGCCGCCGAGCGTCGCCTGCAGCGCGGTGAAGACGTCGGCCATGTTGAGACCGAGCGCCTGCGCCTTGGCGCGATCGATATCGAGATAAACAGACGGATTGGTCGCGGTGAAGGTCGAGAACACGCGGGTCAGATTCGGATTGCGGTTGGCGGCGCCGATCAACCCGCCCATCACGCTGCTGAGCGAAGCCGGATCCTGCCCCTCCAGCGCCTCGAGCTGATATTCGAAACCGCCTGATGTCGAGAGGCCGATGATCGGCGGCAGGTTGAACGGCAGCACCGAGGCCTGACGGATCTGCGATCCCCCGACGAAGGTCTGTCCGATCGCGGCCTGTACCGATTCGGTGACGGCCTTGCGGTCGGCGAACGCCTTCATGCGCGCCACCATGAAGGCTGAATTCGGCTCGCTCGCACCGTCGAGCAGCGAGAAGCCGATGATCGACAGCACGTGGTCGACCGCCGGGTTCTTCTTCAGCAGCGCCTCGACCTGCTTGGTCACTTCGCTGGTGCGCGCCACCGAGGCGCCGTCAGGCAGTTGCACGGCGATGAAGAAGGCGCCCTGGTCTTCCTCGGGCAGGAAACCGGTCGGCGTGATCTTCGACACGCCGAACACCGCGCCGGCAAACACCAGCACCGCGACCAGCGACAGCACCGCGACGCGCACCAGCCGCTGCACCACGCCGGCATAGCGGTCGCGCACCCAATCGATGCCGCCGAGCACCCGTCCCATGATGCCACGGCGCGGCCCGCCATGGCGCAGGAACACGGCGCACAATGCGGGCGATAGCGTCAGCGCATTCAGCGCCGAGATCACCATCGCGGCGCTGATCGTCACCGCGAACTGGCGGAACAGCGTGCCGGAGATGCCGGGGATGAACGCGATCGGCACGAACACCGAGAGCAGCACCAGCGAGATCGCGATGATCGGCGCCGTGATCTGCGCCATCGCCTTCTTGGTGGCATCGGCCGGCGACAGCTCCGGCTCCTCCTCCATGACGCGTTCGACGTTCTCGACCACGACGATGGCGTCGTCGACCACGATGCCGATCGCAAGCACCATCGCCAATAGCGAGACCGTGTTGGCGGAATAGCCGAGCGCCAGCAGCACCGCGAAGGCGCCGATCAGGCTGACCGGCACCGCGACCGCCGGGATCACCGTGGCGCGCAGATTGCCCAGGAACAGGAACACCACGATCACGACGAGCACGAAGGCCTCGCCGAGCGTCTTCATCACTTCCTTGATCGTATCGGAGACGAAGGTCGTGGAGTCGTACTGCACGAGGTAGGTCAGCCCCGGCGGAAACCGCTCCGACAGCCGCGCCAGCGTCGCTTGCACGGCCTTCGCCGTGGTCACGGCATTGGCGCCGGGCGCGAGATAGATGCCCATCGGCACGCCCGGATTGCCGTCGATCCGCGATTCCGAATCCATGTTCTGCGCACCGATCTCGACGCGGGCGACATCCCTGATCCGCAGCACCGATCCGTCCGGATTCGCCCGCAGCACGATGTCGCCGAACTGCTTGGATGTGGTCAGGCGGCCCTGGGTCTGCACGTTGAACTGGAATTGCTGGTCGTTGCTGATCGGACGCGCGCCGATGCGGCCGACCGGCGCCTGCACGCTCTGGGCACGGATCGCGGCGATCACGTCCGACGGCGCCAGATTGAGGCTGGTCAGGCGCTGGGTATCGAACCAGATCCGCATCGAGTAGTTCAGCTTGGCGAACAGCGAGGCCTGGCCGACGCCGGGCGTGCGCGAGATCGCGTCCAGCACGTTGATGATGGCGTAGTTGGTGATGAACAGCGGGTCCTGCTCGCCGCTCTTGCTGTACAGCACGATGAACTGCAGCACGGCCGAGGATTTCTTCTGCACGGTGAGGCCCTGCGCCTGCACCTCGGTCGGCAATTGCGCGAGCGCGCTCTGCACCCGGTTGTTGACGTTGACGGTATTGATGTCGGGGTCGGTGCCGAGCGCGAACGAGACCGTCAGCGTATAGCTGCCGTCATTGCCGCTGGTCGACTTCATGTAGAGCATCTTGTCGACGCCGACGACCTGCGCCTCCAGCGGCTGGGCGACGCTCGATTCGACCACTTCAGCCGACGCGCCGGGAAACACGGCCGAGACCGTGACCTGCGGCGGCACGATGTCCGGAAACTGGGCGACCGGAATTTGCATCAGCGCCAGCGCACCCGCGATCGTGATCACGAACGCGATGACGATCGCAAGCCGCGGACGATCGACGAAGACAGCGGAAATCATGGGTTGTTGCCCGTCGATTTCTGCGTGCCGCCGGCGCCGCTGTCCGCCGAAACCTTCATGCTCGACTGGATCAGCGCGCTGGCCGGCCCCGGCGCAACCACCTCGCCCAGTCTGACCTTCTGCAATCCCTCGACGATCACCTTGTCGCCGAGCGCGATGCCGCTCGTCACCGCCGCGATCGTTGCGGTCGATTGTCCGAGCTGGATCCGCTTTTGCTCAGCCTTGTTGTCCGCGCCGACGACGTAGACGTACTCGCCCTGCTGGTCCGACAGCACCGCCGAGCGCGGGATCGCCAGCACCTCGACCGGCTGTACGCCTTCCAGCAGGACGGTCACGAACTCGTTGTCGGTCAGCTCGCGGACCGAACCGCCGGCTGCCACGGACGTATATGTCGACGGATTGGGGATGATGCCGCGCAAGGAGATGGTGTCGGTATTCTGCGCGATCGTGTTGTTGACGAAGTTCAGCTCGCCGGTCTGCTCGTAGAGCCGGCCGTCCGGCAGGCGCACACGGATGACGACCGCCTTGAAGCCGCCCCGCGTCGCATAACGGTCACGCAGATCAAGCGCCTCGCGCACCGGCACGGGGAAAGTGACATACATCGGGTCCTGGCTGACGATGGTCGTCAAGGTCCCCGAGCTCGGCGTCACAACGTTGCCTTCGGTGACCGAGGTACGTCCGATCCGGCCATCGATCGGCGAGTGGATCATGGTGTAGTCGAGATTGATCTGGGACAGGTCGACCTGCGCCTGCGCGGCCTGCACCTGCGCCTCGAGGCTCTGTTGATTGGCGACCGCGGCGTCGACGCTGGATTGCTGGCCGGCCGGACCGCCGAGCAGAGACTTGGCGCGATCGGTGGTCAGCTTGGCGTTGACCAGCGTCGCCTGCAACTGGGCGACCTGCGCCTTCTTCGATGCAAGATCGGCCTCGAACGGGCCGCGCTCGAGTTGATAGAGCAGGTCACCGGCCTTGACCTCGGCGCCCTCGACGAAGTTCCGCTTGTCCAGGAAAGCCGTGACGCGCGCCACCACGTTGACGCGGTTGGGGGCCTCGATGCGTCCCAGAAATTCATTGGTCTCGGTGATCGGCCGCTTCACCGCCTCGAATATGCCCACCGCCGGAGGCCCGGGCGGGCCCGCCTGCGCATGGGCCGCCGAAACCCCGATAGCCGTCAACCCTGCCGATACGAGAAGCCCTGCCAATCCACCGAGCATTCGTTCCGTACCACTCATGCTGTCCAACCCTTCGGCTACCAACAAGCTCTACGAGACGGATATGACGTCGAGTTCCCTCAGACCGAGACGATCAGGACGGGCAAGGTGCGTTGCAGGAGATCATAACGCGGCCAATCCGACAATCCTGTAACCTGATCGCGCAGGTTCCGTTGACTCCGGTTGCCGGCAGCTTCGAAAGTCGACGCACCGCTGCAACGCCGCGGCGATCGCAACCGCGCCGTCCGCCTTGGGGCCAGCAGTGAACACCGAAAGCTCCCGTCAATTTGATGGACGCAAGTGCTACCTCGGTACGATCGCGGTCAGGCATGGAGTATGCAAGACGCCGCGTGTGCTTGATGGCGTATCGGAAAGTCGGGGAGCGCGGCCCCTGCGGCCTACAACGCGATGGCGTTCTTCAACCGCGACGTCTCTTGATAGGCGGGCGACGCCAAATGGCCGTACAGCCATGGCCTTGCGCGCTTGCCGCTGACCTCGTGCACGCCGTCAAAGACATCGATGTCGATCAAATGCGCATGGCCTGACGATGCGTAGACGGACTGCATCTCCGCGAATTTCTCATCGCGCCCGAGTTCGGTCGCGTTTGCACCGTCGCGGCTGCCGATCTCGGCGAACAGAGGGCACGGATGGATCAGGTCCGCAAGCTGCCAGCCGGTATACTTGGCACGGCTGTTGGCGAAATGAATATAGGCCGCAAGCTCGATGCCGAGATTCTTGCTGATGACGGACGACATCAGGAACTTCTTCTCGTCACGCATGTAGCCGGAGACGACGGTCGGCCGCATTCGCCCCGTCGCGGCCTCCAGATGCAGCGCGAGAAACGCGCCCCAGGACACCCCGTAGACGCCGACATTCAGACCGGATGCTCCGGTCAGCTTCCGGCAGACGATCTCGCCGGCGTCGAGCGATGCGCAGGACAAATTGTGCGCGGAGATGCCATGGGATGCCAGCATCGCGGCGATGTTGTTCTGGCTTTCCTGATTTCCGATCTGGACGATGTAAGGACACCAGACGACATAGCCGTCCTGGCAGAGATGTTTGCCGAGCGCATTCATGTAATCCTTGTCGGCATCGTCGAAGCACCGCTCCGGCGTGCTCGCCATGCCGTGGCCGAGCAGGATCAATCCCTTGAATTCACCATCGGGAATTCCAAGACATCCGCGCACCGGCACACCGCATTCCAGATCGAACTCGACCTTCACGACCGAGAAGCCATCCGCCGTGCTGCGCCCGAGAATCCGGAGCTCGTCGCGGGATGGCCGATAAAGCCGCCGCGCGCGCAACAAGGACCGCATCTCCCTGCGAATCTCCGGACCGGTTGCAACCGCGCGCAGCTTTCCGGCGGCCGCAATATCGAAGAACGACCGGCAGAACGTATCGTAGCCAAGCGCCGGCAGATCGATATTCGCGCACGATCCCTTGCAATGACTCAGCGCCAGCGTGTTGCCGGTGACGGACGAGGGTCCGACCAGCGTCATCAACAATCCGGAAAGCGCCCTGCGACTGATCATTGGCCCAGCTGGCGCCATGGAATGCGCGGACACAAATTAAAGGATGTTCATGGTCGAAAGATCGCGTCCGGCGTTGCAAATGTGCGACGGTGGCAGGCCTGGCACGCCGGCAATTCACGCGAAAATTATTTCGAGACGCTTCAGAAGATTTCTGTCTGTCGCGCGGGTTCAATTTCATTACACGCGGCGATGATCGGCTCAGGCTTGATCGTCAGGTCTTCGTCAGGTCTTCATCAGGTCTTGGGCTTGATCTCGCCGACCTTGGCATCGGCGGCCTTCGGCGGGTCGCCGAAATCGGTGGCGGCGTGAACGTCCTGAACGGCAACAAGACCAGCGTCTCGGCCAGCCTGCCGATCAGCCTCAAGAACACCAATGGCGTCAGCGCGTCCCTCGGCCAAATTCCTCGCCGCGACATTTCGTCCCGACCAGTGCCATGCCGCGACGCACCGGATGTCCGGCAGGACCAACGAAAGTCGATCATTCATCATGAGTGCCCCGGAATAGCCCGGACTCGTGGCTCGGACTGAATTGCTCTAGGCAATATTTCCGAGGTCGATGGGTTTATCTGTTGGGCAACGAATTTTTCCGGGATGGCCGATGGCGAACGACCTGCACGAGCATCTGATCGAGCTGGCCTATGAGGCCGCGGTCGTTCCCGAACTGTGGCCGAATGTGCTGCATCAGGTCGGAGGCATCGCGAAGGCGCGCGGTATCGTGTTGCTGACGGCAGCCCCGCACGACGTCCGTTGGGTCGCATCTCCCGACATGCACGACGACACGGTGGCCTATGTCGAAGGCGGCTGGCACGAGCGCAACGGGCGGTTGCCGCGCCTGCTCGCGGCCAATCATGCCGGCTTCCTGCGCGACATCGACGTGTTCGACACGCCCGAGGAGGTGCAGCAGGATTACCAGATCCGCGAATTCTTCCGTCCGCGCGGGCTCGGATGGGGCGCCGGTACCGCGATCCCGGTGCCGAGCGGCGACGTGCTGATCTACAGCGTCGAGCGCGAATACCAGCACGGGCCGATCGAGCGGGAAGCGCTCGAGCAGCTCGATGCGCTGCGCCCGCATCTGGCGCGTGCGGCGCTGCTGTCGGCGCGGCTCGGGATGGAGCGCGCAAGGGCGGCAACCGAATCGCTGGCGATGCTCGGCCTGCCCGCCGCGGTGCTGCGGCGCGGCGGCCGTCTGATGGCGGCCAACACGCTGTTCGATCGCCTGGTGCCCGACGTGATGCAGGATCGCGCCGAGCGCCTGACGCTGGCGGCGCCCGCCGCCGACACGCTGTTCGCCCAGGCGCTCGCGGCGCTCGAGCAGGGGCTGATCAGCCTGGAGGTCCGCTCGGTGCCGATCGCCGCGCAGGAGGACCGCCCGCCGCTGATCGTGCATCTGGTCCCGATTCACGGCGCCGCGCGCGACCTGTTCGACCGCGCGCTGGCGATCGTGATCGTGACCCCGGTGGTGCCGGCCGAGGTGCCGACCGCGGAAGTGCTACAGGGCCTGTTCGACCTGACGCCGGCGGAAGCGCGCGTCGCGCGCGGCATTGGCGAGGGACGCACCGTCGACGCAATCGCCATCGCGTTCGGGATCTCCCGCGAAACGGTGCGCAACCAGCTCAAGGCCGTGTTGGCGAAGACCGGGCTCGGCCGCCAGGTGGAACTGGCTGGACTGCTCGCCGGCGCGAAGGTGCCCCCCGGTTCGTCGGCGGAGTAAGACGCAGCAGCCTCTGTTCAGGCCGCGCTCAAGCGAGCCTGGAAGAAGCCGGCCACACGGCTGACCGCATCAATGGTCATTGGATCATTGTCCGCAAAATCGAACCCGTGCGCCTTACCCGGATATCTGACGATCTCCGCTGCAGCGCCGACCGACTTGCCCAGCCTGACGAGCTTCTCACCGCTGGCAAGCGGCACGTTATGATCGGCCTCGCCGTGCAACTCGATCATCGGCGGCAGGTGCTTGACCTCAGGCGCAATCTTGTCGGGCATGCCGCCATACAGCACGGCGAGCGCAGACACCCGCGCGTCACGGGCCGCCGCGGCCGCGGCGACGTAGCCGCCGAGCGAAAACCCAAGCAGTCCGACCCGGCCGGAACTGTCGGCGCCTGCCAGCACCGCTGATAGCACCGACGAGACACGCGCGGCCCAGGCGTCGAAACGCCCGGCTTCATAGGGCGCCCGGCTCTCGCTCGTGTGCATCGTCGCAAGCGCCTGCTCGTCTGCCGGCGTGTAGTAACGAACGAAATAGGCGTCGATGCCGTCTGCCGTCAGCGCATTGGCATAACGCTCATAGGCCTGCGGCCTGAGATCGAAGCCGCGCAAGCCGTGCAGCATCAACACCGCCGGCCGCTTGCCGGCCCGACCGGAGGCAAAACGGTTGAGCGTGACCTGGCCTTCGGCGACATCCACACGCAGCGTCTCGGCGGTTGCGGCCGCAACCGATGGTGATGCGGCCAGCAGGGCAAGGCCACCAAGCAGGCTCCGTCGGCTGATCGCTGGCATCGAATCCTCGATTGGATTGGGCGGCCCTCGGCCCGGCCGCGCCGCTATATCATGCCGAACCGCACGCCGGGCAGCGCGTTCATTGATTTGGCCGGTCCTCGGGGACATCGCAAAAGGATCGCATGTTCAAACCGCGCCGGTTGCGCTAGTGATAGCTCCCCTCCTTCCGTGCGCCGGCCCGGCGCATGTCCAGTCAATGAGTGTATCTGAATGGCCGAAGCCGACCTCGACGCCGTCATCCGGCAAACCGCAAGAGCGCAGACCAAGGCCGTGATGGCGGCTGCCAAGAAGCGCCAGGCCGTCTGGGTCGCCCGCGCCGCCAAGGCCAAGGACAAGGAGACCAAGGCGCGCTTCCGCCACCTCGCCACGAGCACCATCCTGAACGCGACCGCGACCGCCAAGCGGTTGCAGAACTCGGCCGAGAACGCCGCCGACGCCTATGCCCGCGCCATGAAGAAGGCGATGGAGGAGCCGCCGCCGGCCACGGAGTCCAAGAAGAAATCTGAGAAGAAATCCGAGAAGAAGCCGGCGAAGAAGAAAGCGGCGGCCTAACCAGGAGCGCGCATGCTCACCGTTCACCATCTCGGCAAGTCGCAATCGGAGCGGATCGTCTGGCTGTGCGAGGAGCTGGAGATCCCCTACGAGCTGAAGTGCACCACGCGCGATCCGGTCACGATGCTGGCGCCGGCCGACTACAAGGCGCTGCACCCGATCGGCGCTGCGCCCGTCATCACCGACGGCGAGCTGGTGCTGGCCGAATCCGGCGCGGTCGTCGAATACGTCGTCGCCAGATACGGCAATGGACGGCTGACGTTGAGGGCGGACCATCCCGATTTCGCCCAGTTCCTGTACTGGTTTCACTTCGCCAACGGCACCTTGCAGGCGCAGATGGGCCGCAGCATGATCCTGCACCGGCTCAACCTCGCCGCCGACAATCCGTTACTGGTCGCGACCAAAGCGCGGGTCGATCGCTCGTTCGACCTGATCAATGCGCGGGTGCGCGACGCGACCTATCTTGCGGGCGATACGTTCACGACGGCCGATATCATGATCGGTTTCTCGCTGACGACGATGCGCTATTTCCTGCCCTACGACCTCGGCCGCTGCCCCAACATCAGGGACTATCTCGGCCGCATCGCCGCGCGCCCGGCCTATCAGCGGGCGATGCAGAAGGGCGATCCGGGCATGGCGCTGCTGCTGACGTGAGGCCGTGATGCCGCGTTACGTCGCCTTGTTGCGCGCGGTCAATGTCGGCGGCACCGGCAAGCTGCCGATGACCGAATTGAAGGCGATGTGCGTCGACGAGGGGTTCGTCGACGTCGAGACCTACATCGCCAGCGGCAATGTCGTGTTCTCCTCCAAGCTCGGCGCAGCCAAGGTCAAGGCGGCGCTGGAGCAGCGGCTGCAGGCCTATGCCGGCAAACCGGTCGGCGTGGCGGTGCGGAGCGCGGACGAGATCGCCGCGGTGTTGAAGGCCAATCCGTTTCCCAAGGCGCCGCCGAACTTTACGGTTGCGATCTTCCTCGACGAGCCGCCGCCCAAGGATGCGCTGAAGGACATCAAGGGTCAGCAGGACGAACAGGTCAAGCTCGGCAAGCGCGAGATCTATGTCGCCTATGGCAGCGGCATGGGCCGTTCGAGGCTGAAGATCCCCGCCGCCGCCAAGGGCACCGCGCGCAACATCAACACGATCGCGAAGCTCGCGGCGCTTGCGGCGGGGGATGACTAAGCCCGATCGGCGGACCTAAAGCCCGTCATCCTGAGGTGCGAGCTCTTGCGAGCCTCGAAGGATGCACGGCCCGGCTGGTGGCCGATTCATCCTTCGAGGCTCGCTCCGCTCGCACCTCAGGATGACGGGTCGAACAGTTTGCCTATTAGCTCTCCCGTACCGCGAATCCCGCTGCGTTGAGCGCGGCCAGCACGTCTTCCAGATGGGCGCGGTCGCGGGTCTCGATCACGAGTTCGAGCAGCGTCGCCTTCGCCGGCAGATCGGAGAAGGTGCGCTGATGCGAAACCTCGATGATGTTGGCGCCGGCATCGGCCAGCAGGATCGACACTGCCGCGAGCTGGCCAGGCCGGTCGACGATGTCGAGAGCCAATTGCGTGAGCCGTCCCTCGCGCGCGAGCTCGCGGGTCAAGACCGAGGCGATCAGCCTCGTATCGATATTGCCGCCGGTCAGCACCAGGCCGACATTGCGGCCGGCAAAGCGTTCGGGTGCCGCGAGCACCGCCGCGAGGCCGGCGGCGCCAGCGCCCTCGACCACCGTCTTCTCGATCGAGATCAGGGTTGCGACCGCGCGCTCGATTTGGTCTTCGCTGACCAGCACGATATCGTCGACAAGCTCGCGGACGATCTTGGTGGTGATCTGCCCGGGGGCCTTGACCGCAATGCCCTCGGCAAGCGTATCGCCGCGCATCGGCAGCTGCTTGCCTTTGACGGCATTGTACATCGACGGATAGAGCTGGGCCTGCACGCCGACGATCTGCACCGACGGCTTCAGCGCCTTGGCGGCGGTGGCGATGCCCGAGATCAGCCCGCCGCCGCCGATCGGCACCACCAGGATATCGAGCTCCGGCACCGCCGCGAGCATTTCGAGCCCGATCGTGCCCTGGCCAGCAATGATCAGCGGATCGTCATAGGGATGGATCAGGATCAGGCCCTTCTGCGCCGCATGCGTGCCGACGAAGGCGAAGCATTCCTCCAGCGTCTGCCCGGTGATGATGACCTCGGCGCCGTGCCGCCTGGTGTTCTCGATCTTCACCATCGGCGTGCCGATTGGCATCACGATGGTAGCGGGAATGCCGAGCCGCTTCGCGTGATAGGCCACGCCCTGGGCATGATTGCCGGCCGACATCGCGATCACCCCGCGCTTGCGCTCCTCGGCGGACAGCGCCTGCAGCCTGTTCAGCGCACCGCGCTCCTTGAAGGTCGAGGTGAACTGCAGGTTCTCGAATTTCAGGAACAGGCGGCAGCCGCAGATCTCGCCTAGCGTGCGGCTTTCGTTGCACGCCGTGACCATGACCGAATCCCTGATCACGTCGGCGGCACGGCGCACGTCGGCAAGGGTGACTGCGGGTGTATCGGAAGGATGCGGCATCGGATTTCGCTTTGGACCGTTTCGTCAAACGGAACCTAGCGGGTTTCGGCGCCGAAAACGACCGCCCTATTGCGCGGTCAGCACCCGTTCCTCCGGCCTGGCCGGCGCGACCAGCTGGATCTCATCGCATTTGGGGCATACCAGCGCGGTGCGGAAATGCTTGTCGAGCACAATGGTTCGCGTCCTGCCGCACTGGCAGCGCATCGGCTTATCCATGGAAGATCGGCCCGGGTTCGAGATGCAAGGAAAGCGTGCGCTTAGCTATCCCGGTCCGGTTAACCCAATATGACTTGGGGCCTGAAAAAATCAGAAGAAGCCCGCGCTGAGATCGAGGCCGTAGCTCGCCCTGAGCACCGCAACGAACAGCACCGCGAAGCCGAACAGCAGGACATGCCGGGCAATCAGGCTCCGAAGCGAATTGGCCGGAAACACACGTGCGATCGATTGAGCCAAAGCAGTCATTTGCGACCTCCAGAGCCACGTCCCGAAGTTAGGTCGCGCGCAACGCCGCGAGGTTCAACGCGGCTCGCGGAACGGCCGGCGCCGCGGTGATGCGCTCAGTGCGGAATCACGTCGCGCCTTCATCGGATTCCTGAAGCGGTGACCGACCACGATGAGCGCGCCCTCTGCACGGATCGCGGCGTCGCTCGGCGCCGCCGGCGGCAGATTGTCTTGCGTGACGGCCTCCAGCGCGCGGAGGAATTCGCGGCCGGCCGATGTGATCTCCCAGCCCTCGACGTCACGCAGCACATAACCATTGCTGAAGATGTCGAGTTCGGGAACCCGCGACGCCAGCCGCTTGATCCGCGCATGCCAGTCGCCGCCGCTCGATGAGAGGATCGCGAGATCGTGCTTGAGTGAATCGAGTGCGGCTCTGCCGCTGACGTGACTCGCCAATATTTTTAGAATCGCAACCTGTATGCTCAAACTCGACGCCTCGACCGCCACGGTTCTTTTTGTTCTGCGCAGCCGATCTGGAAATTATCGCGCTGACGACTCCAACGTCCAGTCATCAGCGCCAGTTATCCAGAAGACGGCATGACGGTATGAGCTTACGCCGCGCGCGATGTCCCGACGCGGCGCTCGGGCCGGTGCGACGACATCGATTCCTCTTCTGTATCCTGCGGCGCGCCCCAAAATTCCTGCACCGTCGGCCCGTGCTTCAATCTCCTGTCGCGCAGGAAGCCGAGAACCTCGTGCGGCCAGACGCGGCGTCCCATCTGCGTGTACCAGCGCATCGCATGACGAAGCCCGGCGTCGCGATGAAACAGCACGCGGAGCAAGGCCTTCGGCCGGCATTGCAGCACCATCTCGGTGAATTTGAACCAGAGCAGCACGCGCCATGGCGGCATGTGCCGTGTCGCGAGTACCTGATGCTTGTAGTCCCACAGCCTGCGATCAGTCTGAATGACGCGCCGCTCTGCCGCGAGACGGAAATACGGCGTCCAGCGATGCGGCGTGACGTAGAGCATCTGGATCTGGTCGGGATCGTAGGACAACAGCTGCCGCAGGCCGCGCCAATGGTCGCGATCGGTCTCCTCCTCGAAGCCGACCACCCAGGTCGCCATCGACAGGATGCCGTGCTGGCGCATCAGGCGGATCGCCTCGCGGTCGGTCGTGGTGGTCGCACCCTTGCGGATCAGCTCCAGCGTCTTCTCGTCGGTGTTCTCCATGCCGAGCAGGAAGCGCTGCCAGCCGGCCCGCTTGTAGAGATGCAGGATGTCGGCGTCGCGGACGATGTCGTCGGCGCGGGTCGAGCCGACCAGGATCAGATCGACATTCTCCGCGATCAGCGCCTCGAGGAACGCCCGCCACGCCTTCTTCGAGACGGTCGGATTCTCGTCGGCGAAATTGATCACCTTGACACCGTGCTCGCGATGCAGCCGCGCCAGCTCCTTCGCAAAGAGCACGGGATCGCGGTGCCGCCAGCGCGTCCAGAAGCCGCGCTGACCGCAATAATTGCAGAGATGCGGGCAGCCGCGCGAGAACTGCACGACGACGGCACGGAGCCCGCCCCAGTAGCTGTAGCGCGCGTGATCGATCAATTCCCAGCCGATCCGATAGGCATCGAGGTCACGGATGACCGGCGCGGGCGGCGTGACGCGCGGTCCATAGTCGTCGCGGAATGCGATGCCATTGATGATACGAAGATCGTCGCCGGTCTCCAGCGCCCGCATCAGGCGGCGCGCGGTCTCTTCGCCCTCGCCGCGCACGATCGCGGTGACGTAGCGTTCCTCGCGCAGGATATCGCGCCAGTGATAGGTCGGGAACACGCCGCCATAGACGATCCGGACATTCGGCACAGCCTTGACGATCGCCTGCGCCACCTCGGTGATGACGGGATGGCCCGAGGTCGAGCCGGAATGGCCGAACAACACGGCATCCGGAGCGAACCGCGATGCCTCCGCCACGATGGCCGTGAGCGGCATCGGTCCGAACTCGGCATCGAGCAGACGAACCTGGTGGCCGTCGTCGATCAGCGGACCGCCGATCGACAGCAGGCCGAGCGGCGGCAAATGGTCGTCGGGGATCCGGCTGCCGATCGCTGGATGCGGCACGTTGATGAGAAGAATACGCATGGATGATCGCTCCCGCTTTTGGTTGGCGTGATCGGTCGTCCCCGAATGTTGTGATGGAGAGCCCAACCCCCCGGCTGGGCTTTGGAAGAAGCAGCAGGCGCGGCTTGCCGCGCTAGAGGTTCGGCACCTCCGCCGGCGCGATCGCGGTCAGCCCGCCGAAGCGGCGCTCGCGGCGATGGAACGAGGCGAGCGCGTCAGCGAGATCGTCGGCATCGAATTCAGGCCACATCCGCTCGGTGAAGTGCAGCTCGGCATAGGCGCCTTCCCAGAGCAGGAAGTCCGACAGCCGCTTCTCGCCCGAGGTGCGGATGATCAGATCGACGTCGCGGAGCCCCGCTTCGCCGGTGATGAGATCGGCGAAGGTCTCGCGGCTGAGCTCACCTGTGCCGACCGCGCGCGCAGCGGCGTTCAGAATGGCGTCGCGCGCCGAATAGTCGATCGCGATGCGCAGATGCAGCGTGGTGCCGCCGGTGGTCTCGGCCTCGGCGCGCGTGATCGCGGCGGCGATGCCGTCGGGCAGCCGGTCGCGGCGGCCGATCACGGTGAGGCGGACGCCGTTGCGCACGAGGGCCGCGATCTCGTTGGCGAGATAGAATCGTAACAGCCCCATCAACGCCGTGACCTCGGCCTTCGGCCGCCGCCAATTGTCGCTCGAGAATGCGTAGAGCGTCAGCGTGCCGACGCCCTGGTCCGGCGCGGCCTCGACGATGCGGCGGATCGCCTCGACGCCGGCCTCATGTCCGCGCAGCCGCGACAGGCCGCGCCGCGTCGCCCAGCGGCCGTTGCCGTCCATGATGATACCGACGTGGAGCCTGGCGACGGCCACCGGCTCGAGCGCAACGTTACTTTGCATCACAAAGTCTCCGGACAAAAATGGGATGATCAAACCGGCTGGATGCCAAGGCGGCCAGACGCGCCTTCGTCCTTGCCGGCGGCTTTGGCCGCGTCGCGGACCAGCTGCTCGAGCACGGCGAGATAATCGAGGAAACGGCGGCGGCCGCTCTTGGTCAGACGGCAGGTGGTGTGCGGACGATTGCCTTCATAGCCCTTGATGACGTCGACGAGGCCGGCCTCCTGCAGCACCTGCAGATGCCGGCTGAGATTGCCGTCGGTCAGGCCACAGAGCTGCTTGAGATCGGCAAAGCCGAGCCCCTTCGGATGCGCCATCAGCGAGGTGAGGAGCCCAAGCCGCGCCTTCTCGTGGATGACCCGGTCGAGGCCGTCATAGGCGAATGGCGCGGTGGTCACGTCAGTCTTCGGCATCATTGCCTCCGGAAGCGAAATACAACAGTGCCGCGAGCAGCAACTGGCCGATCGCGAATGGCAGTCCCATGGTCCAGGGCGACAGCGCGTGGCTCTGGCTTGCGATCAGGAGCACCGTGAAGCCCGACAGGAAATACCAGGCGCCGCCGAGCGCGATCGTGCGCGGCAAGAGGCGGACCGAAGCGAACACAGCGAGGCTGACCAGCACCTGCCACAGGCCCGGCAGCATCCACAGCGTCTCCGGCGCGAATTTCCATTGCAGGATCGCGAGCAGCACGCCGGCGATAACGGCGGGAACGAACTGCTCGATCGCCTGCTGCACCATCGCGTCTGCGAGGCCCGAATGATGCCGTCGCGAGCGCGCCTGCATCTCGATCCAGATCAGCACGGCCGACAGCAACGCGGCCGCCGCCCAGCCCGCAAGGAATGCGATCGGATGACCGGTGGGATCGGCGAGCCAGAGATATTGGGCAAACGCCGTGACCAGCGCGATGCCGCTGGTGGCAGCAACCGTCGCCGGACCGTAGCCGCGGAATGCGGTTCCCGCCGCAATCTGGCTGCGGATCGCAAGAATATCGGCCAACGCCTTGTCGAGGTCGCGCATGTTTCGCCCGCACTTTGTACTGCAAAGTATACGGGATCACCAAGTAAACGCAAGCGGCATCGCGCCGCTCGCCCCGCAGGATGTTTAACGACCGGTTACTGCGCGGATTGCGGCGAAATCGTGCCGCCTCAGACCTTCACCAGACTCGTGAAGCCGCCATAGATCATGCGCTTGAGATCGAACGGCACGTTGCCTGTGCCCATCGATTCCAGACGCGGATCGGCCATCACCTTGGCGTTGATCCTGTCGCGCTGGGCGCGCGACTTGTAGGTGATCCAGGCGAACACGACGGTTTCGCCGGCCTTCAGCTTCACGCTCTGCGGAAACGAGGTCAGCTTGCCCGGCTTGACGTCGTCGGCGACCCATTCGCGATAATCCAGCGCGCCGTGTTCGCGCCAGACCTTGCCGGCCATCTTCGACAGCTTCGCATAGGCCTTGAGTTTCTTCTTCGGCACGGCGACGACGAAACCATCGACGTAAGGCATTGCGGCGATTCCCGTTGTTTGGTTTCCCCGTCGTTGCGGGCGACAGCGAAGCAATCCATCGTTCCAGACGCTGAGGAATGGATTGCTTCGTCGCCAGCGCTCCTCGCAATGACGATCAGGAGTGACAGCAGGATGCCTGAACCGGCGCCGGTTGGTATTGGTCACGTAGCCGCACCCAGTCCATCGGATAGGGCAAGCCCTCCTCATGGCGGCCGAGTGGCGTCAGGTCGAGATAGTGATAGGCCGCATTCATCATGTCGAGGCCGCGCGCGAAGGTCGAGTAGGTGTGGAACACGCTTCCGTTCTCGTCACGATAGAACACGCTGATGCCAGGCAGCTCGGGGCCATAGAGCGGTGTCGTTCCATAATTGTATTTCGCTTCCCCCGCGTCGATCTGCCCTTGCGTGAACGATACGCCATAATCGTAGTTGAAGTCGTTGGCGCCCGACGACAGCCAGTCGAAGGTCCAGCCCATCCGTTGCTTGAAAGCCTCGAGCTTTTCCAGCGGCGCCCGCGAGATCGCGACCATGGTGGTGTCGCGCGCGGCCAGATGCGGAACCATGCGCTCGAAGCCGTCGACCCAGAACGAGCAGCTCTTGCAGGCAGCGTCCCACTCCGGCGCGAACATCACATGCTGCACCACGAGTTGCGGCCTGCCCCGGAAGAGATCGCCGAGCGTCACCTTGCCGTTTGGCCCGTCGAACACATAGTCCTTGTCGACCTTGACCCAGGGCAACTCGCGGCGCTGCCGGCTCAGCGCTTCGCGAGCCTGGGTGAGCTCCTTTTCACCGGCCATCAGCGCCTTGCGCGCCGCGATCCAGTCTTCGCGCGAAACGATCTTGTGCTGTTGCATGGAATGCTCCTTGCAGGTCAGGCGTTGACGTACTGTTCCAGATTGCCGAGGAACTCGGTCCAGCCGCGCTGGTGATTGTCGCGCGCAGTCTCGTCGACGAACTGCGCGTGATGGAACGTCAGCAACGTGCCGCCGGCATCGGGCTTGATCGACACCGTCACTTCCGACTCGCGCTCCGGCGTCGAATGCCAGGCCCAGCTGAATACGAGCGTCTGGTTCGGCACCACCTCGCGATAGATGCCGCCGACCTCGTGATATTCGCCGTTCGAGCCGGTGAACTTGATCCGGTAGCGGCCCCCGACGCGGACATCGAGTTCGGCCTGCGTCGTACCGGGCTTGACCTGGCCCGGCCCGAACCACTGCACTAGGTTTTCCGGCTCGGTCCACGCGGCGTAGACTTTTTCCGGCTTGGCGCGGAGGCGCCGCGTGAGGGTGAGGCTTGGACGCGGGAGATTTGGACGCGGGAGATTTGGACGCGCGGTGAGGCCGGCGTCGGCGGCGACTGCGGATTTGTTGGCCATGGATCTTCCTCCACAAAGGCAGCAAGGCGGTCGAGATTGTCGGACCAGAATTGCGCGTAGCGATTGAGCCAGTTCATCGCCTGCTCCATCGGCCGCGCCGTGAGCCGGCACGCCACCGTGCGGCCGGTCTTTTCGCGCGCCACGAGACCCGCATCCGTCAGCACGTCGAGATGCTTCATGATCGCGGGCAACGACATCGCGAATGGCTGCGCCAGTTCGCTCACCGACAGGCCGTCCTGCTCGCCAAGCCGCGCCAGCAGCGCGCGACGGGTGGGGTCTGACAGCGCCGCAAAGGTGCGGTCCAGCGTCTCGTCCTGATACTTAACCATGTGGTTTAGTATAGGCGCAAACGGCGCGGCGTCAAGCGCGCCCGCTCACGATCGCGCGACGATGGACCGCCCTGCGCGGAGCTGGCTCTGAAGACTGCTAGTCGGGGTAGACGGTCCGGTGCCGACGATGATGGCGGCGCGGCGGCGGAGGCGGCGGCTCGCGAAACAGAAAGCGCGGATTTTCGCCGCAAGCAAGATAGCGGCCCGACACGCTGGCCTGGCACTGCTGGTAGGTGCGATAGGCGCACTCGCCGGGATAGCCGAGGCTCGGCCCCTGCGCGCACCACGGATAGTCATAAGGATCGGCGGACGCGCGCGTGACGCTCGCCGCTCCGGCAAGCGTCATCGTTCCCAAGACAAGCACTGCCAATCGCGATGTGCGCATGACCCAACCCGTTCCGACTCTCAAGATGCCACAGTCAATCAAGCGCGGCATATCGGGTTAGGTTCCTGAATGCCATCTTATTCGACCTCAAGGACACTCAATTTTTAGAAGCCGGATGCGAGACAAGTCTGCGCCTTGCGGCTGGACTTGTCCCGCTGGTGTTCAGCCCGGAGTCTATTCGACCTTGAGGCCGGCGAACTCGACCACCTTCTTCCACTTGTCGGTCTCGGCCTTGATGTCATTGCCGAACGCTTCCGGCGTCTGAATCAGCGAGTCGCCGCCGAGCTCGACCAGGCGCTTCCTCATGTCGGGCTCGGCGAGGATGGCGTTGATCTCGGTGTTGAGCTTGGCGATCAGCTCCTTCGGCATGTTCTTCGGCGCACCCATGCCGAACAGCGCGCTCGCCTCATAGCCCTTCACGGTGTCGGCGATCGCCGGCACGTCGGGCAATTGCGAGGAGCGCTCCGTGGTCGTCACGCCGAGCGCGCGCAGCGAGCCGGAGCGGATGTGCTGGATGATCGAGGGCATGTTGTCGAAGATCACCTGCACCTGGCCGCCGAGCATGTCGGTGATCGCAGGCGCAGCGCCGCGATACGGCACATGCTGCATCTTGCAGCCGGTCATCGACATGAACATCTCGCCGGACAGATGCACCGAGGTGCCGTTGCCGGAGGAGGCCATGTTCACCTTGCCGGGATTGGCCTTCACATAGTCGATGAACTCGGCGACGGTCTTGGCCGGGACGTCCTTGTTGACTGTCATCACGTTCGGTACGCGGTTGAAGGACGCAACCGGCGCGACGTCGCGCACGAAGTTGAACTTCAGATTGGCGTAGAGCGAGGCATTGATGTAGTTCGCCGGATTGACCAGCAGCACGGTGTAGCCGTCCGGCTCGGCATTGATCGCGGCCTCGGTGCCGATATTGTTGCCGGCGCCCGGCTTGTTCTCGATCACGAATTGCTGCCCGAGCTTCTCCGACAGCCGCTGCCCGATCAGGCGCGCGATGATGTCGGTGGCGCCGCCCGGCGGATAGCCCACGATCCAGCGCACCGGCCGCGCCGGATAGTCGGCTGCGGACGCGCGGCCGATCGCGAATGTCGAAATCCCCGACCCGATCAGGCCTAGCGCGGTGCGGCGTGAAATCATGAAGTCTCTCCCCGATCCAGCAGGGTTTGGCGCCCTGCCCGTTTCTGTTGCGTTGCGTGCGGCGCGGTTTTAACAAACAATGTCTGAAGCGGCCAGTGCGACACGTGCGCCACCGACCGCGACGAAAGGCTAAGCTGCAATCTTGTTATGACGCGTTTTCTTCACGCGAACCGGTGTCCACCTCGCTCGAAAACGCTCTGGACCGAAGAGGATCGATCATGTCCGTCAAGGTGAATGGGCTCGACCATCTCGTGATCAACGTCACCGATGTCGTGCGCTCGGTTGCCTGGTACAGCAGGATCCTCGGCATGGAGGTGAAGGTGTTCGACCCCGGCAAGGGCAAGACACCGCGCACCTCGCTGGTATTCGGCAATCAGAAGATCAACGTGCGGCCGTACGATGCCGACAAGGTGGACTGGTTCACCGCCGATCATGAAGCCGCCGGCAGCGACGATCTCTGCTTTCTCACCTCGAGCACCCCTGAGGAAGTGGTCGCGCATCTGAAGGCCAATGGCGTCAGGATCGAGGAAGGCCCGGTGGCCAAGCAGGGCGCGCGCGGCACGCTGCGCTCGGTCTATTGCCGCGACCCCGACGGCAGCCTGATCGAGATCTCGTCGTATGAGCGGGATGTAACGTAACTCTCGTTCGTCATTGCGAACGCGCAGCGCGCCCGATGAGCGAAGCAATCGATGCCTTCCGCGCGGCGGAACGGATTGCGTAGGCCGCGTCAAATCCCGATTTGCTCTCGGCGCACACCGATGGCAGAACTGCTCCCAACCAAGACCAATGGCGGCCGGCAAGGCTGCGCGGGAGGACATATGAGCAATTCAAAGCCGGTGCCGGGCATCGTCGGACCGTTTGCGGGACTCGACGTGCCGTGGCTGCTCAAAATGCGCGCCGAGGTACGCCGCGATCATCCATTCCTGATCTGGGCGCCGTTCGACGCACCGGCGCGGCGCTGGAGCTACGGCGAATTCCACGAAAGCGTCGGCGCGCTGGCCGCGGGCCTCGTCAAACGCGGCATCAGGCAAGGCGATTATGTGCTGATCCACCTCGATAACTGCATCGAGGCGATCATGTCGTGGTTCGCCTGCGTCGAGCTCGGCGCCGTCGCGGTCACCACCAACACCCGCTCGGCGGCAGCCGAGATCGAATATTTCGCCGGCCATTGCGGCGCGGTTGCCGCGATCACCCAGCCGGCCTATGCCGAATTGATATCAGCCAATTGCAAGGGGCTGCGCTGGATCGCGGTGACCTCGCATGATGCGGGGCAGGCACCGGCCCAGGCGCCCGCGTTTGGCGACAGCTTTGAGGCCTTGTTTGCCGACAGCGCCGACCGGCCGCGCCGCCCGACCGATCCGCTCGCGCCCTGCAGCGTGCAGTACACGTCCGGCACCACGTCGCGGCCGAAGGCGGTGTTGTGGACGCATGCAAACGCGCTGTGGGGCGCCAAGATCAACGCCGCGCATCAGGACCTGCACGCCTTTGACGTGCACCAGACCTATCTGCCGCTGTTCCACACCAACGCGCTGGCCTATTCGATGCTGGCGAGCCTGTGGGTCGGAGCGACCTGCGTGATCCAGCCGCGCTTCTCGGCGAGCCGCTTCTGGCCGGTGGCACTCGAGCACGGCTCGACCTGGACCTCGACGATCCCGTTCTGCATGAAGGCGCTGCTCGAGCACGAGGTGCCGAAGCACCACAAGTTCCGGCTCTGGGGCACCGCCGTGAACGATCCGCCGCCATTCGCGGTGTTCGGCATCAAGATCATCGGCTGGTGGGGCATGACCGAGACCATCACCCACGGCATCATCGGCGAGGTCGATCAGCCGAACACGCCGATGTCGATCGGCCGCGCCGCGCCGGAATACGAAATCCGCATTACCAATGATGACGGCACGGCGACCGGCGTCGGCGAGACCGGCAATCTGCTGATCAAGGGCATTCCCCGCCTGTCGCTGTTCGCCGAATATCTGCACAACGAGACGGCCACGCGCGAGAGTTTTGACGAGCACGGCTATTTCATCACCGGCGACCGCGTCACGATGCTGGAGCACGGCTATATCAAGTTCGGCGATCGCTCCAAGGACATGCTGAAGGTCGGCGGCGAGAATGTCGCGGCCTCCGAGATCGAGCAGGTGATCGCGGTGGTACCGGGCGTCCGCGAGGCCGCCGTGGTGGCGAAGAAGCATCCGATGCTGGACGAGGTGCCGGTCGTCTTCATCATCCCGCAGGCCGGCGTCGCGTCCTTGCCGGCCGATCTGCACGACAAGGTCATGACCGCGTGCCGCGCCGCGCTCGCCGACTTCAAGGTGCCCCGCGAGATCCGCTTCGTCGACGAGATGCCGCGCTCGACGCTGGAGAAGGTCGCGAAGGCAGAGCTGCGGAAGATGCTGGAGTGACGTTTCTCCGTCATTGCGAGCCACCCGGTCGGCACGAAGCGCCGCCGGATGACAGGCTCAGCGAAGCAATCCATTCGCTCCGCATATGCCGAAGCATGGATTGCTTCGTCGCTCCGCTCCTCGCAATGACGGATAGATATCAACTCACCTCGAACCGGATCGGCAGCTTCTTCGGGCCGTTGACGAAATAGGCCTGCGTCATCTTCACCTCGCCGTCGAGCGAGAGCGATTTCAAATGCGGCAGCAGTTCCTCGAACAGGATGCGCATCTCGAGCTTCGCCAGATACTGGCCAAGGCAGAGATGGGCGCCATAGCCGAACGCGACGTGGCGGTTGGGCTTGCGGTCGCTGCGGAAGCGATCGGGTTCCTCGAACACCTCCTCGTCGCGGTTGCCCGAGGCGTAGCACAGCATCAGCCAGTCGCCCTTGGCGATCTTGCGGCCGCCGAGCTCGGTATCCGCAGTGGCCGAGCGCATGAAATGCTTGACCGGCGTCATCCATCGGATCGACTCGTCGACCAGGCCCGGGATCAATTCCGGATTGGCCTTCACCTTGGCGAATTCCGCGGGGTCCCTCGCCAGCGCCCAGATCGCACCCGCGGTCGAGGATGAGGTGGTGTCGTGGCCCGCGGTCGCGACGATCATGTAATAGCTGGTCTGATCATGCTCCGGCATGTAGTCGCCGCCGATCTTCGCATTGGCAATGACGGTGGCGAGATCGTCGCGCGGATTCTGCCGGCGCTCCTCGGTGATCTTGCGGAAATAGGCGGAGAAGTCGGCGATGATCGCCTGCAACATCACGGAGACCTGCTCCGCGCTCAGCGCGTCGCGGACGCGCGCGGTGTCGGGGTCCTGCGGGCCGAACAATTCCTGCGTCAGCTTGAGCATGCGCGGCTCGTCCGCCTCGGGCACGCCGAGGATTTCCATGATGACGTGCAGGGGATAGCCGAGCGCGACGTCCTCGACGAAATCGCAGGCGCCGCCGCGATCGAGCATGCGCTGCACCGTGGCGCGCGCGATCTCGCGGACGCGGGCTTCGAACTTGCCGAGATTATTCGGCATGAACCAGCCCTGGGTCAGCGCGCGGTATTTCGGATGGTCGGGTGCGTCCATCTGCACCAGCGAGCGCACCAGATTGGGGGTGCCGGTGATCTTGCGGACGCGCTCCTCGAGCGCCTGCGTCGTCAGCGTGGTCGGCCGGTCGGCATTGTGGAACAGGTCGTTCTGCCGGCTGATCGCCTGGATGTGCGCGTGCTTGGTCACCACCCAGAACGGATCGAACTTCTCGGTCCGCGCGATCCCGAGCGGATTGTTGGCGCGCAGCCAGCGATAGCTGTCGTGGATGCGGTCGTCGGCATAGGCGACGGGATCGACGAGGGTTGCCGCGATGTCGGCGGGGATGTCGAGATCCCCGGTCGTTGCCGTGTTCATGATCGTCCTCACCTGTCCCGTCATCGGTCATGCCGATGATCGCCGGAATCTAGGCGGGGTCAAGGACGCGGACTTGCGTTGATTGGCTAAAGGCGTCGTCACAAACGACATGGCGCGGCGTGACGGCAATGACGGCAAATGCCGCGAGGCCTCAATAATGCCCGAACGCCACCGGGCGGAACGCCTGCAGCAATTGCTGGTCGAGCTTGCCACCCATCTCCTCCATCATGGAGAACGCCTTGGCGTGGGTGAACTGCAGCCGGTAGGCGCGCTTCTCGACGAGGGCGGCATAGACATCGACGATCGTCGTGACGCGGACGATGTCGCTGATCTGGTTGCCGCTGAGGCCGTTCGGATAGCCGGTGCCGTCGAGGAATTCGTGATGGTGCAGAATGACGTCGAGCATTTCCGGCGGGAAGCCGCCCTGCGCCGACAGCGCCTCGTAGCCGCGGCGCGGATGCTCGCGCATCTCGGCCATCTCCTCGACCGTCAGCGCGCCGGGCTTGTCGAGCAGCGCGACCGGAACGAACGCCTTGCCGACATCATGCAGCAGCGCGGCGCGGGCGAGCCGGCGCTGATCGTCGTCGCGCATGCCGAGATGCTGCGCGAACGCGACCGCAAAGCCGGTTACGAACAAGCAGTGGCGATAGGTCTCCTGGTGATGGCAGCCGACCGTGGTCAGCCACTCACGCAGCGAATTGTGCTTGATCGCCTTCAGGATCTTGTTTTCAGCGGCGACGATGTCCTCGAACTTCAGCGGCTCGCCGGCGCGCATCCGCTCGAACATCTTGACCATCACGCCGTGCGCGGCTTCGACGCCGCGGTTGAGCGCCTTGCCGCGGTCGGTCTCGTCGTAGCCGCTGTTGTCGGGAAACGCGGCACGGATGCGCTGCAGGAGGCCGCGCGCATCGAACGGCCGCGAGATCGTGTCGGTGGCGCCGAGCGCCCAGGCCTGCATCGAGGCGTGGTGCAGCGCGTCCGCCAGCACGAACAGCCGCGGCATCTCGCGATAGGCATCGGCCTGCAGCTTGGCGCGAACCAGCTGCACGGCCTCGGGCGAGCGCAGATTGATGTCGACGACGATACCGGAGAGATCGTGGGCCGGCTGCTCGGGAATATCCGACGTCAGAACGGTATCGACCTCGCCGACCGAGCGCAGGATGCTGGCGAGTTCGTTGCTTTGATCGCTTCGATCTGACGCCAGAAGGAGACGGCGCTTCGAAGTCTGGTTATTGGCTAAGGCAGTCATGACATCCCCGTCGCGGTAACGACCGACGCTGGGACGCTACCTGACGATGCGTTCCCTCCAACTTAATGGGGATGCTGAACGGCGGCTGAGCGCAATGGATACAATTTGAACGATCGTCAAATCCGCCAGCAAAATCAGGTTCGCCGAAATTGAACGTCGCCGGACGCATCGTCGGCCAATCATGAATTTTTGGAACGTCGAAGATACTTGATGCTTCCGTTCGTCGGACGCATCGAGCAAGCGAAAACGCCGGAGAGCTTGTCGCTCTCCGGCGTCTTCATCGTTCGGGTCGTTCAGGGCCCTTATCTTACGCTTTCATTGCCGCCTTCACCGCTTCCGCGGTGATCGGCAGGCCGCGGACGCGGGCGCCGACCGCATTGAAGACGGCATTGCCGATCGCCGGCGCCACCACCGTCACTGCGGGCTCGCCGACGCCGGTCGCCTTCTCGCCATTGGCGATGACGTTGACCGCAACTTCCGGCAGCTGGCTCATCCGAAGTGGCGTGTAGCTGTCGAAGTTGGTCTGCTCGATGCCGCCGTCCTTCAACGTCGCCTTCTCGAACAGCGCCAGGGACATGCCCCACAGCGCCGCGCCCTCGACCTGGGCGCGGATGCCATCGGGATTGACCTGCGTACCAACGTCGGTCGCAACCGTCAGCTTCTTCACCGTCACTTCGCCCGACGGGGCGACCGCGACATGGGCGACGCAGGCGGTCCAGCTCGCCGTGGCGCGCTCCTGCGACGACACGCAGGCCACGCCCATGCCTTCGCCCTTGGGCAGCTGCTTGGTGCCGTAGCCGGCGAGACCCATCGCAGCGAGCAAGGTGTTGCGGAGACGCTGCGCGCCGCCGTCATTCTTGCCCTTGCCGTCGAGCAGCGAGATGCGCAGCTGCGCCGGGTCCTTGCCGGTCGCATGCGCGATCTCGTCGATCATGCTTTCGACCGCCCAGAACGTCCATCCCGGCGCCACCGAACGGAGCTGACCCGACGGGGTGGCGTTGTGCGCCATCTCGTTCTTGATCGCCCGCACATAGTGATTGGGCACGGTGTAGAAGAAGTCCGCGCCGTTCACGGTGAAGGAATCGAGCGGGCCTTTCTTGTCGACCGACGGCGTGAGGAAATCAGGGATCCCCCAGCGCGCGGTCGGCCAGGCCGAGACCACGTCATGGCTCAACGCGACGATCTTGCCGTCGCCGTCCATGCCGGCCTTTACTTTCTGGTAGGTCAGCGGACGCGAGAAATCCATCGTCATGTCGTTTTCGCGCGTGTAGATGACCTTGACCGGCTTGCCTGTGGCTTTCGCCGCCTGCACCGCGGGCACCATCATGTCGGCGTCGAGACGCCGGCCGAAGCCGCCGCCCAGCCACATCTGGTGCATCACCACGAACTTCGGATCGATCCCGGCGGCGCCGGCCGCAATCGCGCCGGAGCGCGTCGCAAACTGGTTGCCGGAATAGATGTGCAGGATGTCGCCCTTGAACTCCGCGGTGGCGTTCATCGGCTCCATCGGCGCGTGGATGTTGATGTTGGTGGTGTACTCTGCCTCCAGCACCTTGGCCGCCGAGCCGAACGCCGCATTCGGATCGCCGTCCTTGACGAAGAACTGGCCGGAATCGCTCAGTCCCTGAAGCCGCTTGGCTTCGGTGAGCAGCGATTCGCTCGACAGTTTGGCGTTCGGGCCGCCGTCATAGGCGATCTTCAGCGCCGCCGCCGCCTTCTTGGCGTTGGCGTAGGTGTTGGCGACCGCGACGACCCAACCGGTCGTGGTGGTGGTCTTGTCGTCCAGGGTGACGGCCTTGATGAAGCCCGGCACCTTCTTGGCCGCGGAGTCGTCGACCGACTTCACGGTTGCGCCGTAGCGCACCGGCGGGGTGACCAGCGCGCCGTAGACCATGCCCGGCAGCATCACGTCGATGCCGTATTTGGCCGTGCCGTTGACCTTCAACGGGATGTCGAGCTGCGGCACCGAGACGCCGATCATGGTGTACTGGTCGGCCGTCTTCAGCTTGATCGCCTTCAGATCGTCAGCCGTGAACGTCTTGGTCGCCTTGCCGCTCTTCACCACTTCGGCGAACGACATCGACTTCTTCGACTTCGGATGGCTGATCGTGGATGCGCGCACCACCAGCTCGCTGGCCGGCACGCCCATGGAGGCCGCCGCCGCCTCGCTCAGCGCGATACGGCCGGCCGCGCCGGCGCGGCTCATGGCGTCGAAGTTCATCATCGTCGACCAGCTGCCGCCGGTGATCTGCGCGCCCAGCACGGGATCGTTGAACTTCGGATCGTTGGAGGCGAGCTGGACCCGCATGTCCTTCCAGTTCGCGCCGAGCTCTTCGGCCACGATCTGCGCCATGGTCGAGGCGACGTGCTGGCCCATGTCGGCCTTGCCGCAGGTCACGGTGACGAGACCATCAGGCGCGATCGAATACCAGACGCTCGGCTCGAAATTGGCGGGCGCGGGCGCTGCGAGCGCCTGATCGATGCCCGACGCGGCGTAGCCGAGCACGAGACCGGTTGCAGCGGTGCCGACCAGGAAGGAGCGGCGGCTGAGGTCGCTCGTCTCGGGAGCGAGATTCTTCACGTGCTTGTTCATGTGGCCCTCCGCTCGGATCCGGTGGCCGATGCGGTGCGCATGTCGGACGCAGCACGCATGATCGCCTTCTGAATTCGTGAATAGGTCATGCAGCGGCAGAGATTGCCGTCCATATGCGCGACCACTTCTTCCTTCGTCGGGTTGGTGTTCTTCGACAGCAGCGCGGCTGCCTGCATGATCTGGCCGGACTGGCAGTAGCCGCATTGCGGCACCTGCTCGGCGACCCAGGCCTTCTGCAGGGGATGATCGCCCTTGGCGGAGAGGCCTTCGATGGTGGTGATCTTCTTGCCGACGGCGTCGGCGACGGAGGTCTGGCAGGACCGCACCGCTTCGCCGTTGAGGTGAACCGTGCAGGCGCCACAGAGACCGGCGCCGCAACCGAATTTGGTGCCCGTCATCTGCAATTGCTCGCGGATGACCCAAAGCAGCGGCGTATCACTGGCCGCCTCGACGGACATATTCCGTCCGTTGATATTGAGATTTGGCATCTCTCTCCCCTTCCGGTGTCGGAAGCCGCTTACGGCGGCAACTCACTTTTGGGTCATGGCTGCCGCCCACCGGGTAAGCGAACAGTTGCCGAAACAATGATCCGGTTCCCGGCTGGTGGCAATCCAATTTGGAATTGCTCGAAAAGAATAAATTTCGGAAACTGCTTGTTGTGCGATGCGGCAACGGCATGAAGCTTTTGAAATGCCAGTACTGATGCCGTATCGATCACTCCTACCAAGGTCGGTAGCGCTGCCGGACCTGACATCGACAACAGAAGGAGCCCGTCAATGGCCAAGCTCAACCGCAGCGGCGTCGATATCTACTATGAGATCCACGGCAGCGGCCCGCCTCTGATTCTCACCCACGGCTATTCGTCGACCTCGGCGATGTGGCAGGGCCAAATCGAGGCGCTGTCGAAGCAACACAAGCTCATTCTCTGGGACATGCGCGGGCACGGCCAGTCCGACTATCCCGACGATCCGGATGCCTACAGCGAAGCCCTGACGGTCGGCGACATCGCCGCCCTGCTCGACGCCGCCGGCGCCGACAAGGCGATCGTCGGCGGCCTGTCGCTCGGCGGCTACATGTCGCTTGCCTTCCATCGCGCCCATCCGGAGCGGGTGCGCGCGCTCTTGATCATCGACACCGGTCCGGGATTCAAGAAGGACGACGCCCGCGAGATCTGGAACCAGCGCGCCCGCGACACCGGCGATCGCTTCGATCGCGAAGGGCTCGAGGTGCTGAAGTCGCTCAGCGCCGAGCGCGCGTCGGTCACCCATCGCAACGCCAAGGGGCTGGCCCTCGCCGCGCGCGGCATGCTGGCGCAGCGCGACGCACGGGTGATCGAGTCGCTGCCCGCGATCAATGTGCCAGCATTGGTTGTGGTCGGAGCCGACGACACGCCGTTCCTGGCGGCGTCCGACTACATGGCGGCGAAGATTCCCGGCGCACAAAAGGCGGTGATCCCGCACGCCGGCCATGCCGTCAACATCGACCAGCCGCAGGCCTTCATCGCCGCCGTGCTGCCGTTCCTGGACGGCCTCGAGGCGGGCAAGGCGCAATAGAGGATCAAGCCATGAAGACGATCGCCGCCGCCTTGTTGCTGACCGTGGCCGCGACGGAAGCGAGCGCCGAAAGGCTGCCGCCGTTCGGCGGACCTCCATCGGCTTTTCCCGCGACGCTGTCGAACACCACGCCGCTGGTGTTCGGCATGGGCGTCGTGGATGCGCAACGCGCGCTCGGCACGCCCTTCACCTATGTCAGCGGACGGCCCGGCAACGAGATCTTCCTGACCTTCCGCGACCTCGGCGGCAGCGGGCTATTCCCGCACCACGATCGTCTCTTCCTGCAATTCCGCAGGCATCGGCTGACCGGCTGGAAGGCCGACTGGGGCGAGAACTGGATGTGGCGCTAGAGCATGATCCGGAAAAGTGCAAAGCGGTTTTCCCTCGCGACGAACGCGCAGCGTTGGCGCGGAGATCATGCTCAAACAACAGGCTTCCTCGCCAAGACCTTCATGCAACCCCCAACATGACAAGGATGGACCATGGGACAAGACATCAAGCTCAAGGCTTCGGACGGATTTGAACTCGACGCCTATCGTGCGGATCCTGCCGGCGCGACGATGGGCGCTGTCGTCGTGATCCAGGAGATCTTCGGCGTCAATCACCACATCCGCTCGGTGTGCGACCGGCTGGCGAAGGAAGGCTATGTCGCGGTTGCGCCCTCGATCTTCGACCGCATCACGCCGAACTTCCAGAGCGGCTACTCGCCCGATGAAGTCGCCGAGGCACGCAAGTTCGTCGCCAATCCGGACTTTGCCGCGATGCTGCGTGACAGCCAGGCCGCGATCGACGCGGTGAAATCGGTCGGGCCGGTCGGCATCATCGGTTTCTGCCTCGGCGGCAGCATCGCCTATGCCGCCGCCACCAAGCTCTCCGGGCTCTCCGCCGCGATCGGCTATTACGGCGGCGCCATCATCCGCTTCGCCGACGACAAGCCGGCGGTGCCGACGCAACTGCATTTCGGCGAGAAGGATGCCGGCATTCCCCTGAGCGATGTCGAGACCATCAAGTCGAAGCGGCCCGAGGTCGAGGTCTTCATCTATCCCGGCGCACAGCACGGCTTCCATTGCGACGAGCGGGCAAGCTACGACAAGGCGAGCGCCGAGATCGCCTGGCCGCGCAGCATGGAATTTTTCGCGAAGCATTTGAAGAGGTAGCGCCGACATTGCCGGGCTTGACCCGGCAATCTACCGCCTTCGGAAGAGTCTTGTCGGATGGATGCGCGGGTCAAGCCCGCGCATGACGAGCGGTGGTCAGAACCAGCGCTCGCCGACGAACACCGTATCGCCCGGGCTCATCGGTGTGCCAAGCGGCACCACGAAGCGGCCGGAGCCGGACGCATCCGTATGCGTCAGCGTCACGCCGTCGCGCTTGGCGCGTGGCGAGAAGCCGCCGGCAATCGCGACCGCGCTCTCGACGGTCATGTTCGGCACATAGGGATATTGGCCGGGAGCCTGGACTTCGCCCAGGATGAAGAACGGCCGGTAGGATTCGATCTCGACCGCCACCGAAGGCTCGCGGATGAAGCCGTTGCGCAGCCGCGCCGAGATTTCACCGGCGAGCCCGGCCGGCGTGCGGCCGCGTGCCGGCACCGAGCCGATCAGCGGCATGGTGATCGCGCCCGCGGCGTCGATCGCATAGGAGTTGGTCAGGCCTTCCTGGCCATAGACCACGACGCGGAGCTTGTCGCCCGGGCCGAGATGATAGCCATTGTCGTAACCGGCGGGCCCACCTGGTGCGGCGGCGTAAACGACCGGGGCGGGGACCGGCGCGGCATAGCCATATCCAGGGGAAGCGCTGGCGAAGGCGGAACGCAATGCGCTGATCGCACCACCGCCGCCTGCATCGGCAACCGGAGCGGGTGCGTAAGCCGGGCCATAGGTGACGGCGTCGACACCTTGCGGGCCGACGGCAACCGGACCGGACGTGCTCATGCAGCCAGACAGCGCGAGCGCAGCCACAACGGCAGTGATCGGCAATCGTAACGCGCGTGCAACCGGCACCGGACCTATCCCTCAACGGCGAGACAGGCCCAGTCTTGCACCACTTATGGTTAATAAAGGGTTTTCGCGGTCCGGGTGGGGAGCCGGAAAGTCCGGCCCCCCTCGCGATTTAAGGCATGATCCGGAAAAGCGGGAACCGGTTTTCCCTCGCGACAAACGCGAAGCGCTTGCGCGGAGATCAGGCGGCGGTAACGCCGACGCCGATCGGGCAGGACACGCCGGTGCCGCCGAGCCCGCAATAGCCCGCCGGATTCTTGGCGAGGTACTGCTGGTGATAATCTTCGGCGAAGTAGAATTCGCCTGATGGTGCGATTTCCGTCGTGATCGCGCCGAGGCCCTTGGCGGCGAGCGCCTTCTGGTACATCGCCTGCGACTCGTCTGCGGCTTTGCGCTGCGCGTCGCTGAAGGTGTAGATCGCGGAGCGATACTGCGTGCCGATGTCGTTGCCCTGGCGCATGCCCTGCGTCGGGTTGTGGTTCTCCCAGAACGTCTTCAGGAGCTTCTCGTAGGAGATCTTCTTCGGGTCGAACACGACCAGCACCACTTCGGTGTGGCCGGTGCGTCCCGAGCACACCTCCTCATAGGTCGGGTTCGGCGTGTGACCGCCGGCATAGCCGACCGCGGTGGTGTAGATCCCGTCGCCGAGTTCCCAGAACTTGCGCTCCGCGCCCCAGAAGCAGCCGAGCCCGAACACCGCCTGCTCGAGGCCTTGCGGATAAGGCGGCGTCAACTTGCTGCCGTTGACGAAATGGGTGGTCGCGGTCGGGATCGGCGTGGCGCGGCCCGGCAGCGCCTCGGCGGCGCTCGGCAACGCGGTGGTCTTGCGCATGAACAACATGGATACCTCCAGGCGGGACATCGGCCGACGCGGGCTGCGGCCTGCGGGCCGGCTGTCACCTATATAGGTCCTTACGCAAATGATGGCAGCCCCGTTACGGGGCCGCGGGCCAGCTCAGTCGCGGGCGTAGCCGATCAGCGGCTTGCGCGGCCGGAACAGGATCATCAGCAGGATGCCGGCGATGCCGAGCACCGCGAATACCGGCTGCTCCAGAAGCAACCGGATCACACCGTTCCAGAGCCAGGGCGCGAAGCGATCCACCCAGGCGTGGAATGCCTGCTGGCTCGACTGGTGGATGTCGTTCCAGAACTGGCCGAACTGGGTGAACCGCAGGCTCTGGTCGGCGACGTAGCGGGCCCCGTCATAGACCATGAAGATGAAGCTGCCAGCGAGCAGCAAAAGGCCGATCAGACGGAAAAAGCCGCGGATCATGCGTCACCCAAACTCCCTGTCGCGCCCCACGCGTCGTCAGGCCTTACCGGGCGCCCCCCGGAAATTCAACCTCTTCAGCGGCTTATCCGGCCCTTGGAGGCCGATTTCAGGCCTTTTTTCGGTCCCGAAAGCGTTGACGCTATGGCCTGCGCCATCTATAAGACCGGCCGATGGCGGCGGGCGCAATCCTGCCGCCGCTGTTCTTTGGACAGTGCCGCATGCGGGGGCAGCAATTTGCGCTCTTTGCATGGCCGCCTCAAGGACACCCAATACATCAGAGTTGAGATTTGAACCGGCCGGTGCGCGCAAGCCCGACCAAGCGATCACCGCCGAAGGACAGTTAGAGAACCATGGCCAACACCACCTCCGCCAAGAAGGCGACCCGCAAGATTGCCCGCCGCACCATCGTCAACAAGTCGCGCCGCACGCAGATGCGTGGCGCGGTGCGCACCGTCGAGGAAGCGATCAAGAGCGGCGACCGCGAAGCGGCACTCAAGGCGATGAGCCGCGCCGAGCCCGAGCTGATGAAGGCAGCGCAGCGCAACATCATTCACAAGAACAATGCGAGCCGTAAGGTGTCGCGACTCTCGCAGCGGATCGCCAAGCTCGCGAAGTAAGTCAGCTCGCCGCGCGAGCTGACTGAAGAACACATTTGTCACGAAGCCCGGCTCGCGCCGGGCTTTTTATTTTTGCATCGTCTTTTGTCGTGGAAGTTTCACAACGCGAGAACAAGTCGGCGTTGCCGAGCAACGAACGGCGTGTCATGTTTCATCGCGTCCGTAGTTCTACCGGCTAATATGCTTAACGCGCTGCACTCGCCCAGAGATTGTTCTGCACTAAGCTGGATAGATGGAATAGCGCACAGCGTCGGGACGAAAATTGCGACGCGGGTTACCCTGCAAAAGTAATCGAGAAAAATGACGTCTCGCGAATTACTTATGCACATAGCGCCGCTCAGCGATTGGAAAAATGACCGGCGCGAGACCAAATGTAAATTTTCTATGAAAAATTTTTGGTATTGCACCGTCGTTTGTGACGCGCGCGAATCTGTGCGGTGATTCAAAAACTTGCTTTCGCAACTCAGCATCGGCAACGCCGCAACAGTCGCGAAGAGTCTCGATCCCCGTCGAATCCACGGATTGTCAGAAAATGCGCTTGGTGTATTTATTTCTTGTTCGCGACGTCCACGGCTCTCCAGATCAGCGCGGTTTGAGACCCAAGGGCGGACGCACAAATCGGCGGCGGTGTGTGCGTTAGCGACGCTTTCCAAGCGAAGCTAGATTGACGGCTCATAGCGATATGAGGACGGACGACCTGTGTCAAAATATCTCCGGCGATGTCCCCGGCAATTTGGGGCATCGAACAAGAGAGACCAGGGCGTCAGTCGGAATCGGGCAGCGGGGAACGCGGAGCAAGTGAACGGGTTGACGACGGCACGGCGGCGGCGAAGCGCCGGACATTTTGGTGTTCGGTAGCGGCAGTTCGATTTTGAAGACACCAGCAAGCTGACAACTTGCCGCGATACGTCGCGGTGGGAGGGGGAGGACTTATGCCTTACGGTATCATCACTGCAGTCGAACCAGCGACAATTGAAATGCAGATCTCCCGTGGTGCCGTAATCAACCCCTCGGACGTCAGCTCTCACCCGCAGCGACCGTCGAGTACGCGCTGACCTCGCGGGACGCATCTTCTCCAAACAGCTGATCTGTCGCGTGGCGCATGGCCGCTACACGGGAGAGCTTTGTCCGGAGCAGACCGCGCCCGCTGGAGGTCGCGCCGTGGCAGGAAGTCTGCGCGGCGCTTTCGCAATCATCATCTCTCAGTTTTGGAAAAGTACGAAGGCAATGACGAACACGGAACAGGATCGCTGGTCGCGGGTGAAGGGACGTTTGCGGACGAGTGTCGGCGAGGACGTTTACACGAGCTGGTTCGCACGGATGGATCTGGAGAGCGTGCATGATGAGAGCGTGCACCTGTCGGTTCCGACCCGGTTCCTGAAGAGCTGGATCCAGGCGCATTATGCCGACCGCGTGCTCTCCTGCTGGCAGGCCGAGATGCCCGAGGTACACAAGATCGATCTCACCGTGCGCTCCGCGATCCGCGCGATGGCACCGGTGAAGGAAGCGGCGGCCCCGGTCGAAGTGCGCCGCGTCGAGCGCCACGATGGTCGTCCCGCGCCCGAGCTGCGCTCGTTTGCAACCGCGCCGGTGTCAGCAGGCCATGACGCCCTCGGTGGTTCGCCGCTCGATCCGCGCCTGACCTTTGCAAGCTTCGTCGTCGGCCGTTCCAACACGCTGGCCCACGCGGCGGCGCGCCAGGTCGCGGAAGGCCGCCGCGGCGATCCCGTGATGTTCAACCCGCTCTACATCCATGCCGGCGTCGGCCTCGGCAAGACGCACCTGCTGCAGGCAGTGACCTGGGCCGGCAATTCCGGCGCCGAGCGCAAGGTGTTGTATCTCACCGCCGAGAAGTTCATGTACGGCTTCGTCGCGGCGCTGAAGACGCAGACCGCGCTGGCGTTCAAGGAAGCGCTGCGCGGCATCGACGTGCTCGTGATCGACGATCTGCAGTTCCTGCAGGGCAAGTCGACGCAGGCCGAGTTCTGCCACACGCTGAACGCGCTGATCGATGCCGGCCGCCAGGTCGTGATCGCGGCCGACCGTCCGCCGTCGGATCTGGAAAGCCTCGATGACCGCGTGCGCTCGCGGCTCGCCGGCGGCCTCGTGGTCGAAATGGGCTCGCTCGGCGAGGAACTGCGGCTCGGCATCCTGAAGTCGCGCGTTGCCGCGGCCCGCGCCCACCATGCGACGTTCGACGTGCCGGAGGAGGTGCTCGACTATCTGGCGCGCACCATCACACATAATGGCCGCGACCTCGAAGGCGCGATCAACCGCCTGCTGGCGCACTCCAAGCTCAACAACCAGCCGGTGACGCTGGAGATGGCCGAGCGCGAGGTGCGCGACCTGATCCGCCCGCAGGAGCCGAAGCGGATCAAGATCGAGGACATCCAGCGCGTGGTCGCCCGGCAGTACAATGTCAGCCGCTCCGACCTGTTGTCGTCCCGCCGGACCGCCAATGTGGTGCGCCCGCGCCAGGTTGCGATGTATCTGGCGAAGACGCTGACCCTGCGCTCGCTGCCGGAGATCGGCCGCAGGTTCGGCGGCCGCGACCACACCACGGTGCTGCACGCCGTGCGCAAGATTGAGGCACTGGTCGCCAAGGACACGACGCTGTCGGAGGAAGTCGAATCGCTGAAGCGTCAGCTCCAAGAATAAGGCGGAGGCGTCTGCGCGTTCCATGGCCCTCCCCTTAACCAAAGGGGAGGGCTAAACTTTTTTCCGACCCAAAACGTGGGGAACGGTCCCCGTTTCCGGCCCGTGTCCCTTGCACCGGCCGCCCATCCGCGCCACCTTGCGGTCCCCCCGTGGGTTTGATCAAATCCGGTATTGATCCGGCTTTTCGGGTTTCCAATGCCGCGGTGCTGCCCTGAACGGCCGCCCGGCTTTTCCATCTGAGGGATCTGGCGGGTATTGCAATGAAGGTCACCGTCGAGCGCGCGCAACTCCTGAAATCGCTGGGTCACGTTCACCGCGTGGTCGAGCGCCGCAACACCATCCCGATCCTCGGCAACGTGTTGATCCGCGCCGAGGGCGCCAAATTGTCGCTGAAGGCGACCGACCTCGATCTCGAGGTGACGGAGACCTTGGCGGCCGAGACCGGAACCGCCGGCTCGACCACGGTGCCCGCGCACATGTTCTACGACATCGTCCGCAAGCTGCCCGACGGTTCGCAGATCGTGCTCGAGGCCGACGGCGACCGCTCGGTGCTCGCCGTGCGCGCCGGCCGCTCGCGCTTCACGCTGCAGACGCTGCCCGAGAGCGATTTCCCCGGCCTTGCCGCCGGCGACATGACGCATTCGTTCTCGCTGCCGGCGTCCGACATCAAGCGCCTGATCGACCGCACGCAGTTTGCGATCTCGACCGAGGAAACCCGTTACTACCTCAACGGCATCTACCTGCACGCGGCCGGCAGCGCCAAGGCGGCGACCCTGCGCGGCGTTGCGACCGACGGCCACCGCCTGGCCCAGATCGACCTCGCACTGCCGAAGGGCGCGACCGGCATGCCCGGCGTGATCGTGCCGCGCAAGACGGTCGGCGAAGTGCAGCGGCTGATCGAGGGCGACGATGCCGAGATTTCGATCGAGCTGTCGGACGGCAAGATCCGCTTCACGCTCGGCAATGTGGTGCTGACCTCGAAGCTGATCGACGGCACCTTCCCGGACTATGGCCGCGTCATTCCGCAGAACAACGACAAGGAACTGGTGGTCGACAAGAAGGATTTCGAGGCCGCCGTCGACCGCGTCTCGACCATTTCCAGCGAGCGCGGCCGCGCGGTGAAGCTCGCGCTGTCCGCGGGCAAGCTGGTGCTCTCGGTCACCAACCCGGATTCCGGCAGCGCCACCGAAGAGATCGAGGTCGAGTACGCCTCCGATGCGCTCGATATCGGCTTCAACTCGCGCTATCTGCTCGACATCGCCGCCCAGATCGAGGGCGAGGTCGCGGTGCTGAAGCTCGCCGATCCCGGCTCGCCGACCCTGGTGCAGGACAAGGACAGCAAGGGCGCGCTCTACGTGCTGATGCCGATGCGGGTGTGATGCATGCGGGGCCCACGTTTGCCCTCGTCATGGCCGGGCTTGACCCGGCCATCCATCCAATAAGATGACCTTTTGGGTATACATCCTCGCCAGCAAGCCCGGTGGAACCCTTTACGTCGGCGTGACCAATAATCTGATCCGGCGCATCTACGAGCATCGCGAAGGTCTGGCAGAGGGCTTTACCAAGAAGTACGGCATCAAGACGCTCGTCTATTTTGAGGCGCACGAGACCATCGCTGCCGCACTTCAGCGCGAAAAGAATATCAAGCACTGGTCTCGTGAGTGGAAGATTGATCTGATCGTTACCGGAAATCCCGACTGGCGCGACCTATATGATGAAATTGTCCGCTGATGCGGACGATGGATTGCCGGGTCAAGCCCGGCAATGACAGAGTACATATGACCCCGTCCCGCATTCATCGCCTGTCGCTGACGCATTTCCGCAATTACCGGACGGCGACGCTGCAGGTCGCGGGCGACATGGTGGTGCTGGTCGGGCCGAACGGCGCCGGCAAGACCAATTGCATGGAAGCGGTCTCGTTTCTGTCGCCGGGCCGCGGCCTGCGCCGCGCGACGCTGGAGGACATCGCCGACAATCAGGGCGACGGCTCCTGGGCGGTCTCGGCCGAGGTCGAGGGCGCGCTGGGCCTTGCCACGCTCGGCACCGGCATCGACGCGCCGACCGGCGAGGCGGGCGGCACGCGGCGTTGCCGCATCGATCGCGAGCCGGTGGGTTCCGCGACCGCCTTCGGCGACCATCTGCGCATCGTGTGGCTGACGCCCGCGATGGACGGCCTGTTCATGGGGGCCGCGTCGGAACGGCGGCGCTTCTTCGACCGCCTGGTGCTGGCAATCGATCCCGGGCATTCCAGCCGGGTCTCGGCCCTGGAGCGCTCGCTGCGTTCGCGCAACCGGCTGCTCGAGGTGCGCAACTATGACGACCATTGGTGTGATGCGATCGAGCGCGAGACCGCGGAGCTCGCGGTCGCGGTCGCCGCATCGCGCGGCCAGACCGCCGCCAGGCTCGCAATGATGCTGCGCGAGCGCGGCGCGGCGTCGGCGTTCCCGTCCGCCGAGATCATGCTGGACGGCTGGATGGAGAATGCGCTGCTCCAGGAACCCGCCACGGCCGTGGAAGATCGCTACCGCGAGATCCTGCGCGCCGGCCGCCCCCGCGACGCCGCCGCCGGCCGCACGCTCGACGGGCCGCATCTGACCGACCTGCAGGTGGTCTACGCGCCGAAGAACATGCCGGCACGCGACGCCTCGACCGGCGAGCAGAAGGCGCTGTTGATCGGGCTGGTGCTGGCGCACGCCACCATGGTTGCGGAGATGACCGGCATCGCGCCGCTGCTGCTGCTCGACGAGGTCGTCGCGCATCTCGATCCCAATAGGCGCAAGGCGCTGTTCGAGGAGCTCGCCAAGCTCGGTGCGCAGGTCTGGATGACCGGCGCCGACCCTGCCGCCTTCGCCGACATCGGTCCGCGAGGGGAGATTTTCGACGTCGAATCCGGCCGTGCCACACGGCGCGGCTGAGGCCGCGGAGCAGGTGCCAAAACGGCCTCGAATCCACCTCCGAATCGAGCTTTTCGACACCTCCGGAATCGGCCTCTGAAGACCTTGAAAAAGGCCTAAAAAATCCCATCTATTCAACAGTTTGCAGACAGAGACTTTGCGCTAGGCGCAACTCCTCTTTCGTGGCACAAATAGCGGAATCAGCGCCTCATATTGCGCAGCTGATTCGGGACATCCTCGAAGGCCTCACATGACAGAACCTGCCCGGCAGACCCCTGCCGAATCTGAGCATCCCGTTTCGGGCGAATATGACGCGGGATCGATCCGGGTGCTGAAGGGCCTCGATGCCGTGCGCAAGCGGCCGGGCATGTATATCGGCGATACCGACGACGGGTCCGGCCTGCACCACATGGTCTACGAGGTCGTCGATAACGCGATCGACGAGGCGCTGGCGGGGCATGCGAGCCGCGTCCTGGTTACCCTCAATGCCGACAATTCCGTCACCGTGTACGACGACGGACGCGGCATTCCGGTCGACATCCACAAGGAAGAAGGCGTGTCGGCGGCCGAGGTCATCATGACCCAGCTGCACGCCGGCGGAAAGTTCGACCAGAACTCCTACAAGGTTTCCGGCGGCCTGCACGGCGTCGGCGTCTCCGTCGTCAACGCGCTGTCCAGCAAGCTGAGCTTGCGAATCTGGCGCGACGACAAGGAGCACTACATCGAATTCGCGCACGGCGACGCCGTGGCGCCGCTCAAGGTGGTCGGCGATGCCCCGGGCAAGCGCGGCACCGAGGTCACCTTCCTCGCCTCGACCGAGACCTTCAAGAACATCGAGTATGATTTCGCGACGCTCGAGCACCGGCTGCGCGAGCTCGCCTTCCTCAATTCCGGCGTCAACATCGCGCTGTCAGACATGCGCCACGCGGTCGAGAAGCGCGAGGAGATGCACTATTCGGGCGGCGTCGAGGAATTCGTCAAATATCTCGACCGCAACAAGAAGGCGATCGTGCCGACGCCGATCATGGTGCGCTCCGAAGCCAACGGCATCGGCGTCGAAGCGGCGCTGTGGTGGAACGACAGCTACCACGAGAACGTGCTGTGCTTCACCAACAACATCCCGCAGCGCGACGGCGGCACCCATCTGGCCGGCTTCCGCGGCGCACTGACGCGCCAGGTCAACGGCTATGCCGAAGCCAACGCGAAGAAGGAAAAGATTGCGCTGACCGGCGACGACTGCCGCGAAGGCCTCACCGCGGTGCTATCGGTGAAGGTGCCCGATCCGAAATTCTCGTCGCAGACCAAGGACAAGCTGGTGTCCTCGGAAGTCCGCCCGGTGGTCGAGAACGTTCTCAACGAAGCGCTCCAGGCCTGGTTCGAGGAAAATCCGAAGGAAGCCAAGGAAATCGTCGGCAAGGTGATCCAGGCCGCCGCTGCCCGTGAAGCTGCGCGAAAAGCGCGCGAGCTGACGCGCAAGAACCCGCTCAGCGTCTCCTCGCTGCCCGGCAAGCTCGCCGACTGCCAGGAGAAGGATCCGGCGAAATCCGAACTGTTCATCGTCGAGGGCGACTCTGCAGGCGGCAGCGCCAAGCAGGGCCGCAACCGCGAATTCCAGGCGGTGCTGCCGCTGCGCGGCAAGATCCTCAATGTCGAGCGCGTGCGCCCGGACAAGATGCTGTCGTCCGAGCAGATCGGCACGCTGATCACCGCGCTCGGCACCGGCATCAGCGACGATTTCTCGGTCGACAAGCTGCGCTATCACAAGATCATCGTGATGACCGACGCCGACGTCGACGGCGCCCACATCCGCACGCTGCTCCTGACCTTCTTCTATCGCCAGATGCGCTCGATCATCGACGGCGGCTATCTCTATATCGCCCAGCCGCCGCTCTATAAGGTCTCGCGCGGCAAGTCCGAGCAGTACCTGAAGGACGAGCGCGCGCTCGAGGATTATCTGATCTCGACCGGGCTCGACGAATGCGTGTTCAAGCCGGCCTCCGGCGACGACCGCTCGGGCCGCGATCTGCTGTCGCTGGTCGAGGACGCGCGGGTCATCCGCTCCGTGCTGCGCAACCTGCACAGCCGCTACAATCGCGCGGTCATCGAGCAGGCCGCGATCGCGGGCGTGCTGAGCCCGCGGATCACCAGCGAGATCGCCACCGCCAACTCGGCGGCGGAATACATCGCCAAGCGGCTGGATGCTGTGGCCGAAGAGGTCGAGCGCGGCTGGATCGGCACCTTCACGGAAGGCCATGGCTTCCAGTTCGAGCGCACCGTGCGCGGCGTCAAGGAAGTGGCTGTGATCGACGACGCCTTCCTCGGCTCGGCCGATGCACGCAAGCTCGATGAATACGCGACCAAGCTGCAAGAGATCTACGTGCGGGCCGGCAAGTTGCGGCGCAAGGATGCCGAGCAGATGATCCATGGTCCGGTCGACCTGTTCGAGGCCGTGACCGACGCCGCGCGCAAGGGCATCTCGCTGCAACGCTACAAAGGTCTCGGCGAGATGAACCCGGAACAGCTTTGGGAGACCACGCTGGATACCGAGGCCCGCTCGCTGCTGCAGGTGAAGGTCAAGGAGGTCGACGAGGCCGACGATATCTTCACCAAGCTGATGGGCGACGTGGTCGAGCCGCGCCGCGACTTCATCCAGGAAAACTCGCTCAGCGCGACCGTCGACGTCTGAGGGCTCGTTCGCTCTCAGGCCGCGCTGCGCTCTCCGAAGCGATGGCTCGGCGGGAATGACGTCTCCGTGACATCACGATCGACACCGTCGCGCGGCTACCTTTCGGGTGGATGCTGCGCCGGGAATTGTGTTACGGTGCCGGCCAGCCATTGATTCCGTTACGGAATTTTGCGTGGCCGAGCTTGAATCCAAGTCTGAATGCGTTAGGGGACATTCCGCGTGCCGCCGATCCAATACATCGTCGAAGGCGGCCGCCGCCTTTCGGGCACCATCGAGCCGTCGGGCAACAAGAACTCTGCGCTGCCGATCATCGCCGCTGCCCTGCTCACCGAACATCCGGTCACGCTGACCAACGTGCCGCGTATCCGCGACACCGAGACGCTGGTCGAGCTGTGCCGTTCGGTCGGCGCAAGCGCCGAATGGACCGAGCGCAACACGTTGCAGATCCATGCCAAGGAAATCCGCGCCGCCGATCTCGATCCGGCGCTGTGCGCACGCATCCGCGCCTCGATCCTGCTGGCAGGACCGCTGCTCGCCCGCTGCGGCGAGGTCGCGCTGCCGCCGCCCGGCGGCGACGTGATCGGCCGCCGCCGGCTCGACACGCACTTCCTGGCCTTCGAGCAGCTTGGCGCCACCGTCACCGCGACGCACCGGCTCGAATTCCGCGCCTCGCGCCTGAAGGGCGCCGACGTGTTCCTCGACGAACCCAGCGTGACCGCGACGGAGAATGCGCTGGTCGCCGCCGTCGCCGCCCGCGGCACCACCTATCTGCGCAACGCGGCCTCCGAGCCGCATGTGCAGGACCTCGCCAACTTCCTGATCGCGCTCGGCGCCAAGATCGAAGGCGTCGGCACCAACACCATCATCGTGCACGGGCCGGCGACGCTCGGCAGCACGAGTTTCGCGATCCAGCCCGACCATATCGAGGTCGGATCGCTGATCGGGCTCGCCGCGGTGACGCGCTCGCCGCTGCGCATCGCGCGCGCCGGCGTCGAGCATCTGCGTTCGATCCGGATGGGCTTTGAGCGACTCGGCATCGTCTGCGGCGTCGAGGGCGACGACCTCGTCGTGCCGTCGAACCAGACCATGAAGATCCACGATGATTTCGGCGGTCACGTGCCGAAGCTCGAGGATCAGCCCTGGCCGGCCTTCCCGGCCGATCTGATGTCGATCGCGATCGTCACCGCGACGCAGTGCGACGGCGTCATCCTGATGCACGAGAAGATGTTCGAGTCGCGAATGTTCTTCGTCGATAATCTGATCGCGATGGGTGGCCGCATCGTGCTGTGCGATCCGCACCGCGCAATCGTGGCCGGCCCGAGCCGGCTGCGCGGCGCGCCGATGAACTCGCCCGACATCCGCGCCGGTATGGCGATGCTGCTGGCCGCGGTTTGCGCCAACGGCACCTCCACCATCAACAATGCCGACCAGATCGAGCGCGGCTATGAGCGGATCGACGAACGCCTCAACGCGCTCGGCGCCAAGATCAAGCGGATACCAGCCCGGTCGTGATCCGGGAAAACGTGAAACGCTTATCCGGTCGGGCCATGCTCCAACGACAGTTCGGGACGCGATGATCTCTGCGTGAGATCGTCGCGTTTCGGCAGTTCGGCCATCCTTCTGGCCAGTTTGCCGTGCTAGACGTGCCGTCATGACCTGCATCGACAAGATCGATCCGGTCGCGGCGCGCGCGGCCGTCGTCCCCTCTCGCAAGCTGCTCTCAGCCGAGCTCGCGGAAACGCTGAAGCTCGCGGTGCCGCTTGCGCTGACGCAGCTCGGGCAGATCGCGATGATGACGACCGACCTCGCCTTCATCGGCCGGCTCGGCAGCGAGAACGTCGCCGCCGCGGCGCTGGCGCATACCGTATATTTCGTCAGCTTCACCATCGGCATGGGCATGATGTCGGCGGTCTCGCCGCTGGCCGCGCAGGCATTCGGCGCGCGCGACCCGCGGGTGATGCGGCGCGCGCTCCGCGTCGGCCTGTGGGCCGGTTTCTTCATGGTGCTGCCGTTGATGGCACTGCCGTTCCACGGCGAGCGCATCCTGCTCGCGCTCGGCCAGACCCAGGCCACCGCGCATCTGGCGCAGCAATATCTGTTCGGGCTGGCCTGGGGCATCCTGCCGGCGCTGTGGTTCATTGCGCTCCGCGGCTTCATGAGCGCGGTGAACCGGCCGGAGCCGGTGCTGTGGATCACGCTGGCGGCGATCCCGGCCAACGCACTGATGGTCTATTTGTTGCTCTACGGAAAATGGGGCATGCCCGAGCTCGGCATGTTCGGCGCCGGGCTCGCGACCACGATCGTCAATCTCGGCACCTTCCTCGCCGGCGTGTGGTTCGCGGCGCGGCGCCGTCCGTTCCGCAAGTATCATGTGTTCAGCCGCGTCTGGCGCATCGACTGGCCGCTGATGGGCAAGCTCGTCGCCGTCGGCGCGCCGATCTCGATCGCCTTCCTGCTGGAATACGGCCTGTTCGGTGCCGCCGGCCTCTTGATGGGGCTGATCAGCACCACGGCGCTGGCCGCGCACCAGATCGCGCTGCAGATCGCGGCGATTTTGTTCATGGTGCCGTTCGGCGTCAGCATGGCGGCCACCGTGCGGGTCGGCCAGGCCGTCGGCCGCCGCGATACCGACGCAGTGCAGCGTGCCGGCTTTGTCGCGATCGCGCTCTCCGGCGTGTTCATGAGCGTCATGACCCTCGCGGTGATCCTGGCGCGCTTCGAGATCGCGGCGCTGTTCCTCGGCGAGGCCTCCGACGCCACGGCGCAACTCACCGCGGCGCTGCTGCTGATCGGCGCGACCTTCTTCATCGCCGACGGCGTGCAGACCACCAGCGCCGGCGCGTTGCGCGGCATGAACGACACCCAGGTGCCGCTGCTGTTCGCCGTCATCAGCTATTGGCTGATCGGCTTCGCGTCGGCCTCCGCGCTGGCCTTCTGGGCCGGGTTCAATGCCCCCGGCGTCTGGATCGGATTGTCGCTCGGCACTGCCGTTTATGCGACCCTCCTGGTCTTGCGTTTCCGTCTGCTGGCACGCAGACTGGCTGGATGAGGGTCGACGAGGTCACGCCGAACGTGGATTCCGACGCGCTGCTAACCGGCGCGCAATTCATCGACGCGTTCCGGATCGCGACCACGCAACCGGATCTCGATGCGCGGCACGCCACCGAGACGATGTTGGGCCAGCAGCCGCGCTGGGCCAAATGGCTGATTGCCTTGCGAAACGTTCTGGTCACGCCGCTCGGCCTGAAGACCTCGGGCGCGGCCGACGGCGTGGGGCGCGACATGATCGGACTATTCCCCGTGGTCAGCGAGACGCCCGAGCGGCTGGTCGCCGGCTTCAACGACAAGCATCTCGACTTCCGCCTGGTGGTCGACGTCACCAGCACCGGCGCTGCGCGCAACATCACCGCCACCACGCTGGTGCTGACCCACAACTGGCTCGGCCGCACCTATCTCGCGGTGATCATGCCGTTCCACCGGCTGATCGTGCCGGCGATGTTGCGCAAGGTGGGAGAGTAGCGCGTGGCATTGGCGGTCGACCTGTTCTTCTCGTTTCGCAGTCCCTACAGCTATCTGGCGCTACCGAAGACGTTGCGGATGGTGTCCGACTACGACGTCGAGGTGAATCTGCGGCCGGTCTATCCGCTGGCGGTGCGCGTGCCCGGCTTCTTCAAGAAGACCAATCCGCAGTTCGCCCGCTATGTCGTGCTCGACTCCCGCCGCGTCGCCGAGCACGAGAACATCCCGTTCCGCTTTCCGCGTCCGGACCCGATTGTGCAGGACATGACGACGCTCGACGTCGCCGCGCACCAGCCCTACATCCATCGCCTGACCCGGCTCGGTGCCGCCGCCCAGTTCGAGGGACGATCGCTTGCATTCACCTCGGCCATCAGCCGCGTGCTGTGGGATGGCTCGGTGAAGGGCTGGAACGAAGGCGATCATCTGGCGCAAGCGGCTGATGCCTCAGGCTTCGATCTCGCCGCAATGGATGCGGCCGTCGCCGCCGATCCCGATCGCTATGAGGCGGTCATCAAGGGCAATGAGGACGCGCATGCCGCGTCCGGCCATTGGGGCGTGCCGACCTTCGTCTTCGAGAACGAACCGTTCTTCGGTCAGGACCGCATCGACCTCCTGATCTGGCGCATGGAGAGCAAGGGCCTGACGCGCCGCAAGACATAGCCGGAGATCACGCCACGCTCTTCTCCGGTGCGTCGGCGACGATCTTCTCCGCAGTCTCGCCGTTGGTGCACCAATTGCCGTGGCAGCGCTTGAGGTCGTTGAGGTTCTGCCGCATCTGGTCGAGCGAGAAGCCGAGCGCGTAGAAGCGTTCGGCGGCATCGACCGGCAGGCCGCGGATCAGGCCATCCCTGCGAACCGCGGCGACCTCCTCGCTATAGGCATGCAGCGCCGCGTCGACCGGCGCCATATCGGCCGGTCCGCTGCCGGCGCGCAGGGCGGTCGCGACCGCCACCATGTAGGTGACGATCGCCTTGCTGACCTCGGCGAGCGGCCGCGCCAGCCTGGCCTGGATATCGGCCGGCAGCGGCACGACACAGGCGCGCCCGATCATCACGACGTCATGCCGCAGCCGCTGAATGGTTCGCAGCAGCGGGCCGGTGTCCGGTCCCGACGACAGATGCATCGAGCGCTCGCGCTCGGCCTCGAGGCCGGTCGCGTGCAGATTGGTCACCGCGGTGCCGATGCCATCCTGGATCCGGTGCAATGCGTCGTTGTCGAGACCGCGGGTCAGGCCGGCGAGCAATTCGGCGAACGCCGCCGAAAGCAATTCCAGCAGCTTCGACGCATTGACCCGGATCTGGCTGACCGCGCGCGACGGCAGCACCAGGAACGAGATCACAAGGCCGGTCAGCGCGCCGACCGTGACCTCGAGCACGCGGTCGATCGCCGAATCCAGCGGGTTGGAGTGATGCATCGTCGGCAGCAGCAGCACGATCACCGCCGTCACTGTCGCCGAGTTCAGGCTGGGATTGAGCGCGGCGATGAAGGCCAGCGGCACGATCGCCAGCACCAGCAGCGCCAGCAGGCTGCCCTCGCCGGAATGCGGGATCAGCACCGCGATCGCGCCGCCATAGATGGCGCCGCCGATGGTGCCGAGCATGTAGTCGCGGGTCGCCTTCAATGACCGGCCGACGCTCATTTGGGTCACGATCAGCGAGGTCAGCACCGCCCAGAGCGGTAGCATGAGGTTGAGCGCCAGCGCGACGGTATAGGCCGCGACGCCGGCGGACGCGATCCGGACCGCCAGCGCCAGCTGCGTCTTGCGGGTCCAGAGCTTGTCGAACATGCGTTTTGCGAAGGTCCTCATGCACCCTGATCCGCAATCAATGGAAACGCCTATGTTAAAGCACGTCGAGCATGGCTGCTGCCCGCGGCGGCAAGGTGGCTTGAAAGGCCAAACCCGCCCGCCTACCCTGCGCCGCAAAATTGAGGAAACACGATGGCCCACGAAACCGCAACGCTCGCCGCCTATGTCGCCGACCTGAAATTCGAGGACATTCCGTCCGAGGTGCTGGAGCGCGCCAAGGTTTTGACGCTGGATTTCCTGGGCAGCACCATCCGCGCCCGCCGCGATGCGGAATCCACCCCGTCGCTGATGAAGATGCTGGAGGCGCTGGCGCTCGACGGCAAGGGCGAGGCCACCGTGTTCGGCGATTCCAAGACCTGGACGCCGGCCGTGGCGGCGCTGCTCAACGGCGCGCTCGGCCATTCGCTCGACTTCGACGACACCCACGCCGATTCCTCGCTGCATCCGAGCGCACCCGTGGTGCCAGCGGCGTTCGCAGTCGGCGAGATGGTCGGCGCCTCCGGCCGCGACGTGCTGACCGCGATCGTCGCCGGCTATGAAGTGTGCTGCCGGCTCGGCAATGCGCTCGACCCGACCTCGCATTATGCCAAGGGCTTCCACCCGACCGCGACCGCCGGCACCTATGGCGCCGCCGCGGCCGCGGCCAAGCTGTTCGGCCTGTCGAAAGAGCAGATCATCTCCGCGTTCGGCGTCTCCGGCAGCCAGGCTGCCGGCTCGCTGCAATTCCTGGTCAATGGCGCCTGGAACAAGCGCTACCAGGTCGGCGCCGCCGCGATGAACGGCGTGATTGCAGCGACCTTGGCGCGCAACGACTTCATCGGTTCGAGCGAGTCGGTCGAGGGCAAGCATGGCCTGCTGGTCGGCTATACCGATGACGCGCATCCGGACAAGGCGGTGGCGGACTTGGGCCACACTTACGAGACGCTGAAGATCGGCGTGAAGCCGTATCCGAGCTGCCGCTACACCCATGCCGCGATCGACGCACTGATCGCGATGCGGCGCGAGCACAATCTGACCCCGGACCAGATCAAAAGGGTCGAGATCGGCCTGCACCGCAACGGCATCACGCTGACCGGAGATGCCGCCACCAAGCGCCATCCGACCTCGGTGGTCGGCGGCCAGTTCTCGATGTTCTTCACCGGCGCGATCGCGCTCGACCAGGGCCATTTCGGCTGGGACGATTACGACCGGCTGGGCGACAAGGCGATCGACGCGCTCGCCGACAAGTTCGACGTGGTGCAGGACGACCGGCTCGAGGTCGGCCGCACCCATCCGTTCGGCGCCCGCGTCTCGATCACGACCGATGACGGCGTGCATGAGCGCCTCTATGCCGATCCATCCGGCGAGCCGACCTCGTTTCCCGACGCGCAGGCGATGCAGCAGAAGTTCCTGACGCTGGCCCGCCCGGTGCTCGACAAGCGCGCCGACCAGCTCGCCGACGCGATCCTGACGCTGGAACGGTTTGACCGCGTGGAAAAGGCGACGCAGCTGGGACGGCAGTAGAGGGATCTATCGTTGCTGCGCAGGCTGCGCACATCACCCACAGCCGTCGTCCCTGCGAAAGCAGGGACCCATAACCACAGGGTTGCGTTGTGAACGTGAGCTGCGGCCCCAGCGTCCCGCAACAATTGAGATTTGGGGTAATGGGTCCTGGCTTTCGCCAGGACGACGATGGGGATGGTCCTCGGGAGCCTACTCCGCCCCATCAATAATCACGAAATCCCCGTCCGAATATTTCTGCCGGATCGCTTTCGCGGCTTGATAGTCGGGGCAGGTGTAGCATTCCATCGCGGTGGCGCGATCCTTGAACTCGATGACGAAGTTGCGTTGGCGCGTCGCGCCTTCCATCACCTCATACGGGCCATTGCGCACGATGAAGTTGGCGCCGTATTTCTCAAACACCGGCATCGCCGCGGCGAGATATTCGGGATAGCGGGCTTCGTCGTGAACCGTGACGTGCACGATCCAGTAGGCTTTCGGCATGATGGTCTCCTGCTGACGCGCGTTTCAAGAAACGGTGGCGCACCTCCTGCGAGATGCGCCACGACATCAGAAAATTCCTCGGCCGGAGATTCAATTCACGATCGCGCGGGTATTGTGTGACGTGCCGGTCAACTGCCGCCCGCGAGCCGTGCGCTTGTGGCGGTCGCCGTCATCACATCGCGAACCAGATCGAACACGCCGTCCGCCGCGGGCGGCACATTCGGCGAGCGGCCGAGCCGCACGATGACGAGCCGCTGCGACGGCACGATCACGACATATTGCCCGATCGTGCCCTTGGCGAAGAAGGCGTCGCGCGGCATGCCGTGCTCGACGCGGTATTTGGCGCCAAAGCTGTCGCCGAGATTGGTCCAGAAGCCCGCGCCGATACCGACCCAGGCGTTCGGCGTCGGCGACGCCGAGTATTTCACCCAGCCTTCGGGCAGGATGCGTTTGCCGCCGGCGACGCCGTCATTGAGGTAGAGCTGGCCGAACCGCGCCCAGTCGCGCGCGCTCGCGAGCATCTCGCTCGATCCTTCCGGCGTGCCCGCCGCGTCGAACTGCATCACGACATGGTGCATACCGAGCGGATCGAACAATTCGCGGTGCGCAAAGCGGACCACGTCGGCGGCACGGCCGCCGGCGGCATTGCGGATCAGATGCGAGAGGATAAGAAAATTGCCGTCGTGATAATTCCACACCTGGCCCGGCGCGGTCTCGAGCGGAATGCTCTCGGCGTAGGCGGCCATGTCGGATTCCATGAACTTCATCCGGTTGACCGGCTCGAGCGCGGACATCAGCGAGGCTTGCAGCGAGCTGCCGAGCGCAATTCCCGCGGTGTGACGCAACAGCTGATCGACCGTGATCGCGTGCCTCGGATCGTTCCGATCCTGCCAGGCCACGACCGGCGCCGGTTTATCAATCCCAAGCTTGCCGTCGCGCACCAGGATTCCGATCAGGGCCGAGATCACCGATTTGGTGGCGGAGAAGCCGAGCAGCGGCGTGTCGACACCGATGCCGTCGGCATAGCGCTCGGCGACGATGCGGCCGTCCTTCATCACGACGACCGCGCGGGTGCGCCGGAACGGCGGCTCAGCCGGCTCGGCGAAGGCGCGATCGAGCGCGGCGGCGAGTTGCGGCGTCTGCGGCGCGACGATGGCGGGGCCGGCGATCTCGGGCAGCAGCGCGGCCTGCGGCTGCATCGGCGGCAGCGGGACGTCGGCCGGCGCCGCGCCATGATCGAGCGTGCAGCCGAGCCCCTCGCGATAGACCGCATGGCTGCGCCCGACGCCGAACAGCGTCACCGTGACATCCCTGCGGTCGAGGTCGACCTCGGTGTCCATCGCCCAGGTGATCAGGCCCACCCCCGGCATCGCCTCGGTGGTCTCGGTGAAATCGCGCCTCGGATCGAGGCCGCTGACGAAGGTTTCGGAGCAGAGGATGTTGGCGACAAATCCGGTTGCCACCTTCGGCACGTCCCGGGCGCGGGCGGCGGACCAGCCCAGCGCGCCGAGGGCTGACGTGGCAGCGAGGATGAGAATGAGCTTTCGACGGGTCACTTGTGTCCTCCGGGCATGCAAGAGTGCGTTGGCGGGAGGAAGCAGGAGCGGAGGCGAAAGGGCTCGCCGGATTTGGAAATCGGGCTGGTCGAAGGTTAGATGAGGCTCGCCGATTTTGGAATTGTGCAGTGATTACAACGCCGGCTGGGCCTGCTTGCCTTTCCCCCTGGTGAGGGACGCACATCAAGTCGGACAATCGCATATGAGGTTTGAGGCGCAACGGCATCGACACTGCCCTGCCGCCGCAGGCGTGCTCGCCAAAATATCGAAAACAACCCCATGCAAAGGACCTGGCGGCTGCCGGTGTTCGACAGGGCAAACTTGACACATCGGGCAACTCAGGAATATATTTCCAATATTCCGAAATCGTGCAGGCACCCCTCGCGGGCCCCTAAGGGAGGACCTGCCGCCGGTGCGTCCTTCATATCAGCGGTGCCTTACGCCGCGCTCGCCTTCAGCTTCCGGTACTCCGTCGGGGTGACGCCGGTGGTCGCCTTGAAGGCGCGGTTGAAGGGGCCGAGGGACTGGAAGCCGGCATCCATCGCGATGGTGATGACGGGGACTTCGGCCTGGGCGGGATCGGCGAGCGCGGCCTTGGCTTCCTCGATACGGTGGTTGTTGAGGAAGACGTTGAAATTGCGGTAGCCGAGCCGCTGGTTGATCAGGCGCCGCAGCCGGTATTCGGGAATCTTCAGCCGGGTCGCCAAGGTGCCGATGGTGACGTTGTCCTGGCGATAGATCCGCTCGTCCGCCATCAGGCGCATCAGGGCATTGACCAGTTTCTGGTCGGCGGCCTCTTCCATCGCGGCCGGCTGCGCATTGACAATGACGGGCTCGACCGGCGCGGCGAACAGATCGGCGCCGTCGATACGCATCATCGACCAGGTGATACCAGCGACTATGGCGGCGAGCACGGCCATGTTGAGCAAATTGGCCCACTCCACGGTCATACGGCTGCCGGCATACGCGATCTGCAGCAGCGCGTTCATGCCGCCGTACAGCGCAGAGGCCACGACGATGAAGACACGGACACGGCGGCGGCGCTCGACCAGATCCGCCGACCATGATCCGATGGTCTGCGCCACGGCAAGCGCGATGAAGACCAGCACCAGCAGATTGACCGTGGTAATCGCCGCCTGCGCGTGGCCGCCGGGCGCGATCCACATGCAATTGACGAAGCTGAACGCGACCACCGCGATCCAGATCAGACCGTGCCACCAGCGCAAGGCGAAGGCGTCATCGAACAGCGCGCGGGTGAACAGCCAGAACACCACGATGTCGCCGGTCGCAAGCGCGATCAGCGGCGCGTGCCAGATCGAGATCGGCGGCCCGGCGCCAATCGACGCGGTCACAGCGTGCGCGGCCGCGCCGAGCGCGAAGGCGATCACGAGCCGCCCCGCCAGCACCTTGCGGAAATCCGCAAACATCGAGGCCGCAAGCACCAGCAGCAGCGTCACGGCGGCGGCGCGCAGGCAGAGTTCGGTTGCGGCCAATGTCATCGGTCGAAAGGATCTCCGGGTCCGCCGAACAATCGTCGCTCAGGCGGCGTTTTTCAAGCCGGATCGCGGCGCCAGCGCTCGCGCGTCGTGACCCAGATATCGACGATCTCGCCCTCGAGCTTGCCCGGGCCCTCATTGTCAGCCCCGAGCCGCCGCGCCACGGCCTGCGACGCCACATTAGCCGGATCGATGCAGTGGATGATGCGGTCGAGGGTGAAAGTGGCGAACACCCAGTCGATCGCGGCGCGCGCCGCCTCCACCGCGTAGCCCTTGCCGCGGCACTCCCTGGCGATGCCCCAGCCGACCTCGAAGCCCGGCCACTCAGGCGGACAATACGGGCCGACGCGGCCGATATAGCGGGTGGAGGATTTCTCCTCGACCGCGAACATGCCGAAGCCATACAGCGCCCAATGGCCGGAGATGACGGCGGCGTTGCGCCAGCCCTTCAGCTCCGAGGTGATGGGCTGATGATCCGGCGTGATGAAGCGCGCCGTTTCGGGATCGGACAGCATCCGCGTATTCTCGGCGATATCGGACGCGCGCCACGGCCGCAGGATGAGGCGCGCGGTCTCGATCACGGGACCATCGACCTGCAACAGTTTTGCGCCGGGCCTGATCAGAGAAACCATCGGCAGCTCCGGTTTCCAAGATTGCTCTGTTATCACGCGTGCGCACGCGCCAAAAGCATATCGTCGTCCCTGCGAAAGCAGGGACCCATAACCACCGTTATCGTCTGGTACGCAGGGCTGGGTCCCCAGCCTTCGTAACATAAGCATTTGTGGTTATGGGTCCCGGCTCGCGCGGAGCCTGTCATCGGGTGGCGCGTCGCGCCGACCCGTTGGCTTGGCCGGGACGACGGATAGAGAGTACGATCGCGTCAAAAGAGAAGGAGACTTTCCATGAGCTGGCAGCCCTCGACCGATCCCGAACTCGGCGACGCCAAGACCTGCGACGCGCTGGATCTGATCATCGTGCCGCGCACGCGCGATCTCGGCGACGGCTTCGCGGTGCGCCGCGCGCTGCCGCACGGCAAGCGGCAGATGGTCGGGCCGTTCATCTTCTTCGACCATTTCGGCCCGGTGCAGTACCTCGCCGGCAAGGGCATGGACGTGCGGCCACATCCGCATATCGGCCTTGCCACCGTCACCTATCTGTTCGACGGCAGCATCATGCACCGCGACAGCGAGGGCAACATCCAGGAGATCCAGCCCGGCGCGATGAACCTGATGACCGCGGGCCGCGGCATCGCGCATTCCGAGCGCACCCCCGACGTGCAGCGCCGCGACGGCCAGAAGATGCTGGGCCTGCAAAGCTGGATCGCGCTGCCTGCCGGCAAGGAGGAGATCGCGCCCTCGTTCCAGCACTACGGCGCGGGCGATTTGCCGATGATCTCCGAGCGCGATTTCACCGCGCGGGTGATCGCGGGCTCGGCGTTCGGCATCTCCTCGCCGGTCAGCATGGTCTCGCCCTGGTTCTATACCGAGGTCACCGCGCAGGCCGGCACCTCGGTTCCGCTGGACCCCGACCACGAGGAGCGCGCGATCTATCTCGTCGACGGCGAGGTCGAGATCGCGGGCGATCGCCATGAGGGGCCGCGGCTCCTGATCTTCCGGCCCGGCGACCGCATCACCGTGAAGACGCTGCGGCCGACCCGGATGATGTTCCTGGGCGGCGACGCCCTGGAAGGGCCGCGCCACATCTGGTGGAATTTCGTCTCCTCCTCGAAGGAGCGGATCGAGCAGGCCAAGCAGGACTGGAAAACCGGGCGTTTCGCCCAGGTTCCCCACGAACACGAGTTCATTCCGCTGCCGGAGTGAGCTAATTCCTGTAATAATCTGTACGCCCGCACGCCTCGTGTGCGGGCGTACGTCTTTGAGAAGCCAGCCAGAAAGACCCACGCCATGACCGCGATGCTATCCAGCGATTTGCCCCTGCCCCGGATCGGCCGCGGCAAGGTGCGCGATATCTACGCCGTCGGCGACGATCGCGTGCTGCTGCTCACCACCGACCGCATCTCGGCATTCGACGTGGTGATGGCGGAGACCATTCCGATGAAGGGCGCGGTGCTGACCCAGATCAGCGCCTGGTGGTTCCGGCAGCTCGAAGGCACCGTGCCGCACCACATGATCAGCGCCGATGCCGACGAGATCATCCGCGCGGTGCCCGAGCTGAAGAACCATCGCGCCGACATCATCGGCCGCGCGATGCTGTGCAAGCGGACCACGGTGTTTCCGATCGAATGCGTGATCCGCGGCTACATCTCCGGCTCCGCCTGGAAGGAATACGCGGCCGAAGGCACCCTTGCCGGCGAGAAGCTCGCGGCGGGCCTGGTGGAGAGCCAGAAGCTCGAGCCCGCGATCTTCAGCCCGGCGACCAAGGCCGAGGCCGGCCATGACGAGAACATCACCGTCGCGCGGGTGCGCGAGATCGTCGGTCCCGACGTCGCCGCGACGCTCGAGAAGATGGCGCGCGATGTCTATGGCTATGGCGAGCAGACCAGCCGCGCCCGCGGCATCATCATCGCGGACACGAAATTCGAATTCGGGCGCGACCAGGACGGCCGCATCATCCTGATCGACGAGGTGATGACGCCGGATTCGTCGCGCTTCTGGGCGGTCGATGCCTACAAGCCCGGCCAGCCGCAGCCGAGCTTCGACAAGCAGCCGCTGCGCGACTATCTCGACGTCGAGCGCCGCGCCGGCCGCTGGAACGGCGACGCCCCGGCCCCGCCGCTGCCGGACAGCGTGGTGGATGCGACGAGCAAGCGGTATCTCGAGGCGTATCGCCGCGTGACCGGAAGCGAGCTGAAGATTTAGCCGAGGTCCTTCCAACCCATCACCGTCACCCTGAGGAGGCCGCAACGCGGCCGTCTCGAAGGGTCGACGGCCCCGCTGGTGGCCGTGCATCCTTCGAGGCTCGCTCCGCTCGCACCTCCAGCTACAAGGCGAAGCCTTTGCGCGGGATGACGGGGAGAGAAGGACGCGCGTCTCCCTTTGCCCGCCTGACGGAATTGCACTTTCCGTCGCGGGATTGCGCGCACCTCGCCACTGATGTCACTCTCCCGGCACAACAAAAGAACAGCCCAGGGAGCGCCCCATGTCCGATGCCGATACCGTGCTCGTCGAGCGCGATGGTCCGATCACCATCATCTCCATCAACCGTCCGCATAACCGCAACGCAGTCGACGGCGCCACCGCGCGAAAACTGTATGACGCGTTCCTCGCGTTCGACGCCGATGCCAGCGCATCGGTCGCGGTGTTCACCGGCACCGGCGGCTATTTCTGCGCGGGCGCCGACCTGAAGGCGGTGGCGACGGGCGATCCCGAGAAGAAGCGCGAGGTCGGCGGCCACAACACGATCGCGCCGATGGGGCCGAGCCGGCTGCGGCTCTCGAAGCCCGTGATCGCCGCGATCGAGGGCTTTGCGGTCGCCGGCGGCATGGAGCTCGCGCTGTGGGCCGACATGCGCGTGGTCGCCGAGGACGCCACCTTCGGCGTGTTCTGCCGCCGCTTCGGTGTGCCGCTGATCGACCTCGGCACCATCCGCTTGCCGCGGCTGATCGGCCATTCGCAGGCGATCGACCTGATCCTCACCGGACGCCCGGTCACAGGCCCAGAGGCGCATCGCATGGGCCTCGCCAACCGGCTGGTGCCGAAGGGCGAGACGCGCGCGCACGCCATCGCGCTCGCCAAGGACATCGCGAAATTCCCGCAGAACTGCATGCGTGCCGACCGCCTGTCGGCGCTGCGGCAGTGGGACCTCGACGAGGAAGAGGCCATCCGGAACGAGATGCGCGGCGGCCTTGAGGTGATCGCCTCGGGCGAAACGCTGGCGGGTGCGACCCGCTTTGCCTCGGGCGTCGGCCGTCACGGCACCTTCGGCAATGAGGGCGGGCACGGTTAGTCGCAAAGCGCCCGCCTTTGCGTTCCTGCCGGCGACGTGCTGAGCTGTCGCAGCCATTCCGAAAGCAAGACAATGACCGAACAATCGATCGCAACCGAGCTGAAGACCTTCACCACGTCGGATGTCCGCTTGCAGAACGGCAGCGTGCTGCCGGAAGTCACGATCGCGTACCGCACCGTCGGTACGCTGGCGCCGAACCGTGACAATGTCGTGCTGGTCACCCACGGCAACACCAGCGGGCCGCAGATGATCGATCCCGGCGGATCGACCGGCGAAGGCAGCTGGTGCGAGATCGTCGGCCCCGGCAAGGCCGTCGACACCAACCGCTACTTCGCGATCTGCCCGAACATGCTGGGCTCGTCCTACGGCTCGACCAACGCGGCGAGCATCGATCCGCGGACGGGCCGGCGTTATGGATCACGCTTTCCTGATATCACCGTCAGCGACATCGTCGCCACCCAGCGCGCCCTGCTCGATGATCTCGGCATCGGGAAGCTGGTCGCGATCGTCGGCCCGTCCTACGGCGGATTCCAGGCGCTGCAATGGGCGGTGAACTATCCCGACGCCATGCGCGGCATCGCCGCTGTCGTCACTGCACCGCTGGTGCCGCGCGAGCGCGCCGAAGGCAACGTTGCACGCTTAATGGCAACGCTGTCGCAGGATCCGAACTGGAACGGCGGCGATTATTACGATCACGGCGGCATGCTCGAAAGCATGATCCAGATCCGTACCGCAACCTTGAAGACCTACGGCATCGAGACGCGGCTGCGCGATACGCTGAGCGATCCCGGCGACATCGAGGCCGCGATCCGCGCCGAGGCGACGGAATGGGCGAGAGGGTTCGACGCCAATTCGCTGCTGACGCTCGCCAAGGCGCTGCGCGGCTTCGACGTGACGGCGCAGTTCGGACAGATCAAGGCCAAGCTGCTCTACGTGCTGTCGCGGACCGACCGACTGTTTCCGCCGGAGCTCGCGCAGCAGGTGATGCCGGCGCTGAAGGGCGCCGGCGTCGACGCCGATTACTTCCTGCTCGACAGCGACTACGGCCACTCGGCATCGGGCCGCGACGCGCACAAGTGGGCGCCGCGGTTGCGCGCGTTCATGGATGGCCTCGGTTAGACACCTGTGATGCCCGATTGAACGGGCCTCGCGGCGTACCGGCGCCCGCGCAAGCGGGAGCGGGAGCGGGAGCGGCGAAAAATGCACGCGTTGAGAACCGCTTGTCACAAAAATCCTGTTGTGGTCCTGCGCTGGGCTCGTCTACGACTGGCGGCGAAAGTTTAGGACATTTTTTCAACGTGATTAGTCGGTCGCTTTATTTCGGCTCGCGGGCGCGGCGGGCCATGCATGACATTCTCGGCGGCGGTGCGGCCAGCGTGCTCGGCATCACCTTCGGCCTGTCCTATGCGCTGCTGATCTTCGCCGGCCCATTGTCGCCCTATCTGTCATACGGCGTCGCGGCGACCTTCATCTCCTCGGCGGTGCTCGCGACCCTGATCGCGCTCGGCAGCTCGCTGCCGTTCGCGGTCGCAGGACCCGACACCTCCACCGCGGCGGTGACGGGAATTTTGATGGCCTCGCTGGTCGAGCGCATCACTGCCGTCAATCCGACGGCGCCGCTGCTTGCGCCGGTGCTGATCACGCTGGGGCTCGCGACCATCGTCACCGGCATCGTGCTGTGCTGCCTCGGCCTGACGCGGTTCGGCCGCGCCATCCGCTACGTGCCATATCCCGTGGTCGGCGGGTTCCTCGGGGCGACCGGCCTATTGATCGTGCTCGGCGCAATCAGGGTGATCACGGGTTATCCCGTGCAGCTGAGCACCCTGTTCCACTTCACCAATATGATCACGATCTCCGAGCTGAGCGCCGCCTGCGCCATGGCGCTGGTGCTGTATCTGACCTGGCACCGCTCGCGCACCCCGTTCGGCCTGCCGATCATCCTGGTCGGCGGCGTGATCGTGGCGCATCTCACCTTCTGGATCATCGGTCTCACGCCCGAGGAAGCGCACCTGACCGGCTGGACCTTCGAGCCGCCGCCGGCATCGACCTTCATGCTGCCGTGGCACGCAGCCGAGCTTGCGCAATATCCGTGGTCGGCGGTGCCGGACCTGCTCGGCAACATGATCGCGGTCATCTTCGTCACCGCGGCGAGCACGCTGTTCAACACCACCGGAATCGAAGTCGCGGTGCATCGCGAGGCCAATCTGGAGCGCGAGCTCAACATCACCGGCTTCGCCAACATCCTGACCGGCGCGCTGGCCGGCTATGCCGGCTGCATCTCGGTCAGCCGCTCGATCCTGAATTTCTCCAGCGGCGGCCGCGGCCGGCTGTCCGGGCTGACGGTCGCGGCGATCTCGCTCTTGATGCTGGCCGTGGCGCCGCAGCTGCTCGGCTACATGCCGAAATTCGTGCTCGGCGGGCTGTTGATCTATCTCGGCGCCGACCAGCTGCACAAATGGATGATCGAGTCGCGCAAGCGGCTGTCGAAGACCGAGTATGTCTCGCTGCTTGCGATCGTCGTCATCATCGTGGCTTGGGGCTTCGTGCCCGGCATCCTGATCGGAATCATCATCGGCTGCGCCACGTTTGCGTTGAGCGCGGCGCGGGTAGAGGCGATCAAATACGGCTTTGACGGCTCGGAATATCGCAGCTCGCTGGATCGCTCGCGCGACGACCGCGAGGTGCTGTCGGCCCATGGCGGCAAGATTCAGGGACTGACCCTGCAAAGCTATCTGTTTTTCGGCTCCGCCAACCGGCTCTACCAGCACGTCAAGGCGCTGCTGCGCGAGCAGGCGGAGTGCCGCTATTTGCTGTTCGACTTCAAGCTCGTCACCGGCGTCGATTCGTCGGCGGCCTACAGCTTTGCGCAGATCAAGCGCAGCGCGCACGAGGTCGGCGTCGAGCTGGTGCTGGTGCATCTGTCGGCGAAGGCGGAGCAGGTGCTGCGCGCCAGCGACTTCATCACCGATGATGTCGCCGTGATCGACGAGCTCGATCACGCGCTGGAATGGTGCGAGAACCAGATCATTGCCCAGCACCAGGAGCTGGCGCAGGAAGAGGCCGATCTGCGCGGCTGGTTCGCCGGCATGCTCGACAGCGAGAACGATGCCGACGAACTGATCCGGCGCTGCCAGCGCATCGAGGTCGACGCCGGCGACGTCATCGTGCACGCCGGCGACGCCGCCGATTCCATGCACTTCATCCTCGACGGCCGTGTCGGCATCATGGTGCCCGCCGAGGACGGCCGTACCACGCGGGTGCGCAGCCTCGGCCGTTACACCACGATCGGCGAGATGGGCCTCGTCGCACACACCCCGCGCAGCGCGACCATCCAGGCCGAGATGGCGAGCGTGCTCTATGTGCTGAATACCCACCAGTTCGCGGCACTCCGCGACGAGGACCCCGAGCTCAGCCAGAAGCTGCTGACCTATTTCGTTTCCGTGATGGCGGAGCGGCTGACCTTCGCCAACCGCACGATCGCCGTGCTGCGGCGTTAAAGCAGGCCTCGGCTCTCGCTGGCCTGAAGTTCGTCCATCAGCGCCTTGTCGTCATAGCGTGCGAGCGAGAGGCTGCGGGCGAAACCAGGCACCGGCGCGCCGGCGACGGCGCGGGCACAGAGGTCGCCGGTGGCGCAGGCGCCCATCGTGCCATAGCCCGACAGCGCGGTGGCGAGGAACACGCCCGGCGTCTTCGCAGCGCCGATCAGCGGCCAGTTTTCCTTCGTCATCGGATAGTAGCCGCCATAATGCACGCGGTCGCGCGGCAGCGCGCCGAGATACTGCGCGAGCTTTGGCTGTAGCCGGCTCGCCGCGCGCAGCACGACTTCCGGGAAATAAGGGTTCAGCTCCGGCTCGCGGACCGGTGCCGTAGTCTGCTCTTCGTTGAAGGCCCAACCGAGCTTGATCCATTCGCCGTGATCGCCGCCGTCAGGCCGGCAATGGATGCTGCCCGGCATCGGCGCCAGCAGGCGCGAAAATTCCGGCGCCGCTGAAAGCGCCTCGCGCTCGTCGTTGGACCAGGCCAGCGTCTGACCGTCGAGATCGATCGCAAACGGCATCTTGCGATCGACCGCGCGGTTTCGGTCGGCGAACGCGATCTTTTGCTGCAGCATGTTGACGATCGGCAGCTCTTCGCCATGCATCGCCGCGACCTGCGCGGCGAACGGCCCAGCGGCGTTGACGATGATGTCGGCCTTGATGGTCTGTCGCGAGCCATTGGCCAGCACATCGACGATGAAGCGGTCGGCCTTCGCGATGCCGAGCACTTTGGCCTGCTGAAATTGCGCGCCTGATGGCCGCATGGTCTCCAGCATGTACTGGCCAAGCTGCTGGCCGCTGATGTCGCCGGCCCTGCGGATATGCAGCGCGGTCGAGACCTCCGGATCGAATGTCGGGTAATGCGCCCTGATCAGGTCGCGCCCGAGCAGGACGTCGACGCCATCGGGCGCGCCCTGCCAGTCGGCCGAATCCGGCGGCGCGTAGCCGCGGCCAGCGCCCTCATGCAGGCGGATCAGCTTTGCGGCCTGCGCGCCGTAGCCGGCGTGGATTTGCCGCAGCAATTCCTCCGGCTTTGCCTCGCGCGTGACCAGAAGATAACCGCGCCGCGTCATGTGGATGCGGTTGTCGCTGCGGCGCGCGATCTCCTCCATCAGGTCGGTGGAATGATTGGTGAAGTCGGCCATCGTCGGATGCGGCCACCAGTTGCGGTAGTTCTCGCCCGACTGTGCCGAGGTCAGCGCCATCGGCTGGCCCTCGTCGACGACGAGCAGGCGCGACCGCCTGTGTTGCACGGCGAGGTAATAGGCCGTGGCGATGCCGACGATGCCCGCACCGATCACCAGGATTTCGACGTCATTGGTCTTCACGCAGAATCTCCGATCGGCCCGCAACGGAGCCAGCGATTGTTCAAACTGTCCTACGGCGATCCGATCGGGCGTTCGGGGCCGACATCGCGCAACGCCTGGCGCTGCGCCGAGCGCAGTGTCTTCTGCGTCTCCTCGATGTGATCGCGCAGCAGGCGGACCGCCTTCTTGATCTCGCCGTCGCGGCAGAACTCGAGCAGACGGTAATGCTCGCGCTGCGGCCGCTCCTTGCCGGTCGCCTGGGAGACCAGCGCCCGCGTGAAGCGGCCGACATGGCCGTAATTCGCCTCGATCATCGAAAGCAGGCGCGGCCGGTTGCACGGCGCGTAGAGCGTGGCGTGGAATTTCCAGTTGAAGGCGCCCCATTGCGCCGGATCGGGTTCGGCGTCGTAGGCGCGGAGGATCTTCGTCGCCGCCTCGAGATCGATCTCGCCCATCGCGGGGATCGCCAGTCGCAACGCGTGGCATTCAAGTGCGATGCGAATCTCGAGCAGCTCGATCACCTCGTCGATCGATAGATCCGAGACGACGGCGCCGCGATTCGGCAGGAAGGTGACGAAACCCTCGGCTTCGAGCTGGCGCAGCGCCTCACGCACCGGGATGCGGCTGGTCCCGAACCGTGCGGCGAGCTCGTCCTGACGCAGTTGGGCGCCGGGCGCGAGCTCGCCCGAGCTGATCGCAGCCCGCAGCGCCTCGCGGACGGCGTCGGGCGCCGAACCGTGGGCTCCGGCCCCGCGATGGCTGGTGGCGGTGACTGGTTCCATCCGGCTTCTCTCTTCCTCGGTGCCACAGGATATCCGATCGAGTTCAGATTGTATAAAATCGATTTGCCGATTATGCAATCCTGTGTATAAAATCTTGGTCTATTGTATCCAGTCCCGCCGATGTTCGCGAGAACCAGATGAGCCAAACCGCCAAGCAATTGATTTGCATAGCCTTTCTTGCGGCGACCGGATCCGCGCCGGCGCTGGCCCAATCGCCTGGTGACACCCTGGCCAAGATCCGCGATGCCGGTGAAATCCGGCTCGGGCACCGCGACGTCTCGGTCCCCTTTTCCTATCTCGACGACAATCAGAAGCCGGTCGGCTTTGCGATGGACCTCTGCGCGCGGATCGTCGATGCGGTGAAGGCCGAGCTCAAGCTGCCCGCGCTACAGACCAGGCTGCAGCCGATCCAACTCTCTACCCAGATACCTCTCATCGAAAACGGCACCATCGACATCGTCTGCGGCCCCGCGACCAATACGCTGGAGCGGCAGAAGGTGGTCGCCTTCAGCGACACGATCTTCGTGTCGAGCATCCGCGCCGTCGTGCAGAAGGACGCGCCGATCAAGACCTTCGAGGATCTCGGCGGCCGGCCGGTCTCGCTGACCTCGGGCTCGACCTCGATCGGGCTGCTGAGCGCGCGTGCGCAGGAGAAGAACTTTCAGACCAAGAACATCCTGACGGCGGACCATGCCGCGTCGTTCCTTGCGCTGACCACCGGGCGCAGCGAGGCGTTCGTGATGGACGACATTCTGCTGGCGAGCCTGATCGCGGGCAGCCGCAACCCGGCGGACTGGCGCATCATCGACGACAGCCTGCGCACCGAGCCCTACGGGCTGATCATCCGCAAGGGCGATCCGGAGTTCAAGGCGCTGGTCGACAACACGCTGGTCGCCATGATGAAGAGCAACGAATTCCAGGAGCTCTACGCAAAATGGTTCACGCGGCCGATTCCGCCGAAGAACGTGAACCTGAATTTCCCGATGACGGCGCCGCTGAAGGACGCCGTCGCGAATCCGAACGACAAGGGCGTGTGAGGGGCCATCGCCAACGCGGCGGTGGATCGGCAGCAGGGCTTCACCTCTCCCTTGGGTGAGGTGAAGCGAGCCGCGTGGCCAAAACGATTCAATTCATCATGCCCTAGAAGTCGACGGTCATGGACAGCCACAGCGTCCGCGGCATGCCGCTGATCACATAGCCGGTCGGATTGCCGATCCAGTAGTGCTTGTCGAACAGATTGGTCAGCTGTGCCCTGAACGTGGTCGGACGCCCCGCGAGCGTCGTCGCGTAGCGCGCACCGATGTCGAAGGTCGCCCAGTCGGGGACGCTCTGGGTGTTGTCGGCGCTGACATAGGCCCGGCTGGTGTAAATCGCACGCGCCGTCGCGGTGAGGCCGGGCACGAAAGGGGTATCCCATTCGACGCCGAGATTGCCTTGCAGACCGGGCGCGCCGATCGCGTGATTGCCGTCGTAGAGGTGGCCTTGTGTCTGGGTGAGCCGGGCATCGAGCCAGGTCACGCCGCCGAGCACGCGGACGCCGGGCGCGACCTCGCCAAAGGTGTTGAGCTCGATGCCGCGATTCCTCTGCTGGCCGTCGAGGCTGTAGATCTTGGTGATCGGATCGATCACGCCGCTCGGTTGGCTGATCTGGAACGCCGCAAGGCTCGCGCCGAAGCCGCCGAGATCCAGCTTGGTGCCGACCTCGACTTGCCGCGTCTTGAACGGCGCAAACACCGCATTGGTATTGACCGCGCCGGAGGGCGGCGTCGGCCCGGGCGACAGGCCTTCGATGTAGTTCGCATAGAACGACAGCTGCTTGATCGGCCTGACCACGAGGGCGATCGACGGCGATGTCGCGCTCTGATCGTAGTGCGTCGTCTCGAGGCCGGTGACCGGAGCGAAGCTGTTTGCGATCACCTGCTGCTGCCGCGCGCCAACGATCAGTTGCAGCATCCCGCCCATCGTCGTGAGCGTGTCGGCGACGCCGACGCTGCGCAGCCCGAGGAAGCCGGACTTGCCCTCCGCGAACGTCGAGACCGGCGTGCCGGGCGTCGCCAGCAAGGTCGGGCTGTAGATGTTGGTAAGATAGGTCCCGTAATTGGTCTGGCCGAGCCAATCGGTCCGGTTCTGCGCGCTGCCGCTGACCACGACCTCATGACCGATTGGGCCGGTGTCGAAGCGCGCACGCACCCCCGCCTCGCCCGAGAAGGCTTCCGATTTGCCGGTCTGGAAGCGGGACGTGCCCAACGCATCGCCCGCCGTGTCGAGGATCGTCGCGCCCGGGTCTTCCCGCTTGTCGTAGCGGAATTCATTGCCGCCGATCGCGCCGAACATCGTGACGTTGTTGCTCAGATCGTATTCCGCACGGGTCAGCCCGGTCAGACTGCGCGACCGCGCATAGTCGAATGGCTGCGCCAGGTTGATGCGTGGATCGGGTGCGTTCGGCATGGCGATGCCGGGCACCGGCGTATAGCCGCGCTGGGCGGCCTTCATCCAGTCATCCTGCGAGATGATGTCGGCAGACCAGCGGAAGCGCTCGCCGTGGTAATCCACGCCGAGCGAGCCGACGCCGTTGCGCACCGACTGACGGTCGATCGCGGTGTTGCCACCGTCGATCCCGCCATTGAAGCGAACGCCCCACTCCTTTTGCTCGCCGTAGCGCCGCGCGAGATCGAGCTCGGTGCCGAAACGTCCATCCGAGATATAGCCCGCGGTGAGGCGGGTGAGGTCTTCCGTGGCCCGCTTGGTCACGACGTTGACCGTGCCGCCGATGCTGCCTTGCGGAGCCATGCCATTGAGAAAGGCAGCCGGTCCCTTCAGCAGCTCGATGCGCTCGATCGGAGCCGGATTGACGCGATAGGCCGGAACAAGGCCATAAAGTCCGTTCAAGGCGATTTCGCTGTTCTCGATCCGGAAACCGCGGATGGTCAGCGCGTCATAACGGTTGCTGCTGCCGATCGCGGCACGCACCGAAGGATCGGAGTTTGTCAGCACTTCCGCAACGCTGGTCGCCTGCTGATCCCTGATCGTCTGCTCCGTGTAGCTCGTCTGGCTGTACGGCGTGTCCATATAGTCCTTGTTGCCGAGCAGGCCGAGTTGCCCGCCGCGCGCGACCTGGCCGCCGATATAAGGCACGGGCAACGCCGCCTGCCGCGTACCGGCCGTCGGCGTGGCTGCTTGTGCCGGCGCGTGCTGCCGCTGGCTCGCTTGATGCGCTGCCGACGAGCGCGCCGGCCGCGACGATGACGACCTCCGAACCGGCGTCGAGCGATGCTGAGGCGCGGTTACGACAACAGGGGGAAGTGGAGCAACGTTGCTCACAGGTGCTTGCTGCGGCGACTGAGCAAACGAGGGAACCGCGGATAGGACGAGAGACGCGCACGCGAGCCGGAATGCGCGCGGAGCGTTTGAACTGACGAGCATGAGTTCCCCGGAGTCTTTTTGGTTTCGTTTCGAACACATCGTCAGAGTTCGAGCGCGACGACCGGGGCATAAACAGCACGCGCTGTGACGCCAACTAGAACGCATCTAAGCAACAGCGATGCAGCGCGCCGCGCGAGACTGCGTCGATGCGGCAGATTACGCGTTTCGGATATTGTTTACCGTAGGCTGCGCGTTGTTGCGGGCTGCTGACAGCGCTTTTGAGATTAGAGAGATTCTCGATGCGACCGCCGTCGCGATCGGAGCGACACATCAGTGGTCGCGGTGAATTGTCGCAGACTGCTGAGCGTCGGCAGACCGAGCCATCGACAAGCGTACGTGACACAGCAAAAAGCCCGGCCCTGATTCAATCAGGACCGGGCTCGAGCAAGCAGGCAATGACGGCGATCAGACGCCGGCCATCATCACGTATTTGATCTCGACATACTCATCCATGCCGTGGCGCGAGCCTTCGCGGCCGAGGCCCGATTCCTTGACGCCGCCGAACGGTGCGACCTCGGTCGTGATCAGGCCGGAGTTGACGCCGACCATGCCGGACTCCAGCGCCTCCGCGACACGCCAGACGCGGCCGATGTCACGCGAATAGAAGTACGAGGCCAGCCCGAATGGTGAAGCGTTACACATCGCGATCACGTCGGCCTCTTCCTTGAAGCGGATCACCGGTGCGAGCGGACCGAAGGTTTCCTCCCGCGCGACCAGCGCATCGGGTTTCACATCCGACAGCACGGTCGGCTCGAAGAAGCTGCGGCCGAGCGCGGAGCGCTTGCCGCCGGTCACGATCTTGGCGCCGCCCTTTACGGCATCGGCAATGTGCCGCTCGACCTTCTCGATCGCCTTCATGTTGATCAGCGGCCCCTGGGTCACGCCCTGCTCGGTGCCGTCGCCGATCTTCATCTCCGCGACCTTCTTCGACAGCTTCTCGACGAACTGGTCGTAGACCTTGTCCTGGGCATAGAGGCGGTTGGCGCAGACGCAGGTCTGGCCCATGTTGCGGTACTTCGAGACGATGGCGCCTTCGACCGCCGCATCGATATCGGCATCGTCGAACACGATGAAAGGCGCGTTACCGCCGAGCTCGAGGCCGAGCTTCTTCACGCCAACCGACGCCTGCTGGTAGAGGATCTTGCCGACGTTGGTCGAGCCGGTGAAGCCGACGAAGCGCACCGCCGGATGCTCGCACAGCACCTTGCCGATCGGCGGCGCGTCACCGGTGATGATGTTGAACACGCCCTTCGGCACGCCGGCCTTCTCGGCCAGCGCCGCGAGCGCAAGCGCCGACAGCGGCGTCTCGTTGGCGGGCTTCAGCACCACGGTGCAGCCCGCCGCCAGCGCCGGCGACACCTTGCGGGTGATCATCGAGTTCGGGAAATTCCACGGCGTGATGGCGCCGCAAACGCCGACCGGCTGCCGGATCGCAAGCAGGCGCGCATCCGCACGCTGGGTCGGAATCGTCTCGCCATAGACGCGGCGGGCTTCTTCGGCGAAGAACTCGACATAGGCGGCGCCGATATCGACTTCGCCGAGCGCTTCCGCCAACGGCTTGCCCTGCTCGGAGGTCAGGATCAGCGCGAGATCCTCGCGGTTGGCGATGATCAGGTCGAACCATTTGCGCAAAATGTTGGAACGCTGCTTGGCGGTGAGCTTGGCCCAGGCGGGAAACGCGCGCTCGGCCGCCTCGACGGCCTTGGTCGCATCGTCGGCGCCCAACTGCGGGATCTTGATCAGCTCGACGCCGGTCGCCGGATTGTTGACGGCGAATTCGGGCGTGCCGACCCAGGCGCCGTCGATGTAGCAGCGGTCGCGCAGCAGCGACGGGTCCTTCAAGCGGCTTTGCAGGGACGATGCTGCGGGTTGCGTGGCGCGTGCGGCAACGGGCGGGGTCATGGCGTTACTCCTGGAATTTCTTGGGAGGGTATTCGCCGCCTATATAGTCGGAAAGCCGCCGCGGTGCACCGGCGCCGGGCGCGACCCTGCTTCAAGCAATATTGGGGGCTGGCGCGCGATTGCCGCTCAGACCGCCCCGCCGGACATGTAGGCTTCACGCCGGCCGATCATGCGCTCGGCTGCGGCCTTGGCATCCGCCTTGGTCGAGGTCGCGCAGGTCCGGTATTCGAGGTCGGCCTCGGCCCGCGCATCGCGGCGGCCGAACCAGGATCTCGCGCCGGTCTGCAGCAGCGCCAGCGCCTGCGCGACATTGTCGACTGCCTCGAATGAGTGCAGTGCGCCGGTACCCGCGTAGCGGACTTCGTAAAGACCTGGGCTGATCGGCGCCTCGATATTCTCGCCGCGGCCCGGCCGCGGATAGCGCTTCCATTCACTCCATGTCGAAATCATTGCTGCGTCCCCGCAAGGCGCGAAATGACGATGCTTTTCGTCAAATTCGTCCCAATCCGCCGCACGGTTTATGCAGCGATCTGAATGCGTTAATGCAAAAAAACAGGTACGAAAATCAATCTGCCGATCACGTTACCGTGGCCGCCCTCTTGGGTCACCGGGACTTGCGCGGAGTCCACCGCAAAATCTGCGCGCGTGGTGAACACCTTCTGAGCCAGGCCGTTCCTGCGCAGCCCAGCCTTCACGACATCGCGACACCAACGCGCCGCACCCGCCTTGCGGGAGCGGAAAAGCGGGAGGATGATCCGCCCACTTCAAAACAATAAACCCCACCGGAGGAAGCCCCCTATGCAAAGCAAGGCCCAGATCGATCAGGTATTGCGTCAGAAGAGCGAGGCAAAGGAGATTCCCGGCGTGGTCGCCATCGCGGCCACCGGCAAGGACGTGATCTACCAAGGCGCGTTCGGCAAGCGCGACCTCTCCAAGAGCGATCCGATGACGGCGGACAGCGTGTTCTGGATCGCCTCGATGACCAAGGCGGTGACCTCTGCCGGCGCGATGCAGCTGGTCGAGCAGGGCAAGCTGTCGCTCGATGAGCCGATCGGCAAGCTGTTGCCCGACCTCGCCGCGCCGCAGGTGCTCGAGGGCTTCGATGCCAAAGGCGAGCCGAAATTGCGCCCGGCCAAGACCCCGATCACGCTGCGCAAGCTCATGACCCATACCGCCGGCTTCTGCTACGACCTGTGGAACGCCGACATGGGGAAATACATGGAGAAGACCGGCACGCCCGGGATCATCTCCTGCCTGAATGCCGCGCTGAAGACGCCGCTCGCGAGCGATCCGGGCACGCGCTGGGAATACGGCATCAATATCGACTTCGTCGGCAAGGCCGTGGAAGCAGCATCGGGCAAGAAGCTCGATGCGTATTTGCGTGACAACATGTTCGCGCCGCTCGGCATGAGCGACACCGGCTTCAAGATCTCGGACGACATGCGCAAGCGGCTGGTCGGCATGCACGCGCGGGGCGAGGACGGAGCGCTGGCGGCGATGCCGTTCGAGCTCGAGCAGAATCCTGAATTCCACATGGGTGGCGGCGGCCTCTATTCGACCGCCGCCGACTACATCAAGTTCTGCCAGATGATCCTCAACAAGGGCAAAGGCAACGGCAACCAGCTGTTGAAGCCCGAGACCGTCGCGGCCATGGGGCAGAACCAGATGGGCGATCTCAGCGTCAGCAAGATGACCACGGCAGCGCCGCCGTACACCAACGATGTCGACCTCTATCCGGACCAGGTGAAGAAGTGGGGACTGAGCTTCCTGATCAACACCGCCAAGACGCCGGAAGGCCGCAGCCCCAACAGCCTCGCCTGGGCGGGCCTCGCCAACACCTACTACTGGATCGATCCTTCGCGCGACGTCTGCGGCGTGATCCTGACCCAGCTGCTGCCGTTCGCCGACAAGCACAGCCTGGAGGCCTTCGCGGGCTTCGAGAAGGGCATCTATGCCGGCCTCGATGCCGGCAGCGGACAGCGAGCGGCCTGAGGTTCCAACGCGAACAGCGACTGCGATGGCAGCCTAACTCCCTCTCCCCGTTCTTACGGGAGAGGGTTGGGGTGAGGGGCTGCTTCCTCGTCGGCGGTTACAGTCGAGCTCGCGGAGACTCCCCCTCACCCGGATCGCATCTTCGATGCGATCCGACCTCTCCCCGCACGCGGGGCGAGGTGAAGCGGAGACCGCTGTTCCATCTCGTCCCTTCATCCCTCCCCTCGCGGGGAGGGATTTTTCATACCCGCCATAGGTCGGGCCTGTCCCATCGTCGCCAAACGACTAAGATTGCGCAAAAAAGTGCGACACGAACACGCCCACGAGGAGGACCAGCTTGGCACCCACACCCAAGGCAGACAGCTATGTCTGCGGCATATCAGATACGCCGCTGCTCGGCGAAACCATCGGCCGCAGCCTCGATCGCGCACGCGCGCGCTGGGGCGACCGCGAGGCGCTGGTGTCGCCCAGCCACCATGTGCGCTGGAGCTGGAACGAGTTCGCCGCGCGCGTCGAGGCGCTTGCGGCGGGCTTCCTCGCGCTCGGCCTGCAACGCGGCGAGCGGATCGGCATCTGGTCGCTGAACCGGCCGGAATGGACACTGACGCAATTCGCCGCCGCGAAAGCCGGACTGATCCTCGTCACCATCAACCCGGCGTATCGCTTGAGCGAGCTCGAATTCGCGCTGCGTAAGGTCGGCTGCGCCGCGATCGTGACCGCGACTGCATTCAAGACGTCGGCCTATATGGAGATGATCAACACGTTGCTGCCCGAGCTTGCGAGCGCCGAGCCCGGTCAATTGCGATCGGCGCGGCTGCCGCAACTGCGCGCCGTGATCCAGATCGACGGACCGGCAGCGCCGGGCACGATACCGTTCGATGCGGTGTCTCAGATGGGCGGCGAGCGCCATCGCGAGCAACTCGCGGCGCTCGGCGACAGCCTGCAATTCGACGATCCGGTCAACATCCAATTCACCAGCGGCACCACCGGCTCGCCGAAGGGCGTGACGCTGACCCATCACAACATCCTCAACAACGGCTATTTCACCGGCCGCGCCATGCGCCTGACCGAACAGGACCGCATCTGCATCCCGGTGCCGCTCTATCACTGCTTCGGCATGGTGATGGGCAACCTCGCTTCGGTCACGCTCGGCACCACCATGGTATATCCCGGCGAAGGCTTTGATCCCTTGGCGACGCTGACCACGGTCGCGCAGGAGAAATGCACAACGCTGTACGGCGTGCCGACCATGTTCATCGCCGAGCTCGACCATCCGGAATTTTCGCGCTTCGATCTGTCCTCGCTGCGCACCGGCATCATGGCCGGCGCGCCCTGCCCGATCGAGGTGATGAAGCGCGTCAACACCGAGATGAACATGCGCGAGGTGACGATCGCCTACGGCATGACCGAGACCAGCCCGGTGAGCTTCCAGAGTGCGACCGACGATCCGCTGGAGCGCCGCGTCTCCACCGTCGGCCGCATCCATCCGCATGTCGAGGTCAAGGTGGTCGATCTCGACGGCAAGGTGGTGCCGCGCGGCGAACGCGGCGAGCTCTGCACCCGCGGCTACAGCATCATGCTCGGCTATTGGGACGAGAAGGAAAAGACGTCTGATGTGCTCGACGCCAATGGCTGGATGCACACCGGCGATCTCGCCGTGATCGACGATGAGGGCTATTGCAACATCGTCGGCCGCATCAAGGACATGGTGATCCGCGGCGGCGAGAACCTTTATCCGCGCGAGATCGAGGAATTCCTCTACCGCCATCCCAAGATCCAGGACGTGCAGATCTTCGGCGTCGCCGACAGCCGCTATGGCGAGGAGTTGTGCGCCTGGGTGAGAGTCCGCCAAGGCGAGACGCTGACCGCGGACGAGGTCCGCGCCTTCTGCCAGGGCCAGATAGCCCACAACAAGATCCCGCGCTATGTCGAGTTCGTCGAGGAATTCCCGATGACGGTGACCGGCAAGATCCAGAAGTTCGTGATGCGCGACGCGGTCGAGAAGCGGCTGGGATTGAAGGCGGCGAAGACGGCGTGAGCTTTGCTCCCCCTCTCCCCGTTCTTACGGGGTGAGGGCTGACTTCGCCGGGGCGCAATGTCAAAATATCGAAAACAACCCCATGCAAAGTAGCCAACGGCTGCCAGTGTTCGACACGACGACTTGACATGTCGGGCAACTCAGCGGCATTATTCCATTATTCCGAAATCACGCGGCGTACATCGCCCGGACTATCTGGCGCTTGCCATCTGCCCTCGTGGGTAAGCAATACTCGCTCCACCACCTATTACATTGAAATATCAACGGAATTCCGGCCGGAAGAATTCGCCGGCCGAGTGAGATTAGGCAAAGTGCCGACTACCTGCGACGCAACCGCCGCTTGAGCTTGGTGGCAAACCGTATAACTTTGCGGATATGGGGGTCGCCAGCAATTTCAGCTTTCTTGCCGCGCAGGATGAACGTCTTGCGCGCCTGGGTGCCCTTGCCGAACGGTATTTTTTCGACGATGCGCCGTCGACCCTGATCAAACTGCGGCAGCTTGCCGAGTTCATCGCAAAGGACGTGGCGGCTCGCCACGGGCTTTTGCCAACAAGCTCCGCGACATTCGATGAAGTGTTGCGCAGCTTGAAAGTCAGGTCTGTCCTACCACGCGAGGTCGCAGACCTTTTCTTCCATATCAAGCGGTTGGGCAATGCAGCAGTCCACGAGAACGCTGGTACTACGGCCCAGGCGCTCTCCGCGCTGAAGATTGCGCGCGCAGCCGCGATCTGGTTCCATCAAAGCTACGGTGGAGTTCCCGGCTTCAAGCCGGGGCCTTTCGTGCCGCCGGCCGCGCCCGTCGACGCGACAAAGGCGCTGAAAGCGGACATTGAGGAGCTTCGCAAGCAGGCGCGCATCAGCTCGGACAATGAAGCCAAGGCACTCTTGGCCTACCAAGAGTCCGAGACCGCTCGCCTTGAGGCGTTATCAACGGCTGAAGCTCATCAGAAGGAACGCGAATTCTGGGAGAAATATGCGGCTGAAACGGAAGCCGGTCTTCGGAAGACCGAAGCGGCTCTCAAGGCCGCCCAAGCCACCGCCGAAGCCACCTCGCCGCTGCAACTTGATCTGCTGACCCAGCTTGCCAACAAGCAGGCAGAGAAGGTCGAACTGGACGAAGCGACAACCCGCATCCTGATCGACGATCAGCTTCGCGCAGCCGGATGGATTGTCGACAGCAGCAAGCTTCGCTATTCGGCCGGGACACGGCCGCAGCCTGAACAGTCGATTGCAATCTCCGAATGGCCCACCGAGAGCGGTCCTGTGGACTACGCTCTTTTCATCGAGGGGCGCTGTGTCGGCGTCATCGAGGCCAAGCGCGGCGTCAAGGATGTTCCGGGTCGGCTCGGGCAGGCAAAGCGCTACGCACGAGACATCAAGCTGACGCCTGACGAAACCGGCTTTGGTGGCCCGTGGATTCAGGGCCTGGATCAGTTCCGTGTACCGTTCCTGTTTGTGACCAACGGCCGTCCCTATGTGAAGCAACTCGCGACCAAGTCCGGTATCTGGTTTTGGGATGCGCGGCCTACTGGCGGGGCGCCTCGCGCGCTTTCCGAGTGGTTTTCGCCGCGCGATCTGTCGGAGCGGCTCGATCAAGAGACCGGCGAGCTGCGCGAAATTGCCGACCGCGAACTGGGCGTCACTGGTTTGCGGCCATACCAGGATGAAGCCATCTCCGCGGTTGAAACGGCGATCTCGGCTGGCCAAAGGCACATCCTCCTCGCGATGGCGACAGGCACCGGCAAGACCCGCTTGGCCATCGCGCTGATGTACGAGCTTCTTCGCCGTAAGCGGTTCCGCAGAATCCTGTTTCTCGTTGATCGCAACGCGCTCGGCCGCCAGACCCTCGATGCGATGAGCACAACGGATACCGCAGGCTTCCTGAAGTTCGATCAGGTATTCCCTGTCGCCGACCTCGCCCGCAAGTTTCCGGAGGCGACCGATCGGGTCCAGGTGGCTACGGTCCAGGCCATGATCCGGCGCATCTTCGACGATCCGGACACGAGCCGACCAACGCCCGGCACCTACGATCTCATCATCGTTGACGAGGCACACAGAGGCTACACGCTCGATGCCGAGTTGCGCGAGGATGATCTCGGCTTTCGCAACCTCGATGACTACCTGTCAGCCTACCGGCGGGTGCTCGACTATTTCGACGCGACGCAGATCGCGTTGACCGCGACCCCGGCACTGCACACCCGAGAAATCTTCGGCGCCCCGGTGTTTCGCTATGGCTACAGGCAGGCGGTCATCGATGGATATCTGATTGATCATCGGCCGCCGCGTCGCATCACAACGGCACTGAGCCAGACCGGCATCAGTTTCGAGCAGGGAGAAGAGGTCAATATCATTGACCCGCGCACCGGGCAGGTTGATTTGTTCAACCTGGAGGACCAGGTCGATTTCGAAGTCGCCGAGTTCAACAAGAAAGTCTACACCCACGCGTTCAATCGCGCGGTGGCTGACGCCGTCGCACGGGAATGCCCTCCGATGGAGCGCGGCAAGACGCTGCTGTTCGCCGCGCGCGATGATCATGCCGACATTCTGGTGGAGGAACTGCGCGCGGCTCTGATCGAGGAATATGGCACGCAGCCGCATGACCTGGTCGAGAAGATCACCGGCTCGGTCGACAAGCCGCTCGATCGTATCAAAGCCTTCAAGAACGACCCTCGCCCGAAGTATGTCGTGACGGTCGACCTGCTCACCACCGGTATCGACGTGCCGGCGATCACCAACCTCGTCTTCGTCCGCCGGGTCAACAGCCGCATCCTCTATGACCAGATGATCGGCCGCGCCACACGCCGCTGCGACGAAATCGGGAAAGAGTATTTCCGCATATTCGACGCAGTCGATATCTACGCTAATCTTCAGGACGTCACGGACATGCGGCCCGTGGTCGTCGACCCAGCCCTGTCGTTTGCCACGCTCGTAGGCGACCTCCAACGTGCGTCGACGGATGAAGATCGCGCTTTCGTCCGAGACCAGATCGTCGTCAAGCTGCGCCAGCGCATCAAGCATATCGACAGCTCCCGGCGCGAGGCGCTGGAGACCGTGCTCGGGCCGTTGATAGACCTTGCGGACAAGCTCAAGGCTACGCCACCCGCGGAAACACTCGCCCTGTTTCAACAACATCCGTTGCTGGCGTCGGTTCTCGATGCTGCCAATCCGGCGCGGAAGGGCGATGGCGTTTATATCTCGGAACATGAGGACGAACTGGTCGGCGTCGAGGACAATTACGGCGGCAATGCAAGCCCAGGCGACTACATCGAGAGCTTTGAGACCTTTGTGCGCGCCAACATGAACGCGGCGCCGGCATTGATTGCAGCGACCCAGCGGCCGCGCGAACTGACCCGCAAGGAACTGAAAGCGCTCGCTGTGCTGCTCGACGAGAACGGATTCTCGGAGGCCAGCTTACGGCAGGCCTACGGCCGCGCCCGTAACGCCGACATCGCGGCCCACATCATCGGTTTCGTGCGCCAGGCGGCGATGGGCGATCCGCTGGTGCCATATGCGACGCGGGTCGAGAACGGCGTGCAACAAATCATTGCCAGCCGAAACTGGACCTCCAAGCAGCGACAATGGCTCACTCGCATCGGTCGTGCCCTCAAGGAACAGCCCGTTGGTGATCCCGAAATCCTTGCCGATCCCCTGTTTGCACAGGCTGGCGGCTTCGAATCGGTGGACCGCGAGTTCGATCATGGATTAGGTGACGTGCTGAAAGATCTCAATTCCGCGATCTGGGATCATCCCGCTGCATAGGCCAGAGAATCAATGAATCCATCAATCGATCTCGTCAATCGCCTGTGGCGGCTCTGCGCATTGCTGCGCAAAGACGGCGTCACCTACCAGCAATACGTCACCGAACTGACTTACCTGCTGTTCCTGAAAATGGCCTCTGAGCAGAAAGATGAGAGCCGTATTCCCGAACAATATCGCTGGGCCGCGCTCAAGTCGGCCAGCGAGACCGAGGTGCTGCAACGCTATCGGCAGGCGCTGATCGACCTCGGCGACGGCACCAAGATCGCCGACCGCTCGGTGGTGGCGATCTTCCAGAATGCCGCCACCATCGTCCGCGAACCGGCCAATTTGCGCAAGCTGATCGACGCTATCGACGGACTGCACTGGTTCAGCGAAGAGCGCGACGCCTTCGGTGACACCTATGAGGGCCTGTTGCAGAAGATGGCCGAGGAGACCAAACGCGGCGCCGGCCAGTATTTCACGCCGCGCGTGCTGATCGACGTCATGGTTCGTCTGATGCAGCCAAAGGCTGGGGAAGTGCTTCAGGACCCGGCCGCCGGCACAGGTGGCTTCCTGATCGCGGCCGACCGCGCCATGCGGGCGGCGACCGACGACTATTTCGAGCTTTCACCCAAGCAGCAGACGTTCCAACTGCAATCGGCGCTGCGCGGCCTCGAGAATGTGCAGGACACCTTCCGCCTGCTGCTAATGAACCTGCATCTGCACAAGGTCGATCCGGACCACCTTGATCTTGCCGACACGCTCTCGCCGAGCGGCGCGCAGCCCAAGTTCAAAGATGCCGATCTGATCCTGACCAATCCGCCATTCGGACCAGCCGGTGGCCCGCCGACTCGCGACGACCTGACCATCACCGATCGGGTTTCGTCCTATCAACTGCCGTTCGTCGAGCATTGCATTCGCGCGCTCAAATTGGGCGGTCGCGCCGCGGTCGTCGTGCCTGACAACGTGCTGTTCGATGATGGGCGCGGAAAGCAGCTGCGCCAGCGGCTGATGAACTGGTGCGACCTGCACACCATCCTGCGGCTGCCGACGGGAATTTTTTACGCCCAGGGGGTGAAGACCAACGTTCTGTTCTTCACCCGCGCCGAGGAAGAGGCTCCGGCTGAGGATGCCACTAAGGCGGTCTGGATCTATGACATGCGCTCCAATGCGCCCGCCTATGGCAAGACCAATCCGCTTAAGCCGTCGGATTTTGAGGATTTTGTGCGGGCCTTTGGTAGCGATCCGCGGGGGCGCGCGAAAAGGAGAGACGAGGGCGAGACCGGCCGGTTTCGTTGCTTCGCACGGGAGGACATTGCTGCTCGCGGCGATAGCCTCGACGTTACTTGGCTCAGGGATATCGATGGAGACCTTGAGGACGGATTGAAAACCCCTCAAGACATCGCTGCAGCGATTGAGCTTCACCTCTCATCGGCACTAGAGGAAGTCCGTGCGCTCGTTGAGGAGCTCGAAGTTGTGACGGCCGCTTCTGCGGTCGAGGAAGCGGCGGAATGACTATCGAACGATGGTCCATCCCAAATCGATGGGTCTGGTGCACCGCCGCTGATGTCGCAAGGATCGTTGGCGGAGGCACACCCTCGACGAAGGTCCCGGAGAATTTCTCTAACAACGGAATCGCATGGATAGGCCCAGCCGATCTAACAAACTATCGAAAGACCTATATTGGCCGCGGTAGGCGCGATCTTTCCGAGAGAGGCTACGCTAATTCGGGGGCAACTTTGCTTCCGGCCGGCGCCGTCTTGTTCTCGTCGAGGGCGCCAATCGGCTACTGCGCGATTGCGGCGAACCCAATCTGCACTAATCAAGGCTTTAAGAGTTGGGTCTGCGAGAATGGTGTAAGCCCTGAGTTTGTGCGCCACTACTTACTTGCTTCGACGGATTACGCGGACAGTTTAGCCAGCGGGACAACGTTTCGTGAGGTATCGACCAAACGCGTCGAATCCATGGCGTTTCCACTGCCCCCCACAACCGAGCAGCTTCGCATCGTAGCCAAGATAGACGGACTGACGGCGCGCCTCGCCCGCGCTCGCGCGGAGCTGGATCGCAGTTCAGCGCTGGCCGCGCAACTGCGAAAGCAGTCCGTGTGCCGCGCCTTTGATGGGTCTCTTACAGCCGATTGGCGTATGGTGAGGGACGATTCTGGAATAGTCACGGACGATGCACTGGATCAAGCCTACCGGATTGAGGCAGGTTCGCCCCGCAGGAAACCTCCAAGCGAAATCGATTGGCGCCCTCGCTTCAATGTCCCGCCCTCGTGGCGCTGGGTTTCAATTGATCGGGTCGTCGCTCAAGTCCAATACGGATCATCGGCCAAGACAACATCCGACTCGAGCGGTGTTCCAGTTCTGCGGATGGGGAACATCCAGCAAGGAAAGCTCGATCGCACCGATCTGAAGTACCTCCCCAGAGATCATCACGAGTTTCCTGATCTTTTGCTCAAGCAAGGCGATGTGCTGTTCAATCGAACGAACAGCTTTGAGCTCGTGGGCAAAGCGGCTGTTTGTGGGGACTTGAACAAGCCGACGTCGTTTGCTTCCTACCTGATAAGGATTCGACCTTCTGGCATATTGCCTGAATTACTCTCCGCATATCTGAATTCGCCGTTCGCGCGGTCGTGGATCGAACGCGTGGCAAGCCAACAGGTTGGTCAGGCAAACGTCAATGGATCGAAGCTCAAGGCGCTGGGCATTCCGCTTCCACCATTCGATGAACAGGCCGAGATACTGCAACGCCTAAGCAACGTGTTCGCCCACGCCGATCGTCTCGAAGCCGAAGCTTCGCGTGTCCGCGTGCTCCTCGATCGGCTGGAAGCCTCCATCTTTACCAAGGCGTTCAGTGGTGAGTTGATGCCCCAGGACCCCAACGACGAACCGGCGAGCGTCCTGCTGGACAGAATTCGGGCCCAGCGGGCGTCTACGCCGAAGACCAAAGGCAGGCGGAAACGCGCAGTAGCGGTCTGAGTGGCGCGCAGATATACTCGTACCCCCTCACCCGGAATGCATCTGGCGATGCATTCCGGCCTCTCCCCGCAAGCGGTGCGAGGCAAGAGAGCGCCGTGCTTAAACCAGCAACCCCTTCTGCTTGGCCAGATCCTTCAGCGACACCCGCGGCCGGGCGCCGATATGCTGGATCACCTCGGCGGCGGCGAGCGCGCCGAGGCGGCCGGCATTCTCATGGCCGACATTGCGGACAAGGCCGACCAGGAAGCCGGCGGCGAACAGATCGCCGGCGCCTGTCGTGTCGACCAGTCTGTCGATCGGCGAGGCCGGCGCCGCCACAACGCCGTCGCCTGAAATCACGACGCAGCCCTTCTCGCTGCGGGTGACGACGCCGAGCTTTGTATCCTTACCGAACTGCTTCAGCGCGGTGTCGAAATCCGAGGTCTGGTACAGCGAGTGCAATTCGGATTCGTTGGAGAACACCAGATCCACGATGCCCTTGCGCATCAGGTCGAGAAATTCGTCGCGGTAGCGGTCGACGCAGAACGAATCCGACAGCGTCAGCGCGACCTGGCGGCCGGCGCCATGCGCGATCGTTGCGGCCTTCACGAAGGCGTCCTTGGCGTTCTTCGGGTCCCAGAGATAGCCCTCGAGATAGATGATGCCGGCGGCTTCAATCTGCGCCGGAACGATGTCGTCGGGCGTCAGGTCCTGCGCGGCGCCGAGATAGGTGTTCATGGTGCGCTCGCCGTCCGGCGTCACCAGGACGTAGCAGCAACCGGTGGCCGGGCCGGTCTTGGCCGGCGCGGTGTCGAAGACCACGCCGGCAGCGCGGATGTCGTGGACGTAGAGCTTGCCGATCTGGTCGTCCTTGACCTTGCCGACATAAGCGGCGCGGGCGCCGAGACTGCCGACGCCGACGATGGTGTTGGCGGCCGAGCCGCCCGACATCTCGGTCGCGGTGCCCATGTCGCTGTAGATTGCGGTGGCGCGCGCCTCGTCGATCAGCTGCATCGAGCCCTTGGTCATGCCGTGACGGGCAAGGAATGCCTCATCTGTTTGCACCAGCACGTCAAAGATCGCGTTGCCGATCCCGAGAACGTCATATTTTGCGTCAGCCATAGACCTGCCCTGTGTTAACGCCACCCAACAAGAGCCGCGACCTATCACGTTACGCCTTGGGGCAGCAAGGGAAGCGAAGGCTGCCAGTTCCGTCATGCCGCGCTCGCTGACCCGTCATCCTGAGGTGCGAGCCTCTTCGGCGAGCCTCGAAGGATGGACGGCCCCATCTGTGGCCGATTCATCCTTCGAGGCTCGCTCCGCTCGCACCTCAGGATGACGGGTCTAAGATCGAGCCGCTGGCAGCTTAACCTGCTGCTGCTATACAGACCCAATGTTCCGCTCCTTCCTCACCGTCTCCACGGGAACGCTGGCCTCGCGACTGCTCGGTTTCGTGCGCGATTCCGTGATCGCGGCGCTGCTTGGTGCGGGCCCGGTCGCGGATGCCTTCCTGGCGGCATTTCAACTTGTGAATGTTGTGCGACGGCTGCTGGCCGAGGGCGGGCTGAATGCCGCCCTGGTGCCGGCTTGGCTGAAGGTGCGCGACACTGATGGAATGGACGCGGCAACCGCGTTTGCCGGTCGCGTGCTCGGCACCGTCAGCGCCGCGGTCATCGCGGCCGCGCTCGTGATCGGCCTGGTGATGCCGCTGGTGATCGCCGCGATCGCGCCGGGCTTCGTCGGCCGCGACACGCTGCAATTCGCCGTCGACGATGCCAGGTTGATGCTGCCCTATCTCGCCTTCGCCGGCCCGGTCACCGTGATGATGGCGCTGCTCAACGCGCAGGGCCGCTTCGCGCTGGCCGCGTTCGCGCCGCTGTTGTTCAACATCGCGCTGATATCGGTGATGGCCGTGCTGCTGGTGCGGCAGCAGGAGCCGGTGCAGGCCGCGCTGGTCATGGCGGCCACCATCGGCGCCGCCGGTTTCCTGCAACTGTCGATGCTGGCGCTGCGCGGCGCCAAGCTCGCTGCGCCGCTCCGCGTCTCCTTCGATCCTGAGATGCGCAGCTTTCTCGGCCGCGCGGTCCCCGGCATGGTCGCGAGCAGCGCGCCGCAATGGCTCATGGTGGCCGGCGCGGTGATCGCATCGACCTCGCCGTCGGCGGTGTCGTGGCTGTATTTCGCCAACCGATTGCTCGAATTGCCGCTCGGCATCGTCGGCGTCGCGATGGGCACCGTGCTGATCCCGGAGATGACGCGCGCCGTGCGCAGCGGCGAGCACGCTGCCATCGCGCATGCGGAATCGCGCGCCCTCGAGCTCGCGGCCGGGCTGGCGCTGCCGGCGACGCTCGGCCTGATGGTGCTGAGCGAGCCGATCGTGCGGATGCTGTTCGAGCACGGCGCCTTCACCACGGAGGATACCGCGGCAACGGCGCAAGCTCTGGTCTGGCTGACGCTCGCATTGCCGGCGCATGTGCTGGTGAAGGCGCTGTCGCCGGCGTTCTTCGCCCGCGAGGACACGCTGACGCCACTGTTTGCGACGCTGAAGGCCATCGTGGTCGCGATCGCGGCCGCCTTCGTGCTGGGACACATCTTCGGCGCCAGCGGAATTGCCGCAGGCATCGCGCTCGGCGCCTGGAGCAATGCACTGGCGCTGATCCGCAAGGGGGCGGCGACCTTCGGCTTCTCGATCGATGCCGAGGCACGCCGCCGCCTGCCGCGCGTCCTGGCCGCCGCGCTCGCGATGGGCGCCCTGCTATGGCTCGCGGACGGCGCGTTGCCGGTCGCCGGCAGCCATGGGTTCGTGCAGGCGGTCTCCCTGCTCATGCTGATCGCAGCCGGTATCGCCGGTTACGGGCTGTTCTTGCAGCTTTTCGGCGTCACCGGCTGGCGCGCAGCGGTTAAGGCCATCAGGCAAAGGCATCCCGCCTGACTTGCGCACGCGCGGCTTAAGTGGCAAACGACGCGGCAAAACTAGCCATTTCCGGGAATTAGACCATGGCGTTCGTTGAACGGGTTTTCTCAGGCGTCCAGCCGACGGGCAATCTGCACCTCGGCAACTATCTCGGCGCCATCGTCAACTTCGTGAAGATGCAGCAGACCCATAACTGCATCTATTGCGTCGTCGACATGCATGCGATCACGCAGGGCGTCGAGGTCTGGGGCGGCCCGGCCGAGCTCGCGCGCAACACCCGCGAGGTGACCGCGGCCTTCATCGCCGCGGGCATCGACGCCAAGAAGCACATCGTATTCAACCAGAGCCAGATCGCCGGCCATGCCGAGCTGACCTGGATCTTCAACTGCGTCGCGCGGATCGGCTGGCTGAACCGCATGACCCAGTTCAAGGAGAAGGCCGGCAAGGACCGCGAGAACGCGTCCATCGGCCTCTATGACTATCCGGTGCTGATGGCCGCCGACATCCTGCTGTACCGCGCGACTCACGTGCCGGTCGGTGAGGACCAGAAGCAGCATCTGGAGCTGTCCCGCGACATCGCGCAGAAGTTCAACAACGACTTCGGCGATTCAATTCGCGGCCAGGGCTTCGCCGACGGCCTGTTCTTCCCGCAGCCCGAGCCCTTGATCACCGGGCCCGCGACGCGGGTGATGAGCCTGCGCGACGGCACCAAGAAGATGTCGAAGTCGGATGCGTCGGACAATTCGCGCATCAACCTCACCGACGATGCCGACACCATCGCGCAGAAGATCCGCCGGGCGAAGACCGATCCCGAGCCACTGCCGTCGGAGGAAAAGGGCCTGGAGACGCGCCCCGAGGCCGACAATCTGGTCGGCATCTACGCGGCGCTCGCCGGCATCTCCAAGCAGGAGGTGCTGACGCAGTTCGGCGGCGGCCAGTTCTCGACGTTCAAGAACGCGCTGGTCGAGGTTTGCGTCACCAAACTGGCGCCGATCGCCTCCGAGATGAAGAAGCTGGTCGCCGATCCCGGCCATGTCGACGCGGTGCTGGCCGACGGCGCCAACCGCGCCCGCGGCATCGCCGACGAGACCATGCGCATCACCAAGGACATCGTCGGCTTCATCCGCCCGCGCTGACACTGCAAGGTAAGAACTGCGCGCTCCCTCTCCCAAACGGCGAGGGAGTATGGCAGCATGGGTTGGTTTGGTTCAGCACCGGGACATGCATGACCACCCAGCGACGAAGCTACGAGACAGGTCACAAGCCGAAATGCCTCGTCATCGTTGACGACACCGCGGAATGGGACCGCGCGGTGTATTACGCCAGCCGATGGGCGATCCGGGTCGGAGGCGGCGTCGTGATGCTGCGGGTGATCGAGACCGAGGACCAGAACCAGCAATGGCTCGGGGTGGCCGACATCATGCGCGCGGAGGCCGAGGAGGCCGCCAATGAAGCGCTCGACCGCGCCGCCGGCCGCGCCAACGGGATCGCCGCGATCACCCCGGAGCGGGCGATTCGCGAGGGCGACCCGACCGAGCAGATCCTCGACGTGATCGACAAGGACGTCGATATCGCGATGCTGGTGCTGGCGGCCAATCCGGGCGCCGAGGGGCCCGGGCCGATCATCACCACCATGGCCAAGACCATGGGGGCGTTCCCGATCCCGGTGACCATCGTGCCGGGCGGCCTGACCGACGCCGAAATCGACGCCCTGTCCTAGCGCTTTGCCGGCTCCGGCACGGCGCCAGGGCATGGGTAAGGGCCTGGAACCGCGGTTTTGCGGCTTGATCGCGGGCTTTTTAATTGCCATTTCATAGGGGAACCCAACGCGCCGGCCTTGAACCGGCGACGCCGGAGACAGCAAATGTTCATTCAGACCGAAGCTACCCCCAATCCCGCCACCCTGAAATTCATTCCGGGCCGCATGGTGCTCGACAGCGGGACCATGGAATTCTCCACGCCCGAATCCGCCGCGCGCTCGCCGCTGGCCGAACGGCTGTTCGCCATTCAGGGCGTCACCGGCGTGTTCTACGGCGCCGACTTCGTCACCGTAACCAAGGCTGACGGCGACTGGCAGCACCTCAAGCCCGCGATCCTCGGCGCCATCATGGAGCACTACATGTCCGGCGCGCCCCTGCTCGCCGACGGCACGGCCGGCAGCGACGATGCGCGCGACGAGGCAGACGAGTTCTTCGACGAGGCCGACGCCGAGACGGTCGAGCAGATCAAGGACCTGATCGAGACCCGGGTGCGTCCCGCGGTCGCCAATGACGGCGGCGACATCACCTTCCGCGGCTTCAAGGACGGCATCGTCTATCTCAACATGAAGGGCTCCTGCGCCGGCTGCCCGTCGTCGACCGCGACCCTGCAACACGGCATCCAGAACCTGCTCCGGCACTTCGTGCCCGACGTGCAGGAAGTCCGGCCGATGTGATTTGCGCCGGGTGGGCCGCCACGCGCAGCCCACCTTCGATACGACACAGTTGATGGTGGGCAATGCACTGCGCGTTGCCCGCCCGAGAGGGGGGACGAACAGTGAGCCGGCGAATCGGAAATGGTTCTGACCTTCCGTTCGCCCTGACGTTTGCCCCATGATGATTCTCGCGATCGATACGGCACTGGACGCCTGCTCCGCGGCGGTGCTCGACACCACCTCCGGCAATACCATCGCGATCGAATCGCAGACGATGCAGCGCGGTCATGCCGAGGCGCTGATGCCGCTGATCGCGCGAGTGATGAAAGAGAGCGGCATCGGCTTTGCGGGGCTCGACCGCATCGCCGTCACCACCGGTCCCGGCAGTTTCACCGGCCTGCGCGTCGGCCTCTCGGCGGCGCGCGGCATCGCGCTCGCTGCCTCCAAGCCGGTGGTCGGGTTGTCGACGCTCGCCGCCTACGCCGCGCCCGTGGTTGCCGAGAATGGCGAGCATCCGATCCTGTCGGCGATCGATGCGCGGCACGATCACGTCTATTTCCAGCTGGTGGCCGGCGACGGCAGTCCGATCGTCAAGCCGAAGGTGGCGCCGATCGCGGAAGCGCTCGCGGCCTCGCAATTCGGCGCGCTGCATCTGGTCGGCAACGCCGCCAATATCCTCGCCGAGCGTTGGCCCGCCGATGCCATGCCGCCGGTCAAGGTCGACCGGCAACCTGCGCCCGATATCACCTGGATCGCCTGGGTCGGCGCCGCCATCGATCCCGAGACCGCGCCGCCGCGGCCGTTCTATCTGCGCGCGCCCGATGCGAAGCCGCCGAAGGATCGCCTCGTCATCAGCGCGCCGCCATCGACATGATCGGCTTTCTGTCGCGATGGTGGGGCGGTGGTCCGCCCGCGGTCGAGCCCGCATCCCTGCGTGACGCGGCGCGGCTCGCGCAATTGCACGGCGCCTCGTTTCATCGCGGCTGGGGCGAAGGCGAGTTCGAGGCGATGCTGGCCGAGCGCAACACGCTGGTGCACCGGCTGCGCCAGGGCCGCAAGGTGATCGGCTTCGCGGTGTCGCGGATGGCGGCGGACGAAGCGGAAATCCTCTCGATTGCGATCGATTCCAATCAGCGTGGCCGCGGCCTGTCGCGCGACCTGCTCTTGACCCATCTCGGCCATCTTGCCGGCCGTGGCATTCGCACCATCTTCCTCGAAGTGGAAGAGAACAATCAGCCGGCGCGACGGCTCTATGAAAGGGCCGGATTCGGCGTGATCGGCCGCCGCGAGCGCTATTACAAGCAGCCCGGCGGGGAACATTTGAACGCGCTTCTGATGCGGCGCGACTTGTCGTAACATCGGCGCGGTGGCAGAACAGCGCCCTGCTCTGCCACTCAAGGCTCTGGACCATGACGACGGTGAAAATCACGCCTGCGCAAAAGAATACCGGCATCGAGGCGCGCTGCGCCGCGACCGGCATGCGCATGACCGAACAGCGCCGCGTGATCGCGCGGGTGCTGGCGGAGGCCATGGATCATCCCGACGTCGAGGAACTCTACCGCCGCTGCGTGGCGGTCGACGACAAGATCTCGATCTCGACGGTCTACCGCACCGTCAAGCTGTTCGAGGATGCAGGGATCATCGAGCGTCACGACTTCCGCGAGGGCCGCGCGCGCTACGAGCAGATGCCGGAGAGCCATCACGACCACCTGATCAATCTCCGCGACGGCAAGGTGATCGAGTTCACCTCCGAGGAGATCGAGAAGCTGCAAGCCGAGATCGCGCGCAAGCTCGGCTACAAGCTGGTCGATCACCGTCTCGAGCTCTATTGCGTCCCGCTCGACGAAGACAGCAAGTCGTAGACGCGTGCAGCTTCACGCGACGCAGGCGCGCGCAAGGAAACGCATCACCAGACCATGAGCTTCGATCTCGTCATCTTCGATTGCGACGGCGTGCTGGTCGACAGCGAGGTGATCTCCTGTCGCGCGCATGCGGAAACACTGACGCGTCACGGCTTTCCGATCACACCCGACGGCGTGCTCAAGCGTTTCCTCGGCGTATCCGACCGCGAGGCGCGACGGATCGTGGAGAGCGAGATCGGCCGCGCACTGCCCGACACCTTCGAGGCCGAGGTCAAGCACGCGACGCTGAGTTTCTATGCCGACGATCTCAGCGCGATCGCGCATGTCGGTGACGCGATTGCCGCGCTCACTCTGCCGAAATGCGTGGCATCCAGCGGCACGCCCGAAAAGATCCATCACGGCCTGACCTGCGCCGGGCTCTACGACCAGCTCACGCCGCATATTTTCTCGGCCACCCAGGTCAAGCGCGGCAAGCCGGCGCCCGATCTCTTCCTGTTCGCCGCCACCCGGATGGGCGCACGGCCGGAACGCTGCGTCGTGATCGAGGACAGCGTGGCCGGCGTCACCGGCGCCCGCGCCGCCGGCATGACCGTGCTCGGTTTCCACGGCGGCAGCCATTGCACGGCGGAACACGAGGACATGCTGCGCAAGGCTGGCGCGGCCATAACCTTCGCCGATATGCGCCAATTGCCCGATTTGATCGCCCAGACGGGCCAAAAACACGGCTCGATCGCTGGATTTTCGCCGGTTTAGGCTATATTTCAGCCCCGGCGCCCCGATGGCGCCGCTTCCATTTTCGCACTCAGGGTTCCATGACGACGCCGCGCAAGCTGCACATCAAGTCCTATGGCTGCCAGATGAATGTCTACGATGCCCAGCGCATGGTGGACACGCTGGCCGGCGAGGGCTTTGTCGAGACCGCGAGCGCTGAAGACGCCGACCTGGTGATCCTCAACACCTGCCACATCCGCGAGAAGGCATCGGAGAAGGTCTATTCCGAACTCGGCCGGCTCCGTGTCGCCAAGGATGAGGCCGCGCGGGCGGGCCGCGAGATGAAGATCGCGGTTGCCGGCTGCGTCGCACAGGCCGAAGGCGCGGAGATCATCCAGCGTGCGCCGACCGTCGACATCGTGGTCGGGCCGCAGAGCTATCACCATCTCCCTGAGCTCTTGAAGCGCGCCAAAGAGAACGGCCGCGCGCTCGAAACCGAATTCCCGGTCGAGGACAAGTTCGGCTTCCTGCCGCAGCCGAAGCCCGATGCGATCCGCGCCCGCGGCATCTCCGCCTTCGTCACGGTGCAGGAAGGGTGCGACAAGTTCTGCACCTTCTGCGTGGTGCCCTATACGCGCGGCGCGGAAGTCTCGCGGCCGGTCGCCAGGATCATCGACGACGTCAAGCAGCTCGCCGACAACGGCGTGCGCGAATTCACGCTGATCGGACAGAACGTCAACGCCTATCACGGCGAAGGCCCCGACGGCCGTACCTGGTCGCTCGGCAGATTGTTGCAGCGGCTCGCCGAAATTCCCGGCGTCACCCGGCTGCGTTATTCGACCAGTCATCCGCGCGATGTGGATGACGACCTGATCGCGGCGCATCGCGACCTGCCGGGACTGATGCCGTTCGTGCACCTGCCGGTGCAGTCGGGGTCGGACCGCATCCTTGCCGCCATGAACCGCAAACATACCGCCGATGACTACCGGCGCGTCATCGACCGGTTCCGGGCCGCGCGGCAAGACATTGCTTTTTCATCAGATTTTATCGTGGGCTTCCCCGGCGAGACCGAGGAAGAATTTTCCGCCACCCTCGCGCTTGTCATGCAAATCGGGTACGCTGCGGCATATTCATTCAAGTATTCGCCACGGCCGGGCACGCCGGCGGCGGAGATGCGGGAGACGGTGTCAGCAGCCGAGATGGACGAGCGCTTGGGGCGGCTTCAGGGATTGATCGACAGCCAGCAATCGGCCTTCAACCGTGCTGCGATTGGCACAACGGTCGACGTGCTGTTCGAGCGCGCCGCGCGCAATCCGGGCCAGATCGTTGGCCGCACCGCCTATCTGCAGCCCGCCCATGTGATGGCGTCGCCCGACATTATCGGCCAGGTCCTCCCGGTGAGGATCGACAGCCTCGAGCGCTACAGCCTGATCGGCGAGCTTGCGACACCGGCAGCGCCGCGCCTCATTTCGCAGACCATTGGAGCCTGAAATCCTTGCCCAAAAGCGCATCGGATTCGTCTTCGCTCGCTCCCAGCCGCAAACCAGACCGCGACATGCAAATGCCACCTGAGACCCGGCCGCCTGAAACTCAGGTCGTCATCGATTTCGACGACAACCGCGCCGCATCCGCGCTGGTCGGCCCCTATGGACAGAATCTGGCGCTGATCGAACGGCGGCTCGGCGTCGTGGTCGATTCCCGCGGCAACCATGTCAGCATCGCGGGCTCCCGCGACGGCTGCGACGCGGCGCGGCGCGTGCTGGAGACACTGTACGCCCAGGCTGTCGCCGGGCACGATCTCGATCAGGGTGAGGTCGAAGGCGCGATCCGCGCCGTGCTCGCGCAGGGCTCGCTGTTCGAATTCGACAACAAGACCGCCAAGCCGACATTCGAGACCATCAATCTGCGCAAGCGGCCGGTGCGCGCCCGCACCGCGGCGCAGGATTCCTACATCCGCGCGCTGAAGCGGCATGAATTGGTGTTCGGCATCGGCCCGGCCGGCACCGGCAAGACCTGGCTTGCGGTCGCCCATGCGGCGCAGCTGTTCGAGCGCAAGGAGGTCGACCGCATCATCCTGACGCGGCCCGCGGTCGAGGCCGGCGAGCGGCTCGGCTTCCTGCCCGGCGACCTCAAGGAGAAGGTCGATCCGTATCTGCGTCCGATCTATGATGCGCTGTACGACCTGATGGATGCCCGCGTCGTCGAACGCGCGCTGCAGGGCAACGAAATCGAGATCGCGCCGCTCGCCTTCATGCGCGGCCGCACCCTGACCAATGCCGCCATCATCCTCGACGAGGCGCAGAACACCACGACGATGCAGATGAAGATGTTCCTGACGCGTCTCGGCGAGAACAGCCGGATGATCGTCACCGGCGACCCGTCGCAGGTCGACCTACCGCACGGCCAGGCTTCGGGGCTCACGGAAGCCGTGAAGCTGCTCGACGGCGTCGAAGGCATCGCGCAGGTCCATTTCAAGGCCGAGGACGTCATCCGCCATGAATTGGTGGCGCGCATCGTGGCCGCCTATGAGGGATTGCCGCAAAAGCCGGCAAACGCCAGATCTTGAGACCACCAGCTTCGGCCGCGAGCCCGCGCGATGCGGGTTCCGGCCATAACGCAGATTTTGAAACGAAGGTGTCCGCTTTTCCTGCAACCGAGGTTCTCGTCACCGCCGAATGCTGGCAGGCCGAGCCCAATGCCGACGCGGTGATTCACCGCGCCATCGAGGCTGCCGCAGGGATCGCCGATGCCGATGTCGCCGACGCCGAGCTTGCAGTGATGCTGACCGACGATGCCGGCATCCGCACCCTGAATGCCAACTGGCGCAGCATCGACAAGCCGACCAATGTGCTGTCGTTTCCCGCGCTGCAGCCGGAAGGCCCCGGCGGACCTGACGATGCCCCGCGCATGCTCGGCGATATCGCGATCGCCTATGAGACGACGCGGCGGGAAGCCGATGAGGAACAGAAACCGTTCGACCATCATTTGAGCCATCTCGCGGTGCATGGCTTCCTGCACCTGATCGGTTACGACCACGAGAACGACGACGACGCCGAGGACATGGAGGCGCTCGAGCGCGAGATCCTCTCCTCCCTCGGCATTCCCGACCCCTATGCGGATCGGATCGCCTGACATGCCGGATTCCGAACCGACCCACGACAATCCGCGCAACGTGAGCAACCTGCCCGCCGTCGTGCACGAAGGCGAGGTGCAGCGCCCGGCAGCCGAGGGCTGGCTGGTGCGCGCCATCCGCACGCTGTTCGGCTGGAAGGCCGGTTCGGTGCGCGACGATTTGCAGGTGGTGCTCGACGCCTCGACGCCGGACGACGTCGGCTTCTCGGCGATCGAGCGCACCATGCTGCGCAACATCCTGTCGCTGAACGAGCGGCGGATCGCCGACGTCATGGTGCACCGCGCCGACATCGTCGCGGTCAAGCGCGACATTCCGCTCGGCGAACTGATGAGCCTGTTCGAGAGCGCCGCGCATTCGCGGCTCGTCGTCTACAACGAAACGCTCGACGACCCCGAAGGCATGGTGCACATCCGCGACCTGCTCGCCTTCATGACCGCGAAGGCGCGCGTCACCGATACAACCAAGACGAAGCGCAAGAAGCCGTTCCCTGCCGGGCTCGACCTGCGCAGCGTCGATCTCGCGCTACCGCTCGCGGACGCCCATATCATCCGCAAGCTGCTCTACATCCCGCCGTCGATGCGCGCGATCGACCTGCTGGCGCAGATGCAGGCCTCGCGGATCCATCTCGCGCTGGTGGTCGACGAATATGGCGGCACCGACGGGCTGGTGTCGATCGAGGATATCGTCGAGCAGATCGTCGGCGAGATCGACGACGAGCACGATTCCGACGAGCCGCCGTCGATCGTCCGCCAGCCGGACAATTCCTTCATCGCCGACGCGCGCGCCAGCCTCGACGACGTCCGCTCGGTGATCGGCGAGGACTTCGTCACCGGCGAGGCCGGCGAGGAGGTCGAGACGCTGGGCGGCTATCTGGTGTCGTTCGTCGGCCGCCTGCCAGTGCGCGGCGAAGTGATTTCCGGTCCGGGCAATTACGAGGTCGAGGTGCTCGACGCCGATCCGCGGCGGGTCAAGCGCGTGCGGGTCACGACGCGCAAGGAACGGCCCGCGCCGCGCAAGGAACGCGAGCGGCGCCGCGAGCAGACACCGGACTCCGGAAACCCGCAGGCGAATGACAATCTGCCGCCGCCCGGCGAAGGAGCCGGTCCGCAGTGAGGCTCTCCGACAAGCTCCGATCGATCGGCCTTGCCGTCATCCTGACCTGGGGATGGAAGCGCGCCGTCCTCGCGCTCGCAGCCGGCGCGCTGTCCGCGCTGGCGATGGCGCCGTTCAACGCCTGGCCGGTGCTGTTTCTGACCTTTTCCATTGCAGTCTGGCTGATCGATGGTGCTGCCGCCGGACGCTGGCGCGGCGTGCCCGCCGCGGCGCTGTCCGGGTTCTGGTTCGGCCTCGGCTATTTCGTGCCGGGACTGTACTGGATCGGCTACGCCTTCTTCGTCGATGCGGACACCTTCGCCTGGCTGACGCCGTTCGCGGTGCTCGGCCTGCCCGCCTATCTCGCTTTGTTCACCGCCTTCGGCTTCGCGCTGGCGCGGCTGATCTGGCCGCGCGACGCCTCGCGCGTGCTCGCGCTTGCGGTCAGCCTGACGATTTCAGAGTGGCTGCGCGGCCACCTGCTCAGCGGCTTTCCGTGGAATGCGTTCGGCTACGCGCTGACCGAGCCGCTGGCGCTGGCGCAGACCGCGTCGCTGATCGGGCTGTGGGGCATGACGTTCCTCAGCGTTGCGATCTTCGCAAGCCCGGCCGTGCTGATCGATGGCGCCTCGCGCGGCCGCAAGCCGTGGCGCGCGCCGGTCGCCGCGGTGCTGGTCCTCGCCGCGATGCTGGCATTCGGCACCGTCCGCCTCTCGCAGCAGCCGACCAAATTGGTCGGCGGCGTCAAGCTGCGCATCATGCAGCCCGATTTGCAGCAGGACGCCAAGTTCAACTACTCCGCCAAGGCGGCGGTGATGCAGAAATATCTCACTCTGTCGGATCGCGCGTCCGGGCCGCACTCCACCGGCGTGAGCGACTCCACCATCCTGATCTGGCCGGAATCCGCGTTCCCGTTCTTCCTGACCAAGGAAGCCGACGCGATGGCGCAAATCGCCGACCTCTTGCCGAAGGGAACCGTGCTGATCACCGGCTCGGTGCGCGCACCCGACCTGCCGCCCGGCGTTCGCATCACGCGCGCCTATAATTCGATCTACGTCATCGATCACGACGGCAGCGTGCTCGCGGTCTACGACAAGCTGCACCTTGTCCCATTCGGTGAATATCTGCCGTTCCAGGACTGGATGGAGAAGATTGGCTTCGTGCAGCTCACCAAGGTGCAGGGCGGCTACATCCCCGGCACGATCCGCCGCCCGCTCGACATTCCGAACGCGCCGCGCGCGCTGCCCTTGATCTGCTACGAGGCGATCTTCCCCGGCAATGTCGTGAGCCGCGACGATCGTCCGGGCTGGATCGTCAATGTCACCAATGACGGCTGGTTCGGAATCTCGACCGGCCCCTATCAGCATCTGCAACAGGCCCGGATGCGCTCGATCGAGGAAGGCCTGCCGCTGGTGCGTGCGGCCAATACCGGCATCTCGGCCATCATCGATCCGCTCGGGCGAATCGTCGCGCAACTCGGGCTCGGCGTCGAGGGCGTGCTCGATGCCGGCCTGCCGTCGGCGATCGCGCCGACGATCTATGCGCGTGTCGGGAACGTCCCCGCCGCTGTGATTGTGATCACAGCACTTGCGTTCGTGTTGCGGCGCCGTCTTGTGAGGCGAAAAGCCTGACGGCTGCATATCGCCGGTTGTCGCGAACCCGAAAAAACGTCGAAATTTACCTCAGCGCGATTCCACCAGTTGACAGATCGACCGTGCACTTCGCATTGTACGGGTCCACGCGAAATCACAAGCCAAGTCAGCCCCTTTGCGCAAATTGTCCGCATTTCGTCCCGATCCTCCTTGCAGGATTTGACGGCACCGGCGCCTGAGGCATACTCCACGTCCAACTTGCCTCACCCCCCGGGCGCGCAATCCCTTAGGAGAGTTGGAAATGTCCACCAAAGCGCCCAATCCTGTTGACAAATATGTCGGCAGCCGCGTCCGTATGCGACGCATCATGCTCGGCATGAGCCAGGAGAAACTGGGCGAGGCGTTAGGCCTGACGTTCCAGCAGGTGCAGAAATACGAGAAGGGCACCAACCGTGTCGGCGCCAGCCGGCTGCAGCAGATCTCCGAAATCCTGCAGGTGCCGGTTTCTTTCCTGTTCGACGGCGGCCCGAGCGGCGTCAAGACCGCCGACGGCTTCAGCGAAGGCTCCTCACCGGCCTACGTCTCCGATTTTCTGGCAACCGCCGAAGGCCTGGCCCTGACCCGCGCCTTCACGCGCATCGCCGATGCCAAGCTCCGCCGCAGCATTGTCGAGCTGGTCGAGCAGATCGCGGCACGCGAGGCAGCCGAACAGGTCTGATTCGGCCATATCCGTTTGAGAGATCGTCCAATCTGGAATATGTCATTCCGGCGTACGCTAAAGCGCGGTGAACTTCGCGCTTTAGCGCCTTGTTTGAACATGATCTACGCGCAAACGCTACGCGTCTGTCGCGAGGGAAAACCGCTTCACACTTTTCCGGATCATGCTTTAAGCGCGTGCGCTGAATGACATAACGAATTCACAGGCGACGACAACAGCATGTCCAGCAACCCGTTCGAAACCGCTGCAATCCTCGACGGCATCCGCCGCTGGGTCGAGATCGAGTCTCCGACCGAGCGGCCCGATCAGGTCAACAAGCTCGCTGATCTCGTCGCGGCTGGTTATCGCGACCTGCCGGCCACCGTCGACCGCGTTGCGGGCCGCGACGGCTGCGGCGATCACCTGGTCGCGCGCTCGTCCTGGGGGCAGGACGCGCCGGGCATTCTGGTGTTGAGCCATCTCGACACAGTTCATCCGATGGGATTCATCGAACGGTTACCATTCGAGATCGAAGGCGACAGCGCGTTCGGCCCGGGCATCTACGACATGAAGGGCGGCGCCTACCTCGCCTATCATGCATTCCGGCAGATTTGCGCCGAAGACGCGCGCCCGCCGCTCGGCATCACCCAGCTCTACGTTTCGGATGAGGAGATCGGCAGCCCGACTTCGCGGGCGCTGATCGAGGCCGAGGGCCGCAAGGCCAAATACGTGCTGGTGACCGAACCCGCGCGCGACGGCGGCAAGATCGTCACCGGGCGGAAGGGCGTCGCGCGCTTCGACGTGCACATCAAGGGCGCGCCGGCGCATGCCGGCACGCGCCCCGAGGACGGCCGCAGCGCGATCCGGGAACTCGGCCATGTGATCCTGGCACTGGAGGCGATGAACGACCTCAAGCGCGGCATCACCGTCAATGTCGGCGTGGTCCGCGGCGGCACCAAGCCGAACGTGATCGCCGAAGAGGCCTATGCGGAAGTCGATCTGCGCGTGCCGACCATGGCCGACGCCGACGAACTGGTGCCGAAGATTCTCGGGGTCACCTCGCGCACCGAGGGCGTCACCGTGAAAGTGACCGGCGAACTGAACCGTCCGCCCTATGAGAAGAGCAATTCCGGCGCTGCGCTCTACGAACACGCCAGGGAGCTCGCCGCCGAGCTCGGTTTCGAGCTGCTCGATGTCTTCACCGGCGGCGGCTCCGACGGCAATTTCACCGCGCCGCATACCGCGACCCTCGACGGCCTCGGCGTCGACGGCAAGGGCGCCCATACCCATTACGAGCAGCTCTACGTCTCGTCGATCGAGCCGCGCGCGCGGCTGCTCCACCGTCTCTATCAAACACTACGATGACATCTGCTCCACGCGACACCGACGATCGCGACTCCCCAGACGACGGCGCGATGGCGCATTCGCGCGGCTCGTTCTTCGGGCGGCGCAAGGGCCACAAGCTGCGCGCGCACCAGGCCGATCTGATCGACAGCCTGCTGCCGCATCTTGCGATCGACATCGCGGCGCCCGCGCCCGCGGCGCTGACCGAATTGTTCGACGACGGCATCGAGGCTGTCAGGCTCGAGATCGGCTTCGGCGGCGGCGAGCATCTGATCGCGGAAGCGCAGGCCTTTCCGAATACGGGCTTCATCGGCTGCGAGCCCTATGTCAACGGGATGGCGAAGATCCTGACCCAGATCGAGGCGCAGAATATCGGCAACATCCGCCTGTTCGCGGGCGACGCCGCCGAGCTACTCGCCTGGGCGCCGGCGCGCTCGCTTACGCGCATCGACCTGATTCATCCCGACCCCTGGCCGAAGCGGCGGCACTGGAAGCGGCGCTTCGTGCAGGATGCAACCGTCGCTGCGATGACACGGTTGCTGCCGCCGGACGGTGAATTCCGCTTCGTCAGCGACATCGACGATTACTGCGCCTGGACGCTCGCGCATCTGATGCGCGCGCCGGACTTCGCCTGGCTCGCCGAACGCGCGATCGACTGGCTCGAGCCGTGGCCGAACTACACGATGACGCGCTACGGCGCCAAGGCCGAGCGCGAAGGGCGCAAGGCGGCGTATCTGCGGTTCCGAAGAGTCTAACATCTCGTCATGCCCGGGCTTGACCCGGCCATCCACGTCTTTCTCTCCACACGGCGTCAAAGACGTGGATGCCCAGGACAAGCCCGGGCTTGACGTGGCTATTGATTGGCCATCCGCGCCTTCCTGACGTCGGTCGCCTCCCACACCATGCGCTTGCCGCGCTCGCGGCCGAGCAGCTCGATCGGATCGTGGTTGTCGATGTGGCCGAACTGGCCCTTGTAGACGCTGTAGCCGCACAATTCCTGCAAGCGGCGCGGAAAGCGCGCCGCGGTCTCGCGTGGGATGCCGAGCTGCAAATTCTCCTGCTGCCGCATCCAGCCCCAGCAATAGGCGCAGGAGAACGCAAAGCGCCTGCTATCGCTGGTGTTGGCGCCGCCGCCATGCCACAGCGCCGAGTCGCTGGCGGATCCAAGTTTGGCAGGTCCTTTTTGCGTCCGTCACCCTGAGGAGCGCGGAACGCGCGTCTCGAAGGGTCGACGGCCACCGGCGGGGCCGTTCATCCTTCGAGGCTCGCCGAAGAGGCTCGCACCTCAGGATGACGGAATGAAGAGTCGCTTTGCCAGCTAGCGCGACTTCCAGAAATCCACCACGCGCTGCGCCGTTGACGGCATCAGGCGCGTGAAGTTGACCCGCGCACCCTCGATATCGGCCGGTGACGGCACGCGGTTGGGCCCGAGCCGCATCAGGATCAGGGCGCGCACGGTCGGCCATTCGAAGCCGATCGTCTTGCTGGCGATCAGGATCGGATCGTAACGATCGCCGGAGATCAGGCGATCGAGCGAGACGATCTTCACGCTGGTCATCGCGGCGAGCGCGGCGACGCATTCCTCGTATTTGAAAGCCTTTGCGAAGCCGAGCACCGCGGCCTCGTTCAATTCGCCGGCGCGGTGCAGCGCCAGGATCGCGCGCTGCGCGGGAGCGAAATCGCGGCCCTCGACCTGCACGACGACGCCTTCGATCTCGCTCATCGCGAGCTTGATCTCGGCTTGCCGTTCCGGCTTGGCGACATGATGCAACCGGCGGCGGATGACGTCGATCGAGCCGGCCAGCAGGCTCTTCAGATGCACGGGCGGAAGATCATCGCGGCGGCCGATCCGCAGCGTCAGCACGCCGTCCTGGCCGGCGCGCCGCACCAGCGTCGTGAAGGACGCGTCCGAGAACGCAGCGCCGGCATTGCCGGCCGCGCATCGGATCACATCGCGATCACCGCGACGGACGAGGACATCGGTCAGCGCGGTCGAGAGCTTCGATCGCTCGGCCATCGCCAGCAGATGGCCCTGGCCCTTGGCAGTGGCGATCTCGACCAGCACCTTTTCGTCGATCACCGGCGATCGGCGCAGCACCGGGCCTGCGATCGCGACCTCGTCGTCGCGGGCGAGTTGCCCGACCAGATGCCGCGGCGCATTGGCGAGCGGGGCGAGCCGTTCGGCGAAATCGATCCGCGCCGCCAGCTCGGCATGCGGCACCAGGCTGGTCAGTACCCCGTCGAACAGGTCGATATGGTCGGGGCGGAAGCTCGCGGCGCCCTGCAGGAACAACTCGCCGAGCCGCCGCGCGGCCTCGGCGCGGCGCTTGGGGTCGCCGCGGCGAACGATGTCGTCGAGTTCCGGGATCAGCGCGGGGGCTGTCGTCATGAGCCTTGTCCAACCGGCGACTTCTGCCGATTTTCGGCAATCTATGGTCCCGTTCGTAAACGGAGGGTTAGATCGAACCCGACCCCTCCGAGCCGCAAAATCGCGTTCCGCCGGACCCGGAGGCCTTGCCGGACCCCGCCAAAAGAGCTATATCCACCGCAACTTATGGTATCTCATACGATCGCGTAGGAGAGTGGGCCCCCCGGGACCCGCTCTTTTTTATTACCTGACGGGACCGAGCCGAGGCCGGGTCCAGTTTGGGTAGCGTTAGCGGCCCCTTAAGGCCACCTGAACAACACAACAGACCTCAGCAGCAATTAGACCCAAAAAGACCCAAGACAGCCTTTGACACTGGATATGACCGATCCGACCGCCACGACCGTGGACACCGAACTGCTCGCCGAGCCCAGGCTCGTCGTCGAGCCCGGGGTCGCGGCGCGCGTCGCCGCGGTCGCAGTGCCTGTGCTGCAGGGCATGGGCTATCGGCTGGTGCGCATCAAGGTCTCGGGCGATGCCGGCTGCACGGTGCAGATCATGGCGGAACGGCCCGACGGCTCGATGCAGCTCGAGGATTGCGAGGCGATCTCGCGCGCGCTGTCGCCGGTGCTCGATGTCGCCGACCCGATCGAGCGCGCCTACCGGCTGGAAATCTCGTCGCCCGGCATCGACCGCCCGCTGGTGCGCCGCTCCGACTTCGAGCGCTACACCGGGCATCTCGTGAAGATCGAGATGGCGGTCGCGCATCAGGGCCGCAAGCGATTCCGCGGCCAGCTCGCCGGGGTCGAGGGCAATGCGGTGCGCGTCAAGCGCGACGATCCGCGTCCCGCCGAGGACGCCGAGGTTCTCCTGGTGATGGAGGACATTTCGGACGCACGGCTGGTGCTGACCGACGAGCTGATCGAGGAATCGATGCGCCGCGGCAAGGCCGCCGAGCGCGAGCTGCGCCGCGAGCTCGGCCTCGCGCCGCCGCAGCCGGCGCACGCCAGGAAGAGCGATCCGACGAAGAGCCAGAAGCCGAAGCCCAAGCCTGGTCACAAGCCGGCCAAGAAGCCGGAGCCGACCAACACCAAAAAGCACCGCCTGGCCGCCGAGCGCGCGCGCCGTGGCGAGACCGATCCATTCGAAGGAGACTAAGCCATGGCAGTCAGCGCCAACAAACTCGAACTGCTGCAGATCGCAGACGCAGTTGCGCGCGAAAAGTCGATCGACCGCTCCATCGTGATCGCGGCGATGGAAGACGCCATCGCCAAGGCCGCCCGCGCCCGCTACGGCAGCGAGACCGACGTCCATGCCGAGATCGATGCCAAGAAGGGCGAGCTTCGGCTGACGCGCCACATGCTGGTGGTCGACGTCGTCGAGAACTCCTCCAACCAGATTTCGCTGATCGACGCGCAGCGCGCCAATCCGGGCGCCCAGGTCGGTGACACCATCGCCGACACGCTGCCGCCGCTGGAATACGGCCGCATCGCCGCGCAGTCCGCCAAGCAGGTGATCGTGCAGAAGGTGCGCGAGGCCGAGCGTGACCGGCAGTACCAGGAATTCAAGGACCGCATCGGCGACATCGTCAACGGCATCGTCAAGCGCGTCGAATATGGCAGCGTGATCGTCGACCTCGGCCGCGGCGAAGCGATCGTGCGCCGCGACGAGATGCTGCCGCGCGAAGTATTCCGCAACGGCGACCGCGTCCGCGCCTATATCTTCGACGTCCGCCGCGAGACCCGCGGTCCGCAGATCTTCCTGTCGCGCACCCATCCGCAGTTCATGGCGAAGCTGTTCGCGCAGGAAGTGCCGGAAATCTACGACGGCATCGTCGAGATCAAGGCGGTCGCCCGCGATCCGGGCTCGCGCGCCAAGATCGGCGTGATCTCGCGCGATTCCTCGGTCGACCCGGTCGGCGCCTGCGTCGGCATGCGCGGCTCGCGCGTGCAGGCCGTGGTCAACGAGCTGCAGGGCGAGAAGATCGACATTATCCCGTGGTCGCCGGACATCGCGACCTTCGTCGTCAACGCGCTGGCGCCGGCTGAAGTCGCCAAGGTCGTGATCGACGAGGACCGCGAGCGCATCGAGGTCGTGGTCCCCGACACCAACAACCAGCTGTCGCTGGCGATCGGCCGTCGCGGCCAGAACGTCCGCCTCGCCTCGCAGCTGACCGGCTGGGACATCGACATCCTGACCGAGCAGGAAGAGTCGGAGCGCCGCCAGGCCGACTTCGAGAACTCGACCCGCGTGTTCATGGAAGCGCTCAATGTCGACGAGGTGGTCGGCCAGCTGCTCGCCTCCGAAGGCTTCACCTCGGTCGAGGAACTCGCGCTGGTCGACGTCAAGGAACTCGCCGGCATCGAGGGTTTCGACGAGGAGACCGCGACCGAGCTGCAGACCCGTGCCCGCGAATATCTCGAGCAGCTCGAGGCCGAGCTGGAGGCCAAGCGCAAGGAACTCGGCGTCGAGGACGCCATGAAGGACGTGCCCGGCATCACCGGCAAGATGATGGTGAAGCTCGGCGAGAACGACGTGAAGACCGTCGAAGATCTCGCCGGCTGCGCCACCGACGATCTGGTCGGCTGGACCGAACGCAAGGAAGGCGGCGAGCCGACCAAGCATGCCGGGTTCCTCGACGGCATCGAGATGTCGCGCGACGAGGCCGAGGCGATGATCATGCAGGCCCGTCTGAAGGCCGGCTGGATCACCGAGGCCGATCTCGCCAAGCCTGCCGAGGAGGCCGAGGCCGCCGAAGCAGAAACGGCGTCGTAAGGAGATGCCCAACGGATGCTCGCTCAGGCTGACCCCGATCTCGACGATGGGCCGCGGACGCAGAAGTCCGCGACCACGCGGATGTGCGCGGTCAGCCGCGAGGTGCGTCCGATCGACGAGCTGATCCGGTTCGTCATCGCGCCCACGGGCGAGGTGGTCCCGGATCTGAAGCGCAAGCTGCCCGGTCGCGGATTATGGGTTTCCGCGTCGCGGCGCAGTGTTGCGGAAGCGGTCCGCCGTCACCAATTTAGCAAGGGATTCAAGCGCGATGTCCGTGTCGCGCCGACCCTTCCCACCGACACCGACACACTCCTGGTGCGCAGCGTCACCGAGGCCCTGGCGATGGCCGCCAAGGCCGGCCAGGTCGTCTCGGGCTTCGGCAAGGTCGAGGACGCACTCAACCGGAACGAAACCGCAGCCCTGATCCACGCTTCGGACGGCGCGGCGGACGGAATCCGCAAATTGGACGCGATCGTCAGGCAAAGAGGCGGAAAACGTGGTGAATCGCCGGTAATCCCCGTCGTCAATGTTTTGACGTCGGACGAATTGGATTTGGCACTTGGGCGGTCAAATGTGATACATGCTGCGCTGCTCGCGGGCCCGGCGAGCAAGACGTTCCTGTCGCGCTGCCAGATGCTGGTCCGATACCGGATGGCCGACGACGACAAGACCGCCGAAGCGGCCAGAAATTCCAGAGCCTGATCCAGGAAGGCGGATGCCGTCTTTCCGACCGGATCATGCTCAGCAAACGACGACACGTTGAAGGATTTGTGCGGCAAACGCACAGCGAAACGAGATTAGGACTGCTGAATGGTTGATACCAAGACCCCTGGCGACAAGACTTTGAGTGTTCCGAGCAAGACGTTGTCGCTGAAGCCGCGCGTCGAGACGGGCACCGTGCGCCAGAGCTTCAGCCACGGCCGGACCAAGCAGGTCGTGGTCGAGAAGCGCGGCAAGCGCCGCGTCGGTGGCGATGGCCCCGGTGAGGCGCATGCGCCGGAGCCCGTGGTTGCAAAGCCGGTGGCGCCCGCTCCCCGGCCGCCGCAGGGCCGCCCCTCGGGCCCGCCTCCCGGCCAGCAACAGCGCAACACCCGCTCCGGCGTGGTGCTGCCGACCTTGACCGAAGACGAGCGCTCCGCGCGTGCCAGCGCACTTGCCGATGCGCGGCAGCGTGACATCGAGGAGCGCCGCCAGGCCGAAGAGGAAGCCAAGCGCCGCGCCGTCCGCGAGGCTGCCGAGAAGGCAGAGCGCGAGGCCGCCGAGGCCCGCCGCAAGGCGGAAGAAGAACGTCACCGCCACGAGGAAGAGGCCAAGCGCAAGGCCGAGGTTGAGGCCAAGCGCCGCTTCGGCGAAGGCGAGGCCAAGCCTGGTGCTGCGCCCGCCGCTGCCGCACCGGCCAGGCCCGCGACGCCCGCACCTGCATCGGCTCCGGCCGCCCGTGCGCCCGCAGCACGCCCGACGACCACGACAACCGCGCGCACCCCGGCCTCCGCGCCGAGGCCGGCGGCGGTTGCGGCCGGGCCCGACGAAGACGAAGGTCCGCGCATGGTGCGCCGCCCCGGCGGCGCCGTGCGCCCCGTCGCGGCTCCGAAGACCACCCACAAGCCCGGTCCGCAGAAAGAGCGCGGCCGTCTCACGCTGACCACCGCGCTCAATGCCGACGACGTGCGCGAGCGCTCGATCGCCTCGTTCCGCCGCCGCACCCAGCGCCTGAAGGGGCATGCGTCGAACGAACCCAAGGAAAAGCTGATCCGCGAAGTCACCATCCCGGAAGCGATCACGATCCAGGAACTCGCGAACCGCATGTCGGAGCGCGCGGTCGACGTCATTCGCATGCTGATGAAGCAGGGCGCGATGCACAAGATCACCGACGTGATCGATGCCGACACCGCGCAACTGATCGCCGAAGAGCTCGGCCACAGCGTCAAGCGCGTCGCCGCGTCGGACGTCGAAGAGGGCCTGTTCGACATCGTCGACGATTCGACTGACACCGAGCCGCGTTCGCCTGTCGTCACCGTCATGGGCCACGTCGACCATGGCAAGACCTCGCTGCTCGACGCGCTGCGCCACGCCAACGTGGTGTCCGGCGAAGCGGGCGGCATCACCCAGCATATCGGCGCCTATCAAGTGCTGTCGCCCGAAACCGGCACCAAGATCACCTTCATCGACACGCCCGGCCACGCCGCGTTCACCGCGATGCGCGCCCGCGGCGCCAAGGTCACCGACATCGTCGTGCTGGTGGTCGCGGCCGATGACGGCGTGATGCCGCAGACGATCGAGGCGATCAACCACGCCAAGGCGGCGAAGGTGCCGATGATCGTGGCGATCAACAAGATCGACAAGCCGGATGCGCGGCCGGAGCGCGTGCGCACCGAATTGCTGCAGTACGAGGTGCAGGTCGAATCGCTCGGTGGCGACGTCGTCGACGTCGAGGTCTCGGCGAAGAACAAGACCAATCTCGACAAGCTGCTCGAGATGATCGCGCTGCAGGCCGAAATCCTCGATCTGAAGACCAATTCGGAGCGTCCGGCGGAAGGCACCGTGATCGAAGCCAAGCTCGATCGCGGCCGCGGTCCGGTCGCGACCGTGCTGGTGCAGCGCGGCACGCTGCGCGTCGGCGACATCATCGTGGCAGGCGCCGAGATGGGCCGCGTCCGCGCGCTGATCTCCGACCAGGGCGAGAATCTCGAAGAGGCCGGTCCGTCCGTGCCGGTCGAGGTGCTCGGCTTCAACGGTCCGCCGGAAGCCGGCGATCGTCTCGCCGTGGTCGAGAACGAAGCCCGCGCCCGTCAGGTCACGAGCTACCGCGCGCACCAGAAGCGCGAGAACGCCGCGGCCTCGATTTCCGGCATGCGCGGCTCGCTCGAGCAGATGATGTCGCAGCTGAAGACCGCGGGCCGCAAGGAGTTCCCGCTGATCGTCAAGGCCGACGTGCAGGGCTCGCTGGAAGCGATCCTGGGCTCGCTGGAGAAGCTCGGCACCGACGAAGTCGCCGCCCGCATCCTGCATGCCGGCGTCGGCGGCATCTCGGAGTCCGACGTCACGCTGGCGGAGGGCTTCAACGCCGCGATCATCGGCTTCTCGGTCCGAGCCAACAAGGAAGCGGCGGCCGCGGCCAAGCGCAACGGCATCGAGATCCGCTACTACAACATCATCTACGATCTCGTGGATGACATCAAAAAGGCGATGTCCGGCCTGCTCGCGCCCACGCTGCGCGAAACCATGCTGGGCAACGCGCAGATCCTGGAAGTGTTCAACATTTCCAAGGTCGGCAAGGTCGCGGGTTGCCGCGTCACCGACGGCACCGTGGAACGCGGCGCCAACGTTCGCCTGATCCGCGACAACGTCGTGGTGCACGAAGGCAAGCTGTCGACGCTGAAGCGCTTCAAGGATGAAGTGAAGGAAGTGGTCGCCGGCCAGGAGTGTGGCATGGCATTCGAGAACTACGGCGACATGCGTGTCGGCGACGTGATCGAATGTTACCGCATCGAGACGATCCAGCGCTCTCTGTAAGTCCAAATCTTACGAAGCGCAGATCTTACTAAGCGTTGGGTCCATTTGACTGAAAATGCGACGGCGTGGCCGGACTTTGGTCCGGCCGCCAGCGCATTGTCCGATTGAACGCAAAGCTACGACATTGATGCCCGCGGCCTTGGGCCTGCGGGCGCGACGGTTTTGGAAGAAGGTCATGCCCCGTCAAAAGAAGAGTTCCAGCCCCGGCGGCTCGCAACGTCAGCTGCGCGTCGGTGAAACGGTTCGCCATGCGGTTGCCGAGATTCTGTCGCAGGGTGAGGTCCACGATCCCGATCTCGAAGGCCACATCATCACCGTTCCCGAGGTGCGCATGTCGCCGGACCTGAAGCTCGCGACGATCTACGTGATGCCGCTCGGCGGCCGCGACACCGACACGGTGATCTCAGCGCTCGAGCGCAACAAGAAGTTCCTTCGCGGCGAGATCGCGCACCGCGTCAACCTGAAATTTGCCCCCGACATTCGCTTCCGCGTCGATGAACGGTTCGACGAGGCGGCGCGCATCGAGAAACTACTGCGGACACCTGCGGTGCAGCGAGACCTTGCACCCGATTCGGACGACGAGGAATGACTGTGATGACGACCAACAGCGTGATCGACGCGAAGGATTCCGACGCGCGCGACGCTGAGCGGGATGCTTTTGCCGGCCAGCGCAGCGACGATGCGCGCCGCACCAACAACGACCCGCGCCAGAAGCACGGCAAGCAGAACCAGCAGCCGCGCCGCGACAAGCGCGACGTCCATGGCTGGGTCGTGCTCGACAAGCCGATCGGGATGACCTCGACCCAGGCGGTCGCCGTGCTCAAGCGCCTGTTCCAGGCCAAGCGCGCCGGCCATGCCGGCACCCTCGATCCGCTCGCCTCCGGCGGCCTGCCGATCGCACTCGGCGAGGCCACCAAGACGGTGCCGTTCGTGATGGACGGCCGCAAGCGCTACCGTTTCACGGTCTGCTGGGGCGAGGAGCGGGATACCGACGACACCGAGGGCCGGCCGGTCCGGACCAGCGAGAACCGGCCGACCGCCGATTCGATCCGCGAGCTGCTGCCGCGCTTCACCGGGGTGATCGAGCAGATCCCGCCGCAATACTCGGCCATCAAGGTGCAGGGCGAGCGCGCCTATGATCTGGCGCGCGATGGCGAGACCGTGGAACTGAAGCCCCGCCCGGTCGAGATTCACGAATTAACCCTTGTGGAACACGGAGATAACGGACAGTCCGTGTTCGAAGCCGAGTGCGGCAAGGGAACCTATGTCCGGGCGTTGGCCCGCGATATGGGCCGAATTCTGGGCTGTTTCGGCCATATCTGCGCCCTGCGGCGGACCCTGGTCGGTCCGTTTACCGAGGCCGACATGATTCCGCTGGAACAGTTGGAGGCTTTATGCAATAGAGCCGCGTCGGGCGAGGGCAGCCTCGCCGACGCGCTTATGCCCGTTGAGACCGCGCTGGACGACATCCCGGCACTGGCCGTCACACGGGCTGATGCGGCAAGGCTCCACAGGGGCCAGGCCGTTTTGTTGCGCGGACGGGATGCGCCCAATACTAGCGGCACAGTCTATGTCACGGTGGCAGGCCGGCTTCTCGCGCTTGCCGAGATTGGCAATGGCGAACTCATCCCCAAGCGCGTGTTCAACCTGAACGGACTGACTGCCAGTCCGGCTCGCAACGATGAAAGTAACTGACGATGTCGATTACCGCCGAACGCAAAGCGGAAGTCATCAAGACGAATGCCAACAAAGCCGGCGACACCGGCTCGCCCGAGGTCCAGGTCGCGATCCTGTCGGAACGCATCAATAACCTCACCGAGCACTTCAAGAGCCATGTGAAGGACAACCATTCACGCCGCGGCCTCCTGAAGCTCGTGTCGACGCGTCGCTCCCTGCTTGACTACATCAAGCGCAAGGACGAGGCGCGCTACAAGGCGCTGCTCGAAAAGCACAACATCCGTCGTTGACTTGAGAAGCACGCGCGCGAGGGTTCGCGCGCGTTTTCGCATGGTCGTCCGCGAACTCGGACTTTCGAATTGTCGAAAGAAGATCATGCGCAGCATGGCAATCGCGCCATGCCAACTAGCGTCCAGCAGCAATCCGGCCGCTGGACCGGGCAAGATGCCCAGATGACCGAAAGGATGGACGCCATCCGAAATCCAGGGACCATGGCAGGATCGCCGGATGCTGATCGCGAGCGCGCATCAGCATCTCGCCGTCTTGGCATGGTCTTTGTGTTTCAGGGCGCCATGTCTTTCGTGAAACCATGAAAGAAACCGAAATGTTCAATTCGCATTCCGTCGAAATCGACTGGGGTGGACGTCCCCTCAAACTTGAAACCGGCAAGATCGCCCGCCAGGCCGACGGCGCCGTGATGGCGACCTACGGCGAGACCGTGGTGCTTGCCACCGTCGTCGCGGCGAAGGCGCCGCGCGAAGGCGTCGACTTCCTGCCGCTCACGGTCGACTACCAGGAGAAGACCTACGCCGCGGGCCGCATTCCCGGCGGCTATTTCAAGCGCGAAGGCCGTCCGACCGAGAAGGAGACGCTGGTCTCCCGCCTGATCGACCGCCCGATCCGTCCGCTGTTCGTCGACGGCTGGCGCAACGAGACCCAGGTGATCGTCACCGTGCTTTCGCACGACATGGAGAACGATCCGGACATCGTCTCGCTGGTCGCCGCCTCCGCCGCCCTGACGCTGTCGGGCGCCCCGTTCAAGGGCCCGATCGGCGCAGCCCGCGTCGGCTTCGCCAATGACGAGTTCATCCTCAACCCGACGCTCGACGAGATGACCGAGACCCAGCTCGATCTCGTGGTCGCCGGCACCGCCGACGCCGTGCTGATGGTCGAATCGGAAGCCAAGGAGCTCAACGAGGACGTGATGCTCGGCGCGGTCATGTTCGGCCACCGCCACTTCCAGCCTGTCATCAACGCGATCATCGAGCTCGCCGAGAAGGCCGCCAAGGAACCGCGCGAAGTCACCACGATCGACAATTCGGAGATCGAGAAGGAAATGCTTGGCCTTGCCGAGCAGGAGCTGCGCAAGGCCTATGCGATCCCGGTCAAGCAGGAACGCTATGCCGCGGTCGGCGCCGTCAAGGAGAAGGTGCTCGCGCACTTCTTCCCGGAAGGCCAGGAGCCGAAATACGACAAGCTCCGCGTTGCCGCCGTGTTCAAGGAGCTGGAAGCCAAGATCGTCCGCTGGAACATCCTCGACACCGGCAAGCGCATCGACGGCCGCGACGTCAAGACCGTGCGCAACATCATCGCCGAAGCCGGCGTGCTGCCGCGCGCCCACGGCTCGGCGCTGTTCACCCGCGGTGAGACCCAGGCGATGGTCGTGACCACGCTCGGCACCGGCGAGGACGAGCAGTACATCGACGCGCTGTCGGGGACGTACAAGGAAACGTTCCTGCTGCACTACAACTTCCCGCCCTACTCGGTCGGTGAGACCGGTCGCCTCGGCGGCACCAAGCGCCGCGAGATCGGCCACGGCAAGCTCGCCTGGCGCGCGATCCACCCGGTGCTGCCGCCGCACCACGAGTTCCCGTACACGATCCGCGTGGTCTCCGAGATCACCGAGTCGAACGGCTCGTCCTCGATGGCCTCGGTCTGCGGCGCCTCGCTGTCGCTGATGGACGCCGGCGTGCCGCTGAAGCGGCCGACCGCCGGTATCGCCATGGGCCTGATCCTCGAGGGTCAGCGCTTCGCGGTGCTGTCGGACATCCTCGGTGACGAGGATCATCTCGGCGACATGGACTTCAAGGTCGCCGGCACCGACCAGGGCATCACCTCGCTCCAGATGGACATCAAGATCGAGGGCATCACCGAGGAGATCATGAAGGTTGCGCTTGGCCAGGCCAAGGAAGGACGCATCCACATCCTCGGCGAGATGGCCAAGGCGCTGACCGCGGCGCGCGCCGAGCTCGGCGAATACGCACCGCGCATCGAGACCTTCAAGATCGCCACCGACAAGATCCGCGAAGTGATCGGCACCGGCGGCAAGGTGATCCGCGAGATCGTCGAGAAGACCGGCGCCAAGGTCAACATCGAGGACGACGGCACCGTGAAGGTCGCCTCCAATGACGGCGAGGCGATGAAGGCTGCGATCAAGTGGATCAAGTCGATCGCTTCCGATCCGGAGATCGGCCAGATCTACGAGGGCACCGTCGTCAAGGTGATGGAGTTCGGCGCGTTCGTGAACTTCTTCGGCGCCAAGGACGGCCTGGTCCACATCAGCCAGCTCGCCTCCAACCGCGTGCAGAAGACCTCCGACGTCGTCAAGGAAGGCGACAAGGTCAAGGTCAAGCTGCTCGGCTTCGACGACCGCGGCAAGACCCGCCTGTCGATGAAGGCGGTCGACCAGGAGACCGGCGAGGACCTCGAGGCCAAGCAGAAGAGCGACGCACCGGCGGCGCGCGAAGCCGCCGGCGAGTAAGCCAAACCAACCGGCAAACTGATCATTGCGAAAGGGCGGCCCAAGGGCCGCCCTTTTGTTTTTTGGAGCCCGAACGCAAATCAATCTCCGCTTATCGGCGTGCGCGGTTTTGACCCGACATTGTGACCAACACTGTTGGAACCCGTTCACAACTTGCGCCTAACATCAGGACGCTTTCCAGCATGGAGAATGACGATGTCCTTGATGTCCCGACGCCACTTGATCATTGCAGCAAGCGGCATCGCCGCGGCCGCCGCCTCGTCGCGCGCTGCATTCGCGCAGGCCACGGCGCAGGCACCGAGCGGACCATTCAAGATCGATCCGCTCAGCTATCCCGCCAACGCGCTCGAGCCGCATATCGATGCCAAGACGATGGAGATCCATCACGACCGGCATCATCAGGCCTATGTCACCAACCTCAACACTTTCGCCAAGGACAATCCGCAGATCGCCGAGAAGCCGATCACCGAAGTGCTCGCCAATCTCGGCAACGTCCCGGAGGCGATCCGCACCGGCGTGCGCAACAACATGGGCGGCCACGCCAATCACACCATGTTCTGGCAGATCATGGGACCGAACGGCGGCAAGCCCGACGGCGAGGTGCTCGCCGCTGTTGATCGCGACCTCGGCGGCATGGAGAAACTGCAGACCGACTTCAACGCCGCCGGCGGGCGCGTGTTCGGCTCCGGCTGGGTGTTCGTCACCGTGACCAAGGACGGCAAGCTCGCGATCGAGACGCGGCCGAACCAGGACAACCCGATCATGGACGGCAAGCGCGCGCTGCTCGGCAATGACGTCTGGGAGCACGCCTATTACCTGACCTACCAGAACCGCCGGCCCGATTACCTCAAGGCGTGGTGGAACACGGTGAACTGGAAGGGCGTGGCGGACCGCTATGCCGCCGCGAAGGCCGGCACGCTCGGCGTGTGAGCCGTCGGGCTCGCCGGTCGCAACAAACTGCGTTACGTTCGAAAGCCCCGCGATCGCTTCGCGGGGCTTTCACCTTTTCGTCCGCAGCATCGCGCCGCCGGTGTCGAACGCGATAGGGATCGACAATGACGCTGCCGACCATCCGTCCTGGCCGCCCCGACGAATACGACGAGATCGCGCGGGTCTGGATGGAGAGCTGGACCTCGACCGGGCTCACACCGCGGAGCGACGGATTGTTGACCGACCTGCGTGCCCGCCTGTCGCGCGAAATCGACAACGGCTGGACGCTGTTCGTCGCCGACGACCACGGCACCATCGCCGCGATGCTGGCGCTGCATCTGCCGACCTTGCTGCTCGACCAGCTGATGGTCGCGCCAAGCCATCAGGGCCGCAACCTGGGCCGTCATCTCCTCGCCTTCACGCGCCGGCAGATGCCCGACGAGATCTGGCTGAAATGCGTCCGTGAGAACGAGAAGGCCTGGCGCTGGTACGAGCGCGAAGGCTTTGTGTTCGAGAAGGAAGCGCCCAATCCGGTCACCGGCTTCATGATGAAGCACTACCGGTGGAAGAGAACAAACCGCACATCGGAGGCTCGCCCATGATCAAGCTGTACTGGTCGCCGCGCTCGCGCTCGTTCTCCGCGATCTGGCTGCTGGAAGAATCCGGCCTGGCTTACGAGCGGGTGCTGACCGATATCAGCACCGGCGCGCAGAAGTCGCCGGACTTCCTCAAGATCAACCCGATGGGCAAGGTGCCGGCGCTCACCGACGGCGAAGCCCAGCTCGCCGAGGCGGCGGCGATCTGTGCCTATATCGCCGACCGCTATCCCGAGACCAGGCTCGCGCCGGCCACGACCGACCCGAAGCGGGCACGCTACCTGCAATGGCTGTTCTTCTCGCCGAGCTGCATCGAGCCGGCGCTGATCCAGCTCTTCACCAAGCTCGAAGTGCCGACCAGCACCGCATCCTGGGGCAGCGCGGCGCAGGTGTTCGACGTGCTCGACGCCGAATTGCAGAAGGGGCCGTGGATCCTCGGCGATCAGTTCTCCGCCGCCGACATCGCGATCGGCGCGGGGCTGAACTTTGCCGTGCGCATGTTCAAGATGGTGCCGTCGCGGCCGTCATTCGACGCCTATATCGACCGCTGCGTGGCGCGGCCGGCATTCCAGCGTGCGGAGAAGATCGCGGCGGGGTGAGACGACCCCGCCGATCATCCACCCCTCTCCGATGACGCGTTATCGGTGGAAGAAGCGACAAGCGCGATCGCTTGCCTTGCGGACGTCTGCACGTTTTAGTTAGACTGATCCGCTTCTTAAACCTTTCGTTGATCGATATGCTCCGCCGTTTCGTCGCCGCCATCCTCTTGTCATCCGTCGCGACGCCGGGATGGGCGCAGTCTCCCCCGGCTTCACCCACACCGTCCGCACCCGTCAAACCGGCCGCAAAGAAGCCCGCGCCGAAGGCCAAGGCGGCCGCGAATCCGCCAGTTGCCGCGGAGACCGGTCCGTGCCGGCTTGGGGTGATCCCGGTACTCGGAAATCAATTCGCCGTTCAGAAGTTCGGCGTGACCATCTTCGAATACGAAGGCACCAACGTTCCGATCGACTGGGGGCTCGACGACCTCGTCGTCGCGAGGGTTCGCGCGGCAACCGGCAATGATCCCGCGGTCCGCAGGATCAGCTATCCCAAGAACGCCTTCGATCCATTCTATCATCCGAAACCGCATTTGCTGCCGGATCCGAGCGAGGGCATCCCGGCAATCGTCCAAAGCTTCACGCCGAATTCGAACTGCACGCGATATCTCGTCGTGACCAAATTCAAGTCGCATCCGCAGGGCACGAACCTCGATCTCGATGGCATCGGCACCTACAATCAGGGGCTCGGCTCGGTGCTCAGGCATTCGCATGTCTTCGCCAATGTCGCGTTGACGCTGCTTGACGGCAGGAGCTATGCGAGGATCGACCGCACGCTGGCGACGATGGGCAACCGGTTCTCCGAAAGCATGAGAATGACGGAAAATCCGCTCAAGCATCTCGACAATGCGGACTTCCCCAACCCTCCCGAGGCAGCGGCCTCCAGCGCGACACTGCGCGAGAAGACCCGCGGCCTCGTTGCGGAAGAGATCGACAAGGCGATGCCCGCCTATCTCAAGGACGAATGAATTCACGCGCCCGCTGGCTTCATGCGGGCTACGGGAAAGTGGAGTCCCGGCTGGCCTAGCCCGGCACGACGAGGGGATCGACGTCCTGCGTGTAGTCGACGCCGTCGATGCCGAAGCCGAACAGGCGGAGGAACTGGCTCTTGTACTCCTGAAGGTCCGCCAGATCGCCGAGCGTCTCGGTGGTGAGCAGCGGCCAGCGCCGTGACACTTCCGTCTGCACTTCGGGCGACAGTTCCCAGTCGTCGACCCGGATGCGCTGCGCATCGTCGAGCGCGACGTCCTTGCCGAGGCGGGTGCGGAACAGGCGATCGATCTGCTCGATGCAGCCTTCATGGAGCCCGAGCTGCTTCATGACCTTGAACAGCACGGTGCCATAGAGCGGCACCACCGGAATGGCCGAGCTTGCCTGGGTGACCACGGCCTTCAGCGCGACGACGCGGGCGGCCTCCGCACCGAGCCGGTCGCGGATCGCTTCGGCCTTGCTGTCGAGATCGACCTTTGCGCGACCGAGCGTGCCGTTCCAGTAGATCGGCCAGGTCAGTTCGCTGCCGATATAGGTGTAGTTGAGCGTACGGAAGCCAGGTGCCAACACGCCGGCATCCGCGAGCTGGTCGATCCAGCGCTTCCAGTCATCGCCGCCCATGACCGCGACGGTCGCCGCGGTTTGTTCATCGTTCGCCGGCTCGAGCGTGGTCTGGAACACCTCGCCGGTTTCGGTGTCGAGCGTCTTGATCTCGACCGGCGCGCCGAGCGGCTTGATGACCGAACGATAGGTCTTGCCGGTGTCGGGATCGGTGCGGACCGGCGCGGCCATGCTGTAGACCAGCAAATCGAGCTGGCCGAACTTTTCGCGCACGCGCTCGATGAAGTCTTTCTTCATCTCGTCGGAGAAGGCATCGCCCTCCAGCGTGAGCGGCGATCGGCCGATCTTCTCGGCCTCAATCTCGAAGGCGCGATTGTTGTACCAGCCGGCGCTGGCGCTTCTCTTTTCCGAAGGTTCGCGCTCCAGCGAAACGCCGATCGTATCGGCGCCGCCGGCGAAGGTCGCGACGATGCGGCTCGCAAGGCCGTAGCCCGTCGAGCAGCCCAGCACGGCGACGCGCTTGGGACAGTGGGCGACCGGGCCCTGCTTCAGAACGTAAGCGATTTGTTCACGGACATTCGTGGCGCAGCCGACGGGATGTGCCGTGGTGCAGATGAAGCCTCGCACGCGCGGTTCGATAATCATTCCCACCCCATTCCGGATCGTTGCAATGTCCCCATGCGCGGCCTTCTGACCTTCCTCAGCACGCGAGGAGCGGTGAAATCACGCGTCAAGGCGCCTGAACACCAGCGTGGCGTTGGTGCCGCCGAAGCCGAACGAGTTCGACAGCACGGTCGTGAGCTTGGCGTTGTCGATCCGCTTGCGGACGATCGGCATGTCGGCGAAGACAGGATCGAGCTCGGTGATATGCGCACTCTCGCAGACGAAGCCGTTGTTCAGCATCAAGAGCGAGTAGATCGCCTCCTGCACGCCGGTGGCGCCGAGCGAATGGCCGGTCAGCGCCTTGGTCGCCGAGATCGGCGGGCACTTGTCGCCGGTGCCGAACACCTTGCGGATCGCCTCGATCTCCGGCGGATCGCCGGCCGGCGTCGAAGTGGCGTGCGGATTGATGTAGTCGACCGGCGTGTCCACCGTCGACATCGCCATGCGCATGCAGCGCTCGGCACCCTCGCCCGACGGCGCCACCATGTCGTAACCATCCGAGGTCGCGCCGTAGCCGACGACCTCGCCGTAGATCCGCGCGCCGCGCGCCTTGGCGTGCTCGAGCTCTTCCAGCACGACGACACCGGCGCCGCCGGCGATCACGAAGCCGTCGCGATTGAGATCGTAGGGGCGCGAGGCGGTAGCCGGCGTGTCGTTGTATTTCGAGGACATCGCGCCCATGGCGTCGAACAGCACCGACAGCGTCCAGTCGAGCTCCTCGCAGCCGCCGGCGAAGATGACGTCCTGCTTGCCGATCTGGATCGTCTCATAGGCATTGCCGATGCAGTGGTTCGACGTCGCGCAGGCGGACGAGATCGAGTAGTTCACGCCCTTGATCTTGAACCAGGTCGCGAGCGTCGCCGACGCGGTCGACGACATGCCCTTCGGCACCGCGAACGGACCAACGCGCTTCGGCCCCTTGGCGCGCGCGATGTCGGCGGCTTCCACCAGCGTGCGCGTCGACGGTCCGCCGGATCCCATGATGATGCCGGTGCGGATGTTGGAGACCTCGTTCTCCTCGAGGCCGGAGTCGCGGATCGCCTGTTCCATCGCGACGTGATTCCAGGCAGCACCTTCGGCAAGGAACCGCATCGCACGGCGATCGATCACCTCGGCGGGATTGAGTGTCGGCGCACCGTGCACCTGCGAGCGGAAGCCAAGCTCGGCGGCTTTCTCCGCACGTGAAATGCCCGACTTCGCCTCGTAGAGGCTCGCAAGCACTTCCTGGGTGTTGTTACCGATGGACGAGACAATGCCCATCCCCGTGATGACAACCCGCCTCATGTTCGCCTCGCCCTGCCTTTATGTTGCCGCATGATGATCCTGCTCAAGATGGCGCCGTGCCCTGCTTGAACAATCCGACCTTCAAGTCCTTGGCGCGATAAATAATCTCGTCGTCCATGGAAAGCCACCCGTCGGCAATTCCAAGCACGAGCTTTGACCGCATCACGCGCTTGATATCGATGTTGTACACAACCTTGCGCGCGTGCGGCAGCACCTGTCCGGAGAACTTCAGCTCGCCGAGGCCGAGCGCGCGGCCGCGACCTTCGCCACCAATCCAGCCGAGGTAAAAGCCGACCATTTGCCACATGGCATCGAGACCGAGGCAGCCCGGCATCACCGGATCGTTCTTGAAATGGCAGCCGAAGAACCAGAGGTCCGGCTTCACTTCGAGCTCGGCGCGCACCAGCCCCTTGCCGTACTCGCCGCCATTTTCCGAGATCTCGCTGATCCGATCGAACATGAGCATCGGCGGCAGCGGCAACTGGGCGTTGCCGGGACCGAACAGCTCGCCCCGTCCGCAAGCCAGCAAATCCTCGTATTCATAACCGCCGCGCCGATCCAGCATCCTCTTTCCACCTCTGATGTCCCGATGAAGCGCTTTTGCTTGGTCGGACCTTAATCTACCCACGGGAACCGGAATAACCCGTCCCGCATCTTGGCGCTACCTGGGTACGCTACCGACCTGTTATCTCTGCCGAAAGCGCATATGTGGTCCGCGCGCTCTCTAACATAGGGCTAACTGGGCGGCAAAGCGGCATTCCGATGATAAATTGCCGTTTCACCTTAGGTTTCTACCGCAGCTTGGATTCGTTCTAGTTGCGAAAAACTTGCATCTGATAGGCATCCTTTTTATATTTATGAGGAATATTGCCTGAGTTGGGTGCATAGAGTGGATATGAACGAGGAAGTACCGGCTGTGAATGATGATGCCGTGCACCCGGCTGCCCGGGGCGCTGGGCACCACCCTGCCCTGACCGGCTGCCCGTGGCATGACGTCAACGAGATGCTGCAGTCTGCCGGCCTCCGGCCGACCCGCCAGCGCATGGCGCTGGGCTGGCTGCTGTTCGGCAAGGGTGCCCGCCACCTGACCGCTGAAATGCTGTACGAGGAAGCCACGCTGGCCAAGGTTCCGGTGTCGCTGGCGACCGTCTACAACACGCTCAACCAGCTCACCGATGCCGGCCTGCTGCGCCAGGTCAGCGTTGACGGCACCAAGACCTATTTCGACACCAACGTGTCGACCCATCACCACTTCTATCTCGAGCATAACCACGAGCTGGTCGACATTCCCGACCCGAACCTCGTGCTGCAGAAGATGCCCGACGTGCCTGATGGTTACGAGATCTCCCGCGTCGACATGGTCGTGCGGCTGCGCAAGAAGCGCTGAGTTCTGTCGTCCCGGCGTAGGCCGGGACCCATAACCACAAATCTTGGCTGCTGCTGAAGGCGTCTCCTACCGCGCGCCAACGATGAATCACGCGGTATGTGTCCTGGCCCCCGTGCGCAATTGCGCACTCGGCCGGGACGACGACAAACCTCAGTCCACCTTCTCGTCGGCGTAGACGCCCCAGAGGCGCTGCTGCTCGATCCAGCCGTCGAACCCGTTGCCGGTGACCCGGCACCAGTTGTTGGCGCATTTCTTGACCTGCGCGACGACGCCGGCCTGCAGGCGGGCGGCGATGGCGCTGGTCGCGTCCGGACGATCGTACAGCGAGGCCAGATCGTCCTTGTTCTTCATCGTGACAACCGCGGTACGGCGGCCGGACAGCAGGGAGTGATAGACCCAGCCTTCGGCGCCCTCGGAATCGCGCACCCGGCGCCAGTTCTCGAACTCGGCAGTGATTTCGACCGGCAACCCCGAGCGCGTGTAGACCCAGGCGACGTCGTTATCCTTGGTCGGGCCGGCGCGGACGTTCACATGGTCGGATTTCAGGCTGACATAGCGCGGAATCGGCAGGCCGCTGGTGGTGGGGCTCAAATCCTTCGCGGTATGTCCCGGCATGACCGACGCACTCAGCATGCTCCCGACCAGCGCCAGCAATGACCCGAAACGCCCGAACGCCACCATCAACTCGTCTCCTGCCAACCCGCATTCGGCGAGCTGCAACCCCAAACCCAAATCCAAACCACGCCTTAAGTCTCAGGCCCCGTGCCTGCGCCGTCGGCTCCCGCACCGCACGTCCGAGGGGTTCTTGTCTTGGCCCGGCCTTCTGCTAGAGAGGACGGAACGCCTGAGAGCCAGAACACCCGAATTTCCCCCGACGAAAGCCGGGACAAGTATCGGGGAACCCTAGGAAACGCGAAGGAAACGCCGGGACAGCGCGGCTATCAGCAGTGTCGAACAACCGGGTTAATGAGGCCTCAACGGCTCGGTTTTTGGCGAGCCGCGCGTCTCATGAAAGCAGGACATGTCGGTGAAGAAAAAGCCTCTCGTCGTCGTCACCCGCAAGCTGCCGGACTCGATCGAGACCCGGATGCGCGAGCTGTTCGACGCCAGACTGAATCTCGACGACACGCCGATGACGCCGGAGCAGATCGCCGAGGCGGCGAGGACCGCCGACGTGCTGGTGCCGACCGTGACCGACATGATCCGCGAGGACGTGATCAATCAGCCCGACTGCAAGCTGAAGATGATCGCCAATTTCGGCAACGGCGTCGACAATATCGACGTGGCGGCAGCGCATGCCCGCGGCATCACGGTGACCAACACCCCGAAGGTGCTGACCGAGGACACCGCCGACATGACCATGGCGCTGATCCTCGCGGTGCCGCGCCGGCTGATCGAGGGCGCCTCGATCCTGACCGAAGGCAAGCAGCACTGGGCCGGCTGGTCGCCGACCTGGATGCTCGGCCACCGCATCGGCGGAAAGCGGCTCGGCATCGTCGGCATGGGCCGTATCGGCCAGGCCGTGGCGCGCCGCGCCCGCGCCTTCGGCTTGCAGATCCACTATCACAACCGCCGCCCGGTGGCGCCTATGATCGCCGACGAGCTCGGGGCAACCTATTGGGAAAGCCTCGACCAGATGCTGGCGCGGATGGACATCATCTCGGTGAACTGCCCGCACACGCCGGCGACCTATCACCTGCTCTCGGCGCGGCGGCTCAAGCTGATCCGGAAAGAGGCCTATGTCGTCAACACTTCGCGCGGCGAGGTGATCGACGAGGACACGCTGATCAAGCTGATCGAGGCTGGAGAGATCGGCGGCGCGGCGCTCGACGTCTACGAGCACGAGCCCGCGGTGAACCCGAAGCTGGTGCGGCTCGCCAAGGCCGGCAAGGTGACGCTGCTGCCCCATATGGGCTCGGCCACCATCGAAGGCCGCGTCGAGATGGGCGAGAAGGTGATCATCAACATCCGGACCTTCCTCGACGCCCACAAGCCGCCGGACCGCGTGCTGCCGAGCATGTTGTAGGAAGTCCGTAGCCCGGATGGAGGCCAACCTCCCCTTGAAAAGGGGAGGTCGCTTTGCTCGCCAGAGCAAAGCGGGTGGGGATCTGCTCTCTCTACGCGCAGCGGCGTCTGCGGCTGACCCCCATCCCGACCTTCCCCCTTTCAGGGGGAAGGGGAAGAGGGCGGCTGGCAAAAATATCGAAAACAACCCCATGCAAAGGGGCCGGTGCGGCCTCCACGTTCGGTGTCGTCCCTGCGAAAGCAGGGACCCATAACCACTGAGGTTCCTGATTGAACCGGGCTGGAGCTCCAGCCTTCGTAGCTGTGAAAGCTGTGGTTATGGGTCCCGGCTTTCGCCGGGACGACGATGTGGGTCTAGCCCTACTTCGTCTTTCGCCGCGCCTGCTTGCGCCAATCGGCGACGAACGCCACGAAGGCGGCGAGTGCGGGCGGCGGCTGACGGCGGCTGGGGTAATAGAGGAACGGGCCGTCGAACGGCGGGCACCAGTCGTCGAGCACGCTGACGAGCGTGCCGGATTTGACGCCGTAGCGGACATAGCCTTCGAACGTCGCCCAATAGCCGACGCCGTCATGGACCGCGCGCAGCGCGAGGCCGAGATGGGTCGCGGTCAGCTTGGCCGGCGGCGAGATCTTCACCACGTGGCCGTTCTTCTCGAACTCCCAATCGAACATCACGCCGTTGCTGAAGCGGCTGCGGATGCAGGCATGCGCCAGCAAATCCTTCGGATGCATCGGCCGGCCATGCTTTGCCACATAGTCACTCGACGCCACCACCGCGTAGCGTTGTGGCGCGCCGAGAGGAACCGCCACCATGTCCTGCGCCAGATGCTCGCCGTAGCGCACGCCGGCGTCAAAACCCTGCGCGACGATGTCGACGAACGCGCTCTCGGAGACGAGATCGAGATCGACCTGCGGGTATCTGGCGAGGAACGGCGCGATCATCGGCGCCAGCACCAGATCGACCGCGGGCGGCGGCGCGTTGATGCGCAGCCGTCCCGACGGCTCGGCGCGGAGGCCGCGCACCTCCGTGATGGCGTCGGCTACATTGACCATCGCCGGTGCGACGCGCGCAAGCAGCAGCTCGCCGGCTTCGGTCAGCGCGACGCTGCGGGTGGTGCGGTTCATCAGGCGGACGCCAAGCCGCTCCTCCATGTCGCGCAAGCGCTGGCTGAGGCTCGACACCGAGACGCGGCTCTCCAGCGCCGCGCGCCGGAAGTTGCGCGTGCGCGCCACCGCTACGAAGGCGTCGAGGTCGCGAAGGTCGAAATCCTGCATTGTTCGATATAGTGAACAACCTATTCTTGATTGTCCAGCTTATCGGGAAACCCGGGTCGGCCCATATCAGCCTCGCGATTTTGGCGGCGGGAACGCACGCCGCGACACGCGAGGAAGACCACCATGAACACACGCAAACTCGGTTCCACCGGTCCCACCGTCTCAACGATCGGCCTCGGCTGCATGGGCATGTCCGATTTCTACGGCCCGAGCGATCGCAGCGAGAGCATCGCCACCATCCATGCCGCGCTCGACGCCGGCATCACGCTGCTCGACACCGGCGACTTCTACGGCATGGGCCACAATGAGATGCTGATCGGCGAGGCGCTGAAGAGCCAAAGCCGCGACAATGTGCAGATCAGCGTCAAGTTCGGCGCGCTGCGCGATCGCAACTACGGCTTCCTCGGCTACGACTGCCGTCCCGCTGCCGTGAAGAATTTCGTTGCCTATTCGCTGCAACGGCTCGGCGTCGATCACATCGACATCTATCGTCCGGCGCGGCTCGACCCCAATGTGCCGATCGAGGATACGGTCGGCGCGATGGCGGACATGATCAAGGCCGGCTGGATCAGGCATATCGGGCTGTCCGAGGTCGGCTCCGACACCATCCGCCGCGCCCACAAGGTGCATCCGATCGCCGATCTGCAGATCGAATATTCGCTGATCTCGCGCGGCATCGAGAGCGACATCCTGAAGACCTGCCGCGAGCTCGGCATCGGCATCACCGCCTATGGCGTACTGGCGCGCGGGCTGATCAGCGGTCACTGGTCGAAGGATCACACGAACGCAAAGGATTTCCGCCTGCTGAGCCCGCGCTTCCAGGCCGGCAACATCGACACCAACCTCGCGCTCGCCGATCGGCTGCGCGGCATTGCCGTTGAAATCGGCGCCTCGCCGGCGCAGGTCGCGATCGCCTGGGTTGCGGCGCAGGGCAACGACATCGTGCCGCTGGTCGGCGCGCGGCGGCGCGAACGGCTGACCGAAGCGCTCGGCGCGCTCGATGTGAAGCTGACCGCGGCGCATCTTGCCGCGCTGTCAGACGCATTTCCGCCCGGCGCGGCCGCCGGCGGACGCTATCCGGAGGAGCACCTCCGGCACATGGACAGCGAAAAGCCCGCGACCGCGTCCTAGAGCAAGATGGGTGTGAAGAGAAGCGGTTCGACTGTGCACTTGCTTCACCTCTCCCCATCGGGGAGAGGTCGATTTGCAGAGCAAATCGGGTGAGGGGCCGCAGCTCTAATGAGGGACCGTAACCCCTCACCCGGCGCTAGGCGCCGACCTCTCCCAAGGGAGAGGTGAACCGTCGATCCAGCTCAACCTGATCTCATCACGCCTGAATCCTACCGATGCCCGCTCAGATCGGTGATCCCTGCGGCATCACCATTGAGCGGGTTCTGCGGATCGCGCGCGTAACGCAGGGTTTCGAACCGCATCGCGCGCGCATCCACCATCAGGAGACGGCCGACCAGGCCCTCGCCAAAGCCAACGATCTCGCGGATCGCCTCCAGCGCCATCATCGATCCCATGAGCCCGGCCAGCGCGCCCATCACGCCGGCTTCGGCGCAGGCCGGCACGGTGCCCGGCGGTGGCGCCTCCGGAAACAGGCAGCGATAGGTCGGGTTGAACACGCCTTCCGCATTCTTCTCATGGGCGCGGATCGTGGTCAGCGAACCGTCGAACTGGCCGAGCGCCGCCGTGATCAGCGGCCGCTTGGCGAGGAAGCAGGCATCGGCGACGAGATAGCGGGTCTCGAAATTGTCGGAGCCGTCGAGCACGAGGTCGTAATTTCCGATCAGCGCCATCGCATTGTCGGCCGTCAGCCGCATGGGATGCGCCTCGAACACGACATGCGGATTGAGCGCGTGGATCTGCGCGGCTGCGCTGTCGACCTTGCGCTTGCCGATGTCGGAGGTCGTATGGATGATCTGGCGCTGCAAATTGGACAGCGAGACGATATCGTCGTCGATCACGCCGAGCCGGCCGATACCGGCGGCGGCCAGATACATCAGCACCGGCGCGCCGAGGCCGCCGGCGCCGATCACCAGCACCGACGCCTTTTTCAGCGCATTCTGGCCGGGGCCGCCCACCTCGCGCAGCACGATGTGGCGGGCATAGCGTTCAAGTTCGTCGGCACTCAGCATTGTCACGTCCTGCGCGCTGTTCCCTGAACCGGAGCGCGGTTGTTGCCGACCAAGCAGATGTGCTTAATTGCGTCGACGTCAATGGTATCAGTCATTTCCCCCGGATTTGTCATGAGATTGGTGCTTTCGGCAACATTGATGGTCGCAGGGATCGGCATGGCGCAGGCCCAGATGACGCCGCCATCGACCGCCGGTGCCAAGCCGAAGACGGTGACGACGGTGCCGGTTCGCCCCGCGCTGCAGAAGCCGGAAGATACCGCGGGCGCGATGGCGCAGGCCGAGCGGCTGGCGCTGCAATCCGACCTCGCCTGGGTCGGCGAATATAACGGCGCGATATCAGGCGACGTCAGCGAGCGCATGGTCAATGCGATCAAGGAATTCCAGAAGAACCGCGGCGGCAAGCCGACCGGCGTGCTGAACCCGCAGGAGCGTGGCGTGCTCGCCGACACCGCGCGGCGGAAGCAGGAGAGCGTCGGCTGGCGGATCGTCACCGAGCCCGCCACCGGAGCGCGGCTCGGCATTCCCACAAAGCTGGTGCCGCAACTCACCAGCGACGCTTCCGGCGCCAGATGGACGTCGCCCACGGGCACCGTCCAGGTGCTGCTGACCCGGCGCAAGGAAGCGAGCCCGACCACCGCGAAGCTCGCCGAACAGGAAAAGAAGGAGCCGGCCGGCCGCACCATCGACTACACCGTGGTGAAGCCGGATTTCTTCGTGCTGTCGGGCATGCAGGGGCTGAAGAAGTTCTATCTGCGTGGCACCTTGAAGGGCGACGAGGTCCGCATCCTCACCATTCTCTATGACCAGGCGATGCAGACCACCGTCGAGCCGGTGGTGATCGCGATGTCGAGCGCCTTCAACGCATTCCCATCAGGGGTGCAGGCCGGCCCGCCGCCGCGCAAGACCGTCGAATACGCCACCGGCGTCGTGGTCAGCGACGATGGCACCATTGTCACCGATCGCGTGGCGACCGACGAGTGCATCGCGCTGACGATCCCGGGTTACGGCAGTGCCGACCGCGTCGCCGAGGACAAGGATCACGATCTCGCATTGCTGCGCATCTATGGCGCGCGCGGGCTGAAGCCGCTCAACATCGCGGGCCAGGCGACGCAGACCGCGCTCGACATCACCGGCATCGCCGATCCGCAGAACCAGGGCGGCGGCGCGGCCGCGAGCAGCGTCAAGGCTTCGGTCGCGCAACCCGGCGGCGGCGATCAGGCGCTGTCACCACCGCCCGCGATCGGGTTCTCCGGCGCGGCAGCGCAGGACGGCGGCGGCAAGTTTGCCGGCATCGCATTGCTGAAGCCTGTCATCGTTGCAGGCCCCGCCAACGCGGCACCGCCGGCGCAGGCCACGCTGGTGCCGGCCGATACCGTACGCAGTTTCCTGAAGGCGCACAGCGTCAACGCGGCGGGCGAATCCGCGGACGCCAAATCCGCCGTGGTCCGCGTGATCTGCGTCAGGAAGTAGGATGCTGTCATCGGCCGCGCATGCGGGCGATCGGGCATTCCAAAAACTCCTGTGATTCAGCCACGGCTCTTCCCCCAACGTCGTCCTGGCTTTCGCCAGGACGACGTTGAGGATGGTGCTCGGTTCAACCTGCCAATCAGCGTAGTCGCCCTCACTCCAACGCAAACCGCACGCCCGCCCGCGCCAGACCGCCGGCAATACCGACCGGCGTGCCGTCGGCGCGCCAGCAGGCCGCGCCGGACATCGTGCCGTCGGCGTGAAACTGGATCGCGTTCATGCCGCCGGCCACCGTCCGCACCGGCTGCACCCCGTGGCCTTTCGCTGAAAGCGCCGCGCGGACGGTCTCCGGCACCACCTGCTCGACCTCGAGCGCATTGCCCTCGGTCCAGACCCGCGGCGCCTCGACCGCCTCCTGCAGGCTCATGCCGTGATCGATCAGATTGATCAGTGCCTGCATTGCGCTCGGGAAGATGCGTTTGCCGCCGGGCAGGCCGAGCGCGTAGACCAGTCTGCCGTCGCGCAGCGCCATCATCGGCGACATCGAGGTGGTGACGCGCTTGCCCGCGGCCAGCGACAGCGCGTGTCCCGGGCGCGGATCGAACAGGTTCATGTAATTGTTCGGCACGGTGCCGAGGCCCGGGATCAATATCTTCGCCCCGAACAGATTGTTGATGGTCTGGGTGGTCGCGACCACATTGCCCATCGCATCCGCCGCCGTCATGTGCGTGGTGTGCGCGCTTTCGAGCTGGCTGACGCCGGCGCCCCAGGCCTGCGCGCGATCGGGGTCGATGGCGCGGCGGCGCTCCTCGGCATAGGCCTTCGAGGTGAGCTGCTCCACCGGCACGTTGATATAGGCGGGATCGCCGCTCGCAGCTTCGCGATCGGCGAATGCGATCTTCAACACCTCGGCGAGATAGTGGATCGTCTCCGCCGTGCCGAAGCCGAGCTGGGCGATGTCATAGCCTTCGAGAATGTTGAGCATCTCCGTGATGTGCACGCCGGACGCCGCAGGCGGCGGCGGCCCGAGGATTTCCCAGCCGCGGTAATCGCAGCGGACCGGCTGCCGCTCGACGGTCTTGTAGGTCGCAAGATCCTGTTGCGCGATGAAGCCGCCGTTCTTCTTCATGTACTCGACCAGGATGTCGCCGAGCGGCCCCTGGTAAAGTGCGTTGTCGCCATGGTCGGCGATGTATTTCAGCGTCTCGGCATATTCGGCCTGGATCACGCGCTCGCCGGGCTTCAGCGGCGTGCCGTTGGGCAGGTAGATCGCCGCGATCGGCTTGTCCTTCAGCATCTCCTCGGCGCTGTCGGTGATGCATTCATGCAGATACGGCGTCGCTGCATAGCCGCGCGCGGCATGCTTGATCGCGGGCTGCATCACATCGGCAAGGCTCATGGTGCCGAAGCGGCGCAGCGTTTCGCACCAGGCCTTCAGCGAGCCCGGCACCGCGACCGCCTTCGGCCCGTTCAGATTCTCGCTGCCCACGGTGTCGAACACGTCATGCGCCGAACCGGGCTTCGAAGTGTAGGTATCCGGCTTCACCGCCTGCGGCACCGTGCTCTGGCCGTCGATGAAGCGATGGCTGCCGTCGGCGAGGCGGATGTGCGCCATGCCGCCGCCGATGATGCCGACCATCATCGGCTCGACCACGGTCAGCGTGAACAGGGTGGCGATCGCCGCATCGATCGCATTGCCGCCGGCCGCCAGCATCTCGGCGCCCGCGCTCGATGCCAGCGGGTGATTGCTGACCACCATGCCGCGGCTGCTGGTCGCCGGCTTTTTCTCGCATTGAAAGCTTGTCGCGGCGCGATCGCGCCAGTTGCCGCCCATGATCCGCACTCCCTTTGTTGTTATTTTTGCATTGTTGTTATTTTTGACATTTCGGGCACCAGAACGTCGAACGGCCGTTCTGGGTGAAACGCCTGACGATACCCTCGCAGCCCGACGTGCGGCATGTCTCGCCTTCGCGGTCGTAGACCTGGAACGAGTGCTGGAAATAGCCGAGATCGCCGTTGGTCAGGCGATGGTCGCTGATCGAGGAGCCGCCGGCCTTGATCGCCTGGTTCAGCACCGAATGGATCGCGTCGACCAGCCGTTTGGCGTGGTCGGTGGGCTCGGCCTTCCTGGTTGCGAGCGTCGCGGCCAATCGCCGCGGCGACAGATGCGAACGAAACAGCGCCTCGCAGACATAGATATTGCCAAGCCCCGCCACCACGCGCTGATCGAGCAGCGCCGCCTTCAGGCTGGTCTTCTTGTTGTGGCAGGAGCGCGCCAGCATCGCCGCGTCGAACTCGTTGCCGAGCGGCTCGGGTCCGAGCCCCTTCAGCAGCGGTTCATCCTCGATCGCGTTGCGGGCGATGATCTTCATGTAGCCGAAGCGCCTGGGGTCGTTGAAGACGACGGCCGCGCCCGACGACATGTGGAACACGACATGATCATGCGCGCGCTCGTCGCTGCGCGGATGGTGGAATTGCCCGGGCGTCGCCGCGCCGTCCTGCTTGTGGACGCGGAACGAGCCCGACATGCCCAGATGCATCAGCAGCACGTCGCCGGAGTTCAGGTCCGCCATCAAATATTTGGCACGGCGGCCGAGCCCGGTGATGGTCCGGCCCTCGAGCCGGGCGATAAAGTCTTTTTGAAACGGAAACCGTAAATCCTTGCGGCGGGCCTCGGCCTTGAGGATTTTGGAGCCTTCCATGGCCGGTTGCAGGCCGCGGCGGACGGTCTCGACTTCGGGTAATTCCGGCATGGCAGGCATTCACCTTTTGGAAGTGACGTGATAGCGCCATTGCGGCCGCCGCGCTATGGTTTGGCTGGAGCGTTTTCGAGCGGAGCGGACACCGGTTCGCGTGAAGAAAACGCGACCAAAAAGGTAAGAGTTCTGAGTGATGGATCGGCCGGATCAAACCACCCATTTCGGCTTCAGGGACGTGCCCCTGGGCGAGAAGCAGACGCTGGTGAACGACGTGTTTCACAGCGTGGCACAGCGCTACGACCTGATGAACGATCTGATGTCGGCAGGCCTGCACCGGGCCTGGAAGGACGTCATGATCACGACACTCGACCCGCCGAAGGGCGACCGGCCGTTCGCGCTGCTCGACGTCGCCGGCGGCACCGGCGATATCGCGTTCCGGGCTGCCAAGACCGCGGGCACCGGCTTCCACGCCACGGTCTGCGACATCAATTCCGACATGCTCGCCGTCGGCCGCGAGCGCGCCGTCAAGCAGCACCTCGATGACCGCGTGTCGTTCGTCGAGGGCAATGCCGAGACGCTGGGCTTCGCCGACCGCGCGTTCGACGCCTACACCATCGCGTTCGGCATCCGCAACGTGCCGCAGATCGAGCTGGCCCTGCGCGAGGCCTACCGGGTGCTGAAGCCCGGCAGCCGCTTCCTGTGCCTGGAATTCTCCACCGTCGATGTGCCCGGCCTCGACAAGATCTACGACCTGTTCTCCTTCAAGGTGATCCCGCCGCTCGGCCGCGCCGTCACCGGTGACGCCGAGTCCTATCAATATCTCGTCGAGTCGATCCGCAAATTCCCGCGGCCGAACGCGTTCGCCGAGATGATCGGCGCCGCCGGCTTCGCGCGCGTGAAGTGGCAGAGCCTCTCCGGCGGCATCGTGGCGCTGCATTCGGGCTGGCGTTTGTGATCTCTGCACTGACCCACATCGCGCGCCTTGCCCGCGCCGGTTTCGTGTTTGCGCGCGAAGGCGTGTTCGGCGTCGTCGATCCCGCGCTGGTGCCGCCGCCCGGACAGCTCGCGCTGAAGATGGCGCGGCTGATCGAGCGCCGCTCCGCCAAGTCGGGTCCGCGGCTGTCGCGGGCGCTGACCCGGCTCGGGCCCGCCTATCTCAAGCTCGGGCAATTCCTCGCCACCCGCCCCGACGTGGTCGGCGTCGCGATGGCGCGCGATCTCGAAAGCCTGCAGGACCGGCTGCCGCCGTTCGCGCAGGAAGAGGCCGAAACCGTCATCACGCAATCGCTGGAACGGCCGCTGGCGCAGGCCTTCGTGCATCTCGGTCCCGCGGTGGCCGCAGCCTCGATCGCGCAGGTGCATCGTGCCGAGGTCGAGCGCGCCGGCGTGCGGCAGCAGGTTGCGGTCAAGGTGCTCCGGCCCAACGTCGCCGCGCGCTTCCGCCGCGACCTCAGCGACTTCTTCTTTGTCGCGCACAAGGCCGAGGCGCATTCCGCCGAGGCGCGGCGCTTAAGGCTGATCGAAGTCATCAACACGATGTCGCGCTCGGTCGCGATGGAGATGGACCTGCGGCTGGAAGCGGCCGCGCTGTCCGAGATGGCCGAGAACACCCGCGACGATCCGGATTTCCGCGTGCCCACGGTGGATTGGGATCGCACCGCGCACAGCGTGCTGACGATGGAGTGGATCGACGGCATCGCGCTGAACGATCACGCTCGCCTCGCGCAGGCCCAGGTCGACCTGCCCGATCTCGGCCGCAAGGTGATCCAGAGCTTCCTGCGCCACGCGCTGCGCGACGGCTTCTTCCATGCCGACATGCATCCGGGCAATCTGTTCCTCGACGAGGCCGGCCGCCTCGTTGCGGTGGATTTCGGCATCATGGGGCGGCTCGGGCTGAAGGAGCGGCGCTTCCTGGCCGAGATCCTGCTCGGCTTCATCACCCGCGACTATCGCCGCGTCGCCGAGGTGCATTTCGAGGCCGGCTATGTGCCGGGCCACCATTCGGTGGAGAATTTCGCGCAGGCGATCCGCGCCATCGGCGAGCCGATCCACAATCGCACCGCCGAGGAAATCTCGATGGCGAAGCTGTTGACGCTTCTGCTCGAGGTCACCGGCCTGTTCGACATGCAGACGCGGCCCGAGCTGATCCTGTTGCAGAAGACCATGGTGGTGGTCGAAGGCGTGGCGCGCGGCTTCGACCCCAAGCTCGACATCTGGAAGATCGCCGACCCCGTGGTGCGCGAATGGATCACGCAGAATCTCGGCCCCGCCGGACGTATCCAGGGCGCGATCTCAGGCGCGGGCGAGCTCGGCCGCATCCTCTCCAACCTGCCGGCGATTGCCAACCGCGCCGTGACCGTGCTCGAGCAGCTGGAGAGCATGACGCTGGAGGGCCACATGCTGTCGTCGGATTCGATCGACGCAATGGCCCGCGCCGAGGCCCGCAAGGCGCGGGTGCAGACCGTCGGCCTCTGGGTCATCGCCATCGCCTCGATCGCAATCTTCTTCGCCATCCGGGCGCACTGATTGCAATGCATGCACTGTGTGCTAGCATCGCTATCATTGCGCATGATCTTTCTCGGAAAACCGCTTCGCACTTTTCCGGATCATGCCTTGAGGGCACGCCATGGCCAGCCTGACCATCCGCAAACTCGACGACACCCTGAAGGCCTATCTGCGGCTGCGTTCCGCCAGGAACGGGCGCTCGGTCGAGGAGGAGATCCGGGTGATCCTCCGGGACCTTGCAGAGGGCGGTCCGGAGCCCACGGAGACGCCCGCCGCTGGTTCCGTGACAGTGACTGCCCCTGTTCCGCGGGCCGCCAGCGTGGCCAGCGAGCCCCGGATCACCCTGATCATCGGCGGCGGGATCGCCGCGTACAAGGCGCTGGATCTGATCCGGCGGCTCAAGGAGCGGCACATCCAGGTCCGCTGCGTGCTGACCAGGGCGGCCCAGCAATTCGTCACCCCGCTCGCCGCCAGCGCGCTGTCGCATGAGCGCGTCTACACCGACCTGTTCGACGCCGAGAGCGAGTTCGACGCCGGTCATATCCGCCTGGCGCGGGACTGCGACCTGATCGTGGTGGCGCCGGCCACCGCCGACCTGATGGCCAAGATGGCGCAGGGCCATGCCGACGATCTCGCCACCGCCACGCTGCTGGCGGCCAACCGGCCGATCCTGCTGGCGCCGGCGATGAATCCCTTGATGTGGAACAACCCGGCCACCCGCCGCAACGTGCTGCAGCTCCGCCGCGACGGTGTCCATACCGTCGGCCCCAATGCGGGCGAGATGGCGGAAGCCGGCGAGGCCGGCATCGGGCGGATGGCCGAGCCTGTCGAGATCGCCGCCGCCGCCGATCGCATGCTGCGGCCACTGCTGCCGCGCCCGCTCGCCGGCAAGCGCGTGCTGATCACCGCCGGGCCGACCCATGAGGCGATCGATCCGGTTCGCTATATCGCCAACCGTTCGTCCGGCAAGCAGGGCTTTGCGATCGCCGCCGCCGCGCGCGCCGCCGGCGCCGAGGTGGTGCTGGTGACCGGCCCGGTCGAGCTCGGCGATCCCCAGGGCATCTCGGTGATGCGCGTCGAATCCGCGCGCGACATGCTGCACCGGGTCGAGGCGGCGCTGCCGGTCGACGTCGCGATCTTTGCCGCCGCGGTCGCCGACTGGCGGGTCGCCAGCGAAGGCAGCCAGAAGCTGAAGAAGACCGCGGCCGGGATGCCGCCGCTGCAACTGGTCGAGAACCCCGACATCCTCGCGACCATTTCCAGGCTGAAGGAGAAGCGGCCGCCGCTGGTGATCGGCTTTGCCGCCGAGACCGAGCACCTGATCGAGAACGCCAAGGCGAAATTCGCGCGCAAGGGCTGCGACTGGATCGTCGCCAACGACGTCTCGCCGGCGACCGGCGTGATGGGCGGCGACCGCAACACCGTTCACCTGCTGTCGCGCGAGGGCAAGGAGGTCACCGTCGACTCCTGGCCGGTCATGACCAAGGAAGAAGTCGCGACCGCGCTGGTGTCGCGGATCGCCAGAGCCGTAGGAACCGCATCGTGAGTGCCACCATCAAGGTCGAAGTCCACCAATTGCCGCACGGCGCAGACCTCCTGCTGCCGATCTACCAGACCGCCGACGCAGCCGGCCTCGACCTGTTGGCCGCGGTGCCGCGGTCGGCGCCGCTGCTGCTGCTGCCGGGCCGCTACGAGATGGTTCCGACCGGGCTGACGATCGCGCTGCCGCCGGGCTACGAGGCGCAGATCCGGCCGCGGTCCGGCCTCGCCGCCAAATACGGCGTCACGGTGCTGAACTCGCCCGGCACGATCGATGCCGACTACCGCGGCGAGATCAACGTGCTGCTGATCAATCACGGCCACGAGGTGTTCTCGATCCGGCGCGGCGAGCGCATCGCGCAGATGGTGATCGCGCCGGTCACCCGCGCCGAGCTGGTTCCGGTCGACGTGCTGTCGCCAACCGATCGCGGCAGCGGCGGCTTCGGCTCGACCGGCCGCTAGCGCAGCCGGAACCACTTCACCTCGCCCCGCGTGCGGGGAGAGGTCGGAACGCATCGTCAGATGCGTTCCGGGTGAGGGGGAGTCTCCGCGAACACAGCTATCAAACGTATCCGCTGAGACAGCCCCTCACCCCAGCCCTCTCCCCGTAAGAACGGGGAGAGGGAGCTCAGCGCCTTCGCGGCTAGAGAAGTGTGCGGACGGCTCCGGGAGATCACGCTTCGCGCGCACGCCCCGCACAATTCGCGTAAAATCCACACCACCGGCGGCATTTTTTCACAGCGGATTCTGCGTTCACGGTCTGGACTCTTACTCGCCGAGTCCCGTTGGGATTATTCTGTTTTGATTCGAGCGCGACGGGGGTCTTCGTCGGGCTGTCGGGTCCTGCTTGGGCATGATCCACGGACAAACGCGAAACGTTTGCCGTGAGGGAACACCGGTCTCCTCTTTTCCGGATCATGCCTTAAGGTTTGTGCGTTCTGGGGCAACATATGTCGGGCGTAGTCGCGGCAATGCGTCGAACCCTGCTGTCATGCACCTCACTGGCGCGCGACGGCATGATTGGGCTCGCCATGTCAGCATTGCTGCCGGCCCGCACCTCGTTCGCGGCGGAGAGCCTGGTCGCCCAGGCGATGTCAGATCATTTCGGCTTCAATCATCAGGAGGTCGCGGTTCTCGCGACGTCGTTCGCTCTGGTCGGCTTCTCGGCCGTGGCCGCGATCCTGTTGATGCGCACCCGCCTGCGCGCGACCCGCAACGAGGAGCAGTTGCAGTCCGAGATATCGGACCTGCAGGCGCAATCGGACCGGCTGCGCGCGCTGCTGTTCGTCGAGCCGCAGGTCCTGATCTCCTGGGCCGCCGGCGACAACCGGCCGCAGATCTCGGGCGACATCTCGCTGGTGATGTCGCAGGAGAGCTCGCCGCAACGCATCCTCGCCTTCGGAACCTGGCTGCCGCCCGAGCCGGCGCTGCAGATGGACCATGCCGTCGACGCGCTGCGCGAGAAGGGCGAGGCGTTCCTGCTCAACCTCTCGACCTCGGCCGGCCGCGCCATCGAGGCGATGGGCCGCGCGATCGGGGGACAAGCCATCGTGCGGATCCGCGAGCTCGGCGGCCTGCGCCGCGAGCTCGCCGAATCCAACCTGCGCTACAAGACGCTGCAGGAAGAGACCGAACTGCTGCGCGATTTCGCCGCCGCCGCCCCCTGGCCGATCTGGGCCAAGAGCCTCGAGGGCAATTTGCGCTATGCCAACGCGGCCTATGTCCGCGCCACCGAGGGCAAGAGCGTGTCGGATGCACTCCAGCGCAATCTCGAGCTGCTCGAAAGCGACCAGCGCACCGAATTGACCCGCGCCCTGAACGACAACGCGAACTACGCCGCACGGCTGCCGATCGTGGTCAGCGGCGAGCGGCGGATCTACGACGTCCAGGCGCTGAAGCTCACCGGCGGCAGCGCTGGGATCGCGATCGACGCCAGCGAGGCCGCGGCGCTGCGCGCGGCAATCGCGCGGATGGTCGAAGCGCACCGGCGCACCCTCGACCAATTATCCTCCGGTGTCGCGGTGTTCGATGCCGACCGGCGGCTCACCTTCTACAACGAATCCTACCGGCGGCTGTGGGGACTCGACCAGGCCTTCCTTGACAGCAATCCCGACGATTCCAGCGTGCTCGACCGGCTGCGCGCCAACCGCAAGCTGCCCGAGCAGCCGGACTTCCGCGCCTGGAAGGCCAAGCTGCACGAGGCCTATCGCGCGGTCGAGTCCGAGACCTACACCTGGTTCCTGCCCGACGGCCGCGCCATCAGCGTCGTCACCACGCCGAACCTCGAAGGCGGCGTCACCTATCTGTTCGACAACGTCACCGAGAGCCTCGACCTCGCGCGCCGCTATGACCGCCTGACGCGGGTGCAGCGCGAGACCCTCGACAATCTGGGCGAAGCGGTCGCGGTGTTCGGCAGCAACGGCCGCGCCGAACTGTTCAACCCGCCCTTCGCCAAGATGTGGAAGCTGCCGGCCGACGCGCTGCAGGGCGAACCGCATATCGAGCAGGTGGAAGCGCTGTGCCGGCCGCTGTTCGACGACGCGCTGACCTGGCGGACGCTGCGCGAATCGATCACCGCGATCGAGAACCGCGCCCAGGTCGCGCTGAAGCTCGAGCGCAAGGACGGCAGCGTGCTGAACTGCATGACCATCCCGCTGCCCGACGGCAAGACCCTGCTCGCGTTCCAGGACATCACCGACACCGAGAATGTCGAGCGGGCGCTGCGCGAGCGCAACGAGGCGCTGGAAACCGCCGACCAGATGAAGGTGGATTTCGTCCACCACGTCTCCTACGAACTGCGCGCGCCGCTGACCACCATCATCGGCTTCGCGCACTTCCTCAGCGATCCCTCGACCGGGCCGCTGACGCCAAAGCAGGCCGAGTATCTCGACTACGTCACCAAATCGACCAACGCGCTGCTGGCGCTGACCAACAACATTCTCGACCTCGCCACCATCGATGCCGGCGCGATGAAGCTCGAGCTCGGTCCGGTCAATATCGGCCAGGCGATCGAGGCCGCCGCCGAAGGCATCCAGGATCGTCTCGCGACCGACCGCATCACGCTGAAAGTCGATATCGAGCCCAATATCGGCGCCTTTGTCGGCGACGAGCGGCGCGTCGTGCAGGTGCTCTACAATCTGCTCGCCAACGCGGTCGGCTTCTCGCCGCATGACGCCACCGTCACGATCAGTGCGCACCGCACCGAGCACAGCGTGGTGTTCGCGGTGACCGACGCCGGTCCCGGGATTCCGGCCGAGATGCGCGACAAGGTGTTCAACTGGTTCGAGAGCCATTCCCATGGCTCGCGGCATCGCGGCGCCGGGCTCGGCCTGTCGCTGGTCCGCTCCTTCGTCGAACTGCATGGCGGACGGGTGCGGGTCGATTCGACCGTAGGCCGCGGCACGACCGTGACCTGCGACTTCCCGATCGACCAAAGCGCACATCGCAACGCCGCGGAATGACGGCGAGCTCGACATTCTCGGTGGCGCTCGCGAACGAGACCGCGACGTCAGAGCTGATGGCCGACCTCGCGCTCCTGATCGGCGCCGGCGACGTCATCACGCTGTCCGGCGACCTCGGCGCCGGCAAGACCGCGGCCGCCCGCGCGCTGATCCGCTACCTCGCCGCCGACGATACGCTGGAAGTGCCGAGCCCGACCTTCACGCTGGCGCAGAGCTACGAGCTGCCGTCGTTTCCGCTGGTTCATGCCGACCTCTACCGCATCAACGATGCCAGCGAGCTGGAGGAGATCGGGCTGTCGCCGCTGCCCGACGACGTCGTGGCGCTGATCGAGTGGCCGGAACGCGCGCCCGACGCGATGCCCGCTGACCGCATCGACATCGCCTTCAGCCATCGTCCGGCGCTGGGATCGGCCGCCCGCGCGGCCGAGATCACCGGCTATGGCAAGGCCGCGGCGAAGGTCGCGCGGCTCAACGAACTGCGCCAGTTCCTGGAGCGTGCGGGCTTCCTCCATGCCCGGCGCGAGCGCATGCCGGGAGACGCCTCGACGCGCTCCTATGCGCGGCTGCGCAACGACGACGGCACCGTGATCCTGATGAACTCGCCGCGCCGACCCGACGGTCCGGCGATCTACAATGGCCGGTCCTACAGCGCGGCGGTGCATCTCGCCGAAGATGTGAGACCTTTCGTCGCGATCGGAAACGGTCTGCGCAAGCAGGGCTTCTCCGCACCCGCGATCCGGCACACCGATCTCGAATCCGGCTTCCTCATCACCGAGGATCTCGGCGCCGAAGGCGTCATCGAGGGCGATCCGCCGCAGCCGATCGCCGAGCGTTACGAAGCTGCCGTCGACATGCTGGCGGCGCTGCATCGCGAGGCGCTGCCCGACACGCTGCCGCTGACGGCAGACGAGAGCTACGACATCCCCGTATTCGACATCGACGCCTGGCTGATCGAGATCGGGCTGATGCTGGAATGGTATCTGCCCGACCGCGACGTGCAGCCGAGCGAGGAGATCCGCAGCGAATTCCTCGGGATGTGGCGCGGGCTTCTGGAAAAGCCCGCTGCGGCACCGCAGACCTGGGTGATCCGCGACTTCCATTCGCCCAACATCATCTGGCTTGCCGAGCGCACCGGTATCCTGCGCGTCGGCATCATCGACTTCCAGGACGCGCTGCTCGGCCCCGCGGCCTATGACGTGGTGTCGCTGCTGCAGGATGCGCGGATCGATGTGCCCGAGCAGCTCGAACTGTCGCTGTTGACCCGCTACATCAAGGCGCGGCGCGCCACAGACGAGAACTTCGATCCGGCCGGCTTCGCCGAGCTCTATGCGATCATGTCGGCGCAGCGAAATACCCGCCTGCTCGGCACCTTTGCGCGACTCAACCGCCGCGACGGCAAGCCGCAATATCTCAAGCATCAGCCGCGGATCTGGACCTATCTCGAACGGTCGCTCGCCCATCCGGCGCTGACGACTTTCCGCATCTGGTACACAGCCAACGTCCCTCCCCCAGTACCTTAGTTTACGGGTTATTAGCCTTGGGTCCCCTAAGCTCGCTGAGTCCGCACCTCATCCATGGCGCGGCCGGATCGGGAGCAGGACCACACGATGGGGACGGAACGACGCAGGGGCGATCGTGTCACGTTTGAGCGCGGCATAGCGGCGCACATGATGGGCATCGACGGCACCTGGCGGCGTGACTGCACCATGGAAGACGTGTCGGAGACGGGCGCCAAGCTCACCGTCGACGGCTCGGTCGAGGGCCTGAACCTGAAGGAGTTTTTTCTGCTGCTGTCGTCCACAGGATTGGCCTATCGCCGCTGCGAGCTGGCATGGGTCAATGGCGACCAGATCGGCGTCAACTTCCTCAAACAAGGCGACAAGAAGAAGAAAACTGCCAAACGCGGCGCGCAGGCTGCCGACGTCTAGGCTGTTGCCGTCTTACGGCCGTCATGTCTCGTGACTATGGCGTCTGATTGATGTGCTTGCCGAATCGCCGTGATATGATCGGCGCATGAGAGATGATGACCGAGAATATCCGGAAAATGCCCGTCACTCCCCATAAGGCCATGGTGCTTGCTGCGGGTCTCGGCGTGCGCATGCGCCCCCTGACCAACACGATGCCGAAGCCGCTGGTCAGCGTCGCCGGCCAGCCGCTGCTCGACCATGTGCTCGACAAGCTCGCCGGCGCCGGCGTCACCGAGGCCGTCGTCAACGTACACTATTTGCCCGACCAGATCATCGAGCACGTCAAGCCCCGCAGCCGCCCCCGCGTGATCATCTCCGATGAACGCGACCAGGTGCTCGGCACCGGCGGCGCGGTCGTGAAGGCGCTGCCGCTGCTCGGCGATGCGCCGTTCTTCCATCTCAACGCCGACACGATGTGGATCGACGGCGTGCGCTCCAATCTGGCGCGGCTGGCGGAAGCCTTCGATCCCGCGCGGATGGATATTTTGCTGTTGATGGCGCCGACCGCCTCGAGCATCGGCTATAGCGGCCGCGGCGACTATTCGATGCTGCCGGACGGCGCACTGCGCAAGCGGCGGGAAAATCAGGTGGTGCCGTTCGTCTATGCCGGCGCCGCGATCATGTCGCCCTCGCTGTTCGCGGACGCTCCGGCCGGCGAGTTCTCGCTGACCAAGATGTTCGATCGCGCCAACGATCAGGAGCGGCTGTTCGGCCTGCGGCTCGACGGCGTCTGGATGCATGTCGGCACCCCCGACGCGATCCAGGCCGCGGAAGACGCCTACCTGGAAAGCGTCGCTTAAGCGACGCTTTCGTCAATCATCGGCGTCGATCGCAAGAACCGCGAAGCTCGCGAGCCAGTGCTCGCCCATATAGTCGCCGGCGATATACGGCAGGCCGGCGTCGAGATGGCGTCGCGCGACATCGAGCAGGATCGGCCGACGCGCATCGGCTTCCGGCAATGCAGCGGCCAGCGCGCGCCAGCACCAGGCGCGGCTGAGATTGAGCCCATCGAGATGTGCGAGCTTGCCGTCGCTGCGATCAGTGACCGTGGCAGGCCGAAACAGCGTCGCCGGTTCGCGTTGCGCGAGCCGCGGCAGGAAGCGGTCGAACCAGGGCTGGAAGCCGCCGGGCGGCAGCAGCCGCCGCATGCATTCCGCCTCGATCAGCGCCGAGGACTGGAAGTCGTCGCCGCTCGGCTCACCCCATGCGGGACAATCCTGATCGGCGCCGTACCAGCGCAGCGCGGTGTCGCGCAGCAGCGCGGCAAGTGCTTCGTCGTGCGTTGCTGTGGCATAGTCGGCGGCCATGCGAAGCCCGAACGCAGTGTTGAAATGCGTGCCGACCCGCACCGGATAGGTGGCGAGCGGCAGGAAATCGCGGAAGCGCTGCGCGAAGATCCCGGCGAGCGGCGCGATGCGGTCGCGCCAACTGAGGTTGGCGAGGAATGAGAGCTCCGCCGCGAGCTTCAACAGCCAGCCCCAGCCGTAAGGCCGCTTGAAGCCGCGCGCGGTCGGGGCCGCGAGATAGGCGCATTTGGCCGCGAATTTTTCGGCAACGAACTGCGCATCGAACAAGGCGCGGATCTCATCCGCCGCTTCGGATGCCGGATAGCGGCGCAGCAGCCGGGCGAGCATCCAGTAGCTGTGGACGCAGGAGTGCCAGTCGTAGCTGCCGAAGAACACCGGATGCAGCTCACGCGGCGTGCGCGCATCCTGCGGCCCTGCCAGCACGTGATCCGGCTTGTTCGGATACTCGCGCGTGACATGGCCGAGCGCGATGCGGGCGAAGCGGACGGCGAGGTCTTCGGTCAGGATCATCTCGCTCATGGTGAGGACTTCTCCTTTCGCGCGCGGCGAACCAGCAGCTCGATCAGCCGCGGCGTCATATAGATCGGAAACTGCGTGGCCGCGAAGAACAGCGCCGTCATCGGCGACACAGCCGCGCCCATCGCCGACCAGACCAGTCCGACATTGCGGTTGCCGACAACGAGACCGCCGGTCAATCGCGCCGCCAGATTGCCCGGCGTGAGCAGCGCGCCAAGCGCTTGCAAAGCGAGATTGCAGGCGAAGGCAAGCCCGACACAGGTCGCCGCGTCACTCGGCTGCGTCTCGATCTGCGCCCGCACCCCGGCCATGGCGGCAATTGCGAACAGCAACAGCGAGCCGAGCACGACGGCATCGATGATACGGGAATGCCGCACCAATTGTGCCGCGGCTTGACGGCGCAGCAGCAATGCCAGCGCGCCGGCGCCGCCGACCAGCAGCGCCAATCGCGTCGCAAGCGCCAGCGGATCGAGCGCAAGACCGGCAAATCCCGCCGCGATCAGCGGCACCGTGACCGGCGCCAGCGCCATCGACAGCAGCGTCACCGCCAGCGGAATGGTCGCGTCGAAACCGAGCATGCGCGCGACCGCTGCGGTGCCGCTCGACGGCGGTGCGCAGACCGACAGCACCAGCGCGACGATCAGCTCCGGCCGGAATCCGGCTCCGCGCGCCGCGAAGCCGGCCGCGAGCGGACAGACCAGCATCGCCAGCGCCGGCAACAGCAGCCAGACCAGCGGCCGCCGCAACGCGCGCCGGAACGCGGCGCCGTCGACCTGGAGGAAGGTGCCGAGCACCAGAACGAAGATCGCCGCCGCCATCAGCGGACGCACGCCATCCGCCAGCGCAGGGAAAGCCAGCCCTGCCAGCACGCCGATGATCAGCAATGTCGGTCCCCGCGGCACCAGCCTCGCAAATCGCGCCAAATCTCTGGGTCCCGTCGTCATGTCCTGCCAGCGAGCATAGGTCCGGGCAGATCATTATTGAAATCGATTATTGATATAGCCATTATTGTCGTAATGAATTTAGCTTCCGTCGATCTCAACCTGCTGGTCGCCTTCGAGGCGCTGATGGAGGAGCGCCACGTTACCCGCGCGGCCGAGCGGATCGGGCTGGCGCAGCCCTCCATGAGCAGCGCGTTGCGGCGACTGCGCGCGCTGTTTGCGGACGAATTGTTCCTGCGCGCCGGTGCCGGCATGCAGCCGACCGAAAAGGCGCTGGCGCTGGCCGGACCGATCGGCGAAGCGCTGCGCCAGATCCGGGGCGCGTTGGCGCCCGACGAAGGCTTCGATGCGGCCACCGCGCGACGGCGCATCACCATCGCGGCGACCGACTATGGCGATCTCGTCCTGGTGCCGGAACTGACGCGCCTGCTGCGCATCGAGGCGCCCGGCATCGACCTCGCCGTGCGCCCACTGATTGAAACGACGATGGCGCTTGCAAAACTCGAGCGTGGCGAACTCGATGCGCTGATCGGCGGCCATCTGCCCGACTCGCCCCGCTGCGTCCGGCACCGGCTGTTCGAAGAGCGCTTCGTCTGCATCCGCGACTCCGCGCGCGCGAGCCGATCTGCACGCTTGAGCCTGGAAGACTATGCGACGCTGCCGCACGCGCTGTTCTCGGCGGCCGGCGGCGACGGCTTGCCCAGCGTGATCGACGCGCTGCTGGCGCGCCATGGATTGAAGCGGCGCGTGGCGGTGACGCTTGCGCATGTGGTGGCCGTTCCTTTCGCCGTGGCCGGCACCGACCTCATCGCCACCATGTCCGAGCGCGTCGCCCGGTGCTTCACGCATCTGGCCGAGATTGCCGTCGCCGCGCCGCCGATCGAGATCCCCGCCTTCGCGATCGACCTGATCCATACAAGCCGCGCCGCCCAGGATCCGGCGCTGCGCTGGTTCCTGGATGCCGTCGATCGCTGCGCCGCCCGGCTGCGGCATTGAACGATGTGCCTGACCGGCAGGGGTGGCTAACGATGGCCGCGGCTTCCTATATTGGCGCCTGATTCGAACAAGGCAGCCCATGCGCGTCTTCAGCGTTCCCGTCTCCGCGCCGTTCCTGCGCACCGTGATTGCGGCGCTGGTCGACGGCCGGCTGGTCCCGGGGTTCGAGGCGCGCAACGATCCGGCGAAGCTCGCCAACGCCACGCTGTATCTGCCGACCCGCCGCGCCGGGCGGCTGGCGCGCGAAATCTTCCTCGACGTGCTCGATTCCGACGCCGCGGTGCTGCCGCGCATCGTAGCCCTCGGCGAGATCGACGAGGACGAGCTCGCCTTCGCCGACCAGGGCGACGACGTCGGCGGCGCCGCGCCGCTGGAGATCCCGCCCCGGCTCGGCGAACTCGAGCGCCGGCTGACCTTGGCGCATCTGGTCGCGGCCTGGGCCAAGACGCCGGTATCGGCGCCGCTGGTGGTCGGCGGCCCGGCCTCGACCTTGCAGCTCGCGGGCGATCTGGCGCGGCTGATGGACGACATGGTGACGCGCGGCGTCGACTGGCGCGCGCTCGACCGCCTGGTTCCGGACCAGCTCGACAAATACTGGCAGCACTCGCTCGACTTCCTGCGCATCGCGCGCGACGCCTGGCCGAACTACCTCAAGGAGATCGGCCGGATCGAGCCGGCCGCGCGGCGCGATCTGCTGATCGAGGCGGAGGCGGCGCGGCTGACTTCGCACCCCACGGGCCCGGTGATCGCCGCCGGTTCGACCGGCTCGATGCCGGCGACGGCGAAATTCCTGCACGCGGTGGCGAAGCTGCCGAACGGCGCCGTGGTGCTGCCCGGGCTCGACACCGATCTCGACGAGGAGAGCTGGGAGACAATCGGCGGCGAGCGCGGCGACGATGGCCGCTTCACCACGCCGCCCTCGTCGAACCATCCGCAATTCGCGATGCACGCGCTGCTCGACCGCTTCGGCATCAAGCGCCGCGACGTCGAGAGCCTTGCCGAGCCGGCGCCGCTCGGCCGCGAGGTGCTGGTGTCGGAGACCATGCGCCCCTCGACCGCGACCGCGCAGTGGCATGACCGGCTGGAACGGCCCGAGATCGTGGCGCGGATTTCCGCCGGGATGAGCAACCTCACCGTGGTCGAGGCGCCCAATCCGGAGATGGAGGCGCTGGCGATCGCGGTCGCGATGCGCGAGGCGCGGCATCTCGGCAAATCGGCCGCGCTGGTGACGCCGGATCGCGCGCTGGCGCGCCGGGTGATGGCCTCGCTGACGCGCTGGCAACTGGAATTCGACGATTCCGGCGGCGACGCCCTGATCGAAACGCCACCCGGCGTGTTCGCCCGCCTCACCGCGGAGGCCGCGGCCAGCGGGCTGGAGCCGCCGACATTGCTCGCCCTGCTCAAGCATCCGCTGTTCCGGCTCAGCGGCGCGCATGGCGCGCTGAAGCGTGCGATCGAGGTGCTGGAGATCGCGCTGCTGCGCGGGACACGGCCGCAAGCCGGAACCGGCGGCCTCGCCCGCGACTTCGCGCGCTTCCGCGCCGAACTCGTCAAGCTGCATGGCGGCGAGACCTCGTCGCTGCACGCCATGGAGCCGCGCGCCCGGCTGCGCGATAACGAGCTCAACCAGGCCGAGGGCCTGATCGCGAAATTGCAGGCGGCGCTGGCGCCGCTCGAAGGCGTGGCGTCGTCAAAGCCCTATGATTTCGCTGAGCTCGCCGCACGCCACCGCGAGGCGCTGATCGCGCTGTCGGCCAATCAGAACGGCGTCGCCATCGTGTTCGAGGAGCGCGCCGGTGCCTCGCTGGCGTCGGCCTTCGACGAGCTGCTCGCCAAGCAGCAGCCGAGCGGGCTGATGACGCCGCTGTCGGATTATCCCGAGGTGTTCCAGACCGCATTCGCCGACCGCATGGTGCGGCGGCCGGAATCGGCGCGCGCACAGCTCAACATCTTCGGCCAGCTCGAAGCCCGTCTGACCGAATCCGATCGCGTCATCCTCGGCGGCCTGGTCGAGGGCGTCTGGCCGCCGGCGCCGCGGATCGATCCCTGGCTGAGCCGGCCGATGCGGCACGAGCTCGGGCTCGATCTCCCGGAGCGACGCATCGGCCTGTCCGCCCACGACTTTGCCCAGCTGCTCGGCCAGAACGAGGTGATCCTCACCCATGCCGCAAAAGTCGGCGGCGCGCCGGCGGTCGCCTCGCGCTTCCTGCACCGGCTCGAAGCGGTCGCAGGCGCCGCGCGCTGGAAGGCCGCGACCTCGGCCGGCGAAACTTACGTGCAATATGCCGCCGAGCTCGATCGCCCCGACAAGGTCGAGCCGATCCCGCAGCCGGAGCCGCGGCCGCCGCGCGAGGCGCGGCCGCTGAAAATGTCGGTCACCGCGATCGAGGACTGGCTGCGCGATCCCTACACGATCTACGCGCGCTATATCCTGAAGCTCGATCCGCTCGATCCCGTCGACATGCCGCTGTCGGCGGCCGATCGCGGCTCCGCAATCCACGAAGCGCTCGGCGAATTCACGCAGGTCTATGCCGACGCGCTGCCTGACGACATCAAGAGCGCGCTGCGCGACATCGGGGCCAAGCATTTCGCGCCGTTGATGGAGCGGCCCGAGGCGCGCGCGCTGTGGTGGCCGCGCTTCCAGCGTATCGCGGCGTGGTTTGCCGAATGGGAGCAGGCCCGGCGCGGCACTATTGACTCGATCAAGGCCGAGATCCGCGGCGAGATCGGGATTCCGCTCGACGATACCAGGACCTTCACCCTCTCCGCGCGCGCCGATCGCATCGAGCGGCGCGACGACGGCAGCTTTGCGATCCTCGACTACAAGACCGGCCAGCCGCCGACCGGCAAGCAGGTCCGCATGGGCCTGTCGCCGCAGCTGACGCTGGAAGCCGCGATCCTGCGCGAGGGCGGTTTTGCCGACATCCCGGCCGGACGCTCGGTCGGCGACCTCGTCTATGTCAGGCTGAGCGGCAACAACCCACCGGGCGAGCAGCGGTCGCTGGAACTGAAGATCAAGACCAGCGACACGCCGCAGCCGCCCGATGAAGCCGCCGACGCCGCGCGGCTCAAGCTGGAAGCCTTGATCCGCGCCTTCGACGACGAGAGCCAGGCCTACACCTCGCTGAACCTTTCGATGTGGGCGAACCGCTACGGCGCCTATGACGACCTCGCGCGGATCAAGGAATGGTCCGCCGCCGGCGGCCTGGGGATCGAGGAATGGTGAAAGCGCCCCGTCCCATCCCGCCGGCGGTGCGCGACGCGCAGGCCCGCGCGTCCGATCCGAAGGCGTCGACCTTCGTGTCGGCCAATGCCGGCTCGGGCAAGACGCATGTGCTGGTGCAGCGCGTGATCCGCCTGCTGCTGTCGGGCGTGCCGCCGGAAAAGATCCTCTGCATCACCTTCACCAAGGCCGCCGCGGCGAACATGGCCGAGCGCGTGTTCACGACGCTCGGGCATTGGGTGACGCTCGACGATGATGCGCTCAACGCAGCGATCCGCGAGGCCGGCATTGCGCATCCGGATTCGAGGCTCCGTAAGGAAGCTCGAAAACTGTTTGCCTGCGCGCTGGAGACGCCCGGCGGGTTGAAGGTGCAGACCATCCACGCGCTGTGCACCCGCCTGCTGCAGCAGTTTCCGTTCGAGGCCAACGTGCCGGCGCGCTTTGCCGTGCTCGACGACCGCGACCAGAACGAGATGATGGAACGGGCCAATCTCGCCGTGTTCCTGGAGGCGTCGCGGATTCCCGACAGTCCGATCGGCCGCGCGCTGCGGACGGCGATGGCAAACGCCGCCGACGTCACCTTCAAGGAGGTGGTCCGCGAGGCCTGCCTCAGCCGCGACCACTTCATGGCCTGGACCGATACCGCGGGCAGCGCCGCGGCCGCCGCCGCGCAGATGTCGACCGCGCTCGGCGTTTCCACTGAAGATCGCATCGAGGATGTCGAGCGCGAGATCGTCGACGGGCCGCACCTGCCGCGATCGAGCTGGAAGGAGTTGGCGACGCTGCTCGACACCAGCAGCAAGGCGGATCAGAAGCAGGCCGAGCGGCTGCGGGCCGCGCTGACCTTCACCGGTGCAGCCCAGGTCGACGAATATCTCGGCGTGTTCCTGACCGATGACCGCGCGCCGCGCGCGTCCGTCATCACCAACAACTTCATCAAGAAGAATGCGGTCGCAGGCAACAGGTTCGAGGCGGAGATCGACCGGCTCGGTCCCCTGATCGAGCGCCGCCGCGCCGTGGTCGCACGCGACCGCACCGAGGCGCTGATCCACATCGCGACCGCGGCGGCCGCGCACTACCGGCGCGAGAAGCTGGAACGCGGCCTGCTCGACTATGACGATTTGATCGACAAGACGCTTTCGATGCTCGACCGCGTCTCCTCCGGCTGGGTGCATTACAAGCTCGACCGCGGCGTCGATCATGTGCTGATCGACGAGGCGCAGGACACCAGCCCGCGGCAATGGGACATCGTCGCGCACATCATCTCGGAATTCACCTCGGGCGCCGGCGCGCGTGACGGTCTGGTCCGCACGGTGTTCGCGGTCGGCGACGAGAAGCAGTCGATCTTCTCGTTCCAGGGCGCCGCGCCGCGCGAATTCGATTTGCGCCGGCGCGAGCTGAAGCGGCGGTTCGAGGAAGCCGGGCTGAAATTCGATCCGGTGTCGTTCACCTATTCGTTCCGCTCGGGGCCGGTGATCCTGCATTCGGTCGACCATGTGTTCCGCGAGCAGGAGATCTTTCGCAGCATCCATGCGGTCGAGAACGGCTATCCGATCCACAATGCGATGGCCGATGCCGGGCCCAGCCTGATCGAGCTGTGGGATCTCGCCGTCGCCGACGATCGCCAGGACATCGAAGGCTGGCGCGCGCCGTTCGACGGCGTCTCGGTGACCAGCCCCGAGGTGAAGCTGGCGCGGCGCATCCAGGCCGAGATCAAGCGCCTTGTCTCTAGCGGCACCATGACCGGCAGCGCCGGCGGACGGCGGCCGCTGCGTTACGGCGACATGCTGATCCTGGTGCGGCGGCGCGGCAACGCCTTCGACGCGGTCATCCAGGCGCTGAAGCACGCGGGCATTCCGGTCGCCGGCGCCGACCGGCTGAAGCTGACCGAGCACATCGCAATCATCGACCTGATGAACCTCGCCGACGCCCTGCTGCTGCCGCAGGACGACCTCGCGCTCGCGGTGGCGCTGAAGAGCCCGCTGTTCGGCCTCGACGACGACGATCTGTTCAAGCTGGCGTACCAGCGCCGCGGCTCGCTGCGCGAGGCACTGACCGCGCAGGCGCCAACCGACGAACGTTTCTCGGCCGCGCTGCGCCGCCTGGAACAGTGCGAGCGGCGCTTCACCCAGGAGACGCCGTTTGCGTTCTACGCCTGGCTGCTCGGCGGTGACGGCGGGCGGGCGCGGATCCTGCGCCGGCTCGGCCATGAGGCCAACGACGCGCTCGACGAATTCCTCGAACTCGCGCTCGGCTATGAGCGCAAGGCGCCGGCCTCGCTGCAGGGCTTCGTGGCCTGGCTGCGCGCCGCCGACACCGAAGTGAAGCGCGACATGGAGATTTCGCGCGACGAGGTCCGCGTGATGACCGTGCACGGCGCCAAGGGCCTCGAGGCCTCGGTGGTGTTCCTGGTGGACACCACGACCTCGCCGTCGGACACGCAGCGGCTGCGGCTGATCCATCTGCCGCAGGGCAACGCCGCGCCGAACGCGCCCGGCGTCGTGGTGTGGGCCGGCAAGAAGGCCGAGGATCCGCCTGCGGTCGCCGACGCGCGCAAGGCGATGCTCGGCGATACCGAGGACGAGTATCGCCGCCTGCTCTATGTCGCGATGACCCGCGCCGCCGACCGCCTGATCGTCGCCGGCTGCATGCCCGGCAACATGAACACGGTGCGGAAATCCTCCTGGTACGACCTGATCACCAGGGGGCTCGCCAATTCCGGACTCAGGCTCGAGGAAGAGGAGACGCCGGCCGGCAAGGTGATGCGCTATTCGCGGCCCGACGACGCTGCCGATCTCACCGGCGCTGCGGCATCAGCGGCCGTGGCGCCGGTCGCGTTGCCGGACTGGCTGCGGACGGCGGCCGTGCCTGAAGCCGCCGCCGCGGGCGTGCTGCGCCCGTCCGACCCGGCCGATGACGACCGCCATCCGATTCGATCAGGCGAATCGGTGCTGCTGCGCGCCCGCGCCCTGCAACGCGGCACGCTGGTGCATCGCCTGCTGCAATCGCTGCCCGACATCACGCTGGAACGACGGCTCAACGCGGCGCTCGACTATCTCGCGCGTAACGCCGATGGCTGGAGCGAGGAAGAGCGCGCGGCGCTGGCTCGGCAGGTGGTCGCCCTGACCGTCGATCTGCGCTTCGCGCCGGTATTTGCCCCCGGCAGCCGTGCCGAGGTTTCGATCGTGGGCCGGCTGGAGCGGCCAGGCCAGCCGAAGGCGCTGGTCTCGGGCCAGATCGACCGCCTGGTGGTGACGGCGAACGAGGTCCTGATCGTCGATTTCAAGACCAACCACGCCCCGCCGAAGAACGCCGCCGAGGCCCCCAAAAGTTATATCCGGCAGCTCGCGCTGTACCGCGCGGTGCTGGCAAAACTTTATCCCCAAAGGATCATCCACGCCGCCCTGCTCTGGACCGAAACCCCTGAAATGATGGAGATTTCCGCCTCCGCGCTGGACGCCGGGCTGGCATAAGTTCATGTCGGCGTGAGCGAGCTTGACCCGGCAAGGGGGCGTTCATACGTTTGCCCCATGCTCCCGGGCGCGATTCTCCACCGCGCCCTTTTGTCCCAACCGAACGAGGTACTCACATGGCCGTTGGCAAGGTTTCTGACGCCGATTTCGAAGCCGAAGTGCTCAAGGCGACCGGGCCGGTGGTCGTCGACTTCTGGGCCGAATGGTGCGGCCCCTGCCGCATGATTGCGCCCGCTCTCGATGAGATTTCCGGCGCGATGGGCGACAAGGTCAAGATCGTGAAGCTCAACGTCGACGAGAGCCCGAAGACCGCGTCGAAGTATGGCGTGATGTCGATCCCCACCCTGATGATCTTCAAGGGCGGTGAGATGGCATCGCGTCAGGTCGGCGCCGCGCCGAAGGCCAAGCTGCAGCAGTGGATCACCGCTGCGGTCTGATCCGATTCGAATTAGCTGATTTGCGAAACGGCCGGCGCCAAGCCGGCCGTTTAGTTTGCGCAGGATCGCCCCCACTCGTCATGGGCGGGCTTGACCCGGCCATCCATCCACTTTCGAAAAACGTTCTTGCGAAGATTGATGGACACGCGGGTCAAGCCCGCGTGTGACGAGTCTTCGCTGGGACGGATTACCTGATCCATCCGGTCGCCAGCGCCGAGGCGAGCTCGGCCTGGCCGTGCTGGCGCGCCAGCGCGGCCATTGCCGCGTGGTCGTAGGGGATGTGGCGGAAGGTGACGTCCCAATCGCCACCAACCCGTTCGAGGATGGCGTAGCGCGCATCGGGCGAGCCGGCCTCGACGACATGCGGATACGGCTTGCCGGCGCGATAGCCCGGCGAGCCGACGCTGCCGGGATTGACGATCAGCCGGCCGTCGGAAAGCCGCACCGCGCGCGCCGTGTGGGTATGCGCGCAGAGGATCAGCGATTGCGTCACGCCGGCCGCCCTCGCCTCGATCGATTCCTGCGACGACATCACGACCTCGCCGCCCGGCAGGACGGTGTCGAGCCAGTAGGTCTCGTCATCCTGCGGCGTCGCGTGGCAGAGGAAGACCTGGTCGCGATAGACGGCACTGGCCGGCAGCGTGCGCAGCCAGTCGAGATGCCGCGGCTCAAGCTCGGTGTAGGTACGGCGCTCCCAGGAGCCCATTTTCTCATGCGGGCGGTCGATCAGATAGCGGTCGTGATTGCCGAGCAGATGGATCGCATCGAGCTCCATCAGCATGTCGATCGTCGGCCGCGCGTCGAGCGGCCCGCTGACCATGTCGCCGAGATCGACGATGTCGGAAATGTCCTGCGCGCGAATGTCTGCGAGCACGGCTTCGAGCGCGAGGTGATTGCCGTGGATGTCGGCGATCGCAGCAAAACGCATGATTTCCGTCCTCCCTCATGCGCACCGCATCCGGGACGCGAGGCCACTTATGCAGGAGGCGTGCCGTTGGCTGCAAGCACCGGGCCGGCCAGGTACAGCGAACCCGTGATCAGGATGCGCGGCGGCACCTCATAGGCGAGCGTGGCAAGCCGCTGCAGCGCGGCGTCGACGCCGGATGCGATCTCGACCCGCATACCGAGCGCGCGCGCGGCGTCGGCGAGCTTATCGGGCGCCATGCCGTTGTCGCGGCCGGGCACCGGGACTGCGATGATGTGGCGCGTCAGCCCGGCGAAATTGGCGAGGAAGGCGTCGGCATCCTTGTTGGCCATCATGCCTGCGATCACGACCAGCGGCCGCGACACGCGCTCTTCGAGATCACCGAGCGCCGCGGCGGCAACGCGGCCGCCCTCGGCATTGTGGCCGCCATCGAGCCAGACCTCGGAGCCCTGCGGACCCTGGCAGACCAGACTGCCTGAGACCAGCCGCTGCATCCGCGCCGGCCATTCCGCGTTGACGATACCGGCCTCGAAGGCTGCGATACTGAGCTTGAACGTGTCGATCGCGCGCAAGGTCGCGATCGCAAGGCCCGCATTGTCGAACTGATGACGGCCGAACAGCTTTGGCGCGGCGAGATCCATCAGGCCGCGCTCGTCCTGATAGACCAACCGGCCGCGCTCGACACCGACATGCCATTGCTGGCCGGCCGCATGCAGCGGCGCGCGCATGCGGTTCGCCTCCGCCTCGATCACGGCCATCGCATCTGGCGCTTGCTCGGCGCAGACCACCGGCACCTTGCGCTTGATGATCGCGGCCTTCTCGCCGGCAATCGCCGCCAGATTGTCGCCGAGGAATTCCATGTGGTCCATGCTGACCGGCGTGATCACCGACGCCAGCGGCGTCTCGACCACATTGGTGGAATCGAGCCGGCCGCCGAGGCCGACCTCGAGCAGCGCGACGTCGGCCGGATGCTTTGCGAACAGGCAGAACGCGACCGCCGTTTCCATCTCGAAGATGGTGATCGGATTGCCGGCGTTGATGCGCTCGCAATCCTCGAATGTCGCGCGCAGCTCGTCGTCACCGACGAGCTTGCCGCCGCCGACCGCGCCGAGCCGGTAGCACTCGTTGAGCCGCACCAGATAGGGCGAGGTGAAGACGTGGACGCGCAGGCCCGAGGCCTCGAGGATCGCGCGCAGATAGGCGATGGTCGAGCCCTTGCCGTTGGTGCCGGCAACATGGATCACCGGCGGCAGCTTGCGCTCGGGATGGCCGAGCCGCTCCAGCAGGCCGCGCATGCGATCGAGGCTGAGATCGATGCGCTTCGGATGCAGCGCCGATATCCGCGCGATCAACGCCTCGAACGAGGCCTGCGATGGGGCGGCGCTTGCGGTCACGCGTGCGGCGCGGCCGGCACCGTCTCCGGTGCCGTGACGATCTGGGCCGGCTCGGTGACCGGAGCCGTGGGCTTCGATGCGGTTTCCAGCGCCGGCGCCTTGGTCAGCAGGCGGCACAGCCGCGCCAGCGTCGCCTTCATGTCGTGGCGGTGCACGACCATGTCGACCATGCCGTGCTCGCGCAGATATTCGGCACGCTGAAAACCGTCCGGCAGCTTCTCGCGGATGGTCTGCTCGATCACGCGCGCGCCGGCGAAGCCGATCAGCGCACCGGGCTCCGCAATCTGGATGTCGCCGAGCATCGCATAGGACGCGGTGACGCCGCCGGTGGTCGGATTGGTCAGCACGACGATGTAGGGCTGGCGCGCCTCGCGCAGCATCTGCACGCCGACGGTGGTGCGCGGCATCTGCATCAGCGACAAAATGCCTTCCTGCATCCGCGCGCCGCCGGAAGCGGCGAACACGATGAAGGGCGACTTCTTCTCGACCGCGAGCTCGAGCCCGCGCACCATCGCTTCACCGGCGGCCATGCCGAGCGAACCGCCCATGAAATCGAAATCCTGCACCGCGACCACGACGCCGGCGCCTTCCAGCTTGCCGTAGCCGACCTTGATCGCGTCGTTCAGCCCGGTCTTGGCGCGGGCGTCCTTGATGCGGTCGACATATTTGCGCTCGTCGCGGAATTTCAGCGGGTCCGCCGTCACCTCGGGCAGTGCGACGTCGAACCAGGTCTCGTTGTCGAACACCGACTTCAGCCGCGCCACCGCGCCCATGCGCATGTGGTAGTTCGAGCCGGGGATCACGAACTGGTTGGCTTCGACGTCCTTGTAGAACACGAGCTGCCCGGAATCCGGGCACTTGATCCAGAGATTCTCCGGCGTCTCGCGCCGCAGGATGTTGCGGATCTTCGGCCGGACGACGTTGGTGAGCCAGTTCATGGTTCGCTCCGAAATGCGGGTCGGTCCCGCACCGACTGGATATATGGCGGGCCGGGCAAACCCGGCAAGCCGCTCTACGCGGCCTTTTTGCCGCAAAATGTGGCTTATTCAGCGGCCTGTTTGGCGCCCCGGACGCCCTGCGCCAGCGCGGACACCAGGTCCGCGACCGCGCTCACGGTCTTCGGCGTCGCGCGGCCCTCGGCATCGAGGCTGCCCTTCAGGGCATCGACCAGCGCGGTGCCGACCACGGAGCCATCGGCGTTCTCGGCAATCGCACGCGCCGCTTCCGGAGTTCGGATGCCGAAGCCGACACAGACCGGCAGCGCGGTGTGCCGCTTGATGCGCGCCACGGCCGCTCCAACGACCTTCGAATCGGCCGCGGCACTGCCGGTGATGCCGGTGACCGCGACGTAGTAGACAAAGCCCGAGGTGTTGGCGAGCACCGCCGGCAGGCGCTTGTCGTCGGTGGTCGGCGTCGCCAGCCGGATGAAGTTCAGCCCGGCCTTGATCGCGGGGATGCAGAGCTCGGTGTCCTCCTCCGGCGGCAGGTCGACGATGATCAGTCCGTCGACGCCGGCGGTCTTGGCATCGGCCAGGAAAGAGTCGACGCCGTAGATGTAGATCGGATTGTAGTAGCCCATCAGCACGATCGGGGTGGCGTTGTCCTCCTTGCGGAAGTCGAGGACCATCGCCAGTGTCTTCTTCAGGGTCATGCCGCCCTTGAGCGCGCGCAGGCCGGCCGCCTGGATCGACGGGCCGTCGGCCATCGGATCGGTGAACGGCATGCCGATCTCGATGACGTCGGCGCCGGCCTTCGGCAGCGCCTTGAGGATGTCGAGCGAAGTTTTCGGGTCGGGGTCGCCGGCCATCACGAAGGTGACGAAAGCGGAGCGGCCCTGCTGCTTCAGCTCGGCGAAACGTGCGTCGATACGGGTGGTCATGGTGTGACAGTCGCTGTGCTATACCTCTCCCCTCCGGGGAGAGGTCGGCTGCGCAGCAGCCGGGTGAGGGGGATGGAGCGGTTCAAGGCAAGAGCGCGAAGCCTCCGCGCGTCACAGACAAACGCCGAGGCAAAGCTTTGGCAGGCGCTGCGCAATCGCAGGCTGGCGCGATGGAAATTCCGTCGCCAGCATCCGATTGACCGATACATCGTCGATTTCGTCACGCTCGACGGCAAACTGATCGTCGAAGTCGATGGCGCGACACATTCGACATCATCAGAACTGAAACGCGACGAGGCCAGGACCAAGGCCCTCGAAGCTTGCGGCTTTCTCGTCGTGCGGGTTACCAACATCGATGTGTACGACAATCTCGAGGGGGTGCTCGAGATGATCGAAACATCACTGCGGTTCGAATGAGTGGAGAGACCCCTCACCCGGCTGCTGCGCAGCCGACCTCTCCCCKMCGGGGAGAGGTAAGGAAGGAGCGCCCAGGCCGTCACTTCTTCCTCGCCTTCAAGATGTCGCCGACCTGCGGCACGTCCTTGTCGCCACGGCCCGAGAGATTGACCACCATCAGATGATCCCTGGGCCGCTGCGGCGCGAGCTCGGACAATTTCGCAATAGCGTGCGCGGATTCCAGCGCGGGGATGATGCCCTCGAGCCGCGACAGCAGCTGGAACGCGGCCAGCGCCTCCTCGTCGGTCGCCGAGAGATATTTCACGCGGCCGGTCTCGTGCAGCCAGGCGTGCTCGGGGCCGATGCCGGGATAATCGAGGCCCGCGGAGATGGAGTGCGCTTCCTCGATCTGACCGTCCGCGTCCATCAGGAGATAGGTGCGATTGCCGTGCAGCACGCCGGGGCGGCCGCCGGCGAGCGAGGCCGCATGCAGCTGCGTCAGGCCGTGACCGGCGGCTTCGACACCGAAGATCTCGACCGAGGGATCATCGAGGAACGGATGGAACAGGCCCATCGCATTGGAGCCGCCGCCGATGCAGGCGATCAGCGAGTCCGGCAGGCGGCCCTCGGCTTCCTGCATCTGCTTGCGCGTCTCGTGGCCGATGATCGACTGGAAATCGCGCACCATCATCGGATAGGGGTGCGGGCCCGCGACCGTGCCGATGCAGTAGAACGTGTCGTGCACGTTGGTGACCCAATCGCGCAGCGCGTCGTTCATCGCGTCCTTTAGCGTGCGCGCACCGGACTGCACCGGGACGACCTTGGCGCCGAGCATCTCCATGCGGATCACGTTCGGCTGCTGCCGCTCGACGTCGACCGCGCCCATATAGACCACGCATTCGAGCCCGAACCGCGCGCACAGCGTCGCGGTCGCCACGCCATGCTGGCCGGCGCCGGTCTCGGCGATGATCCGCTTCTTGCCCATCCGGCGCGCGACCATGATCTGGCCGAGCACGTTGTTGACCTTGTGCGAACCGGTGTGGTTGAGCTCCTCGCGCTTCAGATAGATCTTGGCGCCGCCGAGATGCTCGGTGAGCCGTTCGGCGAAATACAGCGGCGAGGGCCGGCCGACATAGTCCTTCAGGTAGACATTCATCTCGGCCTGGAACGCCGGATCGGCCTTGGCGTCGGCATAGGCCTTCTCGAGATCGAGGATCAGCGGCATCAGCGTTTCCGCGACGAAGCGTCCGCCGAAAATGCCGAAATGCCCGCGCTCGTCGGGGCCGCTGCGGAAGGAATTGGGCAGGTTTGGATTCATCGAACCATCAGTTCTTGGGTTGCGCGTGCCGCGCGGATGAAGGCGCGGATCAATTCGGGATCCTTGGCGCCGGGCGTGCGCTCGACGCCCGACGACACGTCGACGCCGCCGGCGCCGGTGACGCGGACGGCTTCAGCGACGTTGCCGGCGTTGAGCCCGCCGGAGACCATGTAGGGCAGCGCGAGATCGAGGTTTTCCAGCACGTGCCAATCGAACGGCGCGCCGAGACCGCCCGGCCGCGTGGCGTCCTTCGGCGCGCGGGCGTCGAACAGGATGCGGTCAGCGACACTGACATAACCCGGCAGCGGGGCGAGATCGGCCGAGGTCTCGACCGGCAGCGCCTTCATCAGCGGCAGGCCGAACTTCTGCTTGATGTCGCGCAGCCGCGCCGTGGTCTCCTTGCCGTGCAATTGCAGGATATCCGGCCGCAGCGTCTCGACGATGTTCTCGAGCGTCGCGTCGTCGGCATCGACGGTCAGCGCGACCTTGACGGCGCAGCCCTTGGCGCGGCTGCCGAGCTCGCGCGCGGTCTCGAGGCTGATATGGCGCGGCGACGGCGGGAAGAACACGAAACCCACCATGTCCGCACCGCCCTCGAGCGCGACGTCGAGCGTCTCGCGCGTGGACAGGCCGCAGATTTTGACGAGCAGGGGCATGGTCTCGAAACGGGGTCTCGCAACGGGTTTTCGGGCGGCCGGAACCGGGGTGAACCACGGTCCGACGGGGCGGGTTCTACAACGTCGCGCCCTGCTTGTCTCGCCCATTGGGCCCGTAAAAGCCGAGCTGGGCCGCGGCCGGGCGGCGCTGGGCGTCGTCCCGGGAGGCGGCAGCCCTGAGGTCGGCGAGCTCGGCGCGGACGTGGCGGGCATCGGCCTCGTGCTGCCGGGCGGCGCGGCGCCAGCGTCCCTGCTTGAACCAGGTTGCCATGCCGCCGGCGATCACGCCCAGGATCGCGGAGGCGATGATGACGACGAACAGCGGCAGTGTGACCGCAACCGCCGGCGTCACGGAGTTGAAGGGATCGAACGACACCGTCACCCAGTGACGGTTGGCGACGGCAAAGATGATGAAGATCAGCCCGAGCGGAATGACGACCACTGCCGTGAAGAACTTTCGCATGACCATCTCTCGCAGCGATGGAGAAAGCGCGGGCACCTCGCCCGCAGCACGGCAACGCCGGACGGCGCGCTTACGCGCCAGCCTTGTTAGGCATCAGCCTTAAGCATCAGCCTTGGGCGCGTCGACCTTGGAGGCGCCGGCCTCGGTCACGTCGCGGTTGAGACGCTCGCGCATTTCCTTGCCGGTCTTGAAGAACGGCACGCTCTTCTGATCGACCGGCACATGCTCGCCGGTGCGCGGATTGCGGCCGGCGCGCGCCGGGCGATGCTTCACCGAGAATGCACCGAAACCACGCAGCTCGACGCGGTCGCCACGCGCCAGCGCCGCGACGATTTCATCGAGAATCGCATTCACAATGTTCTCGACATCCCGCTGGTAGAGGTGCGGGTTGTGCTCGGCGATACGCTGAACAAGTTCGGATTTGATCATCGAAAATGGGATCCGGGCTCTTGCGGAAACCCATTTCCGTGAAAATGCCGTGCACTGTCAAGACGCTAAATCGATTTAGAGCGCCGTGAAATCGCGTGACAAATAGCCCAATTGGGGCATGCGACGATTCCCGCAGAGCGGGAATAGCCTGATGAGCACGCCTTTAGCAGCGAACTAGTTGGTTCCTCCCGGGCTCCACAATGCCAGCATGCCGTCGAGCCCAAACCGGTCGACCGCCTGGGCCACGCCGCCCTGCTCGATTCGCCGCGCGATGGCGCCGAGGCCGAACGCATCGAGCGTCATCGACGCCGCGGTGCGCAGGAAGGTCAGATCGCCAAAGCGCGGATTAAGCTTGTAATTGCGCACCGGCAGGTCGCTTTTGACCTTCTTCTCCGCGACCAGCCAGGCGATCGCGGTTTTTTCATCGCCGAGCTGATCGATCAGCTTGAGATCGACCGCCTGCCGACCGGTGAAGACGCGTCCGTCAGCGACCTTCTCCAGCAGGGCGTCGTCCATGCCGCGCCGTTCCTTCACCAATCCACGGAACCATGCATAGGAATCCTTGACCAGACCGTCGATCGCGGCGCGGGCCTCCGGGCTGGTCGGCTCGAAACCGTTGGGCGCAGCCTTCAGCGGCGAAGATTTGATCTCCTCCATCTTCACGCCGACGGTCTTGAGCAATTCCGAAACGTTCGGAAACTGGAAGAGCACGCCGATCGAACCGACCAGCGAGGTCTGCTGGGCGACGATATGATCGGCAGCGATCGCCGTGATGTAGCCGCCCGAGGCCGCCAATCCCTCGACCACGACGACAAGCGGCTTCTTCGCCTTCAACTGCATCAGCGAGTCGTAGAGCTGCTCGGAGCCCGCGGTGGTGCCGCCAGGCGAGTTGATGTGCACGACAACAGCCGCATAGCTCGACTTGCCGAGCCGCTCCAGCGCCTCGACGCGCTCCTGGTCGCTGCGGATCAATCCATCGATATTGATCCGCGCGATCGTGTTCGACGTCGAGAAGTTACCGCGTCCGCCGGCGGCGATCACGCCCACGCCGACGATGGCCGCGATTGCGATGACCGCAGCGGCAACACGCCAGAACGTCAGCTTGCGCCTGATACGGCGACGGTCGACGATCACGTCCGAATCCAGCGACATCCGATCTCTCCAGACATAGTCAGCGCGCAATCCGCGCGTTTTGCAGTCGCAGCGTCACTATCAGCTTAGCCAAATACATCAATTGCGACGCAATATGAAGAAAACAAGGCCCGCGGCATTTGCGCGACGTCCGAACCTCCCCTTGAAAAGGGGAGGTCGCTTTGCTCGTCAGAGCAAAGCGGGTGGGGATCTGCTCTCTCCGCATAGAGCATCGCCTGCGGCTGACCCCCATCCCGACCTTCCCCCTTTCAGGGGGAAGGGGAAGACAGACCTGTAGCCATTCAAACAAAAAGGGCCCCGACTTTCGTCGGGGCCCCGATTGTTCGCCTGAACGAGCGAACGCTTACTTGTCGGTGCCGCGGTTCTTCAGCGCGGTGCCGAGGATGTCGCCGAGCGTCGCACCCGAATCGGAGGAGCCGTACTGCGCGATTGCTTCCTTCTCTTCGGCGACTTCGAGCGCCTTGATCGAGACCTGCACCTTGCGGGCCTTCTTGTCGAACTGGATGACGCGGGCATCGACCTTCTCGCCGACGGCGAAGCGCTCGGCGCGCTGGTCGTTGCGATCGCGGGCCAACTCGGACCGCTTGATGAAGGTGGTGAACTCGGTGCCCGAGATCCGGACCTCGATGCCGCTCTCCTTCACTTCGAGCACTTCGCAGGTCACGACCGCGCCCTTCTTGACGTCGCCCGGCTCCGCGAAGGGGTCGCCTTCGAGCTGCTTGACGCCGAGCGAGATGCGCTCCTTCTCGACATCGACGTCGAGCACCACGGCCTTGACCATGTCGCCCTTCTTGAAGTTGTCGATGACCTGCTCGCCCGGAAGCTTCCAGTCGAGGTCGGAGAGATGGACCATGCCGTCGACGTCGCCGTCGAGACCCAGGAACAGACCGAACTCGGTCTTGTTCTTGACCTCGCCTTCCACGGTCGAACCGACCGGGAACTTCTCGACGAACACTTCCCAGGGATTGCGCATGGTCTGCTTGAGACCGAGCGAGATGCGGCGCTTGACCGAATCCACTTCCAGCACCTGCACTTCGACTTCCTGCGAGGTCGAAACGATCTTGCCGGGGTGCATGTTCTTCTTGGTCCACGACATCTCGGAGACGTGGATCAGGCCTTCGATGCCCGGCTCGAGCTCGACGAACGCGCCGTAGTCGGTGATGTTGGTGACGCGGCCGGTGAAGCGGGCACCCAGCGGGTACTTGGCTTCGATGCCCTGCCACGGATCATCCAAGAGCTGCTTCATGCCGAGCGAGATGCGGTGCGTCTCGTGGTTGATCTTGATGATCTTGACCTTCACGGTCTGGCCGATGGTCAGCACCTCGGTCGGGTGGTTGACGCGGCGCCAGGCGATATCGGTCACATGCAGCAGGCCGTCGATGCCGCCGAGATCAACGAACGCACCGTAATCGGTGATGTTCTTGACCACGCCGTCGATCACCTGACCCTCTTCGAGGTTCTGCACCAGCTCCTGGCGCTGCTCGGCGCGGGTCTCTTCGAGAACCGTGCGGCGCGACACCACGATGTTGCCGCGGCGGCGGTCCATCTTGAGGATCTGGAACGGCTGCGAGTTGTTCATCAGCGGCGCAACGTCGCGGATCGGACGGATGTCGACCTGCGAGCGCGGCAGGAAGGCCACCGCACCGTCGAGGTCGACCGTGAAGCCGCCCTTGACCTGGTTGAAGATGACGCCGTTGACCTTTTCGTTGTTCTGGAACGCCTTCTCGAGCTTGCCCCAGCTTTCCTCGCGGCGCGCCTTGTCGCGCGACAGCACGGCTTCGCCGAGCGCATTCTCGATACGGTCGAGGAACACCTCGACTTCGTCACCGACCTTCAGATCGCTCTCGCGGCCGGGGCCGGCGAATTCGCGCAACGCAACGCGGCCCTCGGTCTTCAGGCCGACGTCGATGACGGCCATGTCCTTCTCAATTGCAACCACCTTGCCCTTGATGACCGAGCTTTCCTGCAGATTGCCGCCGGCAAAGGACTCATCAAGCATCGCCGCGAAGTCGTCGCGGGTCGGGGTATAAGAAGACGCAGAATTCGAAACCATTTGATCTCCAGATGCGGGATTTCGCCGGCTGTTCGGGTTGATGGGCGTACCCCACGTGAAGTGTCAGGGTTCCGCAAACCCTGACGACCGCTCATTGCAGGAGGTGCAACAGCGGGCCGGCAGCAAGACTGCACGTTCGGTACGTTTTGATGATCCGGAGCTTGATTACGAAAATATCGACTGCAAGACCTGGGAGCGGGCGTTCCTCCAGATGCGGCGTCAGTTTTGCTTGAGGATGGCTCAAACCCGGCGCCGGCCCGCTCAGACACGGCCTCGACATGGTCGATGCTGCTCCGAACGGCGCTGATATAGCCCCGGCGGCGATTTTGGGCAAGCCGGAAACGCCCGATTCACGGGCGCTTAAGGCTGATCGCGCCGCCGCTGGCGCCCCCAAATCCGGCATCTCAACGCGCCGTTGACCTCGTCGGGCGAAATGCTCCTCAGGAACAGGTTCCGGAACCCGCCCTTAAGCAGCGCCCCATACGATAGCACCGTTCAAAACAGGGGGACTGACAATGAAGAGCTTCGTGGTGCTGGCGGCGATCGCCGTCCTGACGATTGGAAATGCGATTGCCGGGATGCCCGGCGCAACTCCGGCTGCGCACGGCACCTCGGCCACGGCGGCACAGCCGCTGCCGAGCATGGCCGAGCAGGAACTGCCGTTCGACCGCTACTGGTCCAAGAACTGATCCGGCTGACCCACCGGTCCAGGCCGCAGCAGAATTGAAAGCAGATTTGGCGCGATGACCCCGTCATCGCGCTTTTTCTTGTCCAGGCCTCTTCCTGAAGCCTCGTTGGATCAGCGCCGGGCGCGCGCGGCCTCGACGATGGCAATAGCGGCACGGACGCCGGCCTCGATGTCGAGATTGGAATTATCCAGCGTGTGGGCGTCGTGAGCCGGCCGCAACGGCGCGATCGCCCGGTTCTGGTCGCGCTCGTCGCGCTTGAGGATGTCGGCCAGCACCGCCGCCTCGTCGGCGTCCTCACCGCGCGCGCGCGCTTCCAGGGTGCGCCGGCGCGCCCGCACGCGGGGATCGGCGACCACGAAGATCTTCACGTCGGCATCCGGACAGATCACGGTGCCGATGTCGCGTCCATCCAGCACCGCACCGGGCGGATCGGCGGCGAACTGACGCTGGAAGTTGACCAGCGCCTCGCGCACCTTCGGAAAAGCCGAGACGACCGAGGCGCCCTCACCGACCTTCTGGGTCTTCAGAATCGGATTGCCGAACTTCTCGGGATCGAGCTCGAGCGCCACGGCCACCGCCAGCGCCTCATCGTTGAGATCGGCGCCCATCGCGATCATCGCATAGGCCACTGCGCGATAGATCACGCCGGTGTCGAGATGGCGATAGCCGTAGTGGTGGGCGAGCCGCTTGCCGAGCGTGCCCTTGCCGGAGGCGGCGGGTCCGTCGATGGCGATGATCATGCGAAATCAGCTCCGAGCGAGCGCATCATCGGAATGAAATCCGGGAAGCTGGTGGCGATGAAGGCGGTGTCGTCGATCTTCACCGGCCGATCCGCAGCACAGCCCATCACCAGCGCCGACATCGCGATACGATGATCCATATGGGTGGCGACGAGGCCACCGCCTGGAACATGGCCGCGGCCCTCGACGATCAGATCGTCGCCGGAGACCTCGACCTTGACGCCGTTGACGCGAAGCATGTCCGCGGTGGCTTCGAGACGGTCGGATTCCTTGACACGCAGCTCCTGCAAGCCGCGCATGATCGTGGTGCCCTCGGCAAACGCAGCCGCGACCGCCAGCACCAGATATTCGTCGATCATCGACGGCGCGCGCTCCGGCGGCACCTCGACGCCTTTCAGCTTCGAGGCGCGCACGCGAAATTGCGCCATCGGCTCGCCGGCATCGCCGCGCACGTCGCTCTCCTCGATCGCGGCGCCCATTTCGCGCAGCGTGGTGAACAGGCCGGTGCGTAGCGGATTGGTCATCACGTCGGAGAACACGACGTCGGAGCCCTCGACGATCAGCGCCGCGACGATCGGGAACGCCGCGGAGGACGGATCGGCCGGCACCACGACGTTGGCGCCGTGCAGCTCGGGTTCGCCGTTCAGCGTGATCCTGCGGCCATGGCTGCCTTCGTTCTCCGAGAAGATCTCGGCGCCGAAATGCTTGAGCATCAGCTCGGTGTGGTCGCGGCTTGCTTCCTGCTCGATGACCGTGGTGATGCCGGGCGCGGACAGGCCCGCCAGCAGCACCGCGGACTTGATCTGGGCCGAGGCGACCGGCGTCTTGTAGACGATCGGCACCGGATAGCGGGCGCCATGCAGCGTGAGCGGCAGCCGGCCGCCCTCCCTGATGTCGCTGGTCCGGGCGCCCATCAGCTCGAGCGGATCGAGGATGCGGCGCATCGGCCGGGTTCGCAGCGAGGCGTCGCCGTCGAAAATGGCCGCGATCGGACAGCCGGCCACCGCGCCCATCACCAGCCTGCAGCCGGTGCCGGAATTGCCGAAATCGAGCGGGGCTGCGGGCTGGGCGAAGCCGCCGACCCCGACGCCGGACACCGACCAGCTAAACGGCGCCGTCCGCTCCACCTTGGCGCCCAGCGCGCGCATGGATTTGGCGGTATTGAGGACGTCTTCGCCCTCCAGAAGGCCGGAAATGCGGGTCTCGCCGACCGCAAGCGCCCCCAGGATCAGGGCACGGTGGGAAATCGATTTATCGCCGGGCACGCGGACATTGCCGGCCAGGGGGCCGCATGCGCGCGATTCCAGCGGGGTTGGGGTGTCAGAATGGGCCAAATTGTGTCCTCTCGCGCCGCGGCAGGTATCACATAGGCAACACCGCGTCACGCGCCCGTCAAATGCGCGCAGACCGCTATTGACAGCGGCTCCTCAACTAGCCAAGTGAAGCTCCGTTTTTCAGCAAAATTCTGGGATGACCACGTTGGCCAAGTCCGAGCTCGGAACCAAGCGCATTTGCCCGACCACGGGCAAGAAGTTCTACGACCTCAACAAGAATCCGGTGATTTCGCCCTACACCGGTGAGGTCGTGCCGATCGCGCCGGTGGCCCCGCCGCGAGGCCGTGGCGCCACCGTCAGTTCGCCCGCGACCGCCGCCGACATGCCGGAGCCCGCCGAGGCCGAAGAAATGGTCTCGCTCGAGGAGGCCGATGCCGAGGAGAACACCGGCAAGGTCAAGGCCCAGGTTCCCGAATCCGAGGACGATATCGAGGTCGACGAGACCATCGATGACGATGACGACGACGATTCGACCTTCATCGCCGACGAGGAAGAGGGCGATGAGGACGTGACCGACATCATTGGTGACGTCGGCGGCGACGAAGAGACTTGATAGAAGAGACTTGAGATCGGCGCCGATCTATGATCAACGGTGCTGCCGCGCGAGTCGTCTAGGCCGCGCGGGCCGGGATTGATCCCCCAGGATCATCCCAACTGGATAAGGGGCCATAGCTCAGCTGGGAGAGCGCTTGCATGGCATGCAAGAGGTCGGCGGTTCGATCCCGCCTGGCTCCACCACGCTTCGCCCTTCGGGCTACGCGTGGCGCAGCCACGAGTTGCCTGAAGGGCGAAGCGTGGTGTCCGGCGTAGCCCGAAGGGCGAAGACGGACTGGTTCAACCGCCACTTCCTAAGTCCACTCCCGATCGTTAGGCTAAGCTGTCCCTGCTACGCGTGGCGCAGCCACGGGTTGCCTGAAGGGCGAAGCTGGCGTCCGGCGTAGCCCGACGGGCGAAGACGGACCGGTCGGTACTCCGGCAATTCGTGGATGCGAATGTGGTACGTCTACATCATCCGCAGCATCGACTTCCCTGATCAGGAATACGTTGGGGCCACCGAGGATCTGAAGCGACGGATTCCCGCGCACAACGCCGGCAAGTCCGCGCACACCTCAAAATTCAAACCTTGGCAGCTCGTCTGGTACTGCGCGTTCCCGGACAAATACAAAGCCCTGGCCTTCGAGAAATATCTGAAATCTCACTCCGGCCGCGCCTTCGCCAAAAAGCGCCTCTAGCCCCCGCCCGCTACTCCCCCAGCGCCGCATTCAGCCGGTCACGCAGCGCCACGATCTCATCCTTCATCGCCAGCAGTTCGCCGACCGAGCAGTCCGAGGCCGCGAGGATCGACTGCGGGACGGCCTTGGCCTTTTCGCGCAGTGCGTGACCCTGCGCGGTCAGCGCGATCAGCACCACGCGCTCGTCCTCGGTGCTGCGGGTCCGCTTGATCAGTTCCGCTGCCTCCAGCCGCTTCAACAGCGGCGTCAGCGTGCCGGAATCCAGGAACAGCCGCTCGCCGAGGTCCTTCACCGCCACGTCGTCGCGCTCCCACAGCGCGAGCATCACCAGATACTGCGGATAGGTCAGCCCGAGCCGGTCGAGCAGCGGCTTGTAGACGCGGTTGAAGGCGTGCGCGGTCGAATAGACCGCAAAGCAGATCTGGTTATCGAGCCGCAGCGCCTGATCCGCCGCCGTCTGTTTCCTGACCATGATTCCCATCGAATCCATCTCGTTTCCGGGTCATTCTGGGCTCACCGGACCGCGGATTCAATTGCGAACAATTAAATGTGAGACCGCATAATTTATATTGCGCACAATTCAATTGAGTGCAATACATAAACCGTCGAATTCAAACCCAAGCCCCAACCAAGGGAGACTGCGATGTCTGTGAACGTGCTCTACAAGACCAGCGCCAAGGCAACCGGCGGCCGCGACGGCCATGCGGCAACCCTCGACGGCGCGCTCGACGTCAAGCTGACGACCCCGAAGGAGCTCGGTGGCGGCGGTGGCGCCGGCAACAATCCGGAGCAGCTGTTCGCGGCTGGCTACGCCGCCTGCTTCATCGGTGCCATGAAGTTCGTGGCCTCGCAGGGCGGCCCGAAGGTTCCCGCCGACGCCTCGGTCACTTCGACGGTCGGCATCGGCCCGCGTTCGGAAGGCGGCTTCGGCCTCGCCGTCGACCTCGCCGTCTCGCTGCCCGGCCTGTCCCGTGCCGACGCCGAGGCGCTGGTCGAGAAGGCCCACCATGTGTGCCCCTATTCCAACGCAACCCGCGGCAATGTCGACGTCAAGCTGAGCGTCGTCTAATTCGGCTCTTGCCAATGGTCCGCCACGCCTTGCCGCGTGGCGGACCATTTTGTTTTGCATTCGAGATGCCAGTTCGCTCTTTCCAGTTCGCTTGCCAGTTCGCTTGGCGAACGCCCGTGCCGCCCGCTGCATGGGCCTGCGCAGACGAGAGCATTGCTGCCTCGCCTGAAGACCGCTAGCTCTGGGACCTCGTTTTTGATCCCAACTGAGCGAAGGTTGTTTCCATGAATACCCCAGCGGCTACGGGCGCGATGACCGGCCTGCGCGTGATCGATCTGACGCGCGTGCTCGGCGGCCCGTATTGCACCCAAATCCTCGCCGACCACGGCGCCGACGTGATCAAGGTCGAGCCGCCCGCCGGTGACGAGGTGCGCGACTGGGGCCCTCCCTTCCATGAGGAAGACGCGGCCTATTTCGTCGGCATCAACCGCAACAAGCGTTCGATCGGCCTCGACCTCGCCTCCGAAGGCGGCCGCGTTGTGCTGATGAAGATGCTCGAGACCGCCGACGTGCTGATCGAGAACTTCAAGCCTGGCACGCTCGACAAATGGGGTATCGGCAACGACGTGCTGCGCGAAAAGTTTCCGCGCCTCGTGCATTGCCGGATCTCCGGCTTCGGCGCCGACGGCCCGCGCGGCGGCAATCCCGGCTATGACGCGATCATCCAGGCGATGACCGGCATGATCGCCGCGACCGGCTCGCCGGAGAGCGGCCCGATGCGGATCGGCGTGCCGCTGGTCGACATCACCACCGGACTCTATGCCGCGATCGGCATCCTGATGGCATTGTCGGAACGGCAGCGCTCGGGGCTCGGCCAGTTCATCGAGACGACGCTGTACGAGACCGGGCTTGCGATCATGCATCCGCACACCGCGAACTATTTCATGCATGGCAAGCCACCGTCGCTCACCGGCAACGAGCATCCGAACCTCGTGCCTTACGCGATCTTCCCGACCAAGACCGACAACATCTTCATCGGCGTCGGCAATGACGGCACCTTCCGCAAGCTCGCCAAGGAGATCGGCAAGCCGGAGCTCGGCACCGATCCGCGCTTTGCCCGCAACAAGGACCGCATCGCCAACCGCGATGCGTTGCGGGTCGAGCTCGCCGCGGTGTTCAGCCAGCACGAGGCCGAACCGCTGTGCAACCGGCTGCTCGCCGCCGGCTTGCCGGCAGGCCCCGTGCAGAAGATCGACCAGGCGCTGACCAACCCGCACACGATCCATCGCGGCGACGTCATCGAGAAGGACTGGTACAAGGGCGTCGCCTCGCCGATCCGGCTCGAACGCACCAAGCCGAACCTGCGCCGCACGCCGCCGAAATTCAGCCAGCACGCTGCGGAAGTGCTGGGCGAGTTCGGCTACTCCAGGGATGAGATCAACGGCCTCCTCGACAAGGGCGTGGTCTGCGGTCCCCAGCGCAAGCGCTAGCAAATAACAGCCCACCGTGCGGTGCAACGTCACGTCCGGCGTTGCACCGGCATGGAGCCGACCGCGATCTCCGCCTTTTTTACCGCTTCCCTTTGTCGCGGCTTCCCCCCTACGATGGCTTTCGTTTATACGGTCATTTGAACGTCATCCGGCGCTGATAACGCGCGCAACGAAAGATGGTGTTCCAACCGGGAGGGGCTTTTGATGATTTTTCGACGATTAGGCGCTGCTGCTGTAGCCGCTGCTACGCTTGCATTCGCGTCGCCTGCATTTGCGGTGACCGAGATTCAGTGGTGGCACGCGATGACCGGCGCCAACAATGACGTCATCGTCAAGCTGGCCAACGACTTCAACGCCTCGCAGTCCGACTACAAGGTGATCCCGACCTACAAGGGCGGCTACGCCGACACCATGAACGCCGGCATCGCCGCCTTCCGTGCCGGCAACGCGCCGCACATCATGCAGGTGTTCGAGGTCGGCACCGCCACCATGATGGCCGCCACCGGCGCCGTGAAGCCGGTCTACAAGCTGATGGCCGACGCCGGCGAGAAGTTCGATCCGAGCGTCTATCTGCCGGCGATCACCGGCTACTACTCGACCTCGAAGGGCGAGATGCTGTCGTTCCCCTTCAACTCGTCGTCGACGGTGATGTGGGTCAATCTCGACGCGCTGAAGAAGGCCAACATCGCCGAGATTCCGAAGACCTGGCCGCAGGTGTTCGAGGACGCCAAGAAGCTGAAGGCCGCCGGCTACAATACCTGCGGCTTCTCCGGCTCGTGGGTCACCTGGGTCAATCTCGAGCAGCTCTCGGCCTGGCACAACGTGCCGCTCGCCAGCAAGGCCAACGGCCTCGACGGCTTCGACACCGTGCTCGAATTCAACGGCCCGCTGCAGGTCAAGCATCTCGAGAACCTGGTCGAGCTGCAGAAGGACAAGACCTACGACTATGCCGGCCGCACCAACACCGGCGAAGGCCGCTTCACCTCGGGCGAGTGCCCGATCTACCTGACTTCGTCGGCCTTCTTCGGCAACGTCAAGGCGCAGGCCAAGTTCAACTTCACCGCGGCGCCGATGCCGTATTATCCCGACGTCAAGGGCGCGCCGCAGAACTCGATCATCGGCGGTGCCTCGCTCTGGATCATGGGCGGCAAGTCGGCGGAGGAGTACAAGGGCGTCGCCAAGTTCCTGACCTTCCTCTCGGACACCGACCGCCAGGTCTGGATCCACAAGGCCTCGGGCTATCTGCCGATCACCAAGGCGGCCTATGCCAAGGCCAAGGAAGAGGGCTTCTACAAGGACCAGCCCTATCTCGAGACCCCGCTGCTCGAGCTCACCAACAAGGAGCCGACCGAGAATTCGCGCGGTCTGCGTCTCGGCAACATGGTGCAGCTGCGCGACATGTGGTCGGAGGAGATCGAGCAGGCGCTGGCCGGCAAGAAGACCGCCAAGCAGGCGCTGGACTCGGCCGTCGAGCGCGGCAACCAGATGCTGCGGCAGTTTGAAAAGACCGCCGTCCGCTGACATGATGGTTTGAGGCCATCAACCGGCAGGCCGCGACCAGCGGCCTGCCATTTCGTTAGAGATCATGCAAAAGCAAGCGATTTTCCAATCAAAGCTGTTGCCTTACGCGCTGGTTGCTCCGCAACTCGCGATCGTCCTGATCTTTTTCTACTGGCCGGCCGTGCAGGCGGTGATCCAGTCCTTCCTGCTGCAGGACGCCTTCGGCCTGTCCACGAGCTTCGTCTGGTTCGAGAACTATCTTGAGCTGTTCAAGGAGCCGGCCTATTTCGCCGCGATCGCCAGGACCTTCGCGTTCTCGTTCGCGATCGCGGTCTCCTCGCTGTCGTTTGCGCTGCTGCTCGCAGTCATGGCCGACAGGCCGCTGCGCGGCTCGACGCTCTACCGTACGCTTTTGATCTGGCCCTATGCCGTGGCCCCGCCGGTCGTCGGCGTGCTCTGGGTCTTCATGCTGCACCCCTCGCTCGGCGTGCTGTCGCGCTATCTGCGCGCCATGGGCGTCGACTGGAATCCGCTGCTCGACGGCAACCAGGCCGCAGCCCTGATCATCCTGGCCGCGGCGTGGAAGCAGATCTCCTACAATTTCCTGTTCTTCCTCGCCGGGTTGCAGAGTATCCCGAAGAGCGTGATCGAGGCCGCCGCGATCGACGGCGCGCGTCCGATGCGGCGGTTCTGGACCGTGATCTTCCCGCTGCTGTCGCCGACCATCTTCTTCCTGCTGGTGATCAACATCGTCTACGCCTTCTTCGACACCTTCGGCATCATCGACACGATGACCCGCGGCGGCCCCGGCAAGGCGACCGAGACGCTGGTCTACAAGGTCTATACGGACGGCCTGCTCGGCGGCAATCTCGGCTCCTCGGCGGCGCAATCGGTCATCCTGATGGTCATCGTCATCGTGCTGACCGGCATCCAGTTCCGCTTCGTCGAGCGCAAGGTGACCTACTGATGGTCGAGGAAGAGGGCTTCCAGCGCTATCTGGCTCACATCATCCTGTGGATCGGGATCGCGATCGTCGCCTTCCCGGTGTATCTCGCGATCGTCGCCTCGACCCAGGACAACGCCGTCATCGCCAACGGCCAGATGTCGCTGTTGCCCGGCGGCCATTTCTTCGAGACCTACTACCAGACGCTGTTTGTCGGCACGAGCGGCTCGACCCGCGAGCCGGTGCTCAACATGATGCTGAACTCGCTGATCATGGCGCTGCTGATCGCGGTCGGCAAGATCGCGATCTCGATCATCTCGGCCTACGCGATCGTCTATTTCCGGTTTCCGTTCCGGATGGCGATCTTCTGGACCATCTTCATCACCCTGATGCTGCCGGTCGAGGTCCGCATCTATCCGACCTACAAGATCGTCGCCGATCTGCATCTGCTCGATAGCTACGCCGGCCTGTCGCTGCCGCTGATCGCATCCGCCACTGCGACGCTGCTGTTCCGGCAGTTCTTCATGACGGTGCCGGACGAATTGCTGGAAGCTTCGCGGATCGACGGCGCGGGCCCGTTCCGCTTCTTCTGGGATACGCTGCTGCCGCTGTCGCGCACCAACATGGCCGCGCTGTTCGTGATCCTGTTCATCCTCGGCTGGAATCAGTATCTCTGGCCGCTGTTGATCACGACGCGCGACGACATGCAGACCATCCAGGTCGGCATCCGCAAGATGATCACCACGACCGACGCGCTGACCGAATGGCCTGTCGTGATGGCGACCGCGCTGCTCGCGATGCTGCCGCCGGTATTCGTCGTCGTCGTGATGCAGAAACTGTTCGTGCGTGGATTGGTGGAGACGGAAAAGTAGCTCATGGCAAACGTCACGCTGCGCAGCGTCCGCAAGACCTATCCCGGCGGCTTCGAGGCCATCAAGGGCGTCGATGTCGACGTCGGCGACGGCCAGTTCTGCGTGCTGGTCGGCCCCTCCGGCTGCGGCAAATCCACGCTGCTGCGCATGGTCGCGGGGCTCGAGACCATCACCGGCGGCGAGATCGACATCGGCGGCCGCGTCGTCAACCAGGTCGAGCCCGCCGATCGCGACATCGCGATGGTGTTCCAGAACTACGCGCTCTATCCGCATATGAGCGTCTACAACAACATGGCCTACGGCCTGCGCAACCGCGGCATGGCCGAAGCCGAGATCAGGACCCGGGTCGAGGAAGCCGCGCGCGTGCTCGAACTGTCGCCGATGCTGGAGCGCAAGCCGCGCCAGCTTTCCGGCGGCCAGCGCCAGCGTGTCGCGATGGGCCGCGCCATCGTGCGCCAGCCGAAAGTGTTCCTGTTCGACGAGCCGCTGTCGAACCTCGACGCCAAGCTGCGCATCGCGATGCGGGTCGAGATCCGCAAGCTGCAGCGCCGGCTCAACACCACCTCGATCTACGTCACCCACGACCAGCTCGAGGCGATGACGCTGGCCGACATCCTCGTGGTGATGAACGGCGGCCAGGTCGAGCAGATCGGCAATCCGCTGGAGATCTACCAGCGGCCTGCGACCACCTTCGTCGCCTCCTTCATCGGCGCGCCGCCGATGAACCTGATGCCGCTGCGCTCGGACGAGCTGACTTCCCAGATCGCGGGTGCCGACGGCGCCGGCATCGTCGGGATCCGGCCGGAGGATTTCGTGATCTCCGGCGAGACCGCGTCCGGCGGCGTCGCGCTCGGCCTGACGGTCGAGGCGATCGAGCATGTCGGCGCCGAGACGTTCGTCTATGGCAGCCGCCAGCGCGAGGAGCAGGGGGTTGCCGCCAATCCGGGCGAGTTGCCGCCCGGCGAGGTCATCGTCCGGGTTCCCGGCGCCACCGGCCCTGCGATCGGCGAACGGATCCGGGCGGTCGCTCCGCGCGACAAACTGCATCTTTTTACCGCTGATGGCCGGAAGCGGGTCGCCGGGTAACCGATCGAGAAGAATTTGCCCTCATGTTGCGGGCGTTTAGGCTGGTTTCGGGGCTGCTTGAACGCTATCCAGATCGCCCCCATATCCCTCACTGACCGGAGGCCAGACGGCCCGCCGGTTGCATGGGGCGCCGCAAGGGCCCCTCAAAGTCGCTTCGAGAGGACTTTGTAATGTCTCGTGTTCCATCGTTGTCCAGTCCGTTCCTTCTGGGATTCGACGAGATCGAGCGTGCGCTCGACCGCGTCGTGAAGGGCGCCGACGGCTATCCTCCGTACAATATCGAGCGGTGCGACCGTACCAACGGCCAGCCTGAGCGGCTGCGCATCACGTTGGCGGTGGCGGGCTTCACCCGCGACCAACTCGATGTAACTATTGAGGAAAATCAGCTCGTCATCCGCGGCCGCCAGCAGGACGACAAGGCTCGGCAATACATCCATCGCGGCATCGCCGCGCGCCACTTCCAGCGCACCTTCGTGCTGGCGGAGGGGATGCAGGTGCTGGGCGCGGATCTGAAGAACGGGCTGCTGTCGATTGACCTGGCCAGGCCAGAGCCTGAACGGGTCATTAAGACAATCGCTATCAATGAGCACGAATAATAGAAACAAGGAGCGGACTCGACCGCTTATCTGACTGAGGAGTCGAGACCATGAGTGAAGCGAGTATCATCTTCCAATCCGACAGCGTCACGCCGGAAGCACTGGCTCATCTGGGCGAGGGCCATATCGCCTATGTGAAGCAGGTCCGTTCCGAGGACGTGCCCGATCTCTTTCCGCAGGCGCCGAAGATCGCGCCGGGCCTCAAGCTGTTCGCACTGCATGCCGCCGATGGCACGCCGATCATGCTGACCGACAGCCGCGAAGCCGCGATCGCCAACGCCTGGAGCAACGAGCTGCAAGCCGTCAGCGTCCACTGACATCAGGCTGAATTCAGCATCCGCGAATTCAAATGCGCGGGCATGCCTCGACCTAAGGCGGCCCGCGCATTTTTTATGGCGATATGGTCGATGTGGTGAGCATCGGGCTCATGCTGAGCTGCACCTCGCCGGGCACGTTGTAGTCGCGCATCAGCATGCGATTGTTGCGCAGCCCGCAGGCCTCCCGCTGCACCACGAACATCCAGAGCGCATGGCCGGCTTCCTTCACCAGCGTACGCCGCGCCTGCTGTCTTGCTCCAGAGGGCGGATGCGCGGCGTCGAACTCACGCAGCTTGGCGAGCGCCTGTTCCAGCACGCGGCCCATCCGCCCAAGCGCGCTCGCACGTTCTTCGGCGAGCTCGTAGGCGAGAACGTCGACGGGAACACGATCAAGGCGAAAATCGCGGGACATCAGCCATCCCTGGTTCGCACGCGCAATGTTGCGCACGTCCGTCTTCCGGCGTCACCGGGTTGTTGTCAATAGGTGCCCGTGCCCTCGATCACGCCAGGCGAACGCTCGCTCAAGATGAGCAGTTCTTCTGCGCAGCTGTCGGCAGCGGGCCGTGGTCGCAGCTCCATTTTGCTCTGCACGGTTCCGTGCTGTAATCAATTCTCGTGAAACGGAATGCGACAAGGGAATTTCAGCAAGATTTATCCGCCACCACATCGATTGAAGGAGATGCGACCATGCAGAAGAGCTCGCTGATCAATCTCGTTGCTTCGGTGTCGATTTCCGTCCTGGCGACTGGTGTCGCGATTTCCGCGCAGGACAAATACAGTCTGCAAGTGCCGAACGGGCTCGCGTTCTCCGAGTTCAGGGGATACGAGGACTGGTCCGCGATTGCGATCAGCGAGAACGAAGGTGTGATCGCCGTGATCCTGGGCAATCCGGCGATGATCGGCGCTTACCGGGAGGGCGTGCCCGGCAACGGCAAGCCGTTCCCGGATGGCGCCAAGATGGCGAAGATTCATTGGATCCCGAAAAAGCAGGAGGCGTATCCAGGTCAGCCTACCGTGCCGGGCACCCAGCACGACGTCGATTTCATGGTGAAGGACAGCAAGAGGTTCGCCGATAGCGGCGGCTGGGGATACGGCGCATTCGAGTACGACGCGGCGACGGATGTGTTCAGGCCCGCCAACACGACCGACAATCCGCCGCAGGAAAACGACGCCAAGTGCGGCTATGCGTGCCACACCGTGGTGCAGAACCGCGACTATGTGTTCACCGAGTACGGCAAGAGGTAGCTGCCGGATCACGCAGGCTGACGCTGTGCCAACCGCAAGCGCAAATCCCTGCGCCTGCTGCCTGGTCGAGCTTGCTCGCGGATCATTCGATCAAGGCAAGTCGTGCTCCTCCGAAATGTCCCTGTTGGTGTAGTCGGGCATCAAGGCGGTCGCGATAATACTGACGACCGCGCAGAACAGAATGTAGAGCGCGATCGTGTAACCGGATCCGGTGGCCGCGAGCAGCGCGGTGGCGATCAGCGGTGCCGGTCCGCCTGATATCACCGAGGAGAGCTGATAGCCGATCGAGCAGCCGCTGTAGCGCAGCCGCGGGGTGAAGCACTCCGCGATCAACGCTGCCTGTGGTCCGTACATCAGGTCGTGCGGCACGAATGACAGCACGATGGCGATGAAGATCAGCACCGGCGCCGCAGTGTTGAGCAGGCCGAAATACACGAAGCCGAACAGCCCTGTGAGGACGGAGCCGATCAGATACATGCGCTTGCGTCCGATGCGATCCGACAGGTGCCCGGCCAGCGGAATCGTGACAAGCGACAGGACGCCGGCACAGATCAGGCAGATGAGCAGGAAGTCGCGATCCTGGTGGATCACCTGGGTGCCGTAGGCGAAGACGAAGGCGAGGTAGATATAGGCCGGCGCCTGCTCGGCCATCCGCGCCAGCGCCGCCAGAATGATCGACCGCGGCTGACGCTTGATCACCTCGAGGACCGGGACCCGCGCGACACGGTTCTCGGCCACGATACGGCGGAACGTCGGCGTCTCCATGATGCCGAGCCGGATGTAGAGCCCGATGGCAATCATCACGAGGCTGAGCAGGAAAGGAATGCGCCAGCCCCAGACCAGGAACTGATCGCCGGAAATGCGGCTGAACACCAGCACCGCGATGTTCGCCAGCAACAATCCGGCGGGACCACCGAGCTGCGGCCATGAGGTGATGAAGCCGCGATGCTGGTTGGTGCGTGCCCATTCCATCGAGAGCAACACCGAGCCGCCCCACTCGCCGCCGACGCCCACGCCCTGGATGAAACGGATGACGGTCAGGATGACCGCGCCCCAGATGCCGATCTGGTCATAGGTCGGGACGAGGCCGACCGCCGCGGTGGCAAGCCCGGTCAGGAGCAAGGTGGCGATCAGCGCGCCCTTGCGGCCGATGCGATCGCCATAATGGCCGAAGATCGCAGCACCGATCGGCCGCGCGATGAAGCCCACCGTGTAGATGGCGAATGCCTCCAGCACGCCGACAAGGGGATCGGACTTCGGAAAGAACAGCTTGCCGAACACGAGGCCGGTCACCGTGCTGTAGAGCAGGAAGTCGTACCATTCGATGGTGGTGCCGACCGTGCTGGCGATCAATGCGCGACGCAATTGCGCCTGGTGCTCGGCTTCCGGCAATGGGGTGGTTGCAATGTCCAATGTCGTCATGTGCATCTCCCTGGCCGACATATTCGGCCTTCTGGAATGCGTTGCGTCACCGTCCACGGCGGTGGACGATGCGAGCGATGCCCATTTGCTAGTTTGGTGGGGGCGGCGCCGCTGTTGCGCGGGTCGTGCCCATGCAGGGCCTCAGGAAGCCGGTCCCTGGATCGCGAGCGGCACAACCGATCGCCATCGCGGGAGTACGACATCCCTTATGACACGGTCTTGCAGGCCGAAATCTAGCCCTCCGGTCCGCCCGGTAAATTCGACCTTGGTCTGCCTCAACTCCCCGGACGCTCAGGCCAGTCGCGCGCGGATGTCCGGCTTCAGCACCTTGCCGACCTTGGAGCGCGGAAGATCGTCCCAGACCTCGATCTGCTTCGGCGTCTTGATGCTGCCGATCTGCTGCTTGACGAAAGCCGCAAGCGCAGTCGCATCGACGGTGTGGCCGGCACGCGGCTGCACCACGGCAACGATGCGCTCGCCCCATTTGTCGTCGGGCAACCCGACGACAGCACAATCCTGCACCGCCTCATGGGCGCGCAACGCGTTCTCGACCTCGATCGAGTAGACGTTGAAGCCGCCGGTGATGATCATGTCCTTGGCGCGGTCGACGATGTAGAGATAGCCGTCGCCGTCGATGTAGCCGATGTCGCCGGTATGGTGCCAGCCATGCACTGACGCTTCGCGTGTCGCTTCCGGGTTCTTGTAGTAGCCCTCCATGACAAGCGAACCGCGCACCACGATCTCGCCGCGTGATCCCACCGGCAACAGCTTGCCGTCGCCATCCATGATGCCGGCCTGCACCAGCGGGCCGATCCGCCCCGCCGACAACAGTCGCTCCATGGCGATGGTGCCGTCCGGATTGTAGTGATCGGCGGGTGCCATCATCGAGATCATCATCGGTGCCTCGGTCTGGCCGAACAGCTGCGCCATCGGTCCGATCCGCTGCAAGGCCTCCGCGAGCCGCGTCGCCGAGATCGGCGCGGCGCCATACCAGAAGCATTGCAGCGAGGAGCGATCAGTCGCGTCGAGCTTCGGATGATCGAGCAGCATGTAGATCACGGTCGGCGGCAGGAAGGTGTGGGTGACGCGATAGCGCTCGATCAGCGTGAGGAACTCGCCGATGTCAGGGTGATGCATGATCACGATCCGGCCGCCCAGCGTCATGATCGGGAAACACAGCACGCCCGCGGCGTGCGTCAGCGGCGCCAGCGCGAGATAGATCGGGCGTCCCTTGAACGGGTACCCCATCAGGGTCAGCGCAGTCATCGCCTCGATGTTGCGGCCCGAGAGCATCACGCCCTTCGGCTTGCCGGTGGTGCCGCCGGTGCCCGGGATCATCGCGAGATCGTCGATCGTGTCGCGCTGAAAGACATCATCGGCGAGCCCGCCGAGCCAGCGGTCGAAGGACGGGGCGAACGGCAACTCGGTATCGAGACAGACGAGCGTACGCAGCTTGGATAGATCCTGCCTCACGGCCTCGACCATCGGCGCAAAGCTCGAATGAAACAGCAGCAGGCGGCAATCGAACTGGTCGAGGATGAACCTGTTCTCGGCCGCTTCGTTGCGCGGATTGATCGGGCACCACACCGCGGCCGCGCGCGAGATGCCGAACACGCAGGCAAACGCGAGCGGATCGTTGCCTGAGAGGATCGCGACCTTCTCGCCGGGAGCGATGCCCGAGCGCGCGAGCCCACGCGCGATCCGGTAGCTCAGCCGCTGCACATCGCCATAGCTGAGGTCGCGCCCGTCCATGGTGAGGCACGGCGCGTCGGCGCCGAGCGAGGCACCCTTGTCGAGATAATCGATGAAGCGCATGGCGGGTCTCGCGAGAGGCGCGGGTGACGCGCGACAGCGTCACCCGCGGATACTGCGTTTTCGAGCAAAGTGGAAACCAGTCCGCTTGACGAAAACGCTTCAGGGAACGGCGTGTCGAGCCCCGATCTGATCGGGGCTCAGGCTCAATCGTGCACGGTCAGGACCGGCTTGCCGACCAGGCCGAAGCTGCGCAATTGCCCGAGCAGTTCGTGATGGCCGAACGCCTGGCAGCCGGAGGCGAAGCCGACGCGCTTCGGCGGCTGTTGCAGCAGGTACGCCGCGGCGAAGGCCTGCAGCATGCCGGTCTGCTTGTAGTTGCTGTTGCCGTAGATAACGCAGTGCGCGCGCCCCAGCGGGCCGGAGGCATACACCGAATCCAGCGACTTGTTGACGCGCGGGTTCTCGCGCGGCGGCATGGTGTTCATCACGCCGGCCGCGGTCTGCGCCAGCGCGGCGTAGCGCTCGTCGGGCTTCATGTCCTTGGTCGCCTCCAGCGCGGCGGCGACGATCTGCGGCACGCCCAGCATCAGCGCGCGATTGAACACGCCGCCCAGCACCTTCACGTTGGCCACGCGCGGATCGCGCTTGAACCACACCGGGTGCGAGGTGCCGCCCCAGGGCAGCGCCAGCGCCAGTTCGTGCTGGCCGGGGATCGCGAGGTTGTAGAGGCCGGCATCGGGCTGATGTTCGACATACTTGTTCTGCTCGAGATAGTAGGCCTTGGCCATCGCGGCGTTGACCAGGATGGTCTGCGTCGAGGCGATGGTCGGGCTGCCACCCCAGAACACGGCGATATCGAGCGTGTCGAGGCCGGGCGTCTCCAGGCACAACTGCGCGGCGATCTCGCCGGTGGTGTACATTTGCGCGATGCCCGGCGCCAGCAGCAGGCCGGCATTGGCGAACTTCGTGCCGAACTCCTGCTCGAGCGTGATCAGCCAGTCCTGCTCGCCGGTCGTGTCGGTGTAGTGGCACTTGGCAGCCAGGCAAGCCTGCACCACCTCGACGCCGAACTTGGCGAACGGGCCCACGGTGTTGAGCACCACCGAGGCGCCCTTGAACAGCTCGGTCAGTGCGGCCGCAGTGTGCGGCACCGTCACCACCTCGTAGTCGGCGGTCTCGATGCCGGCCACGTTCGACTTCATCGCCGCGTTGAGCTTGTCGGCGCTGCGGCCGGCGGCGATGAAGGGGATGTTGTACTCGCGCAGATATTCGCAGACCAGCCGGCCGGTGTAGCCGGACGCGCCGTAGACGATGACGGGCTTTTTCTCGCTCATTGCGTTCCTCCGAAATGCTTGTTGTCGGCTTTGCTGCTACATGCCCATGCCGCCATCGACCGGCAGGCCGATGCCGGTGATGAAGCGGGCATCGTTCGAGCACAGGAACACCGCGGCATCGGCGATGTCGGAGACCTCGGCGAGCTTGCCGAGCGGCGTCTGCTCCACCACCGAGCCGACGGCGGCATTGACGTCGGGCGCGAGACCGATTTTCACGATGTCATTGGCGAGCTGCAGGCCCATGTCGGTCGGGATCAGCCCGGGATAGATGCAGTTGACGCGCACGCCATAGCCGAGCTTGCCGGCTTCCATCGCGCCGACCCGGGTCATGCGGTCGACCGCGGATTTGGTGCCGGAGTAAACGGCGATGCTCGGGAAGGCGATCGTCGCAGCAACCGAGGCGATGTTGACCACCGCGCCGCCCTTGCCTGCCGCACCGCCCGGCCGCATCGCGCGGAAGGCGTGCTTCATGCCGAGCACGGTGCCGACGATGTTGACGTCGCACATCCGGCGCGCGTCCTCGGCCTTGATGTCGGCGACCAGCGAGGTGATCTCGATGCCGGCATTGTTGATCAGGATGTCGAAGCCGCCGAGGGTTTCGACGGTTGCGGCTGCGGCCCGCTCCCATTGCACATCGTCGGTGACGTCGAGCTTGACGAAACCGGTCTTCACCCCGGCCTTGGCGATCTCGGCGGCGCTCGCCTTGCCGGCGTCATCGAGAATATCGCCGATCATGACCGCGGCGCCGGACCGCGCCAGCGCCTGCGCGATCGCCGCGCCAATTCCCCGGGCGCCGCCGGTGACCAGGGCTTTCCGGCCTTCAAGGCTCTTCCCACTCATGACGTAGTCCTCCCTTTGCTTGGTGATTTTGGTGCGTGCTGAGATTGGCTGCGCGGGCCCGGGCCTTGCGCATCTGGAGCGCATTGATGGTCACGGCCGGCGTCGGCGGGCGCAGCGTTGGCGCGCCCGGCGGTGCATTTCCTCCTGCTTAATCGATTGGTCAGCCGTCTTGACGGTTGTCCAAATTATTTCGCCAACCCTCGTCCAGGAACTTGACACTTGTCAAGCCTGAATTTGACAAGTGTCAAAGATGGTGATGTGAAGGGATTGAGCGCGCCGCGGTCCGCCGCGATATAGTCGCTCAAGGGAAGAGACAGAGGGAAGGCACGAGATGGCGCGGCAAGCGACAGGAGCGGCTCAACGCGTGGCAGTAGCGACCGAGGCGCTGCGCGACGAGAAGTTCAACGCGCGGCGCATCGAGCTTGCGGAAGCCGCACTGGAAACGCTCGGCGAACTCGGCTTCGCGCGCACCAGCCTGCGCGAGATCGCGCAGAACTCCGCATTCACGCACGGCGTGTTTCACTACTACTTCAGCGACAAGCTCGATCTGATCTGCTGCTGCGTGCGTCACTACAAGGCGAAATGCGTGACGCGCTATGACGAGGTGGTGACGACGGCGCAAAGTCGCGACGAACTGACCGAAGGCTTCCTCGCCAAGCTCGCGGCCACGCTCGAGAACGAAGCGCGCATGCACCGGCTCTGGTACGATCTGCGCTCGCAGGCGATGTTCGAGCCGGCGTTCCGCAAGGACGTGCTCGAGATCGACAAGAGCCTGGAAGCGATGATCTGGCGCATCGCTGTGCGCTATGCCGAGCTCGGCAACAAGAAGCCGGCATCGTCTCCAGCCGCGCTCTACGCGCTGTTCGACGGCCTGTTCCAGAGCGCGCTGCTCAGGCATCTCGCCAATGACGAGAAGGCCGTGCCCGATCTGCTCGACGAAGTCCGCCGTCTGCTGCCGACGATCTGCTGACGCTTCCGCAGCGCACCAGCGCGCGCGAACGCACGACCAACGACTATACCCTGATGACAGTTGCGCGAACGAATTCGCGGATGCGGATGATTTACGCCGCGCTCGCCGGCGGCAGCGCGAGCACCGAGTAGATCGCCTGCGCGTCGCGCGAGGCCCGCAGCTTCTTGGCGACGTCCTGGTCGCGCAGCAGGCGGGCGATCCGCGCCAGCGCCTTGAGGTGGTCGGCGCCGGCGCCTTCGGGTGCCAGCAGCAGGAAGATCAGGTCGACCGGCTGGCCGTCCATCGCCTCGAAATCGATCGGGCGCTCGAGGCGGGCGAAGAAGCCGAACAGCTTCTCGAGCTTCGGCAGCTTGCCGTGCGGAATGGCGACGCCATAGCCGACCGCCGTGGTGCCGAGCTTCTCGCGCTGCAGCAGCACCTCGAAGACGGCGCGTTCATTCTGCCCGGTCAAGGCCGACGCACGCGCGGCGAGTTCCTGCAGCGCCTGCTTCTTGCTGATGACTTTCAAAGCCGGAAGTATCGCCTCGGGTGCGACCAAATCGGTAATCGGCATTGGGACGTTCCGAGGTGAATGAACCGTCAGGTTGCGAAATAGGCTTTACAGCGGCGGCGTCAAGAAGTTGAGGTAGGATGCGGGCTTAGCCCGGGTCCAGCTGGCAGGGCTTCTACTCCAACGTATCGGCGGTGCCAACACCTGCGAACCCTGTTCCGCCCCCCTTGTTCCTGGAGGCGGCGGACCATAAGCAGGGCCGGCTTCGGACGTCAATGCCATCTGCCAACTATCCTCAGGGGCTCACCGCGGGCGGGTCGACCCAGCCGACATTGCCGTCCGTGCGGCGGTATATGATGTTCAACCGGCCACTGCCGCCATGCTGGAACACCAGGCAGGAGGCGCCGGTCAGATCGAGCTCCATCACGGCTTCGCTGACCGACAGCCGCTTCAGCGCGGTGGTTGCCTCGGCAATGATGACAGGGCTGTATTCGGTGACCTCGTCCTCGTTCTCGGGTGCCTCGATGACGTAGCTCGGCGCGTCGAGCCCGACGCCGTTCAATTCGGCAAGCGCGGCGGTTGCGGCATAGGTCTTGCGGGCCGAGCGGTCCTTGAGCCGGCTCTTGTAGCGGCGCAGGCGCTTCTCGATCATCAGGAGCGCGGCATCTGCGCTGGCATAGGCGTCGGCGGCGTTGGATTCGGCTTCCAGCGTGATGCCGGAATCCAGATGCAGCGCGCAGTCGGTTCGGAAGCCGAAGCCATCCTTGCTCAGGGTGATGTGACCGGAATAGTTGCCATCAAAATACTTTCGCAGGACCTCGTCGGTGCGCTCGCTGACGCGGTCGCGGAGCGCCTCGCCGATGCTGATGCTCTTTCCCGAGATTCGAAGGGTCATTTGATGCCTCAATTGCTGGGATGCCTCGGTCACTCTTGCGGGAGCATGATGGTTGCTGGATTCCGGTTACCTCCCTTTCTGGACGATGCTTGACCTGGAAAGGTTGAGACTATCGCGATTTGACGCGAACGCAACGAGCGCATGGATTAGTCCGTACTTGGACGGGGCCATGCTCAAGAAGTAACCTAAACGGGGGCTGTATCTCGCGACCGGTCGGACGAGGAGGCGGGGGCCGAAAGCGCATTACCAAGCATGCTCTGTTTGTCACGGCGGCGCTGGACCGAGGACGGTATCCGCATCGCTTCGCGGTACTTCGCGACGGTGCGGCGGGCAATATCAATGCCCGAAGCGCGCAAACGTTCCACGATCGTGTCGTCGGACAGGATCGCCGACGGCGCCTCGCCGTCGATCAATTGCTTGATGTGGTGACGCACCGCCTCGGCCGAATGCGCTTCGCCGCCGTCGGCGGACGCGATCGACGCGGTGAAAAAATACTTCAATTCAAAACTGCCGCGATTGGTCGCCATGTACTTGTTGGCGGTGACGCGCGACACCGTCGATTCATGCATCTGGATCGCATCCGCCACCGCCTTCAGATTGAGCGGCCGCAGATGCGCGACACCATAGGTGAAGAATCCGTCCTGCTGGCGGACGATCTCGGTCGCGACCTTCAGGATGGTGCGGGCGCGTTGATCGAGCGCGCGCACCAGCCAGGTCGCGTTCTGCAGGCAGTCGGTGAAGTACGACTTGTCACCGTCCTTGCGGATCGTCTTCGACAGCTCAGAGTAATAGGTCTGGTTGACCAGCACGCGCGGCAGAGTGTCGCTGTTGAGCTCGACATGCCAGCCGCCGTCGGGACCCGGGCGGACATAGACGTCGGGCACCATGGTCTGCGTTCGCGAGGTGCCGAACTTCAGGCCGGGCTTCGGATCGAGCCTGCGGATCTCGGCGATCATGTCGGTGATGTCTTCGTCGTCGACGCCGCACAGCTTTCGCAAGCCCGCGATGTCGCGCTTCGCAAGCAGATCGAGATGCTCGACCAGCGCCTGCATCGCCGGATCGTAGCGATCGAGCTCGCGCAGCTGGATCGCCAGGCACTCGCTCAGATTTCGCGCGCAGACGCCCGGCGGATCGAATTTCTGCAGCACCGCGACGACCTCGTCGACCGCTTGCTGCGACGCACCGAGCCGCTCGGCGGCCTGGCCGAGATCGGCCGGCAGGTAGCCGGCGTCGTCGACCAGGTCGATCAGATACTGTCCGATCATGCGCTGCGCGGGGGCGGAGAACGCCACCGCGAGCTGTTCGGCGAGATGGTCGGCCAGCGTCACCTCGGCGGCCACGAAGGCTTCGAGATTGTATTCGTCGTCGCTGGAGGCGCCGCCACCCCATTCGGTGTAGACCGACGGCGGCGCGTCCTGGGCAGCGCGCGCCGCGGCTTCGGCCGGCTCCTCGGAAAACACGTTGTCGAGACCGGTATCGAGGGTCTGCTCGATCTCGGCGCGGGTGCCGAGGTCGCGGTTCAGCCATTCCTCCTGGCCCGGCTCGAACGCGGCTTCGCCGCCCGAGCCCGCGGTCATGTCGGACGAGTCACCGTCATCCCCGTAGCTCGAGGAACCGTCGGAATCGCCGTAGTCTGCCCGCTCCATGGCCGGCTCACCAGCCACCGGCGGCTCCGGCCCGTCGGCCGCCCGCTCGAGCAGCGGGTTGCGCTCCAGCTCCTCCTCGACGAAGGCCGACAGATCCAGGTTCGACAGTTGCAGCAGCTTGATCGCCTGCATCAGCTGCGGCGTCATCACCAGCGACTGCGACTGGCGGAACTCTAGTCTTTGCGTCAGTGCCATGGAGGCAAGATCGATTCCAAAAGTTGGCTCGATTCTTGCTTATATTAGTCCGAAGCCCTTGTACACGGCTTGACGGATAGGAAAATAGCGCTACAGGCGGAATTCCTCGCCAAGGTAAAGCCGGCGTACATCGGGATCGTTAACGATCTCCTCCGGGCTTCCCTCAGTCAAGATCTCACCGGCATAGACGATGTAGGCGCGGTCGGTCAGGCCGAGCGTCTCGCGGACATTGTGGTCGGTGATGAGCACGCCGATGCCGCGGTTGGTGAGATGGCGGACGAGGTCCTGGATGTCGCCGACCGCAATCGGGTCGATGCCGGCGAACGGCTCGTCGAGCAGCATGTAGTTCGGCCGCGTCGCCAGTGCGCGCGCGATCTCGACGCGGCGGCGCTCGCCGCCGGACAGCGCGATCGACGGGCTCTTGCGCAGCCGCGTGATGTTGAACTCGTCGAGCAGCGAATCGAGCTCATGCTCGCGCTTCTTCTTCGAGGGCTCGACGACCTCGAGCACGGCGCGGATGTTCTGCTCGACCGAGAGGCCGCGGAAGATCGAGGCTTCCTGCGGCAGATAGCCGATGCCGAGGCGCGCACGCTGATACATCGGCAGCTTGGTGACGTCATGGCCATCGAGCTCGATCGCGCCGCGATCGGCCTTGATCAGGCCGGTGATCATGTAGAACACGGTGGTCTTGCCGGCGCCGTTGGGCCCGAGCAGACCGACCGCCTCGCCGCGGCGCACATAGATGCTGACGCCGCGCACGACCTGGCGGCTGCCGAAGCTCTTTTCCACGCTGTGCACGGCCAGATAGCCCGGCCGCTTGATCAGCTGCGGCGCAGCAGGCGCGCTGTTCCTGGCGGGTCTCGCGCGCGCCGGAGCCGGCGCAGCTGCGGGTTGGGATCGCGGCAGCTCGACCGCGGGAGCCGATGCGGCGCGCGCCATCGGCGGCGCGTCACGCACCGGCGACGTCAGCATCTCGCCGAACTGGTCGCCGAGCGCTGTGATGTCGTCATGCGAGCGCGCAAATCCGGCACTGCGTTTCGCAGGACGCCGCCGGAACATGCCGAGAAAATCCACCATCCCCGCTTCGCTTCAGCCTTTCACGGTGATCCCGCGACTTTGCCTGCGGACCCATCGATTCGCACGCAAGCATGAACCGGAAAACAGATCCCGGCCTTCCCTCGCGACAAAAGCGGACGCGTCTGCGCGGAGATCATGCTCATACAACACGGCAAGGCGCGATCACCCGCGCCTTGAATGAATGGATGCCCCTGTCCCGGCCAACATAACTCCCCCTCAAAGGCGCACCGTTCGGCCGGGCCGCAGCAGTAGATACAGTCTCGCCCCGCGCGCTTCAACCTCGCGGCCGCAAAATATTATCTAACTGGTTGATTTTACTTGCCCTTACGTGAAGCTTACTGGGGCCTTACTTGGACTTGCTGCCCGGCAGGAGCTGAAGCGGCGACGGGGCTGCCGGGGCCGCGCCGGGGGCGGCCGGCGTCCCGCAGCCTCCCTTGCCGTTCTGTCCGCCCTGCGACTGGATGAACAGGCCCTGCACCTTGCCGTTGTCGGATTCGACGCGCGAGACGCCGGTGGTCATGTCGACCAGCAGGCGGTCGCCGCGCAGTACGTTCTGGCATTGGGTCAGCACCACCTGGCTGCCGCCGCCGCCGAGCATCGTGATCAAATTGGTCTTGGTGTCGAAGATCGCGGTCTCGCCGGTGACGACCTGATCCTTCTGGGTCACGACGACATTGCCCTTCGCCTCCAGCCGCTTGATCGAGGACGCGCCGCCGGGGCCTGGTGTCGCCGACTGCATCGGCGCGGCACCCTTGGCGGCGGCACCCTTGGTGCCGGTCGAAGCAGGCGCCGGCGTCTGGGTCGATCTATCCTCGTAGAACACCACGAGGACTTTCGAGGTCATGGTGGTGTCGCCCTGCACGACCTTCACATTGCCGGAGAAGGTCGCCTCCTTCTTCTTGTCGCGCATTTCGAGCGCAGCAGCCTCGATCTGGATCGGCTGGTCGCGATTCTGCGAAAAGCCCTGCATGGCGTTGGGAACGCCTGACATCGAGCCCTGCGCCGACGCAGCACCGGCTGCGAACAGCGCGAGCAGAAAGACCGCAATTGCGATGCCGTGCGGAAAACGTCTCATCATCAAAATCATTTCGGGTTGGCGGATTTGCGCGCCTTCGGCGGCGACGGAGGTGGCGGTGGAGCAGGCTCGGCAGGCGGGCTCGCATCGTTGTCGCCGAGCTTGTCGAGATACATCACGACATTGCCTTCGAACCGCACCAGTTCGCCGCTGTTGTAGATCCTGAGCCGGTCTGATGTCAGCGTACCCTGGAGCAGCTTGACATCGACATGCTCATCCGAGGACACGTTGCCCTTGTTGATATCGACGAAGGCCTGCGTCAACTTCGCTTCATAGCCGGTGGACGACTGCAGGAAGATATCCTGGCGCAGGTCGAGCAGCTGCTTCTTGTTGTCGAAGAAGCCGGTGCGCGCATCCATCGTCACGGTCGACTGATCCTGCTGCGCCACCTTGGCGCGGATCGTCTTCAGCTCAACGTGATCGGGATCGGTGACGTCCTGGATCGCCGCCTTGGCCCACATTTCGTAAGGCCGCCCGTCGGCCGAGAAGCCGGCGATATGCGGCGCTTCCATCGTGATCTTGGTGCCGGACACCACGAGATTATCCATCTCGACCGGCAGTTTCGGGATCATCTCGCGGAATGGATTGTAGACCGAGACGAAGATGATGGAAGCCATCGACAGTCCCACCACCGCGGGCACCGCAACGCGCAGAATCCGCACCATGCGACTGTGCCGCGCGGCAGCGGCAAAGCGCGCCTCGAGGCCCGTGACATAGGCTGGATTCTGAACCGAATTCACCTGAGCTCCAGAGGCACGAAATTGCCCCTATTCTAGCCGGAGCCGCCCAAATATGCAGCCCGGACCTCGCGTCGCGCCCCGCAGGTGACCACGCGTGAACAGTTTGGCCGAAACGGGGCGGAACCGCCCCCGACGCCACGAATTCGTCGCCCATCATTAACGGGCGAAATCAGGAATGGGCGAAGATGTCCTCGGCCTCCCAGCCGTCGAGATCGAGCCTGGCGCGGGTCGGCAGGAAATCGAAGCACGCCTGGGCGAGATCCGTGCGTCCCTCGCGCGCGAGCATCACATTCAATTTTTCGCGCAACGCATGCAGGTGCAGCACGTCGGATGCGGCGTAGGCGAGCTGGGCTTCGCTCAGGCTTTGCGCGCCCCAATCGCTCGACTGCTGCTGCTTCGACAGTTCGACATTCAGCACCTCGCGCACCAGATCCTTCAGGCCGTGGCGATCGGTATAGGTGCGCGACAGGCGCGAGGCGATCTTGGTGCAATAGACCGGCGCCGGCATCACGCCGAAGGTGTTGTAGAGCACGGCGACGTCGAACCGCGCGAAATGGAAGATCTTGGTGATCTTGGGATTGGCGAGTAGCGCCTTCAGGTTCGGCGAATCGGTGTGGCCCTTCGGAATCTGGATCACGTCGGCAGTGCCGTCGCCGTTCGACATCTGCACCACACAGAGCCGGTCGCGATGCGGATGCAGTCCCATGGTCTCGGTGTCGATCGCAACGGAATCGGTGTAGCGCGTGAGATCGGGCAGGTCGCCGCGATGCAGGCGGATGGTCATGTATGAGGGCCTCGGGTCTCGGTTCGATTCGACAGGCGACACTAGCCCCCAAACGCCGGGGATGCGAGCGGATAGGCAGTCTCCGGGCCGCTCAGGTGCGGGTTTTCCGCCCGGCTCCTGCCATATCCCGACCCGGCGGCCCGCCATCGCGCGAACGCTGTTGCATTTGGATCACGCTGCAATTCAAACGATCAGAGCAGGGATGATCGGACGCGGCGCAATTCCCATATAGAATCGGAAAATTTCGCGATTTCTGATCGCACGTCCGCGCAGTTTTTTGCTTATCGGCGCCGATGAAATTGACGAACGGCGCCCCTATCTGTGCCCAGCCGCTCGCACCCTTCGCATCATCACGAATGAGTCCCATGTCGGAACAGACCATCGCCGCGCCGATCGAGGAGCCGCAGGAACGCGGTTTCTCGCGCTATCAGACGCTTTTGATCGCGCTGCTTGCCTTCACGCAGTTCACCCTGATCCTCGACTTCATCATCATGTCGCCGCTCGGCGCCATCCTGATGCCGTCGCTCAACATCACGGCCGGGCAGTTCGGCGTCGCGGTCTCGGCCTACGCCTTCGCCGCCGGCATCTCCGGCATCCTGGCCGCCGGCTTTGCCGACCGCTTCGACCGCAAGAAGCTGCTGCTGTTCTTCTATGTCGGCTTCATGCTCGGCACCGTGCTCTGCGCGCTGGCGCAGAATTTCCACGTGCTGCTGCTCGGCCGCATCGTCACCGGCCTGTTCGGCGGCGTGATCGGTTCCGTCGTGCTCGCGATCGTCACCGACCTGTTTCCGCTGCAACAGCGCGGCCGCGCGATGGGCGTGATTCAGACCGCGTTCGCCGCAAGCCAGGTGCTCGGCGTCCCGGCCGGACTTTTCCTGGCCAATCACTGGAACTGGCACATCTGCTTCGTGGCCATTGTCGGCCTGTCGATCGCGGCAATCGCGACCATTGCGCTGTTCATGGAGCCGGTCGACGGCCACCTCAAGCTGCAGCACGACAGCAATCCGTTCCGCCATCTGATCGCGACGGTGGGCGAGCCGCGCTACACGCTGGCCTTCCTGGTGACGACGCTGCTGGCGACCGGCGGCTTCATGCTGATGCCGTTCGGCAGCGCCTTCACCGTGCACAATCTCGGCATCGATATCGTCCATCTGCCGACGATCTATCTCGTCTCCGGCCTGTTCAGCATCATCATGGGTCCGCTGGTCGGCCGCGCCAGCGATGCGTTCGGCAAATATCCGACCTTCATCTTCGGCTGCGTGGTGTCGGCCATCATGGTGCTGATCTACACCCATCTCGGTCACGTCTCGCTGCTGACCGCGATCATCGTCAACGTGCTGATGTTCGTCGGCATCTTCTCGCGCATGATCCCGTCGCAGGCGCTGATGTCGGCGATCCCCGACGCCAGCCAGCGCGGCGCATTCAGCGCGGTCTCGGCCTCGGTACAGCAGCTCTCGGGCGGGCTGGGCTCGGTGGTCGCAGCCGCGATCGTCGCCGAGAATGCGGACGGCTCGCTGCTGCATTTCGACCGGATTGGCTATGTCGTCGTGGCGAGCTCGATGATCTCGCTGATCGCGATGTATTTCGTGCAGCGGCCGATCGCGCGACGGGCGGGACGGCGGGTCGTGTGAGGGGAGCGGCGCCCGCACGGTCTTATCGATGTTGAATGGATCGGACCGTTTCGAGCGCGCGGGTCGGATTCGCCGACGACATCGGCTGCAACTCAACAAGCGCAGTCGGAACTGACCATCCGCCATCTCATCCGCCCGCGGCGGGTGACGGCGTCGTCGTAGCCGCCCCGCGGATGCTGAGCGATTTCAATCGCTTAAAAAAGGGGGTGGTGCCCAGGAAAGGACTCGGAAATTTCCGTTCCACTGGCCTGATTTCGCTGCGGTTTCCGCCTCCGCCGGAGGCTGACGTGTACCACCGGCGTGTACTCGCCGCAACGCGACTCGATAGTAGCGAACGAGAACAAGCCTATTCGTCCGCCGAGTCCTCCTCTTCCGTGCCTTCAGCTTGAGGTCCCGGCTCTTGCAGGCGAGCCGCATCTAACGCCTGTCGAAGCTCAACTTGAGCCCGCCGGGCTCGCCTCAGTCGTGCATTTCTCAAGATTTGGGCCGCTCGCGGTGAAGTGGTGCCCACCTGCGGATTACTAGACGGAACAACGTATACACGTCCATTCTGTTTTACGATCTTGTATGCGTCCAAAGGGCCTTCGCGCTCGGCTGCGCGGTCCGCGGCCGTGGATTGCTCTTCTGCGGTCTTCGCATCATTCACCACGCTGGCCGGCGCCTTAAGCGCATTGAGCAACTGGGGCAGACTCATTAGGCGCAGGGACCGACCATCGGATGCGCGGCGATACTCGTCAACCAACTCAAAACGCGGGTAGATATGCTCTCCACCTGATCGAACGAACCAGTCGTTCTTCTGCTCGCCAGTAACAAAAGCTAGGTGCTGCTTTCTCTCGCTCCCCAACTGGAGCAACGACTTCCAGATCAAGAAGTCGCCGATGCCCTCATCATCCTTACCTGCATCTTGATACCCAGGCGGGATACGGTTGCGCGTACGGTCTCGCGCTTCCTTCAGCAGCTCCTGCCTTGCCTCAACATCGCTGATAGGCAGATCGATTATCGCGTCGCCGCTCAACACGGTCGCGTAGAGCTTGGCGATAGGGTTTGGCTCGTGAGATCAATCGCCGCCGGAAGACAAACTACAAGCCCACGACTGCTATTCTGAACGCGGCTGAGCGCAAAGCTTTCCGCAAGCGCGAGGTAGAACGAGATTTGCCCCGCCTGTCAGCTGGAGAGCGGTTTGAGAGGCTCATGGAAGCGCTGAGGGCGGTTGCAGAGAAGGAGGAAGCGAGAGCCGGGCATGGCTGTTAGGGCCGCTGCCCGACTCCAATTGCGAGGAGCGCGTCAGGTTGGACCTTCGGTGCGCTTCTCGGAGGTCATGCGCCCCCTGAGCGTAACCTTTCTTGCTTCCAACTCAAGTAACAGCCAACTGCTGGCTGCACGCGCCTCAGCACGCCAGAGAGCCAGCAGCGATGAAGCCGGCGCCAGAAAAACCAGAGCCGCAACGAGGGCATCCATTCCCTGCCGCGGCAACCCCTTGGACTCGAGCAAGAGAGCCCAAAGTGCCAAGAGCGCAACATTGCAAACCGCCGCGACAGCAATCATCGTCCCGCTCCTTCCGCCGCAGTCATCGGCGATTGAGCTTGGCCTGCGGGTATCGGAACTGAATCAATGGCGCGAGAAAGGGTTCGGAGCATCGCCTCCCCGTAACCCTTGTTGACGTTCGATGCGCCGTGTCCGGTGAGCCTTTCGATCACACTGTCATTGATCTCGAGATCGCGAAGCACGGTGATAAAATAGTGCCGCCATGCGTGGTTCGGGTCCTTTCGCTGGGCGCGACCGACCCCGAGGTCCCGCTTATGGACCCATGCTGCGACGTTCTTGGCTACGATCTTGGCCGGCGGCTTCTTTGCGCCGGGGTTCCGTCGCTTCTCGTCATAGAACAGGGGGCCACTTCCTACACTCTCAACGAATTTCAGAAAGCCGTGCTCGAGCAGATAAGGATGCAGAGGAACGAGCCGCTCTGAGCTTACCGTCTTTAGCGAGCCAGCTTCCGGCGCGAACTGCATCACCCAGAACCCCAGCTCCCTGCGAACGTCCTCCGCCCTTAGCTGGCAAACCTCGGCAACGCGAGCACCGGAGAGAGCGCACAGGGCCGGAACCCAACGATAGACCTTGCTGGTCTGCTTCTCCGCCGCTCGAAAGATCGCTGCAGCTTCATCAAGACTGAAGCCTCGCATGCGCTCGCCAGCGCGCACCTTCTGGCGAACCCGAACACGACTGGCGACATTCTCGGTCAAGCGATGGTTGTCTACACCCCACTGGAGGACCGTCTTGAGTGCCGCAAGCTTGCTGCCATTGATCGTCTTGGCGCTATCTCCGCGTTGAACGAGGGCGTCCTTCCACCGGGCAACATCATGGCTGGTAAAGCGCATAGCGTCATCGTGGCCGGTCAACCCAATGAAGCCCTGCAGGTAGGGACGCCAACCATCCACCGTCGCAGCTACGGGCTTGGCCTCCGCCGCCCATCTGCCGAACAGGTCGAGAAGCGGCACAGCCGCAGCCTCCGTGCTCCTGCCGTCCGAGTCGCGCCAGATTGGATAACGAGCCGCGTGCTCGTCCGGAGAGTAGTCCCCCAGTGCCCGCCTCGAGAGAGTATCGTATGCCCGCCAGAGCGCGCCGCCGGCCTGCTCGACGAACTGGCGGTAGCTTTGCGGGGTAAGGCCGAGGCCCCTCGCCTGCAGGAAGCCGTCGACTTGGATGAGACGGGATACCTCCCACTCTCCCTGCTTGGGGTTCAGTGGCGTGCCATCCTCGTCCCGCTCAAACCACGACAAAGCGTCCGAGAGCTGACCCTGAAGGAAGTCCCAATCGGCGGGAGAGCCGGGTTCGGCCTCGTTGGCCGCCAAGGTCTCACGTCGCATCTCCCCGGCGAGCGCGCACACCTGCTCGAAGGTGAGATGCGTAGCCCCTCGCCGCTCCGCCTCCCAAAGTGTCCCGAGCTGGGTCTCCACTTGGGCATTTCGGGTCTTGGCGGTTTGGACGTCCTTGGTCTGAAGAGAGACCTTGCAGTGGCTGCCCAGCCTGACGAGCGAAGGCGTCTCGCCCACGTCGACCGAGATGCTTCTGCCCTTGAGCTGCTTGACTAGGTCGGCCGGAACGCGGCCACGGTAGTAGAACATCCCGGTCAAGGGATGCTTGGTCGGATGAGCCATTATGAAGGCCATGTGTACCTCTCGTGTGTACCTGTACGAGAGGCAGAAACCGCTGCGTCAGCTCATCTTCTTGAACGCATTAGCGTTTTAGATGAGGTGGTGCCCAGGAAAGGACTCGAACCTTCACGGCCGTTAAGCCACTGGCACCTGAAGCCAGCGCGTCTACCAATTCCGCCACCTGGGCATGTGGAGCGGCTTAGTAAGGATCGGTTACGCGCTTGTCAAATTCGCGATCGAAAAATCAAATAGCCTGTACAGGATTGGGCTGATGGCGTATCGCGAGAAGCGGTAAATGCGCTCAATCGCTCTCGAATCCGGCAGGAATGGACCTCATGGCATCGAACCTGGAAACGCTCGTCACGGTCTTCGGCGGATCGGGTTTTCTGGGACGGAACGTGGTCCGGGCGCTCTGCAAGCGCGATTACCGCGTGCGAGTCGCGGTGCGGCGGCCCGAACTGGCCGGCCATCTGCAGCCACTCGGCCGGGTCGGGCAGATTCACGCCGTCCAGGCCAATGTGCGCTACCCGGCCTCGGTCGAGGCGGCGATGCGTGATTCGCATATCGCCATCAACCTGGTCGGCATCCTGGCCGAGGGCGGCGGGCAGAGCTTTGACGCCGTGCAGGTGAAGGGCGCCGAGACCATCGCCAAGGCCGCGGCTGCAAACGGCGCCCGGATGGTCCATGTCTCGGCGATCGGGGCCGATGCGGATTCGCCGTCGGGTTATTTCCGCGCCAAGGCGGAGGGCGAGAAGGCGGTGCAGGCGGCCCTGCCGTCGGCCACCATCATGCGGCCGTCGCTGCTGTTCGGGCCCGAGGATCAGTTCACCAACCGCTTCGCGGCGCTGGCGCGGATCTCGCCGGTGCTGCCGCTGGTCGGCGGTGGCGTCAACACGGTGCAGCCGGCCTATGTCGCCGACGTCGCGGACGCGGTGGCCGATGCCGTCGACGGCAAAGCGAAGGCGGGCGCGACCTACGAGCTCGGCGGGCCGGAAGTGCTGACCATGCGCGAGGTGATGGAGATCATCCTCCAGATCACCCAGCGCGACCGCATGCTGGCGCCGCTGCCGTTCGGTCTCGCCAAGCTGCAGTCGTACTTCCTGCAATTTGCGCCCGGGCCGTTCACCCTGACCCCGGACCAGGTCGCGATGCTGCGCGTGGACAATGTGGTGTCCGACGCCGCCAAGGCCGCCGGCCTGACCTTTGCGGGCCTCGGCATCACGCCGGACTCGATGGAAGCCGTCGCCCCGCAATATCTCTGGCGCTTCCGCGCGACGGGCCAGTTCCAGAAGAAGAGCGCGTAGGCCGCCCTTTCCCCTGTCGTCCTGGCGAAAGCCAGAACCCATAACCACAAATGCCCGAGATGCAGGACGCTGGGGCCACAGCCCTGCGCCCCTGAGAAAGCCGTGGTTATGGGTCCCTGCTCCCGTGCGCAATTGCGCACTAGGCGGGGACGACAGCGGAGAATGCCTTACCGGCCCATCGCCAGCGCGATCAGGCCGAGCGTGCCGACGATCACGCGCCACCAGGCAAAGAAGGTGAAGCCGCGGCGGGTGACGAAGTTGAGGAATGCCCGCACCACGATCATCGCCGTGATGAACGACACCACGAAACCGACCGCGATCACGCTGAGATTGTCTGACGTGAAGTCGGCGCGGTTCTTGTAAAAATCATAGACGAACGCGCCGACCATGGTCGGGATCGCGAGGAAGAACGAGAATTCCGCCGCCGAGCGCTTGTCGGCGCCGAGCAGCATCGCAGCCACGATACTGGCGCCGGAGCGCGACACGCCTGGGATCATCGCCAGGCACTGCGCGACGCCGATCCAGAAATACATCAACAGCGGAAAGCGCGTCGCATCGTCCTCGTAGACCTTGAGATCGAGCTGATCGACCCAGAGCAGGACGGCGCCGCCGACGATCAGCGTGAAGCAGACCACCCACGGATTGAACAGGAATTCCTTGATGTACTTGCCGGCGATCAGGCCGATCACGACGGCGGGCAGGAACGCCACCAGCACGCCGATCACGAAGCGGCGGTCGTCGGGATTGGAGAACATGCCGAGCGCGACGCGCCACAATTTGGTGAAGTAGAGCACGAGGATCGCGAGGATCGCACCGAGCTGAATCAGGATCGCGAAGCTCTTCCAGAAATTGCCTTCGCCGAGATTGAAGAAGCGTTCCGCGAGCAGCAGGTGGCCCGTCGAAGAGACCGGCAGGAACTCTGTGACACCCTCGACGATGCCGAGAATCACCGCCCGCAGCATATCCGTCATCATGATCTGGCCTGTCCTGTGTGGAAAAACCGGATTCTTCTCGCTTATTCGCACATTGGCCGCAATCGCAAAAAATCGTCAAACAATGGGTTACCCGGCCGATTTGCTGAGCTATAGCGTTTTTGTGACCCGCACCATCTGCGGGGGTGGCTACCGGTTTGCGTGCTGACGCGACATAGAGACGACCGGTGCAGATCTGGCCAAATTGTGGGTTCAGGTCACACAGGTTGATGGTTTCTTAAGCGCCGCGAAACTACCAAGGGCTTCATGTACACGCTGTATCACCACCCGTTCTGTCCGCATTCGCGATTCATCCGCCTCGTGCTCGGCGAGTATGGCCTCGATCTGCGCCTGGTGGAGGAACGGGTCTGGGAGCGGCGCGAGGCCTACCTCGCGCTCAATCCGGCGGCAACCACGCCGGTGCTGATCGCCGAGGGCTTTCCGCCGATTCCGGGTGCGCCCATCATCGCCGAATATGTCGACGAGACCCACGGCCTCGATGCCGGCGAGCGGCGGCTGTTGCCGACGTCTTCGGCCGAGCGCGTCGAGGTGCGCCGGCTGATGGCGTGGTTCAACGAAAAGTTCTTCGAGGAAGCCTCCAACCCGCTGGTGACCGAGCGGATCTACAAGCGCTTCATGAGCGAGGACAATGGCGGCGGCCCGCCGGCGCCCGACATCATGCGCGCCGCCAAGGTCAATGTGCGCTATCATCTGAGCTATATCGGCTGGCTGGCGAAGACGCGGAACTATCTCGCCGGCGACCGCCTCACCTACGCGGATCTCGCCGCCGCGGCGCATCTCTCGGCGATCGACTATCTGGGCGACGTGCCATGGAGCGAGGACGACGCGGCAAAGTCGTGGTACGCGCGGGTGAAATCCCGCCCGTCGTTCCGCCCGCTGCTCAGCGAGTGGCTGGCGGGGGTGCCGGCATCGCGCACCTATGTGGACCTCGACTTCTGAACCCGGCGGTCAGGCTCTCTCCCTCCGATCTCAAGACGGCACTCACGCGCGAGGCACGCGCGCTCGGCTTCGATGCCATCGGATTCACCGGTCCCGATGCGACCAGTGAGGCCGGGAAATATTTCCTCGAATTCCTCGGCGCGGGTGGCCATGGCGACATGGACTGGCTTGCGGCCAATCCGGAACGGCGCGCCGACCCGCGGGTGCTGTGGGGCGGTGTGCGCTCGATCATCATGCTCGGCGTCAACTACGGGCCCGACGACAATCCACTCGATATCCTCGCGCGCCGGTCGCATGGCGCGATCTCGGTCTATGCGCAGGGCGACGACTATCACGACGTGATCAAGAAGCGGCTGAAGATCCTGGCGCGCTGGCTCGCCGCGATCACCGGCGACGAGGTGAAGGTGTTTGTCGACACCGCGGCCGTGATGGAGAAGCCGCTCGCGCAGGCCGCCGGCGTCGGCTGGCAGGGCAAGCACACCAATCTCGTCTCGCGCGAATTCGGCTCGTGGCTGTTTCTCGGCGCGATCTATTCGGCGACCGAGCTGCCGCGCGACGAAAGCGACACGGATCATTGCGGCAGCTGCCGCGCCTGCCAGGACATCTGTCCGACCGCGGCGTTTCCGTCCGCCTACAAGCTCGATGCGCGGCGCTGCATCTCGTATCTGACGATCGAGAACAAGGGCCCGATCCCGCACGAATTCCGCAAGGCCATCGGCAACCGCATCTATGGCTGCGACGATTGCCTCGCGGTGTGCCCGTGGAACAAGTTCGCCGAAGCCGGACGCGAGCAGAAGCTCGCCGCGCGCGATGCATTGCGCGCGCCTGCGCTCGCCGATCTCGCGCGGCTCGACGACGCGGCGTTTCGCGCGCTGTTCACGAAGTCGCCGGTCAAGCGCATCGGCCGCGACCGCTTCATCCGCAATGTGCTGATCGCGATCGGCAATTCCGGCGATGCGAACCTCGCCGGCGAAGCACGGCGCCTGCTCGACGATGCAAGCCCGCTGGTGCGCGGCGCCGCGGTGTGGGCGCTGTCGCAACTGATGGCGCGCGACGAATTCGCGGCGCTGGCCTCACGGGCCGGCGGCGAGCCCGACATCGGCGTGCAGCAGGAGTGGCGCGCGGCGGCCTCTTGATTTCATCGCGCCGTTCCCGTCATGGTCAACGACCATGACAAACCAGCCCTTCTTCACCAGGCACGGCGACGGCTTCATGCCGACGGCAGTTGCCAACGGACCGTGGAGTCCGGAATCACTGCACGGCCGCGTCGTGATCGGCCTGCTCGCCTTCGTCATCGAGGAACGCCACGGCTCCGACGATTTCGTCCCGGCGCGGCTGACGGTCGACATGTTCCGGCTGCCCAACATCACGACGCCGATCGAGGTGACGACGAAGCTGGTCCGCGACGGCATGCGCATCAAGATGATCGAGGCCGAGTTTGTCTCCGGCGGCACCAGCATGGCGCGCGCTTCGTGCCAGCTGTTGCGCAGGACGGAAAATGCGCCCGGCAATGTGTGGTCGCCGCCGAACTGGCAGGTGCCGGCGCCGGCAGACATTCCGAAGCCGACCGATCCAAGGCTCGGCATGAACGGCAAATGGGAGACGCGGCCGATTGTCGGTCACATGGGGTCGCTCGGCGAGCGCCGGCTCTGGATGAGCGAGGTGCGCGAGCTCGTCGAGGGCGTGAAGATGACACCGTTCGTCCATGTCGCGACCGGCGCGGATTTCGCGAGCCCCTTTGCCAATGCCGGCGATCAGGGCCTCGGCTACATCAACAGCGACGTCACGATCTATCTGCACCGTTTGCCGGTGACCAACTGGATCGGCTTCGAGGTCGTCAACCATCACGCCACAGACGGCATCGCAATCGGCGAATGCTGGCTCTATGACGAGCAGGGCCCGATCGGCACGTCGACCGTGGCGGCGCTCGCCCAGCGCAAGCCGATGACCAACCCCCCGCCGCCGTAACCGGTCTCAGTCGTCATTGCGAGCGAAGCGAAGCAATCCATGCTTCCGCGAATGTGGACCTATGGATTGCTTTCGTCGCGACGCTCCTCGCAATGACGGAGAATTAGTCGGCCAAATGCCGCTTCATCTCCGGCCGCGCCCGTAGCGCGGCGCCCTGCTTGCCGACGATCTTCGCGATCCGTTCCGGCGCGAAATTCAAATCGACGAAGGCCGGCGCGGTGTTGGCGACCTCGTGGTACTCCGTGATCCTGCCGTCGCGCAGCCGCATGATCGCGACACCCTCGAACATCGCACGCGCCCCCTTGGCTTCGGGTAAGGTCGAGCGGTAGCTGAACGTGTAGCGCGCGTAGAGCGTCGTGCCGTCGCTGACGGGATCGTGCATCACCCAACGGAAATCGGTCGCGGTCCGGTAGAACCAGTCGTCGATCATCTCGGCGATCTTCGCGTGGCCCTCGAAGGCGCCGTAGAACACGTCATGATAGACGCCGTCCTCGGTGAAAAGGCTTGCAAAAGCCTTGCCTTTGCGCTGCTCGACCGCGTCGCAGAACGCGCGCAGCATTGTTGTCGTGTCCATTCGGCGTCTCTCCTTCGCGCGCGCGGCCCATCCTTCGAGGCTCGCTAGCGCTCGCATCTCAGGATGACGTCTTTATCCGTAGCCGTCACCCTGAGGAGGCCGCGAAGCGGCCGTCTCGAAGGGCGGCGGCGTGCTTATATCTCCGCCACCGCGGCGATGATCCGCGCGATGTCCTGCGGCCGCGACAAGCGGTGGTCGCCGTCCTGGATCATGGTCAGCACCACGTCCTCGGCCGGCAGCCGGTGCACCAGCGCGAAGGCGTGCTTCCACGGCACGTCGGGATCCTGCGCACCCTGCAGGATGCGCACCGGACAGCCGACGTCGATCTTGCTTCCGAGCAGCAGGTGATTGCGGCCTTCCTCGATCAGGTTGCGGGTGATCGGATAGGGCGAGCCGTCGCCATATTCGGACGGACGCAGCCACATGCCCTTGGTCTCGATCTCGGCGCGGATCTCCGGCGAGAACGACTTCCACATCAGTTCCTCGGTGAAGTCGGGCGCCGGCGCGATCAGCACCAGGCCGGCGAGTTGTGCCTTCGCATTGCCCCGTCTGGCGATCTCGCGCGCCAGCAGCAGCGCCATCCAGCCGCCCATCGAGGAGCCGATCACGACCTGCGGCCCGCTGCAGAACTGCGAGAACACCGCAAAGCTCTCCTCGAGCCAGCGTCCGATCGTGCCGTCGACGAAATCGCCGCTGGACTCGCCATGGCCGGAATAGTCGAACCTGACGCAGGCGCGGTCGTGCTCGGCAGCCCACGCATCGAGCGCGATCGCCTTGGTGCCGGTCATGTCGGATTTGAAGCCACCGAGCCAGATCAGGCCCGGCGCGCCGCTTGCGCTGCCGGGCGCACCACTTGCGCTGCCGGGACTGCCGCCGGGGCGGGCGCGCACCGCGATCCGGCGCGCATCGCTGCCCTCGCCGACCTCGATGAAGGCGGGTTCCTGTCCGGCTGCGGCGGTTTGGCTCATGGTTCGGTCACTCGCGTGTCAGAGATCTGGTTTTCAATCGTCGCGCGGCACCGGTCAACCGCGGTACGCCAAGCCTTTGACACTAAGCCTTGCGGAGCGGGTGCGCCCGCTATATGTGCCGGGCGTGGCTAAAATGCCTCGCAATTGACGGTTTTGCCGCATAAGGAAGCGAGTTCGCTTGCCCGCCGCAGCGTCTTGCTTCAAAATATCCGCCTTCCCTTTCACAACTTTGGAGAGTTACCCATTCGCCGTCCCAATAGAGCCCCGCCCACAGTCGCCAAAGACGGGCCGCGCACCAATGATGAGATTCGCAACGCGCAGATCCAGCTGATCGATGCCAACGGTGACAACAAAGGCACCGTTGAGACCATGGTGGCCATCAAGATGGCCATGGAAGCCGGCATGGACCTCGTCGAGATTTCGCCGAACGTCAGTCCGCCGGTCTGCAAGATCATGGACTACGGCAAGTACAAATATTCCGCGCAGAAGAAGGCCGCCGAGGCCCGCAAGAAGCAGAAGGTCGTCGAGATCAAGGAGATCAAGCTCCGCCCGATGATCGACGATCACGACTACGACGTGAAGATGCGCGCGATGCAGCGCTTCTTCGAGGAAGGCGACAAGGTCAAGATCACCTTGCGCTACCGCGGTCGTGAGATGGCGCACCAGGAGATCGGCACCAAGCTGTTGGACAAGGTGAAGGCCGACGTCGCCGAGTTCGCCAAGGTCGAGCAGGACGCGAAGTTCGAAGGCCGCCAGGTCGTGATGGTGCTGGCGCCACGCTAATTCGAATTTGTCGCTTTGTTGAATGGAACGGCCCGCGGGATGACCCGGCGGGCCGTTTCCGTTTTTGCGGCCAGTGGCCCCCCGCACCCGGATCCGGGCGCGATTTCCGGCTTCAAACGTTGCAAAACCGCCGATCCTCTGTCATAAGCCGGGCCTTCGCCGCCCGGCTGATCAAGGGCTGCCGTGGCGACGTCTAGTGCAGGTTCTTTCAATTCGGAAAAAACCACAGCACTTTCAACGCTCTAACGAGCATTTTAGCCGGCCGGACGCCTCTCGGGGCGATTTTCGTGCTGTGCCACAGGAGAGCTAAATGCCCAAGTTGAAGACCAAGTCGGGCGCTAAAAAGCGCTTCAAGGTGACCGCCACTGGCAAGGTCATGCACGCCCAGCGCGGCAAGCGCCACGGCATGATCAAGCGGACGAAGAAGCAGATCCGTCAGCTCCGCGGCACCCGCGTGCTGTTCAAGACCGACGGCGACAACGTCAAGAAGTACTTCTTGCCGAACGCCTGATCGCGCTCATTCGCTTGAACCCTGCCGCGTCTGCGCGGCGCCCCGTCTCTTCTAGATCTCAAGGATTTCCGTCATGTCTCGCGTCAAACGCGGTGTGACCGCTCACGCCAAGCACAAGAAAGTCTACAAGGCCGCCAAGGGCTACTACGGCCGTCGCAAGAACACCATCCGCGTCGCCAAGCAGGCCGTCGAAAAGGCCGGCCAGTACGCCTTCCGCGATCGCAAGCGCAAGAAGCGCACCTTCCGCGCGCTCTGGATCCAGCGTATCAACGCCGCGGTCCGTCCGTTCGGCATGACCTACAGCGTGTTCATCAACGGCCTGTCCAAGTCGGGCGTCGTCGTCGACCGCAAGGTGCTGTCGGATCTCGCGATCCACGAGCCGGTGGCGTTCCAGGCGATCGCCGAGAAGGCCAAGGCCGCCCTCGCGGCCTGATCTGAGCATGATCCGGAAAAGTGGGTACCGGTTTTCCGATCAGATCATGCTCAAATAAAAGGCCTAGCGGGCTTTCGAGCCCGCTTTCAGCCCCTTCTGCGAAAAGCGCTGGGCGACGATCGCCCGGCAGAATGCTGTGAACGAGCGGTACATGGTGCCGCTTTCGTTGTCGTATTTGTGGTCACAGCGCTTGAGCTGGCTGGCATAGGCCTTCTTCTGCGACGCTCCGAGGCCGGGCAGGAAGTCTGCCTCGCATTTCTTCTCGACCACGGCACCGAACTGGACGTCACCGCTGGCGCCGTATTCGCACGCCTCGAAAACCTTCATCGCGCGGTTGCAGCTCGGCGCCTTCTCGAGCTCCGCGATGATGTCGTCCATCTGGGTCGATTTGGCGGGGCATTCCCCGGTCGCGGCCTGCGCCGTTCCGAGCATCAACAGGACCGCCGGCACGGCCAGGCAAGATCGCAGCAACATCGCGTGGGTCTCCTTCAGCTCCCCTTGGGTAGCCCGGTCTCCGCGCCGGGTTCAATGCAGCCGGCCATGAGGGCGAAATGACCGGCTTTTTGCTTGACGTTACCGCCTTCGGGCGGCGACAACCCAGCCGCATTTTGGCGCGTGGTCCGCAAGGCGGAGGCCGGTTCGCTTCCCGGTTCTTCCCGCCAGGCCATGCTCCGCTCAAGCGCAGGAATTGACCGTGTCCGACCTCGCAACGCTCGAACAATCCATCCTCGACCAGATCGCCTCGGCCGCTGACGAAGCCGCTCTCGAGGCGGTGCGGGTCTCGGCGCTCGGCAAGAAGGGCTCGATCTCGGCCTTGCTCGCCACCCTCGGCAAGATGTCGCCGGAGGAGCGCAAGACCGAGGGCGCGAAGATCAACCTCGCCAAGGATGCGGTGACGCAGGCGCTCGCAGCCAGGCGCGACGTGCTGAAGGCGGCCGCGCTCGATGCGCGCCTCGCCGCCGAGACCATCGACGTCACGCTGCCGCTGCGCGAGGCACCGGCCGAGACCGGCCGCATCCATCCGCTGAGCCAGGTGTTCGACGAGGTCAACACCATCTTCGCCGACATGGGTTTTGCGATCGCCGAAGGTCCCGACATCGAGACCGACGATTACAACTTCACCAAGCTGAACTTCCCGATCGGGCATCCTGCTCGCGAGATGCACGACACCTTCTTCTTCAATCCGAAGGACGACGGCTCGCGCATGCTGCTGCGTACCCACACCTCGCCGGTGCAGGTGCGCACGATGCTGAGCCAGAAGCCGCCGATCCGCATCATCTGCCCGGGCCGCACCTATCGCATCGACTCCGATGCGACGCATACGCCGCAATTCCACCAGGTCGAAGGGCTCGTGATCGACAAGGGTTCGCATCTCGGCCACCTCAAATGGATCCTGCACGAGTTCTGCAAGGCGTTCTTCGAGGTCGACCACATCAACATGCGGTTCCGGCCGTCGTTCTTCCCGTTCACCGAGCCGTCGCTCGAGGTCGACATCCAGTGCCGTCGCGACAAGGGCGAGATCCGCTTCGGCGAGGGCGAGGACTGGATGGAGATCCTCGGCTGCGGCATGGTGCACCCGAACGTGCTGCGCGCCTGCGGCATCGATCCCGACGTCTACCAGGGTTTTGCCTGGGGCATGGGCCTCGACCGCATCACGATGCTGAAATACGGCATCGCCGATCTCCGCCAGCTGTTCGAGAACGACGTCCGCTGGCTCAACCATTACGGCTTCAAGCCGCTCGACATCCCGACCATCGCGGGGGGATTGAGTTCGTGAGTCTGGTTCTCCTTGACCCACGGCGCGCTCTCTCCGTTCCCTCCCCCCTTGCGGGGGAGGGAGCCCTACCGCCGGCGCAAGTAGTCAACACCAACAAGAACCGAGGCATGCAGCCGTGAAGTTCACCCTCTCCTGGCTGAAGGAACATCTCGAGACCGACGAGCCGCTCGACAAGCTCGCCGACAAGCTCACCATGATCGGGCTCGAGGTCGAGAACATCGAGGACAAGGCGAAGGCGCTTTCGCCGTTCACCATCGCGCGCGTGATCTCGGCCGAGCAGCATCCGAATGCCGACCGGCTGCGGGTCTGCATGGTCGACACCGGTGACGGCGGCGCGCCGGTGCAGGTGGTGTGCGGTGCGCCGAATGCGCGCGCCGGGCTGATCAGCGTGTTCTCGCCGCCCGGCACCTACATCCCCGGCAAGGACATCACGCTCGGCATCGGCACGATCCGCGGTGTCGAGAGCCGCGGCATGCTGTGCTCGGCCGCCGAATTGCAGATCTCCGAAGACCATGACGGCATCATGGAGCTGCCGACCGACGCGCCGCTCGGCAAGGGCTATGCTGACTGGGCCGGGCTCGGCGATCCCGTCATCGAGATCAATCTGACGCCGAACCGGCAGGACTGCACCGGCGTGCACGGCATCGCGCGCGATCTCGCCGCCGCCGACATGGGCAAGTTCAGGGATCCCGGCATCAAGCCGATCAGGGGCGAATTCGCCTGCCCGGTCGAGGTGAAGGTGGAAGACGCCACGCTGTGCCCGGGCTTCGCGCTACGGCTGGTGCGCGGCGTCAAGAACGGTCCGTCGCCGGAATGGCTGCAGAAGCGGCTGACCTCGATCGGCCTGCGCCCGATCAACGCGCTGGTCGACATCACCAACTTCATGACCTACGACCGCGCCCGCCCGCTGCACGTGTTCGACGCCAAGAAGGTGCAGGGCAACCTCACCGTCCGACGTGCCAGGGACGGCGAGACGCTGCTGGCGCTCGATGGCCGTACCTACACGCTCGACAGCAACATCTGCGTGATCGCCGACGAGCACGGCGTCGAATCGCTCGCGGGCATCATGGGCGGCGAGGCCTCGGGCTGCGACGACAACACGACAGACGTACTGATCGAATCGGCGCTCTGGAACGAGATCAACATCGCGCAGACCGGCCGCAAGCTCGGCATCAATTCGGACGCGCGCTATCGCTTCGAGCGCGGCGTCGATCCGGCCTTCATGGTGCCCGGGCTCGAGCTCGCGACCAGACTGGTGCTGGAATTGTGCGGTGGCACGCCGTCCGAGAACGTCGTGGTCGGCAAGCAGTTCGGCGAGGATCGCATCATCGATTTCCCGCTCAGCGAGGTGAAGCGTCTTGCCGGCATCGAGGTGCCGCTGGTCGAGGTCAAGCTGATCCTCACCCGGCTCGGCTTCATGCTGGCCGGCAACGGCCCGGTCGTGAAGATCGCAATCCCGTCCTGGCGCACCGACGTGCAGGGCAAGGCCGATATCGTCGAGGAGATCGTGCGCATTGTCGGCGTCGACAAGGTGCCGATGACGCCGTTCGAGCGTGGCGAAGAGCCGCGCAAGCCGGTGCTGACGCCGATGCAGCTGCGCACCCGCCGCGCCAAGCGCGCGCTCGGGGCCCGCGGCATGGTGGAAGCCGTCACCTGGTCGTTCATCACCAATGATGCGGCAAAACTGTTCGGCGGCGGCCAGAGCGAGCTCGTGCTCGCCAATCCGATCGCAGCCGACCTCTCCGACATGCGGCCGAGCCTGCTGCCCGGCCTCGTCGCCGCCGTTCAGGCCAATATCAATCGCGGCACTTCCGATGTCGCGCTGTTCGAGGTCGGCCAGGTGTTCCGCGGCGACAAGCCCGAGGACCAGCTGGTGGCAGCTTCGGGCGTACGCCACGGCTACGCCTCGTCGAACGGGCTGGGACGGCACTGGACCGGCTCGGCCACGGCGGATGCGATGGATGCCAAGGCCGACGCCTTCGCCGTGCTGGCGGCCGCCGGCGCGCCGATGCAGGCGCTGCAGATCGTGCCGGGAGGGCCTGCCTGGCTGCATCCCGGACGCTCCGGCACCATCCAGATCGGGCCGCAGAATGTGCTCGGCTGGTTCGGCGAGTTGCATCCGCGTGCGGCCGAGGCGCTCGGCGCCGACGGCCCGATGATCGTGTTCGAGGTGATCCTCGAGCGTATCCCGCAAGGCAAGCAGCGGGCGACGCGCGCCAAGCCGGTGCTGGAGCTCTCGGCATTCCAGACGGTGTCGCGCGATTTCGCCTTCATCGTCGATCGCAGCGTCAAGGCGGGCGACATCGTCCGCGCGGCGCAGAACGTCGACAAGAAGCTGGTCACTGACGTCACCGTGTTCGACGTCTATGAGGGCAAGGGCATCGATCCCGACAAGAAGTCGATCGCGATCGCGGTGACGATCCAGCCGCGCGAGAAGACCATGACCGACCAGGAGATCGACGCGGTTGCGGCCAAGGTCGTCGCCGAGGTGACGAAGAAGACCGGCGGCACGCTGCGGGCGTGACGCCGCAAAGTCGCACGGAGCGAACACCGTCACCCTGAGGAGCGCGCACTTGCGCGCGTCTCGAAGGATCGACGGCCCGTCTGTGGCCGTGCATCCTTCGAGGCTCGCTTCGCTCGCACCTCCAGCGACGAAGGCAAAGCCTTCGCACGGGGATGACGGGTCCAATAGAATGGCCTTTCGGCATGAGTGCAATTTTCGCGTAGCTAGTTGAACCTCATTGCCTTCCCATGACCTCCCTCACCCTCATCCCCTCCGACATCTCGACCAGCATCGCGCTTGCGATCTGCGCGATCGCGTTTGTATCGGGCACGGCACGCGGCTTCTCGGGCTTCGGCTCGGCGCTGATCTTCATGCCGCTGGCGAGCAGCGTCGCGGCGCCGCGGCTGGTGGCGGCACTGCTGCTGATCATCGACTTCGTCGCTGCGACGCCGCTGCTGCCGAACGCCTGGACCCATGCCGATCGCAAGGCCACCGCCGTGATGGTCGCCGGCGCGCTGGTCGGCGTTCCCATCGGCACCTATTTCCTGACCGTGCTCGAGCCCGTGACCACGCGCTGGATCATCTCCTGCTTCGTCGCGGCGCTGCTCGTGCTGCTGCTGTCGGGCTGGCGCTATCACGGCAAGGACCACACCGCGCTCTCGATCGGCGTCGGCGGCCTCTCCGGCTTCTGCAGCGGCCTCGCGCAGACCGGCGGCCCGCCGATCGTCGCCTACTGGCTGGGACGCCCGATCTCGTCGGTGATCTCGCGCGCCAACATCGTGCTGTTCTTCGGCGCCTCGGATTTCTTCTCGCTGGTCAGCTACTGGTTCACCGGATTGATCACGATCGAGTCGGTCAAGTTCTCGCTGATCGTGGGTCCGATCTACGGCATCGGCGTCTGGTTCGGCGCCTCGCTGTTCGGCAAGGCCAGCGAGCAGGTGTTTCGTGCGATCTGCTATGCACTGATAGCGGCCGCCGTCATCGTCGGCCTGCCGGCGCTTGATGGCATTTTGCGCGGCGGCTAGGTTCGCAGCAGTCAAAAAAGACCCGGGAGAGAAACGATGATCGATCGCCGCAATGCGCTGAAACTGGCGCTCGGTAGCGCCGCCATGCTGGCGGCGCCCGTGGTGCGCGCGCAAAATGCGAAACCGCGCACCCGCATCGTGTTCCTCGGCACCAAGGGCGGACCGCGCGTCGGCATCGGCGCGTCCAATCCGGCCAACCTCGTCGTCGTCAACGACACGCCCTTCGTCATTGATTGCGGCATGGGCGTCAGCCGCCAGCTGGTCAGCGCCGGCGTGCCGATCCCATCGGTGAAGTACATCTTCATCAGCCATCACCATTCCGATCACAATCTCGAATACGGCAATTTGTTCTACAACGCCTGGGCGGCCGGCCTCTCGACGCCGATCCATTCGTTCGGTCCCAAGGGCATCGAGGCGATGACAAAGGAATATTGGGAGCTGAACAAGTTCGACGTCGAGACCCGGATCGAGGACGAAGGCCGGCCCGATCCGCGAAAGCTCCTGATCGCGAAAGACATCACCGACGACGGCGTGGTGCTGAAGACATCAGATGTCACCGTCACCGCGTTCCGCACACCGCATCCACCGATCACGGACAACTTCGCTTACAAGTTCGAGACCCCCGATGGCGTCATCGTGTTCTCCAGCGACACCGCCTACAATCCGAAGCTTGCCGAGTTCGCCAAGGGCGCCGACGTGCTGGTGCACGAATGCCTTTACATTCCGGCGGTCGATCGGCTGGTCGCAAAGACCAAGAACGGCGCGACCCTGAAGAAGCATCTGCTCGACAGCCACACCTCGACCGAAGACGTCGGCCGCATCGCAGCCGCCGCCGGCGTCAAGACGCTGGTGCTGAGCCATTTCGTCCCCGGCGACGATCCGCAAGTGACCGACGACGACTGGACCAGGGACGTGAAGACGAATTTCAAGGGCCGGATCGTGGTGGCGAAGGATCTGATGGAGCTGAAGCTGCCGGTGTGAGGCCCTCGTCATTCCCCGGTCCGCAATTGTGCACCTGAGGGCATGCGAAGCAGGAATGCAGTCGCGCCTCAAACCCCGCTGTCATCGCCCGGCTCGACCGGGCGATCCAGTATTCCAGAGACAGCCGTTATTCTGCCGATGGTCCGCGGCGTACCGGGTCACCCGGTCCCGTCTACGCCAAGACTTCGACGGGGCTTGCGGTCTTAGGCGCGCCGGAGCATCAGCGGAGGCGGCAAGCCGGGTGACGACTGAACGGGTTCCTGGCAGGTGCCCCGCCCTGGCCACTCCTACCCCGCGGCGGCGGTAAGGCATGAGCATTTGGCAGACCCCAACCCGTTGACCCCGCAGGCGCTTTTGTGGCCTAGTCCGCCGTCCCCGGATGGGACCCGAAAACCACCCAAAGCCACTAAAATCCCTGCGATTTCATGACCGCCGAACGCTACAACGCCCGTGAATCCGAACCCCGCTGGCAACGCCTGTGGGACGAAAAGGCGATCTTCGCCTCCAAGAACGACGATAAGCGGCCGAAATACTACGTCCTCGAGATGTTCCCCTACCCGTCGGGGCGCATCCATATCGGTCATGTCCGCAATTACACGCTCGGCGACGTGCTGGCTCGCTTCATGCGCGCGAGGGGCTACAACGTGCTGCATCCGATGGGCTGGGATGCGTTCGGCCTGCCGGCGGAGAATGCCGCGATCGAGCGCAAGGTGGCGCCGAAGGCCTGGACCTACGACAACATCGCGGCGATGAAGAAGCAGCTGCGGTCGATCGGGCTGTCGCTCGACTGGAGCAGAGAATTCGCGACCTGCGACCCCAGCTACTACAAGCATCAGCAGAAGATGTTCCTGGACATGCTGGCCGCCGGTCTCGCCGAGCGCGAGAAGCGCAAGCTGAACTGGGATCCGGTCGACATGACCGTGCTCGCTAACGAGCAGGTGATCGATGGCCGCGGCTGGCGCTCGGGCGCTGTTGTCGAACAGCGCGAGATGAGCCAGTGGGTCTTCAAGATCACGAAATACTCGCAGGAGCTGCTGGAGGCGCTGGATGGCCTCGATCGCTGGCCCGACAAGGTGCGGCTGATGCAGCGCAACTGGATCGGCCGCTCCGAGGGCCTGCTGGTCCGCTTCGCGCTTGATGCGGCCACCACACCGGCCGGCGAGACCGAGCTGAAGATCTTCACGACCCGGCCGGACACGCTGTTCGGCGCCAAGTTCATGGCGATCTCGGCGGATCATCCGCTGGCGCAGGCGGCTGCCGCCAAGAACCCCAAGCTCGCGGAGTTCATCGCCGACATCAAGAAGATCGGCACCGCGCAGTCGATCATCGACACCGCCGAGAAGCAGGGTTTCGACACCGGCATCAAGGCGGTGCACCCGTTCGATCCGAGCTGGAAGCTGCCGGTCTATGTCGCGAACTTCGTGCTGATGGAATACGGCACCGGCGCGATCTTCGGCTGCCCGGCGCACGACCAGCGCGACCTCGACTTCGTCAACAAATACGATCTCGGCAACGTGCCGGTGGTCTGCCCCGAGGGCCAGGACCCGAAGACCTTCGTGATCACGGATGTCGCCTATGACGGCGACGGCCGCATGATCAATTCGCGCTTCCTCGACGGCATGACCATCGATCAGGCTAAGGAAGAGGTCGCGAAGCGTCTGGAAGCAGAGCTGCGCGGCAATGCGCCGGTCGGCGAGCGGCAGGTGAATTTCCGCCTGCGCGACTGGGGCATTTCGCGTCAGCGCTATTGGGGCTGCCCGATCCCGGTGATCCACTGTCCCAAGTGCGACGTGGTGCCGGTGCCCGACGACCAGCTGCCGGTGACGCTGCCGGAGGATGTGAGCTTCGACAAGCCCGGCAACGCGCTCGACCATCATCCGACCTGGAAGCACGTCAGCTGCCCGAAGTGCGGCGGCAAGGCGGTGCGCGAAACCGACACGATGGACACCTTCGTGGACTCGTCCTGGTACTTCGCGCGCTTCACCGACCCGTGGAACACGACCGCGCCGACCACGCCCGCGGTCGCCAACCGGATGATGCCGGTCGACCAGTATATCGGCGGCGTCGAGCATGCGATCCTGCATCTGCTCTACAGCCGCTTCTTCACCCGGGCGATGAAGGCGACCGGCCACATCGACATGAGTGAACCATTCGCCGGCATGTTCACCCAGGGCATGGTGGTGCACGAGACCTACCAGAAGGCCGACGGCTCTTGGGTCACGCCGGCCGAGGTGAAGGTCGAGATCGCCGGCAATGACCGCCGCGCGGTGCTGCTGGCGACCGGCGAGGACATCGCGATCGGCCCGATCGAGAAGATGTCGAAGTCGAAGAAGAACACCGTCGACCCCGACGACATCATCGCGAGCTATGGCGCCGACGTCGCGCGCTGGTTCATGCTGTCGGACTCGCCGCCGGATCGCGACGTGATCTGGAGCGACGAACGCGTGCAGGGCGCCTCCCGCTTCGTGCAGCGGCTGTGGCGGCTGGTCAACGAATCGGCCGAAATCGCCAAATCCGCCCCCGCGGCCCGGCCGGCAACCTTTGGTCCCGAGGCGCTGGCGTTGCGCAAGGCGGCTCATGGCGCGCTCGACAAGGTCTCGTCCGGGATCGAACGGCTGCATTTCAACGTCTGTCTCGCCCATATCCGCGAATTCGCCAACGCGCTGTCCGAGGTGCTGGCGAAGGGCGACAAGCCGGCGGCCGACATCGCCTGGGCCGTTCGGGAAGCCGCGACCATCCTGGTCCAGCTGTTTTCGCCGATGATGCCGCATCTGGCCGAGGAATGCTGGGTGGTTCTGGGCCAGACCGGGCTGGTCTCCGAGGCCGATTGGCCGCAAATCGAACGCGATTTGCTGGTCGAAGACAGCGTGACCCTCGTCGTCCAGGTCAACGGTAAAAAACGAGGTGATGTTACCGTGCCACGCACCGCCCAAAATGCGGATATAGAGGCTGCCGTTTTGGCGCTCGATGCGGTAAAAGCCGCCTTGGGCGGCAAAGCCGTCCGCAAGGTGATCGTGGTGCCCATGAGGATCGTCAATGTTGTCGGCTAGGATTGGGATCGCCGCCCGGCTCGTGGCCGTGGCCGCCTTGGCCGCGCTGACGGCCGGATGCTTCCAGCCGATGTACGCCGAGCGCACCCTCGACGGCCAGTCGTCCGCCCTGCGCGAAAAGCTGATGGGCGTCGAGGTTCCGCCGGTCGACAAGCCGAACGCCTCCCGCGAGGCCCGGGTCGGCGTCGAGGTCCGCAACGCGCTGGCCTTCAAGCTCTACGGCACCGCGACCGGTCTGCCGCCGACGCACCGGCTGGTGCTGCGCTTCAACACCAGCCGCTCCTCGCTGATGATCGACCCGACCACCGCGCTGCCGACCAGCGAGAATTACGGCATCGACGCCCAGTTCAACCTGATCGAGATTGCGTCGAACAAGTCGGTCATGACCGGCACCACCTTCTCGCGCGTGTCCTATGACATGCCGGGCTCCTACCAGCGCTTTGCCCGCGCCCGCGCCTTCCGCGACGCCGAGGACCGCGCGGCGCAGGAGATCGCCGACAACATCCAGACCCGGCTCGCCTCCTTCTTCTCCACCGGAACCTGATCGCCGCATTGGCAGCACTTCGCGGAAAAGAGATCGACAGTTTCCTCGCCCGGCCTGACGCCGGCCGTCCGATCATCCTGCTGTACGGTCCGGACCTCGGCCTGGTGCGCGAGCGAGCCGACGCGCTGATGGCCTCCGCCGTCGACGATCCCAATGATCCATTCTCGCTGGTGCGGCTCGATGGCGATGAGCTCGCCGCCGAGCCGTCGCGGCTGGTCGATGAAGCGATGACGGTGCCGCTGTTCGGCGGCCGCCGCGCCATCCGCGTCCGCGCCGGCTCGCGCAATTTCTCAAGCGGCGTCGAGACGCTGACCGAGACCCCAGCGTTGAAGGATTGCCGCATCGTGATCGAAGCCGGCGAGCTCAGGCCGGAATCGCCGCTGCGCAAGATCTGCGAGCGCGCCAAGAACGCGGTGGCGATCGGCTGCTATCCTGACACCGAGCGCGATCTGACCAAGCTGATCGAGGACGAGTTAGGGGTGTCGAATCTGCGCCTCGCCGGCGATGCGCGCGCGGTGCTGATGTCGCTGCTCGGCGGCGACCGCATGGCCTCGCGCAACGAGCTGCGCAAGCTTGCGCTGTTCGCGCATGGCAAGGGCGAGATCACGCTCGACGACGTGATGACCGTGGTCTCCGACGCCTCCGAGCTGAAGCTCGATCCGATCGTCGATGGCGCCTTCGCCGGCAACGCCGCGCTGGTCGAGAGCGAGTTCACGAAAGCAATGGTCGCCGGCACGTATCCCGGCGTGATCATCTCGGCCGCGCAGCGCCAGGCCGCGTGGCTGCACAAATCGGCGCTGGCTATCGCGGACGGCACGCCGGCGTCGACCGTGCTCGAAGGCGGATTCCCGCGGCTGCACTTCTCGCGCAAGCCGGCGGTCGAGATCGCGCTGCGCAACTTCACGCCGCCGCGGCTGGTGAACGTGATCGACCAGCTCGCGACCGCGGCGCTCGACATGCGCAAGCAGGCCTCGCTCGCCGCCGTGATCGCGCAGCGCGCGCTGCTCTCGATCGCGGCGAATGCGAAGCGGCGGGGGTGAAATCGTTATGCCTTGGGGTCGTCATTGCGAGCGAAGCGAAGCAATCCATCGCTCCGCGCATGCGGACAGGTGGATTGCTTCGTCGCTGACGCTCCTCGCAATGACGGTGGAAGCAACCTACGCGGGCTAACCGCCCTCGAGCCGCCGCACCACCTCGTCGAGCTGCTCGAGGTTGCGGTAATTGATCTGGACGGTGCCGCCGGGATCGCGGTGGCTGACGGTGACGGCGAGGCCGAGCGCGTCGCTGACGCGCTTCTCCAGCGCCAGCGTGTCGGCATCCTTGTCGACCTTGGCCGCACTGCCGCTGCGCGCCTTCTGCGGCTTGCGCTCCGGCACGCCCTCCTCATGCGCCAGCGCCTCGGCCTGACGGACGTTGAGGCCTTCGGCGACGATGCGCTTCGCGGCCGTGAGCGGATCCGGCACGCCGATCAGCGCACGGGCGTGGCCGGCGGAGAGATCGCCCTTCGAGATCAGCGCCTGCACCTCTGCGGGCAGCTTGGTCAGCCGCATCATGTTGGCGACATGGCTGCGGCTCTTTCCGACGATCTTGGCGATGTCTTCCTGGCTGCGTTTGAACTCGTCGGCGAGCGCGTGATAGCCGAGCGCCTCTTCCATCGCATTGAGATCTTCGCGCTGGACGTTCTCGATGATCATGATCTCGAGCGCATCGGAATCGGAGACCTCGACCGGCACGATCGGCACTTCGTGCAGCCCGGCGAGTTGCGAGGCGCGCCAGCGGCGCTCGCCGGCGATGATCTCGTAGCGATCCTGCGCGCCCTTGATCGCGCGCACCACGATCGGCTGGATCACGCCGCGCGCCTTGATCGAATCGGCGAGCTCGCCGAGCTCGGCATCGGCGAAAGTACGCCGCGGATTGCGCGGGTTGGCCTTGAGGAATTCGATCGGCACCTTGCGCTGGTTGCGCGGCCGCTCGACATGCGCGGCAGCCTCGCCGCCGACATCTCCGATCAGGCTTGCCAGCCCGCGCCCCAGTCGCGAACGCGCTTCATCGGCCATAGTTGCGAGCTCCCTTGGATTCACGCGCAGTACTCCAGACTTGAATTTCAGAATCGCAGGATGGGCCGCGCGCGGCGAAACCCATCACTCTCGTTAAGTGCCGCGATGGGGTTCGCTTCGCTCCACCCATCCTACGCACTTCCATCAGTGCGCGCGCAGCTCGCGCTCGCGCTGGATCACTTCGGTGGCGAGCTTGAGATACGCATCGCTGCCGGCGCATTTGAGGTCGTAGACCAGGACCGGCTTGCCGTAGGACGGCGCCTCCGAGATGCGCACATTGCGCGGGATCATGGTCTCGTAGACCTTGTTGCCCATGAACTGGCGCACGTCGGCAACCACCTGGTTGGAGAGGTTGTTGCGCGAGTCGAACATCGTCAGCACGATGCCGTGGATCGACAGCGTCGGATTGAGCGTCGAGCGCACCTGCTCCACGGTCTGCAGCAATTGCGACAGACCTTCGAGCGCGAAGAACTCGCATTGCAGCGGCACCAGGATCGCGTCCGATGCCGCCATCGCATTCACCGTGAGCAGGTTGAGCGAGGGCGGGCAGTCGATCAGCACGTAGGTGTAGTCGGCTTCCGGCGACACATTGTTGTTCAGCCCGGCGATCGCATCGCGCAGCCGGAAGGCGCGGCCCGGCGTGGTGCCGAGCTCGAGCTCGAGGCCGGAGAGGTCCATGGTGGAGGCTGCGATGTGCAGCCGCGGCACCGCGGTCGCGACCACCGCATCGCGCAGCGGCGCTTCGCCGATCAGCACGTCGTAGGTCGAGCAGTTGCGGCTGCGGCGATCGATGCCGAGCCCGGTCGAGGCGTTGCCCTGCGGATCGAGATCGACGATCAGGACGCGCTCGCCAATCGCAGCGAGTGCGGTGCCAAGATTGATCGCTGTGGTGGTCTTGCCGACGCCGCCCTTCTGGTTGGCGAGCGACAGGATACGCGGCTGGCCGGGCGGCTGGGACGTCCTATCCTCTTGATAAACCTCGTCCATCACAGTCATACCAAAATACCATTTGCTCGTGCGGAGTCCCCTAGCGCCGCTCGATTGACCCGAGTTCGACGATCCAGCCCTGTCCGCCGGTCCGGCTGGAGTGTAGCTTTGGCCCAATATTCCAATATTTAGTGGCCTCGGTCAATTCGGCCTCTACATCTTGACCCTTCAAAAACAGCGCCTTGGCGCCCTTTTTGACCCACGGCTCCGCAAAGCCGATGAGTTGATGTAACGGAGCCAGCGCCCGCGCGGTGACGCAATCGATCGGCCCCGCGATTCTATCCACAGTATCCCCGATGTCAGCCAGATGCACCGTCCCCGGAGACGCCGTCACGCGGATCGCCTCGCGCAAGAATGCGGCCTTCTTGGCGATTCGCTCAACCAGATGAATCCGTGCCCCGGGGATTTCGGCCAGCGCACAGGCGAGCACGACGCCGGGGAAGCCGCCGCCGCTGCCGAGGTCGACCCAGGACTTCGCGGTCGGCGCGAGGCTGAGGAGCTGCAGCGAATCGGAGACGTGGCGAGTCCAGAGATTCGGCAGCGTCGACGGCGCGACGAGATTGGTCTTGGCCTGCCATTCGAGGAGGAGGGCGATGTAGCGATCGAGCCGCGCCTCTGTTTCACGTGAAACAGGGGTGAGGGCGAGGGCCGCGGCCTTGTCCTTGAGTGAGACGCTGAGTTCGGCGGATTGTGGAGCTGGAGCCATTCTCTGGAATGCCGGTCGAGCTCGTCATTGCGAGCGAAGCGAAGCAATCCATAGTGCCACCTGCGGAAGCGATGGATTGCTTCGTCGCTTCCGCTCCTCGCAATGACGCGGCCGCCGTTTCACGTGAAACGTCAGGCGGTGGCCTTGGCCGATTTCCGCCGCGCCTCGCGCCGCAGATAGGCGGCCAGAATTCCCAACGCCGCCGGCGTCATGCCATCGATCCGGCCCGCCTGCCCGACCGTCCGCGGCTGCGCCTTCTGCAGCTTGACACGCGCCTCGTTCGAGAGACCGGGCACGTCGGCATAGTCGACATCGGTCAGGACCAGGCCCTCGTCGCGCCGGAAGGCGTCGACGTCGGCGGTCTGGCGCTTCAGATAGACATCGTATTTGGCGTCGATCTCGAGATGCACCGCGATCGCGGGGTCAATGGCCGACAGCTCCGGCCAGATTGCCTGGACCGCCGGCCATTCGATCTCGGGATAGGCCAGCAATTCAAAGGCGGATCGGCGATTACCGTCGCGATTGAGCGCGAGCCCGTGCTTGGCGGCCTCATTCGGCGTGATCGCAAGCGACTTCGCCAAGGTCTTGGCCGCATCCAGCGCCGCCATCTTGGTCCGATGACGTTCCGCACGAGCCGTCCCGACGCATCCGAGCGCTATGCCCTTGTCGGTCAGCCGCTGGTCGGCATTATCAGCCCGCAGCGTCAGCCGGTACTCGGCGCGCGAGGTGAACATCCGATAGGGCTCGGTGATCCCGCGGGTCACGAGGTCGTCGATCATCACGCCGAGATAGCCGTCAGCGCGGTCGAACACGACCGGCTCGGTGCCGCCGGCAGCCAGAGCGGCATTGAGGCCAGCAACGATGCCCTGCCCCGCCGCCTCTTCGTAACCCGTGGTGCCGTTGATCTGACCTGCCAGGAAAAGCCCGCGCAGACGCTTGGTCTCGAGCGTCGGATCGAGCTCGCGCGGATCGACATGGTCGTATTCGATGGCATAGCCCGGCCGGACCATCTTCACCCGCTCGAGGCCGGGAATGCTGGCGAGGATCGCGAGCTGGACCTCTTCCGGCAGCGAGGTCGAGATGCCGTTCGGATAGACCGTGCTGTCGTCGAGCCCTTCCGGCTCCAGGAAGATCTGATGCCCGTCGCGATCGCCAAAGCGGACGATCTTGTCCTCGATCGAGGGACAATAGCGCGGTCCGGAGCTCTTGATCTGGCCGGAATACATCGGCGAGCGATGCACATTGGCCCGGATCACCTCATGGGTCGCCGGCGTGGTCCGGGTGATGCCGCACTGGATCTGTGGGGTCGTAATCCGGTCGGTCATGACCGAAAACGGCTCCGGCGGATCGTCTCCGGGCTGCATTTCGACCGCCGACCAGTCGATAGTGGTGCCGTCGAGGCGTGGCGGGGTCCCGGTCTTGAGCCGGCCAAGCACAAAGCCTGCCCGCTCGAATGAGGCAGACAGGCCCATGGCCGGCGCCTCGCCGACCCGGCCCGCCGGCCAGTTCTTCTCACCGAGATGAATCAGACCACGCAGAAAGGTCCCGGTCGTGATGACGACGGCGCCCGCCGAAAGCTGGCGGCCGTCGCCCAGCCGAATGCCGGTCACGCGCCCATCAACGACGATCAGCTCATCCGCCTCGCCTTCGATGACGCTGAGGTTCGCGGTCTCGGTGATCGCGGCCTGCATCGCGGCCGCATAGAGCTTGCGGTCGGCCTGCGCCCGGGGCCCGCGGACCGCCGGACCCTTGCGCCGATTGAGCATGCGAAACTGGATGCCGCCGGCGTCGGCGACCCGGCCCATCAGGCCGTCCAGGGCGTCGACCTCGCGGACCAGATGGCCCTTGCCAAGCCCGCCGATGGCGGGATTGCAGGACATCGCACCGATGGTCGCAAAACGATGAGTCACCAAGGCCGTCTTGGCGCCCATCCGCGCAGAAGCGCTCGCGGCTTCGCAGCCGGCATGGCCGCCGCCGATGACGATGACGTCAAATGAGTCTGCCCTGGAAGTCATGGCGGGACTTCTATCGTGGAGTGATGAAAGCCGGAAGAACGAAGTTGAGCTGGCCAGTCTGAGACCGGATCGTCCCAGCGAAATATGGATTGCTTGGGTGGGCTCGCAATGACGGGCGAGATTGTTTCACGTGAAACAGCGCGATCGTGCGGCGCCAATTGTTTCACGTGAAACGAGCGGGGGCCTTAACCAACCAGAAACCATGTTTCACGTGAAACAGCTCCGGTCTCATCTACTTCCCGACGCAGAACTCGCGGAAGATGACATCCAGGATGTCCTCGACATCGACCCGGCCGAGCAGACGGCCGAGTGAAGTGGCGGCCCGGCGGAGCTCCTCGGCCGCCAGCTCCTCGCCCTGCCCGACCACATCGATGCAGCGTTGGAGCGATTCAACGGTCTCCTGGAGCAACTGGCGCTGCCGGGTCCGGCTGATCAAACCGCCTTCGCTGGTTCCAAAATAGTCATGGGCGAAACCGACCAGTGCGGCAATCAGCTCTGAGAGGCCATCGCCGCGGGCGGCCGAGATCCTGAATTCGGGCTGGCTGCCTCCCTCACCCGGCAAGGTCCGGACAAGGTCGATCTTGTTTCGCACCAGCCAGGTCGGCACCCCGCCGCTATGGCCGGCCTTTGCGTTGCCATTGTCGGCCAGCCAGAGCACGAGGTCGGCCTCAGCGGCACGGGCCCGGGCGCGACGAACACCCTCCTGCTCCACAGGGTCGCTGGTCTCGCGGATCCCGGCGGTGTCGATGACCGTAACGGGATAACCGTCGAGGTCGAGCTGCACCTCGATCACGTCGCGGGTGGTGCCGGCATGCGGCGAGACGATCGCGACCTCGCGCTTGGCCAGCTGATTGATCAGGGTCGATTTGCCGACATTCGGCGGACCGGCGATCGCGACCACCAGACCGTCGCGCAGCCGTTCACCTTGGCCCTGCCCCGCAAGCACGTCCTTGATCTCGTCATGCAGCGCCCGAATCCGCTCGAGCGCCGGCGCGATCAGTTCCGCCGGCACATCGCCCTCGTCGGAGAAATCGATGCCGGCCTCGAGCAGCGCCGACGCCGAGATGATCCGCTCGCGCCAGTCACGCGCACGATCGCCGAGCAGCCCCTTCAACTGGCGCAGCGCCTGACGCCGCTGGCGATCCGTATCGGCGTGGATCAGGTCGTCGAGACCTTCGGCCTCGGTCAGGTCGAGCTTGCCGTTCTCGAATGCCCGCCGGGTGAACTCGCCGGGCTCGGCCGGCCGCACATTGTCGAATGCCGCGATGGCGTCGAACACGGCCGACAAAACCGCGCGCCCGCCATGGACATGAAATTCGGCGACGTCCTCGCCGGTCGCACTCGCCGGACCAGGGAACCAGAGCACGACCGCGTCGTCGATCGGCTGGCTTTTCGAATCGCGTAGCAGCGCCCGGGTCGCCATCCGCGGCGGCGGCGTTTTGCCCGCCAATCCTCCAATGACCGATTCGGCCATTGGACCAGACAGCCTGACAATGGCGATCGCGCTCGGTGGCCGTCCGGAGGACAATGCGAAGATGGTCTGATCGCGCGGATGCATCGCCTATTTCCTCCAGCAAATCGGCAAACGCAATGCCGCTTCGGTTTCGCAGGCAGCACCGCAATATGCTGCGATGCAGCATGTCGGATTTCAGTGCGGCATCCTCGCGGCAATTTTGCTGCGCAAATGTCGGCCTTGGACACCGCTATAGGATATAAACATAAACTATATCAGATAGTTATGTGAATATTCAGCGAACCAAACCGGCTCGCCTGATGCTGCGCTCCGCTGCAGCAAACCCGCAGCATGAAAAAGGCGCCCCGCTTGTGCGGAGCGCCCTGTTCTCTTCGGCTCTCTTCGGCTGTGACCTCAGGTGTTCATCGAATCGAAGAATTCCGAGTTGCTCTTCGTGTTCCGGAGCTTGTCGAGCAGGAAGTCGATCGCGTCCATGGTGCCCATCGGATTGAGGATGCGGCGCAGCACGTACATCTTCTTCAGCACCTGCGGATCTGTGATCAGCTCCTCCTTGCGGGTGCCGGAGCGGGCAATATCGATCGCCGGGAAGGTCCGCTTGTCCGAGACCTTGCGGTCGAGGATCAGTTCGGAGTTACCGGTGCCCTTGAACTCTTCGAAGATGACTTCGTCCATGCGGCTGCCGGTATCGACCAGCGCGGTCGCGATGATGGTCAGCGAACCGCCCTCCTCGATGTTGCGCGCGGCGCCGAAGAACCGCTTCGGGCGCTGCAACGCGTTGGCGTCGACACCGCCGGTCAGCACCTTGCCGGATGACGGCACGACGGTGTTGTAGGCGCGGCCGAGGCGGGTGATCGAATCGAGCAGGATCACGACGTCGCGGCCATGCTCGACGAGGCGCTTGGCCTTCTCGATCACCATCTCGGCGACCTGGACGTGGCGCACGGCGGGTTCGTCGAAGGTCGACGACACCACCTCGCCCTTCACCGAGCGCTGCATGTCGGTGACTTCTTCCGGACGCTCGTCGATCAGCAGCACGATCAGATAGCAGTCGGGATGATTGGCGGTGATGGAGTGCGCGATGTTCTGCATCAGCACCGTCTTGCCGGTGCGCGGCGGCGCCACGATCAGTGCGCGCTGGCCCTTGCCGATCGGCGCGACGATATCGATCACGCGGGCGGAAAGGTCCTTCTTGGTGGAATCCTCGAGCTCCATGCGGAAACGCTGATTGGGAAACAGCGGCGTGAGGTTGTCGAAATTGACCTTGTGCTTCGACTTTTCCGGGTCTTCGAAATTGAGCGTGTTGACCTTCAGCAGCGCGAAATAGCGTTCGCCTTCCTTCGGGCTGCGAATATGGCCTTCGATCGTATCGCCGGTGCGCAGGCCGAAACGGCGGATCTGCGACGGCGAAACGTAGATGTCGTCGGGGCCGGGCAGGTAGTTCGCATCGGGCGAACGAAGGAAGCCGAAGCCGTCGGACAGCACCTCGACAACGCCTTCACCGATAATGTCTGTCTCGGCGATCGCGAGCTGCTTGAGAATAGCGAACATCAGCTCCTGCTTGCGCATGGTGCTGGCATTCTCGACCCCGTTCTCTTCCGCAAACGAGACGAGCTCGGCCGGCGTTTTCGATTTGAGGTCCTGGAGTTTGATTTCCCGCATTGGGGTCGTCCTGTGAGGAAGTAGGTAGGGAAGGGGTGCGAGGTGGCTATGGAAAAAGCGGACGCCAAAGGAAGGTCCGCAGGTCTCAGCCAGGAAAGTGCCGTTTGGGCTTTCAAACCTGATGCGGCGCCGGCCCGAAAAGAACCGGAACGCGACCACATCCGCCTGCGTGGGGTGGGATAAATCCTATATAGAAAATCGATTCGCCCTTCGCAAGAAGGACTGAAGCATGCGTCCTGGACATCGCGCTGTCTAGAACGGCTTCACGACCACCATGATCACGATCAGGATCATCAGGAGTGTCGGCACCTCATTGATAATACGATAGAATTTCTGGGTTCGCTGATTCCGGTCGGCGGCGAAATCTTTCACGCAGCGGGACAAAAAGCCGTGGATACCCGACATGATCAGCACAAGCATGAATTTGACGTGAAACCAGCCCGATAGGTACCAGTGTCCGGCCCAGACCAGATAAAGCCCGGCGAGCCAGGTCACGATCATCGCAGGGTTGATGATCGCCTTCAAAAGCCGCCGCTCCATGACCTTGAAGGTCTCGGACTGCTTCGAGCCGGCCTCGGCCTCGCAATGGTAGACGAACAGCCGCGGCAGATAGAGCATGCCTGCCATCCAGGAGATGACGGCAATGATGTGCAGCGCCTTGATCCAGTCATACAACATCGCAGCGATGCCTTTCTGGGAACAGCTCGTCAGGGAACAACTCGGGCGGGCTCAGCCTTGCGAGCAAAGCTTCGCAAGCGAGGGACGGATACATATCCGCACACACGGCTCTCCTAAACCTAATTAATTTTAGAATCTAAGGTTTGAGTCTTAATGGCGGTGAATTTGACTCATGCAAGCCGGTCCAGCGGTTCTTGCCGGCTTGTTCACATCCCTCAACATTTTGGCGGGCAGGGGCGGATATCCGGAATCTGTCGCGGGACTCAATTGGTTGCGCAGCTCTGTGGCCAGCTTATGAAGAGACAAATCCACACCGGTTCACTATCATCCTGCCGGTGACGTCGACTTATCCTTTCGCGAGGTGCTGTGAAGAAACGGATGAGATATTCACGGGCCGGGCGGCGGACCCGGATTCTTCTCCTCGACCTCCACAGGGATTCACAGGATAGACAGGGGCTCTGGTGCCGACGACTTCCAATTACTTCCACCTGCATCTGGTGTCTGATTCGACCGGCGAGACGCTGATCACCGTGGCGCGCGCGGTCGCCGCGCAATACGCCAACGTGACCGCGGTCGAGCATGTCTATCCGCTGGTGCGCAGCCAGAAGCAGCTCGATCGCGTGCTCGACGAGATCGAGGAATCACCCGGCATCGTGCTGTTCACGCTGCTGGAGAAGGATCTGGTCGGCCGGCTCGAGGGCAAGTGCAAGGAGATCAACGTTCCGAGCCTGTCGATCATCGGGCCGGTCATGCAATTGTTCGAGGCGTATCTGGGTGCCGCGACGACCGGCCGCGTCGGCGCGCAGCATGTGCTCAACGCGGAATATTTCAGCCGGATCGACGCGCTGAACTACACGATGATCCATGACGACGGTCAGCATGTCGAAGGCCTCGAGGAGGCCGACGTCGTGCTGGTCGGGGTGTCCCGCACCTCGAAGACGCCGACCTCGATCTATCTCGCCAACCGCGGCATCCGCACCGCAAACGTGCCGCTGGTGCCGGGCATTCCGCTGCCGCACCAGCTCGAGACCCTGAAGAAGCCCCTGGTGGTCAGCCTGCATGCGACGCCCGAGCGCTTGATCCAGGTCCGGCAAAACCGCCTGCTGACGATGGGCGACCGCGACAACGACACCTATATCGACAAGCAGGCGGTGGCCGACGAGGTCGCGTTTGCGCGACGACTGAGCGCGAAATTCAACTGGGCGCTGCTCGACGTGACGCGTCGCTCGATCGAGGAGACCGCGGCCGCGATCATGAAGCTCTACAATGACCGCCAGCGCGCGCGGCCGCCGGAGTGATCGCCACATCATGAGTATCTGGCGCGGCCCACAGAAGCTGATCCTTGCGTCGCAAAGCCGTGCGCGAAAAATGCTGCTGGAGAATGCTGGTCTCGAGTTCGAGGCGCTGCCGGCCGATATCGATGAACGCGCAGTGCAGAAAAATTCCGGGCTTGCGGCGCCCGGCGAGATCGCTTCGCTGCTGGCGCGCGAGAAGGCGCTGTTCGTCTCCAGGCAGAAGCCGGGTCAATATGTCATCGGTGCCGATCAGACGCTGGCGCTGGGGCAGCTCATGTTCAGCAAGCCCGCCGGCCGCGTGCAGGCTGCCGAGCAGCTCGGCCGGCTCGCCGGGGAGACCCATGAATTGCATTCCGCCGTCGCGGTTGCCCGCGATGGCAAAACCCTGTTCGACGATGTGAGCGTGGCCGGCATGACCATGCGGCGGCTCGCCGCCGGCGAGATCGAGGCCTATCTCGACCAGGCCGGGACGGCGGTGACGACCAGCGTCGGCGCCTACCAGCTCGAAGGCCTCGGCGTGCATCTGTTCGAGCGGATCGAAGGCGACCATTTCACCATCCTCGGCCTGCCGCTATTGTCGCTGCTGGCGTTCCTGCGTGGTGAGAAGCTGCTCGCGGTGTAATGTTGAGGCGCGACGGAGAGATACTGAACCGATGTTGATGCGATGCTGATTCTGGGACTGACCGGCTCGATCGGGATGGGGAAATCCACCACGGCCAAATTGTTCATGGAGGCCGGCGTGCCGGTGTACGACGCCGATGCGGCCGTGCATCAGCTCTACGAAGGCGAAGCGGCACCGGCGATCGAGGCCGCGTTTCCCGGCACCACCACGGACGGCAAGGTCGATCGTGCAAAGCTGTCGGCACGCGTGGTGCACGATGCGGCGGCGATGAAGCAGCTCGAGCAGATCGTGCATCCGATGCTCGGTGCATCGCGCCAGAAATTCTTTGCCGACGCGGAAGCCGCAGGCAACCCGATCGTCGTCGTCGACATACCTTTGCTGTTCGAGACCGGCGGCGAGAAGCGGGTCGATGCTGTCGTCGTGGTCACCACCTCGCCGGAACTGCAGCGCGAGCGCGTGCTGGCGCGCGGCACCATGGATGCCGCCAAGCTGGATGCCATCATCGCCAAGCAGATGCCCGACGCCGAGAAGCGCAAACGTGCGGATTTCATAGTGGATACCTCGCACGGACTTGATCCGGTGCGGGCGCGCATCCGCGACATTCTGGCCGAGGTTGTTAAGATGCCGATGCGGCGCGCCTGATTCGCGCAGCCTTCCGGATATCCCCACGTCATGCGCGAAATCGTTCTCGATACCGAAACCACTGGCCTCGATCCGCTGCGCGGCGACCGGCTGGTTGAGATCGGCTGCGTCGAGATCTTCAACCGCATGCCGACGGGGCAGACCTACCACGTCTACATCAATCCGGAACGCGACATGCCGGCGGAAGCGTTCAACGTGCACGGGCTGTCGACCGAGTTCCTGGCCTCCAAGCCGCTGTTCACTGAAGTGGTCGACGAGTTCCTGGCCTTCATCGGCGACACGCCGCTGGTGATCCACAACGCCTCGTTCGACATCAGCTTCATCAATGCCGAGCTCGACCGCATCAAGCGGAAGGCGATCCCGAAGGACCGGCTGGTCGATACGCTGCTGCTGGCGCGACGCAAGCATCCCGGTGTGTCGAACCGGCTCGACGATCTCTGCTCGCGCTATCAGATCGACAATTCCCGCCGCACCAAGCACGGCGCCTTGCTCGACGCCGAGCTGCTGGCCGAGGTCTATATCGACCTGATCGGCGCGCGGCAGTCGCAGCTCATCCTGGCGTCGGAAAGCTCGGATGCGCGTGCGGGCAGCCATAGCGATATGCCGCGGCGGCAGCGTGAGACGCCGCTCTTCGCGCGGGTCAGCGACGCGGATCGCGAAGCCCACAGGGCCTTCGTCGCCACGCTCGGCGACAAGCCGATCTGGAACGATTATCTGCCGCCGCCAGCGCCTGCTGAAGCCCCGGCGGCTTGATATCTTCGGTTATATCTTGAGGCTGTGGCGCTTCGCCCCGTCGTCATTGCGAGGAGCGGAAGCGACGAAGCAATCCATCTCTGCGCTCGTGGCGCGATGGATTGCTTCGCTTCGCTCGCAATGACGGTACCCGGATCAGCTCGGCTTGACGCCCGAGGCGGCCTGGGCGGCGGCCTGCCGCTCCATGTTCTGGCGGTACAGACCGACGAAATCGACCGGGTCGAGCAGCAAGGGCGGGAAGCCGCCGTCGCGCACCGAGGTCGCGACGATCTCGCGCGCGAACGGGAACAAGAGCCGCGGGCACTCGATCATGACCAGCGGGTGCAGGTTCTCCTGCGGCACGTTCACGATCCGGAACACGCCGGCGTAGGCAAGATCGAAGCTGAACATCACCTTGCCAGCCGTCTCGGCCTTGCCCTCGATCGAGAGGATCACCTCGTACTCATTGTCCGACAGGTTGTTGGCCGAGACGTTGATCTGGATGTTGATCGCCGGCTGCTGCTGCTGCGGGCCGAGCGAGGCCGGCGCATTCGGGTTCTCGAACGACAGATCCTTGGTGTACTGCGCCAGCACGTTGAGCTGGGGAGCGGCCTGGTCGAGGGGGGCGCCGTTGCCATTGGTCATGAAATGTCTCCTGGAGCGGCGCTCGGGACAGAATGTCCGACGGCACGCGTTTAAGGTGTTTGGAATGCCGATGCCGGCGAGTGGCTATCATAGGCCCGGCTCGGTCCACAAGGACGACGAGCGGGCGCGTCCCGGGGCCTTGCGACCAAATGGCCGGCAAGGGGCTTGCGAGCGCAACTCCGCCCAATCTCTTAACGTCTTCCTAAATTATTGAAGATGCGCGATTTCCGGGAAGGAACGGGTTTCCCCCCGGGGTCAAAACGCGCTACACTTGCCCGTGCCAAAAAGCGCCATTGGCCGGGCATAGTTTCGTGCCTACATGCTGCGGACTCAATCGGTGATGTAATCTCTGCCGTTCCCGACCGGGAACGCTTTGATGTCCGGCCAGTTGCCGGCAGAGACCAGAAAGCGAACTCGACGTGGATATCTACACCATCATCTTCCTGGCGCTGGCCGTGTTTATCTTCCTGCGCCTGCGCAGCGTTCTCGGACAGCGCACGGGAAGCGAGCGGCCGCCGTATGATCGTGCAGCACCCAACGTCCTGCAGCGCGGCCAGGACAACAACGTGGTCCCGATCCCGGGATCGGTGATCGACCAGCCGGCTCCGGCCGCGCCCGCCGAGCCGGTCGAGCCTGCGGAACGCTGGAAGGGCATCGCCGAGCCCGGCACGTCGCTGGCGCAGGGTCTCGACGCCGTGGCCGCCCAGGATTCCTCGTTCGATCCGCGGCATTTCCTCTCAGGCGCCCGCTCGGCCTATGAAATGATCGTGCTGGCCTTCGCCAATGGCGACCGCCGTGCGCTGCGCGACCTGCTGTCGACGGAGGTCTATGAGAGCTTCGAGGCCGCGATCAAGGATCGCGAGAAGCACGAGCAGAAGACCGAGACGCGCTTCGTTTCGATCGACAAGGCCGAGATCGTCAGCGCGGAGACGCGCGATCGCTCGACCCAGCTGACCGTCCGCTTCGTGTCGCAGATGATCTCGGTGACGCGCGACAAGTCCGGCACCATCGTCGACGGCAGCCCGGACAAGGTCGCCGACATCACCGACATCTGGACATTCGCCCGCGACTCGACTTCCCGCGATCCGAACTGGAAGCTGGTTGGCACTGGAAGCGCTCACTAAACATCTCAGCTACGGGCGCCTCGCGGTCGCGTGCTGCGCGCTCGCGGTGCTGTGTTCCACCGCGGCGATTGCCGCGCGCTACCGGTCGAGCCGGCATCCTCCGCCGCGGCACGAGCAGTCCCACCCGATTCCCTATCCCAACCTGGAATTGCCGCTGCAGGTCAGCGGCAGCCAGTATGAGCCGCTGACCTGGGCCAACGTCGCCGGCTGGAACGACGACGATCATCTCGCCGCCTACAAGGCGTTCCGCACCAGCTGCAAGCCGATCGCGGCCCAGCAGGGGGCGCCCGCGGATTCGAAGGCGCTCGGCAGCTCGCTGCGCGATCCGTGCCGGATCGCCAAGGGGCTCGATCTCGCCGACGGCAGCAAGGCGAAGCAATTCTTCGAGCAGAATTTCGTGCCGCTGCGCATCTCGCGGCTCGGCGAGGATGCCGGTTTCGTCACCGGCTATTACGAGCCGGTGCTCGACGGCTCGAAGACGCAGACCGACGTCTACAACGTTCCGGTCTATCGCCGGCCGTCCAACCTGTTCGTGCGCGGCAAGACGCAAGCGTCGGTCGGCCTGCCGAACAGCGGCCCTGTCTATCGCAAGATCGGCCGGCGCAAGCTCGTGCCCTATTACGACCGCGCCCAGATCGAGGACGGCGCGATCGCCGGCCGCGGGCTCGAGATCTGCTGGCTGAAGAGCCAGACCGATCTTTTGTTCGCCCAGATCCAGGGCTCGGCCCGGATCAAGCTCGAGGACGGCACCACGCTGCGCATCAATTACGACGCGCATAATGGCTATCCCTATACGGCGGTCGGACGCGTCCTGATCGACCGCGGCATCATTCCGAGGGACCAGATGTCGATGCAGAAGATCAGGGAATGGATGGAGCAGAACCCCGAGGGCGCCAACGAGGTGCGGCGGCAGAACCGTGCCTACGTGTTCTTCCGCGAGGTGCCGCTGTCCGACAAGGACGAAGCCGTCGGCGCACAGGGCGTGCCGCTGACGCCGGGCCGCTCGATCGCGGTCGACAAGGCGCTGCACGTCTATGGCACGCCGTTCTTCATCGCGGGCCAGTTGCCGATCGAATCCGAGCAGTCCAAGACGCCGTTCCACCGGCTGATGATCGCGCAGGACACCGGCTCTGCGATCGTCGGCCCGGCGCGCGCCGATCTCTATTTCGGCGCCGGCGCCGACGCCGGAAAGGTCTCGGGCCGGCTGCGGCACAACATGCAGTTCGTGATGCTGGTGCCGAAGGGGCTCGACCCCGTCGCGCGCGGACACAAGCTGCCTGTTCCGGAGGAGCGGCCCTCGGCCAGGATCGCGAAGCTGTTTCCGCAGACCGATCCGCAGAAGGATAAACCGGCGGCGAAGCCTGCCGATGTGCCGACGGGGACCGTTGCGAAAGCCGGGGCAAACGCCGAGACAAAAGACGCCGGCAATGGAGCCGCCAAGAACCCGGCTGCGAACAAGGATGCCGCGCCCGCTGCTGCAACGGCATCGACCCCTGTCGCGCAGGCCGCGCCTGTGGCAGAACCGGTGCCGTTGCCGGTCGCCCGGCCCGACATTCCGCAACCGGAGAAGCGGCGCTTCCGGCGCTATCGCCATCACCGCGAGCAATGAAACGACCCGCGCCGATCCCCGACCTGTCCGCTCCGTCGCGGCGCAAGCGTGCGCTGAGCGAGGAGGAGCGTGCGCTCTGGGAAAGCGTCGCGAAGCAGGTCAAGCCGCTGCGCAAGCGAGCGGCCGTTGCGAAGCCGCATGCCGCCCCGCCTGACCCGGCTATTCATCACGCCACTGCAAAGCCTATCCCGGTCAAGCCGGTCACATCGGTCAAGGCTGCGCCGGCGCTGCGACCGCAGGTGCCGCCGCTGGCGCCGATCGGCCGCCGCGACCGCGCAAAATTGTCGCGCGGCCGGCAGGAGATCGATGCGCGGCTCGATCTGCACGGCATGACCCAGATGCGTGCGCATCGCGTGCTGTTTGCCTTCCTGCAGCGCGCGCATTCAGACGGGCTCACCTTCGTGCTCGTCATCACCGGCAAGGGCAAGGTCGGCGGGCTGGAGTCTGAACGCGGCGTGTTGCGCCGCCAGGTGCCGGAATGGCTCAGCCTGCCGGAATTCCGCTCGCTGGTGGTCGGCTTCGAGGAAGCGCATATCGGCCATGGCGGCGAGGGCGCGCTCTATGTGCGCGTGCGGCGCGCGCGCTGAGTCTAAAAGGGTCTGACGATCCCGACGCGCGGGATCAGCGTGACGATCCAGCCGAGGACCGTTGTTCTGCGATCGTCGGATGGGATCGGCGGCACGTCCTTCGACGCCGGCAGCATCTTCACAGCGTGCAGCATCAGGAACATGCAGACCGCCCAGTTCGAGATCCAGCGCGAATAGTCGAACACGGTCACGAACATCACGAGATAGCCGGCGCTGATCACAACGAGCGCGGCGAACACGATCCGGCGATGCATCTCATTCGCGAGCGCGCCGATCAGCCGCGCGAAATAGCGCCACAGCGGCGTGTGCAACCAGATCAAGAGCGCAAACACCGGCACGCCCAGGATGTTCGAGGGCATCCGCGCCCAGGTGTCGGCGAACTCCTTCGACAGCGGCTGGTACCAGATGTAGCCGAACTGAAGCAGGTCGGTGCGTGACGGATCGGCCATCCGGCTTTGCAGGTGGCGGAGGAATTCGTCATAGGGCACGTCGACCGTGCCGGCGAATTGCGTGACCAGGAACAGGATGCCGACCGCCGCGAGCGCGACCAGCCCGATGGCGATGTTTCGCGGCGTGGCGGCCTGCACGAGGTAGAAGCGCGTCACCACGATCGCGGCGATCGTCGGCACGTACATCAGGACGAAGATGTGGTGGATCAGGATCAGCACGATCGAGAACGTTGCTGCGATCATCACGTACATGACCGAGCGCGCCGGGATCAGCAGCAGCACGATGGCCAATGCACAGCCATAGATGTCGAAATGGCCGAGCGTGTGCATGAAGTTCTTCAGGAAGAACGGCGATCCCGCCATGAAGACGAACAGCGGCCAATGCGCACCGTCGAAGCCGAAGGTGCGGCGGAACAGCTTGACGAACAGGGCGAGTGTCAGCAGCCAGATCGCGCCGGCCAGCGCGAACACCAGCCACACCGGCACCTTGTCGGTGAACAGCGACACGATCGCGCCGACCAGCGCGCGCTTGGTGAAGCCGTAGTGATAGTCGACCAGCAAGTGGATGTAGGGGACGAATGGCGGCAGCGCGATCTTGTGCAGGAACACCCCGACCAGCACGGCCGCGTTGACGGCCAGCATCAAGCGCCAGGGGTTTTGCCACCATCCTTGCTTCAAACTCATCGTCGTCCCGGCCAAGCCACCGGGTCGGCGCGAAGCGCCGCCCGATGATAAACTCCGCGCGAGCCGGGACCCATAACCACAGGTCCGCGTTTGACAGGGACTGGTGCTGCAGCTTGCTTCAACGACGGGTGCCGGTGGTTATGGGTCCCTGCTTTCGCAGGGACGACGATCTTAGCGGGGCCGCCTACAAAATAAACCGGCTCAGATCGGCGTTCTTGGCGAGGTCGCCGACATGCTTGGTCACGTAGTCGGCGTCGACCTGGATGGTCTCGCCGTGGCGATCGGGGGCGGTGAAGGAGATTTCGTCGAGCACCCGCTCCATCACGGTCTGCAACCGCCGCGCGCCGATGTTCTCGACCGTGGAATTGACCGCGACCGCGACGTCGGCCAGCGCGTCGATCGCGTTGTCGGTGATGTCGAGCGTGACGCCCTCGGTCTTCATCAGCGCGACATATTGCTTGATCAGCGACGCTTCCGGCTCGGTCAGGATCCGGCGCATGTCGTCGCGGGTCAGCGCCTGCAGCTCGACGCGGATCGGCAGGCGGCCCTGCAGCTCCGGCAGCAAGTCCGACGGCTTGGCGATGTGGAAGGCGCCGGAGGCGATGAACAGGATGTGGTCGGTCTTGACTGCGCCGTGCTTGGTCGAGACCGTGGTGCCTTCGATCAGCGGCAGCAGGTCGCGCTGCACGCCCTCGCGGGAGACATCGCCGCCGGCGCGGTTCTCGCGCACGCAGATCTTGTCGATCTCGTCGAGGAACACGATGCCGTTGTTCTCGACCGCGTTGATCGCCTCCTGCACCAGCTGGTCGGTGTCGAGCAGCTTGTCGGATTCCTCGTTGACGAGGATCTCGTGCGAGCCTTCCACGGTCAGGCGGCGGGTCTTGCTGCGTCCGCCCATCTTGCCGAAGATGTCGCCGAGCGAGATCGCGCCCATCTGGGCGCCGGGCATGCCGGGGATCTCGAACATCGGCATGCCGCTGCCGCCCGACTGCGTCTCGATCTCGATCTCCTTGTCGTTGAGCTCGCCGGCGCGCAGCTTCTTGCGGAACGATTCGCGCGTCGCCGGGCTCGATCCCGGGCCCACCAGCGCATCCAGCACGCGCTCCTCGGCGGCGAGCTGGGCGCGGGCCTGGACGTCCTTGCGCTTGCGTTCGCGGGTCTGCGCGATCGCGACCTCGACGAGGTCGCGGACGATCTGCTCGACGTCGCGGCCGACATAGCCGACCTCGGTGAATTTCGTCGCCTCGACCTTGAGGAACGGCGCGCCGGCGAGCTTGGCCAGCCGCCGCGCGATCTCGGTCTTGCCGACGCCGGTCGGCCCGATCATCAGGATGTTCTTGGGCAGAACCTCCTCGCGCAGGGAACCGGCCAGCTGCAGCCGCCGCCAGCGGTTGCGCAGCGCGATCGACACCGCGCGCTTGGCGTCGGTCTGGCCGACGATGAAGCGATCAAGTTCAGAAACGATTTCGCGGGGGGAGAAGTGAGTCATTGGCTTTAGCTAGGTTGAAATGGCGGTCTCGGCAAGCGGCAGTCTATAGAAGGGGCGGCCCGGCCTGCCACTGCCTGATCGCCTCGAACGGGTGGATCAGCATGATGATGTTCAGGGTCAGATTGTCGCGAATGTGGAGCAGCATCACGATTTCGAACAAAACTCCGAGTGCCACTGTTGCGGCGATCGGCAGCTTGCGCGCCAGCAGGAAGCCGAGAACCATCGCGAGCGTGTCCGACACCGAATTGACGATGGTGTCGCCGTAATAGTCCAGCGAGATCGTGCCGGCGCGGTAGCGCTCGATGATCCAGTTGGAGTTTTCGACGAGCTCCCAGCTGCCCTCGATCAGCATCGCGACAATCAGCCGCCCCGGCCAGGAAAGCCGCGGCAGCACGAGGAAGGTCAGCCCATAGAACAGCAGGCCATGCACGATGTGCGACAGCGTGTACCAATCGGCGATGTGCTGCGAATTCTCCGAGCTCTGAACCGTGCCGTGCCAGAGCTTGACATAGCCGCAGGCGCAGATCGGCAACCGGCCCATCGCATAGAGCAGTGCCGCCTGCAGTGCGAGCAGCGCGACGGCCATCGCGAGCCATTGCCATGCTGAAATGCCAATCGCGGGCTTGGGCGCGAGCGTCATGCGTCGCGGACCATCAGCAGCGCCGGCCCGTCAGGCGTATCGACCCTTCCGGCCTTCTGAAAGCCCGCTTTCGCATAGGCGCGCACCGCCCGCGCGTTGGCCGGATCGGGATCGGTAACGATGCGCGGCGCACCTTGCGCCAGCCGATCATCGGCAAAGGCGCGGATCAGTGCCGAGCCATGGCCGCGCGCGATCATGTCGGGCGCGCCGATGAAGAGGTCGATGCCGCGGGTGCCCACCGGCTGGTCGCCGAAGCCGGAATTCCACGCCGTCAGATCGTAGCACTGGATGTAGCCCAAATCGGACGCATCGGTTGCGACGATGAACTGGTCCATCGCCGGCTCGTCGAGGTCGCCGCTGACCAGCGCATATTGCTCGGCCGGATCGCCCCACCACTCCTGGACATGCGGCAGCGCCAGCCACCGCCGGATCTGCGCCAGGTCAGCCGGCGTCATCGGCCGGAAATGGTAGGAGCCGGCCATGCTCAGCCGCCGATCGTCTCGATCGTCACGTTCCGGTTGGTGTAGACGCAGATGTCGGCGGCGATATCCAGCGCACGCCGGACGATGGTCTCGGCGTCCTTGTCGGTATCGACCAGCGCGCGGGCCGCGGCGAGGGCATAATTGCCGCCGGAACCGATCGCCATCACCCCGGATTCGGGCTCCAGCACGTCGCCGGTGCCGGTCAGCACCAGGGAGACGTCCTTGTCGGCCACGATCATCATGGCCTCCAGCCGGCGCAGATAGCGGTCGGTCCGCCAGTCCTTGGCGAGCTCGACGGCCGCCCGGGTCAGCTGCCCCGGATATTGCTCCAGCTTGCTTTCCAGCCGTTCGAACAGGGTGAAGGCGTCGGCGGTGGCGCCGGCAAAGCCGCCGATCACGTCACCCTTGCCGATCCGGCGGACCTTCTTGGCGTTGGCCTTGATCACGGTCTGGCCGATCGAGACCTGCCCGTCGCCGCCGATCACCACCTTGCCGCCCTTGCGGACCGTGCAGATCGTGGTGCCATGCCAGACCGGCAGCTCATTTTGGGATGCTTGCATAGGTTACCTCTCTTCCGGGCAGATTTAGGCGGTCGGGCAGGGGGTTACAATCGGGGCCAAACCAGAGCGTTTTCGAGCGAAGTGGGCACCGGTTCGCGTGAAGAAAACGCGTCAGAATTAGACCAGCAAGGATTTCCGGTCACCATGGCCTGAAGTTGGGTCATTTCGGGGTCATCCCGCAGTAGCGAAGGTGACATCAGCCTGTTAAAAGACCGGCGTTTTCGGCACGGGAAAGCTCAATCTTCATGCGCACGGCAACCATCAAGCGCAAGACCAAGGAGACCGACATCGAGGTGACGGTCAACCTCGACGGAGCGGGCGTATCCACGGTTTCGACCGGGATCGGCTTCTTCGACCATATGCTCGATCTCCTGGCCCGGCATTCGCGCATCGACATCACGGTGAAGGCGGATGGCGACCTCCATGTCGATTACCACCACACCACCGAAGACGTCGGGATCGCGCTCGGGCAGGCCGTGAAGCAGGCGCTCGGCAACATGGCCGGCATCACCCGCTACGCCTCGATCCACATGCCGATGGACGAGACGCTGTCGCGCGTCGTGATCGACATTTCCGGCCGCCCGGTGCTGGTGTTCAAGGTCGAGTTCCCGCGCGACAAGATCGGCGAGTTCGACACCGAGCTGGTGCGCGAATGGTTCAACGCCTTCGCGATGAACGCCGGCGTGACTCTCCACGTCGAGACCCTATATGGCGAGAACAGCCATCATATCTCCGAATCCTGTTTCAAAGGTTTGGCGAGGGCGCTCCGGACCGCGGTCGCGATCGATCCGCGCGCCCAGGGCGAAGTGCCCTCGACCAAGGGTCAGCTCGGCGGCTGATCCCGGGAGCATGATCCGGAAACGGTGGTACCGGTCTTCCCGGAGATCATGCGGTAAGTAAAAGTCCATCCTCGGCGGAGCGTTCGATGCCGGTCTATACAGTGCATGCCCCCGTGGCCAACGGCGCCGATCTCGCGGCGACCGACAAGTTCGTCTTCGTGCGCGACGGCTTCCATTTCTGGGCCGCGGTTGCCGGCGTGATCTGGCTCGCCTGGAACAGGCTGTGGCTGGCGCTGATCGGCTGGCTCGTCATCACCTTCGCGATCGATTATGCGCTCGCCAAGCTCGGGATCGGCCGTGGCGCGATCTTGCTCATCGACCTGGTGTTGATGGTGCTGATCGGGCTGGAGGCGGCAACCTTGCAGCGCTGGACGCTGTCGCGGCGCAAATGGCGCCAGCTCGACATCGTCGTCGCCGACAATGTGGAGGCCGCCGAGCACCGCTTCTTCGAGCGCTGGACCGCGCGGCATCGCGGCGCCCTCAACGACCAGCGGTCGGTCGATCGCGGCGGGCCGCCGCCGACCCGCGACGTTCCGGGTCAATCATTCTCAAAACCCCCGCCGATGCCGCAGGGCGGCATCATCGGACTGTTTCCAGAGCCAGGAGGATCGCGATGACCGTTGCAATCATCGATTACGGCTCCGGCAATCTGCATTCGGCGGCGAAGGCGTTCGAGCGCGCCGCGCGCAGCATGGAGGATCCGCAAGCCATCAAGGTGACGCGCGATCCCGACGCGGTGTATCGCGCCGATCGCATCGTGCTGCCCGGTGTTGGCGCGTTCGCCGATTGCCGCCGCGGCGTCGACGCGGTCGACGGCATGCTGGAAGCACTCACCGAGGCGGTGCGGGTCAAGGCGCGGCCGTTCTTCGGCATCTGCGTCGGAATGCAGCTGATGGCGACGCGCGGCAAGGAGCACGTGATCACCGAGGGCTTCAACTGGATCGGCGGCGACGTCGAGAAGATCGAGCCGCGCGACGAGAGCCTCAAGGTCCCGCACATGGGCTGGAATACGCTCGACATGGTGCGCGAGCACCCGGTGCTGGAGCGGCTGCCGCTCGGACCGAAGGGACGTCACGCCTATTTCGTGCACTCCTATCACCTCAATGCCGCCAACGAGGCGGACGTGCTGGCGCGCGCCGACTATGGCGGGCCGGTGACCGCGATCGTGGCCAAGGACACCGCGATCGGCACCCAGTTTCACCCCGAGAAGAGCCAGCGCTTCGGCCTCGCTTTGATCTCCAATTTCTTGAAGTGGAAGCCGTGATCCTCTTTCCAGCGGTTGATCTGAAGAACGGCCAGTGCGTGCGCCTCGAGCAGGGCGACATGGCGCGCGCCACCGTGTTCAATCTCGATCCGGCGGCGCAGGCGAGGAGCTTCGCCGCGCAGGGCTTCGAATATCTCCACGTCGTCGACCTCGACGGCGCCTTCGCCGGCAAGCCGATGAACGCCCACGCGGTTGAGGCGATGCTGAAGGCCGTCACCATGCCGGTGCAGCTCGGCGGCGGCATCCGCGACCTCGCGACCATCGAGGCCTGGCTCGACAAGGGCATCACCCGCGTCATCATTGGCACCGCGGCGGTGCGCGATCCCGAGCTCGTGAAGGGTGCGGCGAAGAAATTCCCCGGCCGCGTCGCGGTGGGCCTCGATGCCCGCGACGGCAAGGTCGCGGTCGAAGGCTGGGCCGAGACCTCGCATGTGACCGCGCTCGAGATCGCGCAGCGCTTCGAGGATGCCGGCGTCGCCGCGATCATCTTCACCGACATCGCGCGCGACGGCCTGCTCAAGGGCCTCAACCTCGACGCCACCGTCGGCCTCGCCGACCGCATCTCGATCCCGGTGATCGCTTCGGGCGGCTTTGCCTCGATCGACGACGTCAAGGCGTTGCTGGAGCCGCGGGCGAAGAAGCTCGCCGGCGCCATCGTCGGCCGCGCGCTCTATGACGGTCGGCTTGATCCCGCCGCCGCGCTCAAGCTGATCCGCAGCGCGGCTTAGGAGACAGAGACATGTTCAAGGTTCGCGTGATCCCCTGTCTCGACGTCAAGGACGGGCGCGTGGTCAAGGGCGTCAACTTCGTCGATCTGCGCGACGCCGGCGATCCGGTCGAGGCCGCGATCGCCTATGACGCCGCCGGTGCCGACGAGCTCACCTTCCTCGACATCACCGCCACCCATGAAAACCGCGGCATCATCCTGGACGTGGTGCGGCGGACGGCGGAAGCCTGCTTCATGCCGCTGACCGTGGGCGGCGGCGTCCGCACGGTCGACGACATCAAGACCCTGCTGCGGTCAGGCGCTGACAAGGTCTCGATCAATTCGGCGGCGGTCAGCCGGCGCGAATTCGTCAAGGAAGCCGCCGAGAAATACGGCGAGCAGTGCATCGTGGTCGCGATCGACGCCAAGCGGGTCAAGCGCGCCGGCGGCTCGGACCGCTGGGAGATCTTCACCCATGGTGGACGGAATGCCACCGGGATCGACGCCATCGAATATGCCCAGGAGGTCGTCTCGCTCGGCGCCGGCGAAATCCTACTGACCTCGATGGACCGCGACGGCACGCGGCAGGGTTTTGACCTGCCGCTGACCCGGGCGATCGCGGACAGTGTCCCCGTACCGGTTATCGCCTCCGGCGGCGTCGGCAATCTCGATCATCTGGTCGACGGCGTCCGCGAGGGTCACGCCACCGGCGTGCTGGCGGCGTCGATCTTCCACTTCGGGGAATTCACCATCCGCCAGGCCAAGGATCACATGGTGCGCGCCGGCCTGCCGATGCGCCTCGATCCCTGATGCATGGTCCGGAAACAGAGTGGTCTGGGACTCCTTGTCACAAAAATGCTAAGTCCCAACTTAGGGATGGCACCCTGGCGGTGCCGCTGCGCATGCTTGAGTTGAGTTGATGTCGCGTTTCACGGTCCATGATTTGGCCGCCACCATCGATGCCCGTGCTGCAACGGGCGGCGAGGCGTCCTACACCCGCAAGCTGCTCGACAAGGGCGCGGAGCATTGCGCCAAGAAATTGGGTGAGGAAGCGGTCGAGACCGTGATCGCCGCAGTCGAGAACAATCGCGATCACCTGATCGCGGAAAGTGCCGATCTCGTGTTTCACCTGCTGGTTCTGTTGAAATCACGCGGCGTGAAGCTGGAGGACGTCGAGGCGGCGCTGGAGAAGCGCACCGCGATGTCGGGGCTGGAAGAGAAGGCGTCGCGCAAGCGCGATTGATCACGGGGAGGGCCTCATGGACATCCGGGCACCAGATCAGCAGTACAACCCCTACCGCATCTTCACGCGCCAGCAATGGTCGCATCTGCGCGACGATACGCCGATGACGCTCGAGCCCGGCGAATTCGATCGTCTGCGTTCGATGCACGACCGCCTCGATTTGCAGGAGGTCGAGGACATCTACCTGCCGCTGTCGCGGCTGCTCTCGACCTATGTCGATGCGACCCAGCGGCTGTATTATTCGCAGCGCCAATTCCTCAACATCCGCGATCGCAAGATGCCCTACATCGTCGGCGTCGCCGGATCCGTCGCGGTCGGCAAGTCGACCACCGCCCGCGTGCTGCAGGCGCTATTGGCGCGCTGGTCGCCGCGGCCGAAGGTCGACCTGATCACGACCGACGGTTTCCTGTTTCCCAATGCCGTGCTCGAGCGGCAGGGCATCATGCAGAAGAAGGGCTTTCCGGAGAGCTACGACCTGCCGACGCTGCTGTCGTTCCTTTCCGACATCAAGGCGGGACGGCGCCGCGTGCGCGCCCCGGTCTATTCGCATCTGACCTACGACATCGTGCCGAACAAATGGGTCGAGATCGACCAGCCCGACATCCTGATCGTCGAAGGCGTCAACGTTCTGCAGACCGGACGGCTGCCGCGCGACGGCAAGGCGGTGCCGTTCGTCTCCGACTTCTTCGATTTCTCGGTCTATATCGACGCCGACGAGGCCGTGCTGCGGGAGTGGTACATCAAGCGCTTCCTGGCGCTGCGCGACACCGCGTTCACCGATCCGAGGTCCTACTTCCACCGCTACGCGCCGCTGTCGGACGAGGAAGCGACCGCGACCGCGATCGCGATCTGGGAGCGCACCAACCTCGCCAATCTCGAGGACAACATCCTGCCGACCCGTCCGCGCGCGACGCTGATCCTGAAGAAGGGCGCCGACCACGTGGTGCAGTCGGTCGCGCTGCGCCGGCTGTAATTCTTAGCCACTCAAGCTTGCCACATCACAGCTGTCGTCCCCGCGAACGCGGGGACCCATCACCACAGCCGTTTGCGATTCGCAGGCTGTGGCCACAGCGCGTCGCAAAACCAAATTCGGTGGCTATAGGTCCCTGCTTTCGCAGGGACGACATCGAGTTTTTGGCTGGTTACGCCGCGATATGTCGCGCAGCGGCGAGGCCGGCCAGCGCTTCTTCCAGCTTCTCGCGGTCGAGCGGCTTGATCAGGAAGCCGTCCATGCCGGCTTCGAAGCAGGCATAGCGGTCTTCCACCAGCGTGTTGGCCGTTAGCGCCAGGATCGGGGTCCGGCGGATGGACTGGCCGGCCAGCCCGCCGGATTCTTGGGCGCGGATCTGCTTGGTGGTCTCGATGCCGTTGAGGCGCGGCATCTGGATATCCATCAGCACGATGTCGTAGGGCGTGCCGGCTGACGTCGCCGACAGCCAGGATTCCATCGCCTGCTCGCCATTGGTCGTGATGACCACGCTGTGGCCGAGCCGGGTGAGCAGCGAACGCATCAGGAGCGCGTTGATCTCATTGTCTTCGGCGACCAGGATCGAGAGCCCCTTGTCCGGCGGTGCCGCCGGCGCAGTGGGCGCGGACTCGGTGGCAGTCTCGATCGCAATGCCTGGCACCCCCGGGCTTGGCATCACAAGGCTTGGCGCGGCGATTTCGGGCGATGCGGTCAGGCGTGCGGCGAGTGACGAGGCGCGCAACGGCTTGACCAGATAGCCGGTGAGCATAGCCGTCTCGGCGGCCGCAAGATCCTGCCGCGTTGCCGGCGTGACCATCACGATGCGATGGATTGCATGGATGCGGGCGGCGCTGGCGAACGCTTCCATGGCGGGCGTGCCGAGCGTGTGGTCGATCAGCACCGCGTGCCAGCTCCGCTCCGGCAGTAGCGCCTCGGCGACATTGGCATCCGACACGATGCAGGTCTGCGCGCCCCAGCGCTGCAACCGTCGCGAGATCAGCGAAACCTCGATGCTGTGCGGCGCAACCAGCATGATCGACTGATTGGTGAGGTCGGGCGCGGTGAAGCCGTTGGCCTCGCCGGTGTCGGCGGCGGCCAGCGGGATAGAGACCTCGAAGGTTGAGCCCGCACCCGGCGTGCTGGCGAGCGTGATGCGGCCGCCCATGCGCTTGACGATGCGGTCGCTGATCGACAGGCCGAGACCGGTGCCGCCATAGCTGCGCGCGATGCGGTCGTCGGCCTGCTCGAATTCCCGGAAGATGCGCTGCTGCGCCTCCGGTGCGATGCCGATGCCGGTGTCGCGAACCAGGAAGCTGATCTCGTTCGGCCAGATCCCGGGCTCGACGATCAGCGCCACGCCGCCGCTCGCCGTGAACTTGATGGCATTGCCGGCGAGGTTGAGCAGCACCTGACGCAGCCGCGCGGCGTCGCCCGTCACCTGGATCGGCAGCCGCTCGTCGACATAGGCGGCGATCTCGATGCCTTTGGTTTGCGCGCGCGGCGCCAGCAGCTCGGTGATGTCCTCGATCAGGCCGGACAGCGCAAAGGCGCGGTGCTCGAGGTCGATCTTGCCGGCTTCGATCTTGGAATAGTCGAGCAGCTCCTCGATCAGCGCGAGCAGCGCGTCGCCGGATGTCTTGACCGCCTTGGCGTAGGTCGTCTGCTCCGGTGTCAGCTGGGTATCCATCAGCAGTCCGCTCATGCCGATGATGCCGTTCAGCGGCGTGCGGATCTCGTGGCTCGCCATTGCAAGGAAGCGCGATTTGGCGCGGTTGGCCGCATCGGCCTGATCGCGCGCTTCGGCCAGCGCGCGCTCGCTCTCGGTGCGGTCGGTGACGTCGCGGCCGACGCTCTGCATCTCGGCGGGCGCGCCGGCGTCGTTGCGCACGAGACCTTCGCGCCAGGCGATCCAGCGCGGCCCGAGCGGTCCCTCGACCTTCTGGTCGTAGACGCGGGTCCCGCTGGGCTCGAGCGCGGTGTCGCCCTGCTCCAGCACGGTCAGCGTGGCGGTGCTGTCGATCAAATTGTCGCGCGAGACCTGGGCGAGCTCGCAATAGGCGTCGTTGGCATAGGTGATGCGTCCCTCGAGGTCGCGCAGCACGATCAAATCGCCCTGCGCCTCGAACAGCTTGCCGGCGCGCTGCTCGGCCTCCTGGAGTTCCCAGTTGCGGTCGGCCATTGCCTCATTGTGCGTGGCGATGGTGCGCAGCCTCCTGCGCATCAGCCGCAGGCGGATGCCGAGCGTCACGATCCAGAGGCAGGCGAGCGCGAACAGGAAGCTGACCCCGATCGCGAATGTATTGGGGTCGTAGCCGCTGTGCTGCGAGAGCGCGCCCGAAATGAACCCGAAGGCGCCGCCGAATGCGACCGAGAAGATCGTGAAGGAACGGACGATCGTCGCGAGCCAGGAATGGCGCCGCAGGAAGCGGCGAAGGCGTAACTTGATCCGGAAGAAACGCCCCATCAATGGTGGCCCTGAGATAGCTTGGTCTGGCAACGACGATGCGTCGGCCACCTTGCAAAGTGCTTGAAGTTGATGGCCGTTTCGCGCTGCCCTCGGAACAGGGTTAGCGCGAGGTTAACTCCGCCAGCGTCTGGCCGCGGACGCGCGCGCGAGGCTCGTGCAAGGCTGCCTCGAGGCCGCGATGTCCGCCGCGGGCGCTGACGATCAGGGCCGCGGCATCGCGCACCGAGAACGTCTTCGACTGCACGTAGACGCGGTAGTCGAACGGACCGTCATGCGAAAGATAGATCACGGGGCCGGTTGCGGCCGGTTCGCTGGAAATCCCGATCAGCTGCGGCACCGCGCTGCTCTCGCACGCGCCGGCCTCGGCGTCGTCGATGTCGTCGATCACGGTGAAGTCGGCGGCGTCGGCGTTCTCGGCGATCTGGACCCGGACGGTCGCAAGGCTGGGGTCGTCGGTGAAGCTGACGTGAAGCTGGGCCAGCCAGGGCACCGATGCGATCTGCATCGTGGTCCCGCCCACCTCGATGCAGGGGCGGGGACCCGGCAGGAATTCAGCGCGGGCAAATACCGCGGCCACGGCAAGCGGGACCACCGAGGCCAAAACTTTCAAACGCAACATGACACAACTCGCTCGACCCAAGCTTGCCGCGGATCGCGGTGCTTATGGTTTGCGGAGCGTAAATGAGAGTGGTTACCGTCACGTTGACGCGCGCTACTCAGCCGCGAGTTGAAGCAGGCTTGGGTTCTCGTCAGGCCGCGCGACGCAGATCGTCGGCCAATGCACGATAGGACAGCGCTTCGGCGAGGTGCAGCCGGCCGATCGTAGCGGCGCCGTCGAGATCGGCGAGCGTGCGCGCCACCCGCAGCACGCGGTGATAGCCGCGCGCCGTGAGGTGCATGTTGTCGGCCGCCTCGCGGAGCAGCTTCTGGCCATGCGCATCAGGCTGCGCGATGGTCTCGAGCAGCGAGCTCGGCGCCTCCGCATTGGTGCGGACATGCGGCATGCCGGCTGCGGCATAGCGCGCCAGCTGGATGTCGCGCGCCGCCGCGACGCGCGCGGCGACCTCGGCCGAGCCCTCCGCCGGCGGCGGCAGGATCAGGTCCGCCGCGGTCACGGCGGGCACCTCGATGCGCAAATCGATGCGATCCATCAGCGGACCGGAGATCCGCATCTGGTAATCGGCGGTGCAGCGGTCGAGCCGGCCGCGCTTGCAGGAATAGCCGGGCTCATAGGCGTGGCCGCAGCGGCACGGGTTCATGGCCGCGACCAGCATGAAGCGCGCCGGATAGGTGACGCGATGGTTGGCCCGGCTCACCGAGACTTCGCCGTTCTCGAGCGGCTGGCGCAGCGAATCCAGCACGCGCGGATCGAATTCCGGCAGTTCGTCGAGGAACAGCACGCCCTGATGCGCGAGCGAGATCTCGCCGGGCTTGGCGCGCATGCCGCCGCCGGTCAGCGCGGCCATGCTGGCGGAATGATGCGGGCTGCGGAACGGACGCCGCGCGGTCAGGGCGCCGTCGCGGATCTCGCCGGCGACGGAGGCGATCATCGAGACTTCGAGCAGCTCCGATGGCGACAGCGGCGGCAGGATCGAGGGCAGCCGCGCCGCCAGCATCGACTTGCCGGCGCCGGGCGAGCCGATCATTAAAAGATGATGTCCGCCGGCGGCGGCGATCTCCAGCGCGCGTTTGGCGCTTTCCTGGCCCTTGATGTCGCGCAGGTCGAGCAGCGCCTCCTCGCGCTCATGCACCTTCGGCTGCGGCCGCGACAGCAGCTGCGTGCCCTTGAAGTGATTGGCGATCTGGATCAGCGAGTGCGCCGCGATGATCTGGATGTCCGGGCTGGCCCAGGCGGCCTCCGAGCCGCAGGCGGCCGGACAGATCAACCCCTCGTCGCGCGAATTGGCGCCGATCGCGGCCGGCAGCACGCCGGCAACGGCTGCGATCGAGCCGTCGAGCCCGAGCTCGCCGAGCACCGTGAAGCCGCTGAGCGCATCCGGCGGGATCGCCCCGATGGCGGCCATCAGGCCGAGCGCAATCGGCAGGTCGTAATGGCTGCCCTCCTTGGGCAGGTCGGCGGGCGCAAGGTTGACGGTGATGCGGCGAGCGGGCAGCGCGAGGCCCGAGGCGATCAGCGCCGAGCGCACCCGCTCCCGCGCCTCCGACACCGCCTTGTCGGGCAGGCCGACGATCGCGAACGCCGGCAGTCCCGGCGCGACCTGCACCTGCACGTCGACCGCGCGGGCCTCGATGCCCTCGAATGCGACGGTAGAAACCCGCTGGACCATGCTGCCCCTGTCTTCCGCAATCGAAGGTAGCGGAACGGACCGTCCAGCGCAAGAACATTAAGAGAACATCCGGGGGCGACGTGCGCCGTCCCCGGATGGTCAGCCGTCACAGCGTCATCTGCATCGGCTCCGGATAGTAGTGGAAGCCCTCGCCGGCCTTGGCGACGTGGCCGTAGCCCGGCCAGGCGAAGTGATAGGACATCACCGCCGTCTTGTTCGCCGCCAGCATCTCCAGCAGCTTGACCCGCGACGCCGCGGCCTGCTTCGGATCGGTGTCGTAGGAGAACTCCATCCGCGGCCGTTCCAGCAGCAGCACCGCGTGATGCGAGAGGTCGCCGAGGAAGGCGAAGGATTTGCCGCCCGAGCTCACCATGAAGATGCTGTGGCCCACGGTGTGGCCGGGAGCCGCGATCGCCGTCACGCCGGGCAGGAATTCCTGGCCATCCTTGAAGAACACGATGCGGTCGCGCACCGGCAGCAGGTTCTTGCGGGCATGCACGATGAAATCCTTCAGCCCGCTGCCCATCTTGCCTTCGTCAGTCCAGAACTCGAGATCGCTCTGCGCGATGTAGTACTGTGCGTTCGGGAACAGCGGCTTGCCGTCGGCGCCGACAATGCCGCCGATATGATCGATGTGGGCGTGCGACAGCACGACGGCGTCGATATCCTCCGGCTTGATGCCGGCTTCCTGCATGCTCTTCTGCTGCCGGCCGGTGGTCTTGCCGAACAGTTGCGACGTGCCCATGCCGGTATCGAACAGGATCAGCCTGTCGCCCATGTTGACGATCGGCGAGTTCTGCTCGAGCACGACATTGTCCGGCGAGAGGAAGTTGTCGGAGAGCATCTTCTTCACCTCTTCCTTCGGCACGCCGGTGAAGGTGCCGGAGGGATCGCCGAGCGGAAGCGGGCCGTCGGAGACGACGGTCACTTCGGCATCGCCGAGTTCGAAGCGGTGCCAATAGGGAGTCTGTGTGCCGAGTTTCGGCGCGCGCGCCTGCGCGGTGCTACCGAGCAGTGTGCTGGCGCCGAGACCGGCACCAAGCGCGAGCAAGGATCGTCGTGAGACATTGAGCGTCATAACGTCTTCCTCCACATTTTTTATGAGATTGTCGCGTTGTTGCCCGCGCGTTGACCCGCCGCTTGACCTGACGCAGGCAACAGGATGCTGCCTTCGCCCGCGCAAGCTGGCAAGTAGAATAAGGAGAACGCGTGCGCGGTCGAACTCTGGCGCGAGTTCAACCTGGATGTGCGACGCACAAGGGAGGGCTATTTGGCGGCGCGCTTCTTCTCGATGGTATCCCAGATCATCGCCGCGACGTCGGGGCCGTTGAGCCGCGCAATGGCGCGGATGCCGGTCGGCGATGTGACGTTGATCTCGGTCAGGTTGCCGTCGATCACATCAAGGCCGACGAACAGCAGGCCGCGCTCGCGCAGCGCGGGCCCGACGGTGGCGCAGATTTCGCGCTCGCGATCCGACAGCTCGGTCGCCTTGGCCGCGCCGCCGCGCACCATGTTGGAGCGCAGGTCGTCCGCCGCCGGCACGCGGTTGACGGCGCCGGCGAATTCACCGTCGACCAGGATGATGCGCTTGTCGCCATGCTTCACCTCGGGGAGGAAGCGCTGGATCACCCAGGGCTCCTTGAAGGTGACCGAGAACATGTCGAACAGCGATCCGAAATTCATGTCCTGCGGCATCACGCGGAACACCGCGGCGCCGCCATGGCCGTGCAACGGTTTCATGACGACGGCGCCGTGCTGGTCGCGGAACGCGTTGATCTCGTCGAGGTCGCGCGAGATCAGGGTCGGCGGCATCAGCTGCGGGAAATTCATCACGAACAGCTTTTCCGGCGCGTTGCGCACGCTGGCCGGGTCGTTGACGACAAGGGTCTTCGGATGGATGCGCTCGAGCAAATGGGTCGAGGTGATGTAGGCGAGGTCGAACGGCGGATCCTGCCGCAGCAGCACGACGTCGAAGCCGTTGAGCGCCTCGCGCTTCGGCTCGCCGAGCGTGAAGTGATCGCCGACCTCGTCGCGCACGGTGAGAAGCTGCAGCGGCGCCACCAGCTCCTCGCCGCGCAGCGACAGCTTGTCGGGCGTGTAGTAGGAAATGCCGTGGCCGCGCTTCTGCGCCTCGAGCAGCAGCGCAAAGGTCGAATCGCCGCGGATGTTGATGCGCGCGATGGGATCCATCTGGACGGCGATCTTCAATTTCATAGGCGTGTCCCGCGAGGTCTTGAGGTTAATTGGGGTTGGCGTCGAATGCTGCTAACAGATGGCGCGGCAGGCTCCTCGGCGCAATCAGCACGGCGTCGAATCTGAGATCAAATTCGGCATGTTCGGGATGCGCCATCAGCCAGGCCTGGGCGGCGTTGACGATGCGCTGCTGCTGGCGCGGCGTCACCGCATAGGCGGCGTCGTCGAGGCTGGCACGGGCCTTGACCTCGACGAAGGCGACGAGGTTGCGTCGCCGCGCCACCAGGTCGATCTCGCCATAGGGGGTGCGGAAGCGCCTTGCGAGGATGCGATAGCCCTTGGCGATCAGCAGCGCCGCGGCACGACTTTCGGCCGAGATCCCGGTGCGGAACGCAGCGACGCGCTCGGGCGAGGCGCTGTCAGTCTTCGCCATCGCCGTCCCCGATGGCTTTTGCGAGCTCAAGCGCGCGGGCGTAGACCTCGCGACGCGGCCGGCCCGACAATTCGACGGCGTGCGCGACCGCATCCTTGACGCTGCCGCGGGCAAGCTGCGCGCGCAGGAGGTCGTCGAGCGAATTCTCGTCCATCACCCCGGCATCGTCGGCCGGCGGCCCGATCACGAGCACGAATTCGCCACGGGTTTCCAATGCGTCCGCGCCCGCCGCTAGCTCGGCGATCGGCGCACGCTTGACCTCCTCATGCAGCTTGGTCAGCTCGCGGCAGATCGCGGCATCGCGTCCGGTCATGGTGGCGGCGAGGTCGCGCAGCGTGTCCTGCACGCGATTGCCGGATTCGAACATCACCAGCGTCGCATCGATCCGGGCGAGCTCGTTGAGCCGGGCGCGGCGCGCGTGCTCCTTCGCTGGCAAGAATCCCTCGAAGAAGAACCGGTCGGTCGGCAGCGCCGCAACCGACAATGCTGATAGCACCGACGACGGCCCCGGTACCGCGATGACGGCATGGCCGGCGGCGCAGACCTCGCGCACCAGCTTGAATCCGGGATCGGAGATCAGCGGCGTGCCGGCGTCGGAAACCAGCGCGATCGCGGCGCCCTGCGCCAGCCGCTCGAGGATCTTGGGCCGGGCCTGGGCTGCGTTGTGCTCGTGATAGAGCGCGAGCTCGGCGGTGATCGCGTAACGCTCGGTCAGCCGGCGCGTAATCCTGGTGTCCTCGCAGGCGATGACGTCGACGCCGGCCAGCGTCTCCAGCGCGCGCAGGGTGATATCGGCGAGATTTCCGATCGGGGTCGCGACCAGATGGAGCCCGGGCGCAGCCCTGGGCGCGGCCAGCTGCTGGCCGCCGATCGAAAAGGTTCTGGCCGCAGCGCCTGTCGTGGCATCCGAATGGTGGAGGGAACTGGCTTTTGCGCGCATAATGCCAATCTAGAGGGATGGCAGCGCTTGCGCCACATCCGCAAAACGGCGGTGGCGGGAGCTTGCCGAGGAGGGAAATGAAGGCCGCGGCAACGGCGCCGCGGGGCCATAATCCTTTTGTTTTAGTTAACTATTCGCCGACAATATGCCCAAATCCACCCGCCTCATCAGAGGTCGATGGAGTCCTGGCCGATCCTGGTCGGCCAAGAGAAGAGAGACGATGGAAGGCCCGCATCACCGCAACTCCTCGCCGTCGGGCGCGACCCGGCGCACGGCGCTCGGCCTGCTCGTGGGCGCGCCGCTGCTGACGGCCTGTTCCGGCATCCAGCAGAGCCTGAGCCAGTTTTCCAGCAGCAACCCGGAAGCCGGGCCCGCCGGTCCGCAGCAGCAACCGCAGGCGGTCGGCACCGGGCAGGTCAAGATCGGATTGATCCTGCCGCTGTCGGCGTCCGGCAATGCCGGGCTCGCCGCGCAGTCGATGCGCAATGCCGCCGAAATGGCGCTGGCGGAATTTCAGAACCCGAACATCCAGCTCCTGATCAAGGACGACGGCGGCAGCCCGCAGGGCGCATCGCAGGGGGCCCAGCAGGCATTGTCCGAGGGCGCCGAGATCATTCTGGGACCGCTATTCGCAGGCTCGGTGCCGGCCGTCGCGCAGCTGACGCGGCCGCGCGGAACCTCGGTGATCGCGTTCTCTACCGATTCGAGCGTGGCCGGCCGCGGCGTCTATCTGCTGAGCTTCCTGCCGGAGTCCGACATCAATCGGATCGTCGATTATTCCTCCGGGATCGGAAAGCGATCGTTCGCCGCGATGGTGCCGGACAATGCCTATGGCAACGTGGTCGAGGCCGCGTTCAAGCAGGCGGTCGGCCGCAAGAACGGCCGCGTCGTCGCATTCGAGAAATATGGCGCCGACCGCGCCACGCCGGCGCGGACCGTGGCGCAGGCGCTCGGCCAGGCCGATGCGCTGCTGATCGCCGACGACGGTGATTCTGTCGTTGCGACCGCCGACGCGCTGACCGCAGCCGGCGCCAACCTGCGCAACATCCAGCTGCTCGGTACCGGGCTGTGGGACAATCCGCGGGTGTTCGCGAGCCCCGTTTTGCAGGGCGGCCTGTACGCCGCGCCCGATCCGTCCGGCTTCCGCAGCTTCGCCGGCCGCTACCGCACCAAATACGGCAGTGAGCCGGTGCGCACCGCAACGCTTGCCTATGACGCCGTCGCGCTGATGGCGGCGCTGGCACGCACCCAGGGCGCGCAGCGCTTTGCGCCGGAGACGCTGACCAATCCGTCGGGCTTTGCCGGTATCGACGGCCTGTTCCGCTTCCGCTCCGACGGCACCAATGAGCGCGGCCTTGCGGTCATGAAGGTGGCGTCCGGCGGCGGCACGCCTGTTGCGGGCTCGCCGAAGAGTTTCGGCGCTTAATTTTCGTCGGGCGGTGGAGCTGCCTTGTCGAGCGCCGGCACCCGCCGGCTCCTTTGCATGGGGTTGTTTTCGATATTTTGGCAGCGTGCAGCTAGGCGGGATGAGTTTTGGTTGAATCGGCTTGGCGCGGTCTCGGTTCACCTCTCCCCGCTGGGAGAGGTCGGATTGCGAAGCAATCCGGGTGAGGGCTCTTGCTCTCTCGATAGACCGTAACCCCTCACCCGATTTGCTGCGCAAATCGACCTCTCCCAAGGGAGAGGTGAACCTTGGACGCCGTTCCAGCTCAGCCTAATCTCGTTAGGCTCTAGGCCGCGAGATCCGCGACGACGGCGTCGAGCACCGGGAAGCCCGACTTGGTCACCCGCAGCCGTCCGTCGGCATCGACGGCGATCGCGCCTTCTTCGCGCAGCATCGTGATGCGGTGCGGATCGAGCGCGCGGCCGGAGAGTGCCGCGTAGCGCTTGGGATCGATGCCCTCGGCGAGCCGCAGCCCCATCAGCAGGAACTCGTCGGCGCGCTCTTCGCTGTTGAGTCGGTCATCGGTGACGACGCCGTGGCCGCGCTCCTCGACGTTCAACAGCCAGGCCTCGGGCCGCCGCTCGGTCGCGGTGGCGTGCCTGACGCCGTCGATGTCGAGCCTTCCATGCGCGCCGGGGCCGATGCCGGCATATTCCTCGCCGCGCCAGTAGACCAGATTGTGCTTGCACTCCGCGCCTGCGCGCGCGTGGTTGGAGATTTCGTAGGCCGGCAATCCCTCGCGGGCGCAGACCTCCTGCGTCACGTCGTAGAGTGCGCGCGAAGTCGCTTCATCCGGCGTCTGCAACTTGCCGGCGGCGTGCAGCCCGAAGAACGGCGTGCCTTCCTCGATCGTGAGTTGATAGAGCGACAGATGCTCGGCCGCTTCCGAGATCGCCTGCTTCAATTCGTCGGCCCACATCCGCGGCGTCTGGTCGGGGCGAGCATAGATCAGATCGAACGAGTAGCGATCGAACGCCGAGCGCGCGATCGCCACCGCGTCGAGCGCCTCGCGCGCGGTGTGCAGACGGCCCAATGCTTTCAGCGACGCGTCGTCCAGCGCCTGCACGCCGAGCGACACGCGGTTGACGCCGGCGGTGCGATAGCCGCGAAAGCGCGTCGCCTCGACGCTGGTCGGGTTGGCCTCGAGCGTGACCTCGACGTCGCGCGAGACCCGCCAGTGCTTGCCGATGGCATCGAGCACGGCGCCGACGGTCTGCGGCTGCATCAGCGAGGGCGTGCCGCCGCCGAGGAAGATCGAGGACACCTCGCGTCCCGGCACCCGCGCCGCGGTGGTCTCGATCTCGCGGGCGAAGGCGCGCACGAAGCGCGCCTCGTCGATGGGCGCATGCCGCACGTGGCTGTTGAAGTCGCAATACGGGCATTTCGACAGGCAGAACGGCCAGTGCACGTAGACGCCGAAAGCTTCTCGTTCAGCGTGGCTCAAGGCAGATCTCCGCGAGCTTCACGAAGGCGCGGGCGCGATGCGACAGGCCGAGTCCGAGCGGCGGCAGGCCGTGCTTCTCGATGCTGCTCATCTCGCCAAAGGTCCGCGTGTAATCGTCCGGCAGGAAAGCCGGATCATAGCCGAATCCGGCGGTGCCGCGCGGCGGCCAAACCAGGGTTCCATCGACCCGGGCCTCGACCTCCTCGAGGTGATCGTCGGGCCAGGCCACGCACAGCGCGGAGACGAAGTGCGCCTTGCGCTGGTCCGGCGCGGTGGCGCCGCGTTCCTGCAGCAGCCGCTCGATCCGCGTCATCGCCGCCATGAAGTCCCTGCCCTCGCCGGCCCAGCGCGCCGAATAGATCCCGGGCGCGCCGTCGAGCGCGTCGACCACCAGGCCGGAATCGTCGGCGAAGGCCGGCAATCCGGTCGCTTTCGCCGCCGCGATCGCCTTGATCGCCGCATTGGCGCGAAAACTGTCGCCGGTCTCCTCGGGCTCGACCAGATCGAGCTCGCCGGCCGACACCGCCTCGACGCCGTGCGGCGCCAGCAGTTCCCGCATCTCGGCAAGCTTGCCGGGATTATGGGTGGCGATCACGAGCCTTCCGGTGATTCGGCGATGCATGACCAATCTGACTACGCCACCGCGATCTTTTGCAAGTCGACCAGACGCGCGACACCTTTGCGCGCCAGCGCCATCAGGGCTAGGAATTCATCCTGGGTGAACGGCGTCTTCTCGGCGGTGCCCTGCACTTCGATGATGCGGCCGTCGCCGGTCATGACGAAATTGGCATCGGTTTCGGCCTCGGAGTCCTCGGCATAGTCGAGGTCGAGCACCGGCGTGCCCTGATAGATGCCGCAGGAGATCGCGGCCACATTGTCGCGCAACACGTTGGCCTTCAGCATATTGCGGGTCTTCATCCAGTTGAGGCAGTCGGCCAAAGCCACCCAGGCACCGGTGATCGAGGCGGTGCGGGTGCCGCCATCGGCCTGGATGACGTCGCAATCGACCGTGATCTGGCGCTCGCCCAGCGCCTCGAGGTCGACGGCTGCGCGCAGCGAGCGGCCGATCAGCCGCTGGATCTCGACGGTACGGCCGCCCTGCTTGCCGGCGGAGGCCTCGCGGCGGGTGCGTTCCAGGGTGGCGCGCGGCAGCATGCCGTATTCGGCCGTGACCCAGCCGCGGCCCTGGCCCTTCAGCCATGGCGGCAACCGCTCTTCCAGCGTCGCGGTCACCAGCACATGGGTGTCGCCGAACTTCACCATGCAGGAACCCTCGGCGTATTTGACGACGCCGCGTTCCAGCGACACGGGGCGCAGCTCATCGGGCGCACGGCGGCTTGGCCGCATGAAAACCTCCAAAAATCCGACAGATATGGCTGGGCGTGCTTGTAGGAGGGGCAGGGGGCAGCGGCAAGGGTTTTGGCGAGGGTTTTCGGCCCCGGATTGGTCCGGTACCAGAGGGCCGAATGCATGCTTGTCACCGGCCCTCCGGATCGACAAATTAGGCAGTAATTGTGAGGGACTGGAGTGTGACTCACCACGATCCGATCGGCCTGATCGCGCCGCATGCCGGGCTTGCCCAGCTCAACGAGCGTTCGCGCGATATTTTTCGTCAAATCGTCGAAAGCTATCTCGCGACCGGCGAGCCGGTCGGCTCGCGCAACATCTCGCGCCTGATCGCCTTACCGCTGTCGCCGGCCTCGGTCCGCAATGTGATGTCGGACCTCGAGCAGCTCGGCCTGATCTATGCGCCGCACACCTCTGCCGGCCGGTTGCCGACCGAGCTCGGCCTGCGTTTCTTCGTCGACGCCCTGATGCAGGTCGGCGACCTCACCGAAGCCGAGCGTCAATCGATCCAGACCCAGCTTGCCGCCGTCGGCCGTGCGCAATCCGTCGAGGCGGCGCTTGGCGAGGCGTTGACGCGGCTGTCGGGGCTGACCCGTGCCGCGGCCGTCGTGCTGACGCAGAAGTCGAATGCGCGGCTGAAGCACATCGAATTCGTGCGGCTGGAGCCGGAGAAGGCGCTGGTCGTGCTGGTCGGCGAAGACGGCCAGGTCGAGAACCGGGTGCTGGCGCTGCCGCCGGGCGTTCCATCCTCGGCCCTGACCGAAGCGACCAATTTCCTCAATGCGCGAATTCGCGGCCGGACGCTGGCCGAAGCCCGGCTCGAGCTCGAGACCGCCTTGACGCAAAACCGCGCCGAGCTCGACCTGCTCACGCAAAAGGTGGTCGCGGCCGGCATCGCGAGCTGGTCCGGCGGCGAGAGCGAGGACCGCCAGCTGATCGTGCGCGGCCACGCCAATCTGCTCGAGGATCTGCACGCGCTCGACGATCTCGAGCGGATCAAGTCGCTGTTCGACGACCTCGAAACCAAGCGCGGCGTGATCGACCTGCTCGGCCGCGCCGAGCGCGGCGAGGGCGTGCGGATCTTCATCGGCTCGGAGAACAAGCTGTTCTCGCTGTCGGGTTCCTCGACCATCATCGCGCCCTATGGCGACGCCCAGGGCCGGATCGTCGGCGTGCTCGGCGTGATCGGGCCGACCCGGCTGAACTATGCGCGGGTGATCCCGACCGTCGATTATGCCGCGCGCATCGTCAGCAAGATGCTGGGCGGCTGACCGGAGTGGATTTCGCTTTCATTTGACGGGTTTCGTTCACCCAAGCCGGAGATCCCTGTGCCCGAAACCGGTATCTTGCGCTTGATTTTCGCCGCCTAAAGCACGATATCCCGGGCAGCCAATCCCCAAGATTTGAACCGACGCGAGTTTTCGAGAAGGCAAGCCATGACCGATCCGAACCGGGCCAATGACAACACCGAGAATTCGGCGCCGACGGGTGAGCCCGTGGTCTCGAAGCCCTACATCATGCCTGACGATCCCGAGGTCGGATCGGCCGAGGCGCTGGCCAAGGAACTCGCCGAGGCGAAGGACCGCACGCTGCGCACGCTGGCCGAGATGGAGAACCTCCGTCAGCGCACCCGCCGCGAGGTGGCCGACGCCAAGACCTATGGCATCACCGGCTTTGCCCGCGACGTGCTCGATATCGCCGACAATCTGCAGCGCGCGCTCGACGCGGTGCCGGCCGAGACCAAGGAAGCCGCCGATCCCGGCCTGAAGGCGCTGATCGAAGGCGTCGAGCTGACCGAGCGTTCGCTGCTCAACGCGCTGGAGAAGAACGGCGTCAAGAAGTTCGATCCGATCGGCGAGAAGTTCGATCCGAATTTCCAGCAGGCGATGTTCGAGGTGCCCGATCCGTCGGTGCCGTCGGGCACCGTGGTGCAGGTGGTGCAGGCCGGCTACATGATCGGCGAGCGCATCCTGCGTCCGGCGCTGGTCGGCGTCTCCAAGGGCGGCGCCAAGGCTGCGCCGAGCGCCGACTTCACGGTCTGATCGGTCCAATCTGCAAACGGATGAGCGCGCTGTCGTGGCGTCACGGCAGCGGCTTCTCATGCGCTTTCGGCCAATAGGTGCCGAAGTTCCAGAGATTCCCTTCCGGATCACGGCAGGCGAAATCGCGGCTGCCATAGTCGGTGTCGCGCAGTTCCATTTCGATCTTTGCGCCCGCGGCCCGCACCTTCGCATGCAGGGCGTCGGGATCGTCGACGGCGACGTAGATTGAATCGGTGCGGCGGCCGGAGAGATCACCAACCAGCTTGCCATAGGCATCGTCGCGCGCCTGGCCCAGCATCAGCATCGAGGAGCCGTAGGCGAGCTCGGCATGGTGGATCACGCCGTCGTTGCGATAGACCACGTGCTCGGTGAATCCGATCACCGTCTTGAGCCAGGCGGTCATCGCTTCAGTGTCCTTGCAGCGCAGGGTCGGGTAGATGCGGGGCGGTTCGATGTCGTGCGTCATGGTCGTGGCCTCCTTGGCTGATGGGGCCACTCTGCACGAGCCAACGCGGTCCCGGCTTGAAGGTTTGTTACCAGTCCGGCAGTCCGTCGTCGGCGTGAACCAGCCGGCGGTCGGTCAGCGCCTGGCGGCGCGCCCAGGCGGTTGGCGGTTCGCCGGCGAATTCGACGAACTCGCGGGCGAGATGGGCCTGGTCGGCATAGCCGCTTTCCGCCGCGATCCCCGCCCAGCCAAGTTTGGATCCGTCTAGTGCGAGCCGGCTCGCCCGGTGAAACCGCATCATCCGCGCCAGCGATTTCGGCGCGAGGCCGAGCTCGGTTCGAAACCGGCCGACCAGATGCTTGCGGCTCCAGCCGATCTCGTCGGCCAGCGCCGTGATGCTGACAGCGCCGGCCGAACGCGCCAGCCGTCGGTAGGCGAACGCGACATCGGGCGACGGCGTATGGCGGGCGCGGCGCAGCACGAAGGCCTCGATCAGGTCGAAGCGGCGCTGCCAGCACGCCACCGCGCCGAGCCGCTCGCGCAACCGGTGGCCCTCATGGCCGAGCACATCGTCGAGTTCGACCATGCGCCCGACCAGCTCGGTCACCGCGCCGCCGAAGAAGCGGTAGGCGCCGAGCGGCGTGAAATCCACCTGCACGCAGGCGGCCTGGCCGTCGGATTCGATATAGACCGGCCCTGCATGCAGGCCGGCGGCGAAGCTCGATTGACGATCGGCCGCGCTGGGCTGGCGCGACAGCGCGATCAGGAACGGCGAGCCGAAGCTGATGATCAGCGGCACGATGAGCGGCGCGCTCTGCCGCTGCGCGAACCTGCCGGTCGCGATCTCGCGATAACCCGTGATCCGGGCGATCAGGCCCGCCAAGCGCGGCGACGGCAGGCGCTGCGCGAGATCGAATGCAACGGGTGACGCGAACTCGGCCATGCGAATCTCGAGCGGCGGCGTGTCAGGCGATATCCGAGGACTGGATGCGCTTGACGCCGGCCTTGGCCATGTCATCCCAGGCCTTGGCGAGCGATCCCTGGGTGTCGATGCCGCGGCAGGCATCTTCCACCACGTAGGTCTCGAAGCCGGCCTTGCGCGCATCGAGCGCGGTCCACGCCACGCAGAAATCGGTGGCGAGCCCGGCCACGAAAACCCGCCCGACGTTCCGTGCCTTCAGATAGGCGGCGAGCCCGGTGGTGGTCTTGCCGTCGGCTTCGGTGAAGGCCGAGTAGCTGTCGACGTCCTTGTGAAATCCCTTGCGGATGATCAGCTCGGCCTGCGGGATCGCGAGGTCCTTCGACAGACCTGCGCCGTCGGTGCCTTGCACGCAATGGTCGGGCCACAGCACCTGCTTGCCATAGGCGAGGTCGATGGTTTCGAACGGCTTCTTGCCGGAATGGGTCGAGGCAAAGGAGACGTGTCCGGGCGTGTGCCAGTCCTGCGTCATCACCACATTGGCAAAGCTCTTGGCGATCTTGTTGATGATCGGCACCACCTGTTCGCCGTCCTTCACCGCAAGGCTGCCGCCGGGCAGGAAGCAGTTCTGCACGTCGATCACCAGCAGCGCGGAGCCATCGTCGGGCTTGATCGCAGCCGCCCACAGGCTCCTTGGAACCAGCGTCGCCAGCGCCAGCGTACCGAGGCCTGCAACAACCTGTCGTCGATCCAACATCGCGCCCCTCCTCGCTCTGATAACCGTGCGAGGAGGCTAGTTCCGTTCGGCGAACGACGAAAGTGGGATTTTTCCGACCGGGGCAATGGACCGCTGATCAGCCGCGCGGCTGGATGCCGTCGCGCACCGCGCGGAAGCGCGGGAAGGCCTTCTCCCAATCGGTGCGCGGCGAGCTGCCGATGATCCGCATCGATGTTTGCGCGCCGAACCGCAGCCACTGCACGATGGTCACCGGGGTGTTGTCCTTGCCGCTGACGGCGTCGATCCGCGTCTCGAAGCCGGGCTGACCGTCGATCCGGATCGGCTCGGACATGGTGATCCGTCCGTCGCGCACGCCGGGGATCGTGGTCGCGATCTGCTGGGCGAAGCGGCCGCGATCATCGGGCGTGGCCGGGGCCGAGCCGATGATGCCGAGCAGCATGAAGGGCTTGGTTTCAAGAGCCTTGTCGTCGCCATCGGCCATCAGCAGCGCCGCGCCCGGTGCCAGCATGCGGATATTCTTGAAACCGCTGAGCTCGGTGACCTTGAACGGCATCATGCCGAGCTGCTCGTCGACCGGCACCTCCTTGCGGATCTCGGCGGAGGCGAACATCTGCCGCACGGCATCGTCGGTGTAGATCTTGCTCGCGTTCTCCGGCACCTGCACCGCGACATAGCCGGAGAAGGTCGGTCCCGGCAGGATCATGGAATAGCGCCGCACATTGCTAGCACCGTCGCGCGCGCTCTCCACGGTGTAGTAGGCAAGGCCGGCCGGCGTTTCGAGGCTCTCGGGCTTGATGTTTCCGGTGCCGGCGGGGTTGGCCTTGAAGGCGTTCACGACCTCGTTGTAGGCGTCGGCGGGCAGGTCGGCGATCAGCACCTTGACGCCCTGATCCTCGGTCTCGAAGCCGATGAACGACTTGGCGCGGACGAGGCCCACCAGCGGTTTCATCCCGACATGCGCGCCCGGCGGAAACACCACGTCGGCGGCAAAGCCACGACAGGTGGCAGCAATCAGCAAGGCAACCGCAAAGAGAACTCGAAAAGGCGTCATGGGGGATCTACCGGTTTTGCTTGGTGGCCGCGCAGCGGGGCCGGGCGCAGGGCTGGATGGCCTCTTTCAGTCGGACCGCTTTTAGCGGTTTTGATGACCCTGCAACAGGCCGCCAGATCTCCGCTCCGGGCCTGCGAGCCCGATTCCGTGGGCTTTTCGCCCTGATTGGCAGGCACTTTCCAGTTTCCCGACGTTTCCGAGATTGGCCGCCAGCGGCCAAACAGCGCGCCCTCGACCCGTGCGCCGCTCTCGCATACGACGTTTGTGAGCGTTCACTCAACAGCGCTGACGTCGCGCGGCGGACATTCGCGGTCGGCGGCGCGCCGCATCATTGCCGATTTGTTAACTTGGCCCGGGGTTGCCTTGGGCTTGAACCGGTGCCGCAGTCGGACTGACACAATCTTTCAAACGTCAGTCTTTTCAGGCCTCAACGTTGCGTCCAGTCCTTGCGGGCAGGACCCTCTCTCCTATATCAGGCTCACCGTCGCAATATCGCGAGTATGTGAACGTCTGGGGGTTCGGTACGGAGCGCCGTCAGGGCCCAACCAACCTGCCGTAGCAAAGAGGATATCAAAATCATGGGTAAGGTCATTGGGATCGACCTCGGCACCACGAATTCGTGCGTCGCCGTAATGGATGGCAAGAACGCCAAGGTGATCGAGAATGCCGAGGGCATGCGGACGACGCCGTCGATCGTTGCCTTCACCGACGATGGCGAGCGCCTTGTCGGACAGCCGGCCAAGCGCCAGGCGGTGACCAATCCCGAGCGTACGTTCTTTGCGGTGAAGCGCCTGATCGGCCGCCGCTATGACGACCCGATGGTCGAGAAGGACAAGAAGCTCGTTCCCTACAAGATCGTCAAGGCATCGAACGGCGACGCCTGGGTCGAAGCCGACGGCAAGACCTATTCGCCCTCGCAGGTCTCGGCCTTCATTCTGCAGAAGATGAAGGAGACCGCTGAGGCGCATCTCGGCCAGAAGGTCGATCAGGCCGTCATCACCGTTCCCGCTTATTTCAACGACGCGCAGCGTCAGGCCACCAAGGACGCCGGCAAGATCGCCGGCCTCGAAGTGCTGCGCATCATCAACGAGCCGACGGCTGCCGCGCTCGCCTATGGTCTCGACAAGTCGAAGTCCGGCACGATCGCCGTGTACGACCTCGGCGGCGGCACCTTCGACGTCTCGATCCTCGAGATCGGCGACGGCGTGTTCGAGGTGAAGTCGACCAACGGCGACACCTTCCTCGGCGGTGAAGATTTCGACATGCGCCTGGTCGGCTATCTCGCCGACGAATTCCAGAAGGAGCAGGGCATCAACCTGCGCAACGACAAGCTCGCGCTGCAGCGTCTGAAGGAAGCCGCTGAAAAGGCCAAGATCGAGCTGTCGTCGACCACGCAGACCGAAATCAACCTGCCGTTCATCACGGCCGACCAGACCGGTCCGAAGCATCTGACGATGAAGCTGACCCGCGCCAAGTTCGAGGCGCTGGTGGCCGACCTCGTCGAGAAGACCATCGAGCCGTGCCGCAAGGCGCTGAAGGATGCCGGCCTGACCGCCGGCGAGATCGGCGAAGTGGTGCTGGTCGGCGGCATGACCCGCATGCCGAAGATCCAGGAAGTCGTGAAGCAGTTCTTCGGCAAGGAGCCGCACAAGGGCGTCAATCCCGACGAAGTCGTCGCGATCGGTGCTGCGATCCAGGCCGGCGTGCTGCAGGGCGATGTCAAGGACGTGCTGCTGCTCGACGTGACCCCGCTGTCGCTGGGCATCGAGACGCTGGGCGGCGTGTTCACCCGGATCATCGACCGCAACACCACGATCCCGACCAAGAAGAGCCAGGTGTTCTCGACCGCCGAAGACAATCAGGGCGCGGTCACCATCCGCGTCTTCCAGGGCGAGCGTGAAATGGCGGCCGACAACAAGATGCTCGGCCAGTTCGACCTGATGGGCATTCCGCCGGCTCCGCGCGGTATGCCGCAGATCGAGGTGACCTTCGACATCGACGCCAACGGCATCGTCAACGTCTCGGCCAAGGACAAGGCGACCGGCAAGGAACAGCAGATCCGGATCCAGGCGTCCGGCGGTCTGTCCGAGGCTGACATCGACAAGATGGTCAAGGACGCCGAGGTCAACGCGGCCGAGGACAAGAAGCGCCGCGAGGCCGTCGACGCCAAGAACCATGCCGATGGCCTGGTTCATTCGACCGAGAAGGCGCTGGCCGAACACGGTTCGAAGATCGCCGACACCGAGCGCCGCGCGATCGAAGACGCCGTCAGCGACCTCAAGGAAGCGCTGAAGGGCGACGACGCCGAGGCGATCAAGGCCAAGACCAACACGCTGGCGCAGGCTTCGATGAAGCTCGGCGAGGCGATGTACAAGCAGCAGGCCGAGGCCGACGCGGCCAAGGACGCTGCGAAGGATGACGTTGTCGACGCGGAGTTCACCGAGGTCGACGACGACAAGAACAACAAGAAGTCTGCCTAAGCGGATTTGCGATCATGACCCTCACACCAAAGAGCACGCGCCGCGTCTCGGAGGAGTGGGGGTCATTTTTCTTTAAGGCGATCGCTGCATCTTCCAGACAGGCGCAATCCTTGACGCAATCGTCAACGCAATCCCTGGCGCGACCTTTGGCGATCGCGATGAACTTCGGACGGAATTGAAGGATGTCCACCAAGCGCTGCTATTACGAGACCCTCGAGGTTGAGCGGAACGCGGACGAGACCAAGCTGAAATCGGCTTTCCGCAAGCTCGCGATGAAATGGCATCCGGACAAGAATCCGGGCGACGCCACCAGCGAAGTCCGGTTCAAGGAAATCAACGAGGCCTATGAGGTCTTGAAGGACGGCGACAAGCGCGCCGCCTATGACCGCTTCGGCCATGCCGCCTTCGAGCAGGGCATGGGCGGCGGCGGCCCCGGCTTCGGCGCCGGCTTCGCCTCATCCTTCTCCGACATCTTCGAGGACCTGTTCGGCATGGCCGGGCAGCGCCGCAGCGGCGGCCGCGAACGTGGCGCCGACCTGCGCTACAACATGGAGATCACGCTCGAGGAGGCCTTCCAGGGCAAGACCGCGCAGATCGAGATCCCGGTCTCGGTCACCTGCGAATCCTGCTCCGGCACCGGCGCCAAGGCCGGCACCAAGCCGAAGACCTGTTCGCATTGCGGCGGCGCCGGGCGTATCCGGCAGGCCCAGGGCTTCTTCACGCTGGAGCGCACCTGCCCCGGCTGCCAGGGCCGCGGCCAGATGATCGAGGACGCCTGCACCTCCTGCGCCGGTTCCGGCCGGGTGACGCGCGAGCGTGCGCTGTCGGTCAACATTCCTCCGGGCGTCGAGGACGGCACCCGCATTCGTCTCGCCGGTGAAGGCGAGGCCGGTGTCCGCGGCGGACCGCCCGGCGACCTCTACATCTTCTTGTCGCTGACCACGCACCAGTTCTTCCAGCGCGATGGCGCCGACCTGCATTGCCGCGTGCCGATCTCGATGGTCACCGCAGCACTCGGCGGCGAGTTCGAAGTGCCGACCATCGACAAGGGCAAGACCAAGGTGAAGGTGCCGGCCGGCACCCAATCCAGCCGGCGATTCCGCATCGCATCAAAGGGTATGCCGGTGCTCCGCTCACGTCAGACCGGCGACATGTATGTCCAGGTCGTGGTTGAAACGCCGCAGAATCTGACCAAGAAACAGCAAGAATTGCTGATGGAGTTCGAAAAACTGTCGTCCGGCGCAACCCAGCCGGAGGCAGCGGGTTTCTTCTCTAAGGTCAAGGACTTCTTCGGAAACCGTTCCGTCTAGCCGCAGTCGTTACGCTTGACCGTAACGACTTCGATCTATACGTGTTTGTGAACGTTTTCTGACAACCGCTCGATTGTGCGCGGTCCCGCCTGGTAGCGACATGCCTCTGCAATCGTCCGTGCGTGCGTCGAAGAAGCCCCTCCGTCTCGACGACGAGGTTCGTTTTCTCCGTTCATGGATCGAGAAGCCGCTGCATATGGGCGCGGTGATGCCGTCCGGTCGGCTGCTTGCGCGCACCATGGCGCAATATGTCGATCCCGACGCGGAAGGGCCTGTCGTCGAACTTGGGCCCGGCACCGGGGCGATCACCAACGCGCTGATCGAGCACGGCGTCGATCAGAAGCGTCTCGTCCTGGTTGAATACAATCCCGGCTTCTGCGCGTTGTTGCGCGAACGCTATCCGCAGGCCAAGGTGGTCCAGGGTGACGCCTACCGGCTGCGCGACACGCTGTGGGACGTCATGAAGTCTCCGGCCTCGGCCGTGGTCTCCGGTCTACCGCTGGTCACCAAGCCGATGCTGACCCGCCTGAAGCTGATCCGCGACGCCTTCCTGGCACTCGCGCCCGGCGCGCCCTTCGTCCAGTTCACCTATTCGGTGGCGCCCCCGATTCCGAAGTCGCTGCCGGGCGTGTCCACAGAGGCCTCGGAGCGGATCTGGATGAACCTTCCGCCCGCGCGGGTCTGGGTGTATCGCAAGGGCTGATCGCTCAGCATCGTCGCGCTGGGCGCGTGCCCAACCTGCGATTTCGAAATGTCCGCGTTGAAAATCCTCGTGATCCCGGGATCGCTTCGATCAGGCTCGCTCAATGCGAAGCTGGCCGCCGTGCTGGCGCACGAGCTCGCGCAGCTGGGCGCCGACATCTCCCGCATCTCGCTCGGTGATTTTCCGCTGCCGATCTATGACGGCGACCTGCAGGCCAAATCGGGCGTGCCGCAGCACGCCGTCAACCTGAAGCGGATGATCGGCGGCCATCACGGCGTGCTGATCGTGACGCCGGAGTATAATTCCTCGGTGCCGGCGCTGGTGAAGAACACCATCGACTGGGTGAGCCGCGTGCAGGATCCGCAGGAGACCCGCGGCCAGGTGTTCCGCGAGCGCGTGTTCGCGATCGCTGCGGCATCCGGCAACCGGCTCGGCGGCACCCGCGCGCTGGCGGCGCTGCGGCTGATCCTGTCGGCGTGCCACGCCACCGTGATCCCGAACCAGCTCGCGCTGTCATTCGCCGAGCAGGCCTATGACGATATGGATCGTCTGAAGCACCAGGCCGACATCGACACGATGCGGGCGCTGGTGCGGCAGCTGATCGACCATTCCCAACGCATGATGTGAGGTGACATGCAGCCAGCCCAGATCGCTCCAGGGATCGCGCCAAGAGACCGGTTGATTGTGGCGCTCGATGTGCCGTCGGTCGTGGCGGCCGAGGCGATGATCGACAGGCTCGGCGACAGCGTTACCTTCTACAAGATCGGCTATCAGCTCGGTTATGCCGGTGGTCTCGTGTTGGCGAAGCAGCTGGCAGGCCGCGGCAAGAAGGTCTTTCTCGATCTCAAGCTGCACGACATCGGCAACACGGTCGCGCGCGGGGTCGAAAGCGTCGCCGGTCTCGGCGCGACCTTTCTCACCGTGCACGCCTATCCGCAGACCATGAAGGCGGCGGTCGAGGCGCGCGCAGGCTCCGGCCTGAAGATCCTCGCGGTGACGGTGCTGACCTCCTACGACGACGCCGACCTGCACGCGGCGGGCTATCGCCTCAACGTCTCCGATCTCGTCGAGGCCCGCGCCAGGCAGGCCCAGGCGCTCGGTGTCGACGGCCTCGTCAGCTCGCCCGAGGAAGCCGCCGCCCTGCGCACAATCGTCGGCGATCAGATCAGCCTGGTGACGCCGGGCATCCGCCCCGCGGGCTCGGCGACCGGCGACCAGAAGCGGATCATGACGCCGGCCCGTGCCATTGCCGCCGGCGCTGACTATCTGGTGGTCGGGCGCCCGGTGATGGAAGCCGCGGATCCGAAGGCCGCGGCCGAAGCCATTCACGCTGAGATCGCCCAGGCGCTCGCCTGAACCAACAACAAGGGAGAACAGAGATGGCGAAGGGATACTGGATTGGACGCGTCGACGTTCATAACGATGAGGGTTACAAGCCCTATATGGCGGCCAATCCGGCCATCTTCCAGAAATTCGGCGGCAAGTTCATCGTCCGCGGCGGCAGGTTCGCCAGCGTGGAAGGCCAGAGCCGCTCGCGCAACGTGGTGATCGAATTCCCGGACTATGAGACCGCGCTCGCCTGCTACAACTCGCCCGAATACCAGGCCAACATCAAGGTCCGGCAGCCGCACTCGATCGCCGACCTGATCATCATCGAGGGGCACGCCAGCCCGTAGCCGGGGCCGCCGGTTCGGTTGCCGGAACAGCCTTTGCTCGCTATATCGCGTGCAGAGGTGAGCCATGGCTGACATGCGTCTGATTGTTGCGGGAGCTGGCGGCCGGATGGGCCGCACGCTGGTGCGGGTGATTTCCGAAACCCCGGGGGCGGTGCTGGTCGGCGCGCTGGAAGCGCCGGGCTCGGAACTGCTCGGCAAGGATGCCGGCGTGCTCGCCGGCCTTCCCGCCAATGACGTCAAGCTGTCGGCCGATCTGTGGTCGATGTCGGCGGGTGCCGACGGCATCCTGGATTTCACCGTGCCGGCCGCGACCATCGCCAATGTCGCGATCGCCGCCGAGCGCGGCCTCGTTCATGTCATCGGCACCACCGGCCTGTCGCAGTCCGACGATGCGGTGATCAAGAGCGTCACCAACCGCGCCATCGTGGTGAAGTCGGGCAATATGAGCCTCGGCGTCAATCTGCTCGCCGCGCTGGTCAAGCGCGTCGCGCAATCGCTCGACCAGAGCTTCGACATCGAGATTCTCGAGCTGCATCACAAGTCCAAGATCGACGCGCCGTCGGGCACCGCCCTGATGCTCGGCGAAGCCGCCGCGGCCGGCCGCAAGATCGCGCTTGACCAGCATTCGGCACGCGGCCGCGATGGCCTGACCGGCGCGCGGCGTGCCGGCGATATCGGCTTCGCCTCGTTGCGCGGCGGCACCGCGGCCGGCGATCACAGCGTGATCTTTGCCGGTCCCTCGGAGCGCATCACGCTGTCGCATCATGCCGAGGATCGCGCGCTGTTCGCGCAGGGCGCGCTGAAGGCGGCGCTGTGGGCGCACGGCAAGAAGCCCGGCATGTATTCGATGGCCGACGTTCTCGGGTTGAGCGACTGAGTCCGCTCGACGAAATCAAATCCAGCTAAGCGAAAACGGAATCAGAAATGAGTGATCGTCTTCTTGTGCTCGTTCGTCACGGTCAGAGCGAATGGAATCTGAAGAACCTCTTCACCGGGTGGAAGGACCCTGATCTCACCGAACAGGGTGTCGCCGAGGCCAAGGATGCCGGCCGCAAGCTGAAGGCGCAGGATCTGTCGTTCGATGTCGCCTTCACCTCCGATCTCACCCGTGCGCAGCACACGCTGACGCTGATGCTGGAGCAGATCGGCCAGACCGGCTTGCCGACCACGAAGAATCTCGCGCTCAATGAACGCGACTATGGCGATCTCTCGGGTCTCAACAAGGACGACGCCCGCAAGAAGTGGGGCGAGGATCAGGTCCTGATCTGGCGCCGTTCCTACGACGTGCCGCCGCCCGGCGGCGAAAGCCTGAAGGATACGCTGGCGCGTACGCTGCCCTATTACGTGCAGGAGATCCTGCCCGGCGTGCTGCGCGGCCAGCGCACATTGGTCGCCGCCCACGGCAACTCGCTGCGCGCGCTGATCATGGTGCTGGAGAAGCTCTCGCCCGAGCAGATCCTCAAGCGCGAGCTCGCGACCGGCGCGCCGGTGGTCTACCGGCTCAACGCCGATTCCACCGTGGCCTCGAAGGTCGATCTGGCCGGGTAGCTGAAGCGGTCAATATCACCGTCCCGTCATCCTGAGGTGCGAGCCTTGCGGCGCAATTGCGCCGCTGGGCGAGCCTCGAAGGATGCACGGCCCCGCTCGTGGCCGTCGACCCTTCGAGGCTCGCTTGCGCGAGCACCTCAGGATGACGGTGAGAGACCGGACGCTTTGTCCGCGCGCGCTCAGTGCAACCCGACCTGACCGGCTTCCCAGCCCAGCATCGCCTGCTTGCGGGTGACGCCCCAGTGATAGCCGGTCAGTGCGCCGCTCTTGCCGAGTGCGCGATGGCAGGGCACCACGAACGACACCGGGTTGCGGCCGACCGCGGCGCCGACGGCGCGTGACGCCTTCGGGTTGTTGATGTTGCAGGCGATGTCCGAATAGCTCACTGCGCGGCCCATCGGGATCTTGAGCAACGTCTCCCACACCCGCACCTCGAAGTCGGTGCCGATCAGGACGACGCGCAGCGGCTGGTCCGCTCGCCACAGCCGCGTATCGAACACGCGCTGCGCCAGGGCGGTGGTGCCGTCGGTGTCCTCGACATAAATCGCGTTCGGCCAGCGCCGCTTCATGTCGGCGAATGCGGTCTGCTCGTCGCCGGGGTCGGCGAAGGCAAGCCCCGCCAGCCCGCGGTCGGTTGCGATCACGATCGCGGTGCCGAACGGCGAGGGGTGGAAGCCGTAGCGCAGCGTCATGCCGCCGCCACCAGTCTTCCATTCGCCTGGTGACATCGCCTCGTGCGTGACGAACAAATCGTGCAGCCGTCCCGGCCCCGAGAGGCCGGAGTCGAGTGCCGCGTCGAGCACGCTGGCCGAATCGCGCAGCAGGTTCTTGGCGTGATCGAGCGTCAGCGCCTGCATGAAGGCCTTCGGCGTCAGCCCGGCCCAGCGGCGGAACAGGTGGTGCAGCTCATCCGGCGTCACGGCGGCGGCATCGGCCATCGCTTCGATGGTCGGCTGCGTACGCCAATGTTCCGAGATGAACGCGATGGCGCGCCGCACTGAATCATAGTCGCGCAGGGCGGCGCTCTGGAGGCCCGGCTTGGCCAGGCGCTGATCATGTATGGCGAGTGTCATCATGGTGTCTGATTTAGGAGCCATGGCGCGTCCAAACCACCCGATTTCTGACAAGCTCGACTAGGTGATGGGATTGTAAGTGGGTCCGCGTTTCGCGGCATTCAACGCAGCCGTCAATGCTTTGGAAAAGCTTGCCTTTTCGTCCGGACCCAGGAAACTGCCGACGCTGACCCGGCGGCCCCGGGACACCAGGTAAAGCCGCTCGATGCCGAACTCCTCATGCGAGATCTGCTCGAACCGCACCCAGAGCGGATTGAGCACCCATTCGACCACATGGCCGCGATGGCTGATCCTGCGCACCCGCAGTTCCGACGGCGTCACGGTGATCTCCTCACTCGCCTTGGCGGTGCGGAAATTGACCTTGAACGCCCAGTAGATCACCAGCACGTCGAGGCCGAAGAAGCCGAAGATCGGCCAGGCGCCCAGCCACCAGAACACCGCGCCGGCGATGAAGCTGATCACGGTGACGAACGACATCAGCACGATGAAGCCGGTGCGGTTCAGCGAGCGATGCGGCGTCAGCAGCGCCGAGAACAGTTTCGGCTCGGCCTCGGGGCCGGTCGCCTCGGCGTCGTTCGCGGGATCAAAGTCGTTGCCTGCGGTCATGACGTGTCAGTATATCCCGTTCATGGCCAAAATCATCCGCTCTCAACGCGCCAGCACGCCAAGCGTTCGGTCGCCGCCGAAGAAGAAAGCCGCCAAAGCGGCAAAGCCGCTGTCCAAACGCGCGGCAAACAAGCCGCCCGCAAAGGCCGCCAAGAAAACGACAAAGCCCAAGCCATGGACGGCCGCGGAGGTCTACGAGGTCTTCGACCGGTTCCGCAAGGCCAATCCCGAGCCGAGGGGCGAGCTCGAGCATCTCAACCCCTACACGCTGCTGGTTGCGGTGGTGCTGTCGGCGCAGGCAACCGACGCCGGCGTCAACAAGGCGACACGAGCGCTGTTCGCCGTCGCCGACACGCCGGAGAAGATGCTTGCGCTCGGCGAAGACAGTGTGCGCGACTACATCAAGACCATCGGGCTCTATCGCAACAAGGCGAAGAACGTCATCGCTCTGTCTGAGAAGCTGATCGCCGAATTCGGCAGCGAGGTGCCGCGTACCCGCACTGAGATCGAGTCGTTGCCCGGCGCCGGCCGCAAGACCGCGAACGTCGTGCTCAACATGGCGTTCGGCGAACACACGATGGCGGTCGACACCCATGTGTTTCGCGTCGGCAACCGCACCGGGCTCGCACCCGGCAAGACGCCGCTCGAGGTCGAGCTGGGATTGGAGAAGGTGATCTCGACGGAATTCATGCTGCACGCCCATCACTGGCTGATCCTGCACGGCCGCTACACCTGCCTCGCCCGCGGGCCACGTTGTGAAGTATGTCTGATCAATGATCTCTGCCGGTGGCCGGAGAAGACTGTCTGAAGCATGATCGTCATCGTGTGCTAGTAGAGCGTCTTCGGTAGCGCGCCTGAGGGAGTGTAGTGTGGCAGAGCAGGTTCAAGACGGTCCGTCACCCGCCACTCAGACCGCGCCTGGCCCGGCGGCAGCCCCGGTCGCGCCGAAATCTGCGACGAAGGGCTTCTGGCGCCGTTTCGCTATTCCGCTGTTTGCGGTGCTCGTCGCGCTCGCCTTCGTCGTGGTGGCAACCAGCCGCTGGAACGCGTGGGTCGGCGCCGCCACGATCCAGACCACCGATGATGCCTATGTGCGCGCCGAGTTGACCCAGCTCTCCAGCCGCGTCTCGGGCGAAGTGCTGACGGTCGCCGTCTCCGATTTCCAGCGCGTCAAGGCCGGCGATCTGCTGGTGCAGATCGATCCTGCCGACTACCAGGCGCAGGTCGCACAGGCCGAGGCCGGCGTGGTCGGCGCGCAGGCCGCGCTCGACAACCTCAACAACCAGGTCGAGCTGCAATATGCGACCATCGCGCAGGCCGAGGCTTCGCGGCTATCCGCCGAGTCGCAGCAGACCCTGGCGCGCCAGGAGGAGGAGCGCCAGCACTCGTTGTCGCAAACCGATGCCGGCACATTGCAGCGGCTCGAACAGGCCACGGCGGCTTACGCCAAGGCGCAGGCCGACGTGCAGGCCAGCCGCGCGGTGATCGCAGCGCAACGCCATCAGCTCGAGGTCCTGCAAGGCACCAAGAAGCAGCGCGCCGCCGATCTCGATGCCGCCAAGGCGCTGCTGGCGTCGGCCAGGCTCAAGCTCGGCTACACCAAGATCGTCGCGCCGTTCGACGGCGTCACTGGCGAGCGCCAGGTGCAGCCGGGCGACTATGTCAACATCGGCACCAATCTGATCAATGTCGTGCCGCTGCCGAACGTCTATGTGATCGCCAACTACAAGGAGACCCAGCTGACCAACGTCAAGCCGGGTCAGCCGGTCGAGGTCACCGTGGATACGTTCTCCGGCCGGAGGCTGCGCGGCACAGTCGAGCGCATCGCGCCGGCCAGCGGGTCGCAATTCGCGCTGCTGCCGCCCGACAACGCCACCGGCAATTTCACCAAGGTGGTGCAGCGCATCCCGGTGCGCATCCAGTTCGACAAGGGCCAGCCGTTGCTCGAGCGCCTGCTGCCGGGCATGTCGGTCGTGACGCGGATCAACACCGGCGAGGCGGCCGCCAATGGCGGAAAGTGACGACCGACACAGCGGTCCGGTCTCGCGCGGCGACGTCGCGCGCTATCCGTTCTTCGCTGTTGTCGCCGTATTGCTCGGCGCGTTCCTGGCGAATTTCGACAGCCGCCTGACCACGGTCGGCCTGCCCGACCTGCGCGGCGCGTTCTCGCTCACCTTCGACGAGGGCGCCTGGCTCTCGACCGCCGCGATCGGCTCGCAGATCTTCATCGCGCCCGCGGTGGCCTGGCTCGCCACCGCGTTCGGCCTGCGGCGCGTGCTCGGAATTCCGAGCCTGGTCTATGCCGTGGTCTCGCTGACCATTCCGTTCGTGCGCGACTACACGACGCTGATCGCGCTCAGCATCGCGCATGGCATGCTGCTCGGCACCTTCGTGCCGGCAACGCTGATGATCATCCTGCGCAATCTGCCGATCCGATGGTGGGTGCCGGCGATCGCGATGTATTCGATCCGCGTCGGCTTCGCGCTGGACTCGTCGAGCTCGCTGGTCGGCTTTTATGTCGAGCACCTCGGCTGGCAGTGGCTGTATTGGCAGGGCGTGGTGATCGCGCCGCTGATGGGCTTGATGGTGTATCTCGGCACGCCGAACGAGCCGGTCAATCGCGACCTGCTGCACCATGCCGATTGGGGCGGCATGCTGCTGCTCGGCGCCGGCGTCGCGATGGTCTATGCCGGGCTCGACCAGGGCAACCGGCTCGATTGGCTGTCGTCAGGAACCGTGATGGCGCTGCTGATCGCGGGCGGCGCGTTGATCGTCGCCTTCATGATCAACGAGATGGTCGCGCCGCGGCCCTGGGCGCATTTCAACGTGCTGTTCTCGCGCAATATTGGGCTCTCGCTGATCGTCATCCTCTTGTACACGCTGACCAGCCTGTCGAACTCGTCGCTGGTGCCGAATTTCCTCGGCTCTGTCGGCGCGCTGCGTCCGGAACAGTCCGGCGTGCTGTTGTTCACCTATGGCGCGCTGCCGATGTTCGTGCTGGTGCCGATCTCGATCCTGCTGCTCCGTCATTTTGATCCGCGCATCGTCGTGGTGCTCGGCTTCTCGGCATTCGCGGCGGCCAATCTCTGGGGCACGCAGCTGAGCCATGTCTGGGCGCGCGAGGATTTTGTCGGCATCGTGCTGCTCACGTCGGTCGGGCAGGCGCTGACGCTGCTGCCGATCATCATCATGGCGCTGTCGAACTCCGATCCGTCGCGGGCGACCGCGTTCGCGGCCTATATCCAGATCATGCGGCTCGGCGGCGCCGAGATCGGCATCGCACTGATGGGGACGTGGCTGCGGGTTCGCGAGCAGATCCATTCGAACTATCTCGGACAGCACGTCCAGAATGGCGATATCGACGTCGTGAACCTGTTGAAGCGGCTGGCGGGTGAGTTTTCCGGCCACGGTGTGGGGGCGGCGACAGGGCGTGCCGTCGGCACGCTCGCGGCGCTGGTGCAGCGCGAAGCCAACACGCTCGCCTATATTGACGGCTTCTGGCTGTGCTTCTGGTTCGCGATCCTGGCGCTGGTCCTGGTCGCCCTCATCACGCGCGCGCCGCAGGGTCCGCTGTCACCGGTGCCGCTCGGCTTCGTGAAGAACATGCTGCGCAAGTCGGACGCCACCGCTTCTTGATTGGCCAACGGCGCCGCGCGGATAGCGCGCCGGGGGTCAATTTATAGTGAAGGCGGCGCCGCCTCTATCTCTCGGCGTCTGAAATATTTTGCACGTCGCGTGGTTCCACAAGCGGGGGAACTGGAGCCACGATGATTGAGACCAAGCAGACGGCCGCACTTGTTTCCCTGTCGACGGCGGTTCCACCGCATCTGTTCCACCAAGGACAAGTCCTGCAGGCCGCGCGTAACCTGCTCGCCGAGCGCTACCCCGAATTCGAGACGCTCTCCAGCCTGTTCGCCAATACCGGCATTCAGCATCGCTATGGCGTGAAGCCGATCGAATGGTATCTCGAACGGCGCGGTTGGCCGGAGCGGACGCAGGCCTTCCTCGAAGGCGCGGAGGCGCTGTTCGTCGACGCTGCCCGCAAGGCGATCGCGCGAGCCGACCTGACCGGCAACGACATCGATATCGTGGTCACGGTGTGCTCGACGGGGATCGCTACGCCGACGCTGGAGGCGCGCGTCGCCGGCAAGCTTGGCCTGCGGACCGATGTGTCGCGCGTGCCGGTGTTCGGTCTCGGCTGCGCGGGCGGCGTGTCGGGCCTGTCGATCGCCTCGCGGCTGGCGGAAGCGCGGCCCGGCGCGAACGTGCTGCTGGTTGCGCTCGAACTCTGCACGCTCGCGGTCCGCCACGACGAGCTGACCAAGGCGAACATCGTTGCCGCCAGCCTGTTCGGCGATGGCGCCGCCGCGATCGTGCTGCGCGCCGGTGATGGCGGTGCGACGCGGATCGAGGCGGCGGGCGAAAAGCTCTGGCCGGATACGCTCGACATCATGGGCTGGACAGTCGATCCGGAGGGATTCGGCGTCGTGTTTCAGCGCACCATTCCGGATTTCGTCCGCGACCGTCTCGGGCCGGCTGTTGCCGAAATCCTGGCGCGGATGCAGCTTGAGGCCGATGATATCGATCGCTTCCTCTGCCATCCCGGCGGCGCCAAGGTCATCGCCGCGCTGGAGCGGGCGCTTGCGCTCGATCAGGGCACGCTCGATCACGAGCGCGATGTCATCGCGGCCTGCGGCAACATGTCGGCGCCCACGGTTCTCTTTGTGCTCGAACGCGCTCGCGCAAAGGGATTGCCGCCACGCTCGCTGCTCACGGCGCTCGGACCCGGATTCACGCTCAGCTGTGTTGCGCTCAGGCATGCGGCGTGAGCATCGCGTCGGTCATCCTTGCGCTGGTCACGCTGCAGCGTCTCGGCGAGCTCGTACTGTCACGCCGCAACACGGCGCGGCTGCTAGCGTGTGGCGCAATCGAGGTCGGCGCCGGTCACTACAAGCTCATCGTGCTGGTTCACGCCGGCTGGCTGATCGCGTTGTGGATCTGGGGCCGTAACCAGGACGTCAATCTGACGATCCTGGCGGCGTTTGCGTCGCTGCAAGTCTTGCGGCTGTGGGTCCTCACCGCGCTCGGGCCGCGATGGACCACGCGCATCATCGTATTGCCGGGCGTGCCGCTGGTCGCGTCCGGGCCTTATCGATTCTTCCCGCATCCAAACTATGCCGTCGTCGTCGGTGAAATCGCGCTGCTTCCGCTCGCACTGCATCTGCCGCTGTTGGCGCTGGTCTTCACGGTGCTCAATCTCGCGGTGCTTGCGGTCCGAATCCGCGCCGAGGGCCGTGCCCTCTCGATTTCCGACTGGCCGCGTAGCAGCACGCCATGAGCGCCCGGGCGGATCACCCAACCGACAGCCCATCGGTTGTGACCTGGGCGGGCTTCCTCCTGATGTGCCTCGGCATGTTCATGGCGATCCTCGACATCCAGGTGGTCGCGACCTCGTTGCCGACGATCCAGCGTGCGCTTGCGATCTCGCCGTCCACGATGAGCTGGATCCAGACCGCCTATCTGATCGCCGAGGTGATCGCGATCCCGCTGACCGGACTGCTCACGCACGTGCTGTCGCTGCGATGGTTGTTCGCGATCGCCGTCAGCCTGTTCACTGTCGCGTCGATCGGCTGCGCCGTCAGCGGCGGCTTTGCCTTGCTGCTGGTGTTTCGCGTGCTGCAGGGATTTTCCGTCGGCGTCCTGATCCCTGCGGTGTTCTCCGCCGTGTTCATGTTATTCCCGGTCCGTCTTCATGCGGTAGCCACCACGATCGCCGGCGTCGTCGCGGTGCTTGCACCGACCGTTGGACCCGTCGTCGGCGGCTGGATCACGCAAACCTGGTCGTGGCCGTGGCTGTTCCTGATCAATGTGATTCCCGGGGCGATTGCCGCCTCGGTCACACCGTTGCTGCTTCCGAAGGAAGAGGTGCATTTCCGCGCGGTGATCAGGCTGGACAAGGGATCGCTGGTCTTGCTCGCAGCGGTGCTCGCAAGCTTCATGATCGGCCTGAAGGAAGCGCCGCAACGTGGCTGGGTCTCGATGCTGTGCCTCAGCTTGCTGATTGGAAGCGTCGCCGGGATGGCACTGTTGATCCGGCGTACACTTGGTGCTGCGTATCCGATTGCGCGATTGACTCTGTTCCGGCGGCGTTCGTTCGCGATCGGTTGTGCCCTGAGCTTTTGCCTCGGCGTCGGCCTGTACGGATCGACCTACCTGATGCCGGTGTTCCTCGGCTTCGTCCGCCGCCATGATGCCTTCGAGATCGGCACCATCGTGCTGGTCACCGGAATTGCGCAGCTCGTCGCCGCGCCGCTTGCGGCCGTCCTTGAAAGCCGCATCGGCGCCCGGTTGTTGACCGGCGCGGGCTTCGCCTTGTTCGCACTCGGTCTCGGCTTGAGCGCCTTTCAGCCCCGCACCGCTGATTTCGGCGAGATGCTATGGCCGCAGGTCGTCCGTGGTGTCGCGATCATGTTCTGTCTGCTGCCGCCGACGCGCATCGCGCTGGGCGCGCTGCCGGAGGCGGAGATTGCCGACGCCAGCGGACTGTTCAACCTGATGCGCAATCTGGGTGGCGCGATCGGGATCGCCCTGATCGACACGATCCTCTACGGCCGAAGCCCGATCTATGGTGAGGATTTCCGTGCGCGGCTGCTGGCAGGCGATGTCAGCGCGGCGCAGGCGATCGGGCTCGATCCGATGTTGCTGATCAACCGTCCGCCGGGTCCGCCCGACGAGGCGACGGTGGCGTTCATCCGGCCGCTGGTCGAGCGGGCGTCGCTTGCACTCAGCGTCAACGAGGCATGGGCGATGCTTGCCTGCGTGGCAATCGTCGGGCTGCTGCTGGTGCCCTTTGCGCGCGATCGGACGCCTGCATCGGTGCCGGCGCCGCGGGATGCGAGCTAGATCGAGGAGACGTTGCTTCGCCGCGCCGGCTCAATCAGCTCGCGCCGCGGGCCGGACAGCCGCTTGTACATGTGAACCATGAAGGCCATGCCGAACAGCGGCGTCGCCAGATTGACGATCGGGATCGAGACGAAGGCTGCGATGAACAGGCCCGCGGTGAACACCGTCGCCGCATTCTCCTTGCGCATCGCCTTGGCGTCAGCAGGCGAGCGGAATCGCATCGCCGCGAGCTCGAAATACTCGCGGCCGAGCAGCCAGGCGGTCGCGATGAAGAAGATGATGAAGCCCGCGCCCGCGAACAGCACGAACGGCAGCGCGACCAGATAGACCAGGATCGTCAGCAACGCGGTCTTGACGCCCTCGATCGTCGCCAGCGTGACCGGCAGCGCCACGCCGGGATGATCGGCCGGATAGTGCTCGCGCTCGACATGGTCGGCGACGTCGTCGACGAACAGGCTCGCCACCAGCGAGGTGATCGCGGGCATCAGGAAGATGCCGCCGAGCACGACGCCGAGGCCCGCCGAGATCGAGATGATCCAGGACAGCACGTGCAGCGTGGAATGGAAGTTGGGGCCGAGCATGCCTTCGGCCCAGACCTCGCCGGTGTCGGCAAACCAGCTCAGCAGCCGCTGCAACCCGATTGCCAGTACGGTGATCAACACCAGCGCAAGCCCGATCGAGCGCCACAGGATGGTGCGCATCGGCGGCGACAGGATTTGCGAAAGCGCCTTGACGGCGGCGTCGAACATGACCGGGTTACCTCTGCAAATTGACGAGCGAGAGGTAGCCACCCAATATGGCTTCGGCAAGTGCCGTTTGTGTCGCGTTGAGAGCGTTTCAGGCGTCGAGCGGCTTGCCGCGGACCAGAGGTCCCCAGACACCGATCGCAACGATCACGATGACCATCGCCGCGGTGATCAGGCCGAACACCCCGCTGACGCCGGCCTCCTTCAACATGAACGCCACGATGAAGCCGGAGAAGGTCGCGCTGAGCCGGCTCATCGAGTAGACCAGCCCCGCCGCGCGGGCCCGGATCGCGGTCGGGAACACCTCGGTCTGATAGGCGTGATAGGCGTAGGACAGCGTCATGTTGGCGCCGGTCACCAGCACGCCGCTGGCAATCAGCAACACCGGCTCAGTGAGTTGCGCGAAGGCGAGGCCGAACACCGCGATCGCGGCGGCCGCGCCGCAGATGATCCATTTGCGCTCGAAGCGGTCGGCGAAGGTTGAAGCCAACAGCGGCGCCAGCGGATAGGCGAACGCGATGATGAAGGAATATTGCAGGCTCTTGGTGACGTTGATGCCCTTCTCGACCAGCAGCGCCGGAACCCAGTTGGAGAAGCCGTAGACACCGAACGCCTGGCAGAGATTGAAAATCATGAACAGCACGACCAGCGAAGCGTAGGGCGGCCGGAACAGGTCTGCGTAACCGGTCTCGGCCCGCGCGCGCGCCGTCGTCGGCACGGCCACGGGTGCGGGGCGCGATGCCGTCGTGCCCGAGGCAGCCTCGAGCGTCCGCATGATCTTTTCGGCCTCGGCGGCGCGGCCATGGCGGGCGAGCCAGAGCGGGCTTTCCGGCACGTACAGCCGCAGCACCCAGATGATCATGCTGGCGGCTGCGCCGATCAGCACCACCCAGCGCCAGCCGTCGATGCCGTGAGGCGAGAGCGGCACGAGCCACCACGACAGCGCGGCGACAATCGGCACCGCCGACAGCATCACCGCCTGGTTGATCGCAAAGGCCCGGCCGCGCATCCAGCTCGGCACCAGCTCGGTGATGTAGGCGTCGATGGTGATGACCTCGATGCCGATCCCGATTCCGGCGATGAAGCGCCACAGCAAGAGGCCGCCCGGGGTGGTCTGGCACGCCATGACGACGGATGCCGCGCTGTAGAACAGCAGCGACCAGGTGAAGACCGCCTTGCGCCCGTAGCGATCGGCGAGGAAGCCGAGGCAGAAGGTGCCGATGAAAAGGCCGGCGAAGGTCGCCGCGACGAAGGCGCCGATGCCGGAGAAGCCGAAGAAGGCCTGCGTCGTCGTGGTCATCAGCCCGCTGCGGGCGAGCCCCGGGGCGATATAGCCGGTGAAGAACAGATCGTAGATTTCGAAGCAGCCGCCGAGCGAGAGCAGGATCACCAGCCGCCAGACATAGGCGGACGTCGGCAGCGCCTCGAGCCGCCGCGAGATCTGGTCCGGTCCGCTGGTCGTGTTGGTGAGATCGGCAACCGGGCCGAGTTCGACGGCGCTCATGATGGTCCTCCCCGTGTGGTCCAGCGGCCGCCTTTCTTGCGAAGGCGTGCCCGTCGCCCATGTTTGGCAGCCGGAAGCCAGAAATCCAGACGAACATATCGAAGAGATCGTTCGATATTTTCGATGGGACTATCCAAGACGCGCTTTCTTGACGCGAACCGGCGTCCACCCCGCATCGCGTGCGGGACAGGCTTCGCTTGAAAGCGCTTCAGATGAGAAGCGTGGCCTCCCAGGCGCCGCGGCCGACCTGGTCTGCGATCAGGGCGCGGATCAGGCGGCACATCTCCTCCATGACATACGTCATCGGGCGGTTGCGCAGGCGGCAGAGATAGAGCGTGCGGGTCAGTTTTGGTTCGATGACCTCGCGCGCGACCAATAGCCGTGCCTTCAACGGCTCGCTGACGAAATGCGTCGTCGCGATCGTGCAGCCGAGGCCCGCGGTCAGCGCGCCGATCATGCCGCTGGTCGAGTTGAGATGCATGATGGCGTTGGCCTCGAGCCGCTTCAGCAGCACGGGATCATCCAGCAATGCGCGCGCCGACAGTCCGTAGCGCAACAGGATCAGCGGCAGCCGCGTCACTTCCTCGAAGGCGATCGGCGCCTTCTTGCCGATCAGCTTCTCGGTGCCGACGCAGAACATCTGCTCCTCCAGCACCGGCTCGGCGACCAGGTCCTTCTCCGAGGGCGGGTTGTAGACCAGCGCGAGGTCGACATCGGAGCTCAGCAGATGCAGCAGCGTCGCGCCGGAGAGACTCTCGGTCAGCGACAGCTTCAGGTTCGGATATTTGGTCAGCACGGTCCGCATCAGCGGCACGCCGATCGCCTTCATCCCGGAATTGGCCATGCCGATCGAGATGTCGCCGGCGATCTCGCTGCCGCCTTCCTTGATCTCGCGCTCGGCCGCCGCCATCGCGCGCAGGATGATGCGGGCATGCTCGTAGAGCCGCTCGCCGGCGGCGGTCGGTTCCATGCCGCGTGGCTTGCGCTCGAACAGCGGCGTGGCGAATTCCGCTTCGAGATTGGCGATGTGGTGGCTCAGCGCGGATTGCGCGACGTTGGCCTGATCCGCCGCCCGCGACAGGTTGCGCTGTTCGTAAACTGCGATGAAATAGCGAAGCTGGCGCGAATCCATGAGGGTTCAGCGTTCTAGAACGACGAATGCACTATTCGACAGATTATATTTTTCAGATAGCGTGCGGAAGCCTAACCTGCGCCTATTACAAAGCGTTTTCGAGCCAACTGGGTAGCGGTTCGCATGATGAAAACGCGTCAGAACAAGAGCGCACGAGCACGGAGAAACCGATGACCGGGAGCGGACTGCCGCTGGAGGGCGTGAGGGTCGTCGAGATGACCCACATGGTGATGGGGCCGACCTGCGGCATGATCCTGGCGCAACTCGGCGCCGAGGTAATCAAGGTCGAACCTCCGGCGGGCGACAAGACCCGCTCGCTCGGCGGCATGGGCGTCTCGTTCTTCCCGCTGTTCAACCGCGGCAAGCGCAGCATCGTGCTCGATTTCGCCAAGGCCGAGGACCGCGACACGATGCACAGGCTGCTCACCGGCGCCGACGTGTTCCTGGAGAATTTCCGCGACGGCCAGCTCGACAAGCAGGGGCTAGGGCCCGAGGAGCTACGCCAAAAATATCCGCATCTGATCATCGCCGGCCACAAGGGCTTTCTCTCCGGTCCCTACGATCATCGCCCGGCGCTCGACGAGGTCGTGCAGATGATGTCGGGGCTCGCCGCGATGACCGGCACCAGCGAGAAGCCGCAGCGCGTCGGCTCGTCCGCCAACGACATCATGGGCGGCATGTTCGGGGTGATCTCGATCCTCGCCGCGCTCTATCAGAAGCGTGGCGGCAAGGCTGATGGCGCCGACATCCGCATCGGCCTGTTCGAGAATTGCCTGTTCCTGGTTGCCCAGCACATGGTCGAGTACGAGATGACCGGACGCAAGCCGCGCTCGATGCCGGAACGCGAGCACGCCTGGCCGATCTACGACATCTTCGACGCCGCCGGCGGCGATCGCATCTTCATCGGCGTCGTCACCGAAGGCCATTGGCAGAGTTTTTGCCGCGAGTTCGGCTTGCAGGAATTCGCCGACGATCCGACGCTGCGCTCGACCACGGATCGCATCATGGCGCGCGACCGGATCATTCCGCGCGTCGCCGAGGTGATCAAGGGCTGGAACGTCGCCGATCTTTCGACGAGGCTCGACGCGCTCAACATCTGCTTCTCGCCGATCAACCGGCCGGAGGATTTGTTGCAGGACCCGCATGTGCTGCGTCCCGGCGGTCTCGTCAACAATTTGAACGCCGACGGCAAGCCGTTCCGCGTTCCTGCGCTGCCGGTCGAATGGAACGGCCGCAATATCGGCGAAGGCCTGAAAGTGCCGGTGCTCGGCGCCGATACCGAGGCGGTCCGCGCCGAGCTCGCACAACAAAAGATTTCATCAACCGGAAACGCTGCGTGAGGCTGACATGACCCGCGTCCACGATATCTATCCCAACGACAGAGTGAGTCTGCGCGAGGTCGGTCTGCGCGACGGCCTGCAGCTCGTGAAGACATTTCCGTCGACCGCGGCGAAACAGCGCTGGGTGCGCGATGAATATGCCGCCGGCGTCCGGCATTTCGAGGTCGGCTCGTTCCTGCCGGCCAAGACTTTTCCGCAATTCGTCGATGTTCGCGACGTGGTTGCCACCATCGCCGCGCTGCCCGGCGCGCATGGCGTCGCTCTGGCGCTGAACGAGCGCGGCGTCAACGAGGCGCTGGCCTCCGGTGTCGCCGAGATCGCTTCGGTGGTGTCCGCGACCGAGGAGCACAGCCAGGCCAATGCCAACCGCTCGCGTGAATCCGCGATCGAGAACATCAAGCGCCTTTGTGAATTGCGCGATGCCAGCGCGCACAAGCCGCTGGTCAATGCCGCGATCTCGATGGGGCTGGGCTGCTCGATCGTGGGCGCGGTCGATCCGAAGGAGGTGCTGCGCCTCACCGAGAAGCTCTACGAGGTCGGCGTCGACATGGTCGCGATCGCCGATACCGTCGGCTATGCCGGGCCGAAGGCGGTCGGCGAGCTGACGCGCGGCGCGGTGAAGATCGCGGGCTCCAAGCCGGTCTGCGTCCACCTGCACGACACCCGCGGCATGGGCATTGCCAATGCCTCCGCCGCGCTTGATGAAGGCGCCCGCGTGCTCGACGGCTCGCTCGGCGGCCTCGGCGGCTGCCCGTTCGCGCCGGGCGCGACCGGCAATGTCGTATTCGAGGACCTCGTCTTTCTGTGCGAGAGCAAGGGATTTCCGACCGGCATCGATCTCGATCGCCTGGTCGAGGTGCGCGCGATCCTGAAATCCGAGATGCCGAACGAACAGCTCTATGGCGGCCTCGCCCGTGCCGGTCTGCCGCGCGGCAGCAAGGCAAAGGCGGCGTAGCCGGTCTTCTCCCGCCCCGCTCTTGCGGGGAGAGGTAAGCGTCCTCAATCGTGCCGATGCCCCCGCTTCCGCGACTTCTTGTCCGCGGCGGTCGGGATCATCACGACGCGGCCGTAGCGCACGCCGCGTTCGGCGATGATGTGATCGGCGAGATGGCGGACCTCGCCGCTCGCGCCCTTCAGCGCCGTCACCTCCATGCAGCTGTCGTCGTCGAGATGGACATGCAGCGTCGCCAGCGACAGATCGTGATGGCCGTGGAAATTCTGCACCAGCCGTTTCGACAGGTCGCGCGCGGCATGATCGTAGACATAGACCAGCGCCGCGACGCATTGCCCTGACGGCGCTTCCTCCGCGCTCTGCTGCAAGCCGGCGCGCGCGAGATCGCGGATGATCTCGGAGCGGTTCTGATAACCGCGCGCCTCGGCGGCGGCGTCGATCTCCGCGAGCAGGTCATCCTCGATGGTGATGGTGATGCGTTGCATGGATTATCCGTGTTGCTGAACGCGAGTATGATATTTCTATTGTAACGTCATACCGCGCTTGCTAGCGTGCGCTGGCCGGGGTTGGTTGGACTGGTGCGGTCGTCGCGTGACTGTAACAGGTATCATGCGGGGGCATGGGCGTTGCGTCGTAGTGCATGGCGGATATTTCCCGCCGCCGCATCCATTGCCGCATTCGTGCCGGTCGCTGAAGCGCAGACCGTCGCCGCCACACCGGGGCAGTTGCCGCCGGTGACGGTAACGTCGCCCGATCAGGCGCCGCCGAAGCGTGCCAAGCCCTCCCGGCCGCACCATGTCACCGGCGGCGGCCGCAAGCCCGCAGCGCCGCAGCCGAGCCAAGCTAGTTCCGCGAGCAACGGAATCACCAGCGGTTCCGCGACCGTGGCTGCCTCCAATCTGCAACCGACCGGCGCCAGCGCGCGGCAGATCAGCGGCGACGAAGTGAACGCACGACCGGTCTCGCGCGTCGGCGAAGTGCTGGAGGTAGTGCCGGGGCTGATCGTCACCCAGCATTCCGGCGAGGGTAAAGCCAATCAGTATTTCCTGCGCGGGTTCAATCTCGACCACGGCACCGATCTCGCCATCACCGTGGACGGCATGCCCGTCAACATGCCGACCCATGGCCACGGCCAGGGTTATGCCGACATCAACTTCCTGATTCCGGAGCTGATCCAGTCGATGGATGTCCGCAAGGGACCCTACTATGCGGACAAGGGCGATTTCGCTTCGGCCGGCGCGGTCGACATCAATTATCTGAACGGGCTGCCGAAGAATATCGCCGAGCTGACCGCCGGCAGCTTCGGCTATCAGCGCGCGATGGCCGCGGGCTCGAGCAGGGCCGGTGAGGGGACGCTGCTCGCTGCCTTCGAGGCCAACAAATACAACGGCCCGTGGGACGTGCCCGACGACATCCGCAAGCTGAACGGCGTGCTGCGCTACAGCCAGGGCACCGCGACCGACGGCTTCTCGCTGACCGCGACGGCCTATTCCAACGGCTGGAATTCGACCGACCAGCTCGCGCAGCGCGCCATCGATCAGGGCCTGATCGGCCGCTACGGCTCGCTCAATCCGACCGACGGCGGCACCTCCAGCCGCTTCAGCCTGTCCGGCAACTGGGCGCAGTCCAGCGACTACGGGCAGACCAAGCTCAATGCCTATGTGATCCGCTCCTCGCTGCAGCTCTACAACGACTTCACCTATTTCCTCGACGACCCCGTCAACGGCGACCAGTTCAACCAGACCGACCGGCGCACCGTGTACGGCTTCGATGCCAGCCACGCCGCCGATATCCGCATCGCCGGCATCGATACCCAGACGCGCGTGGGCGTGCAGACCCGCTACGACGACATCAATGTCGGCCTGTTCAAGACCGCGCAGCGCGAGATCCTGTCCACCGTGCGCAACGACCAGGTGCAGGAGGGCAGCGTCGCGCTGTGGGCCGATAGCACCGCGCGCTGGACCAACTGGCTGCGCACCACGGTCGGCCTCCGCGAGGACTATTTCGCCGGCCATGTGCTGAGCGACACGCCACAGAATTCCGGCAATGCACAGGCCGCGATGACGAGCCCGAAGGCCGGCATCGTGCTCGGTCCCTGGTCCAGGACCGAGTTCTACGGCAATGCCGGCCTCGGCCTGCACTCCAACGATATCCGCGGTGCGACGATCACGGTCGATCCCAACGACAAGGTGACGCCGCTCGAGCGCGTGCCGCTTCTGGTGCGCTCGAAGGGCGCCGAGCTCGGCATCCGCACCAAGGCGATCGACGGCCTCACCTCGTCGCTGTCCGTGTTCGTCCTCGACTTCGATTCCGAGCTGCTGTTCGTCGGCGATGCCGGCACCACCGAGCCGAGCCGGCCGAGCCGGCGCGTCGGCGTCGAGTGGACCAACCAGTACAAGCTGCTGCCGTGGATGAGCCTCGATTTCGATCTCGCCTACACGCGCGCGCGCTTCACCGATGATGATCCGGTCGGCAATTTCATTCCGGGGGCACCGGCCTGGGTCGCCAGCGGTGGCATCACCTTCGGGCGCGACAGCGGCTGGTTCGGCAGCCTGCGTGCCCGCTACTTCGGCCCGCGTCCGCTGATCGAGGACGACAGCGTCCGCTCGCAATCGTCGTTCATCGTCAACGCCCGCGCCGGCTACAAATTCGACAACGGGATGCGGCTGCAGCTCGACGTCCTCAATCTCTTCAACGCCCAGACCAACCAGATCGAATACTACTATCTGTCGCGGCTGCCGGGCGAACCGATCGACGGTGTCGCCGACCGCCATGTGCATCCTGCCGAGCCGCTCGCCGTCCGGCTGACACTGGCGGCGACGTTCTAGACTCTCGCGGTCTCTGCCACCGTCACTTCCGCAGCCGGAAGCGCCGTCTCTTCGTCAATCGTTTCAGGAACAAGCGGCGGCGATTCTGGAAACACACCGAATTCGCCCGCTACCTCCTGGAGCGGCTTCTGCTTGTCGGCCCAGTGCAGGGCCGTGTAGTCGAAACCGTGCACGATGGTGGGTTTGATGACTTCGAAATAGGGCGAGATGTCGAAGTCGCGCGGCATGTAGAGCGAGGAATCGCGGATATGCAGGATCTCGCGGCGCGCCTTGCGGCTGGCGGCGCGCGTGATCTTGGGCAGGATCGGATAGCGCACGGCGTCGAACGCCTGCGCGATCAGCGCCGAGCAGATGATCTTGGTCGGATCGCCGGAACCGAACGCGATCATGCGGCGGCGCCAGCGCTGCGGAATCGGCAGCGGGAACAGATAGCGCGCGAGATCGACGATGTTCTTGGTGTCGTAGCCGAAGCCGATGCGGTTGATGGCGTAGCGGCACACCGTGGTGCGGTCCTCGAACGACAGTCCGACCGGACGGCAGAGGCGAGTGTGATAGGCCAGGTATTTCGACAGCGGCGCGGAGGTCACGCCTTCACCGATATTGGCCTCGATCAGCACATGCTGTTCGCCGTCGGGCTCGAACGCGCCGTCGATCGGCCCGACAAACAGCGCGGCGTGCGACCAGGTCGATTGCGTGAGGTATTTGATGATGCCGGAAATGCGGTTGTTGCCTTCGACCAGCAGCACATCGCCGGGCTGCATGATGCCCCGCAACTGGTCCGGGTCGCTCGGCGTGAACGGCTCGTAACCGGGGACTTCCTTCGACAGGTACCCCGCGAGCCATTTACCGACGGTATCGAGCATTACGCCCATGGATTCCCCCCAGCGGTTCTACGACCGCTTCGTTTGACTTAATCATGGTCGCAAGCCGTTGCAATTTAGTTCATGCCATCGGCGGATCAATCATGATTGATTTACCATGAGTGTTGCTGCGGTCGGTGAGATGCGGCACAGTTCGCGAAGCGTTCCCATTCTCTGCAAGTCGGCGGAAACCATGCCAGAAGCTATGTCATGCCTGTGACCCGCCGTGATTTCCTGTCGGCGTCGGCTGCTCTCGCGCTGACGCCTGTGCTGGGCGGCCGGGCGCTTGCTGCGCCGTCGCCGCGCGAGGCCGACATCGTCGTGATCGGCGCCGGCGCCGCCGGCATCGCCGCGGCACGGCGGATCGCGGCTGCAAACCGCAAGGTGATCGTGGTGGAGGCATCGGGCCAAATCGGCGGCCGCTGCCAGACCGATGCATCGACCTTCGACGTGCCGTTCGATCGCGGCGCGCGCTGGATGCACAATCCCGAGACCAATCCGATGATCCGGCTGGCGCGTTCCGCGGGCCTCGACATCGTCACCGCGCCCGCGGGCCAGAAGATCCGCATCGGCCGCCGCTACGCCCGTCCCGGCGAGACCGAGGAATTTCTCGCGGCGTTGGTGCGCGCCAATCGCGCCATCGACGACGCGGCGCGCAAGGGCGATATCGCCTGCGCCGCCGCGATGCCGAAGGATCTCGGCGACTGGGCCGGCACCGCGGAATTCCTGCTCGGTCCCAATTTCTGCGGCAAGGACCTGAAGGATCTCTCCGCCGTCGACAAGGTGCGCGCGCAGGATCGCAACACCGCGATCGCCTGCCGGCAGGGGCTCGGCGCGCTGATCGCAAAGCTCGGCGACGGGCTGCCGCTGGCGCTGTCGACGCCGGCGCAGCGCATTCTGTGGAGCAACCGCGACGTGATGGTCGAGACGCCGTCCGGCAAGATAGTCGCGCGCGCTGCCATCGTCACCGTGTCGAGCAACGTGCTCGCAAGCGGCAACATCAAGTTTGCGCCCGAGCTTCCGAAGCGCGCGCTCGATGCCGCCGCCAAGCTGAGCCTCGGCAGCTACGATCGCATCGCGCTGCAACTCCCCGGCAATCCGCTCGGGCTGTCGCACGACGACGTCATCATCGAGCAGAGCAATTCGACCAAGACGGCGCTGCTCTACGGCAATATCGCCGGCTCCTCGCTGTGCACGATCGACGTCGCCGGCTCGTTCGGCCGCGATCTCTCCGCGCAGGGCGAGAAGGCGATGGTTGCGTTCGCGGTGGAATGGCTGACCAGGCTCTATGGCAGCGAGGTCGGTGGTGCCGTGAAGAAGACCAGCGCGACGCGCTGGAATGCGCAGCCCTTCATCCAGGGCGCGATGTCGGCGGCAGTACCCGGCGCGCAATTCTCCCGCCGGATCCTGACCGAGCCGATCGGCGCGATGTATCTCGCCGGCGAGGCCACCCATGAGACGCTGTGGGGCACCGTCGACGGCGCCTGGGAAAGCGGCGAGCGCGCCGCCGACGCCGCGCTGCGCAGAATCGGCGGGATCAAGGAGACGGCGCCGGAGTCCGCTGCGTCGTCCACAAAGCACAAGCGCCGCGCGCCGCGTTCGGCCGGGCCGATGAATTGATGGTCGAGTCAGGTGACGGCTGAGTATGGCCTCCTTGTCGCAGTGTTTGTCGCGATTTGGTGTCGAGTGCTGCCGCAAAATAGGTGTCGTCCCTGCGAAAGCAGGGACCCATACGCCGCGGCAGATGTTGTGATCGGGATTCGTCGTTCCGCCGTCGTTCAGCAATAACCATTTGTGGTTATGGGTCCCTGCTCCCGTGCGCAATTGCGCACTAGGCAGGGACGACAGCGCGTTTGCTGCGCGGTCGGTGAGTCGCGTATCCGATCAACGCCCGCGCCGGCGCGACCGGTCAATTTCTGCGCAGAGCGTCGCTCGAATCCGACGCCAGGCGTACGCCGGCTGATCGCGCGGATCTCGGGGGCGCAAGATCCTGGATGAAATCCCTGAGTGCCTCGGTATCGAACGGCTTGCGCAGTATTTTCAGACTAGGCGGCGCTGCATTTGCAGCGTCGCTGTAACCGGTGGTGAGGGCTATCGGCAAACCCGGGTACCGCGACCGCACCTCTCTCGCGAGCCCGACGCCATCGATGGTTCCCGGCATCACGATATCGCTGAAGACGAGATCGATCCGTGTGCCGGCATCGAGCAGTTTCAACGCCGCTTCGGCCGAATCCCGATAGATCGTTTCATAACCCAGATGTTCGAACAGCGAGGATGTCACATCCGCCACTTCCGGGCTGTCGTCGACGACGAGAACAGTCTGGCGCTGCGGCTGCCTCGGTCTGGCCTTGGCGGCGGCGAGGTCTTTGTTGGCGATCTGCTCGTCTGCGCAGGACGGCAGGTAGATTGTAATGGTTGTTCCTTGTCCAACCTTGCTGTCTGCCGTCACCGTTCCGCCGGCCTGGTGCGCGAAACCATAGACCTGGGACAGACCGAGCCCGGTCCCTTTGCCGACCTCCTTGGTCGTGAAGAACGGATCGAACATCTTGGACAGAAGGTTTGGCGGAATGCCGGTGCCGGTATCGCCAAGCGCGATCGCAAAGAAGGTCTTTGCGCGGCGATCGCCGCCGGTTTCCTGGTTCGCGGTCACCGCATGGACGGACAAGGTGAACGTGCCGCCGCTTGGCATTGCATCGCGCGCATTGACCGCGATGTTGACGATCGCAAGCTCCAGCTCGGCGAGGTCCACCTTGACCGAGGCTATGCCCTCACCGACGTTCTCGTTGTACACGATGTTGCCGCGTAGCGAGCTCTCGATCATGGTCCGCATGTTCTTGATGGACGCATTCAGATCAACGATCGTCGGGCTGAGATGCTGGTGACGGGAGAATGTCAACAATTGGCGCGTGAGGCTCTCGCCGCGTTTGGCCGCGGTCTGGATGGCTTCGATTGCCTTGGGCAGCTTTGGATCAAGCAGTCGCGTGAAGATCTGGGCGCTGCCTCCAATGATCATCAATAGATTGTTGAAGTCGTGCGCAATCCCGCCGGTCAGTTTGCCGATTGCCTCCATTTTTTGCGACATCGCGAGCTGCTCGCGGGCCTGAACCAGCTTCTCTTCCGCATCGCGTCGTTCGGTTGCGTCTCGTAGAATACTGATGAAGCCGATCAGATTTCCTGCGTCGTCATGGCTCGACGAGACTGATCCCGTGATGAAGAACGGCGTACCATTCTTTCTGATGCGCCAACCCTCGACGTCGTACTTGCCTTTTTCGATTGCCGTCTCCAGTGCGTGTGCTGGCGAACCCGCGCGGCGTTCATCCGGCCGATAGAATATTCCAAAATGCTTGCCTACGATTTCTTCCGAGGTGTAGCCGATGATTTTCTGAGCGCTGCTATTCCAGCTCGTGACGTGTCCTTCTTTATCAAGCGCAAAAATCGCATAGTCGACGACGCCTTCGATCAGGGTTTGGAAGTGTCGTCTGATGCTGTCCAGCGCCAGGGCTTTCCGTTCCAGTTGATCGTTGAGTTGGCCCTGAACAGAAAGGAGACGGGCTTCCGTAGTCTGGCGCGTCGCGATTGCCGCTGCCAGGGCAAGAGGAGGCGCCGATACGCTGATCGAAAGCACGAGCAGGGACAACAATGCGCCATTCGGATCCATTTTCGGAAATGGATCATTCCCCACCGAGAACCCCCACACGGCCATTCCGACAAAAACGAACGCAGCCGTCGACGCGCTGCATCGATCCCCGCGCAGGCCGGCCCATACCAGGGGTAGTAAAATCAGAAAGCCCAGCAGGCCCCGATGCGGCAGCGACACGTCAAGGCCAGCACTGATGAGGTTGCTGCCGATCAGCGGGCTGTAAGCAACCATCCCGATGATAGCAGCGAGAGCGGTGACAGCGATCGATTCCAACAGCTTCCATCTGGAGGAGCCGCCTAGGCGCATCGTCGCCCAGAGCACGATGACCGGCGCAATCACCAGGGCCCCCGCGGCGTCCGCATGCCACCAGCTCAACCCGGTGACGACGGAATCGGAGAGACTCGATTCGTTGACGAGCGTGAAACCGGCCAACGCGATGGTTGAGCTGATGATCGCGGTCGGCGCAAAGCAAATGATAGCAAACTTTGCGACGCCGAGAGGCGTGGCAAATGTCCGGCGACCGTTCGACCAACGGCCGATCATCCATGCCCCGGCAGATGCAGCAAGCAGGCTGCCGATCCCGGCGGCGCCCAACGCCAGGAGCGACCGGTCGGCCGCCATAAGGTAAGGAGAGAGGGCCCCCAGCAGGATCGCGGGCCAGATCCGATAGCCGCGCAGCAGGACCAGCGCGAGCGCAAGCCCGGTCGGTGGCCATAGCGGTGTCCCGGTTGGATTTATCGCGGGAAGGAACTGGGCGGATTCGGCAAGGCCGCCATAAATCACCGCAACTATCAAGATTTCGGCCGAGTAGGTCGCGATGCTCCGAGCGTCGCCAAAAGCGAGATTCCTGGCCGTTTCGAACCCTGCCCTTTCCATCGCAAGCCTTTGCAGCGGGCATCTCAAGAATGCGGTGGCGACCTGTCCCCTGATCCCGGGTCACCAAAAGAGGCGAATCGCATCGGTTCGTTACGTCGATGGTCCCGCCAAACACTCAACGCAGTTTTGACCAAAGCATGGCCGCACGATCGTAAGTAGGGTGACGCCAGGCAATTTCGGAACGAGGGGATATCGGGCAGCAGCATTGACCTAATAGCAATACAAATTGGGTCCGATCCCGCTGCGTGTCGATAGATCATCAGCCGTCATTTTCGCGGTTGGCGCAAGGATGAACTCTCGCGCTCATGACCGCATCGGATCAAAAGCCATCGGCGACGGCCGACCCGGGCAACCACGGGCCCTCGGAAGGGGATTTTCATGCGTATGCGCCGGCTGCTCGTGCTGCACGAGCCGGTCCGCTCAGCTCGCCAGCGCCATCCCGGCTTCATCGAGCGTCTGCAGGAAGCCGTGCTCGATCACGGCGTTGCGGCCGCGGCGCTTGGCGGCGTAGAGGGCGGCGTCCGCGGCTTCGATGAGGTCGCCCGGCCGCTGGGTCTCGTTCGGCCTGGTGGTGGCGACGCCGACGCTGACGGTGACGACGCAATGGCTCGAGGATGCATGCGGCACCGCGAGGCCGAGCACCGCGGTGCGCACGGTCTCGCCGATCGCGAGTGCATGCGCGGCGTCGGTGTTCGGCAGCAGCAGGCAGAATTCCTCGCCGCCATAGCGGCCGGCAAAGCCCATCGTGTCGGCGGCGATTCCGGCGAGCGCCTCGCCGATCCGGGTCAGGCAGGCGTCGCCCTCGGGATGGCCGTAGGTGTCGTTGTAGAGCTTGAAGTGATCGACATCGATCATCATCAGCGACAGCTCGCATTCATATTGCTGCGCCCGCATCCACTCGAAATCGAGCCGGCTCTGGAAGCCGCGGCGGTTGGCGAGGCCGGACAGCGCGTCGATCGACGCCATCACGGTGAGACGATCGTTGGAGGCGACCAGCTCGCGCTCGCGCTGACTGAGCTGTGCCGCCATCGCGTTGAAGGCGCGCGCCAGCGGCACGAATTCCGACGGCAGCTTGTGCTTGGCGACGCGCGCCGACCAGTCGCCTTCGCCGAACCGTCGCGCCATGCCGGTCATCAGCTCGATCGGGTGGATGACGAGCCGCTCCGCGCCGACCAGCGCGCCCAGCAGGACGAACAGGCAGACGAAGCCGAGCTGCAGATAGGCGGTCCGGATATCGCGGTTGATCGCCGCCGTCACCTTGGCCTCGTCCATGCTCACGATCAGCCGCGATTGCGTTCCGGTGATACGGGCGAAGCTCAACGTGCGCTGCGTGCCGTCGGATGCGGTGAACGAGATCGAGCCGGACGGCTCGTCATAGCTCAGCGCCTTCTCCGCAATCGCCGACATCAAGGGGATGGTGTCGAGCGAGCGGCCGATCAGGCTCGCATGATCTGCGGGTGCCGCGACCACGACGCCGGTGCTGTCGACCAGCACGGCCGACATGCCGGGCTGGCCGCCGAGATTGGCCATGATCTGCGACAGCCAGTCGATGTTGATGCCGGCGACCACCACGGCATCCTGCTCCGGATTGATCGCAGCCACCGGATAGGCCGCCATCATCATCGGGCGGCCGTTGGTCCTGCCGCGCAGATAGTCGCTGAACACGAAGCCGCGATTGTCCTGCGCCTTCTTGAAATATTCGCGGTCGCCGAGATTCATCCCGACCTGGCTGTTGAGCGTGGAACACTGCACGACGCCGTCCCTGGAGACGAACATGATGCTGCGGATCCAGGGCAGCACCGTCGGCAGGCTGGCGCGCAGCACCTCGCAGCTCTGCCCAATACCGCCGGAGGCGCGGATATAGGCGGCGGATTTCAGCATGGTCTCGACCGAGGACACCACTTCGCGCTGGGTTTCGGCAGCGTGGGCGGTGAGGCTGGCATAGCCGGCTGCGGCCTGCGCGATCTGCTTGGTACGGGAATCTTCCAGCGTGCGGACGCGATCGAGCATCAGGGGCGCGACCAGCATCAGCGCAAGCAAGGCCAGCCGGGCACGGATGCCCAGAAGCTTCTTGAGTCTGACCCGGTTGCGGTTGAAAGTGACGCCCGACATTCTATTCCCTTGCCCGTGTGCAGGGTAAAATGAAGGGCTTCAAAAAGCCTTTCCCGAATTTGGTAAAATTCGAGCCAACCCCCCGCACCTGTCAGAGAACGGCACAAGCATGACGCAAAGCCCGACCACGCCGTTATCGGCGGATTCACCACATGACCCCGCCTCTGGCCTCGCCGCGGTGGAGCAGGAGATCCTTCATGCCTGCAAGGAGGCGCGGCGCGACCGCGCCTCGGTGACGCTGATCGCGGTGTCGAAGACGTTCGCGGCCGACGCAATTTTGCCGATTATCGGCGCCGGACAGCGCGTATTCGGCGAAAATCGCGTGCAGGAGGCCAAGGGCAAGTGGCCGGAGCTGATCCAGGCCAATCCCGGTGTGAGGCTGCATCTGATCGGGCCGTTGCAGTCGAACAAGGCCAAGGAGGCGGTCGCGCTGTTCGATGCGATCCATTCGGTCGACCGCACCAGCGTTTGCGAAGCGTTAGCCAAGGAAATCAAATCTCAGCAGAAACATCCGGAATTGTTCGTCCAGATCAACACCGGCGAGGAGCCGCAGAAGGCCGGCGTCGCGCCGCAGGACGCGGATACCTTCATCGCGGCGTGCCGCGAGAAATATGGCCTGCCGATTTCAGGACTGATGTGCATCCCGCCGGTCGACCAGGCACCGGCGCCGCATTTTGCATTGTGCGCCAAGATCGCCGCGCGCAACGGCTTGACGAATCTCTCGATGGGAATGAGCGCGGATTTCGCCGCGGCGATCGCGATGGGCGCGACGCATGTGCGGGTGGGGTCGGCGATCTTCGGCACGCGGACGGTGGTGCATAACTGACGAGGAGCGTGCCGCATAGCCAGTGTCGTCCCTGCGAAGGCCGGGACCCATAACCACCGAAGGTAGTTGTTGAGCGCCGACTAGCCGCGTGCCCTTTGCGCCGGCCACGGCGTATGGGTCCCTGCTTTCGCAGGGACGACGATGCGGATTGCCTCTACGCCATCATCAGACCCGTCATCCTGAGGAGCCGCGAAGCGGCGTCTCGAAGGATCGACGGCCACTAGCCGGGCCGTGCATCCTTCGAGGCTCGCAAGCGCTCGCACCTCAGGATGACGGTGTTGGCTTGCTACGCGAACCGCACTGACACCTTACCTATCGCGCCGAAATCGGCCGCGAACACATCACCCGCGGCGATCGGCAGCGGCGGATGGCAGGTGCCTGTGGTGACGACTTCACCTGCGCGCAAGGTGATGCCGAGGGCGCGCAATTCGTTGGCGCACCACGTCAGCGCTATCAGGGGATCGCCGAGCACGTTCTTGCCGTGGCCGGTGTAGCGTTCGCCGCGCAGCGTGATGGTCGGCCGCTGCTCGACCAGATCGATCGCGCGCCAGTCGGCGGTCGTTGCCTCTCCGAGCACGAACAGATGCGCGCAGGCATTGTCGGCGATCAGCTGAGCCTCACCGGCGGAGACGAAATCGGCGAACCGCGAATCCGGAATCTCGATCGCCGGGTGCAGCGTGCCGACGGCGTCGAGCACCTCCTGCACGCTGTATGGCGTCGTGCGCGGCGCGAGGTCGCGCGCCATGCGGAAGGCGTATTCCGGCTCGCCGACGCGCATCTCGTTGCCCTTCATCGATGCGGTGCCGCCATCCGGGATCAGCGTCTCGGCGAGGATGCGCCCGGCGAGCGGGCCGGCGACGTTGATGTGCTTCTGGCCGGCCGCGCTGGTTGCCGCGATCTTCCAGCCGAACAGTTTTTCGCGCGACGTCTTCTCCAGCTCAGCCTGCACCGCATAGCCCTCGGCGCGATCGCGCGGCCGCATCGCGGCCTCGAGTGCGCCGAGTTTTGTTCCCGCGCGCCAGTGCTCGTGCAGGACGTTTGCGGCGGCGGCGATCTGGTTGTTGTCGAGCATGGTCGGATCCCTACTGTCTTTCGTCTCGTCATTGCGAGGAGCGATAGCGACGAAGCAATCCATCTTTCGGCATGCGCGGTGGCAATGGATTGCTTCGCTTCGCTCGCAATGACGATTCCCTTACCACGAGGAGTTTGAGACTAGCCGATGATGATCCGGGTCTGCGGACCCATCCGCCGCAACAGCCGCAGCATCGAGGCTCTCGTCATCGAGACACAGCCAGCCGTCGGCGCGAAATTCGGCCGCGCCAGATGCAGGAACACGGCGCTGCCGCGGCCGGCGATGCGCGGCGTGGCGTTGTGGTCGATCTCGACGATGAAGTCGTAGAGGTGGTCGTCGCGCCTCAGGCGGTCGCCGGTCTGCTCGCGGTCGAGCCGGATCGGCTGGTTGTAGTGGCGGTCGGCCGGATCCTCGCACCAGGCGTCCTCGCGGCGGATCGGCCGGGTCGGCAGGAAGGTTGTGGGGCGCTGGTGCCGGTCGGCCCGCCACCACAGCTGTCGCGGATGGAAGACGCCGCGCGGGGTGCCGCCGTCGCCCTCGCGCTTGTTGGCGAGGATCCCGCCGCGTCCGAGCGCCACCGGAACGGTCCAGCCGTCGGCCGTCAGCCAGCCCCGGCGCGGATCGCCGGCGGCTGCGTGGACCTCGATGGCGGAGAGCGGGCAATCACGTTTGATTGTCATATAAGTGATTGAAATAGCTGATCTTCCCCTAAGAATCGTTCCAAACTGAACTTGCCTTGGCCGCGCGGATCATTCTATCTCCCGGCATTACAGGACATTCACGTCCTGCCCCGCCGGATTTGAGTTAGACTGCGCTGCCTTGTGAATCGGTAACAATCGCCTACCTGAGCACATATCTAGCCGATGTTACGGCCATAAGCGTCCTCCGCTTCTGACCGCCCCGCCCCCGAAGGATTGTACCTATGGCCAATGCCCGCAAGATCTTGATCGTGGATGACGATACCGATCTGCGCGATACGCTGGTCGAGCAGCTGTCCCTGCACGAGGAATTCGAAGCCTCCGCAGTCGATACCGGCGCCAAGGGCGCCACTGCCGCCAAAGCCAATTCCCCCGATCTGGTCCTGATGGATGTTGGCCTGCCCGACACCGACGGCCGCGAAGTGGTCCGCAGCCTGCGCAAGGGCGGCTTCAAGGCCCCGATCATCATGCTGACCGGCCACGACACCGATTCCGATACGATCTTGGGGCTGGAAAGCGGCGCCAACGACTATGTGGCCAAGCCGTTTCGTTTTGCGGTGCTGCTGGCCCGGATCCGGGCCCAGCTGCGCCAGCACGAGGCCAGCGAGGACGCGGTGTTCTCGGTCGGCCCCTACTCGTTCCGGCCCGGCTCCAAGATGCTGACCGGCGCCAACGCCCGCAAGGTGCGGCTGACCGAGAAGGAAACCGCGATCCTGCGCTTTCTCTACCGTGCCGGCCAGATGCCGGTGTCGCGCGAGACCCTGCTCCAGGAAGTCTGGGGTTACAATTCCGGTGTCACCACCCACACGCTGGAAACCCACATCTACCGCCTCCGCCAGAAGATCGAGAAGGACGCCGCCAACCCGGAAATCCTGGTCACGGAAGCCGGTGGCTACAAGCTGGTGCCGTGATACGCTTCGCGCTCAACGATTCGTGAAATCGAGGCGCACCGCGGTTACCGGACCTGAATGTCGATCGATGATGACGTAGCCCTGCTCGAGCGGGTCCCGACGATGCGTCTGTTGGGCGACAGCTCCTTGCGCATGCTGGCGATCGGCTCCGAGCAACGCGACTTCAACGCAGGCGAAGTGCTGTTCAAGACCGGCGACACTGCGGACGCCGGCTATGTCGTGCAGCGCGGCACCTTCCGGGTCGAGGAAGGCGGCGCCGAGATCATCGCAGGTCCCGGCGCGCTGATCGGCGAGCTCGCATTGATCGTCGCGATGAAACGGCCGTCGACCGCGACCGCACTGGAGCGCGGCTCGGTGATCCGCGTCGCACGCAGCCTGTTCCAGCGCGTGCTGGAAAGCGATCCCGCCGCCGCCCGCCGCCTGCGCGACGAACTCGCACTGCGCACCAGCCAGCTGGCGAGCGATATCCTGATGGCGGGCGGGAAGCTGAGTACCTAGCCCGCTGTTACCGGCAGTTCAATGATCCGTCACCCTGAGGAGCGCGCTCTTGCGCGCGTCTCGAAGGGTCGACGGCCACCAGTGGGGCCGATTCATCCTTCGAGGCTCGCTCCGCTCGCACCTCAGGATGACGGTTTCCGATTCGGCGAGAGCCTCAAACCTCCATCACCGCGGTCACCGGCACATGGTCGGACGGGCGCTCCCAGCTGCGGGCGTCGCGGGTGATCTTGAAGTCGCTGACGTGGTCCTTCAGTGCGCGCGAGACCCAGATGTGGTCGAGCCTGCGGCCGCGGTCGCCGACGGTCCAGTCCGCGGCGCGATAGCTCCACCAGGTGTAGACCTTCTCCGACATCGGGATCCGCTCGCGCGCGATGTCGAACCATTCGCCATGCGCTTGCGCGGCGAGCAGCTTCTCGGTCTCGACCGGCGTGTGCGAGACCACCTTCAACAGCTGCTTGTGCGACCACACGTCGTTCTCATGCGGCGCGACGTTGAGGTCGCCGACCAGGATGTGGCGGTCCTCGCCGCGCGGATGCAGCGGCTCGCAGGCCTTCATCTCGTCGAGGAATTGCAGCTTGTGCTCGAATTTCGGATTGAGCGCGGGATCGGGAATGTCGCCGCCGGCCGGGACGTAGAAATTATGCAGCACCAAGGGCTTTGACAGCTGCGCTTTCTCGCCGAACGAAACCGAGATGTGCCGCGAATCGATCTTGTCGCAGAAGGTGCGGATGTCGGTCGTCTCGAACGGCAGCCGCGAGACGATGGCGACGCCGTGATAGCCCTTCTGTCCGTTCAGCGCGACGTGCTCATAGCCGAGCCGCTTGAAGCGCTTCAGCGGAAACGCATCGTCGATGCATTTGGTCTCCTGCAGGCACAGCACGTCGGGCCGCGCGCTCTTCAGGAACTTGGCGACGATGTCGATGCGCAGGCGCACCGAATTGATGTTCCAGGTGGTGACGGAGAACCGCATGAGAACCGCGTCTTAGCATGGTTCTCAGTGGGGGTTTCAATTGTCCACAGGCGAGGGAGAAGAGTGCGTTAGCCCGGCGAGGAGCCGGGATAGGTCGTGAAGTCGATCTTGAACAGCCCCGGATCGGGCTTCTGCGTCACGTCGAGATTGTAGACTGCAACGGTCGTGTCGTAGCCCTGGGGATCGGTGACGGTCCACTGCTTGAGCTTGCCGTCCTTGGCGCCAATCATCAAAAGGAAGCGGCTGGTGCCGACCAGCGCCTGCTTCTCCTCGATCGTGATGCTGACGAACACGTCGTCGGCGGTGACGCTGATGACGTTGGTGTCCTTCATCAGGTCGATGCGGTCCGACAGCAGATAGCGCAGCGGGGTCTGCGACAGCGGATAGACGTCCTGGGTGGCGAGCCTGCGGTCGCGCACCGCGACCGACGAGCCGTCGGCGATCACCTCGATGGTGCTCGGATCGTCATATTCGAAGCGCAGCTTGCCCGGCTTCTGGATGTAGAAATCGCCCTTGGTCTTGGTGCCGTCGGGACCGACCTGGACGAAATTCCCGACCAGCGTCTGCAGCGACGACAGATAGGCCGAGACCTTGGCGGCCTGTGCCTTCTGGTTGGCGTCGAAGGTCTGGAAGATATTGGCAGGGACGTTGCGGCGCGGATCGGGGATCACCGGGTTGGGCGGTGCCTGGGTGGCGCCCGTGGTGGTCGGGCCCTTGTCCGCATTGCTCTGCGCGCCGGCGTCCTTGGCCTTCGGCGCAGTCTTGGATCCTGCGTTGGGTGCGGATTTCGGCGCCGGCGCATTCTGCGCAGTCGCGCCGCCGGCGATCGCGGCGGTGACGAGAAGAGCCAGCGCAGTGCGCGCGCCGCGGTCAATGAGGTATTTTGCCATCAGATATGTCAGGTCTCTGTTCGACGCTCGTCCCGCTTGGCCGGATTCTATCCCGCCTCTTCCGAGGGAGATATGGTTTTTCCGTGATGATCGCCCCCGATCAGAACTGGCCTTCTTCCTCCCCGACCAGGATTTCGCGCTTTCCGGCGTGATTCGCCGGGCCGACGATGCCCTCAAGTTCCATCCGCTCCATCAACGAGGCGGCGCGGTTATAGCCGATCTGCAGCCGGCGCTGGATGTAGGAGGTCGACGCCTTGCGGTCGCGCTTGACGATCGCAACCGCCTGCGTGAACAGGTCGCCGCCGCCGTCGCCACCCATGCCGGTGGCATCGAACACCGCGCCGTCTTCCTCGCTCGGCTCTTCCGCCGTGACCGCTTCGAGATATTCCGGGGCGCCTTGCGTCTTGAGGTGGCGCACCACCTTCTCGACTTCCTCGTCGGAAGCGAACGGGCCGTGCACGCGGCTGATGCGGCCGCCGCCCGCCATATAGAGCATGTCGCCCTGGCCGAGCAGCTGCTCGGCGCCCATCTCGCCGAGGATGGTGCGGCTGTCGATCTTCGACGTCACCTGGAAGGCGATGCGGGTCGGGAAGTTCGCCTTGATCGTGCCGGTGATGACGTCGACCGACGGACGCTGTGTGGCGAGGATCACATGCAACCCGGCGGCGCGCGCCATCTGCGCGAGGCGCTGCACCGCGCCTTCGATGTCCTTGCCGGCGACCATCATCAGGTCGGCCATTTCGTCGACGATGATGACGATATAGGGCAGCGGCTCGAGGTCGAGCTTCTCTTCCTCGTAGATCGCCTTGCCGGTCTCCTTGTCGAAGCCGGTGTGCACGGTGCGCGTCAGCTCTTCGCCTTTGCCCTTGGCCTCGACGAGGCGGGCATTGTAGCCGTCGATGTTGCGCACGCCGAGCTTGGCCATCCGCTTGTAGCGCTCTTCCATCTCGCGCACGGCCCATTTCAGCGCCACCACCGCCTTCTTCGGATCGGTGACGACGGGCGTCAGCAAATGCGGGATGCCGTCATAGACCGAAAGTTCGAGCATCTTCGGGTCGACCATGATCAGGCGGCACTGGTCCGGGCGCAGCCGGTAGACCAGGCTCAGGATCATGGTGTTGATCGCGACCGATTTGCCGGAGCCGGTGGTGCCGGCGATCAGCATGTGCGGCGTGCGGGCCAGATCGATGATGACGGGATCGCCGCCGATCGTCTTGCCGAGGCACAGCGGCAGCTTCGCAACCGAATCGACGCTCTCCTTGGCGACCAGGAGCTCGCGCAGGTAAACCTTCTCGCGATGCGCGTTCGGCAGCTCGATGCCGATCGCGTTGCGGCCGGCGACCACGGCGACGCGCGCCGACAGCGCGCTCATCGAGCGCGCGATGTCGTCCGACAGGCCGATCACGCGCGACGACTTGATGCCGGGCGCGGGCTCGAGCTCGTACAGCGTGACCACCGGGCCCGGGTTGGCTTTCACGATCTCGCCGCGCACGCCGAAATCCTGCAGCACGCCTTCGAGCGCGCGCGAATTGGCTTCGAGCTCGGCCTTGCTCAGCGGTTGGCGATCGCTCGCCTTCGGCGCGCTGAGCACGGAGACCGACGGCAGCTCGAACTTGTCGGAGTTCTTCTTCTTCGGCTTCGGCTCGGCCTTCTTGCGCGGGGCGCGGGCGGCGGGAGCTTCCTCCTCGTCCTCTTCTTCCTCTTCGTCGTCGCCGGGATCCTCGGCGTCGTCCTCGTCGTGATCTTCATGCGCGGGCGCGATCGAGGGCGCCGCGCGGCCGCCGCCGATATTCGGCTCCTGGCGCTCGAAGGCGGCGCTGCGGCCCTGCGATCCGCTCGACACCAGCGATCTATAGGCGGTGGAGAACAGCCAGCCGAGCCGCGCTTTCGCGCTCATCAGCGCATGGAACAGCCAGCCCAGCGAGACCGAGCTGCGGTCGTTGTCTTCGTCCTCGACGAACGGCTCGTCCTCGTCAGTGATCGGCGTCAGCTCGTCGTCCTGCTCCTTGGCGCCCCAGCCGCAGGCGAACAGGAAGCACGCAGTCATCGCGACGAACAGGATCAGGCCGAGCACGACGCGATAGAGGAAGCCGGGCGGGCCGAACACGACGGCAGGCGCGCGCAGCAGCGCGTCGCCGACCACGCCGCCGAGCCCGGTCGGCAGCGGCCATGAGGTGTTGTGCGGCCAGCAGCTGGCGAAGCCCGCCGCGATCACCGTGCACAGGATCCAGCAGCCGAGCCGCAGCGCCTCGCGGTCGAACGGACGATGCGTCAGCATCCGCCAGCCCCACACCGCGACCGGCAGCACCAGCATGATCGCGCCGAGGCCGAGGATCTGCATCAACAGGTCGGCGCCGATCGCGCCGGGATAGCCGAGCACGTTGCGGATCGCGCGCGAGGTGGCGTGGCTGAGCGACGGATCCTGCACCGACCAGGTCATCAGCGCCGCAGCGATGGCGCCTGACAGCGCGATCAGGCCGAGCCCGGTGAGTTCGCGCAGCCGTCGGGCCAGCGCCTCGCGCAACGAGAGCGGCAGATGGCCGACCAGGGGGATGACACGTTCGATCGCTGGCATACTCAATCTTCGCGCTTCGCGATTAACCCAGGGTTTCGACCAGGCGATGCATCGCCTCGGCCGTGGATTCACTGTCGGAGACGAGCGCAAGGCGGATATAGCCCGCGCCCGGATTGGAACCGTCGTTCTGCTGGCGCGCCAGATAGCTGCCGGGGATCACGCGAACGCCGGCGTCCCGATAGAGCCTGACGGCAGCCGCCTCGTCGCCGCCGCGATCGGAGACGTCGAGCCAGACGCAGAAGCCGCCGGCCGGCCGCTTGTAGCCGTAGCGGTTGCCGAGGATCTGGTCGGCGAAATCGAACTTGATACGATAGAGCCTGCGGTTCTCCTCGACATGCGCCTCGTCGCTATAGGCGGCGACGCCGACATGCTGGAGCGGCACCGGCACCTGAGGTGCTGCGACATTGCGCAGCTCGTGGAACGCGGCGAGAAATTTCCCGTCGCCCGCGGCAAAGCCGACGCGCATGCCCGGCAGGCTCGAACGCTTCGACAGCGACTGGAACGCAACGACATTGCTGAAGTCGGGACCGGCGCATTCGAGGATGCTGCCCGGTGCCTCGCCGGTGTAGATCTCCGAATAGCACTCGTCGCTCAGGATCATGAAGCCATGGCGGTCGGCGAGCTCTTTCAGCCGCGTGAAGTAGGCGCGCGAGGCCACCGAGCCCTGCGGATTGGCGGGCGAGGCGATGAAGAAGGCGACGGTGCGTGCCAGCGTCGCCTCGTCGATCGAATCAAGGTCGGGCAGAAAGCCGTTGGCGAGCGTGGTCGGCAGATAGATCTGCTCGCAGCCGGCCGCGCGGGCGCCGGCGCCGTAGGCCGGATAGAACGGATTCGGCATCAGGATCGCCGGCCGGCCCTTGCGCGGCGAGACGTAGCGCGACGCCGTGATCGCGGCGAAGAACAGCCCCTCGCGGCTGCCGTTCAAGACCATGACCTCGCTCTCGGGGTCGACCGGGCGCGGCAATTGGAACCGGCTTCCGAGCCAGGCCGCGACCGCGCGGCGGAACGGCTCGATGCCCTTGGCGATCGGGTAGCGGCCGAAATCAGCGGTATATTTTGCCAGCACCGGCCCGACGAAATCGGGCACCGGGTGCTGCGGCTCACCTAATGACAGCGTAATCAAGGGCTTGGCGGGCTGATAGGGCGCCAGCAGCTCGGTCGTACGCAAGAACGGGGAACGCTCGGCCTGGCCGGCGGATGCGACATCGCCGGCGCCCTGCGCCAAGCCGGATGAGGCGGTCATTGCCATGGTTGAAATGCCAGTACTTTCACTGCGGTCGGAGGGTAGGGGCGCCGACCGTAAACCGATCAAATCACCATAGATAGGGCGAGGTTAAGACGCGATTAACCATCGGCGGCGCGGCACGATCGGCCGCCGCGTGATATCAGCGCTGGCCTGAGAAAATCGCACCGAAATTGCTCCGAATTGCTCCTGGACATGATCCACCGCCGCGCCGTGAGGGCGCTCATCATCACGGCCGAGCGCGAAGTCCTGCTGCTGCGGATCCGCCCGCCGCATGGCGGCGACTGCTTCTGGGTCGCTCCCGGCGGCGGCATCGAGGGCGACGAGACGCCGGAAGCGACGTTGCAGCGCGAACTGGCCGAGGAATTGGGACTGCTCGATTTCGAGCCCGGCCCAACCGTCTGGCGGCGTCACCACACCTTCAATTGGGGCGGCCGGCGGATCTCCCAGAAGGAAGAGTACCGGATCGTTCACGCCGATCGATTCGCGCCTGTCATGGCCGACGACGCCGAGGCCAAGGTGCTCGACTGCTTCCGCTGGTGGCCGGTCGCCGATCTCGCGAGCGCCGAAGAGCGGCTTACCCCGTTTTCGCTTGCCACGATCCTTGAAGGCTATCTGCGCGACGGCGCACCGAGCGCGTTGCCCGATGAGGAAGTTCTGATCGACTGAAGCAACTCGTCATGCCCGGGCTTAACCGGGCATCCATCATCGGAAAAGAGTCTCGCGAAGCAAGATGGATGGCCGGGTCAAGCCCGGCCATGACGAGCGCGCGGCGCCGTAGCCCGGATGAAGCGTAGCGAAATCCGGGGCGGTCTCTCCTGCGCAGACGTCGTTCCCGGATTGCGCTACGCTTCATCCGGGCTACGCGCTGGTGGTCGCGGCAGTTGTCGGGGCAAGGGCTAGTCCGGGTGTATTCTCGAGCGCGAAAGATCGATGAAGAGCTATTTTCTCGAAGAGCTGGGCGAGGTGTCGCTTGTCCGGAGCGAGCTATCTGCGGTGCTTCCACGCCAAGTCGATCCATGGTTGCTCCTGGCGGATGACGAGACCCCGGTTGCATATTTCAGCATCGCAGACGCAACTGACGGAGGTTCATGTGTTCAGGCAGATATGAGTGGCCGCCACTTCCATCAGGACGAGCTGGTCCTGAGTGTCCTGCGCAAGCTGCAAGCTCGACTGGGTGGTGTCATTCGAGACGACGAACTGTAGCTACGTAGCCCGGATGAAGCGAGCGTGATCCGGGAACGGCGCCTCTGCGGGAGAGACCGTTCCCGGATTTCGCTGCGCTCCATCCGGGCTACGTGCCGGATCTGCGACGCCTACCGCGCCGGCAGCTTCTCGAACGACGGCTTGCCGTCAGGCAGATGATGGAAGGTCTGCTTGTCGCAGGTGTAGATCGTCATCTGAGGCGTGAACACGCTGGGGTCGTCGAAGGTGCCGACCTTCAGGATGGTGGCGGGCAGGCCCGGCACCTTGGTCACCAGATGGGTGCCGCATTCCGGGCAGAACTCGCGGGTCACGGCGCGCTCGAGGTCCTTGCGCGTGAACTGCTTGGGTTGGCTTGCGGTGTATTTGAAGCCGGTGGTCGGCATCGCCATGAACATGTTCGGCCCGCCGCCCGTGATGTACTGGCATTCGCGGCACAGGCATTGCGCCGCCATCATCGGTTCGCCCTCGGCCTCATAGCGTACGTTGCCGCAATAGCACCTGCCTTGTACCTTCATGACGTCCTCCCATTCTTATTGGTTGTAGCCTGTCATTCTACGATGACAGGCAATTCCGACAATATTTTCTCAAGCCGCGGAAAAAAGAAAGGGGCTCCAACTTGCGCTGGAGCCCCTCAACGGCCCGGACATTGCCGGGTATGTGTCCGGACCGTAGTTCTGGGAACGACCGCTTGGGGAGGTCGCGCCCCGGGAGAACTCTTACATGTTGTAGGCGCGCTCCGTGTGCTCGGTGATGTCGAGGCCTTCACGCTCGGTCTCGACGTTGGCACGCAGGCCGACGATCACGTCGACGATCTTGTAGAGGATCGCCGAACCGATGCCCGACCACACCAGCGTGGTGCCGACGCCCCAGACCTGCGAGATCATCTGCGCCGCGAAGTCGTAATCGGCGACCTTCGGCGGGATCGCGGTGTAGTCGATGATCCCTGCACCGCCGAGCGCCGGGTTGACCAGGATGCCGGTGCCGAGCGCGCCGATGATGCCACCGACGCAGTGGACGCCGAACACATCGAGCGAGTCGTCATAGCCGAGCGCGTTCTTCACGACCGTGCAGAAGAACAGGCAGACCACGCCGACCACGAGGCCGAGCACGATGGCGCCCATCGGACCGGCATAGCCGGCCGCCGGCGTCACCGCGACGAGGCCCGCGACCGCACCCGAGAGTGCGCCGAGCAGCGAGGGATGGCCCTTGATGATCCATTCCGCGAACATCCAGGCCAGCGCCGCCGCGGCCGTTGCCACGAAGGAGTTGGTCATGGCGAGTGCAGCGCCGCCATTGGCTTCGAGGTTGGAGCCGGCGTTGAAGCCGAACCAGCCGACCCAGAGCAGCGAGGCGCCGATCATGGTCATGGTCAGCGAGTGCGGAGCCATCAACTCCTTGCCGTAGCCGGTGCGCTTGCCGATCAGCAGCGCGCCGACCAGGCCGGCGATGCCGGCGTTGATGTGCACGACGGTGCCGCCGGCGAAGTCGATCGCACCCTTCTTGAAGATCCAGCCGGCATCGGCGTTGATCTCGTCGAGCTTGGCCTGCGCCGCGGTCTTGGCCGCACCGTCAGCCGCAGCGGCGAGCGCCTTGGCGGCATCCTGGATCGCGTCCGGGCCCGGCCAGTACCAGACCATGTGCGCGATCGGGAAGTAGATCAGGGTCACCCAGAGCGGGATGAACAGCGCGATCGCCGCGAACTTCATGCGCTCGGCGAAGGCGCCGACGATGAGGGCCGGCGTGATCGCCGCGAAGGTCATCTGGAAGCACATATAGACGAGCTCCGAGATGTTGGCGTCGACCGAGAAGGTCGCAGCCTTCGAGTCCGGCGTGACGCCCATCAGGAAGGCCTTGGAGAAGCCGCCGATGAAGTCGGAACCGCCGGTGAAGGCGAGGCTGTAGCCGTAGAGAGCCCAGAGCACGGTGACCAGGCAGACCGTGTAGAACACCTGCGCCAGCACCGAGAGCATGTTCTTGGAGCGGACCAGGCCGCCATAGAACAGCGCGAGGCCCGGGATGGTCATCAACAGCACCAGCACCGTCGATGTCAGCATCCAGGCGTTGTCGCCCTTGTTGACGGTTGGCTCGGCGTAGGCGGCGGTTGCGGCAAACAGGCCGACTGCGAGGGCCGCCAGTCCCGCGCCATAGGGACGCTTGAACGTCATGTTATTTCACTCCTGAGGTCTTAAGGTTTGTGCGCGAAATCAGAGGGCCGCGGCATCGGCCTCGCCGGTGCGGATGCGCACGGCGTGCTCGAGGCTGATGACGAAGATTTTGCCGTCGCCGATCTGTCCGGTCTTGGCGGCGGAGGTGATGGCGTCGATGGTCTTGTCGACCTGATCGGAGTTGACTGCGACTTCGATCTTGATCTTGGGCAGGAAGCTCACGGCATATTCGGCGCCGCGATAGATTTCCGTGTGCCCCTTCTGACGGCCGTAGCCCTTGACTTCCGTCACCGTGAGACCGTGAACGCCAATGGCGGTCAGGGCGTCACGGACCTCTTCCAGCTTGAATGGCTTAATGATCGCCATAACAATTTTCATGAGTCCTATCCCCGCTTGGGCCCGGCGCAAACGGGCGCCGGGAGTTTCGACTGAGGTTCACCACGCGGAGGACTTCCACTACGCGGGCACAGCCGGGACCCTTAGAATCAAATGCCGTGCCAGTCGGCCGGACTTCGCTAATGGATTATGAATCCGGGTATTTTCCCGCTTTGCGGGAGGACGGCGCCCCTGCGCTATTCCGTCGCGCCTAAAATATCATCAGGCCTGTCTAGAACTCAGGCACGGCCAAGTCCGGACACAATTCTGCCCAGCGGCGCGGCAGCTCGCGGTATCCGGCTGAAGCGCCCGTAGGCTGGTTCCAACCTCCCCTTGAAAAGGGGAGGTCGCTTTGCTCGCAGAGCAAAGCGGGTGGGGATCTGCTCTCTCCACTTGCAACGTTGCCTGCAGCTCGACCCCCATCCCGACCTTCCCCCTTTCAGGGGGAAGGGGAAGAGGGAGCTGTCGCCAGGATTGCGCGACCGCTCCGCGAATCCCGCGTCAGGCGGCGTCGCGTGCCGCGAAGACCTTGTCGATCAGCCCCCAGTCGAGCGCCTGCTGCGCCGACATGAAGTGATCGCGGTCCAGCGTCCGTTCCACGTCCGCCTCGGTGCGCCCGCAATGCTGCGCGTAAAGCCGGATGATGCGCCGCTTGGTCTCCTGCATCTCGGTGGCATGGATCAGGATGTCGGAGGCCTGGCCCTGGAAGCCGCCGAGCGGCTGATGCACGTGGAGGCTCGCATTGGGCAGCGCGGCGCGGTGACCGGGCTCGCCGGCCATCAGCAGGAACGAGCCCATCGAGCGCGCGGTGCCCATGCACAGCGTGTGCACGGGGGCCTTGATGAACTGCATGGTGTCGTACATCGCAAGCCCGCTGGTGATCACGCCGCCATAGGAGTTGATGTAGAGGTTGATCGGCTTGTTGGGGTTGTCGGCCTCGAGGAACAACAGCTGGGCGCAGACCAGCCCGGACATCGCATCATTGACCTCGCCGTTCAGGAAGATGATCCGTTCGCGCAACAGCCTGGAATAGATGTCGAAGGAACGCTCGCCACGGGTCGACTGTTCGATGACCATGGGGACGAGTTGCATCATGTCGCGCATCGGCGACCTCCATTTCTGCAGGTGATGAAGTCTCAGCGGTGAAGTTTGCGATCAGGCCGCGCGCATCAGGGTGCGGCGGTTGCTGTTGGCCGGTTGCGGCCGTTCTTCCCTGATGTCGCAGGCTTGCTGGATGATGCGAAACCGTGTGCCGCCGGCCTCGTTCGGCTCGATCCGGAAGGTGACATGGCTTTCGCGGAACGGCGGCTCGGACTCGCGGAGCCGGTAACGCACCTCCTCGCCCGTGATCGTTGCTTCAGGCTCGGCGCCGGCGAGATCGCAATCCGGAAGCCAGCGTTCGCGCAGCGCCGGAATGGTCACGGCGCGCCAGACCTTTTCCGGCGGGGCGTCGAGCTCGTATTCGATCACCAGGGCTGCGTCGGCGTGATCAGGCTTCACTGCGTCGCTCATTGATCCATGTCCTTCAGCAGGTCGGCGAGGGCTTCGATCCGCTTCGGCCAATAGGCGCGGTAGCGGGCGAGCCAGGTCCCGATGCTGGCGATGCCGTCCGGGTCGACTTCATAATTCACGAAGCGGCCCTGCCGTTGCTCACGCACCAGGCCGGCCGCGCGCAGCACCGCGAGATGCTGCGACATCGCCGGCTGGCTGATCTCAAGGCCATCGCGCAAGGCGCTGGCGTTCAGGCTGCCGCCGGCGAGCTTTTCAAAGACCTTGCGGCGGGTCGGATCGGCCAGCGCCTTGAAGATATCGGTGTCGATCATGCCGACACATAAGCACATACTTATGTGTTGCGCAAGCCTGAACTGCCTCAGCGCCGTGCTGCGTGACGTCGCGGCGCTCCCCGGGCCCTTTGCATGGGGTTGTTTTGCGGATTTGCCATGGCCCTGCGAGTTCGGCTGCTACTGCAGCGCCTCGCCGTGCTGCGAGATGTCGAGGCCCTCGAGCTCCTGCTGCATCGAGACCCGCAGCGGGACGAAGGCAGAGACCAGCTTGAGCAGCACGAAGGTGATGCCGCCGCACCAGACGAACGTGACGGCGACGCCGTAGAGCTGGATCAGCAGCTGCTTCGGATTGCCTTCGAACAGGCCTGACGTGCCGCCGATCGCGGCGACCGCGAAAACGCCCGCGAGCAGCGTGCCGGTGAGGCCGCCGATGCCGTGCACGCCGAACACGTCGAGCGAATCGTCATACTTGAAGCGATGCTTCAGCCAGGTACAGGCCCAGAAGCAGACCAGGCCGGCAATGATGCCGATGATGACGCCGTGCCATGGCGCGACGAAACCGGAGGCCGGAGTGATGGTGCCGAGCCCTGCGACCGCACCCGAGATCATGCCGAGCACCGACGGCTTACGGCGCGTCGCCCATTCGATTGCGCCCCAGGTCAGCGCGCCGGCACAGGCTGCAAGATGCGTGGCGGTGATTGCAAACACGGCGCGCGAATTGGCCGCGAGCGCCGAGCCGCCATTGAAGCCGAACCAGCCGACCCAGAGCAGGCCGGTGCCGACCACCGCGAGCGACAGGTCGAACGGCGACAGATTGTCATGGCCGTAGCCGTGCCGGTTGCCCATCACCTTGGCTGCGACCAGGCCGCTGATGCCGGCGGAGAGATGCACGACGAGGCCGCCGGCGAAATCCAGCACGCCCGCCGAGGCGAGGAAGCCGCCGCCCCACACCCAATGCGCCAGCGGCACATAGGCGAAGATGAACCAGCCGATCGAGAACAGCACATAGGCGGAAAAGCGCATGCGGTCGGCGACCGAGCCCGCGACCAGCGCCACCGTGATGATCGCAAACGTCATCTGGTACAGCATGAACAGCACTTCGGGGATGGTCTTGGCCGCCGGATTGACGCTGTCCATCGTCAGTCCCGCCAGGAACCAGCGATCGAGCGAGCCGAGCCACGGCCCGTCGCCGACGAAGCTCAGCGAATAGCCGAACGTGACCCAGAGGATCGAGATCAGCGCAACGGCGGTGAGGCTCTGCGCCATCGTCGCCAGCACGTTCTTCTTGCGCACCATGCCGGAGTAGAACAGCGCGAGCCCCGGGATCGTCATCATCAGCACCAGCGCGGTGGCGACGATCATCCAGGCGGTGTCGGCGGCGTTGATGCCGGAATTGGCTGCCTGGTCTTGCGCGAAAGCCGGCGCGGCCTGTGCGAGCAGGATTGCAGCAGTGATCGGCGCAGCTGTTATCGCTGCACGAAGAGCTCGTGCCCCCATCATCATTCCCCGGCGTGTCGTCGTTTCTTGGTGCGGATTGTCTGGGTGTGCCGGCGTCGTTGCCGGCCGTGATCTCGATAAGACTCAGAGCGCGTCGTTGTCGGTCTCGCCGGTGCGGATGCGCAAGGCGTGGTCGATCGGCGTCACGAAGATCTTGCCGTCGCCGATCTGGCCGGTGCGGGCGTGCTGGGTGATGACGCTGACCGCCTGCTCGGCGAGGTTGGAATCGACCGCGATCTCGATCCGGAGCTTGGGCAGGAAGTTCACGACATATTCGGCGCCGCGATAGATCTCGGTGTGGCCCTTCTGGCGGCCATAGCCCTTCACCTCGGTCACCGTCATGCCGTGGACGCCGATCGCGGTCAGGGCCTGGCGGACCTCATCCAGCTTGAACGGTTTGATGATCGCGACGACGAGTTTCATGGTTCAGGCCTTCATTCCCTAGAGGTTTTCCGTGTCCGGCCGTCGCCGGAGCGGCAAATTGCCGTCCCCGGCCAGCGTTTCGCGCGCGCCAAATCTGGCAGCTTTCTGGGCAAATGGCACAAAAAAGTTGCAGGTTGAAGGGGAAAACGTGCGCAGCCGGTGAACTCCGTCACTGTACGGGACGACAACCGTCGGCCAGAATATGGCCTTCCCGCCCCGGCCAGTGGATCCGCTGGCTCGTTTCGCCTACCGCGTGTCCCGCACGCGTGCCCCGAGGTACCAAGAAATGTCGAACCGAAACTGGTTTTATGCATCCGAAGGCCAGCAAAAAGGCCCCCTGCCTGAAGCCCAGCTCCGCGACCTGATCACCCGGGGCATGGTGGGAGCCGATACGCTGGTGTGGACCGAGGGCATGGCCGGCTGGCAGAAGGCCGGGGAAATTCCGGGCCTCGTCCCCAGCGCCGCGGGCGCGCCGCCGGCGTTTCCGCAGGCCGGCGGACCGCCGCCGGTGGCGGCGTCGGCAAACTATAGCGGCGGCGCGCTGTCGGCCGACTTCCCAATCTGGGGCCTGTTCGGACGCAGCCTCCTGATGTTCATCGGCCAGATCTTCGTCATCCCCGCGCCGTGGACCGCGACCGCGCTGTACCGCTTTGCGATTCCCTATATCCGCGTGCCGGGCCGGCCGCATCTCGCCTTCACCGGGCAGCCGCTCGACATCTGGTGGGTCTTCGTCGTGCTCGGTCTGCTGACCTATGCCGGCGCCGCCAACAGCAACATCGTGACGCTGCTCTCGCTGGTGTTGCAGGGCTTCCTGAGCTGGATGATCGTCCGCTGGATCCTGGGCCATCTCAGCTCCAGCGGCCAGGACCTGCCGATCTCATTCAAGGGCAGCCCGGTCGCCTATATCGGCTGGTATGTGGCGATGGTGATCTCGGCGATCACCATCATCGGCTGGGCCTGGGTGCTGACCGCATGGATGCGCTGGATCTGCAGCAACGTCGACGGCACACGCCGCGAGGTCAGCTTCAATGCCTCCGGCCTCGAGGTGCTGTGGCGAACCATCGTGTTCACGATCGGCTGCGGCTTCCTGATCCCGATTCCGTGGGTGCTGCGCTGGTACGGCAACTGGATCATCTCGCAATTCGCGCTGACCGAGCGCGGCGCCTACGCAGGTAATTGACGGGTTACTTGCGTTCGCGCACCGAACCCTCTTGCGCGACGGACGCCACCAGGGTGCCGTCGGGCTTGAAGATCAGGCCGCGGGTCAGACCGCGGCCGGACTGCGCGCTAGGCGAATCCTGCGCATAAAGCAGCCATTCGTCGGCGCGGAACGGGCGGTGAAACCACATCGCGTGATCGAGGCTCGCCGGCATCATGCGGCGGTCGAACAGCGTGCGGCCGTAGCGCGCCATCACCGCATCGAGCAGCGAGAAATCCGACGCATAGGCGAGCGCGCACAGATGCAGCGCCGGATCGTCGGGCAGCTTTGCCGCGGTACGGATCCAGACATGGATGCGGCCGTCGTCGATCTTCTGGCCGAAATAGCGGCCGAGCTCGACCGGGCGCAGCTCGATCGGCCGGTCGCTCTCGTAATAGCGGCGGATGAACTCCGGCATCTCCTTGAACATCGGCTGCTTCGACACTTCTTCCGCGGTCAGCTTCTCCGGCGGCGGCACGTCGGGCATCTTCTCCTGGTGATTGAAGTTGCTCTCCTCCTCGGCGTGGAACGACACCATGATGGAGAAGATCGCGTTGCCGTGCTGGATCGCGGTGACGCGGCGGGTGGTGTAGCTCTTGCCGTCGCGCAGCCGCTCGACCTGGTAGATGATCGGGATCTGCGGATCGCCGGGCAGGATGAAATAGCAATGGATCGAATGCGGCAGGCGGCCCTCGACGGTGCGGCAGGCCGCGACCATCGCCTGGCCGATCACCTGGCCGCCGAACACCCGCTGCCAGCTCGTCTTCGGGCTGTTGCCGCGGAACAAATTCACCTCGAGCTGCTCGAGATCGAGGATGGACAACAGGTCGATCAGGCTCTTGGACATCGCGAAGCGTTCTCCTTCCGGGGCTCGCGAAGCGAGAATCCGGTATCCATTCATCTGCGGATCGTGTGGCCCAGTGGATTCCGGGTTCACGCTGCGCGTGCCCCGGAATGACGACCGCTAGATCTGGGCCTTGTTTCTATCCCCTGTTTCGCCCAGCTATAATCAGGTAGCAAGCACAGTCTGAGGGCGTAAGGCGCGTAAGGGAACGGCATGCCGGCACAGCGAAGTATTGTCATCTGCGGGGGCGCATTTGCAGGGTTGGCGCTGGCTGTGGCGCTGCGCCAGGGGCTTGGGCCCGACATCCCCGTGATCGTGGCCGATCCGGCGCTGAGCCTGCGCCCGAGCCGCGATCCGCGTGCGACCGCGATCGTGGCGGCCTGCCGGCGGTTGTTCGAGACGCTCGGCGTCTGGGGCCAGGTCGCGCCGACCGCGCAACCGATCACGGACATGGTCGTGACCGACTCCAAGCTCGAGGACGCCACGCGTCCGGTGTTTTTGACCTTCGCCGGCAATGTCGAGCCCGGCGAGCCGTTCGCCCACATGGTCGAGAACCGCTATCTGATCGATGCGCTGGCCGCGCGCGCCGAAGCCGAGGGCGTCGAGCTGCGCGCCACCGCGGTGTCGAGCTTCGAGTCGCGGCCCGACGGGGTCAGCGTCAAGCTGGCCGACGGCGCGGATATCGATGCCAGCCTGCTGGTCGCCGCCGACGGCGCGCGCTCGAAGCTGCGCGAGCGCGCCGGGATCGCGATCCATGGCTGGGACTATGATCAATCCGGCATCGTGGTCACGGTCGGGCATGAGCGCGCGCATCACGGCCGCGCCGAGGAGCATTTCCTGCCCGCGGGCCCGTTCGCGATCCTGCCGCTGACCGGCAACCGCTCGTCGCTGGTGTGGACCGAGACGCGCAAGGACGCCGCCCGTATTGTCGCCTTGAATGAAGAGCAATTCCACGCCGAGCTCGAGCAGCGTTTTGGTTTGCATCTCGGCGAGATCAAGCCGCTCGACAAGCCACGCGCATTCCCGCTCGGCTATTTCGTCGCGCGCTCGTTCATCGCCGAACGGCTGGCGCTGATCGGCGACGCCGCGCATGTGATCCATCCGATCGCGGGGCAGGGGCTCAACATGGGCCTGAAGGATGTCGCAGCACTTGCCGAGGTCGTGGTCGATGCGGCGCGGCTCGGCATGGATCTCGGACAGGCCGACGTGCTCGAGCGCTATCAGCGCTGGCGGCGCTTTGACACGATGGCGATGGGCGTTGCCACCAACTCGCTGAACTTCCTGTTCTCCAACGAATCGACGCTGCTGCGCACCGTGCGCGACATCGGCCTCGGCCTCGTCGATCGCGCGCCGCCGCTGAAGGAGATGTTCATCCGCCAGGCGGCGGGATTGTCAGGCGAAGTGCCGCGGCTGCTGAAGGGCGAGGCGCTTTAATCGATCTTGCGCGCCTCTTCCGGCAGCATGATCGGGATGCCGTCGCGGATCGGATAGGCGAGCTTGGCGGAACGCGAGATCAGCTCCTGCCGTGCGGCGTCGAACTCAAGCGGTCCCTTGGTGATCGGGCACACCAGGATTTCGAGCAGTTTTGGGTCGGCGGTGCTTTCGAGATGATCGGTCGTCGAATTCATTGCGGTCTCCGGCTCGCCGACATCTAGCACATCCAAATAGAGGCTGTCAGCGCCTGGCGATCCGCAGCAACTCGTCGATCGCGGCCTGCTGCTGCGCCTTCGGCAGCGTCTGCTCGGACAGCGCGTAGCCGATGAACGCCCAATAAAAGATCTGCGCACGGCCGCGCGCCACCGCGTCGGGGAATCCGGCCTGCCGGAGCAGGGTTTCGATATAGCCGATGCGGCGCTGGTCGACCTCGAGCACGGCGGCGCGCGCCGCGGCATCAGTGGTGGCCCAGCTGCGCACCGCGCGTTCCAGCGCCAGCCGCGCCGAGAAGGTCCGGCGCAGCAAGAGCGCCAGCGCGTCGCCGCCTTCCGGAATGGTCTCGAGCTCGGCGATCACCTGCTCGGCCGCAACCTCGCGCCAATGGGTCAGGATCGCGGTGCGATAGGCGCCGATGTCGGCGAAGTGCCAGTAGAAGCTGCCGCGCGACACGCCCATGGCCTTGGCCAACGGCTCGGCCTTCAGCGCCGTGAAGCCGCGCCGCGCCAGCGTCTTCAGGCCCTGATCGAGCCAGTCCTTGGCCGAAAGCTGTTCCGTCATGGTTCCCCGTCTGCGCCTCCACCATACACAAGTGTATTGACAGGCGCCAGCCGTTGATGTCTTCTCCATACAGTACTGTATGGAGATATCGCGATGCGTGATCTTCTGCTGCAAGGCGCCGGTGTCATTGCCATCCTGGTCAGCCTGATCCATGGCGTGCTCGGCGAGACCAAGATATTCGCGCGCGCCATCGTGGAGCCGCCGCGGCTGCGCCTGTTGCTCCGGCTGGTCTATCAGGCCGGCACCGTCGCCTGGATCGGCGGCGGCGTGTTGCTCATCGCCGCGCCCGCAATGGCCTCCGATGCCGCGCGGCACTGGATCGTGGCGACGCTCGCCGTCGTGTTCGGCTGCGCCGCGCTGGCGAATGCGGTCGCGACCCGCTTCCGTCACTTCGGCTGGATGGCGATGAGCGCGGTCGTGGCGCTTGCCGCCGCCGGCTACTAGCGAGCACGATGATGACGAGCGATCGCATCAGCCTGAGCATCGCCAATGGCGTTGCCGAGGTCAGGCTCAACCGCCCGAACAAGCTCAATGCACTCGATCCGGCGATGTTCACCGCGATCGCCGATGTCGGCGCACAGCTCGCCGGCAACCCCATGGTCCGCGCCGTGGTGCTGTCGGGCGAAGGGCAGGCGTTCTGCGCCGGCCTCGACATCGAGCGTCTCGTCGCCACCACCGAGGGCGAATCCATCCTGCCATTTGCCGATCTTGGCCAGCGGACCCACGGCATCGCCAATTTCGCGCAGCATTTGGTATGGCTCTGGCGTGAGCTGCCGGTGCCGGTGATCGCCGCAGTCCATGGCATAGCCTTCGGCGGCGGCTTTCAACTGATGCTCGGTGCCGACATCAGATATCTCGCGCCCGGCACGCGGCTTGCGATCATCGAAGCCAAATGGGGCCTGGTGCCCGACATGGCCGGCACGCAGCTGATGCGCCATCTCGCACGCGAGGACGTGGTCCGCGAACTGACCTACACCGCCCGCGTGTTCTCCGCCGAAGACGCGCTCGGTTACGGCTTCGCCACCCGGATCGTCGAAGATCCGCGCGCCGCTGCGCTTCAGACCGCGCGCGTGATCGCTGACCGCAGCCCGGATGCGATCCGCGCCGCCAAGCGGCTGCTCAATCTTGCCGCCGACGGCGATGCGGCGATTGTGCTCGCGGCTGAAACCGCCGAGCAGGCGCTGCTGCTCGGCACGCCCAATCACATCGAGGCGGTCAGGGTCAGTCTGGAGCGACGGCCGCCGCAATGGAGAATTGCATGAGCGCTGGCCCTGGATTCGATCTCGAACGACTCGTTGCAACCAACGCATCGGCGGCCTTCAACCGGCTTGCCGGCTTCGAGGTGGTCTCCGCCGGTGCCGGCGAGGTGGAGCTGCGCATGCGATGGCGCGACGATCTCACCCAATATGCGGGGCACCTGCACGCCGGCATGATCGCGGCCCTGCTCGACACCGCCTGCGGCTTTGCCGCGGCGTCGATCGCGGGTTCCGTCACTGCATCGCATTTCTCGATGAATTGCCTGAAGCCCGCGGTGGGCCGCTGCTTCATCGCCAAGGGCAACACGCTGCGTGCCGGGCGCAGGCAGATCTTTGCGCGCGCGGAACTGTTTGCGGAGGGCGAGCAGGGCGAGGCGTCTCTGGTCGCAACCGGTGAAACCGTGCTGGTTCCGCTCGAAGGTTGAAGACGCGCGTTTGCAGATCGCGTGTAGAATTTATGGGGTCATCAATTTCCGTGTGGAATCGGCTTACGCGCGGATAACCATGCCACCAAAAGTTGCGGAAAATTATCGAGACGACAATGCAATCGGCCTAGCTTGTCCACGCGGACAACCATGGACCGACGCATGTTTCGTGTTCTGACGTGCCTTTCAGGTGAGCATGACTGGCGGCTCGTTCTGCTCGCCGGACTGGTCTGCTTCGTTGCCAGCATCGTTGCCGTCAACATCTTCCATCGCGCGATCGCATCGCAGGCGCGGACGCGGCTGATCTGGATTGCGATCGCGGGCGCTGCGATCGGCTACGGGATCTGGGCAACGCATTTCATCGCCATGCTCGCCTACGAGCCGGGCGTGCCGACCGGCTACGGCATCGTCCTCACCGCGCTGTCGCTCGCCGTCGCGATGATGTTGACATCCGGCGGCCTCGGCCTTGCCGCCAGCGACTCCAGCCCCTGGCGCGCGCCGGTCGGCGGCGCCGTGATCGGCGCCGGCATCGCCAGCATGCATTATCTCGGAATGTGGGCGCTGGAAGTGCCGGGCCATGTGGCGTGGTCGCTCGACCTCGTGGCGGCCTCCATCGTGTTCGGCATGCTGTTCGGCTACGCCGCGCTCTCGGTCGCGGTCCGCCATCAGGATCGCTGGATGTCGCTGGTCGCGGCGCTGTTGCTGACGCTTGCGATCGTGTCGCATCATTTCACCGCGATGGGCGCGGTGGAGATCGTTCCGGATCCGTTACAGGCGCCGGCAGCGCTGTCGCTGTCTCCCGCCTTCCTTGCCATCGTAATCGCGGGGGTGGCGCTCTCGGTGCTCGGGATGAGCCTGGTCGGCGTGCTCGCGGACCGCCGGCTGGCGTTGCGCACCCGCCGCTTCGAGGAGATCATCAGCCAGCTTTCGCTGGCGCGGCAGCAGGTCGAGGCGTCGCAGAAGGAATTGGAGGAACAGAGGTTCCGGCTGGACACGGCGATCAACCACATGGGCGAGGGGCTCTGCATGTTCGATGCGGAGAAACGCCTCGTCGTCTGCAACGAGCGTTACGCCAAGATGTACCGGCTCCCGCCCGAATTGCTCCTGCCCGGCACCGCCCATCGCGAGATCATCACGCACCGGATCGCCAACGGCATTCTCAAGGGCGAGACCAGCGACAGCGCCGCGACGCAGGTGCTGGCGACATTGAACGCGCTGCCGGCCGACGAGATCAGCAGCCGGGTCGACGAGCTCGCCGACGGCCGCTTGATCTGCGTGACCCGGCAGCCGATGCCCGGCGGCGGCTGGGTGGCGACGCATCGCGACGTCACCGAGCAGCGGCGCTCCGAGGCCAAGATCACCTATATGGCGCAGCATGACGCGCTGACCGACCTGCCGAACCGCGTCCTGCTCAGGGAATGGATGGAGCAGGCGCTCTCCGGCGCGAGGTGCGGCGGACCGAGCCTTGCGGTGCTGATGCTCGATCTCGATCGCTTCAAGGAGGTCAACGACACGCTCGGACATCCGGCAGGCGACGCGCTCTTGAAGTCGGTGGCCGCGCGGTTGCGCCGCTGCGTCGGCGACACCACGCTGGTGGCGCGGCTCGGCGGCGATGAGTTCGCTGTCATCGACTACGTCACCGATCCGGTCACGGAAGCTGGTCTGCTCGCCGAGAAGATCAGAAAGGCGCTCAGCGAGCCGATCGATCTCGGCCATCACCGGGTGACCACCACCACCAGCATCGGCATTGCGATCGCGCCGCGTGACGGCACCGATTCGGACGAGGTGCTGCGCAGCGCCGATCTTGCGCTCTACTCGGCCAAGAGCGGCGGGCGCGGCTCGTTCCGCTTCTTCGAACCGGAGCTCGACCGGCTGCTGCAGGCCCGGCGCAGCCTCGAGCGCGACATGCGCAACGCGCTCGCCAATGGCGAGTTCGAGCTGCATTATCAGCCGTTCATCCATGTCGCGAGCGGGGAGACCTGCGGCTTCGAGGCGCTATTGCGGTGGCATCATCCGCAGCGCGGCATGGTGTCGCCGGCGCAGTTCATTCCGCTGGCGGAAGAGACCGGCCTGATCGTGCCGCTCGGGGAGTGGGTGCTGCGCACCGCCTGTGCGGAAGCCGCCAAATGGCCCGATGATCTCAAGATCGCGATCAACCTGTCGCCGGTGCAGTTCAGGAGCGCGGAGCTGGTCCCGGTGATCGTGCACGCGCTGGCGAGCGCGGGGATTGCTCCTGACCGGCTCGAGCTGGAAGTCACCGAAACGGCCATCATCCAGGACAGCGAAGCGGTGTTCGCGGCGCTCAGCCAGCTGCACGATCTCGGGGTGCGGATTGCGCTCGACGATTTCGGCACCGGCTATTCGTCGCTGAGCTTCCTGCAGAAGTTTCCGTTCGACAAGGTCAAGATCGACCGCAGCTTCGTGTCCGAGCTCTCGGGCGGATCGGACGAGTCGCGGCGGATCGCGCGTGCGGTCGTTCGCTTCGCCGTCAGCCTCGGCAAGACGACGACGGCCGAAGGCGTCGAGACCAGGGAGCAGCTCGACATCCTGCGCGCCGATGCCTGCGTGGAAGTTCAGGGCTTCCACTTCAGCCCGCCGGTCAATAGCGAGAAGGCCGCGCAAATGATCGGTGATCGGACCGCGGCCGTGGCCGAGCGCCCTGCGGCTCGTCTCGCGATGGCGGGTGCCGCGTCCTGACCGGCGGCCCGCGCTCAGCAGATCGAACGCATGAGGCGTAAGGCCGCAGCAGGAGGTCAAAACCAAATTGCGCGTGGAGCGCAAAGCGGTTTTCACCACCGTTAGAATCCCTCTAAAGCACGCCGCAGCCGCGCTTCCTTGACTTGGCAATCACCTCAGCATTGTTCACGCATGTGCCCTGCGCGAACGGCGTTGTGGGCATGATCGTCAACGGAGGGGATATGCGCGTGAGAATGATTTTGAGCGCTGCGCTTGCAGCGAGCGTAGCTGGATGCGTTGTTGGGCTGACCGGATCGGCGGCGCTCGCCGACGGCTACAAGAATTGCACCAAGCTCGACAAGGCGTCGTGGAAGCCGGCAACCGATGCCGAAGCCAAGGCCAAGGCCGCCGGCTACGAGGTGCGCCGGTCGAAGGTGGAGGGCTCCTGCTACGAAGTGTACGGCGTCAAGGAAGGCAAGCTCTACGAGCTGTTCTACAGCCCGGAAGACCTCAGCCTGAAGCACACGATCGCCAAGTGAATCACTAAGTGAACCACCAAGTGAATCGCGAAGTGAAGCAGGCGCGATGACGAAGGCGGCGCCCGGCGCCCGCGGCGCGACCAGCGTGCAGGTCTGGGACCTGCCGCTGCGGCTCTGGCACTGGGCGCTCGCCATCCTCGTCCTGGTCGCCTGGGTGACGCCCAACGTCCATGACCGGCTGCATCGGTTGGCCGGCTATGCGGTGATCGCCCTGCTGGCGTTCCGGCTGATCTGGGGCTTCGCCGGCACGCGCTACGCGCGTTTCGGCAGGCTCGGCGTCCGCCTGCGCGCCGCGCCGCGCTACCTCTGGAATCTCCGCCGCGGCATCACCGGGCGCTATATCGGGCTCAATCCCGCGGGCACCGTGATGCTGGTGGCGCTGCTGCTGCTGCTCGCAGTCTCGGCGATCACGGGTGCCATGGAGGTCACCGTGACCTTCTTCGGCGTCTGGTGGGTCGAGGACACCCACGTCTACGCGTCCAATGCGGTGCTCATCCTGGTCGCCCTGCACGTGCTCGGCGTCATCGTGGTAAGTTTGCTGCAGCGGCAAAACCTGGTGCGCGCGATGCTCACCGGCCGCAAGCAGCTTCGCAATCGTTGATATGAAAAGCTGAGAAGTCTATTGCACCGGCGGATCGCCGCTGGTGCGCTTCTTGGCGAGGTCCATCTCGGTGACCGCAATCAGGATCTCGGCGCGGGTCTTCAGGTCGGGCGCCTCGAGCATCGCCTGCTTCTCGGCCGGGCCGTAGGGCGACATCATCGCCAGCGCATTGACCAGCGCCTCGTTGGGCGCGGATTCGATGCCTTCCCAGTCGACCTTCAGATTGTTGGCTTCGAGGAAATCAGCCAGCACCTCGAGCAGCGCCTTGCGGTCGACCGCCTCCTCGCCTTTGCGCGCGGTGAAGTCGCCGGTGAAGGAGAAGAAGTCGACCTTGCACTGCCGGTACGGCGTCTGCACGGTCAATTCCTCGACCACCTTGAAGCGCGCGACGCCGGTCAGTTCGAGGATGTAGCGGCCGTCGCCGGATTCGGCGAGCTGGGTGATGCGGCCGACGCAGCCGATGCGGAACAGCACCGGCTTCGCCTCCTTGTGCGAATGCGCCACGTCGGGCTGGATCATGCCGATCAGGCGGTGACCGTCGCGCAGCGCGTCGTCGATCATCGCGAGATAGCGCGGCTCGAAGATGTTGAGCGGCATCTGGCCGCGCGGCAGCAATAGCGCACCCGGGAGCGGGAACACCGGGATGATCTCGGGGAGCTCGCCGGGCCCGCGATATTCGGCATTGATCGGCATCTGCGGTCCCGCTGCTGTGACGGGCGTAATTTACGAGAACAGGATGGTCGACAACCGCTTGCGCCCCTCGACGGTTGCCTCATCGGTGCCGCCCCACGCCTCGAAGAACTGCACCAGCTGCTTGCGCGCGCCGTCGTCGTTCCACTTGCGGTCACGCCTGACGATCGCGAGCAGCTGCTCGGTCGCCTCGAGGCGCTTGTTCATCGCATTGAGCGCGGTCGCGAGATCGAATCGCGCCTGATGATCGAGCGGGTTTGCGGCGACTTTCTGTTCCAGCTCCGCGATCGGACCGACCGACTGCGCCTGCTCGGCGAGATCGATCGCCGCCTGCACCGCCTTCACCGCGGCGTCGTTGCGTTTCGATTCCGGCACCATCGCCAGCGTCTGCTTGGCCTGCTCGACCGCACCCGACGTGACGTAGCATTTGGCGAGGCCGGCGAGCGCGGCGATGTTGGTGGCGTCGTGCGCCAGCACCTCGGCGTAAATCTGCGCGGCCTGGGCGGCGTCGCCCTCGGCCAGCACGGCGTCGGCCTCGGCCAGGATCTCTGCGAGATTGGGCTCGCCGGCAGCCGGCACGCCCTTGGTGATCTTCTCGATGAAGGCGTTGAGCTGGCTCTCCGGCACCGCGCCCATGAAGCCATCGGCCGGCTGGCCGTTGACGAAGGCGATCACGGCCGGGATCGACTGGATGCCCATCTGGCCCGGGATCTGCGGATGCTCGTCGATGTTCATCTTGACCAGCTTGACCCGGCCCTTGGCGTTATTGACCGCCTTCTCCAGCATCGGCGTGAGCTGGCGGCACGGGCCGCACCAGGGCGCCCAGAAGTCGATCAGCACCGGCTGACGGCGCGATTCCTCGATGACGTCCTTGACGAAGGTCTGGGTCGTCGTCTCCTTGATCAGATCGGGCGCTGCCTGGGGCGTGGGGCCGCCCTGCTCCATTATCGTCACGTTGTCCTCGCCTGCTTCTGAGGTCGGAAATCCGGTGGGCGTTCTAGCACGCTCCGCACGGCTCGTTCAGCCGTTCTGTGGCCTAAATGGCGGTCGCCCAAGCAAAATTCAATCGCTTGCCCGCCCATCCCGTTCCATCGGAGATCGGGTGGTCGCGTGCCGCGGAACGGCCGATCGTGGGCGATCCTTCATGGCAGCAGGGGATCCCCATGGCAAAGGCCTATTACAGCACCGTGTTCGAGCAACCGGCCGGTGAGGTCTGGAAAATCATCCGCGATTTCAACAATTACCCGGTCTGGGTCCATGGCGCGGGGACCAGCGAGATCGAGGACGGCAAGTCCGGCGACACCGTCGGTGCCGTGCGTAACGTGCTGTACCGGGAGCGCCGGATCCGGCAGCGGCTGCTTGCGCAGTCCGATGTGGATCGTTTCCAGACCTACGAATTCGCCGGCACCCCGACCCTGCCGGTGACGGATTTCAGCGCCACCCTGCGGGTGACCCCGGTGGTCGACGGCGACCGGGCCTTTATCGAATGGTCGGCGGTGTTCGATTGCGACGCCGCCTGCCGCGTCGAACTGGCGCAGACCCTGGCCGGCTGGTTCGAGACCTGGCTCGAATCGCTCCGGGACGAGATGGCTTTGAGGCCAGTTCCGGCGGAAAGCTAAAAAGAAATCGGCGGGAGGGTCGATTCCGGTCGATTCGAGGTCGATTTTTAAGGAAACCGCGCGATTTCGTGAGGCTCGCACCACGGTCTTGTGTTGCATTCACAGACAGCTTTTGGCATAGGTCTGCCGTTGCCGGCGAGCGATCGCCGCCATTTCGGATGCGGGTGTAGCTCAGTGGTAGAGCACGACCTTGCCAAGGTCGGGGTCGAGGGTTCGAGCCCCTTCGCCCGCTCCAGAATCTCTCGCTGACCGAATATCTCGCCGACAGAGCTGACAGTCTGATGAAGGCCCGCCCAATGGTGCGGGCTTTTTTGTTGTTCGGCTGGGCGGCGACCCCCGGGGGTCAAGATGCCGCGGCCGACGACGATGGTCTCCGGTTTTGTTGACCGTCGGACGGTGCATTCTCAAAACTGATAGAAATCTGTGGTTGTGTCGGGGCTGAAATGGCTGCCGCTCGCCTTTCGACGCGGCAAGCAAGTGAATGATGTCGATCAGCTGGAAGCCAGATCCCGGGTTGAACCGTCGCTTGGCGCGCACATGCGTTGCCGCGACGGTCGTGCTCGCCGGCGTCTGGACATGTTCGCCGGCGTCAGCGCAGCTCTTGCAGAGCGACTCGGCCTATGCCCCGGCGCCGAGTTTCTCTCCCATGCCCGGCTTCGAGGTGCCCGGCTTCGAGCCCGCGGAGCGGCCGCGAGCCCGGGTCTACATCACGACCCGTTCGCACTCCGGCGGCCGGCAGAACTACTGCGTCAGGACCTGTGACGGCCGCTTCTTCCCGCTGCCGCGCGTGAGCGAGGCGGCGGATATCAAGGCATGCGAGGCGGCCTGTCCCGCTGCCGAGGTGAAACTATATTCCGGCTCCGATATCGACAGCGCCAGAACCGAGGAGGGCGAGACCTACAAGACGCTCGCCAATGCCTTCCGCTTCCAGCGTGAGATGGTGCCGCAATGCTCGTGCAGCGCCGCCGCCTCCACCGGCCTGTCGCCGATTGCGATCGAGGACGACATGACGCTGCGGACCGGCGACATCATCGCCGCCGACGACGGCTTCAAGATCGCGGCGATCTCGAGCGGGCAGCGGCGCAGCGTGTTGTTCAGGCCGCTGTCGAAGGCCAAGGCGCAGGCGCTCGGTCTCGCGCGCCTCTCGTCGCGCTGACGCGCGATGGGATTCGGTCGAATCAAAAATGCACTTCAGCGTCTTGTTTGAGCATCTGCGCGCAAGCGCTTCGCGTTTGTCGCGAGCAAAAACCGCTTCGCACTTTTCCGGATCATGCTCCGGCGGCGATCGCGGGCGTTAGCTCCATTCGAATATCACGCTGCGATGCAGAATGCCTTGTTATCAGGCAGCTCATGCAGGAAAATTTCGTCTCAAATATCGTCTCAACTTGTTTTGACGCAGCGCACACCGCTGCACGCGCTTTTCAGCGTCGATGGATGTGCTACCATTTTGCCGTCTGGCCTACCTCACAGACCGCCACCATCATCTCTCAGGGCGTTCAAAATCAATAACAGGCAAGCTGCAACGGCTTGCATAGGGGAGTGACTCGATGAAATCAGCTTTCAATCGATCAATACTTGCGTTCGCGGCGATCGCGCTGCTGGCGGGGACCACCTTCGCCAATGCGCAGCAACAAACGGACAAGAACCGTGCGCTGAAGAAGTACGAATCCGGCACCAAGGAATTCTGGACCCATCCGCCGGATGACTGGTTCCTCGGCGACGAGACCGAAGCGCAGAAGGGCCTTGCCCCGCCGTCCGGTCCGCCGACCGGCGCGTCCGACGCCGAACTCGCCACCATGATGAAGAAGATCAAGCTGCCGCCGGGCTTCAAGATCGAGGTCTATGCCTCGAACGTGCTCGCGGCGCGGCAGATGGCCTGGGGCGACAAGGGCACGCTGTTCGTCGGCTCGTTCGGCCTCGGCAACGTCTACGCGATCAAGGACAACAACGGCAAGAAAGAGGTCAAGACCATCCTCAAGGGCCTCAATATGCCGACCGGCCTCGCCTTCAAGGACGGCGCGCTCTACGTCATCGCGGTCGACAAGCTGATCCGGTACGACAACGCCGAAGCCAATCTCGACAATCTCGGCCAAGGCAAGGTTGTGTATGACGACATGCCGTCCTACGCGGCGCATGGCTGGAAATACATCGCCGTCGACAAGGAGGGCTGGTTCTTCATTCCGTTCGGCCCGCCCTTCAACATCGGCATCCCGCCGACCTCGGTGTCGCAGATCCGCCGCGTCGATCCCAAGACCGGCAATGCGGAGATCTGGGCGCTCGGCGTGCGCAACTCGGTCGGCGGCGACGTCGATCCGCGCACCGGCAAGTATTGGTTCACCGAAAACGCCCGCGACTGGATCAGCGACGATCTGCCGAGCGACAAGCTCAACATGATCTCGAAGATCGGCGAGCATTTCGGCTATCCCTATTGCCACCAGGGCAACCTGCCGGACACCAAGTTCGCGATGGGTCACAAGTGCTCGGAGTTCACCCCGCCGGTGTACAATCTCGGTGCGCACGTGGCTCCGCTCGGCATGAAGTTCTACACCGGAAGCCAATTCCCGGCCGAGTACAAGAACGCGATCCTGATCGCCGAGCACGGCTCCTGGAACCGGCACAAGTACCAGGGCGGCCGCATCGTGAAGATCACCGCGAGCCCCGACGGCAAGAACGCCAAGCAGGAAATCTTCGCCGACGGCTGGATCCAGGGTGACCAGGGCTATCTCGGCCGTCCCGCCGACATCCTGCTCGACAAGGATGGCTCGATCCTCGTCGCCGACGACTGGGCCGGTGCGATCTATCGCATCAGCTACAGCAAGAAGTAACGGTTGAAGCATCGGGGGCTGCGGTGGCCGTGAGGCAGCCGCAGCCCCTGTTGCGATCAGGTAACGGAACCGCCTCGTCATGCCCGGACTTGCCGCCTACGCCAAGGCTTCGGCGTGCCCGAGACCACTAGCCGCGTCGAAGCCGTTGGCGTAGACGGGATCCGGGCATCCATCCAAACAAGAACCTTTTAGCAAGCACGATGGATCGCCGGGTCGAGCCCGGCGATGACAGCCGGAGAAAACTGACATGCGACTTGCGTCCCTTGGAGTTCTGGCGACGGCAATTCTTCTCGTTTCGTCCGCCCAGGCTGCGGATAACGCCGCAGTCAAGGAGAAGGCCGAGATGTGTGCCGGTTGCCACGGCGACAACGGCATCTCGCAGACCGAGAACATTCCCTCGCTCGCGGGTCAGCTCGACCAGTACATTCAATGGCAGCTGGTGTTCTTCCGCGCCGGCGCGCGCAAGAACGAACAGATGCAGCCGATCGTCGAGCAGCTCAGCAACGAGGACATCCGTAATCTCGGCGCCTATTTCGCCTCGCTGACGCCGTTCAAGGGCGGCAAGGACGACAATCCTGATTTGTCCGAGAAGGGCAAGCAGGCCGCCGCCGGCCGCCGCTGCGCCTCATGCCATGGCGATACCTTTGCCGGCACCAAGGCCGTCGCCCGCATCGCCGGCCAGCGCGAGGAATATCTCGTCAAGGCGCTGCACGACTACAAGTCCGGGCAGCGCTCGGGTGGCGCGCAGGCTGCGATGGCCGATGTGGCCTATCCGCTGAGCGACGAGGAGATCACCGCGCTCGCGCATTATCTGGCACATTTGTAGCCGCAAGGATGGTGTCGTCCCTGCGAAAGCAGGGACCCATACGCCGCGGCCTCTCGATTTGAGGCAGATGTGGTTGCTATCTCTTCAACACAATTGAGTCCGGTGGTGATGGGTCCCCTGCTTTCGCAGGGACGACACCAATTGTGTGTCAGGCGCTCCGCTGCTTCTCATATGCCTTGAGATGGGTGTACGCCGTACGCAGCTTCGGCACCGGGATCTTGGCCGCATCCGCGCGGACGATCAGGTCGCCGATCACGTGGTCGGCTTCGACCGGCAGCCCCGCCTTGATGTCGCGGAACATCGACGCGGTCATCGGCGAGCCCTCGGTGGTGAGCAGCCCGCGCGTGCGCTGGAAGAACGGGCCGCCCGGGGCATGACCGGCGTCGGCTGCGATGGCGCTGCATTCGTCGAGGATGCCGAGCAGGAAGTCCTTGCCGCCGGGCGCGGCCAGGATGTTGCCGACCGAGGTCCGCATCAGGCTGGTGGAGGCGGCGAGCGATGCCAGGAACACCCATTTCTCCCACATGTCCTGCATCACATGCTCGCTGGCGGCCGCACCATTGATCGCGGAGAAGGTCTCCGCGATCGCGCGCACCCGGTCGGATGTGCCGCCGGCGCGTTCGCCGAAGCCGAGCGACTGCATCGGCTGCAACTGCACCACCTCGCGCTTCTCGTTGAGCGTCGCCGCGATCGCGCAGAGACCGCCGAGCACGTGCTGGGCGCCGAACTTCTTGTCGAGCGCATCGAGATGCAGCATGCCGTTGAGCAGCGGGATGATCGCGGTGTTGTCGCCGACACCGGGCGCGAAGGACTTGATCGCGTCCTCGAGATCGAACGCCTTGCAGCTCAACAGCACGACGTCGAACTTGTCTGTGAGCTTGTCGGCCTGCACGGTCGGCGGATTGCTCAGCGTGACATCGCCGTTCGGGCTCTTGATCACGAGCCCGGCGGAAGCGAGCTCGGCGGCGCGGCGGGGCCGCACCAGGAAGGTGACGTCGCGGCCGGCCTGAAGCATCCGTCCGCCGAAATAACCGCCGATCGCACCGGCGCCGACCACGAGAACGCGCATGGGAATTTGTCCTTCTTTGTTATTGCCCCGGGGGGAGGGGCGAGCAATGAACCGGAGTAGCCAATAGATAGGGATGTCAGTGCGACATTCGCTACTCGAACTTCACCGCTGGCTCATCTCACTTTCCCGACACCATTTCCTCGACTTCGCGCAGCTGCTCCTTGCCGAAGAAGATCTCCTTGCCGACGAAGAAGGTCGGCGAGCCGAACGCGCCGCGCTCGACGGCCGACTGGGTGTATTCGATCAGCTTGCCCTTGACGTCGGCGTCCTGCGCGCGGGCGAACAGCTTTGCGGCATCGAGGCCGGAGGAGGCGATGGCTTTGCCGGCGACCTCGGGATCGTCCATCTTCTTCGGCTCGACCCACATGTGGTGGAAGGCGGCCTCGATATACTTCTCGAACACGCCCTCGAACTGGGCAGCGACCGCGGCGCGCATCAGGTGCAGCGTGTTGACGGGGAAGAATGGGTTCCAGGTATAGGGCCTGACGTTGAAGCGCTTGAGGAAGCGCTCGGTCTCGATCTTCTGGAACTCCGGCTTGTTCTTGACGCCAGCCAGCGTCTCGGCCGGCGACTTGTTGTTGGTGGCCTTGAAGATGCCGCCGAGCAGGATCGGGACATATTCGAATTTGACGCCGGTGCGTTGTTCGATCGCCGGGATCGCCTCGTGGCTGAGGAACGCGTTGGGGCTGCCGAAATCGAACAGGAATTGCGGATTTGGGCTCACGGCGGTCTCTCCCCTGGCACGTCTAGTTTGGGTTCGTAGCATGGGCCTGCTGTCGCAGGCGCCATCCGTAGAATATGATAATCATCATGTGAGCAGCAATGCGCGATGTCAAATCAGCCGCTCGATGGTCTGCTTGCGCCATACCAGGGCGTAATAGGCCATCTGCAACAGGAACATGGTTGCGAAGGTGACCGGGTAGGCGATCCAGATGCCGCTGATGCCGATGGCCCGGCTGAGCAGGGTCGCGACCGGCACCTCGACCAGCACGATCGCGAGGGTCGAGATGAACAGCGGCATCCACACCGTGCCGCCGGCGCGCATCGCGCCGGAAAACACCGTCGCCATGCCGAACAGCACCATGCTCCACAGTACGATGTACAGAAGCTGCTGCGCGAGCGCGAGCACCGCGGGGTCGACGATGAAGAAGCCCATCAGCGGGCGTGCAAAGAGATAACCGAGCACGACCAGCCCGCCGGTCAGCGCGAGATTCATCTCGATGCCGGTCCTGACGATGGCGCCGACCCGGCTGGAATCGCCGCGGCCGATCGCCTGCGCGCCGAAGATCGATACCGATATCGCGATCGAGATCGCCGGAAACTGCACATAGCTGATCACCTGGTTGACCGCGCCATAGGCGGCGGTGGCGTCCGAGCCGAACCCGTTGACGAGGCCGAGCAGCACCAGTTCGGCGAGCGAGACCACCACCATGCCGATCGCGGTCGGAATGCCGAGCCGCAGCACGATGCGCAGGAGGGCGCCATTCGGCCGCATCGCGCGCAGGAATGCTGTGTCGAAGGCGAGCGGATGCTTGTGTCTGAGCATGTGGACATGCAGCCAGAGCAGCGTCACCACGCCGGAGACCGCGGAGGCGACGGCGGCGCTGGCGACGCCCAGCATCGGCAGGCCGAGCCAGCCGCGGATCAACGCCGGCGTCACCACGAGGCCGGTGACGGTCGAGACCGTCAGCGCCACCAGCGGCGTCACGGTGTCGCCGACGCCGCGCATCATCGCCGCGAGCAGCAGGAATGCGAAGGTCACCGGCATCGTGATCATCATGATCCGCGCATAGGACACCGCGGCGTCGAGGACATCAGGCGGCGTGGCGAGCGCGATCAAAAGCGGCCGGGCGAACAGGCCGCCGAGGATTGCGATCGCCAGCGCGAGCAGCAGCGTCACGGTCATGGTCGTGCCGGCCACCGCCTTCACCCGGTCGGGCTCGCCGGCGCCCCAGGCCTGGCCGATCATGACCGAGGCGCCGGCGCTGAGCCCGATCACGAAGGAGATGAAGAAGAACATCACCGGAAAGAACACCGACGCCGCCGCGAGCGCGTCGACCCCGATCATCTGGCCGAGATAGACGCCGTTGATGGTGCCGAACAACGATTGCAGCACGTTGCTCAGCAGCATCGGCGCGAGGAAGAGCAGGAAAGATTTGCGGAGCGAGGGAGGCTTGGACACGTTGAGATTCCAGAGAATTGGGCGTTCAGGCGGTCGTGTGTCTCAGGTCAGGCAGCACACACCGCTGTCGTCCCTGCCTGGTGCGCAATCGCGCACGGGAGCAGGGACCCATACTCCGCGGCCTTTGCAAAGGGCACGCGGCAGGTTCGACGCGCTACAATGCGCTTCGGTGGTTATGGGTCCCTGCTTTCGCAGGGACGACAACCGAGGTTGCCCGTCCAGACTATTCAAAACGCATCAGTCCGCTTGATCGCCATAGGCAAGCTTGATCGCGTGGTCGCGGATGTCGTCCGGCCAGTCCGCGATCAGGGTCGCAAAGCGGCGCCGGTCGTGGGCGAACAGCGCTCGGATCGCATCCTCGTAATGCGGCCGGTTGCCGGCCATCACGGTCATGAAGCGATAGGCGGCATCCTGCGCGCTGCGCGTGCGGTCCTTGTCGCCGCTGGTACGCCGCGCCTCGTCGATCAGCTTGCGGATCGCAACCGATGCGCCGCCCTTCTGTTGCGCCAGCCAGTCCCAATGCCGCGGCAGCAGCGTGATCTCACGCGCGACGACGCCAAGTTTCGGACGCCCCGGGCCGCGCGGCGCAGCGGGCGCTGCCGGCTCTTCGTCGCGCGGGGGCGCAAGCTTCGGCAGCCGCGCCAGCACGTCCTCGACCGACCCGCGGAAGTCGATATCGACCAGCGCCGAGGTTTGGCCGTTGAACACCAGGATCGCGGCGTCCTTGCGCCGGTCGAGCAGCTGCTTGGCGGCGCGGGCAACCTCAGTGATCTCGCCGGCCGCGATGCGGTGCTCATTTTCGAAGGCGACATAGGCTGGGTTCATCGCTGATCTCTTCGGTTGCGCGGCATATTGCCCGGGTAATTCGGGGTAATCCAGCCGCGTGCATCTCGACTTTCTTGCGCCGGGCTGGCACCAAACGCCGCTCGACTGCGCTGACACCCGAGAGGACGCCCATGCTGACGGTTCACCATCTCAACAATTCCCGCTCGCAGCGCGTGCTGTGGCTGCTCGAGGAATTGGGCGTGCCCTACGAGATCGTGCGCTACCAGCGGCAGCCCGACATGCGGGCGCCGAAGGAGTTGCGCGCGATCCATCCGCTCGGCAAGTCGCCCGTCGTCATCGACAATGGCAACACCATCGCGGAATCCGGCGCGATCCTCGAATACATCATCGCCACCTACGGCAATGGCCGCCTGATCCCGCAGGCCGACACGCCGGAGCGGCTGCGCTACACCTATTGGCTGCACTATGCCGAGGGCTCGGCGATGACGCCGCTGCTGCTGAAGCTGCTGTTCTCGCTGATGCCGAAGCGCGCGCCGGCGCTGCTGCGGCCCTTGGTGCGCAAGGTGTCCAACACGGCGCTGTCGACGCTGGTCAATCCGCAGATCAAGCAGCACATGGCCTATTGGGAAGGCGAGCTCGGCAAGAGCGAATGGTTCGCAGGCCACGAATTTTCCGGCGCCGACATCCAGATGAGCTTTCCGCTGGAGGCGGCCGCCGCGCGCGGCGGGCTCGAGGACGGTCATCCCAGATGCGTTGCGTTCCTCGAGCGCATCCACGCGCGCCCGGCCTATGCGCGGGCGCTGGAGAAGGGCGGGCCGTACGAGGTCGGCCGGTAATTGCGGGCTCATCGCGGCAACTCGACCAGCGGCAGCAGGCGCGAGTCCGCCAGCGCCGCGGTGCGGTGTCCGACGCCGGCGAGGTAGGCCTCCGCCACCGCAAAGGCGAGAAACGCGCCGCGGCTCTTCTGCCGGATCAGCATCGCGCGATCCCAGCGCTCGCCCTCGGGCCCGATCAGGAACGGGCCGCCCTCGGCCATGAAAAGGATATCGCCGCCGCTCCTCCGAAGGTGCGGGAGCGTGTGCGCGACATAACGGTCGTAGGCCGCGGCCCCGGTGATGGGCTGCGGCGGGGCCAGCTCAGGGCTCTCCGAATAATCGGCGACCTCGCGGAAGCGCAGCAGATTGAGCATCACCAGCTCGCCCGCGATCTCGCGCTGGGCAAAGTCGCGCCCGGCATTCCAGGTCGGCTCCAGATAGCAGGCGGTGTCCATGTCGGTCGTCCCATCCGGGTTCAGATGGTCATTTTTACCCGGACGTAATTGCCTTGTCAATAATATCCGGGTATAAATACTCCGCCGGAACGACAGGATCCGCCATGAAGACCGAGGACCGCAAGCAGGCCATCGCCGACTACAAGAAGCGCCCGAGCGCAGCCGGCGTGTTCGCGATCCGCTGCAGCGCGACCGGTGAGGTCTGGGTCGGGCAGGCACTCGATCTCGACAAGATCCAGAACCGCATCTGGTTCACGCTCCGGATGGGCAGTCATCGCAGTGTCGAGCTGCAGCGCGCCTGGGCGGCGCATGGCGCGGAGCATCTGTCGCTCGAAACGCTGGAGCGGATCGAGGATGAGGAGCTCGCCTATGTGCGCGATGCGCTGCTGAAGGAGCGCGTGCACCACTGGCGCACGCGGCTGAATGCGTTCGCGATATAGCCTGAAGCAAGTCCGCGGCCGAACCGCTGCTATTCGATCGCATCGCGCTTAGCGCGCCGGCAGTGCCTGCACGGTGACGCCGGGCGGCGGCACGTCGTCGTCGGGCACGAAGAAATCCGACATCAGCGGCACCGAGCGATCGACGCGGTAGTGCTCGAAGTCGCGCACGCCGTTGGCATAGAGCACCTTGTCGTCGATGCAGAAATGCCCGGTGAATTCGCGCGACGGCCGCGTGATGATCGCATAGGCCGCATCGCCCATGATCTCCGGCGTGCGGCTCGCGCGCATCATGGCATCGCCGCCGAGCAGGTTGCCGACCGCGGCGGTCGCGATCGTGGTGCGCGGCCACAGCGCGTTGACCGCGATGCCGGCCGGCTTCAACTCGCCGGCCAGCCCGAGCACGCACATGCTCATGCCGAACTTCGCCATCGTGTAGGCGGTCGAGTGCTCGAACCATTTTGCCTTCATGTCGAGCGGCGGCGACAGCATCAGGATGTGCGGATTCGCAGCCTTCTTCAGATGCGGGATGCAGTATTTCGACACCATGAAGGTGCCGCGGGTGTTGATCCCCATCATCAGGTCGTAGCGCTTCATGTCGGTCGCCTGCGAATCGGTCAGGCTGATCGCGCTGGCATTGTTGACGCAGACGTCGATGCCGCCGAATTGGGCGACGGTCTGCTCGATCGCCGCCATCACCTGCGCTTCGTCCCTGATGTCGCAGATCACAGGCAGCGCCTTGCCGCCGGCGGCGCGGACCTCGTCGGCGGCGGTGTAGATCGTGCCCTTGAGCTTCGGATGCGGCTCGGCGGTCTTCGCCGCAATCGCGACATTGGCGCCATCACGCGCGGCGCGCAGCGCGATCGCGAGCCCAATGCCGCGGCTCGCACCCGAGATGAACAGCGTCTTGCCTTTGAGCGATGTCATCTGCTGCCTCCTCCTCAGTTAGGGACGCACGATGTTAGGGCTCCCTCCCCCCTTGCGGGGGAGGGTTGGGGAGAGGGGTAAGCCACATACACCGCCTTCGCGGCCACCCCTCTCCCTAGCCCTCCCCCGCAAGGGGGGAGGGAACGACGGTGCAAGCGTCGCGGCCGTCGCGCCACTGCGACCACACTACCCATCCGCATGCAGCACGCGCCCGCGCGTTTCCGGCAGCGCGTAGGCGGCGATGAAGAATACGCCATAGGCCGCCACCGCAAAGATCGCGATCGCGTTGGCGAGCGTGGTCGTGGTCGAGAGCGCGCCGACCAGGAACGGAAACAGCGCACCGATGCCGCGGCCGAAATTGTAGCAAAAGCCCTGGCCGGAGCCGCGCAGCCGGGTCGGATACAACTCGGTCAGGAACGCGCCCATGCCGGAGAAATAGCCCGAGGCGAAGAAGCCGAGCGGGAAGCCCAGCACCCACAGCACCTCGTTGGACAGCGGCAGCTGGGTATAGAGCAGCACGACCGCGATGGCGCCGATCGAGAAGATCAGGAACAGATTGCGCCGGCCGATCCGGTCGGCGAGCCAGGCGCCCACGAGATAGCCGATGAACGAGCCGATGATCAGCGTCGCGAGATAGCCGGTCGAGCCGACCACCGAGAGCTTGCGCTCGGTCGTGAGGAAGCGCGGCACCCAGAAGGTGATGGCGTAGTAGCCGCCCTGCATGCCGGTGCCGACCAGCGAAGCCAGCAGCGTGGTCTTCAGGATCGGTCCGTGGAAGATCTCCCACAATGCGGCAGGGCCGCTGCCGGAGGCCTGCGCCTGCGCCATGGTCGCCGCCGAAATCTCCGGCTCGGTGACGTAGCGGCGCAGGTAGAACACCAGCAATGCCGGCAGCGCGCCGATCACGAACATCCAGCGCCACGCATTCTCCGCGGGCAGGATCGAGAACAGGATCGCCTGCGCCAGCACCGCCAGGCCCCAGCCGATCGCCCAGCCCGACTGCACCGAGCCGACGGCGCGGCCGCGATATTGCGGCCGGATCGCCTCGCCGATCAGCACCGCGCCGGCGGCCCATTCGCCGCCGAAGCCGAGGCCCAGCAGTGCGCGGGCGATCAGGAGCTGGTCGAAATTCTGCACCACGGCGCAGACCAGCGAGAAGAACGAGAACCAGATGATGGTGAGCTGCAGCGTCTTCACCCGCCCGATCCGGTCGGAGAGATAGCCGCCGAGCCAGCCGCCGACGGCGGAGGCCAAAAGCGTCACGGTGCCCGCGAGCCCGGCGGTGCCGGGATCGACCTTCCACAGCGTGATGATGGTGCCGATCACGAGCGGATAGATCATGAAATCCATGCCGTCGAGCGTCCAGCCCGACGCGCAGGCCCAGAACGTGCGCCGCTCCTGCAGGTTCATGTCGCGATAGAAGGCGAGGAGGCTGGTGTCCTCGATCTCTGCAACTTCCATCGATTTGGATTCGGCCGTGCTCATGCGCGTTCCCCGGAGAATTGATTCACCGGCTCTTTGCGATCCGCGGCCGGAGTTGCGCGGACCGTCAATCTATCGCGATGTCGCAGGCGGGGCAAAGCCGCCTTTAGTACCCCGCGGCCTCCGAGCCACGCGTGCGCGGATCGGGTGCGCCGAGCAGACCGTTGGTCGTGACGAGGATCGAGTTCGCGGAGGAGTAGCCGAGCGGCTCGACCAGTTTGTGGCCCTTGGCCTTCAGCTCGGTCAGCACCTCGTCGGGAAGGCCGCGCTCGATCCGGACCTCGTCGGGCAGCCATTGATGGTGCATGCGGGGCGCGGCGACCGCGGCCGCGATGTCCATCCTGTAGTCGATGACATCGACGATGATCTGCGTCACCGCTGAGATGATGCGGCTGCCGCCGGGCGATCCGGTCACCAGCACCGGCTTGCCGTCCTTCAGCACGATGGTCGGCGACATCGATGACAGCGGGCGCTTGCCGGGTCCCGGCAGATTGGCCTCGAAGCCGACCAGGCCGAAGGCGTTGGAGGCGCCGGGCGCCGCCGTGAAATCGTCGAGCTCGTTGTTGAGCAGCACGCCGGTACCCTCCGCAACGAGGCCGACGCCGTAGGGGAAGTTCAGCGTGTAGGTGTTGCTGACGGCGTTACCCTCCGCATCGACCACCGAATAATGCGTGGTGTTGTCGCCCTCGTGCGGCTGCTTGGCGTTGCGCACATCGGTCCAGGGCGTGGCGCGGGCGAGATCGATGGTCGCGCGCTGCTTGGCGGCATAGTCCTTGTCGACCAGCAGCTGCGTCGGCGCATCGACAAAGGCCGGGTCGCCGAGGTAACGGGCGCGATCCGCATAGGCCCGTTTCATCGCCTCGATCATCACATGCAGCGAGGCGGCCGAGCCCTGCTTCATGTCCGACATCTGAAAGCCCTCGAGAATATTGAGGATCTCGATCAGCACGACGCCGCCGGAGGAGGGCTGCGGCATCGAGACGATGTCGTAGCCGCGATAGGTGCCGCGGATCGGGGTGCGGATCACCGGCTGGTAGGACTTCAGATCCTCTGGTGTGAAGATGCCACCGGCATTCTTGATTCCGCTGACCAGCTTTTCCGCGACCGCACCTTCGTAGAAGCCGCGCGGCCCCTGCTCGGCAATCGCGGTCAGGACGCCGGCGAGATCGCCCTGGATCAGGCGGTCGCCCTCATGCAGCGGCGTGCCGTCGGCGTGCGAGAAGGTTTTGGCCGAGTTCGGCCAGCGCGACATCCGGCGATACATGTCCGCCAGCGTGTCCGCTGTATCGTCGGTGACGACGAAGCCGTCGCGCGCCAGATCGATCGCGGGCTTGAGGATCTGCGCCAGCGTGAATTTGCCGGAGCCGTGTTTCTCCAGCGCCAGCGCGAGGCCCGCGACCGTGCCGGGCACGCCGATCGCAAGCGCGGAGTTGCGCGACTTGTCGGGATCGGGCTTGCCGTCGGCATTGAGGAACATGTCGCGGGTTGCGGTCTGCGGCGCGGTCTCGCGGTAGTCGATCGCGACATCTTCATTGCGTGCGGCAAGATGGATCACCATGAAACCGCCGCCGCCGATATTGCCGGCGCGCGGATAGGTCACCGCCATCGCAAAGCCGGTGGCGACCGCGGCATCGACCGCATTGCCGCCCTGCCGCAGGATGTCGGCGCCGACCTGCGCCGCGAGCTTCTCCTGCGCCACCACCATGCCGTGTTCGGCGCGGATGCTGCTGGTCGTAGCAGTGGATGACGGCTCGTAGGCGCGACGCTGGACCTGGCCGAGGGCCGGTGTCGCGATGCCAATCACAAGGAGAGCGGCAAACAGCCGTCGCGACATCGTTGCCGTCTGCGCCATCGAAATTTCCTGCCCTGTTCATCGCCGTATCAGCAGACCGGCTCATGCTATATGGGAGCGGATTGAGGTGGCAAAAGCCTGCCTGTGGTTCGATCCGGGGAATATGTTTCACGATGACGGCAACAATGCAGACCAGCGCCGGTGAAGCGCGGGCCACCACCAAGGCCTATCCCGGCCGCGCAGCCGTCGTCAGCTGGATCTTCTTCGACTGGGCCGCGCAGCCTTATTTCACGCTGATCACGACCTTCGTGTTCGCGCCCTATTTCGCGAGCTTCGTCGCATCGGATGCCGCGAGCGGGCAGGCGCTGTGGGGCTTTGCCACCGCAGCCGCCGGACTTGCGATCGCGCTGCTGTCGCCGGTGCTCGGTGCAATCGCCGATGCCAGCGGCCGGCGCAAGCCGTGGATCGCGGGCTTCGGCGCGCTGCTCGTGCTCGGCTCGAGCGCGATGTGGATCGGCAAGCCCGGCAATCCCGACATCATCCCGATGCTGTTGCTCGCCTATGCGATCGCCAGCGTCGGCGTCGAGTTCGCGACCGTGTTCAACAATGCGATGATGCCGACGCTGGTGCCGCCGGACCGGATCGGGCGGCTCTCCGGCACCGGCTGGGCCACCGGCTATGTCGGCGGCATCCTCAGTCTCGTGCTGGTGCTCGGCTTCCTCGCCGCCAATGCCGAAACCGGGAAGACGCTGTTCGGCTTCACGCCGCTGTTCGGCCTCGATCCGGCGATGCACGAAGGCGACCGCATCACCGGGCCGCTGACCGGGCTGTGGTTCATCATCTTCGTGACGCCGATGTTCCTGTTCACGCCGGACTATCCGGCGAAGCGGCCGATGCGCGCGGCGCTCGGCGAAGGCCTGCGCGAGCTCAGGGAGTCATTGCTGAGCCTGCCGAAGCAGAGATCGCTGGCGTGGTTCCTGCTGGCGAACATGATCTACACCGACGGGCTGGTCTCGCTGTTCGCATTCGGCGGCATCTACGCCGCCGGCACGTTCGGCTGGGACACGATCCGGATCGGTACCTTCGGCATCATCCTCGCGGTGGCCGGGACGTTCGGCGGCTGGATCGGCGGCAAGCTCGACGATGCGTTCGGGCCGAAGCGCGTGATCACCGGCAGCCTGTTCATCCTGCTGTTTGCGATCGTGGTGATTCTCACCGTGAACAAGGATTCGATCCTGTTCATCCCGGTCGCGCCGCCGGTGCCCGGCGGTCCATTGTTCGCGGGAGCCGCCGAGCGCGCCTACATCGTGCTCGGTTGCCTGATCGGCGCCACCGGCGCGCCGTTGCAGGCGGCCTCGCGCTCGCTGCTGATCCGCCTCGCGCCGCAGGATCGCATCGCGCAGTATTTCGGCTTGTTCGCACTCACGGGGAAGGTGACGTCGTTCATCGGCCCGCTGTTGATCGGCGCGATCACCGCGGCAACCGCAAGCCAGAAGGCCGGCATGGCCGTGCTGGTGGGGTTCTTCGTGGTGGGGCTGGCGCTGTTGGCGCGGGTGCGGCAACAATAACCACTGTCGTCCCGGCCAAGCGAAGCGCGAGCCGGGATCCATAACCACCGGCCGTGCTTGGTGAGGGACAACTAGCCCCAGCGCGCCTTCGATAGATCACGCGGTATGGGTCCCGGCCTTCGCCGGGACGACGCTTGGATAGGCTAGTGCCGGAAATGCCGCACGCCGGTGAACACCATGGCGATGCCGTGCTCGTCGGCGGCCTTGATCACCTCGTCGTCGCGCATCGAGCCGCCGGGCTGGATCACGGCGGTGGCGCCGGCCTCGATGCAGGCGAGCATGCCGTCGGCGAACGGGAAGAACGCATCCGATGCGACCACCGAGCCCTTGGTCAGGGGCTCGGCGAGCTTCAGCTCGGCTGCCGCATCGAGCGCCTTGCGCGCGGCGATGCGCGCCGAATCGACCCGGCTCATCTGGCCGGCGCCGATGCCGACGGTGGCGAGATCCTTGGCGTAGATGATGGTGTTCGACTTCACGTGCTTGGCGACGCGGAAGGCGAATTTGAGATCGCGCAGCTCGGCATCGGTCGGCGCGCGCTTGGTCGCGACCTTCAGGTTCATGTCCTCAATCACCGCATTGTCGCGGCTCTGCACCAGCAGGCCGCCGGCGACGGTCTTGGCGGTGAGGCCTGTCGCGCGCGCGTTCGGCAGGCCGCCGGCGAGCAAGAGGCGCAGATTGCGCCGGCCGGCGATGATCGCGATCGCTTCCTCAGTGGCATCGGGCGCGATGATCACCTCGGTGAAGATGCCGATGATGGCGCGGGCTGCGTCCGCATCGAGCGTGCGGTTGACCGCGATGATGCCGCCATAGGCCGAGGTGGAGTCGCAGGCCAGCGCGCGGGCGTAGGCGGTGGCGAGATCGGGACCCTCGGCGACGCCGCAGGGATTGGCGTGCTTGACGATGACGCAGGCCGCGGTGCGCTGCGGATCGAACTCGCCGACGCATTCATAGGCCGCGTCGGTGTCGTTGATGTTGTTGTAGGACAGCTCCTTGCCCTGCAACTGGCGCGCGGTGGCGACGCCCGGCCGCTTCTCCGGCGTGGCGTAGAACGCCGCGGTCTGGTGCGGGTTCTCGCCATAGCGCAGCGGCTGGACCAATTTGCCGCCGAAGGCGCGGAAGTCCGGCGCCTTGGTGTCGAGCTGCACGGCGAACCAGTTCGAGATCGCGGCGTCATAGGCCGCGGTGCGGGCATAGGCCTTGGCGGCGAGCCGCCGGCGCAGGCCGAGCGAGGTCGCGCCCTTGTGCGCGGCGAGCTCGTCGAGCACAGACTGATAGTCGTTCGCCTCGACCACCACGGCGACGTCGTCATGGTTCTTGGCCGCGGCGCGGATCATCGCGGGACCGCCGATGTCGATGTTCTCGATGCACTCCTCGAACCCGGCGCCTTTGTCGACGGTGGCCTCGAACGGATAGAGGTTGACGACCAGCAGGTCGATCGGCGCGATGCCGTGCGCGGCCATCGCGGAGGCATGTTCCTTGTTGTCGCGGATCGCGAGCAGGCCGCCATGCACCTTCGGATGCAGCGTCTTGACCCGGCCGTCCATCATCTCGGGGAAGCCGGTGATTTCGGAGACGTCCTTGACCTTGAGCCCGGCCGCGGCGATCGCCTTGGCGGTGCCGCCGGTCGAGACCAGCTCGACGCCCTGGTCGGCCAGCGCCCTGGCGAAATCGATCAGTCCGGTCTTGTCGGAAACGGACAACAGAGCGCGGGTCACGCGGCGAAGCTGCTCGGTCATATCGGAAAATCCCTGGCTGTTAAGGCAGCCGGGTAGCATGGTTTTGTGCGGTACGAAACCGGTACATGCGACGGATTTCGGGGAAAATGGCGGGTGATCCGCACACCATCCCCGTCATCCTGAGGTGCGAGCGCAGCGAGCCTCGAAGGATGCACGGCCCGACTGGTGGCCGATTCATCCTTCGAGGCTCGCCGAAGAGGCTCGCACCTCAGGATGACGGGGATGGTGCAGTCTGCGTTACAGACAGCGCGTTTCCGCCGCCGCTACAACGGCAGTTCCGGCTCGCGGCGGGCGTTGCGGCGCGCGTTGGTGGCGGTGGCCGAGGTCGAGGAGCGCACGAAACTCCAGCGGATGGTGCCGGCCTGCCGGGCGTCCTGCCGGATCACGATCTGGGAGGTGCGGCGCGGGCCGTCATTGCCGGCCAGGAACACACTGTCCTCGAGGTCGACCTTGTCGTCCATCGCCTCGAAGGTCCAGACGTCGCGGTTGGGCAGCACCAGCATCACGCCGCGGGCATCCGACAGCCGGCTCGCCTTCACCGAGGGGTGCAAATGGAAGCGCAGCGCGAAATCGGCCTCGCTGCCCTTGATGCGGCCGCCCGGCGCCGGCGTCAGCTGGTCCTCGCCCTCGAGCCGGGTGCCGTCCTGGGTGACCATCAGGACGCGGCGGTGGATCACGCCGAAGCGCGAGAGGTAGCCGTCATGCGAGGCGGTCAGCACGTCGCCGTCGGGAACGGCTTCGCGGTAGCTCTCGACATTGCTCGGGCCGCTGGTGATCGGCGCGCCGCGCAACAGCCGCTTCATCGCCGACAGCTCGACGAACTGGCACGACGAGGCCTCGCGATAGGTCAGCGTCGAATGCGCCGCCGTGGAGCGTGCGAACGGCCGCCAATTGTCGCGCCCGGTGTTCGGCATGCCGCAATTGACGACGATGCGGCTCACTCCGGAGGACAGCTCGAACGACAGGCAGCCGGCATGTGCGTCCTGGCTGACGCTTGCCGGCGGCGGTGCGCCGGTGTCGATGATCAGCGTCGTGCTGCCGGCATCGAGGCGCTGGAAGCCGGTATGCGGCATGCTCGCCATCGGCACGCCGCGGGTGTCGTCATAGGCGAGCAGCGTCGCAACCAGATCGGACGGTGCGTTGCTCATGCCGTTGAACAGCGCGAAGCTGCCGTCGCCGTGACGGAAGAAGCGCAGCATCGGCATCATGCGGTCGATCGCGTTGAGCAGCGCCGGCGGCGGCGCGATATTCCGTGCAGCAAAGGTCTGCCGCAGCGGCAACAGATCGCTGAGCAGCTCGACCAGCGCGCCGGGATTGCGCGAGATGTGGCCGCCGTCGGGCAGGATCTGGCGCTGCAATTCATCCGACAGCTTGCGCGTCGCCGATTTGATGTTGCGTGCCTGGTTGGCGAGGCAGAGCGAGGCGTAGCACAGCGCGATCAAGACCTGGAGCCGCGGCACGCCGTCATTGTCGAGCGTGGCGTGGCGCAGATAGCGGATCTCGCGCGCCAGCCCGCGCAGATATTTGCGGTAGAATTTTCCGTCGGTGTCGCCGAGCACCAACGGGGCCTGCGACAGCAGCGAGATCACGCGCCGTGCGCGCACATCGGCGCGGCGCTCCAGCGGCCGCCTGCGGGCCTGATTCGAAATCCAATCGTCGACCAGCGAGCGGGCGTTGGCGCGGGTCAGCGCGGTGTCGGCGGCGCGCAGATGACGCAGCCAGCCGAAGCCGAGCAGCGCGGCCTCCCAATCCTCCGACGGCGGTTCGAGATCGAAGATCGAGCGGCCATGGCAGGTGACGATCTTGCCGGCGAACACGAATCGCCCGGCATAGATCTCGGCGGCGCGGGTGGCGTCGGCGGTCCGCAGGTCGTGCGGGGCGATGATCAGCCGGTCGGTGCGGCCGGGCCACAGCCGCGACAGCGCAACGGTGCTGCCGCTGGCGCGCGCGACAATGCTGCGGGCAAAGCGGCCAGCAATCAGTGTCGAGATGCGTCTGCTCTGGGCGACCGACACGCCTAACCTTGTGGGGAGGGAATTTTCAACGAATCCTTATTTAATCCGGAAACGCGGCCAAGACACCATCTTGATAAACAAGACACCCTCTTGATACCGCACGAATCACTTCACGAAGCATCTGGAGCTTAGAAGACTGAAGTTTAAAATCAGGACTTAACCAGCCGGGCCGCGTAAAATCCGTCCAGCCCGCCGAGCCGCGGGTCGGCGTTGGGCAGATGGCAGGGCAGGGTGCGCAGATCGCCGTCGGCGGTAATGATGGCGTCGAGACCGGCGACTTCGCTTGTCTCGACCGGCGCACGGCGCAGGCCTGATTCGCCGGCCAGCAGCGCGGCAATCGCGTGCTCGCCTTCCTCCGGCTCCAGCGAGCAGGTGCAGTAGACCAGCGTGCCGCCGGGCTTCAGCAGATGGGTGGCCTTTTGCAGCAGCCGCTTCTGCAAGGCCGACAATGCGGCGATGTCGCCTTCCTGGCGCAGCCAGGCGACATCGGGATGGCGGCGGATGGTTCCCGTCGAGGTGCAGGGCGCATCGACCAGGATACCGTCAAAGCTTCCGGCCTCGGCCGGCCATTCGGCGGCGTCGGCGACGACGGTCTCGGCCTGCAAGGCGAGCCGGGTGAGGTTGTCGCGCAGCCGCGCGACCCGCGCCGGCGAACGGTCGACCGCGGTGACCTGCGCGCCGGCCAGCGCGAGCTGGGCGGTCTTGCCGCCGGGCGCGGCGCAGAGGTCCGCCACCGCCTTGTCCTTGATGTCGCCGAACAGGCGCACCGGAAGGGCGGCGGCGGCGTCCTGCACCCACCATTGGCCTTCGGCAAAGCCCGGCAGCATGGTGACGGAACCCTGCAGCAGCGTGCGCACGGTTCCGGTCGGCAGCGTCTCGCCATGCAGGCGGCTCGCCCATTGCGCCGCGTCCGACTTCACCGTGAGGTCGAGCGACGGCTCGTGGCCGAGCGCCAGCGCCATCTCGCGCGCGGTGGCTTCGCCGTAATGCGCGTTCCAGCGCGCCAGCATCCATGGCGGCAGGTCGAGCGTCTGCGTGCTGATCTCGTCGATCAGCCCCTGTCCCTCGCGTGCGCAACGGCGCAGCACGGCGTTGACGAGCCCGGCGTATTTCGCCGCGCGGCGGTCGGACTGCACGAGCCGCACCGAGAGATCGACCGCGGCATGGTCAGGGACATCCATCCAGAGGATCTGCGCGGCGCCGATCAGGAGCGCGCTCTGCGCCCGCGGCGCATCGGTCGGGATGCCGCGGTCGAGCAGCCGCGACAGCAGATGGCCGAGCGTGCCGAGCTTGCGCAGGATGGTCGAGACCAGCCGGCGCATCAGCGCGCGGTCGCGATCGGCCAGTGATTTCAGGCCGGGATGCGCGCCGGCGCCGTCGAGCTGATCATCGAGCGTGCGATGCTTGTGCAGCACGCCATCGAGGATATCGGCCGCGATACGGCGCGCTGCGAGACCGGGGACTTCGGCAGGAACTGCAAATCTTGAAGGAGGCATGGAGCGGAGATATCTCGAAGGTGCTGAGTTACATTCGGCTCATGCCCATCAACTCGAAAACACCTCTGGCATGCGAATATGCCAAATGTAAGAATCGCCTTGCTGGATTTCGTGATCGTGATGTCGTCACTGAGCCAACGCAGAGATACGAAATTCGCGGGCAGAAAGTTTTGCCAAGAAGGCCTGCCATGTCTGAGAACATCACTGAGAAATCGCCGTCGCCGCCGGAACCCGCGCCGCGCAAGCCGCTGACGCCGGCAGCCCAACGCGCGCTCGCCGAGGCCGCGGCGCGGCGCAAGGCCGCCGAGGAGCTGGCCGCACAGAACGCGGCCGCACGTCCGAAGGAATATCAGGGCCCGAAGGGGCCGGAACCGACGCGGTACGGCGATTGGGAGACCAAGGGCATCGCCTCGGATTTCTGAGGGTCTTTCGCCGCGTCTTGCCTGACGGAACGACTCAGGCCAGTCTGGGAATATGTCCCCATACGAGAGAATAAATCCTTATCGTGGGACGGGACGTCCGCCCTTCCGCCGCTCACCGTGGGGCCGCCGCGTCTCGGCGGCGTTGCCATGGGTGTTCGTTCTCGGCATCGCGGTCGGCAGCACATTGCCGATCCGGCAATGGGTGCATCTGCCGCCGTCCTGGCCGCTCGGCAGGTCGCGCGATACCGAGGTGATCTGGCAGCGGGCCGGCGCGCCGGATGCCCGCCATGCTGTCGATGTGATCAGGACGATTGACGGCGACACGTTCGAGGCGCGGGTGCATCTCGCGCCGGGCCCCGATCTCACCACGCGGGTGCGGCTGCGCGGCATCGACGCGCCGGAGCTGAAGGCGTCCTGCGCACGCGAGCTGCAAATGGCGCAGGCGGCGACCGTGGCGCTGCGCGATCTGCTCGGCCAGGGCGATGTCGCGATCTACAATGTCGGTCCCGACAAATATCAGGGCCGCGTCGTCGCCGACGTTGCGACGAAGAAGACCGACAACGTGTCGGCGGCGCTGCTCGCGGCCGGTCATGCGCGCGCCTACAATGGCGGCCACCGCTTCGGCTGGTGCGGATATTTTGCGCGCTAAACAAAAAGCCGCGCATCTGCGCGGCTTTTTCCGGAGTGAAGCTGCTTCCTGAGTGAAGCTGCGATCAGCGGGTGACGACGACCGTCGTGCCGACCTCGACGCGCGAATAGAGATCGGTGATGTCGGTGTTGAGCATGCGGATGCAGCCATAGGAGACGAAGCCGCCGACCGAGCCCGGCACGTTGGTGCCGTGGATCGCGTATTCGCCGCCGGACAGCGTCATCGCAGCCACGCCCATCGGGTTATGCGGCGAGCCGCCGGCGATCACGTTCGGGATGCTTGGCTTGTCGCGCTTGACCTCGGCGGGCGGCGACCAGGCCGGGTAGCGATATTTGCCGTCGATCCGGGTGGTGCCGGCCCATTGCTTGCCGGACTTGCCGACGCCGACCGGGTAACGCATCGCGTGGCCGGAATCGAGAATGAGATAGAGCCGCCGTTCGTTGGTCTTCACCACGATGGTGCCCGGCGAATAATTGTCAGCGTGAATTCCCACCATCTCCGGCCGCGCTTCGGCCGTCTGCGACATCACAACAACAGCACCAAGGGTGGCAGCCGCCGCCACCGCAAACTTCAACGACATCAACCTCTCCACTTCCCAACAGCTCCAGCAACGGAGCCAAAAACGAAGGTGCAGAGCCCTGAAAAAAACGGGCCCGCCGGTCTCGCGCACGCAACATTAACCGCGTGTCTTAACCGGGTGGTTTCACACCGGCCGCGAGACACGTCCTGATGGCGGGCAGAAAAGGAAAAGTTCGGATTAAAGTAAATGACTTGAAAACAACACTCGGCCACAAAGGCGCCGCAGTGCTGCCTTGCCTCTGACAATCCCGTGAACGCGCCAACATGGTGCGTCGGGCACAGCGTGCCGGGGCCTGGCGGGACAATCCAGCCGCCCGCACTGACGGATGGCCTACTTTATTCCGGTCAGGGTTGAGAGGGCCTTCGTTGCAGGCGCGCCGGGGTGGTTCGTGATGTACTCCGTGACCGTCTGCTTCACGAACGGATGCTGGCGCGAATTGGCCGTAATCGCCCATAGCGCTGTCGCGGCATAGATCAGCTGCATGGTGCCGGCATCGCCGTATTTTGCTTTCAGAGCTGCGATGGTGCCTTTGGGACCGCCCGTCATTTCAATGGTCGTCTTGGCAATTTCGATCGCAGCGAGCTCGGATGTGTTCGCGGCGGCGGCGAAATAGTCGATGATCGGTGTGACGTAACGGCTGTCGCCGGCGGCGAACGATGCGCCCCACAAAATATCCAGATGTGTAGGCCGCGTGATTCGCAGGTCTTCGAAGCGCGTCGGGATGCCTGCGAACTCGGCGTTGAGCGTTTGATCGAAACCAAGGCTGGCGAATTTGGCTCGCAGCAGTTCGGCCTTCGCCGGTTGGCCGGACAACCGCGCCGCGGTGATCACGGCATAGGAAGCTTTGACGTCGGTGACGATTGGGACGAGCCTGTCGATGTGCTCCGGGTGAGATTTGAAATCCGCGGCCAGCAAGCCTGTCAGCGGAGGGTAGACATTCCAACTTGTTGCCGCGCTTTGCACATGAGCAAAAATGTCGGTCAGGTGCTCCGGTGTCGGATCGCGGTAGAAGTAAGTGAAATTGTCCGGGGAAGGTGCCGGCGTCTGCGCCGGCGCCGACAAGCTGCTGAAGAGAACGATCGCGCAGGCCAGCGGGACTGCGCGACCGATCAAATGCCGGACCAAGACCACGTTTCGTAGCCCCTGCGCCTACGCGCCCTTCTTGTTCTGCCGGTTCTGCACGAGGTCGTCGACCACGGCCGGATCGGCCAGCGTCGAGGTGTCGCCGAGGCTCGACGGCTCGTCCTCGGCGATCTTGCGCAGGATGCGGCGCATGATCTTGCCGGAGCGCGTCTTCGGCAGGCCGGGTGCGAACTGGATCAGGTCCGGCGAGGCGATCGGGCCGATGTCCTTGCGGACCCAGGCGACCAGCTCCTTGCGCAAGGCCTCGGTCGGCTCGGTGCCCTTCATCAGCGTGACATAGGCGTAGATGCCCTGGCCCTTGATGTCGTGCGGATAGCCGACCACGGCGGCTTCCGACACCGCCTCATGCGCGACCAGCGAGCTCTCGACCTCGGCGGTGCCCATGCGGTGGCCGGAGACGTTGATGACATCGTCGACGCGCCCGGTAATCCAGTAATAGCCGTCGGCATCGCGCCGGCAGCCGTCGCCGGTGAAGTACTTGTTCTTGTAGGTCGAGAAGTAGGTCTGCTCGAACCGCGCATGGTCGCCATAGACCGTGCGCATCTGGCCCGGCCATGACTTGGTCAGGCAGAGATTGCCCGAGGTCTCGCCATCCAGCGTCTTGCCGTCGGCATCGACGATCTCGGGCACCACGCCGAAGAACGGCCGCGTCGCCGATCCCGGCTTCAGCTTGGTCGCGCCGGGCAGCGGCGTGATCAAAATGCCGCCGGTCTCGGTCTGCCACCAGGTGTCGACGATCGGGCAGCGGTCGTCGCCGACCACGCGGTAATACCACTCCCAGGCTTCCGGATTGATCGGCTCGCCGACCGAGCCGAGCAGGCGCAGCGACTTGCGCGAGGTCTTCTTCACCGGCTCGTCGCCGCCCTGCATCAGCGCGCGGATCGCGGTCGGCGCGGTGTAGAAGATGTTGACCTTGTGCTTGTCGACCACGTTCCAGAAGCGCGAATTGTCCGGGTAGTTCGGCACGCCCTCGAACATCAGCGTGGTCGCGCCGTTGGCGAGCGGCCCGTAGAGAATGTAGCTGTGGCCGGTGACCCAGCCGACGTCGGCGGTGCACCAGTAGATGTCGCCGTCGTGATAGTCGAACACGTATTGATGCGTCATCGACGCGAACACGAGATAGCCGGCCGAGGTGTGCAGCACGCCCTTCGGCGTGCCGGTCGAGCCCGAGGTATAGAGGATGAACAACGGGTCCTCGGCATGCATGTGCTCGGCCGGGCATTCCGTCGTCACCATGGCGGCGGCCTCGTGATACCAGAGGTCGCGGGTCGGGTTCATGTCGATGGCACCGCCGGTGCGCTTCACCACCACGACCCAATCGACGCCGCCGGTCTTGGCGATCGCGGCATCGACATTGGCCTTCAGCGGCACCTTCTTGCCGCCGCGCAGGCCCTCGTCGGCAGTGATGATCACCTTGGAATCGCAATCCTTGATGCGCTGGGCGAGGCTGTCCGGCGAGAAACCGCCGAACACCACCGAGTGGATCGCGCCGATCCGCGCGCAGGCCAGCATGGCGTAGGCGGCTTCCGGGATCATCGGCAGATAGATCGTGACGCGGTCACCCTTCTTGACGTTCCGCGTGCGCAGGATGTTGGCCATCTTGCAGACTTCGTCGTGCAGCTGGCGGTAGGTGATGTGCTTGGATTCGGAGGGGTCGTCACCCTCCCAGATGATCGCGGTCTGGTCGCCGCGCTTCTCGAGATGGCGGTCGATGCAGTTCCAGGCAACGTTAAGCACGCCGTCCTCGAACCATTTGATCGAGATGTTGCCGGGCGCGAAGGAGACGTTCTCGACCTTGGTGAAGGGCTTGATCCAGTCGATCCGCTTGCCGTGCTCGGCCCAGAAGCCGTTCGGGTCCTTGACCGAGTGCGCGTACATCTCGCGATATTTGGCGTCGTTGACATAAGCGCGCTTGGCCCAGTCGGCCGACACGTCATAGATCTTCTCGGACATCGCTTTCCTCCACTCATTGCCGATCGCAAACGTAGCGACGGCAAGCCGTCCTGATCATTGCCGCGATTATGCGTTGCCGCATTCCGGCCCGGCAAGGAAAAAGGACTGTCACTTTCGTCGCGTCGAAGCCGCCGGACACCAGCCGGCTTCCTCATATGATTGGGCGGTTTACCGCGCCTCGTTGACGAGCGAAACCTATGCGCCATCGTGTGCTCTAGGTCACTGGTCTCTTGGTCGTAGTGGCGTCGTTCGCGGCTCGGCTCGTTTGCGCCTCGTGCCGTCGTCGGAGCCGATCGGTATCGCGAAAGAGAATTAGCGATCACGATCGGTCCGGCCGGCGATTTGAAGAGCCTCGAGGCATCGTGCGTTGACGCCGGCCGGGACGTGGCGCTCCGATACCCATCGTGCCGGATCGCTCACTGCGCGCGTCGATGAATTGTCGAAGGGCAGTCGCGATCATCTGCACCGACGATTTCGCGCCGGACCGCCGGCGCCGCTCCCGTGGCGCATCCCTCCGGGGACCGGGCGGGAAACGGCACGGTCCCTGACCTGTCTCCCCCGTCGTCGCGGTCCTCCAAAGCCCGGTTCCCGGACCGCGCTCCCGCCGTTTTGACCGGTCCCGGACAGGCCAAAATCAAGGTTAGCGGGCGAATGGCACCCATGAAAGGTAATTAGGAACCATCAATAACCGATTCGCGACTCGCAATGTCAGCCTTGAGGCCCTAAATCGCCATTCCGAGGCCGGACGGCCCCACCGGAACGAAGCCCGAAGCAACGGCATTACCGGGAGAACAGCGGAACAAGGCGTCTGACGAGTAGCATGATGGATCAGCAGAACATCGCGGCTGTGCGGCCCATGTCCGCCGATCCCGCTGTCGCCCTGGCGAAGGCGCTGGGCCAATGGCCCAAGCGGCCGCAGGCAAAACTACCGACGTCCAAGCTCAAGCTCGACGCCCCGGCCGCCGCCGCCATCAAGACGTCAGTTGAAGATCTCGCCCGCGATCTAGGCCTGCGGCTCGGCGACCAGAACGAGCTGACCATCCGGCGCATCAAGCGCGGCAAGAATTACTCGTTCGTGCGTGCCAACGGCTCGCGCGTGCGGGACGCCCGGACCATTCGCCGGCTGCACGCGATGGCGATGCCGCCTGCCTATCGCCGGGTGCGCTACTCCACCGATCCGAACACGCATTTACAAGCCGTCGGCCTCGATGCGGCCGGCCGGCTGCAATATCGGTATCACGCCGACTGGGAGAAGGTCCGCGAGCAGCGCAAGGCGCATCGCCTGGGCAAGCTGGTGGCCGCGCTGCCGAAGATCCGGCGCAAGGTCTCGGCGTTTCTGTCCGGCGACGAGCCGACGCGCGAATTTGCGCTCTCAGCGGTGATCGAGCTGATCGCGCGTACCGCGATCCGGCCCGGCAACGAATCCTACGCCCGCCTCAACGGCACCCGCGGCGCCACCACGCTCCTGAAATCCAACGTCACGCTGGAAGACGACAGCCTGGTGCTGACCTTCAAGGCCAAGGGCGGCAAGGCCGTGCGCAAGGAATGCGACGCGGCCAAGCTGGTGCGCGCGGTCGGCATCCTGCGCGGTGTCCCGGGCAAGCGCATGTTCCAGTATTACGACCGCTCCGGTGTGGTGCGGGCCGCCTCGACCACGGCGGTGAACGCGTTCCTGCGCGAGCTTGCCGGCATCAAGATCTCGCTGAAGGATTTCCGCACCTTGATGGCGTCGGCCGTCGTCGTGGAATCGCTGTCGCGGATCACGCCGGCCGCCAGCCAGCGCGGCCGCAAGCGCCAGGTGCTGGACGCGATCCGCGCCGCCGCCGACCAGCTCTCCAACACGCCGGCGATCTGCCGCAAGAGCTATGTCCACGACACCATCGTCACCGCCTTCGAGGACGGTATCCTCGAACGCTTCGCCTCGACGATGGGCGGCTACCGCACCCAGAACAAGCGCGAGCAATTGCTGGCGCAGGTGGTGCTGGCGGCAGGGGCGTAGCCCGTCACCCTCCACTCGTCGTCCCCGCGAAGGCCGGGACCCATAACCCCAAATCTTGATTGTCGAGACAAGCTGGGGCCGCAGCGTGCCTCAACAACGCAGCCCTGTGGTTATGGGTCCCTGCTCCCGTGCGCAATTGCGCACTAGGCAGGGACGACGGTTGAGATTGGGACGCTTACAGCCCGCCCATCTTGCAGACGTACTTCCATTCCTCAGGGGTGACCGGCTGCACCGAGAGCCGCGAGTATTTCACCAGCGCCATCTCGGCGAGCTTCTTGTCGGCCTTGATTGCGGCCATCGTCACCGGCGTCTTCAGCGGCTTGTCGGCCTTGATGTCGACGCAGACGAACTTGCCGGTCTTGTCGGTCGGATCGGGATAGGCCTCCTTGACGATCTCGGCGATGCCGACGATCTCCTTGCCCTCGTTGGAATGATAGAAGAACGCCTTGTCGCCCTTCTTCATGTTGACGAGGTTCTGCCGCGCCGTGAAGTTGCGCACGCCGGTCCAGGCCTCGCCCTTCGCGCCCTTGGCGACCTGCTGGTCCCACGACCAGACCGACGGCTCGGATTTCACCAGCCAGTAATTCATCGCGACTTTACCCCGTTCTCGAACGCCGATTGCGCGGCAATCTACAGGCACGCGGATGCCCGCGACAAGCGCAGGTATCTGATCCAGCGCTTACTGCTTCAGATACCGATCGAAGAATTTGGCGATGTCGGTGAACGCCTCCCTGGTCTCGGGCGCGTCGACGTTCATCTCGTACTGGGCGTGCGACTGCCCTTCATAGACATTGAGATCGGCGATCACGCTGGCGCGGCGCAATTTGCGATGGGTGCGCACCGTGTTGCTGAGGAACAGGTCGCGCGTGCCCGTTGTCAGGATGGTCGGCGGAAAGCCCTTGAAGTCGCCGTAGATCGGCGAGATGTAGGGATTCTTCAGGCTGGCCCCGTTGGCATAAAGCCTGGCCGCGCGGCCGAGCCAGCCGTCCCACGTCACCAGCACGTTGTCGACCCACTCGTTGCTGGCGTAGCTGTCGCCGATCTTGTCGATGTCGGACCATGGCGTGCCCGGCGCGATCGCGGCCGGCAGCGGCAGCTTCTCGTCCTTTGCCCGCAACACCATCGCGAGCGTCATCGCGCCGCCTGTGGAGGTACCGAAGATCGCCAGCCGATGGCGCTCATGCGACTTCAGCACCTCCTTCCAGACCGCCATCGCGTCATCAAGCGCGGCCGGATAGGGGAAGTCCGGCGGCATCCGGTAGTCAACCGAGATCACCTTGTAGCCGCCGAAGCCGGCCATCATGATGGCTTCCGGCAACGCCGCTTCGCCGGGGCCGAACACGTAACCGCCGCCGTGGACATGGATCAGCAGGCGCCGCCGGTTCTCGAGCGCGATCTTGTTCGGCGTCACGATGTAGCAGTGCACGCCGGCCAGCCTGGTTTCCTCGACCTTGACGCCGAGCTTCGCCTTCATCGCGGGAATATTCGCGATGGCCTCCTTGGCGCGGCGATCGATCAGCTCCTTCCATTCGGCTGATGTCTTCGGATCGGCGTTGAAATGCGGCGGATAGGGTGCGCCGATGACAGCCTGCATCTCCGGTGAGACGTCGGCGGAGGGATTGCCGATCGATTTGGGTGGCGCGACCCGCTTGCCGCTGTCGGCATTGGCGGCCGCTTCGCGCTTGGCGAGTTCGTCGTAGGACGGTGTTGTTTGGGCGCGGGCTGCGGTGGAGGCGGCGAGGGCGGTTGCAAGGCTGATCGAAAGAAGGCTGATCGAAAGGATGGCGCGATGCGGTTGACGCATGATTTTACCCTTGGGATCCATTGCGCGATGGGTAGACCGGGATCCGACGGCGCCGCCACGCTATTACGGCGTGCGCGGATCGGAAAGCTCCGCCTCGCGCAGCCGTGAGGTGCGTTACTCCGCCTTGAACGGCCGCGTCAGCAGGCCTTCGATCGCGGCATCGATCGTCAGCCGGTTGCTCAGGATCGCGGCGACCGCGTTCGACACCGGCATATCGACCTTCTGCGCGGCGGCGAGCTCGCACAGCACCGGCGCGGTGAAGGCGCCCTCGGCGAGCTTGCCGACCGGCGCCGCTTCGCCGCGCCCGAGCGCGAGGCCGAGTGCGAAATTGCGCGATTGCGCGGTCGAGCAGCTGAGCAGCAGATCGCCCAATCCCGACAGGCCGGCAAGCGTTTCGGCGCGCGCGCCGCAGGCACGGCCCAATCGTGCGAGCTCGCTGAAGCCGCGCGTGGTCAGCGCCGCGAGCGCGGAGGCGCCGAGAGTCTTGCCGACCACGATGCCGGCTGCGATCGCCAGCACGTTCTTGGCCGCGCCGCCGATCTCGACGCCGCGCACGTCCGACGTGTGATAGGGCCGGAACGTTGCCGAGCCGAGTGCTTGTACGAGCGCACGCGCCAATGCTTCATCCTTGGCGGCCAGCGTCACCGCGGTCGGCAGTCCGCGCGCGACGTCGTCGGCAAAGCTCGGTCCCGACAGGATCGCGGGCACCGCGCGCGGTGCGGCCTCCGCGATCACCTCGGTCATGAATTTATGCGTGCCGTGCTCGATGCCCTTGGCGCAGGCGATGACAGGCGTGTCCGGTTTGAGGTGCGGCGCAAGGTGCCCGACCGCCGCGCGCAAATGCTGCGCCGGAGTGACGGCGAGGATGATGTCCGCATGCGCGGCGGCTGCGATATCCGACGTCACGATGATGCCGGGATGCAGCTGGACGCCGGCCAGCTTTGGATTGATCCGCGTTGCCTCAATCTGCGCGGCATGTTCGGCATTGCGCGCATACAGCGTCACCTTGCGCCCGGCGCGCGCCGCGACCTCGGCCAATGCCGTGCCCCAGGCGCCGGCCCCGATCACGCTGACTGACATATGCGCGGGCATCGGAACCCTTAGCTCAGCTGCGCTCCCTCGCCCCGCTCTTGCGGGGAGAGGGTTGGGGTGAGGGGCTCCATCCGCGAGTGCGCCGAATGTTGGGACCTGTACCCCCTCACCCGGATCGCATCGTTGATGCGATCCGACCTCTCCCCGCAAGCGGGGCGAGGTGAAGGAGAACTCGCTCTGCGCTTCATCTCCATGTCGAAGGACCTAATATCCGGCGCGGCTGTTGGCGTGGCCGGCCGGCGCCTTGGCGTTGGCATCGAGCAGCCAGCGCGCGCGGGGCGGCGCTTCCATCGTGTCGATCAGACCGAGCGCCATCCGCTCGGCGCCGGCCCAGGCGATCATCGCACCATTGTCGGTGCAGAGCGCCGGCGGCGGAATGATCAGCGTGGTCTGCGCTTTCGCTGCGACATCCTGCAGCGCGCTGCGGATCGCGTGGTTGGCGGCAACGCCGCCGGCCGCGACCAGCGCACGCGGCGTGCCGAACCGCTCCTCGAACAGCTTGAGGCCAACGGTCAAGCGGTCCGCGGTCGAGTCCAGCACCGCGGCCTGGAAGCTCGCGCAGAGATCGCTGATGTCCTGCGGCTCCAACGGCTCCAGCCGGCTCGCTTCATTGCGCACCGCCGTCTTCAATCCCGACAGCGAGAAATTCGCGTCCGCGCGGCCGAGCATCGGGCGCGGAAAGGCAAACCGCGTCGGGTCGCCGCCGGCCGCCGCGCGCTCGACCTCCGGTCCGCCGGGATAGGGCAGCGACAGCATCTTCGCCACCTTGTCGAACGCCTCGCCCATCGCGTCGTCGACCGTGGTGCCGAGCCGGACATATTCGCCGACGCCGACCACCGCGACGATCTGGGTGTGACCGCCGGAGGCCAGGAACAGGCAGTATGGAAACGCCAGCGCGCAGGTCAGCCGCGGCGTCAGTGCGTGCGCCTCGAGATGGTTCACCGCGATCAGCGGCGTGTCGTGCACCATCGCGATCGCCTTCGCGGTGGTGAGGCCGACGATCACGCCGCCGATCAGGCCGGGGCCTGCGGCGGCCGCCACCGCCGACAATTGTCCGTAGCCGACGCCGGCCTCCTTCATCGCGGAGGCGACGATACCGTCGAGCAGGTCGACATGGGCGCGCGCCGCGATCTCCGGCACCACGCCGCCGAAGCGGGCGTGCTCGTCGGTCTGCGAGCGCACGACATTGGAGAGGATCTTCGCCTGCCCGTCAGCCTGCCGCTCGACCACCGCGGCTGCGGTTTCATCGCAGGTGGTCTCGATCCCCAGCACCAGCATCGGTGGTTCGTGTCCCAATTTCGGCCCTTGTGCTACCAGCATGATCCGGACGGGCCGGAACCGGTTTCCGGCAGGATCATGTTCATCAAAAATGTCCCCTCCGGGGTAGCATTGCGAGGTCTTAAAGTGCAATCGGTCGCCGAGGTCCAATTGCAGAGGCTGGAGGCCTGAGGCGTGACCATCCTTGTCACCCGACCGCATCCGGACAATGACGCGACGCTCGCGACCTTGCGCCAGCGCGGCTTTGACGCCCTCGCGGCGCCGGTGCTGCGCTTCGAGCCGTTGCCGTTCCATGACGACGATGCGGATTATGACGCTGTCATCCTGACCAGCGCCAATGCGCTGCGCGCGCTCGATCTCGCCGGCAGCCGGCTGTTGCCGCTGCCGCTGTTCGCGGTCGGAACGCACACCGCCGACGCCGCGCGCGCCGCGGGCTTTGCCAAGGTGATCGTGGCCAAAGGCGATGCGATCTCGCTGCGCGATCTCGTGCTGGCGCGGGTCAAGGCCGGCGAGCTGGAGCCGTCGGCGACGCTGCTTTATCTGGCCGGCGCCGACCTCTCGCGCGATCTCGCCGGCGAACTCAGCGAGAGCGGCTTGAGCGTCATCACCCACACCACCTACCGGATGGCGCCGGTGGCCGCCTTTCCGAGGGAGGTCAGCGACGCCTTCATGGCAAACCGGATCACCGCGGTGCTGCATTATTCCCGGCGCAGCGCGCAGGCGTTCCTGGACGCAGTGCGGGCCGATGGAATCGAGATTTCGGCGCTCGCATTGCCGCAATGCTGCATCTCGGCCGCGGTCGCAGCCGTGCTTCATGACGCCGGTGCGACCAAGGTCGTGGTCGCGGCGCAACCGGACGAAACCGCCCTGCTGGAGGCACTAGGCCGCACGATGCGGTCCGCACCGGGTTAATTCTTTCGTCTGACCATGATGTTAGGCAATGCTCCGTTTTTCGGATCGTGCTCTAAGAACTGGCGCCGATTCTGGTACAATGTGCGGCCAATAGTTTTGAGGACCCTCTGCGATGGCTGAAGAAAGGCCCGACGACACAGGACCTTCGCCGGATTCCCGGCCCAAGCGCGCGCCGCCGACCATCGATCTTCAGGCGACCGAGGTCTCCAGCAGCGAGCCGCCAAAGGCCGAGGGGGCCGAAGAAGCGGCCAAGAAAGCGGCCAAGGAAGCGGCTAAGGAAGCGGCTAAGGATACCGGCAAGCCGTCCGTGGACCCGGCAGCCCTTGGGGTCGAGACCCAGGCCGACGCCGCGCCTCACGCCGAGCCGCAGCCCGAGGCCGCCTCCGTGGCGCGCGAGGCCGAGCCGTCGCGGCCCGAACCTTCGCGGCCGGTGTCGCCCTGGGTGGTGGCGCCGATATCGGGCGCGGTTGCGGCCGCGCTGGTGATCGGGGTCGGCTGGCTGCTCGGCTGGCCCGCGGTGCAGCCGGTGTCCGCGCCGCAGCCCAATGCCGCAACGGTCGACGAACTCGGCACGCGCCTGACCGCGCTTGAAGCAAAAGCCAACCGGCCGGCCGCTCCGGCCGCCGATCCCGCGACGGCGGCACGGCTGGAGGCGCTCGACAAATCGATCGCCGCGCTGCGCACCGAGCTCGCCGCAACCCGGGCGCAGTCCGACAAGCTTGCGGCCGCGGTCAATGACGCGAAAGCCGCGCCGCGCGATGGCGCGGCTGCGCCCGACCTCTCCGGCATCACGGCGCGCATCGACAAGGTCGAAGGTGCGGTGAAGGCGCAGGGTGCCGCGATCGCCAAGCAGGACAGCAAGATCGCCGACACCAAGGCCGAGGCGAAGGCAGACGATGTGCCGCTGCGCCGCGTGGTCGCGGCGTCGTTGCTCGACGTCGCGGTTCGCCACGGCGATCCCTTTGCCGGCGCGCTCGAGGCCGCGAAGGCGCTGTCTGACGATCCTGCAACGCTGAAGCCGCTCGAGACGTTCGCGACGACGGGCGTGCCGAGCCCGAATGCGCTGTGCCGCGAGCTGATCGAGATCGTGCCGCAGCTCGCACCGCCGGCGCCTGATGCTGCGACGGCCAGCGCCGGGCTGGTCGATCGTCTGAAGGCCGGCGCCTCCACGCTGATCCGCATCGAGCGGACCGACGGCACCGGCACCGATCGCGGCAGCATCGTCGCGCGGGTGACATCCGCCGCCGTGCATAATGACCTCGCATTGACCGAGCGTGAATTGAAGTCGCTGCCGCCGGCCGATCGGACCGCGGCGCAAGCCTGGCTCGCCAAGGTGGACGCGCGCCGCGCCGCGCTCGACGCGTCGCGAAAATTTGCCGACAACGCCATGGCGGCGCTCGCCACCGTCAATCAATAAACTCTTGCAGTAGGTTTTTGATGATCCGGATCATTCTGTTCCTGCTGCTGATCGCGCTCGCTGCAGCGGGTGCGGCCTGGATGGCCGATCAGCCCGGCGATCTCGTGCTGAATTGGGGCGGGCTGCATTTGACCTCCAAGCAGCCGATCTATTTGCTCGGTATCGTCATCATCGTCGCGATGATCGCCGGCATGATCCTGCGCGGACTGTGGAAGATCCCCGCGCACATCCGCCGCAGCCGGCGCGAGCGGCGTCACGCCCGCGGCCGTCATGCCATCACGCAGGGCCTGCTCGCGATCGGGCACGGCGATTCGTCGGCGGCGCGCGCGCATGCCGAGGTGGCACGGCGCCACGCCGCGGGCGATCCGCTGGCGCTGTTGCTGCACGCGCAATCGGCACAGCTCGACGGCGATCGCGACGGCGCGCAGCGCGCCTTCCGCGCCATGGCCGAGCGCGCGGACACGCGGCTGCTCGGCCTGCGCGGCCTGTTCATCGAGGCGCAGCGCGCCGACGATCCGGTGGCGGCGGTGATGATCGCCGAGGAAGCGCTGAAAATGTCGCCGTCGTCGTCATGGGCCTCGCATGCGGTGCTCGGCTTCTGCTGCGCCAAGGGCGATTGGGCCGGCGCGCTGTCGATCATCGACAACAACCAGTCGGCCGGACTGATCGACAAGGCGACCTATCGGCGGCAGCGCGGCGTGCTGCTCACGGCGCGCGCGCTGGAGCTCGAGACCGTCGATCGCGATTTGTCGCGCGCGAGCGCGATGGAGGCCCTGAAGCTCGCGCCGACCCTGATCCCGGCCGCCGCGCTCGCCGCCAAGTTCGAGAGCGAGGCGCATCAGGTGCGCCGCGCCATGCGCATCGTCGAGACCGCGTGGCTGGCGCAGCCGCATCCCGATCTCGCCGAGGCCTATTCGCATGTGCGGCTCGGCGATTCCGCGCGCCAGCGGCTGGTGCGCGTCGAGACGCTGGCGGCGAAAACGCCGGGCCATATCGAGGGCGCGCTGGCGATCGCGCGTGCCGCGATCGATGCATCCGAGTTTGCCAAGGCGCGTGCCGCGCTGGAGCCGTTCACGGCGGCGCCGACCCAGCGCGTCGCGCTGTTGATGGCGGAGATCGAGCGCACCGAGCATGGCGACAGCGGCCGGGCGCGGGCCTGGACCCTGCGCGCGGTGCGCGCGCTGCACGATCCGGTGTGGACTGCCGACGGCTATGTCTCCGACCGCTGGCGTCCGGTCTCGCCGGTCACCGGCCGGCTCGATGCCTTCCAGTGGCAGACGCCGGTCGCGGCGCTGCCGTCCGACAAGGGCCACGCGATCGAGCCGTCGCCGTTCGAGGAGGCGATGCTGGCGCCGCGCCGGGTCGAGCCGCCCAAAGAACCGCTCAAGGAAGTGGCCGGCGAGCCCGAGGCGGACAAACCGTTGGAGGCAGCCAGACCGCCGGAGGCAGTCAAGCCGGTTGAACCGGTCGAGGCGAAGCCCGTCGAGCCGGCGGCACCGCCCCCGACCGTGCAGGACAACGCCCCGTCGCCCGCGGCGATCGAGGCCGAGCCGGTCCCCGCTCCAGTGGAGGCCCTGGCACCGGAACCCGTTCCGTCCCCGGCCGCCGAATCGGCGCCCCCGGCGCCGGCCCCCCTGTTCCGTTCCCGGACCGACCTGCCCAAGGCGGCGCCGGCGCCAATTCCGGCCGTGATCCCGATCATCCGGGCCCCCGACGACCCCGGGGTCGACGAGGACGGCCCCGTGGACGAATTTGCGGAACAAATCGGCCCGCCCAAGGCCCAGGCGGGCGGTTGGCGCGGATTTCTGTCACGTTTGGGAAGCTAATTCGCGGTTAGATAACCGGTGTGCGGTTAAATAGCCGCGTCAAATCTTGCCAATCGGGGTCATGCCCGATATCAGGTGGCCGCGTGATCAGGCAGTTGCCGACCGGTTCGCCGCAATAGCTCAGTTGGTAGAGCACGTCATTCGTAATGACGGGGTCGGGGGTTCGAGTCCCTCTTGCGGCACCAGCGCTCAAATTGTCCGGCCCGGAGACATCGGCAACAGGTCGTACCTAAGACATGGGTGACAACCTCGTGCCGAACGGGTTGTCGAGGGTTTGCAGGATTTTCTTCGCAATTGGAGGTTCCAAGCCAATTGAATTGGCCTCCTCAAACTGAGTCGCTGTATCGTGCGACCTGGGACACCTCGTACCCAAGGCCGAAACCCGATCCAGGGATATCAAGAGCATCCGAAAATACTACACCGCCGAATGCTGGTTCGGGTCACGGAATCAGGCGGACCCAACATAGTCATGGGACGTCTAACCATCTGGGTCATGGCTCGGGGCGCACGAGCCTTCAGAAAAGCTACGATCTCGGGACTCACGTCCTCCACAGACCGATGCATCTTTCCGGCGTTCGAAAAGAGCCCGCCACCGTGGTGATCCAGCCGAAGCGCGCCGATGTCGACGATCTCCCCGGCGCGAACCTGGAATTTGGCATGAGGGCCACCATACCCAGCATTTACATTGTCGCACCTAATGCTCAGCAAAAGGTACTCGCCTGGAGGAAGTGAGGTAATCCCGCCAAACGCCGCCAGCTTTCCTCCTCCGATCATGCTGGCGCTTATTGTTTTCCTCGGCGCGTCCTTGTTGAGAGTTTGACCGAGGGTCACTTCAGGAAAGACACACCGCGTGAGATCCCCACTGATACTGGGCATCATGAGGATCGCGTCAACGATAACCACACCTCGATGTTCTTGCAGCTCTCGGGCGATGTGTTCGTCGACCTGCAAACCATCCGCCGGTCTCAGAACGTCCCCGCTTTGTGCCCGAGCAGCAGTAATTGAAACAACTACCGCGAGCCAGACGGCCAGAAGAATGGTGCGCTTCATCGCCATTGTGCCTCCCGCAACTGCTCTCAATCCTAGCAGGCGCAACTTACCGAATACAACCGTTGGGCCGAGCGCCGCGGCAGCGCGCATCGAACGCGCCTGGATGCGATTTGCTCAGAGCATCGAACCCTCGCACGCGCCCAGTAGACCAAGTGTTACAGGCGCCATTTCAAGGGGCTGTTAGATGCTTCCGAAAATCGCCCACGTGATCATCGTCGGGTTCTCTGATGCAGAACGCGGCAAGCTCGATGAAACCACCCGCAAGGCACTTCACTTCAGCGATCCTTCCTGGGAATACAGATCGTACGGCTGCCGCACCTTGCAGGAGGCCGCGGCAATCGCAAAAGACCTCGCGCGAGTCGATATCTTTTATGTTGCTGAGGGAGCCAAGTCCCAATCCATACCGTACGAAAAGTTCGGCCATGAACTGGACTACGAGATACTGGGGGAGCTGATGAGAAATCATCCCAGCAAGCCTGTGGTGAGCTATGCGGGGCTCGATCGGCCGAACAAGCTCGCAGCGGCGATCTTTGCGCTTTGGCGTGACCGCAGCAAGTCAACCTCAGCTTGACGGGATCGATGTCTTCTCAACCCGGCTCACGCTTGCCACCTGCCTGAAGGCTAGATCCGCGCCCCGCACAGCCCGCTCATGATCGCGATCGCAACGAGCCCGCCGGCGGCGAGGCCGGTGGCCCAGATCCGGTTGGCGATCGCGGCGGCCACGCCATGCGCGATCAGGACGCCGCGCAATCCCGACACGAGATGGGCGAGCACGAAGAACACGCCGAGTGCGTAGTGCGGCACCAGGCGAATGCTCCAGGCGTCGTGGATCAGGCCGGTCGGTGCGCCCGACGCCCAGTCCCAATTGGTGTCGATGTGGTGCACGGCGCGCGCCGAGACCAATGCGGAATTCAGATGGGTGACGATGAAGGCTGCGAGGTAGACGCCGGAGCCGATCTGGAACACGCGATACGCGTCCGCCGGCAGCGTGCTCCAGCGCCAGGCGAGCCGTACGCCGACGGCGACCTGGAACAGCATCAAGGCGACGAGGATCGGTTCGATCACCGATGAACGATAGACCGTGCGCCCCGCCTTCATCACGGCGGCATGCACCTCGGGTCCGAGCAGGCCCAGCAGATGATTGGTGAGATGGAACGCGACGTAGAGCAGAATGACCGCTGCGGCGATGCCATGGGTGACGCGCCATTTGGCAATGGACGGCGCGATCGCGGCTGACTTCGCTGGCCGCTCCTGCTCGCTGCTGAACAGCACATAGAGGGAAGCGGCGAGCCAAATCATGATCCAAACCGGCTTGTCGCTGACAGGAATGTGCAGCAGTCCAAGACCGACGCCGGTCAGCACGAACAAGGGCGGCGCAGCGATGCTGAGATAGGCGAGCCGCCGCGCGCGCAATTCGAAGGACGATGGCGCTGCCTTTGTGAGCCGCCAGGCGCAAGCCAGCCCCAGCAGCGGTGCGGCGGTCGCGGCGAGCAGACAGAGCGCCGCGATCACCAGCCGCGCAGCCGAGGTCTCGCCGCTCGCCGGAGAAACGGCGAGATGAAATGCATCCAGTAGGAACGGATAGGCCATCGCTGCGGCCGCCGGGATCAGCCAGAGGAGCTTTTCGGCCTTCGTATTCGCCAGGCCATTGTCGCCAGTCCGGATGCGACCTTGTTCAAATACGCTCACTGGGTTCTCCGGAGTTCGGCGTCATGCGCAAAGGAGAAGGCCAAACCGCGCGATCTATTCCCGAGCCTCCTCGGAGGCTCAGCACACAAGCCTGTGCGGGAGGCGCTGGTGTGCGCGGGCAGCCCGTGTTGCGCCGAGGCCCTGTCTCGAGGCGCAGCGTAAAGCAATGCGGGCCGACCTATAGGACCAAGGTCCGACAATCCGACTGGACCAACCAGCCGGAGATTGCCTGTCGATGGTGCAGGCAATCACGGGGAGCTGAAGACGGCACGCGCTTACTGCGTGAAACAGCTCACATAGCCGCCCGCGCGGCGTCGCTAGTCTCCCGGTCACCCACGGGAGAACAACAATGCGCAAACTCGTCCTGATCACGGCGATGGTTTTGGCTTCCGCGTCCGCGCAGGCCGGCGAACGAAGCCTGTCGTTGGGCGCGGGAACCTCGCTACCGGCAGCCGCATCGAATTCGGTCAATACGTCCGACAAGCTTGCCGATGCGCCGGTGGCGCCGGCCGTCGAGGCGCCATCGAAGCCGCCGCAGGCACCGAAATATGTCGAGCGGGCAGCGCCGGTCTCGGCAGCTGCGCCGGCTCCGCAGCCGCAAGCTCAACCGGCCGGGCAGCAGGCCCCCTTGCAACAGGCCAACGTCCAGCCGTCGGCGGCGCCGGACTCCGGCCCGGCACCGGCGCAACGGCGAACCGCGCAGCGGTCGAGCCACCACAGCCACCCGCGGCGCTGGACCGAGGGCCGCATCATCGGCGAGCTGCATCGCCACGGCATCTACTGGTAGCCGCCGGCGACATTACAAACGAAGGCGCCCCGGATCGGCCGCGGGCTCCTTTGCATGGGGTTGTTTTCGATATTTTGGTGGGGGCCGCCGCCGGGTGCGATGGCACCTCCCAGCCGAGGCCGGCCAGAAAACGAAAGCGCCCCCGGATCGGATCCGGGGGCGCTTTGCGTTGAGTGTGTGGAATGCGTCGGCTGGGTTACTCGGCGACCGTCTGCACGACATTGCCGATCGGCCGGCCCGATGCGACCGGCTTCTCGGTCTTCGCCATCATCGCGTCGTATTCGGGCAGCGTCTCGATCTGGGTCTTGGCCTTCATCCAGACCACCTTGTAGCCGCCCGCCTTCAGCTTGCGCAGCAAAGTCGGCAGCGCCTGCGCGGTGTGCTTCTGCAGATCGTGCATCAGGATGATGCCCTTGTGCTCCTTGTCGAGCTTGGTCATCACGTTGTTGATCACCTCGTCGGCGCTCTTGGACTTGAAGTCGTTGGAGTCGACGTCGACCGAGAACATCGCGATGTTGCGGGTGCCGAGATAGGCCGTGGTCGCTGGCGTGTGCGCCAGTGCCGGGAAGCGGAAGAACGGAGCGGGGCTGGCCCCCAGCGCCAGCTTCACCGCGCTGAAGCCCTTCTCGATCTCGTCCTTGGCCTGCTGCTCGGTGATCTTCTTGCCGGCCAGATGCGCGTGCGACCAGGTGTGGGCGCCGATGGTGTGGCCGGCGGCGGCGACCTGGCGCAGGATATCAGGGTGATAGGTGGTGTGCAGGCCGATCGGGAAGAACACCGCCTTGGTGCACTCGTCCGCCAGCGCCTTGAGCACGGCGGGCGTGGTCGGCCACGGACCGTCGTCGAAGGTCAGCACCACCTCATGGTCGGTCAGAAAGTCATATTGCTTGTACTGCAGGAAGCCGAAGCCCGGGCCGCCTGTCGTGTCGACCACGACGGTGCGGCTGATGCCGAGCCCATCGGGATTGGCGCATTTCGGCGTGGCCGCGACGGGGACCGGCATCGGCGCCGGTGCGGGGGCAGCGGCCGGGGCTGCCGCCTGGGTGGCATCGGCGCGCTTCGACAGCGCGGCGGTCGTGTCGACATCGTCCCTGGCGGCCTGCCTTGCAGCCGCCGCGGGAAGCGGATCGGCCTTGGCTGCGGCAGTCGTCTGCGGAGGAGCCGCGTCGGCACGCGGGGAGGAGGTCCAGAACCACACGCCGGCGATCACGATCGCCGCTACAACACTGGCCAGCATCAGGCCCAACGCACTACGCATCGCTACACACTCTCTCGGAACTTAAGGATACGCCACAGCCGTAACGAGCGATTAATGCCAACAAGGTCTTAACGCGATCCCAACACGGCGCCGGAACGACAAGAAAAAGCAGGTCTAATAGCCGCGTGATGACCGTCACAGTCAGGCAGCGCGCGGCCATCCAGGATCGGACCCATCGAACAACGGGCCCCGTCGTCGGGTGCCAATGGGAGCCGATCATGACCACCGTCTTGAAAAGCCAGCTTCACATTCGCAGGGCCGGGATTGCGCTGGCTGTTGCGGCCGCCGTGTCCGCGCTGTCGTCGACCGCGAGCTTCGCATTCAGCGCCGAGGCGCAGCAGATGTGCACGGGGGATGCGTTCCGCCTGTGCAGCGCGGAGATCCCGAACATCCCCAGGATCACCGCCTGCATGGTCAAGAACCGCTCCCAGCTGAGCAGCGGCTGCCGCGTCGTGCTGGATCGCGATCTCGCCGCGCAGCGCCGGGCCGCCGCGGAGTGAAGGGATGCGGCCTGCGGCGACGAGACGCAGACCGGTCTCCGGGGCGCCTGACGGACAGAACCGTCCGATTCGCCCGCCCTTTCAAGCTTCTTCGCGGCCCTGAAACGCTATAGAACCAGCGTTCTGTTCCTTAGAGGCTTTGAGAGATGACCCGATTTCTGTTCGCCGTCGTTCCACTGGTTCTGTTGACGTCGGTCGCCTCGGCACAGCAGCAGGGGCGTGATGCCTGCTCGCGCGATGCCTCGCGATTCTGCCGCGCCCATCTCAGCGAGGGCGATCAGGTCGTGCTGGCTTGCCTGAAGGAGCATCGCAGCCGTCTCAGCAAGGCCTGCCAGCAGACGCTCACCGCTAACGGGCAGTAACGACCGGCTAGATCTACGTACTGCTGCCCGCCGCGGTCGCGACCACCGGGATCACCTCCTTGGCGGCGCGGTCCGGGGTCTCGTCCTTCCAGCGCACCGATCCGAACGGCCGCTCCAGCATCCGGCGCACGCGAATCGGCTCGGCACCGATGTGGAAGTCGGCCGCCTTCTGATGCAGCTCGCGCTCGATCTGGGTGGCGCGGTTGCGCTGGCGCAGGAAATCGAGCCAGGTCGGGCAATGATAGCGCTCGGTCCACAATTCGGGATCCGCGATGTCGCGCGCGATCGACCAGCCATAGGCACCGTTGCGCTGGCGGCTGAGCTGGACGTCCTGCATCACGTTATGGAAGGCGCGCGCATTGTCCTGCGCCACCCGGTATTCGATCTCGACCACCAGCGGCCCGCTGCGCCCGGTCAGTTGCAGCCGCACCTCGGGATCGGCCAACGTATCGGTCGCGTCCTCGTTGCGCGCGCCGATCGGCGGCATCCTGAGCCAGATGCCGAGCACTGGCGACAGCAGCATCAAGCCGGCGGAGATCAAGAGCGCCATCTCGACGCCGCCTGCGTCCGTGATGCGGCCCCAGCACCAGCTTCCGATCGCGATGCCGCCGGCGATCGAGGCCTGAAACGCCGCAAGCGAACGGCCCGCGACCCAGCGCGGCGCCGAGAGCTGCACGCCGATATTGAACAGCGCGATCGCCAGCATCCACACTGCGCCGGCAACGACCAGCGCGGCCGCGGTGATGACCGGCTCCTTGCTGACGGCCACGGCTGCGATCGCCCCGCCCATCGTCAACGCACAGACGCGGATCGCGGCCTCGCCGCTGAGCCGGCTGCGGATCTCGCTGATGTTGAGCGCGCCGATCACGGCGCCCATGCCGAAGGCGCCGAGCATGATGCCGTAGGTCTGCGCGCCGCCATGCAGCAGATCGCGCGCCACCAGCGGCATCAGCGCCGAGACCGAGCCGCCGATGATGCCGGTCACCATGGTGCGGGTCAGCACGATCCTGATCGACGGCGAATTGGTGATGTAGCGCACGCCGGAGACGATGGCGCGGTTCAGCCGCTCGCGCGGCAGCCGCGACGGCTCGCTGACGCGCTTCCACAGGAACAGCACGACGAGCAGCGGCAGATACAGCACGGCATTCGCCGCGAAGGCCGCCACGGCGCCGGCGGAGGCGACCACGATGCCGCCGATCGCCGGACCAAAGCTGCGCGCGATGTTGTAGCTGATGCCGTTCAGCGCCACCGCGGCGGGCAGCGTCTCCGACGGCACCTGCTCGCTGACCGAGGATTGCCAGGCCGGGCCGAACAGCGCCATGCCGCTGCCGACGACGAAGCACAGCGCGAGCAGGATGTTCGGGGTCACCAGGTTGAGCCAGGCCAACACCGTCAGCGTGGTGGCGCCGGTGAGGGCGATCATAAGCGACACCAGCGCGACGATGCGGCGGTCGTGCATGTCGGCGATGGCGCCGGCCGGCATCGAGATCAGCATGACCGGCAGCATCAGCGCGGTCTGCACCAGCGCGACCTTGTCGGCCTCGGCGGTCATCTGGGTCATGGCCCAGGCGGCGCCGACGCCCTGGATCAGGATGCCGAGATTGGAGAGCAGGCTGGCGAGCCAGATTCGTCTGAAGATTGAATGCCGTAACGGTGCAGTGATACTGTCGGGACGCGTCCGCAGTTCGGTCATATCCGGTTCCGGTTGGCCTGCTATGGCGTGTTGAATGATTCCGGCTGCATCAACTGATGCCCGGCAAACGCGTGTCCTGTCCAGCGATTACGGTATCCGTGGCGGGGAAAGGACACAGCTAAAGCCCTGAAAGGCTTGGGGAAGGGGAGCAATGGCGCTGTCGCGGCGGAGATTCTTGCAAGGGACCGGCGCCCTCGCTTTGCTGGCCGGCCGGCTCGCCGCCCCGGCCTTCGCCCAGTCTGCGCCCTCAGGCGACATCCCGCCGATCCTGTTCGTGCACGGCAACGGCGATCACGCCGCGCTCTGGATGACGACGCTGTGGCGGATGGAGTCCAACGGCGTGCCGCGCGAGCGCATGGCCGCGATCAATTTCACCGATCCGCTGGCGCGCACCGACGACAAGGTCGAGCAGGCGGGCCGCTCCTCGACCGAGGACCAGCGCCGCGCGCTCGCCGAGGCGGTCGGGGAGCTGAAGCGGAGGAGCGGCGCCGCGCGGATCGCGCTGGTCGGCAATTCCCGCGCCGGCAATGCGATCCGCAACACCATCAAGAATGGGGGCCGCGGCGACGTCAGCCACGCGGTGCTGTGCGGCACGCCCAATCACGGTGTGTATGCGTCGGACGACGGCCTCGGCAACGAGTTCAACGGGCGCGGCCCGTTCCTGCGCGGACTGAACGACGGCGACAGCGAAGTGACCGCGGGCACCGCGTTCCTGACCCTGCGCAGCGACGGCCTCGACAAATATGCGCAAGCCGACGGCCGTTTCATCGGCAAGCCGGGCGCGCCGACCAACGTCACGGCCGAAGGCCCGGCGCTGAAAGGCGCAACCAATCTGGTGCTCGGTGCGGTCGATCATCGCGAGACCGCGTATCATCCGCGCGCCTTTCGCGAGATCTATAAATTCATCGCGGGCCGCGAGCCGTTGCGGATCGAGATCGTGCCGGAGACGGCGGTGCGGCTGAGCGGGCTCGTCACCGGCACACCGGGCGGCGTGCCGACCAACCGGCCGGTGCCGGGGGCCACGGTCGATATCTATCGTGTGTCGGCGGAGACCGGCGAGCGAATCGGCGGCCCGCTGCACAGTTCGCAGGCCGGGGCCGATGGCCGCTGGGGTCCGGCACAGGTCGATCCGTCCTGGCCGCTCGAATTCGTGCTGGCCTCGCCGGACGCGCTGACAACGCACATCTATCGCTCGCCGTTTCCGCGCTCCTCCGAGATCGTGCATCTGCGCGCGGCGCGGCCGCTGTTGCCGGCCGATGCCGGTGCAGGCGCCATCGTGCTGATGTCGCGGCCGCGCGGCTATTTCGGCCTGCCGCGCGATATCGTGCTGTTCGACAGCAAGGAGCCGGCCGACGTCAAATCCGGCGTGCCGACGGATGCGGTGACGACGTTGCGGCTCGCGGCGGCCGATGTCGGCCGTCCAATCGCCGCGATCTTCAACAGGGAACGTATCGTGATGCGGGCCTGGCCGGCGTCGGAGAATCGGATTGCGGTTGCCGAGCTGACTTATTAGGTCTGGTAAAGGGTCCGCGCGCCTTCATGGCGCCGGGATCGCAGGGCCGGATCGGCCGTTGCGTGAGGCAGGAAGCGAGGACCATGAGCATAGCCGAGGTCTACGATATCACGGTCACGCGGCGTCCCCTGGTCCCGCCGGCCCCGCCGCGCGCGCCCGCCGACATGGGCGCGTTCCAGCGCATGCGGGTGATGCGCAACTCGCCGATCGAGACCTGGGGCCAGCGCGCCTATGAGGACGACATCGTCCAGGGCCGTTTCCTCAACCATTCGAGCTTCATCCTCAACACGCCGGATGCGATCCGCCACGTGCTGGTCGACAATTACGAGAACTACACCCGCACGCCGGCCGGGCTGCGCGTGCTGCGTCCGATGCTGGGTGAGGGATTGCTGATCGCGGAGGGCCGCGCCTGGAAACATCAGCGCCGCACGCTGGCGCCGGCATTCACGCCGCGCGCCGTGACGACGCTCGTACCCTACATGATCGCGGCGGTCGACGAGACCATCGCCAAGCTGAAATCCGCAAGCGGCGGCCCGGTCGACCTGCGCGAGGTGATGCAGCGCATGACGCTGGAGATCGCCGGCCGCACCATGTTCTCGTTCGGCATGGATCGCCATGGCGCCGCGCTGCGCGACTTCGTGATGGAGTATGGCGACACGCTGGCGCGGCCGCATATGCTGGACCTGGTGCTGCCCTTGAACTGGCCGACCCCGCAGGATTTTCGGCGCGCCCGCTTCCGCAAGCGCTGGACCGCATTCGTCGGCATGCTGATGGCCGAGCGCCGCGCCGCCGGCAAGAATGACAACGCACCGGCGCGTGACCTGTTCGACCTGATGGGCGCCGCGCGCGATCCTGAAACCGGCCGGGCCTTCACCGATGCCCAGCTCGGCGACCAGGTCGCCACCATGATCCTGGCCGGCCACGAGACGACTGCGACCGCGCTGTTCTGGGCGCTCTATCTGCTGGCGCTGGATCCCGAGACCCAGGAGCAGTTGGCAGCAGAAGTCAGGAGCGTGGCCGCGAATGGCGCACTCGACATCGAGCGGCTGCAATTCACCCGTGCGGTGATCGACGAAACCATGCGGCTCTATCCGCCGGCGTTCTTGATTGCGCGAGCGGCAGCCGGCCCTGACACCATCGCGGGCCGTCCGGTCAGGAAGCATGACGTAATCCTGATCGCGCCGTGGCTGCTGCACCGGCATGAGAAGCTGTGGCGCGATCCGAACGCGTTCGTGCCCCAGCGTTTCCTGACGGGAACGCCGCTCGATCGCTTCGGCTATCTGCCGTTCGGGGTCGGCGCGCGGGTCTGCATCGGGGCGCATTTCGCGCTGGTCGAGGCGACGCTCGCGCTTGCGAAGATCGTCGGCGCGTTCCGCGTCGCGCTGGCGGACAAGGATCCGGTGCTCCCGATCGGTGTGGTGACGACGCAGCCGAACCGTTCCCCGGTGTTCACGATCAAGCCGCGCTGACCTTGCACGGCGGTGTCCTAATGCTCACTTGAGGGCTCACCATGAGCGATACGCAGGCCCATTTCGCAGTCCTTCGGCAGACGACCGATCCGGCCGTCGTCGATGCCATGCAGCAGCTGATCTCCGATGGTCACGATCGCGAGCTCAATCGCATCAACGCTCTCGATTTCGCGGGTCGTACCGGCCTCGACCAGGAGAAGGTGATCTCCGGCTTCCTGCATGCCTCGCGGCTCGGCCTGTTCGACATGAGCTGGAACGTGCTGTGTCCGGGCTGCGGCGGCGTGCTCGACGCTCACACCACGCTGAAGTCGTTGCGCCATGACGACTATAATTGCGCGCTGTGCGCGGCCGGCTATGAGGCTTCCGTCGACGAACTGGTCGAGGTCGCCTTCACCGTCAGCCCGCGCGTTCGGCGCATTGCCGCGCACGATCCCAACACGCTGCCGATCTGGGAATACTTCCGGCAGATGTTCTGGAGTTCGGGGATCGAGTTCGACGAGAGCGCGGTGTCGACCCTGATCAACGAGGTGACGCTCGAGGGGCTCGAGCTGCCGCCCGGCGAAAAGGCGATCCTGTCGCTCAACCTGCCCAACCAGTTCGTCATCGTGTTCGAGCCGGTGACGCATTCGGCGCACTTCTTTGCCGTCGAGGGCGAACCGACCGTCGATCGTCAGCAATTCTCGATCGCGTTCAACAAGTCGCATGCGCCGACCGGCACCTCGACGATGCGGCCGGGGCCGCTGCGGCTCTCGCTGGAGAACCTCTCCGACACTCGCGTGCTGCCTTCGGTGTGGATCGCGGGTGATCCGCTGCACAAGCTGCTCGGCAAGCGCAAGCCGATCCTCACCGCGAAGCGGATGTTGTCGAACCAGACCTTCCGCGACGTGTTCAAGGCCGACAACCTCACCGTCGACCAGCGGCTGAAGATCACCGCACTCACCTTCCTGTTCACCGATCTCAAGGGCTCGACCGCGCTTTACGAGCGGGTCGGCGATCTCGCGGCATTCGATCTGGTGCGCGCGCATTTCCACGCGCTGCTCGAGATCATCGCCTCCGAGCGCGGCGCCGTGGTGAAGACGATCGGCGACGCCGTGATGGCGACCTTCATCCGCCCCGAGCACGCATTGTCGGCGGGCCTGCGTATGCGGGCCGCGATGAAGCAGCTCAACACCGAGCGCGGCAAGGAGGATCTGATCGTCAAGATCGGCATCCACGAAGGGCCGTGCCTGGCGGTGACGCTGAACGAGCGGCAGGATTATTTCGGCCAGACCGTGAATATCGCAGCCAGGGTGCAGAGCCTGTCGACGTCGCAGGAAATCCATCTGACCCAGCCGGTGATGGAATCGGCTGAGGTCGCGGGCATCCTCGATCGCGCGGCGATCAAGCCGATCCAGAAGGAGGCCGCGTTGCGCGGCATTGCCGACAAGCTCGTGGTGTACGAGATACCGTAGTCATATTGCTGAAACGTAATGCTTGCCGAAACGTAATGCCGCAGCGGGAACCCGCGCGGATTGCGCCGGTTCTGTTTCCACGCCATATAGATTTCAACCGAGCATGACCCGGAAGAGTGCGTAGCGGTTTTCCGGACAAATCATGCTCAAAGGCTTCATTCCATAGAGAGAGCGATGCTCGACGGACTCCGCCAATTCATTGCCGATATCGTCTCCCCCGATGCAAAGGCCGACCGCGCTTTCGATGATGGCGACTATCGCCTGGCGGCGACGGCGCTGCTGGTGCACGTCGTGTCGCTGGACGGCGAGCCGACGCCTGCCGAGACACGCAAGCTGCACAGCCTGATCGAGAGCCGTTTCCAGCTCGATCCCGGCACCGCCGACAAGCTGATCGCCTCCGCCATGCGCGTCGAGGGCGAGGCCGTGGATCTCTATCACTTTACCAGCGTGATCATGCGCTCGGTGAATGAGGAGGGACGGCTGCGCATCGTCGAGATGATGTGGGAGCTGGTCTATGCCGACGGCCAGGTCAGCGAGTTCGAGGACAATGTGGTTTGGCGCGCTGCCGATCTGCTCGGCGTCTCCTCGCGCGACCGCATCGATCTCAAGCACCGCGTCGCCGAGAAGCAGGCGGCGCTGCCGAAGGGCCCCTGGGGCGCCGCGGACGCGGCAATCTGACACGGTCGGTTGCGCAAGCCGACGCTCCTTGCCCGCGTCGTGGATGACGAAACTTTAATGTCCGCCGCGATTGTGGGCGATCCGACTGAAAATCTGGCATTTCATTGCCGAATCAGCGGCCCGCCACTGTCCACAAGCCCATACGCGGCTTGCGTCCCACCACATGCCTATGCTCTCGTCGCCTTGTTGGGGACCTCACTAGAATTTGCAGTAAGAGTTTGAATCGTGACCGAGCGTGTGACGCTGATAACCGGGGCATCGGCGGGCATAGGCACCGAACTGGCGCGCGTGTTTGCATCGAAGGGTCATCGCGTGGCGCTGGTGGCGCGGCGCGCCGATCGGCTGAGGGCGCTCGCCGACGAGCTCGCCGCCAAGGGCGGCGCGGCGCCGATCGTGATTCCCTGCGACCTCCAGCAGACCGATGCCGGCGACAAGATCGCCGAGGCTCTGACCGAGGCTGGGGTCGAGGTCGAATATCTCGTCAATAACGCCGGCTTCGGCCTGTTCGGCCTCGCGGTCGAGCGCGATCGCGCCGAACAGCTCAACATCGTCAACGTCAACATCCGCGCGCTGACCGACCTGACGCTGCGCTTCGCCGATCAGGTGATCCGCAATCGAGGCGGCATCCTCAATCTCGGCTCGATCGCCGGATTCCTGCCGGGTCCCGGCATGGCGGTGTATTACGCCAGCAAGGCCTATGTGCTGTCATTCTCCGAGGCGCTGCGCTGTGAGCTGGCGCCGAAGGGCGTCCGGGTCACCGTGGTTTGCCCCGGCCCGGTGCCATCCGAGTTCCAGGACCGCGCCGGCTTTGCCCCCGGCTTCGACTCCGCCATCCTCAACGTTGTGCCGGCGGAGGTCGCCCGCCAGGCGTATCGCGGCCTGATGGCCAACAAGCGCGCCGTGCTGCCCGGCGCCTTCATCAAGGTCGTACCGTTCCTGCTGCGGCTGTTTCCGCGCTCCTTCATCCTGACGGCGGTCGGCGGCTTTCAACTCCGCAAGCGTTAGCACCCCATCACTGCCGTTAAGGCTGTCTCTGGCCCGCGATTTGCTTCGCCTGGGTGTGTGCGCAAACTCACACGATGTTAACGACCACTTAGCTATGATCTCGCCTTACATGCCGAAAGTTTAAGCAGAGGCCAAACCTTCAAGCAGAGGCAATGTCGTTCCGGTCTGACCAAAGCCGTGTTGTGGTGTCCTTCGCAAGCCGAAGGCCGGCCGCGGTCACGCCGAAGGTTCAGATTGCGGCCCAGACCTCGCTGCGGCCGGTGCTGATCGTGCTGCATCGGGAGACCTCGACTCCCGGCCGGATCGGCAACGCTCTGCGCGCGCTGGGCTACCCTCTCGATATCCGACGTCCACGCTTTGGCGACGCGCTGCCCGCAACGCTCGACGCACACGCCGGCGCGGTGATCTTCGGCGGTCCGATGAGTGCCAACGATCCCGATGACTACGTGCGGCGCGAGATCGACTGGATCGCAATTCCCCTGCGCGAGCAGCGCCCGTTCCTGGGCATCTGCCTCGGCGCGCAAATGCTGGCGCGGCAACTCGGCGCCAACGTCGCGCCGCATCCGCAGGGCCGTGTCGAAGTCGGTTACTACCCGGTCAGACCGACGGAGGCGGGCCGCGCGCTCTGCCCGGACTGGCCGGCGCGGGTCTATCACTGGCATGGCGAAGGATTTCAGTTGCCCGCCGGCGCCGACCTGCTCGCAGCGGGCGACGATTTCCCGGTGCAGGCGTTCCAGTTCGGCAATGCCTTCGGCCTGCAATTCCATCCCGATGTGACCTACGCGATGATGCATCGCTGGACCGCGCGCGGTTGCGTGCGGATGGAGCAGCCTGGCGCGCAGCCGCGCCATCAGCACTTCGCCGAGCGCGCCGTGCACGATGCCGCCGAGCGCGCGTGGCTGAAGCATTTCATCGATGGCTGGATCGCGCGCGTACCGCAGCCGGTGATGTTGCAGGCCGCCGAATAGCCGCCGCGCGGAATTTCGCGCCGCCTTTTCATTCTGACGGATGTGCTACTGTCGGGCTGCCACGCGCAGGCCGCATCGCCGCGCGGTTCAATAACAACAATGGCACAGGGAGATCGCCATGAGCTACGAGCACATCCTCTATGAGGTCAGCGAGCGGATCGCGACCATCACGCTCAACCGCCCCGACCGCATGAATGCGTGGACGGCGATCATGGAACGCGACGTGCGCCACGCGATGGAGGCCGCGGCCAACGACGACAATGTTCGCGTCATCATCCTGACCGGTGCGGGCCGCGGCTTCTGCGCCGGCGCCGACATGGAAGCGCTGAAGGGAATCGATCCCAACGAGGTCAGGCGCGGCGAGAGCATTCCGTTCGACATGAACCGCCGCGCCGACTGGCAGACGCGCTACGCCTATTACCCCGCGATCAAGAAGCCTGTCATCGCAATGCTCAACGGCGCCACCGCCGGCATCGGCCTGGTGCATGCGCTGTATTGCGATCTGCGCTTCGCCGCCGACAGCGCGGTGTTCACCACCGCCTTCGCGCGCCGCGGCCTGATCGCCGAGCACGGCATCAGCTGGATGCTGCCGCGCATCGTCGGCCATGCCAACGCGCTCGACCTGCTGATGTCGGCGCGGCGCGTGTCGGCCGCGGAGGCGCTGCGCATCGGCCTGGTCAACCGGCTCAGCACGCCCGAGAAGCTGCGCGAGGAGACCTATGCCTATGCCCGCGACCTCGCCGATTTCGTCTCGCCGAGCGCGATCGCGGTGATCAAGCGCCAGGTCTACGACGTGCCGTTCCAGACGCTGGCCGAAGCCACCATCGACGCCAATCGCGAGATGCAGATCGCGCTCAAGGGCAATGATTTCCGGGAAGGCGTCGCGAGCTTTGTGGAGAAGCGGCCGCCGAGGTTTACGGGGACGTAAGGGGGGATGAGGTGGGCCGGAATTTGCTGAACCGGTCCGTCTTCGCCCTTTGGGCTTCGCCGGACACCACGCTTCACCCTTCGGGCTCTGCGTGGCTGCGCCACGCGTAGGGTGAAGTGTTCGAGAAGAGAGGGGTTTGGGACCGGTCCGTCTTCGCCCTTTGGGCTTCGCCGGACACCACGCTTCACCCTTCAGGCTCTGCGTGGCTGCGCCACGCGTAGCCCGAAGGGCGAAGCGTGGTGGAGCCAGGCGGGATCGAACCGCCGACCTCGTCATTGCGAACGACGCGCTCTCCCAGCTGAGCTATGGCCCCATCGCGGTCGGGTGTTGCTGAGTGTCCCGGCCGTCAGTCGGGCGCCATTTACAGTCCCGCCCAAGGCCAAGTCAAGAACGCTGAAACAACGGTTTTCGGGCTGTCCCGCCGGGAACTTCCCTTGTTTGCGGGGGGGCGAACCGATATTTAGAGCATGATCCGGACCCGGCAGGCCGCGCGGGCGCGAAGCGCGTTGCGGTTTTCCGAGAAGATCCTGCTCAAACGCGACGCGCGACGGCGGTTCGATCCGGTCTCGTTGCGCTTCAACTGGTCGTCCCACCCGCGAGCCCCCATCATATGCGCGCTGTTCTCGACATCGTCATCATCGTCCTCGACCTCTATGTCTGGCTCCTGATCGCTTCCGCCATCCTGTCCTGGCTGGTCGCCTTCAATGTGGTCAATACGCGCAACCAGTTCGTCTCCGCGGTGGCCGAATTCCTCTACCGGATCACCGAGCCGGTGCTGCGGCCGATTCGCAATGTGATGCCGAATCTGGGCGGCCTCGACATCTCGCCGATCATCGTGATCCTGATCATCATGTTCATCCAGCGGGTGATCGCCTATTACATCTATCCCAACGTGATCTGATCCTCGCGATGGAGCCTTGATGGATCCTTTCGATGGAGCCCTGGCGCTATTCCACCGAGGGCATCAGCATCGCCTTGCGCGTGACGCCGCGCGGCGGCCGTGACGACATCGACGGGATCGAAACGCTGGCCAACGGCCGTTCCGTGGTGAAGGTGCGGGTCCGCGCCATCGCCGAAGGCGGCGAGGCCAATCGCGCGGTGACCGAGTTGCTGGCCAAGGCGCTCGGCGTGCCCAAGGCCAGGGTGAAGCTGTTGTCCGGGGCGACCTCACGGCTGAAGCAGGTGGCGGTCGCCGGTGACCCGAAGGGGCTTGGCGAAACGCTGCGGAAGTTGACGGCGGCCGGGCCGAACCAAGAGACGAAGGACTGACATGACTGCCCGCATCATCGACGGAAAAGCCATCGCCGCCGAGCTTCGCGCCCGCGTTGCCGACGAGGTCGCCCGCGTCAAGCGCGACCATGCGCTCACGCCGGGGCTCGCCGTCGTGCTGGTCGGCCATGATCCCGCGAGCGAGGTCTATGTCCGCAGCAAGCACACCCAGACCCAGGCCGCCGGCATGGCCTCGTTCGAGCACAAGCTGCCGGAGGATGTCTCGCAGGACGATCTCCTGGCGCTGATCGCGCGGCTGAACCGCGATCCCCTCGTGCACGGCATCCTGGTGCAGCTGCCGCTGCCGAAATCGCTGCACACCGAAACCATCATCAACGCGATCGACCCCGCCAAGGACGTCGACGGCCTGCATCCGAACAATGCCGGCCGGCTTGCCGGCGGCCTGGCTGCATTGTCGCCGTGCACGCCGCTCGGCTGCATCATCCTGAGCAAGAGCGTGCATGCCTCGCTCGAGGGCATGAACGCGATCGTGATCGGCCGCTCCAACCTGGTCGGCCGTCCGCTGGTGCAATTGCTGCTGAACGAGAACGCAACGGTGACGATCGCGCATTCGCGCTCGCGCGATTTGCCGAAGCTGTGCGCCCGGGCCGACCTGGTCTATGCCGCGGTCGGCCGTCCGGAGATGGTGCGCGGCGACTGGATCAAGCCGGGCGCGACCGTGATCGATGTCGGCATCAACCGCATTCCGGTGCCCGGCGGCAAGCCGAAGCTGGTCGGCGACGTCGCATTCCAGGAGGCGCTCGGTGTCGCCGGCGCGATCACGCCGGTGCCCGGCGGCGTCGGGCAGATGACGGTGGCGTGCCTCTTGGTCAACACGCTGCGCGCCGCCTGCGCGATTGCCGGCCTGCCCGCGCCGGCGGTGTAGTTCTTTCTTACCTCGCCCCGCTTGCGGGGAGAGGTCGATATTCAAGCGCAGCTTGAATATCGGGTGAGGGGGAGCCTCCGCAGATTCAACTCGGCGTTGGAGTTCGTGGAGAGAGGCCCCTCACCCCAACCCTCTCCCCGCAAGAGCGGGGCGAGGGAGTTACGACATCGCGCCCGTCACTTCTTCTTCGCGCGCTCGATGCCTTCGAGGATCAGCTTGCGGGCTTCGTCGGCGTCGCCCCAGCGCAGCACCTTCACCCACTTGCCCTTCTCGAGGTCCTTGTAGTGCTCGAAGAAGTGCTGGATCTGCTGCAGCGTGATGTCGGGCAGGTCGCTGTAGTTGTGCACCTTGTCGTAGCGCTGGGTCAGCTTCGATGACGGCACTGCGATGATCTTCTCGTCACCGCCGGCCTCGTCCTCCATCAAGAGCACGCCGACCACGCGCACGCTCATCACGGCGCCCGGCACAATCGCGCGGGTGTTGACGATCAGCACGTCGCAGGGATCGCCGTCACCCGACAGGGTGTGCGGGATGAAGCCGTAATTGCCGGGATAGCGCATCGGCGTGTAGAGGAAGCGGTCCACCACCAGCGTGCCGGCCTCCTTGTCCATTTCGTACTTGATGGGCTCGCCGCCGACGGCAACCTCGATGATGACGTTGACGTCGTGGGGCGGATTTTTTCCGATCGATATGGCGTCGATACGCATGGATTGCTCCGCGTGGCCTCTGGAAGTTGAGAACGATGTGATTTTTTGCTTGGCGCCGCAGGCCGCAAAACAGCATCAGGCCCGGCCTTGGGGGCCGGGCTGGCCGTCGCGCGCAGCGCTTGAGGCTGGTTTAGCCTTGCTGCAGCTGCGAGAGAAGCAGGATTTTCAGTTGGACCAGGCGAAAGCGACCTTGTCGAGCGACTTCGGCCCGAACCGCTCCGAGGAGCGCGCCACCATCCGGCCGCCCAGCGCGCGGTAGAACTCGGTCGCCGGCTCGTTGTCGGAGAGCGCCCAGATCACCATGCTCTTCAGGCCGCTCTGCAGCAGGTCGCGGCGGGCCGAGGCGAACAGGCGTCGGCCGAAGCCGAGGCCCTGGAATTCCGGGCGCAGATAGAGCTCGTAGATCTCGCCTTCGAAGTGCAGGCTGCGGGCGCGGTTGCGGCCGTAATTGGCGTAGCCCGCGATGCGGTCGCCGAACACCAGCACGCTGACGCGGCTGCCCTTGCGAATCGCGCTGTCCCACCACTGCGGGCCACGGCGATTGATCAGCTTTTCGAGTTCGGCGCCGGGGATGATTCCCTGATACGCCGAGCGCCAGGCTTCGTCATGGGTAGACGCCACCGCAGCCGCATCTGCAGCTTTGGCCGGCCGGACCTCGATTAGCGTTGTGCTCATGCATCTAATCAAAGCAAGTCGGAGGGCCGCCTTCAAGGTCCATCGTTAATTATCAGTTAACGTGTGGATTTTTTGCATCAGTGTCAGGAAAACTTGTACCGAAAGAGGACACTCGCCCGGCTCAAGCGGTTAATCGCCGATCCAGGCCTGTGCAAAGCGTGAATCGCGCGCGCAGTATGACACCGCCGTCGTATGGAAAAACTCATTCGGGCCTGATTCGCCGCCAGGATCCTGTGAGTGATCCAGATGCGATGTGGGGGTACTCCGAGTGCGCCGCCGCGGTGGATTTTCCCGCGCCCCCGGCCTATGGCAACGGGCGGTATCCGTGCGCCCCGAACCCGGCCCGATCACGAGCGGACTGCGATGACGCTCTACTTCCTGATCAAATATCTGCATGTGCTCGGCGCCATCGTGATCCTCGGCACCGGGACCGGCATCGCCTTCTTCATGCTGGCGGCGCACTGCACGCATGACGCGGCGTTCATCGCCCGCACGGCGGCGACCGTCGTGATCGCGGACATGATCTTCACGTTGAGCGCCGTGCTGCTGCAGCCGGTGAGCGGCGCACTGCTGATGATGCTGTCGGCCACGGGCCTGACCGAGCGCTGGCTTTTGGTTTCGCTTGCGCTCTATGCGCTGGCCGGCGTGTTCTGGGTTCCCGTGATCTTCATGCAGATCGAGATGCGCGACCTCGCACGGGCGGCCGCCGACAAGGGCCTTCCGCTGCCGCCGCGTTACTTCGCGCTGTTTCGCCGCTGGTTCCTGTGCGGTATTCCCGGCTTCGGCTCTGTCATGATCATCCTGTGGCTGATGATCGCGAAACCATTCTAGAGCATGATTCGATTCCATGAGTGACGATGCATCACACACTATCCTCGTGCTCGGCGCGTCCGGCCTGATCGGACGGTACGTGACCGACGATCTGAGGGCCCGCGGCTTTCACGTGATCGGGATCGCGCGGCACTTCACGCCGGCGCAAAAGATGAGCGCGGCCGACCTCGAACTGCCCGTGATGTCGATGGATGCCGCCGATCTGGCGCAACTGCTTCGCACGCACGAGGCCGATGTCGTCGTGAACTGCCTCGGTGTGCTGCAGGACGGTCCGGGCAGCGACACGCGCGCGGTGCATCGCGACTTCGTCGCGCGGCTGCTGGCGGCGATCGGCGACAGCCACCGCGCCATCCGTCTGGTCCACATCTCGATTCCCGGCGCGGCCAATGAGGACCGCACGGCCTTCAGCACCACCAAGCGGGAAGCCGAGCGGCTGATCGCTGAGTCCGGCATCGCGCATGCGATCTTGCGCCCGGGCTTTGTCATCGCACCCTCGGCCTATGGTGGCAGCGCCATGCTGCGCGCACTGGCGGCGCTGCCGGTCGACTTGCCGGCGGATGAGGCGGCGACGCCGTTCCAGCCGGTTGCGGTCGAAGACATCGCTGCCACCATCGCCTGGCTCGCGGCGCGCGATGTCGCCGACGAAGCGGTGCGATCGGTGACATGGGACCTGATGCAACCGCAACCGGTCTCGCTCGGCGGCGTCATCGCCCAGTTCCGCTGGTCGTTCGGCACGGCGAAGCATTTCCGCATCGCGTCGCCGTCGTTCCTGATCGATCTCGGCGCCCGGCTCGGCGATCTCACCAGCCGGCTCGGCTGGATGCCGCCGCTGCGCTCCAATGCGATCGCCGAGCTGCGCCGCGGCGTCACCGGCGATCCCTTTAGCTGGATGGCGGCGACCGGCATCGTGCCGAAGACGATCGCGCAAGCGGTCGGCGGACGCCCCGCGACCATTCAGGACAAATGGTTCGCGCGGCTGTTCCTGATCAAGGCGCTGATCTTCGCAAGCCTCGTGCTGTTCTGGGTCGCGTCCGGCTTCATCTCGCTGGTGATTTCCTATGACGCCGCCGCCGGCATGCTGAGCGCGCACCATTTCCCGCCCGCCCTGATCGGGCCGGTAACGGTGCTGACCAGCCTGATGGACATGAGCATCGGCGTGCTGATCGCGATCCGCGGCACCGCGGCGTTCGGTCTGATCGCAGGCATTGTCGCCTCGCTCGGTTACATGGTTGGATCGGCGATCCTGACGCCGGATCTCTGGATCGAGCCGCTCGGCGCGCTGGTGAAGACGGGACCTGCGATCGTGCTGATGCTGGTGGCGCTGTTGACATTGGACAATCGATGACGGTCTGGCCCGACGATCACGTGATCCTCTACGACGGCGTCTGCATCTTCTGCTCGCGCTGGGTTCGCTTCGTCATCGCCCGCGACCCTGACAGACGCTTCAGCTTCACGCCGATCCAGTCCGACTACGGCACGCGGCTGGCCAAAGCCTTCGGCATCGACCCCAATGATCCCGACACCAACGCCGTCACCCATGCCGGCACCATCCATATGAAGTCGGACGCAGCCATCACAGTGCTGACCCATCTCGCCGGCTGGGAATGGACCCGCTTTCTGTTCAAGGTGCCGAAACCGCTGCGCGACGCGGTCTACAGCCTGATCGCACGCAACCGCTACAGGATCTTCGGGAAGTACGAGACGTGCTTCGTGCCCGACGCCGACATGCGGGCGCGGGTGCTCGAATAGCTCCGCCGTCATTGCGAGAAGCGACGAAGCAATCCATGTCTCCGCAAGCGGCGAAATGGATTGCTTCGCTCCGCTCGCAATGACGGTGTGGCTACTTCCGCGATGCAGTCACCACTTCCTTCGCCGCCCTCTCGCCGCTGTCCCGCGCGCCATGCGCGGTCGAGAAAAAGCGCGGCGACGTCGCTTCGCCGGCGAAGAACAGCCGGCCGTCGACTGGCGCAGCCAGCACGGCGCGCTTGCCGGCTTGGCCGGGCAGCGCGTGCGAGTAGGAGCCGCGGGCGAACGGGTCGTGGGCCCAGCGGGATTCGCTGAGCGGCTTGAGCTTGCGGCGGAAATCGTTGCCGAGGAAGGAGACGATCTCGTCGATGCTGTGGGCGGCGATGGCGCCGTCGCCGGCGTCTTCGAGCTGTTGCGCAAAACGTCCGCCGAAGAAGCCCTCGATGCAGGGCTGGCCGAACGGGCGGATGTGGTAGGTGCCCATCTCGGTGCGCATGGTGGCGCCGCGCAGATTGCCTTCCTTCGGCAGTGCGTCGGGTTCGGCGAGTGCCAGCGTCACCTTGTCGGCGAGGCCGAGCGGCAGGCCGCGCGCGGCATCGAGCTTGTCCGGCAGCGCTGGCGAGAAGCGGATCGCCTCGTCAGCGATCAGATTGGTCGGCACGGTGACGATCACCTTGTCCGCCTCGAGCACGCCGCGCGAGGTCTCGATGCGGACGCGCGTGCCGGAATGATCGATCAGCCTGACCTCGCAGCTCAGCGCGACCGGCACCTGCGCGCCATAGGCTGCGATCAGCGCACCATAGCCGCGCCGCACCCGCCAATTGACCTCGGTGTCCTCATAGGCATCGACATCGAGGATCGAGACCTGATCGAGCTCGCAGCCGTTCACATAGGTCGAGATCGCATCGATCATCGGGTTCCAGCGGTTGCCGGGCTCGAGGTACAGGTTGGCCGGGTAGTCCTTGTCATGCTCCGCGGCCTTTTCGATGCGATCGTAGAATTCGTCGAGCGCAACCGTGAACTCGTCGCGGTCGGTCTGCGGGAACGCCTCGCCGTAGGCGCGCTCGCGCCACGGCGGCAGGTCCTTGTTGAGTTCGAAGCCAAGCTGCCGGGCGATGCCGACAAAGCTGTTCTGGTCGGCCGAATGCAGCCAGCCGCAGCCGACGTCGAACACCACGTCGGGCGCAGCCTGGATCGTGTGCGCGCGGCCGCCGAGGCGGTCGCGGGCTTCCAGCACAATGGTGGAAAGGCCGGAGCCCTTCAGCGCATGCGCGGCGCCGAGGCCTGCGGCGCCGGCGCCGATGATGGCAACATCGACCGTGGAGGGAAAGGAACTCATGTCCCGGCTCTAGCACGTCCGCCGCCGGGCCTGAAGCCGCCTCATGCATGACTGTCATCGCCCGCGAAAGCGGGCGATCCAGTATTCCAGAGACAGCTGTGATTGAGCCGATGGGCCGCGGCGTACTGGGTGCCCCGGTCCCGTCTACGCCAAGGCTTCGACGAGGCCTAGATGTCCGGGCGCGCCGAAGCTTTAGCGAAGGCGGCAAGCCGGGGCACGACAGATGAGGCTTACGCGACGGCTTCCTTGGCCTTTTCGGCGCGCTTGCGGTCGTTCGGGTCGAGATGCTTCTTGCGCAGCCGGATCGACTTCGGCGTCACCTCGACGAGCTCGTCGTCTTCGATATAGGCGAGTGCCTTTTCCAGCGTCATCCGGATCGGCGGCGTCAGGCGCACCGCTTCGTCCTTCGAGGTGGTGCGGATGTTGGTGAGCTGCTTGCCCTTCAGCACGTTGATCTCGAGGTCATTGTCGCGGGTGTGCTCGCCGACGATCATGCCCTTGTAGACCTTCCAGCCCGGCTCGATCATCATCGGGCCGCGGTCTTCCAGCTTGAACATCGCATAGGCCACCGCCTCGCCCTGGTCGTTGGAGATCAGGACGCCGTTGCGGCGGCCCTGGATCTCGCCCTTGTAGGCGGCATAGCCGTGGAAGATGCGGTTCATGATCGCGGTGCCGCGGGTGTCGGTCAGCAGTTCGCCCTGGTAGCCGATCAGGCCGCGGGTCGGCGCGTAGAACACCAGCCGCAGGCGGTTGCCGCCGGACGGCCGCATCTCGATCATCTCGGCCTTGCGCTCGCTCATCTTCTGCACGACGACGCCGGAATGCTCCTCGTCGACGTCGATCACGACCTCTTCGATCGGCTCCTGCCAGCCGCCGGTCGCCTCGTCCTTCTGCAACACGACGCGCGGGCGCGACACCGAGAGCTCAAAGCCCTCGCGGCGCATGGTCTCGATCAGGATCGCGAGCTGCAATTCGCCGCGGCCGGAGACTTCCATCGAGTCCTTGTCGGCGGCCTCGACGACGCGCAGCGCGACATTGCCCTCGGCCTCGCGCATCAGGCGGTCGCGGATCATGCGCGAGGTGACCTTGTCGCCTTCGGTGCCGGCGAGCGGCGAGTTGTTGACGATGAACGACATCGACACCGTCGGCGGATCGATCGGCTGCGCCGGCAGCGGCGTCTCGACCGAGGGATCGCAGAAGGTATCGGCGACGGTGCCCTTGGTGAGGCCCGCGATCGCGACGATGTCACCGGCCTCGGCCTCGTCGAGCGGGGTGCGCTCGAGGCCGCGGAAGGCGAGGATCTTGGTCAGTCGGCCGCTCTCGATCAGCTTGCCGTCGGCACCCAGCACCTTGACCTGCTGGTTCGGCTTGATCGAACCGGAGGAGATGCGGCCGGTGATGATGCGGCCGAGATAGGGGTTGGCCTCGAGAATGGTGCCGATCATCCGGAACGGACCTTGCTCGACCTTCGGCGGCTCGACATGGCGCACGATCAGGTCGAACAGCGGCTGCATGCCGAGGTCCTTGGGACCTTCCGGGCTCTCCGCCATCCAGCCCTGCTTGGCCGACCCGTACAGGATCGGGAAGTCGAGCTGCTCCTCGCTGGCGTCGAGCGCCGCGAACAGGTCGAACACCTCGTTGATGACTTCGGTCGGGCGCGCGTCGGGGCGGTCGACCTTGTTGATCACGACGATCGGCTTCAGACCGATCTTGAGCGCCTTCGACACCACGAACTTGGTCTGCGGCAGCGGACCCTCGGCGGCGTCGACCAGCACCAGAGCGCCGTCCACCATGTTGAGGATGCGCTCGACCTCACCGCCGAAATCGGCGTGGCCGGGGGTGTCGACGATGTTGACGCGGATGTCCTTCCACTGCACCGAGGCGGCCTTGGCCAGAATGGTGATGCCGCGCTCGCGCTCCAGATCGTTGGAGTCCATGGCGCGTTCGGTGACCTTCTGGTTCTCACGGAAGGTGCCGGATTGCTGCAGCAGGCGGTCGACGAGCGTGGTCTTGCCGTGGTCGACGTGGGCGATGATGGCGACGTTGCGAAGGTTCATGGCTCTTCTTCTGGTCGTGCAATGGTCAGATGCGCGATCTCGCCGGACCAGTTCGGCCGGCCGCTCGCTCGCGTGGCCCAATCGGGGCCCGGATCACGCTCATACCCAAGAAATTTGACGGGGACGCATCACCCCAAAAAGGAAGCCCGGTCAGAGGACCGGGCACCTCGCGCGTTGCGGCGCAATATAGTCAGAAAACGTCAAAAAACAACGGTTTATTGGCCGTTTAAGTGCCCGATTTTCGCCCCGGAAGCCGGTTTTGAGGGGCTTTTGCCGGTCGAATCCGGGGTCACTTCCGGGAAAGCGCCTGAACGATCAACGCCAACCCGCCGAAAGCCAGGCAGATCACGATGATGGTGATGGGATTGACGTTGGCGCCCGGTCCCATCGCGACGCTGACGATGACGCACAGGACGCCCGGGATCAGCAGGATCACCCCCACGCCAAGCATGAAGGCGGTCAGGCAGCCATTGCGCTGCCGCGGTTCCAGCGGCCTCAAAGGGGCCGGGTCGGTATTGCTCATGGGTGGACCTAGCTTCCCTTGATCGCGGCGCGGATCAGCATCACGCCGGCAAAGCAGACCGCGAGCCCGAGCAGGATCAGGAAGAGAATGGAGGGATCGGTTTTCGACTCGCTCAGGACGCCGAACCCGAACAGCAGGGCGCAGAGCCCGGGCAGCAGCAGGATCAGCCCGAACAGCACCATGAACGCGGTGGCGCAGCCGCCGCGCTGAGGCGGGAGCGGTGGAGGGACGTCGGGCGGCTGCGCTGGCGCGGGCGGCACCGGAGGGGGATTTGTCTCGCTCATGGCTGTCGGTTCACCAGTGGGCTCGCGATGCTGGCCTCCCTAGGACGCGGGCCTGCGGATGGCCCACCAGATCAGGGCCACGCCGAAGCACGCCACAAACAAGCAGCCGCCGACGAACTGAAGGTCGGCCGTGTTGCTGGTGTTGGCGATGCCGGCAAAAACGAAGAATAGCGAGCAAAGGCCGGGCAACAACAGGATGATGCCGGCGATGATCATCAGCGCCGTCACGCAGCCGCTGCGCTGCTCCGGAGGGCGGGGCGGAAGCGAAGGGGGCGCGCCGGTCTCGCTCATCGCGGCACATCCTCGCTCTGCCGTGCCTCCCGATAAGCCTGCCCGGCCAGCGCGGCGCGGATGCCGTCGATCAGCCCATTGCGGTAGAACAGATTGTAGGTGTCGAACGGGATGATCGCGCCGCTCTCGGTGACGAAGTGGATGCAGCTGCGCTTGACGTTGCCGACGCAGAAATTGAACCGATCGAGAAACTGCACGATGGTGACACGAAATATGTTCTCGTAGGTCAGACCCTCCGGCACCTCGAAGCTCGGCAGGCAGCACAGCAATTCGCAGACGCGCTCGCTTGTGTTCAGCGGCCCCGACGACAGCGAGAACAGATCGACGAACTTTTCCCGCAATACCGGATATTTCTCCGGGCTGATCGTGTTGGGCATCACGGCGACGAGCTGCTCCTGCGGGATCAGCGAAGTCAGCGGCAGCACTTTCTCGCCGTTGCGCAGGCCGTAGCCGATCGAGATGCTTTCGGGATTGCACGGCAGCGGGATCATGTCCTTGTCGCCGAACACCCCGGTCTCGATCACCCGCCTTCGGATCTCCGACAGCATGATGCGGTCGGTGTCCTTGTTGAAATCTTCGTTGCGGCCGGCGTCCTGCACCGGCTGCAGCGTGACGCCGCGCACGCACTTCCAGGTCAGCGCATGGCGGACGATGTCGCCGATCTCGGCGTCGTTGACGCCGCGCTTGATGGTCGCGACCAGCGTGGTCGAGACGCCCTCGCGCTCGAGATTCTCCAGCGCCTGCTGGCGGATCTTGCGCAGATCCGCGCCGCGCAGATTGACCAGCGCCTCGCGCTTCAGCGAATCGAACTGCAGGTAGACTTCCAGCCCACGCTTGTTCTCGGCGAGCTTCGCCACGAAGTCGGGCTCGCGCGCGATCCTGAGGCCGTTGGTGTTGATCATGACATGGCGGATCGGGCGGGCGCGCACCGCATCAAGGATGGCGAAGAAGTCCGGATGCAGCGTCGGCTCGCCGCCGGAGATCTGCACCAGATCGGGCTCGCCCTCGCTCGCCACCAGCGCGTCGAGCATCTTTTCGATCTTGGCCAGCGGCGTGAAACTGGTGCGCGCCGGCGAGGAGTCCGCAAAGCACACCGGGCAGGTCAGGTTGCAGTGCTCGGTGATCTCGATCAGCGCCAGGCAGGAGTGCTGCTCGTGATCCGGGCACAGCCCGCAATCATAGGGACAGCCGAATTCGGTGTGGCGCTGGAAGGCGAGCGGCCGGTCGCCGGGCTTGATGAAATCCTTGCACAGCCGCCAATAGGCCGAATCGGTCGAGACCAGCGTCGACTGCACGCCGTGCTGCTTGCAGCGCTTCTCGTACCAGACCTCGTTGCCTGATATCTGGATCTTGGTCGGCACCAGGGCGAGGCAGGTTTCGCAAAGCGACTGGGTCTGGCCCCAGAAGATGTAAGGGCGTGACTTACGCAGCGGCGCGTTCATGCTTCAAACTCACATTTGGCGCCGTCGCCAGCATGACGGCGGCATAGACCATGACAAACAGCGACAGCAGGTGAAACAGCGAGAACGGGCCGATCAGCGCGCCGTAGGGCTTGATGAACTCCCAGAGGAAGCGCTGCAGGCCGTAGTAGAACAGCACGAGGTAGAATCCATTGGTGATGATTGCGGCATTGCGGTTCAATACGGCCCGGACATAGAAGACGGCGAACCCCGCCATCGCCAGGCTTTCATAGAGCTGCACCGGGTGGCGCAGCACGCCGTCGCCGAAATCATGGCCCCAGGGCAGCGTGGTCGGCGTGCCATAGGTGAAATCCTCGAGGCCTGCGAAATAGCAGCCGAGCCGGCCGACCGCGACGCCGATCGCGAGCGGCAGCGCGAACCGCGCACCCGTTCGCAGCGAAATGCCATGCAGCCATTTGTAGAGCTCGATCGCGACGATGCCGCCGGCCAGCGCGCCCTCGACCGAGCGGGCGATGCCGGACATGCCGGAGAACCACAGGTTCAGCGTGCCGAAGATGTAGGCGCCGATGCCGGCCCCGAATACCAGCGCGGCGATGTAGGGCAGCTCGAAGGATTGCCGGGGGAATTGCAGCCCGCGCCGGCGCGACAGCCACCACATCGCGATTGCGGCCGCGCCCCATGCTGCGACGTCGAAGACGGCGTGAAGTTCTGCCCCACTCATGAGGCGAGTGTAGCGCGGATTTCGCGTGGCGCGATAGTCGCGATGCTCTTTCCGCTGGCACCGTCATGGCCGGGCTTGTCCCGGCCATCCACGTCTTCCTTCACCGCGAAACCAAGACGTGGATGCCCGGGACAAGCCCGGGCACGACGAGCTACAAAACGACGAAGCGAATTCGCGGCTTGAGCCGCGCCGCTCAGTTCGCCGGATTGTCCTCGCTCGGATACACCCCGCGCAGCACTTCCTCGAAATGATCCTTGACCGCGTCGTTGCACAGGCAGGAGCGCTGCTTGAGCTTGTCCGAATCGCGGATCACGATCGCGCCGCGACGCGTCTCCAGCACGCCCTCGGCCTTGAAGTTCTGGATCACCCGGCTGGTGTAGCTGCGGCCGACGCCGAGCAAGGTCGAGAGCTGCTCATGCGTGAGCGGCACCACGCCGTTGCCGTTGGTGCGCTCCATCGCCGAGATGATCCATTTCGCGGCGCGTTGCTCGATCGAGTGGATCGCGTTGCAGGCGGTCGACTGGAAGATCTGCGCCAGCATGCAGTCGGCATAGCGCGCGAAGATGTTGCGGACCGAGATCGATTTCAGCTTGGCGGCGTCGAGCCTGCTGATCGGCAGCCGCACGAACGGGCCGCTGAACTTGACGGTGATGCGCGTATACGCCGGCAGGAATCCCTGGCTGACGATGCCGCCGACCGCGCCTTCGCGGCCGACCAGGATGGTCTCGACGTCGCGCCCGTCCTCGTTGGGCACCATGTAGGACGCAAGGCTCGGTCCGCACGGGAAGTGCACGGTCTGGACGTCGTCGCCGGGGTTGTAGAGCAGATCGCCGGCGTCAGCCTCGACCAGCGCAAGGTGCGGCGCGATCAGCTCGTAATCGGCGGCATTCAGCCGGCGCAGGAGATTGTTGAATGGCCGGTCGCTCGTCCCGGCCAAATCGGTCCGATTGGCAATCATTGGAAAATCCTGAAAACCCAACGCGGACCATAATTAAAAAGTTCCAGCTTTTATGTTCACTAGTGAACAGACGCGGTAGCTCGCGATGTGATGGGTTTCATGTCGGGAACAGCCGGCGTGCTCTCAGGCGCCGGTCGCGGGCCATCCGGCCGGGCTGATCCGGTCTCTCATCCATCATCGAAGAAATGGACACCGAGCCATGGAATCCGCATCCAATGCCGGCATGCCCGGTGACGTCCTGGTCGTCGAGGACGATCCGATCATCTCGCTGTATTTCGAGGACACCATCCTCGGCTTTGGCGCGCGCACGGTGCGTACCGCGGCGAACGTCGCCCGCGCGCTCGAACTGATCGCAGAACGCGCACCTGACTTCGCGCTGCTCGATGTCGGCCTCGTCAGGGGCGAGAAGACGTTCGCGATCGCCGAGCGGCTCGATGCGCTGAAGGTGCGGTTTGCGTTCGTCACGGGTTATGGCGCCGATATCAGGCTGCCGGAATCGCTCGCCGGCAAGCCCCGGCTGACCAAGCCGTGCTCGAGCGAGGCGCTCGAAGCCGCGCTGCGAAACGAACACTGACGCCTCGCCGCCGGCGCGTTCGTCGTCTACCATCCGGTCCGTCGGATTCGGCGACGCATCGGGAAGCCGTCATGGCGATCAGGAATTCTGCCACTGCGGCAGCGCTATCTCTCGGGCTGCTGTCGCTGGCCCCGGGCGTCATCGGTTGTTTGGTGTCGCCAGCCATCGCCGAGCCAGCCGCGCTGACGCGCGAGCAATCGGCTGCGCTCAAGACCTACGACACTGCGCTGGAGAATCTCAAATCGATCCTGCGCCAGCGCCGCGCACAGATCGATGCCAATCAGCCGCTGCCCAACCTGCCGGGTCAGGCGCTCTACCTTGCCCGTGTCGAGATGATGAGCGCTTACAAGGATCTCACCGATGCGCTTCCGTCCAGGATTGGACGGCCCAACCGGCTCGGTATCCCTCCAGCCTATTTCGACGCCGCCAATGAGCCGCTGCTCGATGAGTACAGGGCGCTCTTCGACATCATGGAGGCGCCGCCCGCCAGCGCGCAAAGCTCCGACACGCCATTCAAGGACGTGGTCGATCTGGCGACCGCGATCGCGCGCGCCAAGGGGCTTGATGCCGCTGACGCCGCCCTCGCAGGCCGGATCAGCCTCGGCCTGTTCTTTGCCGAGACCAACGGCAAGCAGAATGCGGGAAACGCGCGGTCGAACACCTATAAGGGGAGCCTGCAGACCGGGCCGTCGGAGGATCGCAACGGTCGGAGCAAATGGGCCGCCATCAAGGGATCGATCGCGGCCGTCGATCCCGCACTGAACCGCCGCGACGACAGGGAAGAGGCACGGGCCGGCAACCTCGATCACAGGTACAATCACTGGACTGCGGTGCGAGACGCGCTGATGAATGCGCATGCGGAGATTTTCCCGCAGGTCCCGGCGATCGCAAAAGCCCTGCCCAATCCGATCGATCAGATGAAACTGTTCGAGCTGATCCAGATCATTCCAACGCCGACCAGGGCTGCGCTCCGGTCGGGCAATCTCACAGGTTATAGGATCTCCGATCCCCGGATCATGGGATATCTGCGAAACAACAGCGTCTTCGCTTTCGGTCGGGCCGACCGGGCTCGGACGTCTGCAACCTTCCGTGAGATTCTCGATGCCATGTGGCTGTTCAACGCCAAGTTCGAGCAGGCGCTCGCCAAGTTCGACGAGATCAAGGCGGGCAAGCCGGGCTGAGTCGGCAGAAACTGATCGCTCGGCCCTCAGGGCGGGCCGACCAGCGCCCAGCGCGGATCGCAGAACTCCTTCACGGCAGACGCGACGCCGCCGGCGATGATGTTGCGGCGCTCGGGCGAGTCCATTGCAAGTTCTTCGTCCCGGTTGATGATCGAGCCGGCCTCCAGCAGCACGGCGGGCATCGCGGTCTTGCGAAGCACGATCAGCTCGTCATAGCTGTAGACGCCGGTCTCCTTGTTCAGCAGCGGGTGCTGGTTGCTGCCCATGATGGGCTGGCTGTATTGCTCGGCATAGCGCAACCCCCCAGACTTCAATTCCTTCGCGACCAGCTCGGCGAACCGCAGGCTCGTCCTGAAGTCCGGATTCTCCCGGGAGACGAACACCGAGTAGCCGCTGAAGCGGTCGCTGAAGTGGCTTTTCTTGCCCTCGAATTCCCAGTCCTCGAGCATCTTGTTGGGCACGGAATCGTGGTGGATCGACAGCAAGAGATCCGCGTGCAGATTGTTGGCGTTGGCGACCCGCCTGAACAGGCTGGGTCGCGCCTTGCCTTCGGTCAGCAGCAGCCTGGTCTCGGCAAAGCCTTCGGCCTTCAGCCTCTCTTCGACCAGCCGCGCAAGGCGCAAATTGAAGGTGAATTCGGCGACGTTGCGCGCGCTGATCGCGCCTTCCGACTCGGCGGTGTGTCCGACATCCAGCACGATCCGGAATGTGGCGGGATCGCATGTCGCTGTGGCGGACTTGGGAGCGGAAGGTGGCAGGGCGATCGGGCCGAGCGCTGCAAGCCGCGTGGCACTGGGCTTTGCCGGCGCGCGGTGTCTTGCCGATTTCCTTGCCGATTTGGCCGGCCTTGTCGCCTGCCTTGCCGACTTCGCGCGTTTTGGCGATTTGGCTTGCTTGGATGAGGTCTTGAAGAGATCAGGTAGCCAGCCGGCATAGCTGATTTCGATCGGCAGCAGCGCGAACACGGCGATCGCGACAACAATCAAGCGGCGAGGTCGAAACCTCGCGACGATGCCACCGAGCACGCGAAAGAATTCGCAGCGCCTCATGCTCCGCCCCTCCGGGCCCCCAGCATAACGGCTCCGATATCGGTACCGGAAGAGGCAGGTCGCGTCTATCCCCCGTCATCCGCGGCGTCCCCGCTTTGGGCGAGGGCTGTCGAGGACAGGGCGTCTGGTTCCGCCGCCGTGGCGATTACACCGGCTTCGGATCGAGCGTGATCGCCCACAATTCGGCATCGACGCGGTCGCGCAGGCTCACCGTCATCTGGCCGCTCTTGCCGTCGATCTTGACGTGGCCGAAGAACTGCATGCCGGCCGACGGCGGCAGGTTCTGGCTGGCCTCGCCCGGCGCCTTGACGAACTTCACCTCGGGACCAAACGTGTTGTCGAGCTCGTTCGGACCGAACGTGCCGGCATGCAGCGGGCCGGAGACGAATTCCCAGAACGGATCGAACTCCTGGAACTGGGCCTTGTTCGGGTTGTAATAGTGCGCAGCCGCGTAGTGCACGTCGGCGGTCAGCCACACCGTGTTGGCGATCCCCGCGGTCTTGATGAAGCGCAGGATGTCGGCGATCTCGAGCTCGCGGCCGCGCGCCGGGCCGTCGCCCTGCGCAAACGCTTCCGAGCCCTTCTTGTTGGCCGCATCATCATAGACGATCAGCGACAGCGGCATGTCGGAGGCGATCACCTTCCAGGTGGCGCGCGAGTTGAGCAGCGCGCGCTTCAGCCAGGCCATCTGGTCCGGCCCGATGAAATAGGCGTCGGGGCCGTAGGTTTCCTGCAGGTTCGGCCCGTTCGGCCCGCGATAGCTGCGCTCGTCGAGCATGAACACGTCGAGATGCGGACCGTAGCTCAGCGTGCGATAGACCCGACCCGGCTCGACGATGCTCTCGCGCATCGGATACATCTCGTGGAAGGCTTTTGCCGCGCGCGCGGCGAGCACGTTGATGTCGCGCTCCTTGTAGGCCGCCGGCAGCTGCTTCGACAGCGACCAGTTGTTGGTCACCTCGTGGTCGTCCCACTGCACGAAGATCGGCACCTCGGCATTGAAGGCGCGCAGATTGCTGTCGAGGAAATTGTATTTGTGCGCGGCGCGGTATTCGTCGAGGGTCTCGGCGACCTTGGCCTTCTCGGGGATCGTGATGTTCTTCCAGATCTTGCCGTCGGGCTGCTTCTGCTCGGCGGTGATCACGCCGTCGGCATAGATGGTGTCGCCCGAATGCAGGAAGAAATCCGGGGCGTGCTTCTTCATCGCGGCGAAGGTGATCATGCCGCCGTCGTCGGGGTTGATGCCCCAGCCCTGGCCGGCGACGTCGCCGCCCCACACGAAGGAGACGTCGCGGCGGTCGCTCGGCGCGGTGCGGAAGCGGCCGACCACGGGCTCGCCGACGACGTCGATATGGGCGAGGTCGCGGAAGCGGACGCGATAGAAGATGTCCCGACCGGACGGCAGGTTCTCCAGCAGCATCTTGGCGGTGAAGTCGCTCTCCGGCAGCGCCGCGATCGGCGGCAGCGTATGGGCGTCCTTGAACGACTCCGTGGTCGCGACCTCGACCATCATCTGCGACGGCCGGTCCGCACGCGCCCACACCACGCCGCCGTCGACGCCGACATCGCCGGACTGCACGCCATGGGTGATGACAGGACGATCGGCCGCACGCGACAGATAAGGCATCGCGATCACGCCGGCGCCGGTTGCCGCTGCCGTGGAAAGGAAGCGTCGGCGGGTGAGATTTCGCGAGAACCGGATCGTCATGGGGAGCCTCCTCAGGTCACAGCGACAATGCGCCGCACGCCTGCCAAGACCTAAGAAAATTCCATGACGGAGAGATTACAGGGCGGCGTGAGGGCGCGGCGATGGTCAGCTTGCGCGAAGATCGCAATTGATCCGGGTTGCGTCCGTAAGGGGAGCGCGCACGTCAGGCTCCCTCCCCCCCTTGCGGGGGAGGGTGGGGAGAGGGGTAAGCCCCGGGCGAGATGATCGTGCAGAACAGTGCCTTCGCCGCTCAGTCATTCGTTGCCGAACTGCATTCTGAGAGACCACGTCGTGTGGTACCCCTCTCCCTAACCCTCCCCCGCAAGGGGGGAGGGAACCCTGCCGCCGGTGACTCCCTCACAGGTTTTCGGATGAGAAAACGGAGCAAGCCATTCGCAAGCGGGAGAGGCGAAGGGAGTCCGCGGATGGAGAGGGATTGACGGCTACGCCGTGCCCGCCGCCCTGAACTGGCTCGCGGTCCGCTGCAAATTCTGCGGCATGCTCAGCAGCAGCGCCTTGCGGTCGGCGACGGCGTTGTGGAACTGCTCGAGCGCGATGTTGAACGCGGTCAGCGTGCCTTCCTCGATGGCGCCGTGCTCGAAGCAGTCCAGCGTGTGGCGCAGGATGTCGTCGGCCTCCGCCTGCATCTGGTCGAGCTCTTCGGTCGAATCGCTCTGCCGCGCGGATTTCAGCATCTCCAGCAGCCGGTCGCGCTGTGAGGTGTTGGTGTTGCGCTCGTCCTGCTTGAGATAGCCGGCGAACCATGCACCGGCCGAGCCCATCGCCGAGAACGCCATCAGGCTCCACCAGATGTAGTCGCTGTAGCGGTCGAGGAAGGTCTTCTCTTCGCCATCGACGAAGGCGGCGGCGCCCGGATGCACCGGGATGGTGGCGTCCTTGTCGGTGTCGGGCGTCTCGATCTTGGCGGCGAGCGGGAAATCGTTCTTGAGCGATTGGCGGATCGCGAACAATTGCCGGGTGAAGGCCGCGACCGTCGAGTCCGACAGGCCCTTTCGTGCGACGATGTGATGGGAGAAGCTGATCGTCTTCACCTCATCGTCGGGCCGGTCGGCCGAGCCGAGCGAGCCGGCGGGGATTTCGGCGGCCTCATAGGCCGGATGGTTCTGCGCAATCGCTTCCGAAGCGTCGATCGCAAGGAAGGTGGGCTCGCCGCCGTCCTTGGTCGACGCCGTGATCGCATCGATCGTGATCTTGCTGTTGGCGGGACCAACGGCGAGATAGGCGTCGGCCTTGAGGTTCTTGATGGCCTCCGGCGCCTCATTGGCCGGGAACTGGACGATCTCGACCTTCATCGGGTCGACGCCGTATTGCGTCAGGATCAGCTTCAGCAAATTGACATTGGCGGGCGTGCGGCCGACGACGCCGATCTTGCGGCCGGCAAGCTGCGCGATCTTGGTGATCTTGGCGGACTTCCGCACCTTGCCCTTGGCGGGCGGAACCCACATCACCACGACATTCTTGCGCAGGGTCGCGACCGCCTGCGCATTCTTCGGCACTTCGAGGTCGCCGCGGATGATGGCGAGATCGGCCTTGCCGTCGGCCAAGGTCTGCGCGCTGGCGGTGGCGCCGTCGGTCTGCACCGGGCGGAGTTTGACCTGGGTATGCTGCTGGTTGTTGAAGGCCTGCGCCAGCGCCTGCACGACCTTGAGGTCGTCGCTGTTGGCGGGCCCGACTGCGATCCGCAGCGTCACCGGGCGCACCGCGAAATAGTAGCCGGCGGCCATCGCGCCGACGATGGCGAGCGCGCCCGCGATCAAAACGAACATCAGCCGCCGCTTTGCGGAGCGCAGTGGCTTGGGCGATACGTTGGCGGAACCGTCTGTCATCGATCTTGGATCATCGATCTCGCAAACAATCGTCTGGGCTCAATCTCGCAAAACTACCGACGCGCATACATTGCCTATTTGTAGCAAATTACTGAACGGACAGATGTTACATCTGCGTCATGGTTACCAGCGGCGATAGGACGCGGTTTCGGCCTTATTTTCGGCTTGGATCCCATCCTTGAGGCCGGCGGTTAGGCTAGAGTGGGCGCCAAAGTGGAGGGTTACCATGGTCGAAAGGCTGTCAGCGGAAGCAAGGAAGGCCGCGCTTTGGGAACTGGCCGGCTGGTCGGAGCTCGCCGGGCGCGAGGCGATTGCAAAGACCTTCGTGTTCAAGGACTTCAACGAGGCCTTCGGCTTCATGGCGCGCGCCGCTTTGGTTGCCGAAAAGAGCGACCATCACCCCGAGTGGAAGAACGTCTACAAGACGGTCGAGGTCGTGCTCGCGACCCACGATGTCGGCGGGGTGACCAAGCGCGATATCGACCTCGCCAAGGCCATGAACACGATCGCAAGGCAGCTTGGGGTCAATTGAGCCGGCTGTCCGCAGCCTTGCGCCGGTTGGCCGACATCCCCAGATTCGCTTTGTCCGCCGCCGAACTGTCGCGGCGTCGAGGAACCCTGTGATGGCATCGAGCGACACCGGTGTGGGATTTGGGCCTGCCGACCGGCTGGCGCAGGACCCGGAAAGCGTGCGCCGCCGCTTCTGGATCAAGTTCAAGAAGGTGGTCGGGCGCCTGCCGGTCGCCGAGGACCTGCTGGCCGCCTTTTACTGCGCCTTCGACCGGCAGACGCCGCGCCATGTGCAGGCGGCGCTGCTCGGCGCCATCGCCTATTTCATCCTGCCGTTCGACTTCATCCCGGACATGCTGCCGGTGCTCGGCTTCACCGATGACGCGGCGGTGCTCGCCACCGCGATCCGCATGGTGGCAAGCCACATCACCCCTGAGCATCGCGAAGCCGCACGCGCCGCGCTGAAGCGCGGGGTGCCTGCGGAGGCGTGAGCGCGGTGCGCTTGCCGACATTGTGACCCGACGCGTTGCGCGAGCTACCGCTTGTCGCCGCCGCGCATTTGCGCGCGGGCTTTCTCGGCTTCCCACACCTTGAATTGCTTGAATAGCGTCTCCTTGTCGGCATCGGTTTGGAGCTTGGCGGCGGCCGGTGCCTGCTTGAGGAATTCGTCGAAGCGGCTGCGGGTGACGGCTTCAACGCCGTGGCGGTCCAGCCATTGCTGGGCCACCGGCAGGCGCTGCCAACCCTGCAGCGGCGCCGACAGCGAGACCTCCCGCCACTTCGGATGGAACGGAGGATTCTGGAATGTCGGAAACTTCGTGAAGAATGCATCCACGAACGTGGCGAGCTTCTGGTAGCGCTCGGTGTTGGCCCCCCAATTGTAGGCCGCGAGCACGGCAGGAACGGCGATGGTGTCGACGCGCTCTTCGCCCGAAATCAGGTTCGGGTAGTCCTTGGCCGACAGGCTCGCGGGCAGATAGTCGCCCTGCAAAGGCTTGTCGTAGTCGACGGTCACCAGGTGAAACCGATCGTCCTTGAAGCCGCTCACGGACTTGTAGGGTTTGCCGCCGCATACGATCACGGCATCGATCTCACCGGCCTTCAGCTTCTCCAGCGCGATGCGCTGCTCGATATAGACGACCTTCGGCTTCATCCCGAGCCGCTCGAACACGGTCAATGCGGTCACGAAGGTGCCGCCGTTGGGAAGGTCGACACTGACGGTCTTGCCTTCGAGCTCCCTGAGATTGTGGATCGATTTCGACGCGATCACATGCATCTCTTCGTTGTAGAGCTTGGTCACATAGGTGAACTGCTTCTTGATGTCCTTCGCAAAGCCCTTCCGCTCGAGATAGTCCAGCGTATCGGATCGAACGATGCCGAGATCGACGCCCTGCAGAAACAGGATGTCGGCGACGCTCTGTACCGATCCTCGCCCGACAATCGGCAGGATGCGCAGCTTGTTGCCGTCGTCGAGCACGGAGGCGAGGTCGGCGCCGAACTGAACATAAGTGCCGCCGATCGTGCCCGAGATCAGCGTGACCGTATTGGCGTTCAGGCTCTGCTTGGTCTTTGCGGAGCCGAACTGGAAGATCGCCTTCAGGCTGTCGCTGACCTTGGCGGGGTCTAGTTCGGTCTGCTCAGCTCGTGCCGCGGGGCTGCAAATCATCATCGTAGTGAATAAGAACAATCCAAACAAACGTCGCATGTGCCCCTCTGAATGAGCTTAATTCTGGATCTGCGCGAGACGCTGCTGCGCGGGCTGCGAGCCGAGGCCGGCAGCCTTGCGATACCAGTGGCGTGCCATCTCCGGATCAGGCGTGATGCTGCGCTTGTCCAATGCCCCGAGTACGTCGGGATCGTAGGTGCGCGCCAGCAGCAGCGCTGCATCCGCATCCTGCGCGTCCGCGGCCCGCTCGAGCAGTAGCCGCGCCGATAAGATGTCGCCGATCGCAAGCAGGCCGTTGGCCCGCTTGAGAAGCGCCGCAACGTCATCCGGATCGAGGCGTCGCGCGGGCGGTGCCGGCGGCGGCGGTGGCTCGATCGGCGCAACCGCCGGCGCTTCTCGCGCCACGACCTGGCCCTTGATCGCTTCCTGATAGGCTGCTGCGATCCGCTCGCGCGACGGCGGGCTTGCGATGGCGCTCGATTCCTCGGTCGGATCCGCGACCTCCGTCACCTCCGCAACCTTCGTGGTCACGCGGCGAACCGCCTCCGTGATCTCTGCGCGGGCCTCGACCGGCGAAACGGCGATCAGTGCGGCCTTGGCGCTCAGGATCGCTTCGCGCGCGCTGCCGACGAACAACAGCGCGACGACCGCCGCGAGCGCGGTCGCCGCACCAAGGCTGATGCCGATCCGCGCAGCTCTCGAAATCCCGACCGGCCGGTCCGGTTGGGCTTCGAAGTCGGTTTGGTTCGCCGGATTAGCCTCGTTTGCCGGATTTGACAGGAACAGCGGAACGGGCTCGTCCGCGCCAATGTCCGGATCGCGATGACGCGATCGCCTGTAGCGATAAACGGAAAATCCGGGATCGTTGATGTCTGCGCTGACCGCGCTGCTCGGCGGCTCGCCAGATTGCGGCCGCGTTGATTTGTCCACCATTTGATGCTTCCCCGCTACTCAATGCAACGATGGGCATCTCTGGTGTCTGGTTGTTATTGATTATTGGGGTCCCCGAGCGCCCGGACCGAAGATCGCATGGCGATTGGGCCCAAAAAACGGCCCAGAGCGGCGCGAATTTGGATTTGTTGTGCTTGGATTGCGGCAGAAGTGCCTAATTCAACGAAATATGGTCGCACGGTAAACGCGAACTTTCTCCACGTTGAAACCGGCGTCGGCGTTGGCAGCGTAGCGTCGTAGCCCGGATGGAGCGCAGCGCAATCCGGGGCAGTCTCGCGCGATTGATGGATCGTCCCGGATTTCGCTGCGCTCCATCCGGGCTACAGGCCTCCCTTCTTTCCCCTGAAAGGGAGAAGGTCGGGATGGGGTCAGCCGCGGACGATGCTCTATGCGGAGAGACCAGACCCCACCCGCTTCGCTCTGGCGAGCAAAGCGACCTCCCCTTTTCAAGGGGAGGTTAAGGAAAGTGAGCGTCGCGGTAGCTCAGCTGCCCGGATGCAGGATCACCTTGCCCATCGCCTTGCGGCCGGCGAGCACCTTGAGGGCTTCCGCGGTCTGCGACAGCGGGAAGGTGCGGTCGACATGCGAGGAGATCTTGCCTTCCGCGGTCCACTGCACGAGCTTCTCGAGGTTCTTGCGGTTCTTGTCCGGATTCTGCCGCGCCCACGCACCCCAGAACACACCTCTGATATCGCAGCCCTTCAGCAGCGCGAGGTTGAGCGGAATTTTCGGAATGTCGCCGGCGGCAAAGCCGATCACCAGGAAGCGGCCTTCCCATGCGGTCGAGCGCAGCGCGGCCTCGGCGTAGGAGCCGCCGACCGGATCGAACACGATGTCGGCGCCCTTGCCGTCCGTCAGCCTGCGCAGCCCTTCCTTGAGATCTTCCTTGGCATAATTCAGCGTCAGCTCGGCGCCGTGCTGCTTGGCGAAAGCGAGCTTCTCGTCCGACGACGCGCAGGCGATCACCTTCAGCCCCATCAGCTTACCGAGTTCGCACGCGGCAAGGCCGGTGCCGCCGGCAGCGCCGAGCACCGCGAGCGTCTCGCCCGGCTTCGGGCTCGCGCGATCTTCCAGTGCATGCAGCGCGGTGCCGTAGATGATGATGATGCCGGCGGCGCGGTCGTAATCGAGATTGTCGGGAATCTTCACGATCGAATTCGCAGGGAGCGCGATCTTGTCGCGCGCGCCGTTGTGGCCGCATGACGCGACGACGCGATCGCCGACCTTCAGATCGGTGACGCCGGCGCCGACGCTTTCGATCACACCGGCGACTTCTGCGGCCGGCGAGAACGGGAACGGCGGCTTGATCTGGTATTTGCCCTGGATCATCAGGATGTCGAAGAAATTCAGCGCCGCCGCCTTGATCGCGATCACGGCTTCGCCGGGACCCGCCACCGGATCGGGCACGTCAGCCAGCACGAGATCGTCGGGTTGACAGTATTGCGAGCAGAGGATGGCTTTCATGGACACACCTGAGTTTCGGACGCAGAAAGAGCTGCAAGATCTTGGACTACAAGCTTCATGCCGGATTTGCGGCGGAGCGACAATACAAAGCGGAGGGATCAAACTATGTTTGAAAAAGGCCTGCTAGCGAAAAAACGCATCCTGATCACCGGCGGTGGCTCCGGTCTTGGCGCGGCGATGGGCCGCCGCTTCGCCGAACTCGGCGCCGAACTGATCATCTGCGGGCGACGCGAGGGCCTGCTGGAGGAAACCGCCGCGAAATTCCGCAGCGAGCTCGGCGCCAAGGTCTCCACCGCGCGCTGCGATATCCGCGACGGCGCGGCGGTCGAGGCGATGATGGATCAGGTCTGGCAGGACGCGCCGATCGACGTACTCGTCAACAATGCTGCCGCAACCTTTATTGCGCAGAGCGAACATTTGTCATTCCGTGCGGCGGACGCGATCCTCGCGCCGACACTGCATGGCACGATGTACTGCACGCTCGCCGCCGGCCGCCGCTGGATCGAAGGCAAGCACAAGGGCGTGGTGCTCTCGATCCTGTCGACCTCGACCATCACCGGCCGCGCCTTCACCGTGCCGTCCTCGATGGCCAAGACCGCGGTGCTGGCGATGACCAAGAGCCTTGCCGTGGAATGGGGACCGAAGGGCATCCGCACTGTCGCGATCGCGCCCGGCGCGTTCCCGACCGCAGGCGCGACCGGACAGTTGCGTCCCGAAGGGCGCGGCGAGACCTGGTCGCATCGCAATCCGCTCGGCCGCGCCGGCGAACATTCCGAACTCGCTGATCTCGCGACCTTCCTGATCTCCGATCAGGCCGGCTACATCAACGGCGAGATGGTGGTGCAGGATGGCGGCTCGCACTTGCGCAGTTCCGGTGCCGAGGACCTGCTGCAATGGACCGATGCGCAGTGGGAGAGCCAGCGTGCCGCGCGTGCCAAAGCCTAGCAAGCGATCATCGAGTCATGATGCGTGATGCGGCCATGATTGGTGTTCGTCTTTCGGCCTAACTGCCTTCCCAAAAAGGCGTTTCCCGGTTATCCATCCGGGCCGGCGGAGGGGGAATCGCCGGGCCATCTTGCAGTCACAATGATGGGGGAACCAGTTGGCCGTGCAGCAGATTCTGACATCACTGGCGGCTTGTGTCCTGTGCGGGATCATCTCCCTTGCACCGACGCAGGCTGCGCCCAAAAAGGAAGCGGCCAAGCCGGCGCCTTCGGCCGCCGCGGCTGCGGCCGGCGGCGCGGAGCCGACGCTGATCGGCCAATTCGGCACCTGGGGCGCGTACACGGCATCGCCCAACGGCAAGAAGGTGTGCTTTGCGCTCGCCAAGCCGGCGTCGTCGAAGACCAATCCGGCCAATCGGCCGCGTGATCCGGCTTATGCCTTCATCTCCACCCGTCCGGCGGAGAAGGTCGTCAACGAAGTCTCGATCATGATCGGCTATACCGTGAAGCCGGGCTCGGAATCGACGCTCCAGGTCGGCGGCGGTACCTATGCGATGTACACCCAGGGCGACGGCCTCTGGATCAAGAATGCTGCCGAGGAGGAGCGGATGGTGGAAGCCATGCGCAAATCGGCCGAGCTGACGGTAAAGGCCGTCTCGGCGAAAGGCACCGAGACGACGGATACTTTCTCGCTAAAGGGCCTGGCGCAGGCGCTCGACCGGCTGGGCCAGGACTGCCGGCGCTAGAACGTCAAGATCGCCTGAGTGACGTAAATTCGAGGTATTTGGTGGCTTTCCAGCACCGGCTGGAAGGCCTATTTGAGGTTTCATGACCGACACCCAGACCACCCATGCCGCGACCGGCGCCAATACGCTGGTCGAAAAGGTTCCGCTCGAGACCTATGTGCCGCCGGCCAAGCCGTCGCTGATCGGGCTGTCGCGCGCCGAGATATCAGATCGCCTGGGCGAAATCGGGGTGCAGGCCGGCCAGCGCAAGATGCGCACCCAGCAGCTCTGGAACTGGATGTATTTCCGCGGCGCCAAGAGCTTTGCCGAGATGACCAACGTCTCGAAGGACATGCGCGCCGAGCTCGAGAAGCATTTTACCGTCGACCGTCCCGAAGTGGTCGCCGAGCAGATCTCCAATGACGGCACCCGCAAATGGCTGCTGCGGCTGCCGAGCGGCGACAAGGTCGAGCGGGCGCACGAGGTCGAGTGCGTCTACATCCCGGAGACCGATCGCGGCACGCTGTGTGTCTCCTCGCAGGTCGGCTGCACGCTGAACTGCTCATTCTGCCACACCGGTACGCAGCGGCTGGTGCGCAACCTCACCGCCGGCGAGATCGTCGGCCAGGTGATGGTGGCGCGCGACCGGCTCAACGACTGGGCCGATCGCGAGGACGGCACGCGGCGCGTCACCAACATCGTGATGATGGGGATGGGCGAGCCGTTGTACAATTTCGACGCGGTGCGCGACGCGCTGTTGATCGTCGGCGACAATGAGGGCATCGGCATTTCCCGCCGCCGCATCACGCTGTCGACCTCGGGCGTGGTGCCGAACATCCAGCGCACCGGCGACGAGATCGGCGTGATGCTCGCGATCTCGCTGCATGCGGTGCGCGACGAATTGCGCAACGAGCTGGTGCCGCTGAACCGCAAATATCCGATCAAGGAGCTGCTGCAGGCCTGCCGCGATTATCCCGGCGCCTCCAATGCGCGGCGCATCACCTTCGAGTATGTGATGCTCAAGGGCGTCAACGATTCGCTCGAGGACGCCAAGCTCTTGGTGAAGCTGCTCAAGGGCATTCCGGCGAAGATCAACCTGATCCCGTTCAATCCGTGGCCGGGCACGGCCTACGAGTGCTCGGACTGGGAGCAGATCGAAAAGTTCTCCGAATACATCTTCAACGCCGGCTATTCCTCGCCGGTGCGCACGCCGCGCGGCCGCGACATCCTCGCCGCCTGCGGCCAGCTCAAGTCGGAGACCGAAAAGCTCTCGGCCCGCGAGCGCCAGGCGCTGCGCGCGATGGCGATGACGGATTGAGAAGTGCCACTCTCCATGCAATCCGTCATTGCGAGGAGCGAAGCGACGAAGCAATCCATGCCTCCGCAAGCTGAGAGATGGATTGCTTCGCTCCGCTCGCAATGACGGGGAGCCCGTAGCATGGCCCTGATCGGCCGCCTGTTCGTTATCGCATTCGGCTTCCTGATGGCCTGCTTCGTTGCGGGCATCATCGTGGTCGTCGCGGTGCTGTATCCCGAGATCTCTGATTTCGGCGGGCAGATCGACCAGAGCGCGGTCAACATCGTGCTCGGCTTCGGCTTCATCTTCATATCAGGCTTTGCGCTGCTGCCGGCGCTGATCGTGGTGCTGATCACCGAGGCCTTTTTCATCAGGAGCGTGCTGGCCTATGCGGTCGGCGGCGCGATCGTCGGCGCTGTCTGCTATCTCGGCCTGATCCCGTTCGACCCCAATACGATGCAGTTCCACGGCATCGTGCGCCGGCACATGGAGATCATGACCGGCGCCGGCATCGTCGCCGGGCTGGTCTACTGGCTGATCGCCGGCCGCAGCGCCGGCGCCTGGCGCGAGCCGCCGCGCCCCTTGCCGCCGCCCCCGCCATTGCCGTCGCAATCGCCGCGGCCGTGATCGGCAATCTCATCCTCCCCTGGAGGGGGAGGATCGGTTCGCATGAAGCGAAGCGCAATACGAACCGAGGTGGGGTGACAGTCTGCCCGCGCAAACGCTGCCCGTGTGGAGAGATCACCCCACCCCGGCTCACATTTCGCTCCGCTCAACGCGAGCCGACCCTCCCCCTCCAGGGGAGGGTAAGCGACGTCCTCGCACTTTTCATGCCCTCCCGCCTCGGCTAAACCGCGCGCCATGAACCGGACCGGACTTTTCATCGCGCTGGCGCTGGCGCTCATCGTCGGCATCCTGTTCGGGCTCTATCCCGAGCTCGACCTGAAGCTGGCAGCTTTGTTCTACGACGCCGCGGAAAAGTCCTTTCCCGTGAAGCTCGACGCGGTGGCGCAGTTCGCGCGCGATGCGGCGATGTGGATCGCCTGGGCGCTGGTGCTGCCGGCGATCGTGACCATCGTCTGGAAATTCATCCGGCCGGATCGGCCGATGCTGATGTCCGGCCGCGCCGCGGTGTTCCTGCTCACCACGATGCTGCTGTCGGCCGGCGTGCTGACCAACTTCACCTTCAAGAACTATTGGGGCAGGCCGCGGCCGGTGTTCGTGACGCAGTTCGGCGGCGACCTGCAATTCATGCCGTGGTGGGACCCGCGCGGCGGCTGCCCGCGCAACTGCTCGTTCTTCTCGGGCGAGGGCGCCACCGCGTTCTGGACCTATGCGCCGGCGGCGCTGACGCCGCCCGCGTGGCGGCCGCTGGCCTTTGCCGGGGCGACCGTGTTCGGCATTGTCACCAGCGGGCTTCGAATGGCCTTTGGCGGCCACTTCTTTACCGACGTCGCGATCGCCGGCCTGGTGTCGTTCTTCACGGTCTGGCTGTTTTACGCCCTGATCTACCGCTGGGCGGCGACCCGGCTGACCGACGCCCAGGTCGATGCCGCGCTGACGCGGCTTGCGATGCCCGGCTACCGGTGGGTGCAGCGCTGGCGCCGGGGTGGACGGGCGCAGTCCAGCCAGCCCGAGGCTTGATATGGGGCCCGATTAAAGGGGTGCCCCGCCTTCGGAAATTTGATATTCGGCCTCGTCAAACCTCATCCATTGCGACCGATTGGACCGTCCCATGAGTACGATTCTGAAAAGCCTGCCCACTGGCGAAAAAGTCGGCATCGCGTTCTCGGGCGGGCTCGATACGTCAGCGGCGCTGCTCTGGATGAAGCTGAAGGGCGCCAAGGTCTTTGCCTATACCGCCAATCTCGGCCAGCCCGACGAGGCCGACTACGACGCGATCCCGCGCAAGGCGATGGATTTCGGCGCCGAGAAGGCCCGCCTGGTCGATTGCCGCACCCAGCTGGTCCATGAGGGCATCGCCGCGATCCAGTCCGGCGCGTTCCACATCTCGACCGGCGGCATCACCTATTTCAACACCACGCCGCTCGGCCGCGCGGTCACCGGCACCATGCTGGTCGCGGCGATGCAGGAGGACGGCGTCAACATCTGGGGCGACGGCTCGACCTTCAAGGGCAACGACATCGAGCGCTTCTACCGCTATGGCCTGCTGACCAATCCGTCGCTGCGGATCTACAAGCCGTGGCTCGACCAGCAGTTCATCGACGAGCTCGGCGGCCGCGCCGAGATGTCGGCATTCATGACCGCGCAGGGCTTCGCCTACAAGATGAGCGCGGAGAAGGCCTATTCGACCGACAGCAATTTGCTCGGTGCGACGCATGAGGCCAAGGATCTCGAGAGCCTTGCGAGCGGCATCACCATCGTCAACCCGATCATGGGCGTGCCGTTCTGGCGCGCCGACTGCGATGTCAAGGCCGAGAAGGTCGTGGTGCGGTTCGAGGAAGGCCAGCCGGTTGCGCTGAACGGCAAGACGTTCGCCGATCCGGTCGCGCTGTTCCTGGAGGCCAATGCGATCGGCGGGCGCCACGGCCTCGGCATGAGCGATCAGATCGAGAACCGCATCATCGAAGCCAAGAGCCGCGGCATCTACGAGGCGCCGGGCATGGCGCTCTTGCACATCGCCTATGAGCGACTGGTCACCGGCATCCACAATGAGGATACGATCGAGCAGTACCGCATCAGCGGCATGCGGCTCGGCCGCCTGCTGTATCAGGGCCGCTGGTTCGATTCGCAGGCGCTGATGCTGCGCGAGACCGCGCAGCGCTGGGTGGCGCGTGCCGTCTCCGGCGAGGTGACGCTCGAGCTGCGCCGCGGCAATGACTACTCGATCCTGAACACCGAGAGCCCGAACCTGACCTATGCGCCGGAGCGGCTCAGCATGGAGAAGGTCGAGGACGCCGCCTTCACGCCGGCCGACCGCATCGGCCAGCTGACCATGCGCAACCTCGATATCGCCGACACCCGCGCCAAGCTCGGCCTCTACAACAAGACCGGCCTCATCTCGAGCGGCGAAGGCTCGCAGATCTTCCAGCTCGAGAACGACAAGGACTGAGGCGGGCGCGAAGCGCGCCGCAAACTCGCTGTCGTCGCGGGCAAGCGCAGCAGTCCATCCCCGTCATCCTGAGGTGCGAGCGCTTGCGAGCCTCGAAGGATGCGCGGCCCGGCTAGTGGCCGTCGACCCTTCGAGACGCGCGCAGGCGCGCTCCTCAGGGTGACGGGCATAGGGCAAGCTTAGCTTGCCAAAACAACTTCACTTCACCCTCAGCGCATCCAAGAGCGAGCGGAACGCGCGCGCATAATCGGTGCCGGTCTTGCCGATGTCGGGTCCCGCTGACACCGCGACCGCGGCCTCCGTCACCGCGCCGAGCAGCAGCCGCGCCAGGGGCTCGATCGGCTGCTGCGCGATCACGCCGGCGTCCATCGCAGCCGCCAGCGCGCGCGGGAATTTGCCACCGAAATGCTTGGCGTCGATCTCGCGCCAGCGCTCCCAGCCGAGCACGGCCGGGCCATCGCGCAGGATGATCTGGCCGGTCGGGCCCTTCGAGCACGCCGCGAAATAGCCCTGCGTGCCCGCCGCCATCGCGGCGAGCGGATCGTTCTCGGCGCGCGAGATGCGGTCGAGATCGGCGACGAGGTCGATCGACACCTGCTCGAACACCGCCGCGAACACCGCCTCCTTGGTCGCGAAGTGATGATAGACCGCGCCCTTGGCGACGCGCGCTCCGGTGGCGATGTCGTCCATCGTCGTCGCCGCAAAGCCGCGCTCGCCAAAGATGCGCCGCGCCGCCTTGACGATCGCAGCTCTGGTTTTCTCGCGCCGTTCGGCCTGGGTTGCCATCCCGCATCTCTAGCCCAGGTTCCGCAGCGGCGCCAGTTGACTTACCGACTGCCAGTCGATAAATATCGACCATTAGTCGGTAAATGGAGAGTGCCCATGCCCTCGCTCAAGACGCTGCAAGCCTTCGCTGACACGGTCGAATCCAACAATCATGTTGGCGCGATCAGGAACTTTTACTCGACCGATGCCCGCACTCAGGAGAACGACGGCGAATGGCGCGTCGGCCGCGAGGCGCTGGCGGCGCGTGAGGCGGCGGTGCTGGCCGCGGTCTCCGGCGTCAAAACCACGCGGCTCGGGCCGCTGCTGCTCGACGGCGATCATTCGGCGATCTGCTGGCGGTTCGAGTTCACCGGCAAGGACGGCAAGGTCCGCAGCATGGAGGAGGTCGCCTGGCAGACCTGGCGCGGCGAGGAACTGGTCGAGGAGCGCTTCTTCTACGATCCGCAGCAGATGGCGCGCTGACGCCCTTGCGGCAATACGTCCCGGCGCCGCCTCATTGCGGCGTCATCCGTCGCCACTAGCCTCCGCCCCCTGCGCATCGTGCGCGAGGGGCGGAGCATCGATCATGATCAAGCAAGTAACCGGCGTGGCCGTCACCCTGCTGTTGTCGGCGGTGCCGGCACTCGCGCAGACCATCTATCCGATCGATCGCGCCGATATCCTCGCGGGGTCGAAATTCGACTTCAAGGTCGAGCTTCCCGGCGTGGTCGATCAGGCCAAGCTCAAAGTCACGCTGAACGGCATGGATCATGCCGCGGTGTTCGGCCAGTCCGGCATCTTCACCGCGCGCGAGGCCGGCCGGGACCAGTCGGCATTGCTGTTGCGCGATGTCTCGCTCGCCAAACCCGGCCCTGTAACCGTCGAGGTCAGCGACGGCGCGCAGAGCCGCGCGGTGACCTGGACCGTCTACGACACCGGGCCGCGCAAGGCGAAGAACGTGATCCTGTTCATCGGCGACGGGATGTCGCCGGCGCACCGCGTCGCCGCCCGAATCCTCTCGAAGGGAATCGCTGAAGGTAAGAGCCGCGGCAAGCTCGCGATCGACGACATGCCGCAGATGGCGCTGGTGGCGACCGCAGGCTCGGATTCGATCATCACCGATTCGGCGAATGCCGCGAGCGCCTACGCCACCGGCCACAAGGCCGCGGTCAATGCGCTCGGCGTCTATGCCGATCGAACGCCCGATCCGCTCGACGATCCCAGGGTCGAGACCATTGCGAGCCTCGCGAAGCGGGCGGGCCTCGCCGTCGGCATCGTCACCAACACCGAGGTCGAGGACGCGACGCCGGCGGCGATGGTTGCGCACACCCGCCGCCGCGCCGCCTATGATGCGATCGTCGCGCAATATTTCGATGCCAGGCCCGACGTGCTGATGGGCGGCGGCTCCGCGAACTTCCTGCCGCAGTCCGCGGCGGGATCGAAACGCAGGGACGATGTCGATTATCTCGCGCGCTTCCGCGACGCCGGCTATCCGGTCGCGACCACCGCGAGCGAGCTGAACGCGCTGGCCGCGAAGCCGGAGACCCGGCAATTGCTCGGCCTGTTCGCGCCCGGCAACATGGACGGCGCGCTCGACCGCAAATTCCTCAAGGGTGGTGGCGTCAAGAAATTCCCCGAGCAGCCCGATTTGACCGAGCAGGTCCAGGCTGCGCTCACGGTGCTGTCGAAGCACGAGCCCGGCTTCTTCCTGATGGTCGAGTCCGGCCTGATCGACAAATACGCCCATCTGCTCGACATGGAGCGCGCGGTCTACGATACCATCATGCTCGACAATGCGGTGCGGCTGGCAAAGGACTGGGCGAAAGCGCGCAACGATGACACGTTGTTTCTGGTCGTGGCCGATCACAACCATCCGAACAGCCTGGTCGGCACCATCAATGACGACATGACTGCGTCGCCCAACGTGCCGCTGCGCGAGCGCGTCGGCGTCTATGAGAAGGCCGGCTTCCCGAATTACCCGGCGGCGGATGCGGAGGGCTATCCGTCACGCGTCGATGTCTCCAGGCGGCTTGCGATCTTCTCGGCCAGCCTGCCGGACCACTACGAGACGTTCCGCCCGAAGCTCGACGATCCGAACGAGCCGACCGTGAAGGGCGACCAGCCCGACACCTTCAAGGCCAACGACAAGTACAAGGACGTGCCCGGCGTCGTGCTGCGCTTCGGCAATCTGCCGGCGATGATCGGCGCCAGCGTGCATTCCGGCGAGGACGTCATCCTCACCGCGACCGGGCCGGGCAGCGAGCGCGTTCACGGCTCGATGGACAACACCGAGGTGTTTCGCGTGATGGTCGAGGCGCTGGGATTGGGTGCGGGGAAATGACGAGCGAGGGTTGCTGTTGGAGGTTTGGTGTCAGCGACGACGCTTGTCCAACATCCCCTTGAAAAGGGGAGGTCGCTTTGCTCGCCAGAGCAAAGCGGGTGGGGATCTGCTCTCTCCGCAGACACCGTCTCTGCGGCTGGACCCCCATCCCGACCTTCCCCCTTCCAGGGGGAAGGAGAAGAAACAAAAATGGCCGGGATCGCTCCCGGCCATTTCGTCTTCCGATGTCTCGCCGGCTCAGCGCGGCGGAGCGGCGGAGGCGGTGCCGCCGTTGAGCAGCGGGGTGATGCGGCGGACGGTGACGCGCCGGTTGATGCGGCTCGGTCCGTCGGTCTGCTCCTTCAGATATTGCGAGCCGTAGCCCTGCGAGGTCAGGTTTTCCGCCGGCACGCCGAACTGCTGCGTCAGCAACTCGGCGGCAGACTGCGCGCGGCGGTCGGACAGCGACAGATTGTCGGTGTCGTTGCCGGTCGCATCCGTATGGCCTTCGATCAGGAACACCTCGCGCGGATTGCGCTGGATGGCCCGGTTGAGGCCGTCGGCGATCACCTGCAGCCTCGCCGCCTGGTCCGGCGGAATGGTCCACGATCCCGAGTCGAAGTTGATCGTGTTGACGTCGATGCTCGGCATCTGCATGCGGACATTGGGGCTGTAGCGGATCTCTTCGAGCGAGTAGCGCCGATCGATCCGCTGCACCGGCGGTGCCTCCATGGTCTCGTAGATCACGTCCGGTGACGCCTCCTGCGCGTCGACGATGTAGCGATCATAGGGAATGTTGACCACCGGCGGCGGCACGTCGACATAGAAGCCGCCGACCGCACGCGGATCGCGATAGCTGTTGTCGATGATGACGAGCTCGCGCCCGCCGGGATCCCTGCGGATACGGCGCAGCATCTGGCCGTCCGACCCGACCACCGTGATGATCTCGCTGCCGTCGGGGCGCACCACGACGGTGCGGGTCTCGCCGCCGATCGTCTCGGTGCGGATGTCGCGTGCGCCATAGCGGAAGCGATAGACGTCGTCGCCCCGCACATAGGCCTGCCCGCCCGGATCGCGGATGATGACGCGGTCCGGCTCGGTGTAGATGGTGCGGCCGCCTTCGACGACCTCCTGCCGCTGGTTGTGCAGCTCGGCGATCGAGCCGCCGATGATGGCGCCGGCGACCACGCCGGCCCCGACCGCGGCGCCGATCGCGAGCGGCTTGATGTTGTCATGCCGCGGCGGCGGCGGCAGCGGCGCTGCGACGGCAGGCGCGGCCCGGAACGCCGGCGCGACCGTCGGCGGCGTGTATTGCGCGCGGCCGGGCGGCGGCGTTGCGGCTGCCGAGCCGGGAACGACCGACGGTGCCGGCGCGCCCATGGCGGCGCCCTGGGCCGGCGTTAGGCCCGGCGCAGCGCCCGGGCGTGCCTGCTGGGCCGGAGCCGGTGCCGCGCCGGGCGCGCCCATCGCTGCTCCAGGTGCCGCAGGCGTTCCAGGTGTCGTGGCCGGACGTCCCTGCTGACCCGGGGCCGGAGTTGCGGCGCCCGGCGTTGCGGGGGCGGCCGGCGTTGGCGTTGCGGCCGCAGGCGGCGTGACGGGGCGTGCCGCGGGAGCGGCACCCGGTGCTGTCGGTGCCGTGCTCGGTGTTGCCGGCGATGTCGCGGCGGGCGGTGTGCCCGGCGGTTGCTTGGCACCGCCAGGACGTTCACCACGTTCACCACCCGGACGATCGCCAGGCCGGCGTTCGGCCGGCGCCGTCGTCGGAGCTCCCGGCGCCGGCGTTGCGGCCGGTGCAGGCGTTGCGGCCGCGGGCGGGGTGCCGGGGCGTGCTGCGGGGGCGGCACCCGGTGCTGCCGGCGCGGCGGCGCCCGGCGCGGGAGCCGGCGGTGTGCGCGCGGCCCCTGGCGCTGGCGTCGGCGGCGTGCCCGGCCGTTGCGGTGCAGCCGCAGGCGGCGGCGGGGTCGGCGTGGGATGAGCGGGGGCCGCCGCCGGCGGCGGTGGCGTCGCAGGTTTCGCGGGTGCTGCTGCGGGTGGCGGCGGCGTCGCAGGCTTGGCGGGCGCAGCCGCGGGCGGCGGCGGCGTTGCCGGGCGCGCGGCAGGCGGTTCAGGCCGTGCGGGCGCCGGATGCGGTGCGGCTGCCGGAGGCGGCGTCGGCTTTGCGGGTGCAGCGGCCGGCGGCTCGGGCCGTGCAGGTGCTGCGGGTGGCGTCGGGCGCGCGGGCGCTGCGGCCGGCGGCGGGGCCGGATGCGGCGCGGCTGCAGGAGGCGGTGCCTGCGGATGAGGCGCTGCGGCCGGCGGTGCCGGATGTGCGGGCGCGCCTGGTGCCGGCCGCGGCTTCGGCTTTCCGTCCGGTCCGAGTTCTTCCTTCTGCTGTGCCTGTGCGACGATCAGCGGCGAGGATTGGGCGTGCGACGCTGAGGTGGCGAACTGCATCACCGTCAGCGCAGTCGTGGCAAGCAGCACGAGACGAAGCTTTGTCATGTCTTGGAGTCCCCGGCGGAAAGTCTGGGCAGGAAGGAAAGAACGTGAAAGCCGAACAATTCGGCAGGACGATGAATTGCCAGCCGTTAGGCCGGATTGTGGCGAGCGCCGAATCTTCGACGAAGTTTATTTCGACATTATAACGGGTTGCATGTGTCTTTGTTCACTGGACATTCAGAAGAAACGCTTCGACACATTCGCAATCGATCTGGAACTGAGGCGCGAGGGTGATTTATCGCCCGCGCGGGCGATCTGTCGCAGGCGGCGGGCCCGACGGTCCGCGCGCCGGTGATTCGCCGAATGTCCTGCCCGCGCCTGGCAGAGCCTGGCGTTTCCGCCTCAGCCAGGCGTGTGGCAGACCGCCTCGATGTTGTGGCCGTCGGGGTCGAGCACGAACGCGCCGTAATAGTTCGGGTGATAATGCGCGCGAATGCCGGGCGCGCCGTTGTCGCGACCGCCGGCTGCCATCGCGGCCTTGTAGAAGGCGTCGACGGTAGCGCGGTCCTTGGCGGTGATCGCGATATGCACCGGCTTGTTCATCGCGCCTTCGCCGCCGATCCAGAAGTCCGGCTTGCCGTTGGCGCCGAAGCCCGCCGCAGGCGCATGCCCCGTCACCTCGGCGGGCACTTCCATGATCAGACCGTAATCGAGTGGCGCCAGCGCCGCCTGGTAGAATGCCTTCGCGCGATCGTAGTCAGAGACCGAAAAGCCGATATGGTCGATCATCGCGCGCCTCCCTCGTCGTGATGAATTTGCATCCGCGTTCTCGCTTCACCTTCCCATGGAAAGGGGAGGTCGCTTTGCTCAGTCCCGTACCAGCAGCGTGTTGCTGCGCGTCCGGCCCTGATCGACGTAACCACGCGTGTGCATGTCCGCAATGCAGTCGTCGGTCCATTCGTCCTTTGACAGATGCTCGATCACGACCGCGCGCGGCCACAGCTGCTCCGGCGCGTCGCGGAAGAAGCCGGTGAGTACGCGATCCTCGAATCCCTCGACGTCGATCTTCAGCGCGTCGACCTTTTCGGCGCCGGCCTCATCGAGAATGCGTTGCAGCCGCAGCGACGGCACCTTGAACGCCTTGCCGGTGGGTGTGCCGGTGACGATGTGGCTGGCGCCCAGATTGTCGCCGTCGGTCTCGATCATCAGCTCGCCGTCGACGGGGCCGGCCGCCGCCGCAACCAGGCGCACCTGCTTATAGCCGGAGGCCTGCGTGTTGAACTTGAGCCGGGCATGCGTCACCGGATGCGGCTCGATCGCAATCACCTTGCCATTGGGCCCGACATCGCGCGCCAGCGCCAGCGCATAGGTGCCGACATTGGCGCCGAGATCGACGAAGGTGCCGCCAGCGCCGACATGCGCCCGCAGGAAGGCGAGCTCTTCAAGATTGTAATCGGGATTGAACAGCGCGCCGCGCTCGGTCGCGCTCGCCTGATGATAGAAGCGGAACGACGCGCCTTGATAGGTGACGTCCAGCGGCCCCGCGCCGAACAGATTGACCAGCCGCGACAGCCAGGGCCGGAACGCGCCGCGCTTCAATCCCGAGCCATGCGCAAGCCGGATGATCGTGGCCTGCGCCGCATTGGGCGCGAAGGCGCCGAACGGCGCCGGCGAAATGTCGTTGCTGGGTATCACGCATGGCCTCATCGAAAGCGCGGCATGCATAGCCGGTTTTGCCGGGAGCGCCAACGTCCGTTATGCGGCCTTGCCGGTCTGCCGCTGCCGCAGGAAGCTCCCGAGCAATCGTCGCCTGCCCTTGCGCGGGATCAGATCGACATCGCTGACCAGCCTGGCGCCGCCCTTGCGTCGCTCCAGCACGATCTTGCGGCTATGAAAGGCCTCCAGCTCGACGCGATGCGCGACGCTGACAATGGTCGCCTTCGGCAATTCCGCCGTCACCATCTGCATCATCTTGTCCTGGCTCTTCTCGTCGAGCGCCGAGGTCGCCTCGTCGAGCACCACGATGTCGGGACTGTGCAGCAGCAGGCGGGCAAAGGCGAGCCGCTGCTTCTCGCCGCCGGACAGCGTCTGGTCCCACGGCGCGTCCTCCTCGATCTTCTCCTTGAGATGGTCGAGGCCGACCTTGTGCAAGGCATCGCCGATCTCCTCGACGCTCCAGTCCTCCGCCGCGCCGGGATAGGCCACGGCGCGCCGCGGCGTGCCCGACGGCACGTAAGGCTTTTGCGGCAGCATGAACAGGCGGCGGTCCGCGTGCAGGCTGACGCTGCCGCCGCCCCATGGCCACAACCCGGCGATGGCGCGCACCAGCGTGCTTTTGCCGGTGCCGGATTCGCCGGCGACCAGCAGCCGCTCGCCCGGCTCGATCACGACCTCGGTTTCCCCGACCACGGCGGTGCCGTCGTCGAGCGTGACGGAGAGGTCGTTGAGGCTCAGCATGGCCTCGCCCGCGGTCTCGCCGCGCTTGATGCGGCCGAAGCCGTCGCCGGTCTCGGCGCGTTCGAGTCCGTCGAGCGACATCATCAGCGACGCGATGCGGCGGGCGCAGGCGTTCCAGTCGGCGAGGCGCGGATAATTGTCGACCAGCCAGCCGAACGCGGCCTGCACGATGGTGAAGGCGGAGGCCGCCTGCATCACCTGGCCGAGCGTCATGCTGCCGTCGAGGAATTTCGGCGCGCACAGCAGCAACGGTACCACCGGCGCAATCAGACTCGACCCCTGCGACACCAGCGTCGTGCGCATGTGCTGACCGGCGAGCCGCGCCCATTGCCGCAGCACATTCGAGAACGTCCTGTCGATGCCGTCGCGCTCCTCGGTCTCGCCGCCGAGCAGCGCGATGCTTTCTCCGTTCTCGCGCACCCTGGTCAGGACGTAGCGGAATTCGGCCTCCGCCTGGTTCTTGTCCTCGGAAATCTGCGCGAAGCGGCGCCCGATCGCCATGATCGAGCCGGACGCGATCGCGGCATAGACGATCGCGGCGACGACAAGAAAGCCCGGGACGGTCACGGACGTGCCGCCGAGCGTCAGCGTCAGCGCGCCGCCGATCGTCCACAGCACGATGATGAAGGTGACGGCGGAGAGCAGCGCCGACGTTACGCCGGCGATGAAGTCGACCGGTGAATCGGTTGCGATCCGCAGATCCTCCGCGATCCGGTATTCCGGATTCTTGTGATCGCCGTCGACGAGGTTGAGCTGGTAGTAGCGGCCATTCGCCAGCCAGCGCGTGACGACGGTGTTGGTCAGCGAGGCGCGCCAGCGCCGCTGAATGGCCATGCGGCCGAATACCTGGGCAACGCCCAGCAGCACGCTGCCGATCGCAAGCGGAAGAAGATCGCGGTGAGGTGAAAGACAGTGGCGGCGTCGCGCTTCTCGATCGCATCGAAGATCGCGCGATTCCAGACATTGATGCCGTACTGGACGGCAACATTGGCGACGATCAGCAGCAGCAAGCCGATCGTGAACAGCCACGCCAGCCGGTCGCCATTGCGGCCCCAGTAGCCGCGCGCGGTGATCCAGAACCGCGTCAGCAAATAGTCCTTGCGCGCCTCCTCGGCTTCTTCAGGCGATAATTCGGGATCGGGTTCGAGGACTTCCGGCGGCGGCGGTTCGACATGATCGCCGTTTTCTGCGACGACCTCGACAAGTTCCGACTTGTCGTCCGCTTCGGTCTTCGCGTGGTCCTTGCTTCCAGAATCGCTTCGCTTTGCGCTTGCCTTCCGACGCGGTGCGGCCTTGCTCGAGGATTGCTTGCACGCAGATCCGGATTTTGCCGCGGCTTTACCCATGCCACGTCAACGCCAGGGAAATCAGCCGGTTCCATCCCGTTTCCGGCGGCCGGCCGCGAGCATCTTCACTGACGGCGAATTGGCGGCACGCGCACGCGATTCATTCACTCCGCCGGCGCCTGATCCCGCCGCAGCCTCCGCGAGCGCGCGGCCTTGTGCAGCACGCGCGCGAGCTGTTCGGCGGAATAGGGCTTCTGCAGCAGCTCGAAGCCGCCGCTGCCTTGCTGCGACAGCACCTGGCTGTAGCCGGAGGCGAGCACGATCGGCAGGTCGAGGCCCTGCCGGCGGATCTCCTCGGCGAGCTCGATGCCGCTCATGCCGGGCATCACGACATCGGTGAACACCAGGTCGAACCTGCTGGGGTCGACTGCGAGCTCCTCCAGCGCGTGGGTGGCGTTCTCGACCAGCACGCAGGTGCAGCCGAGCTGCGTCAACGTGTCGGCGGCGAACTTGCCGACCTCGGCATTGTCCTCGACGATCAGGACCGATGCGCTGGTCCGGTCGACCGACGGTGCATCCTCGGTGAGCCGTGGTTGCGCGCCGTGCCCGCCGGTGACGCGCGGCAAATACAGCGTGAATGTCGCACCCTTGCCGACTTCACTGGTGACGGTGACCTCGCCGCCGGACTGCTTGGCGAAGCCGAACACCTGCGACAGGCCGAGGCCGGTGCCGTGACCGACCTCCTTGGTGGTGTAGAACGGCTCGAAGATGCGGCCGAACAGCTCCTGCGGAATCCCGACGCCGGTGTCGGCCACCGACACCGCGACGTGGCCCTGCCGGCTCGGCGGCATGCTGGTCGCGGACGGCAGCTTGTCGACGGCGCGAACCGCGATCGTGAGCCGGCCGACGCCGTCCATGGCGTCGCGCGCGTTGACCGCCATGTTGATGATGGCGGTCTCGAACTGGCCGGCGTCGGCGTTGACGAGGCAGCTCTCGTCCGGCACCTGCGCCGTGATCTCGATCCGCGAGCCGATCAGGGTTGCGATCATCTCGCTCAGGGTGCGGACGTTCTGGGAGGCATCGAACACCTCGGGTTTGAGGGCTTGCCGCCTCGCGAACGCGAGCAGCTGATTGGTCAGCTTGGCGGCGCGATTGACGGTGTTGGAGATCGCGTCGATGTAGCGCTGTCGCCGCGGCTCCGGCAGGTCCGGCCGCCGCAACATGTCGACCGAAGCGCGGATCACGGTGAGGAGATTGTTGAAGTCGTGCGCGACGCCGCCGGTGAGTTGGCCGAGCGCCTCGAGCCGCTGGCCATGCCGCAACGCCTCCTCGGCTTCGATGCGCCGGTTGGCCTCCTCCTGCAGGCGCTGGGTTCGCCGGAAGGCGAGCGCGAGCAGGCCGAACAGCAGCGCGGTGGCCGGGATACCGAAGATCAGGTGCTGGGCTATGGTCGAGACCCAGCGCGAGCGGATGGCCTCGGTTTCGAGGCCGGCGCTGACATAGATCGGGTATCCGGCCAGCCGCTGATAGCGCATGCGCCGCTCGATGCCGTCCGCCGGAGACTGGATGGTCATGGTGCCGGCTTCGGGATGGGCGACGAGCTGTTGTCCGAGCGGGCCGCCGGGCTCGAACCGGACCTCGTGGCCGAGGACGGGGTAGTGCGCCAGCACCGTGCCGTCGGCCCGGATCAGCGCCAGGAAGCTGCCGGGCTCGCGGCCGATCCGGGCATAGAAATTCTCGAAATATTCCGGAAGCACCGAGGCCTGGATCACGCCGGCAAAGCTGCCGTCCTCATTGTTGCGGCGCCGGCCGACGCCGAAGAATCGTGATCCCTGATAGGGCGGCCGCGGCTTCAGCACTTCGCCGATATAGGTGCCGTAGTCGCCCTGGACATGGATTCGGAAGTAGTCCCGATCCGAGAAATCGATGTCGGGGGTTGGATACATCAGGCTGTTGACCAGCGCGCGGCCATTGGAATCGAACACCCAGACCGATTTCACCTGGGGCAGCGCCTCGGCGACCTGGCGCAGCCGCTGGTGCAGGTCCTTGTTGTGCACGACGATGTCGTCGTCACGCATGCCGCGGATGACCTCGGTGACCTCGGCCAGGCTGCGGTCGATGGTCTCGAACACCTTGAGCGCGTGCTCATGGGTGACGTCGAGCGTCCGCTGGATCTCCTGGTCGGCGGCCTCGCTGGTCGAGATCCAGGACATCACGGAAGCAAATATGAACAGCGCCAGCGGAAGGGCCAGCGACGCGGCCATCATCCATTGCAGCAGTCTCAGCGAATTGCGGTGTGCGGTCTGCACGGGCGCTCCGGCTCCTTGCGGACCTTAACGCAAACCGTTGCGCCGGAGAAAGCGAATCCCCGCTCTGGCGTGCGGCGCAGGCGCCATCCCGCCGCCGGTCAAGGTTACCGGAGGCCAACCCGGATCGATCAATTGGGAGCCGGCTCACCTCCGGAGCGGCACGGGGTGGATGTTGCGCGGTGCCATCACGGCCTCGTTAGCACGCAGCCGGCAGTCAAGCGGAAAATCGACCCGGATCGCGCTTCCGGGCGCTGTTTTTAGGAGTTCTAAAACCTCTCACGGGCAAATGCTTGACCCTGTGACTACCTGCTGAAAAACAGGCCGCATGACAGGCGATCCAAACTCCACCCAGGATAATTTACAGGACATCCGGCTCGGGCGTGCGGATCGCGGTTTTGTCGGAAAGATCATCAGGCTCGATGCGCTCGTGACGGGCTCATCGCTGTCTCCGCAGGAGCTCGAGCAGCGCCTGGTCGAGATGGGATTTGTCGAGGGCGCGCGCGTGGAAATCCTGCATGAGGGCACGATCCGGAGGGACCCGATCGCGGTGCGCGTCGACAACATCACGATCGCGCTGCGCCGGAGCGAAGCCATGTCTGTAATCGTAGAACGGCTGTAATCGTAGAATGGCTGTGATCGTCGAATGACCGCTGCATCCCTGCGTCTGGCGCTGGTCGGTGCCCCGAACACCGGCAAGACGTCGCTGTTCAACCGGCTGACCGGCAGCACCCAGAAGGTCGCCAATTATCCGGGCGTCACGGTCGAGCGCAAATCCGGCGGGTTCGTCACGCCGGAGGGCCGCAGCGTGACGGTGCTCGACCTGCCCGGCACCTATTCGCTGCGCGGCCGCAGCCCGGACGAGGAGATCACCCGCGACATCGTGCTCGGCCGGTTCGACGGCGAGGCGGTGCCCGATCTCGTGCTCTGCGTCGCCGACGCCACCAATCTGCGGCTGACCTTGCGGCTGGTGCTCGAGCTGAAGCGCGTCGGCCGGCCGATGATGCTCGTGCTCAACATGATCGATATCGCGAAGCGCCGCGGCGTCACGATCGATCTGGATCGGATGTCGCAGGAGCTGGGGCTACCGATCGTGACCGCGGTCGCGGTCCGCAAGGGCGGTGTCGACGAGCTGTTGAAGCGGACCGACGAATTCCTGGCGAGGTCGCATGAGGCCGCGGCCAGCGAATGGACGACGCCGACGATCGCCGACCTCAAGGCGGCGCAGCGCGAGGCGGACCGCATCATCGCCGCGGCGGTCACGCTGCCGGCCAAGCCCGACACGCTGACCAGCCGGATAGATTCGGTCGTGCTGCATCCGGTCTGGGGCCTTCTCGTTCTCGCCGTGATCCTGTTCGTGATGTTCCAGGCCGTGTTCAGCTGGGCGCAGCCGGCGATGGAGTTGCTGTCGGACAGTTTCTCGGCGCTCGGGCAATTAATTCATGGCGTGCTGCCGGAGAGCTGGAGCCTGTTGCAGAGCTTCCTGCAAAACGGCGTGATCTCCGGCGTCGGCAGCGTCATCGTGTTCCTGCCGCAGATCATCATCATCTTCCTGTTCATCCTGCTGCTGGAGGATTTCGGCTACATGGCGCGCGCTGCGTTCCTGATGGACCGCATCATGGGCGGCGCCGGGCTGCATGGCCGCGCCTTCATTCCGTTGCTGTCGAGCTTCGCCTGCGCGATTCCCGGCATCATGGCGACGCGGGTGATCGACAATCCGCGCGACCGCCTGACCACGATTTTGATCGCGCCGCTGATGACCTGCTCGGCGCGCATCCCGGTCTACACGCTGATCATCTCGGCCTTTGTCCCGGCGACCACGGTGTGGGGCTTCGTCAATCTGCAGGGGCTCGTGATGTTCGGCCTCTATGCCGCCGGCATCACCAGCGCGCTGACGGTGTCGGCGATCGCGAAATTCTTCCTGTGGCGCGACCATGCGCCGGCGCCGTTCATGCTGGAATTGCCCGACTACAAGGTGCCGCGGCTGCGCAGCATCGCGCTCGGCGTGTTCACCCGCGCCAAGATGTTCCTGTATCGCGCCGGCACCACGATCCTGTCGATGATGGTGCTGATCTGGTTCCTGGCCTCGTTCCCGCAGGCGCCGGCCGGCGCCGATGGGCCCGCGATCAATTACAGCTTTGCGGCGATGATCGGTCATGCGCTCGAGCCGCTGCTGCGGCCGATCGGCTTCAACTGGCAGATCGCGGTGGCGCTGATCCCGGGCATGGCGGCGCGCGAGGTCGCGGTCGCCGCACTCGGCACCGTCTATTCGATCGAGGGCGGCAAGGAGGCGGCGGATGCGATCGGCCAGGTGCTGGCGCAGAAATGGACGCTGGCGACCGCGCTCTCGCTGCTGGTCTGGTACATCTTCGCCCCGCAATGCGCCTCGACGCTCGCGGTGATCCGCCGCGAGACCGGCGGCGCGAAGTGGATGGTGGTGACGTTCGTCTACATGCTCGCACTGGCCTATGTCGCGAGCTTCCTGACCTTCAATTTGGCGCAGGCGCTCGGCCTGCATTGATTGGACTCTCGCTGCGCGATGGGTGCAATGGACCGAACGACGAAGTAGAGTTCATGCGCGGACGCCTCGCGCGTCCGCGTGTTCCCTGCGAGACCACGCAATGTCGACGTTCGGCCTGGAGCGGGTATTTTCGCCTCGAAGCATCGCGGTGATCGGTGGCAGCCCGCGGCCGTCGTCGCTCGGCGCGGCGGTGCTCCGAAACATCAAGGCGAGCGGCTTCACTGGCAAGCTCGGCGTCGTCAATCGGCACTATGCCGAGGTCGATGGCGCGCCGACCGTTCCGGACCTGAAGTCGCTGCCATTCGTTCCGGACCTCGTCGTGATCAGCGCACCGGCGGCTGCGGTTCCAGAGATCGTGGCGGAGGCGGGTGCCGCCGGTGTTGCCGGCGCGGCGATCCTGTCGGCCGGTCTCGGCCACGGCGCGGGTTCACTGGCAGAGATCGCGGGGCAGACGGCGCGGCGCTATGGCATGCGCCTGATCGGACCGAATTGCCTCGGCGTCATGGTGCCGCGCGCCAAGCTCAATGCGAGCTTCGCCTCGCATCAGCCCTCCGATGGACACGTCGCTCTGATCTCGCAGTCGGGTGCGGTCGCCTCGGCGATGATCGAGTGGGCGGCCGAGCGCCGGCTCGGCTTCTCCGGCATCGCCTCGATCGGCGACCAGCTCGATGTCGACGTCGCCGACCTGCTGGATTATTTCGCGCTCGACGATCACACCAGCGCGATCCTGATCTACCTCGAGGCGGTCATGGACGCGCGCAAGTTCATGTCGGCGGCGCGCGCCGCCGCGCGGATGAAGCCGGTCATCATCGTCAAGTCGGGACGGATGGCGCCGGGCGCAAAGGCCGCCGCGACCCATACCGGCGCGCTGGCCGGCTCCGATGCGGTCTATGACGCCGCGTTCCGCCGCGCCGGCATGCTGCGCGTCTACGACCTGCGCCAGCTGTTCGATTGCGCCGAGCTGCTCGGCCGCGGCTTCGTGCCGCGCGGCAACCGGCTGGCGATCCTGACCAATGGCGGCGGGCTCGGCATTCTCGCGACCGACCGGTTGGCCGAGCTCGGCGGCGTGCCCGCGACATTGACCGACGGGACGATCGCGCGGCTCGACCAGATGCTGCCGGCGGGTTGGTCATGCGCCAATCCCGTCGACATCGCGGGCGATGCGGATGCCGCCCGCTACGTGGTGGCGCTCAACGCGTTGCTCGATGACGCCAACAGCGACGCCGTTCTGGTCGCGAATGTCGAGACGGCGGTGGCGCCGGCCGTGGGGATTGCCGAAGCGGTGGCGCAATGCGTGCGCGACCGCAGGACCAAACGAAGTGCGGTGGCCGCACTGGTGCTGGCAGCGTGGGTCGGCGCCGACGAGCGCACCGGCGCGATCTTCGAGGCGGCGCGAATCCCGCATTTCCCGACCGAGGACGATGCGGTGCGCGCCTTCATGTATCTGGTGCGCTACCGCGAGGCCTCCACAGCGCTCGCCGCGACCCCGCCCGGCGTCGCCTCGGTGTTCACGCCGGAGACAGCGGCGGCGCGGCATGTGGTCATGACCGCATTGTCGGAGGGACGCGGCTGGCTCGATCCGGCCGAGATCGTCGCGCTGTTCGAGGCCTATCGCATTCCGATCGTGACGACTGTTGTCGCCGACAGCGCGGAGGACGCCGCCGCGAAGGCCGCGCCGTTCCTGGCCGCGGGACATGCGATCGTGGTCAGGGTGTTCTCGCGCGACATCCGCCACGCGTCCGATGTCGGCGGGGTGATCCTCGACCTGCGCACCAAAGATAGCGTCATTGAAGCCGCCCGGACCGTCATGGCGCGGGCGCGGAGCGCGCGGCCCGATGCCATCCTGCAGGGCGTGACGATCCAGCCGATGATCGTGCGGCGCGCGGCACGCGAACTGATCCTCGGCATCGCCGACGATCCGACCTTCGGTCCGGTGATCGTGTTCGGCCGCGGTGGTCCCGCCGTCGAGGTGATCAACGACAAGGCGCTGGCGCTGCCGCCGGTCGACATGAATCTCGCGCGCGAGCTGGTCGGACGTACCCGCGTCTCGCGACTGCTCGGCGGCTATGGCGATGTGCCCGCCGTCCCGCCCGACATGGTGCCGCTCACCCTGGTCAAGCTGGCGCAGATGGCCGCCGATATCCCTGAAGTTGCCGAGCTCGACATCAACCCGATGCTGGCGGACGAGAGCGGCGTGCTCGCGCTCGATGCGCGGGTGGCGATCCGCAAGCCGACGCGGCTGTTTGCCGGCCAGACCCGGCTCGCGGTCCGGCCCTATCCGTCGCAATGGGAGGGCGAGCTTGCGCTCCGCGACGGCTCGCGCGTCACGGTGCGGCCGATGCGGCCGGAGGACGAGCCGATGGTCGAGGCCTTCTTCCGGCGCGTCACCGCCGAAGACCTCCGGCTGCGCTTCTTCCATGCGATGAAGGAATTCTCGCACGCCTTCATCGCGCGCCTGACCCAGCTCGATTATGCGCGCGCGATGGCCTTCGTGGCGCTCGATCCGAACTCAGGCGAGATGATGGGCGCGGTCCGGCTGCATTCGGACTCGCTGTACGAGAACGCCGAATACGCGATCCTGCTGCAGTCCGATCTCAAGGGCAAAGGGCTTGGCTGGGCGCTGATGCAGCTCCTGATCCACTATGCGCGGTCGGAGGGATTGCAGCGCCTGTCCGGCCAGGTGCTGACCGAGAACACCACGATGATCGGGATGTGCCGCGATCTCGGCTTCACGATGACGATGGATCCGGATGATCACAGCATCGTCGACGTCGTGCTCGACCTCCGCAAGCCGGGGGTCGATGCGGTCGGCGCCGACATCCTGATCCGGTCTGCGGCGGCTGGCCGCTGAGAACAGGCCAGCCGCGGTCGCGTCGGATCAGATCTGGCGTTCGACCAGCTTGAACTTGAGCTCGGCGATCGCTTCCGAGGGATTGAGGCCCTTCGGGCACGCCTTGGCGCAGTTCATGATGGTGTGGCAGCGATAGAGGCGGAACGGGTCCTCGAGATTGTCGAGCCGCTCGCCGGTCGCTTCATCGCGGGAGTCGGTGACCCAGCGCGTCGCTTGCAGCAGTGCGGCGGGGCCGAGGAAGCGTTCGCTGTTCCACCAGTAGCTCGGGCAGGAGGTCGAGCAGCAGGCGCACAGGATGCATTCGTAGAGCCCGTCGAGCTTCTCGCGGTCTTCGTGGCTCTGCCTCCACTCCTTCTGCGGCGTCGGCGTCGTGGTCTTCAGCCACGGCTCGATCGAGGCATACTGGGCGTAGAAATTGGTCAGGTCGGGGACCAGGTCCTTGACCACCGGCTGGTGCGGTAGCGGATTGACCTTCACCGCGCCGCCCGCGCCGACGTCATGCATCGACTTGGTGCAGGCCAGCGTGTTCTGGCCGTCGATGTTCATCGCGCAGGAGCCGCAGACGCCTTCGCGGCAGGAGCGGCGGAAGGTCAGCGTCGGGTCGATGTGGTTCTTGATCCAGATCAGCCCGTCGAGCACCATCGGACCGCAATCATGGGTGTCGACATAATAGGTGTCGACACTCGGATTCTTGCCGTCGTCCGGGTTCCAGCGATACACCCGGAATTCGCGCGTCTCGGTGGCGCCGGCCGGCTTCGGCCAGGTCTTGCCGCCGGAAATCTTCGAATTCTTCGGAAGTGCGAATTCAGCCATGTTTGCGCGCCTTCGTTCTCAGTAGACCCGCGCCTTCGGCGGGATGTACTGCACGTCATTGGTCATCGTGTAGCTGTGCACTGGACGGTACTCGATCGCGGTCTTGCCGGCCGGATCGATCCAGGTCAGCGTGTGCTTCATCCAGTCCTTGTCGTTGCGGTCCGGGAAGTCCTCGCGCGCATGCGCGCCGCGGCTCTCGGTGCGGTTCGCGGCCGAATCCATCGTCACGACCGCCTGCACGATCAGATTGTCGAATTCCAGCGTCTCGATCAGGTCGGAATTCCACACCAGCGAGCGGTCCGAGACCGAGATGTCGCCGACGCCGCCATAGACCTTGTGGATCAGGTTCTGGCCTTCGTTCAGCACCTCGCCGGTGCGGAACACCGCGCAATTGTTCTGCATCACATGCTGCATGCTGTCGCGCAGCTTCGCGGTCGGCGTGCCGCCGGAGGCGTGGCGGAAGTGGTCGAGCCGGCCGAGCGCGAGGTCGGCGGAATCCCTCGGCAACTCCGGCTGCTTGGCGTTCGCCGTCAGCTTGTCGGCAAGGCGCAGCGCCGCAGCGCGTCCGAACACCACGAGGTCGATCAGCGAGTTGGAGCCGAGGCGGTTGGCGCCATGCACCGAGACGCAGGCGGCTTCGCCGATCGCCATCAGGCCCGGCACCACCGAATTGTCGTCGCCATTGCGCTTGGTCAGCACCTCGGCGTGATAATTCGTTGCGATGCCGCCCATGTTGTAGTGCACGGTCGGCACGATCGGGATCGGCTCGCGGGTGACGTCGACATTGGCGAAGATCTTCGCCGATTCCGAGATGCCCGGCAGCCGCTCGTGCAGCACCTTCGGATCGAGGTGATCGAGGTGCAGGAAGATGTGATCCTTCTTCTTGCCGACGCCGCGGCCTTCGCGGATCTCGATCGTCATCGCGCGCGAGACGACGTCGCGCGAGGCGAGGTCCTTGGCCGACGGCGCGTAGCGCTCCATGAAGCGCTCGCCTTCGGAATTGACGAGATAGCCGCCTTCGCCGCGGGCGCCTTCGGTGACGAGGCAGCCCGAGCCGTAGATGCCGGTCGGATGGAACTGGACGAACTCCATGTCCTGCAGCGGCAAGCCGGCACGCAGCACCATGCCGCCGCCGTCGCCGGTGCAGGTGTGAGCCGAGGTGCAGGAGGCATAGGCGCGGCCATAGCCGCCGGTCGCGAGAATCGTGGTCTGGGCGCGGAAGCGATGCAGCGTGCCGTCGTCGAGCTTGAGCGCGATCACGCCGCGGCAGACGCCCTGATCGTCCATGATCAGGTCGATGGCGAAGAATTCGATGAAGAACTCCGCCGAATGGCGCAGCGACTGGCCGTACATTGTGTGCAGCATGGCGTGACCAGTGCGGTCGGCGGCGGCGCAGGTGCGCTGCGCCTGGCTCTTGCCGAAGTCGATGGTCATGCCGCCGAACGGGCGCTGATAGATCTTGCCGTCCTCGGTGCGCGAGAACGGCACGCCCCAATGCTCGAGTTCGTAGACCGCGTCGGGCGCGTTGCGCACCATGTATTCGATCGCGTCCTGGTCGCCGAGCCAGTCCGACCCCTTCACGGTGTCGTACATGTGCCAGCGCCAGTCGTCCTGGTGCATGTTGCCGAGCGAGGCCGAGATGCCGCCCTGCGCCGCAACGGTGTGCGAGCGGGTCGGGAATACCTTGGTGATGCAGGCCGTGCGCAGGCCCGCTTCCGAGCAGCCGACCACGGCGCGCAGGCCCGCGCCGCCGGCGCCGACCACGACGACGTCGTAGGTGTGGTCCTGGATCGGGTAGGCCTTGCCGTTCGTGGCCGGGCCACCGTTGGTGGCCTTGCCGTTTCCTTCACCGGCCATGGGTCAAACTCCCGACGACAATTTGAGGATTGCGTAGATCGAGGCCAATGCGACCGCGATGCAGAAGAAGTTGTTCGCCATCACGCTGGCGATCTTCAGCTTCTCATTATGGATGTAATCTTCGATCACGACCTGCATGCCGATCTTCATGTGCCAGGTGCTGGCGACGATGAAGAGCAGCAGGATGATGGCGATCGGGATCGAGCCGAGGATCTGCGCCGCGCCGGCATGATTGCGGCCGATCAGCATGATCACCACGACGATCACGGGGACGATCAAGAGCGTCATCGCAACCGCGGTGAGGCGCTGGCGCCAGAAGTCGCCGGTGCCGGTGTGGGCGGAGCCGAGGCCGCGGACGCGCTCCAGCGGCGTGCGCATCGAGGGGCCGCTCATCGTCCACCTCCGACGGCGTAGGCAATGATCCAGATCAGCACGGTCAGCGCGATGCCTGCGACCAGCGCGCCCCAGGTCAGGGCTTCGCGCTCATTGGCCTTGAAGCCGTAGCCGAGGTCCCAGACGAAATGCCGGATGCCGCTGCACAGATGATGCATCAGCGCCCATGTGTAGCCGAACACGATCAGCTTGCCGATCGCGCTGCCGGTGAAGGCCTGGACATTGGCGTAGGCCGAGGGGCCGGAGGCTGCTGCGATCAGCCACCAGGCGAGCAGCAGGGTGCCGAAATAGAGGGCCAGACCCGTGGCGCGGTGGACGATGGACAGCGCCATCGTCAGCGTCCACCGGTAGGTCTGCAAATGGGGTGAAAGCGGTCGTTCGATCCTGGCGGTCATCGGCGGGCTTTATGGTGTGAGGGACCGCGGCCGGCCCATCGGGGAACGCGGTAGAGGAGTTCTATTTACGGACTAGGATCAGCCCGCGCAACGGCCAAATAGCCTTCGGTCGAACCGAAGTTCATTGTTAGACTTGCCGAATTCTGGTTGATCCGCAGCGTGGTATACCAGATGCAAGATCTAGTGAACTAAGAAATGAATCAACGTCCGCAGAATGCTCGAGTGCGCTCAGGCGCGCGAATGTGGGCTCCGGAAGGCGTCGATTTTGTCCCACTGTTCCACCAGATAATCGACAAATGCCCTGATCTTAGGCGACGCGAGGCGCGACGGCTGAAGCATCAGATGCAGCGGTGTCGGGGCTGGCTCGTGCTTGATCAACAGGCGCCGGAGCCGGCCGCTCGCGACATCGGACTGCACCTGCCAGGACGGCACGCGGACGATGCCGGCGCCGTCCCGCGCCGCACCAACGAGCGCGTCGAGGCTATTCATCCAGAGCCGACCGGATATGCGGAATTTGCGGCCCGTCTTCGTGCCGTCGGCAAAGCGCCACTCGGCGCTACCAGGCGAATCGGAAAACACCAGGCAATCATGCGCCGAAAGCTCGGCCGGTGTCTGCGGCTCGCCGCGTCGATCCAGATAATCCGGCGATGCGCAGACGATCATCTGAAGGTCGGTGAGCTTGCGCGCGACGAGCTGCGAATCGCGCAAGCGGCCGATCCGTATAGCCAGATGGATGTCCTCCTCGACCATGTCGACGGCGCGATCGATCAGCAGCAGATCGACGGAAAGCGCCGGATAGCAGCGCAGAAATTCGACCAGCAACGGCGCGACGACGAGCCGCCCGATCAGGCTCGGAGAGCTGACGCGAATCCGCCCCGATGGCTGGTGCGGATCGCGTGACAGCGCGGCCTCGATCTCTCTGACCTCGCCGAGGATCGCTTTCGCTCGCTCGTAGAGAATGCGTCCGTCATCGGTCAGCGCGAGCTGGCGGGTGGTGCGCAGCAGCAGGCGGGTGCCGAAATGCTCTTCCAGCGCGCTGATCTGCCGGCTCACCGCGGTCAGCGAGCTCGGCAGCGCGCGCGCCGCCGCCGACAGGCTGCCGCTATCGACCGCGCGGACGAACGCCGCCATCGCCGCAAGCTGGTCCAAGCCCAATCCTTCCGCTTTTCGCAAGAGAGCCTGCTCAAACGCATAGATACTCCCGCTCAACAGAAGGGTCTAGCTTGTCGGCCCGAGATGTGAGGAGCCTGACATGACCTCGATTTCCAGCCGATCCGATTCCGTCGAACGCGGCAGGGCGCACCGCCGGGCCGACGCCGACGATCCGGCCGACCTGCTTGTGTTCTCGTGCGTCGGGTTGCTAATCGATGTCCTGGCGCTGCTGTTGTCGGGCGCGGCGCATGCGACCCCACTCCGTCTTGCCATGATCGCGGGCGCTGCGCCGGTGGCAGCCCTGGTCGCATTGTGGCTGGCCGATCGCGCCCGCAGAGACGGCTCCTGAGTGGCGGGAATGATGATGGCTGGACTTGATGTCGCCGAGCTTGTCGAACTTGCACTGCTGCTGATCGCGGTCGGCGCGCTGTCGGGCTTTCTCGCCGGCCTGTTCGGCATCGGTGGTGGCGCGATCCTGGTGCCGGTGTTCTACGAATGCTTCCGTCTCGCCGGCGTGCCGCTCGAAGTGCGGATGCCGCTCTGCATCGGTACCTCGCTCGCGATCATCATCCCGACCTCGCTGAGCTCGTTCCGTGCGCACTATCGCCGCGGCGCCGTCGACATGACGATCCTGAAGCGCTGGTGGCTGCCGATCCTGATCGGCGTCGCCGCCGGCAGCGTCACCGCGCGCTTCGCGCCGGAGCGCTTGTTCAAGATCGTGTTCGTGATGGTGGCGTGGTCGGCGGCGGCGCGGCTGCTCTTGGCGCGCGACACCTGGAAGCTCGGCGACGACGTGCCGAAAGGCTTTCTGATGCGCGTCTACGGCTTCTTCGTCGGGCTGCTGTCGACGCTGATGGGCATCGGCGGCGGCCTGTTCGCCAATCTGCTGATGACCTTCTACGGCCGGCCGATCCATCAGGCGGTCGCGACCTCGTCCGCACTCGCGGTGCTGATCTCGATCCCGGGCGCGCTCGGTTACGTCTATGCCGGCTGGCCCGCAGCCGCGCGCTTTCCTGATGTCGCCGCCCTGCAACTGCCGTTCGCGCTCGGCTACGTCTCGCTGATCGGCGCGCTCCTGGTGATGCCGACCACGCTCGTCACCGCGCCGCTCGGCGTCAAGGTCGCGCACGCGCTGTCGAAGCGCGCGCTGGAGGTGGCGTTCGGGGCCTACCTCTTCATCGTCGGCGGACGGTTCGTGATCAGCCTCGTCGGTGGGCATTAGCCGGGAAGGCTACGACACCTGGCCCACAAGCGAGGCCTTCAATCGGATCATGCTATTGCCCCAGTACCGCAGGTCGCCCTGGCACTCGAAGTGGCCCACACTTGCCAATTCCTGAATCCGGGCCGCGATCGTCTCACTGGTGATCGCCAACCCAATGTCGTCACAGGCCACGAGTGCCTGACCCACAATCATCAACATCTTCCGCCATTTTGGCTCCATGACAGAGAAGATGATCTGGTCGAGTTTGGTGACCGATATGGACAGGCTCGGCGAAACCTCATCCCAGGTGAGCGTGCTGCTGATCCGTGGAGGTTTGGGGCGCGGCGCCAGCTCTGGATACTGGGCATAGATGTCGAACAGTTTCTTGTAGACGACTTCGCAGGCCTTGGTCAGATGCTCCAACAAGGCGGCGCCGTCGATCTTGTCGATTCCCTTCGTGGCGATGACTGTACGATCGAGTGCCCGGCCCACTTTCAGTAGATGTTTCTTCAGTTCGACCGCCCGCTCTCGATCCATGCCAAAGGCCTCGTGACTACACCTTGCAAATATCCTTTATAGGTATCGCGTAGCCCGGATTGAGCGAAGCGCAATCCGGAACTCTTGCAGACGATAGACCGCTCCCGGATTTCGCTTCGCTTCATCCGGGTTACGAAGTTGGGCTACTTCGCGTAGATATCCTTATACGTGTCCCGCAGAATGTTCTTCTGCACCTTGCCCATCGCGTTGCGCGGCAATTCGTCGACCACGAAGACGCGCTTGGGCATCTTGAATTTGGCGAGCCGCCCGTCGAGCGCCTTCAGCACCGAGGCTTCGCTGACGTCGGCGCCCTTGCTGCAGACCAGCACGGCAGTGACGCCCTCGCCGAAATCGGCATGCGGCACGCCGATCACGGCGGACTCGACCACGCCGGGCATGGCGTCGATCTCGCTCTCGATCTCCTTCGGGTAGACGTTGAAGCCGCCGGAGATCACGAGGTCCTTGCCGCGGCCGAGGATGTGGACATAGCCCTTGTCGTCGATCTTGCCGAGGTCGCCGGTGATGAAGAAGCCGTCGTCGCGGAATTCGGCCTTGGTCTTCTCCGGCATGCGCCAGTAGCCCTGGAACACGTTCGGGCCCTTGACCTCGATCATGCCGATGGTCTCGCGCGCGAGCTCCTTGCCGCTTTCGGGATCGGTGACCCGCACCGTCACGCCGGGCAGCGCGAAGCCGACCGCGCCGGGCACGCGGTCGCCGTCATAGGGGTTGCTTGTGTTCATGTTGGTCTCGGTCATGCCGTAGCGCTCGAGCACGGCGTGGCCGGTACGATCAGACCATTCGCGATGGGTGTCGGCGAGCAGCGGCGCCGAGCCCGAGATGAACAGCCGCATGTGTTTTGTCGCGTCCTTGTTCAGGCCGGGATTCTGCAGCAGGCGGGTGTAGAAGGTCGGTACGCCCATCATCACGGTGGCGCGCGCCATCAGCTTGATGATCACGTCCGGATCGAACTTCGGCAGGAAGATCATCGAGGCGCGCGCAAACAGCGTCACGTTGCTCGCCACGAACAGGCCGTGGGTGTGATAGATCGGCAGCGCGTGGATCAAGACGTCCTTGTCGGTGAAGCGCCAGTAGTCGACCAGCGAATACGAATTCGAGGCCAGATTGTCGTGCGACAGCATCGCGCCCTTGGAACGGCCGGTGGTGCCCGAGGTGTAGAGGATCGCGGCGAGATCGTTGTTCGCACGCGGCACGGTCGCGAACTCCTTCGGCGCCTTGTCCGCGGCCTCGGTCAGCGAGCCCTTGCCGGTCGGATCGAGCGTCTCGACCCTGGCGCCCACCCTGGCCGCGATCGCTGTGATGCCCTCGAGCTTGGAGGGATCGCAGACCACCAGCGAAGGTTCGGCATCTGATATGAAGTATTCGAGCTCGTTCAGCGTATAGGCGGTGTTGAGCGGCAGATAGACGCCCCCGGCGCGCACGGTGGCGAGGTAGAGCACCAGTGCGGAAACCGATTTCTCGGTCTGCGCCGCGACGCGGTCGCCCGGCTTGACGCCACGCTCAACCAGCACATTCGCCATCTGGCCGGCGCGCGCGATCAAATCTCCGTAGGAGATGCGGCTGCCGTCGAGCTGCTCGATCGCGAGCCGGTTGGGGTCGTCGAGGCCGTCGAACAGGCGGGAAAACAGGTTGGCGTTGGTGGTCGTGTTCATGCAACATCCCCTGAGGGGCGAAAGCGCCGGAAAGGTCTGGGTGCATTAGCAAAAACGCCCTTCGGAAAGCAACGGAGACAGTTTGCATGACAAATAATGGGAAACGCGTGGCCTGGGTCACCGGCGGCGGAACGGGAATCGGTGAATCCGGGGCGGAATTCCTGGCTGCGGACGGCTGGACGGTGGTGGTTTCCGGGCGCCGCAAGGAAGAGCTCGACCGCGTGGTGGCCAACATCACGAAAAAGGGCGGCAAGGCCGAGGCGATCCCGCTCGACGTCAGCAGCAAGGCCGACGTCAACAAGGCGGCCGAGGCGATCGTCGCCAAGCACGGCCGCATCGACCTCCTGGTCAACAGCGCCGGCATCAATGTGCCGAAGCGCAGCTGGGCCGACATGGAACTGGAGGGCTGGGACAAGCTGGTCGAGGTCAACCTCAACGGCGTGCTCTACTGCATGCGCGCGGTGCTGCCGACCATGCGCAAGCAGAAGGACGGCTGCATCATCAACGTCGCCTCCTGGGCCGGCCGTCATGTCTCCAAGATGCCGGGCCCGGCCTACACCACCACCAAGCACGCGGTGCTGGCGCTGACCCATTCCTTCAACATGGACGAATGCGTCAACGGCCTGCGCGCCTGCTGCCTGTCGCCGGGCGAGGTCGCAACTCCGATCCTGAAGCAGCGGCCGGTGGTGCCGAGCGAAGCCGAGCAGGCCAAGATGCTGCAACCCGAGGATTGCGGCCGCACCATCGCCTTCGTCGCCAGCATGCCGGCGCGGGTCTGCATGAACGAGATCCTGATCAGCCCGACGCACAACCGCGGGTTCATCCAGACGCCGGCGAACAGGGATTAGGCCCAGATCTCTCAACGGGTCGTCCCTGCGAAAGCAGGGACCCATAACCACCGGCGTTGGTTGTTAGCAAAGGCTGCAGCCGCAGCCTTAGCAAAACCAGCGTTGGTGGATATGGGTCCCTGTGTCTTGGAAGTCTGTCATGATGAAGGTGGGCGGGAAGCCGTTGGGTCCTTGGCGCTTGACGCCGTGATCCGGCCCGGTCTCCCGCCCGTTCCATCTACAACCTGAACAGTTGCACGAGGCTGCGCCAACAGACCTCGCATCACAGGGACAGGCACCATGATCATACCCCTTCGTTACGTCGGAATCGACGTCTCCAAACATCACCTCGATATTTTCGATGAGGCCAT
>NZ_MKFI01000049.1 GCF_001982635.1 Bradyrhizobium mercantei | reverse complement strand
GCGAGGGCTTTGCGAAAGTCGATCGCATCGGCGGGAGCTTGGGGGTATTGGTGTGGGTCGGTTGGGTGGCTCGGGTTGGTGAGCCATGATGGCTGGTTTGGTTAGACGACGTGGAGTGGCGTCCTCGCCCATCGCTGGAGATTGATCGCGATCGCTGCGAGTTGGAAGGCTGCCGCATTGCGCGTCAGGCCCCGATAGCGGGCGCGCGCGAGGCCATAGACGCGCTTGAGCAATGCAAACAACGGCTCGATCGGGGCGCGTCGATGCGAGATAACCGCGTTACGGCGCACCGCCCAAGGCCCCAAGCGAAGCCAGCGGTTGTGTCTGCGCATGATGCCGTCGCGAATATCCATCTGCTTCAAACGCACACGGCGCGCGATGGTGTCGTAGGCCTTGTCAGCGTAGACCGTTGCCTCGTCGCCGCAGATCAGCCCGTCGGCTGGCACCGTGTCGTTGACATTGGCTGGTGTGAAGGCSAGGCGGCGGATGATGCGACTGCCTTGGTCCATCGCCACGTGCATCTTGTAGCCGAAGGCATATTTGCCGTCCTTCTTGGTCCAGGCGGCATCAGGATCGTGAGCGCTTTTGACCAGCTTGCTGGCGGGCCGCCCGTCCGCATCCGGGGGCAAATCGGGATCCGGTGGTTCGGGCGGATTAACCGCCGAGCGGATCAGCGAAGCGTCGATCAATGTGCCGTGCTTCAGGACGTAGCCAGACCTCTCGATCTGCCCCGTAATCAAGGCAAAGGCGCGCTCCGCCAACCCGCTCTTGGCCAACTGTTCGCGGAAACGCCAAAGGGTGGAATGATCTGGTACCGGCTCACTCAGCGACAGGCCCAGAAAGCGCCGAAACGACAGGCGGTCCACCA
>NZ_MKFI01000048.1 GCF_001982635.1 Bradyrhizobium mercantei | reverse complement strand
GTTCTGGTCCGAGCGGATGTTCTCGGCGAACTCGAAGCCGTTCATCTCGGGCATCTCGATGTCGGTCAGCACGACGTCGAAGGCCTGTCCCGAGCGCAGCGCGGCGAGGCCCTCCTGGGCATTCGGCGCGGTCCGCACCTTGTAGCCGGCGGCTTTCAAGACCGGCGCCAGCATGTTGCGGAAGAACGCTGAGTCGTCGACCAAAAGCACCGACTGCGCGGTTGCCGACGGGCGCATCTCCTTGCGCGAGAACCAGTCGGCGAACGCCATCGGCAGGAAGTGGCCGACGTCGATCACCTCGGTGGCCTGGCCCTTGATCACGGCCGAGCCCAGGATGCCGTCCTGCGAACCCGCGACCTCGATGTTGAGCCGCTCCTCGACGATGTCGATGATCTCGTCGACCACGAGCCCCATCGAGCGGCCGTCGTCGGCGAACACCAGGATCGGCTGCGACCCCTGGGACTGCACCTCGACGCCCGCCATCTGCACCAGCGGCATCAGCTGCTCGCGGTACTGCACCATGTAGCGGCCGTTCGAGAGCTCGATCTTGTCGGTTGCGATCTCTTCCAGCCGGGTGACGAGGCCGAGCGGCACCGCCTTGGGCTGCGAGGAGCCGGCGCGGAACACCAGCAGCGAGGTGAGCTGCTCGCCGCTTGCGGCGTGCGCATTGGCATTGTCATCGGCCATGTCATGGGCCGAGGAGCCGGAGGCACCGAGTGCCTTGGCGATGCCGTTGGGGTCGATGATCATGATCACGGCGCCATCGCCCAAAATGGTGTTGCCGGAGAACATGTCGATGTGCCGCAGTTTTGTGGACATCGGCTTGACCACGATCTCCTCGGTGTGGAACACGCCGTCGACCACGATGCCGAAGGTCTGGC
>NZ_MKFI01000047.1 GCF_001982635.1 Bradyrhizobium mercantei | reverse complement strand
GCCAAGCCGGCTCTTGTTCGGCGTGCCGTCGAGCTCGATCATGATCTGGTCGATCGCGACCTGCTCCTCGACGGCCTGGTCGCTGAGCGCCTCGAAGATCTCGCCGTTGATGGCGGCAACCGCCTTCTCGACGCCCTTGCCGAGATAGCGCGACTTGTCGCCATCCCGCAGTTCCACCGCCTCATGCGCGCCGGTGGAAGCCCCCGACGGCACCGCCGCGCGACCGATTGACCCATCCTCCAGCACCACATCGACCTCGACCGTGGGGTTGCCGCGGCTATCCAGGATTTCGCGGCCGCGTATCGAAACAATTGCAGTCATATTTGCCTCTCGTGTTCTAGGTGGAGGAAATCGTTTGCGGTTGTCTTGCGTTGCAGACGCCGAACGGACGCCGGCCTTCGTAACCGGTATCCGTCTCGGCACCAGCCGCCTTTCAGAGAGTTGTGTGGGTCACCGGCAGAGTGCGGAGCAGAAAGCCGGATTAGATTCAGCTCGACTGATTGTTATGTGGATGGGATCGCAGCGGTCGCGCGCCCTGGAGCGGTGGCTCACCTGGCACGCAAACCATCACAGGATGAAGTCCGTATTGATGAAATTGGACCGGTGCTCCTTCACGATTGTCCCCAGCAGCCGTCTGTTGGTGTCGGTTTGCTTGGTGGCGATCATCGACCGGATCGAGAAGGATCGCAGTGCGTCCGATACCGACAATGTGCCCTCGGCCGAGTCCTTGCGCCCTGTAAAGGGAAAAACGTCGGGGCCGCGTTGGCACTGGCAGTTGATGTTGACGCGGCAAACCTGGTTGACAAGAGGATCGACCAGCCGCCCGACCAGTTCGGGATTTGCGCTGAAGATGCTGACCTGTTGGCCGTTCTCCGCGCCGGCGACATAGTCGA
>NZ_MKFI01000046.1 GCF_001982635.1 Bradyrhizobium mercantei | reverse complement strand
CGGCCAAGCTGGCGCTGGAAGGCGACAAGGGCGAACTGGGCGAGCAAGCGATCCTGTCGCTGGCCCAAGCCCTGGACACCTACATCCCGACGCCTGAACGTGCCGTTGACGGCGCGTTCCTGATGCCGGTGGAAGACGTGTTCTCGATCTCGGGTCGCGGCACCGTGGTGACCGGCCGTATCGAACGCGGCATCATCAAGGTCGGCGAAGAAATCGAAATCGTCGGTATCGTTCCGACGGTCAAGACGACCTGCACCGGCGTGGAAATGTTCCGCAAGCTGCTGGACCAAGGTCAAGCCGGCGACAACGTGGGCATCCTGCTGCGCGGCACCAAGCGTGAAGACGTCCAGCGCGGCCAGGTTCTGGCCAAGCCGGGCTCGATCACCCCGCACACGGACTTCACGTCCGAGGTGTACATCCTGTCCAAGGAAGAAGGCGGCCGCCACACCCCGTTCTTCAACGGCTATCGTCCCCAGTTCTACTTCCGCACGACGGACGTGACGGGCACGATCGACCTGCCGGCCGACAAGGAAATGGTTCTGCCGGGCGACAACGTGACGATGACCGTCAAGCTGCTGGCCCCGATCGCCATGGAAGAAGGTCTGCGTTTCGCCATCCGTGAAGGCGGTCGTACCGTCGGCGCCGGCGTCGTCGCCAAGATCCTGAAGTAATTCGGATCACTTAAGCAGCACACAACCAGCGGGGGCGCCTGCCGCCCTCGCCCCTCGTTCTTTAGGAAACGCCATGAAAAACCAAAAGATCCGTATCCGCTTGAAGGCTTTCGATTACAAGCTGATCGATCAATCGGCCGCTGAAATCGTCGACACCGCCAAGCGCACGGGCGCCGTTGTCCGCGGCCCGGTGCCGCTGCCCACGCGTATTCGTCGTTACGACGTGCTGCGTTCGCCG
>NZ_MKFI01000045.1 GCF_001982635.1 Bradyrhizobium mercantei | reverse complement strand
GCGCCAGGTCGTGCGTGATCAGCAGCACCGAGGTGCCGTTCTCCTGTTTCATCAGCGCCAGTTGATCCAGGATGCGGCGCTGCACGCTCGCGTCGAGCGCGCTGGTGGGCTCGTCGGCGATCACCAGCCGGGGCCGGCAGGCAAAGGCGATGCCGATCAGGACGCGCTGGCGCATGCCGCCCGAGAGTTCGTGGGGATACTGCCGGGCGCGCAGCGCCGGCTGCGTCAGGCCGACCTGGTCCAGGATCTGCACGGCGCGCTGGCGGGCATTGAGGCGATCGGCCAGGCCGTGGATGCGCAGCACCTCGGCCACCTGCTCGCCGATCCGCATGGCCGGGTTCAACGCGACGCCGGGATCCTGCGGCACCAGACCGATGTGCGCGCCGCGCAGCCGGCTCCAGGCGCGTTCGCCGGCCCGCGTCAGATCTGCTCCCTGGAAATGGATGGCGCCGCGCAGGATGCGCGCGTCTTCCTGCAGCAGGCCGATGATGGCGTGCGCGGTGGTCGACTTGCCGGAGCCGGACTCGCCGACGATGGCCAGCACCTCGCCGGGGTCCACGTGCAGCGACACGCCGCGCACGGCGTGCGCCCATTGGCGCCCGGCCTGATAGGCCACGTGCAGGTCGCGCACGGCCAGCAGCGGCTGCGCCGCCGCCGTTTCGCCGCGTTGGACGGACAGCGCCGTCACCGTGTTCAGGTTCATCGTGCCCCCCGCAGGCGCCGCCGTTCAAAGGCCTTGCCCAGACTGTTGGTGGACAGCACCACCAGGATGATCACGCCGCCCGGCATGGCGGTCAGCCACCAGGCGCGCACCAGGTAATTGCGCCCTTCGGCCACCAGCGTGCCCCACTCGGGCGCGGGCGGCGCGGCGCCGAAGCCCAGGAAGCTCAGCGCCGATACCGCGAGGATGGCGGCGCCCAGTTCCAGGCCCGCCAGCACCAGCACGGGGCCGGCGGCGTTGGGCACGATGTGGC
>NZ_MKFI01000044.1 GCF_001982635.1 Bradyrhizobium mercantei | reverse complement strand
CAGGTAGGCGCCCGCCACGCCCGGCACGATGGCATGCGCCAGCGCGTCGCCGACCAGCGACCAGCCCTTGAGCATGAGGTAGGCGGACAGGAAGCCGCAGAGCGCCCCGACCACCGCGGACACCCAGATGGCGTTGATCATGTAGCCGTAGCCGAACGGTTCGGTGAGCCAGTCAAGCATGGTCCGCTTCTCCGTGTCCGTCGCGCGATTCCCGCGCCGTCGCCACGTCGCCGTAAAACACCAGCGGACGCTCGTCGTCGGAGAAGATGCCCACGTCCCGGCCGGGCTGGTCGTCCGTGTCGGGCAGCAGGAAATGCCGCAACATGCCGCCGAACGTGGCCTGCAGGTTGGCGCGGGTGAACACCTGGGCCATCGGACCGAAGGCCAGCACCTCGCGCTTGATGAGCACCGCGCGGTCGCAGAACTCGGGCACGCTGCCCAGGTTGTGGGTGGACACCAGGATCACGCGCCCTTCGTCGCGCAACTGGCCCAGCAGCGCGATGATCACGTCCTCGGTGGTGACGTCGACGCCGGTGAAGGGTTCGTCCAGCAGGATGACGCGGGCATCCTGCGCCAGCGCGCGGGCCAGGAACACGCGCTTGCGCTGGCCGCCCGAGAGTTCGCCGATCTGCCGGCGGCGCAAGGCGTCCATGCCGACCCGCGTCAAGGCCAGGTCCACGGCCTGGCGGTCCGCCGGGCGCGGCCGGCGCAGCCAGCCCATGTGGCCGTAGCGGCCCATCATCACGACATCCTCGACCAGCAGCGGGAAGTCCCAATCGACCTCTTCGCTCTGCGGCACGTAGGCGATCCACTTGCGGCGCAGCGCGGCGCGCGCCGGCAGGCCGAGCACGGTGACCTGGCCGCGCGCCAGCCGCACGATTCCCATGATGGCCTTGAACAGCGTCGACTTGCCGCTGCCGTTCAGGCCCACCAGCGCCGTGATGGTGCCGGCCGGCGTGTCGAAGCTGGCGTTGCGCAGCGCGACATGGCCATTGCGATAGACGACGGTGG
>NZ_MKFI01000043.1 GCF_001982635.1 Bradyrhizobium mercantei | reverse complement strand
GGCTGTTCTTTCCCAGCCTGTCGCTGCAGGGCGACACGCGGCCGCTGTGGTGGGCGCTGGGCGCGGCGGCGCTGCTGCTGTGGGGCGCGTGGCGCCTGGCGCGACGGTCGGTGGGCGGACGCGTGCCATGGCGCGGCCTGGGCCTGCTCGCGGTGGTCGCGCTGGTGGCGGCCGCGGCGGGGTGGGGCGGGGCCTCGCTGCATGCCGACGTGCCGGCGCTGCGCGGCCTGAACTTCGCCGGCGGCAGCGCCTTCACGCCGGAATTCACCGCCTTGCTGGTCGGGCTGACGATCTACTCGGCGGCTTTTTCCGGCGAGATCATCCGCGGCGGCATCGACGCGGTGCCCGCCGGCCAGTGGGAAGCGGCCCATTCGCTGGGCCTGAAACCCGGCGCCGCGCTGCGCTGGATCGTCGTGCCGCAGGCGCTGCGCGTGATCATCCCGCCGATGACCAGCCAGTACCTGTCCATCATCAAGAACACCACGCTGGCGCTGGCGGTGGGCTACCCGGACCTGTCCTTCGTCATCACCACCACCATCAACCAGACCGGCCAGGCCATCGAGGGCGTGGCGGTGCTGATGGCGGTGTACCTGAGCATCAGCCTGAGCGTGTCGCTCTTCATGAATCTGTACAACCGCCGCATCCTGAGGACGCAACGCGCATGAGCCTGTCCCATCCTTCCTCTCTGCCGCGGGCCCTGCCGCCGCCGGCGGACCGCCGCGACAGCGCCTGGCACCGCCTGTTCGGCAGCGCCGTCAGCGCGCTCGCCACCGTGGCCACGCTGGCGCTGGTCCTGGCCGCGGCCGGCAAGCTGCTGAACTGGGCGGTGCTGGACGCCGTCTGGCCGGGCGCCACGGGCGCTGTCTGCCGCCAGGCCAGCGGCGCCTGCTGGGCCTTCCTGGGCGAAAAGATGCGCCAGATCCTGTTTGGCATCTATCCCCCCGGCGAGCAATGGCGGCCCACCGTGGTCTCCTGTTTGGCATCTATCCCCCCGGCGAGCAATGGCGGCCCACCGTGGTC
>NZ_MKFI01000042.1 GCF_001982635.1 Bradyrhizobium mercantei | reverse complement strand
GTGCTGGAAAACGTGCAGACCGCCCTGCTGTCGCGCGACCGCCTGCTGCTGCGCCCCTGGCGCCGCGCCGCCTCGCACCGCCCCGACGAAGCCATGGCGCTGCTGCAACAGGTGCGGATGGCCGACCAGGCCGGCGCGCACTGCGGCGCGCTGGCCTACGGCGACGTCAAGCGGGTCGAGCTGGCCATGGCGCTGGCGCACCGGCCTAAGCTGCTGCTGATGGACGAACCCACCGCCGGCATGGCCACCAACGAACGCCATGCGCTCATGCGCCTGACGCGCGAGCTGGCCGATACGCAGCGCATGGCGGTGCTGTTCACCGAGCACAGCCTGGACGTGGTGTTCAAGCATGCCGACCGCATCGCCGTGCTGGTGCGCGGCAGCCTGCTGGCCGAAGGTCCGCCGGACCGGATCGCGGCCGACGCGCGCGTCCAGGCCGCCTACCTGGGCACCGACGCCCCGGGCTGAGACCGGCTCAGTGGCCGGCCTGCGGGCTCTCCGGCTGGCATTCCCAGAACACCCTGGCCTGGCAGCCGGCGCAGATGCCCCGGTCGAGCCGGGCGTAAATCGTGTGCAGCGCGGTCGCCTTGTCGGGGAACACGTGGTCCGCGCCCAGCCGCTCCAGGAAGCCGGTGCGGCGCCACATCGCCAGCACCTCGGGGCGCGGCCGGTGGAAATAGAGGTCGCCGCCCATGGCGCGGCGCGCCACCAGTTCGTCCTCCCAGACCTGGGCGCCGGCCAGGTCGATGAAATTCATGCTCTTGGCCATCACCAGCAAATGACGCGGCGCCGCCGCGCCCTCGCGCAGTTCCTGCAGGCGCTGCGCCACGTGCGCGGCGGCGCCGAAATACACCGACCCTTCCATGCGCAGCAGCTTGAGCTGGGGGCATTCCGGCAATGCCTCGGGCTGCTGCGCCAGCACCACGAAACGGCGGTCCAGCCCGCGCGAATCGAAGCCCATGGTGCGCATCGCCGGCCGCGAGGTGCGGTGCAGGTACGCCATCAGCGACAGCACCGTGTCC
>NZ_MKFI01000041.1 GCF_001982635.1 Bradyrhizobium mercantei | reverse complement strand
GCGCTGGCCGCCTTCATCGAACAGTGCAAGCTGGGCGGCACCACCGAGGCCGAACTGGCCACGCGTGAAAAGGAAGGCCTGCCCACCGGCCTGTTCGTGACGCACCCGGTCACCGGCGACCAGGTCGAGGTCTGGGTCGGCAACTACGTGCTGATGACCTACGGCGACGGCGCCGTGATGGGCGTGCCCGCCCACGACGAGCGCGACTTCGCCTTCGCCAGGAAATACGACCTGCCGATCCGCCAGGTCGTGGACGTGGCCGGCAAGACCTATTCCACCGACGCCTGGCAGGAATGGTACGGCGACAAGCAGAGCGGCCGCACCATCAATTCGGGCAAGTACGACGGCCTGTCGCACAAGGAAGCCGTGGACGCCATCGCCGCCGACCTGGGCGCGCAAGGCCTGGGCGAAAAGCAGACCACCTGGCGCCTGCGCGACTGGGGCATCTCGCGCCAGCGCTACTGGGGCACCCCGATCCCCATCATCCACTGCCCGGACTGCGGCCCGGTGCCGGTTCCCGAGAAAGACCTGCCGGTGGTGCTGCCGGCCGACCTGATTCCGGACGGCAGCGGCAATCCGCTGGCCAAGAACGAAGCCTTCCTCTCGTGCGCCTGCCCCAGCTGCGGCAAGCCGGCGCGCCGCGAGACGGACACGATGGACACCTTCGTGGACTCGTCCTGGTACTTCATGCGCTACACCTCGCCGGGCAACAACAACGCCATGGTCGACGCGCGCAATGACTACTGGATGCCGATGGACCAGTACATCGGCGGCATCGAGCACGCGGTCCTGCACCTGCTGTACGCGCGCTTCTGGACCAAGGTCATGCGCGACATGGGCCTGCTCAACTTCGACGAGCCCTTCACCAAGCTGCTGTGCCAGGGCATGGTGCTGAACCACATCTACTCGCGCAAGAACGCCCAGGGCGGCATCGAGTATTTCTGGCCCGAGGAAGTCGAGAACGTCTACGACGCGCGCGGCGCCATCACCGGCGCCAAGCTCAAGTCCGACGGTTCCGACGTGACTTACGGCGGCGTGGGCACGATGTCCAAGTCCAAGAACAACGGCGTCGATCCGCAAT
>NZ_MKFI01000040.1 GCF_001982635.1 Bradyrhizobium mercantei | reverse complement strand
CAGCAAGGCGGGCGTGCCCGCGCCGGCGGCCAGCACCGCGCTGTCGGCGTCCAGCGAGGTGCGGCCATCGACCTGCACGCCCGTGATCCTGCCCCCGGCCACGCGCAGCAGCGGCGGCTGCGTCAGGGTCACGAACTGGCCGTCGCGCGCGGCGATGCGCCGGCGCAGGACATGGAGGTATTCGGGCAGGTCGACCCAGCCTTCGCCCGGCGTGTGCACCAGCGCATGGCCGTCGAGCGCGGCCCTGTCCAGCGCGGGTTCGAGCCGCGCCGCCGCATCGGCATCGACCCAGGTATTGCCATAGCCCGACTGGCTCAGCGCCTCGGCGCGCGCCTGCAGCAGCTCCCGCTTGTCGGCGTCGCGCCAGGTCAGCGAACCGTCAAAGCGCAGCCATGGCGCGCCGGGTCCGGCCAGGGTGCGGTAGCGGTCCAGCGACAGCAGCCGCAGGCGCCGGTAGCTTTCCGGCGCCGCGCCGAACGCGTTGAGCCACGAATACGACCGCAGCGACGCGGTCCGGTGATCCAGCGGCGGCGCGGCCACCACCACCCGCGCCCCGCGCTCGGCCAGCTCGGCCGCGACATTCAACCCCAATACGCCGGCACCGAGCACGACGACTTTCCTTACCGCTGGCATCAAACACATCCTTCGACCACGACTTGATTGCCACCCATTCTGGGCAAGCATCCGTGGCGCGCCAACGATGGAATACGTATATCAATATCGGTTTTCCGCGCGCGGTGGCGAAGGCGTTTCAGACCGCCGGCAACTGATGCGTCACGCAGTGGATTCCGCCGCCGCCCGAGGCGATCGCGTCGATGTCCAGCTGCACCACGTCGCGGCCGGGATACAAGGCGCGCAGCAGGTCCCGCGCCTTGCCATCGGCGCGGGCATCGCCGAACTCGGGCGCGATCACGGCGCCGTTGATGACGAAGTAGTTGATGTAGCCGGCGGCGAAATCGTCGTTGTCTTCCTGGTAGACGCTGGCCCGGGGACGGCGCGGCGGCGACAGCGTGTGCAGCTGCAGCCGGTTGCCGTCGGCGTCGGTGGCGGACCGCAGGATCTCCAGGTGCGCGCGGGTCACGTCGTAGT
>NZ_MKFI01000004.1 GCF_001982635.1 Bradyrhizobium mercantei | reverse complement strand
CAGGTGGCTGCGCTCGCCGGCCTGGCTCCCTTCAACGTCGACAGCGGCGCCTACCGTGGCAAGCGCAAGATCGGCGGTGGCCGAAAGCGCGTCCGCGCCGCCCTCTACATGGCTGCCCTCAACGCGGTCCGTAGAGCAGCTCCCTTTAAGACCTTCTACACACGACTGCGGCAGGCCGGTAAGCCCGCCAAGCTCGCTCTCATCGCTGTCGCCAGGAAGCTACTGACGGTCCTCAACGCCATGATGCGTGATAGAAAGCCCTATCAGCTCGAGCCAGCAACATAACAGTTGCCGGCTCCCGTGCGCAATTGCGCACTAGGCCGGGACGACGCGGGCTGTTGGGCTAGACCGCATCACCCCAGCGCCAGTGCCGGGCGCGCGCGTAATCGGCCTTGGCGCGGCGCGGCACCCTGGCGACGGTGACGCCCTCCACCGTGCACAGCTTGGCCGCGATCTCGACCTTGCCGGCGTCCGGCTGCGCCAGCACGCGGGACGGACGCGCCGCGACCGGTGTGCGGCTCAGCGCGACATAAGCGAAGCGCTCGTCCTCGAACGGCGCGTCGGCGCCCTTGACCTGCTTGTGCGCGCGCGAGCGCTGCAGGCGCTGCGAGAAATGGCACCAGTCGGGCGCAACCAGCGGGCAGGCGGCCTCATGCGGGCAGGGGGCCGTGACATGCGCGCCGGCCGCGATCAAGCGTGCGCGCAGTGCGATGATCCGCGCATAGCCGGCGGGGGTGCCGGGTTCGACCACCAGCAGCGTATCCCTGGTTTTCTCCCACATGACATCGGTGAGCGCGTCGCGCTCGGCGTCATTGAGCTCGTTGATGACGTAGCTCGCGATCACGAGGTCAGCGGCCTCGGCATGCGCCGCATAGGTGCGGGCCTGGCCGAGCTCGTAGGTGATGCGGCGCAGGCGGTCACTCCGGCGCGTGAGGTCGAGCGCCAGCGTGCGCAGGGCCGCATTGGCATCGAGCAGAGTGAACTCCTGCAGCGACGGGAAGGCTTCCGCGGCCGCCCAGGTCGCGGTCCCCGGGCCGGCGCCGACATCGAGCAGGCTCGCGGGCGCGAAGTCCGGCCGGATCTCGGAGAGTGCATTGAGGCTCGCGACCACGGCGGCATAGGTCGCCGGCATCCGCGCCAGCGCGTAGGCGAGCGCATCGGTCTCGGTCCTGATCGTCGAGGAGCCGCCGCCTTCGCGATAGGTCCGCGAGATGACGGCTGCACGGCCGGCGGCGTCGCTGCGCGACAGGCCTTCGAGCCGGACGTTGAGGGCGGCTTTGAGTTCAGCAGGCAGGTCGGGTGAGGTCATGCGCCGTACCATCCCCACGTCATTGCGAGCGAAGCGAAGCAATCCATAGCGCCGCTCGCTGAAGCATGGATTGCTTCGTCGCTATCGCTCCTCGCAATGACGACGTTTGGCGCGAGCGTAGCCCTACGCCACGTTCTGGTCGAGGATGTCGACTGCGCCCTGCAGGTCGACCGACACCAGCTGCGACACGCCGCGTTCGGCCATGGTGACGCCGAACAGCCGGTTCATCCGCGCCATTGTGATCGGATTGTGCGTGATGATGATGAAGCGCGTGTCGGTCGAGCCGGTCATTTCGTGCAGCAGGCTGCAGAACCGTTCGACGTTGTGGTCATCGAGCGGCGCGTCGACTTCGTCCAGCACGCAGATCGGCGACGGGTTGGTGAGGAACACCGCGAAGATCAGCGAGAGCGCGGTCAGCGCCTGCTCACCGCCGGACAGCAGCGACAGCGTCTGCGGCTTCTTGCCCGGCGGCTTGGCGATGATCTCGAGGCCGGCCTCGAGCGGATCGTCGCTCTCGATTAGGTGCAGCGCAGCTTCGCCGCCGCCGAACAGCTCGGTGAACAGCCGCTTGAAGTGGTTGTTGACGGTCTCGAACGAGGTCAGCAGACGCTCGCGCGCTTCGCGGTTGAGGCTCTGGATGCCCTGCCGCAGCCGCTTGATCGCTTCGACCAGGTCATCGCGCTCGGTGGTCAGCGCGGTGTGCTGGGTCTCGACTTCCTTCAACTCTTCCTCGGCGCGAAGGTTGACGGCGCCCAGCCGCTCGCGGTCGCGGCGCAGCTTTTCGAGTTCTTCCTCGACCTGGCCGACCGGCGGGAGCTCCGCGCCGGGCTCGATCTCGGCCATGCCAACGACCGCGCTCGGCTCGACCTCGAGCATGTCGTGGATTTCGCGCTCGATGTCGGCGAGGCGGCGGCGAGTGCCTTCCATGCGCTCCTCGGCGCGCGCGGTCGCCTCGCGGGATGAGGAGAGTGCTTCGAGCGTGGCCTTGGCGACGCGGTCGGTTTCCGCCATTGCAGATTCGGCGGTCGCCAGCGCGTCGGCGGCGATGCGGCGATCGCCCTCGGCGTGCTCGATCTCCGTGATCAGCGCGCTGCGCTTCTCGGCGAACACTTCCGGCGCGTTGGCAAGCTCCTCGCGCTCGATCGACACCTCGGCGATGCGCGCTTCGATGGTCCCGACCTGCGAGGCAGCGCTGGTCTTGCGGTTCTGCCATTCATTGCGCTCGGCGAGGATCGCCTGCACCCGGCGGTCGGCGAGTTCGGCCTCGCGGGCGAGCGCCTGCGCCTCGGCGCGAACCTGCGCTGCGGCACGCCGCTGGTTGTCGATCTCGGCGCGAACCGCGGCGAGCTGCGCTTCGGTCTCGACGCCCGGCGGCAGCTCGGCGAGCGCGGCGACGGCGCTCTCATGCGCGGCTTCGGCCTCGGCGCGGTCGGCGGCGACGCGGCTGTGTGCCTCGGTCAGCGCCGATTTGCGCGCGGAGTGGCGGTTGATCTCGCGCTCGGTCGCGGCATGGCGCTCGCGCGCTGCGTCGGTCTCGCGGCGGGCGGCACGCACCGCTTCGCGCGAGGCACCCTCGGCGGCGGACGCCGAGCGTAGCTCTTCTTCGGCCGTCTCCAGCGCCTGGCGCTTGGCGGCGGCGTCGATGCGGGCCTGTTCCAGCTCATGCTCGATATCGACCAACCGGGCGCGTTCGGCGAGGCGGCGCGCCGCGCCGGTCGGGGCATGCGCGTCGGCCACGAAGCCGTCCCAGCGCCAGACGTCGCCTTCGAGCGACACCAGCCGCTGGCCGGTCTTCAGCTGCGACACCAGCGCGGCGCCGCGCTCCTTGGCCACCACGCCGATCTGGGCCAGACGGCGCGCCAGTTCCGGCGGCGCCTGGACGTGATCGGCGAGCCGCTCGACACCGTCGGGCAGCGACGGATCGCCCGCGGCTTCACCGACATTGGTCCAGCGCATCGGCGCGGACGAGTCCACGGGAGCATCGAGGTCGTCGCCGAGCACGGCGCCGATCGCCTTTTCATAACCCTTGGCGACCGTGATGCCGTCGATGATCGGCGGCCACAGATTCTTGGTCTCGCTGGTGACGAGCTTGGAGATGGTGCGGGCTTCGGTCTCGAGCCGCTGCACGCGCTTCTCCGCCTCGGTCAGCGGATTGCGGGAGGCCTCCAGCGTCTGTCGCGCGGCGGCGTGATGTGCCTCGCTCTCCTGCACCGCGGCCTCGGATTCGGCGAGCGTCTGCTGCGCCATCTCCATGGCGGCGGCGAGCGCGTCGATGTCGCCGAGATTGCCGGTTTCCTGCGCGAGCTTGGTTTCCTCGGCCTGGACGTTGGCGATCTCCTGATCGAGCCGCGCCAGCCGGTCGCGATGCGTGCGCACACCGGCTTCGAGCTGGTTGCGCTTGGCGGTGAGGTCGGCGAGCTGCGTGGTCAGCTCGGAGAATTGGCGCTCGGTCGCGGCCAGGATCTCCTCGGCCTCGGCAACGCGCTCGTCGACGCCGGAGCGCTTCTCGACCCGCGACTTGATCTCTTCCTTCAGCTCGGCGTCTTCGGTGTCGAGCCGCTGCAGCGCGATGTCGGCGTCAGAGGTCTGCTGCTGCTCGCGCGAAATATCCTGGGCGAACTGGGTGAGGCGGCGATCGAGCTCGCCGACGCGCTCCTTGGCGCGCTGCTCCTCGCGGTCGAGCATCTCGCGCGCATTGGTCAGGCGCTGCAGGCCGGCGGCGGCGCGCGCCTCGGCATCGCGCAGCGCCGGCAGTTCGGTGGCGCGGATCGCCTGGATGCGGGCGGCTTCCGCCTGATGCTGGGTGCGCTCCGCCATCTCGCGTACGGCGAGATCGTGGGTGCGCGCGGCGTCGTTGACGTCGGCATTGGCCTCGATCCAGCGCAGATGGAACAGCATGGCCTCGGACTTGCGCACCTTGGCCGCGACCTCGCGGTAGCGGATCGCCTGGCGGGCTTGCTTCTTCAGGCCTTCCATCTGGCCGGTGAGCTGGCCGATCACATCCTCGACGCGGGTGAGGTTGGTTTCGGCCGCCTTCAGCCGCAGTTCCGCCTCGTGGCGGCGAGCATGCAGGCCGGCGACGCCGGCGGCGTCTTCCAGCACGCGGCGGCGCTGCTCCGGCTTGGCCTGGATGATCTCGCCGATCTTGCCCTGGTGGACCAGCGCCGGCGAACGCGCGCCGGTGGCGGCGTCGGCGAACAGGATCTGGACGTCGCGGGCGCGCACGTCGCGGCCGTTGATGCGGTAGACCGAGCCGGCCTCGCGCTCGATGCGGCGGGAGATTTCGAGCAGCTGGCTGTCGTTGACCGCGGCCGGCGCCGAGCGATCGGAATTGTCGATCGTCATCACGACTTCGGCGTGGTTGCGCGCCGGGCGATTGCCGGAACCGGCGAAGATCACCGCGTCCATGTCGGCGGCGCGCAGCGACTTGTGCGAGGTCTCGCCCATCGCCCAGCGCAGCGCTTCGACGAGGTTGGATTTGCCGCAGCCGTTCGGTCCGACGACGCCGGTCAGACCGGGCTCGATCATGAAATCGGTGGGTTCAACGAACGACTTGAAACCGTGCAGGCGGAGGCGCGTGAGCTTCATGTACACAAATCTCGTTTGGCCGGGCGCGAATCTCCCTGCCGTGACAATACCATGGATGGCAATGTCGGTGTCTGGGCTGAATAGCTGCGTGCAGCTCTCATGAGCGGCGACAATGGCGATGCGAGCGCGTCAGGGCAACCGCTTGACCCAGCTTTTCCCAAGGGATTTGCGAGGGATTTACGACCTCTGCATGTCCTCTGAGATTCGCATCACGCGAATCAGGTTTTCAACAACGAAATAATGCGATCGCCGTCGGCCGCGATCGCAACTCATCCACAATTATCGTGCCCGACTCAGAATCGGGCACGACGGTGTCGGCTTCAAGGGCGCGCGATCAGCTCTTCAGCAGCGGGTCGATGTGCTTGCTGAATTCCTCGAACGAGGTCTCGCCCTTCAGCATCTCGCCATTGATGAAGAAGGTCGGCGTCGAGTTCACCTTCAGCACGTCGTTGGCGTATTTCTGGTCGGCGGCGATCTTGTCGAGCAGCTTCTGATCCTTCAGGCAGTCCTCGACCTGTTGCTGGCTGAGGCCGGCCTGCTTGCCGATCCGCGTCAGCGTTTCGGTGGTGTTCTTGACCACCCAGTCGTTCTGCTGGCGGAACAACAGGTCGATCACGGCGAAGAATTTCGGCGCGTCGTCCTTGGCGATGCAGCGCGCCAGCATCGAGCCGGCGGCGGCCTTGATGTCGAGCGGGAATTCGCGGAACACGTAGCGGACCTTGCCGCTGTCGATGTAGGTCGACTTGATCTTCGGGAACACCGTCTCGTTGAAATTGGCGCAGTGCGGGCAGGTCATCGAGGCGTATTCGACGATCGTCACCTTGGCGTCCTGCGGGCCGAGGCCCATGTCCGGCAGCGACTGCGGCTTGGCGACCTCGGCTGCGGTCTGCGCGAAAGCCGACGAGATCAGGCGCAGCGGCGACAGGCCGGCGAGGGCGGCAAGGCCGGTCAGCGAGAGAGCGGTGGTGAAAGCGCGGCGCGTGATGATCAAGGTCAGCTCCCGGATTGGCGCATTCGCGCCACAATGAAGGGGGTCCCGAAAAAGAAGCCTTCGCTAGCTTGAAACGGCCATTGTGGCAATGCCGCGGTCTCGCGGGAAACCCGCTGAAAAGCGTCAATTTCGCTTGATCGTGGCACCCAGCCGGGCCAGCGCCGCGCGCAGATCGTCGTCCTCCACGGCCGTAAGGTTTGCCGCCTCCCGCGCCACGGTTTTGGCGTCGGGCGGGCGCGGCCGTGCCGGGCGGCTGCGGCGCGACAGCGGCGCCTGCCGGATCGTCAGGCGGCCGACCGCGTGCCAGCCGAAGAAGCGGTTCACCCGTTCCAGGATCACGTCGGACGAGTGCTGGATCTCCAGCGCCATCGGCCCTTCGACCCGCAGCACCAGCGTCGCCGGCTCCTGCGGCTGTCCCTCGACCGGCCGCGGCCACTGCATCTTCAAGGGTTCGCAATAGGCCGCGATCCGCTCGCCCGCGATCTCGGTCCAGCGCGTCACCAGTTCGCGCGCGGCAAAGCCCTGCTTGGCATAGGCGTCGGTGAAGACGTCGCTGAGCAGGATCGACAGGGGCTTTGCGCTGATCGGACCGGGTTTGGACATGGGACGGGTTATAGCAGCGGTGACGATGTGGCCGAAACCATGTTCATCATTGTGGCGGCGTTTCCGCATCCGGGCGAAGAAAGACGTGGATGCCCGGGTCAGGCCCGGGCATCCGTGACTGGATGTGCCTTAAGATAGGGTCATGAGTTCGCGCGCGGCCGCCAAGTCCAGATCGACCGACCAGCAGGCCGACCGCCCGGCGCGGCTGCTCGCCTGGTATGACCGGCATCGCCGGACGCTGCCGTGGCGCGCGGCGGCGGGGGAGCATGCGGATCCGTACCGGGTGTGGCTGTCGGAGATCATGCTGCAGCAGACCACGGTCAGGGCGGTCGGCCCGTATTTCGAGAAATTCGTCTCGCGCTGGCCTGATGTCACCGCGCTCGGCCGCGCCTCGCTCGACGATGTCCTGAGGATGTGGGCCGGGCTCGGCTATTATTCGCGGGCGCGCAATTTGCACGCCTGCGCGGTCACGGTGCTTACCGATCATGGCGGGGTGTTTCCGGACACCGAGGAGGGGCTGCGCACGCTGCCCGGCATCGGGCCCTACACCGCGGCGGCGATCGCGGCGATCGCGTTCGACCGCCGCACCATGCCGGTCGACGGCAATATCGAGCGCGTGGTCACCCGGCTCTACGCCATCGAGGAGGCACTGCCGCAGGCCAAGCCGCTGATCAAGGAGTTGGCGGCGACGCTGCTCGGCGCGGCCCGCGCCGGCGACGAGAAGTCTCGCGCTGGGGACAGCGCTCAAGCCTTGATGGATCTCGGCGCCACGATCTGCACGCCGAAGAAGCCGGCATGCGCCTTGTGTCCGCTGAATGACGATTGCGCTGCACGCGTTCGCGGCGACCAGGAGACGTTCCCGCGCAAGGCACCGAAGAAGAGCGGCACCCTGCGCCGCGGCGCCGCCTTCGTGGTGACGCGCGGCGACGAATTGCTGGTCCGCTCACGCCCGGAAAAGGGCCTGCTCGGCGGCATGACCGAGGTGCCGGGGTCGGAGTGGCTGGCCCGGCAGGAGGACGCTGCCGCGCTCGCACAGGCGCCGGAACTCAGGGGCGGCACCCGCTGGCATCGCAAGGCCGGCGTCGTCACCCACGTGTTCACGCACTTTCCGCTCGAGCTCGTCGTCTACACCGCGACAGTTCCGCCGCGCACGCGCGCGCCTGATGGCATGCGCTGGGTGCCGGTGGCGACGCTGGACGGCGAAGCGTTTCCGAACGTGATGCGCAAGGTGCTCGCGCATGGGCTCGGTCTCTGACGGCGGCTCCTGCTGACACCATGCTGGCAGCAGGGCTCGAGTACGACCTCCAGAACAACGGAGGCCGCCATGATCGCAACCGCGCTCGACGACATCCCGATGCCGCCTGTCGCAAAGCTGCTCGGCTGGCGCCTCGTCGACGCACGCCCGCAGGACGGCTGGATCAGGATGGCGTTCGACGGCAAGCAGGATTTTTGCAATCCGGCCGGCTTCATCCAGGGCGGCATGCTCTCGGCGATGCTCGACGACACGATGGGGCCGGCGGTGTTCGTGATGACCGAGGGCAGGCTCTTCACCACGACGATCTCGATGACCGTGAACTTCCTCGCGCCGGCCAAACCCGGCCCGATCACCGGCGAGGCGACCGTGACGCAACTCGGCAAGACCATCGCCTTCGTCGAGGGCCGGCTGACGGCCGAAAACGGCACGCTGCTCGCGACCGCGAGCAGCAGCATCCGGCTGGTGGAAGCGGCGCGGGCGCTGCGCTGATCCGGCTTGCACAACTACTGGTCCCGTCACCCTGAGGAGCGCGCACCTCGCGCGCGTCTCGAAGGGTCAACGGCCCCACTGGGGCCGTGCATCCTTCGAGGCTCGCTCCGCTCGCACCTCAGGATGACGGGGATAGATTTCGCAGCTTGAGCAAAGCTAGCCCTTCCGCTGCACGATCGGCGGCTTGGCGTTGAGGCCCTCGACCTGGAAACCCGCCACGCGCTTGTAGTTGGCGGCGATGTCTTCCAGCTCCTGCTGTGACAGCACCTCGGTGACGACGCCAAAGCCGTTGGGCGCGCGCTCCTCGACCAACTGCATCACCTGTTCGGGGCCATTGCGGCGGTTGAGCATGACGAGATCGGTGGTCGCGGGCCGCCGCTCGGCCTCATAGGCCGCGAGCGCGGCCTGCGTCGGGCCATGCGCCAGGATCTCGCGCGTCAGCGTGCGCGCATCCAGGATCGCCTGCGAGGCGCCGTTGGAGCCGATCGGGTACATCGGATGCGCGGCGTCGCCCATCAGCGTGACGCGGCCAAAAGTCCATTGCGGGATCGGATCGCGATCGACCAGCGGATACTCGTAGGCATGCGGGCAGTTGCGGATCAGGCCCGGCACGTCGAGCCAGTCGAAATTCCAGTTCTCGAACCACGGCAGGAACTCGTCGAGTTTCGCGGTGCGGTTATAGTCCTCGCGGCGCCATTGATAGGTCGGCGGCATGTGCCGCTCGGCGACCCAGTTGATGTCGAACTTGCCGTCCGCGCCGGCTTCCTTCGAGATCGGGTAGCAGACGAATTTCAGGATCTCGTGGCCGGCCATGATCATGGTGCGGCCGGTCAGGAAGGCGTTGCCGCGGGTGATGCCGCGCCACAGGATGCGGCCGTTCCAGATCGGCGGCCCCTCCTGCGGATAGAGTTTTTCGCGCACCGCCGAATGGATGCCGTCGGCGGCGATCAGCACTGCACCGTCATGGCTGCCGGCCGGCTTGCCGGTGGCGCGGTCGATGAAGTCGGCGCGGACGCCGTCCACGGTCTCGGTCCAGCCGGTGAGGTGATGGCTGGTCAGGATGTTGTCGGCTCCCAGCCGTTCGGTCGCGGCATCGAGCAGCAGCTGTTGCAGCCGGCCGCGATGGATCGAGAATTGCGGCCATTTGTAGCCGGCCTCGAGCCCGCGCGGCTCGCTCCAGATCGGCTTGCCGTGCTTGGAGAAATAAGCGAGCTCGCGCGTCCGCACGGCCGAGGCGTCGAGTACGTCGTGCAGGCCGAGCTCGATCAATTCGCGCACCGCATGCGGCAGCACGTTGATGCCGACGCCGAGCGGTTTCAGCTCGGGCACGCTCTCGAACACACGGCAGGGAACGCCGATCTGGTGCAGGCTGAGCGCCAGCGTCAGCCCGCCAATTCCGCCACCTGCAATCAGTACAGTCATGAAAATCCCTCTCGATCGGCCATGGTCATCGCACGGCGGCACCGCCGTGGGCAACCGCGAAACCTTGCGACATTGGGTGGGGATGGACGGCCAGCGGCGGCAACGCTAACGTCCGCCGCATCCATAAAAAGGCAAGGGCCGGGTTCGCCGCGAACCGACAAGGCCCGCAGAGGACAACGACATGCTCAAGCTCTATACCGCTCCCGGCACCTGTGCGCTCGCCTCCCATATCGCGCTGGCCGAGGCCGGCGCGCCCTATACGGTCGAGCGGCTCGACTTCAAGAACAACCAGCAGAACAGCCCGGAATATCTCAAGATCAATCCGAAGGGCCGCGTGCCGACGCTGGTGACCGATCGCGGCGTGCTGACAGAAACCCCGGCGATGCTGGCCTACATCGCGCAGACCTATCCGCAGGCGAAGCTCGCGCCGCTCGACGACGCCTTCGAATTCGCCAGGCTGCAGTCGTTCAACTCCTATCTCTGCTCGACGGTGCATGTCTGCCACGCCCACAAGATGCGCGGCGCGCGTTGGGCGACGCAGGAGACGTCGTTCGCCGACATGAAGACGATGATCCCGAAGACCATGGGCGCCTGCTTCAACCTGATCGAGCGCGACATGCTCAGGGGACCGTGGGTGATGGGCGACAGCTACACGGTCGGCGACGCCTATCTCTATACGCTGACGCTCTGGCTCGACGGCGACGGCGTCAACATCGCGACCCTGCCCAAGGTGAAGGCGCATCGCGCGGCGATGGAGCAACGGCCGGCGGTGCAGAAGGTGTTGGCTGAGCAGAGGGCGTAAGCAACAAATTCGCTGTCGTCCCGGCCAAGCGAAGCGCGAGCCGGGTCCCATAACCCCAAATCGCAGTTGTGGCGCGACGCTGGGGCCACAGCCCTTCATCCCAATTCAGAGCTGTGGTTATGGGTCCATGCTTTCGCAGGGACGACAGTTGGATAGAGCGGCGCTACGCGGCGTTCCCCGTCTCCAATTCGCGTCCGGTCTCCAGCATCAGCTTGCGCAGCCAGATCGAGCCCGGATCCATCTGCGCCCGGGTCGGATAGAACATGTGCTGCTCGTCGATTCCGGGATCGAGCGGCGGGGTCACGATCACCAGCGACAGCTGCTTCGCCAGCGCGGAGATCAGCCGGCGCGGCACGAAGGCGACGAGGTCGGTGCGCGCGGTGACATGCAGCGCCTCGATATAGCCCGGCACCACCAGCGCGATCCGCCGATCGATGCCCTTGGTGCGCAGCCAGGTGTCGATCAGATCCTCGTTGTGGCCGCGGATGATCACGCCGACATGCCGCGCGGCGAGGAACGCCTCGCGCTTCCTGAGCTTGGCGCCGACCGGATGGCCGCGCCGCACCGCGAGCGCATCGATGTCGGTGTAGAGCCGCTGGCGGTGAAAGCCCTTGAAGCTGTCGCCGATCGAGATCACGAGATCGATGGTGCGGGCGAAATCGGGGGTGAAGATCGGCGAGCTCCGCCACGGCACCACGTCGATGGTGACGTTCGGCGCCAGCCGCGTGACCTTTTCCATCAGCGGCGGCATCAGCAACTCGACCGCGAGGTCGGGCATCATCAGGCGGAAATGCCGCTCGCTGCGCGCGGCGTCGAAATCATCTGATATGAACAACGTGCGCACCTGGTCGAGCGCCTGCGCCAGCGGCAGGCGCAGCGCCTGCGCCCGCGGCGTCAGCTCCATCCGCGCGCCGTTGCGCACCAGCAAGGGATCGCCGATCAGATCGCGCAGCCGCTGCAGCGCGTGGCTGGTCGCCGGCTGTGACAGATGCAGCCGCATCGCAGCACGGCTGACACTGGCGTCGCGCAGCAGCGCGTCGAGCGCAACCAGCAAATTGAGGTCAAGCGAATTCAAATTCATCAGGCGAATATATATCATATCGCCTATCGATTGGAAGAATGCGTGCAGGCGTCGCAGGATTGCCAGGCAAGGTGCTCTCACGCGAAGCGAACAGCGGTTCGCGCGAGGCGGCGCCTCACCTCAGCCAACCCTATCGCAAGGAGACGCGCCATGAGCGCAGCCGACAACAAGAAACTGGTGCAGGAGATGTTCGTGATCGCGGGCAGTCCCGATCCCGCGGTGCGCGAGAAATCGCTGTTCATGGCGACGCTCGCCGACGACGCGATCTGGACCGTGACGGGGCAATATTCCTGGTCGCGCACCTTCACCGGCAAGCAATCGATCATGACCGACCTGCACGGCCATGTCCGCTCGAGACTGGTCGAGCGCGGCCGTACCGTCGCGCATCGCGTCATCGCCGACGGCGACATCGTCGTGGTCGAGGCCAAGGGCAACAACCTCACCAAGGAGGGGCAGCGTTACGACAACGACTATTGCCTGGTGTTCCGCTTCGACGGCGGCAGGATCAAGGAGGTGAGGGAATATTGCGACTCGGTCTTGACCGAGAAGGCCCTCGGTCCGTTTCCTGTCGCCGAGGTTCGCGCGGCGGGTTGAGCCACTGACTGCCGCAGTCGCGGCGGCGCTGGTCCGGTTCGGACAATGGCGCGAGGACCGGCGCGCGTGGCGGCAGCTCGCCGCGATGAGCGAACGCGAGCTGCAGGACATCGGCATCTGCCGTGCCGACGTCTCGCATCATGGCCGGTACGGCAACGGCAGGCCCTACTGGCCGCCGTGAGGTGCGAACATGCGCAGGGTGGGCAACGCGTCAGCGCGCCCACCCTGCATGAGGCTCAAAGACGGGCTTACGCCACCTTGTTCTTCAGGTGGCCGAACATGAAGCCGCGCGCCGCGTCGTCCATCTCGGCCTTGAAGGTGTGCTTGTCCTTCAGCGCGAGCGCGCGCGCCGCCGCCGGCCGCGCCGAGATCTCGTCGACCAGCCGCTTCACGTTCGGATATTTGGCGTAGCCTTCCTCGCCGAGAATGAACACCGCCATCCGCGCCCAGCCCCAGAACGCCATGTCGACGATCGTGTAGCTGTCGCCGACCATGTAACGCGACTTCGCCAGATGATCGTCGAGGACCTTGTAGTGACGATGCGCCTCGAACTGGTAGCGGTTGTGGGCGTAGTCGATCACCTCCGGCGCGAAATGCTTGAAGTGCACCGCCTGGCCGGAATACGGGCCGAGGCCGGTCGCGATGAACATCAGCCAGGACAGCGTCGCGGCGCGGTTGGCCGGCGTGTTGGCGGGCAGGAACTTGCCGTTCTCCTCGGCGAGGTAGAGCAGGATCGCGTTGCTGTCGAACACCTGCACGCCGTCATCGTCGATCGCCGGCACCTTGGCGTTCGGGTTGATCTTGAGGAAGTCCGGCGTGAACTGGTCGCCCTTGCGGGTGTCGACCGGGATCGCCTCGAACGGCAGGCCGGACTCTTCCAGGAACAGCGCGACCTTGGTCGGGTTCGGCGATCCGTTGAAATAGAATTTGATCATGAAGGGGACTCCCTTGGTTCTGGTGACCGGCGAGATCGGGATGGGCGGAGAAAGCCGCTGGACCCCTCATGCGCAAACTTCGCTGCAATGCGCAAGCGACGAGTTTGTGAATCAGGGGCGCGTGGCGCGCTGGTCAGCCGGCCACGAGGAGGCCCAGGATACCCGCGACGACCAGGGCAATTCCCGCGACGTCGAGAACGGCGGCGGAGCGGATCGCGGCTTGCAGATGTGAAACCTGCGTCGCGCGCTCGGAGCCGCGGGCAAAGCCGTGGACGATGATCGATTCGTTGAACTCGCCATGTGCCTCGAGGGCGAGTGTCAGGCCGACGCAGACCAGCAGGATGCCGAAGATGATCAGGCCGAAGAATCCGAGCAGGCCGATCAGCAGCATCGGAAACATGCCGAGCAGGAAGATCGGCAGCAGCGGCACCAGCAGCAAGGTCTCGGATTGTCTTCGCATCGGGCGACCAATCGAAACGGCAAGTGACGGAGACGAATGTAAGCCTGCCGCCGTGGCGCAACAAGGCGGCCGCGTTCAAGACGGCGTCATTTCCGCCCGTCATTCCCCGATGCGCAATTGCCCACCGGGGAATGATGAGCAGAGACAGAACCGTGGGATGGGTGGAGCGAAGTGATACCCGTCGATCATGCGGCAAGAAGGTGATGGGTTTCGCTACGCTCTACCCATCCTACAGACCAGCAATGCTGGCGGCTGCTCAGCCCACCGCCATCTCGGAGCGGATTTCGGCACGCAGCTCGTCGATCAGCCGCAGGCCGGTCTTGGTCTCGACGTGCCAGAAGGTCCAGCCGTTGCAGGCGCCGGAGCCCTGCGCGACCGCGCCGATGCGGTGGATCGAGCCGACCTTGTCGCCGAGCATGATGGCGCCGTCGGCACGCACCAATGCGCCATGGCGCTTCTTGGCATCGACCAGTCTGGCGCCGGGCACGATCATGCCGCGCTCGATCAGCTCGGAGAATGCGACGCGCGGCGCCTCGCGCGCGGTCATGAACGGCGCCAGCGTGGCTTCCGGCAGGGGCTCGATCGCGGCGATGCGGGCTTCGGCGGCGGCGGCATAGGTCCGGTCGCGCTCGAAGCCGATATAGCTGCGGCCGAGGCGCTTGGCGACGGCGCCGGTGGTGCCGGTGCCGTTGAACGGATCGATCACGAGATCGCCGGGCTTCGACGACGACAGCAGCACGCGGGCGAGCAGCTGCTCGGGCTTCTGCGTCGGATGAACCTTCTTGCCGTCGTCGCCCTTGAGGCGCTCCTCGCCGGTGCACAGCGGGATCAGCCAGTCGGAGCGCGCCTGTATGTCCTCGTTGGACGCCTTCAGCGCTTCATAGTTGAAGGTGTAGCCCTTGGCCTTCTCGTCGCGCGCGGCCCAGATCATGGTCTCGTGCGCGTTGGTGAAGCGGCGGCCGCGGAAGTTCGGCATCGGATTGGACTTGCGCCACACGATGTCGTTCAGGAGCCAGAAGCCGAGGTCCTGCATGATGGCGCCGACGCGGAAGATATTGTGATAGGAGCCGATCACCCACAGCGTTGCCGACGGCTTCATCACGCGGCGGCAGGCGAGCAGCCAGGCGCGGGTGAAATCGTCATAGGCAGCGAACGACGAGAACTTGTCCCAGTCGTCATTGACGGCATCGACATGCGATTCGTCGGGGCGCTTGAGATCGCCCTTGAGCTGCAGATTGTAGGGAGGATCGGCGAAGACCAGATCCACCGAGGCGGATGGAAGCTTCGACAACTCGGCCACGCAATCGCCAATGACGATCCGGCTCGATGGTGCACTCTCAAATTTAGTGCGGGGCGCCCTTGCAGACGCCCCGCGACGCGACACTACCATGACTCAAGAACTCTGACTCAGGCGACGCTGTCGGCGACGCGGGACTAAACAACCGACTGGAGTCACCTTGACCCGGCAAAGTAAAAATCGACTTAATTGGAAATCTTCATGCAAAAGATTGCAGCATCTTTTGCGCGGCATGACGCATGTCGTCGGCGTTGTGCTGCAACATCAGCGCGTTCGGCGAAAAAATTTACGGATCATCAAACCGGCACGATTCGACCGGTAAATTCGCCGCTGCGCGCAGCCGTTCGCACCGCAAACGACGCGCGTCTTCCGGGCTAGGCAATTTTTGCCGGGCAGGATATTGATTAACAGAATGGAAATTTTAAGTTGGTGTGTCCCGCATTGGGGCGCCGACTGGAATGAAGGGAAACCGCCATGCGCTATGATGATTTCCGCCGCAGCGACGACATCGAAGACCGTCGCGACGAAGGCGGGATGGGCGGAGGCGGCGGTGGCGGCTTCGGCATTCCGATGGGCGGCGGTGGCGGACTCGGCATCGGCACCATCATCGTGCTCGGCCTGCTCGGCTACGCCTTCGGTATCGACCCGCGCATCCTGATCGGCGGCGCCGAGATTCTCACCGGCGGCGGCCAGGCGCCGACCTACCAGACCGATCGGCAGGCGTCGGGCGGGCAGACCAAGCGCGGCGCCCCGACCGACGAGATGGGCAGCATGATCGCCGGCATCCTCGGTGAAATCGACGATCGCTGGAGCGAGATTTTCCAGGCTTCCGGCCAGACCTACACCGGTCCGAAGATCGTGCTGTTCCGCAACGCCACCAATGGCGGCCGCTGCGGCATGGCGCAATCGGCGATGGGGCCGTTCTACTGCCCGCCGGACAAGACCATCTTCCTCGACACCGGATTCTTCCGCGAAGTCGAGACGCGCTTCCGCGGCTGCTCAGGCAACGCCTGCAAATTCACCGCGGCCTATATCATCGCGCATGAGGCCGGCCATCACATCCAGAACCTGCTCGGCATCATCCCGCGCGTGAGCCGGCTGCAGCAGCAGGCCGGCAGCAAGGCCGAGGCCAACGCGCTACAGGTCAAGGTCGAGTTGCAGGCCGATTGCCTCTCCGGCGTCTGGGTTAATCGCGAGGAGAAGAAGCGGCCGGGCTTCCTCGAGGCCGGCGATATCGACGCTGCGCTGACCACGGCGAACGCGATCGGCGACGATACGCTGCAACGGCAGGCGACGGGCAGGGTGGTGCCGGACTCCTTCACCCACGGCTCGGCCGCACAGCGCAAGCAATGGTTCATGACCGGCTACCAGCAGGGCACCGTGCAGGCCTGCAACACGTTCGGCGGCGGTTAGTTGCGATCGCCGACGGCGCAAGGGCAACGTGACCCGCCGTTTGTGGCGTCATCCTGAGGTGCTCGCCTCTTCGGCGAGCCTCGAAGGATGACGGAGCCCGCGGCCCATCCTTCGAGGCGCGCTTCGCGCGTACCTCAGGATGACGTCAGTGTGTGAGGTACACCATGTCTTCGATTGACGAGACCAAGCAATTCATCCCGCTCAGCATCGCGGTGCTGACGATTTCCGACACCCGCTCGCTGGCGGATGACAAGTCGGGCACCACGCTCGCCGATCGTCTCACCGCGGCCGGTCACAAGCTCGCGGCGCGCGAGATCGTCACCGACGATGTCGAGGCGATCAGAGCCGTGATCCGGCGCTGGATCGCGGACCCCGCCGTCGATGCCGTCATCACCACCGGCGGCACCGGCTTCACCGGCCGCGACGTGACGCCGGAGGCGGTCGAGCCGCTGTTCGAGAAGCGGATGGATGGCTTTTCGATCGCCTTCCACATGCTGAGCCACGCCAAGATCGGCGCATCGACGATCCAGAGCCGCGCCACCGCCGGCGTTGCCGGCGCGACCTTCATCTTCTGCCTGCCCGGATCGCCCGGCGCCTGCCGCGATGGCTGGGACGGCATTTTGGCCGCGCAGCTCGACTACCGCACGCGGCCCTGCAATTTCGTCGAGATCATGCCGCGGCTCGACGAGCATCTGCGCCGCCCAAAGGCGAAGGGCGCGAGCGCGTAGCAAATCTCTCCGTCATTCCGGGCTTGCGCTGCGCGCGCCCCGGAATGACGGCGGAGCGTAAGGCTAGCCCTAAAGCTCCATCTCCCAGGTCTCGCCGACCAGATCGACGCCGAAGCTGTGGTGCTTCTCTTCCTTCACCCGCTGGAAGCCTGCGCGGGCATAGATGCCGCGTGCGGCGACCAGGATGCTCTGGGTCCACAGCGTCATCTTGTTGTAGCCCATCTCGCGCGCGGTGCGGATGCACTGCTCGACCAACGCGCGGCCGACGCCGAGCCCGCGCGCCTTGTCTTCCACCGCCAGCAGCCGCAGCTTGGCGACCCCATCGCCGCCGTTGACCAGGAAGACCGAGCCGACCGGCTCGCCGTCGACCTCCGCGATCCAGCAATGCTCGCGGGCCGGATCGAACGCTCGCAGAAACTGCGCGCAGATCTCGGCCACCAACGCCTCGTAGCTGATGTCCCAGCCATACTCCTTCGCGTAGACGCGACCCTGCTGCGAGATCACCCAGCCCATGTCGCCGACGCGATGGCTGCGCAGCAGGAAGCCGACCGGCTTCTCGGTTGGCGGCTCCAGCGACTGCTCGATCGTGCTCATCGCACGCACCACCGCCGCGCGGCGGTCGCCGTCCATCTGCTTCAGCAGCGCCCCGACCTCGGCGCGCGAGCGGCGATCGAGATCGGCGGCCGCGGTGCGGCCCTTGGCGGTGAGGGCGACCTCATTGACGCGCTTGTCGGCCTTGGACGGTTTCCGCGTCACGATCTGGCGGCGTTGCAGCGCCGTCAGCGTGCGGCTGACGAAGCCGGCATCGAGGTCGAGATCGCGCACCAGGTCGGTCGCGGTGCAGTTGTCGCGATGCGCGAGCTCGTAGATGATCCGCGCTTCCTGCAGCGTGAATGTCGAGTGCAGCAGCTTCGGCTCGATGATGCCGAGCTTGCGGGTGTAGAACCGGCTGAAGCCGCGGACCGCGGCGACCTGGCTCTCGAGGGCGGTGTCATGGGGATTTGATTTCATCAAACATATTATTTGACGGAATCAAATAAATGGCAAGGGCATTTTAGTCGTGAAACTTACGCGTCTCTTCGCAGGCGCTTCATCGTTTCAATCAGGCGTTCCCTGATGGTAGCCGTATCGAACAGGAGCTCTCCGCCTCCAGGACGATACATTGCGAGCATCTCGACGGTCTCCTGAACATAATCGTCGTCAGGAAAGCGATCATCGAGCGCGACCTCGATCTCATTCGCAGTGCCGATCGACGTGTCCGCCCCCGTAACAAATCGTTGAACGAGTCGTTCAATTTCGACGATCACAACGGCCTGCCTGTCTTCCCCCATAGGAACGGTCAAAAAGGCTTTACGCGACCATGATCCGGCTACGCAGCATGGTGCGGGAGGAGCGGCCGAGCCGGCGCAGCAGGCGCGCCTCGGAGCGGCGCGCGTCCGGGCGGTAGCCGCCGATCCGCTCGTAATGCTCGCGCGCGATCAGGAGGCCTTGTTCCGCCGAGGGCCCGGTGATCATCCGGGCGACGAATTTGAGGCCGTCGCGCAGGCCGGGATCGCTGTAGGGCGCGCGGGCATAGCGGAAGATGCCGGCGCGGTCCTTGCCGCTTGCCGCAACCATCTGGATGAACTGGGTGGTCTCCTCGATCCAGCCGGCATCGAGCACCGCGCCCGGATGCAGGAACATCAGCCAGGGCGAACGGGCCTGTCTGGCGCCTGCCGCAAGCGCTGCGGCGCGCGTGCCCTCGAACCGCAGGAAACGGCAGCCGGCGACATCGGCCACGCGCTCCATGATGTCGGTGTTGGTGCGGTCGACCAGCAGCACCTCGCGGATGATTCCGGCGGCCGCACCCGGCACCAGCGCCACGAGCGTTGCGACCGCGGTGCGCTCGATGCCGTCGGTTGGAATGATCACGCTCAGCATGAGTTGAGGCTTCGGTGGCTCAAACGGTTTGGGAAACTCCGGCCGTGTTATCACCTTGTCATATTCAAAGCAGCCTTCTCTTCTGCAGAATTTTGCGGCATGGCTCCTGTGGAATTTCTTCGCTCTTGTTCTTGATTTGTTCTAAAGCTGTGTTAGCTTCAGAGCATGAGCCGAGCATCCTCTCATGCCCTCAAGCACCCGCCGGTAACGGCGCCCTCCGATAACCCGGCGGGTGCACCCACCCCTTTTCCCGAGCTTGCGGTCGCGATCGAGCGCGAGCGGCGGCGCGGCCGCGGCGCGCAATCCAACGCCAGCGGCCGTTACGAGGCCGAGGCGCGGGTTGCCTTCGATGACGGCTGGCAGAGCCTCGAAGACCTGCCGCCGTTCCAGACCACGGTGGCGCTCGATACCTCGCGCAAGGTGATAACCCGCAACGACTCGCCCGACATCGGCTTCGACCGCTCGATCAATCCGTATCGCGGCTGCGAGCACGGCTGCGTCTATTGCTTCGCGCGGCCGACCCACGCCTATCTCGGCCTGTCGCCGGGACTGGACTTCGAGTCAAAGTTGTTTGCCAAGCCGGACGCGCCCGCGCTGCTCGAGAAGGAGCTGGCGGCGACGGATTATGAAGCGCGGATGATCGCGATCGGCACCAACACCGATCCCTATCAGCCGATCGAGCGCGAGCGGAAAATCATGCGCGGCATCCTCGAGGTGCTGGAGCGTGCCGGCCATCCGGTCGGCATCGTCACCAAGTCGGCGCTGGTGACCCGCGACATCGATATCCTGGCGCGGATGGCCAAGCGCAATCTCGCCAAGGTCGCGCTCTCGGTGACGACGCTCGATCCGAAGCTCGCCCGCACCATGGAGCCGCGCGCCTCGACCCCGCCGAAGCGGCTGGAGGCGATCAAGCGGCTTGCCGATGCCGGCATCCCGACCACGGTGATGGTCGCGCCCGTGATCCCGGCGCTGAACGACTCCGAGATCGAGCGCATCCTCGATGCGGCGGTCCATGCCGGCGCCAGGGAGGCGAGCTATGTGCTGCTGCGGCTGCCGCTCGAGGTCCGCGATCTCTTCCGCGAATGGCTGATGGCGAACTATCCGGACCGCTACCGCCACGTCTTCACGCTGATCCGCGACATGCGCGGCGGCCGCGATTACGACTCGCAATGGGGCACACGGATGAAGGGCACCGGCCCGATGGCCTGGATGATCGGCCGCCGCTTCGAGATCGCCTGTGAAAAGCTCGGTCTCAACAAGCGGCGTACGAAGTTGACCACCGATCACTTCGCCAAGCCGAAGCGCAACGGCCAGCAGTTGAGCTTGTTCTGACGCCACAGGCGTCATTGCGAGGAGCCAACGGGTCCGCGCGGAGCGCGGCCCGATGACAGGCTCCGCGACGAAGCAATCCACGCTTCAGCATATGCGGTACGATGGATTGCTTGGCTTCGCTCGCAATGACGGGAAAGGTAACATGAGTAACGCCCCGACTGCACGCTTCACCGTCCTCACGCTCGGCGTCAGCGACATGCGCGCCAGCATCGCCTTCTACAAATCCCTCGGCTTCACCAGGAAAATGCGCGCAACCGGCGAGGAGGTCGCCTTTTTCGAGACCGGCGGCAGCGTGCTCGGGCTGTTCCCGTGGCATCTGCTCGCCGACGATGCCGGGCTGCCCGATCAGCCACGGCCATCAGCATTCCACGGCGTTTCGATTGCCTGGAACTGCAACGACGACGCCGAGGTCGATCGGGTGATGGCGTTCGCGCTGTCGAAGGGCGCCAAACTGCTGAAGCCCGCGCAACCGACCAGCTACGGCGGCTATTGCGGATATTTCGGCGACCCCGACGGCCACGCCTGGGAAGTGGTGCGCGCGCCGGGCTTTGCGGTCCGTGATGACGGGCGGGTGTCCATCCCGGATTAGAGCGTGCCGGATTGAGTCCGGATTGAATAACGGGGAAGGGCGCCAGGTTCCCGGTTGCGCGGCGGGCCTTGCTTGATCACCATCCCCGCATGATTCGGGACAAGTCCAACAGCGCGTCAAAGAGCGTGTCGAAGAAGAAGCCGGCCGCATCAGCCGCGCCGGACAAGCGTATTACCGTCGTAACGCGGCCGAGCTTCCGGCGCGAGCGCGCGCTGATCAAGCGCGGCGTCTGGCCGGTTGCCGGTTGCGACGAGGCCGGGCGGGGTCCGCTGGCAGGGCCCGTGGTCGCCGCCGCCGTGGTGCTCGACCCGGCGCGCGTTCCCAAGGGCCTCGACGATTCCAAGCGGCTCACCGCCGAGCGCCGCGAGGAGCTGTTCGAGGAAATCTGCGCCACCGCATCGTTCTCGGTCGCGGTGGCCTCGCCGGCGCGAATCGACCGCGACAACATCCTGCGCGCCTCGCTATGGGCGCTGGCGCGCGCGGTGCATGCGCTGCCGGAAATGCCCAAGCACGTCTTCGTCGACGGCCGCGACAAGCTCGCCACCCCCTGCGATTGCGACGCCGTGATTGGGGGCGACGGCATCGTGGCCTCGATCGCTGCGGCCTCGATCATCGCCAAGGTGACGCGCGACCGCCTGATGTGTCAGCTGGCGCTGGATTGCCCCGACTACGGCTTCGAGCAGCACAAGGGCTATGGCGTCCCCGAGCACCTCGAGGCGCTGGACCGGCTCGGTCCGAGCAGCCATCACCGCAGCTTCTTCGCCCCCGTCGTCGCCGCGCGGCTGAAGCATTTTCCGGCGCCAGTCGAGCCCGACCTGTTCACGGTGGACGCCGAAAGCGAAGCCGCGGCCTCCGAAGCAGCGTAGCGCGCGACGGCGTAAGTCCACGCAGCGGTGTCAACCCACCGACGGTGTCATCGCCCGGCTGGACCGGGCGATCCAGTATTCCAGAGACAGTGGTGCTTGAGCGGAGAAGCCGCGGCGTACTGGATCACCGGCTTTCGCTTTCGCGGGTGATGACAGTGGAGTTTGGGGGTAGGGCACCGGCATACCCGAGGCCGGTTGCCTCCACCGCCGCCGCCGTTTATCAAAACCCCCGGGATCAGATGGCGCCGCTGACGGGTGGCTGGGGCATTTCGGGCGTTTCATGCGGTTTACCTCCCTGGTTGTCGAACTGATCCGCGCCCGGCCGCGCCTCGTGGTCTGGGTCGTGGTGCTGGTGCAGGCCGCGATCTGGCTGGTCCTGCCGCTGATCTTCTACGGCAGCCCGCCCGGCAATCTCGCCACCATCCTCGCCTTCGGCCGCGAATATCAGGTCGGCACCGACATGGGGCCGCCGCTGTCGTTCTGGCTTGCCGACATCGCCTTCCGCGCCGCCGGCAATCACGTGTTCGGCGTCTATCTCTTGGCGCAGCTCTGCGAGATCACCACCTTCATCGCCTTCTACCAGCTGGCGCGCGCCATCGTCGGCGGTCCGCAGGGCGTGCTGGCGGTGCTGCTGTCGATGACGGTGGTGGTGTTCTCCTCGCCCAGCGTCGAGTTCGGCCCGCTGATCCTCGCGCGGCCGCTATGGGCGCTGCTGCTGCTGCATTCCTGGCAATTGATCGGGCAGAACCGGCGCAGCGCCTGGTTCGCCTGGTCGATCGATTGCGGCTTGCTGCTGCTGACGACGCCGGCGGCGATCGGCATGATCCTGCTGGTGGTCGGCTTTGCGCTGGCGACCGAGCGCGGGCGGCGCACGCTGCGTGCGGTCGATCCGATCTACGCGTTGCTCGTCATCATCGTGCTGGCGCTGCCCTATCTGATCTGGCTCGTCCGCGCCGACGTGCTGGCGCTGCCGGCCTTGCCCGCGGCTGCCGATCTCAAGGCGCACGCGCTGCGCTGGGGCGTGGTGCTCGGCGGGCTGATCGTGGCGACGGCGGCAATCGTGGTGCTGGCGATCCTCAATTCGCGCTGGTTCGCCCGCGACGCCGAGGACGCCCCGATCATCTACCGCCCGTCCGTCAGCCCGCTGGCGCAGCAATTCGTCTATTTCTTCGCATTCGCGCCGGCGATCGCGGGCAGCTTCGTCTCCGGGCTTTTCAATCTGGATCGCGCCTTCGGCGGCGCCGGCGTGGCGCTGCTGATGTCGGGGCTCGCGGTCGTGGTCGCGACCGGCGATCTGATCCCGCTCCGGCGGCAGCGGCTGTTGCGTTCGGTGTGGGCCTTCGCGGTCGCGGCGCCCGCCGCCTTGGCGCTGGCGGCTGCGCTGTTCCTGCCCTGGACCAGCACGACCGAGGCGCCGACGTCGCTGCCGGCAGCCGCGATGGGGCGCTTCTTCGACGACAGCTATGAGCGCCGCACCAACCAGCGCCTGCGCGCGGTCGCCGGCGATCCGGAGCTCGCCAGCCTGATCGCGATGAACGGGCGCCGTCCGCATCTCCTGCTCGACGCCGCGCCGCAGCGGACGCCGTGGCTGTCGGTCGCCAAGTTCAACGAGACCGGCGGCGTCGTGGTCTGGCGCGCGCAGGACACCGCCGGCACGCCGCCGCCCGACCTCGCGCAGCGCTTCCCCGGCCTGGTACCCGAGGTGCCGCGCTCGTTCGACCGGCTGGTCAACGGACGGCAGCCTGTGCTGCGGATCGGCTGGGCCATCGTGCGGCCGAAGGGGACGTGAGATCGGTAGGGTGGGTTAGCGAAGTGTAACCCACCAACTTTGCTTACGCGGAGAGAACGGCGGGTTACGCCTTCGGCTAACCCACCCTACGAAGCAACGTTAGACCGTCGCCGGCTGCAACACCTTCGAAATCGCGCGCAGGTCCTGCCACGACAGCCGCTTGTATGACGGCGAGCGCAGCAGATAGGCCGGATGGAACGTCGCAACCGCACGGATCGTGCGGGTGCCGGTGTCGTAGTCGATCCATTTGCCGCGGGTGCGCATGATGCCCTCGCGCGTGCCGAGCAGCGCCTGCGTCGAGGGGTTGCCGAGCGTCACCAGCACGTCCGGGTTCACCAGCTCGATGTGGCGCTGGATGAACGGCAGGCACACCTGCGTCTCCTGCGGCGTCGGCGTGCGGTTGCCCGGCGGCCGCCACGGAATGACGTTGGCGATATAGGCTTTGCTGCGGTCGAGCCCGATCGCCGCGATCATGCGGTCGAGCAGCTTGCCGGAGCGGCCGACGAACGGCAGCCCCTCGATGTCCTCGTCGCGGCCCGGCGCCTCGCCGACGAACATCACCCGCGCCTGTGGATTGCCGTCGGCGAACACCAGCCTGGTCGCGGTGTGCTTCAGCGCGCAGCCGTCGAATGTCTCCATCAGGCTGCGCAAGGCTTCAAGCGTCGGCGCGGTCCGCGCCGCCTCGCGCGCCGAGGCGATCGCGGCCTCCGGCGCGACGGTGATTTCGCTGCGCGGAACGGCGGGCATCGGCGGCGGGCGCAGCGGGTTGAGCGCCACCGGCCGCGGCGCAGCAGGGGCGGGAACTGGCTCCGCCTCTTCCAACCGGTTGATCGGCGCATCGCCCAGCGCGCAATCGACCCCGGCCTCGAGGTAAAAGGCCAGCAATTGCTGCAGTGTAGGGGTGGGCTCGGGCGGCAGGGCCATCATGGATGTAATTTAGAGCATGATCCGGAAAAGTGGAAACCGGTTTTCCGAAAGGATCATGCGCCAACAAGAAAAGATCATGCTCCGACAAAGAGATGAGAGCATGAACGGGAAAAGGAGAGGCTGGCTTTTGGAAAAGATTATGCTCCTGTGGCGTCGCGGCCGTGCAAACCCATGGAAGCGCAATTCCATGGTTGTCCTTCCGCCAAAAATCGGAAACAACGACCTCTGAAAAGCTTAGAAGCGTTCTCGATGGGCTGAGATCTGAATCATGAGTGCTGAAGACCTTCCTCCGCGCGAGTCTATGGAATTCGACGTCGTCATCGTCGGCGCCGGCCCGTCGGGCCTGTCGGCCGCGATCCGGCTCAAGCAGCTCAATCCGGAGCTCTCGATCGTCGTGGTGGAGAAGGGCTCCGAGGTCGGCGCGCACATTCTCTCCGGTGCGGTGATCGATCCGGCCGGCCTCGACAGACTGGTGCCCGATTGGCGCGAGGACGCCGACTGTCCGCTGAAGACGCAGGTCAAGGACGACCGCTTCTACCTGACGACGTCGCAAGGCTGGTTCCGCATCCCGAACTTCATCATGCCGCCGCTGATGCACAATCATCACTGCTACATCGGCTCGCTCGGCAATGTCTGCCGCTGGCTGGCGCCGAAAGCAGAGGCGCTCGGCGTCGAGATCTATCCGGGCTTTGCGGCAGCCGAAGTGCTCTATGACGACAAAGGCGCGGTGCGCGGCATCGCCACCGGCGACATGGGCATCGCCAAGGATGGCAGCCACAAGGATTCCTACACCCGCGGCATGGAGCTGCTCGGCAAGTACACGCTGTTCGCCGAAGGCGCGCGCGGCTCGCTGTCGAAGCAGCTGATCGCCAAGTACCAGTTGGATGCCAAGAGCGAGCCGCCGAAGTTCGGCATCGGGCTGAAGGAAGTCTGGCAGATCGATCCGGAGAAGCACAAGAAGGGCCGGGTGCAGCATACGCTCGGCTGGCCGCTGAAGGACAAGACCGGCGGCGGTTCGTTCCTCTATCACTACGACGACAACCGCGTCGCGGTCGGCTTCGTCGTGCATCTCAATTACGACGATCCGTATCTGTCGCCGTTCGATGAATTCCAGCGCTTCAAGACCCACCCCGACGTCCGCGAGCTGTTCGAGGGCGGCAAGCGGCTCGCCTATGGCGCGCGCGCCATCACCGAGGGCGGCTACCAGTCGGTGCCGCGGCTCTCGTTCCCGGGCGGCGCGCTGATCGGCTGCGCGGCGGGCTTCGTCAACGTGCCGCGCATCAAGGGCGTCCACAACGCGATGGGCTCGGGCATGCTCGCCGCCGAGCACGTCGCCGCCGCGCTCGGCGCCGGCCGTGCCAATGACGAACTGGTCGAGTACGAAGACGCCTGGCGCTCGTCGTCGATCGGCAAGGACCTGTTCAAGGTCCGCAACGCCAAGCCGTTCCTGTCGAAGTTCGGCACCATGTTCGGCATGGTGGTGTCCGGCTTCGACATGTGGTGCAACACGCTCGGCTTCTCGCTGTTCGGCACCCAGTCGCACGCCAAGCCGGACCGCAAGACGCTCGACCCGGCCAAGCAGCACCAGCCGATCGCCTATCCGAAGCCGGACGGCAAGGTCTCGTTCGACAAGCTGTCGTCGGTGTTCCTGTCCAACACCAACCACGAGGAGGACCAGCCGGTCCATCTCAAGGTCGCCGACATGAACCTGCAGAAGACGTCGGAGCACGACGTGTTCGCCGGTCCCTCCAACCGCTATTGCCCGGCCGGCGTCTATGAATGGGTCGAGGAGGGCGCGAGCCCGCGCTTCCAGATCAACGCCCAGAACTGCGTCCACTGCAAAACCTGCGACGTGAAGGATCCCAACGGCAACATCACCTGGGTTCCTCCGGAGGGCGGCGGCGGTCCGAACTACGAGGCGATGTAAGAGCGGGCCAAGGACGGTCTAGGGACAGGACGGCCGACCACATTTGCGTGAGGCGGCAGCCCAACCTGCCGCAACCTTCGCTCGATCCCTTCTCATGTGGAGCGGCCGGATTGCACCGTCGGGTACAATAGGGGCGGCGGAACAGGGCGCTGTTGCGCCGTATCCCGCGCTTTTTGCTTCTGCACGCGAATATGCCGGCCCCGGTCACGATACCGCCATAGTGGGAGCGTCTTGCGGGGCTGGCTGGATCGGCGGGCCTAAAGGCCTAATCTGCCAATTGATTCGGCATGGGTTACCTCTGGGCGATCCTTGCGGATAAACGCCAAAAGCGGCATTGTCCCCCGCCGTGATGCCGCCGCTTGGGTTCGCAATTTGAGACTGATCGCAAGATCTTGGCCGTAAAATCCATCTTGGCGTAAATCCCTGGAGCAAGGCGACCGTGATGCTGTCCACCCGATTCAACCGCCTGACGATTGCCCTTTTCGCTGCCGCGGCGCTTGCCGTGCCTGCGCAGCTTGCGGCGCAAACGCCGGACCACCCGACCGACAATACCGCGCAATTCCCGAGCAAGACCGACCTGAAGTCGCTGACCACGGCCGGCAGCTATCTCGCCGCCCGCCATGCCAGTGTCGAGCGCGATGCGGCCTCGGCCGCGGCGTTCTACCGCTCGGCGCTGCGCACCGATCCGAAGAATTCCGAGCTGCTCGACCGCGCCTTCATCTCCTCGCTCGCCGACGGCGATATCGAGGAGGCGGTCAAGCTCGCCGACCGCATCCTGACCCAGGACAAGTCCAACCGCGTGGCGCGCCTCGTCGTCGGCGTGCGCGACCTCAAGCTGAAGAAATACGCCGCCGCGCAGTCCAACATCAACCAGTCGGTCCGCGGCCCGATCACCGATCTGGTGGCGACGCTGCTGTCGGCCTGGGCGGCCTATGGCGCCGGCGACAGCAAGGGCGCGGTCGCCTCGATCGACAAGCTGACCGGCCCCGAATGGTATCCGATCTTCAAGGACCTGCATGCCGGCATGATCTACGAGCTGTCCGGCAAGGAGAAGGATGCCGGCGCCCGCTTCGAGAAGGTCTACAAGCTCGACGATTCGATGCTGCGAACGGTCGACGAATATGCGCGCTGGACCTCGCGCAACAAGGATGCCGCCGCCGCGACCGCGATGTACGAGGCGTTCGACAAGAAGCTGCCGCGGCATCCGCTGGTGCTCGAAGGCATCAAGGAGACCAAGGCCGGCAAGAAGCTGCCGCCGCTGATCGATTCACCGCAGGCCGGCGCGGCCGAGGCGCTGTACGGCATCGGCGCGACGCTGACCCGCCGCGGCGGCGAGGACCTCGCGCTGGTCTATCTGCAGCTTGCGCTCTATCTGCAGCCGAACCACCCGCTGGCGCTGCTGTCGCTTGCCGATCTCTATGAGTCGGTGAAGAAGCCGCAGATGGCGATCAAGGTCTATGAGCGGATGCCGGCGTCCTCGCCGCTCAAGCGCAACGCGCAGATCCAGCTCGCGACCAATCTCGACGCCGCCGACCGCAGCGACGAGGCGATCAAGATCCTCAAGGAAGTCACCGCGGATCAGCCGAAGGACATCGAGGCGATCCTGGCGCTCGGCAATATCGAGCGCGGCCGCAAGAAGTTCGCCGACTGCGCCACCACCTACTCGCAGGCGATCGATGCGCTGCCGGCGGCCGGCGGCGACAAGAACGCCTGGGTCACCTATTACTACCGCGGCATCTGCGAGGAGCGCTCCAAGCAGTGGAACAAGGCCGAGGCCGACATGCGCAAGGCGCTCGAGCTGCAGCCCGAGCAGCCGCATGTGCTGAACTATCTCGGCTATTCCTGGATCGACCAGGGCATCAACCTCGACGAAGGCATGAAGATGATCAAGCGTGCCGTCGATCAGCGCCCTGACGACGGCTACATCGTGGACTCCCTTGGCTGGGCCTATTACCGGATCGGCAATTACGACGAGGCGGTGAAGAACCTCGAGCGCGCGATCGACCTGAAGCCGGAAGATCCGACCATCAACGACCATCTCGGCGATGCCTATTGGCGCGTCGGCCGCACCCTGGAAGCCAAGTTCCAGTGGGCCCATGCCCGCGACCTCAAGCCCGAGCCGGAAGAGCTGCCGAAGATCCAGGCCAAGATCGACAACGGCCTGCCCGACGACACTTCGAACGCCGCCGCCGCCGACAAGAAGAAGGACGACGACGGCAAGGGCGGTTAGTCCGCTTCCTCGCGCCGCATTTTCCGGAACTACCGTGACGCCCGGGCTTCCTCCCGGGCGTTGCCGTTTTCCGCATCGTCATGGCCGGGCTTGACCCGGCCATCCATCCCCTTTCGTGAATTGCTTTTTCGGTTGATGGATGCCCGGGTCAAGCCCGGGCATGACGGTGGGTGCGCGTCCGGCGCATGCAAGAACCCGGAATTTCCGTGCAAACAAAGGGATAGGATCGTACGGCGATTTACGCTAATCGCATCACGATGTTTGTTTTTTAGGGGTTTATCGCCGTGCCGGCGCTGATTGAAGAAGGGCGTGCCAAGGTCAACCTGACGCTGAAGGTTGTCGGACGGCGCGTCGATGGGTTTCACGACCTCGAGAGCGTCGTCGCGTTTGCCGATTGCGCCGATCGTCTCACGCTCGAGCCGGGGCCCGAGCTGTCGCTGACGATGGCGGGACCGCTGGCCGATGCCTGCGGCGATACGTCCGAGAATCTGGTGCTCAAGGCGGCGCGCCTGCTCGGCGAGCGCGTCGTCGACCTCGAGGTCGGCCATTTCACGCTGGAGAAGGTGCTGCCGGTCGCGGCCGGCATCGGCGGCGGCTCGGCGGATGCCGCGGCCGCGCTGCGGCTTCTGGCGCGGCTCAACGAGCTCTCGCTCGACGATAGCAGGATCATGGAAGTCGCGCTGCAGACCGGTGCCGACGTGCCGGTGTGCGTCGCCTCGCGCGCGGCCGACATGACCGGCGTCGGCGAGGGCCTGCTGCCGCTCGACCTGCCGAGACTGCCCTGCGTGCTGGTCAATCCGCGCGTGCCGGTTGCGACCAAGGATGTCTTCAACGCGCTCGGCCTGCGCCATGGCGAGCTCCTGATCGGCGCCACCGATGTCGTGATGCAGGCGCCGTCCTGGCCGGAGGCCGGCCGCGCGGTCGACGACTGGATCGCAGCACTGGCGCGCAGCAGCAACGATCTCGAAGGACCCGCGGCGCGCATCGAGCCCGTCATCAGCGACGTGCTGTCCGCGTTGCGCGGGACGAAGGGCGTTCGCCTGGTGCGCATGTCGGGCTCCGGCGCGACCTGCTTTGCGATCTTCGCCACCGACGCCGACGCCGAGGCCGCCGGCGAACAGCTCCGCGCCGCGCATCCCGGCTGGTGGGTGCATGCGGGCTCGCTGAGCTAAGCTTTCTCCTCCCGTCATTCCGTGCTCGTGCTTCGCACGCCCCGGAACGACGGCGTGGAGAGAGGTGCGACAAATCACCCCGACGGGCAAAATTTCGCTTCGCGTTTGACCCAACTCGGACAGATCGTGTCGCGAGAACGCGAAGCTGCATCCCCACTAAAGCTGTCATCGCCCGGCTCGACCGGGCGATCCAGTACGCCGCGGCCTCTCGGCTCAAGCACTGCTGCCTCTGGAATACTGGATCACCCGCATGCGCGGGTGATGACACCGTGGCTATTCTGCGTGATTGCCAGCGAAATTGGTGCCGCCTCGCGCAACGCCGGGCAGCCTTGCACCCCGGGTTGCTTGGCAACCCAAACCCCGTTTGCCATAACAGGATGAAACAACAACGTTGCGCGTGCGGGGCCGTTCGGAGACCGCCGGCAGCCAAAGAGCCGGGAGGATGCCATGGCCAATATCCGAGTTCTCGCCACCGATCTCGAGTTTCCCGAAGGTCCCGTCGTGATGCCCGACGGCTCGGTCGTGCTGGTCGAAATCCGCGGCCAGCGGCTGACCCGGGTCTATCCCGACGGCCGCAAGGAGATCGTCGCCAAGGTGCCGGGCGGCCCGAATGGTGCTGCGCTCGGCCCCGACGGCAAGATCTACATCTGCAACAATGGCGGCTTCTCCTGGATTCCGACCAAGAACATGATCATGCCGGGACCGCAGCCGGAGGATTATCTCGGCGGTTCGATCCAGCGCGTCGATCTGCAATCCGGCAAGGTCGAGACCGTGGTGACGAGGTGCGGCGAGCATGAACTGCGCGGGCCGAACGACCTGGTGTTCGACAAGCACGGCGGCCTGTGGTTCTCCGATCTCGGCAAGCGCCGCGCCCGCGACATGGACGTCGGCGCGTTCTACTATCTGAAACCCGGCATGAACGAGATCGTCGAGGCCGTGCACGGTATCCTGCCGGCCAACGGCATCGGTCTCTCGCCGGACGAGAAGACCGTCTACATCGCGGAAACCCCGACCGCGCGGCTGTGGGCCTATGAGGTGTCGGAGCCCGGCACCATCAAGCCGCGCGACGTGATCTATCGTGGCGAGCGCGGTAAGCCGATCGCGGGCCTCGGCGGCTACCAGATGTTCGACTCGCTCGCGGTCGAAGCCAATGGCAATGTCTGTGTCGCGACGCTGATCTCGGGCTGCATCTCGGTCATCGCACCGGATGGCACCGTCGTCGAGCAGGTCCCGACCGGCGACCGCGTCACCACCAACATCGCCTTCGGCGGCCCCGATCTGAAGACCGCCTACATCACGCTGTCGGGCAAGGGCGAGCTGATCGCGATGGACTGGTCGCGGCCCGGATTGCCGCTGAACTTCTTGAATAAGTGAAGCAAAAAAACGTCATTGCGAGGAGCGAAGCGACGAAGCAATCCATCGATCCGCATATGTGGACAGATGGATTGCTTCGCTTCGCTCGCAATGACGGCTAAGCTCGCGCGAGATTACAGATAAAGGATACAAAATGCCCTGGCTCGAACCGGTCACCCTTCGCGGCGCGCATGCGCGGCTTGAACCGCTGTCGCATGATCACCTCGCGGGACTGACCGAGGCGGTGAAGGACGGTGAGCTGTCAAAGCTCTGGTACACCGCGATCCCGCAAGCAGAGAACATGGCCAAGGAGATCGACCGCCGGCTCGGTCTGCTGAAGGCCGGCTCGATGCTGCCGTTCACGGTGTTCGATGCCGACGGCAAGATTTCCGGCATGACGACCTACATGAACGTCGATACGCCGAACCGCCGCGTCGAGATCGGCTCGACCTGGTACGCCAAGCGTGTGCAGCGCAGCGCGGTCAATACGCAGTGCAAACTGCTGCTGCTGACCCACGCCTTCGAGAAGCTCGATTGCATCGCGGTCGAGTTCCGCACGCATTTCTTCAATCACCAGAGCCGGCGCGGCATCGAGCGTCTGGGTGCCAAGCAGGACGGCATTTTGCGCAGCCATCAGATCGCGCCCAACGGCACGTTGCGCGACACCGTGGTTTACAGCATCATCGCCAGCGAATGGCCGACGGTGAAGGCGCATCTCAACTATCAACTCAACGAAAAGCCGCGCTGACATTGCAATCGGCGCCAGAAACGAGACGATGGAAACGTTCGATTATGTGATCATCGGTGCAGGCTCCGCCGGGAGCGTGCTGACCAATCGGTTGAGTGAAGATGCGGGCACGCGGGTGTGCGTGCTCGAAGCGGGGCCGAGCGACTGGCATCCCTACATCCATCTGCCGGCCGGCTTCATCAAGACCTTCCACATGAAGAGCGTGAACTGGGCCTACCAGCAGGAGGTCGGTCCCTACACCGGCGGGCGCAGCATCTACGCGCCGCGCGGCAAGACGCTCGGCGGCTCGTCCTCAATCAACGGCCACATTTACAATCGCGGCCAGCGCCAGGATTTCGACACCTGGGCGCAGCTCGGCAATCGCGGCTGGGGCTATCCCGACGTGCTGCCGTATTTCCGGCGCATGGAGAGGCGGATCGGCGAGGGCGACGACACTTATCGCGGTCGGGATGGAAATCTCACCGTCACCACGATGGACTGGCAGGACCCGCTCTGCGAGGCCTTCATGGCCGGTGCGGTCTCGCTCGGGATTCCGCGCAACCCCGATTACAACGGCCAGATCCAGGAGGGCGTGTCGTACTGCCAGCGCACCATCCTGAACGGACGCCGCGTGAGTGCCGCGACCGCGTTCCTGCATCCGGCGCGGCGGCGGCCGAACGTCGACGTGCGCACGCATGCCCATGTCACCGGCATCATCTTCGAGGGCAAGCGCGCGGTCGGCGTGCGCTATAACCGCGGCGGCAAGCACGGCGATCCCCTGGAGATCCGCGCCACCAAGGAAGTCATCCTCTCCGGCGGCGCCTACAACTCGCCGCAGCTGTTGCAGCTCTCCGGCGTCGGCTCGCCGGATCTGTTGCAGGCACACGGCATCGAGGTGCGCCACGCGCTGCCGGGTGTCGGCGAAGGCTTGCAGGATCACTACGCGCCGCGCTCGGTGGCGCGGGTCAAGAACATCCGGACCATCAACGAAATGCGCCGCGGCCTCAGCCTGTGGGGCGAAGCGATCAAATGGGCGACGACGCGGCGCGGCCTGCTGTCGCTGTCGCCGACCATGGTCTACTGCTTCTGGCATTCCGGCGAGACCACCGAGAGCTCCGATTTGCAGCTCACCTTCACGCCGGCGAGCTACAAGGAAGGCGTGCAGGGCCAGCTCGAGGACGAGCCCGGCATGACGGTCGCGTCATGGCAGCAGCGGCCGGAGAGCCGCGGCTATGTCCGCATCCGCTCGGGCGATCCGTTCGCGCCGCCGATCATCCAGACCAATTATCTCGCCGAGGAGATCGATCGCCGCGTCGTCGTCGCCGGCATGAAGCTGGCGCGCCGGCTGCTCGCCTCGGAGCCGCTCAAGCCGTATTACGCCTATGAGGATTTTCCGGGCCCGAAGGTCACGAGCGACGACGAACTGCTCGCGGCCGCGACCCAGCGCGGCACCACCACGTTCCATCCCGGCTGCACCTGCCGGATGGGACCGGCGGACGCGCCGTGGGCGGTGGTCGACGACCAGCTTCGGGTCCATGGCATGGACGGCCTGCGCGTGATCGACGCCTCGATCATGCCGCGGATGATCTCAGCCAATCTCAACGCCTCGACCTTGATGATCGCCGACAAGGCCTCCGACATGATCCGCGGCAAGACGCCGGAGGCCGCCGCGAAGCTGCCGGAATATGCGTAGCGAATTCCGTCATTGCGAGCGAAGCGAAGCAATCCATCGAGCGGCGTACGCGGAAGGATGGATTGCTTCGTCGCTTCGCTCCTCGCAATGACGGAGTGTTTGGTGAGATCTAGCGAGCTCTTTGATGAGCGCGCTCAATCTATCACCGTCATGCTGAGGAGCCGCGAAGCGGCGTCTCGAAGCATCGACGGCCCGGCTGGTGGCCGTGCATCCTTCGAGGCTCGCTACGCGAGCACCTCCAGCGACAAAGGCGGAGCCTTTGCGCGGGGATGACGGGATCCACACTAGCGTGAGCGGATGAAAGAAGCTCAGCCGTAGACGAACGCCTTGTCCTCGAGGTCGATCGCCGGGAATTCGTCCTTCTCGGCCCAGTAATCCTGGTTGTGCTGCCACTCCGGCTTGTCGCCGCGCTTCGGCAACAGGTGCATGCCGCGCATCATGTAGCCGGGGTTGAAGTTCTCCGGATCGATCCACGACAGCAGTGGCATGTTGTGGTCTTCAGGACGCAGCGCCGGCGTCACCTTGCTCGCGCCGGTCTCCTTCATGTGCTTGAGCATGCGGCAGACGAAGTCGCCGACCAGGTCGACGCGCAGGGTCCAGCTGGCGCGGAAATAGCCGAACACCCAGACGAGGTTCGGCACGCCGGTGAACATCATGCCGCGATAGGTCACGGTATCGGCGAAGTCGAGCGGCTTGCCGTCGATTTCGAAGTCGATGCCGCCATTGGCGGAGAGATGGAAGCCGGTCGCGGTGATGATGATGTCGGCCTCGAGCTCCTTGCCGGACTTGAGCAGGATGCCCTTCTCGGTGAAGCGCTCGATCTCGTCGGTGACGACGGACGCCTTGCCGCCCTTGATGGCGTGGAACAGGTCAGCGTCCGGAACGAAGGCGATGCGCTGCCGCCACGGCCGGTAGCGCGGCGTGAAGTGCGTGGCCATGTCGTAGTCCTTGCCGAGAACGGCCTCGACCGCCGCCAGCAGGTCCTTCTTGGCGCCCTCCGGCTCGGCGAAGGTGCGCTTGGTGAAGGCGTCCTGCTCGAACAGGATCTTGCGGCGCGTGATTTCGTGGATCCAATGCTCGTCGACCTGCAGCCTGCGCAGCTCCTCGGCGATCTCAATCGCGTTGCGGCCGGTACGGAAATAGGTCGGCGAGCGCTGCAGCATGGTGACATGGCCGGCGTCCTTGGCCATCGCCGGGATCAGGGTCGCAGCGGTGGCGCCGGAGCCGATCACGACGACGCGCTTGCCCTTGTAGTCGAGGTCGTCGGGCCAGGTCTGCGGATGCACGACCGTGCCCTTGAACTTCGCCATGTCGGTCCATTCGGGCGTGTAGCCCGCGTCGTGGCGATAGTAGCCCTGGCACATCCAGAAGAAGTTGGTGGTGAAGCGCAGCCGCTCGCCGGTATCGATGCGCGTGGCGTCGATGGTCCAGAGATTGGTCTCGTTCGACCACTTCGCCGCGGTGATGGTGTGGCGGTAGCGGATGTGGCGGGCGAGGTCGTTCTCCTCGATCACCTCGCCCATGTATTTCAGGATCTCGGCCGCGCTCGCGATCGGCGCGCTGGTCCACGGCTTGAAGCGATAGCCGAAGGTGTGCAGGTCGCTGTCGGAGCGGATGCCGGGATAGCGGTGGGTCGACCAGGTGCCGCCGAACGTCTTCTGCGTCTCCAGCACCACGAAGCTGGTGCCCGGGCATTGCGTGGTGAGGTGGTAGGCGGCGCCGACGCCGGAGATGCCGGCGCCGGCGATCAGGACGTCGAAATGCTCTGTGGTGACGGGCTCGGCGGCCCGGATCTGGGTCTGGACGTTCATCTTCCCTGGTCTTCTTGTTTATTGGATTGTTCGTTGAGCTATCGAAGCAAAACGCCGGAGCGATCGCCCCGGCGCTTGCCGCTATCGAAACTAGACTTCGCGGCGGCTGAGGAACGCCAGCCGCTCGAACAGATGCACGTCCTGCTCGTTCTTGAGCAGTGCGCCATGCAGCGGCGGGATCAGCTTGCGCGGATCGCGCTCCCTGAGCATCTCGGGCGTGATGTCCTCGTTGAGCAGCAGCTTGAGCCAGTCGAGCAACTCGGAGGTTGAGGGCTTCTTCTTCAGGCCCGGCACCTCGCGGACCTCGAAGAAGATCCGCAGCGCCTCTTCCACCAGCCGCTTCTTGATGCCGGGGAAGTGCACATCGACAATCTTGCCCATCGTCTCGCTGTCGGGGAACTTGATGTAGTGGAAGAAGCAGCGGCGCAGGAAGGCGTCCGGCAGTTCCTTCTCGTTGTTCGACGTGATCATCACGATCGGGCGCAGCTTCGCCTTGATGGTCTCGCCGGTCTCGTAGACGTGGAACTCCATGCGGTCGAGTTCGAGCAGCAGGTCGTTGGGGAACTCGATGTCGGCCTTGTCGATCTCGTCGATCAGGAGCACCGGGCGCTTCTCGTGGGTGAAGGCCTCCCACAGCTTGCCGCGCTTGATGTAGTTCTTGATGTCGGACACACGGGCGTCGCCGAGCTGGCTGTCGCGCAGCCGCGAGACCGCATCGTATTCGTAGAGGCCCTGCTGCGCCTTGGTGGTCGACTTGATGTGCCAGGTCAGAAGCGGCGCGTCGATCGCCTTGGCGACTTCCTCGGCCAGCACGGTCTTGCCGGTGCCGGGCTCGCCCTTCACCAGCAGCGGACGCTCGAGCACGATGGCGGCATTGACGGCGACCTTGAGGTCATCGGTGGCGACGTAGTCCTTGGTACCCGTGAATTTCATCTATCTGTTTGCCTTGCTTCGTTCGTTGGCCGGTTCGGCCTCAACATGAAACGACCGCTCTCGCAGCGGCCGTCGGGAATGCGAATTGTCCGATCACGCGCGTCTGATCACCGACAGGATCACCAGCACGATCACAGCGCCGATCGTCGCGTTGACGATGTCGCGGATCGCGCTGCTGCCGAGGCTGACGCCAAGTCGCGGCAACAGCCAGCTCGCCACCAGCGCGCCGATGATGCCGACGACCATATTGCCGATCAGCCCGAAGCCCGCGCCGCGCACGATCAGCCCAGCGAGCCAGCCGGCAATCGCACCGATCACCAGTGCCGCAATGATGCCCATTCAAACGTCCTGCCCAATGTCTTGTCAGGCGCAATTGTAATTGAAAACGCCGGGCGGTCTAGGGCGGATTCCGCAGCGCAGCGGTACCCTGGACGGCAGCTGGAGCATAAGGCAGCTGGCGCATAGTATGTCAGGCGTACTGTTTCCGTCCTGCGGAATGATTGTCACCCGCGAGCGACGAAGCCAGCACGGTGCGGTCGCGTCCCGAACGCTTCGCCTCGTAGAGCGCGAGGTCGGCCTGGCCGAGCAGTTCGGTCTCGTTTGCGGTCGCAGCCGATCGGCTGGCGATGCCGAGGCTGATCGAGACCACGCCGCGGCGCGCGGCCGGGTTGGCGATCGCCAGCGATCGCACGGTGAGGCGCATGGCCTCGGCGACCTTCAGCGCATCCTGCTCGTTGACGCCGGGCAGGACGATCGCGAACTCCTCGCCGCCATATCGCGCCGCCAGCGCGGTGGTGTTGTCGGTGGCGTCCGCGATCACGCGCGCCACGCGCTTCAGGCATTCGTCGCCGGCCTGATGGCCCTGCGTATCGTTGAAACCCTTGAAGTGATCGATGTCGAGCATGATCAGCGAGATCAGCTCGCGGTCGCGGAACTCGCGCGGCAGTGCGCTGTCGAAGCTGCGCCGGTTGGCGAGCGCGGTCAGGCCGTCGGTGGTCGCCAGTTCGGAGAGGCGAATGTTCAACGCGTTGAGCTCGTCTTCCATCTTGCGGCGTTCGGTCACGTCGCGCAGCACGCCGACCACCTCGATGGCCTGGTGATCTTCCGCAAGCCCGGCCAGCTTGAAATTGATCTCGACCCAGACCTCGGTCCCGTCGGCGCGGAACGTCCTGAACTCGACGGTCTTGGTGGTGGTCCAGTTGGTCAATTCCGAGGTCGCCCTGGCGACGTCGGCGAGGTGATCGGGATGCACGAACTCGAAGCAGGATTTGCCGATCAGATCGTCCGGCTTGCGGGCGAGGATGGTCTCGACCGACTGCGACACGAACAGGAAACGGCCGTCGCGGTCGAGCAGGATCACGACGTCGGCGATGTTGTCGGCCAGCAGCCGGTAGCGCGCCTCGCGTTCCCTGAGCATCCGCGCGACCTTGGTCCGCTTGGCAAATTCCTTGCCGAGCAGGATCGCGAACAGGATGACGCTCCCCATCAGGATCACGGCGACAAACAGGTCGTTGCGCAGATCCTCATGCCAGGCGGCGAGCACCTGGGCTTCCGGCAGTGCGACGGTGACCACGATCGGATACTGCGATGCGCGCTCGAAGCCGAGATATTTGGCGCGTCCATCGAACGGCGACGTGGTCTTGGTGTAGCCCGTCCGGTCCTGCTCGATCTTCGCCTTGAAGGCTGCGGAAACCTCCTTGTTCCACTTGCCCGTCGGCCAGTGCGCCAGGACGACGCCGTCGAGGCGAAGCAGGGTAATTCCGGCGTGCGGACCGAATTGGAAGGCCTGATAGAACTTGTCGAAGTAGCTGCTCTCGATGGTCGCAAACAGCACGCCGCCGAAGCTGCCGTCTTCCTTCGTGACGCGCCGCGACAGCACGATGGTCGGATGCCCGGTCAGCCGCGACTGCAACGGCTCGCTGATATGCAGTGTTGCATCGGGGGAGTCGCGATGGCTGATGAAATAGCTGCGATCGGCATTGTTGTGGGCGGGCAGCTCCGCGGCCGACGAGTAGATCCTGTTGCCCTCGGGGTCGATGACGCCGATCTCGCCGATCTGCGGCAGCGCGTCGGCGGTCTTGCGCAGGGCGGCGTTGAAGCGGTCGACGCGCGGCTTCTGGTATTTCAAGAGGTCGACCATGGCGTTCATGGACACGTCGATCGCCTGGACCGAGTGCGAGGCGTGCTCCGCCAGCGAGTGGGTGAGGTTGCGGATGTCGCGCTCGCCCTGGGCCAGCGCCGTGGTGCGCGCCTCGACCGCCTTCCAGATCAAAAGACCCAGCACGAATATGCTCATCGCCGTCACCACGGCGGCGACGATCGCGGTCGGCGAGAACAGTTTCGGCAGCTTGGCGGGGCTGTTGGGCAAGTCGGTCGGGTCCACTGGCATCGTGCTACTTCCAGTGATCAACGTCCCATCTTAACGTCACGTTTCGGGGGGCCGGACCGAAGCCCGCCGGGGTGGTTAAGTGAAAGTGAATGGCTGATCCGCCGGAACGGGCGGGGCAGGGGCCCTTGACGGCACCGGCAGGGCGGGCGATTTAAGTAACCATGTTCCTGCAGTTCTTCACATCGCTGCGCGACGCCCAGGTCCCCGTGACGCTACGGGAATATCTGACCTTGATGGAAGCGCTTGACGCCGATCTCGCCGAACAGACGGTCGAGAACTTCTATTATTTGTCGCGCGCCGCGCTGGTAAAGGACGAGCGCAATCTCGACAAGTTCGATCGCGTGTTCGGCACCGTGTTCAAGGGGCTCGAGAGCCTGCTCGACGCCATGGGCAAGGCCGAGATCCCCGAAGAGTGGCTGAAGAAGCTCGCCGAGAAATATCTCACCGAGGAAGAGAAGAAGCAGATCGAGGCCATGGGCTGGGACAAGCTCATGGAGACCTTGAAGAAGCGGCTCGAGGAACAGAAGGGCCGTCACCAGGGCGGCAGCAAGTGGATCGGCACCGCCGGCACCTCGCCGTTCGGTGCCCATGGCTATAATCCCGAGGGCGTGCGGATCGGGCAGGAGAAGAACCGCAACAACCGCGCCGTGAAGGTGTGGGACAAGCGCGAGTTCAAGGACCTCGACGGCAATGTCGAGCTCGGCATCCGCAACATCAAGGTCGCGCTGCGGCGGCTGCGCAAGTTCGCGCGCACCGGCGCACCCGACGAGCTCGATCTCGACACCACGATCAAGGAGACCGCCAACCACGGTTATCTCGACGTGCACATGCGCCCCGAGCGGCGCAACGCGGTCAAGGTGCTGGTGTTCTTCGATATCGGCGGCTCGATGGATTCGCATATCGAGCAGGTCGAGGAACTGTTCTCGGCCGCCAAGAGCGAATTCAAGCACATGGAATATTTCTACTTCCACAACTGCCTCTATGAAGGCGTCTGGAAGCAGAACAAGCGGCGCTTCACCGACCGCACGCCGACCTGGGACGTGCTGCACAAGTACCCGCACGACTACAAGGTGGTGTTCGTCGGCGACGCCTCGATGTCGCCTTACGAGATCATGGTTCCCGGCGGCTCGGTCGAGCACGTCAACGAAGAGGCCGGCTCGGTCTGGCTCGACCGCATCACCCGCACCTATCCGCACGCGGTGTGGCTCAATCCGGTGGCGCAGAAGCACTGGGACTATTCGGAATCGACCACCATCATCCGCCGCCTGTTCTCCGAGCGCATGTATCCGATCACGATCGAGGGTCTGGAGAACGCGATGCGGGAGCTGGTGCGCTAAACGCTGCAACGCGTCGCGCGCCGGCGGGCGCGCCAACAACAACATCCAGGGAGAGCCCCATGCCCCAGAATATCCATCGCGGCATCAAGGTGATGATCGACGAGGCCAATGCCGAGATCGAGACCATCAGCGCGGCCGATGCGATCACGCTGATCGGCAAGAACGACGTCGTGATCGTCGACATCCGCGATCCCCGCGAAATCGAGCGCGACGGCAAGATCCCCGGCGCGTTCTCCTGCACCCGCGGCATGCTCGAGTTCTGGATCGATCCGAACAGCCCCTACGCCAAGCCGATCTTCCAGGAAGACAAGAAGTTCATCTTCCACTGCGCCGGCGGCCTGCGCTCGGCACTTGCGGCCAAGACCGCGAAGGACATGGGCCTGAAGCCGGTCGCGCATATGGGCGGCGGCTTTGCCGCCTGGCGCGAGGCCGGCGGTCCGATCGAGGCGTGGGAGCCGAAGAAGAAGGGCTGAAGAAGACTCGTCACACGCGGGCTTGACCCGCGTGTCCATCCAGAATTGAGCCTTCCGAACGAGGTGGATTGCCGGGTCAGGCCCGGCAATGACGATCTGACAGATGCTGGAGACTTCAATTCATGACATCTACCACTGATCCGCTCGTTTCGACCGAATGGCTGGCCGCGCATCTCGGCGATGCCGACGTCAAGGTGCTCGACGCGACCTTCAAGCTGCCCGGCGTGCTGCCGCTGCCGAAGGACGATTATCTCGCCGCGCATCTGCCCGGCGCGGTGTTCTTCGATGTCGACGCGGTGTCCGACCATGCCAACCCGCTGCCGCACATGTTTCCGAGCGCCGAGCAGTTCGGCCGCGACATCGGCGGGCTCGGCGTCGGCAATGCCGACACCGTCGTGATCTACGATGCCGGCGGCTGGGTCGCCGCACCCCGCGCCTGGTGGATGTTCCTGTCCTATGGCCATCGCAACGTGCGCATCCTCAATGGCGGTCTGAAGAAGTGGCGCGCCGAGGGCAGGGCGGTCGAGAGCGGCGAGGTGAAGCCGAAGCCTGCGACCTTCAAGGCGAGCTACGATGCGAAGCGGGTGCGCGGCATCGAGCAGATGATCGCCAATGTCGAAAGCCGCAACGAGCAGGTGATCGATGCCCGCGCCGCCGAGCGTTTCGAGGGCCGCGCGCCGGAGCCGCGGCCGGGCATCCGCGCCGGTCACATTCCGGGCGCCCGCAACGTGCCCTACAACCAGCTGTTCGATGCTGCGACCGGCGAGATGAAGCCGCTCGACGATCTGCGCAGATCGTTCGCCGGTGCCGGCGTGAAGCTCGACGCGCCGATCATCACGAGCTGCGGCTCCGGCGTCTCGGCCGGCGTGCTGACGCTCGCGCTCTACCGGATCGGGGTCACCGACACCGCGCTGTATGACGGCTCATGGTCGGAATGGGGCCAGGCAAGCGGTCCGCCGATCGCGACGGGACCGGCCTGAACGAGAAGCGTTTTCGAGCGAAGTGGATGCCGGTTCGCGTGAAGAAAACGCGTCAAAACAAAACCTCTAGCGTCGGGTGACCGGCACCAGGGTCGTCTGGCCGAACGGATCGACCTGCTGAACCATCTGCCGGGCCGGACGCGCGCGGACGATCCGCCGACGCTCCTTGCGGTGCGCCGGCTTGCTGGTCGCGTTGCGCTCCGGCTTCTTCACCTCAATGGCCTTCGGCGCCGCGGGCGCTTCGACGACGACTTCCGGTCCGCCCAGCGTCGCGATCCTGGTCGCGGCTGCGATCGCCTCCGGTGACGGCGGCGGGGCGGGCTCCGGCGCAGCCATTGCCGCTGCCGGAGCAGCAGGCGCGGGCTCGCTGCTTGCGGCAGGCGGATCGGCGATCGCGGCGACCTTGGGTTCGGCGGCGGCCGGTGTCGCTTCGGCGGCAGGAGGGATCGGCTGTGATACGGGCGAAGGCTCCGGGTTCGGAGTCGGCATTGCCGCGTCGGCGGATTGGGCTGGTGCCGGCGGCTCCGCGGCCTGGGCTTCCGGCTTCGCCGGAGCGGGCGGCGGCGGATCATCCGCCTTCACGGCGGCGACCTTCTCCGGCTCAGCGGCAGGTGCGGCCTCGGCAGCAGGCGCCGCCTCGGCGGGAGCGGCCGGTTCGGCCGCGGCTGGCTCGGACGGGATCGAGGCTGCCGGCGTATCGGTCGTCACCTTGTCCGCGGGCGGGTTGTCCACGGGCGGGTCGACCCGCACCATGGCAAGCACCGGCGGCGCCTCGGGCTGCTGTGCGAATTGCGGCTCGGGCGGCGCCCGGCGGGCCGGAATGCTGGCGAATTCCTCATGCGCGGCGCGAAACAGCGCGGCTGCGCCCAACCCGAACACCAGAAGCGAGGTCGCCAGCACGATCGCAGCGAACAGGAAACGAAGGCCGGGAAGCATGGGCGCGGGTTCCCCCTTCTACGGGAGGGTGTCGATATCGAGGGAACGCGGTGACCACACAAAAAGCCGGCGTCGCGAGCGCGAATCAGGCCGATTCGAGGATATCGCAACGTCCGAGGACTGTTTGTTACAAAATGCGGGTGATTGATGACTTTGGCCACGCAGACAGACTTTGCCGGGCCATGAGACATCTTTGCCGCAGCGATGACGCGAATTCACAATATGCCCGGAATAGCCCGGGTTTCGCGGAATTGTCTTGAATGCGCCGCTATCTTCCTGCATTGGGCCGTTAACGGTCCGGTGTGGCTTGGGGACTATACAAGAGCAATGATGATCAACCGCATTCTGACGATTTGCGCTGCCGCGGCTCTCGGCGTGGCAGGAACTTCGCTTGCGCATGCGCAGCAGGGTTATCCGGCCCCCCAGGGCACTGCCTATTCGACGGCGCCCCAGCCCTATCCGCAGGGCAGCATGCCGGACTTCGACGCCCTCAACGACGATGAAGACGCGCCGCGCAGTTCGGCCGCGCTGCCGCCGCCGGGCCCGGTGATGTCGCCGGACGACCCGCGCTATGGCCGCCCGATGAATGCGCCGCCGGCCTATTCCGATCGTGGTGCGCCGACGGGTCCCGTGATGTCGCCGGATGATCCGCGTTACGGCCGTCCGATGAACGCGCCGGTCTATTCCGATCGCGGTGCGCCGACCGGCCCCGTGATGTCGCCCGATGATCCCCGCTATGGCCGTCCGATGGGGCCGCCGCCGGTGATCTATGGTGATCGTCCGGGCGCGCAGCAGGCCAATCGTGACAATGGCGTTCCGGCCGCCGGCGTCTCCTATGGCGACGACCGCGGCGGCATGCGTCCGCCGGAGGGCGTGACCGGAGCCGTGCCGCAGCAGCAGGCGCCGGTCGATGCCAATGGCAAGCCGGTGCAGATCGCAGCGCTGCCGCCGGACGATCAGCCGGAAGACGGCCCGGCGCAGCTGGCGCCGAACCTGCGCCGCCAGGAAGTGTCGTTCGCGACCAAGGAACCCGCCGGCACGATCGTCGTCGATACGGCGAACACCTACCTCTATTACATCCTGGGCAACGGCCGGGCGGTCCGCTACGGCGTCCGCGTCGGCCGCGACGGCTTCACCTGGACCGGCGTGCAGAAGATCACCCGCAAGGCCGAGTGGCCGGACTGGCATCCGCCGACCGAGATGATCGAGCGCCAGCCCTATCTGCCGCGCTTCATGGCCGGCGGACCCGGCAACCCGCTCGGCGCTCGCGCGATGTATCTCGGCTCGACCGTGTACCGTATTCACGGCACCAACCAGCCGTCGACCATCGGCAAGTTCGTCTCGTCGGGCTGCATCGGCATGCTGAACGAGGACGTCTCGGATCTGTTTGAACGCGCCAAGGTCGGCACCCGCGTGGTCGTGCTGCCCGGTGGCCCGCCGCCGGGAACGACGACGGCATCCGCCGCGCCGGCGAACCCGATGGCCCCCGCGCAGGCCCAGGCCGCGCCGCTGCCGGGCACGCAGCCGACTTCGGTGCAGCCGCTGCCCGCGCCGGTCACGGTGCGCTAGGCCAACAGGCAAACTCAATACTGAAAAAGGCGCGCGAACAGCGCGCCTTTTTTGTTGCAACAAGCCGCGCATCTCGACGTTGCCGCCAGGGAGGCAACGCGATGCAGGACGTCTGCGAGACCTATCCGCCGCTGAATACGCTGAAACCGGTCGCCGATGACATCTGGATCATCGATGGTCCGATCATCCGGTTCGGTCCGCGCTGGTTCAAAATGCCGTTTCCAACGCGCGCGACCATCATTCGCTTGCCGGGTGGGCGGCTGTTCATTCACTCGCCGACACCATTGGCGGCTGAACTCAAGGCCGCAGTCATTGAGCTCGGCGCACCGAATTGGATCATCGGTCCGAATCGTCTGCATTACTGGTGGATTCCGGAATGGCATGCCGCCTATCCCGGCGCGCGCATCTTCCTCGCGCGCGAGATCACGCAGCAGGCCGGCGACCGGCTGACCGTGGAGGGCGAGCCATTGGACCGATCATCCGGCTATCCCTGGGATCAGTGGATCGCGACGCTACCGGTGGCCGGCAGCTACATGACGGAGGTCGTGTTCTTCCATCTGCCGTCGCGGACATTGCTGCTGACGGACTTGATCGAGAATTTTGAGGCCAAGCGAGTTCGCTCGCCCCTGATGCGGTTGCTGACCTGGATCGGCGGCGTGCGCGATCCGGACGGCAGCACGCCGCGCGATATGCGATTGACGTTCTCGCGCGACCGCGCCGCGATGAAGGCGGCCGTCGCCCGCATGATCGAGTGGGATCCGGAGCGGATCATCCTCGCCCATGGACGCTGGTATGACTGCAACGGCCGCGCGGAGCTCGAACGCGCCTTCCGCTGGCTCGGCTAGAGCATGATCCGGAAAAGTGTGAAGCGGTTTTCCGAAATGATCATGCTCCACCAAAAACTCGTCAGGCCAGCCGCCGCGGCGGCTCGCCGCCTTTGCTGAAGGCATCGATGCACGCGACCATCTGCTGATAGTGCGTCTGCAAGCTCTCGCGCGTCGCATAGCCGAGATGCGGCGTGATCACGACATTGTCGAGCTTGCGGAGCGGGTGATCTGTCGGCAGCGGCTCGACCGAGAACACGTCGATGCCGGCGCCTGCGATGGTCTTGTCGCGCAGCGCCGCGAGCAGGGCGTCCTCATCGACGATCGGTCCGCGCGCGGTGTTGACGAGATAGGCCGTCCGCTTCATCCGGGCGAGATCGGCGGCGCCGACCAGTCCGCGCGAGCGCGGGCTCAGCACGACATGGATGGTGATGATGTCGGATGTCGCGAACAGCTCGTCCTTGCTGGCATAGCCGACGCCGGCCTCCTTGCACTTCTCCGGCGTCAAATTGGGGCTCCAGGCGATCACGTTCATGCCGAACACCTTGGCCATGCCGGCGACCTTGCTGCCGAGCTTGCCGAGGCCGATGACGCCGAGCGTCTTGCCCTCGATCTCGGTGCCGGCAAAGGTCTGCCAGGCTTCGCCGGCGTGCATGCGTGCATTCTCGCGGCCGATGCCGCGGGTCAGTTCCAGGATCAACCCCATGGTCAGCGGCGCGGTGGGATCCTGGCTATATTGGGTGCCGCACAGTACCACCTGGCGTGCCTTGGCGGCTTCCATGTCGATCGCGGCGTTGCGCATGCCCGACGTGATCAGGAGCTTCAGCTTGGGCAGTGCGTCCAGCAGGCTCTTCGGGAACGCCGTGCGCTCGCGCATCGCGCAGATGATCTCGAAATCCCTGAGCTTCGCTGCGGCCTCCGCCTCGCTCGCGAACGGCTTGTCGAACACGGTTACCTCGACGCGGTCCTCGACCTTTGGCCAGTCGGCCACCGAAAGCGCGATGTCGAAATAGTCGTCGAGGATTGCACAGCGAAGCCGCGTCATCGGGAAGGTCCATTCAGGGTGAGGGCGACGGCGGGACATCGACCGTCGGAAGACCCGTCATGGTCGCGCGCAATCGGCGGGCGCGCAAGCGGCCGTGCTTTCAAAAAACGGCGATTGTCAGAGCGATGGAGGCGGATCGTGCGGTATGATGGCGCAAACGCCAGTTAGTGGCGTTGATGGAGACTTAGGTGCCGTGACCCATTTCTGCCCCGCCTGTGGCTATGGCCTCGACTTTTCTCCATGGGAAGGGACGTTGTCATCACACGAGATTTGTCCTTGCTGCGGGATTCATTTTGGCTACGACGACTGGGCCGGCGGCGATTTGGCTAAGCGTCGGTCCGTCTATGAGCGATGGCGCACAGACTGGATTGAGGCCGGCATGAATTGGTTTAGCAGGGGACGCGCGCCAACTGCCGATTGGGATCCGCACGAACAGTTGAAACACTTTGGCCCGTAAGGGCCACCAATCGCGTGGCGTTTGCGCCGTCATGGTCGCGCGCAATCGGCGGGCGCGCAAGCGGCCGTACTTTCAAATAAGGGCGAGCGTCACGCCGGCCGGGACGGCCTGTGCGCCTTCGCGGTGCGGATATCGGCGAGCATCGATCGGACTGCCGGCGACAGCGCCATCTGCTTGGCGCGGCAGGCGGGGCCGGGGCCGCGCATATAGTGCAGTTCCGGGCGGTAGGGATTGAAAGCCTTGGCAACGAAGGCACGCCAGAAGGCGCGGAATTCGGCGAACAACGTCGCCTCGCCTTTGGTCGCCGGGCGGGAAAGCGGTGCTGAAATAATGGTAGCCATGACGTGGCCTCAACTGTTTTGGTCGCGGTTCTGCCGCGAAAATCGCCGTTTTTCGGCGTTGAGAACGAGTTTTGGCCTGATTTATTAAAAGATGGTTTCAATTGTCGTGATTCGGCGCACACATGGTGCCGATCCCGTAGTCACCCGTGGTGAACGCGCGGAACGTGGTGAACGGATGGAAAACGCGGGTCCCGCGGTTGCGCTTTCGGGGGCCGGCCGTTACATCGGCGGCAGCAAAATTTCCTCTAAATCGGATCAATTCCAGGGACAGCGGATGGCTCGCCAGTTCATCTATTTCATGCAGGGTCTGACCAAGGCGTACCCGACCCGCAAGGTGCTCGATAACATCCATCTGAGCTTCTATCCGGATGCCAAGATCGGCGTGCTCGGCGTCAACGGCTCGGGCAAGTCGACGCTGCTCAAGATCATGGCCGGCCTCGACAAGGAATATAACGGCGAGGCCTGGGTCGCCGAGGGCGCCCGCGTCGGCTATCTCGAGCAGGAGCCGCACCTCGACCCGAACCTCTCGGTCCGCGAAAACGTCATGCAGGGCGTCGCCAAGCAGAAGGCGATCCTCGACCGCTACAACGAGCTCGCCGTCAATTATTCGGACGAGACCGCCGACGAGATGACCAAGTTGCAGGACGAGATCGAGGCCCAGGGCCTGTGGGATCTCGACAGCAAGGTCGACCAGGCGATGGACGCGCTGCGCTGCCCGCCCGACGATGCCGATGTCACAAAACTGTCAGGCGGTGAACGCCGCCGCGTCGCGCTGTGCCGCCTGCTGCTCGATCAGCCGGAGCTGCTGCTGCTGGACGAACCGACCAACCATCTCGACGCCGAGTCGGTGTCGTGGCTGGAAGGCCATCTGCGCAATTATCCGGGCGCGATCCTGATCGTGACCCACGATCGCTACTTCCTCGACAACGTCACCGGCTGGATCCTCGAGCTCGATCGCGGCCGCGGCATTCCCTACGAGGGCAACTACTCGTCCTGGCTGCAACAGAAGCAGAAGCGGCTTGAGCAGGAAGGCCGCGAGGACGCCGCGCATCAGAAGACGCTGGCCCGCGAGCAGGAGTGGATCGCGTCCTCGCCGAAGGCGCGTCAGGCCAAGTCGAAGGCGCGCTACCAGCGCTATGAGGAACTGCTCAAGCAGGCCAGCGAAAAGCAGACCCAGACCGCGCAGATCACGATCCCGGTCGCCGAACGGCTCGGCCAGAACGTCGTCGACTTCGAAGGCCTCAGCAAGGGTTTTGGCGATCGCATGCTGATCGACGACCTCACCTTCAAGCTGCCGCCGGGTGGCATCGTCGGCGTGATCGGCGCCAACGGCGCCGGCAAGACCACGCTGTTTCGGATGATCACCAAGCAGGAGGAGCCCGACAAGGGCTCCATCACGGTCGGCGAAAGCGTTCATCTCGGCTATGTGGACCAGTCGCGCGACGCGCTCGACGGCAAGAAGACGGTGTGGGAGGAGATTTCCGGCAACAACGAGCTGATCCTGCTCGGCAAGAAGGAAGTCAATTCGCGCGGCTATTGTTCGTCGTTCAACTTCAAGGGCGCCGACCAGCAGAAGAAGGTCGGCGCGCTGTCCGGCGGTGAGCGCAACCGCGTGCATCTCGCCAAGATGCTGAAGTCGGGCGCCAACGTGCTGCTGCTCGACGAACCGACCAACGACCTCGACGTCGACACGCTGCGCGCGCTGGAAGAGGCGCTGGAGGATTTCGCCGGCTGCGCCGTCATCATCAGCCACGATCGCTGGTTCCTCGACCGCATCGCGACCCACATCCTGGCCTTCGAGGGCGACAGCCATGTCGAATGGTTCGAGGGCAACTTCCAGGACTACGAAAAGGACAAGATGCGCCGGCTCGGCCAGGACAGCATCATCCCGCATCGCGTGAAGTACAAGAAGTTGACGCGGTGATCGGCTCAAGCGGTCGAGCGCGGCACCTCGCCGCGCTCGATTGCTCGTTCGTTTGCAGGATCGTGACGGCATCGCGGCGCAATCTGCGGCCAGTTGTCGCTTTTCAAGTACGCGGGATTGCGTAGATAGAGCGCTCCCGCAAATCGAATCCTGCGAGCGCTCCAATATGTCCGCTGTTTCCGACGCACGCGCCCCCCTCAAGGGTCGGTCGCTGCGTCCCGTTCCCATGCTGATCTTCGGATCGCGCTGGCTGCAATTGCCGCTCTATGTCGGCCTGATCATCGCCCAGGGCGTCTATGTCGTGCTGTTCCTGAAGGAACTGTGGCATCTGTTCGCCCACGCCTTCGATTTCAGCGAGCAGCAGATCATGCTGGCCGTCCTCGGCCTGATCGACGTCGTGATGATCTCGAACCTGCTGGTGATGGTGATCGTCGGCGGCTACGAGACCTTCGTGTCGCGCCTCAATCTGCAGGGGCATCCCGACGAGCCGGAATGGCTCAGCCACGTCAATGCCAGCGTGCTGAAGATCAAGCTGGCGATGGCGATCATCGGTATTTCCTCGATCCATCTGCTGCGCACCTTCATCGAGGCCGGCGCGCTGTCCTCCGGCAAGAGCACCTACACCGAGACCGGCGTGATGTGGCAGACCATCATCCACTGCGTCTTCATCCTGTCGGCCATCGGCATCGCCCTCGTCGACAAGCTGTCGAACGACTCGATCGAGGGCGCCAAGCAGCAGGCGGGGCATTAGGCGCGATGAGATTAGGTTGAATCATCATCGCGCTTTGGCTCTTTGTTCGAGCATGATCTCCGCGCAAACGCGTTCCGCGTTTGTCGCGAGGGAAAACCGCTTCGCACTTTTCCGGATCATGCTCTAGCGCCAAAGGTTCACAGCAATCCGGCGTCGTGATAAGGCTCACGACGCTGGATATCGCGGGTGTTCGCCGGACGGCGCGCCCATTGGACCGCTGCGTGAACAGGCTGTTGGATTTGACACTCCTCCGCGCGCTTGCCTTCGGGCTTCTGCTTGCAAGCTCATCCGTCGTCTCGCCGGCGCGCGCCGCCGACGCCGCGTTCACGCAGTTCATCGCCTCGCTGTGGCCGGAAGCCGAGGCGGCTGGCGTCTCGCGCGAAACGTTCGACCGCGAGACGCGCTCACTCGAGCCCGACTACAAGCTGCCCGATCTGATCCTGCCCGGACGTCCGAAGACCGGCGCGCCGGCGCAGGCCGAGTTCGTGCAGGTGCCGGCCGATTACATCAAGGAAGCCTCGATCGCGCGGCTCGCCGCCGAGGGGCAGCGGCTGTTGCAGAAGTATCGTCCGGCGCTCGATGCGATCGAGAAGCGGTTCGGCGTTCCGGCTCCAGTCGTGCTGGCGATCTGGGGCCGCGAGACCGACTACGGCCGCTATTCGCTGCCCTACGACACGCTGCGCGTGGTGGCGACGCAGGCCTATGTCGGCCGCCGCAAGGATCAGTACCGCACCGAGTTCATCCTCGCGCTGAAGATCCTCGGCGAGGGCGCGGTGACGCGCAAGGAGATGCGCTCGTCCTGGGCGGGAGCGACCGGCTACACCCAGTTCCTGCCGTCGGAGTATTACAAGCACGGCGTCGATCTTGACGGCGACGGCAAGGTCGATATCTGGCACTCGGTGCCGGACGCGCTGGCCTCCGCGGCGCAGCAGCTCGTCAACAAGGGCTGGCAGCCCGGCGTGCGCTGGGCCTACGAAGTCACGGCACCCGCCAATGCCGACTGCACGATGGGCGTGCCCGAAGTGACAAAACCGATCAGCCAGTGGCTGCGGGCGGGCTTCGTGCCGGTGCGCGGCTCGAGGCTCAGCGCCGCCGAGCAGGCGCAATCGGCTTCGCTATTGCAGCCTGAAGGCATCTACGGTCCGGCCTTCCTGACCACGCCGAACTACTTCGTGATCAAGGAATACAATTTCTCCGATCTCTACGTGCTGTTCGTCGGCCATCTCGCCGACCGCATGACGAGCCCGCAGCCGTTCGCGACGCCATGGTCGGCGTCGAAGCAGCTCCGCTCGGCCGATGTCGAGGCGATGCAGCAGCGGCTGACGAAGATCGGTCTCTACAAGGACAAGCTCGACGGCAAGGCCGGGATGCAGACCCGCGCGGCGCTCGGCGCCTATCAGAAGCAGGCCGGGCTGAAGGTCGATTGCTGGCCGAGCGAAGCGGTGCTGCGCGCGATGAACGGGCAGCGCTAGAGCATGATCCGGAAAAGTGCGAAGCGGTTTTCCGATAAGATCATGCGCAAAAAAAAGGGGCTCTAGGGACAATCGCCATGATTGTTTCGCAACAGAAAACAAAAACCCGGCCGTAAGGCCGGGTTTTCGAGTGTGATGCTGATAGCGTGTCGGTCGATCAGTCGCAAACCTGGATGCGACGGAAGCGCCAGCCATAGCCGTCCCAGAAGCGCTCACGAACCCAGCGGCACGGAGCTTCTTCGACGTAGGTCGGGGCCGGTGCAACATAGACCGGAGCCGGACGAGCGCCTGCGATCGCGCCGCCGAGCAGGGCGCCGCCGATCAGGCCGCCGGCAACGCCGGCCGCGACGGCACCGCCGTCACCAGCCTTGGCAGCCGGAGCAACCGCCAGCGAACCGGCAATCGTGGTAACGGCGACAAGGGCAGCTAAAGTCTTCTTCATGTCTTTGGCTCTCCTGGAAGGTGGTGGCGCCGTGTTCGACGCCGGGTTTGAGGTGACTCGCACGCTGATCTCGAACTGCTGTCTTGCTAAACAGCGCAGAACAGTCAACCGAAAGTAAACGCCCGCAGCCTCATCGCGCAGAAAAGCGGTTTTTTCTGGCCTTCTACAGCAGACGTCCCGGACAAACAGTCGGTTTTCCGGGACATCTGGTTCGAATTAATCGAGATGAACGGCGATCAGTCGCAAACGCGGACGCGGCGCACGCGCCAGGTGTAGCCGTCCCAGAACCGCTGGCGCTGCCAGAAGCAATCGGGTCCGTAACCGGGCTCGGCGACATAGGCCGGACCGGGCGCGTAGTAGCCATAGCCGGGACCGTAATAGCCGTTCTGCGAAGCGATCGCGCCACCGACGATGGCGCCGCCGATCAATCCCGCAGCGACGCCGGCGGCGACACCGCGTTGTGCCTGGGCGGGGGCGGGCACCGCCACGGCCGAAACCGCCAGCGTGGCGGCGGCGCAAAGCGCCAGCAATGTCTTCTTCATGACCTCACCTTTCTCACGGGAGCAGGGACAGCGTGCGTTGGCGATCTGTCTCGCCTGAGGGTTCCATATTCCGCTTGAATGATCAATGAACGACGCCGCCGTATTCGCGTCCAAATGCTTGCAGCTTTTGCAATATCTTGCAACGCACAAGCCTGTCGCGCGGGTGCCTGGGGGCGGTTTGCGGCGATGGAAGCCGGGGATCGGCCCGCCCGATCCTCTCGGCCGGTTTGGTATTCCCGAAAGCCGGTGCCGCCCGATTTAGATTCATTCCAATATGAATCCCGCATCAGTTTGGAATTGCTACAAGAACCGCTTTTTCCTTTTGCATCCCGCCGGGCCCGACAATATCCATATTGGCGAGCATCACCCGTTGGACCCCGCTTCCTCTGATGATTGTCTGTTCCTGTAACGTCCTCAGCGACCACGATGTCCGCAATGCCGTCAATGGCGGTGGGTCCGTGACCCGAAATGCCAAGCAGGTGTATGGCTGCCTCGGCTGCAGTGCCGAATGCGGCCGCTGCGCGCGCACCATCAAGGCGATCATCGACGAGGCGCTCGGCCCCTGCGCCAAGGCCTGCTGCTCCGGCTGCCCGCACAGCGGCCATCCGCACGCCGCCAACGAGGACGCCGAGCCGGCCGAATTCGCGCTCGCGGCCTGCTGAAGCTTCTTGTTTTGACGCGTTTTCTTCGCGCGAACCGGTGTCCGCTTCGCTTGAAAGCGCTCTAACTGCCCAAATTCATCCGAATCCGGTTATCGATGCGCTGCTTCTGCGAAGGGTTGCTCTTGCCGGTAATCTGATTTAGAAGCGTTCTAAATTCAGAGTCGGCCAGCGTTGGCCGCGACAGGTGGAGTGGATCATGCAAGGCGACCCGAAGGTCATTGATTATCTGAACAAGGGGCTGCGCAGCGAACTGACCGCCATCAATCAGTACTGGCTGCACTACCGGATGCTCAACAATTGGGGCCTCCTGGAGATGGCCAAGGTCTGGCGCAAGGAATCCATCGAGGAGATGGAGCACGCCGACAAATTCGTGGATCGCATCCTGTTCCTCGACGGCTTCCCGAACCTGCAGGTGCTCGATCCCCTGAAGATCGGCCAGGACGTCAAGGAGATCATCGAGTGTGACCTCGCTGCCGAGATCGGCGCCCGCACGCTCTACCAGGAGGCGGCGACCTACTGCCACGGCGTCAAGGACTATGTCAGCCGCGACCTGTTCGAGCAGCTGATGAAGGACGAGGAAGACCACATCGATTTCCTCGAGACCCAGCTCGACCTGATCAAGCGCATCGGCCTCGAGCTCTACACCCAGAAGCACGTCGGTCATCTGAAGGGCGAGGATCACTGACCGCCCTGCCGCTCCAGAAATGCGAGAGGCCGTCCTTGCGGGCGGCCTCTTTTGCTTTTGCGATCCGGGCAGAGCGTTTGGTCAGTAGCACCGTGTGACGTTGACGGTGCGATCGCCGCCGCGTCCGGGCACCGTGACGCTCTCGGTGGGGCAGCTCGATACATAGGGGCGATCCGACGGCACCACGGCCGGCGGATAGCGATGCGCCCAATCCCACGGCACGTCCTGAGTGTAGGTGTAACGGACGTCGTTGGAGACCGGCGCAGGGACTTCGGCGGCGAGGGGAGCGGCGGCGAGTGCGTCGTCGTAATATCCGCTCGTTCCCGGCAGCACGATGCCGGGCGTCCGCACGTGATGGCGGAAGCCTGGATGGTGCGAGGAGAAGGTGCCGCGCGCCGCGCCTGCGGATCTCGCATCGGTCTCGGTCGAGGAAGCAAGCAGCAGCGCTGCAATGCCGAGAGACGCAATCAGCGTCCCATTTGTTCGATACGTCATGGCACGCACCACTCGCGGTTACGGAGCATTGTGCGGAGGCTAGGCCGGGCCGCGTTGCGCCCGCAAACTTATCCTTAATTATTGGTTAAAAAGTAAGGTTAACAGAGGGTAATTGTCTCAAATTGACGCGATCGCGCGCACCGGCTCCGCGCCAATGGCGGCGCCGTTCAGACCGCGTCCGCCGGAACGAAGCAGCTGATGACGATGCCGCCGCGGTGGTGCACGTACCAGACCACGGCCTCGCCGACCGGATTGCCGCGATCGCGGATCACGGCGCGCTCCGGCACCATCATCCATTCGCCCTCGATCGGCACCCAATAGGCGCCGCCCCGAACATCGTAGCTCGTGCGGTGGCCGTCGGAGATGTCGCAGCACGGCACGCCGTTCGGCGCGATCACGCTCTTGAACCAGGCGCGGATATCGGGCGGCACGTTGTCGTATTGGCCGTTGTCGAACGCCAGCGCCGCGCCTGCCATGATGGCGAGCCACGCAAGCACCGCGCCATGCGTCAGCCTTCGCATCCTGTTCCTCCGCGAAAACCTTGTGCGTCTCGCGCAACGTCTCGCGCGCGAATCCGGTGTTTGCGCGATTAGGCACGAACCGCGCGCGGGATGCATGCTCAAAGAATGAGCGAAGCAGCGCGTTCTGCTTGACGCGGTGCGAGATCGTCGCGCTCAGGATGATTGCTTCGCGCGTGCCTTCGCGGGCTTCGCTGCGATGTTGTCGCGCGCCATTTTCAGCGCGCTGCGCAGCGTCGTTGCGTCGGCCTTCGCGAGGCGGACATTGGTGCTGCCGCTCTTGCCCCAGCCGCCCGGCACCGGCCGGAAGATCTCCGGTTCGGCCTCGACCACGACAGCCTGCTGCTCCGGCGTCAGCTTCACCATGCCCCAAGCCTTGTCGGGATAGCCGAGCGTTGCGAAGATGCGCTTGCCGACGCGGAAGTCGGCAGTGCCGTGATGCGCGCCTTCAATCACCTCGGGCAAACTCAACGCTGTGCGGCGGAAGCGATCTGCGGACATGGACGCCAACATCGATCTCGTCGGCTCAGCATATCACACGCGCCCGACGGTCACACGCCGGTCAAATCGTAGAATGCCGCGATCAGGCGGGTGATCTCGGTGGAATTCGCGATCACCCGCGCCAGGTCGTCCTTTTCGGGCTTGCCGGCCTGAATCCGATCGAGGGCTTCGCTCGATTGCTTGACGATCTCGGCGATCCTGCGCAGCAGGTCCTCGCGGGTCGCAATCTCCTTGAGGTCGGTGTCGCTGTACTTCTGCAGCAGCCGCAGCTTTTCCTTGTCGAAAGGCTGCTTGAACTTGCCGGTTCCCACCGACTCGATGATCCGCTTGTAGGAGGCATCGTATCCCTCTCTCGCCGTACTGAGCGCCCGGCGGACCGCGTCCGGGTTTTGTTCGGCGATCCCGGACAGCACCGCGTTGCCGGCCGCACAATTCGCGCGCGACAGCGTCGAGATCGGCTGGGCGACCTGCTTGAACTGATCGGCCTCCTTCGTCTTGCTGATCAGATCATCGACCATGTCGGCGACCGCGGGCCGACCGGCGCCGCAGCAGACAGAAGCGATGATTGCGAGAGCCGCCATCCTTCGCATCAGCATCGTGGCACTCCTACTGAATCTTGGTCTGATCGCAGATCTTTTCGACGTTCGGCAGCTTCGTTGCGCCCAGCGCGAAGCCTTCCTTGCGGAATCTCGGGCAGGCCTGAACCGCGATTGCATGCCAGGATTCGGCCGATATGCCGCCGTGCCGGTAGAGATCGTAGATGCTGGAAAATTTCGCATCGTACAGCCCGGCATAGGATTGCATCTTGTCGGACGGGGCGTCGATGACGGTGCGGAAGAAATCCGTGTAGTCCGACTGCATCTTGTAATCGTTATTGGTCTGGAAGACGTCGATCGCGTTCTTGATCTGAAAGATCGCGATTCCTGCTCCAACGACCGCAACGACAAGCGCCAGCCACGGCACGACCCGGTCCTGGGGGCGCGCCAGCGCCAGCCTGAGAGCGGCGATCTCGTGCGTCAAACCGTCGTTCTGCCGCCCGGCTTCCCGCAGATCGGCCAGCCGCTCCACGGCGATCGGATCGACAAACTCCGTACCGTCGGCAGCGGTCTCGCTGGACAAGCGTCCTCGGGCAATCAGGTCGTCCAGATCAGCGATCGAAAAGGGACTGTTCTGAGCAGCTTGGGCTTTGGGAATGCCGGGCATCGTCGCTCCGAAACGCGGCTGCAAGGCAATGACGCTACAATACCTGTGATATAAATTAATGTAAAGACAACTATAAGACGAGCTCGTGTCAGGCGCGGATTTCGCCGCGGTTCTCGTTACATCGTCCGCTGCGGCGCCGTCTGCAGCAGCTCCTGCAACTGCCTGGCATAGAATCGGGCGTCGCCGGTCGTCAGGTGCCCGCGCGTCTCGCTGCTCGTCGGGATCAAATAGATCTTGCCGCTCTTGATCCGCTTCACCGCGGCTTCAGTGACGCCGGTCTCCGGCGGATTGCGCTCATCATCGGCGGCGTTGATCGCAAGCAGGGTGGCCTCGATCTTCTCCATTCCCGCCGACGGATCGTAGTCGTGGGAGGCCTCCCATTGATAGATGTAGTCATTGGCATCTGCGGTGACGGGCAGCGCCAGCTGGTCATCGACCATCTTGTCGGCCTGCGCTGCTGTCGGCGCCAGCGTCTGGTAGCCGAGCGTGCCGCCGGCGCTCGCGAAGCGATAGGCCGCGATGGCGTATTTCATCATCCGCGGCGGGCTGGTGTAGTTGCCGCCATTGTAGTCGGGATCGTTGCGGATTGTTTCCAGCATTGCCCGCCGCAGGATCCAGTTCCGCGCGGCCATCGCCGTCGGCTGCGAGGCCATCGGCACCAGAACGTCCATCATCTGCGGATAGCGCACGCCCCAGATCCAGCTGTGCATGCCGCCCATCGAGTTGCCGATCACGAGCCGCAAATGCTTGACGCCGAGCCCCTCGGTGACGAGCCGGTATTGCGCATCGACCATGTCGTTGTAGTCGTATCTCGGAAAGCTCGTCCGCATCGCATCCGACGGCTTCGACGATTTGCCGTGCCCGATGCCGTCGGGGATGATGATGTAGTATTTTGCCGCGTCGAGCGGCTGGCCCGCGCCGAACAACTGGCCGGCAAAGGTCGGCGTCAGCATGCTGGCGGCGGAGCCGCCGGAGCCGTGCAGCACCAGCACCGGCTGTCCGGTCGGCGCGCCGACCGTGGTGTAGTGCAGCCGCAGTTCCGGCATCACCTCGCCGCTGTGAAACTTGAAGTCCTTCGCGATCCACTCGCCTTCTTGCGGCGCGGGATAATCTGCAGCCATGGCCGGTACCGACATCGAGACGAGAGCGGCCAGAAGCGCCGCGCACCAACGGATCATGCTGTTTCTTCCCACGCGCGGCGCCTTTGTCCAGCCGCCTCAATGCAAGCCTAGCATGACGGAAGGCGTTGTCCGAGAGCGGCGCCGCGCAACTGACGCGGAAGTGTCCGGCTAAAGCGCTATGAGACAGGGGGTGAATCGCCATCGCGCTTTAGCTTAAGTTTGAGCATGATCTTTTCGGAAAACCGCTTCGCACTTTTCCGGATCATGCTAGCTCTGTTTCAGCACGTTCAGCGCATACCATCCCCAATAGACGCGGTGGCGCTGGATCAGGCCGTCCTTGATGTCCATGACCTCGACGAGATCCATCTGGTCGCCATCCGGAGACTGGCGCGGATATTCCCAGGTGAGAATTTTGCCGTCGCTGAAAAAGCCCTGCTTGAAGCGTCGCCGCTGTGGCGGGTTGGTGCGGAACACGCGCGTGATGAATTCGCGCAGCGCCTCCCGGCCCCGGACGATCCCGTCTTTGGTCTGCATCAAATGCTGCACCAGCGGGCTCTCGATCGAGGCGTCGGGCGCATAGAGCGCCAGCGCCGCCTCGAGGTCCTTGTTGCCGAGGGCTTCGTCCCAAAGCTTGTAGATGCGTTCCGCGTCGTGGTTCCCGGCTGTCATGGTTGTTCCCTTGCGTTTGGTTGAACAGCGCCGATTTGACCGGAAGCGGCGGCCGCGACGTTTCAGGAAAATCTGAAATGAGTTTCGCAATGTTGCGAATGCGCGTAGGACGGTTTCAGCGCGAGATGGAGGACGATTGCGGTGGGATCATCCCAAGCCGTGCAAACGGGGTTTTCGCGGATCGCCGAGGCATTGGGTGATCCGGTGCGCGAGGCGATGGTCAGCGCGCTGGCCGACGGTAAGGCGCTCCCCGCGGGCGAGCTTGCCGCGGTTGCCGGCATCTCGCCGCAAGGCGCCAGCGCGCATCTGCAGAAGCTGGTCGATGCGCGCGTGCTGTCGGTATGGGCCCAGGGCAGGTTCAGATATTACCGGATCAGGGATGACGACGTCGCGGCGCTGATCGAGACGCTTGTCGATCTCGCAGCCAAGTCCGCTGCCGGACGCCAGCGTGCGATGCCGGCCGAGCAGCTCAGGCAATCGCGCACCTGTTACCACCACCTTGCCGGTCAACTCGGTGTGCTGCTGTCGAACGCGCTGATCCGCCGCCGCCTCGTCGTCATCGACGGCCGCGATGGTCGCGTGACCGAGCAGGGGCTCGCCTGGTGCCGCGCCGAACAGATTGATTTCGATCCGGCGCGGCAGCCGCATCTGCGGCTGTGCAACGACTGGACCGAGCGCGTGCCGCATCTCGCAGGGCCCTTTGCCAATGCCGTGCTGGCGCGGCTGGTCGCGATGCGCGGCGTTGCACCGCATCGGATTCCGCGCGCGCTGCGGATCACCGACCGCGGGCGGGCATTCTTCGATCGGCTCGGCGTGCAGGTTCCGTTCTGAAGGCGCTAGAGCGTGATGAGATTAGGTCGAGCTAGAGCGGCGTCGAAACTTCACCTCTCCCTTGGGAGAGGTCGATTTGCGCAGCAAATCGGGTGAGGGGTTACGGCCCATCGAGAGCGCAAGAGCCCTCACCCGGATTGCTTCGCAATCCGACCTCTCCCCGACGGGGAGAGGTGAACCGAGACCGCACCAAGCCGATTCAACTCAATCTCATCGCGTGCTAGCGGCCGTCCTCGACCTCGGTCTCCGGGCGGTCGTTGCCGGAGGCGGTCTCGGTCAGCCATTTGCCGTCCGAGGTCTCGTACTGGATCGCCTCGGTGCGTCCGGGGACGCGTTGCTCATTGGCAGCGCGCCGGGCGGCGGCAAGGGCCGCGGCATGGGTTGGAAACGGTTCCGAGAACACCCCGTTGACGGTATAGGCCCAACCGCCGTCGTGCTGGACGACCTTGTAGATCACGTGGCTCATCCGGAACCTCGTTTCCGCCGTGGACGATGAGGCTGCCAGAATAGACCACGATGTCGTATTTTGCAGCAGCCGATCGTCCTTGAGACAGACGCCCCGCTGGTGCGGGCGAGGGAGACCGACATGTGCCGCAATATCAAGACGCTGTTCAACTTCGAGCCGCCCGCCACCGAGGACGAGATCCACGCCTCGGCGCTGCAGTTCGTGCGCAAACTGTCCGGCTTCAACAAGCCGTCGCAGTCCAATGAGGCGGCCTTCAACCTTGCCGTGGCCGAGGTCTCGGACGCAGCGCGCAAGCTTTTGATCTCGTTGCAAACCGCGGCGCCGGCGCGCGACCGCGAGGTCGAGGCGGAGAAGGCGAGGGAGCGCTCGCGCCTGCGGTTCGGCTGAGGCCGGCGCATTCCGTGACGCAGGTCACGGTACGGCGTCGCACGCCCGGGCATCATGGCCGTTCACCCCGGTCCCGGAGCAAACGCCATGAAGCCTGCCGCCCCGCTCACATTGTGTTCGATAGCGTTCGCCGTTCTCTGGACCTGCGGCATGCTGTGGTCGAGCGGCACGATCGACCTCGCCAACGTCATCATCCTGTCGGTGTGCGGGGCGTTCGCGGGTGTTGCCTGGTACTATGCGATGCGCTGGGTGTTTCAGCTCATGCGCCTCGCCCGGCCCACCGATCCCCCACCCAATCCCGGGACCGAGCGGTGAGCGCCGCGCGCGACACGGGCGTGGTTGGCCGTGTCGCCGCGCGATGACAAGAAGGGTTACTTCTTGTCCTTCTTGCGGTGCTTCTTCTTTTTCTTGTGATCGTCGTCCTCGTCGTCATCTTCGGCGAAATCGAGCGCGTCGACGTCGAGGGCGATCGCCTCCGCCGCTGCGCGCTCAGCGAGCTCCGCAGCTTCTCGCTCGGCGAGCTCGGCGGCTTCGCGCTCCCTGGTGCGCTTGTAGTCTTCCCAGGCGTCGAAGATCATGTGCAGCCAAGGCATCACCTGCTCGATCGACGGCAATTGGCCGGGCGGGCCGGCTTCACCGCGCGGGCCGGCCGGACCCTGCGGTCCCTGAGGACCGGCTTCGCCGCGCGGACCCTGCACGCCAGCCTTGCCTTGCGCCCCCGGCTTGCCTTGGGGGCCAGCCTTGCCGAGCACTCCGGCCTTGCCTTGGGGACCCGGCTTGCCGCGTGCACCTTCCGGCCCCGGCCGCCCCGGATGTCCTTGCGGTCCGGGCTTTCCCGGCTCGCCCTGACGGCCCTGCGGCCCCTGTGCGCCTCGTGCCCCCTGGCGGGAAGTTGTCTCGTCAGCCACTGATATGCTCCGTCGCGATTTGAAGCCGCTTGTAACAGAGGTTGGACGACGGCTTCAATTCTGCCTGGTGGCACCGATGCGAGCGATCAACAGTCATAATTCCATGGGCATTATGACAACGGAGGACGCATTGCGGGTTCTGGACAGCAGCTACGGCGACGAACCACAACCGCTCGACATCGTCGTGACGCGGCATGATGTGCTTGACGAAGCGGCCTTTCGCAGCACGGGCGTGCTCGAGCTCTATGAGGAGTTGTTTCCCGCGAACGAACGCGACAGCTCCGACGACATCGTGCGCTGGCTGCTATCAGATGACATCGGCGAGCTGCGACGGTTCAGCGTCGGTGCCGAGGAGCTGTCATACCGTCTCGACTCGCGTTGCTTCATCCTGTGTGCCGCCGGGCGCGCGATCGGGCTCGGCTTCTTCACCTACGATCACGCAAGCGAGCTGATCTATTGCAACTATGTCGGCGTCGGAAAGGCGTGGCGTGGCGGCGGGCTGGCGCGCGCATTCTATCGCGAGATGGTCGCCATGCTCGATGCGTTGTTTCCGCGTAATATCGGCGTGGTGCTCGAGGTCGAGCCGTACGATCGCGATCGCCTGGACGCGATCATCGGTGATCTCGAACGAACCGGCAGGCGGCAACTCGCGGCGGATGAGCAGGCCGAGATCCGCAAATTGCTCCGCGTCGGCTGGTACGACAAGCTCGGCTATTCAGTCTTCATCGACACGGGCACGATGCGGCCAATCGCGTGCCGCTCGCCGTGTCTTGATCCGTCGCTGCCGTCGTCGGATTGGGCCGCCGGCGAAGAAAGTTACTGGATGATGTGGCAGGCGCGGACCGGCGCGCGCCTCGTGGAGACGCGCGCCAGTGAACTCTGGCAAAAAGCCGTCACGGCGGTCTATGTCGAGATCCTCGCCAAATCCCTGGTCGAAGACGATCCGAATGGACGCCGCGACTATTGGGACTATGCGACGGCACTGGTCGAGCAGACGCTGCAGCGGACTGAAGCGACCGCCGTGTGTCTTGCACGCTGTCTCGATGCCGGCGACAGCGAATTGCTGTCGCGCTGGCGACGTCTTGCGATCGATCTGCCGATCTGAACCTAGGCTGCGGCGTGCTCGCTCAGCGGCACGTCGATGCCGTCGGCCGAGTATTCGCGGATCTTGTTCCGCAAGGTTCGGACCGACAGTCCGAGCACGCGCGCGGCGCGGGTGCGGTTGCCATCGCAGCGCGCCAGCGTTTGCAGCACCAGTTCCCGTTCGACCTCATCGACGGTCGCGCCGATCAGCAGCGGGACGATTTCATTTGGAGCCAGCGTCGGCAGCAGTGCTTCCGGCGACGGTACGGTGGACGCGTAAGACATGAACATTCTCCCGATCAACGCCCGCTTCGTCGATGAAGCGAAGACATCGAGAAACCAACTACCCCGTAGATACACGGTCTGCCGGTTTGGTTAACAGGTCCTTAACGCGCCGCTAACTCCCTGCATTGTAAGCAAAATACCCAGAAATCGCCACGATTGCGGTTCCATCCGTCACAGTGTCCGGTAGCCGCCATCGACCATCACGATCGATCCGGAGACATAGGCTGCCAGGTCCGAGGCGAGGAAAATCGCGGGGCCGACGATGTCCTCCGGCTTGCCGGCGCGGCCGAGCGGGGTGTGGTCCATGAAGACCTTCACGAGGTCGGGGTTGGTGGCGCGCACCTTCTCGTTCAACGGCGTCTCGATGAAGCCGGGGCCGATCGCATTGACGCGCACGCCGTCCTTGCCGAGCTCGGCGGCCAGCGCCTTGGTGAAGCCGAGCACGCCGTGCTTGGAGGCGGTATAGGCCGGTGAGCTCGGCGTGCGCAGATGCACGAAGGACTGGATCGAGCCGATATTGACGATGCGTCCCTTGTTCTTGCGCAGCGGTGCGAGGAACGAGTGCGTCACGTTGAAGACGCCGGTGAGATTGATCGAGATGATGTCTTCCCAATCCTTGATCACGGCCTCGTCAGCGCCGAGCATGCCGTTGCGGCGCGCGATGCCGGCATTGTTGACCAGGATCGAGACAGGCCCGACCTTGTCGGCCACCTGCTTTGCCATCGCGATGCAGGCGTCGCGATCGGTCACGTCGAGCGCGAAGCTCTCCGCCTTGCCGCCGGCGTCGCGGATTTCCCTGGCCGCTTCCGCCGCCGCATCGCCGTTCATGTCGAGCAGCACCACGCGCGCACCCTCGCGGCCGTAGCCCAATGCGATGGCGCGCCCGATGCCCGAGCCTGCACCGGTGATGACGGCGATGTGATTGTCGAGAAGGGCCATGGCGTTTCCTCGTTCTGATTTATGAGCGTTGTCGACAACACTATTCAAAACTGCGCCAACCGAAACGCCAAGCCGCGTTTGCGCGTTTCTGTCATCCATATTCGGATGACAGTACGGACCGATCATGGACCCGCATATCAGACACTGGAAAGTTGCGATCGAGCGCTGCTGCGCGACGCCGGATCCCGACTATCGCGAGATAGCCAAGGTGGTCGCCGAGATCGCCACCACCGACATCGACGAGACGCTGCGGCATGCCGCCGCACAGGTGCTGCCGATCCTGCGCCAGGCGGCGCTGAAATCGGCTGACCGCCGCACCAAATCGATGGCGCAGCGCCGTCTCGGCATCGTCAGCGACGCGCTGCACATGCTCTCAGCGCCGCAGTTCGGCCGCCGCGGCCTGATGCCGAAGGTGCTGACGCAGGAAGAGAAGTACCGGCAATTGCTCGGCCTGCCGTTCGGCCGCCGCCTCGCGGCGACTGAAGTGCACCAGGCATTCAAGCGCGCCGCCAAGACGGTGCATCCCGACGGCGGCGGTAACGGCCCGGCATTCCTCGAACTCGCCGCCGCGCGCGACGCGCTGATCAAGCATCACTGACGCGCGATCGCGGTGGCTCTGACAGCATCAGGGCGGACGCCGCGCAGTTGCCGCGTGTCCGCCCTGTGCGCGATCGGGAGCCGCTCAGAACGAGCAGGTGCCGTTGTTCAGGAGGCCGGTCTTGTAGACGAATGCGGCGTCGAACGTCGGCAGCTCTTCGCTGACGACGGAATAGTTCGTCGGCCACGGCGCGGTCGGGATGCTCTGGTCCCAGATCTGGCAGAAGCCGGTGTCCTGCCAGCGGATCAGATGATAGGGGTTTGCGCTGGCCGGGCTTGCCGCGGCGAGCACGGACACGGTGGCGGCAATGGCGGCACAGGCAATCGCAAGACGACGCATCGGAAATCTCCGGTTTGAAAAAATGATTGCTCCGCAGGGCAATCCTGGAGCTCAGGGGCCGATCGCCCCGAACATGCAGTGAGTGTTGCAACCCCGGGAACAGGTTCAACGCCGGTGCTGTGCCAAATTGCGCCGGATTGTGTGCTTGCTACAGTCGGCGCGTTGCGATTCGCAGCCGTCTCGCGACGCATGCAAATCGATGTGAAGCAAATCTTGACGTGAGCCAATCTTGGGGAGACCGCACATGAAACTTTCATCAACGCTTCGCGCCGCGCTGGTCGCGCTGACGGCATTCATGGGACTGGCTTTCTCTTCCGCGGCGCGTGCCGACAGCGGCTTCGTGACGCTCACGATCTACAAGGCCGGATGGATCATCGGCGGCTCCGGCGGCAGTGGCGTCCTGACCTTCCGCGGCCGCTCCTATCGGCTGTCCACCGGCGGTCTCGACTACGGCCTGGTGTTCGGTGGCTCCAAGACCGTGCTGCGCGGCCGCGTCAGCAACATCAATCGCCCGTCCGACGTTGCCGGCGTCTACGGCGCCGCGGGTGCAGGACTTGCCGTCGGCCGCGGCGCGCGTGCGATCGTGCTGACCAATCAGAAGGGCGCAGTGCTGGAGTTGACCGGCCACCAGGTCGGCCTGATGGCCAACGCCGACCTGAGCGGCCTTGCGATCACGATGCGGTAGCGCATCCTTCCCCGTCATCCCGCGCAACGGCTTTGCCGTTGCGCGGGGATGACGGGCCAGGGGTGGCGGAATTTCTGAATATTAGAAATGTACCCGTGAGTTGCCCGACGTGTCAAGTCGAGCGCCGGCCGCCGCCGGCTCCTTTGCATGGGGTTGTTTTCGATATTTTGGCAGCGCGTCCCCGCCGGAACGCGGCGGTACCTACCTGAACAGATGCAGCGCTGCGTATTGCAGCAGCATGATGGTCTTGGCGTCGACGATGCGGCCGTCGCTGATCATGGCGAGCGCGTCGTCAAGCGAGAGCTCCAGCACCTCGATATCCTCGCCCTCGTCGGCGAGCCCGCCGCCGTCGCCGATCCGCATCGCGGCGTCGTATTCGGCAACGAAGAAATGCAGCTTCTCGGTCACCGCGCCGGGTGTCATGAAGGCTTCGAACACCTTTCGCACGTGTTCGAGGCGATAACCGATCTCTTCCTCGGCCTCGGCCCGGATGCGCGCTTCCGGCGCGGCGTCGTCGAGCATGCCGGCGGCGGCCTCGATCAGGAGATCGTCATAGCCGTTGGCGAAAGCCGGGTAGCGGAACTGGCGCACCAGCACCACCGTGCGGGCCTTCAGATTGTAAGGCAGCAGCACCGCGCCGTTGCCGCGGTCGTAGACCTCGCGCACCTGGGTCTGCCACTCGCCGTTGCTGCGGCGGTAGTCGAAGGTCGCGCTCTTCAGCTCGTAGCGTCGCTTCGAAAGCAGCTCGACGTCCTTGACGCGGACGCGGTCGGCGATGCTCATGCGTAAATCCTCAACCCTCTCACGATGTCGCTTCGCGACCGTCGAGCCATTTGGCCAGCATCACCGAGGTCGACTCCTCATAGCCGAGCGATTGGTAGAAGGCGCCGGCCTTGGCGTTCTCCCGCCGCACCAGCAATTGCAGCTTCGGCACGCCGGCGGCGCGTAACCAGTCCTCGACCGCGCTCATCATGATGCGGCCAAGTCCCTTGCCCTGCCTGTTGGGATCGACCGCGACGTAATAGACCCAGCCGCGATGGCCATCATGGCCGACCATCGCGGTCGCGACGATCGTGTCCGAGCTGCGGCCGACCAGCACGGCCGAGCTCGGTCCGCGCCGCGCCAGCGCAATATCCGCGGCGGGATCGTTCCACGGCCGCGTCAGGCCGCAGGCCTGCCACAGCGCGACCACATCGGCGACGTCGGTATCGGTGATCTCTGCAATGGCGAGGGACGGGGAGGGCATTGTCGCCTGCACGGTCACAGCACCTTGCCCGGGTTCATGATGCCGAGCGGATCGAGCATCGCCTTGATGGAGCGCATCAGCTCGATTGCGACCTTGTCCTTGACGTCGGGCAGTTCGTCACGCTTGAGCACGCCGATGCCGTGCTCGGCCGAGATCGAGCCGCCCATCCGCAGCACGATCTCGAACACGACAGCGTTGACGTCATGCCAGCGCGCCAGGAAGTCGGCCGCATTGGCGCCGACCGGCTGGCTGACATTGTAGTGGATGTTGCCGTCGCCGAGATGGCCGAACGGCACCGGCCGCGCGCCCGGGATCAGCTTCACGACCGCCGCATTGGCCTCTTCGATGAAGGCGGGCACTGCTGCGACCGGCACCGAGATATCGTGCTTGATCGAGCCGCCTTCCGGCTTCTGCGCCGCCGACATCTCGTCGCGCAGCTTCCAGAACGCCTGGCGCTGACTCAGATTGGCCGCGATGACGGCGTCGTCGACGATGCCGTCTTCCATGCCCTGGGCGAGGATCGCCTCCAGCGTGTCGCGGGCATCGTCGCGCGACGACGACAATTCCATCAGCACGTACCAGGGATGCTTGCTCGTCAGCGGATCGCGGATATCGATGCCGTGACGGATCGAGAAATCGACTGCGACGTCGGCGAGCAGTTCGAAGCTCGTCAGGCTGCCTGCCGCCTGGTTGCGCGAGATCGACAGCAGCTTGAGCGCGGCCGCGGGCGACTTCAGGCCGACATAGGCGGTCTCGACCGCACGCGGCCGCGGAAACAGCTTGAGCGTCGCCGCGGTGATGATGCCGAGCGTGCCCTCGGCGCCGATGAACAGGTTGTGCAGGTTGTAACCCGTGTTGTCTTTCTTCAGCTTCGACAGCGCGTTCAGCACGCGGCCGTCGGCCAGCACGACCTCGAGCCCGAGCGCCATCTCGCGCGCCACGCCATAGGCGAGCGCTCCGGTGCCGCCGGCATTGGTCGAGAGGTTGCCGCCGATGGTGCAACTGCCCTCGGCGCCGAGCGACAGCGGAAACAGCCGATCGACATCGGCGGCCTTCTGCTGCGCGATCTGCAGCACCACGCCGGCCTCGCAGGTCATGGTGTTGGATTCGACGTCGATGTCACGAATCTTGTCCAGCCGTCGCAGCGACACCACGACCTCGCCATTGTGCGGGGTCTGGCCGCCGACCAGGCCGGTGTTGCCGCCCTGCGGCACCAGCGCGATCCTGTGCTCGCTCGCAAGCTTGCAGATCGCACCGACTTCGGCGGTCGAGCCCGGGCGCAGCACCAGCGGCGAGCGGCCGTGGAACAGGTCGCGCTCCTCGGTGACGTAGGGCTTGATGTCGGCGGCGTCGGTCACCGCATATTTCGCGCCGACGATGGCGCGGAATTTTTCAAGCAATTCGGGCGGAAGCGGCGGCACCGCTGATTGGACGATGTTCATTTTTTCTTGGTCTTTCACTCAGCCGGGGTTCTTAGTCTACGCATGACCTCCGCGCAAACGCGTCGCGTTTGTCGCGAGGGAAAACCGGTTTCCATCCTTCCGGGTCATGCACGTTATCGCCCGACCGCTGCGCGGCGCAGCCGGTCATTGATGGCTTCGCCCAACCCGTCCTCGGGAATGGGCATCACCGCGATAGCATCCGCGTTTCTCTTGTCGAGCGTGCGAAGGTAGCCGAACAGATTGGCGGCGGCCTCGGCGAGATCGCCGCGCTCGGACAGGTTCATCACCACCAGGGCACATTCGCGCCTTGCGACCTTGGCCGGCCCGAATGCCAGCAGGGCCTCGCCGACATGGACGTCGCTGGCATTGAGTCGGACCGGGGTCCGCGGCGCGTAATGCGAGGCGAGCATGCCGGGGGCGACCGGCTGAGCGTCGGTTTCCGCGTCCTGCGGCGGTGACTGCAAGGGATGGCCGAGCACGCGCTCGATCTCGGCGCGCGTCAGCCCGCCCGGCCGCAGCAGCACCGGATCGGAGAAGCAGCCGACGATGGTTGATTCGACGCCGACCTCGACCGGCCCGCCGTCGACGATCAGGTCGATGCGGCCCGCGAGGTCGCCGTTCACATGCTCGGCGGTGGTGGGCGAGACATGGCCGGAGAGATTGGCCGACGGCGCTACCACGGCACCGCCGAAGGCCCTGATGATGTCGCGCGCCACCTTGTGGGCCGGGATCCGGATCGCGACGGTGTCGAGCCCGGCGGTCGCGAGTTCCGCGACCGGGCAGGACAGCGCCTTCGGCAGCACCAGGGTCAGCGGGCCGGGCCAGAACGCTTCTGCAAGGCGCAAGGCCTGGCCGTCGAACAGGGCAATGCGGCGGGCGGCGCCGAGATCGGCGACGTGGGCGATCAGCGGATTGAAGGCCGGCCGGCCCTTGGCTTGGTACAGGCTGGCAATCGCGGCCGCATTGCCGGCGTCGGCGCCGAGGCCATAAACCGTCTCGGTCGGAAACGCCACCAGGCCGCCCTCGGCCAAAACCCCGGCGGCGGTTGCCGTGGCGGCGGCGCCCGCGGGCAGAACGTGCGTTTTCAGGCCTGTATCCACTGTGACTAGATTCCTCAATTGGGTGCCTTGTGGTCCCTTGCGGTCCCCGAAACCCGACGCTATAAGCCCGGCTCTCAGTCGGAGTGTGGCTCAGCCCGGTAGAGCACTGCGTTCGGGACGCAGGGGTCGCAGGTTCGAATCCTGCCACTCCGACCATTTATCCAAGCACTTATAGTTTCTGTGTTTTTTGTGCGCAACGAGATGCGCATCGATTTGAAGCGCGGCAGCCATGCCGGGCGATTTCGGGCCGCCTGTTCCCGGTATCGGCGAGTCGGGACGATTGGAGCGCGCGGGAAACGGCCCTGACGTGATGTTGCCTAGCACGTCGTCAAGCACCACACGGCCTCCCTTCGGACCTCTCAGCTGATCCTGCCCGGCATCAAAGCACGAATAGCCCTCGGCGAGTAGTGCTCAGCTTGCGGCGCAAATGCCGAATTTGTGTTGGTCAGGGGTTGCCGACCTCGAAGGCCAGCAGGACGTTGCCGGGCAATCCGCTCCATTGCGCGTAGCCCGAATTGACGTACAGCATGCCGTCGACGACGATCGGGCCCGGTCCGTCCATGGCACCGCCATGGGCCGCAACGCCGTTCACCGTGGTGTAGTCGCGCGCGGTGTCGATCTCCCACAGCAGCTTTGCATCATCGGTTGCGTAAGCGCGCAGGAAGCCGCTGACGCCGCCCGAGAAGACGACGCCTGGAATGGCGGTGATCGCTGCGGACAGCGCGGGACTGCACTGGGGACGGTCGCCGCAGGCAACCGGCGCCACCTGCATCGCGACTTTGCCGGTCGCAAGATCGAGGCCGAACAGGCCGCCGCCTTCGCTTGAATTCAGACGCCGCGTGCCGTCGCGAAGGAACCGGACGTCCGAGTTGGCGACATAGATTCGATCCTGGTCCGCGGCGGAGCCCCACTCGGTGCCGCCCAGCGGTCCACCCTGGCCGATCCGCGTCTGCCACAGGATCTTGCCCTCATGGTCGGGATCGAGCGCGTGGACCACGCCGGATTTCTGGCCGATGACCAGCATGCGTTGTCCGCTCCGCAAGCTCACCAGGATGGGCGATTGTCCGAAGTCATGGTCGGGCCCGCGGTCTTGCGGACAATTGCTCTGATCGGTCATGAAGCACGCAACGACGAAGCTGTCCTTGGGCGTGGCCTGCTGATGCCAAAGCATCCGGCCGGTCGCGAGATCGAACGCGAGGATGGCATCGCTGGTGTCGGTCGCCGGATCGGCATAGCTGTTCGAGGTCGCGACATAGAGCGCCTGGCGCTGCACGTCGATCGTCGGCGCGGACCAGACCGACGCGCCGGCCGGACCGAACAGCTGGGTCCCGATGGCGTTCGTCCGTGTCGGATGCGGCGCTTCGGGGATCGTGTAGGTCTTCCAGATCTGCGCGCCGCTCTCGGCCTTCAGCGCAACGACGCTGCCGCGAAACGTGCAGCATTGGTAGGTGGGACGCGACCCGATCGCCTCCTCGATCGAGGACACGCCGACATAGACGACGCCGGAATGGAAGACCGGTGCACCGGTAATCCGCGCGGCCACATGATCGTCGACCTTGCTCTTCCAGATCAGCGCGCCGGTCGTCGCGTTGACGGCGTAGACGTTGGCGCGCACATCGCCGAAGAAGATCGCGAACTGGTTGTTATCCAGCGGTGCAAAACTGATCGCCGTCCGCACTGGCGCCTCGGTCGGAAACGTCCAGCGCGTGCACCCGCTTTTGGCGTCGAGGGCATGGACCTTGCGGTCGCCGCCGCCGACGAACAGCAAGCCGCCGACCACACTCGGCTGCGCATTGGCGCTGGACGTGTCTTCAAATCCGAATGCCCATTTCAGGCGCAGCCGGGAGACCCGGTCTGGTGTCAGGCCGGCCATCGCTGCCGGCTGAAACCGGCTGTTGTTGATGTCGGCGCCCCAGCCGTTCCAGCGCGGTCCATCGATCGGCTGCGGAAAGCCGGTCTCGCCCTGCGCGCATTGGCCGACACTCGCGGCCGCCGCAGGCGACGCGGCCTTGCCGGTGACGAGCGAGGCGATCGCGGCGCGCTCGTCATTGCTCAGCCCTTGCGCGAATGATGCCATCGGGCCCGTGGTGATCGCGCCCAGAACCTCATCGAACGACCTCGATTGCAGCGCGCTTCGGCTCGGCGCACGAACATTCGCGTTGCTGCCGTCATGACACTGCGCGCAACGCTGCGCGTAGAGAGTGTCACCGACTCGCTGCGCCGTTGCAGGCAGGCAAGACCAGATCAGGGCGACGGCTATCGCAGCACTCAGTTTCATCTGGGTCACCGGCGTTGCTTCTGATGAAAGAGCGATCGCAGCGTAGCACAACCGGAACGGCAGTCGTCCTGCCTGGCGGAGGCCGGCGGCGTCTGTCGGTGGCGCAGGATCTGGTCGGGGCCGCTCCCAATTCGAACGCCCGGCGGCGCGATCTCCCATTGACAGGTCGCCCGATGTGATAGAATTATAACACAATAAGTTGCAAAAATAACAACATGTCATCATCGTACCAGCGCGCTCGCGCGGGTGACGGGAGGAAGGTTTGGAATTGTCCGGTTCGATCGCGGCAGAGCCTCGGCCGTCGACGTCGCTTTTGATGGTCGGTGGCATCAACAAGCGCTTTGGCGGCGTGCGGGCCTTGCGCGACGTCAACCTCGAGGTCCGGGCCGGCGAGGTGCACGCGCTGCTGGGCGAGAACGGCGCCGGAAAATCCACGCTGATCAAGATCCTCAGCGGTGTTCATGCGCCCGACAGCGGCACGATCGAAATCGCCGGCAAACCGGCGGCGTTCGACAGTCCGGCACGGTCGCGCGAGGCGGGGATCGCCGTCGTCTATCAAGACCTCAGTCTCGTCGAATCGCTGAGCGTCGCCGACAATCTGCTGCTCGGCCGCGAGCCGCGCGCGCGGTTCGGCTTTGTCAGGAAGCGCGAACTGATGGCCAGGGCCGAAGCGTTCCTGGGCGAGCTCGGCATTCCCCTGGACACCAAAGCGACGGTCGGCTCGCTGCCGTTCGCCTATCGCCAGATGACCGAGATCGCCAAGGCGTTGATGGGCGAGGTGCGGCTGTTGATCCTCGATGAGCCGACCTCCTCGCTGACCTCGGATGAAGTCCGCATCCTGTTCGACGCAATCGGCAAGGCGACGCGCCGCGGCGTCGGCGTGATCTACGTGACGCATCGGCTCAACGAGGTGTTCGAGATCTCGCAGCGCGTCACGGTGCTTCGCGACGGCGCCAACGCCGGCACGTTCGTGACCGCCGAGACCGACATGAAGCGGCTGGTGAACGCCATCATCGGCACCGATCGATTGGCGCCGGCTGCGTCGCGCACTGAACCAGCGGCAACGCGCACGATCGATCCGTCGCCGGTGCTGTCGCTGTCCGGTGTGTCCAACGACCGGCTATCGGCCGTCGATCTGTCCGTGATGAAGGGCGAGATCCACGGCCTTGCCGGATTGATCGGCAGCGGCCGGACCGAAATTCTCGAGACGATCTTCGGACTGCGTTCGGTCGAGAGTGGCACACTCGCGATCGAGGGCCGGCGCTGGCTGCCGAAGGGCGCTGCCGATGCGATCGATCAGGGCGTTGCGCTGGTACCGGAAGATCGTCACGTGCAGGGCCTGGTGTTGGATCATTCGATCGAGCGCAACATCACCTTGCCGCGGATTCCGCATTTCTCGCGCTGGGGCTTCATGCAGCAAGGCGCCGCCACGAGGCGCGCGGAAACCGCGGTCGCGCGGCTTTCGGTGAAGGCGCAGGGCGCCTCGAGCCTGGTCAGGACGTTGTCCGGCGGTAACCAGCAGAAGGTCGTGTTCGGAAAATGGAATGATCCGCGGCCGCGCGTGCTGCTGCTCGACGAGCCGACGGTCGGCGTCGACGTCGGCGCGCGCGAGGAGATCTACGGTGTCATCAGGAATGCCGCGCGCGACGGCAGCGGCGTCCTGGTCGTCTCGTCGGATCTCGTCGAACTGATCGAGCTCTGCGACCGCATCTCCGTGATCGTCGATGGCCGCGTGGCGCGGACGCTGAAGCGCGGCGAGATCGATGATGCCGAAGAGCTGCATCATCTCCTTCAGATCTACCAGGCTTCCGAACAAGGCGTATTGCAAGAGCTGCCCGCATGACCGAACTGACCGCGCCCAACGTCGTCGCCGCGTCGACCCGATCCGATCGGCGCCGCAAGCTGCTGCAGAATCTGCTGCGGGGCGAGCGGCCCTACATGCTGTACATCGCCTTCGTGGTGCTGCTGGTCGTGTTCAGCCTGTCCTCGCCCTGGTTCCTGTCGGTCGACAATTTCCTGAACATCGGACGCCAGACCACGCTGGTGTCGATCATCGCGGTCGGCATGACCTTCGTGATCATCGCGCGCCAGATCGATCTGTCGGTCGCATCGACACTGGCGCTGTCGGGCATGGCGGCTGCGCTCGCCATGAGCCAGATCAACAACAGCTGGATCGTCGGTGCCATCGCAGGGCTCGGCACCGGCGCGCTGGTCGGGCTGCTCAACGGCATCCTGACCACGCAGCTCTCGATCCCGTCCTTCCTGGTCACGCTGGGCTCGTTGAGCATGGCGCGGGGGCTGGCGATGATGGTGACCAACACCAAGCCTGTCATCATCACCAACGAGACCTATTTCGCGATCTTCGGCGAAGGCTCGTTTTTAGGGATACCCGTTCCGATCGCCTGGACGCTGGTGGCGATGATCGTCGGCATCCTGCTGCTGCATTACAACGTGTTCGGCCGCCGCATCTATGCGGTCGGCGGCAATCCGACCGCGGCGCTCTATTCCGGCATCAACACCAAATGGGTGACGACCGCGGCCTTTGTGCTGACCGGCGCGCTGGCCGGTCTTGCGGCGCTGGTGCTGTCCGCGCGCTCGCATGCCGCGCGGCCCGACGTCGTGCAGGGCATGGAGCTCGACGTCATCGCCGCCGTGATCCTCGGTGGTTGCAGCCTGTTCGGCGGCCGCGGCTACATCCTGGGAACGCTGTTCGGCAGCCTGATCATCGGCACACTCAACAACGGCCTCGTGCTGCTCGGCGTCAGCTCGCCGCTGCAGCTCGTCATCAAGGGAGCGATCATCGTGGCCGCGGTCGCTTTCACGAAACGCTAGTCGGGATCAGATGTGGCGCCGGGACCGCAAGGCCCCTGCGCTGCGGCAGTAGGGGCAAGGTCGCCGGCCTCCGGTCAATCGGCGACCAACACGGGAGGAAACAATGAAGCCAATCTTGCGACAAACCCTGCCGCTGACCGCACTGATCGCGGCGACGGCCATTTCGATCGTCCCCTCGGCCCGCGCCGAAGTGCCCGCGACCTGCGTCAAGGGCGTCGACCTCGCGACGCTTGGACCGAAATCGATCGTCGGTCAGGGGCCCCACGGCGAGAAGGCCGCCTCGCCCGAGGTGCTGGCGCTGTCGGACGCCGACGCCGCCAAGGTCAAGGAGAAGCATTTCAAGGTCGGCATCTCGATGCAGACCGTCAACCTCGACTGGGCGCAACTGCAGATCCAGGGCATCACCGACACGCTGAAGAAGTATGGTGTGACGGTGACCGGCGTCGCGTCCGCCGAATATCAGGTCGACAAGCAGATCGCCGATATCGAGAACACCATCCAGCAGCATCCGGATGGCATCATCTCGATCCCGGTCGATTTCACCGCGACCGCGCCGACCTACAAGAAGGTCGCCAAGGCCGGTATCAAGCTGGTGCTGATGGACAGCATTCCGACCGGCCTCAAGCATCCCGAGGAATATGCCTCGATGATTTCGGCGGACAATCTGGGTAACGGGCAGATCGCGGCGCAGATCCTGGCGTCCTGCATGGCGCAGGGCGCCACCATCGGCCTCGTCAATTTCGGCGTCGACTATTTCAGCACCAACGAGCGCACCAAGGGCGTTCGCGAGTGGATGCAGAAGAACCGGCCGGACATCAAGATGAAGCAGGTCGACTTCACCGATCCGCCGAAGGTGTCGCAGATCGCGGGCGACTTCCTCACCGGCAATCCCGACGTCAAGGGCGTGTTCGCCGTCTGGGATCAGCCGGCGCTGGATACGCTGAGCTCGATGCGCGCGCAGGGCATCGATGTTCCCGTTACGACCGTCGATCTCGGCCTGCAATCGGCGATCGAGATCGCCAAGGGCGGACCGCTGAAGGCGACCGGGTCGCAGCGTCCCTATGATCAGGGCGTCGCGGAGGCGATGGCCATGATGAACGCGCTGCTCGGCAAGGAAACGCCGGCCTGGGTCGGTGTGCAGTCGTTGCCGGTGACGCAGTCCAACGTGCTGGAATCCTACAAGACGGTGTTCAAGAAGGAGCCGCCGCCGGAACTGACCGACGCCTGCAACAAGGCCAAGCCCGCCTGCAACTGATCTTTGGCCGGCGATGCGCGGTGTCGCAACGGCGTGCGTCGCGGACAAAGCTGACCCGGGCGAGCCAGCCCCCGCCCGGGTCAGACCGTTTTCGAGCGAAGGCTACGCACTCGATTCACCTCTCCCCAAGGGGAGAGGTCGATTTGCGAAGCAAATCGGGTGAGGGGGCGCAGCTCTAACGAGGGACCGTAATCCCTCACCCGGCGCTACGCGCCGACCTCTCCCGAGGGAGAGGTCGGCCTCCGCTGCCGGTCCGGTTCAACCTAGTCTCATCACGCCTCAGGTTGCGCTGGTCACGTATTCGACGGGAAGGCTGCGGAAGTGCTTGCGCATGTCCGATGATGCCGTACCGCCGACGATGATCCGCGCGAACGCGCCGATATCGGAGAAGAATGCCGATTTGAGGCTGCCGAGCTTGCTCGCGTCGATCACCAGGATGCTCTCCATCGCGGTCTCGATGACGGCCTGCTTGACGGCGACTTCGTGAAAATTCGAGCAGCTTGCGCCGCGGGTCCAGTGCACGCCGCCGGCGGAGATGAAGGCCTTGTTGATCCCCAGCCGCCGCAGATAGGACAGGCCGTCGTCCGACGCAAAGGACTGCGACGACGGATGGTAGAGGCCGCCCATCAGCATCACCTGCGTGGCCGGCCGGCGCGTGACGATCGACGCCACGTTCATCGAATAGCAGATCACCGAGAGCGGCAGATCCTCGGGCAGGCAGTCCGCCAGCGATTGCATCGTGGTGCCGCAGTCGACGAAGATCGTGTCGTCGGCCTGGATCAGGGCCGCTGCGGTCCGGCAGGCCAGACGCTTGTCCTGGGTGTGCTGGTCGATCTCCTGCTCGAACGCGTACTTGATCCCGGTCGGTGACGCCGCATTGACGACGTAGCCGCCGAGTAGCGCGAGCGCGGCGTCCGGGCCGGCGAGATCGCGCCGGACCGTCATTTCAGAAACCTTGAGCAGCTCGGCGGCGTCCTTCAGGTGCAGCGTGCCACCCGATTCAACGGCGCGGCGCAGCCTCTGCAGGCGCTGGACGCGTGTCTCGCTTGGTCGTGCGTTCGGGGTTTCAGCCATTTTGGTCGCCGAGCTTGCTTATCCGATTGACAATGATCTTACAATGTTGTGAGTTTATCAACGTCGATTTGTTACAATAATAACATCCAGTCCGACGGGCTGATCCGGTTGTCGGGGGCGATGTCGTTCCCGGGCAGTCGGCAAACCCAGCGGCAAGGTCAGGGAGGATCACATGTTGCGATCGACACATTCAGTCTATCTGGCGATCTCGTCGATTCGCTAGGACGCACGGCGCTTCCCATGACGCAGAGCGTCTTCATACAGAATCCGTCTCCATTGGCCGTGCAGTCGCCTGCTCCGGGCGGCGAGCATCCGCATCCGATCCCGCGCAACAGCGGTCGCGCGCTCGAGATGGATTGGGTCGACGACATCAGGATCAATTTGTCGGCCGCCGAACGGCGCGTCGCCAGCCTGCCGGGCCGGCGGACCGTCAAGAAGGATGCGCAGGCCGCGTGGCTGCTCAAGGCGATCACCTGCATCGACCTGACGACGCTCAATGGCGACGATACGACTGAGCGGGTGAAGCGGCTCTGCGCCAAGGCCAAGGCGCCCGTGCGCGGCGATGTCATCGAGAAGCTCGGCTTCGCCGGGCGCGATCTGCATACCGGCGCGGTCTGTGTCTACCATCGGTTCGTCGGCACGGCCGTCGAGGCGCTCGATGGATCCGGCATCCCGGTCGCTGCGGTCTCGACCGGATTTCCCGCGGGTCTCGTGCCGCACGAACTGAAGCTGAAGGAGATCGAGGCGTCGGTCCGCGACGGCGCGCAGGAGATCGATATCGTCATCACGCGCGAGCACGTGCTGACCGGCGACTGGCGGGCGCTTTACGCCGAGGTCCGGGATTTCCGCGCCGTCTGCGACAAAGCGCATCTGAAGACGATCCTGGCGACAGGCGACCTCAAGACGCTGCGCAATGTCGCCAAGGCCTCGATGGTCTGCATGATGGCGGGTGCCGACTTCATCAAGACCTCCACCGGCAAGGAAGGCGTCAACGCGACGCTGCCGGTAACGCTCGCGATGCTGCGGATGATCCGCGTCTATCAGGAGCGCACCGGCTACAAGATCGGCTTCAAGCCGGCCGGCGGAATCTCGACGGCAAAGGACGTGCTCAACTATCAGTTCCTGATGAAGGAGGAACTGGGACGCGACTGGCTCGAGCCGGATCTGTTCCGCATCGGCGCCTCCAGCCTGCTCGCCGACATCGAGCGGCAGCTCGAGCATCACGTGACCGGCCACTACTCGGCCTTCAACCGCCACCCCGTGGGATGAGACTCCAGCGATGAGCGTCGCAAGCTATTTCGAGACCATGGAGTATGGCCCCGCGCCCGAGGCGGACGGTGAGGCGCGCGCCTGGCTGGCGCGGCACGGCGCCACGTTCGGGCATTTCATCGCAGGAAAATTCACAGCGCCGCATGCGGGCAAGCACCTCACGACGGCCGAGCCCGCGACAGGCAAGACGCTGGCGCGCATCGCGCAGGGCGCTGCTGCCGATGTCGAAGCGGCGGTCAATGCTGCACGCACCGCGCAGGCCGCGTGGGCAAAGCTCGGCGGTCATGGCCGTGCGCGTCATCTCTACGCGTTGGCGCGCATGTTGCAGCGTCACGCCCGGCTGTTCGCCGTACTGGAGGCGATCGACAACGGCAAGCCGATCCGCGAAACCCGCGATCTCGACGTGCCGCTCGCGGCGCGCCATTTCTACTATCACGCCGGCTGGGCGCAGTTGCAGGAGCGCGAATTCGCCGATCAGCTGCCGATCGGCGTGATCGGGCAGATCATCCCGTGGAATTTCCCGCTGCTGATGCTGGCCTGGAAGATCGCGCCGGCGCTGGCCGCGGGCAACACGGTGGTGCTGAAGCCGGCCGAGTTCACCTCGCTGACGGCGCTGCTGTTCGCCGAGCTTTCGGCCGAGGCCGGCCTGCCGCCGGGCGTGCTGAACGTCGTGACCGGCGATGGCGCGACCGGTGCTCTGCTGGTCGAAAGCCCTGTCGACAAGATCGCCTTCACGGGATCGACCGAAGTCGGGCGGCTGATCCGCCAGTCGACCGCAGGCACCGGCAAATCGCTGACGCTTGAGCTCGGTGGCAAATCGCCGTTCATCGTGTTCGACGACGCCGATATCGACGGCGCGGTGGAAGGCGTGGTCGATGCGATCTGGTTCAACCAGGGCCAGGTTTGCTGTGCCGGCTCGCGGCTGCTGCTGCAGGAAGGGATCGCGGAGACTTTCCGCAGGCGGCTGATCCGCCGCATGGAGACCCTTCGCGTCGGCATGCCGCTCGACAAGGCGATCGACATGGGCGCGGTGGTAGCCCCGGTGCAGCTCGAGCGGATCAAGTCGCTGGTCGAGACCGGGGTGAAGGAGGGCGCGGAGAAATATCAGGCCTCCGGCGCGATCCCGGCGGAAGGCTGCTTCTATCCGCCGACCCTGCTCTGGAACGTGCATCCGTCCTCGACGGTCGCGACCGAAGAGATTTTCGGCCCGGTGCTGGTGGCGATGACATTCCGCACGCCTGACGAGGCCGTGATGCTCGCCAACAACACGCGCTACGGCCTTGCCGCCAGCGTGTGGAGCGAGACCATTGGGCTCGCGCTCGATATCGCGCCGAAATTGTTGGCCGGCGTGGTCTGGGTCAACGCCACCAACCTGTTCGACGCCAGCGTTGGCTTTGGCGGCTATCGCGAGTCCGGCTTCGGCCGTGAGGGTGGCCGCGAAGGCATGCTCGAGTACCTGAAGCCGAAGGCCTGGAGCGGTCGCAAGCCGCGGGCCAAGGCATCGCCGCTGCCGATTGCGGCCGGCGCCAGTGCCGGCGCCGGATTCGACGTGCCGCCGATCGATCGCACGACAAAACTGTTCGTCGGCGGCAAGCAGGTCCGTCCGGACGGCAATTATTCACGTGCGGTGCACTCGCCGAAGGGCCGGCGCCTGGGTGAGGCCGGCGAGGGCAATCGCAAGGACATCCGCAATGCGGTGGCCGCGGCGCGCTCCGCCGAAGCGTGGGCGCGCGCGACGGCGCATAATCGCGCCCAGATCCTTTATTACCTTGCCGAGAATCTTTCGGCGCGCGGCGATGAGTTCGCCCGCCGCATCGCCGACATGACCGGCGTATCGGCGGCAAAGGCACGCACGGAAGTCGATGCGAGCATCGAACGGCTGTTCAGCTATGGTGCATGGGCCGATAAATTCGAGGGATCCATCCATGCGCCGCCGCTGCGCGGCGTGGCGCTCGCGATGCATGAGCCGATCGGCGTGGTCGGTGTCGCCTGTCCGGACGAGGCGCCGCTGCTCGGCTTCATCAGCCTGGTCGCGCCGTTGATCGCGATGGGCAACCGGGTCGTCGCCGTGCCGAGCGAGCGGCATCCGCTCGCGGCGACCGATTTCTACCAGGTGCTCGAGACGTCGGACGTACCGGGCGGCGTGGTCAACATCGTCACCGGCGATCGCAACGATCTGGTCAAGGTGCTTGCCGAGCATGACGATGTCGACGCGCTCTGGGTGTTCGGATCGCAGGACGCCTCGGCGGTGGCCGAACGGCTGTCGATCGGCAATCTCAAGCGGACGCTGGTCGATCACGGCCTCGCGCTCGACTGGTACGACAAGGCCGCGAGCGAGGGCCCGATCCTGTTGCGTCACGCAGTGCAGGTGAAGAACATCTGGATCCCGTACGGCGACTAGAACGTTCGGGTGGCTCTAGGGACGTCACCTTGCGGTGATAGGAATGGGGATCCGGACCGTCAGAGTCCGGGCGATTTTGAAGACAAGGGAGGGACGCAACATGCTCAAGGGCATCAATCCACTGCTCAATGCCGACGTGCTCTATGCCCTGCGGGCGATGGGGCACGGTGATCGCCTGGTGGTGTGCGACACCAATTTTCCGGCCCACTCGATCGCGCGCCAGAGCGTGCTGGGCGAGTTGCTGCGCATCGACAATGTGAGCGCCGCCAAGGCGGTCGAAGCGGTTCTTTCGGTGATGCCGCTCGATACGTTCGTCGACGATGCCGCGATCCGCATGGAGATCGTCGGTCAGCCGCAGGAATTGCCCCCCGTGCAGCACGAGGTGCAGGCCGCGATCGATCGCGCCGAGGGACGATCCTGGCCGCTGGTCGGCGTCGAGCGCCATGCGTTCTACGAGAAAGCCAAGGCGGCCTATTGCGTGATCGCGACCGGCGAGCGGCGCTTCTACGGCTGCTTCCTGCTCACCAAGGGCGTGATCGCGCCGGACGGGGAGTGACGACATGAGCAAGAATGGCGTCGCCGTCCTCGGCGTGTTCGTGGTCGATCTGGCGTTCCGCGCCGGCAACATGCCGGCGATCGGCGAGACCATCGCCGGATCGGGATTCGCCATGGGGCCCGGCGGCAAGGGATCCAACCAGGCCGTCGCAGCGGCGCGAGCCGGCGCCAGCGTGAGCTTCATCTCCCGGATCGGCAGCGACGCCTTCGGCGAGCTTGCGATCAAGACCTGGGAGGCCGAGGGAATCCGGCCGCGCGTGGCGAGGACGAAAGAAGCACCGACCGGCGCGGCATTCATCTATGTCCACGAGACGCGCGGCGATAACGCGATCATCGTGGTGCCGGGTGCGGCGGGCGGCATCACGCCGGCCGATGTCGACGCGGTGGCGGACGCCATTCGCGATGCCAGCGTGTTCGTGACGCAGCTCGAGCAGCCGGTCGATGCCGCGTTGCGCGGCCTCGAGATTGCGCGTGCGGCCGGCAGCATCACGGTGTTCAACCCGGCGCCGGCGATCAAGTTCGACGATGGCCTGTTTGCGCTGTGCGATTATGTCGTCCCCAACGAGACCGAGGCCGAAGCGCTGACCGGGATCGCGGTCGGCGACCTCGCCGGCGCACGCCGGGCCGGTGACGCGCTGCTGGCCAAAGGTGCGGGCACCGCGCTGATCACGCTCGGCGAGCGCGGCGCGCTGTTTCACGCCCGCGACCGCTCGCTGCACGTGCCGCCGTTTGCCGCCGGCAAGGTGGTCGAAACCACCGGCGCGGGCGACGCCTTCGTCGGCGGCTTCGCGGCGGCGCTCGCCGATGGCGCGGATCCGCTCGAGGCCGCGCGGTTCGGTTCGGCCACCGCGGGAATCTCGGTGACACGACCGGGCACCGCGCCCGCGATGCCGCAGCGCGCGGAAATCGAAGCGTTGCTGAAGGGATGATCGCGCAATGATGCGGAACGATCCGATCAAGCATGTCTTCATCTGGCCGGCGGTGCTCGTCGTGCTGGCGATCTCGATCTTTCCGCTGATCTATTCGCTGACCACGAGCTTCCTGAGCTATCGCCTGATTCCACCGATCCCGCCGCGCGTCGTCTGGCTCGGCAATTATGGCACGCTGTTGCAGGAGCCGCGGTTCTGGAACGCGCTCTTCACCACGACGCTGATTGCGCTCATCGCGGTCGGACTGCAATACGCGATCGGTTTCGGCGTCGCGCTGGCGCTGAATGCGCGTGTGCCCGGCGAGCGGTTGTTTCGCGTCGCGTTGCTGCTGCCCATGCTGCTCGCGCCCGTCGCGGTCGCGCTGGTGGCGCGCATGATGTTCAACCCGACGATGGGACCGCTCAACCAGTTCCTGTCGCAGTTCGGACTGGTCAACCTGCCGTTCCTCACCAATGGACATTGGGCGCTCGGCTGCATCATCGCGGTCGAGGTCTGGCAGTGGACCCCGTTCGTCATCCTGATGATGCTGGCCGGCCTGCAAACGCTGCCCGAGGATGTCTACGAGGCCGCCGAGCTCGAGAATGCTAGCGCCTGGCAGCAGTTCTGGGGCATCACCTTTCCGATGATGCTGCCGATCTCGGCCGCAGTCGTCTTCATCCGCCTGATCGAGAGCTACAAGATCATGGACACGGTGTTCGTGATGACGGGCGGCGGGCCGGGCGTGGACACCGAGACGCTGACGCTGTTCGCCTATCAGGAAGGCTTCAAGAAGTTCAATCTGGGCTACACGTCGGCGCTCAGCTTCCTGTTCCTGATCGCGATCACGATCATCGGCGTCACCTATCTGGCGCTGCTGCGGCCGCATCTGGAGAAGCGCCGATGAGCGGGCAGGGCCTGACCGGACTGTCGCCATGGAGTCGCCGCCTGGTCGCAGCCGGCGTTCTCGCCTGGTGCCTGATCACGGTGTTTCCGCTCTATTGGGTGGTAGTGACCGCATTCAAGACGCCGCCGGGCGTCGTCGGCGGGCCGACTTACATTCCGTTCGTCGACTTCACGCCGACCCTGCAGCCCTTCATCGATCTGTATCAGGGGATCCGCGGCGAGTTCTTCCGGACCTTCCTGAACTCGACCATCGTCGGTCTGTCCGCGGCGGCGATCGCGACCGCGATCGGCGCGATGGCGGCCTATGCGCTGGTGCGGTTCGAATTCAAGGTCCGCCTCGGCGCGGGCCTCGCGTTCTTCCTGCTCGCGCTCGGCGGCTATCTGCTGTTCAACACGACGTTCGCCTTCACCCGTCCGCAGGCATTGTTGCTTGCCTTTCCGATCGCGCTGATCGTTGCAGTGATCGCCAACCGGCTGCCGCTGCCCGGGCCGATCCTCGGCAATGAGGACATCCTGTTCTGGTTCGTCAGCCAGCGCATGTTTCCGCCGATCGTCACGGCGTTTGCGCTCTATCTGCTGTACAGCGAGATCGGCCGGCTCGGCTTCCAGCTGATCGACAGCTTTGTCGGCCTGACGCTGTGCTACGTCGCCTTCTCGCTGCCGATCGTGGTCTGGCTGATGCGCGACTTCTTCGAGGCGATCCCGATCGAGGTCGAGGAGGCCGCGATGGTCGACAATGTGCCGAGCTGGCGCATCTTCATCGGCATCGTGGTGCCGATGTCGATGAACGGCCTGCTGGCGACGTTCATGATCACGCTGGCCTTCGTCTGGAACGAGTTTCTGTTCGCGCTGTTCCTGACCAATTCCAGATGGCAGACGCTGCCGATCCTGGTGGCGGGACAGAACAGCCAGCGCGGCGATGAATGGTGGGCGATCTCGGCTGCGGCGCTGGTCGCCATCGTTCCCATGATGATCATGGCGGGCCTGCTCAGCCGCATGATGCGGTCGGGCCTGCTGCTCGGGGCCATCAAATAGCAAAAACCTTGTAGGGAGGACTAAACGATGTTGCGACGGACGTTCCTGATGTTGACCACCTCGCTCGCGCTGGCCTGCGCCGGGAGCCAGGCGAATGCTGCGTGCAGTCCGGATTACACCGGCGTCACCCTGACGGTGGCGTCGCAGACCGGCCCGTATATCGCCTCCGCGCTCAAGCTCGGCGCGGATGAATGGGCCAAGAAGACCTGCGGCAAGGTCAATGTCGTCGAGTTTCCCTGGTCCGAGCTCTACCCAAAGATCGCGACCTCGCTCACCGCATCCGACGCGACGTTCGATCTTGTCAGCTTCGCGCCAGCCTGGCTGCCGGACTTCGTGCCCTATCTCAGCGAGATGCCGAAGGAGATGCAGTCCGGCAAGGACTGGGACGATATCGAGCCGGCCTATCGCGAACGCCTGATGGTGTGGGAAGGCAAGATCTACTCGCAATCGATGGACGGCGACGTCCACACCTATACCTACCGCACCGACCTGTTCAGCGACCCGAAGGAGAAGGACGCCTTCAAGGCCAAATACGGCTACGACCTCGCGCCGCCGAAGACCTGGAAGCAGTATCTCGACATCGCCGAGTTCTTCCAGCGGCCGGACAAGGGGCTGTGGGGAACGGCGGAAGCCTTCCGGCGCGGCGGCCAGCAGTTCTGGTTCTTCTTCAGCCATGCGGCGGCCTACACCAACAATCCGAACTATCCGGGCGCGATGTTCTTCGACCCCGAGACGATGGACGCGCAGATCAACAATCCGGGCTGGGTGAAGGGCCTTGAGGAATACATCCGCGCATCGAAGCTCGGACCGCCCAACGCGCTGAACTTCTCGTTCGGCGAGGTGAACGCGGCTGTCGCCGGCGGCCAGGTCGCGGAATCGATCGGCTGGGGCGACACCGGCGTCATCGCCGCCGACCCGAAGCAGTCGAAGATCTCGGGCAAGGTCGGCTCGGCGATGCTGCCCGGCTCGGACGAGATCTGGAACGCCAAGACCAAGAAGTGGGACAAGTTCCCGAGCGTGCTGCCGGGCCCGTTCATGGCATTCGGCGGCTGGCAGATTGCCGTGCCGAAGGCCGGCAAGAACCAGAAGGCGGCGTGGGATTTCGTCAAGACGCTGACCAGCCCCGAGGTGTCGGGCCAGGCGGCGATCACCGGCGGCAGCGGCGTCAATCCCTATCGCAAATCGCACACCGCCAATCTGCAACTGTGGAGCAAGATCTTCTCGCCGGAAGAGGCCAAGGAATATCTCGGCGCGCAATCGGACTCCATCAATGCCAAGAATGTCGCGCTCGACATGCGTCTGCCCGGCTATTTCTCCTATACCGAGGTCGTCGAGATCGAGCTCGGCAAGGCGCTGGCCGGCCAGACCACGCCGCAGGCGGCGCTCGACGCGATGGCGAAAGAGTGGAATCGGCTGACCGACGAGTTCGGCCGGGCCAAGCAGCTCGCGGCCTATCGCGCGGCAATGGGCCTGCCGCCGAAGAACTAGTATTCAACCGAGACGTCCCGGACGATGCGTGAGCGTCGTCCGGGACTTTGACTAGCCGTCGACGAAGGGACGGAAAAGGATTCCATGGCGCACGTCGAGATCGAGAACGTCAGCAAGGCATACGGGCCCTACAAGATCATCGAGGGGCTCGACCTCAACGTGGCCGACGAGGAGTTCGTCGTGCTGGTCGGTCCGTCCGGCTGCGGCAAGACGACGACGCTGCGCATGATCGCAGGACTCGAGGCCGTGACCAGCGGGACCATCCGCATCGGCAACCGCGACGTGACGCAGCTGCGCCCCGGCTTGCGCAACTGTGCGATGGTGTTCCAGAACTACGCGCTCTATCCGCACATGACGGTCGCCGAGAACATCGGCTACGGCATGAAGGTGCGGGGCGAGCAGCGCGCCAGCATCGAGAAGGCCGTGCGTGATGTGGCGCGCGTGCTCGACCTCGAGCAATATCTGCAACGCCGCCCCAAGCAGCTGTCCGGCGGCCAGCGCCAGCGCGTCGCGATCGGCCGCGCCATCGTGCGCAGCCCGGACGTGTTCCTGTTCGACGAGCCGTTGTCCAATCTCGACGCCAAGCTGCGCATCGAGATGCGGACCGAGATCAAGGCGCTGCACCGCCGCCTCGCCAAGACCATCGTCTATGTCACGCACGACCAGGTCGAGGCCATGACCATGGCCGACCGCGTCGTGGTGATGAACAAGGGCCGGATCGAGCAGGCGGCCGATCCGATCACGATCTACGAGAAGCCGAGCAATCTCTTTGTCGCCGGCTTCATGGGCGCGCCCAGCATGAACTTCATCGATGGCGAGATCACAGCCCGCGACGGCGCGCTCACCTTCACCGAGCCGTCGGGTGCGGCGCTGCGCGTGCCGAAGTCACGGGAGGCCGCCTATGCGGGCAGCGTCGGCAAGCGCGTGGTGCTCGGCGTGCGCCCCGATCATGTGTTGCGGCAAGGCGCGCCGGCGGGCTCTTCCGTCCGGATGCTGGTGAAGGACGTCGAACCGCTCGGGCCGCACACGCTGGTGATCGGGACCGTCGGTGCATTCGCGTTCACGGCGCAAATGCAGGTCGGCGTCGCCGCCGAGCCGGATCAGTTCATCGACGTCGCCCTTGACCTCGAGCGAACACATCTGTTCGACAAGGCGTCAGGGAAAGCGATTTGCTGATCTGTCGTCTTGCTCGCCAATCGCCCGCTTAGCTGCTGAACCCTCGCACGCGCCGGACGGTATCGGACGGATACAGGCCAAAGGCCGAGCGGTACACCGCCGCAAACCGGCCCATATGGGTAAAGCCCCACTTCAGGGCAACTTCGCTGACCGGAAGCAGGTTCTCCGGCCGCGACAGCTCATCGTGGATTGCCTCGAGTCGAATTTGTCGCAGATAGGCGACCGGCGTCGTGCCGTGAATCTTGCGGAAACCCAATTGCAGCAGCCGGCTGCTGACGCCGACCGTTGCGGCAATGTCCGATACCGTCAGCGGCAGATGAGGATTGGCCCGCATGTACTCGACAGCCCGCCTGACGTAACGCGGCGGCGCATCCAGCGGGTGGCGGTTCAACCGGTCGATCAGCCGATGCGGGACATTCTCAAGGATCAACTGTATCGCAGCCTCGGACAGCAGCGCGCTGGCTTTCGGAGAGCGCGCGAGGGTCCCGTCGTACAAACCGCTCGCGCTTGTACGAACGAGCTGAAGAAGGGTCTGCCCGACCCCGGTCGACAAGTCGACGATGGGCGTCAAATTGAGATCTTCGAGCGCGACGCTCCCGAATGTCGCGGACAGCACCTTCGAAACGATGCCCGTATGCAGGGTAAGCGTTACGCTTGAGTACCGTTCATCGACCGCTTCGACACGCTGCGCTTGCATCGTCGGGAGGGGGACGATGGCGATCTCGGAGGGGGTTCGCTCGACGCTCTTTCCCGAAATGAGCGTCTCGGCCTTGCCGGCATTCAGCAGGCCGATTGCGAGTTCTCCCGCAGAGTCCTCGTATGAGTAACGCCAATCCCAGCCTGCAGAAAGGTCTGCCCGTACGACGTCGATTTCCGCGCCGATTGCAATATCCGCATGCCAACGAAACGATTCGGCGGGCTGCAACGGGGAGTGGGCACTGATCCCGTGCGGTCTGAGCATTTCAAGGAGTTCTTCAAACGAAGATCCCGATCGGGTGGGAGGTGCAGCGAGTACGTCTTCGACCATCAAATCCTGACCAATTGTTTTGCGCGAAGCGATCCGACCCATCAGGCCGGGGTCTTCATCTCTCTAGACGTCCGCCACACGCACAAACCGCACAACCACACTAGCACAGCCTTGGCGAATTCAGCTCGTGTTCTCTTTTTCTTCTCTTTTCGATGTCCAATTACCGAACAGAATATCCAGATCACGAAATCGAGCGGCGGCGCTGGCGTTCCGGAACACCAGCGTGCGTGGCTGCGCACGCGACCGATCGTGCTAGCCAAAATCCGAATGCATCCATCCAGAATGCGATGGCATCCATGGACTCGTAGCCCATTTGGCCTAAATGCTGCCGACCTACTCAAACGGGTTATGAAAGCATGCATACAAGGATAACTTGCGTACTCGCGCTCACGGTTCTGTCGTCCATACCTGCGCTGGCAGATAGTTGCGCAGATCACGTCCAGAGCACCGGCGTTCCGATGGTGACGGGCATGACGCACAAGACCTGGATGATCTTCCCGTCGGTCAATCCCGCTGCTGCACTCGACAAGGTGTCGCGCGCCGTCCTGGCCGAGGGTTTTGTCGGTGTGAACGTCGACAAGAAGCTCGGCACGATCACCACTCAGCAGGAGACCACCGGATCCGGCCGGCCGCAAACGTTGCAGGTCGTCGTCCGCAAGGACGTCAAGGGCAGCCGCGTCGACGCGACCTTCAGCTTGCCGCCGGGACAGTTGGCTCCAGGTGTCGGCGATAACCTCTGCCGCGTCGTGAACGCAGCCGGCCAGTGAAATCCGCCGATCTGTGAAGCAAGGCTGACGCGCGAATTGTAACCGGCCGCGCGTGTACGGGTGTCGCCCGGTCCGAGACCGGGCGCGCCCACGTTGAGGGAATCGGGACGCAGGCGCCGGCCTGCGCCCACAGCAATGAAGCAGGAGATATGATGCGTAGGGCTCGCTTTCTGAAAGTCGTTTTGACGGCCACCACCGGCGTTATGATGTTTTCCGCCTCCGCGATCTCGGCTCCGCTCCAGCACGGCGCCGGTGTTGCGGCTGCGGTGCCGGCAGTGACCGAGAAGGTCTGGTGCCGTTACGGGAACTGCGATGGCGGCGCTGCCGTCGGCGGACTGGTCGGCGGCCTGATCGGCGGTGTCATCGCGGCCGGTGCGGCCAACGCCGCCGCGCAGCAGGAAGCCGCTGCCGCCCAGCAGCACGCGGCGTCCTGCGCCCAGCGTTATCGCTCGTACGATGCGGCGTCGAACACGTTCCAGGCCAAGGACGGCCGGCGCTATCCCTGCCAGTAAGCGTTTGAGGCATCGCCGCTCGGCGCCGAGCCGAGCACGAATGGGATTGACGGGCTCCGGCCAGTGAGCCGGAGCTCGAACGTCCGGGAGCCGCGGCGGGCCTTTGCCGCCGGATTGACCGGAACATTTGGCCCGAATCGGCTCCTGCCCCGCGTCTGGCTGCGCGGATCGAGGGGGGGCCGCATCGGGAATCGCAGGCCAAGCGCCCACGGCGGCCTCTGACGCGGCTGCTTTCTATGTTATCACGCGATCCGTCGAAACTGAGCTCGTGCAGAACCTGCCCGAGCCTGCGAAATCCGGATCTCGAAGATGTTGTCGCTTCCCAAGACCAAAATACGCGTGCTGCTGCTCGAGGGCGTGAACGATTCCGCGGTCCGGATGTTCGAGGCGAACGGTTATACCGAGCTGCAACGTCTGCCCAAGGCGCTGGGACCGAAAGAGCTCAGGGAAGCGCTGTCGGGCATCCACATGCTGGGAATCCGGTCGCGGACCCAGTTGACCGCGGAAATCCTCGAGGCCGCCGACCGGTTGCTCGTTGTCGGCTGCTTTTCGGTCGGCACCAATCAGGTCGATCTCGACGCCGCGCGAAAGCTCGGGATCCCCGTGTTCAACGCGCCATACTCCAACACGCGCAGCGTGGCGGAGCTGACCATCGCCGAGATCGTGATGCTGTTCCGCCGGATCTTTCCGCGGTCGGTTTCCGCGCATGCCGGCGGCTGGGACAAGTCCGCCGATGGCAGCCGCGAGGTGCGCGGCAAGACGCTCGGTATCGTCGGCTATGGCAACATCGGCTCGCAGCTGTCGAACCTCGCGGAAGCGATGGGCATGCGCGTGATCTATTTTGATCACACCGACAAGCTGCGTCACGGCAATACCGAGCCGGTCGATACGCTCGACGAGCTGCTCGCGGCCAGCGACGTCGTATCGCTGCATGTACCGGAGACGCCGGCCACCGCTAACATGATTGGCGCAGCCCAACTCCAGCAGATGAAGCGTGATGCCTATCTGATCAACAATTCACGCGGCACCGTGGTCGATCTCGATGCGCTGGCGAGCGCCTTGCGTGAGGGCCGGCTGGCGGGTGCCGCGGTCGACGTGTTTCCGGTCGAGCCGGTGTCGAACGAGGCGCGCTTTGTCTCGCCGCTGCAGGGCCTCCCCAACGTCATCCTCACGCCGCATGTCGGCGGTTCGACGGAAGAAGCGCAGGATCGCATCGGCGGCGAAGTGGCGCGCAAGCTGATCGATTATTCCGATGTCGGGTCGACCTTCGGTGCGGTGAATTTTCCGCAGGTGCAATTGCCGGCGCGACCGACCGGCACCCGCTTCATCCATGTTCACCGCAACGTTCCCGGCGTCATGCGTCAGGTCAACGACGCGGTCTCCCGGCACGGCATCAATATCCTGGCGCAGTATCTGCAGACCGATCCGGAAGTCGGCTATGTCGTGCTCGAGACCGATGTGGTCGGCGGCGAGGGCGAGGGGCTGCTGGCGGATCTCAGAGCCATTGACGGCACGATCCGCGTGCGGGTGCTGTATGACGCGAGCCGCCCGCAGGGCTGATCGACCGCGTCAGTCGGCCGAGAAGCCGAACGGGACGCTCGAGGTCCTGAAATCGTCGGGAAGAATCTCGCGCCCGATCGGAGGGGCCGACCGCGCCGCGCATCTCGGCCGATGGCAGACCCGGCAGGCGACGCCGATCGGCGTCGGCTCGTCCGCGTTCGGTCCCTGTCCGTCGCGGGTGTAGATCAACTGGCCCGCGTGCTCGGCGGCGCAGCCGATCGCGATCGCGCGCTCGACACGGATGGCGCCGAACGCGCCGCCGCCGGCGGTCACGGTGCGGGCGATAGAGAAGAACCGCTGCCCGTCGGGCAATTCCAGCCATTGCGTGACGATCTGGCGCGGCGTCTTGAAGATGTCGTGGACCGACCACAGCGGGCACGCGCCGCCATGCTTTGCAAACGGGAAGCCGGCACCGTCGAGCAGCTTGGAGATGTTGCCGGCGGGATCGACGCGGATCAGGAAGAACGGGACCTTCTCGAGACCCGGCCTTTGCAGGGTCGTGACGCGGTGCGCGGTCTGCTCGAAGCTGGTGCCGAATTGACGCGCCAGCGCCTCCAGATCGTAGCGGCGTGCCTCGACCGCTTTCGCAAACACGGAGTAAGGCATGATGAGCGCAGCGGCGGCGTAGGCGGCCAATGCGCGGCGCGCCAGCAGCTCGGCGCTCTTGCTGGTGAACTTGCCATCTTCCACCGCCGCGCTGATCTCGCCTTCCAGTTCCAGATAGGCGAGTTGCTTGGCGAGCTGGAAATTGAGGCCTGCGGTATCGAGCGAGTCCTCGAGCAGCAGCTGCCTGCGATGCAGGTCCAGTCGCCTGACCGAACCGAGCATCACGTTCGGCGGCAGATAGCGGACCTGGAGCTTGTGGCGCTCGCGAAGCCGCTCGATAAATCCGGCTGGTCCGGCCGGTTCATGGACGAGGCGCTCGGCGGCATCGTCGAGATTGGCGAAATTGTTGCGGCGTGCGGCGAGAAATCGCCGGACTTCCGCGACGGGATCGTTGGCGTCGAAGTTCTCACCCGGCAGCAAGGCGGCGCCCGCCAGATCGGGCGCCCGTCGTTCCGCAAGCGCCAATTGCTCTTCGCGATAGGCGGTGTAGAGGCGCAGGAACGCCTCGGTCATGCCGGGATAGCTGACCGCGAGATCGCTGACCTCGAGCGTGGGGATGTCGATGTCGGCAAACATCGGCTCCTTCAGCACGGACTGCATGCGGGCGGTATGATCGGCGCCGCCGTCGCCGGCGAGATCGGCCAGATCGATCTTGTAGGTGCGGGCGAGCCGAAGCAGCATGTCGGCCGTCACCGGCCGCTGATTGCGTTCCAGCAGCGCGACATAGGGGGCCGAGATTTCGAGATCCGCGGCCATATCGGCCTGGGTCAGCCCGAGATCCCGCCGCAGCCGGCGCAGGCGCGGACCCATGAAAACGGAACGAGCGCTTGAGGTTACCATCACCTCATCCAATCTTTGTAATGTTCTTACAACAATACAACGGTTTCTTGTAAGTTATGACAAGTTTTCCGCGCCAGGTCTAGCTCCCGGCGAGACTGGGCTTACAAAAGAACCAGTTATTTCGTCACCGAAGGGATCACGGACATGAACTTCCAACCGCGCGGGATCAGCGACCGGGCCATCCAGGGACCGGCTTCGTATCAGAGCGAGATTGAGGCGGCCGAAGCGCTGCTCAAGACCAAGGACACTTGGAACGGCGTCACCGCCGAAGCCGTGGCGCGCATGCGCCTGCAGAACCGCTTCAAGACCGGTCTGGACGTCGCCCGCTACACGGCTGCGCTGATGCGCGCCGACATGGCCGCCTACGACGCCGACAGCACGAAGTACACCCAGTCGCTCGGCTGCTGGCACGGCTTCATCGCCCAGCAGAAGCTGATCTCGGTCAAGAAGCACTTCGGCAATACCGATCGCCGCTATCTGTATCTCTCCGGCTGGATGATCGCGGCGCTGCGCTCCGAGTTCGGCCCGCTGCCCGACCAGTCGATGCACGAGAAGACCTCGGTGCCGGCGCTGATCGAGGAGCTCTACACCTTCCTGCGTCAGGCAGATTCGCGTGAGCTCAACGACATCTTCCGTGCGCTCGATGCGGCCCGCAAGGAAGGCGACCAGGCCAAGGAAAAGGCGCTGATCGAGAAGATCGACAACTTCCAGACCCACGTCGTGCCGGTCATCGCCGACATCGACGCCGGCTTCGGCAACGCGGAGGCGACCTATCTGCTCGCCAAGAAGATGATCGAGGCGGGCGCCTGCGCGCTGCAGATCGAGAACCAGGTCTCCGACGAGAAGCAGTGCGGCCATCAGGACGGCAAGGTCACCGTGCCGCATGAGGTGTTCATCGCGAAGATCCGCGCCTGCCGCCATGCGTTCCTCGAGCTCGGCGTCGAGGACGGCATCATCGTGACGCGTACCGACTCGCTCGGCGCCGGCCTGACCCAGCAGATTGCCGTCAGCCACAAGCCCGGCGACCTCGGTGACCAGTACAACAGCTTCCTCGATTGCGAGGAAGTGACGGCTGCCAATGCGCGCAATGGCGACGTCATCATCAACCAGAACGGCAAGATGATGCGTCCGAAGCGGCTGCCCAGCAACCTCTACCAGTTCCGTCCCGGCACCGGTGCGGATCGCTGCGTGCTCGACTGCATCACCTCGCTGCAGAACGGCGCCGACCTGCTGTGGATCGAGACCGAGAAGCCGCATATCGAGCAGATCGCCTCGATGGTCGATCGCATCCGCAAGGTCATTCCGAACGCCAAGCTCGCCTACAACAACTCGCCGTCGTTCAACTGGACGATCAACTTCCGTTGGCAGGTCTACGACGCGATGAAGGAAGCCGGCCAGGATGTCAGCAAGTACAACCGTGCCGAGCTGATGAAGCCGGAATACGACGAGACGCCGCTGGCGATCGAGGCCGACGAGCGGATCCGGACTTTCCAGGCGGATTCGGCCAAGCGCGCCGGCATCTTCCACCATCTGATCACGCTGCCGACCTATCACACGGCGGCGCTGTCGACCGACAATCTCGCGAAGGAGTATTTCGGCGAGCAGGGCATGCTTGGCTACGTCAAGAACGTGCAGCGCGCGGAAATCCGTCAGGGCATCGCCTGCGCCAAGCATCAGAACATGGCGGGCTCCGACATCGGCGACGACCACAAGGAATACTTCGCCGGTGAGGCCGCCCTCAAGGCGGGCGGCGCCCACAACACGATGAACCAGTTCGGCTAGTCGATCGGACAGGTCATTCCGACTATCGGCTGGATGGGCTGGCGCGCGAGCAGCCTTGCCTGTCCGCCGGCTTCGCGGGGCGATTTTCGACCACGGTGACGTGGTCGAAATCGCCCCGCGATTTTTGCAAGGGTGCTTTCCACCAGGCTTCCGCCCGCTCGGAGAGGCTCACGCATCCCACGCGCGCATGGTATTGCGTCGTTGTGATCTCGAGGGCATGCGATGACTGTCGGGCACTACGCATCCGCCGTCACCAGCTCTGCCGTGCTGGAGCGGCTCGGACAGTTCGATCCCCGCATCGTCGGAACGTTGCCGCTCGGCCTTGCGGTGCCCGGCAGCGACATCGATATCGTCTGCCATGCACCCGACCCGAACGCTTTCGCGGACATCGTTTGGACCCACTATCAATCGGCCGATGACTTCGCCCTCTACCGATGGACTTCGCCACCGCAGCCGGTGATTGCCCGCTTTGTGTGGGATGGCTGGCCGTTCGAACTGTTCGGCGATCGGCAGCCGGTGGAGCAGCAGCGGGGCTGGATCCATTTCGAGGTCGAGCGAAGGCTGCTTGCGCTGGATGACGGACGGCTGCGGCGAGCCGTCGGAAGCTTAAGGGCGGGCGGCCTCAAGACCGAACCTGCGTTCGCCGCCGCGCTCGAAATTTCCGGCGATCCCTATCGGGGATTGCTCGAGCTTGCTGTTGAAACGGACGCCGAGTTGCGCGCCCGGCTCGCGGCGTGCGATCCGGGCTGATCGCAGGCTTTGCGAATTTCATTCGCCCGGAACGAGGTGGGCCACCGGCGGCCGCGCCAGCCGCCGATGCCTGCGGCGGGACAGATAGAGCAGCAGGCCGGTTACGGCGAACAGCGGCATCATGGCGGCGGCCAGCATGAAGGCGAGCTTGCCGGGCCATCCCAGGATGGCGCCGCGGTGGATGTCGAGCACGCCGGCAAGAACGCGTTCGCCGAACGTCTTGTCCGCGTAGCGATCGGCCGCGATGACGCGTCCGGTGACGGCGTCGATACGGAACTCGTCACGCACGCTCTCGAGCGATGAATCCCGCGGCCATGACCGCACGCGCACGGTCGTGCCGGCGCCGGCCGGCAGGGTCAGGAGGGCCCGTCCGTAGCTGCCGTTCTCCTGCTGGAGGTACGTTGACCAGACGTGATCGAAGGCAAGCGGCTTGGCTTCAGACTTCGCATCAACCTTGGCTTCGCCCTTGCTCTCGGCCCCCGTCTCGCCGCGCGGCGGCTTTGCTGGCATCGCCGCGGCGGTGGCCTGAGGCCGCGCGAACAGCCAGTTGGCGCCGGCCTTGTACCATTCGAACGAATACCACAGCCCGGTCAGCGTCATCACCAGATAGACCGGCAGCACCCAGGTGCCGATCACGGCATGCAGCGAGCGATACAGGCCGCGCCCGCGCAGGCCCAGATTGGGCTTCAGCCACATCTTCACGCTGCGCGCGCGATGCGGCCAGCGCAGCACGAGGCCTGATATCAGCATCACGATCAGGCAGATCGCCGCTGACCCGGTGATCTTGCGGCCGATGCCGTTGCCGTCGCCTGGCAACAGCAACCAGCGATGCAGCTTGCGGACGGTGGCGAAAAAATCCTCGCCGCGCGGCGAGCCGAGCACGTGCCCGTCATAGGGGTCGACATAGACCGAGGACGGCCGTGAGCCGCCTTCGCTGCGGGCAAAGCGGACGCGCGTCGCGGCCGATGGATCACTGGCCATTGCCACGGCCGAGACCTTGCCGAAGTCACCCGCCGCCTGAAGCCGAGCGACCAGTTCGTCCGGCGTCAGCCGCCGCGTTGCGCTGGCATCGACGCGCATGATGTGGCTGTTCAGGCTGGCCTCGATCTCGTCCTCGAAGGCCATCGTCGCGCCGGTGAGGCCGACCACGGCCCAGAGCAGCGCCAGCGCAAGACCAGCAATGGAGTGGACCTGCAACAGCGCGGCCTTGATCGGGCGTCTGAGATCACTCATCGAATCCGGCCTTTCGGATCAGGGCGATTGCGGCTGTTTGATGTGCGGCGATCTCGTCGACGGGCAGCGGATCGGCTGGGAACGATCCGATCCCCTCCACGATCGGAGCCCGCTTCGCCGTCGCGAGCACGGGATATTCCAGCTCGGCGGCGGCAAAGATCGTCTGGGCTTCCGGCGTGACAAGGAATTCGAGCAACGCGCGTGCGGCTGCCGGATGCGGGGCGTGGCGGGCGATCGCCGCGCCGGTCAGGTTGACGTGGCTGCCGCCGCCCGCGAATGTGGCCGGCACCGCCTTCACGGCATCCGCCGCTGCGCGCCAGTCGCTGCCTTCGCGGCCGTCGCGCAGTTGTGCGAGCGCGACCGTGTTGCCGATCCCGATCTCGCAGCGTCCTTCCGCGATCTCGCGGACCACGTCGTTGTCCTTGCCCGCCGGCTTGTGGGCGAGGTTGTCCTTCACGCCAGCGAGCCAGGTCTGCGTCGCATCCGTTCCGTGATGGGCGAGGTAGGCCGCGATCAGCGCGACGTTGTTCTGGTGCGCGGCCGGCCGCATGCACAGTTTGCCGCGCCATTTGGGATCGGCGAGCTCCTCATAGCCGAACGCGGTGAGCGGACTGTCCTTGCGTGCGAACACCACGCGCGGACGTACCGCGAGCGCGATCCACTGGCCGCTTTTGCCGCGCAGGTTCGCCGGCACTGCCTGCTCGAGCGCCGGGGATGCAAGCGCCTGCGTCAACCCGCGCAATGCAAGCTGGGTCGTCTTGTCGAGGCCGATGGTGAGCAGGACATCCGCGGGCGAATGGTCGCCTTCCGACGTCAGGCGCTTGACCAGGCTGTCTTCGACAAAGACGGCCTTGACCTTGATGCCGCTCGCCGCCGTGAAGGCCGCAACGACAGGCTCGACCAGATTGGCGCCCCGTGTGGAGTAAAGCGTGAGCTCGTCGGCCCGGACCGCGGCGCACGCGATAGTGGTCGCGGCGAGCGCGGCCAGCAGTCCAATCGCTGTGCGCGCCGCGCCCATGCTAGAATTTCACCGTCGCCGAGAGCGAGAAGCGCCGTGCGTCGCCCATCGCCACGGCCAGATTGCTGACGGCCGAGGGATAGTAGACGGTATCGAACAGGTTCTTGACGTTGAACTGGTAGATCACCGGCAACGTCTCGACCTTGGTCTCGTAGGTCGCAAACACGTCCGCGACCGTGTAGGACGGCAGCACGAAGCTGTTGGCGGCATCGCCAGGACGGTCGCCGACATAGCGTGCGCCGCCGCCGAGCCGAAGCCGGCCGGGCAGGGTCGTGCCGAAATCATAGACGAGGTAGAGCGAGGCCGTATTCAGGGCGACGTTCTGCAGTTGCTTGCCGGCGTAGGTCGGATCCTCGGTCACCCGCGCGTCGGTGTAGCCGTAGCTGCCGATCACGCTCCAATTGTCAGTCAGCCTGCCGGTGACGTCGAACTCGGCGCCGCGTGAGCGCACCTTGCCGGCCGTCGTGTACACGTTGAGGCCGCTGGAGGTGTCGAGCGTGCTCACCAGCACGTTGCGCTTCTCGATGTCGTAGACCGCGACCGTGCCGGAGAGCCGCTTGTTGAGATCGAATTTGAGGCCGGCCTCGTACTGGGTGCCTTCCTCGGGCGCGATGTTGGAGCCGAGCACGACGCCGCCGCCATTGCTCAGGGGCGCGATCGTCGAATTCGGCTTCAGAGACTGGGTGAAGCTCGCATAGAGCGAGACCTGGTCGGTGAGCTTGAAGATGGCGCCGCCGAGCGGCAGCACCTTGTCGGCCGACACGTTGGTGTTGGTGATGAACGGCCGGCCCTTGCCGGCGAGCTGGTCGTAATCCATGTATCGCACGCCGCCGACCAGCGCAAAGCGCTCGGTCAAATGCAGCGTGTCCTGGAAGAACAGTGACCATTGGCCGAGCTTGTCGGTCTGGGCGCTGTCGGCGGCGGACACCGTGGTCCCCGGCGTGATCAGCCCATAGACAGGATTGTAGAAGTTGAAGCTCGGCGTCGACTGCCGGATCAGATTATCGCGGTAGATCGTCCGATACTGGCCGTCGCCGCCGAACAGCACCTCGTTGCGGAAACCGCCGAGCCAGACGTTGCCCTGTAGATAGGAGGTGCCGTAGCTCGCATTGCTGAGCGAGCCCCATGTGCCGTCATTGCTGCGGGTCTCGACGCCGGTCTTGGCGTTGATGCCGGTGATGCGGAGCTGATTGGCGCTGAACGTCTCGGTGTTGTAGCTGTAGGCCGCGAACAGCTTCCAGTCCTGGTTCAGGCGGTGCTCGACCGAGGCCTGCATCAGGTCGGAGGTTCCCCACATGTTGTTGAAGGGCTCGTCGAGCCGGCGTGTCGCGGGGATCTTAAGCGGCGCCTTGGTCGCGGGATCGAACGCGGTGCCGCGGTCGAACGGCGAGATGAATTCGCGGTGCTCGTAATTGATCTGGACGGTGGTGTTCTCGCCGTACCAGGCCAGCGACGGCGCGACCAGCATCTCGCGATGACGCCCGAAATTGCGCCAGTAATCCTCGCTGACGCCATAGCCGATGAAGCGGTAGGCGAGGCCGCGATCGCCGATCGGGCCGGTGATGTCGATGGTGCCGTCGGCGCCGCTCTTGTTATTGGCGTAGGTCGAGCCGAGCAGGGTCACGGAGCCGTGCTGATAGAGTTCGGGGCGCTTGCTGATCGTGTTGACGATGCCGCCGGGATCCATGATGCCGTAGAGCAGCGAGGCCGGGCCCTTCAGCACCTCGACGCTTTCGACTGACGCGTTGAGGCTGCGGCCCTGCACCAGCGGCATGCCGTTGCGCATGATCGAGCCGTCACGGTTGTCGCCGAAGCCCCGGCGCATCACCGCGTCCTGGGTGCCGGCCAGCGTGTTGGCCTGGGTGACGCCGCTGACATTGGCCAGCGCATCGTCGAGATTGCGCGGCAGCTGATCCTTCAACACCTGCTCGGGCACGATGTTGACCGATTGCGAGGTATCGAGCGGCGAGGCGCCGCTGCGCAGCGTGGTCGAGCTCGGCATCGCGCGATAGTGCAGCTTGGCTTCGTTCAGCACGGCGGCGGCCGCAGCTGCGCGCTCCGACGCCGTCGGCGGCGCAGGCTGGGCATTGCGGCTGCGCGGCCGTGCCGCGGCAGCCGCCCGGGTTCGCTGTGCGGATCTCGCCGCAGCGGCTGCCGGCTTGCGCTTCTGCGACGGTTGGTCGACCGAAACAGGCGGCAGCGGGACGCTCGATTGGGCGTTTGCCGGCGTCACCGCGGAGGAGACATCGGCGAGCAGGAAGGCTGCGCCGATCAGCAGGTGGGTGCGGCCCTTGTCGGCGGCATTTCGACGATCGCCGACAAGGCGGCCATCAGCATTCACAGGCACTCGTGGACTTCCGATTCACGCGAACTCATTCACGCCGCGCCTCTAGCAGTCGGCGCGCGCAAAAAGAACCGGAGCAGACTTGAATCTCTCTAACCGGATTGGATTTGAATCATTCTAAGACGCGATGGGGCTCGCGCGCGATGTGCCCTAGGACATCGCCAGACTGACCGGCGCCGAGCCGACCATTCCGGTGCTCACGCCGTCGCGCGCCATCGATTCGATCTCGCCCCAGTTCTCGCGAAAGATTCGCGCCGCCTCGTTGGCGCTTTCGGCCTGGATCGTCAGACTGCACGCGCGTCTCGTGCCATTGCTGGCGAGCTGGAAGTAGAGGACATATCCAGACGACTCCGCACTCCGTGCGGCCAGCGGTGCCTGCTGCATGTAGGTTTTCCCCATAGTGTTCTTGTTGCGCCACCCGCGAACAGGATTTGACAGGGATGCGGCGCCTTCGTGATTCAAAACGCACAATCTGCGCGATTGCGCGTTTTTGTCTGACGGTGTTGCCGGGATTCAACAGACGGTGGAACCGGCGCGGCGCATCGACTGCAACCCGGCTGCGATCACCGCGCGCACTCAACTGTCGCGGCGTGGCTTACGCGTCGCCGTCGGGATGCGCCATCAGGGTTTCCTGGATCGATGTCGCGAGCATCGACCCATTGCGGTCATGGACGCGGGCGATCGACAGCCCACGGCCGCCATCGGCGCACGGGCTCTCGGTGTCGACGTGCATCCAGGCGTCAGGCGAAAATGCGCGGTGAAACCAGATGCAATGGTTGAGGCTCGACAGATAGAGCGGCGCCCGTGACTGCAAATCGCGGAGATGGCCGCCGACGCTGGAGAAGTTGAGCCACCAGTCCGAGAGATAGGCGAACACCGCGGCCTGTGCGCGGGAACCAGCGCCAAGCGGCCGCCGGCATCTGATCCAGAAGCGCAAGCGCGGCTCCGCCGTCGCGGCGGAGAGCTGGCGTTCGATCTCGGGGATCCGAAAATCCATGCTGGGCTTGATGTGCTGCGAGTAGGGGCCGAGCGGCCGCAACTGCGCCATCAGCGCGTCGGGGATCATCGAGAGATCGGGCAGGCTTTCGGGATCCTCCGATCGTGCGAACGGTGCGGCGTGCCGCGGGCCCGGCTGTGGCGCACAGAACGTGGCCTGCGCGCTCAGGACCGTCTGGTCGCCCTGCCGGCCTACGACATGGCGAGAGGAGAACCGCTTGCCGTCCTGCAGGACCCGTGCGTCGAACGTGATGCGCCGGGTCGGATCGGCGCCGCGCAGGAACAACAGCTGCAGCATCTCCGCCGGGCGATCTTGGGGCGCACTGAGCGTCGCCGCCATCATGGCCTGGCCGAGGATCTGGCCGCCATAGGAACGGCCGTTGAGGTTGCCGTCGCCGAAGCGGCTGCGATAGCGGAGCGGGGCGATGGTCTCGAGCGAGACCAGCGCCTCGGCCGCCCGGTTGTCCCAGTGATCGCACCTGGCTTCGTTACTCTCCGGGACGCGGATGCCTTGTCCGTCCATCCCGATCACATCGCCGGGAATTTCTGCGGCCCCGGATAGCGCGGATAGCCGGCGGCGACGCCATACTCGCTGATGCCAAATCCGCTCTCGTTGCCGCTCTCGAGCCGGACAACATGGTCCGACAGCGTTCGTGCGATGGCGCGGGTCGCGACGTCGTCCAGGTTCCAGACGTCGTGCGCGGCATGGTTTTCGCCGCGGTCGTCGCCGTGGGTCCAGCCTTGCAGCCCGCCATACATGCCGGCCTTGAGATAAAACCGTATCGGCAATCCCTGCATCCTGACGTGGCGCGGCTCGCCGCGATCGAAGGCGAAGGTGAAATCGGCCACGGCGATGGTCTGGCCGAGCGGATCATCGGCCCAGTCGATTGTGTGCTCGACCGAGGTCACCTCGCGGTGCGACACCGATCCATCGGCCTCGCGGCGGAACTCGGTGCCCGAGAGATAATGCGGCTTGCCGGGCGTCCGCTCCTTGATGAAGATCGACAGCGCCGACGTTTCGAACTGGAACATCGACCAGGTCCAGAAGAAATTGCGATGGGTTGCAACCGGCGGGCGCGTCTCGTCGGTGCGCATCTCCGAGCGCAGGCCCCAGGAGCGGTCGCGCTGTCCCCACCACAGTTCGGGTTCGATCACGTAGCGCTTGCCGTCGGCGACGATCCAGCCGCGCCAGCGGCCGAATTGCGAGACACGCGCCAGATCCTCCTCGACGACGCCGTTGCGCTCGCGGAAGTTCTGCTTCTCCTGCGCCGCCGGAAAGCTCGCCTTGAATTCGAGCGCGAAGCTGATTCCGGACGGATTGTCGGCGAGCGAGATCCTGTGCAGGCCCATGCCCTCGACGATCTCGATCCTGAGTCCACCGACCTCCGTCTCCAGCGGGCGCGTTCCGAGCCGCCGCGAGGCGCGGAAATTATGTTGGCGGCGGCCGATCGTGATGCCGGCAAAGCCGTCCATCACGTTGCGGTTCGGATAATAGCCGAGCCCGATGTCGATCAAGAGTTCGCTGCCGTCGATCGGATGCGCGGTGTACCAGTAGCGCTCGGTGAACCTGACATCACCGCCGCCTGCCTTGGCAAATGGCTGCGGCGTCTGGTGGCCGATGAGATCGTCCTGGGCTGTCAGCATTGTTCTTGTCCTTGATGTTTGAGCCTCGGTCCTTCGATGTGCGGTGTGGTCAGTTCTTGGCCGCTTCCTTGGCTGCTTCCTTGGCCGTTCCCACGCCGACGATGTCGCCGAACAGCACCCAGGTCTTGCCGTCGAAGCGGGCGAAGCGGCGTTCGGTGATCGCCGCGTAATCCTGCGGCGTGGTCTGGATCGTGATACCCGGCAGCAGCATCGGCAGCTCGATGCCGCTGAGATTTGTGGCCTGCTTCAGCACGTTCTCCCGGGTGAGATTGTCGCCGCAGCGTTGCAGGATGATCGCACCGAGCTGCGCCGTGGTGTAGCCGGTCACCGCGATCACGTCGTTCGGGTCCATGCCCGGCATGTATTTCGCGGCAAAGGCGAGATAGTCGGTCATGCCCTTGTCGTTGGTCCAGGCCGGATCGTTCGGCGTCTTGTAGCTTGTCGTGGTCAGGATGCCGGTCGAGGCTTCGATTCCCGCGGGCACCAGCACGCCGGCGATCGAATTGGCGGTCGAGCCGAGGAAGATCAGCGGCTTCCATCCGAGCTCGTGGATCTTGCGGATCGCCATCGAGGCGAACTTGTTCTGCGCCGCGATCAGGATGGTATCGGCGCCCGACGCCTTCAGGTTCACGATCTGGGAGTCGATCGTCGGCTCGGTCGATTGATACATCGCCTCCTTGACGATCATCGTATCGGCTTTCGCGCCCAGCCCTTCCTTCAGGCCAAGGACAAAATCCTTGCCGATGTCGTCGGCCTGCAAGAGCACGCCGATCTTGGCGTCGGGCTTCTCGCGCAGGACATAGCGGGCGATGATCCGGGACTCGTTGACGTAGGTCGGCGAGTAGGGCGTCGTCCAGGGAAACTGCTTCGGGTCGTTCCAGCGCGTGCCGCCGCTCTGCACCAGCAGTTGCGGGACGCCGTTGCTGTTGAGGTACTTCTGGATCGCGGCGTTGGTCGGCGTGCCGAACGGCGCCATGATCGCGAGCACCTTGTCGTTCTCGACCAGCGCGCGCGTCACCTCGACGGTCTTGGGCGGGCTATAGGCGTCGTCGCGGGTCAGGAAGTTGATGTGGCGGCCGTTGATGCCGCCTTTTTCGTTCAGCATCGCGAAATAGGCGAGCATGGTCTTCGGGAAGCTCGCATAGATCGACGCCGGACCGCTGTAGGGCGCATTGGCGCCGAGGATGATCTCGGTGTCGCTGACCCCGGGACCATAGGCCTTCTGGGCATTCGCTGGTCCGAACGCGCCTGACAGCGCGAACGCCCACACCGCAAGCGTGACGATTGGCTTCCGCATCTTCCCCTCCCATGACGCCCTCTTTTGCGGGGCTGGTTGATCCCGGCGGCGGTGCCTTCAAGGGCTTTACCCGTCGCGTCGGTCGTGCAATAATAGACCGTCTGTCCGGATTATCAACTGGAATCTCCGGGCAGCGTATCGGCTGCACGCATGACGGAAACATCCGCAGGCGGCCGCGGCCGCGTGGCGACGAGGAGGAAACATGAAGCTGACGCAGGCGCTCATCTCGGCGGTGCAGTTGCGCAAGGATTCACCGGGCACCATCCATGCCGGACGGTCGCGGAGCTGGAAGGAGATCGGCCGGCGCGTCGCCTGTGCTGCGGGCGGGCTGCGGCGGCTCGGCATCGAGCCCGGCGATCGGGTCGCGATCCTCGCGCACAACAGCGATCTCTATATCGAGGCGCTCTATGCCATCGCCTGGGCCGGCGCGGTCGCGGTGCCGCTCAACACGCGCTGGGCGGTCGCCGAAAACGCCTATGCGATCGACGATTCCACGCCGAAGCTGCTGCTGGTCGACAAGGCCTTTGCCGAGATTGGATCCGCGCTGCGCGGCGCAAAATCACTCACCGCGATGGTCCATCTGGATGAGGGGCGGGCTCCCGACGGCATGCGGAGCTATGACGAGCTCGTTGCGCACGCCCCGGTCGAGGATGCGTCCGGCGCCTATAACGATCTCGCCGGGATCTTCTACACCGGCGGCACCACCGGCTTCCCCAAGGGAGTGATGCTGTCGCACGCCAACATCATCTATGAATCGCTGGTGTGGATCTATGCGCTGCGCTTCCGCGAGGACACCAGGTATCTGCACTCGGCCGGCATGTTCCATCTGGCCGGCACCTCGCCGATGATTGCGCTGACCCTGGTCGGCGGCACCCATGTCACGATCCCGAAATTCGAGCCTGAGCTCGCGATGCGGACCATCGCCGAGCATAAGGTGGATTACTGCTTGTTCGTGCCGACCATGCTCAACATGATGCTCAATCATCCGTCCTTCGGGGCGTATGATCTGAGCAGCGTCAGGGATTGCGAGTATGGCGCTTCGCCGATGCCGGATGCACTGCTGGTCAAGCTGATGCGCGTGCTGCCGAGCTGGCGCTTCCACCAGGGCTACGGAATGACCGAAAGCGCGGCGCTGGCGACGATCTTGCCGTGGGAATATCACGTGCTGGAAGGACCGCTGGCGAGCAAGCGCAAATCGGCCGGCCGGGCAGCGCCGGGCGTCGAGATCCGCATCGTCGATTCCGCGGGCAACGAGGTGCCGCGCGGCACGGTCGGCGAGATTGCGATCCGCGGCGCCGGCGTGATGCTCGGCTACTGGCGCAAGCCGGAGGAAAGCGCGCGGGTGCTGCGCAACGGCTGGCTGCACACCGGTGACGGCGCCTGGATGGATGAGGACGGCTTCGTCTATATCGTCGACCGCCTGAAGGACATGATCGTCTCCGGCGGCGAGAACGTCTATTCCGGCGAGGTGGAGAACGCCATCTTCCAGCACGAGCACGTCAAGGAGTGCGCCGTCATCGCGGTGCCCGATCCGCAATGGGGCGAGGCAGTGCATGCGATCGTGGTGCCGAAGGACGGCGCGCGGCTCGATTCCGACATGGTGATCGCGCATTGCCGCACCCTGATCGCGGGCTACAAATGCCCGCGCTCGGTCGATATCCGGCTCGAGCCGTTGCCGCTGACCGGCTCCGGCAAGATCATGAAGTCGGCGCTGCGCGAGGAGAAGTGGCAGGGTTATACGAGGTCGGTGAATTGATGCTGGAGGCTGCCCAACGATCCGATGATGTGACAGCTGCCGCGCCGGTGCCGACCCGCCCCGTCGTGGTGAATGACGATGCGGTGCGGACGGCGCTCGCGCTGCATCTGTCGCGGATATCCGGAAGCGGGACCGAGATCACGAGCTTCGGCCGCAAATCGTCGGGCTTCTCCTGGATCACCTACGCCTTCGTCGCGCGCTCCGCCGCCGATGGAGAGCGCAAGTTGATCCTGCGCGTGGGACCGCCGAACGGGTTGTTTGCGCCTTACTCGGTGCTGCCGCAGGTCTTTGCGTTGCAAGCATTGGCTGGAAGCGGTGTTCCGGTTCCGGCGCTGGTCTCTTCTGAGCAGGATGGCGCCGAGATCGGCTTTCCTTTCTTCATCTGCGAGCACATCGAGGGCGACGTTCCCGCGCCCTGGGCGGCGAGCGAGCTCGATCCGGACCACAAGCGTGCCATCGCCCGGCAGTTCGTCGAGATCCTTGCGTCGCTGCACCGGATCGATCCGGACGCAACGCCGTTCGTATCGCTGCAGCGGGGCGACGAGCGCGCTGAGGTGCAGGCGATCGCCGGCTGGCGCGCCTCGCTGGCGCGTCCGACCGCGCGCTATTATCCGCTGCTCGATTGGGGCGGACGCTGGCTCCACGACAACTGCCCGCAGCCGTCGCGCCGCACCATCGTGCATGGCGATTACCGGATCGGCAATTTCATCGAGCACGAGGGGCGGATCACCGCCATCCTCGATTGGGAGCTGACCCATCTCGGCGATCCCCGTGAGGATCTGGCCTGGGCGATGATGCCGACCTTCAATGCCAGGAGCCGCAAGCTCTACGGCGTGCTCGAGCGCGCCGAGGTGATCGACCTTTATCAGAACGCCTCCGGCATTGCGGTTTCGGACAAGAGCCTCGCATTCTACGAGGCCTATGCGCTGTATCAGGCGGCAGCGATCCAGATGTGCGCGGTGCGCGCCTTCGAGGTCGATCGCTTCAACGACATGCGGCTTGCGGTGATGGCAAGCCAGATGCCCTCGATCGTGCGGGCCTTTGAGCGCGCATTGGAGGCCGCAGCATGAGTGCATCCTTCGAGCGCCTGATCGACGGTATCATCGATGCCCTGCAAAGCCATGTCGTGCCGCACAGCAACGACGATTTCGTCCGCGGGCAGGTATTTTCAGCGATCTACGCCCTGAACGGCTTGAAGCTCGCCGCCGACTGGAAGGCCGGGCCGCTGCTCGAGCAGGTGCGTTTGCAGGACGACGCTTTCGCGGCCGTGACGCGGTTGGCCGATGGCATGATTCATCCAGAGATTCCCATAACGCCCCGCGTTCAGGGCAACATGTCGAACGCTGCCGCGATCGAGGCGGTGCGCGACGCCGGCGACCGGCGGCTCGGAGAGCTTCTGCTCTGGGCGAGCGGCGAGGCCGCGCGGGCCGCCAACCGCGATGCCGCGACGGAGATCGAGCGACTGCTGCGACGGGCAATCTGCGACCAGCTCAAGATCGAGCTCGCGACGACGCCGAAGTCGATGCTGCAGCAGATCGCAGGCGGCGAACGCGACGGCGGCGCGGCGCAGGGCTGAAGCGTTGCGCCGCTGACCACCGGGAATTGCATCGTTGCGCGCTGTTCCGCGGATCAGCGCCGCCTTCGTAAAGAAGGCTTGCCGGCCCAGGTCGCCCATGCTATTAATTCACCGAACGGTCGTTCGGATTATTATTTGAGGCCGATAACGACAAGCCGTGGCGAGCGGCCGGCGAGGGAGACGGAGCGATGAACATGATGACCGGCGTCCCGCCATGGGAGCGGTTGATCCGGCCCGACCGGGTGCACGGATCGCTCTACACCGATCCCGGTATCTTCGAAGCCGAGCTCAAGAACATCTGGTACCGGACCTGGGTCTATGTCGGCCATGAGAGCGAGGTGCCGAATGCCAACGACTACGTCGTCAAGTCGATCGGCCCGCAATCCGTGATCATGACGCGCGACGAGCAGGGCAAGGTCAATCTCTTGCTCAACCGCTGCTCGCATCGCGGCAACCAGGTCTGCTCCTTTGAGCGCGGCAATGCGCGCTCATTCACCTGTCCGTTCCACTCCTGGACCTTTGCCAATGACGGCCGCCTGGTCGGCTATGCCTTCCCTGACGGTTACGAGGGGCAGGACAAGGCGCAGCTCGCGCTCGGGCGGGTGACGCGCGTCGAGTCCTATCGGGGCTTCGTGTTCGGCTCGTTCGCGGCCGATGGCCCGACCCTGAAGGAGCATCTCGGCGGTGCCGCCGAAACCATCGATCGCCTGGTGCGCACCTCGCCGGAGGGCGAGGTCGAGATCACGGCGGGCTTCCTCAAGCACCGCGTCAAGGCGAACTGGAAGTTCATCCTGGAGAACGAGTGCGACGGCTATCATCCGGCCTTCGTGCACACCTCGATCTTCGGCGTCGCCGACAGCATGATCGGCAAGCTCTACGGCGGTGCCTCGAGCGCGCTGACGCGCGACTACGGCAATGGCCATACCGAGATCGACCTGCGGCCCGAGTTCCGCAAGCGCGCTGCGCCGATGAGCTGGTTCGGCACCAGCGAGGAGCGGCTGCCGGACTATACCGCGCGGATGAAGACGACCTATGGCGACACCGCGGCGCGCGAGATCATGATCGACGGCACGCCGCATGTGATGATCTTCCCGAACCTGTTCATCGCCGAGATCCAGATGTTCGTGATCCAGCCGCTCGGCGTCGACGACAGCGTGCAGCACGTCACCGCGCTGCAATTCAAGGGCGCGCCCGATCTGAACCGCAGGCTGCGGCAGCAGACCATGGGCTCGGTCGGCCCGGCCGGCTTCCTGCTCGCGGACGATTCCGAAATGTACGAGCGCTGCCACCGTGGCGTGCAGGCGCGCAATCCGGAATGGATCTTCCTCGGCCGCGGCGAGAAGCGTCAGCGGCAGGACGAGCTCGGCTTCACGGTCGGCCACGTCACCGACGAGGTGCCGTCGCGCGGCATCTGGACCCATTATCGCAAGCTGATGGAGCCGGTCTGATGCTGTCGCGCGAGAGCAGCGCCACCTTGATGAGCGCCATCACCGCCTTCCTTTACCGCGAGGCGCGGTTGCAGGACGAGCATCAATACGAGGCCTGGGAAAAGCTCTGGACCGACGACGGCGTCTATTGGGTGCCGGCCAACGGCGCCGACATCGATCCGGAGCGGCAGATGTCGATCATCTACGACAACCGCTCGCGGATCGCGCTGCGCGTCCGCCAGCTGATGACCGGCAAGCACTTCACCCAGACGCCGCAGTCGAACCTGCGCCGGCTGATCTCCAACATCGAATTGATGGACGAGCAGCCGGATGACGGCGACATCGCGGTCGCCAGCAACAGCCTGATTTTCGAGTCGAGCCTGCGCGACGACACGCTATGGGCGGCGCGCAATGAATACCGGCTGCGCCATGTCGATGGCGAATTGCGGATGGCTGCCAAGAAGGTCATCCTCGTCAACAACGACAAGGCGATCTACACACTGTCATTCCTGGTCTAGGGAAAGATCTTGCCATGATCGACAAGGGCCCCGTTCTGCTCGACATCACCGACGGCATCGCGCGGCTGCGGCTGAACCGGCCTGATGCGGCCAACGGCATGAGCGCCGAGCTGCTGAGCGCGCTGTGCGACGCCATCATGATCTGCCACGGCCATCCGGATTTGCGCGTCGTGTTGTTGAGCGGCGAGGGCACCAATTTCTGCGCGGGCGGCGACGTTCGCGCCTTTGCTTCCAAGGGCGAGAAGCTGCCGGACTATATTCGGCAAGCCACTGCCTATCTGCAGAATGCAGTGACCGGATTGCTGCGGCTGGAAGCGCCGGTCATCGCCTCGGTGCAGGGCTTTGCGGCGGGCGGTGGCGGCTTCGGCCTGGTCTGCGCGTCCGACCTCGTGATCGCGGCGGAATCGGCCAAGTTCCTTGCCGGCGCGACGCGGGTGGCGATGGCGCCGGATGCCGGCGTCTCGGTCACGCTGTCGCGGCTGGTCGGCCTGCGGCGTGCGATGTCGATCCTGCTCACCAACCCGGTGATCTCGGCCGCCGAAGCGTTACAGATAGGCATCGTCACCAAGGTCGTGCCCGATGCCGAGCTTGCCGATGCATCGCTGGCGCTGGCGCGCGAGCTTGCGGCCGGTGCGCCGAAGGCGTTGGCGGCGACCAAGCGGCTGGTCTGGGCCGGCACCGGCAGCAGCATCGAGCAGTGCCTGTCGGAAGAGGCGCGCACGGTCGCCGAGCTCTCGGGGATGGCCGACGCCCGCGAAGGGCTCGCCGCCGTGATCGAGCGGCGCAAGCCTGTATTCACGGGGCGCTGACGCGGTGGCCGGCACCTTGCCATTCGGGCGTCTCGACGGCCGCCGGGCCTTCGTCTCCGGCGGCGCACGCGGCATTGGCGCCGCCATCGTCCGCAGCTTTGCCGGCGCCGGCGCCAGGGTCGTGATCGCCGATCTCGATGCGGCCGTGGCCTCGGAGCTCGCCCGCGAGACCGGCGCAGTCGTTGCAGGGCTCGACGTCAGCGACGCCACCGCAGTGCAGGCCGTGATGGCGCAGGACGGCCCGTTCGACATCGTCGTCAACAATGCCGGTATCGATCAGCATGCCTACTTCACCGAGACGACCGCGGACGATTGGGCTCGCCTGATCGCGGTCAATCTCACCTCGGTCTTGGCCTGCACCCATGCCGCGTTGCCGGCAATGCAGGCAGCACGCTTCGGCCGCATCATCAATGTCACCTCGGAGGCGGCGCGGCTCGGCTCCAAGGGCGGCGCGGTCTATTCCGCCGCCAAGGGCGGCGTGATCTCCTTCACCCGGAGCATTGCGCGGGAGAATGCGCGCTTTGGCATCACCGCGAACGCGATCGCGCCGGGGCCGATCCGCACGCCGATGCTGGAGCAGGCGGTCGCGAAGGGCGGCGACAAGATCCTGCAGGCGATGACCGGCGCGACGTTGCTCGGCCGCCTCGGCGAGCCGGAGGAGGTCGCCGCTGCCGCACTGTTCCTGGCCTCCGACCAGGCCGCCTATATCACCGGCGAGACGCTCGGCGTGTCCGGCGGCATGGGCATCGGCGGCTGAGATGGGTAACGCGGGCGACGATATTGCAATCGATCCGGTCGAACGCGCGATCGCGCGCTTGCGTGCGATCTATCGGAACTGGACCCGCGAAACGACCGTGGCGCAGATGCGCAGCGATTGGGACGCGGCATTTGCCGGCTGCTCGGTGCCGGTGACGTGTCAGCCGGTCTCCGTCGGCGGCGTCGATGGCGAATGGCTCGTGCCGGCCAACGCACCGCGCGACAAGGCGATCCTCTATTTTCACGGCGGCGGCTTCCGCATCGGCTCGATCGCTTCGCATCGCGATCTGGCCGCGCGCATTGCCGATGCATCCGGCTGTCGTGTGCTCTCGATCAACTATCGGCTTGCGCCGGAGCATCGCTTTCCCGCCGCGCTGGACGAGGCGTTGATTGGCTATCAGTATCTTCGCGAACAGGGACTGCGTCCGGCGGAGATTGCCTTCGCCGGCGACTCGGCCGGCGGCAATCTCGTGCTCGCTGCGATGCTGGCGGCGCGAGACCGTGGCTTGCCGCTGCCGGCGGCCGGCGCTCTGATGTCGCCCTGGACCGATCTCGCTGCGACCGGCGCGAGCTATGAGAGCAGGGCTGAGGCCGATCCGATCCACCAGCGCGCGATGATCCTGGCGCTGGCCAGGAACTATCTCGGCAAGGACGGCGATGTCAGCGATCCGCTGGCCTCGCCGCTTTATGCCGATCTCGCCCGTCTACCGGCGCTGCTGGTGCAGGTCGGAGATCGCGAGACTGTGCGGGACGATTCGACCGAGCTGGCTGCCCGCGCCAAGGCCGCCGGTGTCGACGTCGAACTCCAGGTCTGGGACGGCATGATCCACGTGTTCCAGATGTTCCCCGAGATTCCGCAGGCGCGAGAGGCGATCGCATCGCTGGCGAAATTCCTGCGCAACCATCTTCACATCGGCCACCAGAGGGCGCCACAATGAACGTCATGACCTCGGACCCGCGCCAGCTCACTGAAGCCGAATTCCACTTCTCGGAGCCGCCCAACCTGCCCGAGGAGCTGCGCATGCTGCGCGAGCAGGTCCGCCGCTTCGTCGAGAAGGAAGTGGTGCCGCATGCCGAAGCGTGGGAGCGCGACGGCAAGATTCCGCGCGAGATCTATCGCCGCATGGGCGCACTCGGCTTCCTCGGCATGCGCCACGCGGCCGAATATGGCGGCACGGACATGGGGCCGCTGGCTTCGATGGTGTTCGCCGAGGAATTGGGACGCTCGAGTTTCGGCGGTTTCACCTCCTCGATCCTCGTGCACACCGATATGTCGGCGGTGCACATCAGTCTGCGTGGTACGCCGGAGCAGAAGCAGAAATATCTGCCTGCGATCATCCGTGGCGAGACGGTCTGCTCGATTGCGGTGACCGAGCCCGATGCCGGCTCCGATGTCGCGGGCCTGAAGACGCGGGCGCGGCGCGACGGCGACCATTGGGTGATCAACGGCGCAAAGATGTTCATCACCAACGCGGTCTATGGCGACATCCTGATCGTCGCCGCGCGCACCGACCCGCATGCCAAGGGCAGTCGCGGCATCTCGCTGTTCATCGTCGAGCGCAGCACGCCCGGCATCACGGCGACCAAGCTCGATAAGCATGGCTGGCTCTGCTCGGACACCGCCGAGCTCGCGTTCCAGGACGTGCGCGTGCCGGCCGAAAATCTGCTCGGCGAGGAGAACAAGGGTTTCTATGGCATCATGGAGACCTTCCAGAACGAGCGCATCTGCATCGGCGGCATCTGCGCCGGCGAATCCGCCAAGGCGATCGAGCTGACGACGAACTATGTGAAGACACGGCAGGCGTTCGGCGGCCCGCTCTGGAACCAGCAGGGCGTGCGGCTGAAGCTCGCCCAGCTCGCCGCGAAGGCCGCCGCGGCGCGGGCGCTGGCCTATCAGGCCGCCGAGCTCGCTGCGGCCGGGAAGGAATGCCTCCGCGAAGTGTCGATGGTCAAAGCACTGTCGCCGGAGGTGCTGCACGAGGTCGTGCATGGCTGCCTGCAACTGCACGGCGGCTCAGGCTTCATGCGCGGCACCGCGATCGAGCGCATGGTGCGCGACGCCCGCGTGCTGACGATCGGCGGCGGCGCCACCGAGGTGATGCTGGAAGAGGTCGCCAAGCGGATGTGATTCTTCCTTACCTCGCCCCGCTTGCGGGGAGAGGTCGGATCGCATCGCTGATGCGATCCGGGTGAGGGGGAGTCTCCGCGAGTGCTTCTATCAACATGTGCGCGGAGGCAGCCCCTCACCCCAACCCTCTCCCCGTAAGAACGGGGCGAGGGAGCGCACTTCCGTCGCGGCAACTTTACTTTGTTACGGATTTGCCCTGTCCAACAGCCTGCGCCGCGACACCCGGCTTCAGCCGCCAGTCCTCGCCAAAATCCGCCAGCGGATGGAAGAACAGCGGCTCGGTGGTCTCGATATGCCGTAGCCGCGCCGCATAATCGTCGAGATAGCGATGCCGCGTCGCTTCGTCGACGAAGTTCACCGAATACGACACAAACGGCGGCAGCACCTTGCAGCCGGCATAGGCCAGCGTGCCGTTCTGGATCGGCCACAGCACCACGTCGAGCGCGCCGACCAGCCCGTCGGGCGCGCACATGCCAGGATAGGCCGCGGTCGAGGTCACGACCATGGCGCGGCGGCCACTGAGGCCGCCGGTGTCATAACGGCGGCCGCTGCCATAGACCGCACCGTTGACGAAGACGCGGTCGATCCAGCCCTTCATGATGGCGGGGACGGAGAACCACCACAGCGGAAACTGCAGGATCAGGACATCGCACCACAGCAGCTTCTCGATCTCGGCGGCGATGTCGCCGCTGAGCCCACCATGTTGCAGATTGTACTTCTGCTCGCGGTCATATTGCAGCCGGTCGGGAAACCGCCGCTCGCCGAAGTCGTCGGCTGTCGCCACCGGGTTGAAGCGCATGGCGTAGAGATCGGAGATCCTGACCGCGTGCCCGAGCGCGGTCAATTCGGCCACCGACCGCGCCAGCATTGCAGCGTTGAACGACTGCGCCTCCTGATGAGCAAAGACGATCAGGACCTTCATCGCTCTCAGTCCACCGGCTTGAAGCTGAGCGTCGCCGCGTCGGCCTGCATGATCTGGAGCTTCTGGTTGGAGAAGCGGACGCCGGGGCCGAAGCTGATCGGCGCCATCACGCCGGTCTCGACGTTCTTGGTCTTCTCCAGCTCCGCGATGGTGCAGGCCCAGGTCGGCTGCTTGCCGCAGCGCTCGATCGCCGCGATCAGCACCTTTGCGGCGGCGTAGCCGGTCATGGTGTAGCGGTTGATGCCCTTGAACTCGGCCTCCGAGACCAAAGGCTTGGCCTTCTCCAGAAACGCCTTGCCGGCTGAGCCCGCGAACGGCTCGACATAGTCGACCGCGTAGATGCCGTCGCCGGCCGGTCCCATCAGCTTCAGCACCGGCTCGATGCGGCCGGGCCAGAAAATGCCGGTCACCGGCTTGATGCTGAGCTTCTCGAGCTCCTTCATCATCGCGATGTTCTCGGCGATGATGCCGCCGGCCAGGAACACCTCGGCGCCGGACTCCTTCAGCTGCAGCATGTCGGACGAGAAGTCCTGCTGGCCCTTCTTGTAGTTGCCGCTGTAGACGACATTCAGCTTCTTGGCCTTGACCACGGAATCGAATCCGTCGCGCACGGTGATGCCGTAGTCGTCGTCCTGGGTGATCAGGCCCCATTTCTTGCCGGGGTTCTTGTCGGCGAGGAAATTGACGAGGTGGATGATGCCTTCCTCGTAGGATTGCCCGACCACGAACACGTTCTTGCGCGGCGGCTCCCACAGGAACTTGACCGGCGCGACGTCGATCACGGTCGGGATGCCGGATTTTTCCAGCACCGGCATCACGGCGATGGATTGGCCGGAGCCGGAAATGCCGATCATCGCAAAGACTTTGTCGACGTCGATCACTTTCTTCGCGCCTTGAATGGTGCGCGCGGTGACGTAGCCGTCGTCTTCGAGAACATATTTGATCTTGCGGCCGTTGATGCCGCCGGCGGCGTTGGCTTCTGCGATCGCGATCTTGTGGCCGATCGAGGCCGCGACGCCGAGCAGCGCGGGCGGACCGGTCAAGGGCTCGACGTCGCCGATCAGGATCTCGCTGTCGGTGATCCCGGGATCGGCGGCCGCCGCCGGGCCGATGGTAAGACAGGACGCTGAAAGCAGCAGCGAAGCTGCCGCCAGATGTTTGATCATTGTCTCCTCCTCATGGTGTCGTGTCTTTTCTTGTTAGTAGCGCAGCGGCCAGTGCACCCAGGCCCGCCTGATGTCGTGCCAGGCGCCGACCAGCCCCCTCGGCTGGAAGCGCAGGAACAGGATGATGACGAGGCCGTAGAGCATGCTCTTCAGCTCCTGCGCGCCGGTCGTGAAGGTCGCGTCCATCTGCGCGCTGAACAGGCTGAAGACGATCCGTGTCGCCTCCGGCAGCAGCACGATCAGGATGGTGCCGAGCACGGCGCCGAGCGCAGAGCCGAGGCCGCCGACGATCAGGATCGCCAGCGCCTCGATCGAGAGCAGGAACGGAAAGCCCTCGACGCTGACGAAGGAGAGATAGATGCCGTAAAGCGCGCCGGCGATGCCGGTGATGAAGGCCGAGGTGACGAAGGCGAACAGCTTGTAGGCATGCAGATTGATGCCCATGACGCGGGCCGCGGTGTCGTTATCCCGGATCGCAACGAAGGCGCGGCCGATCCGGCTGCGGCGGATGTTGAGGGTGGCGAGCAGCGTCAGGACAGCGATCGCGAGGCAGAGGTAGGTAAAGGCCGCATCGCTGTCGAAGCTGACGCCGAAAATCTCCGGCCGCTGCACCTGGATGCCGCGCGCGCCGTTGGTCAGCCAGCGCATCTCCAGGATCACGGTGTTGATGATGAAGGAGAAGGCGAGCGTGGTGATGGCGAGATAGAGCCCCTTGAGCCGCAGCGACGGCGCGCCGACGATCAGGCTCGCCAGCGCCGGCACCACGCCGGCGCCGAGGAAGCCGACCAGCGGCGGCATGTGGTACTTCGAGACCAGCACCGCATAGGCGTAGGCGCCGGTGACGAGGAAGCCGACATGGCCGAGCGAGATCAGGCCGGTGTAGCCGGTCAGGATGTTGAGCCCGAGCGCGCCGGTCACCGTGATCAGGATGATCATCAGGAACGACAGCGCATAGGAATTCAGCAAATAGGGCGCCGCAATCAGCGCCAGCAGCAGCACCGCCGACCAGAGCCACACCGGCGGGGAATCGATCAGCGCAACCAGCTCGCCATAGCTCTGCTTGTAATCGCCGGTCCGCATCACACCCTCTCGATATCGCGTTCGCCGAAGATGCCGAACGGGCGGACCATCAGCACGACGATGATCATGGCAAAGCCCGCAACTTCCTTCATGCCGGAGCCGAGATAGCCGCCGGCAAGGTTCTCGGTAATGCCGATCAGTAGGCCGCCGAGGCCGGAGCCGAGCACGGCGTCGAGGCCGCCCAGGATGGTGGCCGGAAACGCCTTCAGCCCGAGCTGGAACATCGCCGGCGACAGGTCATAGGACAGCGCGAAGAACACACCGCCGATGCCGGCAATCACCGACGACGCGGCCCAAGCCAGCGCGTGCACTTTGGTGGCGCTGATGCCCATCAACAGCGCGGTGCGGTCGTCGGCGGCAACTGCGCGCATCGCGACGCCGACCTTGCTGTAGCGGAAGAATGCCCAGATCGCGGCGAGCAGCAGAAGCAATGTCGCGATCACGGCAAGCTGCCCGGTGCGCACGCCGATGCTGCCGAGATGCACGATGCCGCGGCCCATGCCGAGTTCGAGGCCATGCGGATAGGCGTCCCAGATGAAGTTGATCGCCGAGCGCAGGATCACCGCAAGCCCGATCGTGACCATCACGGTCGCGAACACCGGTTCGCCGAGCATCGGCCGCATCACCAGCCGCTCGATGATCAGCCCGAGCACGATTGCAGCGAGGATCGCGCCAACGGCTACGACGAACACATTGCCGCTGACCGTGGTCGAGATCGTCCAGGCGATATAGGCGGTGATCATGGTCATCTCGCCCTGGGCGAAATTGACCAGACCGGTGGATTTGTAGATCACCGCAAAGCCCATCGCGATCAGGCCGTAGATCGCGCCGATCGCGAGCCCCGAGATCAGCAGCTGGACGAGATACTGCATTCAGCCCTCCGCCTGGTAGATAATCGCGAGTTCGCGCGCGAACTTCTTCTCGATCATGGCGCGGCGGACCTTCTGGGTGGCGGTCAGCTCGCCGTCATCATGGTCGAGCTCCTTCTCGAGGATCGCGAAGCGCCTGATGTTCTCGACCCGGGCGAAGCGCTTGTTGGTCTCGCCCACGATCCGCTCGACCAGCTCGTGCACCTCGGGCAGCTGCGACAGCGACTTGTAGTTGGTGTACGCAAGTGCGCGGTCGCGCGCCCAGCGGCCGACATTGTCGTAATCGACCTGGATGATTGCGCCGAGATACTTCCTGGCCTCGCCGACCACGATCGCTTCCTTGATGAACTCGGAGTCCTTCAGCGCGTTCTCGATCTCGGACGGAGCGATGTTCTTGCCGCCGGCGGTGATGATGATCGCCTTCTTGCGGTCGACCACGGCGATCTCGCCATTGTCGAGGACATCGATGATGTCGCCGGTGCGCAGCCAGCCGCCCTGTTCCAGCGATGCCGTCGAGGCCTTCTCGTCGAGGAAGTAGCCTTTGAAGACGCCGGGGTTGCGCAGCAGGATTTCGCCGTCGGCATCACATTTCCATTCCGTCTGCGGCAGCGGGATGCCGCAGCCGCCGATCCGGTGATGGCTTGCGGTCTGGATGAAGGCGACGCCGCCGCTCTCGGTGAGGCCATAGCCCTGCGACACCGGGCGGCCGATGATATCGAAGAAGCGTAGCGTCTCCGGCGAGATCGATGCGCCGGCACACAGTCGGTGCCGGCTGTAGGCGAAGCCGAGATGGCGCTGCAGATTGCGGAACATCAAGAGGTAGAGAAGTCCATAGGCCGCGCGATCCAGCACGTTGGCCTTGCCGGCCTGCCGGCGGTCCGACAGCGTGCGGCCCCAGGCGAGGCAGGCCTTGGCGAAACCCTGTCGCAGCCGGCCGCTCTCGCCGAGGCGGAACAGAAAGCCCTGCTGCAATTTTTCGTAGATGCGCGGCACGCCAACGAAGAAGGTCGGCGCGATCTCGCGGATATTAATCGCGACGGTGTCGATCGATTCGGCGAACGAGACAGTGCCGCCGAGCACCAGATGCGTCACCATGCCGTAGCAGCGCTCGGCGACATGGCACAGCGGAAGATAGCTCACCGCCTCGAACGGCTTGTCGGCGATCCCAACGGTCTTGGCATAGGCATAGGCGGAATAGACCAGGTTGCGATGGGTCAGCATCGCGCCCTTCGGCGGACCCGTCGTCCCCGAAGTGTAGACGAGAATGCAGACGTCGTCGGGCGCGCCCTGGCTAATCAGGCGATCGAGGGTGGCGTTGGCCTCCGGGTTCGCTTGTGCGTAGGCCTTGCCGCGCTCGCATAGTGCGGCGAACGACATCAGCTCTGATTGCCGATAGTGCCGTAGCCCCTTCATGTCGATGCAGACCATGGCCTCGAGCTTCGGCAGGCCACCATTGTTGGCCATCGCGTCGAGCACCTTGTCGGTCTGCTCCTGATCGCCGGTGACGACGATCCGGGCGCCGGAATGCTTGACGATATATTGCAGCTCGACCCAGGGATTGGTCGGATAGATGCCGACCGCGACTGCGCCGATCATCTGGGCGCCGAGATCGGCGTAAAACCATTCCGGCGTGTTCTCGCCGGCGATGGCGACGCGGTCGCCCGGCTTGATGCCGAGCGAGAGCAGACCGAGCGCAACCGCGCACGCGGTGTCGTAATAGTGCCGCCAGGAATACGGATTCCAGATGCCATAGTCCTTTTCCCGCAGCGCCAGCGCCTCGCCGTGCATGGCGGCGCGCTGCCGCAGCAATTGCGGGATGGTGATGGCGGCATCCGCAAGCGCGGCCTGGAACGCGTCGGCTCCGGCCGCGGGCGCATTGCGGGCGGCGCTCGGCTGGAGCGGCGGATGAGCGGTGCGAAAACTGTCCAGCGTCGACATCATGCGCCTGCCTTCGCCATGGCCTCGGCGCGCTGGCCGCCGAGATAGGCCTCCGCGACGGCCGGATCACGCCTGATCTCGTCGGGCGTGCCTTCGGCGATCTTGCGGCCGAAATTCAGCACATGGACGCGGTCGGAAATGTCCATCACGATCCGCATCTCGTGCTCGATCATCACGACGGTGATGCCGAGCTCGTCGCGGATGTCGAGCACGAAGCGCGCGATGTCCTCGGTCTCCTCCTGGTTCATGCCGGAGACCATTTCGTCGAGCAGCAGCAATTTGGGCTCGCAGGCGAGCGCGCGGCCGAGCTCGACGCGCTTCTGCTGGCCATAGGACAGCGTGCCCACGACGGCGTCCCTGATGTGCTCGATCTCGAGGAATTCGATGATGTGCTCGACGCGCTGCCGCGCCGTGATCTCCTCGTTCCGGGTACGGCCGAAGAACACCACGGCGTCGAACACGGTCGAGCGCAGATGGGTGTGGCGGCCGGTCAGGATGTTCTCGACCACGGTGCCGTGCTTGAACAATGCGAGATTCTGGAAGGTGCGGCCGATGCCGACGGCGGCGAACTTCCACGGCGAAATGGTCGCAAGGTCAATGCCATCGAAGCCGATGCGGCCGCCGCTCGGCCGCAGTACGCCCGAGATCATGTTGAACAGCGTGGTCTTGCCGGCGCCGTTCGGGCCGATCACGCTGCAGATCTCGCCGGGCGCGACCTGAAGGCTGACATCGGCGACCGCCTGCAGGCCGCCGAAGCGCTTCGACAGGTTCTCGACCGTAAGCAGCGCGGTCACGACAGCCACCGCTTGCGGCGCTTGTAGTGCTTGACGTCGCGCAGGCTCTTGCACCCCGTCGAGGAGACGCCGAGATAGAATTCCTGGACGTCCTCGTTTGCGGTGAGCTTTTTCGCTGTGCCGTCGAGCACGACGCGGCCGGTCTCCAGGATGTAGCCGTAGTCGGCGATGTTGAGCGCGCGCTGCGCGTTCTGCTCCACCAGCAGCACGGTCATCTTCAGCTCGTCGCGCAGGCGGACGATCACCTCATAGATGCGGTCGATGATCAGTGGCGCGAGGCCGAGCGACGGCTCGTCGAGCGCCAGCAGCACCGGATCGGTCATCAGCGCGCGACCGATCGCCAGCATTTGCTGCTCGCCGCCGGACATGTAGCCGGCGATCTGATCGCGCCGCTCATGCAGCCGCGGGAACAGTGCGAACACCTTGTCGCGGCGCTCGCGCGCCTCGGCGCTGGTCCTGGTGTAGCCGCCCATCTGCAAATTCTCGTCGATGGTCAGCGCCGCGAACACGCGGCGGCCTTCCGGCACCTGCACGATGCCGCGGCGGACCAGCTCGTCGGGCGCAAGACGATGGACCTCGTCATTGCGGAAGCGGATGCTGCCGTTCTCGATCACGCCTTCCTCGGTATAAAGGATACCTGACATCGCCTTCAGCAGCGTCGATTTACCGGCGCCGTTGGAGCCGAGCAAAGCGACGATGTTGCCCTCGGGCACTGCGATCGAGACATCGCGGATCGCCTCGATCGCATTGTCGTAGACGATCCGGATGTTGCGGAATTCGAGCAAGGCATCCGGCGCCGTTGCGGCGAGCGGCGCAGCCTGGGGCGTCGGATGCGGGATCGTCGTCGGCATCGCGCTCAGACCCGGCCGGCCGAGCGGCGCGGACGCGCGGCAAGGATGGCATCGGTGACGATCTTGGCGGTCTCGGCGCAGGCCTGGGTGCCGCCATTGCCATATTGCTTCACCGCATCGCCGACGCACCACAGACCCTCGATGCCCGTCTCGCGCGGAAGGTCGTAACCGGCGCAGCTGCGTTGCGCCGGCCAGTCATCGCGCATCACCCGGATCGACAGAATTCTTGCCTGCTCGAAATTGGCGAACTGCTCGCGCAGATCTTCGAGCGCGAGGGCAACCTCGGCATCGGAGTTGAATTCGCCGAGCGCCGGCACCGGCACCGCATAGGCGACGTAAAGGTGCCAGCCGGGCGGAGCCAGCTCCGGACAGGTCGCGGAGAGGTTCGCCATGTTGCAGAGCCTTCGTGTCTTGCCGAAGGTGACGATGCCGGGATGGTTGATCAGCGGCTCGCGGCTCGCGACATTGATGACGATGTTGGCGGCCGGGCGCAGGTCGTTCCGCACCTTGGCGATATAGTCCGCCGGAAAAGCCTCGCTGCCGGCGAGCGCGACGGTGGCCTTCGGCCCGGCATTGCTGATGACGAGATCGGTGTCGATCCGCACCCGCTCGCCATTCCTGAGCACGGTGACGCCTTCGACCTTGCCGTTGGCGGTGTGGATCGTCGTCGCCGGCGTCTCCAGCCAGATGTCGCCATTGCGCCGGATCGCATTGCCCAGGCTGTTCCAGACGCCGATCGTGCCCTGCGGGCAGAAGCCGAATTTCTTGAAGGCGCCCTTGCTGGTGAAATAGGTGAGGAAGGCGCGGGCCGGCAGCTCGGCGGCGTTGCAGGCGAAGATCGCCGCGCAGAGATTGCGGAACAGCGCATGCACCGTGGCGTTGCTGGTATAGCCCTTCAGCCAGTCCTCGGTCGATTGCCGCCCGTCGGGCAGATTGCCGGAGCGGGCATCGGCGAATTTCTCCAGGATGCGCGAGGCCTGCTTGGTCAGTTGCCCGAGCAGCAGCGACCAGCCGCCGCGGCCGACATCGATTACCTTGCCGTCGATGAAGAACGAGCTTGCGGGCTCCGGCGCCCGGATATCGAGCGGCGCGCCGACGGTGTGGAAGGTCTCCTCGAACACGCCGCCGAACTCGATCGCGATCGCGCCGATATTGACCTTGAAGCCGTCGATCTCCTCGGTCGAGGCGCGGCCGCCGAGCCGATCCTTGTCGTCGACGACCAGCGTATGCAGCCCGCCATGGGCAAGACGCGCCGCGGCGCACAGCCCGCCGGCGCCGGCTCCCACCACGACAGCATCGATCCTCTGAGCATCCACGCGCAATCTCCCTCGATGCCGCCGGGTTGGTCCCGGCGTGCGCAATCCACTTGCTTGATGCAGGGCAGTCTAATATAATCCGACCGGTCGTTCAAATTATTTTTTGACGCAGGTCGCGCGTCGTGGTGAGCGATCGAACAGTTCTGGTGGATGGTGCCCGCAAAGGGGAGGAGAGCGCCGAGCGGCGGTAGTATAGAGAGACGGCGGCCGCCCGATTCCGGCGGCGCCCATGGTGCACGAGAGAGACTGGCATGGCGCGGACGCGCTCGGAAAATTACGACGAGATCCAGCGGGGCATTCTCACCACCGCCTGCGGCCTGTTCGCGCGGCAGGGCTATATGCGTGCCTCGATCGCCGACCTTGCGGATGCCTGCAAGCTGTCGCGCGGCGCGCTGTATCACTATTTCGACTCGAAGGAAGCGATCCTGTTCGCGATCCTCGATGCGCATATCCGCGAGATGATCGCCGATGTCGAGACCGCGATGGCCGGCAAGGCGGCGACGCTGGAGCAGTTCCGCGCCGCGATCCAGGCCATCGTCGCCCTCAACGCCCGCTCCAGCGACGAGCAGCGCGTGATCCTCAACGACCTCTCGTTCCTCGGCGAGACCGAGCAGGATGCGATCAAGGCGCTGGAGCGCCAGCTGGTCGACATGATCGCCGATCTTCTGGTCAAGCTCGACAAGGAAGGCAAGATCGTCAAGCGCACCAAGAAGATCTACAGCATGATGCTGTTCGGCATCCTGAACTTCAGCCATACTTGGTACGATCCGAAGGGCGGGATCGATCCTGGCGAGTTCGCCGACATGGTGGTGGACCTGTTCCTGTACGGCTTCACCATGCCGGTGCCGGCCAAGGATGCCGCGCGGCCGCTGCGCCAGCGCGCCTGAGCGTGCCGCCGCAACGGCGTCACTGCTGCAGGATGTGACATCAGGGTGGTCATGTGAACCGCCAGGGTGGCAGGACACACGGAACTTCGGATGCTGCTTAGGCGTTCGCCAATGAAGGTCAAAGTCAAAATTTGCGGGCTGACCACACCGGAGGCGGTTGACGCTGCGGTGAAGGGCGGCGCAAGTCACGTTGGGTTCGTATTTTCCCGAAAGCGCCTTACCGGCCGCGTCACCCTGGAGCAGGCTGCGGAATTGGCCGCGCGCGTCCCCCGCCATGTCCGCAAGGTCGGCGTCTTCTTCGAGCAGGACAGCATTTTTTTCATGGCAGCAATCAGTGCTGCGCGATTGCACATCTTGCAATTCAACGGAATTGATCGACCATCAGGAATTGCCGGAAAAGCTGTTTGGGGCGTCGTGCCGGTCCGAACTGCAAAAGACCTGCGCGCGGCCACACGGTGGCAGGGCGTGGCCGACCGTATCCTCTACGAGTTGAAGCCGCCTGAAGGCGTAGCTTCCACAGGAGCCTCCGCGTCGTGCTGCGACTGGGAAATGCTCCGAGGGGTCACACATCCTTCGCCTTGGACCCTTGGGGGTGGACTTGATCAGACCAATGTGGCCGACGCGATCGCTATTACCGGTGCACGGATGATTGATGTCTCGTCGAGCCTTGAGAGTGAGCCTGGCGTCAAGGATCCGGCGAGGATCTCCGCATTCCTTGATGCGGTACGCACCGTGCGAGACGCACCCGACGCCGCATAAACTCGCCTTCGTCCAGCTATCGTCGATCCGGTCGTTGGCTGGCTGCGCGTTAATGGGTCCACGCCCTAGCTGATCACGTCACCCGCACATCCTTGTGAAGGCTGTGACCGCGTCCCGCGCGTAACAGGCGTGCGGCGTGCTGCGTAGTCCTGCCGGGAACGCCGCAATAGCGGCCGTGGTGGCGCGCAGCAAGGGAAGAAACATCCGCATGAATCTGTCATTCAACATCGCCGAACAAGGCGAGGGGTCTTATCGTCCGCTGGCGATCCTGCGCTGGGTCATGGTGGTGATCTTCGTGTCGTTCGGCATGCAGAAGTTCACGCTGCAATCGGCGCAAGGCATCGTGCAGTTCATCAGCAACAGTCCGTTCGTCTCATGGTTGTCGGTGTTCGGCCTCCGCGGCGAGGCGTATGTGCTCGGCGTTGTCGAGCTTGGCATCGCGGTGCTGCTCGCCGCCGGGGCGTTCAGCCCGATCCTCTCCGTGCTCGGCGCGCTGATGGGGGTGATCACTTTCGCTATCACGTGGTCGTTCTTCTTCACGACGCCCGGCGTGGTCAAATGGAGCCTGTCGACCGACCCGATGGCCTGGAACCTGGCCGGCGAGTTCCTGTTCAAGGACATTGTGCTGCTCTGCGTCTGTACCGTGCTGCTGCTGGCATCGTTGCCGCGATCGATTGTCCGCTCGCGCGCGGCATAGTCGCCGTCGGGCGACCGATGGTTAAGCCATGCTTAACCGGGGACCGCGCGCGACCGGGATCTGGAACCGGACAATACGTCGCAGCGCACAGTGTCTTGTAACTCGAATCAGATCGGCCTATGCAACCTTCGATTGACGAATTGTTGCTATTGGGAAACCGTCCCCGGGTTGGGAGCGGAATGTGACGAAGTCAGACATATCGGCTGCCGGCCCGGCAAGTGTTGGCCTTGCCTTTCCCGTCGAAGCACTTTCCTGCCATTTTCAGATGTTCCGTTTTTTTGTGTGATTGCAGTTCCCGCACCGTGGCTGGAGTGGGAGGGCGGTCGCGATCGCGATTTCCGGCAGTGAACCCCGGAAGCGCGATCGGGCCGCCCCTTCCCGGCCATGGCCGGTAACGGTGGAATGCGCGCAATCGTGAATTCGGAAGCTTAGGTTCCATCGCTAGGATCGCGATGTCGCCATCTCGTGATGGCTGAACGGGTCCGCCCGCATCGCAACACCGATTCGATTTCGCTCTTGATGACGCAATGGTTCACCGTCCGCATCGCGGCCGTCCTGCTCGCCGTCGCTATTAGCGCGCTTGCGGCGGCGCGCGCGGATTCCGACATGGATGCGCAGATCAGGGACATCGTCACCGCGGAACTGGCACCGACCGCGACTGCGGCCGATCCGGGCGGCCTCGCTGCGGCGGTCTATGCCGGCGGCCAGGTCGCCTTCTTCAACTACGGTTTCGCCGACACCGCGAGGAAGCAGCCGGTCACCTCCGACACCCTGTTCAACCTCGCCTCGCTGCGCAAGCTGTTCGAGGCGACGCTGGTCGCGCTCGGCACGCAGCGCGGCGAATTGCGGTTGGACGATCCCGTCAGCAAATATCTGCCCGAACTGCATGGCGACTATATCAGCCGCGTCACCGTCGGCGAGCTCGTCAACCATACATCAGGGCTGCTGCTGCCGACCGATCATCCGCCATGGCCCAACGAGAGCTTCAGCCGGGACCAGTTCGTCGCGATGCTCAATGCGTGGACGCCCGCGGCAGGAGAGCAGCCCGGCAGGCAGCGCATCTACAGCCACGCCGGCTATGTTCTGCTGCAGCTGGTGCTGGAGCAGCGCTATCGCACGCCGATCGCGAATTTGATCGAGAGCCGTATCCTCAAGCCGCTCGGCATGACATCGACCTTCGTTCCGGATCGCGGCGAGGACAATCGCGCGGCGATGACGCCGGAGATCATGCGGCGCATGGTGCAGGGTTATTCCCATGACGGCACGCCGATCGGCCCAATCGGCAATCAGCAGAGCTATTACGACTTCCCGGGCACCGGGCAGATGTTCTCGTCGGCGCGCGATCTCGGCATCTTGCTGCGCGCCTGTCTCGACGGCGCGGTGATCGATCCCGAATTGCGCGCGGCGCTGCAGATGACCGAGCGCGAGAGTTTTCGTGTCGATGCGAAATTCGGCCAGGCGATGGCGTGGGAGCATGTGCGGCTCGACGGCGTCACCGTGATTGACAAGCCCGGCGGTCTTAACAATGCCTCGGCCTATGTCGGCCTGGTGCCGGCGCGCAGGCTCGGCATCGTGCTGCTCGCCAATCGCGGCGACTATCCGCACGAGATCGCGCGCTACAGGATTCTGCCGGCGCTCGCGCGCCTCTGATCAAAACCACCGCACTTTAGCCATACCGCGTGCCATTCCGGTGACACGGCCTGCGCGGCCGGGCAGGGGATGCATGCAAAAATCGTCATGGCGCGGAACCATGATCGGCTGTATAAGCCGGTAGCTTCTTCTCCTGCTTGAAGAGGCTGATATGAGTGATCTGAATAATTCCGATCTGCACGGTTGGCTTTCGCAACAGCCGCACGGCTTGCGAACCTACCGGACCCTCCAGGAAAAACTCGAGACCTTGAGCAGGCACGACCCCGAGCAACGGGCGATGTGCCGGCTGCTGAGCGGTCTCGTCGGCAATTACATCGAGGCCTTCGACGAGGAGCCGTTGCCCGTTGCGGTCGCCGACCGCGCCTATGGCCGGCTGCTCGATCTCGTCGCAAGCCTTGATTTCAAGGGGAATCCGGACCGACGCCTCGCCGACATCAATCGCATCGCGTCCTGCGATCTCCTGAACTGATGGCGCTTTGCTAACGGGCCGCCGCGAGCTCGCGGTAGAGCGCGGCGTAGCGGCCGGCGCGATTGTGCCAGGAGACGTCGGTGGCCATGCCGGCCTGCTGCAGGCGGCGCCAGGTCACCTTGTCGTTGAACAGCAGGTTCGCCGTACGCAAGCCGTGCGCCAGCGCGTCCGAGGTCACGGGGGCGAACTTGACGCCGGTTGCGGCACTGCCGGTGACCGCGGCTTCGTCGAAGCCCAGCACGGTGTCGGCAAGTCCGCCGACATTGGCGACAACAGGGACCGCGCCGTAACGCAGCGCGCAGAGCTGGGTCAGGCCGCACGGCTCGAAGCGCGACGGCACGGCGAGCGCGTCGGAGCCGGCCTGGATCAGATGCGCCAGCGCCTCGTCATAGCCGATCACGACCGCGATCCGTCCGGGATTGTCGTGCGCCAGCGCGGCGTACCGATCCTGCAGATCGCGATCGCCGCTGCCGAGCAGCGCCAGTTGGATGCCTTCGCCGAGCAGTGTCGGAATGTTGTCGAGCAGCAGGTCGAGCCCCTTCTGCCATGACAGCCGGCTGATGACGCCGAGCAGCATCGCGTCCGGCGCCGGATCGAGCCCGAAGCGCCGCTGCAACGCCGCCTTGTTGGCGGCGCGCTCCGCCATCTGCCCGGCGCTGAAGCGCGCGGCGATGTCGGGATCGGTGGCCGGATTCCACACGTCGATGTCGATGCCGTTGAGGATGCCGCTCAGCACATCGGAACGCTCGCGCAGCAGGCCGCCGAGCCCCATGCCGCCTTCGTCGCTCTGGATCTCCTGCGCATAGGTCGGCGACACCGTGGTGATGCGGTCAGCGAATTGCAGGCCGGCCTTCAACAGGCTGATGGTGCCGTAATATTCGACGCCGTGGAGCGAGTAGGCCTCGCCCGGCAGGTCGAACGTCGCGAGCATGTCCGGCGAGAATTGCCCCTGATAGGCGAGGTTGTGCACGGTCATCACCGTGCCCGGCCGCGGCTGTCCGCCATAATGCAGATAGGCCGGCACCAGGCCGGCCTGCCAGTCATGCGCATGCACGATGTCGGGAACGAAGGAGCCGATCGCACCGCGGCCGATTTCGGCCGCCATCCGCGACAGCGCCGCAAAGCGGATGCCGTTGTCGGGCCAGTCGCGTCCGTCGGGACCGACATAGGGATTGCCGGGACGCGCGTAGAGATGCGGCGCGTCGAGTGCGAGCAGGTCGAGGCCGTCATGCGCGCCGCCGAGCACGCGGACCGGCCCGCCATAGAATTCGTCCCAGTGCAGCAGCGTCTCCGCCGAAGCCAGCGCGTTGAGCACCGCGGGATAGCCGGGCACCAGCGTCCGCGTCGCGACATCGTGCTGCTTCAGCGCCGCCGGCAACGCGCCAACCACGTCGGCGAGGCCGCCGGTCTTGACGATCGGGTAGACTTCCGAGGCGACCGCGAGGACGCGCAGCTGCGTCATGTCGGAAGCCTGTCGATCATCGACTGCGTGATCAGCGTGATGCCGTTCTCGGTGGTGCGGAAGCGCTTGCCGTCGAACTCCGGATCCTCGCCGACCACGAGGCCTTCCGGAATCCGCACGCCGCGATCGATCACCACGTTCCTGAGCCGCGCGCCGCGGCCGACATTGACATAGGGCATGATCACCGCGTTCTCGACATTGGCGTAGGAATTGACGTGCACGCCGGTGAACAGGAGCGAGCGGCGCAGCGACGCGCCCGAGATGATGCAAGCGCCGGACACCAGCGAGGTCACCGCCTGGCCGCGCCGTCCGTCCTCGTCGTGGACGAACTTGGCGGGCGGCGTGATCTCGGCGTAGGTCCAGATCGGCCATGATCGATCGTAGAGATCGAGCTCGGGCACCACGTCGGTGAGATCGATGTTGGCACCCCAATAGGCATCGACGGTGCCGGCATCGCGCCAGTAGGAGCGGGGATCATCGCCGGAGCGGACGCAGGAATCGTTGAACTGATGCGCGATCGCCCGGCCGTGCTTGACGATATAGGGAATGATGTCCTTGCCGAAATCGTGGGCCGAGTTCGGGTCGGCGGCATCGCGGCGCAATTCGTCGAACAGGAATTCCGAATTGAAGACATAAATGCCCATGCTGGCCAGCGACTTGTCGGGCTTGCCGGGCATCGGCGGCGGATCGGCGGGCTTCTCCAGGAAGGACTGGATCACGCCGGTCTCGTCGATATGCATGATGCCGAAGCCGCTGGATTCCAAGCGCGGCATCTCGAGGCAGCCGACCGTGACGTCGGCTCCGCTCTCGACATGCTGCTTCAACATGATCTCATAGTCCATCTTGTAGACATGGTCGCCGGCCAGCACCAGGATGTACTTGGTGCCGTGCGCCTCGAGGATGTCGATGTTCTGGTAGACCGCGTCGGCCGTGCCGACATACCACATCGTCTCCGAGACGCGCTGGCTTGCGGGCAAGATGTCGAAACTCTCGTTTCGTTCCGGGCGGAAGAAGTTCCAGCCGCCTTGCAGGTGCCGGATCAGGCTGTGCGCCTTGTACTGGGTCGCCACCGCGATGCGGCGGATGCCCGAATTCACCGCGTTGGAGAGTGCGAAATCGATGATGCGGGACTTGCCGCCGAAATACACCGCCGGCTTGGCGCGCCTGTCGGTGAGCTCCTGAAGTCTGCTGCCGCGTCCGCCGGCCAGCACGAAAGCGAGAGCGTGACGCGACAATGGTTCATTTCCGACGGGTCTCATGGTCATCCTCCCAGAACTTCAGGCTGGCCCCGCTACCTTCTCTTGTCCGGAAGGCCTGATCGGGCGCCAACGGGGCCGATTGGGAACGTAGCAAGAGCGTCCCGGTTGAGCAAAGCGGGATAGCAGGCTTTCGTTCCCCGGACTCCGGCTCATGAAGATCGGGGTTGCAGGCTGGTTAAACCTATTGACGGCACGCGATTTCGGCCTAGAGCAGGCCAGCCCGTTTTCCTGCTCAGGCCAGCATTCCATGACAGTCTTGTCCGTCACCCCCCAGAACATCCGTGCAACGCTTCTGCTGCGCCGGGAGCTCGCGCTGCTCGACGTCAGGCACGAGGCGGAATTCGCCACCGGCCATCCGCTGTTTGCCGCCAACATGGCGGCCGGCCGGATCGCGCTCGAAGCCGAGCTGCGCTTGCCGCGCAAGGACGTACCGATCGTGCTCTACGACAATGGTGAGGGATTGGTGGCTGCCGCAGCTGACCAGCTACGAGCATTGGGCTACAGCAACATTGCTGTGCTCGCGGGCGGCTTGCAGGGCTGGAAGGCGGCCGGCTACGAGGTGTTCGAGGACGTCAATTCCTATGCCAAGGCCTTCGGCGAACTGGTCGAGGCGCGCAGGCACACGCCGTCACTGAGCGCCGACGAGGTCGCCGGACTGATTTCGGCCAAGGCCAACATCGCGATCCTCGATGTCCGCCGCTTCGACGAATATGCCACCATGAACATTCCGGGCTCGGTCAGCGTGCCCGGTGCGGAGCTGGTGCTGCGTGCGGGGAGCGCGGCGCCAGATCCGGACACCACCATTATCGTCAACTGCGCCGGCCGCACCCGCTCGATCATCGGCACGCAGTCGCTGATCAATGCCGGGCTGCCCAACAAGGTGCGGGCGCTGCGCAACGGCACCATCGGCTGGACGCTCGCGAAGCACGATCTCGAGCACGGCGCCGGCAAGCGCAGCGGCGTCGGGCCGTTCGCGGGTGCCGCCGACAATGCGCGCGACGTCGCCTACCGCGCCGGCGTCCGCCGCATCGGCATGAGCGAGCTCGCCGCGCTGCAAGCTGACGCGCACCGCACGCTCTATCGCTTCGATGTGCGCGATGCCGAGGAATACGCGGCGGGTCATCTCGCCGGCTTCCGTCATTATGCCGGCGGCCAGCTGGTGCAGGAGATCGACATGGCCGCGCCGGTGCGCGGCGCGCGCATCGTGCTGACCGACGACAAAAGCATCCGCGCCGACATGACGGCGTCGTGGCTCGCGCAGATGGCGTGGGAGGTTTATGTGCTGGACGGCGGTTATGACGGCCGGCTTGACGTCGGACCGCCGCGCGTCGTGCCGAGGCCCGATCCCGCGCATCGCTACCGGCGGCCCTATGAAGGCACCGATATCGCCGAGAAGGCGATGCAGGCCTATCTCGATTGGGAGTACGGCCTCGTCGACCAGCTCCGCCGCGACGGCACGCACGGATTTTATGTGATCTAGTCTGCCACGCGGCGCGGGAGTTTTCCGTATCCGTCATGCCCGGGCTTGGCCCGGCCATCCACGTCTTCGCTTCCATGCAAGGAAAGACGTGGATGGCCGGGACAAGCCCGGCCATGACGGCGCAGGCCGCTACTTCGGCAGTGCCACCGGCGTCAGCTTGAACGGACCGGGGTCCTTGCCCTTGTTGTCGCCGATCACGTAGGACAGCTTGCCCTCGGCGACCCAGCCGACACCGCCGACCTCGGTCACCGAAACCGGCTCGGCCAGACCATCCTTGATGGTGTCGATCGTGGCGTCGCTGCCCTTCACCGTCACCTTGTCGAGCTTGCCGTTGCCCTCGATCAGCAGGAAGCCGCTGCCATGGGCGCGCAGCGCGTCGGCATGGTCGAGCGGCCGCGACGGCTTCAGCTCCGTCACGGCGCCGGCCTTGCCGTCCTTCATTTCGATCTTGAACAGTTTTGCCGGAATGAAGGTCGTGACATAGAGATTGCCGTCGGCGCCGATCGCAATGCCGTCGAGCCCGACGCCGTCCTTGGCCGGTGCGAGCTGCGGATCGGTGGCAAAGGTCGCGAGCGCCGTGCCGCCGGGCTTCAGGCTGTAGACGAACGGCGCGAAGGAATCGCTGACATAGGCGGTGCCGTCGGCGCCGACCACGATGTCGTTGCAGAACGATTTCGGATCGCTCAGGGCAAAGCTGCCCTTCGGCGCGCCGCTCTTGAGATCGAAGGTCTTCAGCCAGGCCCCCTTGGTGTCGCTCGGCCCCGCGACGCCCATCGCGCTGATGTCGTTGGAGCAGACATAGAGCGTGCCGCTCTTCTCGTCGGCGAGCACGCCGAGTGTCGAGCGGCTGTCGGCGGCGCCCGGCTTGACCAATTGCTCGGCCTTGCCGCCCGAGATCTTGGTGACGCCGCCATGATTGAAGCTGCCGACGTAGAGTGTACCGTCGGAGGTCGAGGTCACACTCTCGGGGAAACTCTTGTCGGGAACGCCGACCGGAGCCGTTTCGGCGCGCGCTATGCTGGTCGAGCCAAGCGCAAGGACGGCGGCCGTCGCGCTCAGCAGGGCTGCGCGGCGGATATTGAGCAGTTCTCCCGTTGCGCGCGGACGTCCCGCGTCGCCTTTGTTCTTTATCATGATCGCGTTTCCTCGATGAACCTGGTTGGACCAGGCAGGAATTGTGCGGCGATCGTCTCCGGCCGATGATTATTGTGTGCAGGGTTCCCGACCGGATTTGTTCACCCGCCTGCCTTGTCGGGTTCGATATATACGATAGTATATAGCGCAAGGGAAGCTGATGAGGGAAGCTGAAGCGGGAAGCCGCGGCTGGAGAACGCGTCATGGAGCGAGAATTGGCGTCGCGCCACCAATGCGTGTGCTGTGGTGGCGTCATCGATGGGCTCGCCGACGATGGTGCGATCGGACTGGATGCACGGATCGGGCTGTTTACCGACGAGTGTGCGTTCGTCTGCAACGAATGCACCGCGAGCCTGATCGCGGCCGCAGCACGGCGCAGGCAAGAGGCGGTTCGGCAGAAGACGTAAGGCGGGCGTATCTGTTCCGTCATTGTGAGCCAACGGGTCGCGCGAACGCGCGCCCGATGACAGGCTCCGCGAAGCAATCCATCTATCCGTGAGCGAGCGGATAGATGGATTGCTTCGTCGTTTCACTCCTCGCAATGACGAGGCGACCAGCGACTGCTCAGTCCGGGCTGAACGCGTCGTAGACCAGCTTGCGGAATGCCGGCGTGATGCGCTGGCGTTCGTTCTGGGTCTGCTCGAGCATGATGTAGATCATGTCGAGCTTCGGATCGACGCCGAAATAGGTGCCGCTGCCGCTGTCCCACTTCAGCTCGCCGATCGAGCCGGGCGGCGGCGGCTTGGCGATGCCTGGATCGGTGCGCACGGCGATGCCGTAGCCGTAACCGAAGCCGTCACCCGGAAAATACCAGTAGTCGCGGCCGACGCCGGAGCCCGGCCCGATATGGTCCGTGGTCATGGTCTTGAAGGCGGCGGGGCTGAGATAACGCTTGCCGTCAAGCTCACCGCCGTTCAGCAGCATCTGCGCGAACCGCGCGTAATCGAGAATGGTCGAGACCAGGCCGCCGCCGCCGGATTCCCATTCCGGATGCGCGCGCCGGTCGTTCTCGCCCTCGATCAGGATGGTGTCGGAGGGCAGCGGCTCGGCCAGCCGCGTCCGCTCGGTCTCGGCATCGAGCGCGTATCTGGTGTCGTTCATCTTGAGGGGGTCGAGGATGCGCTCCTTCTCGAACTGATAGAGCGTCTTGCCCGAGACGATCTCGATCACCCGGCCGAGCACGTCGGTGGAATGGCCGTAACGCCACAGCGTGCCGGGCTGCCGCGACAGCGGCAGCCTGGCGAGCCTTGCAACGAACTCCTTGTTGTCGAACTTGCCGTCGAACAAATGTCCGGCGCGGTAGATCTTCTGGATCCAGTCGGCGCCGATATATTCGTAGGTGATGCCCGAGGTGTGCCGCATGATGTCTTCGATGGTCACGGGGCGGATCGGCGGCACCAGTTCCACCTTGGCCGGATCGTTGCCGCCGTCCGGCTCGATCGCGACCTTCACGTCGGCGAACGCCGGAATGTATTTCGACAGCGGGTCCTGCGGCGACAGTTTGCCCTCGTCGACCAGCATCATTGCGGCGGTGTTGGTGATCGGCTTCGTCATCGAATGCAGCGCGAACATCGTGTCCGGCCGCATCGGCGACTTGGTGGTGACGTCGCGATAGCCGAAGGTCTTCAGATAGACCGGCTTGCCGTGCTGCTGGATCAGGATGACAGCGCCGGGAATGCGGCCGCTCGTGACCTCGGTGTTGAAGAACTCGGTGATGCGTTCGAGCTTCTCCGGTGACGGGGCAGGTGCGTCGGTGGCGCGCGCGGCGCCCGATGTGACGAATGCAAGACAGGAGATCGCGGCCGCCGCCCTGCGAAGCGTCCGCACGGCAGGGTGGATCGCCCGGTCATATCCGCATGACATTGAAAGCCGCCCCTGTCTGATGCCTTGAACGCCGCCGTCGTAGCGCGGACGCCCCGCACCATAATCATTTTCGAGCGACTTTATTCCCTGACGATGGTCGAAATTCATACAATTTGCGTCGCGCCGACCGGTGTGCGCACCGCATTCGACAGCACCTGCAGCGCCTGGCTCAGTTCGGCGCGGTTGCGCGCGGCGCCGAGCGAGACGCGCAGGCCGCGCGGGGCGGCATCGCCGGCCGCAAAGGCATCTTCGCCCACCACGGCGAGGCCATTGCGCATCAGATGCGACAGCAGGTCGGTGCCGTCGAAATGCTTTGGCAGCGGCATCCAGAGATGATGGCTCGCCGGCCGTGCCGCATAGGCGACGCCCTTGAGGAAGCGGGCCGCAAGCTGCTGGCGCGCCGCCGCCTCGTTGCGGATGGCGCGGATGATGTCGGCTGCGACACCGGAGCGCAGCCATTGCGTCACCAGCGCGACCATCAGCGATGGCGGCATCTGCATGGTGGCCTGCATGCTCGACCGCATGCGCTGCTCGGCGGCGGCATCGGGCGCCAGCAGATAGGCGACGCGCAGGGCCGGCGCGATGCATTTCGCGATGCTCGCGGCGTAGTAGGTGTGTTCCGGAATCAGGGTGGCGATCGGCGCCATCTGCGGTTCGAGCGGGCCGTAGACGTCGTCCTCGATCAGGACGCAGCCGCGCTTGCTGATGACATCGGCAATCGCCTTGCGCCTGACAGCGCCCATCGTCGCGGTGGTCGGGTTCTGCTGCGTCGGGATCAGATAGACCGCCTTTGGCTTGTGCTTGCGGAAGGCGTCGTCGAGCGCGTCGGGCCGCACGCCCTCGGCATCCATCGCAACGCCGATGAGACGGACATCGAGCCGGGCCGCTGCGGCCTTGATGCCGGGAAACGTCAACGCTTCCGTCAGCACCACATCGCCCGGTGATGTCAGCGCCAGCAGCGCATTGAAGATGATCGCCTGCGAGCCCGGATAGATCACGATGCGGTCGGCTGAAGCCTGCGGCACGCGCGGCGCGAGCCACGCGGCGCCGACCTCGCGTTCATCCGCGGTGCCGCCGGGACGGGTATAGCCGAGATAGGCGGAGAACCCGGCCTCGGAGCGGATGGTCGCCAGTCCCTGCGCGATACGCAGATCGAGATTGGCCTCGACCGGCTGGGGCGGCAGGTTCATCGACAGGTCGATGTTGACGGGCGCTGATAGCTCGGACGCTGCGCGTTGGGTGGTCTCCGAGACGAATGTGCCCTGGCCGACGCGGGCATCCAGCAGTCCGCGCCGCCGCGCCTCGCCATAGGCGCGCGTCACCGTGGTGAGATCGATGTCGAGCGCGGTTGCCAGCGCGCGATGGGTCGGCAGCCGCTGGCCGCGCACCAGCCGGCCGCTCGCGATATCGGCGGCGAGCGCGTCGACGATGCGCAGGAACATCGGGCCGTGCCATTCCGAAACCGTAGGGATCCAATCCATGCAATTCGACGCTTTGTCTTTGATTGTATGATCTCGAGCGCATATTGTATGGATCATCAGATCAGGTCAAGGACAACGACCAAAGGACGACGGCAATGACCGAGACGGTTTCCCTGCCAAAGGCGATGTTGCGCGGTTTTGCGATGAAGTGCCCGAACTGCGGGCGCGGCCATCTGTTCGGCCGCTTCCTTAAAGTCGCTGATCATTGCGAGGTGTGCGGCGAGGACTTCACCCCGCAGCGCGCGGACGATTTTCCGGCCTATCTCGTGATCGTGGTGGTCGGCCACGTCGTGGTGCCGGCGCTGCTCTGGATGGAGATGACCTACGCGCCGCCGGCCTGGCTGCAACTGGCTATCTGGCTGCCATTCACGCTGTTCAGCGCGCTCGGACTATTGCAGCCGACCAAGGGCGCGATCGTCGGCCTGCAGTGGCAGCTCGGGATGGAGGGATTTGCGGCGACGCGGCATCGTGCTGTGCCGGTGCAGGCGCGGAGCAGCGTCGGACGGACGCGGGAAGCCTGAGGCAATCTCGGAATCGTAGCCCGGATGAGCGAAGCGACATCCGGGTTCTGTCGGCCCCGCATATCGCTGCGCTCATGCGGGCTACGGACTAGACCTCAGGGTATTGTCAGGCCGCGTCGCAAAAGTTGATTTGAGGCGGCCGATAAAGCCAAGGATGGCGTCGAGGGCTATAGCTTCCAGCATTCCCATTTCGGGTGGTGGGAGTCTGTCTTTGACCTCAGCAATGAGTTCATCCGGAATGTGAACCGTGAGCTTCATCTTCTATCCATGCTTTGGGCTAAGGGTAGCGTGGAAGATACGCAAGGCGGGCGAATGCCGTCAAAGACTGAAATCTCAAACCGCGGCACTGTCGAAGTCCGCGGTTCGTCCCGCAGAACATCCGGTTTCCGTCACCAGAATCGTAGCCCGGATGAGCGAAGCGACATCCGGGTTCTTTCGGCCCCGCATATCGCTGCGCTCATGCGGGCTACGGATCTACCAAATCAAATCGGAAGATGATGCGGCCGGAACATCCGGCCCTTCTCCGTCACCAGCACCACGGCGAGCGCGGCCAGGGTGCAGAGGAAGAAGCCGGTGGCGAACGGCAGCAGCGTGCCGTCGTAATCCTGGCCGATCGTGGTGCCGACGCCGATCCCGAGCAACGTGGTGATCGTGCCGTAGAGCGACGACGCCGTGCCGGCGATCTTGCCCTGCGGCTCCATCGCGAGCGCAGTGAAGTTCGCCATCATCAGCCCGAACGCGAACATCATCAGGCCCGACAGCGCCATGAACAGCGGCAGCGACAGCGTGTCGGTCTTCACGGTGAGGAACAGCACCCCGGCGACGACGGCAAAGCCGGTCAGTGCGGCATGCGAGATCACGCGCATGCCGATGCGGCCGACGATGCGCGAATTGAGGAAGCCCGCGATCGCGACGCCGACTGCGCAAGCCGCAAAGGCGACCGGGAAGTAATGTCCGAGCTTGAAGATCTCGGTGAAGATCTGCTGCGAGCAGAAGACGAAGGCGAACAGCGAGCCCTGCACGCCGCCGGCGGCGAGTGCATAGCCGAGCGTCTGGCGGTTGGTGACGGTCTGGCGGAACGCCGACAGCACCTCCGGGATCGCCAGCGACTTGCGCAGCTCGAGCGGCAGCGTCTCCGGCATCCGCATCGCGCTCCAAGCCAACGCGATCACGCCGTAGATCATCAGCAGCACGAAAATGCCGCGCCAATGCGTCAGCAGCATCACCGCCTGGCCGAAGGACGGCGCGATCACGGGCACCGCGATGAACACCATCATCGCGAGCGACATCACGCTCGCCATCCGCCGTCCGGCGTAGCAGTCGCGCACGATCGAGGTCGCGATCACGCGGGTTGCCGCGGTGCCGAGCCCTTGCAGCGCCCGCGCCAGCAGCAGTGTCTCGAACGAGGGCGCCATGATCGCGAGCAGGCCGGCGATGGTGTAGACGGCCATGCCGCCGAGCAGCACCGGGCGGCGGCCGAAGCGATCCGACAGCGGGCCCATCACGAACTGGCCGACGCCGAAGCCGACCAGGAAGATCGACAGCACCATCTGCGGACGGTTGGCGTCGGCGATCTGGAAGGCGGAGCGGATGTTCGGCAGCGCCGGCAGCATCATGTCCATCGCCAGCGGGTTCAGCGCCATGATGGAGGCAATGACGACGACGAATTCCGGAAAGCCCATCGGGCGGTGGCCTGAGGAAACCCAGGCATCGGCATTGATGTCAGACACTTAAGACCCCTTGGAGAGCCCGGATCATAACGGCCTTGCTGCGTTGCACAATCGGCATTTCCGGATGGGAGACCGTCGGCGGCGGGTGAGGTAGCCCGGTCAGGGAACCGGCGGCGAGGGGCATTCTTGCCTGTATATCGTTGCGGCTGCAACTATTTGCTCGTCCTCGGCGCGGAGCTCTGCTATCTCGGTCCCAGCATCCGTGCGGGGTAGGCGCATCGCCGCCGACCACGCCCGCACGGCCAAGAACGGTTTTGGGGAGGCCACATGTCCATCGAACTATCCGCGCGCTCGCGCGGCGCAACGCTGTCGGATGAGGAGCGCAAGGTTCTCACGGCAACGCTCGTCGGCACCACGATCGAGTGGTACGACTTCTTCGTCTACGCGCAGGCCGCCGGCCTCGTGTTCGGCGCGCTGTTCTTCGCGCCGATGAATGCGAACAACCCGCTGCTGGCGCAGATCGTCTCGTTTGCGACGCTCGGCCTGTCATTCCTGTTCCGCCCGTTAGGGGCCATCGTCTGCGGCCATCTCGGCGACCGGTTCGGACGCAAGAACATGCTGGTCGTTACGCTCTTGTTGATGGGCGCTGCGACCGCGCTGGTCGGCCTGCTGCCGACCTATGCGCAGATCGGCGCCTGGGCGCCGGCGCTCCTGATTCTGCTTCGCATCCTGCAGGGCTTCTCGGCCGGCGGGGAGTGGGGCGGCGCGGCACTGATGTCGGTGGAATCGGCTCCCGTCGACAAGCGCAGCTTCTTCGGCTCGTTCCCGCAGATCGGCACGCCGCTCGGCATGATCCTGGCGACCGGCGTGTTGTGGGTGCTGACGGCGACGCTCGGCAAGCAGGCGATGATCGAGTGGGGCTGGCGGATTCCGTTCCTGCTGTCGATCGTGCTGATCGTCGTCGGCATCGTGATCCGCCGCACCGTCGAGGAATCGCCGGTGTTCAAGGCGATGCAGCGGCGGCACAAGGAATCCGCCGCACCGCTCAAGGAGCTGATGCGCAATCATGCCAAGGAGATCTTGCGCACCGCGCTGATCTTCATGGCCAACAATGCGGCCGGCTACATCCTGATCGCGTTCATCATCAGCTACGGCACCAACACGCTGAAGATGCCGTCCGAGCAGCTGCTGCTGATCGGCACACTGGCGGCGGTGAGCTGGTTCATCTTCACGCTCTTGGGCGGCATCCTCGGCGACAAGATCGGCCGCGTGCGCTGCTTCCAGATCGGCTACACCCTGATGGTGCTGTGGGCGGTGCCGATGTGGTTCCTGATCGACAGCAAGAACCTGTTGCTGTTCTTCGTCAGCGCCGTCGGCCTCACCATCGCGCTTGGCCTGTCCTACGGCCCTCAGGCGGCGCTCTATGCCGAGCTGTTTCCGGCCAAGGTGCGCTATTCCGGCGTCTCGATCGGCTACGCGCTCGGTGCCATCTTCGGCGGCGCCTTCGCGCCGATGATCGCGCAGTGGATCATCGGCACCTACGGCGAATCCTGGCGCGTCGGCGTCTACATCGCGGTGCTGTCGCTGATCTCGCTGATCACGGTGTCGACGATCAAGGATCCGCAGGGCGTCGATCTGAATGTGAATGATGCAGCGGTGTAGGCTATGAGCGGAGTCTCCCGTCATTGCGAGGAGCGACAGCGACGAAGCAATCCATGGCTCCGCGTGTGCCGCGCGATGGATTGCTTCGCTTCGCTCGCAATGACGGGATCATGCCCATTCAGCGCCGCACGATCGGGTGGCGCGGCCACTCAAATGCGGGCGCCGCGGTTGTAGCCGTCGACCAGCTGATTGTAGTCGCGCATCAGCCGGGCCGGGGATCCTTCCACCATCCAGCCGGCGCCGGCATTGCTCAGCATCATCTTCTCACCCGAGCTGTAGGGCACCTTGTCGCGAACGCGGCGCATCAGCTGCTTCGCCGTGGTGAGGAATGACTTGGCGCTGCCGATGAACATCGAGCCGAGCTTGACGTCGCCGTCCTTGCCCGAGGCGTCCTCGGCTGCCTTCACCGTCGCCTCATACTCGTTAAGCGCCTGGGTGACCGCGTCGAGGTCCGGTTTGTCGGCCTGCTGCGCGCGAAGCACGCGCTTGGCCTGGATCATCAGCGCCTCGACATAGTAGTGCGACTTGCGGCCTTCGCTCGCCTCGATCGCGGCCAGCTGCTCGGCGGCGCGTTTGTCATTGATCGCCTCGACGCCGGCGCGCAGCGCCTTGTCGGCGCCGGCAAACGCATCCCATGCCGCGACCAGGCGCGGATGCAGCGCCTTGCCCTTGGCCATCTTGTCGTCCTTGTAATTCTCCTGCGAATAGTAGTCGTCCGCCTCCTTCAACAGCGGTTCGAGCGTGGTGACGGCCGCGACATAGGCATTCGCCGCGGCTTCAAGCCCGGCATCGTGCGGGTCCGCCGCATTGGCGGCTGCGACGCTCGTCTTGCAGTCGGAGGTGTCGTAGATCGTGTAGGTGCCGTAGATGATCCGCTCCTTGCCGGTCGGACCGCTCTTGGCGGCCCAGGAAAAGTAGCGTTCGCGGGATTCGTACGATCGCGCCGAGAGACGGTTGATGCACCCGACATAGGCGTTCATCTTCTGCGTCAGTTGTGCGCTTGCGGATGACGCAGGCGGGGCCTGCTGAGCTGCGGCCGGTTCGAGAACAGCAGTGAGCGCTGCAACCACAAGGAATGCCGTATTTCGCATCGGGATTTTGCCCTCATCTCAGCCGGAAGTTGGCCGCCTCAGCATGAAGATTATGTGACGCAGAACGTGACGTCACACGAGCCTCCGCGGAGGCTGCGCGGCACACTATCGATCAACTTGATTGTCGGCTACGGGCCAAAAGCCACTACCGCCCGAACAAGCAAAACTGTAGGGCGGATTAGCCCAACGGGTCCGCGCAGAGCGCGGCCCGATGACAGGCTCCGGCGTAATCCGCCATCAGCGTCGCGGTGGATTACGCCTTCCGCCTTCGCTCGTTGAGCGACCGAGGACGTGGTCGGCTAATCCACCCTACGCAGCGGTGTCCTAGCTAACGCCGAGCATCGCCTTCAGCTTCTTGACCGCACTGTCGGGCGTCGTCAGCACCTCGCGGCCGGTGGCGTCAGTGACGCGCTCGGCTGCGGGCGCCATGCTGTACTGCGCGAGCGCGATCAGGTCGCAGTCGCGCAGCTCCTTGGACGCCTCGACCACGATGCGATCATGCTCGGCGCGGTCGCCGCGATCGAGCGCGGCCAGCGCGCCTTTGGCGAGCTTCGGCACCAGCGTCACGGACGACGGAAATTCCGGCGGCATCGACACCAGCGTCGGCGGGAAGGTCGAGAGCAGGCCGATCCGTTTTCCCTTCGCCACCGCCTGTTCGATCATCGCCTCGTTCGGCTTCAAGACCGGCATCGGCGCGTGCGCGCGCGCCACCGCCTCGATGCAGGGCCCGAACGCCGAGCAGGTGAACAGAATGCCGTCGGCGCCGGTGCTTGCCGCATAGCGGCCCATGGTCAGGAAGCGCTCGGTGATGCGCTCGGTGAGCTTGCCGTCGCGCGCGAGATCGGCCGAGAGACTGTCGTCGAGCAGGTTCATCAGCCGCGCCTCCGGCCACAGCCGTGCGAACGAGGCCTCGATTGGCACGATCGAGTGCTTGAGGGCGTGAATGAGCGTGATGCGCATGATCGCTGTTTCTTCTCCCTCTCCCCGCTGTTCGCGGGGAGAGGTTGGGTGAGGGGCTCTCTCCCCGCGAGCGGGGCGAGATTTTAAATCTATCAACTCGTCATTACGAGGAGCGATAGCGACGAAGCAATCCATCTCTATGCCTGCGGCGCGATGGATTGCTTCGCTTCGCTCGCAATGACGGGACAGATGGATTTTCAGGTCATCACTTGAACGGGATCGCGTACATCAAGCCGCCCTTGCTCCAGGTGGCGTTGAGGCCGCGCTCGAGTTTCAGGGGGCTCGCCTTGCCGACATTGCGCTCGAAGATCTCGCCGTAATTGCCGCCGGCCTTGATCGCTCCGACCAGCCATTTGTTGTCGAGGCCGAGCCGCGAGCCGAGATCGCCGGATGCGCCGAGCAGGCGCTGGATCGCCGGGACCTGCGACTTCGTCATCTCGTCGACATTGGCCTGGGTGACGCCGAGCTCTTCGGCTTCGACCAGGCCGTAATGCAGCCAGGTGATGATGTCGCTCCAGACCTCGTCGCCGTTGCGGGTGAACGGGCCGAGCGGTTCCTTGCTGATGGTCTGCGGCAGCACGACGTAGTCGTCGGCCTTTGGTGCGGCGGTCGCGACTGCGCCGGCGAGTGCGGAAGCGTCTTGCGTCATGGCATCGCAGCGGCCGCCGAAGAAGGTCTGGTACATGGTGTCGGGGCGATCGAACACCAAAGGCTTCCAGTCGATGCCGTTGGCGCGGCCGTAATCGCCGAGCGTCACCTCATGCGTGGTGCCCTGCGCGACGCAGACGGTGGCGCCCTTGAGATCCTTCAGCTCCTTCACGCCGAGGTCCTTCTTCACCACAAAACCCTGGCCGTCGTAGAAATTGACCGGGCCCTGGCGCAGGCCGAGCGTGGTGCCGCGCAGATATGTTTGCGTCGAGTTGCGGTAGAGCACGTCGATCTCACCCGATTGCAGCGCGGTGAAGCGGTTCTGCGCGGTCAGCGCGACATAGCGCACCTTGGCGGGGTCGCCGAGGATGCCGGCGGCGAGCGCGCGGCAATAGTCGACGTCGAGGCCCTTGAAGTTTCCCTGCGAGTCCGGCGCCGAGAAGCCGGCAAAACCGGTCGAGACGCCGCACACCAGCGTGCCGCGCTGCTTGACGGTGTCGAGCGTCGCCGCGCTTGCGGTCGAGAGCCCTGCGACGAGCAGGCTCGCCGCGATCAATACCTTCCTCATTTTGTCCTCCTCCGTTCCTGTTTCAGCATGATCCTCTCCGGATCACGCTCCGTGACCGATGTCCTTCAACGCGCTGTCTACCGCAGCGCCTAGTCTTTCGACGATCATGTCGATGTCGCTGGAAGTTGCGATATAGGGCGGGGCGAGCAGCACATGGTCGCCGCGCTGTCCGTCGGCGGTGCCGCCCGACGGATAACAGCCGAGGCCGCCGGCGAACGCCGCGGACTTGATCCGCTGATGCAATTTCAGCTTGGGATCGAACGACTGCCGCGTGCCGCGGTCGGCGACCAGCTCGATGCCCCAGAACAGGCCGCGGCCGCGGATGTCGCCGACATGGCGGTGATTGCCGAAGCGTTCGATCAGCCGCTGCTCGAGCTGTCTGCCGCGCTCCTTGACCTGGTCGAGCAGCTTCTCTTCTGCGATCGTCTTCTGCACCTCGAGCGCAGCGGCGCAGGCGAGCGGATGCGCCAGATATGTGTGGCCGTGCTGGAACGCGCCGGAGCCGTTGCGCACGGTGTCGACGATGCTGCCGTTCGCGAGCATCGCGCCGATCGGCTGATAACCGCCGCCGAGACCCTTGGCGATCGCCTGGATGTCGGGCGAGATGCCTTCCTGCTCCCACGCATGCAGCGTGCCGGTGCGGCCCATGCCGCACATCACCTCGTCGAGGATCAGAAGCGCGCCGTGGCGGTTGCAGATCTCGCGCACCGCCTTGAAGTAACCTTCCGGTGCCGGCACGCAGCCGGCAGTGGCACCGACCACGGGCTCGGCGATGAAGGCCGCGACGTTCTCGGGGCCGAGCCGCTGGAATTCGGCCTCGAGCTCGGCGGCAAGCCGGGCCACGAACGCGGCCTCGGATTCATCGTCGCGCTTCTCGTGATAGGCGAAGGCGGGGGTGACGTGGCTGAACGACGGCGACAGCAGCGGCGCGTAGGGCTCGCGGCGCCAGGCATTGCCGCCGGCCGACAGCGCGCCGAGCGTATTGCCGTGATAGCTCTGGCGGCGCGCGATGAAGCGTGCGCGCTTCGGCTCGCCGCGCTCGATGAAATATTGCCGCGCCAGCTTGATCGAGGCCTCGATCGCCTCCGAGCCGCCGCTGACGAAGTAGACATAACCGAGCCCGCCGGGCTCGTGACCAACCAGCCGCTCGGCGAGCTCTTCCGCAGGCTCCGATGAGAAGAAGCTGGTGTGCGCGTAGGCAAGCCTTGAGGCCTGCTTGGCGATCGCGGCAAGAATCCGCGGATGCTGATGGCCGAGGCAGGACACCGCGGCGCCGCCGGAGGAATCCAGAATGCGGTGGCCGTCCTCCCCGATCAACCAGACGCCTTCGCCGCCAACCGCCTTCGGCGGGGTCTCGCGCAGGCTGCGATGCATCACGCGGCTCTTGTTGGCGGCCATGACGGTCATCCTTTCTCGACAGTGTATTGCGACATCTTGGCAAGCCTGGCCTCGGTCTCCTCCAGCTTGCGTTTTGCGCCCGCGCCGCCCAGCGTGAAGGCGACGGCGGCGAGCGACTGCGCGACGGCGATCGCGCCGGTGAGGCTCGGGAAGAAGCCGGGCGAGGAGGCGGCCTCGAACAGCAGCAGGTGATCGGCGCCCTCGGCCATCGGCGCTGCGATCGTGTCGGCGATCGCGATCAGCGTCGCGCGCGCCTGATGCGCCGCGCGGGCCGTCTCGACGCTGACCAGCGTGTAGGGCGCAAAGCCGATCACGACCACGGCGTCCTCAGTGCGGAAGGCGCCGTGGTCGAGATCGAACGGGCCGGAACCGCCGACCAGCTGCACGGCGTCGGGCCGGAACAGGCGAAGCTGATAGGTCAGCAGTTCCGCGACGCTGCGGCAGCTGCGAAAGCCGGTGATCCAGATCCGGTTTGCCGTGTGCAGCGCACGCGCCGCATCCGCGATCGCATTCGCGGAAATCCGCGCAAGGCCCGCGGCTTCCGCCTCGAGCTTGTCATGCACCAGTTTGACATCGGCATTCGGCCCGCCGCGGCGGCTTTTGGCACGGCCGGAGAACGGCGAGCCCTGTGCCGGCCGTCGCGCCTCGGTGAGCGCGGCGCGCAATTCATCCCAGCCGGAATAGCCGAGCGCTTTTGCCAGACGGGTAAAGGAGGCAGGATCGGCGCCCGCGACGGAGGCAAGCTCGCGCATCGAGCGCGTGGTGGCGTCGTAATCATTGGCTGCGACAAACCGGCCGACCTCCTGCAAGCGCATTGGCAGCGACGGCAATGCGCTGCACAATTCGTTCAGGGGCGATGGTTTCGGCTGAGCCTGGGCCATGAAACATATGTTGCACAATTATCAATTTGGTGCAACATATGACGCGCGCATAAGAGCGCATGGCAGAAGATCGCTTCTCACCGGGATCCTTGTGCTGTGACGACATCGACGCCGAAACGCCCTCCCGCCCGGCCGTGGCGGCTTTCGCTCAGCGATCCCCGCGTCGCGGGCCTGTTCTGGCAGATCCTCGTGGTCGGCATCGCGGTCGCCGTCGTCGCCTTCCTGTGGTCGAACGCGGTCCATAATCTCTCGGTGCGGCGCATCTCGACCGGCTTTGCCTTCCTCGGCCGGGAGGCCGGCATGCCGATCGCCGACAGCTGGATCGACTACACGCCGAAGAACACCTATCTGCGCGCCTTCATCGTCGGCATCGTCAACACGCTGCGCGTCGCCGTGATCGGGATCGTGCTGGCGACCGTGATCGGCACGCTGGTCGGCATCGCGCGGCTGTCGTCGAACTGGCTGCTGGCGCGGCTCGCCGCTGTCTATGTCGAGGTGCTGCGCGACCTGCCGCTGCTGTTGCAGCTATTGTTCTGGTACGTGCTGATGCAGGGCCTGCCGGCGGCGCGCCAGGCCTGGAAGCCGGTTGAGGGCGTCTATCTCTCCAATCGCGGCCTGATCCTGCCGTCGGTCCCGCTGAGCGAGGCCAATTGGTGGACCATCCTCGCTGTGATCGCCGGCCTGATCGTTTTCCACTTCGTCAGGCGCCGCCTGATCGCGCAGCAAATGCTCGACGGCCGCGCGCGGCCGGCGTGGCCATATGCGCTCGGCCTCGTCGTCGCGCTGCCCGCGCTGGTGTCGTGGCTCGCGGGCGCAAGCTGGAGCATCACGCTGCCCGAGCTGCGCGGCTTCAACTTCGTCGGCGGGCTGACCCTGGCGCCCGAATATTTCGCGCTGCTGATCGCGCTCGTCACCTATACCTCGGCCTTTATTGCGGAAATCGTGCGCAGCGGCATCCAGGCGGTGCCGCGCGGCCAGTCGGAGGCCGCCAAGGCGCTCGGGCTGAAGCGCGGCTTCGTGCTGCAACACATCGTGCTGCCGCAGGCGCTGCGCGTCATCATCCCGCCGATGACCAGCCAGTATCTCAATCTGACGAAAAACTCGTCGCTCGCGGTCGCGGTCGGCTACCAGGACATCGTCTCGGTCGCCAACACCACGCTGAACCAGACCGGGCAGGCGATCGAGTCGATCGCGCTGATCATGATGGTGTTCCTCACCATCAGCCTCGGCATCAGCCTGTTCATGAACTGGTACAATGCGCGGATCGCGCTGGTGGAGCGCTGACATGAGCTCGGTCGCCCACCTTCCGCAGGATCCGTTGCCGATCGGCCCGCGGCCCGCACCCCGGGCACTCGGCGGTCATTTCACCGCGTGGCTGCGTGCCAATTTGTTCGCCTCGATACCCTCGAGCATCATGACGCTGCTGCTGTTGTTCGTGCTCGGCAAGGCCTGTATCGCGTTCTGGCAATGGGGCATTGCCAATGCGGTCTGGATCGTCTCCGGCAACGACACCTCTGCCTGCCGCGCACTGCGCGGCGCCGGCGCCTGCTGGGCGGTCGTTCCCGAGAAGTACCGCTTCATCCTGTTCGGCACCTATCCGTTCGACGAGCAGTGGCGGCCGGCGCTTGCGGTGGTGATCTTCATCGCGCTGTTCGCGGTCTCGAGCCGCCGCAGCTTCTGGCGCAAGGAGCTGTTCCTGCTGTGGGCCGCGGCCCTGGCCGTGATCGGCTGCCTGATGTGGGGCGGATTCCTTGGCCTGTCCTTTGTCACGCAGGACCGCTGGGGCGGCCTGCCGGTGACGCTGATCCTCGCGACCTTTGGCTTGGCGTTCGGCTTCCCGCTCGGCATCCTGGTCGCACTCGGCCGCCGCTCGAAGCTGCCGGCGATCCGTTCGCTCTGCGTGCTCTATGTCGAGCTGATCCGCGGCGTGCCGCTGATCAGCCTGCTGTTCATGGCGAGCGTGATGTTCCCGCTGTTCATGCCCGACGGCGTCAACATCGACAAACTGCTGCGCGCGCAGATCGCCTTCATCCTCTATGCCGGCGCCTATCTCGCCGAAGTCGTGCGCGGCGGCTTGCAGGCGGTGCCGCGCGGACAATATGAGGCGGCCGATGCGCTCGGCCTGTCGTACTGGGAGAAGCACGCGCTGATCGTGCTGCCGCAGGCGATCCGCCACGTGATCCCGCCGCTCGTCAACACCTTCATCGCCTTCTTCAAGGACACCAGCCTGGTCCTGATCATCGGCATCTTCGATCTCTTGACCACAGCCAAGACCGCGATCGTCGATCCGGCCTGGCAGTCCTTCAGCGTCGAGGTCTACGTCTTCGTCGGCGTGATCTACTTCATGTTTTGCTTTGCGATGTCGCGCTACAGCCGTAGCCTCGAAGCGCAGCGTACGCACAACTGAGCGAAGCCGAACTTCTCCTCCAAGTTCCCAACAATGCATTCGTCATGCCCGGGCTTGTCCCGGGCATCCACGTCTTGGTCGGTTGATAAAGAGAGGCGTGGATGGCCGGGACGAGCCCGGCCATGACGGCATGCGCCCCCTTGCCAAGCCATCTCGATCCTATTTATGATCATAAAATGGATAAATCGGCCCTTCCATCCCTGGACCCGTCGCGCCGCGCCGCGATCAAGCGCAAGCGCTCGGACGCGGTCGCCGACCTGATCCGCAGCCACATCTTCCAGGCCGGCTTGCAGCCGAACGACCGGCTGCCGCAGGAGAGCGAACTGATCGCGATGTTCGGCTGCAGCCGCTCGACCATCCGCGAGGCGCTGAAATCGCTGGAAGTGCAGGGGCTGGTGCAGAACACCACCGGGCCCGGCGGCGGCGCGCGGGTGGCGCCGGTGTCGATCAACCGGATCGTCGGCCTGCTCAGCAATTACTTCTATTTTCAATCGGTCAGCATTGCGCAGATCTACCAGATCCGCCGCCTGATCGAGCCGGAGCTCGCCTTCAGCGTGGTCGGTCACCTCACGCCGGCGCATTTTGCCGCGCTCGACAGGGCGATTGCAGTCCAGGAGCATCATCCCGGCGGACTTACGGACTGGGAGCATCACCGCCACGCGGAGATCGATTTCCACGACATCCTGATCGAGGCCTGCCCCAATGCGCTGCTCGGCCTGGTGTGCCGCTTCATCAACGAGGCGATCCGGCATCTGATCGGCCAACTCGGCACGGAGCAAATCCCGTCGAGCTTCACCTGCGACAACATCGAGTTTCACAAGCGCCTGATGGCTGCGTTTCGTTCCGGCAATGCGGCGCGCGCCCGCCGCGTGATGCTCGATCATGTGCTGAGCGCCGAGGCCGTGGTCGTTCCTCCGGAAGACCGGCGTATCGATCAGCACGTGTTTTACCAGCCGCTGCGGCTCGACTGAACCAACCAAGCAAGAAACAACCGGAGGAAGACATGACGAATGCACCGATCTGGCAATGGTCCGCCGTGGAGACGGCTGCGGCGATCAGGAATGGCGAGGCGACCTCGGAGCAGGTGGTGCGCGCGCATCTCGATCGCAAGCGGGAGGCCAACCCGGCGCTGAACGCCGTCGTCGTCGATCTCGGCGACGCCGCGATGAAGGCCGCCAAGGCTGCGGACGAGGCGCTGGCTGCCAGCAAGCGCGGCGGCGGCGCCGTCGGACCGCTGCACGGCGTGCCTGTCACGATCAAGATCAACATCGACGTCGAGGGCCAGGCCAATTCGAACGGCGTGGTCGCCTTCAAGGACAATATCGCACCGGGCGACTCGCCGGTGACGGCCAATCTCAAGAAGGCCGGCGCCATCATCATCGGCCTGACCAACACGCCGGAATTCTCGCTGCGCGGCTTCACTGACAATCCGCTGCACGGCCTGACGCGCAATCCCTGGAACGCCGAGGTCACCTGCGGCGGCTCGTCGGGCGGCGCCGGCGCGTCGATCGCGGCCGGCATCGGCACCATCGCGCATGGCAACGACATCGGCGGCTCGCTGCGCTGGCCGGCGCATTGCAACGGCATCGCCACTATCAAGCCGACCCAGGGCCGCATTCCGGCGTTCAATCCCTCGGCCACGGCAGAGCGGCCGCTGATGGCACAATTCATGTCGTCGCAAGGACCCCTGGCACGCCACGTTGCCGACGTCCGGCTCGGCCTCGAGGTGATGGCGCAGCGCGACCCGCGCGATCCCTGGTACGTGCCGGCGCCGCTCACGGGTCCGAAGCCTGCCGCGCCGATCAAGGTTGCGCTTGCAAAGATCCTGGAGGACATGGCGACCGATCGCGGCGTGATCGCACTCCAGCGCAAGGCGGCCGACCATTTGGCCGATGCCGGCTACGCGGTCAGCGAGGTCGAGGTCCCTGATCTCAACAAGGTCTGGCAGCTCTGGTGCGACCTGATCATGACCGAGACCCGCGTGTTGCTGCAGGACCAGATGCTGGCGACCTCCAGCGCCGACTTCCAGAAGACGTTCCACGGCTTCATCGCGCTGGCCAACCAATTGGACCAGGCCGGCTACATGAAGGCGATCGCCGAGCGCTCGCGCCACATCAGGAACTGGATGGCCTTCCTCGAGCAATATCCGCTGGTGCTGATGCCGACCACGGTGCGCAAGACGCCGGAGGTCAACGCCGATCTCGGCGGCGACCAGCGCGTCAAGGAGTTGTTCTGGAACGACCTGCGCTTCATTTCATCGATGAACGTGCTGGGTCTGCCGGCGGCCGTGGTGCCGGTCGGCCTGCACGAGGGATTGCCGGTCGGCGTCCAGATCGTCGGCTCGCGCTATCGCGAGGACATGTGCCTCGATGCCGCCGAGGCGATCGAGCGCAAGGCCGGCATTTTGACAAGGCAGTTGTGGGAGCGCCGCTGAGGCGATCCCGACGCGGCAACGCATCATCCAATCGTATGATCCAGGGCACGCCGCGGCGAAATCTCGTCGCGGCGTTCGCATGATCGGTGAGGCGTGAATGTCGGCGCCTCGGTTGTGTTCCTTCTCATGGAATTTCCGGGCTGAATCGCAGAGCGCCATGCTGACGCGCGGGGTTGTCGGCAATCCCTGATTCCTTCAGGAGATCGTCCGAACCATCCGAACCTCTGGGAAAGAAATGTCCATCACGAAACGCTCGCATCTCCTGATCGCAATTGCTGCCGCGTGTCTCTCCTTTGCTGCCGGTGCGGCCCGCGCGGAGGATGGCGTGCTGCGCGTCGGCATCATCACCGACATGAGCGGGCAATATTCCGACGGCAACGGTCCGGGCTCGGTGATCGCGGCACAGATGGCCGCGGAGGAAATCGGCGGCACGGTCGCCGGCCGCAAGATCGAGATCATTTCGGCGGATCACCAGAACAAGCCCGACGTGGCGACCGGCATCGTGCGCAACTGGATCGACAACAAGGGTGTCGACGTGGTCGCCGAAGGCGTCAATTCCGCGGTGGCGCTGGCGATCCAGACGGTGACGCGCGAACGCAAGAAGCTGTTCCTGATCTCGGGCTCCGGTTCGTCTGACCTCACCGGCAAGCAATGTTCGCCGACCAGCGTGCAGTGGACCTACGACACCTATGCCTCGTCGAACGCGACGGCGAAGGCGGTGGTGGCGCGCGGCGGCACGCCGTGGTTCTTCCTCACCGCGGACTACGCATTCGGCCAGGCGCTGGAGCGCGATGCGAGCAAGGCCGTGACATCGGCCGGCGGCAAGGTGCTGGGCGCCGTCCGCCATCCGTTCGACACCGCCGATTTCTCGTCCTTCCTGCTGCAGGCCCAATCCTCCGGCGCCAAGATCCTGGCGCTCGCCAATGCCGGCTCCGACTTCCGCAACGCGGTGTCGCAGGCCGACGAGTTCAACATCCGCGCCAGCATGCAGGTCGTCGCATTGCAGGTGACGCTCACGGACGTGCCGGCGCTTGGGCTCGCGCATGCGCATGATTTGCTGTTCACCGATTCCTTCTATTGGGATCGTACACCCGAGACGCGCGCCTTCGCCCAGGAGTTCTTCAAGCGGCATGGCGCGATGCCGACCGCCTACCAGGCCGGCGTCAACTCGGCGCTGCGGCACTATTTCAAGGCGGTCGCGGCGACCAACTCGGTGGATTCGGAAACCGTGATTGCGCAGATGCGCAAGACCCCGGTGAATGATTTCTTCGCCCAGAACGGCGTGGTGCGCGAGGACGGCCGCATGGTGCACGACATGTATCTGATGCGGATCAAGAAGCCGGAAGAGTCCAAGAGCAAGTGGGATCTCTACGAATATCTCGCCACGGTGCCGGGCGACCAGGCCTTCCGTCCGCTCGATGAAGGCGGCTGCCCCTACGTTGCCAAGGCGCACTGAGGCGATCGTTCTTTCGTCATTCTCTGGTGCGTACCCGGGAGCTCGCGAACCGAGAATCCGAAGCGACCGGTGAGGTGAGCACGCCTCTCCGGCTCCCTCTCCCCTTGCGGGAGAGGGTGGGGAGAGGGGTGGCCCCGGGAGTGATGACTGATGAGGGCGCTAACCGCCCAATTGCATCGCCTGCATGCCGTGACGAATTCGGAGAGAGCCTGCCGTGTGGCACCCCTCTCCCCAGCCCTCCCCCGCAAGGGGGGAGGGAGCCCTTCCGTCGGTGCGTCCCTTGCAATTGCGACGTACAGAGTGCCCGACGGGCAACTCAGCAAAAACGCGTCAAGGCCCCACGGCAAAAATATTTCGCTTTATCAGAATAGTGACTCAATGCTATTAATCCGAAGTCTCGCCCGGCACGAGGGGCGCTTCGCGGTCGTCACGAACGCGGGTCGAGATGCGGTGGACGCCGATTGCGCAACTGACGAGTGCGCATGAGGCGGACGGTGAAGTCGTGTGGTCCTGACGCCCTAATGGCAGGTGTCTCTCGAATTGCGCAGTGCGCGTTGCGGAGACGGTGACAACAAAGCCAAGTCTCGCCGGGGAGAGCACGAAGTAAGCCGTAACCCATCGCGCAGGGAAAGCCGGGTTGTTTCCGGTTACACCTGTGGTCCTATCCCCGTGCTTTCTACCTTTTGCACGGGGCCCATGGGTGCGATCGGCACCCGGCTTTCCCTGCGCCCTCTGATTTCAGAGCGGCGAAACGAAATGCAAAGCTCGGACGATTCATGTCGCGAGAACGCGAAACTGTGTCCCCACCTACAGCTGTCATCGCCCGGCTTGACCGGGCGATCCAGTACGCCGCGGCCTCTCGGGTCAATAACGACTGCCTCTGGAATACTGGATCGCCCGGTCAAGCCGGGTGATGACACCGATGTTGACGTTTTGAATCGAGAACTCCGCCGTCGTCCTGGCTTTCACCAGGACGACGGCGGTGATGAAATCGGGCCGTTCGCGTGTATCCTGCATCCCGCGACGTCATCGTGACAGCGCATCACTGTGTCCACATCAAGAGGCACCATGACCAGCACCATCGAGGCTTCCGACGGCGGCTACCGCTTCATGCCTGGCGTCAGCCAGTATTCCTGTGGCATCGCCGCGTTGCCCGGCTTTGCCATCGAGCGCGTCAGGTTCTCTGAACCGGTGCCGCTGAAAGCTAGCTTTGAAACGATCGCCGATATCATCAAGACCACCGGCCGCCCGCTGACCGCATTCGGCGCCTGCGAATTGCGTTCGCCGGCGCCGTTCACCGAGGACGGGTTCAGGGCCTTCAACGAGATCTACATCGAGACGCTGATCGCCTGGGGCGTGATGCGCGACGGCGTCAATCCGGTGGCGCGCAGCAATGTCTGTCCAAAACTCGATCCGCCCGGCGAGCCGAGCTTCCACGCCTTCTCGTACACGGTGCCGGCTGCGAAGGATGCACCGGCGAGCTTCGTCGTGGCCGGAAGCGGCGAGTCGGTCGAAGGCAAGGCCAATTATCGCGATCATACCGTCGCTCCCGGCGACACCAGTCCGGCCGGTATCCTGGCGAAGGCGAAATTCGTGCTTGGCGAGATGGAACGCCGGATGAGCGCGCTCAATGGCTCGTGGCGGGACACCACCGCGGTGCAGCTCTACACCGTGCACGACGCCTATCCGGTGCTGGAAAGCGAGCTCGGCAGCCGCGGCGTGCTGCGCAACGGCTTGACCTGGCATTTCGACCGGCCGCCGGTGGTCGGGCTCGATTTCGAGATGGATTGCCGGCGCGTGCATCGCGAGCGTGTGGTGTGATGGATCGGTCGCGTCACGCATCAAAAGCGCGTGTGGGTGCATGTGGAAGCGTGTGCCCTTTCTTGACACGGATCGCGTCAACCGTTTCCTTTCACCATCGAAACCAGTGGCTGGGTGAACGCGGGTGCAGAACGAATCTGTGATCAGGCGGCGGGATTTGCTGGCACTGATCGGGACCATCGCCGGCAGTTCGGCGATGTATCACGCGATGACGAGCCTCGGCTTCGCATCCGAGTCCGCCTACAAGGGGCCGCTCAAGCTCGCAGGCGACGTGAAGGGCGCTTCGGTGCTGATTCTCGGCGCGGGGCTTGCCGGCATGACGGCGGCACTGGAACTGCGCAAGGCCGGCTACAAGGTCCAGATCCTCGAATTCAACAGCCGCGCCGGCGGCCGCAACTGGTCGATCCGCGGCGGCGACAGCTTTACCGAGCTCGGCGGCTTCAAGCAGACCTGCCAGTTCGAGCAGGGGCTCTATCTCAATCCCGGCCCGTGGCGGATTCCCTATCATCACCGCGCGCTGCTCGATTACTGCCGCCGGCTCAATGTGACGCTGGAACCCTTCATCCAGCTCAACCACAACGCCTATCTGCACGCGACGCGTGCATTCGAGGGCAAGCCGCAGCGCTTTCGCAGCATCAAGGCGGATTTCCAGGGCGGCGTGTCGGAGTTGCTCGCCAAAGTCGCCCAGCAGGGCAAGCTCGACGAGACCGTCAGCAAGGAGGATCAGGAGATCCTGTTGCAGGCGTTGCGCGACTGGGGCGCGCTGGATCGCGACTACAAGTACAATGCCAACCTCCGCTCCGCCGATGTCCGCGGCTATGCGCGCGATCCCGGCGGCGGCCTGATGCCCGACCCGCTGCCCAGCGATCCGATCCCGCTGCAGGAGCTGTTGCGGTCGCGAATGTGGCGCTACGTGCAGAGCTTTGCGCATTACGATTTCCAGACCACCATGTTCCAGCCGGTCGGCGGCATGGACATGATCGGCAAGGCGTTCGTACGCGAGGTCGGCGATCTCATCCGCTACAACGCCAAGGTGACGCAGATCCAGCAGAGCAGCTCCGGCGTCACCGTGAGCTATGTCGATACGGCCAATTCGTCCGCGGTGCAGCAGGCGACCGCCGACTGGTGCATCTGCACCATCCCGCTGCCGATCCTGAGCCAGCTGCCGCTCGATGTCGGCGCGCCGATGAAGAGCGCGATCGATTCCTTGCCCTATGCCGCCTCGGTGAAGGTCGGGCTGCAGTTCAAGCGGCGGTTCTGGGAGGAGGACGACGCGATCTATGGCGGCATCAGCTACACCGACCTGCCGATCCGGAATATCGGCTACCCGAACTACGGCTTCAATCGCGGCGGCCGCGGCGTCCTGCTCGGCGCCTATCTGTACGAGGGCGCCAATTCCTTCGAGTTCACCGCGATGACGCCGGCCGAGCGGGTTGCCAGCGCGGTCGAATTCGGCTCCAAGATCCATCCGCAGTACAAAAGCGAATTCGAGAACGGCGTCGCGGTGGCCTGGCATCGGGTACCGTTCACGCTCGGCTGCGCCGGCGAATGGACCGAGGCCGGGCGGGCGCAGCATTACCGCAATCTCTGCCAGATCGACGGCCGCATCGCCCTGGCGGGCGAGCACGCTTCGCGGCTGCCGGCCTGGCAGGAGGGCGCGATCCTGTCCGCGCTCGATGCCATTACCCGATTGCACGAACGCGTGGTGAAGACCTGATGATGCGAACAGGAACATCTGCGATCGCCGCGCTGGCGCTGCTGTCGGCAACCGCGGCCCTTGGGCAGGATGGTGGCGCGGGCAAGCGCACCTTCTCCTCGGGCTACCGTTTCGTGGAGATGACCGGCGAGGAGCTGTTCGCCAATGTCTGCCAGGGCTGCCACATGCCGGATGCGACAGGCGCCAGCGGCGCCGGCACCTACCCGTCGCTCGCCGGGAACAAGAATCTCGAATCCGGCAGCTATCCGATCTTCCTCGTCGTCAACGGCCGCCGCGGCATGCCGGCGTTCGGCGACATGATGACCGATGGTCAAGTCGCCGCCGTTGTGAATTATTTGCGGACGCACTTCGGCAACGACTATCAGGACGCGGTGACGACCAAGGACGTCCAGGACGCCCGCCGCTGACAACGAGAAGCGTTTTCGGGCGAAGTGGGCACCGGTTCGCGCGAAGAAAACGCGTCAAAACAAGAGTGATTTGGGGAGAGTTTGATGAAGTTCATCGGGATCGCACTGGGCGCCGCGTTGTCGGCAATGGCGACCGTCGCCTGTGCCGACGTGGTCAGGCATCCGATTCCCAACTCGACATTCCCGATCGCGCAGGCCGTGACCGTCACCGGCAACACGACGACGGTCTATGTCAGCGGCCAGGTGCCGCCGGTCGCCAACAAGGACGCCGATCCGTCGAGCCCGCAGGCCTATGGCGACACCAAGACCCAGACCGTCGGCGTGCTCAACCGCATCAAGGCCATTCTGGAAGGCCAGGGGCTCGGCATGGGCGACGTCGTCAAGATGCAGGTGTTCCTGGTCTACACCACATCCGCGCCGATGGACTTCAAGGCCTTCATGGAGGGCTACACCCAGTTCTTCGGCGGCAGCCAGCCGAACCTGCCGGCGCGCTCGGTGGTCGGCGTCGCGGCTCTCGCCAATCCCGGCTTCCTGGTCGAGATCGAGGTGATCGCGGCCAAGGATGCTAATAAGGAAGCTAAATAAGGACTCCAAATAGCGTGCGCGAAAGCGCGGAGCATGCGCGCGGAAATTGAAGGGCTCGCCGTCTTGCCAAAGCGCTTGTCGCCTGTCTGAATTCATCTCCAATCAGGTGGTGGAATTCTGGGAGAGCACGATGTCGCACAAGGCCCGAAACATGGTTCGTTCGCTGCTGTTGTCGGCAGCGTGCGCTCCGATCCTGCTAGCGTCCGGCGCCGGCGCGCAGGGACTGACCGAGCAGCAGCAATTCGCCCGCGGCATCTACCAGGAATTGGTCGAGATCAACACGACCACCGCGACCGGCGATACCCAGAAGGCGGCGGAGGCGATGGGCGCGCGGCTCCGCGCGGCGGGCTTCCCCGAGAGCGACGTGCACGTGTTCTCGCCGGCGCCGCACAAGGGCAATCTGGTGGCGCGGCTGCACGGCTCCGGCGCGCGCAAGCCGATCCTTTTGGTCGCCCATATCGACGTCGTCCCCGCGCTTCGCGAGGACTGGACGGTCGATCCGTTCAAGCTCACCGAGCAGGACGGCTATTTCTACGGCCGCGGCTCGAGTGACGACAAATACATGGCGTCCGCCTTCATCACCAATCTGATCCGCTACAAGAAGGAAGGCTACAAGCCCGATCGCGACATCATCGTGGCGCTCGAGACCGACGAGGAGATCCTCGATTCCAACGCTCTCGGCATGCAGTGGCTGATCAAGAACCATCGCGACCTGATCGACGCCGAGTTCGCGCTCAACGAAGGCGGCGGCGTCGGCCTGAAGAACGGCAAGGCGATCCGCAACAGCGTGCAGACCAGCGAGAAGGTCTCGGTCGGCTACCAGCTCACGGTGAAGGATCGCGGCGGCCACTCGTCGCTGCCGCGCAAGGACAACGCGATCTATCGCCTCGCCGAAGGCCTCGTCCGGCTCTCCAACTACAGCTTCCCGATGAATCTCAACGAGACGACGCGGATCTATTTCGCCAAGACCGCCGAGACCGAGAGCAAGGAGAATGCCGACGACATCAGGGCGATCCTGGCTCCGCAGCCCGACCCGGCGGCGCTGGCGCGGCTGTCGGACAAGCCCGGCTACAATGCCCAGCTCCGCACCACCTGCGTCGCGACCATGCTGGAAGGCGGCCACGCCATCAACGCGTTGCCGCAGCTGGCGACCGCCAAGGTGAATTGCCGGATCCTGCCCGGCGAGCCGGTCGACGGCGTGCAGGCCGCGATCGAGCGCGTGCTTGCCGACAAGCAGATCGAGGTGACCCCGACCGGCAAGGCTGTGCTGAGCCCGCCGTCGCCGCTGAACGAGGAGGTGATGGGGTCGATCGAGAAGCTGTCGAAGGAGTTCTGGCCGGAGGCGGCGATCGTCCCCGTGATGAGCACCGGCGCGACCGACGGCAGCTACCTGCGCAATGCCGGGATTCCGACCTACGGCCATTCCGGGCTCGGCGCCGATGTCGATGACAACCGGAACCATGGCAAGGACGAGCGGGTGCTTGTAAAATCGTTCTACGAGGGCGAGGAGTATCTCTATCGCCTGGTCAAGATGCTCGCCGGCGGGAAATGATGGCAGACGGTAAGGCAAAGCTGCGGGTGGCGGTCGCCGGTCTCGGCGCGATCGGCACCGACGTCGTCAAGGCGCTCGATCAGGGCATCGACGGCCTGACGCTGGTTGCGGTGTCGGCAAACAGCCCGGACAAGCACCGCGGCTGGGTCGCTGAGCTCAAGTCAGCGCCGAAGCTGGTGCCGATCGAGCAGCTCGCCGACGTTGCCGACGTCGTGGTCGAGTGCGCGCCGAGCAAGGTGGTGCGCTCGATCGTGGCGCCGGTGGTGGAGCGCGGCAAGACCGCGGTCGTGCTCAGCGTCGGCGCGCTGTTGCAGAACGAGGACCTCGTCGATCTCGCGCGGGCGCATGGCGGCCAGATCATCGTGCCGACCGGCGCGCTGATCGGGCTCGATGCGGTGACTGCGGCTGCGATCGGAACCATTCATTCGGCGAGGCTGGTGACGCGGAAGCCGGTTGCGGGCCTCGTCGGCGCGCCGCATCTGGTCGAGAACAACATCGAGATCGAGGGCATCACCGAGCCGCTGCGCATCTTCGAAGGGACCGCGCGCGACGCCGCCAAGGGCTTTCCGGCTAACCTGAACGTCGCGGTGGCGCTGTCGCTCGCCGGCATCGGCCCCGACCGCACCAGGGTCGAGATCTGGGCGGACCCGACGGTGACGCGCAACACCCACCGGATCGAGGTCGATTCCGACTCCGCGCGGTTCTCGATGATGATCGAGAACATCCCGTCGGAGAACCCGAAGACCGGCCGCATCACTGCGTTGTCGGTGATCGCCTGCCTGCGCAAGCTGCGTGCGTCGCTGCGGATCGGCACCTGATGAAGATTGCGCCCGACGATCTGTTGCTGATCATCGACGTGCAGAACGATTTCTGCCCGGGCGGCGCGCTGGCGGTTGCCGACGGCGATGCCGTCGTGCCGGCGGTCAACCAGCTTGCCGGGCGCTTCGACCATATCGTGCTGACCCAGGACTGGCACCCGGCGGGCCACAGCTCGTTTGCGACCTCGCATCCGGGCGCGGCGCCGTTCTCCTCGATCACCATGCCCTATGGGCCGCAAACGCTGTGGCCGGATCATTGCATCCAGGGTACCGCGGGTGCCGCGTTTCATCCCGGCCTCGCCACCGACCGGGCCGAGCTCGTGATCCGCAAGGGGTTCCGCAGCGCGATCGATTCCTATTCGGCTTTCTTCGAGAACGACCGCAAGACGCCGACCGGGCTCGCCGGCTATTTGCGCGAGCGCGGCCTGAAGCGCGTCGTGATGGCGGGGCTCGCGACGGATTTCTGCGTGCAATATTCGGCGCTCGATGCGCGGCGGCTCGGCTTCGAGACGGTGGTCGTGCTGCCCGGTTGCCGCGCCATCGATCTCGGCGGTTCGCTTGCATCAGCCACGGCGGCGATGCGCGGCGCCGGCGTCGCGCTGGTTGAGGATATTGCCTGAGCGGGGGCGAGCTGGGGCAAAAACCGTTGTTTTAACTGGCCTTTTGTTCTAATCCCCAGCCGTTGATGACCACCAGCGGAGCTTTCGTGTCGGGACAGGTTTTGCGGATAGGGACGCGCAAGAGCGCGATGGCGCTCGCGCAGACGGACGAGGTCGCGCGGCTGCTGCGCGCCTCGGCAGGCGACCTTGCCGTCGAAATCGTCAAGTTCGAGACCCGCGGCGACCAGGACCAGACCAGCAAGCTGTTGCGGCACGGCGGCAAGGGCGGCGCCTTCGTCGCCGAGATCCGCGAAGCCATGCGCGCCGGCACGCTGCAGGCGGCGATGCATTCGCTGAAGGACGTGCCGGGCAATGAGGAGACGCCGGGGCTCGTCATCGCGGCCATGCTGCCGCGCGATGCCGCCAATGACAGCCTCGTGTTGCGCCCCGGCCTGTCGCTCGACACGATCCGCGCCGCGCGCGGCAAGGGCTTCATGATCGGCACCAATGCGGTGCGCCGCGCCGCCTATCTGCGCCGGCTGTTTCCGGAAGCGACCGTGATCCATTATCGCGGCGCCGCCGACACGCGCGTTGCCAAGCTCGATCGCGGCGACAAGCAGCGGCTGCCCGATGGCGGCGAGGTCGGGCCGGCGGATGCGCTTGTGATGGCGCGCTCCGGCCTCGAGCGCATCGGCATGACCGCGCGCATCGCGCACGATTTCTCCGTCGGCGAGATGCTGCCGGCGGTCGGCCAGGGCATCGTCGCGGTCGAATGCGTCGAGACCGACTGGGCGACGCGGGCGCGGCTTGCCGGGATCGACAATGCGCCGTCGCGGCTTGCCGCCGAGGCCGAGCGCGAGGTGCTGTGGGTGCTCAACGGCCACTGCAACTCGCCGATCGCCGGCCACGCCACGCTTGCAGGCAGCGAGATGACGCTGCGCGCTTCCGTGCTCGACGAGGCCGGCGCCGGCTTCATCGAGGTGACGCGGCGCGGACCGGCGGATCGCCCGCGCGAACTCGGCCGCGCCGTCGGCATGGAGCTGTTGGACAAGGGCGCCGCCGAGATCATCGCCCGCACAAGGGTCGACGAGTAGCGGCCGCCGTTACGCGCGCAGCGGCCAGCTTCCGATGATGCGGAATCGGGATGCGGGATCCGGCTGCTTGAACAGCGCGATGCGGTCGATTGCGAGTCGCGTGAGATCGATCGCCGCGAACCGCTCGCGCAGCTGCGCCACGATCAGGCCGCGCCGCTCGTCGCTCAGCCGCCCGGTCAGCGTCATGTGGAAGCGGAATTCCTCCATGACGTAGGGATAGCCCCATTGATCAAGATAGTCGCACTGCCGCGCGGTCAGCCGTTCGGGTTTGCGCCGGGTGCGATCCGCAGGGGTCAGTGGCGCGCGGAACGCGTCGAACTCGGTGACGCAGTCGGCGGCAAGCTGCTGCAGATCATCCGAGCGGCTGGCCGGAATCACGGCGATGAAGCCGCTGATAGCATCGACCACCGGCGCGATCACCGGGATGCGCCGCGCGCGGCCGGCGAAGGCGGCGCAGGCCTCGAGCAGCTCGATCTCGTTCCTGCCGTCGGCGAGCGCGGTCGGCGCCTTCAGCGTGGCATGGAAGCCGTATTTGCGCGGATCTTCCGTCACCTCGCGCCAGTCAGGCGCGACGCCATCGGGAAACGGCAGGTCGCTGCTATCAACCGCATCATAGCCGAGCAACCTCGAACCGAAGCGGTGCAGGGTGCTGTCCGGGGACGGCGCGTAGTAGATCGCGTAGCGCGGAGTGGAGGTCATGAGACTGGGCTACGCCGCCGCAACCGTCTTGCGCGGCGCGAGCGAATGAACGAGGCAGCTCGCGTCAGCCAGATGCACCAGCCGTCCGGCTGAGATCACGGCAACGATGCGCGGCCGCATCGGCACCTTGTCGTCGACGACGATGATGTCGGCACGGCGGCCCGCAGCGAGCACGCCGCGATCGGCGAGTCCCGCCGCGCGCGCCGGTGCCGAAGAGATCAGGTCCCAGGCCTTGGTGAGCGGCAGAATGCCGTCGGCGGCGAGGCGGAACGCAGCGAGCAATTGCGCGGGATAGTAATAGTCAGACGCCAGCACCGAGCAGAGGCCCTGCGCGATCATCTCGGATGCCTTGGTCCAGCCGGTGTGGCTGCCGCCGCGCACCACGTTCGGCGCGCCGAACACGATGAAGTCGCCGGCGGCCGCAGCATCGCGCGCGGTCTCCACATTGACCGGGAATTCGGCGATGGTGGCGCCGAGCGTGCGGAACTCCTGACGCATCGCCGGACTGTTGTCGTCGTGCGAGAGCATGCGGATGTTTGCCGCGCGCGCGGCGGCAGCCAGCCGTGCGATCGAGGCGGGCACCTCGGGACGGCGCGCGACGATCCGATCGAGCAGCTCGTTGAAGGCATCAAGCGAAAGCCCGGCGCGCTCGGCCGACTGGTTGCGCTTCGTCGGCTTGACGTTGCTGTGGTCGTTGAAGGCGAACAGGTCGATGCGGCCTTCGGTGAGCCATTGAATGATCTCGGCCTCGGCTTCGAGATTGTGGGTCTCGTGGCGCAGGTGGAAGCGGGTATCGGCGGCGAGCTGCGGCCGCAGCGCCTCGATCGCGTCGAGCAGCTTGCGCGCATTCTCCGCGCTGCGCAGGCCAGGCTCCCACGACCAGGTCGTGCCATGGAACACGGTGGTGATGCCGTTGGCGATCGCCTGCCGGTCGCTGTCGATCAACGCCACGTCGGTCGGGAAGTCGACGCCCGGGCGCGGCATCATCTGCCGCTCGAACGCATCGCCGTGCAGGTCGATGATGCCGGGCAGCACCAGGAGGCCGCTGGCGTCGATGTGGAGCGCGGCGCGACCCTGCTCGGCGTCGAGCGCACCGATGTCGCGGCCCGCGGTCCGCAGCGAGGTCTCGACCAGCGCGCCGTCAACCAGCGTGCGCCCGCCTTCAATGAAGATGTCAGTCACGATGCGGCGCTCCGTTGTTGGTTCTGTGATTGGGATACGGCCTCGGCCTCGTACTTGTCGAGGAATTCCTCGACCGCGAGCTTGCGAAAGTCGGGCAGCACACGGCGAAGTGTTTCGTGATCCCAGTCCCACCAGCCGAGCGCGATGAGGCGATCCGCTGTCGTCTCGGAGAAGCGCCGCTTCACCGGCCGCGCCGGATTACCGGCAACGATGGTGTAGGCGGGGACATCCTTGGTCACGATCGCGCCGGCGGCGATCACGGCGCCGGTTCCGACATTCCTGCCCGGCAGTAAAATCGCGCCGTGACCGATCCAGACGTCATGGCCGATATGCACGTGATGCGCACGTCGCCAGTTGAAGAACTCGGTGTCGTCGCTCTCTCCGGGAAAATATGCGCTGGCGCGGTAGGTGAAATGCGCCTGCGTCGCGCAGTGCATCGGGTGGTTGCCGGGATTGATCCGGGTCATCGCCGCGATCGAGCAGAACTTGCCGATCGACGTGTAGGTGATCTGGCTGTCGTTCACGACGTAGGAATAGTCATCCATGCTGACTTCAAGCAGGATCGTGCGCGCGCCGACCTCGGTATATTTGCCGAGCTTGCTCTCGCGAACCGACGCGGTCGGGTCGACGGTCGGCACAACCGAGAGTGATTTTCCGGCCATCAGGGCCTCCGCAATTCTTTCGCTTCTGGGGGATGCGCGCTCGTCTTCCGGATGCTTGATGACAACATCATGACGTTGCGATGACGGCAAGCGACGGTGAGGGAGGGGTGTGGACGATCGCCGCACCGCAGTGGTGCCGTCACATAACTGTAAAACGCCGGGGATAGCGATGGCCCAACGCGACGCGGTTGGAGCATTACATGCTGGTGGTGGAAGGTTTGACGTGCCGTTTCGGCACAAAAGCCGCAGTCGATAACGCATCCTTCTCGATCGCGCCGGGCAGCTTTGTCGGCGTGATCGGCCGCTCCGGTGCCGGCAAATCGACGCTGCTGCGGATGATCAACCGTCTCGCCGATCCGACCTCCGGCCGTATCCTGTTCGAAGGCACCGACGTGACCGCGCTGCGCGGCAAGGCGCTGCGGCAGTGGCGGGCGCGTTCGGCGATGATCTTCCAGCAATTCAATCTGGTCGGCCGTCTCGACGTCCTGACCAACGTGCTGATGGGACGGCTTGCGCAGATCCCGTCGTGGCGTTCGCTGGCGCAGGTCTGGCCGGAGCAGGACCGGGCGCTCGCGCTGTCAGCGCTCGAGCAGTTCGACATCGCCCAGCTCGCGGCTCAGCGGGCCGACCAGCTCTCCGGCGGTCAGCAGCAGCGCGTCGCGATTGCCCGTGCGCTGGTGCAGGAGCCCGACATCATCCTTGCCGACGAGCCGATTGCCTCGCTCGACCCGCGCAACACCAAGATCGTGATGGATGCGCTGCTGCGCATCAACAAGCATTTCGGCATCACGGTGCTGTGCAACCTGCACTCGCTCGATCTCGCGCGCACCTATTGCGATCGCCTGGTCGGCATGGCGGCGGGACGCGTGGTGTTCGACGGAGCGCCTGCGGCGCTCACCGATCATATCGCCCGAGAGCTCTATGACCTCGAGGCCAATGACGTCATCGGCGCGGCGCCGCTGCCTGCGTCCGACGGCGCAACTGCTCCGGCTCTCGGCACCGCTGCCGCGGCCTGAGCGTCGCATTACCGAAAAACAGGGCAACCGGGCATTTCTCCCGGCCAACAGGCGTAACTGCACCAAAGAGGGGTAACCATGATCACTCGTCGCATCATTCTGGCCGGCGCCGCCGCGCTGGCATTCGCAGGCTCGGCTTCGGCCGAGGACTGGAAGGCCAAGTACCCGGAGATCACCTTCGCCGTGATCCCTGCCGAAAACGGCTCCGGCGTCACCGAACGCTACGGCCCGCTCACCGAGTATCTCTCCAAGGAGCTCGGCATCAAGGTGAACCTGCGCGTCGCCAACGACTACGCGGCCGTCATCGAAGGCCAGCGCGCCGGCAACATCCACATCGGCTATTACGGCCCGGCGTCGTTCGCTCGCGCCCGTCTCACCGGCGTCAAGACCGACGCGTTCGTGATCGACGTCAATGCCGACGGTTCGAAGGGCTACTACTCGGTGTTCTACGTGCTCGCCAAGAGCCCGTACCAGAAGGTCGAAGACCTCAAGGGCAAGAACCTCGGCCTGGTCGATCCCAACTCGACTTCCGGCAACAACATGCCGCGCTTCAAGCTGAACGCGATGGGTATCGACCCGGAGACCTATTTCTCCAAGGTCGTGTTCACCGGCAGCCATGAGAACGCCGTGCTCGCGCTGGCGCAGGGCACCGTCGATGTCGCCGCCAACTGGTGGAACGCCGACGACGATTCCAACCTGACCCGCATGCTCGCCAAGAACATGGTGAAGTCGAGCGACGGCACGCCGCTGAAGAAGGAGGACTTCCGCATCATCGTGAAGTCCGACCTGATCATCAACTCGCCCTATGCCTATCTCGAGAGCCTTCCCGACGACATGAAGGCGAAGATCAAGCAGGCCTTCCTCGACATGCCGAAGAAGGATCCGGAAGCCTTCAAGAAGCTGTCCGACGGCAAAAACCTGCCGTGGCAGCCGGTCACCAATGCCGACTACGACAAGACCATCGAGCTGATCAAGTTCGTCGACGCCCTGCGCAAGAAGGCGTCCTGACCGCACATCGTCGCTGAATCGGGCCGGGTTTCGACACCCGGCCCTTTTCGTTCATCCCTCGAGCAGACTGGCCCGCATCGATGGCGACCGCCATTTCCATCCTTCCAGCGCAGCAACTGGCGACGCTGACCGATGCCTATCGCAAGGCGGTTGCACGCAAGCGGCTGAAGGCGACGGTGGCGACGGCGGTGTTCTGCGCGGCGCTGTTCATTGCGGCGCTCGGCGCCGAAGTGAACCTGCACACCTTCTTCACCTACTTCGGAAACTTCCTCAGCTATTTCGACCGCATCCTGACGCTGGATTCCGGTGCGCGGGTCTGGACCAATCCCGTGGAGTGGTTCTGGGGCCTGAAGAAATGGCTCCGCATGCTCGGCGAGACCCTGCTGATCAGCTATGTCGGCACGCTGACCGGCGCCGTGTTCGCGTTTGCGCTGAATTTCTTCGCCGCCCAGAACACCTCGCCGGGCCCGTGGGTGCGCTTCATCGTCCGTCGCCTGCTGGAGTTCGCCCGCACCGTGCCCGGCATCGTGTTCGCGCTGATCTTCGTGATCGCGTTCGGCCTTGGGCCGATGGCCGGCGTGCTGGCGATTGCGATCCACACCACCGGCGCGCTCGGCAAGCTGTTTGCCGAGATCGTCGAGAATGCCGACATGAAGCCGGTCGAGGGCATCCGCTCAACCGGCGCGAGCTGGCTGTCCTGCATGCGCTTCGCGATCCTGCCGCAGGTCTCGGCAGGCTACGCGAGCTATGCGCTGTTGCGCTTCGAGATCAATGTGCGTGAGGCCTCGGTGATGGGCTTCGTCGGTGCCGGCGGCATCGGCCAGGAGCTCGTGGTCGCGATCCGCAAATTCTACTATTCCGACGTCAGCGCCATCCTCATCACCATCATCGTTACCGTCTTCATCATCGACATCTCGACCGGCTGGCTGCGCGGCCGGCTGTTCGGCAAGGAGAGCCGCCGATGAGCCAGATGCCGAAGCCGGACACCGCCGAGCTGCGTTCGAAATACCCCGGCGTCTTCGAGCGTCCCGCGTCGGCACGGCTGGCGATGCCGGCCATGATCGCGGTGGCGTTGGCGATCTTCGTCTACGGCCTGGTCGATCTCGACTTCTCGCCGACCAAGCTGATCACGGGGATGAGCCAACTCGGCTGGATCACCATGATGATGATCCCGCCGAACCCCGGCTCGTCGTTCCCGCTCTACATGCAGGCGCTCGGTGAGACGCTGTCGATCGCGCTGCTCGGCACCACGCTTGCGGCGCTGTTCGCGCTGCCGGTCAGCCTGCTGGCGGCGCGCAACATCATCCCCTCGAACCTGATCCGCTTTCCGGTGCGCCGCTTCCTGGATTCGATCCGCGGCGTCGATACGCTGATCTGGGCGCTGGTCTGGATCAATGTCGTCGGGCTCGGCCCGTTCGCCGGCGTGCTCGCGATCATGGTTTCCGACTTCGGCGCATTCGGAAAATTGTTTTCCGAGGCGATCGAGGCGGCCGACCGCAAGCAGGTCGAGGGCATCCGCGCCTCCGGCGGCAACGCGCTGCATGAAATCCGCTTCGGCCTGCTGCCGCAGGTGCTGCCTGTGATCGCCGGGCAGGTGCTCTACTTCATCGAATCGAACACCCGCTCGGCCACCATCATCGGCATCGTCGGCGCCGGCGGCATCGGCCTGCAACTTGCCGAGCAGATCCGCGTGCTGGAATGGCAGAAGGTGTCGTTCCTGATCCTGATGATCCTGATCGCGGTCGCCGCGATCGACTTCATCTCCAGCAAGCTGCGCTTTGCCATCATCGGCCAGCGCGCCGTAGTTTAGGCCGCCGCGCGCTCAATCCTTCTCCCCTTGTGGGAGAAGGTGGCGTAGGCGGCCTTTGGCCGCCGTGTTCTGGAAGGACGCCGTGCCTTGGCATCGGCTACGGCGCCGGATGAGGGGTATCTTTCGGCGAACTCAGAAGACGATGTGTTCGCGGGGATATACCTCACCCGGATCGCATCTGACGATGCGATCCGACCTCTCCCACAAGGGGAGAGGTGCACTATTTGTGTGGCGGCACTCTCAGCCGTTCTCGACCAGAAACTCAACGCGCTCGGCGGCAAAGCGCGAGCGCTTGGTCACCAGCGGCTGGTCCAGCATGTCGACGTCGGTCGCGTCGACCACCAGCACCGGCCGGCCCAGCGGCAGATCGAGCCGTGCGGCGTCGGTCGCATCAACGATCGCCGCGGTGATGCGGGTCGAGGCGCGGTGGTAATCCTTGACGCCGTAATGCCCGAGCAACTTCGTCATCGAGTGGACGTTGGCGAACACGTTGCCGGCATCGGGAAACCGTTCGGCCGACAGCCAGGTGGTGGAAACGCAGATCGGTGTCCGGTCGGCGAGCCGCACCGCTTCGATCCGGATCAGCGGCGCGCCGATCTTCAGGCCGAGTTCACGCGCGATCTCGCGGTTGGCGATGTCGCTGCTTGCCTCGATCAACTGGCCGCGCGGCTCGTGCCCGCCGGCGCCGACGATCTCGGAGAATCGGGTGCGTGAGCGCAAGGGATAGGCGAGGCGCTGGGCTTCGACATAGGTGCCGCTGCCGCGCTCGGCGCGCACCAGGCCGCGCTCGGCCAAGGCGGCGAGCGCCCGCCGTACGGTGTGGCGGTTGACCCGGTAGGTCTCGGCGATTTCCATCTCGCCCGGCAGCTTTTCGCCCGCGGCAAAGCGGCCGTCAGCGATACCGCGCTCGATGCCGTCGGCGACCTGCCGCCACAAGGCGACGCCGGAACTTTCCTGCATGCTCATGTCGCGGTGATACCAGAAATCGTTGGTTTGTCACGAAACAGTCATGGCGCTCCGCTATCAAGTTGTCTATTATCATAGACAACTTGATGCAGACAAGGTTGCTCATGAGTTCGACCGGACCCAACAGTAAACAGGCCCAGCGCAAGGCCGCGATGAGCGTGCTGGCGCACTCCGCCGCCGCCGACATCGCAGGCCGGCTGGCGGCGATCGCGCTGCCTGCGCATGAGAACCTGCGCGAGCCGGAAAACGGCCTTGTGATGGTGCGCGGACGGATCGGCGGCGATGGCGCGCCGTTCAATCTCGGCGAGGCGACAGTGTCGCGCGCCGCGGTGCGGCTTGCGACCGGCGAGGTCGGTTTCGGCTACACGCTCGGCCGCGATGCGAAGAAGGCGCAGATGATCGCGCTGTGCGACGCCATGGTGCAGTCAGTGGAGTTGTCCGGCGAGGTGGAGGCCAAGGTGATCGCACCGCTGCGTGCCGCCATGAACGCCGAACGCAGCCGCAAGGCTGCCGAGACCGCGGCGACGCGGGTCGATTTCTACACGATGGTGCGCGGTGAGGGATGATGCAATGACGACGATTGCCGAAATGCCCGCAGGCTTTGCCGACAAGGTGCTGTCGGCGCAATCCACTTTCCGTTCCGTGATGGATGCGATGGCGCGCCCGGGCAGCGTGCAGCGCGTCGCCGCCAGCGTCGGAACGCCGGCCGGCATGATGCGCGGCGCGGCCGCGATCGCGCTGACGCTGTTCGATCACGACACGCCGATCTGGCTCGACGCCGCGATGTCGGCGACGCCTGATGTCGCACGCTGGCTGAAGTTTCACGCCAGCGCGCCGGTGATCTCGGATTCCTCGATCGCGAGCTTCGCGCTGATCGGCGATGCCGCGAACCTGCCGGCGCTGGAGCGCTTCGCGTTCGGCAGCAGCGAATATCCAGACCGTTCGACCACGCTGATCCTGCAGGTCGACAGCCTGACGCAGGGGCCGGCCTTCGAGCTGAAGGGGCCCGGCATCGACGGCAGCGCGCTGCTGCAGGCGATGATCAAGCCGCGCGATCTGTTCCAGCGGCTGTCGATCAACGAGGCCCTGTTCCCGCGCGGCATCGATGTCGTGCTGGTCCATGACGACAGCATCGTCGCGATCCCGCGCACCACGCGCCTGATCGCAAGCGGAGTGTGAGCGATGTATGTAGCCGTCAAGGGAGGCGAACGCGCCATCGAGAACGCCCATCGCCTGCTCGCGCATGAGCGGCGCGGCGATCGCGATGTGCCCGAGGTGACGCTGGCGCAGATCTCCGAGCAGCTCGCGCTCGGCGTCGATCGCGTGATGACCGAAGGCTCGCTGTACGACCGCGAGCTCGCGGCGCTGGCGATCAAGCAGGCGCGCGGCGATATGATCGAGGCGATCTTCCTGGCGCGCGCATTCCGCGCTACGCTGCCGCGCTTCGGTGCCACCGAGCCGGTCAACACCGGCGAGATGCAGGTGCGGCGCCGCATCTCCTCGACCTTCAAGGACGTGCCGGGCGGCCAGATCCTGGGCCCGACCTTCGACTACACCCATCGCCTGCTCGATCCGCAGCTTGCGGAAGGTTTTGTGCCGGAGCAGCCGACGACCGCGGACGCCTCGCAGGCGGCTACGCCCCGGGTCACCGACATTCTCGGCCGCGACGGCCTGATCGAATCCTCGCCGCAGGCCGATTCTGACGCTGTGGTCGGCGACCTCACGCGCGAGCCGCTGAGCTTCCCAGCCGATCGCGATCTGCGGCTGCAGAACCTCGCGCGCGGCGATGAAGGCTTCCTGCTCGCACTCGGCTATTCGACGCAGCGCGGCTACGGCCGCAACCATCCCTTCGCCGGCGAGATCCGCTTCGGCGAGGTCGAGGTCGAGTTCTTTGCCGAGGACGCTGGCTTCGCCGTGCCGCTCGGCTCGATCGAATTGACCGAATGCCAGATGGTCAACCAGTTCAAGGGCTCGACCACCGAGGCGCCGTGCTTCACCCGCGGCTATGGCCTCGCCTTCGGCCAGAGCGAGCGCAAGACCATGTCGATGGCGCTGGTCGACCGCGCGCTGCGCGCGGGCGAGCTCGGCGAGGAAGCGGCGGCGCCGGCGCAGGACGAGGAGTTCGTGATGTCGCACTCCGACAACGTCCAGTCGACCGGCTTCGTCGAACATCTCAAGCTGCCGCATTACGTCGACTTCCAGTCGGAGCTCGGCCTGCTGCGCAAGCTGCGGCAGGAATTCGCCGAAGCCAACCAGGCTCCGGAATTGCGGGAGGCCGCGGAATGAACGCGCCGACATACAACTTCGCCTATCTCGACGAGCAGACCAAGCGGATGATTCGCCGCGCGATCCTGAAGGCGATCGCGATCCCCGGCTATCAGGTGCCGTTTGCAAGCCGCGAGATGCCGATGCCCTATGGCTGGGGCACCGGCGGCGTGCAGGTGACGGCCGCGATCCTCGGCCCCGAGGATGTGCTGAAGGTGATCGACCAGGGGTCCGACGACACCACCAACGCAATCTCGATCCGAAAGTTCTTCGGCAAGACCGCGGGTGTCGCGACCACGACCTCGACGACGGATGCGACCGTGATCCAGACCCGCCACCGCATTCCCGAGGCGTCGCTGCATGCCGGGCAGGTGCTGGTCTATCAGGTGCCGATCCCTGAGCCGCTGCGCTTCCTCGAACCGCGCGAGACCGAGACGCGGCGCATGCACGCGCTCGCCGAATACGGGCTGATGCATGTCAAGCTCTACGAGGACATCGCGCGTTTCGGCCACATCGCGACCGCTTACGCCTATCCGGTGAAGGTGAATGCGCGCTACGTGATGGACCCGTCGCCGACGCCGAAATTCGACAATCCGAAGATGGACAATTGCGCGGCGTTGCAGCTGTTCGGCGCCGGCCGCGAGAAGCGCATCTACGCGATCCCGCCCTACACCACCGTGGTCTCGCTGGATTTCGAGGACCACCCGTTCACGCGCTACCGCTTCAACGCGCCCTGCGCGCTGTGCGGCGCCGACAACTCCTATCTCGACGAGATCGTCACCGACGACAAGGGCGGGCGGATGTTCGTCTGCTCCGACACCGACTTCTGCGAGCAGCGCCAGGCGGCCGGCCACCACGGCACCGAGAGCGCGGCGCCGCACAAGGAGAAGGCGCATGTCTGAGCTCGCAAGCCTCGACAACGACCAGCCGTTGCTGGTGGCCGACGGGCTCGCCAAGAATTACGGCCGGCTCGCGGCCTGCCGCGACGTCTCGTTTGCGCTCTATCCCGGCGAGGTGCTGGCGATCGTGGGTGAGTCCGGTTCGGGCAAGTCGACGCTGCTCCAACTGCTCTCGGCGCAGCTCGCGCCGAGCGCGGGGCGGGTGTCCTACCGGATGCGCGACGGCGTGCTGCGCGATCTCGCTGAGCTCGGCGAAGCGGAGCGGCGCTTCCTGTTCCGCACCGACTGGGGCTTCGTGCATCAGGACCCGGCGCAGGGCCTGCGCATGGGCGTTTCGGCCGGCGCCAATGTCGGCGAGCGGCTGATGGCGGTCGGCTGGAATCACTACGGTCGTATCCGCGACACCGCCTCGACCTGGCTCGAGCGGGTCGAGATCGATGTCGGCCGCATCGACGATGCGCCGAAGACCTATTCCGGCGGCATGCGGCAGCGGCTGCAGATCGCGCGCAACCTCGTCACCGAGCCGCGGCTGGTGTTCATGGACGAGCCGACCGGCGGCCTCGACGTCTCGGTGCAGGCGCGCCTGCTCGATCTGATGCGCAATCTGGTCAGCGAGCTTGGACTAGCCGCCATCGTCGTCACCCACGATCTCGCCGTCGCGCGCCTGCTGTCGCATCGCGTGATGGTGATGAAGGGCGGCCGAGTCATTGAGACCGGCCTCACCGACCAGGTGCTCGACGATCCTCGCGAGCCCTATACACAGCTGCTCGTTTCCTCGATTCTGCCGCCATGAGCTTGCCAATGACCGCGATGATCGAACTTGCCAACGCCGAGAAGACCTTCACCATGCATCTGCAGGGCGGCGTCGAGCTGCCCGTGGTGCGCGGCGTCTCGTTCCACGCCGATCCGGGTGAGTGCGTGGTGCTGTCGGGCCCGTCGGGCGCCGGAAAATCCTCGATCCTGAAGATGATCTTCGGCAACTACCGCTGCGACAGCGGCCGGATCGACATCCGCCACCACGGCAAGGTGATCGACCTCGCCACTGCGGAGCCGCGCCAGGTGCTGAGCATCCGCCGCTCCACCATCGGCTATGTCAGCCAGTTCCTGCGTGCGGTGCCGCGGGTGGCGACGATCGACGTCGTCGCCGAGCCCCTGATCGCCAACGGCGTGCCGCGCGAGGAAGCCCGCGAGCGGGCCGGAAAACTGCTGCGCCGACTCAACATCCCGGAGCGGCTCTGGACCCTGCCGCCCTCGACCTTCTCCGGCGGCGAGCAGCAGCGCGTCAACATCGCGCGCGGCTTCATCTCGGACCTGCCGATCCTGCTGCTGGATGAGCCGACCGCTTCGCTCGATGCGGCGAATCGCGCAGTGGTGGTCGAGCTGATTGCGGAGAAAAAGACCAAGGGCGTCGCGATGGTCGCGATTGTCCATGACGACGAAATCCGTCATCTGATCGCCGACCGTATCGTCGACGTGACCTCGTTCGCTGCCGCTGCCTGAAGGACCTTTTGAAATGACCGCCAAGCAAGACAGCATCATCGGCAACGCCCGGCTGGTCCTCGCCGATCGCGTGATCGAGCAGGGCTGGGTCGCGATTGCCGACGGCAAGATCGCCGAGTTCGGCGAGGGCAGGGCGCCGGAGGCTGCCGAGGACGCCGCCGGCGACCTCCTGATGCCCGGGCTGATCGAGCTGCACACCGACCATCTCGAGATGCACTACGTGCCGCGGCCGAAGGTGTTCTGGAATCCGGTCGCCGCCGTGATCTCCTATGACGGGCAGCTCGCGACCTCGGGCATCACCACGGTGCTGGATTCGCTGCGGGTCTGGCGCGAGGACGGCGCCGAGGATGTCGACGGCCGTGCCGGCGTGCTGGCGGCGGCGATCTCGGCGGCGCGCGAGGAGGACCTGCTGCGCGCCGATCACTTCCTGCATCTGCGCTGCGAGGTGCCGATGCCCGACGTCGTCGCCGAGGCCAAGGAGCTGATCGACCGGCCGGACGTGCGGCTGATGTCGCTGATGGACCATACGCCGGGCCAGCGCCAGTTCCGCGACGAGGTCAAGCTGCGCGACTACTACCGCGGCAAGGGCGGCGGCATGACCGATGCCCAGCTCGATGTACTGTTCGCACGGCGCTTCGCCTATCAGAAGGAATATGCGGTCGCCAACACCCGCGCGATCGTCGCGCTGGCCCATGAGTACAGGATCCCGCTGGCGAGCCACGACGACACCACCGAGGAAAACGTGGTCGACGCCGTCAACGACAAGGTTGCGGTCGCGGAATTCCCGACCACGATGAAAGCCGCGCGCGGCTTGCACGCGGCCGGCATCGACATCCTGATGGGCGCGCCGAACGTGGTGCGCGGCGGCTCGCACTCCGGCAATATCGCCGCCGTTGATCTGGCCAATGAGGGCATGCTCGATATCCTGTCGTCGGACTACATCCCGTCCAGCCTGTTGATGGCGGCCCTGCAATTGCCGCGGCACGTGCCGGCGATCGATCTCGCCTCCGCCGTCCGTACCGTGACCAAGACCCCGGCCGAAGCGGTCGGTCTGTCAGATCGCGGCGAGATCGCGGTCGGCAGGCGCGCCGACCTGATCCGCGTTCATGTCGCGCGCGATCTGCCGGTCGTGCGCAGCGTCTGGCGCGAAGGGGGGAGGGTCGCGTGACCGACGCGTCCGTCATCGCCGGGCAGCGCGCCGCAATCGGCCCCGGCCGGTTGATCCTGGTGGTCGGCCCGAGCGGCGCCGGCAAGGATACGCTGCTGGGGCTGGCCAAGGCGGCCTGCGCCGATGATCGCGACGTCGTGTTTCCCCGCCGCCTGATCACCCGCCAGGCCTCGGTGTCGGAAGACAATGAAGAGGTCAGCGCGGAGAATTTCCAGCGCGCAGCCGCCGGCGGCGACTATGCGATGCACTGGGAAGCGCACGGCCATCGCTACGCGCTGTCGCGGGCGATCAACGACGAGATCCGCGCCGGGCGCACCGTGATCGCGAATGTCTCGCGCACGGTGATCGCGGCGGCGCGGCGCAACTATGCCAATCCCATCGTGGTGTCGGTTACGGCGCCGCCGGACGTGCTGGCGGCGCGGCTGGCCGCGCGGGCGCGCAGCAGCGACGGCCTGCTCGCGCAGCGGCTGGCCCGCACCGTCGAAGAGAGCACCTCGACGCCCGATTTCACCATCGTCAATTCCGGCACCGCCGAATACCACGCGCGACAGCTTGTCCGCATCATCAAGGGCGAACGCTGGGACGAGTAGTGACGACGAGCCACAAAGGAGAACAGCACTGATGTCGGTGATCTCTACGATCGAGCAGCTTGAGGCGATCTACGGTTTCCCGAACGACGCGTCGACCGTGAAGGTCGCCGATCACGTGACGCCGCTCTATCGTGTGCTCATCGAGAAGTCGCCATTCGTGTCGCTTGCGACCTCCGGCCCCGAGGGGCTCGATTGCTCGCCGCGCGGCGACCTGCCGGGCTTCGTGCGTATCCATGATGCGAAGACGTTGATGATGCCGGATCGCCGCGGCAACAACCGCTGCGATTCGCTGCGTAACATCGTGCGCGATCCCCGCGTCGGGCTGCTGTTCCTGATTCCGGGTTCGGGCAGCACGCTGCGCGTCAACAGCCGCGCCTATGTCACGGCCGAGCCGGAGCTGCTCGCCTCCTTCAAGATGGAAGGCAAGGCGCCGCGCACGGTCATCGTGATGAACGTCGAAGAGATCTACTTCCAGTGCGCCCGCGCGATCGTGCGCTCCGAGCTCTGGAATCCGGACAAGCAGGTCGATCCGAAGACCTTGCCGACGCCGGGCCAGATTCTCGCCGAGATGAGCGAGCACACGGTCGGTGGAGAAAAGTACGATCGCGAATGGCCGGAGCGCGCGCGCCAGACGATGTGGTGACGCCAAGGGTGACTCAGCCCTTCGTCTGTTCCTCGAACGCCTTCAGCGACACCGCCGCGATCTCGCGCAGCGCCTCGCGGTCGGCGCCCGAGGAGGCCATCACGCACATTCCTGATGTCACCGCGGACAGATAACGCGCTAGCGTGGCTGGATCGACGCTCTCGCCGAGGTCACCTTCGGCCTTGGCGCGAACGAAGCGTTCGCGCAACTGGTCCTCGGTGCGGGTGCGACGCGCCGCCAGTTCAAACGGAACGTTCTCCGAGCCGGTGCCGCAGGCCAGGCCCCCTTGGACGAGCAGACAGCCGGGCGGGTTGGCCGGGTCGGTCTGGGCGTCCGCATGCTCCATCAGAAAGCGCTCGGCCACCTCGTGCGCGGTCGGGGCATCGACCACCCTGTCCATCCAGGCGTCGCGCTTTTCGGTGTAACGGTCGAGCGCAGCCTTCAGCAGGCCTTCCTTGCTGCCGAAGGCGGCGTAGAGGCTCGGCGGATTGATGCTCATCGCCTCGGTGAGCTGCGCGATCGTCGCGCCCTCGTAACCGTGGCGCCAGAACACGTCCATGGCCCGGTCCAAAGCGGCGTCCGCGTCGAAAGCGCGGGGGCGTCCCATTCCCATTTCTCGTTACTCCGTAAGCCGGGGCCCGTTTCTATGTCGGATTGTCCCTGGCTTATCCTCTTGTTGCACGTGATGTTTTTCCCGCGACTTCCCATTTCCCCATGAATGAGATAATAATTCGTAGTGCTCGATACATAAGTATCTTGCGAACCGGCGTCTAGCTCCACATTTGTAGTGAACACTACAGATATCTGGAGCGCGTGAATGCCCTCGTCAACCCAAAATCCCCGTTCCGGCCGTTTCCGACGCGTCGTCGGCGGTGTCGTGATCCTTGGCGCCCTCGCGGTGGCCGGTTCGATCGCGACCGGTCACTATTTCCATGCCGCCCAGGCGACCGCCACCGCGGCCGCCCCCGAGCCGGCGGTTCCGGTCACGGTCGCCGTGATCCAGCCACGGCCAACCACCCTGTTCGATGACTTCTCGGGTCGGCTCGAGGCCGTCGACCGCGTCCAGCTCCGGCCGCGGGTGGCGGGCGCGATCCTGTCGACCAACTTCACCGAGGGCGCGCTGGTGAAGTCCGGCGACATCTTGTTCAAGATCGATCCCGCGCCCTACACGGCCGAGGTCGACCGCGCCCAGGCCCAGCTCGAGGCCGCCAAGGCCCGCGTCGTGTTCACCACGAGCGAGGTCGAGCGCGGCGCGCAGCTGGTCGGCAACAACATCGTCACCAAGCGCGATTTCGACCAGCGCGACAATGCCAATCGCGAGGCGGTCGCCAACGTCAAGGCCGCCGAAGCCGCGCTGCAGACCGCGAAGCTCAATCTCGACTACACCGAGGTCCGCGCGCCGGTCGATGGCCGGGTCGGCCGGATCGAGGTGACGGTCGGCAATCTCGTCGCGGCGGGCACCTCGTCGCCGGTCCTGACCTCGCTGGTCTCGGTCAATCCGATCTATGCGAGCTTCGATGCGGACGAGGAAGTGGTGCTGCGCGCGCTGAACTCGATCGCGGATGCCTCCGGCAAGCGGGGCAATCTCGACCAGATCCCGGTCGACATGGTGACGTCGGGCGGCCTCAGCGCCAAGGGGCACATCCAGCTGATCGACAACCAGGTCAACGGGCAGAGCGGCACGATCCGCGTCCGCGCCGTGTTCAAGAACGATGACGGCCGGCTGATCCCCGGCCAATTCGCCCGCGTGCGCATGGGCCAGCCCAAGCAGCAGACGCTGGTGTTGATCGACGAGCGCGCGGTCGGCACCGACCAGGACAAGAAGTTCGTCATGCTGGTCGGTGATGACAGCCGCGCCGTCTATCGCTCCGTCACGCTCGGCGGCGCGGTCGACGGCCTGCGGATCGTCACCGCCGGCCTGAAATCCGGCGACCGCATCGTCGTCAACGGCCTGCAGCGCGTGCGTCCCGGCGCACTTCTGAAGATGGAAGTCGCCGAGATGGGCGCGCGCGGCATGCAGCAGGCATCCACTGAAACCAACCAGCACGTCGTGCAGCGCTAGGCGCTGCACGCGGGGGCGGAGCCATGAATCTCTCAAAATTCTTCATCGACCGGCCGATCTTCGCCGGTGTGCTATCGATCCTGATCTTCCTGGCCGGCCTGATCTCGCTGGTGGCGATGCCGATCTCGGAATATCCCGACGTGGTGCCGCCGTCGGTCGTGGTGCGCGCGACCTATCCCGGCGCCAATCCGAAGGTGATCGCCGAGACGGTGGCAACGCCGATCGAGGAGCAGATCAACGGCGTCGAGGGCATGCTCTATATGTCGAGCCAGGCAACCACCGACGGCGCGATGACGCTGACGGTGACGTTCCGGCTCGGCACCGACCCCGACAAGGCCACCCAGCTGGTGCAGAACCGCGTGCAGCAGGCCGAGCCGCGCCTGCCGGCCGTGGTGCGCCAACTCGGCATCATCACCAAGAAGAGCTCGCCCGACCTCACCATGGTCGTGCATCTGCTGTCGCCGAACAATCGCTACGACATGACGTATCTGCGCAACTACGCGGTGCTCAACGTCAAGGACCGGCTGGCGCGGATCGACGGCGTCGGCGACGTCCAGCTCTATGGCGCCGGCGACTATTCGATGCGGGTCTGGGTCGACCCGCAGAAGGCCGCCGAGCATGCGCTGACCGCAAGCGACGTGGTCCGCGCGATCCAGGCGCAGAACGTCGAGGCTGCCGCCGGCGTGGTCGGCTCCTCGCCCAGCGTCAAGGGCCTTGACCTCCAGCTCTCGGTCAACGCCGAGGGCCGGCTGTCGACAGAGGAGCAGTTCGGCGACATCGTGGTCAAGACCGGCTCGGCCGGCGAGGTGGTGCGGCTGCGCGACGTCGCCCGCATCGAGCTCGGCGCTTCCGAGTACGGCTTGCGCTCGCTGCTCGACAACAAGCAGGCGGTCGCGATTCCGATCTTCCAGGCGCCGGGGTCGAACGCACTCGAGATTTCCGACCACGTCCGCGCCACCATGGCCGAGATCAAGAAGAACATGCCGGAAGGCGTGTCGTACCAGATCGTCTACGATCCTACGCAATTCGTGCGTTCCTCGATCGAGGCCGTGATCCACACGCTGCTCGAGGCGATCGCGCTCGTCGTGCTGGTCGTGATCCTGTTCCTGCAGACCTGGCGCGCCTCGATCATTCCGCTGATCGCGGTCCCGGTGTCGATCGTCGGCACCTTCGCGGTGATGCATGTGTTCGGCTTCTCGATCAACGCGCTCAGCCTGTTCGGCCTGGTGCTGGCGATCGGCATCGTGGTCGACGACGCCATCGTCGTGGTCGAGAACGTCGAGCGCAACATCGAATCCGGCCTGTCGCCGCGCGACGCCACCAACCAGGCGATGCGCGAAGTGTCCGGCCCGATCATCGCGATCGCGCTGGTGCTCATTGCGGTGTTCGTGCCGCTCGCCTTCATCTCCGGCCTCACCGGACAGTTCTACAAGCAGTTCGCGCTGACGATCGCGATCTCGACCGTGATCTCGGCGATCAACTCGCTGACGCTGTCGCCGGCGCTGTCGGCGCTGCTGCTGAAGGGGCATCACGAGCCGAAGGACTGGCTGACCCGGGTCATGGAACGATCGCTGGGCTGGTTCTTCCGCGGCTTCAACAAGGTCTTCACCAGGTCGTCCGAAAACTACGGCCGCACCGTCACCAAGGTGATCTATGGCAAGGCCGTCGTGATCGGCCTCTACGTGCTCCTGATCGGCCTCACCGGCGTGCTGTTCAAGCAGGTGCCGTCGGGCTTCGTGCCGGGCCAGGACAAGCAGTACCTGGTCGGCTTCGCGCGGCTGCCTGACGGCGCGACGCTCGATCGCACCGAGGAAGTGATCCGCAAGATGAGCGACATCGCGCTGACCCAGCCCGGTGTCGAGAGCTCGGTGGCCTTTCCCGGCCTGTCGATCTCCGGCTTCACCAACTCCTCCAATGCCGGTATCGTGTTCTCGACCTTGAAGCCGTTCGACGAGCGCAAGGATCCGTCGCTCTCGGGTCCGGCGATCGCGGCAGCACTCAACAAGAAGTACGCCGGCATCCAGGACGCCTTCATCGCCATGTTCCCGCCGCCGCCGGTCAACGGCCTCGGCACCATCGGCGGCTTCAAGCTGCAGATCGAGGATCGTGCCGGCCTCGGCTATGAGGCGTTGAATGACGCGACCAAGGCGTTCATGGCGGCGATGCAGAAGGCGCCGGAGATCGCCGGCGTGTTCTCGAGCTTCCAGGTCAACGTGCCGCAGCTGTTCGCCGACATCGACCGCACCAAGGCGTTGCAGCTCGGCGTGCCGGTGACGGAGGTCTTCAACACGCTGCAGATCTATCTCGGCTCCTACTACGTCAACGACTTCAACAAATTCGGCCGCACCTATTCGGTCTATGTGCAGGCCGACGCGCCGTTCCGCGCGCGGGCCGACGACATCAGGCAGTTGAAGGTGCGCTCGTCGTCCGGCGACATGGTGCCGCTGTCGGCCTTGCTGAAGGTCCGCCAGAGCGCCGGTCCGGAACGTGCCATCCGCTACAACGGCTTCCTGTCGTCCGACATCAACGCCGCCGCGGCGCCCGGCTATTCGTCCGGCCAGGCGCAGGAAGCGGCGACGCGGATCGCAGCCGAAACGCTGCCGCCCGGTTTCGCTTTCGAATGGACCGACCTGACCTATCAGGAGTTCATCGCCGGCAATTCCGGAATCTGGGTGTTTCCGCTGGCGATCCTGCTGGTGTTCCTGGTGCTCGCCGCGCTCTATGAGAGCCTGGCGCTGCCGCTCTCGATCATCATGATCGTGCCGATGGGCCTGTTGGCCGCGATGTTCGGCGTCTGGCTGTCGAAGGGTGACAACAACGTCTTCACCCAGATCGGCCTGATCGTGCTGGTCGGATTGTCGGCCAAGAACGCCATCCTGATCGTCGAATTCGCGCGCGAGCTCGAATTCGCCGGGCGTTCACCGATCAGGGCCGCGATCGAGGCGAGCCGGCTGCGGCTGCGGCCGATCCTGATGACGTCGATGGCGTTCATCATGGGCGTGCTGCCGCTGGTGCTGTCGACCGGCGCGGGCTCGGAGATGCGGCGCGCGATGGGCGTCGCGGTGTTCTCCGGCATGATCGGCGTCACGGTGTTCGGTCTGTTCTTGACGCCGGTGTTCTATGTGCTGCTGCGCACGCTGACCGGCATGAAGCCGCTGACCCAGCACGGCGAGGCGACGATCCCTGGAAAAGCACACGCGGCATGATGCCGCGTGTGTAAGCCTCGTGTCAGTTTGAAGGGAATCAGGCTGCGATATCGAGCAGCAAGAGTGACGAACCGCGGACCAGCACCTTGCGGCCCGCGGGCGTCAGTTCGAACGAATCGCCGCGCACGGCGACGTAGCCGAGCGTGATCAGGCTCTCGACGGCGAACCGGTTCAGCCGTGAAGGGTTTGCTGCGGGAGCCCGCAGCGCTTTCAGCGCATCCCACTGATCGGGTCTGAGTTCGAATTCTTCGCTCATCGGTTCAGGCACTCCAGAAGTTCTTGGCGTGCGAGATACAGAGCGCAGATGAATTTCGTGCGACCACAACGAGTCAGGATTTCGATTTATGTGGACGCGTCGTCACATCGCCGTGTCATTGGAATACTTCAATTTTTTCGAATCATTGCGGCGCAATAACGCGTGATTTCGTCACAGAGATTAATCCCGAATAGTCACACAGGTTAATCACCTCGATTAACCACGTCGCACGCTCGCGCCGCCATCGACCGGCAACGTGACACCGGTCACGAAATTCGCTTCGTCTGACGCGAGAAACAGCGCGGCGTTGGCGACATCCCAGCCGGTGCCCATCTTGTGGCGCAGCGGAACCTTGCTGTCGCGCTCGGCCTCGACCTCGGCGCGGCTCTTCTTGAATTCGCGTGCGCGCGTGTCCACTGCCATCGGTGTGTTCATCAACCCCGGCAGGATCACGTTTGCGCGAATGCCGTATTGCGCATTCTGGTAGGCGAGCTGTTCGGTGAAGGCGATCATCGCCGACTTGGTTGCCTTGTAGGCGACGTAAGGGTAGGTCGTGATCGCGGCCATCGACGAGATGTTGATGATCGAGCCGCGCTGCTGCGCGCGCATGATCGGGATCACGTGCTTGGCGGCGAGGATGCAGCTCTTCAGATTGATCGCGACGCAGCGGTCGAACGCCTCCTCGGTGATGTCGAGCAGTTCGGCATCGCCGCCGGAGAGGCTGACGCCGACATTGTTGTGCAGGATATCGACACTGCCCCAGCGGCCATGCGCATCCGCCACCATCGCCTCGATGCCGGCGTTCTTCGTCACGTCGGCCTTGAAGGCGGTCGCGGTGCCGCCCTTGGCCGCGATCAGGTCGACGGTCTCCTGCGCCGACGCCAGATTGTGATCGACGCACAGCACCTTGGCGCCTTCGCGCGCGAAGGTCAGCGCGGTGGCGCGGCCGTTGCCGATGCCCTCGCCGGGGCTCTGGCCGGCGCCGACGACGATGGCGACGCGATCTTGCAGGCGCATGTCACTTCACTCCCTGTAACGGGTACTGTTGCAGCACCTCTTTGTAGGTGGGCTCGTTATCGATCTGCATGGTGGCCAGCACGCGCACCACGGCGCAGTAGAACGCGATCGTCAGCACCAGATCGGTCATGTGCTCGTCGGACAGATGCTGCTTGATCTCGGCGAAGGTCGCATCCGACATCGCAAGCTCGCGTACCATCTCGCGGGCGCCCCTGAGGATTGCTTTCGCCAGCGGCTCGAGCTGCGATGGCTTGCCGTCGGTCTCCGCGATCAGGCCTTTGATGTCCTCGTCGGTGACGCCGAACTCCTTGCCGATCTTCACATGGTGGGTGAACTCATATTCCGATTTCTCCAGCCAGCCGACCTGCAGGATCGCGAGCTCGCGCAGCCGCGGATCGAGCTTGCTCTTGAAGCGGATGTAGCCGCCGATGCCGTTGAAGGCCCGCGCCATGTCCGGCGAGTTCACCAGCAGCTTGTGCAGATTGGTGTTGCGCTTGAGCATGTCGCGATATTCGGGGGCGACCTGGTCGGCTTCGAGATAGGGCAGGCGGGCCATTGTTGTTGTCCTTGGCTCGGCGGCTTGCGGAAGATGCGGCTAAAGCGCGATGAGAAATCGTCATCGCGCTTTGGTTTATCGTTTGGGCATGATCTCCGCGCAAACGCCTTTGGCGTTTGTCGCGGGGGAAACCGCTTCGCACTTTTCCGGATCATGCTCTAGCGCTTCAGCCGTAGAGTGCCTTATGTTCGCTGGCGTAGTTGGCGTAGGAGTCCTTCATGCTGGCGCCGTTCAGCAGCATGGTCGCGACCACGCCGTTGTCGGCATCGAACACGGTCGAGCGCACCCACATGCTCTCGGTGCGCTTGCTGCCGGAGAGCGCCACGACCTCGCGCTCGACCCAATAGGTCTCGCCCGGGAACAGCGGCCCGCGCAGCAGCCGGATCTCCTGGTCGGCGAACAGCCCGACGGCCGGGCCGCGGACCGGCAACCGGTCCTCGCGTGCACGGTACTGGAACAACACGCTCAGCATCTCCATCGGGATGATGGCGCGGCCCCACGGATTGTGCTCCTGGGCGTAGTAGCCATCCGAGGGTTCGGTGATCACCTTGAGCTTGTCGGCCAGCGAGAACGGGTAGAGATCGCCCATGTTCTGGTCGAAATCCATCTTGATCGCCTGCCGGGGCGTCTTCATGCCGACCTTGATGTCGGCGAGGATGACTGGATCGGTCAACGGCTTCAATTCGCCGAGCCGATGGCTCAGCGCCGTCTCGGTGCCGTCGCCATCGATCGAGGCGGTGCCGCGCAGGATCTCGGTGCCGTCGCGCTTGATCATGCCGATCGCGCAAACCGTCTGGCCCGGCTGCGGCTTCTCGATCCGGGCCTGCACCTCCTCGCCTTCGAACACCGGGTTGCGGTAATGCGCCGACAGGCAGCCGGTCTCGAACCAGGCGCGGCCCCAGATCCGCTCGCCGAGCGGGGCGAACTGGCTGAAATGGGTCGGCCCCTCGATCGTGCCGCCGCGGAAGCCGAGCTTCTGCGCGGTGGCATCGTCGTGGATCGAAGCGTGGGAGTCGTAGGTCTGGGCCTGCAGCATCTGCTTCGGGCTGCGCCAGGGACCCGCCAGCAGATTGTCCTTCTCCACGACTTCCGTCGTGAACGCGGATTCGACTGTAATCATCCTTGGTCTCCCTTTGCGCGCCACCGTTTCAAAGATGTCGGGGTTCGGCAAGCCTCGCAGAGCAACAAGGGCCTCGCAGAGCAACAAGGCCTCGTAGAGCAACAAGCCCTCGCATGCGCAACATGAGATATGTGCTGCGGCCATGGAACGGGGCTGTTCATGCATAACAAAATCAGTGCATGCTGATGCATGATCATGCGCAAGATCAAACAATGAGACCGGTTCGGACCGGCGTTTGACTGACGGGGAAACTGATGGCGTTGATGGAAGTTGGACTGGACGACAAGTACCGGTTGGATACGAAACGAATCTTCCTCTCCGGTACCCAGGCGCTGGTCCGATTGCCCATGTTGCAGCGCGAACGCGACCGTGCGCACGGGCTGAACACCGCCGGTTTCATCTCCGGTTACCGTGGCTCACCGCTCGGCATGTACGACCACGCGCTGTGGCGGGCGAAATCCTTCCTCAGGGAACACGACATCGCCTTCGTTCCCGGCCTCAACGAGGATCTGGCGGCGACCGCGGTGTGGGGCAGCCAGCAGGTCGGCATGTTCCCCGGCGCCAAGGTCGATGGCGTGTTCGGAATCTGGTACGGCAAGGGCCCGGGCGTCGACCGCTCGCTCGATGCGCTCAAGCACGCCAATTCGGCCGGCACCTCGCCGAACGGCGGTGTGATCGCGCTGGCCGGTGACGATCACGGCTGCCAATCGTCCACGCTCGCGCATCAGAGCGAGCAGGTGTTCGCCTCGGCGCTGATGCCGGTGGTCAATCCGGCGACGCTGCAGGATTATCTCGACCTCGGCATCCTCGGCTTCGCGCTGTCGCGCTTTTCCGGCTGCTGGGTCGGCTTCAAGGCGATCTCCGAGACGGTGGAAAGCTCGGCGTCGATCGTCAGCGATCCCGATCGCATCAAGATCATCACGCCGGACGATTTCGAAATGCCGCCGGACGGGCTCGCGATCCGCTGGCCGGATCCGCCGCTCGACGCCGAGCGCAGGCTGCACGGGCCCAAGATGGAGGCGGTCGCGGCCTTCGCCCGCGTCAACCGGTTCGACCACATCGTGCTGGATTCCAAGCCGGCGCGGCTCGGCATCATGGCGACCGGCAAGGCCTATCTCGATCTACGCCAGGCGCTCGCCGATCTCGGCATCACCGACGCCGAGGCGCAGGCGCTCGGCCTGCGCATCTACAAGGTGGCGCTGACCTGGCCGCTCGAAGCGCGCGGCGCGCGCGCCTTCGCCGAAGGCTTGCAGGACGTGCTGGTGGTCGAGGAGAAGCGCGGCTTCATCGAGGACCAGCTGGTCCGCATCCTCTACAACATGGACGCTGCGAGGCGTCCCTCGGTGGTCGGCAAGCGCGACGAGAGCGGCGCGCCGTTGCTGCCGAGCGAGGGCGAATTGACGCCGACCATGGTCGCCGCGGCCGTGGTGGCGCGACTGCGCAAGCTCGGCCATCGCAGCCCGCTCTTGGAGCAGCGGCTGGCAAAACTCGAGGCGTTCGATCGCCCGGCCGAGGGCACGGGCGCCGCGAAGCTGTCGCGCACGCCGTATTTCTGCTCGGGCTGCCCGCACAATTCGTCGACCAAGATTCCCGAGGGCAGCCGCGCCATGGCCGGCATCGGCTGTCACGGCATGGCGCTGTCGGTGCCGAACCGCAACACGCAGACCATCTCGCATATGGGCGCGGAGGGCGTGAGCTGGATCGGGCAGGCGCCGTTCACCAGCGAACAGCACGTGTTCCAGAACCTCGGCGACGGCACCTACACGCACTCCGGTCTGTTGGCACTGCGTGCGGCAGCGGCTGCCGGCGTCAATATTACCTACAAGATCCTCTACAACGACGCGGTTGCGATGACCGGTGGTCAGCCGGCCGAAGGCGGCTTCACGGTGTCGCAGATCGCGCACCAGGTCTGGGCGGAGGGCACCAAGAAGCTTGCGATTGTCTCCGACGATCCGGACAAATATCCCGCCAACTACTTCCCGTCCGGCGCCACCATCCACCATCGCCGCGAGCTCGACGCCGTGCAGCGCACCCTGCGCGAGATCGAGGGCCTCACCGTCCTGATCTACGACCAGACCTGCGCCGCCGAGAAGCGCCGCCGCCGCAAGCGCGGGCTGTTTCCCGATCCGGCCAAGCGTGTCTTCATCAATGAGCGCGTCTGCGAAGGCTGCGGCGACTGCTCGGTCGCCTCGAACTGCGTCTCGGTGCAGCCGCTGGAGACCGAGCTCGGCCGCAAGCGCCGCATCGACCAGTCGAACTGCAACAAGGATTTCTCCTGCATCGAGGGTTTTTGCCCGAGCTTCGTGATGGTGCAGGATCCCAAGCTGCGCAAGGCGGACCGCACCGCCGCCGATCCGAAGGCCCTGTTCGCAGACCTGCCGACGCCGGCTGCGAGCGCACTGACGGCCCCCTACAACATCCTGATCACCGGTATCGGCGGCACCGGTGTCATCACCATCGGCGCGCTGCTCGGCATGGCCGCGCATGCCGAGGGGCTCGCCTGCTCGACGCTCGACTTCACCGGCCTGTCGCAGAAGAACGGCGCGGTCATGAGCCATGTCCGGCTTGCGCCGGCATCCGACATGCTGACCACGGTTCGCATCGCGCCTGGCAACGCCAATCTGATCCTCGGCTGCGATCTCGTGGTCGCCACCAGCGTGCCGGCGCTGAGCCGCGCGGAGCGCGGCGTCACCCGTGCCGTCGTCAATGCCGACCTGCTGCCGACCGCGAGCTTCGTGATCGATCCCGATATCGATTTCGAGGCCAGCTCGATGCGCGATGCGCTGAACGGCGCGGTTCGGCCCGACGATCTCGACATCCTCGATGCGACGGGGCTGGCGACCGCGCTGATGGGCGACAGCATTGCCACCAACGCCTTCATGCTCGGCTTTGCGTTCCAGCGCGGTGCGATCCCGCTGTCGGTCGAGGCGATCCTGAAGGCGATCGAGCTCAACGGCGCCGCGATCGAGATGAACAAGACCGCGTTCTCGTGGGGCCGGCTTGCCGCGCACGATCTGCAACGCGTGGTCAGCGCCGCACGCTTCAAGACCGCGGGTGCCGCTCCAGCGAAGAAGACGCTCGACGAGGCGATCGCGTTCCGCGCCAAGATCCTCACCGACTATCAGGACGCGGCTTACGCCAAGCGCTATCTCGACGACGTCGCGCGCGTCCGCGCGGCCGAAGCCGCCGCCGCGCCGGGCTCGCAGGACCTGACCGAGGCGTTTGCAAAGGGCCTGTTCAAGCTGATGGCCTACAAGGACGAATACGAGGTCGCGCGGCTCTATTCCGATGGCGAGTTTGCGAAGGCCTTGAGGGAGCAGTTCGAGGGCAATTCCGGTTTGAAGGTCCTGCTGGCGCCGCCGCTGCTGGCGCAGCGCGATCCCGTCACCGGGCGCTTGCAGAAGCGCGAATTCGGGCCGTGGATCTTCAAGGCGTTCGGCCTGCTGGCGGGGCTGAAGGGCTTGCGCGGCACCGCGTTCGACATCTTCGGCTACACCGCCGAGCGCAAGATGGAGCGCGCATTGCCGGTCGAGTATTCGGCGATGATCCTGCGTCATCTCGACGGCAGGAAGCCGCTCGACCTGCCGCGCCTCGTGGCGCTGGCGAAGGCTGCGGACCTCGTGCGCGGCTATGGCCACATCAAGGAAGCCAACGTCGCCCGCTACCGCACCGAGTGCGCGCGGCTGGAGCGTGCGATCGGCCAGCCGCTGGCGCAGGCGGCGGAATAGGCCAAAGCGTTTTCGAGCGACGTGGCTACCGGTTCGCGAAGAAAACGCGTCCGAACAGAACCCATAGCGCCGTTCCGATTCCATCGGAACGGGGCTCCAGGCGGCAGGGGAACTTTCCGCTGTTGCCTTGGTTGACCAGTAACCCTGCTGGCCGCAGCGGCTGGATTCGCGCGGCCGGGTCCCTACATGATGGCTGTTCTGTTCGAGTGATTTCAGGAGGCCCTTTTGACGGTCCTGAAAAGCGCTTTCGTTGCAACTGTTTGTACCGCGTGCCTGGCTTTGGGCGGCGTGGCGTTGGCTGACGAGTATCGGCCGAGCGAGTTCTTCAGCCTCGACCTCTCCCGCGCCGTGCTGTCGCCGAAGCCGCTCGGCCCGCCGGCGCAGTTCGAGCCTGTTCCAGTCGAGGCGAAGGCCGACCACGGCCCCGATCAGCATGCAGCCGTCGAGCCGCAGGTCGAGGAGCCGAAGGTCGAGCGGCGGAAGCCGGTGCGGACCACCCGCGTGACGGCGCCCGAGCGAAAGCGCACGGTCGCGCGCGTCCCCGCCCGCGCTAAGCTGGCGCGGCGGCACTCTAACCCGCTCGATGCGGAAGCCCGCGACACCCGTATCCAGACCTGGCCCTGCCGCACAGGCGGAATCTGCAACTGGCAGCGGTGAGGGGCCTCACCTCGTCCCATTCGTCATTGCGAGCGTAGCGAAGCAATCCATGCTTCGGCATGTGCTGAGCGATGGATTGCGTCGTCGCTGGCGCTCCTCGCAATGACGGGAGTCATCCCGCCGTCGCAAAACCGTCGGCGCAGAGTCAAGAAACTGTAAGTCCGGAGTCAAACGGCGCAGGCAAAACCCTCGTCAGGATTCGACGAAGGTTACTGAATGCCGACAGCGATCTCCGCGAGGCGGCGAGGCCTCACAAGGCGTCAGCTTCTGGTGCGCTCGGCGTCCACGGCCGCGCTGGCGGGATTGGGCGCACTGGCGAGGCCCTATCTGAGCCGCGCGGCGGATCGGCCCGCGATCGCGGGCATCCAGTCCGGCGACGTTGCAAGCGATTCCGCTGTGATCTGGGCCCGCGCCAATCGCACGGCGCGGATGCGCATCGAATGCGCCGCGGTCGAGAGCTTCGCCACCATCCTGCGCACCGCGACCGCCGATGCGCTGCCCGAGCGCGACTTCACCGCCAAGCTGCTGCTCGATGGCCTGCCGCCGGGCCAGGACCTGTTCTATCGCGTCGGCTTCGAGGACCGCGACGGCGTCTCAGGCGAACGACGGATCGGGCACTTCCGCACCGCGCCGGCCGACCGCCGTTCGGTGTCGTTCGTCTGGTCCGGCGACGTCGTCGGACAGGGCTGGGGCATTGACCCCGCGCGCGGCGGCCTGCGTAGCTATCGCACCATGCTGAACGAACGCCCGGACTTCTTCATCCACTCCGGCGATCACATCTATGCCGATTGCACGGTGCCCTCGGAGCAGGCGCTGCCGAACGGCGAGGTCTGGCGCAACATCGTCACCGAGGAAAAATCCGTCGTCGCGCACAGCCTCGAACAGTTTCGCGGCAACTACAGATACAACTGGCTCGACGAGCATTTTCGCGCCTTCCATGCCGAGGTGCCAATGTTCGCGCAGTGGGACGACCACGAGGTGGCCGACGACTGGTCGCCGATCGGCACCGCCGACGCGACCGGCTACGATGCGGACGGCAGCTCGCGCCTGGTGGCGCGGGCGCGCCGCGCCTTCCACGAATTCATGCCGATGCGGCTGATGCCGGAACGCGACGGCCGGGTCTATCGCAAGATCTCCTACGGGCCGCTGCTCGACGTCTTCATCATCGACATGCGCTCCTACCGCGATTGCAGCTGGAACAAGCAGGGCGATCCGGACCAGGCGTTCATTCTCGGCGCGAGCCAGCTCGCCTGGCTGAAGCGGGAGCTAGTGGCGTCGGACGCTGTATGGAAGGTGATCGCGGCCGACTTGCCGATCGGGCTCGTCAGCCTGGATGCGGTCGCGCTCGGCGATGGCCCGCCGGAGCGGCGCGAGCACGAGATCGCCGATCTCCTGTCCTTCATGAAGCGCGCCGGCGTCCGCAACATGGTGTGGCTCACCGCCGACATGCACTACACCGCCGCGCATCACTATGATCCGAACCGCGCGGTGTACCAGGAGTTCGAGCCGTTCTGGGAGTTCGTCTCCGGCCCGCTGCATGCCGGCACCTGGTCGCCTGGCGAGCTCGACAACACCTTCGGCCCGAAGGCGATCTACCAGAAGGGCTGCTCGGCCGAGCAGGGCGACAACCTCGCGCCATGTTTCGGCCTGCAATTCTTCGGCCGCGTCGACATCGACGGCAAGACCGGCGTGATGACGGTGACGCTGAAGGACGTCGACAACCACGATCTCTGGTCGGTCGACATCGAGCCGTGGCCGGACGCACGGCCCGGCCAGATCATGGCGCAGCACATCTAGAGCGATCTCTAGCCCCGTCGCGACATCTTGATTGCGGGCGCCTTGCCCGCGAGCCCGCTTTGGGGGCAGACTGGATATCGGCAGTTCTGCCAATTTCATTCCCTTCAGCCGATTTGCTGGCGTGACGTCGTCGATGACATCGGCGTCCCACGCGTCAGGAGCTATCCATGGACAATCTGCAGACACAGGGCATCAGCCTGCCGCAGCTCGGGCTCGGCACTTTCCGCATGCAGGGCGATGCCTGCCGCACGGCGGTCGAGAGCGCGCTCGGGCTCGGTTACCGCCACATCGACACCGCCGAGATGTACGGCAATGAAGAGGCGATCGGCGCGGCCATCGCGGCCTCCAACGTCGCGCGCAAGGACCTGCATGTCACCACCAAGGTCTGGCACGAGAATTTGGCGCCGGATGCGATCCGCAGGGCGTTCGACGCCAGCCTGAACAAGCTGCAACTCGATCACGTCGACCTCTATCTGGTGCACTGGCCGTCGCGGAGCATGAAGCTGGCCGCCGTGTTCGAGACGCTGATGCAGCTGAAGCAGGAGGGCCGCGTCCGCGCGATCGGCGTCGCCAATTTCACCACCGCGCTGCTCAAGACCGTGGTCGAGGACATCAAGGCGCCGATCGCCTGCAACCAGATCGAATATCACGCGATGCTGGATCAGACGGCGGTGCGGACATATCTTGCCGCGAAATCGATCCCGCTGGTGGCCTATTGTCCGCTGGCCCAGGGCCGCTTTGCGACCGACGAGACGCTGGCGAAGATCGGCCGCAAGCATGGCGGGACCGCAGCCCAGGTGGCGCTGAAATGGCTCCTCGACCAGGACGGTGTTGCGGCGATACCGAAGGCCTCGCGCGCCGAAAGCCAGCAGGCGAATCTCGACGCCCTGAAGGTCAAGCTCGACGATGCAGACCGCAAGGCGATCGCTGCGCTGCGCAAGGACATGCGCTGCGTCAATCCGGGCTTTGCACCGGCGTGGGATTGAGCCCGACGAGCATCTGATCAAGACGTAGAATTAAAAAATGGCTCCGCGAGGAGCCATTTTCCGTTGTGTCGGTCTCGTTTGTGTTGGTCGTTAGTAGCGGTCGCGCCTGATCACAACCGTGCGGTCACGGTCGTGATGCCAGCCGCGATGCCAGCCACGGTCATGGCGAAACTCGGCGCGCGCGCCCCAGCCACGATCCCAGTGATGATGATGGCCGCGCTTGATCACGACGGTCTCGGCACTCGCGATCGACGGGACGGCTACCGCAAGCGTACCAATCGCCGCAAGAACAAAACCAATCTTTTTCATTTCATCCTCCTCAAATGATGCGGGGAGAAAACCGTGCAGGCATCGAAACGTTCCTCAGGAACCGGCGGAGTTTTCTGAACGGTTGTTCAGGTGGCCTTGCGTAACCACCGTGTCCGACGCATCATCGCGCCACAAAAATCAATGTTCGGGGGGACGTTGCCGTGAGCGAATTTTCACGCCGGGATTTCTTGAAGGGTACGGGATCGGCCGCTGCTGCTGTCATCGCGGGGCCGGCTGCCGCGGCGATGGGGCCCGACGACAAGTTCGATCTCGTGATCAAGAGCGGCGACGTGATCGATCCCAGCCAGTCGCTGCGCGGCAAGCGCGACATCGGCATCCGCTGGGGTTTCATCGAGGCGATCGAGGAAGAGATACCCGCCGCGCGTGCCAGCAAGACCATCGACGCGTCGGGCAAACTCGTAATGCCGGGCCTCGTCGATCTGCACTGCCACGTCTACCCTTACGGATCGGCGATCGGCATTCCCGCCGACGAGCTGGTGCAATTCCAGGGCACCACGACCGTGGTCTCGGCCGGCGATGCCGGCGTCAACAATCTCGCGGCGCTGCGCCGCTTCATCGTGGCGCAGTCGCGGGCGCGGATCTACGCCTTCGTCCACATCGCCAACAACGGCCTGTCGGCCTTCCCGGTGGCCGAGCTCTACAACATCGACAACGCCCAGGTCGAGGCCTGCGCGATGGCGCTCGCCGAGAACCCGGACTTCCTGATCGGCGTCAAGGTGCGGATGTCGGAAAACGTCATCTTCAAGCACGGCATCGAACCGCTGAAGCGCGGTATCCTGGCCTGCGAGATGTGCGGCTGGCCGGCGCGGATGATGGTGCATATCGGCGGCGTCGAGACCAAGGAGTTGATGTCCGACATCCTCGATCTGCTGCGCCCGGGCGATATCCTCACCCACGCCTATTCCGGGGCGCCGAACATGTCGGGTGCCTTCACCAACATCGTGCAGGATGGCAAGCTGCTGCCGGCGGCGCTTGCGGCCAAGCAGCGCGGCGTGTTGTTCGACGTCGGCCATGGCGGCGGCAGCTTCGATTTCACCGTGGCCGAGATCGCGATCCCCGCGGGCTGCACGCCGGATACGATCTCCTCCGACATCCATGTCTTCTCGGGCAACTCGCCCGGCATTCCGTTCCTGCCCAACGTGATGAGCAAGTTCCTGGCGATGGGCTCCTCGCTGGATCAGGTGGTGGCGATGGCGACCTCGGTGCCGGCGCGGATCATCAACCGCACCCCGAAGATCGGCACGCTGCAGCGCGGCGCGCCGGGCGATGTCGCGATCATGGATCTCGTCGAAGGGCCGGTCACCTTCGTCGACACCCGCAACAACAAGCGCGACGGCAATCTGCAGCTGAAGCCGGTGCAGACCGTGGTCAACGGCGTGCCGTTCGGTCGGCCCTACCAGGCGCCGTTTTCGGTGCGGTAGGGGCGAGCTAGCGGAGGCATGGATTGCTTCGTCGCTGCGCTCCTCGCAATGACGGGGACAGGGCATCCGTCATTGCGAGCGAAGCGAAGCAATCCATCTTGCCGTACGCGAACGGCTAGCCGCGCTTCTCCACATTGCTGCTGCGCGCGGGCACGCCGAACTCCTTGCGGCACACCTCCGCGAGCACCGCGACGCCCTCGCGGATCTGCTCGTGCGAGGGGCTGGCGAAGCAGAGGCGCAGCCGGCTGCCGGAATGCGCCTTGCTGGTCGACCATTCCGGTCCCGGATTGATCGAGACGCCGGCGGCGAGCGCCGCCTGGTAGAGCTTCAGCGTGTCGACATTGTCGGGCAACTTGACCCAGAGGAAGATGCCGCCCTTCGGCGCCTCGAATTCGGCCGAGGTGCCGAACTGCTCGTTCAGCGCCTCCATCAGCGTGTCGAGCTTGGCGCGCAGGCCCTTGGTCAGCCGCGGCACGTGGGTCGCAAAATGCGGCGCGCAATATTCCGCGAGCACCATCTGCTCCAGCGCGCCGGAACCGGCATCGGTCTTCAGCGGCAGCATCCGCGACATGATCTCCCACGGCGCGACGATGAAGCCGACCCGCAGTGCCGGGGCAATCGACTTCGAGAACGAGCCGATATGGATCACGCCGCCATGCGTGCTCATGGCGTAGATCGCAGGCGGCCGTTCGCCGTTCCAGATCAGATCGGCATAGCAATCGTCCTCGAAGATCGGCACGCCGTATTCCTTCGACAGCTTCAGCATCTCGGTGCGGCGGCTCTCGGGGAGAATCGAGCCGGTCGGGTTCTGCACCGTCGGGATGGTGTAGATGTATTTCGGCGTGACGCCGCGCCGCTTGTGATCGGCGAGCGCAGCCGCCAGCGCATCGATCCGGATGCCCTCGCCGTCGAGGGGAATGCCGACCGCGTTGACGCCGAGCCGGGTCAGCCGGTTCAGCGAGCCCTGATAGGTTTCCTGCTCGATCAGCACGGTATCGCCCTTGGCGAGCAGCGTCTGATTGACCAGGTCGAGCGCCTGCAGCGAGCCGGAGACGATCATGATCTCGTCCGCCGTGCAGGTGATCGCGGCGTCGCGCTTCAGCTTCTCGGTCAGGAACTGGCGCAACGGCAAATAGCCCTGTGGCCCGTGCGCGAGATTGTAGGTCGCCAGATTCCTGCCCTCGCGCTTCAGCACGGCATTGACCGCTTCCAGCAGTCCATCGACCGGCACCTGGTCGGGATCGTTGTTGCCGCCGACGAAGCTGTATTTGGCGAGCCCGGTCCAGCGCGCGGCCGGCGCAGGTAGACCGGCCGGGAGCAGGGGTGCAAAGTCGAACTGGGCTGAGGTGGACATGGACGTTTCGCTCCGTGTTGTTGTCGTTGAGAAGGCCCGCCGGAAGCGGCCTTCCGTGAAGTCAGTTCAATTCAGTTCTTGCCGGTCAGCCTGATCGGACGGCCCTGGCTGATGAAGGCGTAGTGCCCGGCGCCGACGCTGCCGACCATCAGAGCCTCGACCGCAGGTTCCGCGATCTCGCCGGCCGCGGCCCAATCGACCACGAAATTCGCGCCGGTGCCGCCGCGGGTATCGGTCGTGGCGATCGAGACCTCGACGGTCGCAAACGGTTTTAGCGCGATCGGCGATTTGAGGTAGCTCTCCACCATCTTGCCTGATGTGTCGAAATAGGCGATCCGCTTCAGCACCAGCGGCCTGGTCTCGGAGGCGTTGTGCACGCTGAGCGTCACCGAGAAATCGGCCCTGAGCTTGCCCTGGCTCATCGACACGCTGGAATACACCGGCACGTAGAATGCACCTGTCGCCGTGAGCCCCTCCGATGGCACCGTTGTCAGCGAGTTCGCAAAATTTTGTTCAATACTTGCTGGGGATTGTGCTAGCGCCTCTGTCATGCGCACGGTGAGCAGGCAGAGCAAAACTGCCAGAAAAATGCCGCCTGCGCGGATGTGACACATTGCTCTGTTGATCCTCACGCCCGGCCCTCTAGGTTGCGGCAACAGGAAGTCTTTGACGCATGCATGAACTAGTCGGTGATATCACGCTCTGTATCCTGTTTGCCTGGGGGCTCGGGCTGCTTGCCCATTTCTCCCGGCAACCGCTGATACTGGCCTACCTTATCGCCGGCTTTTTCATTGGTCCATTCGGCATGGGCTGGGTCAAGTCCCAGGAGTCGATCAGCGTCATCTCCGAGCTCGGCCTGATCTTCATGCTGTTCATGATCGGGCTGGAAATCGACCTCAAGAAGATCATCCGTGCCGGCAAGGTCATCCTGTTCGCCGGCGCCGGCGAGCTGATCGGCGGCTGCCTGATCGGCGTCGCGTTCTTTGCCGGAATCGGGCTTGCGATCGGCGGCGGCAAGTTCGACGCGATCTATCTCTGCGTCGCCTGCGCGCTGTCCTCGACCGTCATCATCGTCAAGGTGCTCTACGAGAAGCGCGAGCTGGATACGCTGCCGGGCCGGATCACGCTCGGCGTGCTGGTGCTGCAGGACATCTTCGCGATCCTGTTCCTGGCGGTGCAGCCGAGCCTCGACAATCTGCAGGTCAGCGTCGTTCTGCTGTCGATCGCCCGCGTCGCCGCGCTGGTCGCGACCGCGCTGGTGCTGAGCCGCTACGTTCTGCCCCGGCTGTTCCACCAGATCGCGCGCCGGCCGGAGCTCGTGCTGCTCGGTGCGCTCGCCTGGTGCTTCCTGATCGGCGAGATCGCCGAGCGGCTGCATCTGTCGCGCGAGATGGGCTCGCTGGTCGCCGGCGTCTCGATCTCGACCTTTCCCTACGCACTCGACGTCACCGCCAAGGTCACGACGCTCCGGGATTTCTTCATCACGCTGTTCTTCGTCGCGCTCGGCATGACGATCCCGATTCCCGGCCTCTCGGTGATCTGGCTTGCGCTCGTCATCGCGGCCTTCACGGTGGCGAGCCGCCTGGTCACGACCTTCACGCCGCTCTATCTGATGAAGCAGGGCCTCCGCGCCAGCCTGCTGCCGGCGATCAACCTGGCGCAGATTTCCGAGTTCTCGCTGGTGGTGATCCAGACCGGCGTCGCCGCCAACCATATCGCCACCGAGACCGCGAATGCGGCCTCGTTCGCCTTCGTGGTGCTGGCGGTGCTCTCGACCTTCGCGATGGGCCGTAGCGATCAGATCGTGCGCGGTCTGATCGGTCCCTTGAAGCGGATCGGGCTGCGCGACCTCGACCAGGAGGGCGAGGGACGCGGCGAGGCCGGGCACGAGAGCGGACATGGCGAGATCAGGCGCATCGTGATCCTGGGCTTTTTCCGGGCGGCGAGCGCGCTGATCAGCCAGATCGAGCGGCAGAACCAGTCGCTGCTCGAGCAGATCAGCGTCATCGACTTCAATCCGCTGGTGTTCCGCACGCTGTCCGACCGCGGCATGCATGTGATCTATGGCGACATCAGCAATGTCGACACCCTGGTCCATGCCGGCATCGGCAAGGCCGAGATCATCATCCTGAGCGTGCCGGATTTCCTCTTGGTCGGCGCCGACAATGAGAAGCTGGTGCGTCACGTCCGCGCCCTCAATCCGGACGCGCGGATCGTCGCCACCGCCGATCTCTTGACCGGCGTCGATGATCTCTACGCCGCCGGCGCCGATTACGTGACGGTGACCCGGCTCAGCGACGCCGGCGAGCTCTATTCGGTGATCGAGGCGGCCGATGCCGGCCTGCTCGACGACAAGCGCGCCGAGCTGGACGCCCAGCTCAGCGACCGGCGCGAGGTGCTGCCGTAACACCAGTCTCAAGGCTGTCCTTACCTCTCCCCATCGGGGAGAGGTCGATTTGCGCAGCAAATCGGGTGAGGGGGCTTGGCTCTCACGAGGGATGCAACCCCTCACCCGGATTGCATCTGGCGATGCAATCCGACCTCTCCCTTTGGGAGAGGTGAAGCGGCCTGGTATGCCTGCCGGTCGGTGCCTGCCGGACGCATGGCGGGTTGCATAATGATACTGGCGCTGACATCGGAACCCGGCTAATCCACTGCCTGCATATAGCGAGATGTCAGGACAATGGCCGATACGATCCAGGAAGTGCTGCAAGCCTTTGCGAAGGGTGAACTCGTCGTCGTCACCGACGATGACGATCGGGAAGGCGAGGGCGATCTGATCGTCGCGGCGTCGTTCTGCACGGCGGAAAAGATGGCCTTCATCATCCGCCACACCTCCGGCATTGTCTGTGCGCCGATCACCACCGAGGACGCCCGCCGGCTGCGGCTCGACCCGATGGTGGCGCACAACGAGTCCAACCACACCACGGCCTTCACCGTCTCGATTGACTACAAGCCCGATGGCGGCACCGGCATCTCGGCCGAGGAACGCGCCTCCTGCTGCCGCGCGCTCGCCAATCCCAATGCCGGCGCCAATGATTTTGCGCGCCCCGGCCACATCTTCCCGCTGATCGCGCGCGACGGCGGCGTGCTGCTGCGCTCCGGCCATACCGAGGCCGCGGTCGATCTGTGCCGGCTCTCGGGCCTGCCGCCGGTCGGCGTCATCAGCGAGCTGATGAACGACGATGGAACCGTGATGAAGGGCGAGCAGGTCGCGAAATTCGCCGCCGCCCACAAGCTCAAGCACGTCACGATCGCTGATATGATCGCCTATCGCCAGGCCCGCGAGAAGCTGATCGAGCGGGTCGCGACCTTCACCACCGAAAGCCCGATCGGCCCGCTGCAGGGCTACGCCTATCGCTCGCCGTTCGACGAGATCATGCATGCCGCCTTCGTCTACAACGGCATCGGCGACGGCCGGGACGTGCTGACCCGGCTGCACAAGCCCAACATCGTCAAGGACCTCTTCACCGGGCCGGCGCGGATGGAAGCCGTGTTGCGGCATTTCAAGGATGCCGGCCGCGGCGTGCTGGTATATCTGCGCGACGGGGCTGCCGGTGTTCCGGTCCAGCCGGTGGGCGAGCAGAAGTCCGCGGAAGCCGATCGCAACAAGCAATGGCGCGAAGTCGGCGTCGGCGCGCAAATCCTGCGCGATCTCGGCATCACCTCGATCCGGCACCTGACGTCGTCGGTGCACGACTACAAGGGTTTGTCCGGATTCGGCATCGAGATCGTGTCGAACGAGAAGTTCGACGTCTGATGCGGGTCATTCCGGGCGCGATGCGTGCGCGTCGCCCCTGGGACGGCATGCGCCCAATTCAATTGCGCTTGGCAGCATAGCGCTTTAATTTATCCGCCAATTTCCGATAGACGATGCGAAAGGATGTTTCATGAGCGTGCGCCCCCAGGCCAAGGACAAGCCGGCTGCGGCCAGCTTCCAGTGGGATGATCCGTTCCTGCTCGACGATCAGTTGACCGAAGACGAGCGCCTGATCCGCGACACCGCGCGGGCCTATGCGCAGGACAAGCTGTTGCCGCGGGTCACCAAGGCCTATCTGGAAGAGAAGACCGACCGCGAGATCTTCAACGAGATGGGTGAGCTCGGCCTGATCGGCGTGACGCTGCCCGAGGAATATGGCTGCGCCAATGCGAGCTACGTGGCCTATGGCCTGGTGGCGCGCGAGATCGAGCGTGTCGATAGCGGCTATCGCTCGATGAACTCGGTGCAGTCGTCGCTGGTGATGTATCCGATCTACGCCTATGGCGACGAGAACCAGCGCAAGAAGTATCTGCCCAAGCTCGCGACCGGCGAATGGGTCGGCTGCTTCGGCCTGACCGAGCCGGATGCCGGTTCCGATCCCGGCGGCATGAAGACCCGCGCCGAGAAGGTGGCCGACGGCTACAAGCTCAACGGCGCCAAGATGTGGATTTCGAATGCGCCGATCGCCGACGTGTTCGTGGTGTGGGCCAAGTCGGCCGCGCACGACAATCAGATCCGCGGCTTCATCCTCGAGAAGGGCATGAAGGGCCTGTCGGCGCCGAAGGTCGGCGGCAAGCTCTCGCTCCGTGCCTCGATCACCGGTGAGATCGTGCTCGACAACGTCGTGGTGCCGGAAAGCGCGCTGCTGCCCAACGTCTCCGGCCTCAAGGGTCCGTTCGGCTGTCTCAACCGCGCCCGCTACGGCATCTCCTGGGGCGCGCTCGGCGCCGCCGAGGACTGCATGCACCGCGCGCGCCAGTACACGCTCGACCGCAAGCAGTTCAACCGGCCGCTCGCCGCCACCCAGCTGGTGCAGAAGAAGCTCGCCGACATGGAGACCGAGATCGCGCTCGGCCTGCAGGCCTCCTTGCGCGTCGGCCGCCTGATGGACGAGGGCAAGATGGCGCCGGAGATGATCTCGATCGTCAAGCGCAACAATTGCGGCAAGTCGCTCGACATCGCCCGCATGGCGCGCGACATGCACGGCGGCAACGGCATCCAGATCGAGTATCACGTGATGCGCCACGCCGCGAACCTCGAGACGGTGAACACCTATGAGGGCACGCACGACGTCCACGCGCTGATCCTCGGCCGCGCGATCACCGGCATCCAGGCGTTCTCGTAAGGACACGCCGCACCCAATCACCGTCATGGCCGGGCTTGTCCCGGCCATCCACGTCTTGGGACTCGCAAAGGAAGACGTAGATGCCCGGGACAAGCCCGGGCATGACGGGGGCAAAGAGAATCCGGATATCACGGGCAAAAGCCATGGCCGACAACGACGACATCCCGTTCAACCGCGATTTCCCGCTGAAGCCCGGCGTGGTCGAGCAGGTCCGCCCTGGCGTCCGGCGCGTCCTCTGCAACAATCCGAGCCCGTTCACCTTCACCGGCACGGTCAGCTACATCGTGGGGCAGGGCAAGGTCGCGATCATCGATCCCGGTCCCGACGACGAGGCCCATGCCAGGGCGCTGCTCGAGGCGGTCAAGGGCGAGACCGTGACCCACATCCTGGTCACCCATACCCATCGCGACCATTCGCCGAACACGCCGCGGATCAAGGCCGCGACCGGTGCGCCTGTCTACGCCGAGGGACCGCACCGTGCCTCGCGGCCGCGCTTCGAGAGCGAGAAGCACAATCCGGAATCGGGCGCCGACCGCGATTTCCGGCCCGATGTCGAGGTCAAGCACGGCGACGTCATCGAGGGCGCGGGCTTCGCGCTGGAGGCGGTCGCCACCCCCGGCCACACCGCCAATCACCTGGCGTTCGCGTGGACCGAGCGCAGCATCAATTTCGTCGGCGACCATGTGATGGGTTGGTCGACCTCGATCGTGGCGCCGCCCGACGGGTCGATGATCGACTACATGGCTTCGCTGGAACGGCTGGAGCAGCGACCCGAGCAGCTCTATTTCTCAGGCCACGGCCCGGAGATCCCGGAAGGCCCGCGCTACGTCCGCTTCCTGGCGCGGCATCGCCGGGCGCGCGAGGCCTCGATCCTGCACCGCCTCGGCAAGGGCGAGGCCGATATCCCGACCATGGTGCGGGCGATCTATATCGGGCTCGACCCGCGGCTCGCCAATGCCGCCGGTTATTCGGTGCTGGCGCATCTGGAGGACCTGGTCGCGCGCGGCGTCGTGGCGACCGACGGCGATCCGGTGATCGGCGGCACGTACCGGATGGTGTGAGGCCTTCCTCCATTCGTCATTCCCCGGTGCGCAATTGCGCACCTGAGGGCTCGCGCTGCGCGCGCCCCGGAATGACGAGGATAGGGGCTATTTCTTCACCGTCTTCGCCGGCGGCGCCTTGGGCGCGACCGGGGCCGCCTTCTTCGCCGGCTTCGAATTGTCGTTTTCGGCGGCGGTGTTGAGGTCCTCGATCAGCTTCTTGACCCGCGCGGCGTTGCTGCCGAGATCGGTGTCGAAATAGCGCGACGCGGAGCGGATATCGACGCGCGAGTCCTCGTCATCAGGCGTGACCCGGATCGAGACGTCCTCGCGGAAGCCCATGATCGGCGTGCGCGCCACCGCCTCGATCCGTCCGATCCGGCGCGGCGGCTGCGGCGCGCGTGCGTCGATGACGAGCCATTTGCGGCGGTTGACCAACCGTAGGGTCAGCTCATAGGCACGGTCGACCGGGGTTTCCAGTTCGACGGTTTCGATATCCGGATAGGCCGCGCGCTGCCGCTCGGCCGAAGCGAGGCCGGCGTAGGCGGCCGGATTGGTGCCTTCCCCGGTGCGCAGCCGCGCCAGCGCCTCGAACTTCGGCGGGTCGATCGGATCGGTGGTGACGTCGTAGAGCCGCGGCAGCTTGCGGTACTGATAAATGAGGTACGCCGGGTAGGCGAGAATCGCCGCGTCGATCAGGAGCGCGAGCAGAATCCTGCCCATGCCGCGGGTGCCGTTCTGCCAGATCGCGGCGAAGGCGGCGAGCCCGAGCAGGATCGACAGGCCGGCCAGGCCCAGCGCGCCGAAGAAGGTCGCCAGCGCCGGCTTGACCTCCAGGAACCCGAACCGGACGATCAGGATCGAGACCACCACCGCGACGACGGAGAAGATAGCGAGGTTGCGCGACCAGGTGGCGAGACCGGACACGGGCTCCTGCTGGTAGGGAGCGGAAAACCTGCGCGCCATCGTCGAAATATCTGCCGGTTGAGATGTCCCCGGGCGACCTCAGCCGCCGCCAATGACCGTGTGAGACCACGGACCTGCGGCGAATTCAAGGGATTTGGGCAGTGTTCTTATCCTCCCCCGGAGGGGGAGGATCGCCGTGCATGGAATGCGCTGATCTCTCAGCACGGGCACTGCCCGAATGGAGAGATCACCCCACCCCGCCTCACATCTCGCTTTGCTCAATGTGAGCCGACCCTCCCACTCCAGGGGAGGGTGAATCGTCACGCCGCGGCGGTCGGGAAGGTATAGTCCTTGAACTGATCGCGCAGCGCCGTCTTCAGGATCTTGCCGGTCGCGGTGTGCGGGATGCCATCGACGAAGGCGACGTCGTCGGGCATCCACCATTTGGCGATCTTGCCGTCCATGAACTTCAGGATGTCCTCGCGCGTGGCGCTCTGCCCCTGCTTGAGTTGCACGATCAGGAGCGGCCGCTCGTCCCATTTGGGGTGATGGACGCCGATCACGGCGGCTTCGGCCACCGCCGGATGGCCAACCGCGAGGTTCTCGAGGTCGATCGAGGAGATCCATTCGCCGCCGGACTTGATCACGTCCTTGGAGCGGTCGGTGATCCGCATGTAGCCGTGCTCGTCCATGGTCGAGACGTCGCCGGTGTCGAAGAAGCCGGCATCATCGAGGATATTGGCGTCGACGCGGAAATAGGCCTTGGCGATCGCGGGACCCGAGACCTTGAGGCGGCCGAAGGTCTTGCCGTCCCACGGCAGCTCCTTGCCGGCATCGTCGGTGATCTTCATCTCGACGCCGAACGGCGGGTAACCCTGGGTCTGCAGGATGTCGAGCCGTTCCTCGCCGCTGCGATCGGTGAACGGCGGCTTCAGCGTCGCGAGCGTGCCGAGCGGGCTCATCTCGGTCATGCCCCAGGCGTGGCGCACCTGGCTGCCCATGTCGAGGAACGCCTTGATCATCGAGCGCGGCATCGCCGAGCCGCCGCAGATCACCATCTGCAGATCCGGCAGCTTGAGATTGTTGGCGGCCATGTATTGCAGCAGCATCAGCCACACCGTCGGAACACCCGCGGTATGGGTGACCTTCTCGGTCGACAGCAGCTCGTAGACCGAGGCGCCGTCGAGCTTCGGGCCCGGCATCACGAGCTTGGTGCCCATCGACGGCGCCGAGAAGGCGATGCCCCAGCTGTTGGCATGGAACAAGGGGACCACCGGAAGCATTGTGTCCGAGGCGGAGGTGCCCAGCGCGTCCTTCGAGTTGGCCATCAGCGCGTGCAACACGTTGGAACGGTGCGAATACAGGACACCCTTGGGATCGCCCGTCGTGCCGGAGGTGTAGCACATCGCCGCCGCGGTGTTCTCGTCGAAGGTCTTCCACTCGAACTTGCCGTCGGATGCCGCGATCCAGTCCTCATAGGCGACCGCGTTCTTCAGCGTGGTCTGCGGCATGTGCGCCTTGTCGGTCAGCACCACGTAGCGCTCGACGCTCGGCAGCTGGCTTGCGATCTTCTCCAGCACCGGAACGAAGGTGAGGTCGGTAATGACGATGCGGTCTTGGGCGTGGTTGACGATCCAGGCGATCTGTTCCGGAAACAGCCGCGGATTGACCGTATGGCAGATCGCGCCGATCCCCATGATGCCGTACCAGACCTCGAGGTGGCGCCACGTGTTCCAGGCGATGGTGGCGACGCGGTCGCCGAGCTTGATGCCGTCGCGCTCCAGGCTCTGCGAGACCTTCAGCGCGCGGGCATGGATCTGGGCGTAGGTGGTGCGATGGATCGGGCCCTCGACCGACCGCGTCACGACTTCCTGCGTGCCGTGATATTTGGCGGCGTGCTCAATAATCTTGTGGCACAGCAAGGGCCAATCTTGCATCAAGCCAAGCATACGCAAATCCCTCCTCGATCCTCACGCATGATCCGCCGGCATCTTGGACGGCCGGCAGTAAAATCATGGAACTGACATGAACTGTAGCGCGGAGAAAGCAAGCCGAAAATGGCCTGATGGCGCGTTTCGTCGCGGGGGCGCGGCAATGGTTACCGCTGCCGCCGTGTTGCTTTGCCTTTCGCTTTCCGTTGGCATGCAAGCGGAGCCCGCGGAGGCTGCCCGCGGCACGCCGAGCTTTCCGTGGGACGACTTGTTCGGCACAAGGCCGCACCGGGCGCACAAAGTGGTTCGCCGTTCAGCGGTGCCGCTGCCGAAGCCGCGCCCGGCAGACGCGCCTGCCGCAGCCGAGCCCGAGCCGCCGGCGGCCGAGACGCAGCCTCCAGCCGAGGCTGCCAGGCCCAGCGAGGCGGCCAAGCCTGGCGAAGCCATTAAGCCTGGCGAAGCCGTTAAGCCTGCCGAAGCAGCCAGGCCGGCCGAGCCGCTCGCGCCGCAGCTGTCGGCCTGCCGGCAGGCCCTCACCGAGGAGATCGCGATCGCGCCGAGCATTCCGGATATCCATGGCGCCGGCGGCTGCGGCGGCGAGGATCTGGTGCGGCTCGAGGCCATCGTACTGCCCGACAAGCGCAAGGTCGCGCTCAAGCCCGCGGCGATCCTCCGCTGCAAAATGGCGGCTGCGGTCGCGGATTGGGTCCGCACCGATATCGCCCCGCTCGCGCAGAGCCTCGGCGGCGGGATCAGCGATCTCGACAATTTCGATTCGTTCGAGTGTCGCGGCCGCAATCGCATCGTCGGCGCGCAGCTCTCCGAGCATGGCCGCGCCAATGCGCTCGATGTGCGCGCTTTCGGTCTCGCCAACGGCAAGTCGATCTCGCTGACCGACCGCAGCGTGCCGCGGACCTTGCGCGAGACCGTGCTGCATTCGGTCTGCGCCCGCTTCTCCACCGTGCTCGGTCCGGGCTCGGACTGGTACCACGAGGATCACATCCATCTCGATCTGGCGCAGCGTCGCAACGACTACCGGATCTGCCAGTGGAACGTGTACGACCCGCTACCGCAGGTCGCGCCGCTCATGCCGGCCGGGCGCCCCGAAGAGGCGCCGCCGCGTGAGGTCGCCGCCAAATCCGAGGGCGGCAAGGCCGATGCCCCCAAGGCCGAACATGACAAGACGGAACATGACAAGGCGGACGACGGCAAGCCGGACGCACGGGTGTCAGATGATGCGGCCGCGCCCGGGAGCAGCGTCGAGAGCAAGCCGCAGCCAACAAAAAAGCGCCGGCAAAGCCGGCGCCTTTGATCGCAATTGCGACGTGATCGGGGATCAGAAGGGGACGTTGCCGCCGCCCTGCAAGGCCATCTGCGGCTTGTAGGGCGAGTCGCCGTGCTTCGGCTCCAGCACCACGACGATGGTGCCGAGCTTGACGCGGTTGTAGAGGTCGATGACGTCCTCGTTGGTCATGCGGATGCAGCCCGAGGAGATCGAGGAACCGATGTATTCCGGCTGGTTGGTGCCGTGGATGCGGAACAGCGTGTCCTTGCCGCCCGAGTAGAGATACATCGCGCGCGAGCCCATCGGATTGTCCGGGCCCGGTGCCACGAAGGTCGGAACGCCGAGGCGCGAGATCTCACCGGGTGTCGGGTGCCAGGCCGGCCATTCGGTCATGCTGCCGACCTTGGCAATGCCGGACCAGGCCATGGCTTCTTCGCCGACGGTGATGCCGTAGCGGATCGCCTTGCCGTCGTTCAGCACGTAATAAAGGTAGTGGTTGTCGGAATCGACCACGATGGAGCCGGGGGCTTCCTTGCGGTGATATTCGACGATGGCGCGGCGGAACGGTTCGGCCACCGGCGTCTTGACGTAGGTGGTCTTGGCGAGGAGTTCCTTGTCACGCGGCTTGAAGGCAGCAGTATTTGTTGCCTCGTAGGTCGTGGCCTGCATGCAGCCCGACAACATCAGGCCCGCGGCCAGGATCCCGAGGGTAACTTTGAGCGACGACATGATTACATTCCAATCGAAAATCCGCGTCTCAAAGCGCCAACATTACGCCCCAAACGCCACGATTCCATGAGTGGCATTATCGCCGAAACCCGTCGTTCTTCCCAGACTTTAGATGGCTTTCCCGCATCGCGGGACGTGATCTGTGGCTTTTTTGCCGCAACTGTTCTGGCGTGGGACCGGTTTTTGTGCAAACAGGCAACGGTCGTCGAGTCCGAACCGTGTCACCGCCCTCTTGTTCGCCACTTGGCCGCCACAAAGATGGATACCCGGTTAATGCCCCGGTCATGAAGCGCCAGCCAGAATCGCGCTAAGTCGGCGGGTCCTGCCAGCCCTGTTTCCAGCCCTGTATCTCGGAGTTCCTGATGCTGTCGGTGTTCGTACCCTCCGAGTTTTCCCTCAAGAAGGCCGCCGCCACCGACCTCGACGCGCTGCCGGAGGGCGCGGTCTGGGTCGACCTCGTGAACCCGACGGTGGAGGAGGACCGGGCTGTCGAGAAGCTGGCAGGGATCGCGGTTCCGACCCGGGAAGACATGCAGGAGATCGAGATCTCCAGCCGGCTCTATATCGAGAACAGCGCGCGCTACATGACGGCGACGCTGATGTGCCAATCCGACACCGATATGCCGCGCACCACGGCGGTCACCTTCATCCTGACCAGCCACCGCCTGGTCACGGTGCGCTACGACCTGCCGAAGCCATTCGCGCTGGTCGAGAACAAGCTGGCCCGCGCCTGTGCTCCCGGCATCACCGGCGAGCAGGTGCTGATGGAACTGCTGGACGCTGTGATCGACCGTTGCGCGGACCTCCTGGAGCGCTGCGGGGCCGACATCGACCAGGTCTCGCACGACATTTTCGAGCCGGAGAGCGAGCGCCACGGCCACGCCAAGCAATATTCCCAAATCCTGATCACGATCGGCCGCAAGGGCGACATGACCTCGAAGGTTCGCGAAAGCCTGGTCTCGATCGGCCGCCTCGTCACCTTCCTCTCCGCAATCGTGGAAGGGGTGAAATGGTCCAAGGATATGCGCGAGCAGCTCAAGACCATGCAGCGTGACGTGGCCTCACTGACCGACCACGCCTCCTATCTCTCCAACAAGATCACCTTCGTGCTCGACGCCATGCTCGGCGTGGTCAATCTGGAACAGAACAACATCATCAAGCTGTTCTCGGTGATGGCGGTGGTCCTGATGCCGCCGACGCTGATTGCGTCGATCTACGGCATGAATTTCAAGCTCATGCCGGAACTCGAATGGCCGCACGGCTATCCGTTCGCGCTGGTGCTGATGCTGATTGCGGCGATCGTGCCGTACTGGATCTTCAAGTGGAAAAAGTGGCTGTAACGGCTGTTTTTTCAGAGCACGCGTCGCATTTTGGGATTAGGGCAACTGCCTTATTTCCTCTCCTAAAATTTGAGCGTTGCGCTGAACGTTTGGGCGAAATTTGTCTGCGATAACGCCCGCCTCGAAGCCGGAGGACAGCAATGGTTGAGAAGATCATAACGCCACGGCGTAACGTCATCGACTTTGCGCGCTATCAACAGGACCGCGCAGCAGGCAAGGTGCAGGCGATCTCGCCGAGACTTTGCCGTTACTGTGGCGCTGCGTTGCTGGATGGCGAGGACGAAGACGACTGCTCCAGCGCGCTGAACGATGTCGCGCTGCGCCAACCCGAGAAGAAATCGCGTCGGTTCTACGCAGACTGAGAGGCCGAAGCCTCGGAGGCAGAAGCCTCGTTTGCGTTGTTACGCCTGCAAGTGAAGCAACAAGTGAAGCCATCCAGTACGGCCGCGGCGGCGGCCGGGATCGCCTCGAAACCTCCCTCCGCGAAATAGCGGCTCATCCCAAGCTCAGACGTGCTGACCACCGTTAATGTGGATTTCCGCACCGTTCACGTAAGAGCTGGTCTCCGTACAGAGAACGTAAATGATCTTGGCGACTTCGTCCGGGGTGCCGAGACGATGCATCGGGATTTGCTGGTCGACGATCTTCTCGGTGCCCGGCGACAGGATCGAGGTATCGATCTCGCCCGGCGCGATCGCGTTGACGCGAACGCCGACGCGCCCGAAGTCCGATGCCATCTCGCGCGTCAGCGCCGCAAGTGCGGCCTTCGACGTCGCATAGGCCGCGCCCGCGAACGGATGCACGCGCGAGCCGGCGATCGAGGTGACGTTCACCACCGCGCCCTTGGCGTGCTTCAATTCCTCGATCAGCCCGCGCGCGATCATGATCGGTGCGAAGAAGTTGACGTGGAAAACGTGAGTCCAGGTCTCGATGTCGGTGTCCATGGTGCCGAGCCGGCCGCCGCCGGTAGCCTTCGGCGAGATCGCGGCGTTGTTGACCAGCGCGTGCAGTTCGTCGTTGTCGAGCCGCCGCCGGATCTCGGAGATCGCGCGCACGGTGTCGTCATGGCTGCCGAGATCGACCTCGATGTGGTCTTCCGGTCCGGCGCCCCACGGGCAGACCTCCGGAAACGCATGCCGCGAGAGCGTGATGACGCGCCAGCCGGCGGACGAGAACCGGATCGCCGTGGCATGGCCGATGCCGCGGCTCGCGCCGGTCAGGAGCAGCGTGCGCCGCGGTGCATTGGATGGGCGGGTCATCGACGGTTTCTTTCATTTTCATCATGCGCGGCGACGTGCCGGGCATCGACGTCTTCGAACGATTGGGATCAAGACGTCGATGGCCGGGGCCATCTTACACGAAGACGCGCTTCGCAGTTTTGCCCGGCCATGACGGTCGCTATTTTTCAGGGATAGAGCCGCACCTTCGACCAGGTGCTGCCGGCGCCGTCGCGGCGGAATTCGACGCGGTCGTGCAGGCGGAACGGGCGGTCGTGCCAGAACTCGAAGCGCTGCGGCGTGATCCGCCAGCCGCTCCAGCCTGGCGGACGCGGCACCTCGCCGATGACGTATTTGGCGCCGGCCTTGGCGATTGCCTGCTCGAAGGCGAAGCGGCTCTCCAGCGGCTGCGACTGCTTGCTGGCCCAGGCGCCGATCTGCGCCTGCTTCGGCCTCGTGGCGAAATAGGCGTCGGCCTCGGCATCGGTGACCGGCGTCACCGGCCCGCGGATCCGCACCTGCCGGCGCAGCGATTTCCAGTGGAATAGTAAAGCGGCCTTAGGATTTGCGGCCAATTCACGGCCCTTGGCGCTCGCAATGTGGCTGTAGAACACGAAGCCGTCGGCATCGAAGCCCTTCATCAGCACCATGCGCACGTCGGGCAGTCCGTCGGCATCGACGGTTGCGAGCGCCATCGCGTTCGGGTCGTTCGGCTCGGACTTCACCGCTTCCGCAAACCATTCGCCGAACAGGGCAAACGGCTCCTCCGCCGCGGTGAAATCACCCGATGTTAACGGTGTCGGGTGTTTGATGGAGGTCGTGTCGGTCATGTCAGGAGTCCCGATTTGCATCCGCCCGCGTCCGAGAGCGCGTTACTCACCCTATATAGGGCATGGGGGCGCGTTGGCCTATCGGCGATCCACCCTGCGGGCGCGGTGGTGACATTGATCCTGATCGGGGTCGGCGCCAGCGGCTGCAGCCTGTCGCGCACCGATGCCTTCGCCAAGATGGACGACAAGGATGTGACGGGCTCGATCAGCCCGACCCGGGTCAACGCTGTGATGCCGACCGACAGCGATCTCGCTTTCGCCCGCAACGCGGCCTCTGATGTGCTGACCAAGGGCGACAAGGATTCCAGCCAGCCCTGGGAGAATCCCGAGACCGGGGCGCGCGGCTCGGTGACGCCGCTGGCGCAGGCCTATTCGGGCGAGGACGGCAAGACGTGCCGGGATTTCCTTGCCAGCTATGTCAACGGAGCCACCGAGACCTGGCTCCAGGGCGCCGCTTGCAAGGCTGGACAAGGTCGCTGGCAAATCCATAGCCTGAAACCTTGGAGCAAGTCCTGAGAGTTCCGGCAGAAGCCGGGTGATTAAAGCGTTTTCAAGCGAAGTGGGCACCGGAGGCTAGTTGCAAAAATGCCACTGAGCCCCCACATGAAGGTAAAGTGGGCCCGGACGGGTTCCCGGCCAAACTGATTTTCCCGTGAAGGAGACGTGACGGATGCGCGACCCCTATGAGGTCTTGGGGGTGCAGCGGAGCGCCAGCGCTGCGACGATCAAGAGCGCCTATCGCAAGCTCGCCAAGAAGCATCACCCTGACAACAACAAGAACGACCCGAAGGCGGCTGCCCGCTTTTCGGAGATCAATTCGGCCAATGAGATCGTCGGCGACGAGGACAAGCGCAAGCAGTTCGATCGCGGCGAGATCGATGCCGAGGGCAAGCCGCGCTTCCAGGGGTTTCCTGGCGGCGGCGCCGGCGGGCGTGCCGGTCCAGGCGGGTTCGAGTACAGCTTCCGCTCCGGGCCCGGAGGCGGCGGCATGGGTGGCGGCAGCTTCGAGGACATCCTCAACAGCATGTTCGGCAACGCCGCGCGTAGCGGCGGTGGCGCCCGCGCCGGGCGCGCCAGTCCGTTTGAATTCGACGGCGGCGGGGTCGGCGTCGACCTCGATCTTTCGGTCGCCATGACGGTGTCGCTGGAGGAATCGGTCAGGGGCGGCGACAAGCGCGTCCGCCTGCCAACCGGCCGCGAGCTCAACGTCAAGATTCCTCCCGGCGTCACCGCAGGCCAGCAGATCCGGCTGAAGGGGCAGGGCGAGACCGCGCAGGGCCATCCGCCCGGCGATCTCCTGATCACGATCTCGATCGCGCCGCATCCGTTCTTCAAGATCGACGGCAACGATCTGCGGATCGAGCTGCCGATCACCCTCTACGAGGCGGTGCTGGGCGGCAAGGTCCGCGTGCCGACGCTCGGCAGCGCGGTCGAACTGTCGATCCCGAAGAACACCTCGAGCGGCCGCACCTTCCGCCTCAAGGGCAAGGGGCTGTCGAAGCCGGGCGCCGTCGGCGACCTCTATGTCACGACCCGCATCATCCTCCCCGACGGGAACGATGCCGAGCTTGAGGCATTGATGCAGACGTGGCGGGAGCGAAATCCCTACAATCCGCGCAGCGATCTCGGCTGACCGCCGGGAGCGCGCCCCAGAGACGCGAAGACGCGAAACTGCAACTACCCCGGACTCTATCGGGGTAGACGCCGCGCCGTGAGCGCGTCAAAGGAAGACCGGCCGTCCGAATTCCGGGTCTGCGGCGTGCAGACCGGATGGCGGAAAAAGAGTGCGGCCTCGAGAGGGGGACCAGCGCGGTACACAAAACCCCAATCGAGGCCGCGTGCGCCGATCGGCGGATCGGGCGCAGATCATCTTCGCGTGAGCATCCGGTGCGATAATGAGACGCGTCGATGACGCGAATCGAAGTTTTCGATGTCGGAATTGGGACTCTGAGTGAGGCTGGATTCACTTACTCGGAACGGCACGATTTCACGGCGTGATCTCCCGTAAAATTACGGGAGGTCAGCCGCCGCTCTTCTCCATCTGATCGTAGACGGCCTGCGCGACCTGGGTCAGGCGCGTGCGGTCGGTGCCGCCGCTGACGACATAGGCGACGCCGCGATCGGCCCAGAACAGCGCGCCGTCGCTGCCCTGCGCGGCATAGCGCATCTGGGTCGCCTCGGTCTTCACCTTGGCGGTGTAGACCGTGAAGCGCTCCCCGGACGTGCTCTCATACATCAGGAACGACGCCGGCCCGCTCGGCCCCGGCAGCAGGCGGCCGCCGACCAGCTTCAGCCCGCTGAGCTCCGGTGCGCGGACATCCCAGCCGCAGCGCTTGGTCAGCCATTGCTGCAGGTGGTCGCGCTCGCTGCCCGGCACCTCGACGGGGTGACGGACCTCGACCACGTAGAGGCGGTGCGCATCGAGCGCATCGAGCGTGAAGCTCTGGAAGGTCGACGGCGTCGCAGATGCGCCGCGCGCAACCCAGCCGACGCCGCCGCCGGCGACGAAGGCCATCAGCGTCGCTGCCACCGCGCCATAGACCCAGCGGCGCGGCTGGCGCACCAGCCGCTCGAGCTCGAGCCGCTTGGGCACCGCCTCGTCCAGCACGCTGTCGTAGCGCGCATGCAGCGTCTCGGCCATCGCGCGCCATGATTGCACCCGCGCCGCGTCGTCAGGATGGGTGGCGAGCCAGGCCTCGACATCGCCGCGGCGTTCGGCCGGCAGCTCGCTGTCGACGTAAGCGTGCAGCTCGTCTTCGGTGACGGGGATGTTCGGGTCGGTCATATCAGTCGTCTCTGCCAAATCTTGTTCGAAAATCGCTCATCGTAACGTCAGCGGTCGCGCACATTATCATTTCACCCGCCGCAGCGCCGGGCGCTGCCCTTCGATCGAAGCCCGCACATGGGCGCGCGCGCGGGCGAGGCGGGACATCACCGTTCCGATCGGCACGCCCTGGATGTCGGCGACCTCCCGGTAGCTCATGCCCTCCAGCATCACGAGCAGCAGCACCGAGCGTTGCTCTTCGACCAGCGTCGACAGCGCGCGCTCGATGTCGCGTCCCTCCGCCTCGGTGCCGCTGGCGTCGGCATTGTTGTCGAGCAGCGGCATCAAAGGCGGCCGCCGCGCCAGCGAGCGCCTGCGGTTCTTGTTCAGATTGGTCAGGATCGTATAGAGCCAGCTCCTGACGTCGCCGCCGAGAAACAGCCGCTCCGAGCGCAGCGCCCGCACCAGCGTGTCCTGCACCAGATCGTCAGCGATGTCGGTGTCGCGCGTCAGCGCCCGCGCATAGCGGCGGAGCGCCGGAATCATGGCTTCGACACTTTGGCGAAACGCGGTCATGCATCCAGTCTTCGATGGTCTCGGCGATGAGCTGCCTTGTCCAGCATAACACCCTAACGGCGTGGCTATTCCGGTTGCACGACCTGCGCGCAGAGCGCCTCAGCTGCGGCGGATTTGGGCTTGTCGCCAGCCGAAGCGCTGGTGTACCTCCGAGCCGGAAAATTCGAGGCGTGGAAGCCTGTGGTGAGGCGCCCGACAGCTCAGGATCAGCCGTTACGGGAATGCCGGTGCCAACCATCTACTACATCCGCCACGGCGAAACCGCGTGGAACGCCGAAGGCCGGCTTCAGGGCACGCAGGACATCGCGCTCAACGAGCGCGGCCGCGCCCAGGCGGCGCATGCCGGACGCATCCTCGCCGATCTCCTGGCGCGCGACGGCCGTGACAGGACGACGCTGCCGTTCGTCGCAAGCCCGCTGATCCGGGCGCGCGCGACCATGGAGCTGGTGCGTGCCGGGCTCGGCCTGGCGCCGGGCGACTATGCCCTCGACGCGCGGCTGCGCGAGATCGGCTACGGCACCTGGGAAGGCTCGACCCTGGCGCAGGCGCAGGCTGCGGACCCTGCCGTCTATGCCCGCCGCCTGGCCGAGAAGTGGCAGGTCGCGCCGGAGGGCGGCGAGAGCTATGTCGACGTACAGGCGCGGATGACCGACTGGTACGGTTCGGTGACGTCGGACACGGTCGCCGTCGCCCATGGCGGCACGGCGCGGGCGCTGATGGTGGCGCTCGGCTTCGAGACGCCGGCCTCGGCCGCCGAGCTCTATATCGAGCAGGGCGCGGTCTACGTGTTCGGCGCCGCGGGGCTGCAGAAATATAGTTAAGGCCAACCGGCTGCCCGCGTCCTCGAGGTCATGAAACCCGTTTGACGCTGCCGACCCCGCGCGTTACGACACGCCATGTCCTTCAATACTTTCGGCCATATGTTCCGCGTCACGACCTTCGGCGAGAGCCATGGGGTCGCGATCGGCTGCGTGGTGGACGGCTGCCCGCCGATGATCCCCCTGACCGTGGAGGAGATCCAGCACGACCTCGACCGCCGCAGGCCCGGCCAGTCGCGCTTCACGACCCAGCGCCAGGAGCCGGACGCGGTGAAGATCCTGTCCGGTGTGATGGCGCATCCGGAAAGCGGCGTGCAGGTCACGACCGGCACGCCGATCGCGCTCTTGATCGAGAACACCGATCAGCGGTCCAAGGATTATTCCGAGATCAAGGACAAGTTTCGTCCCGGCCACGCCGACTTTACCTATGAGGCGAAGTACGGCCTGCGCGACTACCGCGGCGGCGGGCGTTCGTCCGCACGCGAGACCGCGACCCGCGTCGCGGCCGGCGCGATTGCGCGAAAAGTCCTGCCCGAAGTGAAGGTGCGCGGCGCGCTGGTGCAGATGGGCCCGCACAAGATCGACCGCGAGAAGTGGGACTGGGACGAGATCGCCAACAACCCGTTCTTCTGTCCCGACAAGGACAAGGCGGCGTTCTTCGAAAGCTATCTCGACGGCATCAGGAAGAGCGGCTCCTCGATCGGCGCCGTCATCGAGGTCGTCGCCGAAGGCGTGCCGGCGGGGCTCGGCGCGCCGATCTACGCCAAGCTCGACAGCGATCTGGCGTCCGCGATGATGAGCATCAACGCGGTCAAGGGCGTCGAGATCGGCGCCGGCTTCGGCGCCGCCGAGCTCACTGGCGAGGAGAACGCCGACGAGATGCGGACCGGCAACAACGGAACGCGTTTCCTGTCCAACCACGCCGGCGGCGTGCTCGGCGGCATCTCCACCGGTCAGCCGGTGGTGGTGCGCTTTGCGGTCAAGCCCACCTCCTCGATCCTGACTACGCGCCGCACCGTGGACCGCAAGGGCGCCGATACCGACATCCTGACCAAGGGCCGCCACGACCCCTGTGTCGGCATCCGGGCGGTGCCGGTCGGCGAGGCCATGATGGCCTGCGTGCTGGCGGATCATTTTCTGCGCGACCGCGGGCAGACCGGGCGCTGATCCCTTATATAATGGCGGTACCGGATCGGGGTGCTCGCCTTGGGGACTGCCATGAACGCGTCAGAGCTTCGGGATATCATCAAATGGATGATCGGCGGCGCGCTATCGGCGCCGACCCCGCCGCAGATGATGGCGGAATGCTGCGAACGCCTGGTGCGGGCCGGCCTGCCATTGTGGCGAATCGGCGTGTTCGTGCGCACGCTGCATCCCGAGATCTACGGCCGCCATTTCTACTGGAAGCCCGGCGCCGAGGTCGAGACCGGTACCGTCGATCACAACATCCTGGACACGCCTGAATATGCCGTCAGCCCGCTGTCGATCGTCTTCAAGAAGGGCATCGAAGTGCGCGCACGGGCAGACGACCCCGCCAGCGCGCGCTTTCCGATCGTCGTGGACCTGCAGGCCGAAGGCGTCACCGACTATATTGCCGTGCCGCTGATCAATACCGACGGTCCGCCGAATGCTTCGAGCTGGACCACCAAGCAACCGGGCGGCTTCACCGACGAGCAGCTCGATGCGATCCGCTCGATCACTGTCCCGCTGTCACGCTATATCGAGATCATCACGCTGCGCCGCACCGCCGCGCTGCTGCTCGACACTTATGTGGGCAACCGCGCCGGCGAGCGCATCATGGGCGGCCAGATCCGGCGCGGCCATGCCGACACAATGGATGCCGCGATCTGGCTGTCGGACCTGCGTGGCTTCACCGCGCTGTCGGACCGCCTGCCGGCCGAGACCGTCGTCGAGATCCTCAACCTCTATTTCGACTGCCAGGTCACCGCGATCCGCGACCATGGCGGCGAGGTGCTCAAATTCATGGGCGATGGCCTGCTCGCGGTGTTTCCGGTCGACGAATATCTCGGCGACGAAGCGCAGGTCTGCTCGCGGGTGCTGGATGCCGCGAGGGCATCGCGCGCCGGCGTCGAGGCGCTGCAATTTCCCAATGGCGATGCCGTCGAGCGCTTCCGCTTCGGCGTCGCGCTGCATCTCGGGCGCGTGCTCTACGGCAATATCGGCGGCGGCAACCGGCTCGACTTCACCTGCATCGGCCCGGCGGTCAACCTCGCCGCGCGGCTGGAGAAGATCGCCGGCCGGCTCGGCCGCACCGTCGTCGCCTCCGAGCGCTTCGCCGGCATCCATGACGGCGGCTGGAGCGATCTCGGCGAGTTTCCGATCGCGGGATTTGCCAAGGCCGAACGGGTCTATGGCCTGTTCGACGAGGCGCCGGTCGCTGCGGCCAGCTAGCATCGGTGCGATGTGACTGACACGGGCGCGCAGCACCGCAAGGGGATTGCGCTGGTCGTGGCGGCAGCTGCGGCGTGGAGCACTGCGCCGTTCTTCACCCGGCTGCTGCACTTCGATTCCTGGACCATCCTGTTCTGGCGCGGGCTGTTCGGTGGCGGCGCCATCGCGCTGTTCCTGGTCGCCGTGCAGGGCCGTCGCGGCGTGCGCGATCTCGTCGCGATGCCCTTGAGCGGATGGCTGGTGGCCGGGCTGTCGACCTTCGGCATGGTGACCTTCATTCCGGCGCTGCAGCTGACCAGCGTCGCCAACGTCGCGATCCTGATCGCGATGCAGCCGTTTGCGGCGGCTGCGATCGCCTGGCTTTGGCTCGGCGAGCGGGCGCGGCCCGGCACCTTGCTGGCAAGTCTCGTCGCGCTCACGGGGGTGGCTATCACCGTCAGCGGCGCCGAGGGCAGCACCGACTACAGGGGTATCGGGCTTGCCTGCGTGATGGTGCTGGCGATTTCGCTGATGACGGTGGTGATCCGACGGCACAGGGGCACGCCGATGATCGCGGCTGCGGCGCTCTCGAACTTCCTCGGCAGCGTCATCAGCCTGCCGCTCGGGCAGGCGATCGGCGCGGTCGGCGGCGCTGATCTCGGCGTGCTCGCGATGTTCGGGGCATGCCAGGTCGGGCTCGGCCTCACTTTGTTTACGGTCGGCTCCAGATTGCTGCCGTCCGCGCAGGCGTCGCTGATCGCCACCCTCGAAACACCGCTGATGCCGTTCTGGGTGTGGCTGGCGTTTGCCGAAGTGCCGTCAGCGCGCGCCCTCATTGGCGGTGCGCTGGTGCTGGGTGCGGTCGTCGCGGATATCGTGGCGAGCCAGCGGGCCGAGCCGGCGCGGCCGTGATGCGCGCTATTCCTCGGGCTCGGTGGTGAACAGCAGCGGGTAGCCCTTGGCGCGGCCGGCATCGGTGGCGCGCGTCGCCTTGGTCTCGGCGACATCCCTGGTGAAGACCGCGACCACGCAGACGCCGCGCTGATGCGCGGTCAGCATCACCTTGTAGGCCTGATCGTCGGTCATGCGGAATTCACCCTTCAGCACGGTGACGACGAATTCGCGCGGCGTGTAGTCGTCGTTGACCAGGATCACCTTGTGCAGGCGCGGCCGCTCGACCTTGGTCTTGGTCCTGGTTTTCGGCTTGACGACGGTATCGGGCATCGCACTCCCTCGCGATTGCTCCGTAAGAATACCGTCTTCCGCCACATGTTGGAACCGTTCGATTTGCACGGCGTCATTGCGGCAGCGGCACGGCGCGTGTTGCCGCATTCAACTCACGCCTAACCTGAATGTGAAGGACAGATGATATCTGCGCTTTTCGCCGCGCAATTTGCGTGTCACCATGACACGACACGACGGGAGGGCCGCAATGCGCTGGTATGTCTCGATCGGAGCGGTGCTTGTCGCGGGCATGTTGGCCAGCGGCGATGTGGCCGGTGTTGCCGCGCCCGGCCCGGGAACTCAACCCGGTCATCGCGTCGCCGAAAAGGAATCCACGCCGAGCGTCGACATCGAGTTGATCATCGCGGTCGACGTCTCCTATTCGATGGACATGGACGAGCTCGCGATCCAGCGCGAGGGTTATGCGCAGGCGATCGTTTCCAAGGATTTCCTGCAAGCGCTGAAGGCCGGTCCGAACGGCAAGATCTCGATCACCTATTTCGAATGGGCCGCCTCCAACGACCAGAAGGTCATCATTCCCTGGCGGGTGATCGACGGCCCTGAATCGGCGGACGCGGTCTCCGCCGAAATCATGAAGACACCGGTGCGCCGCGCCTCGCGCACCTCGATATCCGGCGCGATCTATTTCGCGATCCCGATGTTCGACGAGAATCCGCATCGCGGGCTGCGCCGCGTGATCGATATCTCCGGCGACGGCCCCAACAACAACGGCACCCCGATCACGCCGGCGCGCGATGCTGCGCTCGACAAAGGCATCGTCATCAACGGGCTGCCGATCATGGTGAAGGAGCCGTCCTACTCGACGATGGATATCGAGAATCTCGACTACTATTACGAGGATTGCGTGATCGGCGGGCCCGGCTCCTTCGTGGTCACGATCAAGGATCGCGAGAAGTTCAAGGAGGCGATCCGCACCAAGCTGCTGCTCGAAGTCGCCGGCCGTACCCCCGAGCGCCCGATCGTGCGCACCGCCGACAAGGAGCCGCGGGTCAATTGCATGATCGGCGAGAAGATCTGGCAGGATCGCTGGGGGCGGTAGCGATCATGTCGCTTCGTAGGGTGGGTTAGCCGAAGGCGTAACCCACCATTCGTTCCGCGGAGGCGCGGCGGGTTACGCCTTCGGCTAACCCGCCCTACGATATCTCCCGTAGCTCACTCTCCAACATCCGCAACGCCTGCAATGCAGCCGCGTGCTCGGCTGCTCCGATCTGCCGCCAGACCTCGGCGACGCGCCCGGCGAGGCCGCGAACCGTCACCGGGAAATTCGCGGCCTGCGCCAGCGCGCCCTTCTCGTTGATCAGATACTGCCCGTTCAGCGCAAACAGCACCTGCGCGGTGCAGGCGAGCGCGCGATAGACGCAGCCGGCGATCTGCGTGGTGTCGCCGCGCGGCAAAGCAAGTTCGGCGTTCTCGATACTGAACAGGATTTCCCATTGAAAGCGCCGCACCAGCGCATCGCGCAGCGAAGGCGGGTAGGGCGCCGTCCTCACCTTCATTGCCGCGACCAGGCCGTCGGGGTCATGCAGGGCACGGCACAGCGCGACCTCGCCCATCCAGATCGCCGAGCAGAAGCCGTGCGGATGGCCCGGCTGGTAGTGCATGCTGATCTCGCCGTTGCGGCAGGCGTCGATAACGGCCGTGACCTGTTCGACGCTGCGGTAGAGCAGGTCGACCTTGCGGCCGCCGATCGCAAGCCAGGCGCCGCCGACGATCCACGGTCCCCATTCGCCGACCCGCGTCACATGGACGGCCGCGGGATCGTCGACGAGGCCGGTAGCCGCCGCGCGCAGCCGGTCGATATCCAAAGCTGCGCCATCCCGGTAGTATAGGCCGAGATCATAGTCGGAGGCTTCATGCGCCGTGCCACGCGCCCGCGAGCCGCCGAGCACGATGGTGGCGACGCCGGGCACGTCGGCGAGGACGGGAATGATGCGCGCAAGCAGCGGATCATGGGACATGATGCGCAGATTACAGCGAGGACCTTGCGCGCCGCGATAGTCGCCGTCTCAGCGCGCGAAGCGTGCCACCAGCTCGACATGCGGGGTGTGGCGGAACTGATCGACCGGCGTGACGTCGGCGATCTTGTAGCCGCCATCGATCAGGATCCTTGCGTCCCGCGCAAACGTTGCTGCGTTGCAGGACACTGCGACGATCGCCGGCACCTTGCTCGCCGCGAGCTGGGTGACCTGCGCCTGCGCGCCTTGCCGCGGTGGATCGAACACGACGGCGTCGTAGTCGCGCAACTCCTGCGGCATCAGCGGGCGGCGAAACAGGTCGCGCGCTTCGGCCTTCAGCGGCTTCAGCCCCGGCGTCGTTTGCGCGGCCTTCTGCAGCGCCGTGATCGCCCCGGCGTCGCTGTCGAAGGCCGCGATCCGCGCCTTCTCGGCAAGGCGAAGCGCGAACGGACCGACGCCGCAGAACAGATCGGCGATGTGCTTGGCGCGTCCGCACTGCTCGCGAACCAGCGCCGCGAGCGTCTCCTCGCCCTTGGCTGTCGCCTGCAGGAACGAGCCCGGCGGCAGCACGACCTTCACCTTTCCGATCGCAACCTCGGGAGAGCCGCGCTGCAGCACCAGCTCGCCGTGCCGCGTCAGCCGCGCCAGCCGGTGTTTCTCCGCGACCCGAGACAAAGTGCTGATCAGGCTGGTCGGCAGCGCGCCGGAGCCGCGCACATCGATGTCGAGGCCGTTGACGGTCGCGGTGACCTGGATGTCGAGCGGCTTGCCGATCGAGATCAGCGGCTCGGCCGTGGCCCATGCCGCCTCGAGCGCGCCGTCCAGCGCGGGATCGAGGATCGGACAGCGATCGACGGAGACGATGTCGTGCGAACCAGCTGCGGCGAAACCGACCTTGAGCACCTGATGGGTGCCCATGCGTCCGTGCAGCGTGATGCGACGGCGGCCGGCGCCATGGGCGTCGAGCAGCGGCGCGACGTCGGCCGTGATCTTCGCCTGCGCCAGCGTCTCGACCACGATGTTGCGCTTCCAGGCACGGTAAGGCGCGTCGTTCCAATGCTGGATCGCGCAGCCGCCGCAGATGCCGAAATGCGGACAGAACGGCGCGATGCGCTCCGCGCTTTGCTGCGCGATCCGCAGCAACCGGCGCCGGTCGGGATGGTTGCCGGGGACGTCCTCGACCTCGACGGTTTCGCCGGCCAGCGTGTAGGGCACGAAGATCGACTGCGATCCGTCGATCGCGACGCCGTCGCCGCGATGGCCGACATGGTCGATGGTGAGGACTTCAGCCACGGCGCGCGCCGAGGAAGAATTCGATATTGCCGTCGCCGCCCGATATCGATGACGGGAACACCTGGATGTCGGTGCAACCGAGCGAGGCGGCAAAGGCTGTCATATCGTCGCAGATCTCCTGGTGCACCATCGCGTTGCGGATGACGCCGCGCTTGGAGTGTTTGCGTGCCGCCTCGAACTGCGGCTTGATCAGCGCCAACAGATGCATCGGGGCTGCCGCCAGCGACAGCGCCACCGGCAGCACCAGCTTCAGCGAAATGAAGCTGACATCGATCACGACGATATCGGGCCGCGCCGGCAGGCGCTTGCCCTCGTAGTTCCTGATGTCGGTCTCCTCCATCGAGACGATCTTCGGATGGCCCTGCAGCGAGGGATGCAGCTGGCCGTGGCCGACATCGATAGCGAAGACGAGGCTCGCGCCATTGGCGAGCAGCACTTCGGTGAAGCCGCCGGTCGAGGCGCCGACATCGAGGCAGACATGGCCCTCGACGTCGATCGGATAGTGCTCGAGCGCGCCGGCAAGCTTGACGCCGCCGCGCGAGACATAGGGATGCGCCGGTTCGGCCGTGAGCACGGCGCCGGGTGCGACGATCTCGGACGCCTTTGCGATCTGCTTGCCGTCCGCGGTGACGAGGCCGGCGTCGATTGCGGCCCGCGCCCGCGCACGGCTCTCGAACAGGCCGCGTTCGACCAGCAGCACGTCGATGCGCTTGCCGGCCGCGTTGTCGTTGTCGCCTGCCTTGGTCACTTGCTTGCTCACTTGGCAGCCTGCCGGCGCTGCGCGGCGGCGAGCCGCACGCAGGCCTCGAAGGAGGTGAGGTCGTGCCAGAGGTCGGCCGCCGGCTCGCGCGGCGTCACCAGCGGGCTGCCGTGCACATCGAGCGCGTGCATCATCATCAGATTGTCCGGCAGTCCAAACTCTTCCACCGTCAGCCCCTCCGCGTCGATCAGGCGCCCGTCGGATGCCGGCACGACTTGGCTCAGCCGCGCCACGCGATTGGCGTAGGACGTGGGATCGTTCGAATAGGCGAGGCACAGCTTGCCGCGTCCCGCCATGTAGCCGAGTTCGTAGACGGTGCCTGCGTCGGCACTGGGGCCGCGGAACGGCGTCAAATTGGCGATGATGGCGTCGGCAGACTCCATCATCGCCTCGTTGCTCTTGAAGATGGCGAGCGAGGCGCCGGCGGCGGTGGGATCGATGCTGTTGTCCAGCGGATACAGCCCGGTCAGCCCGTGATAGGCGCAAACCTCCGCCTTGCGGCGGCCAATCTCCACGGCATCCGGCAGGAACACGTCAGGACCTGCCAGATAGATTTTCATGGACTTGCCCAGAACAAGATCGACTTGAAACCTCTCCCATTGGGAGAGGTCGCGCCGGAGGCGCGGGTGAGGGGTTATGCACTTTCATGGGACCTCACCCCCTCACCCGGATCGCTCGCGCGATCCGACCTCTCCCCGGTGGGGAGAGGTGGAAGGCGATTAAGCGAGCTTGACGGTCTCGGTCTTGTAGTCCTTGCCGAGGGTCTCGAAGACCTTGGCAACGATGCTCTTGGCGTCGAGACCCGCGCGGGCATACATCGCCGCCGGCGAGTCATGGTCGAGGAACACGTCGGGCAGGATCATCGAGCGGAACTTGAGCATGCCGCTGTCGAGCATCGCATTGTCGGACAGGAACTGCATGACATGCGAGCCGAAGCCACCGATCGAGCCTTCCTCGATCGTGATCAGGATTTCGTGGTCGCGGGCGAGCTTCATAATCATCTCTTCGTCGAGCGGCTTCATGAAGCGCGCGTCGGCGATCGTGGCGGAGAGGCCGTGGGCGGCGAGCTCGTCGGCCGCCTTCTCGCACTCGGCGAGGCGGGTGCCGAACGACAGCAGCGCGACCTTCTTGCCTTCGCGGATGATGCGGCCCTTGCCGACCGGCAAGGGAACGCCGACTTCCGGCATCTCGACGCCGCGGCCTTCGCCGCGCGGATAGCGCAGCGCGCTTGGACGATCGTTGATCGCGACCTGGGTCGCCACCATGTGGACCATTTCCGCCTCGTCGGCGGCGGCCATGATTACCATGTTCGGCAGACAGCCGAGATAGGCGTTGTCGAACGAACCGGCATGGGTCGCGCCGTCGGCGCCGACCAGGCCGGCGCGGTCGATCGCGAAGCGGACCGGAAGGCTCTGGATCGCGACGTCATGGACCACCTGGTCATAGCCGCGCTGCAGGAAGGTCGAATAGATCGCGCAGAACGGCTTGTAGCCTTCGGTGGCGAGGCCGGCGGCGAAGGTCACCGCATGCTGCTCGGCGATGCCGACGTCGAAGGTGCGGTCCGGGAACGCCTTGTTGAAGATGTCGACGCCGGTGCCCGACGGCATCGCCGCGGTGATGGCGACGATCTTGTCGTCCTTCTCGGCTTCCTTGACGAGGCTCTGGCCGAACACGTTCTGGTAGGCCGGCGCATTCGGCTTGGCCTTGGCCTGGGTGCCGGTGGCGACGTCGAACTTGACGACGGCGTGGTACTTGTCGGCGGACGCCTCGGCCGGGCCGTAGCCCTTGCCCTTCTGGGTCACGACGTGGACCAGGATCGGCCCGGTTTCCATGTCGCGGACGTTCTTCAGCACCGGCAGCAGATGGTCGAGATTGTGACCGTCGATCGGGCCGACATAGTAGAAGCCGAGCTCCTCGAACAGCGTACCGCCGTCCATCATGAAGCCGCGGGAATATTCCTCGACGCGGTTGGCGCGGTTGGCGAGGATCTTCGGCAGGCGCTTGTTGATCTGCTTGGCAGCCTCGCGCAGCGAGCGGTAGGTTTTGCCGGAATAAAGACGCGACAGATAGGCGCTCATCGCGCCGACCGGCGGCGCGATCGACATGTCGTTGTCGTTGAGGATCACGATCAGGCGCGAATTCATCGCGCCGGCGTTGTTCATCGCCTCATAGGCCATGCCCGCCGACATCGCGCCGTCACCGATCACGGCGATAACGTTGTTCTTGCCGCCGGAGAGATCGCGCGCCACGGCCATGCCGAGGCCGGCCGAAATCGAGGTGGAGGAGTGCGCGGCGCCGAACGGATCGTAGTCGCTCTCGGTGCGCTTGGTGAAGCCGGAAAGGCCGCCGCCGGTGCGCAGCGTGCGGATGCGGTCGCGGCGTCCGGTCAGGATCTTGTGCGGATAGGCCTGGTGGCCGACGTCCCAGATCAGGCGGTCGCGCGGGGTGTCGAAGATGTAGTGGATGGCGGTGGTCAGCTCGACCACGCCGAGGCCGGCGCCGAAATGGCCGCCGGTCACCGACACGGCGTCGATGGTTTCCTGGCGGAGCTCGTCGGCAACTTGCCGCACCTGCTCGACCTTCAGCTTGCGCAGGTCATCCGGCGTGTGAATAGTGTCAAGAAGCGGCGTTTTACTAAATGTGGTCACAGCGAATTTCCAATTTTTGCCTGTCGGAACGAACCGCCCGACGCGAGATGGGTTGGCGCGCACATCGCGCAGCGAATGCCAGACATCGGGTGCCCCCCCGGCAGACCGTGCCTGGTTGTAAGCGTAGATTCACTCCGGATTGGACCACGTGATACGCATCACCTTGGTCGCTCTTCACCCGTCCCGGTTCAGTTTTGTCGAACCATTTGAGGTGCATGCCGCCCGAATAATTCGGGCCGCCCGCCACCCTCAAATGCCCATAGAACTGGAAGCATTACACCAAAGCCGTAACCAAAGCCAACCCGATAGGGCGCGCAGGGTTCCTATGCGTTGCCTTGAAAAACCTAGACTTTTCAATGGTTGGAGCCCGAGCCGGGTTCCGATCTGGCTATTTTAGCGGCAGCCGGCCGGTCCGGATCGGCCTGATTCGCAGCGGCACCCGGCCGCCGCGGGCGCCCCGCGGCGTGGTGGATCGTCGGAAATGCGCAGCAACAATCGTCCACCCTGGCGGACATTCTGTCGCATGATCGAGGTGGTCGGCGCGCCCGGCGGCGTTACTGAACGTCGAGCGGCTCGGTGCCGTTCGGCTGGCCGGAGGCGTCGGTGGTGATCTTGTCGACCCGGGCTTCGGCCTGACGCAGCAATTCCTCGCAGCGCCGCTTCAGCGCCTCGCCGCGTTCGTAGATCGCGACCGATTCCTCAAGCGGCACCTTGCCGTCCTCGAGCCGCTTGACGATCGATTCGAGTTCCTCGATCGCGCGTTCAAAGGTCAGCTTCTTGACGTCGGCTTGAGTGTTTTCGGCCATTCTTTGCGTTCCCGATTGCGTGGATCAGATCGCAACCTGATCTTGTCGTCCAAACATGACCTGTCGCAGGCCATGCTCGCCCCGGCGCAGAATCAATCGAATTTTTGCGGGGGTATTGTGGCGGGGATTCAGGCGCCCATCAATGCGGTGACGTGAGATGCCACCGACTCTTTCAGGCCCTCGAGGTCGTAGCCGCCCTCCAGGACGGAGACGACCCGGCCGCCGGCGCTCCTGTCGGCGAGATCCATCAGCTTGCGCGTGACCCAGCCGAAGTCCTCGCCGGTGAGGTTGATCGAGGCCAAGGGATCGCGGTGATGCGCGTCGAAGCCCGCCGAGATGACGACGAGTTCGGGAGAAAACTTCTCGAGCTGCGGCAGGATCAGGTTCTCGAAGGCGGAGCGGAACTTGGCGCCGCCGTCGCCGGGCGCCAGCGGCGCGTTGACGACGGTGTCGTGCTCGCCACGCTCGCCCGAAGCTCCGGTGCCGGGAAACAGCGGCATCTGGTGCGTGGAGCAGTACATCACGGTCGGATCGGCCCAGAAGATATCCTGGGTGCCGTTGCCGTGGTGGACGTCGAAATCGATGATCGCGGCGCGCTTGATGCCGTATTTGCGCTGCGCGTGGCGCGCGGCGATCGCGACATTGTCGAAGAAGCAGAAGCCCATCGGCGTCGATTTCTCGGCGTGATGGCCGGGCGGGCGGACCGCGACGAAGGCGTTCTGGTGCTTGCCCTCCATCACCGCATCCGTGGCCGCCACCGCGCCGCCGACGCCGCGCATCACAGCCTCCCAGGTGCCCGGCGACATCGAGGTGTCGCCGTCGATATAGATCATGCCCGAGGTCGGCGCGATGTGGCGCAGCTCGCCGACATAGTGCTCGCCGTGACAGAGCAGCACGGTGTCGAGGTCACCCTCCGGCGCGAGGTCGCGCACCAGCGCCTTGAAGCGATCCTGACCCAGCACCTCGGCGACCGCACGCAGCCGGTCGGGGCGTTCGGGATGTCCGGGAGGGGTCAGATGGTCGAGGCAGGCGGTGTGCGTCAGAAGCAGTGTCATGCAATTTCCCGGCGCAATGGAGGCGCGTGCGAGGAGGGCCTAATGTAGGCGGTTACCGGCCTACCGGAAAGGCCCCGCTACAAGCCGGTCCTCACCTTTTCGGGACGGCGGCCGTTCGAGGAGCCAAAAGTCCAGCTCATTCCACGTCATTGCGAGGAGCGAAGCGACGAAGCAATCCATGTAACCGCGTACGCGGACCGATGGATTGCTTCGCGGAGCCTGTCATCGGGCGGCGCTTTGCGCCGACCCGTTGGCTCGCAATGACGAGGGAACAGAAGCGGAGTATCAATTGATCCGCTCGATCCGCTTTCCGGCCGCCGGGCCGACCGGGCTGTTGGCCTTGAAGTAGGCATAGAGCGCATCGACGTCGTAGATGCCGAACTGCTGCGCTGTTCCTTCCTTGAACACGGTGAAGCCGTCGCCGCCCTCGGCGAGATAATTGTTTACGGTGACGCGGTAGCTCGCGGCCGGGTCGATCGGCTTGCCGTCGAGCGACATCCTCGCGGCGATGATGCGCGCGCCGTCACCCTTGCTCGCATCCCACGCATAGGCGAAGCCCTTCGAGACTTGCAGGGCGCGCGGCCGCTTCGGGTCGGCCCATTGCTGCTCCAGCGCGTCCTTGACCTGTTTGCCGGTCAGCGTCATCGTCACGAGCTGGTTGCGGAACGGCTGGCTTGCGAAGATGTCGGCATAGGTGACCGCGCCGTCCTCGCGCTTGACGATGTCGGTGCGCACGCCGCCGGGATTGGTGAAGGCGATCACCGCGCCGCCATTCGGCTCCGAGGCGGTCGCAGCGAGCTGCGCGTCGGCGACGATATCGCCGAGCACGCTTTCGCCGGTCTCGCCGGGCGTGCGCGACAATGTTTCCGTGACCGAGCCCGCCGCGCGGTTGGCGATCGGCGCGGCCAGCCGGTCGTAGGATTCCAAGAGCGCGCTCTGCTCGGGATCCTTGGCAGTACCGGCGATCTTCACGATGGTGTTGTCGGCCTTGGCGCTGATCACGTCATGGGTCTTCGGATCGAGCTTGAGATCGATCGCGGTGACCAGCGTGCCGTATTTGTCGCCTGAAGTGACGAGACGTCCGTCGATCTCGCAGACATAGGCCTGATGGGTGTGGCCGGAGATCACGACGTCCACCGCCTTGTCGAACTTCTTGACGATGTCGACGATCGGTCCGGAAATCCCCGGACACTCATTGTAATCGCCGGTTGGAAAGCCGCCTTCGTGGATCAGGACCACGATCGCCTCGACACCCTTTGCCTTCAATTCGGGGATCAGCGCATTGACGGTCTGCGCCTCGTCGCGGAAGTCGAGGCTGGCCACGCCGGCCGGCGACACCAGGTTCGGGGTGTTTTTCAGCGTCAGCCCGATGAAGGCCACCGGAATGCCGTCGAATTCCTTGATCTCGTAGGGCGGAAACACCGGCTTGCCGGTCGCCTTGTCGATCGTGGAGGCGGCGAGATAGCGGAATTTGGCCCCTAGGAAGGGATGCGGCCCCTGGCACTTGTCGACCGGGTGGCAGCCGCCATTCTGCATCCGCAGCAGCTCGTCCTTGCCCTCGTCGAATTCGTGATTGCCGACCGATGAGATCGCAAGCCCCATCATCGACAGCGACTCGATGGTCGGCTCGTCATGGAACATCGCCGACAAAAACGGGCTCGCGCCGATCAAATCGCCGGCCGCAACGAAGATGTTGTTCTTGTGGCCTTCGCGCAGCTGCTTGACGACAGTGGCCACGCGCTCGGCGCCGCCGGCCGGCACCATGATCTTCTTGGCCGCATCGGCAGGATCGGTGATGCGGATGCCGCCCGGCGGCGGCCGCAGATAGCCGTGGAAATCGTTGATCGCGAGAATGCGCAAGTCGACCGGCGCGGTGTCCTGCGCCAGGCAGGGGCCAGTTGCGGCGAGGCCAAGCGCGCACAGCGCGGCGAGTGGCGTAAGGCGGGGCTGTCTCATGACCTGTCCAAGGCTTACACAATCATGGAACACACGATCATGGCGCGACGCCACTACAATTTTGCGACGCTTCGTTTCAATCCCGACGCTTCGCTTCAATCCTTCGTGCGCGCCATGAAGGCCCTGAAGGCGTCGATCGCCTCCTTGGAGCGCATCCGCTCGCTGAACAGATGGTTCTCCTGCTCGATGCGGCGGGTGACGTCCTCCGGCGGCAGCCGGATCAGGCGCCGCGAGATTGCTACCGCCTCGGCCGGCAGCGCGCAGATCTCGCGCGCCACCTTGTGCGCCTCGACCTCGGCATGTCCCGGCGCCACCACGGTGTTGACGAAGCCGGCGACGCGGGCGTCGTCGGCCGACATGGTGCGGCCCATCACCAGCATCGCGAAGGCGCGCTGGTGGCCCATCATGCGTGGCATCAGCAGGCTGGAGGCGCCTTCCGGCACCAGGCCGAAATTGGAGAACGGCGTCGAGAACAGCGCGGTCTTGCTGGCCAGCACATAGTCGCAATGAAACAGCATGGTGGTGCCGATGCCCATCGCGACGCCGTCGACGGCGGCGATGATCGGCTTCACATTGTGGGCCAGCGAATACAGGAACTTGACCAGGTCGGAGGCGGCCGGCGTCTCGCCGGTCGAGGTGCCCTGCGCGAGCAGGTCCTCGATGTCGTTCCCCGCAGTGAACACGCCGGAGCCGCCGGTGATGATCAGGCAGCGGATCTTCGGGTTGTTCTGCGCCTTGTCGATCGCATCGCTGATCGAGCGAAACATCTCCTGGGTGATTGCGTTCTTCTTCTCAGGCCTGCGCAACCGGATCACGCGCGTGGCGGCTTCGTCGGTCACTATGACATGCGCGGTCATCAAGCGGTCCCAGGGTCGGCCGGCATCGTCGCCGGTAAAGGTCGTGCCGCTATCCTACATCATCCCGTGCAAGCCCCAAGTGTCCTGGCGCGTTCTGGATCGCTTTTCCCCCTGCGCGCGCATGAGAACCGCGCAGGGCAGTTAACCGGAATTTGCCATCCCGGCGTCTCGGCCGGGGAAGCCGCCGTCTCGCGTGCCTGGAGTGTGCGCCGCTCTAGCCGCGCCCGACGAACGAGCCGATGCCGCGGCCGATCGCGGCGCCGTGCTGCAAGAGCGCGCCGAGATGATCGCCGGGGACCGACATCGCATACAGGCCGTTCTCCGCGGCGAAGCGCTGCATCGGCGCGTGCGGTCCGTCGTCCTGTCCGTTCCAGAGCAGCACCGGCACGCGCGAGGACAGCACGGCGTCCTTGGCGCCGTCGACCTGGCCGAGCGCATTGAAGCAGGCCCGCACACCGCCCTCGAGATCCGGCGTCACCCATTCGGCGAGCTCCGGCACGGTGCGGCGGGCAAAGGTGATGAAGGCGCCATAGGTCAGCGGGCCGGCATTGCCGCGCGGCAACCCGCTGAGAAAGTCCCAGCCGCCGATCGCCAGCGACGCCAGCCGCGCCGGGAAAAACCGGGCGACGCCGACCGCGACCCAGCCGCCCATCGAATGCCCCACCACATGGGCGCGCGCGTCGCCGAGATCGTCGATCACCGCGACGACGTCGCCGGCGCGCTGGGCCTGATTATAGAGGGCCGGATCGGCAGGCTTGTCGCTCAGGCCGTGTCCGAGCGAATCGACGCAGACGACGCGAAAGCGATCGGCAAGCGCGTCGACCACGCCGCATTGCTTCCAGCTCGCAGCGTCGAGCAGCAGGCCGTGCTGCAGCACGATCAGCGGCCCGGATCCTTCGACGGTGTAATGGATGCGCTGGCCCCGATGATTGGCGAAAGGCATTGGATAGAGTTCCCCACGTTTCACCACAGGTGAGCGTGGAGCTGCCGGTATTCAAGACCTCGTTCCGGTTCGGGAACCACTCCCCATCCGTCCGATGGCGGGCGGAACCGCGCGCAGTCAGCCGCCCCAGACGGTTGCTTCGCTCCAGCCGAGTTCGCTGAACTCGGCGGCCCGGAGCGGCGCTTCGCCGGCCGAGAAGAATTCGTCGAGCTGCGGCGGCTTGACGGTGGTCTCCGAGAGCATCGCATGGGCCTGGCCGCGATGATGGATCTGGTGCTGGAACAGATGCATCAACAGGCGGTCGCGCCGCTCGGTCTGCACCGACGTGTCGCGATTGACTTTGACATCTTCATCGAGCCGTTCAGGCGTCAGCGCATCGCAGTGCGCGATTAGGCGCTGGTCGATCACGTGCTGCGCGCTCTTCAATGCGGCAACCGACGGGTAGGGCACTTCGTTGGCCCACGCCTTCGGCCCGAGCCAGCCGCCCTCGAGCGCATCGACGTAGAACAGGTCGATGACATGGATGTGGTTCAGCGTCGCCTGCAGGCTCGGGAAGAACCCGGTGCGCGCAGCCGCGAACTCCGCCTGGCTGAGACCGGCACAGGCGGTGAGCAGGCGATGATTGGCCCAGGCATTGTTGTAGGCAAAGGCGCGAAAGGTCTGAACGAGGTTCGCCGGCATGTCGGTCCTCACTGGATTGAGTGTTTCACGCCGGTGCCGCGGCCAGCCGGCCGACCCGCGATAGCAGGTGCTTCAGGATCGGGGATTTGTTGGCCTTGTGATAGGCGAGCATGAGATCCAGCGTCGGCGCCTCGCCCTGCACCGGGCGGGTGGTGATGGTGTCGGGCAGGTAACGCGCCGTGTAGGCCGGCAGCAGCATCACCGCATGCGTCGAGGTGATCATCGAGATCGCGTGCACGACATTATGTACCTCGTGCTCCGGCCTCAGATCGACGCCGGCGCGGTTGAAATACTCCAGCACGACGCGGCGCACGGCCGGTGCCGATTTGGACGGCAAATAGAACGTCTCGTTGGCGATGTCTTCCGGCGCGACAGCAAGTTGCGCCGCCAGCCGATGGTCGCGCGGAAACACGAACACCAACGGATCGGTGCGCACGCGCTTGCAGGCGATATCCTCCATGCTCTCCTCCATCCGCATGAAGGCGGCATCGAGCCTGCGTCGCAGCAAGGCCTTGGCGAGTAACGGCGAGTAGTCGCTCGACAGGCGGATGTCGATGCCGGGAAACTCCTCGCGCAGGATGCGGTTCACCTCGGGCAGCAGATCGATTTCGGCACCCGACAGGAAGCCGAGCGAGAACACGGGCTTCGGCGGCTGCGCAGCGCGCAGCGCGGCTTCCTTGGCGGCCTCCGCCTGCAACAGCGCCATGCGGGCATGATCGAGAAACGCCTTGCCGGCCGCAGTCAACTCGATGCCCTGCGCGCCGCGGTTCAACAGCTGGACGCCGACTTCCTCCTCGAGATCGCGGATCTGCCTGCTCAGCGATGGTTGCGAGGTGTGGAGCTTCTGTTCGGCGGCAACGGTCAGGCTGCCGGCATCGGCCACGGCGACGAAGTAGCGCAGATGCCGGAGCTCCATCACGGTCTCCCTATCACAATGGGCCAGGTTTCATTGCCATCTCTCGCAGGCATGGGGCCAGCCTACAAAGTCTTTTTCACACCGGCTAGCGCCGTCTATAGCCAAGCACGTTCCCGATGTGGGCTCTGCCTTGCAGGCAGGGTCTCCGGGCATCGCCGAGCCGGAGCGGATGCATGCGGACAGGTCCTGGAGTGTTGCTGTTGTCGCTGCTGATGCTGACAGGGCTTGGCCGCGCCGTCGCGCAATCTCCGGGCACCCAACCAAGGACGAGCACCATGGATACCGATGTCGCGACGATCAAGCAGGCACTTGCCGGAAATTGGGAAAGCATCGCGCCCGAGATCCGGCCGAGCAAGAATCCGGATGGCTCGATCAAACCGTTCTATTTGAAGCGCGCCTTCACCTATCAATCCTCCGATCGCTTCGAGCTTGTCGTCGTCAACTCTGCCGATCCCCTTGGCAAGGTGCCGCTGGCGCGGATCAGGATTGTCGGGCACATGCAGTGGCAGGGCGCGCATCCGATTGCACCGGGCGCACAGAAAGTCGATTTCGTCGCGGACGAGGCCTATGAGGTGACGCCGCTGGCGCAAGGTTTTGCCGATGTCCTCAACACGGTTGCCTCCGCCGGCTACGCGCCGTGGGCGGTCCACGCGCCGCAGAGCATCTTCGGTAAATCGTTTGCGCCCTTCGCGCTGAGGGAAGGCGCCAACTTCATGGAATACGATCTGGTCTATCTCAGGGGCGACCTCCTGTTCTGGGGCGCCCGCAATGTCGACGGCCGCGGCTTCGACACCGAGCAGAACCGGCCGACCAATCTGCAGATCCCGCTGCTGCGGAAATAGCCCGAGCCTCCCCTGGCAAGGAGCATGACCATGAGCGTACCGCCCGAAGACCGCGTCCGGATCGTCCTGAACGCATTCGATACCTTGTTCAACAAGCGCGAATACGCGGCCGCCGAGCAGCTCTGGTCGCCGCGCTACATCCAACACAGCGCGCACATTCCGCCCGGCCGGGAAGGACTGTTCGAACTGGTCAGGGGCTTGCCCGCGACGCTGCGTTACGAGAACCACCTTGCGGCGGCGACCGGCGACTTCGTCATTCTGCACGGTCGGTTCAGCGGTATTGGCCTGCCGACCGCCTGGGTCGTCGCCGATATCGTGCGCATGGAGGGTGATATCCTTGCCGAGCACTGGGATGTCATTCAGGATGAGGCGACGCGCGCCCAGTCGCGTAGCGGCCTGCCGATGTTTGGCGATCGCTTCCCGGACTGAGCAGCCTGCGAGAGCGCAGGGCGGCTGAGGAGACCGGACATGCAACTGGCGAAGAACGCGATCGACGTCGGCCTTTCCACCAACAATCTCGAGCCGATGCTGCAATTCTGGCAGCAGGAGGCCGGGCTTCGCTTCGATCACGTGCTGCCGGTCCGGCGCGGGCAGAAGCAGTACCGGCACGACGCGCATGGTTCGGTCATCAAGCTCAATCATCATGTCGAGCCGCTGCCCGATGCGGCGCCGAGCGGCTATCGCGAATTGATCGTTGCGCGGGAGGGCGTCGAAACGCCGCAGCGCATGGCCGATCCCGACGGCAACGGCGTTTGCCTGGTGAGGCCCGGGCACGAGGGCATCACCCAGATCGCCGTCGCGATGGCCGTGCGCGACCTTGCCGCGCATCGCAGGTTCTACGGCGACGTCCTCGGCTTCGCCGAGCAATCATGGTCGGGCGGTCCGGCGTTTCGCCTCGGCGACAGTCTGATCCTGCTCAGGGAAGACCGCGCCGCAAGCGTCGATCAAACGCGGCAGGCGCGGGGCTGGCGCTACATCACGTTGCAGGTTGCCGATATCGACGCGGTGCATGAGGAGCTGCGCGCCAGAGGCGTGCGCGAAGGCCTCGCGCCGGTGACGCTCGGCGAGGTCGCGCGGATTTCCATGATCCTCGATCCCGATGGCAACTGGATTGAGCTGTCCCGCCGGGCGTCGATCGTCGGCAGCCTGTCCGACCGCTAGAGCATGATCCGGAAAAGTGCGAAGCGGTTTTCCGAAAAGATCATGCTCTAACAATGTGCCAAAGCGGGATGATGAATCAGCCCAATCTCATCGCGCTTTGGACGGCAAATTTCCTGCCCGCCAGGCGGCGCCGATGCTATGATCGCGCCGACAGATACTTCGTTTTGATGATCGCTTCATGCAGTCGCTTTCCAGGCCGCGGCGGGTTCATCGATTTCGACGAGCGGCCATCGGCTCGGCTTGCATTCTGCTGTTCGTCCGTGTGGCAGGCGCCGAACCCATCGGCAATCCGGCGGTGACGCCGGCCGCGCAACACGCCGAGCCCGCGCAAACGGAAACAGCTCGTCCGAATCCGGGCGTCGGCGAGAATGCTGCGGCCGATCGGTCGGCGTCGAACCAGCAATCCTCATCCGCTCCGTCTCCGGCGCCAACACCAACGAGTTCGAAGCCTGATGGGCCGCGGCAATACTGCAAGGCGCTGGAGGAGGCCGCACTAAAGAACGGCCTGCCGCCCGATTTCTTCGTCCGGCTGATCTGGCAGGAAAGCAATTTCGATCCCAACTCGATCAGTCCGGCCGGTGCCCAGGGTATCGCCCAATTCATGCCTGGCACCGCGCGTTGGCGCGGTCTGGCTGATCCGTTCGAGCCCTTGCCTGCGTTGGAGGAATCGGCGCGCTGGCTCCGCGAACTGCGTGAGCAGTTCGGCAATCTCGGCCTTGCTGCGGCTGCCTATAATGGTGGTCCACGGCGCGTTCAGGATTGGCTGGCGGGACGTGGAAACCTGCCGGGCGAAACACGCGCCTATGTCAGGATCATCACCGGCAAGTCTGCCGAGGAATGGGCGCAGAATTCGGTGGAGGATCGGGTTCACACCGACGCTGCGATGGCGTGCGATGACATCGTGCGCGGCATGCTGATCAGGGCGCTTCCTGCGGCGCCAAAGGAATCGGTCACAATCGCCAAGCAAGCCGCGTGGGGACCTTGGGGCCTCCAATTGGCCGGCGGCCCCTCGCAATCCAGGGTCCTTGCCGATTACCTGCAACTTCAGAAACGATTTGCGCCCGTGCTTGGCGATCGCGCGCCGCTTGTTCTGAGATCGCATATGGCCGGGCCCGGTTCGGCCACCTGGTATCTGCTCCGGGTCGCCGAGACGACCCGGGAGCGAGCCAACCAGCTGTGCGCACGACTAGAGGCGATCGGCGGGCGCTGTCTGGTGTTTCGAAACTAGCTTGCACGGGATGCAAGTCGCGGCTGTCGACATTCGGTGCGTCGCCGATCGGAGCTAGTTCGGGACAGAACCCTCGACCGCAAATGTGCGGTAGCTGGCGTATTTCTCGCCGACGGCTCGAACCTGCACATAGGCTGGATCGTTTCGCCAGGCCCAAAGCGCCTCCATGCTCGGATACATGTAGATGACGACGCGCTTCGGTGGATTGCCATCAACGGCGACGACCTGCGAGCCCGTCGCCGCCGCGCCTGCAGCCGCGACCAGCTTGCCGCCATGTGCCTTGATGATCTCCCGCGCCCTCGGGAGATACTCCTTCGCGTAACCATCGGGATCGGTGACGTCGATTTGACCGATCAGATAGGCGGGCGGTCTTGCTTCGCCATGGAGTGCTGCGTTGCCGAGCGCACCGAAGGCTGCGCACGTCAACATGACCAGACCGATCTTGCATCGCGAATTCATGCGGACCTCCTGATGCCTGTGCCGCAAGCAGCAACCTGAGAGCACTCTCCACGGCGCTCCCGATAATGTCCAATGCATATATTCTCTCAAATCCTATGCCCTAGTGGTATAAGGGAGCATGAACCTTCGACAGGCCCTCACGTTCGTGACCGTGGCCGAACTCGGCACGGTCTCAAAGGCAGCGATGCGGTTGCGCATCGCCCAACCCGCTTTGTCCAGGCAGATCATCGCTCTCGAGCAGGAGCTCGGCCTGCGGCTGTTCGACCGGGTCGGGCGCCGGCTGCTGTTGACCGGTGAAGGCGAGCAGTTGATCGCGGGCTGCCGGCTGCTGCTCAACAGCGTCAGTTCGCTGAAGGAGCAGGCGCAGCTGCTCCGCCAGGGAGACACGGGAGTTCTCAGGATCGCCGGGTCGCCGCAACACATCGAAAGCGTGTTGTCGCCGTTTCTCCACCGATACGCGGAGCGATACCCCAAGGTCGAGATAAGGATCAGGGAGGGGACCGGCAGCGAAATATTGACGATGCTCGAACGCGGGGAGATCCATCTCGGGCAGAACCTGCTGCACGCGGTCAGGCTGAACGAGCAGCACTTCGGCAGCCTTCCGCTTGGGCCTGTGCAGCTGCTGGCGGCCTGCCATCCCGCGATGCCGCTTGGTCCGCATCGTAGCATCGAGATCGCCGACCTCGCCGGGTTTCCGTTGCTGCTGCTGGACAGCGGGTTCGGATTTCGCCGCGCCTTCGATGCAGCAAGCCGCATGGCCGGACTGAAACCGACGATCATGTTCGAGAGCCGCAGCCCGCACACCTTGCTGGCGCTCGCCGAGGCAGGGCACGGCGTAGCGATCGTTCCTTCCCAACTTCAGTGCTGGCGTTACGACGTACGAATTGCCGGTCTCATGCACCGGCGCCGCGTGTTGCAAGAGCCCCTGACCATCTCATGGGACAAGCGGCGTCCCTTGCCCCGTTTCGCCACTGACTATTGTGCGATGCTGGCCGCGCATATGCGCAAGACGTTCCCGATCACGCGTCCGACCGAGCCGGCGACAGCAAAAAGAGGCGGTCGGCTCCGCGCAAGGCCTGCCCCGCGCCAGGTTCGCGATCACTGATTTGCCCGACGGCGCGAGCCCCATCATCACCTGTCAGCCCCCGGCTCGACCGGGCGATGACACTGAACAAGCTGTTTTGACAGATGGGATCGAGCACGATCCCCCTCGTCGTCCCTGCTTTCGCAGGGACGACGGCGGTGTATGAGGCGCACGGGTGCGTCAAACGCGTGTGCTGCGAACACGGCAATGACAGCGACGAGAGCTGTTGAATTACCCCGCCAGCACGGCGTCCGCGCCGGTCACCGCTTCGGCGCTCTCCGTCACCGTCTTCTCCAGCGACGGCGCCTGCACCGCGATGTTCTCGGCAAAGAAGCGCGCCAGGGCGACATAGCGCTGCGGCTCGGCTTCGCCATTGGCCTTGGCGGCGAGCGCCTCGCCGGCGAGCATGCAGCCGCCGAGCGTGGCGCCGAACAGCCGCAAATAAGGTGTTGCGCCGGCGAGCGCCTCGTTCGGTGCGGAGGCGAGCCTTTCGAGCAGCCATTTGCTGGTGCGCTCGAGCGCGGCATGGGCGTCGCGCAGTTTTGAGCCTGTCGTGCCGAACGCCGGATCGTTGGAGGTCTCGACCTGCTTGATGGTGGTGGCGAGTTCATCGAGCAGCGCCCACACCGAGGCGCCGCCATTGGCGCCGAGCTTGCGGGTGACGAGGTCGATCGACTGAATGCCGTTGGTGCCCTCATAGATCGAGGTGATGCGGGCATCGCGGTAATGCTGCGCGGCGCCGGTCTCCTCGATGAAGCCCATGCCGCCATGGACCTGCACGCCGAGATAGGAAACCTCGTTGCCGATGTCGGTGGAGAACGCTTTCGCGATCGGGGTCAGCAGCGCGCCGCGGGCGGCCGCGTCGGCACGGACCTTGGCGTCCTTGGCGCGCACCGAGACGTCGAGCGCGACCGCGGTGGCGTAGCAGATCGTGCGCGCCGCCGCCGTCATGCTGCGCATCTGCATCAGCATGCGCTTGACGTCGGGATGCACGATGATCGGATCCATGCCGTCGCCCTTGTGGCCCAGTGCTTTGCCCTGCCGGCGCTCCTGCGCATAGGCCAGCGCCTGCTGATAGGCGCGGTCGGCAATACCGACGCCTTCGAGGCCGACGCCGAGGCGGGCCTGATTCATCATCGTGAACATGCAGCGCATGCCCGCGTTTTCCTCGCCGATCAGGAAGCCGATCGCGCCGCCCTTGTCGCCCATGGTCATGGTGCAGGTCGGCGAGGCGTGCATGCCGAGCTTGTGCTCGACGCCGGAGGCGTGGATGTCGTTGCGCGCACCGAGCGAGCCGTCGGCATTGACCAGGAACTTCGGCACCAGGAACAGCGAAATTCCCTTGGTGCCGGCGGGCGCATCGGGCAATCGTGCGAGCACGAAGTGCACGATGTTGTCGGTCATGTCGTGCTCACCATAGGTGATGAAGATCTTAGTGCCCTTGATGCGGTAGGTGCCGTCGGCGGCGCGCTCGGCGCGGGTGCGCAGCGCGCCGACGTCGGAGCCGGCATTGGGCTCGGTGAGCTGCATCGTGCCGGTCCATTCGCCGGTGACGAGCTTCTCGAGATAGATCTTCTTCAGCTCGGCACTGCCATGGGCGTCGAGCGCCTCGATCGCGGACAGCGTCAGCAGCGGACAGAGGCCGAACGCGACATTCGACGCGCTCCAGATCTCGGTGCAGGCGGCGTTGATCGCAAGCGGCAGGCCCTGGCCGCCGAATGCTTCCGGGCCGGACACCGCGTTCCATCCGGCCGCGGTCCAGCGCTGATAGGCATCGGGCCAGCCCGGCGCGGTCGTCACCTTGCCGTTGTCGAGCTTGATGCCGTGCTCGTCGCCGACCTTGTTCAGCGGCGCCAGCACATCGGAGGCGAACTTGCCGGCTTCTTCCAGGACCGCAGCGGTGATATCGCCGTCGAAATCGCCGTAATGGCCGGCCTCGACGGCGGCAGCGAGCCCCGCACCGTGATTGAGGGACAGCAGGATATCGTTGATCGGCGCACGGTAGGTCATGGCGTTACTCCCGACGAGGCGTTTGCAAATTGTCATCCCATGAAACCGGCGGCCTCTCAACAGTCCGAACGGACATCGCGCGGTCTGTTTCGGTCACCGTGGCGTGGCTTTATATTGGGAGCGCCTTCATCATCCTGCGGCTTTCGTGCCTTTTCGATCGCCGGCCAGTTGAAATGACGGGACTCACCCTATAGACCGGCGAGGCCTTCGATCGGCGCGTTGGGGCGTAGCCAAGCGGTAAGGCAGCGGATTTTGATTCCGCCATTCGGAGGTTCGATCCCTCCCGCCCCAGCCAACTTAACGCATTGATATTTCATGCGATTTTAGTTGGTTCCGATCTGTCGTTCTGAACGGCGCTAGCAGCCGCATTCTGAACGTCTGTTGCCGCTTGGTTCGCAAGCATGTGGGCGTGCCGTTTCCGGGTCGCCGACAACATCGGCGCCTCGGTCCGTTTGGCACACCCGGCATAGCTCTCCCGGGTGCGGTGCGCAGATAGGGCTCGACCTTGGCCCTCGGTGAGTTCTGCCTCTTCAAGCTCGGTCATGCCCCCCTGCCGGCAGGCGTCAAGGCTGAACTCGTTGGGCAGGCCGATTTGCTTCCTCATGCTGAGGAGTGTTCCTAATTCCCCTGCTGCAAGTGTTCCTAACCAGGACGGTGCCGGCTGATCGGAGAGCCATGCGATTTGGTCACGGCGGATTCTTATCTCTTCGCATCGCTCCCTCCGCCGGCCGAATGATGGCCGGTGCAAGGTAGATCGTTAGCCCGAGACTCGATTTGGTCCGATCGAACTTACTAGTTCGCTTTCAGCCCGATTCCGACTAGCGACGGATCATCTCTTGGGTGAAGGCGCTGGCTCGATGCAACTTATATGCGAACCGAAGTGTTCGGGCATTTACGGAACGAGCTTTAACGCTAGCGCGCGAGGACAACGGCGGGGCTCTTGTCAGGAAGCTATTTGGCAAGTTTACTAGAAAAATTGCAGTTATGCTAATTTTTATAAAGCGCATTTCCGATGAAGGCCATCGAGCAGATTGTTGCCGGCAACATTTCGTCGAAGGATCGCCAAGCCTTGGAAGAGCTGAGGCACCATCGTCAGCACTTGCTGAATGATGTCCAACTGCCCTGCATGCCAGGCGTTCATGCCGTCGATCGTGATCGATCCCCCGAGCGAGGAGATCGAATTCATCAAAGTCACGCTAGCGCGTGTAGATGAGGATCGACAATGGTCATGAGCAGAAACTTCGATCAGATCGAGACACTGAAACCGATGGCCTGCGGTATGATCACCGATGCCAGCCTGAGGATGATATATGAGGCCATCCGCGGCGCGCTCGAGGCCGACGATGAATGCGAGGCAAGCGGCAAAGACCCAAAATACCGAGTCCGGTCGACGACCGAATGGAAGCGGCATGCCGGCGATCTTGAGGCGGAGATGCTGAAGCGAGGACTCGCGTTCGACGCTATCGATTGGACGAACGGTCAGAGTGAGCGGCGAGGAATTCAGTGAAGGTGCCGGCAAGGTGGCGAGTTCCTACGTCGTCCAGGCCGATACACTATCGTTCTTCATTTGTAGACGCCGTTGCGGTGGCACCAACGGACAAACGCGTAGATGGACCAGACCCGCGACCAGTACATGCCGGGCGCTCCGTCGAGAAAGGCGCGCCAAAGTCGTTCGACCGCCGCGGGATTTAGGCCTGTGGGTGCGATCGCCTGCGGATCGCGCATCGTCCGGTCCATCGCATCCTTCAATCCGCGGCGTATCCACCGGTCAAAGGGCATGACAAAGCCGGTCTTCGGGCGCTCGAAGATCGCAGGATCGAGCCCGCGCAATCCGATCCGCCGAAGCATATCTTTACGCCCCAAGGGGTGATATCGCGCCTGGTCCGGCAGGGCGTCGACGCTTTCGAACAAGACGTGATCGACCAGCGGCACGCGCTGTTCGAGCGAACTGGCCATGCTTGCTGCATCATTGTCGCGCAGGAGGCGTTCGCCCAGGAAGAGACGTTGTTCCATGACGCTGATGGCGGAAACGGCGGTACGGCCTGCCGTTTCGGTCTTTAGCCGCCGGCGCATCGCGTCGGGAAGGCCGTCCGCAAGCGCACCCGCGAAATCCGGTGCAAGCAATTCACCTTGAAATCCGGGCAGGAAGAGCGCGTAGGCCATCTGGTATAGCGCCAGCAAATCTTTGCTGCGATCGACCATGTCCGGAAGCTTCGCCCAGCGCGTTTGAGGCGGCACGGGGTGTGACGATCGTCGCATCGGCCAGGTCAACAAGGCTGCAACCTTGGCTTGCCATTGTCTCGGAAATGCGCGGCCCCGATGACACCACTGCTGCAGGATCGGAAGATCGCGATAGGTCGGATACCCGCCGAACAGCTCGTCGCCGCCGGTTCCTGACAGCGCGACGGTAAAGCCTGCTTCGCGAATCGCCCGGGAGATGAAATAGGCGTTCAGTCCATCGAAGGTTGGCTGGTCGAGACTGTCGAGGGCGTCGTCCAGACTGTCGACGAACCGCTGCTCGGTCAACATCACTTCGTGATGCTGAGTGCCGATTGCCGCAGCGGTCTGTCTTGCGAACGGCGCTTCGTTGAGCTGCTGGTCCTCGAACGCGAGCGTGAACGTATGGACCGGAGCGTCAGCGGTCCGTTGCGCGAGATTCGCCATCGCGGAGGAATCGATGCCGCCCGACAGGAAAATCGCGAGCGGCACGTCACTGGCGAGGTGAAGCTTCATGCCTTCTTCGAGGATCGAGGCAAGCGTCGCCTCGTCCATTGTCGGTTTGGGCGAGTCTCCGGGGATACGCCAGAAATCGTCCTCGTTTACCTTACGGCCTGTCCCGTCGAACTCGACGCAGTGACCTGGCGCGAGCAGTTCAACGCCCTGAACGGCGGTGCGAGGACCGACCACAAAGCCGTTCCAGACGCTGCTCGCAACCGCCTGCGGATCAAGACGCGGCGTTCCGAGCAAGCCTGAGGCCAGCAATGCACGCAGTTCGGATGCAAATATCAGCGACCAGGTTGCGTTCGGGTCGCTGGACTGCGCGATATAGAGCGGCTTGATGCCGAGCTGGTCGCGCGCAAGCAGAAGCCGTCGCTGCAGCGGATCCCAGCTTGCAAATGCGAACATGCCGCGCAGCCATCCAACTGCCTTCAGGCCATGCAGGCCGAGTGCTCGCAACATGACCGCGGTGTCGCCGCTGGACCGAAACGATTGCCCTTCGCCCTCGAGACGTTTGCGCAAGGCGACATAGTTGTAGATTTCACCGTTGAACGAAATCACGTGTCCGGTTGTGTCATCCACCATCGGTTGGGCGCCGGTCGACGACAGATCAAGGATCGAGAGGCGGCGGTGATCGAGCATGACACCCCAGCCGCGAGCATCCGGCGTCGAGGTCCACGTGCCATGGCCGTCCGGCCCACGATGGATCATGGCCTTGCTCATCCGAGCGAGCGCAGCCCGGTTGTTTTCGTCAAGCCGGCCGATAATACCCGAGATACCGCACATTCAATCGTCGCCTTTGCGGCTTGAGCTAGCCCGCACGAGGTGACGCCGCGGAGGAGCTACCAAGGCTGCTTCGGCAATGCTTCTACGTCGAAAACCGAACCGGATAAATGGACGTCCCGCCTTTCTATCATTGTTTCGTTAAGAGGAGCGGCCAACCGTTAACGCTAAGCTCCAGCTTAAGCATTGAGTAATTCAGGCTGTGAGAATGTGGGTTCCCAGCGAGCATCTCAGCGCCTGTCGACGTCGGCAGGCAGGTTCGGATCGATGCACTCAGACCGCTTAAACGTTCTTTTTGTCTCACAGATGCCTGCGAGCCCGCCGCGCATAGGCGCGCAGGCGCGCATGCACGGTTTGATGACAGAACTGGCCCAGCGCCATGATCTAACGGCAGTCATGCTCGTGGATGCCGAGCACGACATTGAAGAATGCCGAACTGCCATGCAGGCCTACTGCCGCAAAGTGGTGCTCGTGCGCAATCCGCTTGGTCGCGATGGGATGCCGAAGCGCCTGCTTCAGCTGCGTTCCCTGGTGTCGCCCCTCAGCTTCGAGCGCTTGCGAATCACGGCAGACGTAGTGCGGCAGACGCTGGACGACTTGCTTGGGTCGACGCGCTTCGACGTGGTTAATCTCGAGTTCACATTCCTTGGTCACTACGAGCTGCGCAAGGCGCCAGCCGGAGCGAACCTCCCGGTGTTGGTCGTGGACTCTCATAACATCGATTACGACCTCGCTCGCCAGTACGCTCAAGGTGGCGACAGCCTGCTTCGTCGCGTTTATTCCGAAGTCAATTGGCGCAAGCTTCGGAGGGAGGAACTCGGGACCTATCGTGACGCAGATGGCGTGTACTTGTGCAGCGTAGCGGACGAACGACGGCTGCTCGAAGAAGTGCCGGAGGTCACCACAGCCGTCATTCCCAACGCCGCGGATATCGAGTTCTATCGCCCGCGTGCCGACGATCCGAAGCCCGACGGGCGCACTGTCGTATTCTTCGGCCTTTTGTCGTATGCGCCGAACGTCGACGGTGTCATCCACTTCGTCAATGATATATGGCCCAGCATCGCGGCCAGTCATCCGAATGCGCGTTGCAAGATCATTGGCGGGTCGCCGCCCCCCGCTTTGTTGGCGCTGGCAAGTCCCCGCATCGAGTTCACTGGATTTGTGCCGGATCTGAGACCGCATCTTGCCGAGGCCGCGGTCGTCGTCGTCCCTCTGCGACTAGGAGGCGGGACGCGGCTCAAGATTGTCGAAGCGATGGCTATGGCTAAGGCAATCGTCTCGACGACCCTGGGCGCCGAGGGGATTGAGGCCGTGCCGGATCGTGACATCGTGATCGCGGACGATGTCGGGAGCTTTGCCGCCCGTGTCGGCGATTTGCTGAGCGATACCGATCGCGCCTCGGATCTCGGGCGCGCGGCAAGACGCTTGGCGGAGAGCAAGTACGCCTGGAGTTCAGCAGCTCGCGCGCTCGAGAGCTTTTACCGTACCAGACTCGCCATCAGTTGCGGTGCGGATGGGACGGCACCACAGCGTCGCCAGTAGCGACGGGGCGCCGAGCGCTGAACAACGGCTTCAGTTGCAGGAAGCGCTTTTCGACCAATTCATAGCTCAGATAGGCGATCACCAGCGAGACGAGCACGCCCGCTGTCGCCTGAATTGCAACGGCGGCACTGTGAGAACCGAGCCATCCGCCGAGCACCAGTTCGGTTCGATGAGTCACGAGATAGTACGATATGAAATGATGGTAGACGTACAGGCCGTAGCTATAGGTCCCAAGAAACATCAGCGGCCGGCTGCAGAAGAGCCGTGATACCAGGGAATGCTTTGGCGCAACCAGCGCCCAGACCAGGAGACAGGCCAACAGCACGGTGATGATGGAAGACCGAACCGGAAGGACGACAGCGAGGCCTTGGTCGGCGGTTACCAGGCGCGTCCAGATGAACGTCAGGGAAAGCAAGGCGAATGCAGCGATCGCGGCGTAGGGCAGGGCACCTACAAGTCGCTGAAGTCCGCGCGGTTGCCGGGCGAGCACGGCCAGAAAGGCGCCGAGGGCCAAGCCGTCCAGGCGAAACGGTGTCAGCACATAGGTCGTCCACCAGCTAAGTCCGGCCAGGGAGCCGCCCAGGCGGGCGAGCATCGCAGCAACCGACAGGCCGAGGCAGATCGCAATCAGCTTTCTGGGTTGCCTGGCGGCCAGATATACGACGAGCGGCCAGAAGAAATAGAAATGCTCTTCGATGCAAAGCGACCAGAGATGCTCCAGATACGAGAATGACCAGTCACCGCTCAATGCGATGTAGACGTTGACCCCGTACAGCCAGGCCCAGGCCTGACGATCGATCAGATAATCGAGGGACGGACCACGCAGTGGAGCTAGAAGCGGAGCGACGAAGAAGACCAGCGCGAGTACGCCGTAGTAGAGCGGAAAAATGCGCAGCACTCGCCGTATGTAGAAATTGCGAAAGAAGCTGGGATCCTCACGTGAATCATAGAGGATGCCGGTGATGAGAAAGCCGGACAGGACGAAGAACAGCTCGACGCCGTAGGAGCCGTAGTTGGTGATTCCGACGACGATCTTCTCGACAGCGTTGGTAGGCAACGTGTTGCCGACGAAGTGCAGCAGCATCACCATGACGATGGCAAGTCCCCGCACTCCGTCGAGCGCAGGAATGTGTCCCTGAAGGCGGGGCCACTGGTCCCGGGCAGTTGCCTCGGCGGATTCGGTCGCCGGCAGCACACGTGCCGCGGGAGCCGGTTCCGCCAGGCCGATGGTTGTCATCGGGACGACGTAACGACGGTTGTCGCGCCGGAGATGGTGCCGGTGGCGAGCCCCTTGAGCGTGTAGACATCGATACCGGTTACGATTGGATCGCTTACGGTGCCGATGATCATTCGAAGGTAAGTCATGAACTTGGTCGCTTCGACAGAGTTTGCATTGGATGCGAAGATGACATCTTTATTCCGCATCTCGAATTGTGTCGCGATGAAGTAGCCGCCGGGATCTCTCAAATCGAGAATATAGATAACGGGGACGAGGGGCCCGCTGTACGGCGTGCAGTCGACGCCGAGCTGCTTGGCGACTTCGCGCGGTTCTCCACGGTAAATAAACACGGACCCGGGGTCGGCGTGATCATCCTTGAGACCGCCGGCCTTCGCCATAGCCTCGGCCAGTGACAGGCGCCAGGCTCCAAACGAGAACTGTCCCTGTTGCCCGGAGGCGCCCATCGCGAGGAAGGTTTGCGGCTGCGTATATACGTAGACCGTATCCTGCGGACGAACAAAGATGTTGTTTGCCGGTTGGCTGAGCAGCGATCCAAACGGTGCGGTACCGTGCCGTCCTTCGCGTTCGAGGGCCACCCAGGTATCGAAGCCGGGATTTTTGGGGCCGCCTGCGCGCGTGATGATGTCGAGCAGCCGCTCGCCGCTGGCGCTTGCCGGCAAGCGCGAAGGCGTGTTGACCTCGCCCAACACGCTGATGGAAGTCGCCTTCTGATCCACCAGCGCAACCACCGCCTGTGGTTCGATCGCACGGTCCTCCAGCGACTTCACGATGGCGTTCTGGACTTCATCCGGGGTGCGGCCCGCGGCGCGGATGGAGCCACCGTACGGCACCGTGATGTTGCCTTTGTAGTTCACGGCCTGATTGGGCAACGTGACGTAATTTCCCTGACGTGTTCCGGCTTCGGTCGGCGTAAACAGGCCGCCGGCCATCGATTCAAATAGCGTTACGCTGACCGTGTCGCCGATGCCAAAGCGAATCTCGGGCGGCGGGCGGCGATCCGTGAAAACGCGGTCGATCCGCATGGAGTTGCGCACCAACACCCTCTCGGTGTCGGCCGTCAGGCGCACCAGAGCATAGTGCACGCTATCAGGGTCGGTCTGTCCCGCGCGGACGTAGGAGCTTGCCGGTCCCGAGGTCGGCATGGTCGAGCAGCCGGCGAGCGCGATGGTCGTTGTGATGACCAGGGCGCCCAACAGGCAGCCACCGAGACGCGAGGAATTGCCAGGCGAACGCGCCGACGCCACTTCGCGAGTGGTCAGGCACGACGTTCGTTGACTGCTCTCGCCTGCGGTTCTCGGCACGACATTGGGCCCTGGTTAACGAAGATTAATGAATGCAGTCTTGGTAAACGTCGGTTTGCTCGTCGAGCTTGCCTGGCCGCAGCTTGCAATCGGCGCCGCTTCGCCTGCACAGCCGCACTGCCGGGCGCGGGCCCGGAAGAAATCTGCGCGAGCAAACATGGACTTGCGTGGCATCTGCAATTCCCGGAATATCAAGTGACCAGACGAAACAGCCCGCTCCGTGCGCCACGCTAGGGGACAAGCGTTAACGAAGCGTTCACTATAAAAATTCAGGAAGTTTGACAGATTCCTTGGTGTTCGGAGCCGCCTGAGGACATGTTGCCGCCAGTGCCATCGAGAAGCTGCTCGTATCGCTGCGCGGCCCCGCGATTGGGCAAGACAGGCGATTAACGATCGGCGTGCTAGGACGGCCTTCGCGACCGGAGTTGACGGGCACCGAGCATGTACGAAGCCGTATTGCGTTCGCAGCGACCAGGCTTGGCGGCTCCGTCCGGCCGGGTCATCGACGGATACGCGATCATCCCGCTGCTGGCATGCGTCTATGCCACGATCGCCTTTCCGCTGATCCTCGTGACCTGCAGTCCGACCGACTCGGCGTGTCTTTTGGAAGCTCGACCCGAGAGCAAGATCTTTTGGCCGATCCTGTCCGCAATCGCGCTCGTCGTTGCGCTGCGCAATCGGTCGCGACTTCGCTTTCCGCCGATCCTGATCATGTTGTTTGCCTATCTTGCGCTGGCGGGAGCGAGTGTTGCCTGGGCGTTCAAGCCGGAGGCTTCGTTGATCAGATTTATGCAGCAGGCCATGATCATTGCCTCGATCGCGCTCCCGGCGATCGTTGCAACTCGATCGACCGATCTGCTGCGCGGCTTGTTCTGGTGCTTCTTCATCGCTGCCGTCCTGAACGTGCTATTCGTCATGGGCAGGCCGCCGATCGACGTGAAGTTCGCCACATGGGGCTACCCGGGTTATTTCTCGGGCAAGAACTATCTGGGTGAATGCGCTGCCGTTGCATTCCTGCTTGCGCTTCATGAGTTGCTTCATTCCGGACAGCGACGGATTCTCGGCATCGTTACCGCGCTCATGTGTGTTGCGCTGCTGCTGCTGAGCAATTCAAAGACGGCGCTTGCCCTTGCGGTGGCTGTTCCGATGCTAGCCTGGATATTGCTCAAGCTTTCCAAGGCTACGCGCGTTCCGGTGTGGGTGATTGTCGTATCGATACCGATTTGCTGGATGGTCTTTTCGTTCGTCACGGGCTTCAGCATGAATCGCGTATCGTACATTCTGTATGGCGATTCGACCTTCACTGGCCGTACCATCATTTGGGATTTTGCAAATCTACAAATCGCCAAGAAGCCGCTGCTAGGCTGGGGTTACCAATCGTTCTGGCTGGTTGGGCCCGACGCACCGAGCATCGTGGAAGCGCCCGGCTGGGTAAAGGACATGCCTAACGCCCACAATGGATATGAAGACACATTGCTTGAACTTGGCTATGCGGGATTTTTCCTGCTTGTCGCATTCATCCTTGCGACGATAAACGGCATTGGTCGCCTGGCGCGGTTTGATTTTTCGCGGGCATGGATCCTGCTGTCGATCGTTCTCTACGTTGCCATTACCAACGGTCTCGAGAGCACGTGGATGCGCGGCTTCGAAATGCTCTGGATCGTGTTCGTCATCGCTGCGGTCGAAGCCGCCAGATATTGGGGGCAGACGCGTCCCGCGGTCGCCCTGGGTAGGGCGCGGCATCCGGCAATACGTCGCATCCAGGGGCCGCGGCCCAAGCCGCCGTCCATACCCGTCAACGTCGTGAGGTCACGCTAGCGCGCGCGAGGCCAACCGGCTCGGCACTGCAAGTCAGAGGATGCATGTTCAACAGGAAGGTCATCGCGACGCGGCGCAACCCTGGTCGCCAGACGCTGCGAACGGCCAAGCGACGGCCTTGGCAGTGCTTGGCTGCAACGATGATCTTCGTTGCATGCTCAAGCCATTCGTCCGCACTTGCTCTCGATTCGATGGCAATACTGCCCTCGGATCGCGCGACGACCTGGCAGCCCGGCCTGATGGCCGAGGGTGGGATACCCTTCCGAAAAACCATCTGCGCGACGCTGTCGCCTCGTGGCGGCACACTCGATGACGCCGCGGCAATCCAGGGCGCAATCAACGCATGTCCTTTAGGGCAGGTCGTGCAACTGGCTCCGGGACGGTTTCTGATCAATGGCGGCAATTTCCTGCTGCTCAACAAGGCAATCACGCTGCGCGGCTCCGGTCCTGATCGGACGATACTCGAAAAGCAGGACGGCGCGAAACCTTTCAATGCGGCAGTCGGTGCCAAGCCGTCGCCGCTCGTCGTGGTGGGACCGTCGCTATTTTCCAGCACGAGCGATACGGTCAATGCCGTACGACCGGCGAACCTTCGCAATGATGCAATCAAGGGCGAAAGAACCGTCGAGGTCGACGACGCTGCGGGCTTCCTGCCTGGACAGATCGTGCTGCTTGACGAGGCGTCGGGCGCTGATTGGCGTCTCGACCCGCAGGGGCGAGGGGAGGTCTGGGCGTCGGAAGACTTCAGGGTTGTGTGGCAAAAGCACAAACCCGCAATTCAGTTTGTCGATGACTTTGCACCCGATGCGTTTCCGTCGACGCCACAAAGCGCAGGATCGTGGTTCGGGAGACCCGATCGGCCCGTCGCCGAAGTCAAGGAGATCAGGGCCGTCTCCGGCTCCAAGATCACCTTCACGACTCCAATTCACATCAGTTATCGGAAAGCAAACGCCGCTCAGCTATCACGGTTCGCGCAGCCGCATGTGAAGCACGCGGGCGTCGAAGATCTGGCGCTCAAGGGGGGCGACGTGGGCAATCTTCGCTTCAATTGGGCTGCGTCGTCGTGGGCGAAAAACGTCGACAATTCGGTTTGGCACGGCGAAGGCTTCGCAGTTCACGCTTCCTTTCGCATCGAGTTGCGCGAGTTCTACGTGCATGACGCGGCTTGGGCTCAGCCGGGCGGAGGCGGCTACGCCATTAGCCTTTCCGCTGGATCCTCGGAAGTTCTGATCGAGAATGGAATTGCCGTGAGGGCCAACAAGCTGATCGTGGCGCGTTCCGCCGGGGCCGGGTCGGTGGTCGGCTACAACTACATGGACATGGGCTACATCAATACGAATGGAGCCTGGATCGAAACGGGGCTCAACGCCAGCCACATGGTGGGTGCCCATCACGTCTTGTTCGAGGGCAATTACGCACAGAACGCCGACAGCGACGACACGCACGGCAACAGCATCTATCACACGTTCTTCCGCAACTATCTACGCGGCACCCGGGCCGCGTTCGACAATCAGGCTGGCGGGACGATCGACGACATGTCGCAGCCCCGCAATGGGCCGCGTCGCGCCGCCGGCCTGATGGCCTATTCGTACTGGATGTCCTTCATCGGAAATGTGCTTGGGGCGCCCGGTCAGATGGACGGCTGGTCGTATGAAACCCGCTTCACCGATGCAAAACCCGGCGTCTGGATGCTCGGCTGGGACGCCGTGAAGCCGTATCCGACGGACGCGAAGGTTGCGATGTCGACGATTCGATATGGCAATTTTGATTACCTCACCAACACAACGCATTGGGATTCCGGAAGCGGTGATCGCGCTTTGCCTGCGTCGATGTACCTCCCAGGCCGCCCCCCGTTCTTCGACGCCGGGCGCGGATACGCCTGGCCCTGGGTGGACCCGGTCGGAGAGACAAAGCTTCACGTGCTTCCGGCCAAAGCCCGCTATGACGCCGGCACGCCGTTCGTGCAGCCGAATTTGGATGGATCAGTCCGCGAAAATTCGCAGTGAATACATGGCGTACGACCATGATTAAATATGTTTCGAACAGGCGCGACATTGCGTCAATGCGTCACGTGACCAGCGACGGGTTCCGGGGCTAACTAGGCGAGCGCCTCGGTAGTTCAAATGCCGTCGTTAACTACAGCAGAAGCCGTTCCGCGCAGATGTTGGGCATTTCCGCGTTTTTGGTTTAATCGAGGTGGTATTTCGCTGTCCGGTTGTCTCCGGAAGAGGAATTTGATGCGCAAGTCGGTCTTCCACGAGGATTGGTGGCTGAACGCGTTGGCTCCCGGTAGCTGGCGCGAAGTCACTTGTTCGCGCGGCGGGCGCGTTGTGGGTTCTCTCCGGTTCGTCGCCCGTACCGAAGGCGGGATGAACATCTGCGAGATGCCTCACATTACGCGCTTTCTCGGACCGACGGTCACGCTGCAGTCCGGAAAGACGGAAGCGCGCATGCGGTTGGCCCATGCGGTCATCACCGACCTGCTGAAGCAGGTCGCGAATTTCGATCACGTCGAGATGACGCTCGACACCGGATTCAGCAATGTGGCCGCTTTCCTCGCGTGCGGCTACGAGGTGCGCGCGCATCCGACCTTCATGCTGAAATGCGCGGTCCCCCGGGACGAGCTTTGGTCCGGATTGCGCGACAAGACGAAGAACGTGATACGACGCGCACGCGAGCGGCTCGCCATTCGCGAGGTCACGTCCGCAAAATACTTCGTGAAATACTACCAGGCCAACCTCGAGGGGGCGAAGTCGTATTTCGACCTCTCTGGATTGGAAGGTCTCTATGCTGCCGCCAGCGAGCGACAGCAATGCAAGATCCTCGCGGCGGTGGACCCGAACAACAACGTCCACGCCCAGGTCTTCTTCGTCTGGGACCGCCAGTTCGTGCACTATTTCCTGTCGTCACGGGACAGGAGCATTGCGCATCCAGGCGCAGTGAGCCTGCTGCTCTGGAGTGGCATCGAGCTGGCGCATGAGCGTGGCCTTCATTTCGATTTCGATGGCGGAATTGAAAACGAGGCGCGATACAAGTTCGTGGTGGCCTTCGGCGGAGAATTGGCCAATCGTTTCGACGTCAGCCGCTCCACCGCTCGCTACCGGCTTCACCGGCGACTTCGCAGGATGCCACAAGCGCTCCTGCGGCGCCTCACCTCCGGCGTTAACGCGGGTGACGTCAACGATCGTCGTGTCCGGCTTAACCATTTCCCGTCGTCTTGAGCGGGATGGTTCCTGCAAATTTTCAAAGCCCGCCATTAACTAAGCTTTTACAAATACGTGCATCAACCGGCCGTTTTGAAATAGGTTGCCGCCCGAAAAGCAGAACAAATTCGGAGGCGTTTAGAATGCGCGTTCTCGTGAGCGGACATCTCGGTTACATCGGAACGGTGCTCACGCCGATGCTGCAGCGCGCGGGGCACGATGTCGTGGGTCTCGACAGCGACCTGTATTCTCGCTGCACATTTGCAGAGGGCGGTTCGATCGTGGATGTGTCCGCCATCCGCAAGGATACGCGCGACGTCGAGCTTGCGGACCTCAAGGCTTTCGACGCAGTCCTGCATCTTGCCGCGCTGTCGAACGATCCGCTCGGTAACCTCAGGCCCGGGCTTACTGACCAGATCAATCATGTAGCCAGCGTGCGCCTCGCGCAACTGGCCAAGCAAGCCGGTGTGCGACGATTCGTGTTTGCGTCCTCCTGCAGCAATTACGGCAAGGCCGGCGAAGGGATGATCGACGAAACCGGAGCGCTCAACCCGGTAACGGCCTATGGCGAATCCAAGGTGCAGTCCGAGCGGGATATCGCCGGCCTCGCCGGCGACGGATTCTGCCCGGTCTACCTGCGGCCCGCTACGGCTTATGGAGTATCTCCCCGGCTCCGATTCGACGTCGTGCTGAACAATCTCGTCGCCTGGGCGGTGACAACGCGAAAGATCTTCTTGAAGTCGGACGGCACGCCCTGGCGGCCTATCGTTCACATCGAGGACATCTCGCGCGCCTTCATCGCGGCGATGGAAGCTCCCGAGGCCGCGGTGTTCAACGAGGCGTTCAACGTCGGCCAGACGGCGCACAACTACCAGATCCGCGATCTCGCGAAGATTGTCGCCGATGTTGTCCCTGGCTGTCAGATCGAGTTTGCCGATGACGCCGGTCCCGACACCCGGTCCTATCGCGTGAGCTTCGAAAAGATCCGAACCCGGCTGCCGGCGTTCAAGCCGCAATGGGATGCGAAGATGGGCGCGGAGCAGCTCTATAAGGCCTACCAGGCCTCGGGCATCACGCTCGAGCAGTTCGAAGGTCCGAGATATCAGCGCATCGGTCACATCAACAAGCTGCTGGCGGACGGCATTCTGGATGCGGATCTCCGCCATGCAAACGTCGAGCAGTCGGCTCTCGCCGCGTCCTGATACCCGCAGGCGCCGATCGGTTTGACGCACCAGGAGGACGGCGTGCCTGCGGCAGACGATCTCGCAAGTTCAGGCGCGAAGATTTTCGCGCTTGCGGAGAAGATCTACCCGATCTGCCGCAGCATTACGGGCAACGGTGTGCGGCAGACGCTTCGGGAGATCGGCGCGCAGCTTCCTCTTGATATCCACGAGGTGCCCACCGGTACTCCCGTCCTCGATTGGGTCGTGCCGCGTGAATGGAACATCCGGGACGCGTACATCAAGGACCCGCGAGGCCGGAAGGTCGTCGATTTCAACGAATCGAACCTGCACGTGATGAGCTACAGCGTGCCGGTGAGCCGCACGATGCCGCTGGACGAGCTAAAGTCCCACATCTTCACGTTGCCCGATCAGCCGGACCTTGTCCCGTACCGCACGTCCTACTACCAGGAGAACTGGGCGTTCTGCATGGCCCACCGACAGTTGGAGCAACTGCGGGACGATACCTACGAGGTCGTGATCGACTCGACCCTCGCTGACGGACACTTGACCTATGGTGAGTATTTTCACCGAGGAGAGTCAGAAGACGAGGTGCTTCTGTCGGCCCATGTTTGCCATCCCTCGCTCGCCAATGACAATTGTTCGGGCCTTGCGCTGCTTGCGGAGCTCCTGAACCACATCGCCCGGATGCGAACGCGATACAGCTATCGGTTTTTGTTTGTGCCAGGAACGATCGGCGCGATCACCTGGCTCGCCCGCAATGAGCACCGTGTGCGCCATATCAAGCATGGTCTCGTGGTATCAATGGTCGGAGACGGCGCTGGTCCGACATACAAGAAGAGCAGGCGGGGCGATGCTGAAATCGACCGTGCGATGATACATACGCTGCAGAATTCTGGACTGACGCCGACGATATTGGAGTTTTCGCCCTACGGATATGATGAGCGGCAATACTGTTCGCCCGGGTTCAACCTGCCGGTCGGATTGTTTCAGCGCAGCCGCTTCGGTGCGATCCCCCAGTATCACACCTCGGCTGACGACCTGAGCTTTATTCGGCCGGAGCACCTCGGGGAGTCCTTCCGCATCATTTCCGAAGTCATTGACCTGCTTGAAGGCAACCGCAGCTACCGTAACACGTCGCCGAAGGGTGAACCGCAGCTGGGCAGACGCGGGCTCTATGGCGCGATCGGCGGCGACAAGGATGCCGCCGCAGCCAACATGGCGATGCTCTGGATTCTAAACCTGTCCGATGGACACCATTCACTGCTTGATATCGCCAGGCGAGCCGACCTGCCGTTCCCGGTCATTCTGAAGACAGCCAAGGTGCTCGAGCGCCACGAGCTCCTCGCGCCGATATGCTAGGCGCGATCATGCGCCCTGAAGCGGCCAGTTTTGGTCCTTGTCGGAGATCGTACTTACGGCCAGAGGCCAGCTGATGCCGAACATCGGGTCGTTGTATCGGACGCCGCTGGCAGCCGAAGGCTGGTAGAACTCCGAAATCAGGTAGTTGACCTGAACGTTGTCGCTCAAGGTTTGAAAGCCGTGTGCGAACCCCTTGGGGATATAGAGCTGCGATCCGTTCTCCGCTGAGAGCTCGAAGCCACGCCACTGACGAAAGGTCGGCGAGTTCGCACGTAGATCGATGATGACGTCCCAAATCGATCCGTTGAGGCAGCGCACAAGTTTGACCTCGCCGTGCGGATCTTTCTGAAAGTGCATTCCTCGCAATGTCCCCTTGCGCGAGGAACTGGAGATGCTGTGCTGGGGGAATCTGGTCTCGATCCCCTGCGCGCGAAACTCGTCCTCGCAGAAAGTGCGCGCAAAAAAGCCGCGCTCATCGTGCGCAGCATCGAGTTTGACCAGCCACGCTCCGTCTAGTCCCGTTGCTTCAAATCGCATGTAACGTCTGAGCTCCCGACCGAGAGGCAAGTTGTCGACGATCAGTTCTATACAATTTTACTAAAATTTTCAGCATCTGGTGTGGTTTACCTTGTTACTCGATATCGCTTCATATTGTTCGCTTTCATACGATAGAACTCGATCCTACTAGCGCAGCGTAAGCGCCGAAATCTCATATTCGACCAATCTATATTCATGGTGCGGCCCTAATGAACGCGCATTCGAAATTCGAATCGATCCGGTCGAGATCTTCTCACGGAAACTGCCGTCTGTGCGGTGCGACGTTGAAGTCGACGTTTGTCGATCTAGGAATGTCGCCCCTATGCGAAAGCTTTCTCACGGCCGACCAGACCGACGCCATGGAGCCGTACTATCCGCTGCACACCGTGGTTTGCGGGTCCTGCTTCCTGGTGCAACTCCAGGAGTACGTCAAGCCGGAGCATATCTTCACCGAATATGCCTACTTCTCGTCCTACTCGACGTCGTGGGTGGAACATGCACGGCGCTACTGTGAGATGATCAAGGGCCGGCTGAACCTTGGTGCCGGGAGCCGCGTCTACGAGATCGCGAGCAACGATGGCTACCTGCTGCAGCACTTCCTGCCGCTTGGCGTGCCGGTCATGGGAATCGAGCCGGCGGCCAACGTGGCCGAAGTCGCAAGGCAGAAGAACGTCCCGACAATGGTCGAGTTCTTTGGCCTCGAGCTCGCGCGCAAGCTGGTGTCGGATGGCAAGCGGGCCGATCTGATCATCGGCAACAACGTGCTGGCGCAGGTTCCGGATCTGAACGACTTTACCGCCGGAATGGCGTTCCTGCTTGCGCCGCAGGGCGTGATTACGCTCGAATTTCCGCACCTTGAGCGGCTCATCGACGAAAATCAGTTCGATACCATCTACCATGAGCACTTCTCCTATTTCTCGCTGGTGACGATCGACCGCCTGGCGCGACGGCATGATCTGAAGGTCTTCGACGTCGAGCAGATCCCAACCCATGGCGGCTCGCTGCGCGTCTACCTTTGCCGCGCCGATGCCGGTCACGCCGTCTCCGCCGCCGTGACCGCACTGCTGGCGCATGAGCGCCGGATCGGCCTGGAAGACATCGCTCAGTACGAGCAGTTTACATCGCGTGTTCATCGCACCAAGCGCGAATTATTGTCGTTCCTGATCGAGAGCAAGAACAAGGGTGCGCGGATCTGCGGCTACGGTGCTCCCGGCAAGGGCAACACGCTGCTGAACTACTGCGGCATCGGTACCGACTTCCTCGACTTCACGGTGGACCGCAACCCCTACAAGCACGGCCGCTATACGCCGGGGATGCACATTCCGATCCTCCCGGTCGAAGCCATCGACGAGGTCCGTCCCGACTACCTGTTCATTCTGCCCTGGAATCTGAAGAAGGAAATCGTCGCGCAGATGCGGCATGTCGGAGAGTGGGGGTGCAAGTTCATCATCCCGATTCCCAACGTCGAGATCATTGACCCGCGTGAGGTTGCGCCATGAAGGTTGTCCTTTTCTGCGGCGGTCTTGGCACGCGGATCCGCGAGTATTCGGAGAGCATACCGAAGCCGATGGTCCCGATCGGCCATCAGCCGATCCTCTGGCATGTGATGCAGTACTACAGCCAATACGGTCACAATGATTTCGTGCTGTGCCTCGGCTACAAGGCGAACGTGATCAAGGACTACTTTCTCAATTATCGTGCGACGGCGAACAGCGACTGCGTGATTTCGGAGTACGGCAAGAAGGTCGAGCTGATCGGCGAACATCAGCCGGACTGGCGGGTTTCGCTGGTGGATACCGGGACGTGGCGCAATATCGGGCAGCGCTTGTTGGCTGTCCGACATCTCGTCCAGGACGAGGAAATCTTCCTTGCAAACTACAGCGATGGACTGACCGACGCGCCGCTGCCTGACATGATCCAGAAGTTCAAGGAAAGCGGAAAGATCGGCTGCTTCGTGGCGATCCATCCGCCGATCAGCTTCCACCTTGCCGAGTTCGATGCGCAGGGATCGGTGCAGCGGATTCGCTCCAGCCAGGAATCCGAGATCTGGATCAACGGCGGATACTTTATCTTCCGCAACGAGATCTTCGACTACATCAAGGAGGGTGAAGAACTCGTCCAGGAGCCGTTCAGCCGCTTGATCGAGGGCGGTCACCTTATGGCCTATCGTTATGAAGGTTTCTGGCGCGCCATGGATACCCTGCGCGATCGTCAAGTGCTGGAAGACATGGTGGAGCGCGGCGACACGCCGTGGCGATTGAACCACACGTCGGTGGCCAGCGCGGCGTAACGGACATGAAAGCATTGCAGCTTGCCAGGCCCGGGGACCATCTGTCGATCCTGTGCCTTGGTGCCCATTCGGATGATATCGAAATCGGCGCGGGAGCGACGCTGCTGGGTCTGATCGAGCGCGGTATCAAACTGAACGTGCAGTGGTGCGTTCTGAGTGGTGGCGCCATACGGGAGGCCGAGGCCAGAGCATCGGCCGCCGACTTTCTGTGCGAGGCTGCATCCGCGAATGTCGAGGTGCTGTCGTTTCCCGACGGATTTTTCCCGGAAAGGGGCGAGGTCATCAAGGAATGGTTCGAATCGCTGAAAAGGCGGATCGAACCCGACATCATTCTGACGCATCGCAGGGACGATGCCCATCAGGACCATCGTCAGGTCTGCCGCCTGACCTGGAACACGTTTCGCGATCATCAGATCCTGGAATACGAGATTCCGAAGTGGGATGGCGATTTCGGTCAACCCAACGTTTACATGCCGGTGTCGGCGGCCGCGCTCGATCGCAAGATTGAACTGCTGCTCAAGCATTTCGGGACGCAGCGATCCAAGCAGTGGTTCGATGCAGACACCTTTCGCGGCCTCGCACGGATTCGGGGCATGGAGTGCAGGGCTACGGAACGCTTCGCCGAGGCATTTTTCGGGCGAAAGTTGACATTGATTTGACGATGGTGGCGCGGACGTCGCGCAACCGGTTCCTGATTGCAGGATGGATCTGAAGGCGCACGATATGAGCACGCTATTCTCAAGTGTCTTTCGCGCTGGCGACCTGGTGGAGGTCAGAAGCAAGGAAGAGATCCTCGCGACGCTCGATGCCAATGGTCGCCTGGACGAAATGCCCTTCATGCCCGAGATGCTGAAGCATTGCGGCAAGACACTTCGCGTCGGCAAACGAGCTCACAAGACCTGTGATCCCGCTCTCGGCATCGGCGGGCGCAAGATGCTGAATACGGTGCATCTGGAGAACATCCGCTGCAACGGCGCGGCTCATGACGGCTGCGAGGCGGCCTGTCTGATCTTCTGGAAGGACGCCTGGTTGAAGCCGGCGGGAGAGAAAAGGCCATCGCCAAGTGGCGCAGCCAAGCCGTCCAGCTCCGGCGGCTGCAGCGAGGAAACGCTGTGGAGCACGATCAAGCATCCGCCGAAGGCCGGCGAAACCGAGCCGACCTACGTTTGCCAGAACACGCAGGTAAAATTCGCCACGCAACCCCTGAAGTGGTGGGATCCGCGCCAGTATGTCGAGGACTACGCTTCCGGTAACGTTCGGCTGCAGGAGCTCGTCGCCGGATTGACGTTCTCGGTCTGGCGTACGGTCACTGAAGCAGGGCTGGGCATTGGTACAGCGATGCGCTGGATCTACGACACATTCCAGCGCATGAGAGGTGGCGCACCTTATCCGATCAGGCCCTTCGGTGTCCCGGAGGGTGCCAAGGTCCCGCAGTCCCGGCTTGATCTGCAGGTGGGTGAGGTCGTGCGCATCAAGCCGTACAAGGACATCCTCGAGACCCTGGACTGCAACTACCGCAATCGAGGCCTGTACTTCGATCCGGAGATGGTCCCGTTCACCGAACGCGAATACGAGGTCGAGAGGCGCCAAAAGCAGATCATCGACGAGGGTTCGTGCAAGATGGTCCGTTTCAAGACGGACGCGATCATCCTGAAAGACGTCGTGTGTGAGGCGCGCTACGCCATCTGCCGCCGGTTCTGCCCTCGTGCCATCTATCCTTACTGGCGGGAAATCTGGCTTGAGCGAGTACCGCAAGGCCAGAATCCGGCGAATTGAACGGAAACGACGCGTGCATCGGAACCAGCGCACCGATCAGTATTTTGCGGATAACAAGCCATACTCTGGCCTTGGCCGCAGGTCGCTGCACAGCGGCGTCGCGTTCATTGCTGCGCGCGGACTGAATATCTTCGTTCAATTGGCCTCGACGATCGTACTGGCGCGACTGCTCGGACCGCATGATTTCGGGTTGGTGGCCATGATGCTGGCCCTGATCGGCTTCGCGCCCCTTTTCGTCGATCTCGGGATGAGCGAGGCATCCGCCCAGCGGAGCAGCATCTCGCGCGCCGAGGTCAGCACGTTGTTCTGGTTGAATGTCCTGATCGGCGTCGTGCTGGCTGTCGCGCTGGCTGCGTCCGGTCGATGGATCGCGCGTGCCTTCGGCGAGCCATCGCTGGCGGGCATGGCGTTGGCATTGTCGGTGACCTTCCTGATGATGGCTTTGTCGACGCAGCACTATGCGCTGATGCGTCGGGCAATGCAGTTTCGCCGCATTGCGATGATCGACATATCGGCAAACATCATCGGAAGTGCTGCAAGCGTCGGACTGGCGCTTTCGGGTTGGGGCTACTGGGCGCTGATCGCCAAGCCGATCATAACGTCGGCGTTGACCGTCGCGGGAGCATGGACCGCCTGTCGATGGATACCGGGTAGGCCCAGGCTCACGCCGATGGTCAAGGAACTGTTGCGGTTCGGGCTCGGAGTTACCGGCTTCACCATGACGGATTATTTCGCCCGCTCGGCGGACAGGATCGCGATGGGCTATTTCCTCGGTGCAGGGCAGCTTGGCTATTTCCAGAATGCCTTCACGATCTACAACAACTTGCTGTCGATTCTCAGTGAGCCGCTGCATAACATCGCGGTTTCCGGACTGAGTAAACTCCAGCACAGTGCGGCCGAGCTGAAGCGCGCCTGGGAAGGCGCGCTGTCACTGCTTTGCTATTTTTCGGGGCCTGCCTTCGCGGCCCTGGCCGTGAGCGCCCATGACATCGTGATCTTGCTGCTCGGAGAGAAATGGTCTCCCGCGGGCCCCTTGCTCTGCATCCTTGCAATTCGGGGCATTGCCGATTGCATCGAGCGAACTCTTGGTTGGGTCCACGTTGCTGTCGGACGTCCCGATCGATGGATGCGATGGGGTATCTTCAGTGCGGTCTGCCAATTGATCGCGCTTGCGGCCGGATTGCCGTTCGGCGTGATCGGAGTGACGATCGCCTATACCGTCACCATGTTTGCGCTGTTCGTTCCTGCGCTCGTCTATGCCGGCAGGCCGGTCGGGATCACAATCGGGGACGTCCTGCGCGCGACGGCGCCGCAAACGATTGCTGCGCTCGTCGCTGTCGCGGTCGCCTTCTCGATCCAGGAAGCGTTCCTGCAGGAGTGGCCACGGCTGCTGCGAATCCCGGCCTCGAGCTTGATCTGTGTGACAGCCTACCTGACCGTCGTGGTTGGGGTCTTCAGGATCACGCGGCCGCTGCAACTCGCCTGGTCCGTGCTACGCGATTTCGGCATCGTACGACGACTGCAAGTCAACTCCTGATTACTGGATATACCGATGACGGCCTTTGAGCGCTTCCTGATCAACTTGGATACTTGGCCCGCCGGGGCATTCCTGAGGATCGGCCTCGGTCTTTGCATTCTGCCTGTCTTCCGGCTGCTGTCGGGCGGTGACGATCGCATCGTGGTCGCGTTGACGATGTTTCTTGCCCTGCTGCTCGCGCTTCGCCTTGTGCCGGCGGTGTGCCGGCGCATTCTTCCGTTTTCGCGCGAAGCGAAGGATCTGTGGTTCAAGCGTCGCAATCTTGGCAAGAGGTACGATTCCTACCAGTGGCAGAAGCTCTTCTGGATCGGTCTGGGCATGCTGCCCTACGCGATGATCTCTCGTGGATTGGGACGTGGAGAAATCGTGCTGCTCGCGATCTGCATGATCGGCGGCGGAGCGGGGTTGCTGCTTTGGCGCAAGACCGGCCAGCCGGGTGTCGGTGCCGCCACTGCGAAGGCGACGAAGCTGCCGCCGACCGCAATCGCGTCGCCGCCGCAGTGAAGCCGAGTCACTCCTTCATTACGGCAGCTTGCGGCACTCGCTGAACTTTTCGCCGTCCTCGGTTTCCGCCCTCTCGAGGCAATGAGCCCTGTCGGTCACCGCGCCGGCTACGACAAAGTCGTAGGCCTGGTTCTTGAAGACCAGCAGATAACGGCCGGGCGAGAGGACGAGATCGGGGTTCTCCGGCTGCAACTCGACCATTTCGCGGCTTTCAGGGACCGGGGCTACGGTGAGGTCGACGGAAACGGACCGGATCGCCCAGGTATTATTGACCGCCAGTTTGCCGCTCGCCGGTGACGACGGTGCCCGCGCCACGCCGGCGACGATGCGCAGTTGCGCGTTGTCGGGCGCGCTTGTCATCAGTTCTCGCTGATATGCGAAAAACGAAAGCGGGCCCCGCGGCACCACAACGGTGGGTGGCTTGGTGATCAATCCCACGGCGATCCGGCTGTCGGGAAGGCGGATATTCATCGGTTCGAGCCGGATCATCCGCCCGCTGCTTGATGCAAAAACTCCATATGTCGTCGGCAGCGAACGTGTAGGCGGTGCGGTTGGGGCTGCTTCGACCGGAGCCCGATGCACGAACGTGGGAATTGCCGGTTTCAGCTTGCGTCTAATTTGCGGCGGCGACTGAACGGGCGCCGCCTCCCCATTGGTGACTACGTGGGATCTAGCGTTGAACAAGGATACGAGATTGCCGCACAACAGTAGTCCGGCTCCGACCGCTAACAGAGCCGTTATCGGAGCGAGGAGCCCAACAGGGTTGCGCGCCTTCCATGCGCTGGCGACGGAGTGTCGGTCCGGCGGCGAATCCTGAAGTTCGTCCGCGATCCGCCGTTCGACCAGTATGGTCCGCGGATCTTGCACTACGAAGCCTACTCCGGCGGCACTGGTGTGCATGGGCGGTTGCAGTTGCGGCGGCACTTCGGGAGGAGTTGACTCCGGCGGCATCGAGTCCGGCGGGCTCAAGTCCGAACGTTGATCCGCAGCCGGACTGAATCCCTCTCCTTCATCTGTCCCAGGCGCGTACGCAGACGTGGCAGGCTCTGGTTCCGCGTGCCAGTCCGACGGCGCTGGTTGCGTGTGGTTGCCGCATTCCGTCGCCTGAACATCGCCCGGCTCGAACGCAGGATCGACGGACTCTGTATCCGGTCCGGCATCGGGCCGGTCTACAATCGTCTTGCGTCCGATGCTCTCTGCGGCCTCATTCAGGCGCCGACTGACGTCATCCTGTGGCCACGCGATCGGCTGGGGGGAATCCTCCGGGACGAGGAGCGGATGAGCCTCATTCGTCGGGTCGCCGCCCGGCAAGCTCGGAGCGTCGGCAGGGCCTGCCGGTTGGTTGTCGGTCGGGCTGCTCGGCGGCTCGGCGAGATCTTGCTCCGGAGATACGGGCTCGCGCAGCCGGGCTTCGACGAGTTGCGTCCAGGCGCCACGTCGTCGCAAAGGTGCAGCAAGCCTGTCTGCCTGACGTGGCGATCGCGGCGCATTCAGGATGGCCGCCGGAGCCGAGGAAAGCTGACTAGAGCGTTTCATGCCTGGATACGCAGCTTGACGTTTGTCCGCAGGTGCGAAAGTTCGCGACACCGTAGCGATCATATGAAATGAAGATCGCCTCCCTGCGGGATGTAGCAGCCGACGCTTAACAGGGCGTTAACCATAAACGGCCGGAAATGCCGCACTGCCGCTTGACTTGAAGCGACGATTTTAAGCGGCTGCCGACAGATCGAAGGATCCGGCGATCTGGCGCAGGCGATCGGCTCGTGCGCTCATCTGGTCGGTGTGAGCAATGCCGAGGACGTCGAAGACCGTCTGTATGCGGTAGAGCCAATCATGCCTTAGCGCGGCTTCCTGCACGTTAGCGATCTGAACCGCGCGCAGTCGCGCCGGGTCTGCGTTGAGCTCTTCGAGGATCCGACAGATGTCAGGCGAATCGAACGGAACATGAATAACGGCATCGGGCCAGTCGAACTGCCGCGCAAACTCTTCGGTGCGCGGCGCTTCACCAATCATCACCGCCCCGGCTGCTGCTCCTTCATAATAGCGTGCGGAGATCTCGTCACGGCCAGCCGTGAACTCCGGGTTGTTGACGTGGCTGCGATTGGCAATGAAATAGCGGCTGCGCTGCAGGATATTCGCAATCATGATGCGATGTTCTTCCGGATTGTCGACCCGGAACGTCCTTTCCTTCCGGTTCGAGCCGCTCGCGGCCACAGTGTCGTAGTAGTAGAAGAAGCGCTCTCGCCCGGCGCCGGCCAGCAACGCGGCGTGAGTCGTATCCGAACGACGTCCGATGTTGCACACAGCAATCGATCGCAGTTGCGCGGGCTTCGGCGCAAACCGCTCCACGTCGACCGCCAGCGGCAGATAGCTGCACGGTCGGCCTGCTATTTGCGCGATGCGCGGAACGCAGTGATGCAGTCCGATGAATATATGATCAAATCCGGACAGGAGCTCGACCAGATACTCCGGGATGTCGTCCGCCCAGACTTCAGTGATAAAGCATGCGGCTTTGCGACACCGTTTGCGCCAGTCGGGAATCGCGGCGAGCGCGTGGAGTTGATAAGCATTGCTGAAGATCGGGAAAAACAGTTCGTAATCGCGTTGCAGCCGCAGCCGTGGCGGATACAGCGCCAGCCTACTTGCCAGCTTGGCCGATCCCGAGGTGAAGCGTGCCAGTTTGTAGATTCGCCGCGAGAATTCCAGCGCCGCGCGATCCTGAACATCGAAACGATCGGCACCCGTCATCGCCGCCAGATTGTCCTCGAACTCATAGCTGAGGCAAAATGCGACAAGGTCGGAAATCCGACGCTGCGAGAGGAGTAGAACCTTGCCTTCCACGAGGCGTTGCCTCCGACTTGCTAAATGCCGGGGCGTGCCGGCAACACAACCTCCGCAATTCCTCGACCGGGAGCGGATCGCCACGTCCAATGGCGCCAAATCAACATAGTCCACATACGCCCATTCAATCTCGTTGAGTCCAAGTTTTAGTGAAATTGGCTAATGCGAGCGGGCTCATTGCGCGCCTCTTGCCATTCCGGCTACGCGGTTGCGAATGCCAGTACGGGATTGCCCGACGAAGACTGCGAGCAGGACAACCACTGAGTGCGCGTTAACTCGAAAAAGTTAAATCTGGAACCGCGCGCCAGCGCTCAGCAGTTCCGACAATTAGCTATAAAGTTCATTAAATCTGCCTGCAGTCCAAGTGGGCGATGAATGCGTCGGGAAAATCCGGTAGCGTGCCGCATCATTTCGACACGGCAAAAATCATTCAACACAGAAAATTTTTGAACACAGGCGGCGTCGGGCGTTATGCGTATACTTAGTGTGTTTGGTACTCGTCCAGAGGCGATCAAAATGGCGCCGCTTGTGCTGGCGCTGGGCGAAGCAGAGGGAATCGATGCGCGCGTCTGCGTGACGGGACAGCATCGTCAGATGCTCGATGATGTGATGTCTGCCTTCTCGCTGAAAGCTGATTACGACCTGAACATCATGCGACCGAACCAGTCGCTGAGCGAAGTGTTCAGCGCGGTAATGACCGGAATCGATCCTATAATCGCCGACTACAATCCGGACGTTGTTCTTGTACAGGGCGACACTGCAACCAGTACGGCAGCTGCACTTGCCGCCTTCTTCCGGTCAGTCAGAGTCGGGCACGTCGAGGCGGGATTGCGAACTGGCAATCTCATGAGCCCGTGGCCGGAGGAGGCCAATCGGCGGGTCACTGCGGTCGTTACGACACGGCACTATGCACCGACGTCGCGGGCGCGTGCGGCGCTGCTGAAGGAAGGCTATCTGCCGGACGCTATCATTGTCACCGGCAACACCGTGATCGACGGACTGCTTCGTATGGCCGCAAACATCTCTCAACCGGGCGCGCTGCGCCGGTCGCTCGAGATGAAATATTCATGGCTCGATACCTCGAAGCGGCTAATCCTCGTGACCGGACACCGGCGCGAGAGCTTTGGATCCGGGTTTCGGCAAATTTGCGAGGCATTGAAGACAATCAGTCGGCGGGACGATATCCAGATCGTGTATCCCGTTCATCTGAATCCCAACGTGCGCGGGCCGGTATTCGATCATCTGCGCGATGCGCGAAATGTCTTCCTGATCGAGCCCCTGAACTATCCCGAGTTCGTCTATCTCATGACGCGCTCGTATCTCATCCTCACTGATTCCGGTGGAATTCAGGAGGAGGCACCGGCGCTTCGCAAGCCTGTGCTCGTCATGCGAGATACCAGCGAGCGCATGGAGGCCGTTGACGCCGGCGTCGCTCGCCTGGTTACCACCGATCCAGCTCGCATCGTCGCAGGCGTCGAGCGCCTGCTCGACGTGCCCGAGGAGCACGAAGCCATGTCTCTCGGTGCCAATCCGTTCGGTGACGGGCGCGCGAGCAAACTCATCGTGCATGATCTTCTGAATGTCGGTCGGACGCAACAGCCAGCTGAGCAAATGGCGAACGTCAATCTTATGTCGAATGCCGAGATGCATTCGCGGCCGACACCACCGCTCTCTCAACCGGCGCACTGATCAAACGAAGCCATGGACACCAGAAGCAATCAATTGGTCATTCAGGAATACGGCCAGCCGCTTGCTGAAGACTACGCCGCTCCGGCGGCAGGCCGCCCCGCATTCGGCTTGTGGGAGATCGTCGACGTTTTGCGCCGCGAATGGCGGTTGCCCCTTGTCGGACTGCTGATGGGACTGGCGGTGGCCGTCGCTGCTGTCGTGGTCATGAAGGCGCCGTACAAGAGCAGTGCGCGCATCCTGATCGATCGGAGTCTCAATCGCTACCTGCAGACCAACAAGATCGTAGATCAGCCGACGATGGACGAAGTGGAGGTCGGCAGCCAGCTCTACGTGCTTTCATCCGACAGAGTGTTGCTTCCGGTTATTCGCTCGCTGGGGCTGGCGAACGATAGCGAGTTTGCCGGCCGCTCCGCGCTTGCGAGCGCCACCGACGGGACCTCCAGCACGGCTGCGGCGGCTGCTGAACGGGCGGCTCTCGAGGCTCTGCTGAAGCGCGTGACAATTGCACGTGAGGATGTTGCGAACGTTATCAACGTGACGGTCGAGTCGCAAAGCGCAGAGAAGGCTGCAAAGATCGCCAACGGCATCGTGGATAGCTATCTGGCGTCCTTGCAGGACGCAAAGTTGAAGTCAACGCAGAAGGTGAGCCAGTGGCTGCAGGAGCGGCTGATCGAGCTGAAGAAGCAGGTGGCCGATGCGGACAAGGCGTTGCAGGACTTCAAGACGGCCAACAACCTCAGCAGCACGGGCGCGCAGGATACTGAGCTCCTGGCAAATCTGAATACCCAGTTGATGAATGCCAAGTTCGCGGCAGTCGAAGCAAAGGAACGCCTCGATCGTATCAAGCGGACCGAGGCAAACGGAATTCCGTCAGCGGTGTCGACGGATGCACTATTCAATGACAAGCGAGCCGCAGTCATCAATTTCGCGCTCAACAACAGCGAGCTTGCACGTCTCCGCACGCAGAAGCGCGAGCTTTCGTCTCGCCTTGCGGAAATGGAAGCTCGCGTCGGCCGCAAGCACACAGCTGTCGTCAAGCTTCGCGCGCAGCTCAATGCCGTCGAAGCCGCCATCCAGTCCGACGAGGGGCGAATAACCGATTCCTATGCCAGCGAATACGAGGTGGCCAGGGCACGACAGACAGAACTAGAAGATACGGCCGCAAAGCTTTCCGCGGAAACCGGAAGCCGGTTGCGCGAGCTCGAGAGTGCTGCCGAGGCGCTGCGCAACCTGTATAGTGGCTTCCTGCAAAAGCACAAGGAGATCGAAGCGGCACAGGCCGAGACGCTTCCGGCCCAGAGTGCGCAGATCATCGCAAGAGCAGTGCCGCCGCTGACAAAGAGTTCAAAGAAAACTTTCATCGTCGCGGCCGGCAGCACGTTTCTTGGTCTGTTTCTCGGCATAGGTTGCGCCTTCGGTCGTGAATGGATGGCGGACGTGTTCCGAACGCCCAAGGCCGTCGAGCAGGTGACCGATACGCGGTGCATCGGACTGCCCTTTGTTTACGCGGGTCAATTGCCGATCGAGGAGCATGTCCTTGCTGCCCCGTTCTCGCGCTTCTCGGAAGGTCTTCGCAATGTGAAGGCGATGCTCGACCGTTCGCCCGTATCGACGGGAGGCAAAGTCATCGGCGTCGTGTCAGCGGTTTCGAAGGAGGGAAAGACTGTCGTTGCCGCCAATCTTGCCGCGCTCATATTGTCTTCCACCGGAGCGCGCACGCTGTTGATCGATGCCGACCTTCATCTCCGGAATCTCACGACTGCACTGGCCCCCGATGCGAAGGTTGGGCTTTTCGAGGCGCTGGAGGATCCCGCCCGCCTAGGCGAGTTTGTCTGCAAGCGGCCGCATTCGGGGCTGGATGTCCTGCCAAATGCGTGCTCCCTCAGGCTTCCAAACGCTGCTGAACTCCTGGGTTCGCGGGAAATGGAAGACCTGCTTGCCGTTGCACGGAAAACCTATGACTACATTGTAGTGGAGGTGGCGCCGATCATGTCGGTCGTTGATGCAAGGCTGATCGAGCGCTTCATCGACGAGTTCGTCTTTGTTGTTGAATGCGGTCAGACCAAGCGTACGAGCGTGCTCGAAGCCTTGGCCGTAACGGAGCTCATCCGTGAGCGCGTGTCGACAATCGTACTCAACCAAATCGATCCTCTCGAGCTTAGAACCATCGAGGCCAGGAATGGCGTCAGGTCCGAAGGATATTACCGTGAGTAGATCCGTGGACGAACTTGGCAGTGCGTCAGGGCCTCCGCGCAGCTATGTGCTGATTTCGCCCTGCCGCGATGAGGGACCGTATCTCCGCCGCACGCTGGACAGCGTGGCTGCACAGTCGGTACCGCCAGCGCTGTGGATAGTCGTTGACGATGGATCGACCGACGAGACGCCGCGGATTCTGGAAGAGTATGCGGCGCGGTTGTCTTATCTGCGGGTCGTGCGCCGCCAAGACCGAGGCCACCGGCGGGTGGGGCCCGGTGTGATTGAGGCGTTTTATGATGGTCTTGATCAAGTGCCTCTCAGCGACTTCGGCTATTTGTGCAAGCTTGATATGGACCTTGACTTGCCGCCTCGCTACTTCGAACTGCTGATCCAGCGGATGGAAGGCAATCCACGTATCGGGACGACCTCCGGCAAACCCTGGTTCGTTCATCCCCAAACCGGCGATCTCGTGCCCGAGGTCTGCGGCGACGAGATGTCGGTTGGAATGACGAAGTTCTATCGGGTTGCGTGCTTCGAGCAGATCGGCGGGTTCGTGCGACAGGTGATGTGGGATGGCATCGATTGCCACCGCGCCAGAATGCTAGGCTGGATCGCCGAGAGCGTGGATTCAGAACCAATTCGATTCATCCACCTTCGCCCGCAAGGTGCCAGCCAGAACAGCATCTGGGCGGGCAGAATTCGTGCCGGCTTCGGTCAGTATTTCATGGGTACCTCGCCGTTTTACTATCTGGCGGTGGCGGCTTCCCGTCTTCGCGCGCACCCGATGTTCATCGGAAGCGTCGCGATGCTTTGGGGTTACTTCAGCAGCTGGGCAAAGGGGTTGCCGCGCTATAATGACCCCGAGTTCAGACGTTTTCTTCGCACCTACCAGCACGCGTGCCTGAGACTGGGCAAACAGGCCGCCACGGCTCGCTTGGACGCCGAGCAAATGGGCCGGTGGCAAGCCGATCGCCGATCGCCGCAGGGGGAGTTGAGCAGATGAAGGAACACGCGAGCCTGTTGGGCGTCGAATTCGATGCGGTCACGCTCGATCAGGCGGCGAAGCGTTGTATCGATATTTGTCGCCGCTCGAGCAATTCTCACGTCGTCATGACGATCAATGCGTCGCATCTCTGCTTGATGCGGCGGGACGCGGAATTGGCGCAGGCATGTTCCGCGGCCGACATGACGGTAGCGGACGGCATGCCGGTGGTTTGGGCCGTACGAGCGTCAGGTCAGTATATCCCCGAGCGCGTGGCAGGTATCGACCTGATGGAAGCGCTTTTAAGGGAGGCTGCGTCCAGCGGGCTTGGTGTCTATTTTCTGGGAGCGCGGCAGAACGTCGTCGAAAAGCTCGCGCTCATCTGCGAGGTGCGCTTTCCTCAGCTAAAGATCGCCGGTTTCCGGAACGGCTACTTCGGCCCGGACGAGCACGAGGCTATCGTCGATGAGATACGTGCGAGCGGCGCCCACATTCTCTTTATCGGTTTGCCGTCCCCCTTCAAGGAGGTATGGAGCGAACGCCATCGGGACCGGTTGCAGGTGCCTATCATCCTGGGGGTAGGTGGCAGCTTCGACGTCTTGGCTGGCTTTATCAGGCGGGCTCCTCGGCTATTCCAATCGTTTGGTCTCGAATGGTTCTGGCGGCTGATGATGGAGCCGCGCAAACTGTGGCGGCGATATCTTTCCACCAACAGTGAGTTTATCTGGCTCGCGCTCCGCGAAGTGGTGGCGCGTAGGGCTTATGCCGCCCGCCGGGAGAGAGCGGTCGTCGGATCTGCGAGCGCGGTGTGGAGAGCCGATCGAAAAGTGGGGTCGGAACGGAGGGTAGCTGATCGGAGAATTCTTGTTAGGCGAAGGAGCAACGTGCTGAGACCGCCGGTTCCGGTGCCGGATCGCCGGCGCGGTATGGAACGACGCGTCTCGGAGCGTCGGGCAAGGACGGCGGGTGCTCTTTAGGGCATCGAGGATAGTCGGCTGACCAACTAGGATCACTCATCCCGAGCGGCAGCTTAGCAATTCGCTTCAGCGCAAGCTCGGGAGGCACCAAAGTGTTTAGAGCGCCAAGTAGCACCGATTCATTCGGGTACGATAACGCAGACCAGCCGATAGTTGTTAAGCTAAAGTCTGATGTGTACGTATTTGGCTATGAGTTTTGCCACGTTCTGCAAACGCTGGTCAAACACGGCTGCGTTCCCGCTGAGCTCATATATGAGGACGGAGGAGCGTTCATCTTTATCTTTGACCCCGACGAGAAGAAGACCGAACTGTGGTCAGGATATTGGACGTGCGACAAACCCGGCATTTACTCGATCATTGAACCAGAGCATCGCGGGTTGATGGGTCAAATGTTCGAAACCACGGACGCCTTCATGGAGTTTTCCAATTCTCAGCTTCCCCAGATTGAGCTGATCCCAGGTCAGATCCAGAAGACCGGACTCGGCTTCTTGTTTCGAGGATACCCTCTGCGTCCACGACCTCTATGAGGTACGCCATCCGCACCGCGTGCATTGGAAGCGCGCATGTGATCCGATATTTGGTCTTTGCGCGCGTGTGGACGCCACCGAGGTAAGTGACTGAGCCATCGAGTTTTCGAGTCAGTCCCCTCAACGAGGGGCGCTTCTTCATTTGCGATGCCGTGCGTCCCAGGGGCGGCGAGTGGACGACATTTTGCGAGAAGGCACTGCAACCCTGAAGTCCCAACGGGAGCGCGCCAGGGCGGCGGCGTGAATCCTGCCCGCGCCCAATCGGCGAGCCGGCACGCTTGGCTTGGCCGACATGCTCCCTCTTCATTCTGAATCGCCGTGGATCTTCAAATGCAGTCGGGCCATAGGCTCGCCTTCTAGGAAAACAGGGCTTCTGCAATAGTCGGTTTAGCGCTAAGCCCCCGACAACTCGTAGTCGGGCCAATACCTCAAGAGCTCGTCTGAGTCCCTTCATGACCGGCCTTTTGCGGTGATCGGCACAGGTGTGGAGGCTCTCATCAGCCGGGGCCGGCGGGTGCCGAACAACCACGCGCTTAATGAGCGTTTAACGCTTTTGAGCAACAGATAAAGATCACCAGCGCGGAATTAGTCCTAGTACCAGTGCGAGCCGAGCTCCCGAGGAGGGGAATCGGATGGGACTGCTTTTTGTTGGAGTGCTGGCGGGAGTCTTGATTGGCTTCGGCTGTTTTGCGCCTTCCGGCGGGTATTTGCTTGGGTGCGCGTCACAACCCTGTTTCGACAGGTTTGCGGCCGTCCAACCCGCGCAGCCAGTGCCCACGGCATCGTCGCTAGATCATCCTGCGATCGTCAAATCGAATTCTGCAACCAGGGCAGTGTCCGGCAAGAAATCCTCGAAGAAGCGACGATCGGCCGACCTCACCAAAACCTCGTTCCCACGGACGAGGATGAGCGTCTCGCGATCGGAACGCCCTGCGGACATATCAGATCCTGTACTGGACAAGGCAAAGCTCACGGTCGCGACGAAGATGGGCGACGCAGGATCGGCCGAATTCAGCGATATGAAGCGCGCAATGCGAAAGAACATGCTTGGGCGCCCCGTTGATACGATTTGCGGGCGCGTGAAAGGAAGAAGCGCGTCAGGCAGCGAGACTGGAGAGAGACCGTTTCTGTATCTCGTGAAGGAAGATGAAGCGTATGTCGTCGGCGGCCAGACAGGCTCGGCGGCTTCAATCGCGTATCGAAATATTTGCAATTAGGAATGCGTCGACTGCGTCACCGTGCGGTACGCGCTCAAACGATTTGAGCGGAAAGAATTTCCACCCTAGGCGCCAAGTGATCCCGAAGTGGATACGGCATCAACGCCGGCGCGGCACTCTCTCGCAATACTGCTTTCAGGATTGATGCAGCATCACGAGAGACGCAATGCGAAATGGGAATATCGCAGGAATTCTTTCAATTTCGGGGAAATCATGCACGACATAACCAACTCCTCAAAGCAGTCCAATGAATCGCTTCATCCGCCGGTCCTGGCGATCGTCGAGCCGCTCCTGTTGCTTCGCACATGCATTATGAACATTCTCAGGCGGGAATTGGACGAACTCGATATCCTTGACATGGCAACGGTCCAAGGCCTCGACTGCACGTCAGCCCGAGATGTTCGTCTCGTGGTGCTGAGCATTGCGGACAAGCTCATCGGCGATCCTTCGGTTGAAGACGATCTCGCCTTTGTTGCGGAGTGCTGTCCCAACGCTGCCGTTGCAGTTCTTTCCAATCATGACGACGAGCCGACCGTGCAGGCCGCGATGCAGCGGGGCGTGCGTGGCTTTCTTTCTACCTCGCTACCAATCGAGATCGCGATCGCTTGCCTACGCCTCGTTCTTGTCGGCGGCGTCTACAGGCCGTCGCCCGCGGCCGAGATGAACAAAATGTTGGATTTCGAGCCGCCGGATGCCCGCGGGCTAGCATCCGCATATCTGATCAACGAGGGAGCCGGACTGGCGATCGAGAGGAGCGTGACCGATTTCACGCCTCGAGAGCAGCACGTTCTGGCGGAACTGGAACTCGGCTTGCCCAACAAGCTGATTGCGGCCAAACTGAACCTTTCGGAAAGTACCGTCAAAATGCACATCCAGCATATCATGAGGAAATGTGCTGCCCACAATCGCACGGAAGCGGTCCTCCGTTGGCGCGGCCGGTTACCCGCGCAGAGCCGCGGTGTCGAGCCGGCCGCCCTAATGCCGGAGACCCGGTGACCATAACCAGGATCAATCCTCCCTGAACGCTCCGCGGAAGCTATCGAGCAGGGGCCTGAGCGCGTAAAGCGCGACCGTGCCGCACCCTGTCGTGATGAACACTTCAACCGGCATACCGGGAATGATCCGGATGTCGTTTTCTGCGATCCGCGCGTCGTTGATCCGGATCTTCGTCGCGTAGTATGGCTGGTCGGTACGCTTGTCGAGAAGCCGGTCGGCGGACACGTGCACGACTATCCCCTTCAGGCGCGGCACGCGACGCTGATTGTACGGTACGAGATGCACCTCGGCATTGAGGCCGGGGTGAACCACATCAATGTCTTCCGGCCTCAGGCGGGCGGTCACAATGAGGCCGTCTTGCCGTGGCACCAGGTCCATGAGCGGTGCACCCGGCCCGATGACGCCGCCGGCTGTGTGAATCCGGAGATCAGTTATCACGCCGTCCACAGGCGCCTTGATTTCCGTTCGCGATAGCTGATCCTTGGCCGCAAGCAACCGCTCGCGGAGCTGGAATATCTGGTTCTGTGCTTCACGAAGCGACTGTGCGATCTCGTTCTGCCTGTCGCTCTCGAGCTTGAACAACGTGGCCTGCTGCTCGCTGATGACCTGCCCGGCGCGGGAAATCTGCGCGGTGATCTCACCTCGGCGACCCTCGACATCGGCCAGTTCACGCTGCAGGCTCAGAAGCCGCGGCCGCCGCTCGAGCCCTTTGTTGACGAGGGTCGTGACCATGTCCAGTTCCTCCCGGACGATGTCGAGTCGCTGCCCGGTGGCGCTCTCCTGAGCCTTGAGACCCTCGATCTCCCTCTCGACTTGCAGCCTTCGTTCGCGAATGACCGCAAGCTGCGACTCATGAACCTGCCGGCGTGTCTGAAAAATGAACTGCTGCGCCGACAGCGCAGCGGCGGCCACCCCATTCTGCTTGCTGTCCTGTTCCAGCGTGCCCGGGATTGCGATCCTCTCAAATCTCTGCTGCTCGGCCTGCAGCCGTGCGTCACGAGCAGTTGCGTCCCACAACTGACCTTGTAGGCTTTGCACCTCCGAACCAGCCCGAGTGTCGTCTAGCGCGATCAGCGTTTGTCCGCTTCGCACGACATCGCCGTCCGAGACCAGGATCTTCCTGACGATACCGCCTTCCAGATGCTGAATCGTCTTGCGGCTCGATTCCGATTCCACGACGCCGGGCGCAATTGCGGCGCTCTCGAGAGGCGCGAGGCTCGCCCATGTACCAAGCCCCAGTATGAAGCAGAGCATCAGGAGATTGCCCGCGACGGTGATCGCGCGAAGCCTTCCGCGCGGAGAGGTGGGCATGGGTGTCGAGCACCATGGAAATTCCAGAGGCTCGAAATCGTCGATTGCGGTCACCACGACGCCCAATCGCCGGGCGGACGGGGAGCTCGCCGGCGCTCGCATGAGCTGGGCCCAGATCATGGGAAGTCTCGAGACGGCGGGAAGCTTCCGGATGGTGAGAGAATTCCAGATCATGGCGCAATCTGCGAAGTAACTTGGGGTCGGCTCAGATACCGCTCAAAGATGTCCTTGCTGTCGCCGACCGCTGCGACCGCACCGTCTTCCATGATGGCAATCTTGTCCGTGGCGGCGAGGAGACCCATCCGGTGCGTGACGACGACAAGGATGACGCCTGCGAGCTTCGTGCGCTCGATGGCATCCAGCAGCATTTGCTCGCCCCCGTAGTCGAGGCTGGCGTTGGGTTCGTCGAGAACGATGAGGCGTGGACTGCCGAAAAAGGCGCGGGCAAGACCGAGGCGCTGCCGATACCCGCGCGAGAAGGTTGTTTCACTGTGAACCACCGTGTCGTAACCTTGCGGTAGGCGCATGATCGCCCCATGGATTCCGACGAGCTTGGCCGCTTCGACGACCTTCCGCCGGTCGGCATCGCCGAGGCGTGCGATGATGTCGTTGATCGTGTCGCCGAGCAGGTTGATGTCTTGGGGGAGATATCCGACGCGGTCCTCGTTTCGGCCCTCGCGAAGTAGTGAGACGTCGGTATTGTCGAGGAGAACACGGCCATGCGTTGGCATCGACAGCCCGGCGATCACCTGGCCGAGCAAGGATTTGCCTGATCCGGACGGACCGATAATGCCTAGGCATTCTCCGGGCATAAGCTTGAACGAGACGCCGTTCAGCAGAGGATGGTCGTTCCCCGCAAGCCTTACGTCAACATTGTCGACGACGAGGCCGCTTCGCGCCTGCAGCGGAGAAACCTCCGCGCAGTGCTGCCGGGCGGCGGGGAATGCGGCGAGAAGTGCGCCGAGCCGTTGACAGGCGCTCACGGCCGTCACGAGTGATTTCCAGCCTGCGACTGCACTTTCAACCGGCGCGAGCGCCCGGCTGAACATCAGCGTGGAAGCAAAGATGATTGCCGGACTCTTCCCGTGATCGAGGACGAGCCAGGCGGCAGCTCCCATGATCAAGACCTGCGACAGCGCGCGGACCGGCTTCGTGGCCAGCATGACGATCTCGCCTCGCCGGAGTGCCACATCGTGCTCTCTGCGCGCGTGCTGCGCGTCACGGTGGATCATACGTGCAGCGCTATCGAACATTCCCATGGCGCGGATCATGTGGATGTTGGCCGCTGCAGTCTGGAGGCGGCCGCAGCTTCTGGACAGCGCGGCGCCGGACCTGAGCAGAACGTCTTCCGTGACCAGCTCTCCGGCAACCGTCAGCGCGAACAGGAAGACGACGCAGCAGGCGCCCACCACGCCAAGCAAGGGATGGATCAGAAAGAGGACAAGGAGGAACAAGGGCGCCCAGAGCGCGTCGAACAGCATCGGACATGCGCCGGCCTCGACGAACTGGCGCAGCACGCCGAGATCCCGATATGCCCCCGACGCTTGCGTCCAATCGCTGCGAAACGCCGATTCGAGGCCGGCCGAAAGCACGCAAGGACGAAGGCGATCGTCGAGCCAGGCGCCCAGGCGTCCCAGGACGGCGCGTCGTAATGCATCGAACACGCCGCCGACAACCACTGTGATGGCGACGATGAGCGTGAGCAGAAGCAGGGTGTCGCCGCTCCGGCTCGACAACACGCGGTCGTAGATCTGAAGAAGATAGATGGAGGGCGCAAACAGAAGCAGGTTGTAGCTGCAGCTATACGCGAATACGAGAGCGAGCGGTCCTGCGCAGGACCAGAGCGCCGCGTTTAGTGGCGTCCGGATCTGCGGCAGGATGGGCAATCGAATGGGCGGCATCAGCATGATCGTCACCGCCTGAAATCGAGGTCCGGCGCACTTGACCGATGGTCAACGTCATCTGCCATCGGAGGGCATTGGTGCTCGAACTTCAGGACCGATGGCTGTGGCCACCGGTCCTGCCAGTCGGACGAGCCGGTGGTCAGAACGTATCGAGATGGAAGCTCACTTCTCCGCCCAGCGCGGCGTTGCCGTCTCCGCCATTGCCGCCGATGCCGGCCACGACCTCCTGGTGCTGGTCGACGGCGAGCTTGTTGATCTGCGTGGCATCCGTATTGGCGTATACCTTGGAGGTATCGTAGCCGCTGTAGGATTTCTGACTTCCGTTCGACTCGGCGCTTCCGCCATGAGCCTTCGAAAGCACCGAGGCCCTCGCGTTTGCACCGCCGGCGTCCCAGTCTGCCGTCTGAGTCACGTGATCACCGGTGTTAACATGCACATCGGCGCCGTCTGCCTTGTTCGTTGGATCGAAGTTGACCGTCGGCTTGCTGATGATAGCTCCCTTGAAGGTACCGTCGCCGCCATTTCCGACACTTTGACCACCGGTGTTGATCGATTTGAATTCGATCGAATCCGAGATGTGAATTGCCTTGGGCAACATTTGAGCCTCCGTCGTTCTGTTGGCTGTCCTGCAGCATCCATCCCGATCAGGCGGACGCGCGCAGCAAGTCTGATCCGCCCTTGCGGGATGGCGATAGATATCAAATCGGACACCATCCGGTTTGGTCGATCTACATACGAAAGTACGACATTCGTCACCCGACATCGGAGGCTCGCAGGGCGAGCTTGCATGCGCAGAGTGTCGGAGGAGTTCGCGAGCGGCGCGATGTTTCTCTATGCCATCAAGTGAAGGTCCGGCAGAAGATGGGCGGAATGATCACCACCCAGCGCAAGATTGCCGTTGCCGCCGTCCCCGCCAAGTCCCGCGATCTGGACCGCACTCTGGTCGATGTACACGTTGTTGACCTGATCGGCCACAGCTGCCGAATTGGGACCTGCAATCGCTATGTTGATGGGTGCATAGATCGCGACGCTGACATCGATCAGATTGCCGGCAAAATATCCGGTGCCGCCATTGCCTGCGCCGTTCGAGCCGGTAGCGATTGCGTCGGAGCCGCCCCACAAGCCATGGGAAAGAAGGCTTGCATGGCCGCCCGCCGCGGCGTTGCCGCTCCCGCCGTGCCCGCCAATGCCGGCGATTTGAACGATGGATTGATCCACGTTGGCGTCATTTGTCTGAACCGCTTGAACATTGGCGCCGTAGCCCGCCACTGCGATGTTGATCGGGTCGTACAGCACGAAAGACGTATGGACAATTGCTCCGTAGAACAAGCCATCGCCGCCATTGCCGGCCTGACTTTCGCCGGTTTGAAGGTCCGAGATGCTCCACCCGTTGTTTGATCCCCAACTGGGGTCGAGCGTGATAACGCTGCCGCCGCTGGCCACGTTGCCATTTCCGCCATTTCCGCCGACGCCCGCGACCTGAGTGACCGATTGATCGATGTCGACCGTGTTCGATTGACTTGCATGCGCAGTGGCCCCCGGACCCGCCACCGCAATATTGATCGGATGATAAATCACCACGGGAGCGTCCACCAACGCGCCCGAGAAATAGCCGCTGCCGCCGTTTCCAGCGCCGTTGTCGCCGGTAGCGATCACGTCGAAGCCCGAGGAAGTGCCGACGCTTCCTCCCGATGCAATGTTGCCGTTTCCGCCATATCCGCCGACGCCGGCCATCTGAAAGGCGGATTGATCCACATTCAAGTTGTTGGACTGGCTGGCCAGGGCGACCGACCCGTACCCCAAGCTCACCGAGATGTTGATCGGTTCATAAATCAGCACCGACGCATAAATAATCCCCCCATAAAAATAGCCGTCTCCGCCGTTCCCGGCCGTGTTTGCTCCGCTCTCGACCGCAGCAATGCCTGTCCCGGGATGGGATGCGCCGGAAGCGGACGTGGAGGCCGAAACGTCCGGATTCACCCAAGCGTGGCCGCCGGTGCCGCCCTCCGATGTGGTGGGATGCTTGGCTTGAACCGGATCGGCGTCATGATGTTGTGTGTGAGCGCTCACAGGGTGCGCTCCAAGGCCTGCGAGCGGGCCGGAACCATGAACCAGCGCATCTGCGCCGACCGCGTCAGTCGCGAACGGGGCGTTCGGTGCGGGGCCTGCTTCATCGTCACCATCGTGGTGAGAGACGTGATGCAGCCGGATTCCATCCGACATCCGCAAAAAATCCATCGTAGCCTTCCTCATCGCAATCGCTCCGCGAATCGGTCGGGTTCTGCCCTCCGGACAGAATGTCGTCCTGAGAAGGTCGAAAGCCTAGTCGTCAGTTCGGATATAGCGCTTCGTGTGGCAGCCGTAACATCGGCTACATCCGTTTGGGTGCGGCAACTGCTTGCTTAGCTCACGGACCATGTGGGGCATGGAATAAAGTTGAGTTGCTAATCGTTCGCACGCCCGGCCCATTACCGATCAGAGAAAGACTATTATGGTGCTGCTCAGCCGCGGTCGGACTTGGGCACCAGGAGTGGATTGCCAAGGCAAGCGCCGACGTTGCCGAGCGGTTGAGTGATTTGCGCCAGATATTTCAGGCGAGGCTCTAAGCTCCACCGTAGGATCCGAAACGCACCGAGGCATCAGCGGACAACCGCTGCAGGACAGCGACTGCGTCGCATGTGACGCGCCTAGCAAGCGATTGGTCTGGGCTCTGGCCGCGCTGGTTTCCAGACCGGTCGGGGAAGAACGCCGGTTCGATCCTCGCGGTACGATTGAGCGGCGTTCAAATCGGCCGGCTTCGTTGCGTGAGAAACGTGGGGGCGTGATCGTCGGGCGACGCGACGGCGATCATGTGCGGGGTGGAGGTCGATGGAGACCAGATCGACATCGCCTCGCGTGCCGGTCGACATCGCAAGCGTGACTGCCGCGCATCCGCGCCATGATGACGCCGTTCTCAGATCCGAGATCGCTCGATGTTGAATTGAAATCCGGTCCATGCGCGAAAAATTTTTGCACGTTAGGCCAACGTGAATCGTCGCACTCCATCAAATGCTCTTACGCTATGCGACGTCGCATCAGCTCATCTTGTGTAACGCAAAACGCAAGCTCGACTGAATCGCCCGCAGTGAACGTACAAAAGCGCGCAGTCATTCATGTCGCGCAATGCGGACAAGACAATTACAACGGGAAACGCCACAAAACTGCAATGGCGCGATGCTATCGTCGATTGCCTGCCACGCGGCAGCTGCAGTGAAATGTCCGCAGTGCGTTCGCCTCCCATGCATCGCTCATCCTATCGACAGCTTGTTGTGACGGCGATGGCGGCGCTGCTCTCATCTGCTGCGGACGCAGCTGAATTCACCATCGTCAACGCCTCGAACACGCCGCTGCAGCATCTCTACATTTCGCCGTGCGGCGCGGGGCAGTGGGGGCCGGATCAATTTGCCGCGGCGTTGCCTCCGTCGCGATTGCATACCGTCTCACACATCGCGCCCGGCTGTTACGACATTCAGTTCGTGGTGGCTCCCTGGAACAACTGCGTCCTTGCCGGCGCGTCGCTTCGCCGCAACGAAGTCTGGAAGGTCACGCAGTGGACGGTGTTCGGCTCGCAGAGCGGCGATTGCTCGCACGTCGCGGGCTACGTTCCCGCGCGTCGACATCTATGGATTTGGCAACCGGCTTCAGGCCCGGACATCAAGAGAGAGTGACGTGGCAAAGGTGCTGGTGACCGGCGGAGCCGGATTTCTTGGTTCGCATCTGTGCGAGCGGCTGGTCGAGCAGGGCCACGACGTGCTCTGCGTCGACAACTATTTCACCGGCAGCAGGTCCAATATCGCGCATCTGATCGGCAATCCCCGATTTGAGATCATGCGCCACGATGTGACATTTCCGCTCTATGTCGAGGTTGACCAGATCTACAATCTGGCATGCCCGGCCTCGCCGATCCATTACCAGTTCGATCCGGTGCAGACCACCAAGACCAGCGTCCACGGCGCCATCAACATGCTCGGGCTCGCCAAGCGGGTGAAGGCGAAGATCCTCCAGGCCTCAACCTCGGAGGTTTACGGCGATCCGGAAATCCATCCGCAGGTCGAGTCCTATTGGGGACACGTCAACCCGATCGGACTGCGTTCCTGCTACGACGAAGGCAAGCGCTGCGCCGAGACGCTGTTCTTCGACTATTGGCGCCAGCACGGCCTGCGGATCAAGGTCGTGCGGATCTTCAACACCTATGGGCCCCGCATGCATCCGAACGACGGCCGTGTGGTGTCGAACTTCATCGTCCAGGCCCTCAGCGGCAACGACATCACCATCTACGGCGATGGCCGCCAGACCCGCAGCTTCTGCTACGTCGACGATCTGATCGAGGCCATGATCCGGACCATGAACACGCCGAACGATTTTACCGGCCCGATCAATATCGGCAATCCCAGGGAGTTCACCATCCGCGAGCTGGCCGAGCAGGTCATCGCCATGACCGGATCAAGAAGCAAGTTGGTATTCGAGCCGCTGCCGTCGGACGATCCCCGGCAAAGGCAGCCGGACATTTCGCTGGCGCGTTCGGTGCTCGGCTGGGAGCCGACCGTTGATCTCAGCGCCGGCCTCGAGCGAACGATCGGATACTTCCGCGGCCAGTTGAGGGCCGCCGCCGAATAGCATCCCTTTTCTCGGCCAGTCCTGTGCCGTTGCGATCGATCAGGCCGTTCGGCGGCGCCAGAAGGCGTGCACCGTCAGATTGACCTTCAGGACCGGATCACCGGCCGTTCGCTCGGTGGATCCCCCGGGCTGCACCAGCAGTGCGTCGACGAACACATAGGGCGCGCCGCTTTCGAGCCGATAGAGCAGCGTCTGCAATGCAGCGAGCGTGGCATTCAGCGAGATTTGAAGCTTGATCGCGTCGCTCTTGTCGTCGCGATCGGCGGGAACTCCGGACGAGACCAGCACGGCGTGCTGGCTCGTCACCAGTTCGGAGAGATAGGCCTGCAGCTGCGCCGTGGCGAGGCCACTGGTCGACGCATCCAGGAACGCGGTCGCCGGCGCCGCAAGCCGTTGGGCCCGTGCACGCTTGTTGGCGGCCGGCCGCGAATGCGCCTCGAGCGCGGCCAGCCGGTCGTGCTGCTCGGCGAGATGCTGCAGGGCGTTGGCCCGCGTCTGCAGTGCGCCTATGATCGCAACCGCGCAGATCAGCAGCAACGCGCAGAAGCCGCCGACCGCGAAGACCTGTTCACGGTTGACGTCGAAGTTGAGGTTGAAGTTGAGCTTCGCTTTCAGCACGATCTACTCTCCATCGATCCTGGCATGCGGCTCGACGCGCGCTTCGATGTGGAACACGAAGCGTCCGCCGTCGGCGTTGCGCGTGGTCGGGGCAAAGAAATGCACATCCTTGAAATGTCCGGAGCGTTCGAGCGGCGCGATCAGCGACGGCGCGTCGCCGGCGAGGCCCGTGATGCGCAGCGTCGCGCCGTCCATGTTCAGCTCGGTGAGATACGACGTATCGGGGAGGGCGCGCGACAGGGCCTCGACGACGACCACGGCAACCGGCGACGTCTCCTTCAGGGCGCGTGCCCGCTCAGCCGGTGCGAGCGAGGCGATCGCCTCTTTCGAGGAGTTGCCCTTGATCTGACGCTGCAGCGTCGCAAGGCGCGATCCGACCTCGTCGCTCTCGCCGTCCGCGGATGCCGCAGCCATGAAGGCCCAGACGTTCACCGCCAGCGTCAGGCAGACCGCCGCGGCGAGCAGCCCTCCGATCATGCGGCGGGTTCGCGACAGATTGGTGTCGGTCGCCTCAGCGAGCCGCGACCACAACGTGACCGCTGGCGTCGCGCCATCGCGGCCCTGGCCGGCAACGACACGATCGACGCGGAGCCCCAGCGCGTTCAGCTCGCCGCACACCTCGTCGAGCGTCGCGCGCGAGGTGGCGAGCACCTGCACATTGAGGATGCCGGCATCTTCGCCGGCCGCGACATTGAAGCCATAGGCGGCCTGGCTCGCTCGCCACGGAAACAGCCGTTCGATCTGATTGCGCACGATGCCGGCCAGGAGGTCGCGCGCCTGCGCGGGGACGTTGATCGAGCGCGCGACCACGTCACCGGCCGGAAGCTCGACAATGACGAAGGATTTTTGCGCGGCGCGAACGATCTCGTCCGGCAGCGGGATGCCTGCCGACCCCGTCGCGAAGGTCGATCGTGCCGAGTTCTTCGCGCCCTCGAGCACCCATTTGCCGGCCTCCCTGCTGATCCGCATCCATTGCCGGGCGCGGCGACGCTCCTGCCAGCCGAGCCAAAGGCGGGCGAGGATGTCGATCCAGCGTCGCATGATCACGTCGATGTTCATCAGCGCGCCTCCAACGATGCAACGGCGCCTGTGTTGGCGAAGCGCGATACCGGGGTCCAGGCCAGAACCCGATACGGCTGCTTGTCTTCGGGGAGCGCCACGATGAACGCCTTGGCCGCCGCGGTATATCCGTCGGTCGTGCCGGCGACGAGGCTTACCGCGACCACATGCGTCTGCTGCACCTTCAGGTATTTTTGTGCTGCGCCGAGCAGGAAGGTGAGGCGATCGGGATCGACGAACGGCGAGCTCCGCATGTCGAGGAAGGCGTCGATCCGCTCGGCATCGAAAGACGGCAAGGCCCGCAGCACCGCGACCGGCGCGGTGAGCGGATTGACGGTCTCGCCGCCGTAGACGGTGATGAGGGGTGCCATCGCCGCCATCCATTGCGGCTGCATGCCGGGAGTATCGGCGATCTGCCCGATGTCGGTGAACGGAGCGGGCGCTGCCGGCGGCTGGTCAGGCTTGGCCGGCGCGGCTGGTTTCGTCGCTGCATCGTTTGGCCGTGCCTGCGCCTCGTTCGGTCGCGCCTGTGCCGTGGCGTCGCGAAGCGCGACGATCCGTTGCGCCACGATGACGGCATCGTCGTCATCGGCTCCGACGTAGTGGAGCAGGGAGGTCAACAGTTCGACCGGCGCCCGTCCGATGTCGATCCGGCCGCTCTCGTCGCTGACGGTCAGCTGAACGGACCCGGTCGCGAATGTCAGCGTGGTGCTGCGCTCGATCAGCGGAGCATCGCGCCGTGTCGTGACAATCCCGGCGGCGGCCTCAAGGCCCGCGGTCAGGAGCCCATCGGCCTGCACGCGATCCCGGTCGATGCGGACGATGCCTGCGAGGCTGCGAAACGTCGTCGACGTCGCCATGGCGAGGGCGGCACACAGCGCGATCGCCCACAGCACGGCGAGCAGAACCATGCCACGTTGCCTATGCCGGCCGCTCATCGGCGTGCTCCGGCCGGCGGATCCTTCGCCGGCGCATCCTTCGGCGATGCGGACTTGCCGGTCACGCATTCCGCATTGACGCCGGGCTGGGCGCAGCCGATCGGTGCATCGGCGCGCAGCGCGAACTGAACACCGGGCAGCAGGTCGGCACCGCTCGCGCGGTCGTGGATGGTCAATCGCACGAGCCGCGGCAGCAGCGGTTGTCCGATCCATGTCGCACTCCAGGACGTGGTGCCATCCGGAGCGGGACTTCCGAATCCAAATGCGATATCGACCTGGCCTTCGATCACGCGGACGGGATCCCGCAGCGCGACGTTTGCGAACGGCGTGCGGTGTCCGTGCCACCGGGCCCGGCGGCGGACCAGTCGGCTGATACCGTCGGTCTCCTCGACCTGCAGGCTGACCACCTCCTCACTCTGGCCGCCACCCGCGCTGCTTCCGGTGACAAACGTCAGCTGGCTCGCATCGCCATTGAAGGCGGCGGTGGCATCCGCGCCGTCCCCCTGTTTCACCGGCCGGGCCGATCCGATGTCCGCGGCGAGGCGGTCGACCGCGAGCAGCAATTGATCCGTCTTGCCGACCAGACCTGTCCTGCGATCGAAGTTCAGCGCGACGTTGTTGACCAGCACGGCGGTCGCGGCAATCACCGCGGACCCGATCGCGAGCGCGGCAAGCACCTCGATCAGCGTGAAGCCGGGCGCCGCGCGGGTGATCAATCGAAGGGCGGCGCTCATTCGTCGGCTCCCAATCCGAGCCGCAGCGTATCCGCGCTGACCATGAGTCCGGGTGCCCACGACACCGTTGCGACGAGATGATAGGCGATCCAGTTCGGACGCTTGGAGCCGGGCTCTTCCTTCTTGTCCGACGCAGCAGTGGCCGGCGCGTTCCGCCGCACTGCCATGGCATCGACGAACATCGGCTCTGACGTGACTGACCAGCGCAGTCCAGCGGTCTCACCGTCGCGCGTGCCGTTTGCGAGGAGGGAGCGGTCGACCGGGGAATCGAGGATCGTGCGCAGCAAGACCTGCGCCGCAACGCGGCCGTCGATCCTGTCGGCGATGCGGCGCGCGTAGAATAAATGCGGGCCGAGCACCGACACGAACGCCAAAAGCAGCGCCAATGCCACCAGCGCCTCGATCAAGGTGAACCCTGCCTGCGCCGCGCGCGGTTCAGGGCAGATCGACCGCAACGCGGCCATTATACCAGTTGACGTCCACCTCATAGCGCACGTTCTCCCACGAGAATCTCAACACCGCGCCGGTTGAAGCGCCATCGGGCTCGAACCGCACGACCGCCCGCCGTCCCGACCAGAATTCGTCCACACCGGTCACATCGACCAGGACGTCGCGGGGGATCGCGATCGTGCCGGCTTGCCCGACGATCGTCCGCGCAGTTCCGTCGAGCGACACGCGGCGGCTCTGCCCGGTGAGAATCGCCGCAAGCCGTTCGCGTCGGAGCAGCGCGGCGGTCTGCAGCGCAAGAGCCTTCAGCTTGCTGCGCCCCGTGCCCGGAACCGACGTCACCACCAGCGACGCCAGCATCGCGATGATCAGCATCACCGCCATCATCTCGATCAGCGTGGAGCCTGCAGCCGAACCGGTGATCGTCGTTCGCGCCATGGGCCAGCCCTACATCGCAAGCTCGGTGATGCTGAGCAGCGCGCTCATGATCGAGACGATCAGCGTGCCGATGCCGATGCTGACGACGATAATGGTGATCGGCCCGATCGCGCCCATCAGCCGGTCGAGGCCGATCGCGAGCCGCTGCTCATAGAGGTCGGCCGCGTGCTGCGCGATCGCCGACAGATCTCCGGTCTCGTCGCCGACCCGCAGCATGCGGACTGCGAGCGGCGGCACCAGATCGCTCTCCGACAGCGCCTCGATGAACCGCCGGCCGTTGCGCACCTGCTCGTGCACCTGTTCGACCGCCGCCGCGTAGCGCGGCTCGGTCATGATGTCGCGCAGGATCTTCAGCGCGGTCGGCAGCGCGACCCCGTTCTCGACCAGCAGCCCCAGCGTGCCGATGAAACGGGCGGTGCGGCGATCCTGCATCGGGCCGGACACGCCGGGAATGGTGCCGAGCACGGCCATCAACGAGGCTCGCGCCGCCGGCTGGCGCAGGATCAGCCAACCCAGCAGCAGCACGCCGGCGCAGCTGCCGAGAAACGTGTTGAGATGAGCGCGCAGCCAGGTCGACATCGTGAGGGCGAACGCGGCGCCCGAATTGAGCTTTCCGCGCAGCTCCGAGAACACCGACTCGAACTGCGGCACGACATAGAGCAGGAAGAAGAAGAGGATGACGAGCGCCGAGCCGACCAGGAACATCGGATAGCGAACCGCTCCCGAGATCCGTTGCGACAACTGCTCGCGCCGGGTCCGGTCCTCGACAATCGCCCGCAGCACCACTTCCAGTTTGCCGGAGGCTTCCCCGGCGCGCACCATCGCGATGTAGATCTGTTCGATGATCTGGTTGTGGCGCTCCAGCGCCTCGGCGAAGCCGTCACCCCCCGAGACGGCCGAGCGCAGCCCGCCGGCAAAGCGGGCCACCGCCTTGTTGGTATCTTCCTCCAGCGTCTGCAGCGCGGCTTCCAGCGTCAGTCCGGAGCGCAGCAGCAAGGCGAGCAGGCGAAGGAAGGTGGTCAGTTCGCGTTGCCGGGGCAGGCTGCCGCTTGAAATGCCCGCGCGTAGCGCCGTGCGGCCGGCGATCTCGGCCTCGACCGGCAAATGGCCGAGATACTCGATGCGCCGCAGCACCTCCTCGCGCGAGTGCGCATCGACGTCGCCGAGGATGATCTCGCCGGCCTTGGTCAACGCGCGGTAGCGGTAGTGCGGCATGACCTTCCTACAGGCTCATGGTCAGGCGGAAGATTTCGTCGAGCGTGGTCTGGCCGGCTCGCAGCTTTGCGACGCCGTCCTCGGTCATGGACGTCATGCCCGCGCGCCGGGCCACGGCTTCGAGGTCGGAGGCATCGGTCTTCGGGCCGATCGACCGGCGCAGCGCCGGGCCGATTTCCATGATCTCGAATACGCCCTTGCGTCCGCGGAATCCGGTCGAGCCGCACCAGTCGCAGCCCTTGGGCCGGCAGACCACTTCGCCGGCCTCGATGCCGAGTGCCGCATAGCGCTCGTCCGCGGCGATATCGGCCGCCGACAGCGTGTAACGTTGCTTGCAGTGGTCGCACAGGATTCGGACCAGGCGCTGCGCCACGATCACCCGCGCACACGACGCCAGCAGGAAGCTCTCGATCCCCATATCGATCAGGCGCGTCACAGCGCCCGCGGCGGTGTTGGTGTGCAGCGTCGTCAGCACCAAATGGCCGGTCAGCGCGGCGTGGACGCCGATATGGGCGGTCTCGGAATCGCGCATCTCGCCGACCATGATGACGTCGGGGTCGAGCCGCATGAAGGAGCGCAGCGCCGATGCAAAGGTGAGCCCGATGCCCGGGTGCACCTGGGTCTGGGTGATGCCCGGGATTTGATACTCAACCGGATCCTCGATGGTCAGGATCTTGCGGGTGGGCTCGTTGATGACCGCGAGTGATGCCGCAAGCGTCGTCGTCTTGCCGGAGCCGGTCGGGCCCGTGACGATGACCATGCCGTAAGGTGCGAGCAACGCCTTGCGCAGAACCGCTTCGTGATGCGCGCTGAGACCGATCTGGTCGAGCGAGACCAGGCCGGCTCCCTTGCGCAGCAATCGAATGACGGCGCATTCGCCGTGCATGGTCGGCATGGTGGCGACGCGCAGATCGATCTCGTTGCCGCCGACCAGGATGTGCGCGCGTCCGTCCTGCGCCAGGCGGCGCTCGGTGATGTTCAGCCCGGCCATGATCTTGAGGCGCGACAGGATGCCCTTGGCCATCGCCATTGGCGGCGCCGGCACGTTCTTGAGCATGCCGTCGACGCGCAGCCGAACCTGCAGCAAATTGCCGGCCGGCTCGATATGCAGGTCGGTTGCCCGCTGCTCGACGGCCAGGCGCAGCAGGTCGTCCAGCGCCCGCACCACCGGCGCGCCGCGCGCGAGGTCGCGCAGATTGTCGAGATCGTCCTCGCCGGCGCCGGTTCCGGCCTGCGGCGCATCGCCCGGCTGGTCCGGCTCGAGCCGCAACGACAATGCGGCTTCCAGATCATCGGCGGTGGCCGCCGCAAGCGCGACCGGCCGGCGCAGCATGAGTTCGACCGCGCGCAAGGTCTCATCGTCAATCGGCGAGGCCAGCGCGAGACGCAATGTCCCGCCCGCGCTCTCGTAAGGAAACAGGCGTTCCTCCTTGAGGAACCGGGTCGACATCTCGCCGCCGGCAAAGCGCCCGTCCACCAGATCGTCGCGGCGAACTCGATCGCAGCGGTAGAAGCCGGCGAGCTCGTCGGCCAGCGCCGACGGCGTCAGCTTGGTCACGGCGCTCCAGTCGACATGACCGGCCGAGCCGTCGCCGTTGCGGGTGCGACCAGCCGCTTCGTCCTTCTGGCCGTCGCGCAGCGCGCCCTTGCCGGCGAGATACGCCATGAAGTCGATCGGCGCTGCGGCTGGTGTCGCCGGCGCATTGCTGTCACGCGCTAGCATTGCCATCGCACGTCACCTGCTGCCGCCCAACGGCAACCGTCGGACAAGCACCGTGTCGCCATTGCCGGTCGGAAGCAGCGCAGCGCGGTCCCGCTCGCTGAATGCACTTCGGCGCCGAAACGCAACCCGCGGCATCTGCGCGTTCCGATCGATGCATATCGCGCAATGCACCAGCGCCTGCTTGATCTCGACCTGAACGGTGCGAACGCTGACACCGAACCGCTTGGCCACCTGCTGCAACGGGATTTCTTCAACGCATATCGCCATGAAGATCTCCCGGCGACGGGTCGGCAGTTCCTGGATGGCGCGCCGGAGCGCATTGATCTCGGAGCGCGCCTCGATGATGCGGTCCGGGCCGGGAGTTTCGTCCGGCAGGTCGAACAGCGTATCGGCTTGTGGCACCGTGCGCCGCCGCCGCTCGGCAACGCGCCGGTTGCTGATGGCGCTCATCGCCACGCGGAACAGATATGCAGGCAAATCGCGCACGGGTCCGATGCCGTCGGCCTTGCTGAGGCGCAGAAAGGTATCCTGCAAGGCCTCGTCGGCGAGATCCGCCGATCCGGTTCGCCGCGTCAAACGTTGTTTGAGATCGTCGTAGCTTGTGACGAGGAGCGCGAGCAACGCCGTTCGATTGGTGTCGCTCATTCCAGGGGCCCCATCCCCAACCGCGGCAATCGGCACGTTTCAATTCGGTCGCGACACTTCTATCCGCGCTTGGTGACATGGAAATGAAACTACAACGAGTGCTCACTTCGCGACGCGCCCTGCCGCAGTCGATGATGCTGAATTGACTTGCGCAGGGAACACGTGACGAGCGTGTTGCGCTCGCGGCAGCGATGATCGCGTGAGCGCAAGCTATCTCGTGGACGACGAGCCCCGCACAAGCATCACTCGGTTCGCCGGCAACGGTATGCATGTCATGATAGTCCGCTGACGACCGCGTTCCGCCGCGCCGTTCGCGCCCGTTCAATTCCATGCAAGGCTGCCGCGCTTCCCGCATCGAGCGCCAGCGCTTCACGAAAACTTGCCGATGCTTCGTCGGGACGTTCGAGCATCAGATAGAGGTCGGCAAGTGCGCAATGGGCGGTCAGGCGCTGCGGATCGAGCGCGACTGCGTGTTTCAGGCTGATTTCGGCGCCCTGCGAATTGCCGCGTGCGGCGCATGCCCGCCCAAGCGCTTCATAGAATTCCGAAGACTGTTGCTGATTGATCCTTGTCGCTGCCAGGAAATGCAGCATGGCATTGTCGAGATCGCCAAGCTCGCATAATGCGAGTGCATATCGTGCATGCAGTGCATCGCTGGTGGGCGCGAGTTCCAGGGCCTTGCGGTAATGTTGATGAAGCTGGCGCTTCTGCATGTCGGCATGCATGCCGCTCGCTTGTGCGTCGTTGCCGAGTTTTCGCAGCGCATTTGCGTACGCCGCGTGAGCATCGACGCTGGTCGGCGCAAGCTCGATCGCCTTGCGGTATTGAGCAACCGCTTGCTCGGTCCTGTGCGCGGCGATCAGCGCGTCGGCGAGCGCAATGCGCGCCGGCGCCAGCTCAGGCGCCGCCGTCACCGCGGTGTGCAACAGTGTGTTCGCGCGCTCATGATGGCCGAGGCCGAGCTCGATCGCACCGAGATTGCACAACGTGTTGACGTGTCCGTGATCGAGCGACAGGACGTGCTCGAACAGTTTCACGGCGCGATCCAGTTTGCCTGCGCGATGCTGGCGGCAGGCCTCGACGAACAGCGCATCGCAAATCAACGTGTCGTTCTCGGGGAGCGGGACCGTCATCTTGAGTGCAGAGTTCACGATCGGGTCGATGGTCCGCTCAGCCGGCAACCCGGACCCGGCGCCGGCGAGCGACCTGAGCTCGGGGTTCAGCCGGGCGATCACCTCGGGCCAATCGCCGGGCTTCGTTTGCCGGAATAACCGGGCTCGCGGATACCACGGCGTATCGTTGCGATCGCGCAGCCAGCGCCAGTCGCTGCCATTGGCGAGCAGGATCCAGACCGGCTTGCCGATCGCGCCGGCCAGATGCGCGATGGCACTGTCGATCGAGATGACGAGATCGAGATTGGCGATGATTGCCGCCGCGTCGGCAAACGATGTCGCGTCGATGTGTGCGCCGGCATCAAGGATACGACTGTCGAAGTCGGCGAGTTGCTCACGCCCGCGGCCGATTTGCAGGCTCACAAACCGCACGCCCGGACAGCCGAGCAGGGGGCGCAGCAGGTCGAGCCGCATCGAGCGGCGCTGGTCGTTGAGATGGCCGGGATTGCCCTGCCAGACCAGGCCGACCGAAATGCCGCGACCGGAATTGTCGCCAAAATTGTCATGAAGGCGCTCGCGCCATCGCGTGACCAGATCCGGATCGGGGGCGACATAAGGAATTGCCGCCGGAACGGTGTCGACCTGGGTATCGAAGATCAGCGGCAACGACAGCAGCGGCACGTGCATGTCGAATGCCGGGACCGGCATCTCGTCACTCACGACATCGTCGATGCCGTCAACGGTTTGCATCAGGGACAGCAGGACCTGCGGCGTCCGCAGGATCACGCGGCCACCGCGCGCTTTCACCGGCGACGCATAGCGCACGAACTGAAGGGTGTCGCCAAAGCCCTGCTCGGACTGCAGCAGGATGGTTTTGCCGGCGAGGTCCTCGCCCTGCCAGCGTGGCCGGTCGGTCGGGATCAGATGCTTGTTGACACGCGGATCCGACAGCCGCCCCTCGTACTCCGCCCAGGCGGCCGACCAGTCGCCGATGCCGAACAGGCAGACGGCAAGCACGGTGCGCAGCTCCGTGCGCATGGGATAGCGCGCCAGCGCATCGCGCAGCAATGCGACGCCGGCGTCGTGCCGGTTTGTGTCGCTGAGCAGCCACCCGAAATCGACGATCGCATCGATATAGTCGGGTGCGCCCGCGATCAGGTCGCGGAAGACATCGTCGGCGAAATCGCTCAGCTCGAGCATCGCCAGCGCGCGGGCGAGGCCGAGCTGCGCGGGGGCATTGTCCGGCCGCAGCGTCAGCGCGGCAGTGTAGGCGGCCAGCGCCTGCGGATACTGGCGGCCCTTGAGCAGGAGGACCCCGAGATTGCCATGGGCCTCACCGTCGGCGGGATTGAGCCTGATCGCTTCCTCGATCAGCTCCAGCGCCCGTTCATCCTCCTCCCGCTGCAGCGCGATCACGCCGCGGACGTGCAGGACATGCGAGCGCACCAGAGGTTCGTCCTGCATGGTTTCGAGCAGCACGTCGGCACTGTCGAGCTGGCCGTCGCGAAACAGCGCGAGGGCGCGGTCCAAGACGGTCTGGATGAATTCCGCGCGCCGTTCGGACGAAGCCTGATTCAGCATCGCTAGTCCCGCGCGCATTGCCTGCGCTTCGCTGATCCCTGCTTTCGACATCGATGCACCCTTTGACTATCGGCCTGCCCGTCGTTTGCGATATCGCGGCCGAATACGCTGCTGGCCGACCCGCCCGCGATCGCGGTCAAGCCGCCGCATTGGTCGTGCGGGCCTCGCACCATTCCGCCCAGAGCTTCATCAGTTCGCGCGAGAGATTGTCGGCGAAACGAGGCGCGTCGCAGAGCGGCGAGGCGGCAACCCGGTCGCGCAGGCTGCGGCGCAACTCGGCGAGCTCGTCGCGGCGCTGCGTCCAGCCGACTGCCATGGCGACGTAGTCGTCGATGCTGTGCGCGCAAAAGCTGCCCAGTCCGGCCGCGGTGAGGTGGGTCGCCGAGTGACGGCCGGCGAAGGTATCGCCGACGAAGGTCACGGTGGGAACGCCCATCCACATCGCTTCCAGCGTCGTGACGCCGGCGGAATAGGGGAACGGATCGAGCGCGAGATCGACCTCGCCATAGGCGACAAGCAGCTTGTCCTGCTCGGTTTCGCCGATCAGCTCGACGCGCTCGCGCGGGACGCCGCCCTGGCCGAGTATGTTGTAGACGGCGTCGCGCGTGCTGGCCTCGCCGAGACCGCCATAGACCATCAGGATGCGCGAATCCGGCACTTGCTCGAGAATGCGCGCCCAGGCCTTGCCGAGTTCGCTGTTGAGCTTCGCCGGGCGGTTGAAGCAGCCGAAGGTGAAGCGGCTGCCGCCCTGGCTCGGCAGCGCGGGCACCTCGGGAGCCTTCGCAGGCGGGTGATAGCAGACATAGCAGTCGGGCAGGCGGATCGGCCGCTCGACATAGCTCGCGTCATGCTCTGGCGGAATCTCTACCGGATCTGCGATCAGCCCGTCATAGGTGTCGAGCCCGACCGTGCCGACATAGCCGGCCCAGCTGAGCTGGATCGGCGCCGCACGCGTGGCGAACAGCGAGAGACGGTTGCCGGCGGTATGACCGGCAAGATCGAACAGGATGTCGATGCCGTCCTCGCCAATCTGCCGTGCCAGCGCGGGGTCGTCGATCCCGGACACGTCGCGCCAGGAAAGCGAGATGTCCTTGTAGCGCTCGCTGAAGTCGTCGTCCTGCCGCTTGCTGTCGGTCTTGTAGCAGAAGATCTCGTAGCCGAGCGCAGTGAGGGCCTCGAAGGCGCGCAGCACGAGGAACGAGACGGCATGCCGGTGCAGGTCCGCCGACACCAGGCCAAGCCGCGGCTTGCGCATCGGATCCGGCGGGTTGGTGAAATCGAGACGGTTGAGCGGCGCGCTCGGCCTGTAGAGTGTCGCCCATCGCTTGTGCTCGCGCAGCAATTCGTCGCGCGTCACGCCCGGCTTGTGCTGAAGCGCGAACAGCACGGTCCCGGCGATGCCGGCGCTGCCGGGATCGAGCTCGCCGGCGCGCCGGTAGGCCGCGACCGCTTCCTCGATGCGGCCCTGTCCGAGCAAACCGAAGCCGCGGCCGACATGATGCTCGGCCTGCAGCGGATCGATGGCGAGCGCGCGGTCGACATAGACCAGCCCGCGCTCGAAGGCACGGTGATTGATCAGGAAGTGGCCATAGAGATATTGCGGCAGCGCCACGTTCGGCGCGCTGTCGGCGGCGATCTCGAACAGCCTTGCCGCCTGCTGGTCGCGCGCGGCGATGCCGAAATTCATCCCGAGCTCGATGATCGCCTTGTAATTGTCGCTGTCGATGGTCGAGGCGGCGCGGAGATCGTCGACCGCCTTGTCGAACTGTCCGTCCATCACATAAGCGAGGCCGCGGGTGCGATAGGCTTCGCCATATCCGGCATCGAGCTCGATCGCCTTGTCCAGCGCCGCGAGCGCCTCGCTGCGCCGGTTCTCGGTCAGCAGCGCCAGGCCGAGGCTGAACTGCGCCAGCGGCATGTTCGGCAGCATGCGCAGTCCATCCTGGAGATAGGGAATACCGTCGCGGGTACGTCCGGTCCGGGCAAGGCAGGTGCCGATCTCGGCCAGCGCCGGCGCATGGGTCGGTGTCACCCTGAGTTCCGCGGCGAACGCCTCGCGCGCGTCGTCGAACCGATCGAACCGGCACAGCGCAACGCCCTTGCAATAATTGAAGCCGGACTGGTCGGGCGCGAGCCGCGCGGCTTCATTGAATGCGCGCAATGCCTGGCGCCAGCGATCCTGCCGCGCGTGCGCCACGCCTTCCTGATGCAGCGCCTGCGCCCGCTTCAGGTCGGTTGATGGATAGCTGCCGCTGGCCGGCGGGCGCGCCAAAATTGCATGGCCGCCATGCCCCACACGAATCGCAAGTCGCCCGCTCGAGTTGTCTTCCATGTGGGAGGCCTCGCTTGAATGAGGGGCACGCGAAGATTGCTCTAGAGATAGTTTGCGATCAGACAGCGAGCCATCGGACGAAGAGTCCATAGAGCATCGAGCGAGGTATTGCCAAGATGTTTTTCGGAGACTGATCGAAAATAATCCCTGCGCTAAGCCGATCGTCGAATTGTCTATCAGACGTGAAGTCAATCATCGGCGGCGGAGACATGACGTCGACGGAAGAGATACTTGTATAAACTTGGATTCATTCCACGAATCCAGGATCAGGTAGCAAAATAAACTTCATATAGTTTGAAGATTACTTTGCGCTCTTATGACGACGCGATGACGATGTGCCGGTGGTGATCAACCCCACAGGAACAGCGCAATGAAAATGCAATCGTCCAAATACATGCTCGGCACCGCTTCGGTGCTGGCCCTGCTTGCGTCCTCGACCATCACGCCCGCGAACGCGCAGGCCTCCACCGCCACTGCCGGCATCTACGCGGGCGGCAGCACGCTCGCCTCGGAAGCCTTCCGCCAGATCTTCGACTGCTACATGGGCGGCATCGTCGGCTCCGGCACCAGCTATCCCGACGGCTTCGCGTTCTCGTCCTCCACGGGACCGGGCAAGTTGCCGACCACCTGCACGCTGGTGAGCGTGCCGGTTCAGGGCATGTATGCCGGCGTCGGTAGCGGCAACGGCGTCCGTGGCTTCCTCACCAACAATCCGCAGCAGTGGTACAACGGCACGGTGACGCCGAACGCGTCGGCCAACATCCTGATCGCGAACCCGCTGCCGGCGAACCAGCCCGCGATGATCGACCTCGCCAATCCGGGCAGCCCGGCGACCAAGTTCGGCAGCTATCCGTATCCGCGCGTCGATATCGGCCTGTCGGACTCGCCGCTCGGCACCACGCTGGCCGCGCTCACCACGTCGTCGGTCAGCTTCAACCCGACGCAAAGCTGGACCACCACCGGCGGCGCGCCGACCCAGATCACGCTGAACAGCACCTCGACCGCCTCGGTCGCCTACAACACCACGGTGTACGGCAACCCGATCCAGGTCCCGGCCTTCGAAGTCAACGTCGCGATCGGTGTCAACACCAGCACGATGACCGTGAACTCGGCGGTCGCCGGCACCGGTGCCACGCCGGGCACCCAGGCCAACCAGGGCGCGGCCATCCAGCTCACCACGGCGCAGATGTGCGCGATCTTCACCGGCCTCGTGACCGACTGGAACGATGTCACCGCCAACAAGATCCCGTACCTCAACAACGCCGGCACGCAGGTGCTCGCGGCCTTCAACTACGCGAACGCCAACAGCAGCGGCACGCTGCAGGCCTACTCGAGCTCCTCGCTGCCGATCCGCATCGTCTATCGCGGCGATGGCAGCGGCACGAGCTTCATCCTGACCAACTATCTCAAGGCGGTCTGCCCGCTGCTCGATTCCACCGGCGCGTTCGGCTACAAGTCGATCTTCAACACCACGACCCTGCCGAGCACCACCTTCGCCAACCTGATCGCCCGCATCGACGCCGTCCGCGGCTCCGGTCCGTGGTCTGCGTCGACGACGGTGACGACGAACACCTGGATCAGCGCAACCGGAAGCGGCGGCGTGGCATCGGCGATCAGCACCAGCAGCGGCAATGCGGGCCGCATCGGATACGTCAGCGCCGATTTCACCCAGCCCTACACCACCCAGGTTGGGACGATCGCTGCTCCCCGTTCGGCGGCTCTGCAGAACGAGCAGTTGCGCGGTGCCGGCACCTATGTTCCGAACAACGCGACGCCGACGACCCTCGAGTTCATCGCACCGACGCCGGACGCTGCCGCCGCCGCGTGGGGTGACACCCGCCTCAAGACGCCGGCCACGACCTGGACCTGGAACGACTACAACATCTACGCCAACGTGTTCGGTACTGTCACCCAGTCCGGCGTGACGGTGACCGGCCTGCCGGTGCTGCCCCTCACGAACAGGCTGAATGCCTATCCGCTCAGCGGCACCACCTTCCTCGACCTGTACAGCTGCTACAACGTGCAGGCCGATACCAACCGCGTCACCAACCTCGTCAACTTCCTGACCTGGTACTTCGCGGGTGCGGACGCGGGCGATCCGGACGTCGCGCAGGTGGCCGAGAACGCCGGCTTCCACCTGCTGCCGGTGACCTATGTGCGCAACATCCAGAAGCAGTACTGGGGCAGCAACACGACCAACATCGCTGCTGCGGCCGCTACTCAGGCAAACGGCTGCTTGAATGTCGCCAACGGCGCCAGCGGCGGCGCCAAGTAAGCTTGCGCAGTCGCGGACGGCGCAATCCCAACGGCGTCGTAGCCCGATCGCATCAAGCACATGACACGGCCGGGCGCCTCAATCGAGGCGCCCGGAACTATTCGCAGAGCGTCGACGAGACGCGTGACGGCTCTCGGCCTTGTGACTCATTGGACCAACAGCGATGTCGAAGCAAAACTCCATCCTTACCTCCGGGCGTATCGACCGGGACAAGACGCGGCAAAGCGAGCGGGGATTTACGCTCGTCGAAATGCTGGTCGTCATCGCCATCATCGGCTTGATCATGGGACTGGTCGGCCCACGCGTGCTGAGCTACCTGAGTGAATCGAAGGTCAAGGCGGCCAAGATCCAGATGCGCAGCTTCGCGAGCGCGCTCGATCTGTTCCAGCTCGATACCGGCCGTTATCCATCGACCGCGGAGGGGCTCACAGCGCTGGTGCAGCGGACCTCGGGCGCGGCCAATTGGAATGGTCCTTACCTGAAGGGCGGCACGCTTCCCAATGACCCATGGAGCCATCCCTATATCTATCGGGCCCCCGGTGAACACGAGGCGTACGACATCCTCTCCTACGGCTCGGATGGTCAGGAGGGCGGCAGCGGGACCGCCGGCGACATCTCCCTGGACAAGCTGACGAGCGCTGCCAGCAACGAGTGATGCTGCGGCGAGGGCGCGGCTTATCTTCTTTGCCCAGGCAATGCGTGCCGGCCGGGTTTGCCGGCGGGCTCGGTTGGGCGTTGATCGGCCGGTTGCGAATTCGTTCTGTCTTCCGATTGAGTGTCCAGCCCCGCAAGCCATCGATCGTCGGGCGATGCCGGCGGCGGGACGCGGCGTCCCGGCCGATCGGTCATGATGGCGCCCATGGCGCGCAGATCATCGGGCGTCAGCCATGCAATCTCGTGGGCGTGCGTCGTCACCATCTGTCCGATGACACGCGGCGGCACGCCGAACCCGCTGGCGATGCGGGCCATGGCGATCGTGGCCTCTTCGGTTTGCGCGGTCTCGTGGCCGAATTTGTCGGACACGCCGTGCACGCCGATCGCGGCTTCATAGCTCGCGAATTTCTCGTTTCCCGCCGCGAACACGATGAAGCAGGCCGATGCACAGCGCGATCCGGCCGCGACGATGGTCGGCAGCTTCGCCCGGCGGATCAGGCCGGCGAGCTTCACCGCCTCGGCGAGGCTGCCGCCCGGTGAATCGAGCCGGATCGCCGAGATCAGGCGGTTGCCGTCATTGGCGGCCTTGATCAGTGCTTCCGCGGCCTCGGTGTCGCCCTGCGCGACGTCGCCGCTGAGCACGACGATGGTGACGTCGCCCTGCAGTGTGACGCTGCTCAGCTCGGCGGCGGTCGCAGCCGTGCTGAAGAGCGCTGCTCCCAGGGCCCTCAGTATGGATGAAACCATCGCCATCGGCGGCCTCGGCTCATTTGCGCGTGCCGGCCGGCGGCGCCGCCTGCGCATCGAAGGTCGTCGGTGCGCGCCGCATGCTGTCGAGGCGCTCGCGGAACTCTTCTGCAACGACCTGGGCATCGTGAGGATTGCGCACGATCTTGGTGGTGACGAAGACGATGATCTCCGAGCGGGTCTTGCTGTCGCTCTTCTGGCTGAGCAGATCGCCGAGATATTTGATCTCGTTGAGGCCGGGCAGGCCGGACACCGTGCGCTCGTCGTCCTCCTTGATGAGGCCGCCAAGCAGCGCGGTCTGGCCGCTGCTGGTGGCAATCGTGGAGTGGATGCGCCGCTGCGAGATGGTGGGCGTCAGGTTCTGGGCGCTAGCGCCGGCGGGATTGACGACGTTGGAGACTTCCTGCTCGATCTCGAGCTCGATCGATCCGTTCGGGTGCACATGCGGCAGCACTTTCAGGATGATGCCGGTGTTCTGCCGGCTGATGCTGCTCACCACGTTGAGCCCGGTGACGGTGCTGCCGGTCGAGATCGGTACCTGATCGCCGACCTCGAGGATCGCGGGCTCGTTGTCGGCGACCACCAGCGAGGGTGCCGAGAGCACCTTGACGGTGGTCAGGGTGGACAGTGCATTCAGCACCAGCTTGGGATTCGCTTCGGCGCCGAGCAGCGCGTTGAACCCGGGCAGCACGCGCGAGAGCAGGGCGGTTTGTGTCGCCGATTGCGCGGCGGTGAACAGGCCGACCGATCCCTTGTCGGGGCCGGCGCCGGCATTCGCGCTGGTCAGATAGGCCTGGACGCCATATTGCAGCTGGTTCGTCAGCGTGACCTCGGCAACCATCGCGTCGACGGCGACCTGCAGCCGCGGCCGGTCGAGCTGCTCCAGCGCGCGCTCGATCACGACGTAATCCTCCTGGTTGGAGTAGACCATGATCGCGTTGGTCGACTTGTCGGCGGTGATGCGGACATTCTGGAAGACGCCGCGTGGCAGCGAGCCCAGGCCCGTCCCGCCGCCGGGGCCTGGCGCGTCCTGGTCGTCGTCCTTGCGATCGCCAAATCCAACCTGGGTCTTGTTGGCATTACCCGAAGCATCGGTGCTGCCGCCCGTCGCGCCGGTGGTGCCCTGCGTGTTGTTATTGTTGCTGCTGAGCGTACCGCTGCCGAGCGAGTCGATCCGCGACGTCGTGCCGCTCTGCCCGGGCGCAGTCGCGCTGGTCTGGCTGTCACCGGCCGATTGCGAGCTGCGGCCGACGAACATCTCGTTGAGGATGCGGGCGATGCTGCGCGCGTTGCCGAAGCGCAGGCTGTAGACCCGCACCGTCGTGCCGGTCGGGTCGGAGCGGTCCAGCCGCCGCACCCATTGGGTGGCGCGTTCCAGCACCTTGCTGTTCTTGCTCACCGCCAGCACCGCATTCATGCGCGACACCGGCTGAAACTTGATCACGCCCTGGCCCTGTCCGCCATCGGCGGTGTCGAACACTTTCTCGAGCTCGCGGATCATGGTCTCCGGCGCGGTCGACTTCAGCGGATAGAGCCCGACCGACTGGTTGCGCAGCCATTCCACGTCGAGCGTGCCGATGACGGCGAGCGCGGCCTGGCGCTCGGACGCGGTCCCCTGGATCAACAGCACGTTGCGGGCCTGATCGACCCGCACGGCGCCGGGCCGCGACAGGAAGCTTTCCGCCGTCTTGCCGATCGCCGCGGCGGAGACGAAGCGCAGTGGCACGATCGAGACGCCGTAGCCGGGTTGTCCCGCGCCGACGACCGAGACACCGGCGCCGGCGGCTTCCGGCAACGGCACGATGCGGATCAGATTGTCTTCGCGCAGCAGCGCCGCATTCGACATCCGCAGCACGCTCTCGAAGATCGGCAACACGTCCTTGCGCGGAATCCGCTGCGCGGAGGCCAGCGTGATCACGCCCTGGACACGCGGGTCGACGACGTAGTTCATCCCGAGGCTGTCACCGATCACCGATTTCACCACTGTCGGAATATCGGCGTTGTCGAAGTTCAGCTCGATACCGCCGCTCTCGCTGACGACGTCGCCGTCGACCGCGCTCGCCACGCGCGTCGTTGCCGTCGTGCTGACGTCTCGCTGCGTGGGCGACGGCGCGAGATCCTGATCGGCGCCGGGAAACACCATGGGCTGCGTCCGCGTGGATGCCGTTGCGCCGGACGTCCCGCCGACCGGCCCGCTCCAGCGGGCGCGCAGATCGGCATCGCGGATCGGGTCCGTGACCTGATCGCGGCCAGGCAGATCGATGCTCTTGTCCATCATGCAGCCGCCGAGCAGGCCGGCGAGCGCAAGCCATGTGCCGGTGACTGCGGAAATCGATGCCGTGCGTGGGAGACGGAGCCGTTGAAGACGTTGCACGATGGTTCTCCCTTGTCCGCGGTGCCGGAACGTGGCGGTGCCGGCGGCAGTCCGATTGTCAATGCGCATCGCTTGCCGCCTTCCAGGGACGATCGGCGGGAGCCAGGCTGTTGCCGGCGAGCTCCTCGACCTCGTTGACCAGTGCCTCGGTGCGACCGATCAGCGCCCGGGCGTAGGACGGATTGATCGGCCGATGCGCGAAAGCTGCGCCGTCGAGCTGCGCGTTGATCTCGCGTGTCAGTGCGTCGCGCCTGGTGGTGATCGCGCCGATCGTCTCAAGATAGCGCTGGTAGCCGGCATCGCCGCCCTTGATGGCCTGGGTCGCAAAGGCAAGGCTGTTGCGTCCGAGCTGGCCGAGCGGATCATTGATGGTCTTGCCGGCGCGTGCCAGTGCCACGTAGGTCGCACGATCGTTCGCGAGCTCCGTTGGCAGCGCCCCCGCCTCGAGTGTGTCCACGAGCACGGTGCCGTCGTGGACGTAGCGATCGGTCAGCCCGAGCAGTGCCAGCAAAGTGGGCCGCAGGTCCGCCTGGTGCGAGGCAATGTCCGCCGTCTCGCCAAGGTGCGCGACACCAGGCCCGGCCATGCCGAACCAGCTGCCGCCCAGAATCTGCGCGATGTAGCCGCGCACCCACGCCGTATCGGGATCTACCGCGACGCAGGCCGGCGGCTGTGCGCAGTCGGTCCGGCTGGCGGCGGTCCGGATGAGGTAATCGGGATCGGCGAACATGATGATGTGCGGTGTGCGCGCGGGGCTCGCGGTGACCATGTGCATGAGCTGCATCTGCGCGCGATCGGCGACCATCGATGTCAGGCGATCGCTCTTGCCGGTCACCGGGTTGATGGCGCCGAGCTTGCCGATGTCCTGGGCGAGCGTGCGCGTCAGCGGATCGGCGGGAAGCGGATTGCCGCGGATGTAGAACGGCGGCGCGTTGCCGGCCTGGACATCGAATGCGGTGACGTTGCGCCGCTCGGTGGCGAGCAGTCGATCGACGGCGATGCCGATCGCGCCGATCGGCCCGTAGCTGCAAGGCACCGCGAGGCCATCGCACGCGGCGGGGCTGGGCGGCCCGCCGACAAAGCGGTCGTTGCCCGTGGGCACGATGATGAACAGCGTGTTGCGCGTGGTGATCCCGCTTGCGGCGAGCCGGTCGAGAAAGGCCTTGAAGGCCGCGTCATCCGCGGCGAGCCTTGCGACATGGTCGCGTTCGCCGGGGCCGAAGGCGCGCCGTCGCGCCGTGGACGGCCTGTGTGCGTCACCGATCCCGACATAGACCACCGCTACGCCGGCCTCCAGCATCGCCGCGGCATAGCCGAGCGACTGGGCGGCCGTCGTCTCCGATGCGCCGGGAAAGCCTGGACGGCCTGCGTCGTCGTCAATGACATCGCCGTCCAGATCCATGACCGGTCCATCAGGCGAGATCACCGGCTGCACATGACGGTTGCCGAGCAGCGCGCTGAAGCCGGCATAGCCGCCGGGCTCATCGGGCAGCAGATCGGAACGCGCGTGGCCGTTGCTGCACAACGCGCTGCCGCGGGCGCAATGAATGGCAATGCCAAGGAGATCGCTGCGTGCCTTGCGCGGATCGCTGACAGCGGCGAGCGCGTCGGAGGCGCCGAGTGTGGCCACGATCTCGGGGCCGATCTGCTGCAGCGTCAGGCCGGTCGTTGCGAACGCGCCGACGTCGCAGCCGACGGCGGTGAACGGCACCCACGGCGCGGGCACGGTTTTGCCGGTGTCAGCCAGCATCAGTGGCTTGCCGTCGCCGCTGCTCGCAGTCCAATAGGAAAAGGCGCTGGCAAGGCCGACGCTGCCGTCGCTGCGGAACGCGGCGCTGCTGTTGCCGATCGGTACGCCCATGCGGTCGCCGTGCAAGCCGGTCAGGATAGTGAGAGCGTCGGGCGCCGTCTGTGCCAGCGGCGAGGTCTGATGGTTGCTTGCGATGAGGCCGTCACGCGCGAGGAAGTCGCGCAGATGCGGCATCTGCTCGAGGTCCGAAGGTACGTTCGGGTTGTCGCGGCGCAGGTGAACGTTGTCGAGCTCGATCTGCACCACGCGCTTGATCGCGCCGCCGCGCGAGCGCAGCTCGCACGCAGCGAGCGCCTGGCCGGCCCCGGTGCTGCACGTCAAAATACAATCCAGCGCCAGGAACAGGGCGCCGAGCAGCAACGGCGTGAGGCCGGCACGGATGCGACTCGAACGCATGACGCCACGTCTTTGATACCGATGTGTTTCGTCTCGACGGACTTGGTGTCGATTGGAAGCCGCAGCGTCGGCAACAAGCCGTCTACTGCACGCCGCGAGTGTGTGCGGCTTGGATGACGCGGTCGTAACAGCAGCTCTGCTGCGACGCATGGCGACAATGCCCGGCTGTGATTCACCTTCACAGAGTTGACGCATACAGGTTGCGATGCGTCGCACTTTGCGTGCCGGATGCCGAGGAGGCTTGCAACGCGCGCGCGCCTGGCGCAGTTTGATTGTCGCACGCGGTGATGACGATCAGTCGACGCTGGTGCGCGCGGACGGCGCGGATAAATGGACAGCAGCATATGTCGATCGCATTGCGGATGTTGATGATCGTTGTGCTCCTTGTTTGTGCGCAGCTTGCTCGCGCTGCGGAGCAGCTGGCGGGGAACGAGGTCGTCGTCGACAATCCGGTGGAGCTCCAGCCGCTGGAACAGCTGAGCGCAACCAGGGACAAGCCGCTGTTCTCGCCGCTGCGGCGGCTGCCTGCCAAACCGGTCGCGCCGGTGGCGCGGCAGGAACCGCCGCCTCCTCCGCCACCGCCGCCGAGTGTGGTGGTGCTCGGCATCGTCAGCGAGAACGGCGACGGCCAAGCCGCCATCCGCGCCGCGGGTAAGGGCGACAAGGTGGTGCGTGTGCGTGCGGGGGACGACGTCAGCGGCTGGAAGGTCGAGCGGATCGAGCCGCGCCGGCTGGTGCTCAAGCAGGGCGAACGCTCGGTGGATTTCGCCTTGTTCACCACCACGGCGAAGCCCTCGAAGCCCGTCGAGCGGCCGCTCCGGCAGACCAAGGCCGCATCGCCAAGCAATTGACTCGCCGTTGCTTTTGGCCGGGCGGGTGAGTTTGCCGGTTCGCGCCGAGGTTGAGTTCCATCGCGAGGTTAAAACTTTTTTGCGAAATTGCTTCGCGTTAGCCCGGCTCAAACTGTCTTAAGAACAGGAGAGGCGTCCCGAACTGTCGGGCGTGTCCGCCCCGGGCGGCCGCGCCAGTTGGGTTGCGCGCTTTTCATCGAGTTGTCGGCATCGGGCCAACTGGTTGCAGGCTGGCCGGTGCGTTGTTGCGTGATGATCGTTTCGCATCACCAACTGCATTGGAAGGCCCGCATGGATTTGCTCCCTCGCTCGACCTCGCGCCGTGGCCTGTTGCTCGCAGGCGTCAGTTCGATCGCAATCGCAATGACCTCACCTGTGGCGGCGCGCCCGTTCGGCATATGGGGCGGTGTGAGTCCGGCGGCCACGCAGGCCGCGCAAAGCGCGGCGCAGGCTGCCGCCCAGCAGGCGCAGGAGGCGGCGCAGAACACGCAAGCGTCGATGACGCGCGCGGCGCAGGCGATCCAGGCATTGCAGGCGGCCCAGAGCGTGGCGCGCGGGCTTGCGGCGAGCGCGCCGAGCGCGGTGCCGAACGGTCTCAACGCCGGTGGCCTGGTGCCGAACAGCGGCCTTGCGGCGTCCGGCGTTGCCAATCCCGTCAGCAACTGGGTCGGCGCCAACACGCCGACGCAAACCAGCAGCGGCGGCCAGACTACGGTCAACATCGACCAGACCCAGGCTCAGGCGGTGTTGAACTGGCAATCGTTCAATGTCGGCAGGAACACGACGGTCAATTTCAACCAGCAGGGCAACGCGAACTGGGCGGCGCTTAACAAGATCGCATCGACCGGGGTGCCGAGCCAGATCCTGGGATCGATCAAGGCCGACGGCGCGGTCTATCTGATCAACCAGAGCGGCATCATCTTCGGCGGCACCAGCCAGATCAACGTGCACACGCTGATCGCCTCGTCGCTGGATCTGCCGTCCAAGCTGAGCGGCAGCAACTATCAGGGGTTCCTGCAGAGCGGGCTGTTCTCGCTGCTCGGCGACCCGCTGACCGCCGGCGTTCCCGCCAACTCGGCTTCGGGAGCCACGATCTTCAACCAGGGCAGTGGTGGAAAGGTCACGGTCCAGGCCGGTGCGATCATCGACACGACGGGCAAGCTGAGCACGAATGGCGACGGCGGTTATGTAGCGTTGCTCGCTGACGGCGGCGTCAATAACGCAGGTGCAATCACCACAAGGAATGGCCAGATCATTCTTGCTTCCGACAGTTCAGTCACCCTGGCGACGCCGTTGTCGACTGCGGTCGGCACCCAGACGGCGATGCAAGTCCTCACCGGCACCGCCGGCGCGGTCTCCGGCGCGCAACCCACTGGCCCAGAGTCCGGAGTGGTCACCAACCAGGCCACTGGGCTGCTGGTGTCCAACTCCGGTGCAATCACGCTGGTCGGCGGGTCGATCAACCAACTCGGGGGCATCGTCGCCAGCACGGCGACCACGCGCACCGGCTCGATCAAATTGACGACGGTTTGCGTGCAGGGCGCATGCATACCCGGAACCGACGGCAATATCGTGCTGGGGTCGGCGAGCCTCACGGCGATCCTGCCGGATGAGACCAGTGGAACGCTGCCGACGGCGACGCTCAACTCCACCACATCGGCGAATGGCGCCAGCAACGCGCCGTACTTCCAGGCCGTGCTGCAGCCGCAGATCAATATCACTGCGGCGGGCAGCGTCGACGTGCAGGGCAGCGGCGCGGGCGGCGCCGGCGCCCTGATCAAGGCGCCGAGCGCGGCGCTGAACATTCAAGCCGGCGCCGTCGCAAATTCCAGTGCCGTCGCCACGAGCGGCACGGTCCTGCTCGAGCAGGGCAGCACCATCGATCTCTCCGGCATCGCCGGCGTCACGCTGCCGATGTCGATCAACCAGATCAGCATCCTCGTCACCGCGGCCGAGGTGGCGGACAGCCCGCTCGCCCAGAGCCTGATCGGCAAGACCGTGACCATCGATGCGCGGCTCAGCGGCACCCGCGCCGACGGTGTGCAGTGGGTCGGCTCGCCGCTGCTCAATGCTGCCGGCTATGTCGGCCTGATCCCGCAGAGCATCGACCAGATCCTGACCGCGGGCGGCAACTTCACGACGTCGGGAAAGAATGTCGTGCAGCAGCCGGGCGCGGCCATCAACGTGTCGGCCGGCTATGTGCAGTATACCGGCGGCACGATCAGCACCACGCGCCTGCTCGGTGCCGACGGGCGCCTCTACGACATCGGCCGCGCCGATCCCAGCATCGCCTATGTCGGTATCGGCAATGGCTTCACGGTGCTGCACAAGGTCAACGGCGTCGTCGATACGAAGCTGACCGAGATTTATCTCAGTCCGTGGGGCGGCGGCAGCAATACGCACTATGAGGCGAGCTACATCACCGGCGCCAATGCCGGCTCGGTCACCGTCGCGGCGATCAATCCGATCGTCAATGACATCATCGGCAATGTCGTGGCGGGCAGCCGCCAGCGCGCGCTGGCGGGATCGTCGAATCTGGCGCCCGCCGACCAGATGCCGAAGGGCGCCTCGCTGAGCGTCACCTTCACGGCTCAGACAGGGACCGGCAACCAGAACAACGTGGTGCTCCTGCCACAGGCAGATGCCGGCCCGGATCCGTATGGCGCCAGCGGCTTGAACTTCGCCAACGCGTCGAACTGGTCGCCGGTGCTCGCCAACAGCGTGTTTCCGATCTTCACCGACGTGCTCTCCAATGCATCGCTCGGCGCGATCTCGATCAAGGGCGCGCAACGGCTCGACATGGCGACGAATGCCACCCTGTCGGTTCGGCCCGGCGGCAGCATCACGCTGGACAACGTCGCCACCATCGACGGCACGCTCAGCGCGCCCGCCGGCCAGATCAGCCTCACCGGCTTCACCTATCCCACCAAGCAGCAGCCGGCGCAGCCGCCGGTTCCGGCCGTGGTCATCGGACCACATGCGGTGCTCGACGTGCGCGGTCGCTGGGTCAACGACAGCGGCCTGTCGGCGGATCAGCTCGAGGGGCGCGCCTACGTCAACGGCGGCAGCGTGAGCATCTCGACCATTTCCGCTAGCAACGGACCGACTCTAGGGGATGGAGCCTTTGTCGACATCACTCAGAGCATTGTGCTTTCGCCCGGCAGTGTGATCGACATTTCTGGTGGCGGTTATGTCGATACCACCGGCAAAGTCAAAACCGGCGCCGATGGACTACCGGTCGGCAAGGGCGGCAGTCTGACCTTGATGACCTATGCTGGCGCCTTCTCTGGCAACCTGGGCAGCGATAACGGCAAGTCGGCCGACTTCAACGTCCTCCCGCACGGCACCAATCCTGATGGCACCGTCAACCATCCCAACCAGGCCAGTGTGCTGCTCGGCGGCACCATCTACGCAGGCGGCTTCGATGGCGGTGGCACGCTGACATTGCAGGCCTCGACCATTGTGGTCGACGGCGCGACCGCGGACGTGACGTCGTATGTTTCCACGAATACGGCAAACGCCATCGCCCTCCAAGGCGGAACGCCCGTCGCGGGCATGGTCGTATCGGACGCGAAGGCCGGTCGGCTGGTTCTTCCGCCGTCATTCTTCACCAGTGGCGGCTTCTCCCAATACACCCTGACCGACATCTATGGCGGCACCACGGTGACCGCCGGCACGCAGCTGCTGTTGCAACAGCAGCCGACCGCGGTGCTGTCGGGCCGAGAGGTGCAGATTCCGACCGGCGCGCGGGTGCGCGACTTCGCGTCGCTGGCAGTACTGCCCGATGGTTTGCGCCAGCCGGTCAGCCTGTCGCTGGGCGGGACGAATGTCCTGATCGATCGCGGTGCTGCCATCGTTACCGATCCGCTGGCCACGGTCTCGCTGAATCCGGTTGCGACGGCCGATATTCTCGGCAGCATCGTTGCGCCCGCAGGCAGCATCACCGCGACAGGCACGGAGGTGCGCGTCGCTGCGACCGCCGTGCTCGATGTCAGCGGCGTGTTCGTGCCCAATCCGCAGGTCGTCACCTACTCGACGGGCACGGTGCGCGACGGCGGCACCATCACGCTCTTGGCTACGACCTTGGTGGCGGAGCCGGGCGCTCAGTTCAATTTGCAGGGCGCTGCCGTGACCGCGGAGAGCAACCTGATCCAGTTGCCGCAGGGCGGTTTCGGGCCGCACTTCGCCGGGCAGGCGGCGTGGAGCAATGGCGGCAGCCTGCAATTGTCGGGCACGACGATCTATTTTGCGGGCACCGTCGATGCAGCCGGCGGCGCGCCGCTGGCGGCCGGAGGCAGTTTGACCATCGGTGTCATCAACAACACCGTGCCGGGCGCTCCGCCGACGCCGGATACGATCGTGGTGGAGCGGCCCGGCGTGGTCGCATCCAACCTGCCGGCTTCGGGCGCGTCGGCGGCGCCGGGCGCCTTCATCGGCGCCGATACGCTGAGCAACAGCGGCTTTGATTCCGTGACGCTCAATGCGGGCACGATTGCATTCGACGGTTCGGTCAACATCACGATCCCTGGCGCCCTGACCCTTTACTCGCGCAGCGGACACTTCGGGCTAGCCGACGCATCCACGGTCAATCTGAACGCTGGCTACGTTCGTCTGGTCGGGTTTGGAACGGACGGCGGTCCGCCGGTTGTCGCGACTGGTACCAGCACGTTGAACGTTACGGCGCAATGGATCGACCTCGAGAGAGCAATCTTCGTCGACGGTGCTGCGGACACCAATCTCACCAGCGCCGGCGCCATCCGGTTGCTGCCGAACTACTATGGCTTCATCGATGGCGGTCCTGGCTCAGGAGAGACGATCTTCGGCGGGGCGCTGGTCGTTCCAGGCAATCTCACGCTGCGGGCGGCGGAGATCTATCCGGTCAGCAACACTGGGTTCCTGCTGATGTCGACCGGCCCCACCGGCATCATCACTACCGCCCAGAACGGGGTGGCTACGCCGCCACTCTCGGCCGGCGGCAGTATCGTGCTGAGTGCGCAGACCATTGTGCAGGGTGGCACGCTGTGGGCGCCGCTTGGCAACATCGTGGTCGGCGTACGGACCAGCGCCGACCTCCCGGCCGACCTCGCGCGGGCCATCAAGAATGCATCCGGCGTTTCCTTTGCGCCGGATACGTTCACGCCGACGGAGCGCGTGACGTTGACCTCGGGCAGCCTGACCTCCGTCTCGGCGGCGGACCTCGTGATCCCCGACGGCTACACCATCGACGGCACCACCTGGTATCAGGGCAATACCAACGGCACAGCCATCGTGCCGCCGGTGCTCGCCGCGCCGCCCGGCAAATCGATCAGCCTGTTCGGCACGGATGTGGCGACCCAATCCGGCGCCGTGCTCGACCTCAACGGCGGCGGCGATATCTATGCGACGGAGTTCGTCGCGGGCACCGGCGGCAGCCGCAACGTGCTCGCGACCTACCAGCAGAATCTCGCCAACGGCAGCATCACATCGACCTATGCCGACGGTCGTCAGGTCTATGCCCTGGTCCCGACCTATTCGGCGAGTGTTGCGGCCTACGATTCCAATCTCGCCTTCGCTCCATATTATTCCGGCCTGGTGATTCCGGCCGGCACCAATGCGACGGCCCCGGCCGGATCCAGGCAGCCGTTCGCCAACGCGATCGCGCCAGGCCAGTCGGTGACGATCGGCGCCGGCAGCGGCATCCCCGCCGGCACCTACACGCTGCTGCCGGGAATGTACGCAACGCTGCCTGGCGCCTACCGCGTCGTCCAGGTTGCGAACAACGTCAATCCGAATGCGACTGCCAACAGCTCCGCTGCGGACGGCTCGCAATACGTCACCGGCACGCTCGGCAACAGTTTGACCGGCGCGCGCTCGTCGCAATCGGCGGTGTTCCAGCTGCAGTCGCAAGCGGTGTGGTCGCAATATTCCCGGATCGATATCACCTCGGGCACGACCTATTTCCGCAACCAGGCGCTCGCCGCGGGCAAGGCGCCGCCCCCGCTGCCGATCGACGGCGGTGTGCTGGTGCTCGGCGCCATCAACTCGCTCGACCTTGCCGGCACCAACCGCTTCGCGCCGGGCACCAGCGCTCTCGCGCCGGGCCTCGTCGGCGGCGGCGGCCAGGTCCAGATCGGCGGCAGCAACATCCTGGTGCTCGCTGCCGACAAGACCGTGCCGGCGGATGACTGCCTCAGCGGCAGCGCGCCCGGCTGTACCGGTGCGGTGAACTATCTCGTGCTCAATGCCGACCAGATCAGCGGGCTCGGGGCGTCATCGGTGCTGATCGGCGGCACGGCGAAGATCGTCGATGGCGTGCAGAACATCACCGCCAGCGCGCTCAATCTCGAGATCCTGACCGACGCGGCGCATCCGTTGACCGGGCCCGAACTGGTCCTCGTCTCGCTTGCCGGCGACGGTGGCCTTGTCACCGGCAGGGGGCTTGTCATCGGTGACGGCAGCGTGGTCAGGGCGGTCGGCGCAGTGCCCACCGGCACCGACCGCGACATCACGATCGGCGCGCTGCCGGTCAAGCAGTCCGATGGCAGCTATCTCTTCACTAGCGGCGACGGCGCGCTGCTGCGTGTCTCCAACGGCGGCACGGTGAAGGTCAGCCGGCTCTATGTGCCGGGACAGTACACGGGCGACGCCCCGCCGCCGAGCAGCCCGACGCCGCTGGGGGCATTCTCGGTCGGTGCCGGCGCGGTCATCGACGGTGGCAACGCGCTGACGCTCGACACCAGCGGCAGCGGCGCGCTTGCCTCCGATGCCAGCCTGAACGCCAGGAATTACGACATCGCCGGATCGGTCATCAACATCGGCGGCGGCACCAGCGGGATCGTGCTGAACTCGGCGGTGCTCGCGAACTTCAACGACGCCGTCTCGGTCCGTCTGCGCAGCGCGACCGTGATCAATCTCTATGACGCGAGCGGTTTGCAGATCGGCGATGCCGCGCATCCGATCGGCACGCTGACCTTCGACAGCGCCGGTCTGTACGGGCAGGGCGGCAACACCACGGTCAACGCCACCAACATCGATCTCGCCAACACCCGTGGCGCTACCGGAACCGGCATCAGCGGCGCGGGCGGCACGCTCACGCTCAATGCATCGCAGGTCATCACCGAGGATGTCGGCACCAAGCATCTCGGCGGCTTCAGCCAGATCTATTTCAATGCCGGCACGGCGGTGGCGTTCAACGGCAATGGCACGCTGGATTCGGGGGCGGTCGCGACGGGCGCACTGACGGTCAATATCGGCGGCGTGACGATCGCGAACCCCGGCAGTGGCTACTTCGGCATCCCCGACGTGATCATCTCGGGCGGCGGCGGATCCGGCGCCGCGGCGGTCGCATCGCTCGGCGTGGTCAGTGTTGCCGTCGTCAGCGGCGGTTCGGGCTACAGCAACGGCGATCCGGTCACGGTGTTCGGAACCGACAATAACGGCAACCCGATCACTGCGACCGGCACCGCCGTCGTCAATTCCAGCGGCGCGGTCACCGGCGTCAAGCTCACCTCGTCCGGGTCGGGCTTCCCCGGCTATGTCGACTTCATCTCGATCGATAGCGCCACGGGCGATGGCGGTGCGGACTTTACCGCGTCGCTGGGCGTGGTCGGCGTGACCGTAACCAATCCGGGATCCGGCTATACCAGCATGCCGACGTTCTCGTTCGCCAATGCAGGCGGCGCAGGCACGACGGCGCAGGCCGTCGTCAATGTGACGGGCATCAACGTGACCAATCCGGGTGACGGTTACCTGAGCACCCCGACCATCAAGATCAGCGGCACCAATACGACGGGCACGACCACGGCGGCCACGGCGACGGTGTCGGGCGGCGTCGTCACCGGGGTGACGTTGACCAATGCGGGCACCGGCTATTCGAGCCTGCCCACGGTGACGTTCTCGGGCGGCGGCGGTGGCGCCGCGAACATGGTGCTGACCGCGCCGGCCATCGTGGTCAACAGCGGCGCGACGCAATCGCTGAGCACGCTCGGCAATGTCAGCCTGGTCACCGGCGCGGGCACCAAGCCGGCCAGCGTCGCCAGCAACATCGGCGGTGTGCTCGCCATCGCGGGCGCGTCGATCACCGACAGTGCGACGATCCAGGCGCTGTCCGGCAAGGTCAGTCTGACCGCGACCGCCGGCGACGTGGTGCTGGGGAGCGGCGCTGTCATCGATGCGTCCGGCTCGCGCATCACGATCCTCGACGTGGTGCAGGACGCACCGGGCGGCGATGTCCAACTCGCCTCGACAGCCGGCAACGTGATCGTTGGGCAGGGCGCCACCGTCAGTGTTGCCGGGGCCGGGCGCGGCTTTGCCGGCTCGGTGTCGATCCTGGCTGCAAACGCCGCGACGCTCGACGGCGCGCTCGACGGCAGCGCGGCATTCAAGGATCTCGGCGGCAATTTCACGCTGCAGGCAGCAAGCATCGGCGGCGCCGCCGGCCTGCCGCTCACGGCGTTCACCGGCGGCTTCTCGGTGCGTCTCGGCACTGGCGACATCCGCATCGAGGCCGGCCAGACGCTCAACTCCGGCAAGGTGCTGCTGGTTGCGAACAATGGCAGCGTAATCGTCAACGGCACCATCGATGCGAGCGGGCCGAGCGGCGGCCAGATCGCGCTGTATGGCGCTGGCGTCGCCACAGGCACTGTCATCACCGGCGGCGTCAGCATCGGCGGCAGCGCAGTGCTCAACGCGTCCTACGCCGCAGGCGATCCGTCCGATCCTGCTTACGCCGCTGCCAGCCTGGTGCAGACCGGTGGCACCATCACGCTTGGCACCACCGGCACGCCGGATGGCACGGTCAACGCCACCTACGGCTATCAGAACATGTCGAGCTCGGGCGCGATCAGCGTCGCGGCGGGCGCGCTGTTCAACGTCAGCGGCGGGCCGGGCGGGGCGAACATCAACAATTCCGGCGGCTCGGTCATCATCCGCGCGCCGATCCTTGCCAACAACACCGTCAACGTCGATTTCCGCGGCACCGTCGTCGGCGTGGTCGATGGCGGCGGCAATCCGATCGGCAAGGGCGTCGTGCTCAATCCCTACGCGGTGTGGAGCACCACCGACAGCTCGACCGGCACGAAGCATTTCGACGGCATCATCGATCCGGCCGGATGGTTCGACGCGGCCGGCAATCCGCTGCCGGGCACCTATCAGGACGGCAGCACCACCGATCCGAACGGCAATCCGATCGTGGCGCCGACGCCGCAGGCGCCGCTCGCGACCGGAAATATCTTCATCGTCTCGCTGGCCAATGACGATCACGTCGGGTTCTATCAGAACACGCTGGCGAGCTTCGTCCAGAACCTCGCCGTGACCCCTGCGGGAAGCGGCGCGGGCTTCGGCGGCATGCATGTGCGGCCCGAGATCGACCTGATCAATCCGAGCCTCGACATCAACAACGGCAACATCACGGTCGCCAGCAACTGGAATCTCGGCGCCGGCAGCGTCGATGCATCCGGCCACGTCTCGCTGGTCTATCGCACGGCGGCCGGCGGCGAACCCGGCTCGCTGGTGCTGCAAGCGAGGAACAACGTCAACATCAACGCAACGGTGAGCGACGGCTTCTTTGTCAACTACACGCCCGGCGGCGGCGACGCGTCCGCGCTCTATGCGAGCGAGATCAATTCGAGTCTCTATCAAGCCTATCTCGGCATGTTCCCGGACGGCACCAATCTGGTCTACAGCTCAAGCGGGATCGCCGATTATCTGGTGAAGACGGGCGGCTCGTGGTCGGGCCCCTCAGCGCCCACGGCCTCGCCGAGCGCGGCGTTCTTCGGCCTGTCGGATGCCGCCTATGACGCGCTCGCGCTGCAGTTCAAGCTGGCGCAGCCGGTCGTCATTTCGTCGAGCGATCCGGCGGTGATCGATCAGTACAACCTGTACTATTCGCAGTACCTGAGGATGTTCCGTGCCTACGAAACCGAGTTGCTCGGGGTCAACGTCAACGGGATCAACCCGTCCACCGGCGTCTCGGCGTCTGGCGGGATCGTGCTGTCCTATGCTGACTTTGTATCCTACACCAACACGATCACGCCCAAAGTGGGCAACACGCAGCTGAATCCGTCAGCTAATTTGATCCCGGCTGCACCCACCACATCGACGCAGTACTACGATCTAACCAACGGCGTTGTTAGATTGCTGCCCAATACGGGGACCGGCAACATAATCGCCTTGACGGGAGACTATGCGACAAAGTGGACGGCCTATTTTCTCAGTGTCATCAATATCGATCTGGTGAACAGCGGTAAGGATCGATTGTCCATTTTCGTTCCCCGAACGAGCCTGGCGGCGGGCCTGGACTATGCGGCGGGAATTGACTTCAGTAACGGCGCGCTTGCCGCCATCGCGGTGACGCCACCAGCGCCGCCCCCGGCCTACACCAGTGTGCAGGGGACCTATGTGCCTTCGGGAGACCCGACGCCTCCAGCCGACCGCATTGCCAACAATCCGGCGGCCTACAATCCACCTGGTGGGAATCCTAGCATCGTCTACAACACCACAGCGGCGTCGCAATTGATGTCGACGGCTGTGAGCGGCAAGGGCAGCTTCTCGTACGGCATCGTTGCTGGCACGGCCTTCACCGGGAATACACCGCCGGTCGATCCCAACACCGTGATCGCCTTGTCGTCGTTGCCCCCGACGGTTACGGGCAATGTCTCCGTCGACGGCCACACCTCTTATCTGAACTCCCAAACAAACCTTGCAGGTGGAGGCACGATCTACATCCCAACGATCGTGCGCACCGGAACAGGCTCCATTGCGATCGCGGCCGCCGGCAATGTCGAACTGCGCGACCAGTTGGCACCGGGGGCAGTCTATACGGCCGGCGCTGCCACGGCCACACCGGCGGATTTCAGTGCTCCCACACTGCCTCTTGGCTACATCCTCAATCCGAATGGTCTTGTCAGCACGCCGACGTGGCCAACGGGCGGTGGCGCGATCACGATCACCGCAGGCGGCTCGATCATCGGCATCGAGATGCCGATCGATCTCGACGGCAGCCAGTTCGGCGTCGCCGGCGGCTCGACTGGCCAGATGTGGAGCGACTGGTACATCCATTACGGTGTTTCCAATGGCACGGCGACGCCGTTCGCGGCTTGCGCGGCGGCGGGCTCGGTTGCCTGCCAGACCGCGGCCTGGGTCAACTACGCCACCTTCCACCAGGGCTTCGGTGCGCTGGGCGGTGGCAACATCACGCTGTCGGCCGGCGCCGACATCATCGATATCGGCGCGTCGTTGCCGGAGACGCTGGTGGTCGGTGGCGGTTTCACTGCGGCCAATCCGCCGAAGGCGACCTATTACGGCGGCGGCAATCTCAGCGTGACAGCCGGCGGCGACCTTCTGAGCAGCGATTTCCTGGTCGGCCGCGGTGCTGGCCTGATCCGGGTGGGTGGTTCGGTCCAGGCAACAACCAGCAATCCGTTGAACCAGGGACTTCCGACACTTGGCATTGCACTCTCTGGGAACACCGTTGCCGGCACGTACGCGCTACCCTTGCTGCTAGCGGTGCAGGACGGTTTCATTACCGTAGCCGCGCGTGGCTCGGTGACGCTCGGCAACGTCTACGATCCCGCCTCATTGCCACTAAATCTCGGGATACAGGTCGATCCTACGCGATTCTTGCCTGGCGTGGACTCTCAGCAGAACAACTTCGCCTGGAGTAACTTTTTTACCAGCTATGGCCCGAACAGCGGCGTTTCGCTGACGAGTCTCACCGGCGATGTGACGGCTCCAACTGTTGCACAAGCCTCTGTCCCCGGACTCTTTGTGCACAATGCCGACCCTAGCAATGTCGTGCTCGGAGGAACTGCGAACCCCTCGATCGTCGGGCTGCTGCTTCCCGCTACCCTCGATCTGGCCGCCCTCACCGGAAATCTGACACTTAGCAAAACAGACGTGGGTAACCTGGTGCCCACCAACACCGGCACCGTCAACCTCGTCGCCGCAGGAACCATCGACCTAGGGGCGGGTCTTGCGATGCCTGATCTTGATCCCAGCATCGCGCGATACATCGGCTCATCCACTATCAGTGATCAAACCACGTTAGCTTCCAACTCCATCAATCCGCTCGGGCTGCCGTGGGCGACCCTCACCCAAGCACTACATGCGAATGATCCGGTCCAGGCCGTCATCGCGGCGGGTAAGGATATCTATGGCGTCAACGCCGACGCCGGTTTTGGCTCCACGCTCACGCTGATCAAGCCGGCCCGGATCGAGGCCGGCAACAACATCTATGCGGGGATCGCGCCCGGTGGCGGCGTTTCGACGACCAGCAACGGCACGCCGCTTCCGAATGTCAGCTTCAGTTTCATTGGCCAGAACAACAACGCGACCGATGTCACCAGCATCGCCGCCGGCAATGATCTGGTCGGCGGCTCCTATCTTCTCTACGGCCCCGGCACCTTCGTGCTGCAGGCCGGGCATGATTTGGGTCCGTTCGCGCCATCGGATTCTCCGCCAAGCGCCACGACGCGCGGCGTCGCGACGATCGGCAACGGCAGTGCGGTCGGTGGTGCGTTCACGCTGAACAATCCCCTCAAGCCCTATCTGCCGTCCCAGGGCGCCGAGCTCGACCTGCTGTTCGGCGTCAAGCCCGGCATCAACTATGCGGCGGCGATCGCCGACTATGTCGATCCGGCGCATGCCGGCACCGGCGGCATCGATTTCCTCACCGATATCGCGGCTATCCTCGGCCAGCCGCGCGATCAGGCCTGGGCCACCTTCCAGGGCCTGTCGCCGGCGCGGCAGCAGCTGCTCGTCAATCGCGCCTTCCTCGATTTCCTGATCCAGGTGGGCAAGGACTACAAGAATTCGGCGAGTCCGTATTTCGGTCAATACGCCCGCGCCTATACCGCGATCTCGACTCTGTTCCCGGCCGGCTACGGCTACACCGACAACAGCCTGAGCGTCGACGGCAAGGCCGCGCCGAAGATCGCGACCGGCAAGTTCAATGTCGCGGCCTCCGTGCTCGAGACCCAGATGGGCGGCGACATCAACATCGTCGGGCCTGGCGGCGGCATCACCGTCGGTCACTCCTCGCTCGATGTGTTGAGTCCCAATCAGGAGGGCATCCTGACGCTCGGCGGCGGCAGCATCCGTGCCTTCGCCAATGACTCGATCCTGGTGAACCAGAGCCGCATCATGACCCAGCAGGGCGGCGACATCGGCCTGTTCACCGCCAACGGCGACATCAGCGCCGGCGCCGGACCGAAGACCTATGTCTCGAGCCCCGCGCTCAGCGAGATCTGCACCGTTGGCGGCTACTGCTACGTCAATCCGCAGGGCCTCGTGACGGGCGCCGGCATCGCCGCGCTGGTGACGCTGCCCGGCCAGGACCCGACCAAGAGCAACGTCACGCTGGTGGCGCCGCGCGGCACCATCGACCTCGGCGCCGCAGGTATCCGCGGCAACGACATCACGCTGGTGGCGCTGGTCGTGCTCAACGCGTTCAACGTCCAGGCCACCGGCACGGTGACGGGCCTCGCCTTCACGCCGACGCCGAGCACCACGCTTGCCGCCGTCACCACCAACGCGACCGCGGCGACCCAGCAGGCCGGCCAACCGGCGCCGAGCAAGCCCAACGACCAGCCGTCGATCGTGATCGTCGAGGTGCTGGGCTATGGCGGCAGCGGCGGCGATGACGCGGCGCCGGCAGGCGGCGGCAGCCAGAATCCCAACAGCAGCGACGACGAGCGCCGTCGCCGCGGCGAACAGCAGCAACCCTGATGACGTCCCTTCAGTCGGCCGCGCCTCCGCCGTCAGCTTCGTCTGCGGAGCGCGACCCGCTGGCCGCACTCCTTGTGTCTGAGCGCCTCACGGCTGTCGTCGACATTGGGGCGAACCCGACCGAAGATCCGCCGTACATGCCGCTGCTGAAGAAGCGCCTGTGCCGGTTGTTCGGCTTCGAGCCGCAGCGCGAGGCGCTGGCCGAACTGAATGCCCGCAAGAGCGAGCTCGAAACCTATCTGCCCTATGTCGTCGGCAACGGCGAGCAGGCCCGCCTTCGTGTCTGCGCCGCGCCCGGGATGACGAGCCTGCTCGAGCCCGATCCGTTGATGCTGAAGCACTTCCAGGGCTTCAACGAATGGGGCCGCATCATCGCCGACACCAGGGTCGCGACCCACCGGCTCGACGATATCGGCGAGATCGATGCGATGGACTATCTCAAGATCGACGTGCAGGGCTCGGAGCTTGCGATCTTCCAGAATGGGCCGCGGCGGCTCGCGGATGCGGTCGTCATCCAGACCGAGGTCTCGTTCCTGCCGCTGTACAAGAACCAGCCGGTGTTCGGCGAGATCGACCTCGAACTGCGCAGCCACGGCTTCATTCCGCATGCCCTGATCGGGATCAACAAGCGCATGATCTGGCCGATGCGCGGCGTCAATCCCTACGAGGCGTTCAATCAATTGCTCGAGGCCGACGCCGTCTATGTCCGCGATTTCACCAGGGCCGACGCGATGAGCGCCGAGCAGCTCAGGCATCTCGCGCTGGTCGCGCATCACTGCTACGGCTCCTACGATCTCGCGGCGATCTGTATCCAGCATCTGCTCAACCGGAATGCGATCGTCCCCGAGGCGGGCAGCCGCTATTTCGAGCTCGCCGCGGCGCATCGCGCCGCCAAAGCATGATCCGGAAAAGTGCGAAGCGGTTTTCCCTCGCGACAAACGCGGAGCGTTTGCGCGGAGATCATGCTCAAACAAAAGCCTGATGCGCGATGATGATTCAATCTAATCCCATCGCGCTTTAGCGCCAAAGCCAGCTGACACCTCAACAAAACAGCCGGGCCCCGATCGAGTGCCCGGCTGCTGATCTGTTCGCGGAGATCGTGACCCGGATCGCCCCGGATCACGATCTCCTGTTGGCGTTACTTCGCGCCGCCGGTGACACCGGTGCAGCCGTCGGTCTGCGTGCCCGAGGTGCTGTAGGCCGCGATCGCGGTCGACGAACCGCCGGCCGCGCTCGAGGTCAGGTACGCATTCAGGATGTTGGTGGCCCACACGCCGTCGAGTTCGTGGAAGCCGTTGTTGCGGATGATCTTGGCGACGTTCGGATCATAGCCGGGATCGTCTGAGTTCGAGGTCGCCGGATTGTAGTTCGGCAGCCCGGTGATCGATCCGCCGAAGAACCAGGCGAGCCAGTTCTTCACGGCAGGCACCCGCGTTCCGGCGCTGTCGCTGTAGCAGCTATAGACGTTGAGGAAGCTCGCGCCGGTGACCGGATAGTCGGTCTGCGACTGCAGCGGGATGCCGATGACGGACAGGCCGTCATAGGTCACGCCGCCGAGCACGGTGCCGGCGGGATAGACCTGGGCATACAGGTTCCAGGCATCATAGCTGCTCGAGATGTCCGGGGCGTTCAGATTGGCGAACGCCTGCTGGGCATTGGTCGGCGTCGGCGGGACGAAGTTCTGCGCCTTGCCGTTGCTGCCGACCTGGCCGGGATGATAGACGCCGAGCAGGCGCTGGCGTTCGTTCTGGATGCTGGCAGAGAGCGGTGCCGCGGCTGATATCGTGGTGCCGGCGATCTCCTCGGTCACGGTCTGCGCATAGGGCTGGGTGAAGTCGGCGCTGAGATAGCCGATCCGGCCGGCGAAGCGCGGATCCGTGCCGATCTTCAGCGCTTCGTGGTTGCTGCCCGAGGCGCTGATCCAGTGCGGATCCGGACGTTCCTCGTCGTCATCCACGTCATAGGGGTCGCTCTGGTCGGAGGTCTTCACCGCCTTGATGTTGTCGAGCAGGCGGACAAACTTGCCCGAGGGCAGGTTCGCCGTGGTGCTGCCGCCGACGCCGACGCCGGTGAAGATCTTCTTGTAGTTGTAGGTGCCGGTCGGATCGAGCAGCGGGCAGAGGTTGGCGAGGTAATTGGTGAGGATGAAACTCGCGCCGGCATCATCCGCACGGTAGACTACCTTGATCGGCAGCCGGCCGCTGGTATAGGCGACCGGGGTCAGCGAGCCGTTGGTGTTGGCGTCGTAGAAGTGCTGGAACTGCTGCACGCCGTTGGCGTCGAGCGCGGGGATCAGCGTCGAGGTGTCGTGCCAGTCCGTCACGGTCGCCGAGAAGATCGCGCAGAGCTGCGCGGCGGAGAGCTGGATCGCTCCGCCGGCCTGGCTGTTCGGCGACAGCGCCGACTGGTTGGTCCAGGTCACGCCCGAGGCGGAGTTCGCGGTGTTGACTGCAATCGCGACCGGGACTTCCATGGCCGGGACCTGGATCGGCGCGCCGACCGCCGTGGTGTTGAAGCTCGTGGCCGATTTGCTCAGGGCGGCGATCAGCAGCGTGTTCTGCCAATTGGTCGACGGCAGGAAATTGCTGAACGAGATGGTGGTCAGGCTTGCAACCGAACTGGCGAGCGGCGCGTCGCTGGCGGCGAAGTCGAGCCGCGGATAGGGATAGCTCTTGAAGGCCGCATTGGCCGTGTCGCGGAACGGCGGCTTGGCCGAGGGCTTGCGCACAATGGCCGGCGCGGAGTCCGGGCTGCCGCGGAACAGCTGGCGCGCATCGTCGGCGATGTAGGCGCGCTGGCCGTTGCCGGAACCGACGGCGGCAAACAGGCCCTCGACCGAGGTCGAGACCAGGGTGCAGCTCGTCGGCAGCAGGTTCGGGCTCGGCGTTCCCGTCGAGAAGCTCGGCGAGAATGCCTGGCCGTCATTGGCCAGCGTCATGCCCGCATAGCAGTCGAAGATCTGCCGCAGCGCCAGCGACGACAGCGTGCTGCCGCCGCCGTAGATGCCGGTTTGGGCCGCAGCCGGTTGCTGGGCTCCGATCATGGCGGCGGCCGACAACACGACCAGCGAGGTCGTGCCCAGCACGCGTTCGGCGAACGATTTCGTCTTCATGATAACCTTCCCTGTTTTTGTTGCGTGACACAGCAGCGCCGCGCGACCGCCTGACGGCCTCGTGATGTCCAGAACGTCTTGTTCGATGGCTTTGGAATGGGACGGCGATGAAGAAGACCCTGCAGGAACGTCTCAAGACAATCGAAGCTGTTCGCCGCGCAAGGCGAACAGCCCTGCGCGTCGTCGTCGGCATCGGCGCCGATGTGGCTCACACCCCTTAGACAATCTGAATTGGTGCGATGCGCAGTCGGCCCGTGGTGATTTTTCGGGCGGATGAATTCTCGGACGCGATCGCTCTGGCGTCTCATCGAAGCGATGCGCCAACGCTACGATCCAAGGATCCGCCTCCGACGGTCCGGCGCAAGCCATGCCGATGCCGCAATTGATACCGCCCCCGCCGCTATTCAACGCGACTGCGAGACTGTAAGGAGGGCGTTGGCCGCGTGCGTCGGGGGGCGCCACCGGGCCGCGATCGACCTGGGACGCTTGTCACCGGGCGATCGGACTCACGACTAGCGATGGATTTGACGTGGCGAATACCAAGAAGGCCCGTGCCAAGGTTGGCGCGAAGAAGACAAGCAAGGGAGTAACGCGTTCCGGGATTTCATCGTCCGCGCCGCTCGGCATGCTGGCGCTGCATCTCGTCGAGCAATGGAACAAGTCCGGGCGCGACGGCATCGTCTTCCTTGCCGACAGCGAGAACAGGGCCGAGCGCCTCGGCAGCGTGCTGCATTCGCTCGATCCTTCGCTCGAGGTGCTGGTATTCCCGCGGCTGAACACCTTGCCGTTTGACGGGCTGGAGCCGTCGCGCGAGATCGCCGGCCGGCGCAGTTCGGTGCTGCGGCGTCTGGCGAAGAGCAGGAAGCCGGTCTTCCTGGTGTCGACGGCGGAGGCGATCATGGAGCGGTTGCCGTTGCCCGCGAGCTGGGCGCGCCTCAGCATCAGCTTGAAGGTGGGCGCGCGCTATGCCGAGCAGGATCTCAAGGATCGCCTGGAAGCGCTCGGATACGATCTCGACGAAGAGGCGGATTTTCCGGGGAGCGTCCTGTTCCACGGCATGACGTTCGAGGTGTTTCCCGCCGGCGCGCTCGGGCCGTTCAGGATCGAGCATTCCGGTGGCGTGATCCGCAGGATCGCGGGCGTCGATCCGAATGAACACGACGTCGTCTTCGATACGCAGGAACTGCTGATCGATCCGATGTCCGAACGGATCGCGCTCGGAGGCAAGCGGGCGCAGCGCGCGGCACTGCCGGATTATTGTGAGCGCGCGCGCTGGATCGCGGACGCTGGCGTGTCGGGCCACGCCGATAGCTGGCTGAGCACGATCAGGGAGGCTGCCGGCCGCCGGGAGATCGAGCGCGAGTATTTTGCGCCCGCCGACTGGAAGCGGCTGACCAAGCGCATGAGCGTGCTTCCGCGAAAGGCGGCGTTCATCGCTACGCCTGATTTCTCCAAGGTCACCTCGTCGCGAAAAGCGCTTCGCGCCTTTGTCGCCGACACCGAGCGCGCCGGATCGCGGCTGCTTTTCGTCGCGGCGGTGGAGGACGACCTGCGCGCAATGGAGCGCATGAGCGGGATCAAGGCGGAGCGCTTCACCGACTGGAACGAGGCGGCGAAGGGGCGGGGCGGCGAAGCGGCGCTGTTGGCCGATTTCGACACCGGCTTCATCGGTGCCGGCCGCAAGCCGCTTGTCGTGGTGACGGCGACCGACGTGCTCGGCAGCCGGGCGCATCATCCGCAGCCGATGGCCAGGGCCTGGAGTGCGGCGTTCGATCATCCGGACGTGCCGGAGCGCGGCGCGGTCGTCGTTCATCTGCAGCGCGGTCTCGCCGTGCTCGATGGCTTGCAGACCTTCGACATGGCGAAGGGATCATCTCGCGAGATGATCAGGCTGACATTTGCAGGGGACGACGCCGTGCTCGTGCCGCCCGCCGATCTTGCGCTGATCTGGCCGTATGCGGCGGAGCTCGGCAGGCTGGCATTGGACAGGGCCGATGGCAGCACGTGGTGGGCGCGGCGCACCAAGGCGGAGCAGGAGATTCAGACCGCCGCCAAGGCGCTTGCCAAGCATATCGCGCAGCGCCGCCGCCGGCGCGCGCCGAGGCTGGTCGCTCCCGGTCCCGCATACGAGCGGTTCGTCGCACGCTTCCCATATTTCACGACCGCCGATCAGGCGAAGGCAATACGGGACGTGCTGGGTGATCTCGCCTCGGGGCATCCGATGGATCGAGTGGTCTGCGGCGACGTCGGCTTCGGCAAGACCGAGGTTGCTCTGCGCGCGGCGGCCGCGGTTGCCCTGTCGGGCAAGCAGATTGCCGTCGTCGTGCCGACGACCGTTCTGGCGAGGCAGCATGTCGCGACGTTCCGCAAGCGCTTCGCGCCGCTTGGCATCGAGGTGGGAAGCCTGTCGCGCGCGACGTCGGCGCAGGAAATGAGGGAAACCAAGGAAGGCCTGCGCAGCGGCAAGATAAAGATCGTGGTCGGCACGCAGGCGATCGCGGCGAAGGACGTGAAATTCGCCAAGCTGAGTCTGGTCATTGTCGACGAAGAGCAGCATTTCGGCGCGGCGGAGAAGGCGAAGCTCTCGGGCCTGGCCAAGGGTGTCCATACGCTCTGGATGAGCGCCACGCCGATCCCGCGCACGCTTGCGGCAGGTCTTGCGGGCTTCCGGGATCTCAGCGTGATCGCTTCGCCCCCGGTTCATCGGCTGCCGGTCGTGACCAAGATCGCGCCGCTGTCGGACGCCGCGATTGCCGCAGCATTGCTGCGCGAGCAGCGACGGCACGGGCAGAGCTTCCTGATCTGCCCGCGGATCCAGGATCTCGAACCGCTATTGGCGCGCGTGCAGGCGGTCGCCCCGGAGCTTCGCATCGTGTGCCTGCACGGCAGGCTGCCTGCCGACGAACTCGACGACCGGATGATGAGCTTCGTCGAAGGCGAGGCGGACGTGCTGCTGGCGACCAACATCGTCGAAAGCGGCCTCGACATTCCCCGGGCCAACACCATCGTGGTCTGCTGGCCGGAAAAGTTTGGTCTGGCGCAGCTCCACCAGCTCAGGGGGCGGGTGGGGCGCGGCGGAACGCGCGCCTTCGCCTACATGCTGACCGAATCCAGCTCGGAGCAATCCGGCAAGCGTCTCGCGGTTCTCGAGGAGTTCAGCAGGCCGGGCGCCGGCTTCGCCATCAGCGAGCGCGATCTTGATCTCCGGGGCGCCGGCGATCTGCTGTCCGAGCGGCAAACCGGTCACGTCCAGGTGTTCGGTCCCGTGCTTTACAGCCACCTTCTCAAACAGGCCTCGGAGAAGACCAACGACCGGGCCGCCGATCTGTGGGTGCCCGATCTCAACCTTCCGCTCGAGGATCTGTTGCCCAGGAGCTATGTGCAGTCGGAATCGATGCGGCTGGAAATCTATGGCCGCGCCGCCCGGTGCCGCAGCGAAGACGATCTGGAAGATCTGGAGGAAGAGACCTCGCGCCGCTTCGGCAGACTGCCAGCGGCGGCCCGCGATTTCTTCGCGGCGGCAAGACTCAGGATCGATTGCAAGCGGCGTGGCATCGTGAGGCTCGACGTCGGGCCGGAGGCGGTCGCGGCGACGTTCCTGCCCGGGAGGTTGCCGAAATCCAGGGCACGATCGCTCCAGCGCGACGGCGATCGCGTCTTCTACTCCGACAAGACGCACGAGCCGCCCTTCGAGCGGATCGATGATCTCCTGGATATTTTGGACGAGTGAGTGCGACGCTGCGCCGGCGGCTCGGGTCCGATCAGACGCGCTGACATCTCTCTGACATGTAGCTTCGCTACTCACATCGCGCGGTCCGCCCGCCGTCTCCTGGCCTCGTCCGAGCCATCGGAATGCCCCCTTCCAGGCGCGAGTCGGCGGTATCCGGGGCAGGCTATGTCGTTCAGATAACGGTATTTTCTGACCAGAATCTGGCCGAAGGAGCCGGAATCAGCGGCGCCGAAACCGGCTGCGAATTTCGCTTTATCCGTAGGACTACCCGTTTTGCACACCGTTCCGCCCGGTGTTGCCCAAACTTGTGCCCGCCAACGGTAACTTAAATATTCTACATATATTTCAACAGCTTGCGGGCGCGTCGCGGTTCAATTGCCCGTGATATTTGTGCAACATTTGCCCGAAAACAGCCGCAACTCGACCCAAACCGAGCGGTCTTTTGTTGCGTGATCGGGGGCCTTCTGTCTCATATGGAACTGCGACGGAGGGGGGCATCCCAAGGTCGTCCCGTTTTAGGTGGTTCGCTTAAGTCCCTCGCGTTCATGCGGGTGTGTCCGAAGGCGCGAAGCGACTGAGCGGGGATTTAAGGGACAAAGGGAACCAACCTGAGGGTGTTTTACCCGGCGGATCCGGAACCTTCCCTGAGATAGAGCAACTTGGAGGTTTAACATGAAGATGGTTAAGAGCCTTATCCTCGGCTCGGCGGCGGCTCTCGTCGCGGTCGGCGGAGCTCAGGCGGCCGATCTTCCCGTCAAGGCCAAAGCGGTCGAGTACGTGAAGGTTTGCTCCCTGTATGGTCCCGGTTTCTACTACATCCCGGGCACCGACACCTGTATCAAGCTGGGCGGCTACTTGCGCGTGGACGTCGTGGCGAACGGCAACGTCGACGCGATCGGCAACACGGGCGGCCCCGCCGGTGCGAACAACCGTTTCACCAACGGCTACACCTGGCGCTCTCGTGAAGACCTGAACATCGATACGCGCACCGCGACCGAGTACGGCGTGGTCCGCACCTTCTTCGATGCGACCTTCAGCTGGACCACGGACAGCTACGTCGGTCAGGGCAACGGCACGTCCATCTACTCGGCGATCGGCGCGGCTTCGGCACCGAACAACGCCAACGCTGGCGCGGTTGCGGCTGGTACGGTCGGCGTCTACTACGCCTTCATCCAGTTCGCCGGCTTCACCATCGGTAAGGCGGTCTCGCAGTTCTCGGCTCCGTGGACGGCCTATCCGGGCAACAGCTTCGACGGTCTCGTCGGCGGCGGCGGCTCGGTCACTGGTGTGAACCAGTTCACCTACACCGCGCAGTTCGGCAACGGCGTGTCGCTGTCACTGTCGGCTCAGGATCAGACCCAGTACTATCAGGCTGGCGTCAACAACCTCGGCGTCGCTCCGGGCGCGCTCGGCCCGTTCGGCACCGCCGACTATGCCGGCACGATCGCTCCGGACCTCGTCGCGATGCTGCGCGTCGATCAGGCTTGGGGTCTGTTCCAGGCGTCGTTCGCGGCGCATGACAACCACGCGGCCTACTACGGCGGCACTGAGTTGACCGGTCATCCGGACGACAAGTGGGGCTGGGCTGGTCAATTGGCCTTGTCGATCAAGAACATCCCGACCGGACCTGGCGACACCATCAACTTGCAGGGTGTCTACACCAACGGTGCGACCCGCTACAACATTCAGGACCTCGCGGGCCTGGCTGGTGCGGCCACTGTGTTCGGCGGAACCAACGTTCCCGGCGCCTACCAGAGCATCGGCCTCGGCATTGCGCCCGACTCCGTGTTCATCAACGGTGGTTCGCAGCAGTTGATCACGACCTACGGCTTCCGCGGTGCCTACGTGCACAACTGGAACCCGAACTGGAACACCAGCATCTACGGTGCCTGGGCCCAGGTTAACTACAACAGCACTGCCAAGGGCTACATCTGCGGCCCGGCCGGCAATGGTGTTGGCGGTTCGTTCGGCGCCGTGTTCGGCACCGCCGGCCTGACCTCGTGCAACCCGGACTACAACATCGCCCAGATCGGCACGCAGACCCAGTGGACCCCGGTTAAGAACCTGACCTTCTCGGCAGACTTCACCTACACCCGCTTGGATCAGAGCTTCGGCGGCACGATCACCTATCCCGGCAGCGCCGGCATCGGCAAGCCGGGCACTGTGTACGAGCTGAAGGATCAGAACACCTACACCCTTCTGCTCCGCGCTCAGCGCAACTGGTAATTCCGGTTGATCTGATTGTGATCTAACAGAGCCCCCGGCGCCAAAACGCCGGGGGTTTTGCTTTGTGATGCGACCGCGCGCCGTCAGGCGGCGAGCATGTCGCGCACCATCGGCACCACCTTGCTGCCGTAGAGCTCGATGCTCTTCATCAGCTTCTCGTGCGGCAGCGGGCCGGCCGAGTATTTCAGCTGGAAGCGTGCCGCGCCGAGCGCCTTCACCGTCGCCGCGATCTTGCGGGCCACGGTTTCCGGCGCGCCGACATAGAGCGAGCCGTGCTCGGCCTCAGCCACGAACTCGTCGCGGCTCATCGGCGGCCAGCCGCGCTCCTTGCCGATCCGGTCACGCATCACCTTGTAGTCCGGCCACAGCTCCTCGCGGGCCTGCGCGTCGGTCTCGGCGACATAGCCCGGCGAATGCACGCCGATCGGCTGCGGCGTCCGGCCGAACTGCTGGTAGGCGCGCTGGTGCAGGTCGACATAGGGCGCAAAGCGCTTTGGATCGCCGCCGATGATGGCAAGCATCAGCGGCAGGTCGTAATGCGCCGCGCGCACCACCGATTCGGGGCTGCCGCCGACGCCGATCCAGGTCTTCAGCCGGCCGTGCTCGACCGGCGGATAGACCGACTGGCCCTTGAGCGGCGGCCGCAACTTGCCCTGCCAGGTCACCGGCTCCTGCTTCAGGAGCTCGGTGAACAGATCGAGCTTCTCCTCGAACAGCTCGCTGTATTGCCTGAGGTCGAAGCCGAACAGCGGGAACGATTCGGTGAACGAGCCGCGGCCGAGGATCACCTCGGCGCGGCCGTTCGAGACCGCGTCGACGGTGGCGAAGCGCTGGAAAACGCGGATCGGGTCGTCCGAGCTCAGCACGGTCACCGCCGAGCCGAGGCGGATGTCCTTGGTACGCGCGGCGATCGCCGCCAGCACGGTCTCGGGGGAGGAAATCGCAAAATCGGCCCGGTGGTGCTCGCCAAGCCCGATGAAATCGATCCCGAGCTGATCGGCCAGCACCGCCTCGTCGACGACGTTGCGGATTACCTGGGCGTGGGAAAGCGGCGCGCCGGCGGCGTCGTTGGTGACGTCGCCAAATGTATCGAGCCCGAATTCGACGGAGGTCGTCATCACATAGTCCAGTTTGTCGGCGTGGCGGAGCATCCGCCACGGGCCACCCATCGCACGCAGGCCGAGAGGTCGTGTTGCTGCGGAGATGTCCGCAAGCCTGCGCTGTGGAGCCTTGGGTTGGAGATAGCCGTGAGGTATTGCCGGTTCGGTGGCCCGGCAAGGTCACGCCGCGAAACGCTGGGTTTCCAGACCCGCCCGGGTGCAGCCGGTGGCCGTGCCTGTGGCGATCAGCCCGGGACGACCAGGAAGCCGGCGCGCGGGAAATGCACCACGACCTCGCCGGCGCGTTCGTCGGACCGGCGGATCGCGATGTGCTGCGCCGACAGCGAGACGATCTCGCCGCGCACCGGGATCTTGCCGTAGTCGTCCGGCATCACGGCGACGATGTCGCCGGGCTTGCGACCGTTCGGATCCGCGGGGTCGGCGGCAACGGGCGATTCCGGCCGCGCCTTCGCCGCGATCTCGAGTGCGTCGGCCGACGACATCTCGGTGCGCATTCCGTGGCCGATGGCGCGGATGCGCTGCTCCCACGCCGCGACGTGTGGGAACGGCTTCATGAGCTCGTCCATCGTGGCGAGGCTCTGCCGCGCGTACCACACGTTCATATAAGCGCTGACATCGGCCAGGCTGAACTCGCCGAACAGCCACGGCCTGTTGTCGCCGAGTTGCGCCTCGATCCAGTCGATATTGGCGCGGAACTGGTCGCGCATCTGCGGCAGCGCCGCGGTCATCGCAGCGACGTCGAACTTGCCGCCGCGCAGCTTCTCGCGATCCTCGATGAAATCCCGTGGCACCTTGTCGCCGATGAAGCCGAACACCAGGTTGACCGCGTTCTGGAAGAACGGCCGGTCGGTCCACATGCCGAGTGCCCAGGGCATGCCGGCATTGCCTGCGGGAAACAGTGTCGGCGCCGGATAGCGCCGCTCCAGCTCGCGGATGATGATCTGGGTATCGCAATAGATGTCCGCGCCGATCTGCATCGTCGGCGTGCGGCGATAGCCGCCGGTCATCGGCATCAGGTCCGGCCGCGGCATGATCCGGGAAATCCGCACCGAATTCCAGGCGAGCTTCTTGAATCCGAAGATGATGCGGATCTTCTCGGAGAACGGCGACTGATCGAAATGATGCAGGATCGGCGTGGGCTGCGACATGGCCTTTTCCTGGGACGGGGTGCGATCGTCTCGGATCTTGTCGCATAGCCTGACAAGATTTCGGCGGATCGCAACCCATTTCCCTCGGAGAATGACGGCGGCGCGGTGCCCGTCAGAACTGCTCCGCCCATGGCCGCAGGTCGAGCTCCAGCGTCCAGGCGCTGCGATGCTGGTGATGCAGGACCCAATAGGCCTCGGCGATCGCCGCGATGTTCAGCATGCCATCCGGCCCGCGATCGTCTTTCAATTGCGGGCGTATGCTCAGCAGACGATCGCCCTCGATGCCGCCGTCGACCACGACGTGACCGACATGAATGCCCTGCGGCCCGAATTCCCGCGCCACGCTCTGCGCCAGCGCGCGCAGCGCGGCCTTGGCGGCGGCGAAGGGTGAATAGTTGGCCTTGCCGCGCAGCGAGCCGCTGGCGCCGGTGAACACCAGCGTGCCGCCGCCGCGCGCCAGCAGGGCAGGGATCGCGGCCTGCGCGAGCTGGAAACCGCCGAGCGCGTGTTCGCGCCAGTGCTCCTCGAAGCGCTGCTCGCTGACCTTGAGGAACGGGGCGGGCCGGTTGGAGCCCGCATTGTGCACGGCCATCGCGAGCGGCGCGAGCTTTTGCGCAGCCTCGACGAAACGCGCAACGTCGGCTGCGCTGGAGGCATCGCCGACGACGTGAGTGACCCTGGCGCCGTCAGCCGCGAGCTCCGCGGCGGTTGCAGCCAGTTTCTCGGCGTTGCGCCCGGCGATCGCGACGGGATAGCCGCCGGCCGCAAAGCGTCGCGCGATCGCGGCACCGAGGCCGTTCGATGCGCCGACGCCTGATATCAGCACGCTGCCCTGCACAGCCGTCGGCTCGAGGGTGGATCGGTCGTTCATGGCTCGCTCCATCAAGGTGCCCGCGGCGCGGGCGCAATCATTCGTCTGACGCCATCGCGACGATGCCGTCGCGCACCGTGCGCAAGACCGCGTCGGACCGCTTCTGATCGGTGAGGACCCGCGAGATCGCGAGTGCGCCGACCATCGCGCTGACGGCGACGACCGCGTTGCTGTCGTCATCGTCGCCGAGCGTCTCGGCGACCTTGGCGATGAAGGCTTCGATGTGCGGCTCCATCACCGCGCGGCACTGCGCGTCGGCGCGGCCGACATCCGAGATCAGTGCGCCGATCGCGCAGCCCGACTTCGGCTGGTCGCGATGGCTGCGGCTGAGATAGCTCCGCACCAGCGCGTTGATGCTGACCGGCTTGTCGGGATCGCGCGCGGCGTGCGCCGACGCTTCGCCTGCATTCAGCGCCTGTTCCAGCGCCGCGGCGATCAGCTCGGAACGCGAGGCGAAGTGTCCGTAGAAGCCGCCATGGGTCAGCTTCACCTGCTGCATCAGGCCGCCGATGCTGAGCGCCTCGAGCCCCTTGTCGCGGATCTGCGTTGCCGCCTCGTTCAGAATGCGCTCACGGCTCCTGGCCTTGTCGGCCTGGGAATGGCCCATCTCACAGTGCCCCTGTTTGACTCTCGTTCTGGATTATGACCATCATGCATCTGGATGACAACTATCATCCAGAAAATATTCAGTCACAAAGCAGGGAGGAACAGATGTCCGGCAGCGCGAGCGAAGGGCGGGTCCGCCACGAGCGGCACGACCGCATCCTGAAGATCATCATCGACAATCCCGCGAAGAAGAACGCCTTCAGCCCGGAGATGATGGCCGAACTGTCCGACGCGCTGACGCTGCTCGACAATGACGATGGCCTCTGGGTCGGCGTGCTCTGTGCCGCCGGCGGCAGCTTCACGGCCGGTCTCGACATGCCGAAATTCTTCGGCCCGACGGCGAGCCGCAAGCCGCTGCCGGAGGGCAACGTCGATCCCTTTGGATTGTCGAAGCGGTGCCGGAAGCCGATCGTCACGGCGGTGCAGGGCATCGTGTTCACCGTCGGCATCGAGATGATGCTGGCCGGTGACATCGTCATTGCCGCGGACGACAGCCGCTTCTGCCAGATGGAAGCCAAGCGCGGCATCGCGCCGCTGGCGGGCGCGCATTTCCGCTACATCAGCCGCGCCGGGTGGGGCGATGCGATGTATCACCTGCTGCTGTGCGACGAGTTCTCCGCGGCTGAGGCGCATCGGATCGGCCTCGTGCAGGAGGTCGTGCCGGCCGGTCAGCAGATCGAACGCGCGATGGCGCTCGCGGCGATCATCGCGCGCAATGCGCCGCTTGGAATCCAGGTGACGAAGGAGGCGGGCCGCAAGTTCATCGAAGCCGGTGAGCAGGCGGCAATTGCGATCATTCCGCAAATCCGCGAACGCGTGCTCAACACGTCGGATGCGGCCGAGGGCATCAAGTCGTTCGTGGAACGCCGCGCGGCCGTGTTTCAGGGGCGCTAGTCCCCGGGGCGCTAGTCCCTGAAACGTGCATTGCGTTCACGATACGTGCACCCAGTACGGTTGTGACAATGTTGTCGCAACCGGCTGAATTTCGATCACGTCGATGTTGCGACGACTCTTGTCGAGATTCGTCGAATCAGGGAGATTCGAATCATTCATTAAATTCCATTTCGTCCTGCGTTGACTCAAGCGTCCGATAGGGATTCCCATGACAAACGCACGCGTAATCGTTGTAGGAAACAACAAGGGCGGCTCTGGCAAGTCGACAATTGCCATGCACGTCGCCGTCGCGCTGATCAAGGCGGGTCAGCGTGTCGCCACCATCGATCTCGACAACAAGCAGAAATCGCTGACGCACTACGTCGAGAATCGCCGCGACTGGGCGCGGGAGTCCTCGCTCGAGCTCGGCGTTCCGACGCATATGTGCTTCGAGACGGTGAGCGGCAGGAGCAGCGAGGTCGAGACGCTCGGGCGCAGCGCGCTTGCCGAGATCGTCGAGCGGCTCGGTAGGTCGCACGACTTCGTCGTCATCGATTGCCCTGGCCATGACACCTATCTGACGACATTCACGCATTCGCTGGCGAACACGCTGATCACGCCGCTGAACGACAGCTTCATCGACTTCGACGTGCTCGGCACCGTCGATCCGAACGAATTCAAGGTCACCGGCATCAGCCACTATTCGAAGATGGTGGAGGAGGCGCGGCGCCAGCGCAGCGCAAACGATCAGCCGGCATTCGAATGGGTGGTGCTGCGCAACCGTCTCTCCACGCTCGGTTCGCGCAACAAGCGCCTGGTCGGCGAAGCCCTCAGCGAGCTGTCGAAGACGCTGAATTTCCGCCTGGTCGACGGCCTGGCCGAGCGCGTGATCTTTCGCGAATTCTATCCGCGCGGTCTGACGGCGGTCGACGACGTCAATCAGCTCGCGCTCGGTGGCCGGCCGACCATGTCGCATGTCACTGCATGGCTCGAGATGGAGCGGCTGATGACCGCGATCATGCTCGGCCATCTGGTAGTACGCCCGGCGGCGTCCTCCGACGCCAGCCGCGACGCGGCGTAAGGCGACGTCGTCTCGCTACCGGCAGTTGGCGTTGCCCGCGTTGGCAACGGTCAGGAACGTGATCGTTGCGGGCGCGAAGACGACCGTTCCTGCCGCGGCTGCGTCGCCATTCAGGGTGGGAATCTGGTCGGAAGCCCCAAGCGCCAGCGTGCCGCCATTGAGCTGCACGTTGCCGTCGGCAGGCGATGCGCTTGCCAGCGTGTAGCGTTGCGAAGTGTCTGACAGCGTCAGCTTGTGCTCCGCTAGCCGATCATTGTTGATGACGAGCAGGGCTATTCCATCAGGGATGTCGCGCGCGCAATGCGCATAGACATGGAAGCCGGGCTGCCCGGGCACGCCGGCATCGAGCACGGTGGTTCCCATCAAGCGTCGCCATAGCAGCGCGGCCCAGTAGTTCGGCCGCGGCAGATGCGTTCGCTCGTCGAGCAGCCCATAGTCGCTCGCGGCCAGCGTGTTGTGCATCACCACCTGTACGCCGGCCTTGGCGAGCCGCCCGAGTTGATCGAGGTAGCGGAACGTATCGGTGAAGGTCGCCGCCCAACGGTTGCCGCCGCATGCGGTCTCCGCGGTCTCGGTCAGCCAGACCGGCCTGCCCGGCGCAAGCCGGTCGCGCAGCGATTGGTAGAAGGCGAGTGTCTTGCCGGTTCGCGCCAGCCATTCGTCCGACAAGGCCTGCTTCGCCGTGCGATCGCCGCCGCATCGCGCCGAGAGGGCGCCGTAATGATGATAGGAGACCGCGCCGACACCTTCCGCCGATACGGCGAAGCGCGCGCGAGCCTCCGCGCCGGTGCCGATCGTGCCTGGGCCGAGGATTTTCACGTCGGGCGCGGTTGCCTGCATGAAGGCACGAAACGCGGCAAAATCCCGGCCATAGGCCGCCGCACTGTAACGGTCGGGCGCGCCGCCGATCGCCGGCAGATCGGGCTCGTTCATGAACTCGGCCGCGGCAATCTGGCCGCCTGCCGATCGCGTGAAGGTGAGAAGGCGCCGCGCCTGGTCGGGATTCCATCGCCCCGCAGCGTCACGCGCGCCCGCGCTGATCGCAAAGGAGGTGACGATGAGACTGCCGACGGCGTGCGCGAAGTCGATCACGTCAAGCCATTGCTGTCGCGTCAGCACGCCCTTGAAGCCGTCCGGCGGGGCAGCCGGTGGCGTCCCGGAATCCGCAAAGAAGGTGCTGTTGGCCCAGGTTCCGCTGACGCGCAGATATGCAGGCGAGAGGGCGGCTGCGAGCTTGCGCAGCCTGCCGTCGTGTAGATCGATCGGCGGGCGCGCGGCGAACCGGTCCACCTTTGCGCCGCCGGCTCCATAGGGCTTCCAGAACCGCCCGCCGGTCACCTCGACCATTTCGATGTTGTAGGACTGGAAGCGTGGGTCGATGGTCGCGACGCGCGGCATGGTCGCGACATCGAGCGTCCGTTCCGCTGCGATCACCGTCGTGCAGAGGAGGGTGGCAATAGCCGGCACGACGACGCGCGCGAGGCGTCGAAGCGGATCGGCCCGGTGGTTGCGCAGGGGTCCTCGCGGAGGTCTGAGCGGCATGTCACGTCAGAATGCCGCCGCGGCTCGTCTGAATCAACGCTGGAGCGGGCCTTGCGGCTCGCTTGCAATGCGATCCCACAGCGTGCGGATCATGTCCTTCATGACCAGCGCGTCTTGCCAGCGGTCGGACAATTCCCGCCCGTCGGGACCGGTGATCGCATAGGGCGGCGGACCGAGCTCGCACAGGAAGGTCAGGGTCGCATCGGGCCCGGCGCGCTTGCGCCAGGAACGCATGCCGTAGTCCCACCAATCCATAAACAGCGACACCCAGCCCTGGTGCTGCGGGAAGCCGAGCGAGATCTGCACCTGCTCGCGGCTCGCAATGCGGCCATGGATGCCCCAGGCATGGTCGAGGATGCGATGGATCATCGCGTGGTTGGCGTCGTCGACCGGCCAGGCGAATTCGCGACCGACCTGGTAATGCGAGGGATCGGCGGTCAGCCGCAGATCGGGGAAGCAATCGAGCAGGTCGAGCATAAAGAACAGGTCGGTCGTCATGCGGTCGCGATGGGTCTCGACATGCACGGCGACGCCGGCCTCGGCCGCGAGCCGACGCCAGCCCTCGAGCAGGGGAATACAATCGGCGAGCCGGCGCGGTCGGACGTCCGGCTGCAAATTGACATGATCGGCGCCGAGCCGGGCAACCAGCTCGAGCACCGGCTTCAGGTCGTCGACGCTCTTCGGGTAGCATTGCGCCTGCCAGATCATGCCATGCGCGCGAAGGAAGCTCGTCACCTCGTGCGCAAAGGCCGGATCGATGAAGCGCACGCCGGCGCCGTCAAACCCGGCATCGCGGATCATCGCGAGCTGGGTTTGCAGCGGCCATTCGTCCTCATCTTCCAGCCGCCGCTCCATTGCCCAGAGCGACTGCAGGACACGCAGTTGCTGCGCCACCGATCAGGCCCGCGCCGGGATCGCCGCGGGCAGCTCGGCATGTTCGCTTGCGTCGGAGGCGATGTTCTCCTGATAGGTCTCGGGCCCGATCCAGATCGCGACCACGGTGCAGGCCGATAGGAACATCGCGTAGCAGGCGACCGGCCACCAGGTGCCGTAAGCCGCCACCAGCGCGGTGGCGACGAACGGCGCCGGGCCGCCCGACAGCAGCGAGCCGAGTTCGCGGGCGAAGGCGAAGCCGGCGAAACGGCGCTGCGGCGGGAACAGCTCGGCGAAGTACGCCGCCTGCGGCCCGAACATTGCCGCCGTCACCACGGCGCGCGCCAGGATGAAGGCGAGCGCGATCATGATCCATTCCTTGGTGCCGACCATCCAGAAGAACGGGAAGGCGAGCGCCACGCCGGCCAGCGCGCCGAACATGTAGACCGGCCGCCGTCCGATCCTGTCAGACAAGGCCGCAAAGCCGAGGATCGCGAACAGCTCGACCGTGAACGCCAGCATCAGCGCGCTGAGCGCCTCGGCTTTCGGCACGCCGAGCGTCGTGATGACGTAGCTCAGACCGAACACCGGGAAGAAATAGCCGAGCCCGTTTTCGGCCATCCGTGCGCCGAGCACGACGAGGAAGTTGCGCGGGTGCTGGCGCAACGCTTCCATCGCGGGATTGCTCTCGACCTTGCCGCGCGCCACCACCGCCTCGGTATAAACCGGCGTCTCGGTGATGCGCATGCGGACGAAGATGCCGACGACGATCAACAGGAAGCTCGCCAGGAAGGGCAAGCGCCAGCCCCAGCTCATCAGATCCTCGCGCGGCAGCATCGTCACCAGCGCGAAGGCGCCGGCGGCGAGCAGATTGCCGACGGAGACGCCGAGCGGCGCGAAGCCGCCCCAGAAGCCGCGATGCTTCGGCGGCGCGTTCTCGACCAGATAGATCACCGCGCCGCCATACTCGGCGCCGGCGCCGAGCCCCTGGATGACGCGCATCGCGACCAGCAGCACCGGCGCCCAGATGCCGATCTGCGCATAGGTCGGCAGGAAGCCGATCGCGGTGGTGCCGATGCCGATCATCAGCAGCGTGGCAACCAGCACCGGCTTGCGGCCATAGCGGTCGCCGAGGATGCCGAACAACAGGCCGCCGAACGGCCGCACCACGAAGCCGACACCGAAGGTCAGGAACGACAGCAGCGTGCCGACCACAGGATCGCTCTTTGGAAAGAACAATTCGCCGAACACCAGCGCGGCGGCGGTGCCGTACAGGAAGAAGTCGTACCATTCGAGCGCGGAGCCGATGCTGGCTGCAAGAATCACACGCAGGCGCGATTTGCTGGCGCCATCTGCCATCTTGGTCATTCGTTTCCCCGTTGTGTCTGTTTTTATGGTCTTCTCTTGAGCATGATCTTTCGGAAAACCGGTGCCCACTTTTCCGGATCATGCTCGTGAAAGCAGCAATGCCCGCGGCGTGGCCGCGGGCATTGTCGTCGTCTTCAGGCAGCGCGCGTGAAGTAGGATTTCTTCGACGCCGACTGGGTCTCGTAGATCGATCCCTGCCGCTTGGCCGGCGGCAGCGGCATCCGCACCGGCACGTCGGTCAGCCGCGGCGCGACCACCGGCGGACCCGCCAGCAGGCGGCTGTTGAACTCGTCGAAATCCTTCACGCCCATCAGCGGCCAGGCGTCGCTGGCGGCGACTTCATAGAGCAGCAGGTTGCGCGGCCGGTTCGAGGTGTTGGTCGCCGAGCCGTGCAGCGCGCGGACGTGATGGAACGACATGCTGCCAGCCTTGCCCATGCAGGGCACCGCGCGCTTGATGTCGCCCTCGATCTGGTCCGGATCGATCAGGCCGGCGAAGTGGCCGTCCTCGCCGTGATGATCCCACATCGTGTCGCCGGTGTGCGTGCCCGGCGTCACCAGCATCGGGCCGTTCTCGATATCGCAATCGTCGAGCAAGACGCCGATCGCGAGGATGTCGTCATTGGTGTGCGGATAGAACGCCCAGTCCTGATGCCACTCGACCGGTGAGCCGTATTGTGCCGACTTCATGTTGAGCTTGGAGCCGTGCAGGCGAAGCCCGGGGCCGATCAGCCTGGTCAGGATCGAGATCACGGCGGGGCTGCGGACGATCTCGTCGAAGATCGGGTGCACCTTGTGCGGCGCCTTGATGCGGCGGACCCGCGGGGTCTCCGGCGTATGGCCCGGCTCGAGGTCGTAGACGTCGGTGTGCTCGGTCACGCTGGCGGCGCCGGCCACCAGCTCCGCGAGCACCGTGCGCACCTTGGCGAGGGTCTCCTGGTTGAGCACCTCGGGGACCACGATCACCCCGTCGCGTTTGTATGCCTGGGCCTGCTCGTCCGAAATCATGCCGTTTCTCCCTTTTTGTTCCATGTTAGCGCTAACATGAGGTAATGCTAGCGCTAACATCATGGCTTGGCAACCTGGAATCGTGCAGGCTCCCGTCATGAGCTCCGAACTGACCGATCCCGCGACCGGCCCGCCCGGTGCCGCGCCCACCCTGTCAGAGGTGGCCAAGCGCGCCGGCGTCTCCTCGATCACGGTGAGCCGGGTGGTGCGGATGCCCGACCTGGTTGCGCCGGAGACCCGGGCGCGGGTCGAGCAGGCGATGCGCGATCTCGGCTACATCCCGAACCTGGTGGCCGGTGCGCTGGCGAGCGCGCGGACCAATTCGGTCGGCGTGCTGGTGCCGACCATCGCCAACTCGATCTTCGCCGACACGGTGCAGGGCCTGTCCGACAAGCTCGAGCCGCTCGGCTTCTCCGTGATCCTGGCGCAGTCGCGCTATGACGCGGCGCGCGAGGACCGCATGCTGGCGGCGCTGCTGTCGCGGCGCCCCGAGGCGATCATCATGGTCGGCTCGCCGGCGACGGAGGAGGGCAGTCGCCTGCTGCGCAACGCGCGCGTCCCGATCGTCGAGACCTGGGATCTGCCGGCAAACCCGATCGACGCGGTCGCGGGCTTCGACAATTACAAAGCCGGTGTCGCCGTCGCGAAGCATCTGGTTGCGCAGGGACGCGCGCAGCTCGCCTTCATCGGCGGCGACGATCCGCGCGGCACGCGCCGCTGGCTCGGCTACAGGGACGAGGCGCTGGCGAGCGGTCTTGCCGAGCCGCGCAGATTGATCCTGGACCGCAAAGATTCCGGCAGTGTGGCGGCGCATGCACGCCTGCCCGGCGTCGACGCGGTGTTCGCCGCCAATGATGCGCATGCGATCGGCTTCATGTCGGGGCTGCGTAAGGCCGGGCTGCTGCGCGACGGGCCGGCATCGGCGCAGCCGGTCGCCGTGATCGGCCTCGGCGATCTCGAAATGGGCCGGCTGATCTCGCCGACATTGAGCACGATCAGCGTGCATGGCGACGCCATCGGCCGCACCGCGGCGACCTTGACGCTGGAGCGCGGCGGCGAGCGCCGGATCGATCTCGGCTTCGAGCTGGTGCTGCGCGACAGCGGCTAATTGGTGTCGCGCCGCCGCCAGCGATCGAAGACGGCGAATAGCGCCGCGATCACGCATCCCGAGATGATGCCGAACGTCAGGTCCTCGAAAACCGTCAGGCCAAAGGTCGGAAGCAGCACCGCGGCCGCGCGCCGGTTCGTGATCAGCTGCACGAACGCTTCTTTCTCCGCCATGTACCAGCACACGACGACGAGGACGCCGGCCAGCGCCGACAGCGGAATGTAGCTCGCAAGCGGCGCGGCCACGATCATGAATGAGAGCAGGAACGCCGCATGCAGCATGCCGGATAGCGGGCTGCGCGCGCCGGCCCGGATGTTGGTCGCGGTGCGCGCGATCGTGCCGGTGACGCTGATGCCGCCGAAAAACGCGGAGGCGACGTTGGCGATGCCCTGCGCCACCAGCTCCATGTTGGAGCGGTGCTTGCGGCCGGTCATGCCGTCGGCGACTTTCGCCGAGAGCAGGCTCTCGACGCCGCCGAGCAGCGTGAAGGACAGCGATGCCGGCAGGATTTGCAGCAGCAGGTCCCATGAGAAGGCCGGCAGATGCGGCACCGGCAGGCCGCGCGGTATTTCGCCAAACCGGCTGCCGATGGTCTCAATCGGCAGGTGCAGCAGCAGCGCCGCGACCGACGCGATCGCAATCGCGATCAGCATCGCCGGCCAGTTCGGCCGCCAGGCGCGCAGCACGAAGATCACTGCCGCCGAGCCGGCGCCGACCGCAAGCGCGGACCAGTTCAGGGTCGGTAGTGCGTGGCCGAGCGCCGCGAGCTTCGGCAGGAACGGCCCGGGCTCGGCACCTGCAAGCGTCAGCCCGCCGAGATCACGCAGCTGGCTCGCCAGGATGGTGACCGCAATTCCGCAGGTGAAGCCGACAGTGACGGGATGCGGGATGTAGCGGATCAGCGAGCCAAGTCCCGACGCGCCGATCAGCGTCAGCATCAAGCCGGACACCAGCACGGTGAGCAGCAGGCCCTCGACGCCGAACTTCGCGGTCGTTGCCGCGACGAGCACGATGAAGGCGCCGGCCGGGCCGCCGATCTGAAAGCGGCTGCCGCCCAGTGCCGAGACCAGGAAGCCGCCGACGATCGCCGTGAACAGTCCGCGCTCCGGCGTCACGCCGGAGGCCACCGCGATCGCCATCGATAGCGGCAGCGCCACCACTGCCACCGTCAGCCCGGCCATCACGTCGTGGCGGAAGGCGCCAAGCCCGTAACCTTCGGTCAGCGTGGTCACGAGTTTGGGACGATACAGGTGCGCCGTAGAGGAGCCGTCAGGCATGGTGATGACCACCGGGAACGAGATGAAGAAAACCAGCGAGGACGCTGTCTGCGAAAGAGGGAAGAGTTGCGTTCATTCGGCAATCTTCCGGTAGACGTCCGCGGCGCGGCGCAGCAGCCGGCTCTTGCGCTTGCGCTCGTGCACGCGCTGGTGCTTGGCCTTGCGCTCCTGGGCGCGCTGCGCAATCGCATCGGCAGTCTCGAACAGCTTGCGACGGACCTCGTCATCGTTCAATTCGCCGAGCAGCTGCTGGCCCTTGCGCAGATGCTTCAGCACGGTCCGCCACGATGCATAGACGTCGGCGGGCAATCCGCCTTCCGAGAACTCGATGGCGTAGCGCAGCCGCTTGCTGGCGAGGCGAACCCGGTGGCGCTTGTTCTTGCCCATACCCTGCAGCCCGCGGCTCTTCTGGCACAGTTTTCCGTGCCACCGCGCCAGCCGGCGTGCGTGAAACACCGCGACCGGCACGGCCCGCCGTTGCGCGGCACGGCGGTTCTGCCGCGTGGTCCAGGGGCCGCTGCCGATCCAGTCCCACATGCCGTCGAACCATTGCCAGTAGCGGTCGCTTTGCAGCGCCTCCCTGAGCGCCTCGAACGCGTCGGTTCGCGCGGTCTGGAGCATGTGCTCCTCGGGCAGGCCCTTGCTGTTGTCGATCGCGACGTCGAGGTCGCGCGCTGCGCCGAGATGGGCACGCAGCCATTTCAGCTCGGATTTCAACCGCGTCCATTCACTGTCCGCGACCATCGGGCCGTAGAAGGCGATCGCGGCCTTCAGCCGCGTCAGTGCGATGCGGGTCTGGTGGAGCGCGGCCGGATCGCCGGAGCTCATGGCCTCGTGGTTGGTCGAGACTTCCTCGAGGCATTCCGACAGGATCAGCCGAAACGCGGTCTCACAACGCATGGCCTCGCTGAGATGGCGCGGCCGCTTCGGGCGGACAACGCGCTCCCTGTCCGGACTTGCCGCTGACGTCATGACACTCTCGTGACCCCGCCGGAGTCGCGCCGCAACCGGCGGCTCCCGGGCGGAAAGATTTCCCGTTTGATCGATATCGATCAAGGGTTTTTTGCTGCGCCCCAGTGCAACGATCCGGCGACGCGATCAAAATGTCGCAACCGGCGGGCCCATTCCGGTCAATCTGCGGGGTTTGCTCCGCCGCAGGCGCCGGACCGCCGGATATTTCGCGTACGAATTATCTTGATATTTCGCGTGCGAAATATATAACAGCAGCATGAGAGCGGAACACCGGCTGATCTTCCTCCTGACCGTGGCCTATCGGCGGCTGCAGCGCGCCATCGATCAGGAAACGGCGACGCACGATCTGACGTCCGCGCAGGCCGGCGTGCTGTTCTTTCTCGGGCGCAACGACGGCGCGCTGATCGGCGACGTCTCGCAGGCGCTCGACATCGTGCCGTCGGCGATGTCCGGACTCGCCGACCGGATGGAACGTGCGGGCCTGGTGAAGCGCCGGCGCGATGGCGAGGATGGGCGCAGCCAGCGGCTTCATCTGACCGTGGCGGGGCAGGAGCTCGGCAAGCGCGCCGCGACGCGGACCAGGGTGATCAACAACCGCCTGATGGACGGATTTTCGGAAGCGGAGATCGACGTGGTGTCGCGCTGGCTGACCAGCCTGCAAGAGAAATTTCCGAAAGATGTCTAGGGCGTTTTCAAGCGAAGCGAATTCCGGTTCGCGTGAAGAAAACGCGTCAAACGAGTAGCAATCAGAGGAGTGAGACATGAGTGAAGTGATTGTGGCGCTGGACAATGGCGTTCTGACCGTGACGATGGCGCGTCCGGACAAGAAGAACGCGATTACCAACGCGATGTATGGCGCGATGGCTGACGCGCTCGAGAGCGCGGAAAGCGATTCCTCGATCCGCGCCGTGCTGCTCCAGGGCGATGGCGACAGCTTCACCGCAGGCAATGATCTCGCCGATTTTGCCGCGGTATCGCGCGGCGTGCAGGGCGAACGCCACGTGTCGCGATTCCTTGCCGCCCTTGCCAAGGCGACGCGGCCGCTGGTTGCGGCCGTGCAGGGCAATGCGGTCGGCATCGGCACCACCATGCTGCTGCATTGCGACCTCGTCTATCTCGCGCCGACCGCGCGGCTGATCACGCCGTTCGTCAATCTGGCGCTGGTGCCGGAGGCGGCCTCGACCTATCTGCTGCCGCAGCGCATCGGCTATGCGCGGGCCTATGCGATGTTCGCGCTCGGCGAGCCGGTCGAGGCGGAGACTGCGGTCTCGATCGGTCTCGCCAATGCCTTGGTGCCGCTCGCGGATCTCCGCGCCAAGGCGCGCGCAGCGGCGGATGCACTCGCGAAGCGGCCGTTCGGCTCGCTCCAGCACACCAAGGCGCTGATGCGCGACCCCGCCAGGATCAGCGCGCAGATGGCGCGCGAGGGCGAAATCTTCCAGGAGCGATTGAAGAGCGCGGAAGCTCGCGAGGCGTTTGCCGCCTTCGCCGAGCGACGCCCGCCGGATTTCTCCAAGATCGCCGGGTAGGCTTGAGGTTTGGGGCCGCCGCACGCGGGCGGCCCCATCGCTTCGGGGTTGACGGCTTCACCATGATCGAACATCTCGTGTCAGGGCAGAGCGCAACCCGGCGAGGCGAAACATGAGCGACAGTCACACCCTGCGCGGCGATGGAATCGCCGCGACCATCCTGGCCCAGGGCGCTGAATTGTCGTCGCTCAGCAACGCCGAGGGGAGGGAACTGTTGTGGCAGGCCGGCCCGCAATGGCCGCGCCATGCGCCGATCCTGTTCCCGATCGTCGGCCGGCTGAAAAACGACACGCTGCGCCACGGTGGCAAGACCTATCCGATGACGCAGCACGGCTTTGCGCGGGACCGCCGCTTTGCCTGGCTGGAGCAGGGGCCGCGATCCTGCAAGCTCGCGCTGTCAGACGATGCGGAAACCCGGGCGCGCTATCCTTTCGCGTTCAGGCTAGAGGTCACCTACACCGTTGATGGCGCCGATCTCGAGGTCGGCTTCGAGATCATCAACACCGGCGACGAGATGTTGCCCGCCTCACTCGGCGGTCATCCCGCGTTCAATTGGCCGCTGGTGCCGGGGCTGCCGAAGGAGGCTTACACGCTGACCTTCGGCAAGACTGAATCCGCGCCGATCCGGCGGTTGAAGGATGGATTGATGCGGCGGCAGCCTGAACCCAATCCGGTCAAGGGCAGAACGCTTGCGCTGTTGGAGGAGCTGTTCGATGACGACGCGATGATCTTCGATCAGATCGCAAGTACATCGGTCCTCTTCACGGCGACCCTGGGCCCGGCAGCAGCCACGCAAGGCCCGGCGATCGAAATCTCCTGGCGCGGCTTCCGCGAGCTTGGCGTCTGGTCGAAGGTTGGCGGGGCTCCGTTCCTTTGCATCGAACCATGGTACGGTTTTGCCAGCCCTGGGGAGTTCGACGGCGAGTTCGCCGACAAGCCCGGCCTGATGCATGTCGCGCCCGGCGCGCGTCAGTCGCTCGGCTATCGCATTCGCGTGAGCTGACGGAGAACGTCGCTTTGCGCGATCAATGCGCGCGACCGCCGAGCGCATCCGTGAGCGCGCCGACCGATGGCGGGTTTTCATGCGCCCAGGCCTCGTGCGCGGCGAGATCGCGGTAATGCTCGGCCATGCGCAGCAGCCGCTCGCGGATGCCGGCATCTTCCTCGCCCTTGGCCTGATCGGTCAGCTGCGCGGCGCGTTCGAGAAGCGTTTTCGGATCGATCACGACAAGCTCCAAATCCGGTTTCGCCACAGCATGATCCGGAAAAGTGCGAAGCGGTTTTCCCTCGCGACAAACGCCAAAGGCGCTTGCGCGGAGATCATGCTCAAACGGACAACTGCTCCAGCCAAGCACAGTTCCTGCCATGGTTTGATGACAGGATTCAGAGCTGGAACAAGCCCAGTCCTGCCATCACATCGCTCCTGGTGCGTTCGGTGATCTCCCGTGCTTGCAGGGTTCCATGCCGGATCACATCGGCGACATAGTCGCGATTGGTCGCGAGCTCGGCACGCCGGGTCCGGATCGGCGCGATCAGGGCTTGCAGGATGTCTTCAAGCCGCCGCTTGACGGTCACGTCGCCGAGACCGCCGCGCCGATAGCGGGTCTTCATTTCCTCGACGGCCTGGTGATCGTCGTCGAACGCGTCGAGATACGTGAAGACGACATTGCCCTCGACCTTGCCGGGATCGGTGACGCGCAGATGATCGCGATCGGTGAACATCGCACGCACCGCGGCCGAGATTTCATCGGGCGAGGCCGAAAGCGGGATCGCATTGCCGGCGGACTTGCTCATCTTCGCGCGCCCGTCGACACCGGGCAGCCGTCCCGCGCGCGGAATGATGGCCTCGGCCTCCGGCAGCAGCGGCCGGCCGGCGAGCGCATTGACGCGCCGGATGATCTCGTTGGTCTGCTCGATCAGCGGTGCCTGGTCTTCGCCGACCGGGACGACGGTCGCCCGAAACGCCGTGATGTCGGCGGCCTGCGCCACAGGATAGCACAGGAAGCCCGCCGGGATGTCGCGCCCGAAGCCGCGCGCGCGGATCTCGTCCTTGATGGTGGGATTGCGCTCCAGCCGCGCGACGGTAACGAGGTTGAGATAGAGCATCGACAATTCCGCGAGCGCGGGAAGCTGCGATTGCAGGCAGATCGACGTTCGCCCGGGATCGATCCCGACGGCGAGATAATCCAGCGCAACCTCGATGACGTTGCGGCGGACCTTGCCGATGTCGTGCGCATTGTCGGTCAGCGCCTGCATGTCGGCGAGCAGCAGGAATTGCGTGTGGCTGTCCTGAAACTGAAGGCGGCTGCGGAGCGAGCCGGCGTAGTGGCCGAGATGCAGCGGGCCGGTGGTGCGGTCGCCGGTGAGGATGATCGGTTTGGACATGGGTTGTCTCCATTCGGTTGAATGGGGACGCCACATGCGGGTTGATGACATGAAAAAGGCCGCCCGATGCGGCGGCCCCGAAAATGCATGAACGCGTTCGGCCCGCCTGTCAGTCGGCGAGCCACCAGAAATTGGCGGTCAGGATCGAGCGGTTCATGCGGCAAGCCGTAGGGCAAACCTGCGATCCGGTCAAGACAATGAGCCTTGTTGTTTGAGGCGTTTTCTTCACGCGAACCGGCCTCCACTTCGCTTGAAAACGCTTTAGTTGAACGCCATGCCACCGCTCATCGCGATGGTCTGGCCGGTCATATAGGGATTGTTGACCAGCAGCATCACGGCCTGCGCGACCTCCTCGGCGGTGCCGAAACGGCCGACCGGGATCCGGCTGACCAGGCCACTCTGCCCCTTCATCATGTCGGTCTCGATCAGCGACGGCGCCACGGCATTGACGGTGATGCCTTCCTTGACGAGGCGCGCGGCATAGCCGCGGGTCATGCCCTCCATGGCCGCCTTGGATGCGTTGTAATGCGGGCCGATCGAGCCGCCGCCGCGCGCAGCACCCGAGGAGATGTTGACGATGCGGCCCCATTTCCTTGTGCGCATCATCGGCAGCACGGCTTGGGTGCACAGGAATGCCGATTTGAGATTGACCGTGATGGTGCGGTCGAAATCCTCTTCGGTGAGGTCGTCGACGCCCCGGACGATCGCGATCCCGGCATTGTTGACGAGGATGTCGACCGGGCCGAGCTCGGATTTGGCGCGCTCGACGAGGCCCGTGACGGCGGCCGCTTCCGAGACGTCGGCGGCGATCGCGACGGCCCGGCCGCCGGCGGCCGTGATGCCTTTCGCCAGCGTCTCCGCTTCGGCCGATCGCTCGCGATAATTGATCGCGACGGCGGCGCCGGCGTCCGCCAGCATCTTGACGATCGCGGCGCCGATGCCGCGCGAGCCGCCGGTCACCAGCGCCACATGTCCGTGCAGACTGCTTGTTGTCATCTAGTCACCCTGTTTGACGTATCCTTGTCGTATCCTCGGAGGCTCGCAAACGGGCACGCGAGCCGCAACGCAACTTTGCTCAAATCTGCGTTGCGGGACCGTCAAGCGGCGAAAAACCGCCGTCTCCCGCCGGAATCGGCCTTGCGTCCGGCGCGGGCCGGCGGCAATGGTTGGGGCGTCACTTCTTCCAGCCCACGAGAGTTCGATGAGCAAACTGATTGTCCGCGCCGGCGATTTCACCTTTGACGCCCGCTTCGAGGAACAGCTCGCGCCGAAGACGGTCGCCGCCTTCCGCAAGGCGATGCCGTTCGAGAGCCAGGCGATCCATGTGCGCTGGAGCGGCGAGGGCGTCTGGATGCCGCTCGGCGATCTCGATTTCGGTGTCTCCTACGAGAACCACACCAGCTATCCGGCGCCGGGCCAGATCATCCTCTATCCCGGCGGCATCAGCGAGACCGAGATCCTGCTCGCCTATGGCGGCGTGCATTTCGCGAGCAAGATGGGCCAGCTCGCCGGCAATCATTTCATAACGCTGACCTCGGGGCTGGAGAACCTCACCGCTTTCGGCAAGACCGTGCTGTGGAAGGGCGCGCAGAACATCCGCTTCGAGGAAGTCTGATGTGACCGAGGCCCGCTATCCGCGCGATCTCCGCGGCTACGGCCGTACGCCGCCCGATCCGAAATGGCCCGACGCTGCGCGCGTCGCCGTGCAGTTCGTGGTCAATTTCGAGGAGGGCGGCGAGAACAACATCCTGCATGGCGATCGCGCCTCGGAAGCGTTCCTGTCCGATGTGCTGGGCGCGCAGCCCTGGGTCGGTCAGCGCCACGCCAACATCGAGACCATGTTCGAATATGGCTCGCGCGCCGGCTTCTGGCGGTTGTGGCGGATGTTCACCGAGCGGAAGCTGCCGGCCACGGTGTTCGGCGTCGCGATGGCGCTGAAGCGCAATCCGGATGTGGTGGCCGCGATGCAGGAGGCGGGCTGGGATATCGCGAGCCACAGCCTGCGCTGGGTCGAGCACAAGGACATGTCGGAGGACGAGGAGCGCGCGGAGATCGCGCGTGCCATCGCCGTCCATACCGAAGCGACCGGCGCGCGGCCGCTCGGCTGGTACACCGGCCGCTCCTCGATCAACACGCTGCGGCTTTTGATGGAGGCCGGCGGCCTGCGCTATCTCTGCGATTCCTATGCCGACGATCTACCGTACTGGATCAAGGCAGCCGGCACCGAACCACACCTCGTGATCCCCTACACGCTCGATGCCAACGACATGCGCTTCATCAACGCCCAGGGCTTCGGCGGCGGCGACGAGTTCTACACCTATCTGAAGGACAGTTTCGACGTGCTCTATGCCGAAGGCGCGACGTCTCCCAAGATGATGTCGGTCGGCCTGCATTGCCGCGTGGTCGGCCGTCCCGGCCGCGCCGCCGCGCTGATGCGCTTCCTCGACTACATCGGCAAGCACGAGCACGTCTGGGTGCCGACGAGGCTTCAGATCGCCGAGCATTGGCACGCCAATCTGAAGCATCTCGCCGCGGACGCGTTCGAGATCTGCTAGCGACGGTTCCACGTCCACCGATTTGACGCCGATATCCCGGACATCCGAGCGAGTTGCATCGGATGAATTGCTGCATTGCACGGATGTCAGAAGCGATCCCGGGTTCCGTGCGTTAGCGGCCTGCAATGCGGGAGCAGGCGGGTTTCATGCGCGATGTCCTGGTCGAACTGGAACACACGTTTCGTTGGGTTCCGGATTGGGTGTTTGGTCTTGTCCTGATCACGGCTGCGATCGCCGCGGCGCTGGTCGTTCACTCGATCGCGCAGCGTCTCGTCCACCGTATGGTCGGATCGCAGAACTCGGTCGCGCCGCAGCTGCTTGACCGGACGTCGGGGCCGTCACGGCTGGCGCTCTGTCTGGTTGCCGCTGCGTTGGTGTTGCCGCTGGCCCCGCTCGACGATCTGCTGCGGCAGACGCTCAGCCATCTCTTCGGTGTCGCCGTGATCGCGCTGGTCGGCTGGATCTCGATCCGCGCCGTCGATATGGCGTCGGCCCGATATCTCGATAAATTTCGTCTCGACGTTGCCGAGAATTTTCTGGCGCGCAAGCACGTCACCCAGGTGCGCGTCTTCAAGCGGGTCACCGATACGCTGATCGTCATCATCGCGGTCTCCACCGCGCTGATGACGTTCGACTCGGTCAGGCAATATGGCGTCAGCCTGTTCGCCTCGGCCGGCGCCGCCGGCCTGATCGTCGGCCTTGCGGCAAGACCTTTGCTCAGCAATCTGATCGCCGGCGTGCAGATCGCCGTCACCCAGCCGATCCGGATCGAGGATGCCGTCATCATCGAGAACGAATGGGGCTGGGTCGAGGACATCGCCTCGACCTATGTCGTGATCCGGCTGTGGGACTGGCGGCGCATGGTGGTGCCGCTGTCCTATTTCATCGAGCGCCCGTTCCAGAACTGGACGCGCGACGCGCAATCTCTGATCGGCGCGATCGCGCTGCATGTGGATTACAGCGCCGACGTGCCGGCCATTCGCAAAAGGCTGGAGCAGGTGGCCAAGGACTCGCGGCTCTGGGATGGCGCGGTCGTCAATCTGCAGGTGATCGATACCCATCCGCGCACCATCGAGCTGCGCGCGCTGGTCAGCGCGCGGAACGCGCCGCAGTCCTGGGACCTGCGCTGCGAGATCCGCGAGAAGCTGCTGGCGTTCATTCGGGACGAGATGCCGGAAGCGCTGCCGCGGGATCGGGCGATCCTGGCGCCCGCCGTCGATGATTTCGGCCGGGCGTTCCTGCGCGGCGCGCCAGCACGGCAGCGAACGGCCGCGCCGGCGCGCAATCAGTGACTTGCTTGAGGCCGCGTGCTCGTTAAGCGGCGGCCATCGCCTGCATCCAGTGACGGTACTGCTTGGCCCGCCGCTTGGCGTCGATTTGCGAGACGATAAGCGCCCAGATCGGCGAAACGCCGGGAACCGTGCGGCGCCGGTGGCTGAGACGGGTCAACTGGTACTTGACCGCCGCCATGTGCGCCGTGGCGGCAAGGGGCTTGTTCTTCCATGCGATCGGCTTGAGTGACGGCACGTCGACCCGACCGAGACGCCAGTTGCGAGGCAGATCCGGCTCGATGGCGAGCGCGGTTGCGATGCCGGCCATCGCGACGCCGCTGTCGATGACCTTCTCGGCGACCTCGCGCCGGCGGATGCCGCCGGTGACCATCAGCGGCATCGTCGCGACGGCGGCGATGTCGCGGGCGAACTCCAGGAAGTAGGCCTCGCGCGCGAGCGTGCGTTCGTCGCGCGAGGAGCCCATCATCGCGGGCGCCTCGTAGCTTCCGCCGGACAGCTCGACAAGGTCGACGCCGAGGGGCGCGAGCATGGCGACAACGGCCTTGGCATCATCCGGCGAGAAGCCGCCGCGCTGGAAGTCCGCCGAATTGAGCTTGACGGCGACCGCAAAGCCGGGGGCTACCGCGGCGCGGACGCCGCGCACGATGTCGAGCAGCAGTCGCGCGCGGTTATCCAGGCTGCCGCCCCAACGATCCTGCCGCCGGTTAGAGAGGGGTGAGAGGAACTGGCTGAGCAGATAGCCGTGCGCGGCATGGATTTCCACACCGGTGAAGCCGGCGCGCTCGGCAAGCGTCGCAGTGACGACGAAGCGGCGCTCGACGTCGGCGATGTCGGCGGCTGTCATCTCGCGCGGCACCGGGAAGCGCTTCGACTGTGCGCCGAGGTCGAGGGCGATCGGGGACGGCGCGAGCGTGTTCTGGCCAAGTGCGGCCGGTGTCTGTCGTCCCGGATGGTTGATCTGCATCCAGAACTGCGCGCCTCGCGAGCGTCCGGCCTTTGCCCAAGCCGCGAAGCGATCGAGGTGCCGGTCGCTCTCCAGCACGACCCCGCCGGGGCCGGTCATGGCGCGGGCATCGACCATCACGTTCCCCGTGATGATCAGCCCGGCTTCGCCCTCGGCCCACGCCTGGTAGAGCCGCAGCAGCCCCTCGGAGGGTGCGTGGTCGTGATCGGCCATATTTTCTTCCATCGCAGCCTTGGCGATGCGGTTGGGAATCTCGGCGCCGCCGGGCAGCGTGAGCGGTGAAAACAACGACATGAGGGATCTCCTTGGAAAGATTTGGACAAACCATAACCTTTAAGTTAAGTTTAGGGTCAAGCCCTTCTTGGGGGAGATTTCAAAGATGAACATCGGGGAGTTGGCGACGCGCAGCGGCCTCAGTCACTCGCGCATCCGGTTCTACGAACGGGTTGGCCTGCTGAAGACCGTCGATCGGCAGCCGAACGGGTATAGAAGCTATCCGCCCGAGGCGGTGGTGATGCTCGCCCTGATCGCCACCGCGCAGCAGGCCGGATTTAGCCTCGACGAGATCCGGGCGCTGGTGCCGCCCGACCTGGTCACGTGGGAGCACGACGCACTCCTCGAAAGCCTTCACGGCAAGGTGAAGGAGATCGAGGCGCTGCAGGCTCGGCTCGCGCAGAGCAAGGCGGGACTCGTCGAGCTCATCAAGGACATCGAGACCAAGCCCGACGGTGTCGATTGCGAGGACAACGCGCGCCGCTTGCTGTCGCGGCTTCCGAGCGGCGAATTAACGAGCGCGACCACGGCCGCGGCCGACGTGAAGATGCTCGGCAAGAAGCGCCGTCCGGCCAGGAGAGGTTGATCGGGCCGTCATAGCGCAAGAGTCCGCGTCCTAGTGACCTGCCATGTGCCGGCCGATCTCGGTGAGGTCGGCCTCGCTGGCGCGGGCTTCGTGCACAAAGGCGCCATGGAACATCACGACCAGCCGGTCCGACAGCTCCAGCAGTTCGTCGAGGTCTTCGCTGACCAGCAGCACCGCGGCGCCGCGGTTGCGGGCGGCCATGATCTCGGCGTGGATCTGCGCTACGGCCGCGAAGTCGAGCCCGAAGCAGGGATTGGCGGCAATCAGCACCTCGACGTCGCCCGAGAGCTCGCGCGCCAGCACTGCGCGCTGCACATTGCCGCCCGATAGCGCCGCGATCGGCGTCTCCGGCGTTCGGGTCTTGATCTTGTAGCGGTTGATCTTGCGCTCGGCGTCGGCGCCGAAGGCCGCGCGGTTCAGCCACCAGCCGCCGCGGGCGAACGGGGCGCGATCGAACTCGCGGAACGCGATGTTGTCGGCGACGCTCATGCCGCCGACGCAGGCGTTCTTCAGCGGCTCCTCCGGCAGCAACGACATCCTGTGGCGGCGCATCTCCTCGCGGCTCGCCGCATAGGTCTCGCCCTGGACGCGGATCACGCCGCCCTCGGCTTCGCGCTGGCCGGCCAGCACCTCGACGAGCTGGCGCTGGCCGTTGCCGGACACGCCGGCGATGCCGACGATCTCGCCGCTCTTCACCGTCAGCGACACGCCGTGCACGGCAATCGCGCCGGCATCGTCAAGCGCAGTGAGCTTGTCGAGCTCGAGCCGCGGCGCACCGGTCTCGCCGGTGCGTGGCGGCTGCACCGTCAGCTGCTCGGCGCCGATCATGGTGCGGGCCATCTCGTCGGGCGTCAGATCGGCGACCCTGCCGGTGCCGGCGAGCTTGCCGCGGCGCAGGATCGTCACTTCGTCGGCAAAGGCCATCACCTCGCGGAACTTGTGCGTGATCATCAGGATGGTGAGCTCGCCCGCGACCACCATCGCACGCAGCATGCCGAGCACCTCGTCGGCTTCGCCTGGGGTCAGCACCGAGGTCGGTTCGTCCAGGATCAGGAAGCGGCGCTTCAGGTAGAGCTGCTTGAGGATCTCGCACTTCTGCCGTTCGCCGGCGGAGATGTCCGAGACCTTGGCGTCGAGCGGCACCTTGAACGGCATCCGCGAAAGGAAGGCCTCGAGCTCCTTCTTCTCCTTGCGCCAGTCAACGACGGCCGGCACGTCGTCGCGTGCCAATACCAGGTTCTCCGCGACCGTCATCGCGGGTACGAGTGTAAAATGCTGGTAGACCATGCCGAGCCCGAGCGCATGCGCGTCCTTCGGATTGGCGATGCTCTGCTGGCGGCCGCCGACCAGGATGTCGCCTTCGGTGGCGTGGTAATAGCCCATGATGCATTTGACGAGCGTGCTCTTGCCGGCGCCGTTCTCGCCGAGCAGGGCGTGGAACGAGCCGGGGCGCACCTTGAGCTCGACATTGTCGAGCGCGAGGAAGTCGCCGAACCGCATCGTCATAGCGATGGCGTCGACGCCGAACGCGCCTGACGGTGCCGGCGGCTCGCCGATGATCACGACAGCGCCCCGATCAGGTCGGCGGATTTGGTCACCGCGCCGAACACGCCGCCCTGCATCTTGATCATCTTCAGCGCGTGATCGTGGTTGCCTTTGTCGGTCGCGCCGCAGCAATCCTCGACCAGCACGCATTCGAAGCCGCGATCGTTGGCCTCGCGCATCGTGGTGTGGACGCAGACGTCGGTGGTGATGCCGGTCAGCACGATGTTCTCGATCCCACGCAGCCGCAGCATCAGTTCGAGATCGGTGGCGCAGAACGAGCCCTTGCCGGGCTTGTCGATGATGGGTTCGCCCGGCAGCGGCGCGAGATCGGGAATGATCTCCCAGCCCGGCTCGCCGCGCACCAGGATGCGGCCGCACGGGCCGGGATCGCCGATCCCGGCGCCGATCTGGCGCGAGCGCCAGCGCTTGTTGGCGGGCAGGTCGGCCAAATCAGGACGGTGGCCTTCGCGGGTGTGGATGATGTGAAAGCCCTGCGCGCGCATTACTGCAAGCAGCTTCCTGATCGGCTCGATCGGCGCCCGAGTCAGCGAGAGGTCATAGCCCATCTTGTCGACATAGCCGCCGACGCCGCAGAAATCGGTCTGCATGTCGATGATGATGAGCGCGGTGTTTTGCGGCCGCAGGTCGCCATTGTAGGGCCAGGCGTAGGGCTCGGACTTGATGAAGCGCTCGGGCATGAATGATCTCGCTGGCTATCGGGTGATGGACAATTCGGCGGGCGCGCCGGTCAGCGTGCGCTTCGGCGAGCAGGTGATGATCATGATCGCCAAGGTCAGGATGTAGGGCGCGGCGTTGAACAGATGATAGCCGGAGGTGATGCCGACCGATTGCAGCGCGGGCCCGAGGGCGGCGGCGCCGCCGAAGGCGAGCGAGGCCCACAGGCACAGCATCGGGTCCCAGCGCGCGAAGATGACGAGCGCCACGGCCGTGATACCCTGTCCGGAGGAGAGGCCTTCGTTCCAGCTGCCGGGATAGAACAGCGACAGGAACGAGCCGCCGATGCCGGCGAGGAAGCCGCCGACCATGGTGGCGCGCAGCCGGATCAGCAGCACGGAATGGCCCATCGCGCGCGCCGCATCCGCGCTTTCGCCGGCGGTGCGGATCAACAGGCCCCAGCGCGTGCTCCTGAACGCCCAGTACAGCAGCGGCGCGATCGCGACGCCGATCAGGAACAGAACGTTGATGCGCAGCGCCGCGCGCACCTGCGGGATGTCGCTCCACCAGCCGAAATCGATCGCCGGCAGCCGTGCCGCGGTCGGCTCGATCAGCGGCTTGCCGAGGAAGAAGGCCAAACCGGTGCCGAGCAGCATCAGGGCGATGCCGACCGCGATGTCGTTGACGCGCGGCAGCGAGCAGATCCCGGCATGCAGCGCGCCGAACAAGGCACCGGTGATCCCGGCCGCGAGCACGCCGAGCCATGGCGAGCCGGAGAGGTAGGAGATGCCGTAGGCACTCATTGCGCCCATCACCAGCGTGCCTTCGAGGCCGAGATTGATGCGGCCACTTCGCTCGGTGATGCATTCGCCGAGGCTGACGAACAAAAACGGCGTCGAGACGCGGATGGCGCCGCCGAACACGGCGAGCGGGACGGTCCAGAGCCCGAGCGATGCGTCCGCCATGTCAGGACTTTCCCCTGGGGAAGCCGATGCGCCCGTAGAGCGCGTCGCTTGCCAGCACGAACACGAAGATGATGCCTTGCAGCACCAGCACCGAGGCGTCGGGCAGGCCGAGCCGCCGCTGCAACAGGCCGCCGGAGGCCGAGATGCCGCCGAGCAGGATCGCGACCGGAATGATCGCAAGCGGATTCTGCCGCGCCAGGAACGCAACGAGGATGCCGGTGAAGCCGTAGCCTGCCGCGAGGTTGGCGTTGGTGCGGCCCTGCACCGCCGCGACCTCGATCATGCCGGCGAGCCCGGCACAGCTGCCGGCGAGGAAGCAGACGGTCAGGATCAGCTTGCCGACGGAAAGGCCGACGATCTTGGCGGCGCGGATGTTGCCGCCGGCGACCCGCGCCGCGAAACCGAACGTGGTATGATAGATCAGGATGTAGGCGGCCACCGCCGCGACGAGGCCGAACACCAGCCCCCAATGCACGTCGGTGCCGGGAATGCTGCCGATCATGTTGGCGGCGCCGATCTCGCGTGTCGACGGCTTGTTGAGGCTCGCCGGATCGCGCATCGGCCCCTCGACCAGATGGTTGAGGATCGCGAGCGCGATATAGACCAGCAGCAGGCTCGAGATCGTCTCGTTGACCCCGCGATACTGACGCAAGCCGCCCGACAGCGTGATCCAGAGGCCGCCGCCGATCATGCCCGCGATCACCATCGCGATTTGCACCACGATCGGCGCCGCGCCTTGCAGCGCCAGCGCAGCCGATGTCGCCGACAGCGCGCCGATCAGGAGCGCGCCTTCACCGCCGATGATCACCATGCCGAGCTGCGCCGGCAATGCCGTGCACAGCGCGGTCAGGATCAAGGGTGCGGCGCGGGTCAGCGTGTTCTGCCAGGAGAAGGCGGTGCCGAACGCGCCGTAATACATGTAGAAATAGAGGTCGAGCGGGTTCTTGCCGTAGAGCGCAATGAAGCCGCCGAACACCGCGAGCGCGCCGATCAGCGCGGCGGCGGGGATCAGGATGTATTCGATGCTCGCGCCGTAGCGCTGGACGAACCCGGCATCGGCGGCCGGAGCAACGCCGGCCGCCCCCACCGATTCCGCCGCCTCGGTCGTCACGCGGTGGCTCCGATCACGCCCTCGACGAGATAGTCCATCTTCTCGAGTTCGGGATCCTGCTGGCCGCGATCGGTGCCGGACGCAATCACCGTCTTGCCCTTGTTGTCGACGAGCGGGCCCTTGAAGATCGTGTACTCGCCGGACATGAACTTGGCCTTGACGTCGTCGGCATGCTTGCGCGCTTCCGCCGAGACCATCTCGCCATAGGGCGAGACCTTGACGATCTCCTCCTTCAGGCCGCCGCGATAGAAATTCGGGATCGCCTCGCCCGCGGTGATCATCTTGACGAATTTCGGATACAGCGCCTCCCAATTCCATTCGGCGCCGGTGAGATAGGCCTTCGGCGCCAGCGGTGACTGGTTGACGTGATAGCCGCACACCATCGCGCCGCGCCGCGCGGCGTTCTCGACCATCGTCTTGGGGCCGTCGACATGGCAGGTCAGTACGTCGACTCCCTGGTCGATCAGGCTGTTGGTCGCCTCGGCTTCCTTGACCGGCATCGACCAGTCGCCGGTGAAGATCACCTGCGTCGTCGCCTTCGGATTGGCGAGGCGGGCGCCGAGCGTGAAGGCGTTGATGTTGCGCAGCACCTGCGGGATCGGCTTGGCGGCGACGAAGCCGAGCTTGCCGCTCTTGGTCGAATAGCCGGCGACGATGCCGGAGATGTATTGCGCCTCGTCGATATAGCCGAAATAGCTGCCGGCGTTCTTCGGGTCCTTGTCCGACCAGAGCCCGCCGCAATGCTCGAAGTGCAGCTTGGGAAACTTGGTCGCCATCTTGACGACATGCGGGTTGTAGTAGCCGAACGAGGTCGGAAACAGCAGCGTGGCGCCATCGAGATTGACCATGGACTCTATGGTCTTCTCGACCGCATCGGTCTCCGCCACCTTCTCTTCCTCGACCACCTTGATGCCGGGCAGCTTCTTCACCGCGGCAGCGCCCTGGGCGTGGGCCTGGTTGTACCCGTAGTCGTCGCGCGACCCGACATAGATGAAGCCGACCGTGGTTTCCGCCGCCGCCGCGCCGCGAATGCCGAGCGTGCTGCCGAGCGCCAGCGCCGCGCTTCCCTGCAATAAATGCCGTCTTGAAATCCTGCCAAAATCCATCGCCTGCTCCCTCCGGCGGGCCGGCCCGCCTGTCCTTGTCGCAGCCGCCCGGCAGCGGCGCTTGAAGGGAGTGTCGCAAGCTTCGTGCCAGAGCGTGCTTGGCAGTCACCATTCCCTAACTATCTGAATATGAATGAGAATGACAACAGACATGATCGGGTTCGGAACCCGCGCAGATTAGATTTGCCTAATTTGTGTGCGATCATTCGCTGTTGTATGCAATACCGTTAAGCAGTCGCTAACCGGCCGGGAGCGGGCTGGGCGCCGATCAGGGTTTGGCGCACCAGGCGCGATTGCCGGCTGGTGAATCGGATCGGGCCTGCTACGAGTGAAGCGGGCTGCGGCGCCGGGTTGGACTGATGGGAAACAGCATGAGCGAGAAGAATCCGTCTTCGAATCCGTCTCCCCTTGGCGACGAGATCGTGGCGCGGATCAATCAGCTCGCGGCGATCTCCGAGACGCCGGAGCACCTGGCGCGTGTCTTCCTCACCGACGAGCATCGCAAGGCGGCCGATCTCATCCTGTCCTGGATGCGCGAGGCCGGTATGAGCGCGCATCTCGATGCGATCGGCAATGTCTGCGGCCGCTACGAGGGCGAGCGGCCGGGCCTGCCGGCGCTGATGCTCGGCTCGCATTACGACACCGTGCGCGATGCCGGCCGATGGGACGGCCCGCTCGGCGTCATCACCGCGATTGCCTGCGTCGCCGATCTGAACCGGCGCGGCAAGCGATTGCCATTCGCAATCGAGATCGTCGGTTTCGCGGACGAGGAGGGCGTGCGCTTCGCCTCGACCTTGCTCGGCAGTCGCGCGGTGGCCGGCACCTTCGACGAGAGCGTGCTCAACACCCGTGATCGCGCCGGCACCTCGATGCGCGACGCGCTGATCCAGTTCGGCCTCGATCCCGATCATATCGGCAAGGCGGCGCGCGCTCGTCGCGAGCTGCTCGGCTATGTCGAGCTGCACATCGAGCAGGGGCCCGTGCTGGAGGAGAAGGCGCTGCCGGTCGGCGTCGTCACCGCGATTTCAGGTGCTACAAGGCTCGCCGCCAACCTCACCGGCATGGCCGGCCATGCCGGCACCGTGCCGATGCCGTTGCGGCGCGACGCGCTGACCGGTGCCGCGGAATGCATCGTTGCGATCGAGCAGTTCTGCAAGAGCGACGAAGCCGGCCTCGTCGGCACCGTCGGCTATGTCAACGCGATGCCGGGCGCCACCAACGTGATCCCCGGCAAGGTGTCCTTCACGATGGACATCCGCTCGCAGAGCGACATGCATCGCAAGCGCGCCGTCGCCGACATCGTGCGGCAGATCGAGGCGATCGCAACGCGACGCGAGGTCGCACTTCAGATCGACGTCACCCACGAGAACCGCAGCGTGCCCTGCGCGCCGTGGCTGAAAGCGCAGATCGCCGAGGCGGTAGCTGGCGAGGGATACGCCGTGTTCGAACTGCCGAGCGGGGCAGGGCATGACGGCATGGCGATGGTCGACGTCGCCGATATCGGCATGATCTTCGTGCGCTGCCGCGGCGGCATCAGCCACAATCCCGCCGAGCACGTCGAACTCGCCGACGCCGACACCGGCGCGCGGGTGCTGCTGCGCCTGGTCGAGAATTTCCGACCGCACGATACAGTGAATAGCTGAAGCTGCCGTGCCTGGCAGCGACGTCGCGCCGGCTTTAAGTCCGCCCGTCGCCGCCGACCCGTGCCGAATTCGGACAGAGCTGACCGTCGCTGCCGGCTCGGCTCAGCTATTGCGGGAACATCGTGAGCGGCTAGACTTGGCCGCTACGGGGGGAAAGGACATGAGGTCGTCCGTCGTCCACGACGTTCAGTTCCCAAAACAACCGGCGCTGCAGCTGATCTACGACACTGCACCGATCGGTCTCGCCTACCTCTCTCCCGATTGCCGCTATCTTCAGATCAACCAGCGGCTCACCGAGATCTGCGGCATTTCGGTCGAAGGCCATCTCGGACGCACCGTGCATGATTGCGTGCCCGCGCTGGCCACCGCGGTCGAGGATATCGTTCGCTCGATCATGGAGACCGGCGAGCCCGTGACCGGCGTCGAGGTTTACGGCCAGCGCCCGGGCCACAATGACGAGCGCTGCTGGATCACGCATTGGCACCCACAACGCGAACCGAACGGCAGCATCGTCGGCGTCAACGTGGCGGCGGAGGAGATCACCGATCGCAAGCGCAGCGAGCGCGAGATCCGCGCCGCGCGCGACGCCGCCGAGCAGGCCTTGCATCATCTGCAGGAGACCCAGGCGTCGCTGATCGAGGCGGAAAAGCTCGCGGCGCTCGGCCGGCTGGTGGCCGGTGTCGCGCACGAGATCAACAGCCCGGTCGGCACCAGCCTCACGGTCGCCTCGGTGCTGGAGCAGAAATGCGCCGACTTCGCCGCCGAGGCGGCGCGCGGCAAGCTGAAGCGGTCAAGCCTCAGTGACTTCATCGAGGTCGTCGAAAGCGCGTCGTCGCTCTTGGTCGGCAACCTCAAGCGCGCGGCGGATCTGGTGCAGTCGTTCAAGCAGGTGGCGGTCGATCCGAGCTATTTCGATCGCAGCCGGTTCGATCTCGGCGAGGTGACCGAGCAGGTTCTTTCGAACCTGCGCCCGGCCTTGCCGAAGAACAATCTGGCGCTCGAGGTCGATTGCCCGTCCGGTCTGGCGATGAACAGCTATCCCGGGCCCTACGGCCAGGCGCTGACCAATTTGTTCGTCAATTCGATCGTACACGCCTTTCCGGACGGCAAGGGCGGCACCATCACGATCCGGCTGCGGGCCTTAGGCGCGGACCAGGTGGAAATCCTGTTCGCCGATGATGGCTGCGGGATGGACCGCGACGTGCTGCGGCAGGCCTTCGATCCGTTCTTCACCACGCGCCGCGACATCGGCCGGATCGGGCTCGGCCTCCACATCGTCCACAACATCGTCACGAACCGGCTGGGCGGCGAGCTCCATCTCGAGAGCGCCCCGGGGATGGGGACCAGCGTGCGGATCACGCTGCCACGCCTGGCGCCGCAGCGCGCGACCGATAGTTGAGGGCCGGATTCGGGCGTCGAGAAGGAAATACTCCCTGGCCAGGGGGGCCGGAAAACGTCCTTCCACGCAACCGGCGCAAAAGGCACTCCATGACCCTTGCTTCTGCCCCCGTCGTCGCGACATTGTCACGGTATTCCCTGATGGTCACGACGATGAGCCAATCCGCTTTTGATCCCTTCGGCGAGCCGGTCCCCGCGGTCGATCCTTCGGCCGCGAACGAGGGCGTGTCGAAATGGCTGAAGACCGCGGGCACCAGCGTGTTCTGGGTGCTGGTGGTCGGCATCGTGCTGGCGCGCGCCGTCTATTTCGAGCCCGGCGTGTTCAGCTTCGAGCATGCCGTTGCCTGGGCGCAGGGTCTGTTCGCCGCGCTCTAGCCGCCGGCAACCGCGGCGCCGTCTTCACGGCTCGCGCTTCCCGAATGATCCCCTCGAATGCGACCGCCGCCGGCACGTCCAGCCGGCCGGGCGATTTCAGCTGCCACAGCGTGCGCTCGATATGGACGCCCTTGATCGGGATCACCTTCAGCTTTCCGAGCTTCACCTGATCGTCGATCGTCGCGATCGACACGATGGCGACGCCGACACCGGCCGCCACCGCCTGCTTGATCGCCTCGGTGCTGCCGATCTCCAGCGTCCGCTGCGGCTCGACGCGGTGGGCGGTGAGCGCCTGCGCCACCACCTCGCGGGTGCCGGAACCGGGCTCGCGCACGATCAGGATCTCGTCATTGAGCAGCCGGACGTCGATCGGGGCGGCAGTGGCCGCGAAGCGGTGATCCGGGCCCGTGATCAGCACCATCACATCGGTGCGCCAGGCTTCGCTGCTCAGGTTCTCGTCCTCGACCGGCCCTTCGACCAGGGCGATCTCGATCTCATGCCCCAGCATCAGCGTGGCGATGTCGCTGGTGTTGGCGCTCACGACGTGCAGGTCGATGCCGGGAAAGGCGCGGTGAAACACGCCGAGATATTCCGGGATCATGTAGGTCGCGATCGTGGTGCTGGCGCCGATCCGCAGCGAGCCGCTGTCGAGGTTGCGCAGCGCCTGCAATTCGTCCTCGGCGGCGCGCTCGGCCGCGAACAGGGTCTCGGCATGCCGCGCCAGCGCCGCACCCTCCCGGGTCGGCCGCACCCCCTTCGGCGTGCGGTCCAGCAGCCGGCAGCCGACCTGGAGCTCGAAATCCCGCACCCCCTTGGAGATCGCCGGCTGGCTGATGTGCAGGAGGTCGGCGGCGCGGGAGAAGCTTCCAGTTCTCGCCACGGCCGCGAACAGGCGGAGCAGATGCAGGTTGAGGGACATAACTTCTCTCTATCGGGGCAGTCCGAAAAGATATTAGCCAAGAGGCGCGCTCTGGCGCATAAAATCTTCTCCGAAAAGAGGATTTCGTGCCGGAACAAGAACAAGACCAGGGCGAGAGGCAGGGGGCGCTGAAGCGCATCATCTTGCTCATTCCCGGCATTCTGCTCTGCGGAGTGGTTACGGTCATTTCGCTCGGCATCCAGGCCGCCGAAGAGCGGATTTTCGACCACCCCTATATCGAGGCCCTGGTCGTCGCGATCCTGCTCGGCATGGCGGTTCGGACCGCCTGGGAACCGTCGGAGCGCTGGCGTTCGGGGATCGCCTTCAGTGCCAAGCAGCTGCTCGAGGTCGCGGTGATGCTGCTCGGCGCATCCATCAGTTTCGCCGCGATCCTGGCGTCGGGCTGGCTCCTGATCGGCGCCATCGCCGTGACCGTCGTGATCATGCTGGCGGTGAGCTATGGTCTCAGCCGGATCCTCGGGCTCAAGACCAAGCTCGCGATCCTGATCGCCTGCGGCAACTCGATCTGCGGCAATTCCGCGATCGCGGCGGTGGCGCCCGTGATCGAGGCCGATGGCGACGACATCGCCTCGTCGATCTCGTTCACCGCCATTCTCGGCGTGCTGATGGTGCTCGGTCTGCCGCTGCTGATTCCGCTCCTGAAGCTGACCGCGACGCAATACGGCATCCTCGCCGGCCTCACGGTCTATGCCGTGCCGCAGGTGCTGGCCGCGACCGTGCCGGCCGGCATTGTCTCGACCCAGATCGGCACCCTGGTGAAGCTGGTGCGGGTGTTGATGCTGGGCCCGATCGTGGTCGCGCTTTCGCTGTTCGTGGCGCGCCGGCGCAAGGAAGGTGCGACGAAGGCTGCCTCGCTCAGCCCGTTCAAGCTGGTGCCCTGGTTCATCATCGGCTTCCTGGTACTGGCCGCGCTGCGCTCGTTCCAGCTCGTGCCCGACATCGCGATCGCGCCGGTGACCAAGACGGCGGCGATCCTCACCGTCGTCTCGATGGCGGCCCTCGGGCTCGGCGTCGATGTGCGGGTGCTCTCGACCGTCGGCGGCCGGGTGACGGCGGCCGTCACGCTGTCGCTCATGTTGCTGCTCGGCTTGAGCATCGGTCTCGTGCACTTCTTCAAGTAGCATCCTGCTCAGCCGATTGTGCGCCGGCACATCGCTTGCTTTACTGAACCGGCGGAGTTTGGCAGGGGAGCGGGATGGCGAGCACGGGAACAATCGCGGCGGAGCCGGAGCCGATCACGCTCGACTGGAGCAAGACCGCGCTCGTCATCATCGACATGCAGCGCGATTTCATGGAGCGAGGGGGCTTCGGCGAGACGCTCGGCAACGACGTCAGCCGGCTTGCCCGCGCGGTACAGCCGATCGCCGCGGTGCTCGCGGCGGTGCGCGACGCAGGCCTGCTCGTGGTCCATACCCGCGAGGGCCATCTGCCCGATCTTTCGGACGCGCCGGCGGCGAAGCTCGAGCGCGGCGCGCCGTCCTTGCGGATCGGCGATCCCGGGCCGATGGGACGGATCCTGATCCGCGGCGAAGCGGGGCACGACATCATTCCCGAGCTCTATCCGCTCGACAGCGAGATCGTGATCGACAAGCCCGGAAAGGGCGCGTTCTACGCTACCGAGTTCGGTGACATCCTGCAAAAATTCGGCATCGAGAATCTGCTGGTCTGCGGCGTCACCACCGAAGTCTGCGTCAACACCACGGTGCGCGAGGCCAATGACCGCGGCTACCGCTGCGTCGTGATCTCGGACGGCTGCGCGTCCTACTTCCCGGAATTCCACGAGATGGGCCTGAAGATGATCAAGGCCCAGGGCGGCATTTTCGGCTGGGTTGCCGAGGCTGCGGCGGTGCTGGAGGCGCTCGCTGGCTAAGGCAAGATGAAATCAGGCTGCGGCTGCGAACAAGGCGCGTTGCCTCTTGCGTCGCACTCATAACTTTGGGGCGACCGCTTTCAGGGACGAGCAGACACACGACCCGACGTCGGGGATATCGCCTTGTGACCCAAAGGTGACATCGCGCAAACGTCCGGCGGCAGCTTTTTGCAGGTTATTTCGTGCGGCTCCAATGAAGTTCGCTCCTTCCCCCGAAGGACGGAACAGTCGTCCATGTCTGTTCGTCCTTCACAAAAGAGGTGATCGTTCGCTTTTGATCGGTTCCAACCCACCCCGGCCACGTTCCGCCTTCAATATGCTGAATGATGATGCCGTCTGCTACCGAGTAGGTGCCGAAGAAAGCGAAGCTTCCGTGTACGACGGCCTCGTTCTCCTCAGCCGTTCCCCGCATGCGGTTGTCGGAAGCGAATCTCGGAAGGTCAGGGCGTGAGAGCACGATTGCGAAACGAGCATCCGAGTTAAACATCGCGATGCCTCTTGGTGTCGGGCCAAAAGGCAAAAGTTCGCGGCCATCGGGGGTGGTGCTGATATCCGATTCAAGCAACCAACTCCCGACCATGTCCCTTGCAGTCACGGTCTTTACGGCTTCAGCCTGCTGTGTGGCGGGCGGAGCCTCGTCAGCAGATTCCGGGAGCTTGGCCGGCGACGAGAACGGCCTAGTGGCATCCAGCACGAACATCACCAGAGCCCGCAGATCGCTACTGCCACTGCTGGAGACCTCCATTGGCATACCGGGGCCGTGTCCGGGCATTGACCGTCCGGCTTCAACACGGCTCATGCCTTGAGGAGATCTTTGGCTGAGTTCACCAGATAACACATAGAATGTTTCGGATCCCGGATGCGTATGGATCGGCGTCTTGGCTCCGGGCGGTCCCCTGGAACTAACAATGCGCAGCAGGTATTCTGGCGCAGAAATGGACGGCACTGGCCCAATCTCCGCAACAGGTTTGGCGCCTGCTGGTGACGATCCGCCCTTCGCACCGAGCGTGAACAGCCAAGCCTTTCCGTCCGCTTCGGCTGCAAGTCCGGTCGGGCCAGCCGCAGCCTTTGCATCGTCAAGTGTGGGGAAATTATAAACTCGCCAGAACAATGGGCCGGGTGGCAATTGCTGAATTTTCTTCTCAGCGATTGGCTTGACTTCAAATTGCTGTGTTGAGGCCGGCGATGATGTCAGTGCCACCCACACGATGGCAGCAGCACACACCAAAGTCGCATGTCTCGAATTGGACCAATTGGGCATCATAGCGCTTCTCCGAGGGCTTTTTCGCCGCAGTGCTGGCGATAGGAACTCGACGCACGGAAAGACTGTGGCACGTCGCGCTGCTCGGCTATGCGGTTTCCGCGTCGATATTCAAAAATCGCCGAAAACGCATTATCGTTCGGTTCGTGAAGCGGTCCTGCTCGAGAGTAGTCGATCCAATGACCGGAGGTGACGACGATTTCGGAATGTCGCACGTGCGGGCATTCTCCAGTGCTTTGCCGGCGGACCTCGTGCGCGCGCTAAGCTGGCTTCGCGGTCACCTTTCCGAACCTGTCCAACTCGATCTTCTTGCCCAGGTCGCCGACGCTCGCCCTCGGACTCTGGAGACACATTTCAAGATGTTTCTCGGTACGACGCCGCTCGGTTGGGTGCGCCGCATGCGGCTGGCAAGGGCGCGCCAGGAATTCATTCGTCGGGGACCGGACGTTACGGTCACGGCCGTTGCGCTTGGCAATGGTTTCAGTCAGCTCGGACGGTTTGCGGCCGAATATCGCAAGGCTTTTGGTGAGCTGCCTTCAGCAACTATCCAGCGTGGAAAGAAATCGTCAACAACGACCTTCGACCACGACGTTGACGAGGCGATCCGCTTGACGTTGGATGCCCTGCCTTTCGCTTTCGCGGTCGAACAGGCGCAATGCAACACGGCGCTCGAAAAGCTGAGCCGTCCCCAAGAGCTCGCGCCCAACTATGGATTGGCCAAGGCGATCGCCGGTTGGTGTTGGGCGCAGCGTGCGGCCCATGATTTTGCGGCGACTCCCGAGGTCGATCGTAATCGTGCATCCCGACTCGCCGCGGAGGCCTATGAACTTGCTCCGGATGATGGCTTGACGTTGACGCTCAGCAGCGGCGCGCTCGTTCTACTCCACGAGCTTGAAGCGGCGGACCGGCGATTGGAACGCGCGTTGGCAGTTGATCCGTGGTTGGCTTACGCCTGGATTCGTCGCGGCTGGATGTCGGCTTATTTTGGGGACAGCGATGGAGCTATCCGTGAACTCAGGATCGCGCTTCATCTCATGCCGTTTGAGCCCCTGCGGCACATTACCTGTATCGGTATGGGCTGCGCTCATTTCGCTGCCGAGCGCTACGATCGCGCAGCGCTATGGGTCCGGAGCGGTGTTGAGGCTTATCCGGACTCTCACTGGGCGCAGCGGATTGCCGTGGCATCCGTTGCCTTGACCGGCGCCCGTGCAGAAGCGCGCCGCATGGGTCGGCAGCTCACGCGGAAGGAACCCAATTTGACCGCGTCGCAGGCGAGGCGCGCATGGCCATTTACTCCTAGATTCATGTCATGCCTCGGAGATGGACTTGAGATTGCGGGCGTGCCCGCTGCATAGCAGAGCGCAACGCACCTGAATGTCGGCTCGTGGCGCAAAGCCGACATGACCAAGCGCGCCTCTGTTGTCCGCTTCTGACGAAAATGCGGACGTCGTTCGGCGAGCGGAGTTTTGGGTAAACGACCGAGCTGATGAGGAGGACTCATTGGCGCGCAGCCGTGGCCGGGTCGAAGTGCCTAGCCCTTCGCGGCGGGGGCAGGGGGCACTGGCAGAATGATTTCGGAAGCGATCTTCCAATCCTTTCCGACGCGAAGCCAATTGATGATCATCAGAAACGGCCTGGGCGTTCCATCCTGCCCCGCATAAGAGACCGTGATGTTCATCGGCACGTAGGACTCGGCGACATCGCGCGTCAGGCCGACGACTCTGAGCTTCGAATAATCCGGCTCAAGCACGACCGGGCCGGAGGTGCCGATATCATGAAGCTTTTGATCAATCGCCTCGTTGCCCCAAAAACCGGCCCAGTTCCCCTCGGACTGGATCGCGCTCTTGGCCACCAACAGAGTCGAGGGCGATTGCCAGAACATCCCATGCAGCGCCTTGAAATCGTGCCTGTTGGCCAATTCCATCAGCCTGCCGAACTTCGATCTTATCGCGCCGAGGGTCGCAGCATCCAGCGGCTCTCTGCCGACGGCGGGAGCGGCCGTGACATCTCCGTTGGACAGAGCCAAGGCAGTGATAAGAAGTGCCCTATACATGCGGAAATTTCCCTTCCAACGTCCGGCTCTCGTCATGACAACACCCGCGTTCGTACCAGTTGCTCAATTCCGTTCGCCGAAGACGTCCGGGACGTTTTAGCCTGCACATTCGCGTAGCAAGGTCGTGACTTTCGCATCGAGATCTTGGGCGACGACAAGTGCTTCCGCGTTGCCATAGGGCCGCAAATAACTTTCCATCTTGTCATAGGAGACGTGCACGCCATCGGGACGCTCATCGATAAGCACTGTGACTGGAGCGTAAGATCCGGCATCGGGCACGTGCTTGACCATTTCTTTCATGATGAGCGGGTTGCCGACCACAAAACGCATGATCTTCGGCGACTTGGACCCAGTTTCGCGGCGCAGAATGTCGCCTAGGTCGAACTCAGCGAAGAGCATAAGGTCCGTTCGGCCGAGACCGCTTTGTACAACGCGCGCCAAATCCGGGAAGGAATTTGTCGCCCTCGTCTCCTTGAAGAAGTCGACCATGTTGGGTTGCCCGATCGCCGACTTGAACGCGGCCACAACAGCGTCGAATGGTTTTGGGCTCGTCAGGCTAAAACGCTCCACCTCGATTTTAGCGATTGTCATTTGTCCCTCCGTAACAGCTTTCTGGGATAAGCGCGTCCCATCGCGTCGAAACGCGCGGGGTGTCATGCAGCCGCCGGCTGTGCATCCAGGAAAGTGCGGACGTGGCTGACGAACATCTCGTGGTACTGAAACAGGGCGCCGTGCCCTGAATCGGGATAGAGGATCAGCTGAGCGTTGCTGAGTTCCTTGAACATTGCGTAGGCGTTGCTTGCGGGCAGCATGGTGTCGTGGCTGCCGCTGACCACAAGAGCGGGCTGACGGATGGCGCGCAGAATGGCGTGCTCAGGATCAGGCGTGGCGCACCAGGTGATCAACGCCTTGGCCTGCGGATCGGTTACCGCGCTGCCGTTATCGGTGTCCCGATCGTCTTTACGTAGCTTCGTCCGCGCCAGGAATGACAGGCCCGACGACCGGCTGGCCGACGAATTCGTGAAGAACAGCGGCAGGCGGGGGTCCGGCGCATCGGCTTGGGAAAACGCTTGATGCAGGACAGCTAGCAGATGTTCCTCTCCGCCTTTCGGCGCGGTGCCCACGAGAATGAGCTTGCGGACCAGCCGTCCGTGATCGGCGGCGATCTGTTGGGCGACGCAGCCGCCGAGAGAAAAGCCCAGCAGGTCGACCTCGGAAATGCCGAGCAGATCGATGAAAGCAACTGCATCCTTCGCCATCGCTGCGATATTGTCAGGCGTTTGGCCGGTCGAGCGACCGACGCCGGCGTTGTCGAACGCGATGACCGGGCGATCCGTGGCGAGAGCGTTGACGACTGAGGGATCCCATGCATCGATGTTGCCCGAGAAGTGCTGCAGGAGAACCAGCGGCGTTCCGGTAGCCGGGCCGAGGCGGCGATAGGCGAAGCGTATTCCGTGGCCTTCGATGTAACGGGTCGGCGCGGCTTCGAGCGTGGCGGCGTGTTGGCTCGCGATGTCGAGTTGAGTCATGTCATCCTCCGGATGCCTGGCATAAGATGATCGAGTGGGGAGACCGGTGTGGCGCAGCGACCGGGACTTTCCTCCAAGAGGTCGCTGGCGCTTCGGCGGCGTCGGCTGGCTTGCGCTATCGCGGTCCGATGCGTTCTGCATTCCCGTGAGCGAGCAGGCGTGCTCCCGGCGCGAAAGCGCCGGGAGCGGTACCCTCACTTCGCGAGCGCTGCCTTTTCGATGACCTCAGCGACTTGCTTCGCATGGACGACGAGCGAGGCATGGCTGCCGGCGACTTCCGTCGTCTGCGCCTTCATCCTGGCTGCGAACGACTTCTGGGCCTGCGGCGCGATGACTTTGTCCTTCGTGCTGATGACGTAGAACGTCGGCTTGTCGTGCCAGGCCGCAATGTCGACGGGGGCTTCGAACGCAACGTGGTTCAACGGAAGCTGCGAGTTGGCCAGGTGCGCAGCGATTTCCGGCGGCAGGTCGGCCGCGACAGCCGACGGAAACACCTTGGGATCGATGTACAGATTGCCCTTCGCGTCGGGATGGATCGCATTGCCGCCTTCCGTCGACGGGCCCGCCTTTGCCAGTGACGCCAGGGATTCGCCGACCTCCGGCGCGAAGGCGGAAACATAGACCAGCGCCGACACCTTGGGATCGTTGCCGGCTTGCGTGATCACCACGCCGCCCCATGAGTGGCCGACCAGAACGGTCTTGCCGTCCTGCTTCGCGAGCGCCTGTTTGGTCGCATCGACGTCGGCGGCAAGGGAGGTGAGCGGATTTTCGACGAGCGTGACGTTGTAGCCCTTCTTCGTGAGAATATCGGCAACCGGCTGCCAGCTCGTCTGGTCCACGAAAGCGCCGTGCACGAGCACGATGTTGTGGGCCGCCCCCTTGGGCAGTTCGGCGGAATTGGCCGCGCCGACCATTGTCGATCCGGCCAGGAGGATGGTGGCGGCTGAGAGGAGGAGATTTCGCATCGATTGTTCCTGTTGGCGTATCGGACGAACATGGTCCGGGGGGATGGGCAGGCGTTTCCAGCAAGGTCGCGGTTCTCCATCTGCCGCTGGCGAAATGGTTGCCGCACGTGACGTCGGCCCGCGGTGACATGACCTATTCCACGGCCCTTTCGGACGATAGAGATCAATCGTCCGGATGTTGTGTCCGATCGTCCGCAGGTCTAATCTCGGCGGCATGGACATCCTCGCCCAGGTGCTGGATCGCGTTCGTCTCAGCGGGACGCTGCTCTTTCACTTCGAGCTGGGCCATCCCTGGCGTCTTGAGCTGCCGGAGCGTCCCTACGCTCTGTTTCACTATCTCAGCCAGGGCTCAGCGACCCTTGCGGTCGGACAGGGGCAGGACATCCAGATGACGGGGGGCGACTTTGTCGTCGTCACGCGCGGAGAGCCCCATGTGTTTTATTCGGATCGCCGGGCCGAGCCTCTGCGGATTATCGATATCGATCGATCGTCACCGCGTCTTGGCTTCGTTCGTCACGGTGGCCGTGCAAAGCCGCTCTCGGCCATGCTCTGCGGCAATTTCACGGTGTCGCGGCCGCTGTTTGGCAACGTGCTGGAGTTGCTTCCACCCGTGCTCTTGCTGAAGCCATCGGCGGACAGTGGTTGGCTTGAAGCAATCCTGCGCCGCTTGATGACCGAGTCCGCGACCGAGCGTCCCGGTCAACGCGTCGCGCTTTCGCGATTGACGGAAGTCCTCTTTGTCGAGGTGCTCCGAAGCTGGATCGCGTCTCTCAGTCCCGGACAAGGCGGCTGGCTCGGGGCCATCTCTGATCCGCATATCGGACCAGCGCTCAAGCTGATTCACGAAAACCCGGAGCGGCCCTGGACGCTGAGCGACCTCGGCCAGCGCGTGGGGCTCGGCCGTTCGGCATTTTCAGCCCGTTTCACCAGGCTCGTCGGCCAGTCCATGCATCGTTACGTCATCGAACGCAGGATGGCAGAAGCGGCGTTCCTGCTTGAGACCAGCGACGAGCCGATCGCACGAATTGCGAGCCGGGTCGGTTACGAGACAGCGGCGGCGTTTTCGAAACTGTTCCATCGGCGCCACGGCCTGTCGCCCGGCCGGTATCGAGCGGCTCGACGATCTGACGGCGGAGGAAGGCGAGGGGACGTTCAGGAAGCAGAAGTTGCCGAATGACTTTGGTCCGGACGTCCGTCGGCTCATGACCCGGCTGGAGCTTCCGCGATGCACGCTTTGGGCAACGGTTGGAGGATGAGCGGAACATCACCCGCGCCTTTCTCGGCCTCTCATTCTATGGGTACACGACCCGGCTGCGGCCGCCAATAGGGCGCGTTCCTGCGACGTGGCGGTGTCCCAAGGCGGACCCTGGCGAGCAAGAACAAGCTTGACGCTATGGCTGTGCTTCGCGTTTATCCGCCACATGAACAAGATCAAAGCAGTCTGCGTCTATTGCGGTTCCTCGCCCGGTCACGATGCTGCCTACGTTGAGGCAGGCGAACGCTTGGGACACGCCCTTGCCGCATCGGGATTGACGCTGATCTACGGCGGCGGAACCCATGGTGTGATGGGCGCGGTCGCGCGCGGCACACTGAATAACGGCGGCAAGGTCGGCGCGATCATTCCGAGATTTCTCACAAACTGGGAAACGACGACCGATGCGCTCGAGATGTTCGAAGACTTGACGATCACCGACACCATGCACGAGCGCAAGCACAGAATGTTCGAGCGTTCTGATGCCTTCGTGGCGCTTCCGGGCGGCATCGGCACCGTCGAAGAAATCGTGGAAATCATGACGTGGGCCCAGCTTGGGCAGCACCGCAAGCCGATGGTCCTGGTGAACATCAAAGGTTTTTGGACGCCGATGATGGCTATGCTGGACCACATACGCAGCGCAGGCTTCCTTCACAGAGACCACCTGCTTCAACCGATTGTCGTTGATCGTGCCGAGGACGTCATCCCCGCGATTGTTGCTGCGGCGGCCAAGGATAGCGCGTCCGAAGCCGGCGTTTCGTCGATCATCGACAAGATGTAGATTTCAGCGTCCTCAGACGTGATGGCGCCGGGTGCGGTTGTTCTCGGAGGCCGCGTCGGCTCGCCTTGCGAGCCCGGAGATGTCGAATTCGATCACGTAGTTCAAACAGTTCTCCAAGCCGCAGAGACACGGACAGTAACCGCGGTCGAAGCGGCTGATGCTACCTCCGTCCAAGGGACGCCGACTCAACCGGGATAACCGTTACCCGGCTTCGGGACAGTGATGCTACGGGCCCATCGCGGCCGTCCGTTGGGGGCGCGCCCCTAATGCCGAACGCTGTGGCGAGTTCTCTAACGCCAGCAGGAGTCACGACGAGCGCGCGGCTATCCCGGACATGCTCGACCCAATCGTGCTCGAAGGCGTGACGAAGAATAGCAGCGCCCACCGCCCCGGCCAGATGCGGCCGACGCTCGCTCCAGTCGAGACAAGGTCGGCAGAACACTCGGCGCTTGGAGGTGAGGCGAAGATCGACGCCGACCTCATCGAAGAATGACCGACCAGCATCGGTGAGTTGTCCGCCATCCTCATCGAGCAGAATGAACGACTGTTGGACCAGTCGATCGGCGATTGCGACGGCGATGCGGCCGGCCATGTGGTCGTAGCACGTGCGCGCGTGTCGGAGCGTCTCTCCGCCGCGCCAGAGATTGCGCTGCCGGGCAGGGCCTTCCTGCGCCACCACCATGAGACCTTCCAGCACGCGCGCGACGGCCGGAGAGGCCAGGCGAAAATATCGTCGGCGGCCCCGCTTTTCGAGCCCGAGCAATCCGGCGTCGCTGAGTTTGGCAAGATGGCCGCTCGCTGTCTGCGGCGCCACGCCAGATACATAGGCGAGTTCCGAGGCGGTCAACGTTCGACCATCCATCAGCGCGCTAAGCATATTGGCGCGCGCCGGATCGCCGATGAGTGCCGCGACTTGGGCGATTTTGGGTCCCGTGTCCATGTGTTTCTCCTACCTCGACGAGGACGCAGCGCCAAGCACGAATACTTCGGCCAAGACCGTAGTGTTTCCGCGAGACTGGTTCGATCACCGGACATAAGTTGCCTCGACGCCGATAGGCCCGGCGAAAGCAAGTGCCGCGATAGGCGAAGGATATCGTCCCCCGCGGCTCCGAATATTCGATCGGCATCGAATGATGATCGCAAAGCGGGCTTTTCCGAGCCGCCAAATTCTCACAGAAAACTGAGTATGATCAATGCAAACAACTTCGCTCGACACGAGGCGGCCGGAACAGGCCGGCACCGGCAACACGTCGTCCCGTTCGCCTCTCGCGACGGCGCTGGCGCTTGCCGCGACGAGCCTCGGCCTTGGCGTGGTGCAGCTCGATATCACCATCGTCAATACTGCGCTGAGCAGCATCGGCACCTCGCTCGGCGGTAGCGTCGCCGAACTGCAATGGGTGGTGACGGCCTATACCATCGCGTTCGCCGCCTTCATTCTGACCTCCGGCGCGCTCGGTGACCGCGTTGGCGCCAAACGGATATTCATAGGTGGCTTTGCAATCTTTACGTTGGCTTCGCTGGCCTGCGCACTGGCCCCGTCGGCGATGTTCCTGATCGCCGCACGCTCCGTGCAGGGCCTGGCGGCGGCGATCCTGGTACCGAACTCGCTGACGCTGCTCAATCACGCCTATACCGATCCGAGGGCGCGCGGCCGCGCGGTCGGCTTCTGGGCTGCAGGTGCGAGCGTCGCACTGACTTCGGGGCCGTTCGTCGGCGGGGCGCTGATCGCGCTGGTCGGATGGCGCGCGATCTTTCTCGTCAACCTGCCGATTGGCGCCGCCGGCCTCTGGCTCGCCTGGCGCTATGCCGAGGAGACGCCGCGGCTGGCGCAGCGCGAGATCGATCTGCCGGGACAGATCGCGGCGATCGCAACCCTCGGCACGCTTGCCGGCGCTCTGATCGAAGGCGGCGCTCTCGGCTGGAGCCATCCGCTCGTCATTATGGGCTTCGCGGCAGCGGCCGTGATCGGACTCCTGTTCGTATGGCGTGAGGCGCGCGCGCCACAACCGATGCTGCCGCTATCGCTGTTCCGCCATCGCATGTTCGCGCTGACCGCGCTGGTCGGGCTCCTCTTCAACATCGCCTTCTACGGCCTGATCTTCGTGCTCAGTCTCTACTTCCAGGAGGTCAATGGCTGGTCGCCGTTCGCAACGGGCCTCGCCTTCGTGCCCATGATGGGCATGGTGCTGCCCGCCAACCTCATCACCGCGTCGGTCAGCGAGCGCCTCGGCGCGCCGCAAACCATTGCGCTGGCTTGCGTGATCACGGCCGCGGGCTGCGTTGCACTGCTGCCCATCGCCGCAGGCACGAGCTACGCCGCGATCGGCGCTCAGCTCATGGTCCTCGGCGGCGGGCTCGGCCTGCTCGTGCCGTCCTTGACCTCCACGTTGCTCGGCAGTGTCGAGAAGTCGCGATCCGGCATCGCCGCGGGCGTGCTGAACGCGACGCGGCAAACAGGCAGCGTGCTTGGTGTTGCCCTGTTCGGCTCGCTGGTCGGAGGGGACGACGCGTTCATTGCAGGCGCACATGTCTCGCTGGTGATATCGGCCGCTGTGTTGCTCGCGGGTGCGGTCGCGATCTGGAATGGCCGAGCAAAGCAGGGACGATGAAGAGGAGATGTGCAGGTCGAGCTCGTGCGGTGCCCCGACCTAGGTCCCAACCAGGTTCTTCCGCTTTTGGCCCCTTGGCGACATGACCAAGTGCGCCTCTCTTGTCCGCTTCTGACGATGATGCGGACGTCGTTCGGCAGGCGTGCCTAGCCGCCCTTCACCGCGCCGGCGGTAAGCCCGGCGACGATCTGCCGCTGCGCCAGCACGGTGAGCAGCAGCACAGGCGCCGTCACGATCAATGCGGCGGCGGCGAGCGGGCCCCAGCTCAGTTGGTCGAACGAGATCATGTTGTAGACCGCGACCGGCAGCGTGCGGGTCTCGCGCCCGGCCAGCACGATGCCGAAGACGAAGTTGTTCCATGAGAAGATCACCGCGAGGATGAAGGCGACCGCAAGGCCGGGCCTCGCGATCGGCAGCGCGACATGGCGGAACACCTGCCAGCGCGTCGCGCCGTCGATCAGCGCGGCTTCCTCCAGCTCCAGCGGCGTGGTCTCGAAATAGCCGATCATGATCCAGATCACGATCGGCACCGTGACCACGAGGTGGATGATGATCTGCGGCACCAGCGTGCCGAGCAGGCCGAGCCACTGGAACAGCAGGAACAGCGGGATCAGATACGACAGGCCCGGCGTGATGCGCGCGATCAGGATCACGATCGCCGATTTGTGCGCGGCCATCCGCGCAATGCCGTAGCCGGCGGGCACGCCGACCAGCATCGCAAGCGCCGTGGCGCAGCCGGTGACGACGAGGCTGTTGGTGAAATAGGTCAGGAAGCGGTTGGAGGCGAACACGTCGGCGTAGTTTTTCCAGGCGATATGCTCCGGGAAGAACACCGGCGGATAGGAGGCGTTGTCGATTTCGAATTTCAGCGACAGCGAGGCCATCCAGAGGAAGAACAGGATCGCCGGCGAGACGATGACGAACACCGACAGCCACAGTCCGATCTGGCCGAGGATCTGACGCGGGTTCATGCCTCGCCCCCGAGCTCCGACGTCCACAGCAGGCGCTTGCGCAAGTAGAGCAGCAGCGCCGCCAGCGCCACGATCAGCAGGAAGAACACCACCGCGATTGCCGAGCCGTAGCCGAGGTCGTAATAGACGAAGGCGACGCTGTAGAGATAGACGTTGATGGTTTCCGACGCCGAGCCCGGTCCGCCCTGGGTGATCGCGAAGATGATGTCGAAGCTCTTCACCGCGTCGATCATGCGGATCATGCCGGCGATGAACAGGAACGGCATGATCAGCGGCAGCGTGATGAAGCGGAATACCTGCCAGAAATTGGCGCCGTCGATCTGCGCGCTCTCATACGGCTCGGTCGGGATCGCGGCGAGGCCGCCGAGCACGATCAGCATCACCAGCGGCGTCCATTGCCAGGTCTCGACCAGCACCAGCGACGGAATCACCGTCGTCGGGTTGAACACCCAGAGCTGCGGCGGCAGGCCGACCAGCGAGAGCAGATAGTTCAGCACGCCGAGCTGCGGGTGGAACATCATGGTCCACACCAGCGCGATCGCCACGGGAGTGGCCATCATCGGCATGATGAAGATGCCACGCAGGAAACCGCGCGCGGCGAATTTCTGGTGAAACACCACCGCCGCCAGCGTGCCGAACACCAGCGGCAGCAGCACCGACAGCGCGGTGTAGGACAGCGTATGCCCGACCGCCTCGACGAAGCGCGGATCGGTCGGCAGCCGCAGATAGTTGGCGAGGCCTACGAAGACGGTCGGCGAGCCGACCTTCCATTCCTGCAGGCTCATCCAGATCGTGAACACCCACGGAAACACGATCACCGCCAGCACCACGACGAGCGCCGGGATCACGAACGGCCAATAGGACGGCGGACGCCATTCACGCGCCGGCGCAACATCCTCGGTTGCGGCCGGCGAGGCTTGTGTCACCACGCTCACGCTTTTTCGCTACGCTCCAGGATGGGGCGGAACTGCTCGTGCGCCTTCTTCAGCTCGGTGGCGGGATCGGCGCCCGACAGCGTCGCGGTCAGCGCGGCACCGACGATGTCGCGGAATTCGGCGACCGGGATGATGACGGGCAGGCCGAGCTTGGAGATCTTGGCCGAGTCCACCACCGACTGCAGCCATTCCTTGGTCTTGACGCCCTTGGCGACCTCGGCATCGTCGACGATCGAGTTGCGGAACGGCACGCCGCCGCCGGCTTGCAGCAGGCGCGCGCCCTGTCCGCGCGAGACCACCCATTGGCAGAGCAGATAGGCGGCTTCCTTGTTCTTGCTCGCGGCCGCGATGCCGACGCCGTCGCCATAGGTCGACGAGAACTTGCCCTTCGGGCCGGCCGGCACCAGCGTATATCCGACCTTGCCGACGACGCGCGAGGCGGCCGGGTCTTCCAGCGGCGGCGCCCAGCCGTCGGCGTCGATCCACATCGCCGACCTGCCTTGGGTGAAGGAGGCCATCGACTCCATCCAGTTGAAGCCGGCGACGCCGGGCGGCGCGCATTTCGTCAGCAGCCGCTGATAGAGCTTGGTGGCCTCAATCGCCTCGGGGCCATCGGTCAGGATGTTGCCCTTGGCATCGAGGAATTCGCCGCCATAGTTCAGATAGAAGTTGGTCCACATCGCCATGTTGGCGTTGCGCAGGCCGCGGCCGACGAAGCCGTAGACGCCTTCCTTCGGGTCGGTCAGCTTCTCGGCGGCGACCACCATCTCGTCCAGCGTCTTGGGGACCTCAACGCCCTTCTTCTGGAACTGCTCCTTGTTGTAGTAGAGGATGAAATAGTCGACCGACCACGGCAGCGACAGCATCTGGCCCTTGTCGTTGCGCGCATATTGCAGGCCGGCCGCGGAGAAATCGCTCTCGACGAGGTCCGGCAACGTCATGCTCGGATCCCTGAGATAGGGCGACATGTCGGCGAGCCAGCCGGCCTTCTCGAATTGCCGCTTCTGCACGTGATAACTGAGGTGCACGACGTCGAAGCTCGGTCTGCCCGACGACAGCTCGATCACGCATTTCTGGCGCTGCTGCTGCTCGGGGACCTGTTCCGATTCGACCTTGATGCCGGTGAGCTCGGTGAATTCCTTGATGTATTTTTGCAGATTGTCGCCGCGCGGTCCCTTGGCGAGGCTGACTTCGAGCGTGGTGCCGGAATATTTCTTCCAGTTGACCTCGGCGCGCGCCGGAAATCCGGTCAATCCGACCGCACCCGCGGCGGCCGTGCCCGCCAGCATCTGCCGGCGCGAGATCAGGTGATGCGACATGTTGCTCTCCCCAGGACGATTTTCTTGTTTGGAAGAGATACTAGAGCATGATCCGGAAAAGTGAACAGCGGTTTTGCGGACGGATCGTACGTCAATCGATGCAGTAACAGCATTGATGCGATCGAAAATCGCATCGATGCTCAAGCGGCTCAACGCGTGCGCCAAAGCCGGCACGCACGGCGCCGCTGCATAATGCAGCGGCGCGCATCCTCCTAAACCCGTCATCCTGAGGTGCGAGCGGAGCGAGCCTCGAAGGATGTACGGCCATCAGCCGGGCCGTCTATCCTTCGAGACGCGCTCCTCAGGATGACGGGAAAATGGCAACTATGCCTTGACGAAGGCGAGCAGGGTGCCGTTCGCGGCAGCCGGCGGCACGGTGATGCCGCCACTGCTCTTCACGCCGGTTGCGCCGAGCGCCTTCTCGGTTAAGGCAAGATCGGCCGCGATCACGAGGCCGGCGCCACCGCGCTCGGACAGGCCATCCAGCGATACGCCGGGATACCGCTTGCCGAGTTGCTCCCTGGTCAGGAACACGAAGTCGGCGCGGTCGCCGCCGGACGGCACCACAACCGCGCCATCGGCGTCGTTCCTGATTGCGATGTCGATCATCTTCGACAGATGGCCGGCGTCGGTTGCGGGATCGGGCGAGACGATCAGCACCTGCTTGAGACGTTTTGCCCCATTGGCGTGCGTCATCAGTTCAGGGATCCACACCGTCTCGCGGGTCTTGTGCTGGCAGGCGAAGATGCGCACGCCGCCGGGCGCCTCCGCGGTCGGCCACTGGAAGGTGCGGAATTTCGCTGCGGAGACCGTGCCGTTCGGGAGCGTCACCGGGCGCTCGAAATCGGTCGGCCCGATCGGCGCATAGCCGCGCGCGCGGATCTCCTCGGCACCGGCGGCGGAATCCACCGCGGTGAACGCGATCCGTTCGATGCCCTCGCCGCGCTTCTCGAGGAAGGCGCGCGCCGGCGCATTGTGTTCGGTCGGCGTCAGCACGCCGAGCAATTCCATGTAGTCGGGGTCGAACATGATGGTGTAGTTGCCCGATCCCATGTGCGCGCTATGGGTGCCGCGCGGCGATACGGTGAAGCCGAGCCGCTTGTAATTCTCGGCGGCCTTGTCGAGGTCCTTGACCATGACCACGGCGTGATCGATTCCGATGACGTTCTTGAGTGCCACGTGTTGTCTTCCCGGCTGGAATAAGAGACGTTGCTCGAGCATGATCTCTTTCGGAAAACCGCTACGCACTTTTCCGGATCATGCTCTAAAGCTAAGCAGAATGACCGGGCACCCGCAAGAAAGGATCATGATGAGCAGCAATGCCGTGCGCTGGCCCAATTCGCTCTGGGCCGCAGCGACGCCATCCGGCCCTGACTGCCCTGAACTGACCGGCGCGCAGCAGGCCGACGTCGTCATCATCGGCGGCGGCTTCACGGGCCTGTCGACTGCACTGCATCTGCGCGAGGCCAATGTCGACGTCGCGATCGTCGAGGCTGCGGAGCCGGGCTGGGGCGCCTCGGGCCGCAACAACGGCCAGGTGATCCCGACGCTGTCGCGCCCCGATCCCGACGACATCATCAAGCGGCACGGCGCGGCCGGCGAGCGCTTCGTCGCGATGCTGCGCGACAGCGCGTCCATGCTGTTCGAGGTCGTCAAGCGCTACAATATCGAGGCCGAACAGGAGCAGGCCGGCTGGGTGCAGCCGGTGCATTCGCCGGGCCGGATCAAGATCGCCGAGCGGCGGGTGCAGCAATGGTCCAAATTCGGCGCACCGGTCGAGTTGCTGTCGCGCGATCAGACGAGGGACATGCTCGGCTCTGACGCCTGGTACGGCGGTTTCTGGAACAGGACCGGCGGTCACGTCAATCCGTTGGCGCTGGCGCGCGGCCTTGCGCGCACCGTGCTCGGCCTCGGTGCGCGGATTTATGCCCGTTCGCCTGCGCTCGCCTTCGAGCGCCGCGGCGATCGCTGGGTGGTGAAGACCGGGAAGGGCGAGATCTCCGGCCGTGCGCTGGTCGTCGCCACCAACGCCTATAGCGGTGAGTTCGCAAAATCGCTGGTGCCCGAGATCGCGACCGAGGTGATGCCGGTGCTGTCCTGGCAGATGGCGACGCAGCCGCTGTCGGACAATGTCCGCAAGACCATCATCCCCGGCCGGCAGGCGATGTCGGACACCCATGGCGAGCTGTATTTTGCGCGTTACGACGCCCGCAATCGCCTCGTCACCGGCGGCGCCGTGCTCGGCCCGGGCGACAAGACCGGGCGGCTGAAGGCGCGGGTGACCGAGCGGTTGCAGCGGCTGTGGCCGCAGATCGGTGATGTCTCCTTCGACTATGTCTGGAACGGCTATGTCGGGATGACCGCGGATTTCCTGCCCCGCATGCACAAGCTGGGACCGAACGCTTACGGCTGGACCGGATGCAACGGCCGCGCCGTCGCGCTGACGATCCCGCTCGGCCGCGAATTGGCGAAGGCCGTGCAGGGCGTGCCGGACAGCGAGCTGGCGTTGCCGTTCACCGAGCCGGTGCAGTACGTGGCGCATGGATTGCTGCGCAAGCTCGCGCCCTGGATGCTGGTGCTGTACCGGCAGCGCGATGCGCAGGACCTGGTCAGGGGCGATCGCTTCGAGTTGCTGCGCTGGGCGGAGCGTCTCCTCGCCTCGCGCCGGTCAAGGTGAGCGCGGACCAACGTTGCGCTTCGAAGAATGGGAGCCCAAACTGGTCCGGTGGAGCGCCGCGATCACGAGGATTCCGCCGTTGGCGGATAGTGTTGTGGAAACCCCGACGCGACGCAGGCGTTATTGCCATATACCGAGTCCTGGGAGGTGGGCATGGCGAGGAAGCGCATTGGTATTCTCACGGGCGGCGGTGACGTGCCCGGCCTCAACGCGGTGATCAAGAGCGTGACATATCGCGGCAGCGAGGACGACATCGAGGTTGTCGGTCTCCGCCGCGGCTGGGAGGCCCTCACACACCTGAACCTCGACGACCCGGCGAGCAAGTCCCACTACATCATCCCGCTGAACCGCGAAAATACCCGCGTCATCGACCGGCGCGGCGGCACCGTGCTCCACTCGAGCCGCACCAACCCATCCAAGATGAAAAAGCTACCCGATCATCTCGCGGGCCAGGACCTGCCACTCTCGGCAAGTAGCAAGGACGGTACCGCAACCGGGACATGGGACCTCACCAAGCAGGTGCTGACGAACCTCTCGGAGCTTGGTATCGAGCACCTGATCGCGATCGGCGGCGATGATACGCTGAGCTACGCGGACAAGCTGAACGGACTCGGCGTCAAGATCATCGCCATTCCGAAGACGATGGACAACGACGTCCGCAACACCGAGTATTGCATCGGATTTTCGACCGCGATCACCCGCGCCAGCGATGCCATCCAGCGACAACGCACCACGGTCGGGTCGCACGAACGGATCGGCATTTTCCGGATCTTCGGCCGCGATGCCGGATTTACCGCGCTCTACACCGCGTACGCGACCTCGATCCGATGCGCCATACCCGAATTCAAGGTCAATCTCGATAGACTGATCCAGTTGCTGATTGAGGACAAGCGCGGTAACCCGAGCAATTATGCGCTGATCGTCCTCAGCGAGGGGGCCGAGTGGGAAGGTTACAAGGTGCAGGAATACGGCGAGCCTGACGCCTACGGTCACCGCAAGAAGGCGAGCGTGGCCGAAGCGCTTGCCGACGAGATCAAGCGTCGCGCGGGCGAGGAGACCATCGTTTCCGACCTCACCTACGATCTGCGATCGGGTGATCCCGACTTCATCGACAAGCTTGTCGCCCTGACGTTCGGCAACATGGCCTACGATGCCATCCTGGAAGGCAAGTCCGGCCTCATGTCGGCGCTGGTCGATGGCCGCTACGACCTCGTGCCCATCCCCGACGCCAGGCTTGGGCCGCGCAAACTGGACGTCGCCAGCACATACAACACGACGCGCTACCGGCCCAGCTATGGCAACAAGCGGGGATTGCCGATTTTTCTCACCCGCGCGTCCTAGAGCGGGATGACGTTTCTTTGAATCGTCATCCCGCTCCATGTTTTTGTCGGAGCATGATCCCTCGGGTCGGGCCCGAGGGCATGCTTTTCGGAAAACCGCCATACACTTTGCGCTAACTCGGTCCGGATCATGCTCCGTCATCCGTGATCCGGCAGCGATTTAAGAAATTCCAAGAGCGCGGCATTGACCTCTTCAGGCCGCTCCTGTTGGGTCCAATGGCCGCAGCCTGCCAGCAGCTTAATACCGCGCAAACCGGGAACGAGGTTTTTGAGGTTGGCGAGCACCTGTTCGGTGCCGGGAAAGGAAATCACCAGGTCGTGATCGCCGGCCATAAATAACGCTGGCACCGAAACCCGCAGGCCCGCCATCGCGCCGAGCAGTTCCCAGTTTCGATCGATGTTGCGATAATAGTTCAGGCCTCCGCGGAAGCCGGTTCGCCTGAATTCCTGTCCATAAAAGTCGATGTCCGTTTCGGTGATCCAAGACGGCAATGCTGCCGGTGCGCCGGAACCTCGCAGGGATTCACCGCCGTTCGGGACCATAGCGAAATTTTCTGACGGCCCGCCGCTTGCCTGGACGGCTCGTGCGAGTGCCACACCATCGCCCGACCCAGCAAACAGCAGGTTGCGTAAAGTGGTCCGCGGATCGCGTCCGAACTCCGCTTCGGCGAGTCCTGGCTCCTGGAAGTAAAGCATGTAGAACCGCGCGTGTTCCGTGCGCGGCATGAGCGCGGTTCGAAGCGATATGCCCCGTGGATAGAACGGGACGCTCATAGCCGCCACAGCCCTGAAGCGGTCTGGCCGCAGCAGCGCCGCCTGCCAAGCGACGATAGCCCCCCAGTCGTGACCGACAATTACCGCCTTCTCTGCCTCGAGAGCGTCGAGAACGCCGACCATATCGCCGATGAGATGAAACAGCGTGTATTTGTCGATCGCCTCGGGCGCGTCGCTCTTGCCATAGCCGCGCATATCCGGGGCTACGGCGTGGAAGCCCGCTGCGGCAAGGGCGCCCAATTGATGTCGCCACGAGTACCAGGATTCGGGCCAGCCATGGGCCAGCAATGCGACCGGTCCTTCGCCCTGCTCAGCGATATTGAGGTGGATACCGTTACTTTCGATAATTCGTTGCTTCAACAGATACTGCATTTTCGTTGCTCCTCTGCATGGGCTGAATCGCCAACAGCCAGTCGAGCAAGCGAAAGCCGGAACGACACCTTCAGGATAAAATTAATCACCTTTTGGGCGCGCCGGAGCGAATATCAACTTGACCCGGCGAGCCTAAGTCCCCGTTCGAGAGGGAGCCAGTCGGCCGGACGACCGCTCCGGCAACCGCCAAACCGCTTCCCAACGCACCGCCCGCGCGGTCGGAGATCGTAACGCGTCTCTAAGTCTAGCACGAGACCCGGGAACCGGACCGTGGTATGATCGGCTTCCGCGATACGGTGTCAGGCTTGCTGAAGCGTTTCCGGCTGCGCGGTGAGCCAAGCCGCAAGCGGCGGAGTATGGCGCTTTGCGTGCCCCACGTCCCCGGCTACTCGGCGGCTGTGGAGTGCTCGCGCGCGAACTTGCCGCCGGGAATCGCCGACAGCAGCGCCTGCGTGTAGGGATGCTGCGGCTTGCCGAACACCTCGGCGGTCAGCCCTTGCTCGACCACGGCGCCGTCCTTCATCACGGCGACGACATCGCAGATCTGCGCGGCCACGCGCAGGTCGTGGGTGATGAAGATGATGGAGAGGCCGAGCTGCTGGCGCAGTTCGGCGAGCAGCCTCAAGACCTGCGCCTGCACCGAGACGTCGAGCGCCGAGACCGGCTCGTCCGCGACCAGCACGTCCGGTTTCAACGCCAGCGCTCGCGCCAGCCCGATGCGCTGGCGCTGGCCGCCGGAGAATTCGTGCGGGTAGCGGTCGCCGGCGGACGGGTCGAGCCCGACCAGCTCGAACAGTTTTCGTGCTTCCGCGATCGCGGTCGCGCGGTCGGCGCCGTGCACGATCGGTCCCTGCGCCACCAACTCGGCCGCCTTGCGGCGCGGATTGAGCGAGGCGAACGGATCCTGGAACACCATCTGGATGTGGCGGGTCTCGCGCCTGACATCGTCGCGGCCGAGCTTCGCCCAGTCCTTGCCGTTGAGCACGATCGAGCCGGTGTCGGGATCGATCAGCCGCACGATGCAGCGTGCCAGCGTCGATTTGCCCGAACCGGATTCGCCGACGATGCCGAGCGTCGCGCCGCGCGGCAAATGCAGCGAGACGTTCTTGACCGCTTCGGTGATCCGCGCGCCGCGGCCGAGGAAGCCGCCGGTGCGGTAGGTTTTTGAAACCCCGTCGATAGTCAGGATGTCCTTGCCGGACAGGATGCGCGGCGGCGGCGCCGTCAGCGGCGGCACGGCTGCGATCAGCTGCCTGGTGTAGGCATGCTGCGGATCGTTCAGCACCGCGTCGGCCGTGCCCTGCTCGACGATCGCGCCGTGCTGCATCACCACGACGCGGTCGGCGATCTTGGCGACCACGCCGAAATCATGGGTGATGAACAGCACCGCCGTCTTCTTGCGCTGCTGCAGATCGCGGATCAGCTTCAGGATCTGCGCCTGCGTCGTGACGTCGAGCGCGGTGGTCGGCTCGTCCGCGATCAAAAGCTTCGGGTCGAGCGCGAGCGCCATCGCGATCATGGCGCGCTGGCGCTGGCCGCCGGACAGCTCGTGCGGATAGGCCTTTGCCGCGGCCTTCGGGTCGGGGATGCGGACGTCCTCGAGCAGGGCCTGCACCCGCGCATTGATCTCGGCCTTCGACAGGCCGGTGTGGATCGCAAACATCTCGCCGATCTGGTCGCCGATGGTGCGCAGCGGGTTGAGCGCGGTCATCGGCTCCTGGAAGATCATCGCGATCCCGGCGCCGCGCACCTCGCGCATCTCGGCCGGATCGGCGGCGCAGAGGTCGCGGCCGTCGAACATCATCCGGCCGCGTTCGATCGTCACCTCGTTCGGCAGCAGCCGCATGATGGCGTTGGCCATCATCGACTTGCCGGAGCCGGATTCGCCGACCACGCAGAGGATTTCGTTCGACGCGACTGAAAGCGAAACGTCGGACAGCGCATGCGGCCGGTCGGCACCCTTGGGCAGGCGCACCGTCAGGGCGTCGAGGGAAAGGACGGTCTCGCTCATCGGCTCTTCAGCCTCGGATTGAGCGCATCGTTGAGGCCCTGGCCGACCAGCGACACCGCGAGCACCGTGACGAGGATCGCAATGCCGGGGATCGCCGAGACGTACCATTGCACCCGCAGCACATCGCGGCCGAGCCCGATCAGATTGCCCCAGGAGGCGACGTTGGGATCTGACAGCCTCAGGAATGCGAGCGCGCTCTCCAAGAGGATCGCGACCGCCATCACCACGCTGGCATAGACGATGACGGGCGGCAGCGCGTTGGGCAGGATCTCGCCGAGGATGAGCTGGACGTCCTTCATGCCGAGCGTCTTGCCGGCCTGCACGAATTCGCGGTTGCGCAGCGACAGGAACTCGGCGCGGGTCAGCCGCGCCGGCGCCGGCCACGACACCACACCGACCGCAATCGTCACCGTGGTCAGGGTCGAGCCGAACACCGCGACCAGCACCAGCAGCAGCACGAAGTTCGGCAGGGTTTGGAACGCCTCGGTGATCCGCATCAGGACGTTGTCGACCCAGCCGCCGTAATAGCCGGCGAAGGCGCCGACCAGGATGCCGATCAGGATCGCGATCACGGTGGCGACCCCGCCGATCAGCAGCGAAATCCGCGCGCCGTAGAAGATCTGCGCGGCGATGTCGCGGCCGGAATTATCGGTGCCGAGCAGGAAGCGCGGGTTGGAGAACGGCCAGATCAGCGGGCGGCCGGCCAGCGCGAGCGGATCGCGCGGATAGAGCAAGCCGGCGCTGATCGCCATCGCGATCACGAGCAGCAGCAGGATCAGACCGATCACCGCGGCCGGGCTGCGGAAATAGCGTTTCACCGCGTCCATCGTCAGCCCTCCGCCGCGATGCGTGGATCGAGCCGCGCGTAGAGCAGGTCGACGACGAAGTTCACTGATATGACGAGCAGCGCCGACACGAACACGATGCCGAGCAGGGTGTTGAGGTCGCGCTGCACCACCGACTCATAAGCAAGGCGGCCGAGGCCGGGCAGGGAGAACACGCTCTCCACCACGACCGAGCCGCCGAGCATGGTGCCGGCCTGCAGTCCGATCAGCGTCACCATCGGCAGCAGCGCGTTGCGCAGCACGTGGCGGGTGATGACATGGGTCTCGTCGAGCCCCTTGGCGCGGGCGGTGCGGACGAAGTCGAGATTCAAGACCTCGAGCATCGAGGCCCGCATGATGCGCAGATAGATCGCAAGGAAGATCAGCCCGAGCGTCAAGGTCGGCAGCACCAGATGCGCGGCGATGTCGAGCACGCGCCAGATCCCGGTCTGCACCGTGCCGATGTCCTCGAAACCGCCCGGCGGCAGCCATTGCAGATAGACCGAGAACACCACGATCGCCATCAGCCCGAACCAGAACGAGGGGGTGGCGTAGAAGATCAGGCCGAGCGTCGAGATCAGCGTGTCGGGCCAGCGGTTGACTCCGCGCGAGGCGATCACGCCGAATACCAGGCCGAAGAAGAACGCGAACGACAATGACGCCGTCATCAGCAGGATGGTCGGCGGCAGCCGTTCCAGGATCACGGTCGCCACCGGCTTGCCGTAGATCGAGGAGAAGCCGAGATCGAGCCGCACCAGGTGCCATAGATAGTTGCCGAGCTGCGCCGGAACCGAGAGGTCGAGCCCGTAGAATTTGCGCAGCGCCTCGGCGGTCGCGGCATCGCCGCCGCCCATCTGCGCCATCAGCGCATCGACGGTGTCGCCCGGCGCGAGCTGCAACAGCAGGAACACGCCGATCAGGATCAGGAACAGGGTCGGGACAGAGGCGGCGAGCCGCCGCCCCGCAAGGCTCAGGATACGCATGCCTTTTACTCTGTCATTGCGAGCGAAGCGAAGCAATCCATCGCGCAGCGCGCGCGGAAGGATGGATTGCTTCGTCGCTTTCGCTCCTCGCAATGACGGTGTGGATGGATTCGCGCTTGTTGAGATTGAAATTGCGACCAACTCACGCCGAAAGCCAAAGATCGTGCCAGCTCGTCGAGCCCCAGCGCGGCGTGTTGGAGTGGTTGCGCGCCTTGGCCGTGATCACGGTGACGAAGATCTGCTCGATCGGCATCCAGACCGGCAGCTCGGTGTTCACCTCCTTGACGAAATCGGCATAGAGCGCCTTGCGCTTGACCGGATCGACCTCGGTGGCGGCATTGTCGATGGTGGCATCGACGGTCTTGTCCTCCCAGCCCCACTGGTTGGTCCACGGCGCGCCCTTGGGCTGGCCGGAGCGGTACCACACCGTGGTCGAGACCGCGGGATCGTTGCGGTACTGATGCCAGCCGGTGGCGAGATCGAAGGCGTGGTCGTCATAGACCTGCTTGAGGAAGCCGCCGCCGTCGTTGCGCACGATGTCGACCTGGATGCCGACTTCGCCCAGCGACTGCTGGATGAAGGTCGACCACAGCGAGATGTCCTCGCCCCACGGCGCCGGCAACAACTTGAGCGCGAAGCGGTTGCCGCCTGATGCCTTGAAGCCGGCCTCGTCGAGCAGCGCGATCGCCTTGGCCTTGTCGTAGGGATATTGCGGCGTGTTCGGCCCGGGATAGAAATCGGTCGAGGTCGACGGGATCGGCCCGGTGCCGAGCTTGGCGAAATCGCCGAGGAAATTCTCGATGAAGAACGGCACGTTGATCGCATGCGCGATGGCGCGGCGGACCCGGATGTCGGCCAATTCCTTGCGGCGGAAGTTGAACTCGATGGTGTTCGTGCGGGCGTTGCCCTCGTTGCCCTTGGTCGAAACGATGAAGCGCTTGTCCTTGCCGAGCCGCGCCATGTCCGAGATCGTCAGGCCCGAGAACGGGCTGTAGTGCAGCTCGCCGGCCTCCATCTGCGCGGCCGCGGCGGCGCGGTCGGTGATCACCTTCCAGACGATGCGGTCGAGATAGGGCGCGTTCGGCCGCCAGTAGTCCGGGTTGCGGTCGGCGATGATGTATTGCCCGCGCTCATATTTGACGAATTTGAACGGCCCGGTGCCGACCGGCGCCAGATTGGTCGGGTTCTGCCTGATGTCGCCGCTCTCATAGAGATGCTTGGCCGAGACATAGCCGAGGTCGGGCAGGGCGCGGAGCAGCAAATTCAGCGGCATCGGCCGCTCGTAGCGGAAGATCGCGGTCTGCGGATCGGGCGTATCGACCGCCGTGAGGAACAGCTGCAGCGTCGATCCGTAGTTGAGGATCTTCTTCCACATGTTCATCGCGGTGAAGGCGACGTCCTCCGAGGTGAACGGCTTGCCGTCGTGCCAGGTGATGCCCTTGCGCAGCTTGAAGGTGACGGTCTTGCCGTCCGGTGTCGCCTCCCAGCTCTCGGCGAGCACGCCGACCGGCTGGCCGTTGGCGTCGAGGTCGACCAGATTCTCCTGGATCTTGCCGCCGATGATGTAGACGCCGGTCGAGGCCTGGATGCTCGGGTTGAGCTGGCGCTGCTCGGCACCGTAATGGACGTTGAACACGCCGCCCTTGCGCGGGGTCTCCTGCGCGAAGGCCCGCATCGGATTGATGACGTTGGCCGCAATCGCGGCCGAGGTCAGAAGGGCCGTGCGGCGGTTGATCTCGAGGCGGGACAAATCCATACGCGGGGTCTCCGGAACATACATAAAGGCTTGGATCGAGCGGCCAGCGGATCGGTCGTGGCGCCCGTCTGCGATGTTACCTTGGAATGGGAACCTGAGTCATTTTCTAATGCCTCGGCCTTTTGGAGGATCGTTTCCGAAACCTGAAGTGGCGTGCCGCAGCACGTCGCAACCCGGATTGCGCGCCACATTGTCGCGCGCCGGCGGCGCAACAAGCGGCAAGTGATTCTCTCGAGGGGGCGTTTCGGGAGCCCCGAAGCGGCGCAAAGCCTGTAATTTTAGGGGTCGGAAGCGCCTTGACTGGAAAAAACACTGGAAAAAACCCTGATTCGGGCTCTGTCCACAGCGATATTGTGGTGGGGAGTGCAGAAAACACTGTTTTTCTCGGCGTTTTCCGCCATATCGTGCCCACTCCAGAATCAATGGAGCAACCATGGCTACCCAACTGTCGAAGTCGCAAGTGATCGAGAAGATCGCGACCACCACCGAACTCTCCAAGCGCGACGTCAAGAACGTTTTGGACTCGCTCGTCGATGTCGGCCACAAGGAGCTGAAGAAGGCCGGGGTGTTCCTCGTCCCCGGCTTCGCGAAGTTCGTGGTCGTCAAGAAGCCTGCGACCAAGGCGCGCAAGGGCACCAACCCCTTCACCGGCGAAGAGATGATGTTCAAGGCCAAGCCGGCCCGGAAGATCGTCCGTGCACGGCCGGTCAAGGCCGCCAAGGACGCGGTTTAAGAATAGAAGGCCTCCGGTGACGGAGGCCTTTTGCTTTTGGGCCGTTAGCCAGCCGCAGTAGGTTGCCTGCCCGCGAGAGTGTTCGAGCGAAATGGACACCGGCTCGCATGTGGAAACGCTCCGAAGCAAGCATCCGGAACTCCGGTCCTGGTTAAGCCAGACCGGAGTTCTGGATCACCGGAGTGCTAGACGACCGGCGACCGGCCACCATCGACATTGATGGCGGTGCCGGTGATGTAGGAGCCTTGCTCCGAGGCCAGGAAGCAGGCGAGGTTGGCGAACTCCTCTGCCGTGCCGATGCGGCCGAGCGGCGTGCCCTTGGCAAGGCCCTTGGCGAATTCTCCGAAATCCGTGTCCGGCGCCTGGGCAGCATGCCGCTTGACCCATTGATCGCTCATGATCAGGCCGACAAGCAGCGCATTCACCAGGATGTTGTGCTCGCCGCCTTCATTGGCCATCACCTTGGTCAGTGCCATGCCCGCGGCGCGCGACACCGAAGTCGGCGCGGAATTGCCGGCCGGCGCCTTGGCGAAGGTGTTGAGCACGTTGATGATGCGGCCCCATTTGCGCTGCTTCATGCCGCCCCAGACCAGCCGGCTGAAGCGGATCGCGGCGAACAGCTTCAGGTCGAGGTCCTCCTGCCAGGCCTCGTCGCTGATGCTCTCGAACGCCAGCGTGCGCGCCGTGCCGGCATTGTTGACCAGCACGTCGATCTTGCCGAGGTCCGCTACGATCTGGTCATGGGCCTTGCTGATGTCGGCGGCCTTCGCGACGTCGCAGACGTAATCCCGTACCACGAGGCCGTCCTTGGCGAGCGCCTCGCGCGCCGCGGCGAGGTCGGCCGCACCGCGGGCGAGGATCGCGACCTTGGCGCCGGATTCGGCAAACCGCCGCGCCACCGCGATCCCGATGCCCTTGCTGCCGCCGGTGACCACCGCGACGCGGTCTTTCATCGATAGGTTCATTGTTGTTCTCTCCGATGGATCAAGGTCCCGGAGAGACGCTATCAAACCGACAGCGCGACCAACAAGGTCATGCAGAGCAGGTGTGCCGTGACAATAATCGCGAGATGGAGCGGGCCGGGCATCGGGGTCCTCCATGATGGTGCGGTGTGAGGCACTTCGTCAGGTGAGCATCTCGGTCGTCTCCCTCCCCCTGAAAGGGGGAGGGCGGGGTGGGGGTTGCTCTCCACGGGCGCGGGCATTAGCGGAGAGAGCCGATCCCCACCCGGATTGCGCCTGCGCGCAATCCGACCTCCCCTTTGCAAGGGGAGGTGAAGCAAGCGCTAGTTCAAACTTGCGGCTGCGGTAAAACTGCGGTCGACGGCCTTGCCGACATCGAGCGTCTTGCCGAGGATGCCGTAGCGGGTGGCGCGATCGGAGGCGGCCTGTATTTCCTTCACCACGGCCTCGTCGATCGCGATCGGCGATGTCTTCTGCGCGGTATAGGCGGCGAGCAGCACGTCTTCCGGCAGCTTGGTCAGCTCGGCGGTGCTCCCAGCATATTCTGCGAGATGGTCGAGTGACCACAGCCGCGCCTTGTTGAGTCGCTGCACGAGGTCCTGAACCGCAGCGCGCTTGGTCGCGATCGCGGTGTCGGACGCGACGATGAAGGTGATGGTCGGCGTCAGACCGTCGCCGTCGGCAACGACGCGCGCCTTATCCTTCAGCGTGGCATAGGAGATGTAGGGCTCCCACACCGCCCAGGCGTCGATCGAGCCGGCGAGCAGCGCGATCTTGGCATCGACCGGGCCGAGTGGGGCGAACGTCGCCTCCTCGATTTTGCTGCCGGCCTTCTCCAAGGTCGCGTTGATCAGGAACTGGCCCCAGCCGCCCCGCGTGCCGGCGAGCCGCTTGCCTTTGAGATCGGCTGCCGTCTTGATCGGCGAATCCCCGCGCACCAAAATCGCCTGCGTCCGTGCATCGGACCGCGTGCCGCCGATCGCCTTGATCGGCGCGCCCGACGCGTAGACCGTCAGGAACGACAGGTCACCGGTGTAGCCGACGTCGAGCGCGCCGGCATTGATCGCCTCCAGGATCGGCGCAGCCGCCGGAAATTCCGACCACTCGATCTTGTAGGGCAGGTCCTTGGCGAGGCCGGATATCTCCAGCAGCGAGCGGTTGCCGCCCTTCTGGTCACCAACCCGCAGCACGATCGCATCAGCCGCGAACGCTGCGGCCGATGTCGACAGCGTGATCACCGCCGTGATCAGGGCGGTCGCGGTGCGGCGGGTGAGAGAATAGCGGGAGCCCGGGCGGGCGAGTTTGTGCATGTCCGTTTCTTTCCGATTCATTCGCTGCCCGGCGGGAGGTACGGCAGCGTTCGATCAAGTCTATGAGACGGCCGTGCGCCGTCAACGAAACGGAAAACTGAAATCAGTCTGCGCGCAGCAAGGATGATCTCGCCGAACCGTTATGCGTAGAAGACATCGCGCTGATGAACGGCATTCGCTCAAATTTGGTGCAATCGATGCGGCGACGTTGCGCGCCTGCGTCGCAATATCTGCAAAAATCCTTTCATCGTCGTGCGATGCGATCGTGGAGAGTTCAGCTGCTCCGCCGACAACATTCGAAATTCCATTTCATTGACGGTGAACCTGCCGCGCCGCATCATTTGCGGGTTGCTTGAGTGCAATAGCGCCGGAGAAATCCGCTTTTTCTAAAACCATGAGCTTCGAACGACGGGGCGCGCGGACGGAGACGTTTTGCGTGCGGGGCGGAGCCTTGCCGAAATGCAGGAGTGATAATGTCTGTCGACAACAAGAAAACGGTGATGGATCGCCGCACCTTGCTGCGTGCGGGCGCCGCCGCGGCGTTTGCCGCACCGCTCGGCGCCTATGGCGCGCAAGCCTTCGCGCCGCGCGCGATCACGCCCGCGATCGACTTCTCCGAATTCCCGATCTGCAAGACCGCCTCCGATGCGCCGCCGTTGACGGGCGCGCCGCGCAAGCTGAAGCTGTCCTGGAATGCCGGCGCGGTCTGCCTCGCGCCGCTGCCGGTCGCGATCGACCACGGCTTCTTCCAGAAGCAGAACCTCGACGTCGAGCTCGTCAATTATTCCGGCTCGACCGACCAGTTGCTGGAGGCGATCGCCACCGGCAAGAGCGACGCCGGTCTCGGCATGGCGCTACGCTGGCTGAAGCCGCTCGAGCAGGGCTTTGACGTTAAGATCGCCGCCGGCACCCATGGCGGCTGCATGCGCGTTCTGACCCGCACCAATTCCGGCGTCGAGAAGCTCGCCGACCTCAAGGGCAAAATCGTCGCGGTCGGCGATCTCGCTGGTCCCGATAAGAACTTCTTCTCGATCCAGCTCTCCAAGCTCGGCATCGACCCGGTGAGGGATGTCGACTGGCGCGCCTATCCCGGCAATCTCTTGAACGTCGCGGTCGAGAAGGGCGAGGTGCAGGCCTTCCTGTCGTCGGACCCGCTGGCCTATCTCTGGCTGAAGGATGCGCAGTACAAGGAAGTCGCCTCCAATCTCGACGGCGAATACCGCGAGAAGAGCTGCTGCATCGTAGGTCTCCGCGGCAGTCTGGTCCGCGAAGAACCCCATGTCGCGCGCGCCATCACGCAGGCGCTGCTCGATGCCGCGATGTTCACCTCGCAGAACCCGGACAAGGCGGCGAAGTCGTTCCAGCCTTACGCGCCGAAGGCGGCGAGCCTCGCCGATCTCGAGGCGATGGCGCGCTACCACACCCACCATCATCATCCGACCGGCGAGGTGCTGAAGCGCGAGCTCAAGGGCTACGCCGACGATTTGAAATCGGTGCAGGTGTTCAAGCAGAGCACCGACACGGCCAAATTCGCGGAGCGGATCTATGTCGACGTATTCAGTGTCTGACACGACGGCCGCCGCGCCGCGCGCCGCGGTCACGCTCGCGGACCTCTCCGGCAGCTATGGTGTCGGACTTGCGGCGAGCCTCGTCTGGCTCGCCTTCGGCCTCTCGTGCCTCTATTGGCCCGATGTCGGCGACTGGTCGCGGACCGGATCGCTCGGCATCGGCGCGATCGTGATCGCCGCCTTCATCCTGTTCGGTACATTCAGCGCGGACTATCTCGGCGGCGCCGGGCAGGCGTTGCGCAAGCGTGCGCCGTGGCTGGTGGCGTTCGGAGCGTTCGTCACGCTGTGGGAGGTCGCCACCGCAAAGTTCGCGTGGCTGCCGCTGCCGTTCTTCCCGCCGCCGCAGTCGATCCTCGAGGTCTATACCGACGATCTGCCAAAACTGCTCGACAGCGTGTTCGCCTCGATCAAGCTGCAGCTTGGCGGCTACATCATCGGCGCGACCATAGGCTTCATCACCGGCGTCTCGATCGGCTGGTCGCAAAAGATCGGCTATTGGGTGCATCCGGTGCTGCGCTTCATCGGCCCGCTGCCGGCCACCGCCTGGCTGCCGATCGCCTTCTTCACCTTCCCGTCGAGCTGGAGTGCGTCGACCTTCCTGATCGCGCTTGCGACCGGCTTCCCGGTGACGGTGTTGACCTGGTCGGGCGTGGCGAGCGTCAGCAGCGCCTATTACGACGTCGCGCGCACGCTCGGCGCCAAGCCGTCGTTCCTGGTGCTGAAGGTCGCGATCCCCGCGGCGCTGCCGCATGTGTTCGTCGGCCTGTTCATGGGGCTCGGCTCGTCCTTTGCCGTGCTCGTGGTCGCCGAGATGATCGGCGTCAAGGCCGGGCTCGGCTGGTACCTGCAATGGGCGCAGGGCTGGGCCGCCTATGCCAACATGTATGCGGCGCTGATCGTGATGTCGCTGCTCTGCTCCGGCGCGATCACGCTGCTGTTCCGCACCCGCGACCGCCTGCTGGTCTGGCAGAAGGGTGTCGTCAAATGGTAGTGCAATCCGCTGCCGAAGCGATCACCTATCCTGCCGTCGGCGCCGAGCTCGACATCGAGGGCGTCAGCCATGCCTTCGATATCGACGGCGCTGTCCTTCCCGTGCTCGACAATGTCAACCTCGCGATCGCGCCGGGCGAGTTCGTCGCGCTGCTCGGCCCGTCCGGCTGCGGCAAGTCGACCCTGCTGCGGCTGGTCGCCGGGCTGGAGAAGCCGCGCATTGGCTCCTTGCGGGAGGACGAAGCCCGCATCAGCGGCCCGCATCCGTCGCGTGTCGTCGTGTTCCAGGATCCGACGCTGTTTCCCTGGCGCACGGTGTGGGACAATGTCGCGCTCGGGCTGGAGGCGCAGGGCATCCTGAAAACGCAGCGCCACCGGGTCGATGATGTCATCGAACTGGTGGGGCTGTCGTCGTTCCGCAACGCCTATCCGCATCAGCTCTCCGGCGGCATGGCGCAGCGCGTGGCGCTGGCGCGCGCGCTGGTCAACGATCCGAAGATCCTCGTGCTCGACGAGCCGCTCGGCAAGCTTGATTCGCTGACGCGGATCGCGATGCAGTCCGAGCTCGTGGCGCTGTGGCAGCGCAAGGGCTTTACCACGCTGCTGGTCACCCACGACGTCGAGGAGGCGCTGGTGCTCGCCAACCGCGTCATCGTGCTGTCCGACCGGCCGGCGCGGATCAAGGCCGACATCGCGGTCGGGCGGCCGTACCCGCGGCATCGCGGCGATCCCCATCTGGCCGGGCTGCGCAAGCAGATCCTCGGCCTGCTCGGACTGGAGGCGACGTGGTGACATCTGCGGCGAAGGAGCTGCCGCCGGCGAACGAGCCGGAGTCCATTGCGCATGCCTTGCGGCTCGCCGATGTGTTCGCCGCGCGTGCGCCCGCCCATGATCGCGACGCCAGTTTTCCGTTCGAGAACTTTGCCGATCTGTCGCGCGAGGGCCTGCTGGCGCTGACCGTGCCGGTGGCGCTCGGTGGCGGTGGGGCGGGTGCCCGCGAGGCCACGCGCGTGCTCGGCATCATCGGCAAGGCCGATCCGTCGACCGCGCTGGTGCTGTCGATGCACTACATCCAGCATCTCGTCATGGCGCGCAGCACGCGCTGGCCCGCGCGTCTTTCGCGCAAGCTCGCAAAGGAAACGGTCGAGGGCGTGGCGCTGATCAACGCGCTGCGCGTCGAACCCGAGCTCGGCTCGCCGGCGCGCGGCGGCCTGCCGGCGACCACGGCGCGCCGCACCGAAACCGGCTGGCGGCTGACCGGCCGCAAGATCTATTCGACCGGCGCGCCGATCCTGAAATGGTATTCGGTCTGGGCCAAGACAGACGAACCGGAAACCCGTGTCGGATTGTTTCTGGTGCCCGCCGGACTGCCGGGAACGCGGATCGAGGAGACCTGGGATCATCTCGGCTTGCGCGCCAGCGGCAGCCACACCGTGGTCTTCGACGACGTGGTGTTTCCGCTGGATTACGAGATCGATGTGCGCAGGCCCGACGACTGGAAGGTTCCTGACGTCACCCAGGCGACCGTGCATGCGATCTTCGTCGCCGCGATCTACGACGGCATCGCCCGCGCCGCCCGCGACTGGCTGGTCACCTTCCTGAAGGAGCGGGTGCCGGCCAATCTCGGCGCGCCGCTCGCGACATTGCCGCGGATGCAGGAGGTGGTCGGCGGTATCGAGGCGCGGCTCGCCGTCAATGCCCGCCTGATCGACAGCTTCGCCGCCGACTTCGATAACGGCTTCCAGCTCTCCGCGATCGAGTCTAACATCATCAAGCTGACGGTGACCAATAACGCCGCGGCAGTGGTGGAGGATGCCTTGTCGCTGACCAGCAATCACGGCCTGTCGCGAACCAATCCGCTGGAGCGGCATTACCGCGACGTGCTGTGCGGCCGCGTCCATACCCCGCAAGACGATGCCACCCGTGTCTCCGCCGGACGCTTTGCGCTGGGCGTCTGAAAGAACAATTGCCAACAACAACGGAGTTCCCGTCATGCCGGTCGAGTTCATCGGCTTCATTACCAACAACAACGCCTCCGAGACCATCGTTCGGTCAGGCCCGGTGCTCGATCCGCCCTATATCGAGACGGTCGCCAAGGCGCACGAGCTCGCCGGCTTCGACCGCGCGCTGCTCGCATTCCACTCGACCACGCCCGATGCATTGCAGGTCGCGCAGCATGTCCTGACCATCACCAAATCGCTGAAGGTGATGATCGCGCAGCGGCCGGGCTTCACCGCGCCGACGCTGCTGGCGCGCCAGCTTGCGACGCTGGATCAGTTCTATGGCGGCCGCGTCTCGCTGCACGTCATCACCGGCGGCAATGCGATCGAGCTGCGGCAGGACGGCAACACGCTCGACGACAAGGACGAGCGCTACGCCCGCACCAGCGAATTCCTCGACGTGGTGCGGCTGGAATGGACCAGCGAGAAGCCGTTCAACTACGGCGGCAAATATTACAACGTCGAGAACGGCTTCTCGCAGGTGAAGCCATTGCAGAAGGGCGGCATCTACACCTTCGTCGGCGGCGGCTCGGACGCCGCGGTCGAGGTCGCCGGCAAGCACGCCGACACCTTCGCGCTGTGGGGTGAATCCTACGCGCAGGTGCGCGACGTCACCGCGCGGGTGCGTGCGGCCGCGGCCAAGTACGGCCGGCCGACGCCGCGCTTCAGCCTGTCGGTACGGCCGATCCTGGCCGACACCGAGGAGAAGGCGTGGGCGAAGGCCGAGCATATCCTCGAGCGCGCCACCGCCTTGCAGGACCAGACCGGCTACCGCCGGCCCAACCACGCGACTGACGGCGCCAAGCGGCTGCTGGCGCTGGCGGATCAAGGCACCCGCATCGACAAGCGGCTGTGGACTGAAATTGCAAAACTCACCGGCGCCAACAGCAACACGACAGCGCTGGTCGGAACCCCCGAGCAGGTCGCGGAGGTGTTCGCTGATTACTACGATCTCGGCGTCAGCCACTTCCTGATCCGCGGGTTCGATCCGCTGGTCGATGCCATCGACTACGGCCGCGCGCTGATCCCGCTGACCCGCAAGCTGATCGAGGCGCGCGACCAGCCGCGCGGGATCGCCGCCGAATGATCCGTTTCATTGTCGCGGCGGCGCTTGCGCTCGCCGCCATCGGTGCCGCCGCCGCGCAGACCACGCTGCGCGTCGGCGACCAGAAGGGCAATTCGCAGGCCGTGATGGAAGCGGCCGGCGTGCTCAAGGACGTCCCCTACAAGATCGAATGGAAGGAGTTCGCCGCCGCGGCGCCGCTGCTGGAGGCGTTGGGTGCCGGCGCGATCGACACCGGCCTGGTCGGCGACGCGCCGTTCACCTTTGCCGCCGCGGCCAAAATTCCGGTCAAGGCGATCGCGGCCGTGCGGCAATCGCGCGACGGGCTTGCGGTCGTGGTGCCGGAAAATTCTCCGATCAAGAGCTTTGACGATCTGCGCGGCAAGAAGATCGCGACCGGCCGCGGCTCGATCGGCCATCAGCTGATCCTGGCTGCGCTGGAATCGAAGGGCTGGCAGGCCAGCGACGTGCAGATCGTGTTCCTCGCGCCATCGGATGCGAAGGTCGCCTACACCCAAGGCGCTGTCGACGCCTGGTCGACCTGGGAGCCGTATGTGAGCCAGGAAGAGGTGCTGTTCAAGTCGCGCCGCGTCATCACGGCCGACGGCATCACACCCGGCCTCGGCTTCCAGGTTGCGACGCCGGATGCGATCAAGGACAAGCGCGCCGAGCTCGAGGATTTCGTGCGCCGGCTCGCCGCCGCGCGCGCATGGTCGCAGAGCAATGTCGAGGGGTACGCTGCGACCTGGGGCAAACTGATGAACATCCCGCCCGCGGTGCCGCTGAACTGGTTGACGCGCGCCAGGATCCGCATCGTGCCGATCGACGACGGCGTGGTGGCCGACGAGCAGAAGACCATCGATCTCTACGACCGTTGGGGCCTGATCCGGCAGAAGATCAACGCCGCCGACATCGTCGACCGCTCGTTTGCGGCAGCCGTTGAGAAGGGCGCGGGGTTGTAGGGAATTTTGCGAGCGACACCAGCGTCGTCCTGGCGAAAGCCAGGACCCATTACCACCGAATTTGATAGTGAGCGGGATCGCGGCCCCAGCGTCGTACAACAACTGCCATCCGGGGTAATGGGTCCTGGCTTTCGCCAGGACGACGGGTGCTTATACGATTTCTGAATATTAGAAATATATTCCTGAGTTGCCCGACGTGTCAAGCTGTGTTGTCGAGGGCCGGCGGCCGTCAGCTCCTTTGCATGGGGTTGTTTTCGGTATTTTGCCGGCGCAGCTGTGGCCTCGCACTATCGGACCGCTAACGAACCCGTGATCTCAAAAAACATCCATTCGTCCGCGGGCTGCCACACGGCAAGGATTTTCCCCGTTTGGCGCATTCCAGAACCGCAACGTTGCTATTTTCGCGCCGGCCTTGCCGCGCCCTCCGGCGCCGCCAAGATCAAACACACGAACAATCGAGTCCGGGAGATCACCGTGGGCCTTCAACAAACTCGTATCGAGTCGCTGCCGTTTGTGACTGCTGAACTGAATTACCTCGCGCCGACGCCGGGCAAGCCCCGCACCTACGCTTTCGACCCGCCGCCCGGCGAACCCAAATCCACCGCGCTGCCCGAAGCCCATAACGTTCCGATCTTCGACGGACGCTTGATCGCTGACAGCTTTTCGCTCGACCGCGAGGGCTTTGCGCTGGTCAGGCATCCGACCGTGGTGAAGGACTATTACGACGACAATGAAGTCCGCAACGTCTACTACCCCGCCGTCGAAGCCTTCCTGAAGGCGACGCTGAAGGCGGATCGCGTTGTCATCTTCGATCACACCGTGCGCAAGCGCGTCGAAGGTGCGGCCGACATCCGCGGCGGCGGACCGCGGCAGCCTGCGACGCGCGTCCACGTCGATCAGACCGACGTCTCCGGCCGCAATCGCGTCTTCGAGCATCTGCCCGACGAGGCCGAGCAGCTGCTCAAGGGCCGCGTCCAGGTGATCAACCTGTGGCGACCGATCCGTGGCCCCTTGCGCGATTCACCGCTGGCGATGGCCGACGGCAGCACCGTTGCCCCGGAAGATCTGATCGCCTCCGACCTGATCTATCCGAACCGCAGCGGCGAGACCTATTCGGTGAAATACAATCCGAACCATCGCTGGTTCTACATTCCCGAGATGACGCCGGACGAGGCGATCCTGCTGAAATGCTATGACTCGGCGACCGACGGCCGGACCCGGTTTGGGCCGCATACCGCGTTCGTCGACCCGACCACGCCGGCCGACGCCGCGCCGCGCGAGAGCATCGAGCTCCGGACACTGGTGTTCCATAAACAGTAGTCACAAAACAGGTGCGCTGCCTCTCCCGGTTGCGGGGGAGGCAAGTACCGAAATTGCTGTGCCTTCAAAGTTGGCACCATCAGCCCAATAATGTTACGCCCTCCCCACAATGCTCGGGGAATAGGCTACTCATGGACGGCGTGGTGACGAAGGAAGAGGCGGGGATCGGGTTCCGCGCCCTGGTTCTTGCACTTCTGGCATTGGCCTGCGGCCACATGCTGTCGACGCTGCTGCGGACGATCCCGGCGATCAGCCTCGATTTGATGGCGCGCGACTTCGGTACCTCGCCGCAGGCGCTGGCGAGCCTCACCTCGATCTATCATTTCTCCTTTGCCGCCTCGCAGATCCCGGTCGGTGCCGCGATGGACCGCTTCGGCGTGCGGCCGGTGTCGCTGAGCCTGCTCGCCGGTACCGTGGTCGGGACGCTGGTCTCGGCGATCGCGACGGGGCCCGCGAGCTTCGTGCTCGGGCAATTGATGCTCGGCGTCGCCACCTCGGGCATGCTGATGTGCCCGATGACGCTCGCCGCCAAGCAGATGTCGGCGGCGAAATTCGGCCTGTGGTCCGGCCTGATCCTCTCGATCGGCAATATCGGCATGCTGCTGTCGGCGAGCCCGCTCGCCTTCGTGGTCGATCAGTTCGGCTGGCGCGCCGGCTTCTGGGTGTCGGCCGGCTTCGGCATCGTTGTGCTGATCGCGGTATTCGCGCTGGTGCCGCGGCAGCCGGCGGCGCATGCGGACGACTCCTCGCCGCTGCACCAGATGGCCGAGGTGCTGCGGCTCGGCCTGTCGCGCGGCCTGCGCGGGCTGATCGCGCTGTCGCTGGTGTCGCTCGGCGCGTCCCTGACCTTGCGCGGCCTGTGGGGCGGGCCGTGGCTGATGGACGTCAAGGGGTTGAGCCGCATCGAGGCCGGCAATGTGCTCGGCCTGTTCACGCTGGCGATGATCATCGGTCCGGCCTGCATCGGCGCGTTCGATCGCAAGTTCGGGCACCGCCGCACCATGGTGGCGGCGACGCACGCCATCGCCGCGCTGTTGCTGGTGCTGATGGCGGCCGGCGCGCCGCATTTCCCGGTCTCGAACCTGTTCGGCGTGGCCGTGATGCCGACGCAATATGACCTGTTGCTGCTGATCCTGATCGGGCTCGCGACGTCGGCACAGCCCTTGATCTACGGCATGACGCGGCAGCTGGTTGACGCCCAGAACACCGGCAAGGCGCTGTCGTCGGTCAACCTCGCCTTCTTCCTCGGCGCGGCGCTGCTGCAATCAAGCACCGCCGGCGTCGCGGCGCTGTTCGGGTTGCCCGCCGTGCTGCTGTTCATCGCCGGCGCCCTGGTGATCGGCACCGTGCTGTTCTGGGTCTATACCAAGGCGTAAACTCGGTTTAGATCGTCTGCGCCTGCTTGCGGATCTCGTTGGCAAGCGGTCGCAGCTGCTCGGCCGCGCCCGGTCCCACGACGCTATAGCCCATGCCGCCATCGGCCCAGGAGAAGCCGGTGAAATCGCTGCCCGAATGCGGCGCCATCGGTGCGTTCTGGTCCGATGTCATCGGCCGCGTCAGCACGACCAGCCGGTCTCCCCGATCGTCGTCGTACATGAACATCGCCGCCGGACCATGCGCGGTCGGCACCACGCGTCCACCCATCAAACGGTATCCCGACTTGCTCAGGTCAGGCAGCTTGACCGGCTGGTGCAATCGGCTGGAAACCCACGCCACGAGCTCGGTGCTGTCACGCAGCTCGACCGGCCGGGTGTGATCGGAGGCGTACACGTGATAGGAATCGCTGGCTTCCTGGGCGAGCGCGGCAAGGCCGCCCGCCGGCGCCTCGGTCGCGCTGCGGATCGACCAGCCACTGATGCCGCCGATTGCGAGCATCAGCATCGCCGCGATCGCCCAGCGGAACGACGATGACGACGTGCGGCGGCGCCTGCTCTCGATGATCCTCGACAAATTCAGCTGCGGCGGCAGCGGCTCCTCGGCGATCGGTGCAAGTGCCGAGCGCAGCCAGCAACGCTGATCGGAAAACGCAGCAACGCGCTTTGCCACATCGGGATGGTTTTCCAGATAGGCCGCGACCTCCGCCTGGCGCTCCGGCTCGAGCGCGTGATCGACATAGGCGTGCAGATCGTCTTCCGAGATGGGACGATTGCTCATGGGATGCTCCGCAATTGCACGACGTTCCTCTGCTGGTTGTCGGCGGGATTCTCGAGTTCCTGCTGCAATCTCTCGCGCGCCCGCGACAGGCGCGACATCACGGTGCCGATGGGGATGCCGAGCACCTTGGCGGCTTCGGCATAGCTCAAATCTTCAACGGCGATCAGCAGCAGCACGGATCGCTGCTCGTCGGGAAGCCTGGCGAGCTTCCCGAGCACGTCCTGATACATCAGTTTCTGTTCCTGCTCTGCAGCTCGCCCGATCTCGTGCTCGCCGGCCTCGTCGATGGTGACGTGCTGGATGCGCGCGGACGCGCTGCGGAACTGGTTGATGGCAAGGTTGTGCAGGATGGCAAACAGCCACGACTTTGCGCTGCCGGTGTCGCGCCGCTGGTCCCAATGGCTGACGGCGCGCTCCAGGCAGTCCTGCACCAGATCGTCGGCCGCCGCGCGGTTGCGGACCAGCGAGCGTGCGTAGCGGCGCAGCGCTGGAATCACCGGCTCGATCTGGTGCAGCATGTCGCTCATGGCGTCTGGACCTGCACGGCCGCGCCGAACTTCGACGGCTCGCCGGGGGCGATGACGAGGTAGCGCCGTTCGGCCTTGGCCGAGCTTTGCACGATCTGCCGGATCGGGCCAGACGCATTGACGATCGCGGAGCCCGCGGGGTTGGTCATGAAGGCGGCGAGCGGTTGCGCCGTGCCGGTCCCGTCGGCCTTGTCGCTCAGCGCCAGCACGTAATGCTGCTTCGGCTCGAGGCCGGTGACGGAGGCTTGCAGAACCTGGATCAATCCCTGGTCGAACAGCGAGACGGTGGTCGGCGGCTTGTCGCCCTTGGTTTCCTTCTTTGGCGCGAGCGCAAGATGGGCGACCTGGCCGGCCACGCCGAGCGCCTGCAGGTTCTGGCGATCATCGGGATTGGGCGCGGCGTTCGGCACATAGGCGATCGCTTGCGGTGCCTGGCCGATCGGGATGTTGGCGATCACCTTGTTGGTGGCGGTGTCGATCGCCGCGAGCGCGTCCGCATTCTCCAGGCCGACATAGATCCGTGTGCCGTCACCCGAGGGCCAGACGCCGTGCGGCAGGTTGCCGACCGGAATCGTCGCGACCTGCTTGAAGTCGTCGGTGCGGAACACCTTGACCTCGTTGGTGCCGCCGATCGTGACGTAGGCGAAAGTACCCTTCGCCGTCTTGGCGAAGTTGACATGGTTGGTGATCGGACCGGTGTCGATCGTCTTGATCGGATTGAATGGCGGCCTGGCGTTGAAGACCTGGGTCTTGCCGGTGTCCTTCAGCGTGAACCACACCTGATCGCCATCGGGCGAGGCCGCGATGTTCGGGCAGAACGGGCTCTCCTGCTTCACCTTGGCGACGATCTGGTGGTCGGCGACCGAGACCACGTCGGTTTCCGGATTGAACGACGAGCAGATGTAACCGTACTTGCCGTCGGGCGAGAAGATCTGCATGCCCGGTCCCGGCGGCACCTCGATCCGCGTCGTTTCCTTGAAACTCTGCGGGTCGATCACCGAGATGTAGTTCTCGCCGCGCACGGTGACCCACACTTCCTTGCCGTCGGGCGTGAAGAACGCCTCGTGCGGTGATCGTCCGACATAGGTGACGTGCTTGACCGTGTTGGTCGCCGCGTCGATGAAGGTCACCGAGTTGGAACCGATCGAGACCACCGCGAGGGTATGGTGATCGGGCGAATAGCCCATGCCATGCACCAGCACCTGCCCCTTGTAGAGCGGGCTGAAATTGCCGGGTTGCGGATCGCCGAGCCGGATCACGCCGAGCAGCTTGTTGTCGACGGGGTCGGTGACCGACACGGTGTTCGAGAATTGCTCGGCCGCATAGACGCGGTCGTGATGGCTGACCGGAATGTCCGGCGATGAGGCGGCGCCCGGCGCCTGGCCGGCGAAGGCGGAGGTCGACATCGCGACCACGGTCGTGGCCAACAGGGCGGTCAGGAATTGGCGGTTCATTGCGTCGCGCTCCTACTTCTTCATCTCATGGGACATGTTCATGTGGTCGTGCGTGGTCGTGGCCGCCGGCGCGGGTTGCGTCGGGGCCGGCGCGGATGCCGTGACCGGCTCGCCGATCGCGAGCTTCATCGCGTCGATCTCCTGCTGCTGTTCGACGATGATCTCCTGCGCGATGCGGCGGAGTTGCTCGTTCTTGCCGTAGCGCAGTTCGATCACGGCCATGTCGATCGCGCCCTGGTGGTGCGGCGTCATCATCGCGACGAAATCGCGATCGATGTCGCCGCTCGGCTTGGCGGCCATGTCGGCCATCATCTTGTTCATCGCGGCGTCGTTCTCGGCGAGGAATGCGCTTTCCTCCGCGGTCGGCGCGTTCTGGGCCGGCTGATGGGCCTCGTGCGCGAGCACAACCGGAGAGGCGGCAAGGGCAACCAGGACGCGCACGCCGAGCAGCGCGGCGCCGAGGCCGGGTTTGAAGAAGCGCAGGATCATCGGGTTCACCCCAAGGGCTGTCAGACGGTTGTCGGAGGGTTGTCGGAGAAGGTCTCCGCGAACCGGCCGCGACCGGTCCACGCATGCTGTTCCGTTCAAAAATTCAATCGGCTTGCATGGGTGGGACGCAATGGCGCGTCTTCTATTCCGTGGCGAAACGAAGAATTCTCGCCGATCACGACTTGCTGATCGATGGAATCATCGGTCGCAACGAGAGGGCCGGTTTGCGGTCACGACGCCTCTGGCTATAGGATGGAACCCGACGCTCCCGCTGTCCAGTATAACATCACCAATCAGCGCAACCCCGTGCGCCAACAAGGCAAAGATGTCCGCCAAGATCGATCCGATCACCCGCTCCGTCGTCCAGCACCGCCTGTCGTCGATCGTCAAGGAGATGGGCGAAGCCATGCTTCGCACCTCCTATTCGCAGATCCTCAATTCCAGCCGCGATTTTTCGCTGGCGATCTGCGACACCAATGGGCGGCTGATCGCGCAGGCCGATCACATTCCGGTGCATGTCGGGGCCTTGCCGTGGGCGACGCTCGCAGTCGAGGAGCGCTTCAAGGATGTCGCGGCCGGCGACGTCATCCTGCTCAACGATCCCTATCAGGGCGGCAGCCATCTGCCTGATCTCACCGCCTTCGTGCCGGTGTTCGACGGGGGAAAAAGGCTGCTGTGGACCATCGTGCGTGCGCATCAGAGCGACATCGGCGGCGCCACCCACGGCGCCTACAATCCCGGTGCGACCGAGATCTATCAGGAAGGCATCCGCATTCCGCCGATCAAGCTCTACGAGGCCGGCAAGCCGCGTGAGGACCTGCTTGATCTCTTGGCGCTGAACATCCGCAACCCCCGTGAATTCCGCGGCGACCTCGCAGCGATGCTGGGCGCCGCGCATCTCGGCGAGCGCCGGGTTGCAAAACTGTTCAGCGAGTTCGGCGCCGAGACCGTCGAAGCTGCGATCGAAGCCATTCTCGATGCCACCGAGCAGCAGACCCGCGCGGTGGTGTCGAGCTGGAAGGACGGCGTGTTCTACGGCGAGGCTTTGCTCGACGATGACGGCCATGGCCGCACCGACATCAAGATCGCGGCCAAGGTGACCAAGAAGGGCAGTGACATCGAGGTCGATCTCACCGGCTCCGATCCGCAGTCGACCAGCTTCGTCAACTCCTCGCATGCCAACATGCAAGCCGCGGTCGCGATGGCCTTCGCCTATCTGATCGACGCCGATATCCCGAAGAACACGGGCGCGCTGCGGCCGCTCAAGGTGGTGGCAAAACAAGGCACCATCGTCTGGGCCGATCCCGGCCGTCCGGTGACCTTGTGCACCAGCCATCCCTCCAACGAGATCGTCGAAGCGATCATCAAGGCGATGTCGGCGTCGTGTCCGGATCGCGTGATGGGCGGCTGGGGGCGACGATTCCGGATCGCGATCCAGGGCGAGGATCCGCGCAACGGTCGCAATTTCATCTGGCACATGTTCCAGGCGCGGCCCGGCGGCGGCGCATCGCCCGGCGGCGACGGTTACTCCTCGATCGGCGAGTGGCACTCGGTCGGCGGTCTCAAATTCGGCAGCATCGAGGTCGCCGAAGTGCGCTTCCCCCTGCATTTCCGCCAGCATGAATTCCGCCCCGACTCAGGTGGTGATGGCCAGCATCGCGGCGGACTCGGCGTGGCGCTCGACATGGTGCTGGAGACCGACAAGCCGGCCAAGGGCAACACCGCCGGCGACGGCGCGCGCCACGGTCCGTGCGGCATGCTCGGCGGCAGGGACGGCCAGCCGCATCACTATCGCCTCTTGTCGGAAGGCCGCGAACCGCGCGTGTTGAAGACCAAGGAGGTCGGCATCGAGCTCCGCCCCGGCGACTGCCTCGAGATCCGCTCGTCCGGCGGCGGCGGCTGGGGGCCGCCGGAGAAACGAACGACGGAGGCGCGGACACGCGACGTCGCACAGGGTCTGGTTTCGAAGGCGGTATAGGGTGGTGATGTACACGATTGGGGTTGACGTCGGCGGCACCTACACCGACCTGGTTGCGACGGATCAAAGCGGGCGCACCGTTTTCGCGAAATCACCGTCCACGCCGGCCGACCAGTCGGTCGGTGTGATGGCGGGACTGGAAGAGCTGGCGCGCCGCCTCGGCGTGACGCGCGCGGCGATGCTGGCCGCGACCGATCGCCTGGTGCACGGCACGACGGTTGCGACCAATGCGCTGCTGGAGCGCAAGGGCGCCAAGGTTGCGCTCTTGACCACCGCGGGCCATCGCGACGTCGTCGAGATGCGCGAAGGCCTGAAGCCCGATCGCTACGATCTGCGTACGCCGCCGCCGGAGCCGCTGGTGCCGCGCGAGCGCCGTTTCGGCGTGCGCGAGCGGTTGAAGGCCGACGGCAGCGCCGCGGTTGCACTCGATGCGGCCGCACTCGGTGATGTCATCGCCGAGGTGAAACGGTCGGGCGCGAATTCGGTCGCGGTCTGCTTCCTGCACGCCTATCTCAACCCGGCGCATGAGCTCGCCGCGGTCGAGCGGCTTGCCAAAGAGCTGCCCGATGTCAGCGTGTCGCGCTCCAGCGACGTGCTGCCGCAGATCAAGGAATATGAGCGCGTCTCGACCACGATCGTGAATGCCTATGTCGAGCCGACGGTGCGGCGCTATCTGACCAATCTGGAGCGCAGCCTGCATGAGGCCGGCTTCAAAGGCTCGCTGTTCGTCGTGCTGTCGCATGGCGGCATGGCGCCCGTGGAGGAAGCCTCGCGGCTCGCCGCGGGCACCGTGCTGTCGGGCCCGGCCGGCGGCATCTCCGGCAGCCGCCGCTGCGCCGAGATGCTTGGGATTCCCGATCTCGTGCCGTTCGACATGGGCGGCACCTCGACCGACATCTCGCTGATCGCGGATGGCCAGGCCTCGTTGTCGGCCGATGGCATGCTGGCAGGCCAGCGCATCGCGCTGCGCAGCCTCGACATCGCCAGCATCGCGGCCGGCGGCGGCTCGATCGCTGGTGTCGACGGCAGCCGCACGCTGCGGGTGGGACCGGAGAGCGCGGGCTCGGTGCCGGGCCCGGCCTGCTACGGCAATGGCGGCACGTCGGCCACCGTCACCGATGCCAATGTCGTGCTCGGCTATCTCGATGCCGCCGCCTTCATGGGCGGCGCACGGCCGCTCGATCGTGCCGCGTCGGAAGCCGCGGTGGACCAGATCGCGCAGGCGCTCGAGCTGTCGCGGATCGAGGCGGCGGCCGGCATCTACAAGATGATCAATCTGAAGATGGCCGACGGCATCCGCCTGATGACCTTGCGCCGCGGCGTCGATCCGCGCAAATTCGCGCTGCTCAGCTTCGGTGGCGCGGCCGGCATGCACGCCGCCGAGGTCGCGCGCGAGCTCGAGATCAAGCGCATCATCGTGCCGACGGTGGCCTCCGTGCTGTCGGCCTGGGGCATGCTGACCAGCGATCTGCGCTATGAGGTCAGCCGCACGCATTGCGGCACAGGGCGGATTTCCGCCGATGAGGTGCGGGCGCTATTCGCCGCGCTGGAGGAGCAGGCCGCAGGCCGGCTGCGGCAATGGCTCAAGGGCGAAATCGCGATCGAGCGCTCGGCCGAGATGCGCTATGGCGAGCAGGTGTTCGAGATCGACGTGCCGCTCGGCGATCTCGATCTCGGCGCCGCCGATCTGGTGGCGCAGATCGAGGAACGCTTCCATCGCCGCCATGAGGAGCTTTACACCTACGCCTCGCGCGGGCAGGAGGTGGTGTTCGTCAACGCCCGTGTCGCCGCGGTCGGCAAGGTTGCGCGCGGCAGCAGCGATGCCGGAAAGGCCGGCTCGGCTGAGCCCTGCGCGCCGCGCGGCAAGCGGCAGGCGTGGCTCGGGGCCTGGCGTGAGGTGCCGGTCTACGCACTCGACGATCTCAAGCTCGGCCATTCGCTCGCCGGTCCCGCGATCATTGAGGCCGAAACCACCACGGTTCTGGTCGACAGCGGCGACCGCGTCACGGTCAACCCGCTGGGCTGGCTCGACATAACATTGCGCTGAGGTCCGTCTTCGCCATCAACATTTCATTTTTCCGGCGTTGGCTTGGACGATAAGGTCGGGTCGCTCGGGAGGAGCGCTGGTCGCGTACCGGCGTTTGTGGCGATGTTGATGCAAACAAAAAGACAAACCGCGCTTTCGCTATGGCTGACCCTCGCAGCAATGCTCGCAGCGGCGCCGCTGCGCGCCCAGCAGGCGGCGCAGGCGGCCGGTAGCGAAATCCGCATCGGCAATGTGATGCCGTATACCGGGCCGCTCGCGGCGTTCGCGACCATCGGGCGGGCGGAAGCGGCCTATTTCGACATGGTCAACGAGCATGGCGGCATCAACGGCCGCAAGGTCAGGTTCGTCTCGGTCGATGACAGCTCCAACCCGAAAACCGCGATGGAGCAGACCCGCGATCTCGTCGAGAAGCAGGACGTGCTGTTGATGTTCGGCTCGTTCGGCACGCCGAGCAATCTCGCCGTGCGAAAGTACCTCAACGAGAACAAGATCCCGCAGCTGTTCGTCGCCTCCGGCGACGAGGAATGGGCGCATCCGACTAGCTTTCCCTGGACGATGGGCTGGCAGCCGACCTTCCGCGCCGAGGGCCAAATCTACGCCAATTACATCCAGGCCGCCTATCCCTCGCGCAAGATCGCGGTGCTCTGGCAGAACGACCAGTTCGGCCGCGATCTGTTCAGGGGACTGCAGGAGGGGCTCGGCGATACCGCCGGCATGATCGTGGCTGATCTCGCCTTCGACGCGTCGGAGACCGCGATCCAGAACCAGATCGGCATCCTGAAGAACTCCGGCGCCGACATCCTGGTGTTCGACGGCGCGCCGGCGATCGCGGCGCGCGCGATCCGTGTTGCCGCTGATCTCGACTGGCACCCGGTGTTCATCCTCGACAATGCCTCGGCCTCGATCGCCAGCGCGCTGCGGCCGGCGGGCCTGCAGAACTCGCTCGGCGTGATCTCGACCTCGTTCCTGAAGGATGCCGGCGACGCCTCCTGGAAGAACGATCCGCAGATCAAGGCGTGGCTCGCCTTCATGGACAAATATTATCCCGACGGCGACAAGGACGACATCTACGCGGTGTTCGGCTATGCCGCCGCCGACACGCTGATGCAGGTGCTGCGCCAGTGCGGAGACGACCTGTCGCGCGAGAACATCATGCGGCAGGCCGCCTCGCTGAAGGACTATCAGAGCCCGATCGCGCTGCCGGGGATCGTGATCAACACCGGCCCGAAGGATTTCCGCCCGATCAAGCAGATGCGGCTGGTGCAGTTCGACGGCAATGCCTGGCAGCCGATCGGCGACGTGATCGAGAGCGCGTTCACGGCGGTGCGCGAGGATAATTGAGCACGGTGGCCACTCCGTCACCGTCACCCTGAGGAGGCTGCAAAGCAGCCGTCTCGAAGGGTCGACGGCCCGATTGTGGCCGTGCATCCTTCGAGGCTCGCCCAGTGGCGCAATTGCGCCGCAAGGCTCGCACCTCAGGATGACGGGGATAGTGCGTACTACTCCATCCACGTCATTGCGAGCGAAGCGAAGCAATCCATCGCGCCACAAGCGGAGAAGTGGATTGCTTCGTCGCGAACGCTCCTCGCAATGACGGCTGCGGAAAGCGTGACAACCTACTTCTTCAGCCCGTAGTTCAGCAACCCGCCCTTGTTCTTCGGCGGATGCGCGCGCAGGCCTTCCTCGTTCGGCTCGGTGCCCCAGCCCGGGCGATCCGGGATCACGAGATGGCCGTCGACGAACTCGGGCACGTGGGTGAACAGCTCGTGGTCCCAGGCCAGCCGGTCGATGTCGGTCTCCATGATGCGCAAGTTCGGCACTGCCGCGCAGAAATGCGCGTTCATCATGGTGCAGAGGTGGCCGTAGAAATTGTGCGGCGCGACGTTGACCTCGAAATGCTCGGCGGCGGCGGCGATCTTCATCGACTGCCAGACCCCGTTCCACGGCGTGTCGATGATCGCGACGTCCATCGCCTGCTCGGTGAAGTAGGGCAGGAATTCGCGCAGGCCCAGCAGCGTCTCGCAGGACGAGATCGGGTGCGGGCTCTGGCGGCGGATATAGCCGAGCGCCTGCGGGTTGAAGGTGTCGATCTCGACCCAGAACATGTCCATCTTCTCGATGGCGCGCAGGATCTTCAGATAGCCTTCGGTCTTGGCGTTGAAATTGAGGTCGAGCAAAAGGTCGACATCCGGCCCCGCGCCGTCGCGGATCGCCTCCAGATGCATGCAGAGATTGCGGAGCACCGTGCGGTCGACATTGATCTCGGGCTGGAACGGCGAGCCGAAGCCGGGCCGCCAGCCCTGCGGCTTGCCGTCGGTGTAGACGAAGATGTTGGTCTTCATCGCCGTGAATTTCTTCTCGCGCACCTCGGCGCCGATCGCCTTGACGCCGTCGAGATCCGTGATCGCCGGCTTGTACCAGTCGGGATGATTGATGCGCCAGGTCGCACAATGCGACCAGTAGACCCGCACGCGGTCGCGGATCTTGCCGCCGAGCAAATCATAGCAGGGCACGCCGAGCGCCTTGGCCTTGACGTCGAGCAGCGCGTTCTCGATGGCCCCTAACGCCAGCGCCACCACGCCGCCGGCGGCGGGGCGCGTCGCGGCGAACAGCTCGACATGGATCCGTTCATGCTCGAACGCGTTCTTGCCGACCACGCGCGCCGAGAGCCGCTCGATCGCCGCGGTCACGCCGGGCGCGCCAAAGCCTTCGTCATATTCGCTCCAGCCGACCAGCCCGTCCGTGGTCGTCACCTTGACGAAGTGATAGTTCCGCCAGCCGGCATCGCAGGCGAGCGTCTCGACGCTTTTGATTGTGGTTGATTTGCTCATGGTTTCCCGCCGGCTCTTGTTGGTGTCGAAGAGAGCACAATAGCGGATCGAGCAATGCGTCAACCGCACGGCGCCAGACCGCCAGCGCAAGCTTGCTGCAAAGTACAGCGGCTATTTGCGTATTCCGTCAAGCGGAAGAAAATTCCACTTGCATCACACAGTTGGCGCGGCTTCAAGTTCACTCAACAAGAAAACTGAATCAGCCGCAGTCACCGGCTGGTCATGTTGGCGAGGAAGCCTGATGGGCGCGTTGTCGCATCTGCGGATTGTCGAGATCGGAAGTGCTGCGGCCACGAGCTATTGCGCACGGCTGTTTGCCGATTTCGGCGCCGATGTGCAGAAGGTCGAGCCGCCGACGGGCGATCCGCTTCGCCGCACTGCGCCGCAGACGCCGCAGGGGCACAGCGCGTGGTTTGCGTTCCTCAATTTCAACAAATCGAGTGTCGTCCTCGACAAGGGCGATACATCGCGCCTGCACGAGCTGATCGCGAGCTGCGACATCCTGCTCGATGGGCGCGGCATCGCTGCGGCGGATTGTCCCGGCATCGATCTCGATGCGATCAGGCGCGACAATCCGGGCTTGATCCATCTCGACCTCGCCTGGTTCGGCGATCGCGGTCCTTACGCCGAGTTCGCCGCGACCGACTCCACGATCCGCGCGCTGACCGGGCTCGTGAAGCTGGTCGGGCCCGAGCAGGGGCCGCCGATGCACGCGCCGGATTTCCAGACCGGCATCCTCGGCGGGCTGTGGGGCTTCATCGCCGCCGCCTCGTCGGTGCTCGGGCGCATGCAGGACGGCCATGGGCGGGAAAGCCATCTCAGCCTGTTCGAGGCCTCTATCGCCGTCACCGAATACATCATGTTCGAGGCGTTCCAGCGCGGCGACATCATGCGGCGGATCGGCGTCAACCGGTTCTGGCCGACTTTTCCGGTCGGCATCTACGAGACCAAGCAAGGCTGGCTCGGCGTCACCACGGTAACCCCGGCGCAATGGCGCGCGTTCTGCGAGATGCTGGGCTTGCTCGATCTGCGCGACGACCCGACGCTGGTCATGGGCGTCGACCGGCTGCGCCACGTCGCCGAGATCGAAGGCAAGATCCTGCCCAAGCTGAAGCAGCGCACCGCGCAGGAATGGTTTGCCGAAGGCCTCAAGCGCAAGATCCCGATCGTGCCGGTGCCGGAGATATCGGATCTCATCGCCGATGAAGAGAAGCGTGCCCGGGGCGCCATCGTGCCGATCACGGTCGGCGGCGAAACCGGCTTTTCCGCCGGCACGGTGCAGCGGCTGACGGCAACGCCGCCGCTGCAAGGTGGGCGGGTGCCCGATCTCGGCGAACAGCAGGCGCGGCGCGAGGCCGTGCCGCGTGCGCCGGTGCCGAAGCCTGCTGCGATCAACCGCCTGCCGCTCGAAGGCATCCGCGTCGTCGACTTCTCGATGGGCTGGGCCGGGCCGATCTGCACCCGCACGCTCGCCGATCTCGGCGCCGACGTCATCAAGATCGAGGCGACCCAGTATCCGGACTGGTGGCGCGGCGTCGATCGGCGTCCGGCCTATGTGCTGGAGCAGATGTACGAGAAGTCGGTGCGCTACTGCATCATGAACCGCAACAAGCGCGGCATCACGCTCGACCTGACGCGCCCGAAGGGGCTTGCGCTGGCGAAGCGCCTGCTCGCCGATGCCGACCTCGTGGTCGACAATTATTCGGTCGAGGTACTGCCCAAGCTCGGCCTCGGCTACGACGTGCTGTGCAAGATCAATCCGAAGCTCGTGATGATGTCGATGTCGGCATTCGGCGCCGGCAGCGTGCATCGCGACTGCCGCGCCTATGGCTCGACGCTGGAGCAGGGCTCCGGCCTGCCCAGCGTGGTCGGCGATCCCGCCGGCCCGCCCGTCATGAGTCACACCGCGTTCGGCGATGCCGTCGGCGGCCTCAATGGTGCCGCCGCGGTGCTGACCGCGCTGATCCACGCGAAACTCACGGGGCAGGGTCAATTCATCGATCTCGCGCAGATCGAATGTATGATGCCGTTCGCCGCGCCCTGGATCGTCGCGCATTCGATCGACGGCAAGGCGCCGGTCAAGTACGGCAACCGCCATCCGGATTTCGTGCCGCACGGCTGCTTCCGTTGCGATGGCGAGGACAATTGGATCGTCGTCGCGGTGTCCAATGATGCGATGTGGCCGAAACTCGCACGGCTGCTCGGCCGCGAGGATTGGGCGACCGACGAAAAGCTCAAGACCGCCGCGGGCCGCCGCGCCATCGAGCGCGAGATCGAGGCTGCGATCACGGCCTGGACCTTGGCGCGCGATGCCGATGCGGCAATGGCTGCGCTGCAATCTGCCGGCGTTGCATCCGGCGTCGCGCGGTTGCCGATCGAGCTTCTGAAGGATCCGCAGCTGCACGCCCGCGGCTTCATCCAGCAGGTCGACCGCGCCTTCATCGGCAAGCATCCGCAGCCGTCGATGCCGTTCCGCGAGGGGCATGCTCCGTTCGCGATCCGCTCGGTGCCGCCGACGCTCGGCGAGCACAACCGCGAGATCCTCGGAGGCATGCTCGGGCTGTCCGACGCCGAGCTCGAAGAGCTCACAAGCGAAGGCATTATCGGCACCGAAATGCTGATGGAGGAGCAGCTGGTGAAAGAGAAGAAGCGGGCGGCGGGTTGATGGAGGCAGGCCAGCCGGCACAGCGCAGGGCGGAGGGGGTGCGCGACGGCGCGCGGCCGCTATTGTCCGTGCGCGGGCTCGGCATCCGTTTCAAGACCGCGCAAGGCATCTGGCAGGCGACGCGCCGGATCGACTTCGACATTGCGCCCGGCGAGCGGGTCGGCATCGTCGGGGAGAGCGGCTGCGGCAAGACCATCACCGGCCTGTCGATCCTGCGGCTGTTGCCGGGCAATTTCGCCGGCCTCGACGGCAAGATCCTGTTCGACGGCGTCGATCTCGCCTCCTGCAGCGCGCGGCAGATGCGCGCGATCCGGGGCAAGCGGATCGCGATGATCTTCCAGGAGCCGATGAGCGCGCTCGATCCGGTGTTCACCGTCGGCCACCAGATCGCCGAGACGCTGCGCGTCCACAGCAATATCGGCCAGGACGAGGCGCGCGCCAGGACGCTGGAGATGCTCCGCCGCGTCGGCATCGCCTCGCCCGAGCGGCGGATCGACGACTATCCGCACCAATTGTCCGGCGGCATGCGCCAGCGCGTGATGATTGCCGCGAGCCTGATCTGCGGCCCGCAGCTTCTGATCGCCGACGAGCCGACCACCGCGCTCGACGTCACCGTGCAGGCGCAGATCCTCGAGCTGCTGCGCGACATCAGCGAGACCTCGAAGACCGCGTTGATGCTGATCACCCACGATCTCGGCGTCGTCGCCGAGACCTGCACGCGGATGATCACGATGTATGCCGGCGAAGTGATCGAGGACGCGACCGTCGACGAGGCGCTGGTGCGGCCGCTGCATCCCTATACGTCGGGACTTTTACGCTCGCTGCCGCATCTGAGCCCGCGTCACGGAAGGCTGCCGTCGATCCCGGGCCGGGTGCCGTCGATCGCGGAGATGCCGAGCGGCTGCCGCTTCCGCGCCCGCTGCGCGCATGCGAACAGGGGCTGCGAGGCCGAGCAGACATTGCAGGACGCCGGCGGCGGCCGCAGGGTGCGCTGTCACCGCTTTGCCGAGCTCAATCTGCCGGGCGCGCTGCATCCGCCCGGTGCGCCGATTGCTGCGAAGGTCGCGACGCAATGACCGCAGCATCCGCTGAACCCCGCCGCGACGCCATCGTCTCGGTGCGCGACCTCCAGGTCCGCTTCCAGACCTCGGACCGCCGTGCCACCGTGAAGGCGGTCGACGGCGTCAATTTCGACGTCCGCCGCGGCGAGACGTTCGGCATCATCGGCGAGTCCGGGTCGGGCAAGACCACGATCGGCCGCGCGCTGGTGTTCCTGCTCAATCCCAGCGCCGGCGCCATCCTGCACGACGGCATCGACCCGACGGCGCTGCCGCGGCGGGAATTCCAAAGCCATCGCCGCGACTACCAGATCATCTTCCAGGATCCGAACGCCGCGTTGAACCCGCGCATGACGATCCTGGCCTCCGTGCTGGAGCCGCTGGAACTCGCGCGCATCGGCAATCGTGCCGAGCGGGAGAAGCTCGCGCGCGAAGCGCTGGAGCGGGTCGGCCTGCCGCAGGAATTCGGCGCGCGCTATCCGCATCAACTGTCCGGCGGCCAGAAGCAGCGCGTGGTGATCGCCCGCGCGCTGACCTTGAAGCCGAAGCTGATCGTGTGCGACGAGGTGGTGGCTGCGCTCGACATGTCGATCCGCGGCGACGTGCTCAACCTGTTCGCCGATCTGCAGCGCGATCTCGGCTTGACCTATGTCTTCATCACCCACGATCTCGCCGTGGTCTCGCATATCAGCGAGCGCGTCGCCGTGATGTATCTCGGCCAGTTCGTCGAGCTCGGGCCCACCGAGGAGGTCGCCGAGCGGCCGCTGCATCCCTACACCATCGCGCTGCTCTCCGCCGAGCCGCGGCCGTTGCCGTCGTCGATGCGGCAGGAGAGCCGGATCGTGCTGCAGGGCGAGGTGCCGAGCCCGATCGATCCACCCTCGGGCTGCCGCTTCCGCACCCGTTGCCCGCACGCCCAGCCGCTCTGCACCGACCGCGTGCCGGAGTGGCGCGAGCTGAAGCCCGATCACTGGGTGGCCTGCCATTTCGCCGACCGACCGAATTTTTCGCCAAACAACAACGCCGGAGCATGACGCCATGACGATGACGACACGACGCGAGGCCATGGCGCTGATCTCGGGCGCACTCGCGAGCACCACGCTCGGCGACCGCGCGTTCGCCGAAGGCGCGCCGAGGAAGGGCGGCACCTTGCGGATCTCTGCGCCGGCCAATCCGTCGAGCCTCGATCCGGCGACGCCGGCTCCGATCACGCCTTCCTGTTCACGATGTACGACACGCTGACCGAGTGGGACTTCGAGACGCTGAAGCCGAAGCCGGGCATCGCCGAGAGCTGGAAGTTCACCGATCCCAATACGCTGGTGCTCAACATTCGCGCCGGCGTCACTTTCCATGACGGCACGCCGCTCGATGCCGAGGCGGTGAAGTTCAACCTCGAGCGCAACCGCAGCGATCCGAGGTCCAACATCAAGGCCGATCTGCTCTCGGTTGCGTCGGTCGAGGTTACCGGGCCGCAGCAGGTGACCTTGAAGCTGAAGACGCCGGATACCGCGCTGCCGGGCATCCTCTCCGACCGCGCCGGCATGATGGTGTCGCCGACGGCGTTGAAGGCGGCTGACGGCGGCGTCGTGACGCGCAAGCCGGTCGGCGCCGGCGCTTATTCCTTCGTGAGCTGGGCCGACGGCGAGAAGATCGTGGTCAAGCGCAACGAAAAATACTGGAAGCCGGAGCGGCCTTATCCCGATGGCATCGAGTTCTCGATCATTCCCGAGCTCACCACCGGTGCCCGTTCGGTCACCGCCGGGCAGAACGACCTGATCTATCAGCTGCCGCCGCGGCAGAAGGTGATCATCGAGCGCGCCCCGAGCGTGAAGGTGGTGCACGGGCCGACGCTCTACGTGCTCCAGATCTTCCTGAACTGGGCCAAGCCGCCGTTCGACAACGTCAAGGTCCGCCAGGCGCTCAACTTCGCGATCGATCGGGAGTCCTTCGTCAAGGCCGCGCTCGCGGGTCTCGCCGAGCCGGCCTACATGAACCTGCCGAAGTCGCATTGGGCCTACGACGCCGAGGTCGCAAAGCTTTATCCGTATGATCCCGGCAGGGCACGCAAGCTGCTCGCCGAGGCAGGCTTCAAGGAGGGCACCCAGATCGAGCTTGGCGGCTATCCCGACCAGGATTCGGTGCAACGCCAGGAGATCCTGATCGAGCAATTGCGCAAGGCCGGCATCGGCGTGCGCTTCGTCAACGCGCCGATCGCGGAGGCCTCTGCGGCTTTCTTCGGTGCAGAGAAGAAGGGCGCCGGGCTGCTCTCGGCCTGGACCGGGCGGCCCGACCCGAGCCTTACCTATTCGCTGATGTTCACCAGGGACGCCTACTACAACGCCGGCCGTGCGCCGGTGCCGGCCGAGCTCGAGGCCGCAATCAAGGAATCGCGCGCGTCGGAGGATATCGAGGTCAGGCGCAAGGCCTTCTCCACCGTGCAGCGGCTGGTGATGGAGAACGCCTTGGTGGTGCCGCTGGCGTTCCAGTTCGAGCTGGTCGCCATGAACAAGAAGGTGCAGGGCTATCGGCCGAACCTGCTCGGCAAGCCGAAATACGACGACGTCTGGCTGGAAGGCTAGCATGATCCGAAAAAGTGCGAAGCGGTTTTTCGAAAATGATCATGCTCGAAAGAGGAGCTAAAGCACGATGATGTTCCATCAAAATCTCATCGTGCTTTAGCGATGGCGCGACGGTCACCGGTCAAGGTCATCGGCAGCCGCCTGGTGCAGGCGCTGCCCGTGATCCTGCTCGCGACCTTCATGGTGTTCGCGCTGCTCAAGCTGGTGCCCGGCGACATCGCCGTGACGCTCGCCGGCGACAACGCGACCGATGCACGGATCACCGAGATCAGGCAGATCTACGGTCTCGACCGGCCGTTCCTGGTGCAATATGGCGCCTGGCTCGGCCATGTCGCGCAGGGCGATCTCTCGCAATCGCTGTTGACCGGCGAGAAGGTCGCGGACTCGATCGGCCGTGCCTTCCCGAACACGCTCTTGATCGTCGTGATCGCGCTGGTGCTGGCGCTGGTCACGGGCATCCCGATGGGCGTGATGGCCGCGATCAAGCCGAACGGCTGGGTCGACAAGCTGATCAGCATGATCGCCTCGCTCGGCGTCGCGGTGCCCGGCTTCTGGCTCGCGATGATTTTGGTGGCGGAGTTCTCGCTGAAGCTGAACTGGCTGCCGGCGACCGGCGCCAAATCCTTCAGCGCCTCGCCGATCGACGCGATCCGGCACGCGCTGCTGCCGGGCATTGCGATTGCGGCCTATGGCATGGCCGAGGTCGCGCGCCAGCTGCGCGGTGCGCTGCTCGAGGTGCTGTCCTCGCAATATGTCCGCACGCTGCATGCCAAGGGATTATCGATGTCCCGCATCCTGTGGCAGCACGGCCTGAAGAATGTCGGCGTCAACCTGCTCACGATCATCAGCCTGCTGGTCAACCGCATGCTGGCGGCGACCGTGGTGATCGAGGCGGTGTTCGCCATTCCCGGGCTCGGCAGCCTGATCGTGCGCGGCGCGATCCAGCGCGATTTCCCGATCGTGCAGGGCGTCGTCTTCACCATGGTGGTGGTCGTGATCGCGGTGAATTTGATCACCGACCTGCTGTGTGCCGCGCTCGATCCGAGGATCGAGCAATGACCGACACGGCGCTCGCATCCCTGAAGGCACCGGCCAGGCCGACCCGGCTCCGGCGGTTTGTGCGTTGGCTCGCCGGCGATCTTCGTGCCGCGCTGTCGATCCTGGTACTTATGGTGCTCGTCGTGGTCGCGATCGGCGCGCCCTGGATCGCGCCCTATGCGCCGACCGCGCAGGACGTCAACAACATGCTGGCGCCGCCGGGGCCAGCGCATCTGCTCGGCACCGACGACCTCGGCCGCGACATCTTCTCCCGCCTGATCTACGGCGCGCCGGCGACCGTCTATGCCAGCCTGCTCGCGGTCGGCGTCGCGGTTCTGATCGGGCTGCCGGTCGGCCTGATCGCCGGCTATTTCGGCGGCTGGATCGACGACATCATCAGCCGCATCATCGACACCTTCCTGTCATTCCCGGCCATCGTGCTGGCGATCGCGGTCACCGGCGCGCTCGGCATTGGCCTCACCAACGGCATGATCGCGGTCGGCATCACGATGTTCCCGGCGCTGGCGCGCATCGTCCGCGCCCGCACCCTGATCGTGCGGCAGGAGCTCTATGTCGATGCGTCCAGAGGCTTTGGCGCGCCGACCTGGCACGTGCTGTGGCGCCACGTGCTGCCGAACACGCTGCAACCGGTCGTCGTGCAGGTGACGCTGCTGCTCGCTGCTGCGCTGCTGGCCGAAGCCAGCCTGTCGTTCCTCGGCCTCGGCATCCAGCCGCCGGACCCGAGCTGGGGCGCCATGCTGGCGCGCGCCTATCAATACATGGAAATCGCGCCTGAGCAGATGTACGCGCCGGGCCTTGCCATTCTCGTCGTCTCCCTGGCGTTCAATGCGCTCGGAGAGTCCTTGCGCGTCGTGCTCGATCCGACCATGAAGGATCGCTAGAGCATGCAAACGCTTACGGGCTGCCGCGATCTGTTCACCTCGCCCCGCTTGCGGGGAGAGGTCGAAATTGGCGCGCAGCGCGAATTTCGGGTGAGGGGGACTCTCAGCGAGCTCGCTCGTGGAGACTCCCCCTCACCCGAAGCCTACGCTTCGCTCCGGCTTCGACCTCTCCCCGCAAGCGGGGCGAGGTAAGCAACTCACGGAACAGTCCATGTCCTTCAAGAAACTGCTGATTGCCAACCGCGGTGAGATCGCGATCCGGATTGCCCGCGCCGCTGCCGATAGCGGCCTTGCCACGGTCGCGATCTATCCCGCCGATGATGCGGCTTCCCTGCATGTCCGCTCAGCCGACGAGGCGCGCGAGATTCCCGGCCGCGGCGCGCGGGCCTATCTCGACATCGAGGCGGTGATCGCGGCGGCGAAGGCTGCGGGCTGCGATGCGCTGCATCCGGGCTATGGCTTCCTCAGCGAGAACACTGGGCTTGCGCGGCGCTGTGCCGAGGAGAAGATCACCTTCGTCGGCCCGTCGCCGGAGGCGCTCGATCTGTTCGGCGACAAGGCCAAGGCAAAGGCGCTGGCGAAAAAATGCGGCGTGCCGATCATTGCCGGCACCTCGGGCGCGACCTCGCTCGAGGAGGCCAGGGCCTTCCTCGCCTCGCTCGGCGCTGGCGCCGCCGTGATGATCAAGGCGATCGCCGGTGGCGGCGGCCGCGGCATGCGGGTGGTCGAGGACTTAGCCAAGCTCGACGAGGCCTATGCGCGCTGCCAGTCGGAGGCCAAGGCGGCGTTCGGCAGCGATGCTGTTTACGTCGAGCGGCTGATCCGCAAGGCGCGTCATATCGAGGTGCAGATCATCGGCGACCGCCACGGCACGATCAGCCATCTTTGGGAGCGCGAATGCACGATCCAGCGCCGCAACCAGAAGCTCATCGAGGTGGCGCCGAGCCCATCGTTGAGCGAGAGCCTGCGCGCGCGCATCATCGAGGCGGCGAAGCAGCTCGCATCCGCCGCCCGCTACGACAATCTCGGCACCTTCGAATTCCTTGTCGATGACGAGGCGGGCGAAGGCGAGGGCGCGTTCGCCTTCATCGAGGCCAATCCGCGGCTTCAGGTCGAGCACACCGTCACCGAGGCGGTGCTCGGCATCGACCTGGTGCGGTCGCAGCTTGCGGTCGCCGCCGGCGCCACGCTGGCTTCGCTCGGGCTGGCACAAGCAGCGGTGCCGCTGCCGCGCGGCTATGCGATGCAGCTCCGCGTCAACATGGAGGTGATGGACGAGAAGGGGATGACCAAGCCGACCGGCGGCACGCTCAGCGTGTTCGACCTGCCGTCCGGCCCCGGCGTCCGTGTCGATACGTTCGGCTATTCCGGCTACCGGACCAGCGCGGCGTTCGACTCGCTGCTGGCCAAGGTGATCGTGCATTCGCCGAGCTCGAAATGGACCGACGTGGTGCACAAGGCGTCGCGCGCCTTGCGCGAATTCCGGATCGGCGGCGTCGCCACCAACATCCCCTTCCTGGGTGCGATCCTGGCGCATCAGAGCTTTGTCCGGAACAAGATCAGCACCGGCTTCATCGACAGCCATGTTGCGGCGCTGGTCGGCGCCGCGAAGGAGCATGCCGCGCCGCTGCTCGAGGTGAGCGAGGCGGCCACGACCAAGGCCGTCACCGCCGAAGCCGCTCCCGAAGGCTCGCTCCCGGTGGCGGCACCGTTGCAGGGCACGATCGTGGCGATCGAGGTCGCGGAGGGCGATCTGGTCCGTCCCGGCCAGCAGATCGCAGTGCTGGAATCGATGAAGATGGAGCATCTGGTCGCAGCGCCGCATGGCGGCCGGGTGACCAGGATCGCGGGCGGCATCGGCGTCACGCTGATGCACGGCGAGCCGATCCTGTTCCTTGAGCCTGCCGAAGTCGACGGCCATCACGCGGCGGAAGAGGCCGCGATCGATCTCGATCACATTCGTCCTGATCTCGCCGAACTGATCGCGCGCAAGGCGATCACGCTGGACGAGAACCGCCCGGCCTCGGTCGAGCGCCGCCGCAAGACCAACCAACGTACCGCGCGCGAGAACATCGCGCAGCTGGTCGATGAGGGCTCGTTCGTCGAATACGGCTCGCTCGCGATCGCGGCGCAACGTCGCCGCCGCAAGGTCGAGGACCTGATCAAGAACACGCCGGCTGACGGCCTGATATCAGGCGTCGCCACCGTCAACGCGAAGCATTTCGGTGCCGACGGCGCGCGCTGCATGGTGATCTCCTACGACTACACCGTGCTCGCCGGCACCCAAGGGCACATGAACCACAAGAAGATCGACCGCATGCTCGGGCTCGCCGAGCAGTGGCGGCTTCCGCTGGTGTTTTATGCGGAGGGCGGCGGCGGCCGTCCCGGCGATACCGACCGGCTCGGCATGACCGGCCTCGACGGCCCTTCCTTCGTGCAGTTCGCAAAACTTTCCGGGCTCGTGCCGGTGGTGGGCGTGGTCTCCGGCTACTGCTTCGCCGGCAACGCGGCGATGCTCGGCGTCTGCGACGTCATCATCGCCACCAAAAATGCCTCGATCGGTATGGGCGGCCCGGCGATGATCGAGGGCGGCGGGCTCGGGGTCTACCATCCGGCCGAGGTTGGGCCCGTCTCGTTCCAGTCGCCGAACGGCGTGATCGACATCCTGGTCGAGGACGAGGAAGAGGCCACGACGGTGGCGCAGAAATACCTGTCCTACTTCCAGGGCGCGGTGGCCGACTGGAAGGCGCCGGACCAGCGGCTGCTGCGCCGCGCGATCCCGGAAAATCGCCTGCGGGTCTACGACATCCGCAACGTGATCGACCTGATGGCGGACGAGGGCTCGGTGCTGGAGATCCGCAGGGATTTCGGCGTCGGCATGATCACGGCCTTCATCCGCATCGAGGGCAAGCCGTTCGGCCTGATCGCGAACAACCCGAAACATCTCGGCGGCGCGATCGATGCGGCGGCCGGCGACAAGGCCGCGCGCTTCATGCAGCTCTGCGATGCCTTCGATATCCCGATCGTCTCGCTGTGCGACACGCCGGGCTTCATGGTCGGCCCCGAGGCCGAGAAGACCGCGATCGTGCGCCACGTCGCGCGGATGTTCGTCACCGGCGCCAGCATCACGGTGCCGCTGTTCGGCATCGTGCTGCGCAAGGGCTACGGGCTCGGCGCGCAATCGATGATCGGCGGCGGCTTCCACGCGTCGTTCTTCACGGTGGCGTGGCCGACCGGCGAATTCGGCGGCATGGGCCTCGAAGGCTATGTCCGCCTCGGCTTCCGCAAGGAGATGGAGGCGATCGAGGACCCCGTCGAGCGCGAGAAATATTTCCAGACCAAGGTCGCCGAGCTCTACGCCAACGGCAAGGCCGTCTCGATCGCCTCGGTGCTGGAGATCGACGAGGTGATCGATCCCGCCGACACGCGGCACTGGATCATGGCCGGCCTGCGCTCGGTGCCGAAGCCGGAGCCGCGAACGACGCGGAAGCGGCCGTGCATTGATGCGTGGTGATGCGTAGGGTGGTCGCGCAATACACTCGGTGTCGTCCCTGCTTTCGCAGGGACGACAGCGGTGGATGTGTGAGCGCCTCGCGTCACTGACGCAGTCAACCCAACCGCAACTCCGCGTACCCGTTCGCCGCCACCTCGTCGCATCGTGCCCGATACGCCGGCGCGCTGCCGCTGTAGCGGGCGACGATGCGCCTCTGCTTGCCTTCGACGTTGCGGTTGATGCCGGTCATCCAGGAATCCACCTCGTTGGACAGCAGGCCGACGCCGAGCGCCTTGACATGATCGGTCCAGCCGGCGGTACCCTCCGGCGTGGCGTCGAGGAAGGTCAGGCCCCTCTCGTGCGCGAAGCCGAGCAGGCCGGTGACCCAGTCGACGCTGTATTCGATGCTGCGCGGGATGTTGCCGAGCGCGGTGTGCGGGCCCATCAGCATCATCATGTTCGGGAAGCCGTCGACCATCAGCCCGAGATAGGTTTCCGGGCCGTGCGTCCACTTCTCCTTCAGCCGCGCGCCATGCGCGCCGCGAAAATCGATCTTGTCGAAACTGCCGGTGATGGCATCGAAGCCGGTGGCGTAGATGATGATGTCGAAGGCGTAGTCTCGGTCGCTGGTCCGGATACCGTCCGGCGTGATCCGCTCGATCGGCGTCTCCTTGATATCGACCAGCTCGACATTGTCGCGGTTGTAGACCTCGTAATAGAAGGTCTCGAGCGGCAGCCGCCGCGTGCCGAAGCCGTGGTTCTTCGGGATCAGCTTCTCTGCCACCGCCTGGTTCTTCACCCGCTCGCGAATCTTGCGCGCGACGAAGTCGCTGATCGTGGCATTCGCCGCGCGGTCGATCAGGATGTCCTTGAAGTTGCCCTGCCAGATGCCGAAACCGCGCTCGCCATAGAGCTTCTCGTAGAACGCCTCGCGCTCGGCGTCGCTGACCTCGAACGCGCCGCGCGGATCGGGCGTATGCACGAAGCAGGCAAAGGTCTCCTTGCAGCGGGCGAAGATCTCCGGGTAACCGGCCTTGATCTTCGCCTGCGTCTCCGCGTCGATCTTGCCGTTGTGCAGCGGCGCCGCCCAGTTGGCGGTGCGCTGGAACACGGTGAGGTGGCCGACCTCGCCGGCGATGGTCTGGATAGTCTGGATGCCGGTGGCGCCGGTGCCGATCACGGCGACGCGCTTGCCGCTGAAATCCACCTTCTGCTTCGGCCAGCGCGCGGTGTGAAACGATTGGCCCTTGAAATCGTCGATGCCCGCGACGCGCGGCAGAGTCGGCGTCGAGAGCGGACCAATCGCGGTGATCAGGAAGCGGCAGCTATGTTGCGCGCCGCCTTCCAGCGTGACCTGCCAGCTCCTTGTCTCGTCCTGGTAGATCGCTGACGTGATGCGGCTCTCGAACTTGATGTCGCGGCGCAGGTCGAACTTGTCGGCGACGTAGTTGCAGTAGCGCAAGGTCTCGGGCTGGCCGGCAAAATGCTCCGACCATTCCCATTCCGCGAGCAGCTCCTTCGAGAACGAGTAGCCGTAGGAATAGCTCTCGGAATCGAAGCGCGCGCCGGGATAGCGGTTCCAGTACCAGGTGCCGCCGACGCCGGTGCCTGCCTCGAACACGCGCGCCGTCAGCCCAAGCTCGCGCAGCCGGTAGAGCTGATACATGCCGGACAGGCCGGCGCCGATGATAATAACGTCGTAGTCCAGCGCAGTCGTCTCGGGGCTGTTGTCCTGGCGCGATGCGGCCACCTGTCGTCGCTCCCTGGGTTGATTGGCGGCAAGGCTAGCCGGTCTCGCTGCGGCCGACAAACATGGAAGCGCGGGGCTGCCATCGGGATTTGCCGGGTTCGCCAGCCCGCGTGCATTCCGCGCGGCGGGACTGTCCGCCCCGCGGCTTTACTCGGCCGCGAGATACCCGCTATCGTCGGCCCCACAAGACGATCGCCCGCCAAGCGGCGACGGAACCAGCGGGAGTGAAGCGATGGGAGAGGCGCTGCGCAGGCCGACATCTACAGACGTCAGCAATCCCCGGCTTTATCAGGACGACATTTGGCGGCCGCTGTTCGCGCAGCTTCGCCGCGACGATCCCGTGCATTATTGCGAGGCGTCGGCCTACGGCCCGTACTGGTCGGTGACGCGCTATGACGACATCTTTGCAGTCGAGCTGGATCACCAGAATTATTCCTCGGCCTCGGAGCTTGGCGGTATCCAGGTCGCCGACCAGCCCAAGGGACAGGAGCGGCCGAGCTTCATCCGCATGGACCCGCCCGGCCACACCGCGCAGCGCCGCACGGTGGCGCCGATCGTGGCGCCGTCGCACCTCGCCAATTTCGACGCCCTGATCCGCAAGCGCACCGCAGCCGTGCTCGACGCGCTGCCGCGCAACGAGACCTTCGACTGGGCCGAGCGGGTCTCGGTCGACCTCACCAACATGATGCTGGCGACGCTGTTCGATTTCCCCTCGGAGGATCGCGCCAAGCTGACCTGGTGGTCGGATGTCGCGATCGCCAACGTCGAATCCCCGGACGCAGTGGTGCATTCGGAGGCCGAACGCACCGCCGAGCTGGTCAAGATGGGAGAATATTTCCGAAGATTATGGGATGCGCGGGTCGACGCGCCTCCGACCTTCGACCTGATCTCGATGCTGGCGCATTCGGAAGCGACGCGCAATCTGGAGCCGCGCGAGTTCATCGGCACGATCGGGCTGTTGATCGTCGGCGGCAACGACACCACGCGCAATTCGATGTCCGCCGGGCTGATGGCGCTGTGCGAAAATCCCGAGCAGTTCGAGCTGGTCCGGGCGAGGCGGGAGCTGATCCCGAACCTGGTGTCCGAGACCATCCGCTACCACACGCCGGTGCTGCACATGCGCCGCACCGCGCGCAACGATGTCGAGCTTGCCGGCCGCCAGATCAAAAAGGGCGACAAGGTCGTGATGTGGTACATCTCCGGCAATCGCGACGAGGACAAGATCGAGCGTGCCGACGAATTCATCATCGACCGCGCCAAGCCGCGCCAGCATCTCGCCTTCGGCGCCGGCGTCCACCGCTGCGTCGGCGACCGCCTCGCCGAGCAGCAATTGCGCATCCTCTGGGAGGAGGTTCTGGCGCGTGATCTGCGTTTTGAGCTGATGGGCCCGCCGCAAAGGCTCTATTCCAATTTCATCCGCGGTATACGAAGCTTGCCGGTGAGAATCGTCAATTGAGGCATAATCTCCATCACCGTCATTGCGAGCGAAGCGAAGCAATCCATCGTGCATCATGCGCGGAAGCATGGATTGCTTCGTCGCTCCGCTCCTCGCAATGACGAAGGAGAGCTACCAGGAAACAAGAATGAAGAACGATCCCGTTGACGTCCTGATCATCGGCGCCGGCGCCTCCGGCGCCGCGGTGGCCTGGAGCCTCGCCGACACCAAGATGCATATCCTCTGCCTCGATCAGGGCGGCTGGATGAATCCAGCCGAATATCCGAGCACCGGGCGCGACTGGGAGGCGAAATTCTTCGGCGAGTGGTCGTCGAGCCCGAACATTCGCCGCCGGCCCGAGGACTACCCGATCAATGACGACAATTCGCCGATCAAGGTCGTCAATTTCAACGCCGTCGGCGGCTCGACCGTGATGTACACCGCGCACTGGCCGCGGCTGCATCCGTCCGATTTCAAGGTGAAGACGCTCGACGGCGTCGCCGACGACTGGCCGATCGATTACGACGCGCTGACGCCGTTCTTCGAGGAGAACGATCGCATGATGGGCACGTCGGGCCTGTCGGGCGATCCGCTGTCGCCGCTGTCGCACCCGCCGATGCCGCAGCAGCCGCTCGGGCTATCAGGTCCGCTGATCGGCAAGGCGATGAACAAGCTCGGCTGGCACTGGTGGCCGTCGGACACCACGGTCGCGACGATGGACTATGAGGGCAGAGCGCGCTGCATCAATCTCGGCCACTGCACGCCGGCTTGCGCGCAGGGCGCCAAGGCCTCGACCGACATCACCTACTGGCCGCACGCGGTGCGCGCCGGGGTCGAGCTGAAGACGCATTGCCGGGTGCGCGAGATCCTGACCAACGAGCACGGCATGGCCTCCGGCGTCGTCTACTACGACAAGGACGGCGTCGAGCAGTTCCAGCCGGCCGAGGTCGTCATCATCGCCTGCAACGGCGTCGGCACGCCGCGGCTGCTGCTCAACTCGGTGTCCGGGAAATTCCCGAACGGCCTCGCCAATTCGTCCGGCCTGGTCGGCAAGAATTTGATGTTCCATCCCTATGCGCAGATCTACGGCTATGTCGCCGAGCCGACCGATTCCAACCGCGCGCCGCCGACCTGCCTGTGGAGCAAGGAGTGGTACGACACCGACCTGTCGCGTGGCTTCGTCCGCGGCTACGGCGTTCAGTTCGTGCGCGGCGCCGGGCCGGTGTTCGAGGCCGTGGTCAGCGAGCAGAAGGGCATCCTGCCCTGGGGCAAGGACCATCATCGCGTGTTCCGCAAGCTGAACGGCCATCGCATCGGCTTCTCCGCGATCTGCGAGGATCTGCCGGAGGAGCATAACCGCGTCACGCTCGACCCCGTGCTGAAGGACGGCCACGGCATTCCGGCACCGAGGATCGACTACACGATCAGCGAGAACAGCCGGAAGATGATGGACCATGCGCTGGCGCGCGGCCGCGAGTTCCTGGAGGCCGCCGGCGCCACCGATCTCTGTGTCAATTCACCGATCCCCTGGGGCGGCTGGCATCTGCTCGGCACCGCGCGGATGGGCACCGATCCGGCGCGCTCGGTGGTCAACGAATGGGGCCGCTCGCACGACGTGAAGAACCTGTTCATCGTCGACGGCAGCATCTTCGTCACCTCGGGCGGCGTGAACCCGACCTCCACCATCCAGGCTCTTGCGCTCTACATCGCCGACCAGATGAAGCAGCGCCTCGCCAATTTGTTCGACTGAGATTGCCGACATGTCCGATGCAAAAGAACTGACCGCCGTCCAGCGCGCCGATCTCCGCACCGTGGCCGCGATGATCGTGCCCGAAAGCGCCGAGTACAAGGTGCCCGGCGCCGACGATCCCGCTGTTCAGGCCGATATGCTGGCAACGCTCGGCCGCGACACCGTGCTGGTGGCGCAGGCGCTGGATCATCTGGCGCAGCTTGCGGGCAAGCCGCTTGCCGAGCTCGATGAGGTCAGGCGCGATGCAGTGGCACAGGAGTTTCGCAACGATGGCGGCGCGGCCGCGGCGACGCTCGTCCGCGTGGTTCTGCAGTGCTACTACCGCGACGACCGCGTGCTGCGCTCGCTCGGGCTCGAGCAGCGCGCGCCATTCCCCAAAGGCCATGTGCTGCCGGACGGCGACTGGTCGCTGCTCGATCCGGTCAAAGCGCGCGGCGGCACGTTGCGGCGGGCGACCTAGCCGGCCGGGCAGGGCTGCGCGGGGGCGTAACCACTTGCGGCGGCGGGAGCCGGTCACCATCTCAGGAGACCAAAGGACTCTCGCCATGCTTGATATGACCTCAGATACCGCGGGTGACACGCCGTCACCGCGAACGGCTGACGCTGCCCAAATCGACAAGCAAGTCGATGACCGGGCCTTGCTGGACGCCTATTCCAATGCCGTGATCGACGTCACCGATCGGGTCGGCCCGGCCGTGGTCCGCGTCGAAACCGGGCCGAAGGTGCGCAACGCGCGCGAGCGCGGCGGGCTCGGCTCGGGGATCGTGATCTCGCCCGACGGCTTCGTGCTGACCAACAGCCATGTGGTCGGATCGTCCAGGGAGATCCGGCTGCGCGACACCGAGGGCTTCGTCACCGACGCCCATGTGCTCGGCGTCGATCCCGACACCGATCTCGCACTGCTGCGGGCCGATGGCGCGCGCGATCTGCCTTACGCGTCGCTCGGCAATTCCAAGACCTTGCGGCGCGGCCAGCTCGTGGTCGCGATCGGCAACCCGCTCGGCTTCGAATCGACGGTCACCGCAGGCGTCGTGTCGGCGCTCGGCCGCTCGATCCGTTCGGTCAGCGGGCGCACCATCGAGGACGTGATCCAGACCGATGCCGCGCTCAATCCCGGCAATTCCGGCGGGCCGCTGGTGTCGTCGAAAGGCGAGGTGATCGGGATCAACACCGCGATCATCAACGGCGCGCAGGGCATCTGCTTTGCGGTCGCCAGCAACACCGCGCAGTTTGTGCTGTCGGAGATCATCCGTCACGGCTATGTCCGCCGCGCCTATATCGGCGTCGCCGGACAGACCGCGCCGGTGCCGCGGCGGCATGCGGTGCTGGCCGGCGTCGAAAACAAGATGGGTGCGCTGTTGATGCAGATCGAACCGGACAGCCCGGCCGCACGCGCCAGCCTGTTGCCCGGCGACGTCGTGATCAGGCTCGACGGCCTCGAGATCAACGGCGTCGACGATCTGATCCGCGCGCTCGATCACAGCCGGATCGACCGCACCCTGTCGATGGACGTGCTCCGCCTCGGCCGCCTGCGCGCGATCGAGATTCATCCGATCGAGAGGAAGCCGGCGAAGCAGTGAGGGCGGTGCGATCCACGAACTCTGCTGTCCCCTTCCCGCTGTGGGAAAGGGGGGCTCGTGGTCGCGCCCCGCAAGCGCTTTAGGCTACGGATCCGTGTGGTCCGGCTAGTCCTGGGCGAGTACTCATAAGGTGCAAAATGTGGGTCTTGGAGGCGAGGCGGAACGCCTGCCTGAGCTTTACCGGCTGTGACTCAGGGGCGACATGCCAGGTTGGTGCAGTCCGACGTGTTGCCGTGTTATCATTCGGAGCGGGTTCTGCGGCGGATAGCCCCGGGGCCCCGATGAAATTGATAGATCGTCACGAGCTTGGCGCAGTCAGGAGCGGTCGATGACATCGATTGACGAACGGCTTCTCGAAAGCAAGATGATTCAAGTCGAGCAGGCCCGTGCTTGGAGCCCGCGCGTCATCTCCAAATTCGAAACGCTGATCCGTAGCGGCGACGAGGTCAGCATCTTCCGCGCAAACCCCCTGGCGTTCGCCCGCGATCGCGGTGTAGCCGAGCCGGAGGCAATCGATCTGTTTCTCCACGCCGCCCGCGCCGGGCTATTCGACCTGCATTGGGACATTCTATGCCCCCATTCTGGCTTGGTACTCGAAAGCTTCGGCAAGCTACGGGCACTCCGGAGCCATTTCGTTTGCGGGCTGTGCGATATTGACGGTCAGACGGACCTCGACGACTTTATCGAGGCTACTTTCTCGGTCTCGCCGCAAGTGCGGCGCCTTTCGTTGCATGACGTTGACAGCCTTTCGATTGAAGACCTGCACTGGAAGCTGAAATTTGCGGAGAGCGGGCGGCTACCCGGCGGGCAAACCCGATTTGTTGATGTCTTGCGTACGCTCGTGCGCGGCATGACATATCTGCCAGCAAGCGTGACCACGACCCTGCAGGCGGAGATTGGGCCCGGCGCCCTCTCAGGCGTCAACGTCCAGACGCAGGCTGGCTTTATAATTCCGGTCGTGGACTCATCTGCGGCCGTACCGGACCTCAGCACTCCCGCCACCATTCGCATCACCTACGATGGACAACGTTTCACGTCCGCCGTTTCGGCCGTCCCGTCGGGACCCACTGTCTTCGAGATCAACAACACCGGCCCGAGGCGTGGCTCGCTGCTCTTGATCAACTGGCCACCCGAGATCGTGGCTATGCCGGAGAAGCCAACGCTCGAGTTCGACCCCTACGTTTCCGGTGGCATGCTGCTGACACGCCAGACTTTCCGCAAGCTCTTCCGCTCCGAGCGTGTGGACGAGGAGGAAGGCTTGGGCATCAGGCAAGTGACGCTCCTGTTCACTGATTTGAAAGGCTCGACGGCGCTCTACGAGCATCTGGGAGATCTCAATGCCTATGCGCTTGTCCGGGAACATTTCGCTCTGCTCGACGCAGCCGCCCAACGGCATGCCGGTGCGATCGTGAAAACCATTGGCGACGCGGTAATGGCAGCGTTCTCGCGGCCGGTCGACGCCGTGGCAGCGGCGCTCCACATGCTGCAGGAGATCGGCAAATTCAACCGCGAGCAACGCCAGCCTGCCATCATTCTGAAGATGGGTGCACACTGCGGCCCATCTATTGCCGTGACCCTCAACGAGAATCTCGATTACTTCGGCCAGACGGTGAACATAGCCGCGCGGGTGCAATCGTTCGCGGATGCCGGAGAAATCTGTCTGACGGAAGCGCTCTACACGGCGCCCGGTGTTCGTGAGTTGTTGATGGGCCGCGACGTCGATGGGTTCGAGGTGCCGCTGCGTGGTGTCGAGGGCAGCGCACGAGTCTACCGCGTGACTGGTCGATCGTAGCGTTGTTTCGACCGATCGTTCCAATCGGCGTTACGTTCATTCTCGCGTGCGCTGACCCTCTAGCTTGCGGCCAGCGGTGCCTTGCCGCGTCCGAGTGCAAATTGACCGACCGGGCTCTCGACATGAAATTCGAGCCCGGTGATTTTCGCAAACAGATCGATGTTGGTCGTGCCGATGGCGCAGCCGCCAAGGCCCATATCGGTCGCCGCCAGATAGAATGTCTGGATCATGGTGCCGACGTCCTTCAGGATCAGCGAATATGCGATTGAGCTGTATTTCCAGGACACCCGCCCAAAACGCGCGGCGATCGTGATCAGGACCTGCGGCGGGCCGGGCGCGTCCATGGCAAACTCGGCCGCCGTCGAGAGCGCCTGGAGCTGCTGGGCGGAAGCGTCGATCGCGACCAGTGCGTGACCACCCGCATCGTAGTGGTAGAATCCGCGCGCAAGCCCCTCGCAGTTCGAGACCGCCAGGTACAATTCCAGCTCGTAGGCGCTGCCCGCCGATGGATAAGGCCTCGCGCTGTAGGTGACTTCAGGACCGCCGTCAAAATTCGCGCCGTTCTTCCATTCCGATAGCACGCGGGCGGTGGTGTCGAGAAACTGTGCGAGTTCGGCGAGCGTGACCGGATTCCGGTCGTCGAAATCTCGTATCGAATGGCGTTCACGCAACAGCTTCGCGAAGGGCGAGATCGGCTCCGGCGTGGAGAGCTTGTGGAGGGCGATCTTCTCGCCTGGCCAACGCGGACGCGTCGCAGGCAGCGGCGGAACGACGCCCGCATAGGTGAACGCGCCGCCAACTGGATCGGCATGCCGGCCCTCCGTGCTCCGGGTGTGAAACACGAGATCGTGGAAATCCCAGAGAACGAGATTGCCGTCGCCTTCATTCACCCGAAGGCCGTCGCCGTCTTTCGCATTGAGCTTGATCAGCATCTGGCTGTCGAGCAGCAATCCGAGCAGAGCGAGGTTCAAGGAGGTCGCGTGGCGGCGAAGCTTGCTGATCTTCTGGGGCTGCGACAGGGCCGCGAGGGTGGCAGCGATGGCGGGATCGCAAATCCGGAACAGCGCCCCGGCACGCGGCGATTCCAGCACCATCTCGTTGCCGCGCCGGCGCAGATAGGCGAAGCGCGACAACACGATGGTATCGCCGTTCCCCAGCCTTGCAGGTTGCGGCCAGTACTCGGCGACCTGCGGCTCGATGACCACGAGGTCCTGCTCTTCGCGCGGAGAGCATAGGCGGTATTCGAGAAGTCCGTGCCGCGCCAGTCGCTGCACCAGGGCACGAACCTGCCTCGCGAGGGCGCTTTTGCCGGCAAAGGAGGCGAGCGGCAGGCCGGAGGCGAGATGTCCCGCACGGTCGATCGCCGCCGTGCTGAATTGTCCCAGATTGACCGTATGGTGGCCGAGGGCAGCGGCGATGCTTCCGTCCGCCTGCATGTGAAGGGAAAACCGACCGTTCAATCGGGCGGCGATGACTGGTGCGATCTTCCTGGTCGGCTTTTTCCGGAGCACGCGCACGGAGGCCAACCTTCAGGTGTGTGGAAGGAACGGAGTCAGTTCGCTTTCCAGTCGCGGGCGGTCCAATAATCCAAGCTTCACCGGAACATCGTAGAGCCGGCCGGGCGCGAAGCGGCGATAGAAGTGCCGTAAGCCCGGAACGAGTACCCTCACGACGGGGACTTCGACGTCGGGCCGCGTCTGGTCGAGCACGAGGAAATCATGTCCGGCACCGGTGGCAATCTCGATGCAGGCATTGACCTGGTCGCTCGTATTGTCGTGGACCTTGAGGCCCGGTGCCGGCGGGACGATCGGATTGTCGCTGGGGATCAGGAAGGGATAATCGCCAAGTCGCAGCGGCGTAACACCGTCAAGCGTCGGCTTCTCGCCGCTTCCGCCGCCCATCATGCCAATCGACATGAACTGGGTCAGCTCCGTGAGGGAACGCAGCAGGGCTATACGGCGATCGAAATGCGAGCCGGATCCGAACTCGATATTTTCGTGTCCGTTCTGCATCCAATGCGTGATCGCCACGTAGGAGGGAATGCCGAGATCGCTGGTGATGTCGAGCACCCAAAGCCTGCGCCCCGCATCTGCAAGCTGGGCTCGCAGATCCCGCACATAGGAATCGTCGAATTGCGTGAGGTCGACTTCGGCGCGCTGCAGTCGATTGTACCACCAGATGGCGTAGGCATCGCGTTCGACCAGTTCGAGGAAGCCTTGAACGATGGCTTCCTCACGGGTGTTGCCGGCCGCACATCCGTTGGAATCCGTGTGGAAGCCGCCATAGAAAAAATACAGCAGGCCGGTCGGAAGATATTTGAAGCGCTTGTCGCGTAACGACCAGACCGGCGACCATTCGGCTTTTGTCGAGGGATCGAACGGCTCGGGAACCGGGTGTGAATCGTCCGGCTGCGGGGCATGTCTGTTCTGAAATTGCGTGTCGCTGAAAAGCTGGACGTCGTTGGGAAGAAGAGCGTCACCGGGAGCGAAGTCGGCAAAGCGACGGTTCGTCCTGATCTCGTCACCCTGGAAAATGCCCGAATAGCGCTCGATCGCCTCCATGAGCGCGCTGGCCTCGCCCTGCTCGGCTGTAGAACCCTTGCCGAAGCTGCCGCCGCTCAGTCCGGATCTGAGCTGGTCAATGTTCCAGGCCGGCGCGGAGAAGTTGTGGTAGGCGAAAAAATTCGTATTCATCGGCAGATCGGCCTCGATCCGCTCGAGCCGCGAAACGACACCGGTCAGTGGACTGACGTGTTTGCGGAACCGCGCGACGGTGGTTCGCGACGTCACGGTGCGGTATCCGCCGCTGGTGGCTATGAGCTTTCTGCCCTCGGCAATCTCGATCGGGGTTGCTGCCCGGCGCGCGCTCTGCAGCTTCTTGCTGCCGCAAGTGGGACATTGCGGGCGTTTCGCGACATAGTGCTTGGCGATGACGGCACCAGTCAGGTCGAAGCTTGCCATGTGATCGCGCAGGTCGGTGCGAAAACCCGAGGCGATCGCCTTCGTGATCTCCACGGCAGCGAAGTGAACTGCGGTCTGTCCAACGGTGTCGTGGACCAGGGGCGATACGGCGACCGCTTGCGCCGGCCCGCGGTCGAGAAATCCCTTGATCTCCCGATTGCGTATCATGCGATCGAACAGGCAGGTCCAGCAGGCGCTCTCGCCCGGCTTGAACACAGGTCCCACCAGCGGAATCACGCCTGACGGCTGCACCAGGAGCCACGGCGTCCCGTCGGCGACGCGCTTCCCGTTCAGCTCGGCGAGCCCTCGATCAAGATAGTCGTTCACCAGCGTGATGATGAGCCTGGGCGATCGCTTGGCGATCCGAACGCCAAGCTTGCTCAAGGCCGTGCTCAGTTCCCTGGCGCCTTTGACATCGATCGATTCCACCCGCACAGGGCAATTGCGGAGATTCTGCTCCGCCAGCTCGGGAGGCAGGCCAAGGCTCGCCCAATATCCATCAACGGCGCCTGCGAATGCGTGCGATGCTCCACCAACGACGTATTGGCGCTCCAACAGCCGGCTGATCGCTTCCTCGATCTTGTCGGCGGGAAAACTCTTTGAAAGCCGGCGAACGATCTCTGGCGCCGCCTTTCCATTTTTTCCGATCGCCGTGGCTACCGCACAATACAGTTCGCCGTGCAGGAAGAACTTGCGATTCTCGGAATAAAGACAGACCAGATTGGGAGGAATGACATAGGCGGTGAAGTTCGGCGCGAAGCGCAAGACGCCCTTGCGGGTCTGCCTCGCGGCGCGGCTCTTGCGATTGACTGTCATCGGGTCAGCACGCCGATCCTGTTCCCGTCACTGCCGGTTGCCGGCGCTCGGCAAACCACTGCCCCGCCCAACTTGTGCGCCGAGCTCGACTATTCTTCGAATAAGTTGGATCACACTCGCCCGCCATCGGCAAGCTGGCCGGCCAGGCGCAGCAATGGTGGCAACGATAGCAACAAAATGGCCGGGTCGTTCGCGGGCCCGGCCAATGAAATCACGACGTGTCGATACATAGTCAGGGGACGATGCTTCCTAGCACCAGCGGCAGCGGCCCCACGATGCACAGCAGCCTGCGCATGACACCCATGGCACGCCTACCCCGATCCAACCGACGCCGCAGCCACCACATCCACCGCAACCGACGCCGCAGCGGCAGCCTCTGCACGCTCTGCATCCGCCGCAGCCTCGGCAGCCTCCGCAACCTCTGGCACCTCCGCAGCCATGACAACCACCGCATCCCCGCGCGAGCAGCACACCGCCCGCGACGCTTCCATGGTCGATGAGGTTGAGATGGAAGGTGGCGAGGCTGACGTCGGCGAGTTCTTCTTCGCTGAGCGCGGTCACCTGGCCGGGCGCGAAGCTCGGCCTGTGTTGGACGTCGCCGGTCGGTACGGCCGAAGCCGACGCACTTCCCGCCAGCGAAAAGGTTAGACCGGCTACTCCCAGCGCCGGCATCGCGGCTTTGGTCATTCGCTTCTTTTTCGAAGCTTGCTTCGCCCGCTGCATGGCCGCATCCTCCAATGTTGGAAGAAGGATCTCCGTAAGCCGCGATCCTACGACGAGCCAACAAGACAGGCAAGATTTGGGGGTACACGAAATGTAATGGGGGTTGGGTTGCATTCATCTTCATGAACAATATCGCTGCAATTTCATCGAAGGCGCCGAATATCCGCGCCCGTGAGCGGATTGCGACGGGGGCGGTTTGATGCAGTGCGCAATTGCCGGCCCGCTTGAACAGGGAAATTAGCTTGGTCGATCAGCCCGGACGCTTCGCCTGGTATGAACTCCTGACGACGGACATGCGGGCGGCGGCTGCCTTCTATGGCAAGGTCGTCGGCTGGGCGACGAAAGATGCGTCAACGCCGGAGCTGGCCTATACGGTGCTTAGTGCAGGCGACACGCCGGTGGTTGGGCTCATGGAGCTCCCCGAAGAGGGGCTGCGATTGGGCGCAACGCCGAGATGGGTCGGCTACGTCGCCGTCGATGACATGGATGCGAAGGCCGCGCAGATCCGCCGTCTTGGCGGCGCCATCCTGGTATCGCCGACCGACAGCAATATCGGCCGAATTTCAGTGGTCGCCGATCCGCAAGGAGCGACGTTTGCGCTGGTCACAGGACTGACATATGGCCAACCGCAACCCGGCGGATTGGACGAGCCCGGGCGCGTGGGCTGGCACGAGTTGCTGGCCGAAGATCGGAACAGGATCTTTGCATTTTACGGCGAGCTTCTTGGCTGGCAGAAGGCCCATGCTGGAGCCGATCCGGCAGACGTGTATGAATTGTTTTCGGCGGCCGGACAGACGATCGGCGGCATGCTCACCAAGCTTCCGAGCGTGTCGCAGCCCTGTTGGCTCTACTACTTCAATGTCGACGACATCGGCGCGGCCGCCAAGCGCGTTCATGCCGGCGGCGGCCGGGTCCTCCAGGGTCCGATCGAGTTGCCCGATGGTTGCTGGATCGTTCGATGTGCCGATCCCCAGGGCGCCCTGTTTGCGTTACAGGGCGCCTGGGATCAGAAGCGCACCGAACGCCCCTCCACCTCGGAAGTCGGCTGGTCTGCCAGGTGGGGTGGCATTGCTTCAAAGGGCAGGATGGTGCTTCACAAGACGAAGCGCTAGGCCGAAGCGTTTGCCGCCTGAAGGCGGGACAGGCGGAACGGGCACGCGCCAATACCGCGTTTGAGGAAGATATCTGATCGGCCCTCGCAATGGCTCGACCATCATCATGTGGAAAGCCTGCTCAAGCGCAGTCCGTATTCACCGATGGGATCGATCCGCAAAACACAAGACGCCTTGGGACACTCAACGGTCAAACACCAGGAGGGTCGAGGTGGCGGTAGCATAGAGGGCGCCGTTGCCGTCTCTGAGCGTGCCCTCGGCGAAGCCCACTCGACGGCCAAGGCTGACGAGCCGCCCCTCGGCCCGCACGCGGCCGGTCCTGTCCGTCATAGCCTTGTGATAGGCGACTTTGAGTTCGAGAGTGGTGAAGCCCTGGTCGGCTCGCATCCTTGAATGCACGGCGCAGCCGCAGGCGCTGTCGAGCAGAGCGGCCGCATATCCGCCGTGAATTGTGCCGATCGGGTTGAGCGCGTGGCCGGCAGGTTGTCCCTCGAATACTGCGCGACCTTCCTCAATCTCCACCAGCGAGAATTGCAGGGTCCGGCAGATGGCGGGTTGCCTGTTCGACAGTATCAAGGCGCGCAACTGTTCGACGCCGTTTAGGCCAGGTGCGACCTCGTCGATTAGGCTCATGGCTGAACTCCTGTACGCTAGCGGGTCGAGACTCGGGGAAACGCCATCACCACCGGCGAGCGGCTGGCCGCTGGTCTCCAGGCTCATGGGTGGCTCCGGCCTATGGGAGTGGCGGGAAGCAATCAGCGCTAGCCGGGCGAGCGGATCGTCTGATTGATGGCTGCGGAAAGATCGGCAGACGAGCATGCCAAGGGCTCGGAAGCAGAACGCATTGCCGCAGATGCACGGGAGCGGGCTCCTATCCAACCTTGCGCAAACGGGTGAATAGGAGGCCGCGGCCGACGCTACGAGAACTTCATGCGTTCATTCTGCGCGCGGTGCCTCAGCTGTCGAGAAACAGACGCGCATGCGCAAGGAAGAGATCCGGATACTGGAATTGCGAACCATGGCCGGCATCGGGATAAATGATCAGTTGTGCGTTTGGGATGTGCTGGGCGAGCGTGTACGAGTTAATCGTTGGGACCATCACGTCGTTGTTGCCGTTCACAACCAGCGTCGGCTGGGAAATCTCCCTTAGAGCCGCGAACCGTTCCCCTTTGACTTGGCGCCATGTCTGGAACGACGCCAGTTGGGCCCTCATCGTTTGCTCGGAACTTGGCTTGTCGACATCGGCCTTGCGTTGATGACGACGTTCCCAAAACGCTCTGCCGGCTCTCTGGCTTTCCGCCGAAGGCGAAAAAAACAAGTACAAGAAGGCATCTAGCCCGCACTCGCCGGTTGTTGGATCAGTTGAGGTTGCGTGCTTTGGAAAATTCGCATCCTGCGAGGGCTCGCCGCCGCTCGGACCTGTGCCCAGCAGCATCAGCCGCCTGACGAGCGTCGGCTCCTGCAGCGTGACCGCCTGTGCCACATAGCCGCCCATCGAGAAGCCCAGAAGATCGACCTGTGCCAGGCCGAGCGCGCGAATAAAGGCCACGGCGAAGTCGCCCATCGCCTCGATAGTCTCAGGCGTCTCGCCGCTCGAGCCTGCGACGCCTGCATTGTCGAACAGAATCACGGGTCGGTTTCTGGCAAGACCATCGGTGATAGCCGGATCCCAATGATCGAGCCCGCCGCGGAAGTGCTGCATGAATACGAGGGGCACACCCGTTTCCGTCCCAAATCGGCGGAATGCGAAGCGAATCCCCTTCGCTTCGATGAATTGTGTTGGTGCTGTCACGTGCGTGTGAGACATTTCTGACCTCCCTGGTTTGCGTTCGAAACGATCAATGTGATCCATGCGACCGGCTTGATGAGCAGGCATGGGACGCTCGGCAATGCGGCGCGGCGCTTCCTCGCCTCATTTCGCCGCAGCGCGGGCGGCGCCGCCGAAAGACCGCGAGGCACCTGCCGGGTGACACTCATTGGCCAGGCCCTGGCGGGTCTCCGCGATCGAGGGCGAATGGAGGCGATCCAAAGCGAGCTTTCACGCATCAGGCGAGTGCCGGATAGTCCGTGTAGCCGCGATAGTCGCCGCCGTAGAAGGTCGCGCTGTCGGCCTCGGCCAGCTGCTCGCCGGTCTTCAGCCGGGCGACGAGATCGGGATTGCCGATGAAGGGCACGCCGAAGGCGACGAGATCGGCCCGGCCGCTCGACAGCACCGCAACGGCGCGCGCCTTGTCATAGGCACCATTGGCGATGTAACACCCGCCGAAGGCCCGCTTCAGCGCCGCCCAGTCGAAGCCGTTCGGATCGGTCTCGTAGACATGGAGATAGGCGAGACCGCGGCTGCCTAGCTTCTCGGCGACATGGCGGAAGAGCGCGTCGGGGTCGCTGTCCTTCATGTCGTTGAAGGCGCCGATCGGCGAGAGCCGTACGCCGACCCGGCCGGCACCGACCGCCTTCGACACCACCTCGACTACTTCGAGCAGCAGCCGCGCGCGGTTCTCGACCGAGCCGCCATAGGCATCGGTCCGGTGGTTGGTGCCGTCGCGCAGAAACTGGTCGAGCAGATAGCCGTTGGCGGCGTGGATCTCGACGCCGTCGAAGCCAGCTTCCCCGGCATTGAGCGCGGCTCGGCGATAGCTTTCGACGATCCCTGGCAGCTCAGCCGTCTCCAGCTCCCGCGGCGTCACGAAGGGCTGCGGGCCGACCGCTGTCTTCGCGCTGCCCATAGGCTTGATCGCGGAGGGCGCGACCGGCAGGGCGCCGTGGGGCTGCAACGAGGGATGCGAGATTCGGCCGACATGCCAAAGCTGCAGGACGATTCTGCCGCCAGCGCGGTGCACCGCATCAGTCACGCGCTGCCAGCCGGCGATCTGCTCGCGGCTATAAATTCCCGGCGTGCCCGGATAGCCCTTACCCTGCGGCGAGATCTGCGAGGCTTCGGTGACGATCAGCCCGGCCGTGGCACGCTGGCGGTAATACTCTGCGGCGATCGGCTGCGGCACGTCGGCGGCGCCGGCGCGGTTGCGGGTCATCGGCGCCATCACCACGCGGTTGCGCAGTTCGAGTGGCCCAATGCGGACCGGCATGAATAACGCATCGGTGTGGCTGCTTGCGTTTTCAGGCAATGCAAATCCGGCAACCGTCATGGCCAATTCCTTCGTCCAGATGTTATATGATGATCATCATGCTTGCCTAAACATGATGGTCATCATATTTAATGTCAAGAGAGCTATTGATGTTTCATGGACGGAACAGTGAGGTCGGAACAATGCGCTATCCCGCGAGCGAGACGGCCAAAAAGCATGAGAGGATCCTGAAGGAAGCCGCGCGGCTGTTTCGCGAGCGCGGCTTTGACGGGGCCGGCGTTGCCGAAATCATGGAAGCCGCCGGGCTGACGCATGGCGCCTTCTATGCTCACTTCACCTCCAAGGACGCGCTGCAAACCGAAGCCGTGGAACGCGCATTCGCGCAAGCGAACAGCCGCATCTACGCTCTGGCGACGAATACAAGCGATGCAAAGCAGGCTTTCCTCGACAGCTATTTGGGCCGAGCGCATCGCAATCATGCGCAAGACGGCTGCCCCATGGCGGCGCTGGGGCCGGAGATCGCCCGCAGCTCTGCGGCGCGCAAGCCCTTCACTCAGGGCGTGAAGCACATCCTCGATGGGATGGTTAGCCGGTTTCGGTGGAAGCGCAAAGGCATCGCGCGCCGCAACGCGATCCATGTTTTGTCGGCGGCCGTTGGGGCGGTCATTTTGGCGCGCGCCGTGGACGACCCCCGGTTTTCCGACGAGATTTTGGCAAGCGTCCGCGACGCCTTGGCATCGCTATGAGCGAAGACGCACATCAACGCGCAAATTGGATGGCTGCAACGTCATCCCGGGCGGAGAGCCGTTGCCGCCTTCGCGTGGCGCCGCGCGGGATTACTCGCGAGGCCGCAGCTCGCGTATCCCTTTTCCAAGCCGCCGGCGCAGCAGCGTGCGAAGCGTCACACCGTCCGCGTAGCCAACTTGCGCCGCGATCCGGTCGACGCTGTGTTGGCTGGTTTTCAGCAAATGAACGGCGCGCTCGATCCGCAGATCCTGAATGTGTTCGAGCGGCGTCTTGCCCAGCACCGCATCAAGACGTCGTGACAATGTCCGCTTGCTGGTCCCGAGCGCTTCGGCGATCGCATCGAGCGCGAGTGTCGAGTCCAGGCGCTCGCGCACAAAACGGTCGAAACGCTCAACCAGCGCATCGGAATGGATGAGTTGATCGGAGATCATGTAGGACGATTGGGACAGTCTCGTATCGAAGACCAGATACTTGGCGACCAGCGCGGCAAGCTCGGGGCTGTTGTTCCGGATCAGCCAGAGCGCAAGGTCGAGATGACTGAGGGCGGCACCTGCCGTCACCATGCCGTCACTGGGCACGACGATGCGATGCGCATCCAGTCCGACGTCCGGATAGCGTTGCCTGAACACCGGCGAGAGCCACCATGTCGTCGTGGCCCGGCGCCCGGCGAGCAGACCGCTCTCGGCCAGCACGAAGGTGCCGGTACAGGCCGCCGCAAGGCGGGTGCCGGCCGTGTGCCAGGAACGCAAGGCGCCGAGTGCATCGATGATGTCGTCGTGCCCGAGCGTGGGCAGGAGCAGCTCCGGCACGATGCTGGCAAGCGCCGGCACGATGACCCAGTCGGGGACGGGCGTGTCGGCGATTGGGCGCACGGGCACTTGTAGTCCGAGCGCAGTGCGCACTTCGGGCCGCACGCCGACCAGAGTGACGTCGAAGCCGGGCGTCGGCATTCCCGTCCACTCTGCGAGCGTGTTGGCCATTCCCAGGGCGTCGAGCACCGTCGTGAGACCGGTGTCGAACATCCCCTCGAGCGCGAGTATGGAGATTTTCATGGCCAGATCAGCATCAAAACTGTCAATCGTGCCACTATCTGCGCGATGCCGCGATTTGTAAAGCGAGGGCCGGTTCAAACAACCAACCCCGGAGACCGAAATGCCCACGCTAGGAAAGAAGTTCGCCGTTGCTCTCACTCTTGCCGTCGGTGGAACGACGATGGCTCATGCCGACCCAAGCCCGTCAGTGAAGAACATCGTCATTGTCCATGGCGCACTGGTCGATGGCTCAGGCTGGCGAGCTGTCCACGACATCCTCACCAGGGATGGGTTCCATGTGACGATCGTCCAGGAGCCGCTGACTGGCCTCGCAGAAGACGTCGATGCCGCCAAGCGCATCATCGATCAACAGAACGGTCCTGTCGTGCTGGTCGGCCACAGCTATGGCGGTTCCGTGATCACGGCGGCAGGTGCTGACCCCAAGGTCAAGTCGCTTGTCTATGTGGCGGCCCTGCAGCCCGATGCGGGCGAAGCCAGCGGTCAACTGCTGTCGAAGTTCGCCCCGCCGAACGACGCGATGCGTGCGCCCCAGAAGTATTTCCTCCTTCCGCCGGAAAGATTCCATCAAACCTTTGCCGCGGACGTCCCGGCGTCCGAAGCGCAATTCATGGCGGACTCGCAGCAGCAACTCGCGGAGAAGGCGGTGGGAGCACAGGTCTCCGTGGCGGCGTGGCGAACCAAGCCCAGCTACGCCATCCTGACCACCGAGGATCATATGGTGAGCCCTCAGCTTCAGCGCTGGATGTATCAACGATCGGGCGCCAAGGTCACCGAAGTGAAGGCAAGCCATGCCGTCTTTCTCTCGCAGCCGGCGAAGGTCGCAGAGGTCATCGAGACTGCTGCAAATCAGACGAAGTGATGGCTGATCATCACGATCGATGACGCTTGGTCCAGGCTGTGTCCGCATTTTCACAGCCTGGGCCCGGCAAACGTCTGTTGCGCAGGCGCCGCGGCTTTCGCAAAAATTTCGGAATAATAGAATATATTCGCTGATTTGCCCGACACGTCAAGTGACTTGTCCGAGCGCCGACGACGCGCTTCGGCAAGCCCGGAATGGCATAGGGAGCTCCACCACCCCATGCTCGGCCACCTTCTCGACATATGAGTTCGCGTGCGGATGCAGGCGGTCGCCTAACGTTTCAAGAAGTATGACTGAGTAGATCGTGTTGGGGTCGGACATGAGATGGCGCTCGAAAGCGGCTCGGATGCGTCCGGCAATACCGTGAAAACGTTGAGTATCGGGCGCGACGCTGGTCTAGCGTCGCAGGTCATGTACCGACGCCGCGCCCTGCATCGCACGAAGAGGACAACGGCCGATGCCAGCGATGCGAGTGCCAACACCGCATGGACGACGCTCATGCCGACAGCCAGCGGCATCGCGGCGCCAGCGAACAGATGATCGCTGACGAAGCCCGTGAGCCCAGGCGCCAGTCCTGCCCCTAACAATCCCTGGCCGACGAGGAACAGCGCCATCAGCTTGCCGATAGACTGGCTCGGGGCGATTTGCGCGACGATCGTCGCGGTCACGGCCAGATAGGTGCTGATCGCCAGCAGGATGACACCCTGGAGAACCCAGAATTGAAGCGGCGTCCGGGCCAGGGGATGAAAGGGCACCACGGCCAGCAACAGGATCGCGAACAGGACGGCGACTGCGGCGGCGCCGGGAACCTGACGGCGCTCGAACCGATCCATGGCAAAGCCCGCGAAGCTGAGGCCGGTCGGCCCGATGACCATCAGCAGCAGGCCGAGCGCCGGGCCGATCTGTGCCGGCGACATCTGGAAGCGCAGCGCGACGATTGCCGGCGTCCAGGTCTGCAGCGATTGCGCGAGCATCGCCTGAGTGATGGAAAAAAGCGCAAGCGGCAGGAAGATTGCGCGCTCCGTCCGGCAGATGCGGAAGACGTCCGCATAGGTCGTTCCTCTCGCCGGGCCCTGGCCAAGGCGCGCCGGTTCAGCAAAGCTCGCCAGCAGCAGCACGAGCGGGAGGCCGAGAAGGCCGGACAGGACAAGCGCCGAAGACCAGGGCGCACGCGCGGCCAGGAGCGGCACATCGGCGAGGAGGCCGTTCGAGATCAGCTGCATGAGCACACCGCCCAGCAGGAACGCGAGCCCCGTGCCCAGCAGGCCGGACATGGCGTAGAGCCCGAAGGCCCGGCCCCTGCGCTCTTCCGCCACCCCGTCATAGATCAGCGAATAGGCCGAGGGCGGGATGAGGCTTTCAGAGACGCCGACGCCGATGCGTGCCACGAACAGGGTCGCGAAGCCGACGGCAAGGCCGCAGGACGCCGCCATTGCCGACCATATGATCACGGCCACTGCGATCACGGCCCGACGGTTGAACCGGTCGGCCATCCAACCGGCCGCCGCGCCAAAACCGAGATTCCCGATCGCAAAGGCCGCGCCGATCGCCAGGCCGATCTCCGTTCTGGAGATTCCGAGATCCTGTTGGATCGGCAGGACCATCAGCGCGATGACGTTCTTGTCGATCATCGCCAGCATTGACAGCAATGTCAGGCAGATGACGAGCCACCATTGCGCGAATGATGTCGTCAGCCCCTGGTATGCGCGCGACTGAGCCGAGCGGATCGCCGCCGGTGTCTTTGGGGCGGCGGAATGGCTGTATTTCCTCCTGCCAAAACGGGACTGGGCCATATCGGTCACTACTCCTCCCCCCGCGGCACGGTTTCCATGCACCGCAGCCGTCGGCTTCGTCTCGTCTTGCGGGCTCAGGCGATAGCAGGCGGCTGCGACGCTGCGTTGCCCCAGGATGCCCCGTAATCGGCGACCGCTTTCGCATGATCGACGGGCAAGTCGAGCCGTTCGACACGGTGGACGGTCGAGTAATTGGCACCAGCGAGCTTTCCGACCGGCTGCAGCAGCTCAGAATCGATCCGGCCGTCTACGAGAATATTTGGCGATACGTGAAAACAGAGGACGTCGCCGAAGACCATATTGCCTTCTCCCATCGGCAGGATCTGGCGGACCCGGCATTCAAGCGCGGCGCGCGCACTGGCCACACGGGGCGGCGCCACCATGCTGCTGCGGGCTTGCTCGAGTCCCGCAATCTTGAACTCATCGACATCGCTGGGCCAGTTTGCAGCGGTGATACGCATTGCCTGCTTCAGGTGGTCCGACACGACGTTCACCACGAACTCGCCGGTAGCCTTGACGTTACGCAGCGTGTCCTTCTCGCCGTTCGAGACGAACTGGACGATCGGCGGATTGGCAGAGCAATTGTTGAAATGGCTGTAGGGCGCCAGATTGCACTTGCCAGTGCTCGACACTGTCGAGACCCAGGCGATCGGCCTCGGCACGACCAGCGAGGTCATCAGGAAATATACGCTTCGCGGGTCGAGATCCGCAGGTGTCAGTCTCTTCATGATTCATGCCTCCTCGGCAGCCCGTTCCGTGGCCGGACCAGGCGGGCTAGATGGGCCTGCGACGCGTCCAATTCCTCCCGGCTCCGGCCAGAATGGCTGCCGGGATAGACGTAGAGCCGCTTGTCCGCCGCTGCGATCCGATCGAACAATTCGAGCGTTCCGCTGCGGTCGAAAATCTCGTCATCCCAATGCTGGATAAAGAGCACCGATGCCGACACATGCTCCGCGGCCGCGACGAGCGCTGTTCCATGCAGATATTGCGACGACCATTTGCCGATCACCGCTGCCTCGATCGCCGGTTGGCGAGCCAGCACCTCCAGGCCGTACGCCGTGCCCATCGAGAGCCCGAGCCATCCGACCCGGGCGGAGCGCAGCACCGGCAGGTCGAGCAATCCGTTCAGGACATGAATCCAGTCCTGCGCATAGTCCTCGATCTGCGGCGTCTCGCGCCAGTAGGCGATGAATTCGGCCAGCAACGCCGCCTTGTCCGCTGGTGCCCGACGGCGCTCGCCATGGATCGGTCCGTCGATCGCTGCCACCGCCATGCCGGCCGATACCAGGGCCGACGCGCTTTCCAGCACGGACGGATCGTGCTTGCTGCCCGATCCGCCATGCTGGACGAGAACCAGTGCTGCAACCGGTTCGGCCTGGATCGGCAGCCAGAGCACGCCCGGGATGGTTCGCCCTGCACGAGAGGCGATAAACCGCCGCTCTTCCCATACCGGCTCGGCCGAGATCTCATTCGCGGAGAAGGTAAGGGTACCAGCCATGGTCAGCGCCGCGCACATCGGATCGGTCCGGTCAGGTACCGGCGCGCTGATGCGTCGTGGTCGCGGGCGAACCGTTGTCGGGAATGATGTACCCGCTGTCGTCGCGCAGCAGCCCTGTATCGCGTGCCTTGTCGAGCACCTCGGGATGCCAGGTGATCCGGCCCACCTCGGTGTCGTTGCCGCCCACAACGGAATAGATCACGAGACTCCCGGCATTCGGGTTGCGGAAGCCCCGCATGACGCCCGGCGGCACCGAGATCACATCCCACGGGTTGAGCTCGATGGCGTGCTCGCCCTCATCCCCGAAGATCACGATCATGCGACCGTTGAGCGGGCAGAACACCTCCTCGGTGACGTGGGAATGGAGACCCGCACCTGACCCCGGCGGCACTTCGATCATCGAGACGCCGAAGCGATGCTCGCCCTGGATGGCCGGCTGGGCGCCCTTGTTCTCGAGCACCCCGCGATTGATGATCTTGTAGAGATTCTTCTCGTGGCCCGGGATGCGGTTCTCGACGAACGCTTCTCCATAGGGCTTGACGGCGCCCCAGCGGGCGACGCGGGTGGCTTCCATATCTTCCTTGGAAATCTGCACGGCTAACTCTCTCCGGTTGGACTCCGTCTCGATCATCGAGGGAGTCATCTGGTTGCCCGCAGCGACAACTTGATTGACCGGGGATCGATACACAAATATCAATTTTCGACACTCTTCATACCGATCGGTTATCGGAATGGACGTTCGTCAGCTCCGCTATTTCGCAGCTATTGCCCAGCACGGGCATTTCGGCCGGGCCGCAGCGAGCCTGCACATCGCGCAACCGGCCTTGAGCCGACAGATAAAGCTTCTCGAGGAGGAGCTGGGCGTGCAGCTGTTCGAGCGCCATCCACGGGGCGCGGCGCCGACCGAGGCCGCAATGCTCTTGTCGGACCGTGCCGCCTTCATCCTGCGCTATCTCGAGCAGGTCCGGATTGATGTCGCAGCGACCCAGGGGGATCCTCGCGGGCCTGTCGCACTCGGCATGTCGCCCGGGCTGGCCTTGACTCTCGCCCCGCCCCTTTTTGAAGCAATCGGTGACCGGTATCCGGGGGTCCAATTGCAGATCGTCGAGGACTTCACCGACTCGTTACAGGAGCGACTCCTGCACGGAACGGTTGATCTGGCGATCCTGAATGGCCCGGATGTAGAACAACCGAACCTCGTCACCACGAAGTTGATGGATGAGCAGATTTGCCTGATCGGCCGTGCCGATAATGCGCTCTTCCCGAGCGGACCGGTCGATGTGAGGACCCTGCCTTCGCTCTCGCTCGTGATGGCTGGTGTGGCTCGATCGGGGGTCCGGGAAATCGTCGAGATGGCCGCTGCGCAAGCCGGCGTACTCCTGACGCCCAAGGTCGAGGTCCAATCCCTGGAAGTGGCAAAACGCATCATTTTGCGCGGCGAGTTGTTCACCGCCCATTTCGCAGCGCCGATCAAGCAGGACATCGACAGCGGGCTGCTCCGAGCGACACCCATTCACGGCATGCATCTGACACGCTTCACTGCGCGCGCATCGGACCGGCCGGCATCGCGCGCGACAACAGTTGTGATGGAGACGATGACGGACGTCGTCCGCACCCTGGTCGATCGTGGTCTCTGGCCACATGCCCAACTGCGCTTGCTGCCGCGCGGCTAAAGAGAAACTTACATCGTACTCGAGCGACCTGCTGTGGGCATATCATTACACGCCTGGCTAGTCTGTTGCATAGGCGCCGATCATTACGCAATATTTCTGAATAATAGAATATATCACTGATTTGCCCGGCACGTCAACTTACTTGTCCGAGTGCCGGCGGCCGCCCGGCACCTTTGCATGGGGTTGTTTTCGATATTTTTGGGGACGCTCACCTTGGAGGGGATCTCGCACTTTGCTAGCTACAGGCAAGATGCACCCTCTCCCCTCATGTCCGCCGTAGCCTTGGCGAAGGCGGATGTGGGAGAGGGTGGCGCAATCGAGCGAAGCGAGATGAAGCCGGGTGAGGGGTCTCTCTCCGCGAGTTCATCTGCGGAGAGAACCCCTCATCCGGCGCTTCGCGCCACGGGGGAGAAGGGAAGCGGAGTCCGCGGCGTCGCTACTGCAGTGCCGCCAGCAGCTCGTCGGGCGTCTCGACCATCATCATGTGGCCGGCGCCCGGCAGCACCACCGTGCGCGCATTCGGCGTCCCGGCGGCGAGCGCCTTGCCGGCCTTGGCGGGCGTCATCATGTCGCGCTCGCCGAGGACGAAGGTCGCGGGCACCTTGACCGCGGCGGCGGCGGTGAGCGCGTTCTGGTAGGCGTTGCAGGCGTTGAGGTCGTTGAAGAGCACGCCGGGCTTCGCCTCCTGCAGCACGCGCTGCGCGCCCTGGTGCATCCATAGCCCAGGCGCCAGGCTGCCGCCGAGCTCGGCCTTGAAGCCGAGGCCCCAGATCGAGACCATGTCGATCGCGGCGACGTCATTGGCTTCGGCGGCCTTCAGCAGATCAGGGCCGACCGTCATGGTCGCGGCGGTGCCGATCAGAGCGAGGCCGGAGACCTTGTCGGGATGCCGCGCCGAGGTCTCGATCGCGATCAGCGAGCCCATCGAGTGGCCGATCAGCCGCGCCTTCGCTGCGCCGGCCGCGGTGATCAGTGCGGCGGTCCAGTCGGCCATCTCGGCGATCGTCTTCAGCGGCTGGCCGGCGGAGCGGCCGTGGCCGGGGAGGTCGGGCGCCAGCACGGAAAAACCGTGATGGGCGAACCAGCGGCTGTGCAGCGCCCAGGTCGAACTGTCGAAGCCGGCGCCGTGGATCATCACGACCGCCGGCAGCGATGCGTCGAACGGCTTGCCGCCGGTGGCGATGAAGGTGTTCGCGCCGTTGACTGAAAGCTGCATGGCTCAGGTCCTTTGCGAGGCGCGCAGCGCCTGGCCGAGATCGTCGATGATGTCCTGTGCGGTTTCGATGCCGACCGACAGCCGCACCAGCTCTTCGCCGATCCCGGCGGCCTTGAGCTGCTCGGCATCCATCTGCTGATGCGTGGTGCTGGCGGGGTGGATCACCAGCGTCTTGGCATCGCCGACATTGGCGAGATGGCTGATCAGCTTCAACGACTCGATGAACTTCTTGCCGGCAGCGCGGCCGCCTTTGATGCCGAAGCTGATGATCGAGCCGGCGCCGCGCGGCAACAGCTTCTTGGCGAGCGCGTAGTCCGGATGCGTCTCCAGCGACGGATGCAGCACCCAATCGACCGCCTTGTTCGCGGCGAGGGCCTCCAGTACCGCATGGGTGTTGCTGACATGGCGGTCCATGCGGACGCCGAGCGTCTCGATTCCCTGCAACAGCTGGAAGGCGTTGGTCGGCGACAGGCAGGCGCCGAAATCGCGCAGGCCCTCGGTGCGGGCGCGCATGATGAAGGCGGCCTTGCCGAACTGCTCGTCGAAGACGATGCCGTGATAGCCGGCATAGGGCTCGGTGAGCTGCGGGAATTTGCCGGAGGCGCGCCAGTCGAACCGGCCGCCATCGACGATGACGCCGCCGATCGCGATGCCATGGCCGCCCATCCACTTGGTCGCCGAGTTCATCGTGATGTCGGCGCCGAGCTCGATCGGCTGGCTGAGATACGGCGTCGCGAAGGTGTTGTCGATCAACAGCGGAATCTTCGCATCATGCGCGATCTGCGCGACCGCGGGGATATCGAGCACTTCGAGGCCGGGATTGCCGATGGTCTCGCCGATCACGAGCCGCGTGTTCGGCTTGATCGCGGCACGAAACTCGTCCAGCGCCCGGGGCTTCACGAAGGTCGTGGTGATGCCGAAGCGTGGCAGCGTGTGCGCAAGCAAATTGATGGTGCCGCCATAGAGCGAGGCGGAGGCGACGATGTGGTCGCCGGCATTGAGCAGGGTTGCGATCGCCAGATGCATCGCGGCCATGCCGCTGGCGGTGCAGATCGCGCCGACGCCGCATTCGAGCGCGGCGATGCGCTCTTCCAGTACTGATGTCGTCGGGTTGGAGATGCGGGTGTAGATGTGACCGGCGCGTTCGAGGTTGAACAGCGCCGCGGCGTGGTCGGCGTCCTGGAACACGTAGGACGTGGTCTGATAGATCGGAACCGCGCGCGCGCCGGTCGCGGGATCAGGCCGCTGGCCGGCATGCAGGCTCAGGGTTTCGAAGGCAGGCGGCTTGGGTGCGGGCATGCGAAACTCGTCAGGTCAGTCGATGAGGAAATTTGCTCTGCAGGTCTATACGTGAACCGCTGTGCGAACGCGGCCGACATTGCCGAACACGCGCAAATAGCGCTCGACCTCTGTGGGGATGCCGGTCGCCTTCTCCGGATTGTCGGAGAGCTTTACGGCCGGGCGTCCGTCGACCGACGTCACCTTGCAGACGATCGAGATCGGATCGAGTTCGGCGGTGCCGTCGGGCGCGCAGCCGACGAAATCATTGGTGAGGTTGGTGCCCCAGCCGAAGCTGACGCGCACGCGGCCCTTGAAGTGGTGGAAGGTCTCCTCGATCGAGCCGACATCCATCGCGTCGGAGAACACCAGGAGCTTCTCCTTGGGATCGCGGCCCTTCTGCTTCCACCACTTGATGATCTCTTCACCGGCCGTGATCGGCGGCGCGCTGTCGGGACGAAACCCGGTCCAGTCTGCGACCCAATCGGGCGCGTCGCGCAGGAACGGCTTGGTGCCGAAGGCGTCGGGCAGCGCGATCAGGAGGTTGCCGCCATAGGTGTGGCGCCACTGATCGAGGATGCGATAGGGCGCCCAGCGCAGCGCCTCGTCGTCATTGGCGAGCGCGGCGGCGACCATCGGCAGCTCATGCGCATTGGTGCCGATCGCCTCGAGATCGTTGTCCATCGCGAGCAGCACGTTCGACGTTCCGGTGAAGGAGGAGCCGAGGCCTTCCTTCACCGCCTCGACGCACCAGCGCTGCCACAGGAAGCCGTGGCGGCGGCGCGTGCCGAAATCGGACAGCCGCAGACCATCGAGCTTGCGCAGCCGCTCGACCTTGGCCCACAGCTTGGCCTTTGCGCGGGCGTAGAGCACGTCGAGCGCGAAGCGGCCGTAGGTCTTGGTCGCCGCGCGCGAGCGCAGCTCGTTGAGGATCGCGAGCGCCGGGATCTCCCACATCGTGGTGTGGGTCCACGGCCCGTGGAAATGCAGCTCATACTGGCCGTCGACCTTGTGCAGCTCGTATTCGGGCAGGCGGAAGGTCGAGAGCCAGTTGATGAAATCCGGCGAGAACATCTGGGTCTTGCCGTAGAACGTGTTGCCGGCGAGCCAGATCAGTTCCTTCTTGGTGAAGCGGATGGTGCGGGCATGGTCGAGCTGGGCGCGCAGCTCGCCCTCGTCGATGACCTCGGCGAGCCGGATATGGGTCGAGCGGTTGATCACCGAAAAGGTGGTGCGGGTGTCCGGATAGCATTCCCGGATCATCTGCTGCATCAACAGCTTGTAGAAATCGGTGTCCAGCAGGCTGCGCACGATCGGGTCGAGCCGCCAGCCATGGTTATAGGTCCGGGTCGCGATATCTGTCACGGTCATGCGGGAACCTTAGCCTGCCCCGTGGCGGTCGCCCAGTGGGTTTCGGGCGGAACATGGCAGGTCAGCGCGCTATGGTCTGCCGTATACGGCCGACCGTGGCGGCTACATCGGCCCATTCCGGCCTGTCCGGGGCAAATTGCCGCCGGAGGAAGGTGACGAGCTCTGTGACCTGGCGGTCGGTCATGCTGTCCTTGAAGGCCGGCATGTAGCCGAGGTCGGTCACCGCCGGCCTGGCGATGCCGTGCAGGATCACCTGGATCAGATTGTCTGGGGCGTCGCTGTGCAGATTGCTGTTCAGCGCCAGCGAGGGCCGGCTGCCGAACAGCGGCGCGCCGCCGACCTCATGGCAGACCGCGCAGGCGCCCTGATAGATCCGCGCGCCGGCCGAGGCGGCGGTGGTGACGGCAGTACCGGCTTCGAGCTTCGCGGCGAGGGCATCATGGGCCGGCCGGTCGGCGGTCGCGTTGAACGAGGCGAGGTAGACTGCCATCGCGCGGATGTCGTGGTCGGGCAGCGCGGCGAGCTCTTTCACGACCGGCGCCATCGGGCCCGCGGCGACGCCGTGCAGGCGGGACTCACCGGTGCGCAAATAGGCATAAAGCTCGTCCTCGCTCCAGGGGACCGGCGCCTTCGACAGCGAGGTCAGCGCCGGCGCCTCCCAGCCCTCGGCGAAGCCGCCGGCGAGATAGGCGCGCTGCTGCTCAGCGCCGAGCGCATTGCGCGGCGAGTGGCAGGCGCTGCAATGGCCGAGGCCCTCGATCAGATAGGCGCCGCGATTCCACGCCTGCGATTTCGTGGAATCGGGTTGGAACGTGTTGGGTTGATGGAACAGCGCATTCCATCCGGCGAGCAGCGGCCGCAGGTTGAACGGAAAGGCCAGCGCATTCGCCGGCGTCGTGGCGCGCACCGGTGCTTGCGCCATCAGGTAGGCATAGAGCGCCTGCAGGTCGGCCTCGGTGGTCCTGGCGAAATGCGTGTACGGAAACGCCGGATAGAGATGGCGGCCGTCGCGATGAATGCCCTCGCGCATCGCGCGCTCGAACGCGGGATAGGACCAGGCGCCGATGCCGGTGTCGACGTCGGGCGTGATGTTGGTCGTATAAATGGTGCCGAACGGCGTTTCGAGCGGCCGGCCGCCGGCGTTCGCGATACCATGCTCCGAGGTGTGGCAGACGGCGCATGCGCCGAGCGCCGCAAGCTCCTTGCCGCGCGCGATCGTCGAGGCCGAATAGACCGAGGCATCGGGGCGAGCGATCGGCGCGATCGCGCGCCAGGGCAAGACCGCTGCGCCGATCCCGATCGCCGCCGCGCAGAGTGCAGCAATGCCAGCGAGCACGCCGCCGCGTTTTGCAAATGGATTCTGCCATCTGTTGAGATCAGTGGTCTGCGCGGGCGGCGGCAGCGGCGCGGGTGCGGCAGGCTGCTCGCCGCGCAATCCCTTCAGAATGCGCTCCGGCGTGAACGGCAGTTCGCGGAAGCGCACGCCGGTCGCATCATAGATCGCATTGGCGATCGCGGCCGCACTCGGCACCGAGGCGGATTCGCCGACGCCGAGCGGCGGCTGGTCCTGCCGCGGCAACATCAGCACGTCGATCTTCGGCAGCTCGGTGAATTTGATGATGGGGTAGGCGCCCCATTCCCGCGCCGTCACCGCGCCGCGCTCGAAGGAGACCTCCTCCATCAGCGCGCGGCTGGTCGACTGGATGACGTTGCCCTCGATCTGGTGCCGTACGCCCTCGGGATTGATCATTAACCCGGAGTCCTGGCCGGCGACGACGCGCGTCACGCTGACATCGCCGGTCGCCTTGTTGACGGCGACGTCGGCGATCCATGCCGACCATGCCGCGCCGTAGCCGGGAAACTTGCTGTGCACATAGAGCGCATAAGCAAAGCCGCGGCCGCGCACGATATCGCCGTCCGCTTCCGGCTCTTTCCACACCGGGCGCGGCGTCCAGCCGGCGCGCTCGGCGACCGCGTTGACGAGATCGACCGCGCGCTTGTCCTTCAAGTAGCGCAGCCGGTATTCGATCGGATCGACCTCGGCCTCGGCAGCGAGCTCGTCGATGTAGGATTCATGCGCAAACGTGTTCGGCAGCGCCGAGACGCCGCGAAACCAGGACGCGCGCACGATCGGCGGCATGTCGTTGGCGACCACGCGCATGTTCTCGTAGTCGTAAGGCGGGATCGCGGTGCGATCGCCCATCTCGAACACGGCGGCTTCAGGTGCGATCCGCCCGGTGAGCAAGAGCGCCAGCGTCGGCGCGCCGTTCGACGGATAGCGCGTGGCAAAATCGTAACCGGCGACGCTGCCGTCGGCATTGAGCCCGCCATTGACGTCCATCAGCTGCGCGGTGCCCTTCGGCTCCCAGGCGTGTTCCTGCTCGCGGGTGAGCTGCACCCGCACGGGCCGGCCGACCGCGCGCGACAGCAGCAGCGCATCGGCGGAGACGTCGTCGGCGCAGTTGCGGCCGTAGCAGCCGGCGGCTTCCATCCGGATCACGTCGATCTCGGATTCCGGCCGCTGGATCAGGAGCGCCAGATCGCCGCGCAGGATGTGCGGGTTCTGCGTGCCGGACCAGACCCGGATCGCGCCCTCGCTGCAGTCGGCAACCGCGCAGGACGGGCCGATCGAGCCGTGCATCTGGTAGGGCCAGACGTAAGTCCGTTGCATCGGCTTGGCTGCCGCCTTGATTGCGGCATCGACGTCGCCCTTGTCGATCAATTGCCGCGGCGTCGCAGGATTGGCGCGCAGCGCCTGCTCGATGTCCGAGAGATCGGTCAGCGCCGGCCCCGGCTTCCAGCTCACTTTGAGCTGCGCGGCGGCCTTGATCGCATTCTCCTCGCGCTCGGCGACGACGCCGACGAAATCGCCGATCCGCACCACCGCGACCAGCCCGGGGATATCGCGCACCGAGGCTTCATCGACCGCGATCAGGCTGGTGCCGACGAACGGGCCGGCGTCGACGCCGGCATAGGGCGGGCGGACGACGCGGCCGTGTAGCATGCCCGGCACGCGCACATCGTGGACGTAGACCAACTCGCCGGTGGCCTTCGCCGGCAGGTCGACGCGCGGCACGGATTTGCCGACGACGGAATAGGCGCTCACTTCCTTGACCGGCACGTCGTCGGCGAGCTCGAGCCGGATGGTCTCATCCGCGATCAGCTCGCCAAAAGTAACGCTACGATTGTCGTGGCCGCGGATCAGGCCGTCCTCGATCGTCAGGTCGCTGGCTGGCAGCTCCAGCCGCTCGGTCGCGCGCTTGAGCAAAAAGTGTCGCGCTTGCGCGGCGGCCTTGCGCAGGGGTACGGCGGTGATCTGGATGGTTTCGCTCGCGATCGTCGCGCCCTGGTTCGGCACCACGGCGGTGTCGCCGAGCACCACAACCACGCGGGCAAAGGAGACGTCGAGCTCTTCGGCGACGATCTGGCCGAGCGCGGTGCGGATGCCGGTGCCGAGATCGACATGGCCGTTATAGGCGTTGACCGACCCGTCTGATGTGATGGTGATGAAGGTCTCGAATGCGCCTTCCGCGCCCAGCACCGCGGGGCGGACGACCGACAGCGAGCCGCGCCGGCGTTGCTCTGGAGATCGCGCGTCCGCCATCAATCGCGCGCCTCGAGCGCGCGGCCGGCGGCGCGCATCGCCGCGCGGATGATCTCGATATGCGCGCCGCAGCGGCAGAGATTGTAGCGCAGCGCTTCCAGCACCTCGCGCTCCGAAGGTGTCGGGTTGCGCGCGAGCAGCGCCTTGGTCGAGATGATCATGCCGTTGAGGCAATAGCCGCACTGCGCGGCCTGTTCGCGAATGAAGGCGTCCTGCACCGGATCGGGATGCTCGCGGCTGCCGAGACCTTCGAGCGTGACGATGTTGCGCCCCGCGCAGCCCTCGATTGGAATCACGCAGGCGCGCGCCGCGACGCCGTCGATCAGCACCGCGCAGGCGCCGCATTCGCCGAGCCCGCAACCGTATTTCGGTCCGTTCAATTCGAGATCGTTGCGCAGCACGTAAAGCAATGCGGTGTCGGGAGCGGCGTCGACATCATGATTCCTGCCGTTCACGGTCAGGCGCATTGCCCTGGTTCTCCCCTTGATGTTTGCGCTGCAATGTCAGCGTCGGATCGCCGGCGAGGATAACGTTTGTATACAAACGTGCAAGCGGCGGCATGCCGCGCTGCAGCGAGTGCACGCTTTATGAACAGGGTGCGCAAGCGAATGGCAGAGTTTGATTGCAAAGGCCGCTTGACAGGCTTGAGGCTCGCGCGCAGGATCATTCGTATACGAACGATATAGGCAGGGAGGCGGAAGGGCAGTATGATCGACCGCCACCACAAGTCCAGGCTTGGTCACGATGGCTGACACAATGACCGTCGCCGCCGGCGACAAGATCCGCTGCGATGCCTGTCCGGTGATGTGTTACATCAAGCCGGGGGCGGCCGGCGCGTGCGACCGCTATGCCAATCACGACGGCACGCTGGTGCGCGTTGATCCGCATGTCGTGCTGGAGCGCACGGTCTCGCACGGCGGCAAGCTGGTTCCGTTCCAGGTGAGCGGCGACTGGGACGGCAAGATCGTCCGCCAGCCCGAGCTCTTCGTCACCGCGATCGGCGCCGGAACCACCTATCCGGACTACAAGCCGGCGCCCTTCATCGTGTCGTCGGAGGTCGACGGCGTCGACATGGTCACCGTGGTGACCGAGGGCATTTTCTCCTATTGCGGCGTCAAGGTGAAGATCGACACCGACCGCTATCTCGGTCCGGAGACCGCGACCGTTCGCGCGGACGGCGAGGCGGTCGGCCATGTCACGACCAGCGAATATGGCTCGCAGATGCTCTCGCTCGGCGGCGTGCATCACCTGACCGGCGGCTCCAAGAAAGAGGGCCGTGTCACCTGCGACACGCTGATGGACCTCTCCAATTGCAAGGCGGTGGCGCTGACCATCGATGGCGGCGCCACCGTCGTGGTGCAGGCCGGCAAACCGCCGATCGTCAACGGTGTGGCAGAAGAGCGCATGCGGGTCGGCTGCGGCTCGGCGACGATCGGCATGTTCGCCAAGCAATGGCACGGCAAGGTCGATGAGGTCGTGGTGGTCGACGACCACATCACCGGCGTGCTCAGCGAGCACCAGGCCGGCAAGTTGCTCGACATCGCCGATACCGGCATCAAGATGAAGGGCCGCCGCTCGACGCCCGGCCGCTACTTCCAGGTCGCCGATCCCGGCACCGGGTGGGGCGGCACCAACATCTCCGATCCGCTGTCGATCCTCGGTCCCTTCAATGCCAAGGAAGCGCGGCCTGGACTGACCATGCTGATGGTCTCGACGACAGGCGAGCATGCGTCCTACTACGTGCTCGACGGGGCGTTGAAGCCGGTCGAAACCGAGATGCCGGCGGATCTCCGCTTCTCGGTCGAGCGGATCCAGGAGAATTGTGAGCCAGCGCTGTGCACCGTGCTGTTCATGGGCGGCGCGGGCGGATCGCTGCGCGCCGGCGTCACCGACAATCCGGTGCGGCTGACCCGTTCGGTCAAGGATGCGCTCACAAGGGTCACCAGCGGCGGCGCGCCGGTCTATGTCTGGCCGGGCGGCGGCATCACCTTCATGGTCGATGTCACGCAGATGCCGGCCGGCGCCTTCGGCTATGTGCCGACCCCGGCGTTGGTGGCGCCGATCGAGTTCACGATGCGGCTCACGGATTACGCGGCGCTCGGCGGCCATATGGACTATGTCCGGCCGCTGTCGTCGCTGCGGGACAGCGCCGAGATCAAGCCGATGCCGTATCTTCCCGGGCGGCGCGCATGAGAAGGCTCCCGCAAATCGCGCTTCTTCCTGACGGCAAGCGGCTGCATTTGCAGGACGGTCCCATCGATCTGGTCATCGAAGCCAAGGGCAGGGATGCCGACGTCAGCGCCGCCTATCAGGCGGCGGCGGAGCGTTTCAGGGGCTTGCTCGACGAACTCTGCGTGGAACTGGCCGAGTTGCGCAGCGCGGCCAATCCCAAGCACAGTGCGCTGAATGGAGTGGTCGCACGGCGCATGCATGCGGCGGTCGCGCCGTTTGCCGCCGACTGCTTCATCACGCCGATGGCGGCGGTCGCAGGCTCGGTCGCCGAGGAAATCCTCGGCGCGATGTTAAGGATGGCAACGCTCGACCGTGCCTATGTCAACAATGGCGGCGATATTGCCCTGCATCTCGCAGGTGGCGAGCAGTTCAGCGTCGGCCTGATGGACCGGCCGGACCGCCATGGCGTGATGCACACCATGACCGTCGATGCCAAGATGCCGGTGCGCGGCATCGCGACAAGCGGCCGCCACGGCCGCAGCTTCTCGCTCGGCATTGCCGATGCCGTCACCGTGCTGGCGCGGACGGCATCGCAGGCCGATGCCGCGGCGACCGTGATCGCCAATGCGGTCGATCTGCCCGGCCATCCCGCAATCATTCGTCTTCCCGCCAACGAACTGCAGCCCGACAGCGATCTCGGCGCACGGCTGGTGACGCGCGATGTCGGGGCTTTGGCGGGGCATGAAATCGAGCAGGCGCTGGAGGCGGGGGCGGCGCGGGCGCGCGTGCTTCTGATGTCGGGATTGATCGAGGGCGCGGCATTGCGTCTACTGGGCGAAACGCGGCTTGTCGGTGCAACTGGAAACGGGACGCCGGCGTCGCACGCGTTTCAAACAAGAACGTCAGAAATCATGCTGCAGGCATGACCGGGAGCGAGGCAAGATGAGCGCCGTCATTCGCAAGATCGTCACCGTGGTCGAGGAGACCCATCTGGAGATGGGCAAGACCATCGCGCCGCCGACCCGGCGCGCCGCCGCGATCGCCGTGATCGAGAACCCCTTTGCCGGCCGCTATGTCGAGGATCTGTCGCCGCTGATCGCGATCGGGGAGGAACTTGGCGAGTTGCTGTCGAAGCGGGCGGTCGCCGCGCTCGGCATCGACGGCGCCAAGGCGCACAGCTACGGCAAGGCCGCCGCGGTCGGCGAGAATGGCGAGCTCGAGCACGCGGCCGCGATCCTGCATCCGAAGATGGGCGCGCCGGTGCGCAAGGTGCTCTCCAAGGGGGCGGCGCTGATCCCGTCGTCGAAGAAGCGCTCGGGCCCCGGCACCACGCTGGATATTCCGCTCGGGCACAAGGATGCGGCTTTCGTGCGCAGCCATTTCGACGGCATGGAAGTGCAGATCAACGACGCGCCGCGGGCCAACGAGATCATGGTGGCGGTCGCGGTGACCGACAGCGGCCGGCCGCTGCCGCGCGTCGGCGGGCTGACGGTTGATGAGGTCAAAGGCGAAGACGGATTGCGATAATCTCTTTCAAGAAAAACTGGAGGACGGGATGCGTGGTTATTTCGTAGGGGCGGGATTGGCGATCGCGGTCGCGGCCATGGCAACGGGCGCCATGACGACGCAGGCCGTGGCGCAGAGCGAAATCAAGATCGGCGAGATCAACTCCTATTCGTTGCTGCCGGCGTTCACCGAGCCCTATCGCAAGGGCTGGCAGCTCGCGGTGGAGGAGATCAATGCGGCCGGCGGTATCAACGGCAAGAAGCTCGTCGTCATTTCCAAGGATGACGGCGGCAAGCCGGCGGATGCGCAGACCGCGGCGAACGAGCTGGTGTCGAGCGAAAACGTCGCGATGCTGACCGGTACGTTCCTCTCCAATATCGGGCTCGCGGTCTCTGACTTCGCGAACCAGAAGAAGGTATTCTTCCTCGCCGCGGAGCCACTGACCGACGCGATCACCTGGTCGAAGGGTAATCGGTATACCTTCCGCCTGCGGCCGTCGAACTACATGCAGGCCGCGATGCTGGTGGAAGAAGCCGCAAAACTTCCCGCAAAGCGCTGGGCGACGATCGCGCCGAACTATGAATACGGCCAGTCGGCGGTCGCGGTGTTCAAGAAGCTGATGTCGGCGAAGCGGCCCGATATCCAGTGGGTCGACGAGCAGTGGCCGCCGCAGGGCAAGATCGACGCCGGCCCGGTGGTGCAGGCGGTTGCCGCAGCAAACCCGGAGGCGATCCTCAACGTCACCTTCGGTGCCGACCTGGTCAAGCTCGTGCGCGAAGGCAACACCCGCGGCGTGTTCAAGGGCCGGACCGTGGTGAGCTTCCTGACCGGCGAGCCGGAATATCTCGATCCGCTGAAGGACGAGACACCGGAGGGCTGGATCGTCACCGGCTATCCCTGGTACTCGATCAAGACGGCCGAGCATGACGCGTTCCTGAAAGCCTATCAGGCCAAGTACAACGACTATCCGCGGCTCGGCTCGATCGTCGGCTATCAGACCATCAAGGCGGCGGCGGCGATCCTTGCGAAAGCCGGCTCGAGCGATCCCGAGAAGCTGATCGCTGCGGCCGAAGGCATCTCGATGCCGTCGCCGTTCGGCGAGATCACCTTCCGCAAGATCGATCACCAGTCGACGCTTGGTGCCTTCACCGGCAAGACCGCGCTGAAGGACGGCAAGGGCATCATGGTCGATACCGCGTATCGCAAGGGCTCGGACTATCTGCCCAGCGATGCCGAAATCGAGAAGCTGCGGCCGAAGGATTGATCTTCTTCTCCCTCGCCCCGCTCTTGCGGGGAGAGGGTTGGGGTGAGGGGCGTCTCCACGAGTGAGTTCGCGGAGAGTCCCCCTCACCCGAAACTCGAGCTCGCGCTTGAGTTTCGACCTCTCCCCGCAAGCGGGGCGAGGTGAAGGAAAGTGACGTTTGTTATCTCCAACGCGGACCGCCCATGGCTTTCTACATCGTCCAGTTCCTGACCGGTCTTGCCAGCGCGGCGTCGCTGTTCCTGGTCGCTTCGGGTCTGTCGATCATCTTCGGCGTGACGCGGATCGTGAATTTCGCGCATGGCGCGTTCTACATGCTCGGCGCCTATGTCGCCTTCACCCTGACCGAACGCTTCTCGGGTGCGTTCGGCTTCTGGGGCGGCATCCTCGTCGCCGCGCTGGCCGTTGCTGCGATCGGCGTGCTGGTCGAGATGGTGCTACTGCGCCGGATCTATCATTCGCCCGAGCTGTTCCAGTTGCTCGCGACCTTCGGCCTGACCCTGATGGTCGAGGACCTCGTGGTGCTGATCTGGGGCCCGGACGATCTGGTCGGCCGCCGCGCCCCGGGCTTCAAGGGCGCGATCGATTTCTTCGGCCAGAATATTCCGAGCTACGACCTGTTCCTGATCGTGCTCGGGCCGGTCGTGCTCGGCGTGCTCTGGCTGTTGTTCCAGCGTACCCGCTGGGGCGTCCTGGTGCGTGCGGCAACGCAGGACCGCGACATGGTCGCGGCGCTGGGCGTCAATCAGAAATGGCTGTTCACCAGCGTGTTCGCGCTCGGCGTCTTCCTCGCCGCGCTCGGCGGCGCGCTGCAGATTCCGCGCGATGCGGTCAATCACGCGATGGATCTGCGTGTCATCGTCGAGGTCTTCGTCGTGGTCGTGATCGGCGGCCTCGGCAGCATCATCGGCGCCTTCGTCGCGGCAGTGCTGGTGTCCGAGCTCAACGCCTTCGGCATCCTGATCTTTCCGAAGATCTCGATCATCCTGGTGTTCCTGGTGATGGCGGTGGTGCTGATCGTCCGTCCGTGGGGCCTGTTCGGCAAGCCGGAGGCGCCGGCGCGGCGCACGCCGGGCTTGACCGTCAATCCGTGGCGGCCGCTGACCGTGAACGAACGGCTCGCGGCGATCGCCGTGCTGGTCGTCGCCGCCGCGCTGCCGTTCGTCGCCGGCAATTATCTGCTCACCGTCGGCTCCGAGATCGCGATCTTCGTGATCTTCGCGGTCAGCTTGCACTTCCTGATGTCGGTCGGTGGGCTCGCCTCGTTCGGCCATGCGGCCTATTTCGGCCTCGGCGCCTATGGCGTGGCGTTGCTCGCCAAGATGGTGGGCCTGCCGATGATCGCCTGCCTGCTGCTCGGTCCGCTGCTGGGCCTGATGGGTGCCGCCGTGTTCGGCTTCTTCGCGGTGCAGCTCTCCGGCGTCTATTTCGCGATGCTGACCTTGGCCTTTGCCCAGATCGTGTGGTCGATCGCGTTCCAGTGGGTGTCGGTCACCGGCGGCGACAATGGCATTCTCGGGGTCTGGCCGGAGAAATGGGCGGCGAGCCCGTCGCATTTCTACTGGCTGTCGCTCGGCATCGCCGCGCTTGCGGTGGTGATCCTGCGCATCATCGTGTTCTCGCCGTTCGGTTTTGCGCTGCGCGCCACGCGCGATTCGCCGCTGCGCAGCGAAGCGATCGGCATCAACGGCAAGCGCATCCAGTGGACCGCCTTCGTGATCGCGGGCACGGTCGCAGGCCTTGCCGGCGCGCTGTTCGCCTATCTCAAGGGCAGCGTATTCCCCGACAACATGGGCATCTCGCTGTCGGTCGACGCGCTGGTCATGGTGCTGCTCGGCGGCGTCGAGACGGTGTCGGGCGCGGTGGTCGGCGCGATCGTCTACAAGGCGCTCAATATCTGGCTGGTCAGCCAGACCGATCTCTCAAAGCTCGTGCTCGGCGGCTTCGTCGTGCTGATCGTGGTCGCGTTCCCGAAGGGCATCGTCGGTACGCTGGAAGCCTACATGCATCGCAGGCGCAAATCCTCGTCATCGGCGCCGTCGCCATTGCTGACCTCCCGCATCGAAAGCGCCGAATGAGCATGGTCCCCACATTGCTGTCGGTCGAAGGGCTGACCAAATCCTATGGCGGCGTGCACGCGGTGCGCGGCGTTTCCTTCGAATTGCGTGCCGGCGAGATCCTGGCACTGATCGGACCGAACGGCGCGGGCAAGAGCACCTGCTTCGACATGCTCAACGGCCAGAACATTCCCGACAGCGGCCGCATCCGCGTGCTGGGCGCCGAGACCACCGGCAAGAAGCCGCGCGCGATCTGGCGCATGGGGGTGGGCCGCACCTTCCAGATCGCGGCTACATTCCCGACCATGACGGTGCGCGAGAATGTGCAGGTCGCGCTGGTGTCGCACGGCGCGCAGCTGTTCAATCTGTGGACCTCGACCGCGCGTCACGCCCGCGACGAGGCCGGGCGGCTGCTCGACCTGGTCGGCATGGGCGCCTATGCGGAGCGCCCGTGCGGCGAGCTCGCCTATGGCGACGTCAAGCGGCTCGAGCTTGCGATCGCGCTCGCCAACCAGCCGAAGCTGCTCTTGATGGACGAGCCGACCGCCGGCATGGCGCCGCGCGAGCGCGTCGAGCTGATGCGGCTGACGGCGCGGATTGCGCGCGAGCAGTCGATCGGCGTTCTCTTCACCGAACACGATATGGACGTGGTGTTCGAGCATGCCGACCGCATCCTGGTGCTCAACCGCGGCAGCCTGATCGCCGAGGGCTCGCCGGAAGAAGTCCGCGGCAATGCCCAGGTGCGGGCGATCTATCTCGGCGAGGGCCTCCTCTACGACGCGCGGCACCGCGAGGGAGCATCGGCATGAAGTTGACGGTGAAGGACCTCAACAGCTTCTACGGGCCGGCGCATATCCTGTTCGACATCGCGCTCGAGGTCGGCGAGGGTGAGGTGGTCGCGCTCCTCGGCCGCAACGGCGCCGGCAAGTCGACCACGTTCCGCTCCATCGTCGGCCTGGTCGAGAACCGCTCCGGCCGCGTGATGTTCGAGGGCAGGGACGTCTCCGATCTGCCGACGCATGCGATCGTGCGTGGCGGGCTCGGCTATGTGCCGGAGGAGCGGCGCATCTTCACGGATCTGACGGTCGAAGAAAATCTCGAGGTCGGCCGCCAGCCGAAGCGGCCGGGCGCGCCGCAATGGGACCGGGAGAAACTGTTCAAGCTGTTTCCCAACCTCGGCGAGATGCGCAGCCGCCCCGGCGGGCGGATGAGCGGCGGCGAGCAGCAGATGCTGACCATCGCGCGCACGCTGATGGGCAATCCGTCGCTGGTGCTGCTCGACGAGCCGTCGGAGGGGCTGTCGCCGAAAATCGTCGAGCAGATGGTCGATGCGATCCTGGCGATGAAGAAAGAGGGCGTCAGCATCGTCGTCTCCGAGCAGAATCTGCATTTCGCCCGGCTCATCTCGGACCGCGCCTATATCATCGAGCGCGGCCGGATCTGCTTTGGGGGCACCATGGCGGAGCTTGATGCGCGTCCGGATGTCCGCGACGCGCATCTGTCGCTGTAAAGGGCAGGTGGACAATGGCGAGGAGTGCTGCACAGAAGCGAAGCGTCAAGGCGACGAAACCGGGATACGTGCTGGACGAGCAGATCGGCTTCATCCTGCGCCAGGTGTCGCAGCGCCACGCCGTGATCTTCGCCCGCGAGATCGGCATCAATCTGACGCCGACGCAGTGGGCGGCGCTGTCGAAGCTGTCGGAGGTCGGGGCCTGTTCGCAGAACCAGCTCGGGCGGCTGACCTCGATGGACGTTGCGACCATCAAGGGCGTGATCGACCGCCTGACCGCGCGCGGCCTGACCGAGACCGCGCCCGATCCCGACGACGGCCGCCGGCTGCTGGTGAGCCTGACGCGCGCCGGCCAGCAGATGGCCGACAAGGCCGCGCCGAATGCGCTGGTGATCTCAAGGGAGACGCTGGCGCCGCTCGACGCCAAGGAGCGCGAAACGCTGATCGCGCTGCTCGGGAAGCTGCGGTGACATAAATTCCAGCACCGTCACCCTGAGGTGCTCGCCTCTTGGCGAGCCTCGAAGGGTCGACGGCCCCGCTGGTGGCCGATTCATCCTTCGAGGCTCGCTTCGCTCGCACCTCAGGATGACGGGTCGCGCAATCGTCCCCTACTTCGCCACGATCTCCGGCACCTTCCCCGCGGGCGGGGTGTTGCGGCTGCGCTGGGTGCGGACGATGCCGTCGATGATGGTCATGCCGATGCCCGGGAGATCGCCGAGCTGCACGCTCTCCAGGATGTTCTTGCCCGGCGAATGCTGCGCCTTGTCCATCAGCACGAAATCGGCGGAGCGGCCGACCTCGATCAGGCCGCAATCGAGCTCGCGCATCCGCGCGGTGTTGCCGGTCGCGAGGCAGAACGCGAGCTCAGCGGGCAGTTCGCCGAGCGAGGACAGCAGCGAGACCATCCGCAGAATGCCGAGCGGCTGCACGCCGGAGCCGGCCGGCGCGTCGGTGCCGAGGATGACGCGATGCAGATCGCCCATCTCGCGCGCGGTGCGCAGCGTGAACAGCGCCGAGCGCTCATTGCCGTTGTGCACCAGCTCGAGCCCGCGCTTGCAGCCCTCGCAGATGCAGCGGATCTGGTCGTCGGGCAGGGCAGTGTGGCCGCCATTGATGTGGCCGACCACGTCGGTGTCGGCCTCCAGCACCACGTCCTTATCGATCAGGCCGGAGCCGGGGATGGAAGGACCGCCGGTGTGGATCGTGCTCTGGATGCCGTATTTGCGGGCCCAGCCGACCATTTTCCGCGCCGTCGGCCCGTCCTTCACGCCACCGAGCCCGACCTCGCCGAGCAGCTTGACGCCGGCGGCGGCCATTTCCTTGAAATCGTCCTCCACCATCTCGCATTCGATCACAGGCGCACCGGCATGCACCTTCACGCCGCCCGGACGCAGCGTCCAGAACGCGCGCTGCGCGAAGATCGCCATCGCCTTCAGCCCGACCACGTCGCGCGGACGGCCGGGCATATGCACCTCGCCGGCGGAGATCATGGTGGTGACGCCGCCGTGCAGATAGCTGTCGATCCAGTTGATCTGGTTCTGCCGCGGCGTCCAGTCGCCGGCGACCGGATGGACGTGACTGTCGATCAGGCCGGGCGCGACCGTCGTTCCCATGGCATCGACAATGGTGGTGGCGCCTTCGGTGTCGACGTCCTTGAGGCGGCCGATCGCAGTGATCTTGCCGTTCTCGGCCACGATGGTATCGGCATCCAGGATCGGCTTCTCCAGCGCTCCCGACAGCAAGAGCCCGATGTTGCGGATCACCAGCTTGCTGGGGCCGGTGGCCTGGGGCGCGTCGTGAGCCATGGGGTGTTTTCCTTCTGTTTCTTCCCGAATTGCCCGGGAATTTGAGCCCGGCTTGACTTTTCGATCAAGCCGGATTATTCGTTTGTATACGAATGATCGTATACAAACGATCCGGCCGGTCAACTGGGTTCAAGTCCCCAGCCGCCGCAGCACAAATCAGGGATTGGTGCGATGAGCAATTTCAACCAGGAAAGCGTCCTCAGCGTCCACCACTGGACCGACACGCTGTTCTCCTTCAAGACCACGCGCAATCCGTCGTTCCGCTTCCGCAACGGCGAGTTCACCATGATCGGACTCAAGGTCGGCGAGAAGCCGCTGCTGCGCGCCTACAGCGTCGCCAGCGCGAATTACGAGGACACGCTGGAGTTCTTCTCGATCAAGGTTCCGGACGGCCCGCTGACCTCGCGCCTCCAGCACCTCAAGCAAGGCGACGAGATCATCGTCAGCCGCAAGGCCACCGGCACGCTGGTGATCGACAACCTCGAGGACGGCCGCAACCTCTATCTGATCGGCACCGGCACCGGCCTTGCGCCGTTCCTCAGCGTGATTAAGGATCCCGAGACCTATGACCGGTTCGAGAAGGTCGTGCTGCTGCACGGCTGCCGCCGCGTCAAGGAGCTCGCCTATGGCGAGATGATCACCGAGAAGCTGCCGCAGGACGAGTTGATCGGCGAGCTGGTGCGCGACCAGCTGATCTACTATCCGACCGTGACGCGCGATCCGTTCCGCAACCGCGGCCGCATCACCGACCTCATCACCTCGGGCAAGCTGTTCACCGATATCGGCCTGCCGGCGCTCGATGCCGCGCATGACCGCGTCATGATCTGCGGCTCGCCGGCGCTGGTCGCCGACACCCGCGCGCTGCTGAATGGCCGCGGCCTCGTCGAGGGCAATCACGGCGAGCCCGCCCAGTTCGTGGTCGAGAAGGCGTTCGCCGAGCGTTAGTCTTCGCAGCGATCTCCAGCCCCGTCACTGCGAAGGGTTCGCGACAAGATTGCGAAAGCAATTTTGCGCCGAAGCGACGAAGCAATCCATCTTCCGGTACAGCCGGGAGTAATGGGTTGCTTCGCGTCGTTTGCAACAACGTTGATAGCGCTAGGGCCTCACCGCCGGCGTCTCGATCGGCATGCCGCGCGCCCGCGTCATCAGATAGAGCTCGAGCTCGACCAGCTCCAGCGAACCATAATCATAGGCCTGTGCTCGGATGCCGGTGATGCAGGCGCGCAGCCGCCGCTGCAATGATCCGAGCGCCTGCCATTCCAGCCGATAAAGCGGATAGCCGGTCGGCTGTCCCTGCGTGATCGCGCTGCCTGCGAGCTTCTTGTCCCAATTGTCGTCGTGGCAATTAGTGCAGGCCAGATTGAGCTGGCCCTGCCGCTGCATGAACAGCGCGTGGCCCTTTTCGACGAACGGCGCCAGCTCCGGATCGTCGCCGGCCGCGATCGGCTCGCCGCGCGATTGCTGCGCGACATAGGCTGATAGCGCCAGCAGATCCCGGCTTTCATAGGCGAAGGGCGATGCCTGCTGGTGGTTGGTGCGGCAAACGTTGATCCGCCCTTCGAGGTCGACCGGCTTTCCCAGCGCCTTCTCGAAGGCGGGATAGTGCGCCGCGACGCCCTTCATGCTGACGCGCGCATCATTGTGACAATCGGCGCAGGCCTTGTCCGCGGTGCCGGCCTTGCGCTTCCACAGCGTCTCGCCGTCGAGTACGGAGAGCATGCCGGGGTTGGCGGTGTCCTCGTCCTGCATCGCCCTGGTGTCAGCGCTCATGAAGCTGTAGCCGGAGCGGCGTTCGGATAGCGGAATCTCGGTGGCGAGCGCTGCGCCCGCCATCGCCGTCAGCAGCGCGATGCAGGCGGCAATCCTCATTCGACCGTGATCGAAGCCTGTGCGGTCTCCGAAAACCCCTTGTCGCCGGACCACTCGAACTCGAACTTGCCGCTCTCGGTCACCGTGGTGAAGAAGGTGATGAACGGATTGGCCGCGATCGCGGGATAAAGATCGGCGCGGAACACCTCCGCGCCGTTGAAGCGGCAGGTGAAGCTCGTGATGATGTCACGCGGGACCACGTCGCCGGACGCGGTGTGGCGATAGCCGGTCTCCATGATGTGCGACATCAGCGTCTTGATCTCGATGACGTCGCCACGCTTGGCCTTCTTCGGTACGTTGATCAGGGCCGACGGCATCAGATCGCCTCCTCGGTGCAGGCGGCGAGCGTCACCACGACATCTGCGGTCGCCGACCAGAACGTGTCGTCGGACAGCCGCGCGATCGCGGTGACCTTCTGGCTGTCGGCGAGGCGGATGCGCGTCGACACCTGCGCGCGTCCGGCGCGCGGCCCGAGATAGAAATTGCCGATGTTCGGCTGCGGGTTCTTCTCGTTGAAGACATGGATGCTCTTCACATACTCATCCGCCGTCATCGGGCTGGTGACGCTGACCGTCATCGGCACCGTATTGCCGTTCTCGACCAGCGGCGGGATGTCGAGCTTGACCTTGCCGGTCCGCACATTGGCTTCGCCGACCACATTGCGGATCGCGGTCTGCAGCATCGCCGGCGTCGCGTCGGCAGGGCGCACGATCACCATCACTGCGGCGCCTCCGGCGAGGCCCAGAACCCTGCGGCGTGTGGTGTGGTTTGAATTCGCCATCGATTGATAAGTCCTAGTTCCGCAACGTCACCAGATAGGCCACGATATCCTCGATCTGCTCCGCCGACAGGATCGGCTTTCCCCGCCATGAGGCGCCGACGCGTGTGAGCCCGTCGATGCGATAGTAGGACGGCATGATCGTCGCCGCATTGAGATGCGCCGCATCGACCAGCCGGAGCCGCAACTGTCCTTCCGACCAGCGCACGCCGCTGCCGGACAGGTTCGGCGCAAGGTCGCCCTGGAACGCCTGCTCGGGAAATGGGCCGCTGTGGCAGAGGATGCAAGTGGAGGAACGCTCGACGACGAGCGCACGGCCGCGCGTGACATCGCCACTGGTTCCCGTCAGCGACTGCGGAATCGCATCGCCCACGACGGTATAGGGCCGGAGCTCTTCGGCGCTGGCCGGCGCGCCGGCTGCGAACAGTCCCGCGGCAAGCGTGAGGGCGAGCCTAGCCAAAGGCATCTCCCGTGATGGCTTTGAACCAGTCGAGCGCCTGATCGGCCTCGCGCTGACGCACTTCGCGCGGCGCGTCGACCGGGCTGGTGATCACCTCGGCCTCGGCGTATTGATCCTCCTTGGGCTGATAGATGCCCTTCAACGAAAACGCGTAGCCAGGAGCGACCGTATTGTAGCAGGCGCCATCAAGGCGTGGTGTCTCCGGTGCCTTACCCGCCAGCGAGTTGACGATCGCAGCCGCACAGGCGCGGCCTTGCGCCGCCGCGGCGGAGGCCGATTTCGGGATGCCGCCGGCGATTGCGGCGTCGCCGATGACGTGAATATTGGGCACGAGCTTCGAGGCAAAGCTGACCGGATCGATCGGGCACCAGCCGGTGTGGTCGGCGGCGCCGGCGATCCCGGCGATGCGGCCGGCGCGTTGTGGCGGGATCACATTGGCGACGGCTGCGGTGTAGTTGCCGAAGTCGGTGACAATCTCGTTGGTCGCCGGATTGACCGACGTGACGCGCCCGCCCTGCGACAGCGCGATCCGTTCGATCATGTCGGGATAGAGTTCGGCCCAGGCCTTCTCGAACAGCTTCTGCTGCGAGTAATTGTCCTTGGCGTCGAGCACCAGGATTTTCGACTTCGGCTTCTTCGCCTTCAGGTAATGCGCGATCAGGCTGGCGCGCTCGTAGGGCGCGGGCGGGCAACGCAGCGGCGCGGCCGGCACCGCGATCACGACCAGGCCGCCGTCGTCCATCGCCTCGAGCTGCCTGCGCAGCAGCATGGTCTGCTCGCCGGCCTTCCAGGCGTGCGGCATCTTCTCCGCCGCGGCCTCGTCGTAGCCGGGCAGGCCATCGAAGTGCATGTCGATGCCGGGCGCCAGCACCAGCCGGTCATAGGAGAGAACAGTGCCGTCAGCGAGCGCGATCGTACGCGTCTGCGCGTCGACCTTGGTGGCCGCCTGCGCGGCAACCGTGATGCCGTCGGCCGCCACCTTGTCGTAGCTGAATTGCTGGGCGGTGAGCTCGCGCAGACCCGCGATCACCTCGTTGCTGAACGGGCAGGCGGTGAAGATCTTGTTCGGCTCGATCAGCGTGACCTGGAGTTTTGCGTCGAGCCGCCGCAGCGCTCGCGCGCAGGCGGTGCCGCCGAAGCCGCCGCCGATCACCGCGACACGCGGCGCCGCCTGTGCCAGCGCCGGACGCGCCAACGCGGCCGCCGCTGCGACGGCAGCGACGCCGCGGACCACATCCCTGCGCGTCTGATGACGCGTGACGGCCATGCACGACAATCCGGAAAAAGGAAGCGGCGGCCGCTCGGGCCGCCGCTTCGGGTTTGCTCAGGCGAAGGAGATGTTCTGGTTGCGCAGCGGGAAAGAGCGGATGCGCTTTCCCGTCGCTGCGAAATAGGCGTTGAGCACCGCCGGCGCCGCGACGCCGATGGTCGGCTCGCCGACGCCGCCCCAGAACCCGCCGCTCGGCACCATCACCGATTCCACCTTCGGCATCTCGTTGATGCGCATCGAGTTGTAGGTGTCGAAATTGGTCTGCTCGATGCGGCCGTCCTTCACGGTGCAGCCGCCATAGAACAGCGCGCTGAGGCCGTAGACGAAGGAGCCCGCGATCTGCCGCTCCACCTGCGCCGGATTGACGACGTAGCCGGGATCGGTGGAGGCGACGATGCGATGCACCTTGATCTTGCTGCCGTCGGTCACCGAGATCTCGGCGGCGCCGGCAACGTAGCTGCCATAGCCCATCACCTGCGCGATGCCGCGATAGACGCCCTTGGGCGCCGGCGTGCTCCAGCCGATCTTCTCGGCCACGGCGTTGAGCACAGCGAGATGCTTGGGGTGCTTGCCCATCAGCTTGCGGCGGAATTCGAGCGGGTCCTGGCCTGCGGCCAGCGCCAGCTCGTCCATGAAGCATTCCATGTAGATCGCGTTGTGATTGACGTTGACGCCGCGCCAGAAGCCCGGCGGGACGTGCGGGTTGCGCATCGAATGCTCGACCAGCAAGTTCGGCACGGAATAGCCGATCGCGGCCTCGCCGGCTTGCGCAACGCCCTGGAAGGCGGCGGGGTCCATGCCGTTCTGCAGCGCTTCCGGGCGCACCGAGAACAGGATGGATTGGCCGGACAGACGGTAGTGCAGCGCGACCAGATTGTTGTCGGCATCGAACGCGCCGGTCAGCTTGCACTGCGTGACCGGGTGATACTTGCCGTGCTGCATGTCCTCTTCGCGCGACCACAACAGCTTGATCGGCGTGCCCGGCATCTGCTTGGCGATCGCCACCGCCTGCCTCACATAGTCGGTCATGCCGCGCCGGCCGAAGCCGCCGCCGAGCATCAGCTTGTGCACGTCGACCTTCTCCGCCGGCAGGCCGGAGGCTTCGAGCGCCGCCGCGAACGCCGCCTCGCCATTCTGCGTGCCGCACCACACCTCGCATTTGTCAGGCGTGTAGAGCACGGTGGCGTTCATCGGCTCCATCGTGGCGTGGTTCTGGTAGGGATAGCTGTAGACCGCTTCCACCTTCTTCGCCGCGCTCGCGATGGCGGCCTTGGCGTCGCCGTTCTGGTTGCCGATATAGGCCGGCTGCGCATTGTCGAGCCCTTCGGCGAGCCACTTCGCGATGGTCTCGCTGGAGACCTTGGCGTTGTCGCCTTCGTCCCAGACGATCGGCAGCGCATCCAGCGCCGTCTTGGCGTGCCACCAGGTATCGGCGACGACCGCAACCGCGCTGTCGCCGACCGGCACCACTTTCTTGACGCCCTTCATGCCTGATATCTTGGCTTCGTCAAAACTCTTCACCTTGCCGCCGAACACCGGGCAATCCTTGATCGCGGCGTTCAGCATGCCCGGCAGCTTGACGTCGATGCCGTAGACCATCTTGCCGGTGGTCTTGTCCACGGTGTCGAGCCGCTTCAGGCCCTTGCCGGCGATGGTCCAGTCCTTCGGATCCTTCAGCTTGACGTCGGCCGGCGGCTCGAGCCTCGCTGCGGCTTCGGCGACCTTGCCGTAGGTCGTGGTCTTGCCCGACGGCGTATGCGTGATGACCCCGTTGGAGACCTTGCACTCGGCGGCGGGCACCTTCCACTCATTGGCCGCGGCCTGGATCAGCATCACGCGCGCGGTCGCGCCGCCCTTGCGGACGTAGTCCTGCGAGGTGCGGATGCCGCGGCTGCCGCCGGTCGAGAAATCGCCCCAGGCCCGCTTGCGGGCGACGCTCTGGCCGGGCGTCGGATATTCGGTGGTGACCTTCGACCAGTCGCATTCCAGTTCTTCGGCGACGAGTTGGGCGAGGCCGGTCAACGTGCCCTGGCCCATCTCGGAGCGGGCGATGCGGATCACCACGGTGTCGTCGGGCCGGATCACCACCCAGGCATTGACTTCAGGCGCGCCGTCGGCCGCGCGCACCACGCCGGGGCCGCCGAACGGCAGATCGAGGCCGAGCGCGAGACCGGCGCCGGCGGTCGCGGTGCCGATCACGAAGGCGCGGCGGTTGAGTTTCGGCATGACATGCCGGTTGATTTGCAGATTCATGGCTGCCTCCTCACGCGTTCGCGGCAGCATGGATCGCCTCGCGCACCTGCTGGAAGGTGCCGCAGCGGCAGATATTGGTGATGGCGTCGTTGATGTCGTCGTCTGATGGCTTCGGGTTTTCCTTCAGCAGCGCCGCGACGGCCATGATCATGCCGCTCTGGCAATAGCCGCATTGCGGCACGTCGTTGGCGATCCAGGCGAGCTGCACCTTGTGCATCACGCCGTTGACCTCGAGACCCTCGATCGTGGTGATGTCCTTGCCGGCCGCTTCGCTCACCGTCACACCGCAGGAGCGCATTGCGACCCCATCGACATGCACGGTGCAGGCGCCGCATTGTGCAATGCCGCAGCCATATTTGGTCCCCGTCAGTCCGACATTCTCGCGAATCGCCCACAGCAGTGGCGTGTCGTCCTCGACGTCTACAGTGATTGTCTTGCCGTTGATTTTGAGGTTTGCCATCGCTTTCCCCTGAATGGTCCGATCCTCCGATCGGACTGCAGCGCGATGTTGGCCTTGAAACTGGAACGGTTCAAATCAAGAAAATGCGCTTGTAGTGCGGAAGAAAGTTGATGCTGTGGTGTTTGGCCGCGCCTCTGCGCGCATCACATGCCTGTCATGACTTTTGCGGTGAAGCGACGGCCAGGCGCAGGAAGCTCATGACGCTGCCGAGCGCAGCAAATCCGGCGCCCAGTGCCAGCGCCACCGTTGCGCCCTCGCGATCGGCCAATGCGAAGCAGAGCGCGGCGAGTGCGGCGCCGGTGGTCTGCCCGATCAGCCGCGCGGTCGCGACGATGCCGCTGGCGCTGCCGCTGCGATGCGACGGCGCGCTCGACATGATCGCTTTCATGTTGGGGGTCTGGAAGAAGCCGAATCCGATGCCGCAGATCATGGTGCGCCAGACGATGTTGGCGACGCTCGGCTCCGCCGGCAGGGTTGCGAGCAGCACCATGCCAAGCCCGAGCAGCAGCATGCCGATGCCGCCGAGAATGCCGGCCGGATAGCGGTCCGACAGCCGGCCGCCGATCGGCGCCATGAAGGCGACCACCAGCGGCCACGGCGTCATGAAGAAACCGGTCTCGACCTGCGAGCGATGCAATATGTCCTCGAAGTAGAACGGCAGCGACACGAAGGCGAGGCCCTGCACAGCGAATGAGCAGACCGCGGTCGCAGCCGACAGCGCGAAGATCGGCCGGCGGAACAGGTCGATCGGCAGCATCGGCGCCGGATGATCGGCATGCCGCCGGGTCAGGATCCAGCCGAACACGACCGCGCCGACGAGTTCGGCGATGACCAGCGCCGGCGCTGCCTTGTGCGCGGCGCTGCCGATGCCGATGATGAAGAGGCCGAGGCAGGCACAGGCCAGCGCCGCGCCTGTGAAGTCGAAGCTGTGTTTGGCGCGCGGCGTCTTCGGTAGCGTCTTCATGCCGATCAGCACGGCGATGATGCCAAAGGGAATGTTGACGGCGAACAGCCAGGGCCAGGTCCCAAGCGCGAGGATTCCGGAGGCAATCGTCGGCCCCAAGGTAAAGGCGGTCGCGACGACCAGCGCATTGTGGCCGAAGCCGCGGCCGTGCATCCGGCTCGGATAGACGAAGCGGACTAACGCGGTGTTGACGCTCATCAGGCCGCTGGCGCCGAGCCCCTGCAAGGTCCGCGCGACCAAGAGGCTGGGCAGCGACCACGCCAGCGCACAGCCGAGTGACGCCAATGTGAACAGCAGGAGACCGCCGAGATAGATCCGCTGGTGGCCGACGATTTCGCCGAGCGCGCCGAGCGGCAGCAGCGTCGCGACCAGGGCGATCTGATAGACGTTGACGACCCAGACCACTTCCGCAGGGCTGACATGCAGATCGTTGGCGATGGCCGGCAGCGCGATGTTGGCGATCGCAGTATCGAGCGAGGCCATCGCCAGCGCCGTGAAGATCGCGGCCACCGCCCAGCGGCGGGTCTCCCACGGCAATCCATCGGTGATCGGCGCCGTTGTTGCACCGGTGGTCGGGGTCTTCTCGAGCATGCCTGAAAATGTCTCCGTGATGGCCATGTACACCGCCGCCATCCCGTTCCCCAGCCGCGCCATTGCATGATGCGTATGCGAAGCGGCCTTGCCGGGGCAGGCGCCTAGAGATCCCGGCGCGGCCCGAACAGATATCCCTCCATGGCGCGCAGCACCCGGCGGCTCGCCGCAGCCTGCGAGAGGTCCTGTTGAAGCGCATGGTCGACCATGGCGCGGCTGATCACGATCAGATCCTCGATCGCGTCGTCGTCGATGGGCCTTGCGATCTCACGACGATGCCGGGCCAGCAGGGCGGCGACCAGGTCCTTCAATTCCCCGGCCGCTGACGTGCCCGACGACGCCGGGCGCAGGCGATCCTCCTCGGTCTCCAGGATGCGGTTGAGGCCGGCCCGCTCGGCGTGCGCCTCGAGCTGGGCGCGAATGATGAGGTTGAGCGACGCGGTCAGGCTCTTGCCTTCGGACGCCGCGACGGCATCCCGCACCTTCGCCAGCAGCGCGTCCTCGAACCTGGCGATCAGAGCCAGCGTCAGCGCGTCCTTGTTGGGGAAGTACTGGTACACCGAGCCGACGCTGATGCCGCCGCGCTCGGCCACTGCATTGGTGTTGAAACCCTCGAGCCCGCGCGCCTCCAAAACGCGAGCCGCGGCTTCCAGAATCACCGCCACGGTCTCCCGCGAACGCTGCTGAAGCGGCTGTTTCCGGGCCTTTATGCGCCGTTTCACCGGCATGATGGATCGCTCCTGAAACGCGAGTTGTGGAATATGAGCAATTACTCACATTATGGCGACGAAAGGAGGACCGATCAATGGTGACACTACAGACGACTTCGTCCCCCGTGCTTCCCGAACACGGGGACGATCCACACACGTTTCATATCTTCGTCATGGTCAAGACCACGCGGCACTGGCTCGATCTGAAGACCGAGCAGCGCCTCGTGTTCCTGCACGAGGAGGTCATTCCGCTGCTCCGGCGCCGTCCCGAGCTGAAGCTGCGCTGGTTCGAGCCGGAAGCCTTCTCGACCAGGGCGACCGACGTCATGATCTGCGAAACCGGCGACCTCTCGGCCTGGGCATGGTTCTGCGATCACCTGCGCGAGACGAGGTTCTGGGATCACTATTTCGAAGTGCTGGACATCATGCCGGCGCTCGAAGGCAATTATCTTGCCTAGATCGCTGAACGCCGGCCCGGATCGTTCCGGGCCGGCGTGCCGGCTGGCTGCGGGGCAACACACTCGGTAGGGACAACGGGGGAAAGAGCTGTGGGCTCCCTTCTTTCAGGCCTCATGCTTGCGCATGCTGGTGGCCCCGGGACGTCGCAGCCTGTCAGACCGCTGAAGAATTCATCTTCCCGTGCTGTGTCACACGACCGCATGCAAGCGACTTTCGGATAGCTTGCGTCACAGGCGCGATCGATTACCCTTGGTATACAAGCAGGGCCGACGTCAGATCGGACCGCAAGAGGGACGAGCGCATTGCACGGACAGGCCGACCGGCGCAGCGAAGCCATGCGAAGCGCCAGCGAGGGAACTCGGCGCCGCGCATTCACCGGCCTCTGGGTCGCGGCATTGCTGGCGATCCTCAGCTTCCTGGTCATCTATCCCGTCTTCATGCTGCTGCTCGGCGCGCTCACCGACACCAATCCGGTGGTCGACGGCATTCGCCTCAGCCTGAGCCATCTGTCGGTCGCCAACTTCCTCGCGGTGCTTGCCAATCCCAATGTCGGCGAGGCGCTGCTCAACACGCTGATCGCCTGCGGTGGCGGCACGCTGATCGCGGTCGCGATCGGGCTGTTGTTCTCCTGGATCGTGGTTCGCACCAACACGCCGTTCAAGGGCTTCATCGCCGCGGCCAGCATCCTGCCGCTGTTCGCGCCGCCGCTGGTGGCGGGCGTGGCCTGGGCGATCCTCGGCTCGCCGAAGACCGGGTTGATCAACACGATGTTCAAGTGGATGGGCTCCGACCTGCGCATCGATCTCTATTCGATGTGGGGCCTGGTGTTCGTGTTCGGCATCTACTACGCGCCCTATGTCTACATGTTCACCTCATCGGCGCTGCGCAACATGGACCCGAGCCTGGAGGAGGCCGCGGAAATCTCCGGCGCCAGCGCGTTCGCCACTTTGTTCACGGTGACGTTTCCGCTGATCATGCCGGCGATCGTCTCGGGCATGCTGCTGTCGTTCATCGTGATGCTCGGCATCTACGGCATCCCCGCCGTGCTCGGCGCGCCGACCAATCTGAACGTGCTGACGACCTATATCTTCAAGCTCACCAACTGGTCGCCGCCGCTCTACAACACCGCGGCCGCGGTCGCGATCATCCTGATGGTGGTGACGGGGCTCCTGGTCTATCTGCAGCAGAAATTGCTCAGCGGGCGCAGCTACACCACCGTCGCCGGCAAGGCGTTCCGGCCGCGCAGCCTCGATCTCGGGCCGTGGCGCTGGCTCACCTTCGCGCTCGGGGTCGTCTACCTCCTCGTTGTGGTCGTGCTGCCGTCGCTGGCGCTGATCGTCGCGGCCTTCCGCAAGTTCATGTTCATCCGCGATGCAGCCAGCCTGTTCGACATGCGGCAATACTCGCTGATGCATTTCGAGAGCATCTTCGACAACCCGCTGACCATGAGGTCGATCTACAACGCGGTCGAGGTCGGTGTCATCACGGCGGTCGTCGGCGGCGCGCTCGCCTTTGCGATCGGCTACACGATCCATCGCACCCGCGTTGCCGGGCGCGGCGCCATCGACCTGATCTCGACCTTGCCGGTCGCGATCCCCGGGCTCGTGGTTGGCGTGGCCTATCTCTGGGCCTGGATCGGCGTGCCCGGCGGGCTCTACGGCACGATCTGGATTCTGGCGCTCGCCTTCATCGCGCGCTTCATGCCCGACACGGTGAAGGCGCTGTCGACCTCGTTCCTGCAGATCCATCGCGAGCTCGAGGAGGCCGCCTGGGTCTGCGGCCGGGGCATGCTCGGCACCATCGCGACAATCGTGCTGCCGCTGGCGCGGCCGGGCGTGCTGGCGTCAATGACGCTGCTGTTCGTGCTGGCGATCCGCGAGCTCGGCTCGTCGCTATTCCTCTACACGAGCAACACCATGGTGATGTCGGTCTTGCTGCTCGACTATTACGAGGGTGGCAATGTCGGCAAGACCGCGGCCTTCAGCCTGGTGCAGACGGTGCTGCTCGGCGTCCTGATCGGCGGCGCCAATTGGCTGTCGCGCGGGTCCGCGCAGCGCAGCGCGGCACGGACCGGATAACAATAAACGAGGGGAGGATTGCGATGGATAGACGAACCTTCACCACACTGGCCTTGGCGAGCGCGGCGACACTCGCACTGCCACTGCGGGCGCGCGCGGACGAGTTCGGCTCGCCCGAGCTGATCGCGGCCGCCAAGGCCGAGGGCAAGCTGGTGTTCTACACCGCGAACTACGCCGAGATCGAACAGCAGGTGATCAAGCTCTTCAACAAGCGCTTCCCCGAGATCAGGGTCGAGATGGTCCGTGCGCCGGGCGGCCAGCTCATCACCCGCGTGAAGACGGAAGCTGCTGCCGGCAAGCTGATCGCCGATATCGTCGACCACTCCGATCGCGCGCTGATGCAGCCGTTGGAGGATCTATTCCAGGATTACGCGCCGCCGAATGCGGCCGATTACAGCAAGGATGCGCTGGTCTCGGCAAAACTCTGGCCGCGCGCCACGATCGCCTGGTCGATCGCCTACAACACCGAGCTCGTGAAGGATCCGCCGAAATCCTGGATTGACCTGACCAAAGCGCAATATGACAAGCTGACCGGCCAGGTGTTCGCGCAGTCCGGCGGCACCACCTGGACGCGGATCATGTTCGAGCGCCAGGTGCTCGGCGAGGACTACTGGGCCAAGCAGGCTGCCACCCATCCGGTGCTGTATCCTTCCGGCGCGCCGATGGCCGATTCACTGGTGCGCGGCGAGATCGCGATGGGGCCGCTGCTCTACAACGTCATCTACCAGAAGAAGAAGGATGGCGCGCCGGTCGAGATCTTCTTTCCGCCGGAGGGCGTTCCGGTCAATCCCTACGCGACAGGCATTCCGAAGACGGCGTCTCACCCCAATGCGGCAAAGCTGTTCCTGAACTGGTGCCTGTCCAAGGAGGGGCAGACCTTCATGGTCAAGGAGCTCGGCAATCTCACCTCGTTGAAGGAGCCGCCGGCATTCCCTGAAGGGTTCGATCCCAAGGTGGTCAAGCTCTGGTATCCGAACTTCGACCAGTATGTGAAGTTGCACGCCGCGTGGGTCGCGGACTGGGACAAGACGTTCGGTTACCGGCAATAGCGGCGAGGCAGGCGATGACGGCGACGCTCGAAGTTACCGATCTCAGGAAGCAGTTTGCGATCGGCCGCCCGGCGATCGATGGCGTCAGCTTCGGCGTGCCGGCAGGCGAGATCGTGGTGCTGCTCGGGCCGTCCGGCTGCGGCAAGACCACGACACTGCGCTGCGTCGCCGGGCTCGAGCATCCGACCGGCGGCGAGATCAGCATCTCCGGGCGGGTGGTGTCGTCGCCGGCGCGCGGCATCCTCGTGCCGCCGCGCGCGCGCAACCTCGGCATGGTGTTCCAGTCCTATGCGGTGTGGCCGCATATGACGGCGCGGCAGAACGTGATCTATCCGTTGAAGCACCGGACGATCGGGCGCAGTGATGCCGCCCGCATGGTCGAGGACGCGCTGGCGCTGGTCGGGCTATCCGATTATGCCGACCGGCCGGTGGTGGCGCTGTCGGGCGGACAGATGCAGCGCGTCGCGCTGGCGCGCAGCATGGTGTACCGGCCGCAATTGCTGCTGCTCGACGAGCCGTTGTCGAATCTCGACGCCAAACTGCGCCTGCGGCTGCGCGACGACCTCCGCGTCATCCTCAAGCAGACCGGGATGACCGCGCTCTATGTCACCCATGATCAGGCCGAGGCGGTCGTGCTCGGCGACCGGATCGGCGTGATGCGCGACGGCAAGTTGTTGCAGATGGACACGCCTGACGTGATCTACAACCGCCCGGCCGATCTGTTCGTCGCCAATTTCACCGGCGCGACCAACGAACTCGCGGGAACGCTCGTCGCCTGCAACGGCAAGTATGGCGTGGTCGATTTCGGCGACGGAAGGCAAGGCGAGGTGGCGCTGTGCCAGACGCTGGCGCCCGACGAGAAGGTACGGATCGCGCTGCGGCCCGAGAACATCGCGATCGGCCGGCCCGATGGCGCCAACACGTTCTCGGTAAAGGTGCTCGACCGCCGCTACCAGGGCACCCAGACCGCCTACGGCATCGAGCTGTTCGGCAAGCGGCTGGAAGCGGTCGAACTCGGTACCGCCGCACGCCATCAGGTCGGCGTCGAGGCGCAGGTCGCATTGCCGCGCGAATGCCTGTGGGCTTATCGTGACGTTGGACCGGCGGCCACTGACTGACCGGAAGCTATTGCAGCGCCATGCCGGCAGTCTTGATCACGGTCGTCAGCTTCTGCTGGTCGGCCTTCATCAGCGCGGCGAGCTCATCGAGCGACATCGGCTTGCCCGGAATGTTGGCGAGCGACAGCTGGCGCTGCACATCGGGATTCTGCAACGCCTTGTTGATCGCCGCATTGATCTTCGCGAGCAGCGGCGCCGGCGTCGCGGCCGGCACGTAGATGCCGTACCAGGGAACGTAGGCCGCCTCGGCAAAGCCGGCTTCCGCAATCGTCGGGACGTCGGGCAGGTCGGGCACGCGCTTGTCGGTGAACACCGCGAGCGGCTTGACGCTGCCGGCCTTGATGTGCGGCAGCGCGAGTTCGAGCGACACGATCTCGAAATGCATCAAATTCGTCATCAGGTCGATCAGGGCCTGCGGCTGGCCCTTGTAGCCGACATTGGTCAGCTTGATGCCGGCGACCTGAAACAGTTTCTGCGCGCTGAGGTCGATCGACGATCCGGTGCCGGGATTGCCGAAGTTGAACTGTCCGGGCTGCTTGCGGGCGAGCGCGACGAACTCGCCGATCGTCTTGACCGGCATCGACGGATGCACCAGCGCCACGCTCTGATTCCAGACGGCAAGGCCGACGCAGCGGAAATCCCTGGCCGCGTTCCAGCCGGCATCCTTGTAGAGATCGGGATTGACCAGCAGAGCCGGGCCGGTGACGGCCCAGGTGTAGCCATCCGGTTCGCTGCGCGCGACGGCGGCGGTGCCGATATTGCTGTTGCCGCCGGGGCGCGCCTCGACCACGACGGTCTGCTTCCAGTCGCGCCCGACCTGCTCGGTCACGGCGCGCGCGACGATGTCGACGATGCCGCCGGCCGGGTAGGGCACGATGATGTGGATCGGCCGGCTCGGATAATTGTCCTGCGCCTGTGCGTCGGCGCTGCCGCACTGCGCCGTGACGATGCCCACGAGCAAGGCGATCGCGGTCGTGATGCCACGCATGTCTCCCTCCCGAGATGTGCCGCATCGTCGGTTGCGATGCGTGTTCTAGTTGTTCGTCACCAGCGAGCGGATGCTGCGGGCGAGGCCGAGGATGCGCGGACCGCATTCGCGCTCGATCTGCTCGGCGCTGAAACGGAACGAGGGGATGCCGCAATTGACCGACAGGCATTCGCCGGCGGCGGTGCGATAGAGCGGCGCGGCGACGCCGAAAATCTCGCGGCGCCATTCGCCGAGCGAGACGGCAAAGCCGCGCTCATTGCAGAGCTCGACGTCCGGCAGCGTCCGCCGCTCGACATAGTCGAGCTCCTCCGGACGTTCGGCCTTGACGCGCGCGACATAGGCGTCGCGTTCGTCCGTCGTGAACAGCGACAGCAGCGCGCGCCCGACCGCGGTCGGCGCCAGCGAGGAGACGAAGCCGACGTCAGGCACATGCGGCACCGCGTCCGTGGTGCGCAGCGTCTCGACATAGATGAAGTCGAGCCCGAACGGCATCGCGATCGACACCGTGCCGCCGGTGTAGGAGGCGAAGTCGCGCATCAGGGGACGCGCGAGCTGGCGGACCTTCAGCGACGACAGCACCGGATAGGCGGCGGCGAGCACGCCGAGCCCGAGCACGAAGCGGCCCTTGGCGTCGCGCCTGAGATAGCCGAGCTGCTCCAGCGTGTAGGTCAGGCGCGAGACGGTCGGCCGCGACAGGCCGGTGTGCTCGGCGAGCTCCGCATTCGAGAGCGGACCTGTGTGGTTGCGGAAGGCGGCCAGCACGTCGAGCCCGTGCGCCAGCGTGGTCGCAAAGGACGGATCCGCCTGGGATTCGAGAGAGGACAATACCGTCATACGAAATAATGATCTCGGATTGACCAATATGTCAATATATCGAAATGAATTTGCAAATCGTTTCGATATGGGCTTATCTCCCGCCCAAAAGCTGGGAGGCGGCATGGATTTCGATCTGTCCGAACGATCGGAGCGTTGGCGGCGCGACCTGCTGGCCTTCTTCGAGAAGGAGGTGCTGCCGCGCCATCGCGCTTGGCTCGACCATGTCAGCGCCCACGGCGACACGCCGCCCTTCATGGCCGAACTGCAGCAGAAGGCCCGCGCGGCAGGCCTGTGGAATCTCGGCCTGCCCGAGCTTGCCGATGACGAGCCCGGCACGCGGCTTTCCAATCTCGACTACGCGCCGCTCGCGGAGATCATGGGACGGCTGTTCTGGGCGCCGGAGGTGTTCAACTGCCAGGCGCCCGATGTGCCGAACATGATCGCGTTGCAGAACTGCGCGACGCCGGCGCAGAAGCAGCGCTGGCTGGCGCCGCTGCTCAACGCCGAGACGCGCTCCGCCTTCGGCATGACCGAGCCCGACGTCGCCTCGTCCGATGCCACCAACATCGCAACCCGGATGGTGCGCGACGGCGATCACTACGTCATCAACGGCCGCAAATGGTTCATCACCGGCGCCGCGCATCCGCGCTGCAGCTTCCTGATCGTCATGGGGGTGACCGATGCCTCCGCCGAGCGTACCAGCCGGCATTCCTGCATCATCGTGCCGATGGATGCGCCCGGCGTGCGCCTGGTGCGGCGGCTGCGCTGGATGGGTTGCGAGGATCATACGGCGCCGATCGGCGAGCTCGTGTTCGACAATGTGCGGGTGCCGGTGGAAAACCTGCTCGGCGCCGAGGGTGAGGGGTTCAAGGTCGCGCAGGTCCGGCTCGGTCCAGCGCGCATCCATCACTGCATGCGCTCGATCGGGCTCTGCGAGCTGCTGATCGAATTGATGATGGCGCGCGCCGCGGAGCGCAGCGCATTCGGCCGCACCGTGATCCAGTACGACACCGTGCAGCGCTGGATCGCCGAGGCCCGCGTCGAGCTCGAGCAGGCGCGGTTGCTTGCGTATCGCTGCGCCTGGCGGCTCGACCAGGCCGGCCATCACGGCGCCTGGCGCGACGTCTCGCTGATCAAGGTCGCGGTGCCGGCAATGCTGCAGAAGATCGCCGACCGCGCGATGCAGGTGTTCGGCGCGATGGGCGGCTCCGACGATACGCCGATCCATCAGGCGCTGGCGTGGGGGCGGCTGCTGCGGATCGGCGACGGGCCCGACGAGGTGCATCTGCGGCAGATCTTCCGGATGGAGCCGATGCCGGACTGGTCGATCGCCAATTCGCCCTATCTCGCTGCCCATCCCGCCTGAGCGGCGCTACATTGTCCACCGAATTTCCCTGAACGAGGCGCCTTCCGATGACGATGACCGAGCAAGCCCAAGACGCAAAGCCCGCCGCGATCGACAAGGAGCGGCTGCGCCGGAAATATCGGGAGGAGCGCAACAAGCGGCTGCGTCCCGACGGCAACGACCAGTATCTCCAGATCAAGGGCCAGCTCGCACATTATCTCGAGGATCCCTACACACCGGTCGTGGATCGTGCGCCGAAGACCGACCACGTCACCTTCGCCTTCATCGGCGGCGGCTTTGCCGGGCTCGCCACCGCGGCGCGGCTGACCGAAGCCGGCGTCAAGGATGTCCGCATCGTCGAGAAGGGCGGCGATTTCGGCGGCACCTGGTACTGGAACAGATATCCCGGCGCGCAGTGCGACACGGCGTCGATGGTCTATATGCCGCTGTTGGAAGAGACCGGCCACATGCCGTCGGAGAAATACGCGCATGCGCCGGAAATCCTGGCGCACTGCCAGCGGATCGGCCGGCAGTTCAATCTCTACGACAATGCGCTGTTCCACACCGAGGTGACGAGCCTCGACTGGGATGCGGCGCAATCGCGCTGGATCATCCGCACCACGCGGGGAGATGCCTTCACCGCGCAATATGTCGGGATCGGCACCGGCCCGCTGCACGTGCCGAAGTTGCCCGGCATTCCCGGCATCGAGCGCTTCAAGGGCCACTCGTTCCACACCAGCCGCTGGGATTACGACTACACCGGCGGCGGTCCGAAGGGTGCGCTGATGGACAAGCTTGCCGACAAGCGCGTCGGCATCATCGGCACCGGCGCCACGTCGGTGCAGTGCATCCCGCACCTCGCGCGCGCCTGCAAGGAGCTCTACGCGTTCCAGCGCACGCCGTCGTCGGTCGACGTGCGCGGCAACGGCCCGATTGATCCGGACTGGTTTGCCGATATCGCGACGCCGGGCTGGCAGCAGCGCTGGCTGGAGAATTTCACCGCCAACCAGGCCGGCGGATCGGCCGAGGAAGATCTGGTGCAGGACGGCTGGACCGACCTGTCGAAGCGGATCCGCGCCAAGATCATGCTGCTGCCGCGCGAGCAGCGCAGCGTGGAAAACATGCGGGCGGCATTCGAGGATTCCGACTTCGAGAAGATGGAGGAGATCCGCAACCGGGTCGACACCATCGTCGGCGATGCGGAGACGGCGAAAAACCTCAAGGCCTGGTACGGCCAGCTCTGCAAGCGGCCGTGCTTCCATGATGCCTATCTTCAGGCGTTCAACACGCCCGGCACCCATCTGGTCGATACCGACGGCAAGGGCGTCGAAGAGATCACCGAGAACGGGATCGTCGTCGCAGGCAAGGAATACGCCCTCGATTGCATCATCTATGCGTCGGGCTTCGAGGTCGGCACCGAGTACAAGCGGCGCGCGGGTTTCGACGTGACGGGCCAGGACGGCATCAAGCTGTCGCAGTATTGGGCCGAGGGCATGCGCACCAAGCACGGCATCCATGTGCACGGCTTCCCGAACCTGTTCTTCGTGCAGCCGACGCAGGGCGCCAATCTCATCTCCAACGTGCCGCATAATCTGACCGAAGCGGCGCGCACCATCGCCCTGATGGTCGGTCACGCGCGGGACAATGGCTTCAAGCAAATCGAGGTCAGCAGGCAGGCCGAGGACCGCTGGGTCGAGCTGCTGCTGACTGCGGTCGGCCGGATGATCGGCGGGCCCGATTGCACACCCGGCTATTACAACAATGAGGGACGCGAGCCGGGGCCCGCGGCCAAGCTCAATGTCGGCTATCCGGCGGGCGCGCTCGCCTACTTCAAATATATCGACGAGTGGCGCCGCAGCGGCCAGTTCGAAGGCGTACAATTCCGCTGAGCGGTGCGCGATCCGGACCGATTTTCTGCCCAAACGAGGGAGTGCCTGAGTATGCCCCAGACAACCGCAAGCGACACGTCACACGAAGGTCCGAAGGCGGCATCCGCCCCGGTCGTCGCGCAGCACGAGGCGACGCTGAAGGCGCTGCCGTTCGCCGACACCAGGGATTTTGATGACGCCGCGCGCGGCTTCCTCGGCACGATCGAGAATGCGCGCATCACCTCGGCGCAGGGCAGGGTGGTCTGGAGCCTCGAGCCTTACGGCTTCCTGTCCGAGGAGAAGGCTCCTGCAACCGTTGACCCCAGCCTCTGGCGGCAGTCGCGGCTCAACATGCATCACGGCCTGTTCGAGGTGGTGCCGGGTGTCTACCAGGTGCGCGGGCTCGACATCGCCAACATGACGCTGATCGAGGGCGACAAGGGCGTCATCGTGGTCGACACCCTGACCTCGATCGAGGGCGCCCGCGCCGCGATGGAGCTGTACTTCCAGCATCGCGGCAAGCGACCGGTCGCCGCCGTGATCTTCACCCACACCCACACCGACCATTGGGGCGGCGCGCGCGGCGTGCTCGACGACGCCATGCTGGCGGCGGGCGTGCCGATCATCGCACCGAACTACTTCATGGAGCACGCCGTCTCCGAGAACATCATCGCGGGTCCGGCGATGCTGCGCCGCGCGCAGTATCAGTTCGGGCCGTTCCTCGCCAAGGGCGTGCGCGGCCATGTCGACTGCGGCCTCGGCAAGACCATGGCGGCGGGCGGCGTGGCGCTGCTGCGGCCGACCGATCTGATCATCGCCACCGGCGACAAGCGCGTGATCGACGGCGTCGAGTTCGAATTCCAGATGGCGCCGAACAGCGAGGCGCCGGCGGAGATGCATTTCTTCATCCCGCGCTACAAGCTCCTGAACCTCGCGGAGAACTGCACGCACAATTTCCACAATCTGCTGCCGTTCCGTGGCGCCGACGTGCGCGATGCGCTGGCCTGGTCGAAATATCTCGGCGAAGCCTTGCAGATGTGGGGCGGCAAGGCCGAGGCGATGTGCGGCCAGCATCACTGGCCGGTGTGGGGTCGCGAGCGGATCGACACCATGATCCGCGAGCAGCGCGATCTCTACAAATACGCGCATGACCAGACCATCCGGCTGATGAACCACGGCCTCAACGCCGCCGAGATCGCCGAGACGATCCGGCTGCCGCAGAGCTTGGAGGGCGCCTGGCACGGCCGCGGCTATTACGGCCACATCCGGCACAATGTGAAGGCGATCTACCAGAAGTATCTCGGCTGGTACGACGCCAATCCGGTCAATCTCGATTCCTTGCCGCCGGTCGAGGCCGGCAAGAAGTATGTCGAGTATATGGGCGGTGCCGATGCGATCCTGAAACGGGCCGCGGCCGACTTTGCCAAGGGCGAATTCCGCTTCGTCGCGCGGGCCGTCAGCCATCTCGTGTTCGCCGAGCCTGACAATCAGGCGGCCCGCGCATTGCTGGCCGACACGTTCGAGCAGCTCGGCTATGCCGCCGAAAGTTCGACCTGGCGCAACGCCTATCTGTTCGGTGCCCAGGAGCTGCGGCAGGGCATGCCGAAGACGCCACCACGCTCGCCGATGCCGCGCGAGACGCTGGCTGCGCTGCGCACCGAGCAGCTCTGGGACGTGCTCGGCATCCGACTCAACGGCCCCAAGGCCGAAGGCAAGCGCATTGTGCTGAACTGGAGCTTCACCGACACCGGTGAGACCTTCGTGCTAAATCTCGAGAACTCAGCCCTGACTTACGTTGCGGGCGCGCAGGCGGCCGATGCGCACGCCAGCTTCACGCTGGCGCGCAGCGTGCTCGACGAGGTCATCGCCAAGCTGACCACGTTCCCGGACGCCGTCGGCGCCGACAAGATCAAGGTGGCGGGTGACGCGCTGCGGCTCGGCGAGCTGATGGCGCTGATGGACGAGTTCCCGCGGATGTGGGAGATCGTCGAGCCGAAGCGGACGGTGGTGAGTTAGAGCCGCCGCATGCGGCGCTATAACCGTCACCCTGAGGAGCGCGGAACGCGCGTCTCGAAGGGTCGACGGCCCGGCTGGTGGCCGTGCATCCTTCGAGGCTCGCTCCGCTCGCACCTCCAGCGACAAAGGCGAAGCCTTTGCGCGGGGATGACGGGTTGGCCGGGGCTGTCTCAAATCCCGAGATACGCCGCCTGCACCTGCTTGTTGTTGGCGAGCTCGGCGCTCGAGCCCTGCATGATCACGTTGCCGCTTTCCAGCACGTAGGCGCGCTGCACCAGGGACAGCGCACGGCTGACATTCTGCTCGACCAGGAGGATCGCGGTGCCCATCTTGTGGATCTCGCCGATCTTCTCGAAGGTCACGTCGGTCATCACGGGCGCGAGTCCTAACGAGGGTTCGTCCAGCATCAACAGGCGGGGCTTCAGCATCAGCCCGCGGCCGACCGCGACCATCTGCTGCTCGCCGCCGCTCATGGTGCCGGCAAGCTGCTTCCTGCGGTCGGCGAGCCGCGGGAAGATGCTGTAGACCAGCTCCATGGTGCGCGCGCGATCGGCCTTGGCCTTGGGCACAAAGGCGCCGATCTCGAGATTCTCCTGCACCGTCATGTCCGGGAATACCTGGCGGCCTTCCGGGACATGCGCGATGCCGAGCTCGGGGATGCGGTAGGGCGGCAGCTTCGCGAGGTCGACGCCGTCGAACGTGACCTTGCCGGCGAACAGTTTGACGAGGCCGGAGACCGCGCGCAGCGTCGTGCTCTTGCCGGCACCGTTGGCCCCGAGCAGGCCGACGGCTTCGCCCTCGCCAATGGAGATGCTGACGTCGGTGATGGCGGGGACCGAGCCGTAGCTGGCGCTGACGCCGAAGAGCTCAAGCATGGGCGTCTCCCTGCGCCGGCGGATGCACATAGGAGCCGAGATAGGCGCGGATCACTTCCGGATTCTCCACGATCTCCTTCGGCGCGCCCTCGGCGATCTTCTGGCCGTGGTCGAGCACCACGATATGGCGCGCCACCGCCATGATCGCGCGCATCACATGCTCGACGATCACGATGGTCAGCCCGCTGGCGGCGAGTTTCTTCACCAGCGCCACCGCCTGGTCGATCTCGGCCGGGTTGAGCCCGGCCATCACCTCGTCGAGCAGCAGAATCCTCGGCTGCGTCGCCAGCGCGCGGGCCATCTCCAGCCGGCGCTGGTCGATGGTGGTGAGGTCCTTGGCCCGGGTCTGCTCCTTGGCGCCCAGGCCGACGAAGTCGATCGCCTCGAGCGCTTTGGCGCGGGCGGCAGCGACATGCCGGTCGCGCAGGAAGGCGCCGGTCATCACATTGGCGAGCACCGTCATCGCGCCGAACGGCTTTGCGACCTGGAAGGTGCGGGCCATGCCGAGGGCGCAGACGTCATGCGGCTTGAGGCCGACGACCTCATTGCCGAAGGCGAGCACCGACCCGGAGTCCGGCCGATGAAATCCCGTGATCAGATGAAAGCTCGTGGTCTTACCGGCGCCGTTCGGCCCGATCAGCGCGACCGTCTCGTTCTCCTGCACGGTGAAGCTGACGTCCTGCACGGCGCGCAGGCCGCCGAAGCGCTTGCTGAGACCCTTGATGACCAGTGCTTCTGCCATCGGGCGACCTCAGGCGCGCGCCGGCTTGCGCCGGGCGTAACGGTGATAGACGTCGGTCGCAAATCCGATCAGCCCGGTCGGCCGCCACAGGATGACGGCCATCAGGATCAGGCTGTAGACCGTGAGCTGGATGCCGCCCACCGAGCTGCCGAGCCAGCTCTGCAACAGCGCCGAGGTGGTTTCCAGCAGCACGGTGCCGATCACGGGGCCCCATAGCGTGCCGATGCCGCCGACGATCGACACCAGCGCCGCCTCGATCGAGACGTTGAAGCTGAATGCGGTCGCGGGATCGATGAAGTAGATGTATTGCGTATAGAAGGTGCCGGCGAGTGCGGTGAGGAACGCGCTGATCATGTAGATGTCGCGCTTGACCTTTGGCGCGTTGACGCCGATTGCCTCTGCCGCGTCCTCATCTTCGCCGATCGCGACGAGATAGTAGCCGATCCAGGATTTCTCGATGAGATGGGTGATCCACAGTCCGACGACGAGCAGCCCGAGCACGACATAATAGTACGACGATTTCTCCTCGAACTGCATCATCAGTGGCGCGCTCCCGAGGTTCGGGATCGTGGTGCCCTCGGCGCCCCAGGCGAAATCGCGGAATTTGAGGAAGATCAGCATCAGCACCTGCGCGGTCGCGATCGTCGCGATGGTGAAATAGGGGCCGCGCAGGCGGAAGCAGAGCCAGCCGATCGGCAGGCTCGCGAGCATTGCGACCACGCCGCCCGCGACCATCCCGATCCAGGGCGAGATGCCGTAGTTCACCTGCATGATGGTCGAGGTGTAGGCGCCGAGCCCGAAATAAGCGGCGTGACCGAGCGACAGCTGTTTGGCATAGCCGCCCATCAGGTTCCAGGCGACGCCGATGAAAGAGAACAAGAGGATGCGGATGAAGATGTCGATCGCAAACGACGAGGTGACGAACTGCGGCAGAGCGAGCATGACGGCGGCCCCGATCACGAGCCATAGCCATTTCATATTGCCTGAGGTCTGCATCAGCGGCCCCTCCGGGCGCCGAGGCCGCTCGGCCTGAAGGCGAGCGTCAACAGCAGCAGCGCGAACACCACGATCAAGCCGGAATCGGCGCCGACGAACTGGATGCCGAGCGATTCCGCGATCCCCATCATCAGGCTCGCGATCAGCGCGCCCATCACATTGCCGAGCGTCCCCATCACGACGGCGACGAATGCCATCAGCACGAATACCTGGCCGACGAACGGATAGGCCGAATAGAACGGCATCAGCAGCGAGCCAGCGGCGCCCGCCAGCGCCAGCGCGGTGCCGAACGCGACCGCGAACACGCGGTTCGGATTGATCCCCATCAGCATCGCGACATCGCGGTTCTGCGACGCCGCGCGCATGGCGCGGCCGAGATCGGTGGTGTGCAGGAACACCCACAGCAGCCCGCTCAGCGCCATCGCGACCGCGAAGGCGATCAGTTTGGCCACCGGAATGTACAGCCCGCCGATGTGCCACGCCTCATCTGAGTAGGACGTATGGACGGTGCGGTAGTTGGCGCTGAACAGCATCAGCGAGAGATTGAGCAGCAACAGCGACAGCGCAAAGGTCAGGAAGATCTGCGGCATGTCGTTCGGCCCGAGCACCCTGCGGATCAGGAAGTGCTGGATCAGGACGCCGGCGACGAACAGCACCGGCATCGAGACCACCAGCGAGACCAGCGGATCGATGCCGAATTGGGTGGCGAGGAAGAACGAGATGTACATCCCGATCATCACGAACTCGCCTTGGGCGAAATTAACGATCTTGACCACGCCGAAGATCAGCGTAACGCCGATGCTGACAAGCGCGTAGATGCCGCCGATGAGCAGGCCGTTGATCACGGCCTGGGCCAGTGTCTCCCACATGCGATGCGACCGCGGTTCAGGTCTTCAGCAGCGGGGCGCGGGCGTCTTCCTTGGGGAAGATGCTGGCGAGGTCGGCGTTCTGCCACTGCACGCCGACCGGACGGCCATAGACGTTCTTGCCGTCGGGGCCGAACTTCACCTTGCCGCCCGGCGCCATCGCCGCATAGCCCGAGGAGACATCGAGCGTCGAGAGCGCTTCACGCACCTTCTTCGGATCGGCGGAGGCGGCGCGCTCCAGCGCGTCGGCCAGCATGAAGGTCTGCGCGACCAGGCCGCCGGCATATTCGAAGGCGAACTCGCCGGTGCGCTTCTTGAACTCGGCATTGACCTTCTGCGCATCATCGTTGACGTCGTGGTTCCAGTGCGCGACGCCTTGCAGGCCCTCGGCCGCCTTGCCGACATTCTTGTAGAAGTCCGGCATCACGAAGCCGCCCGAGCCGCCATTGATCGCGATGTCGAGCCCGACCTGCTTCACGGTGCGCACGATCAGGATGAGGTCGTTGAGGTAGGACAGCGAGAACAGCGTGTTGGCGCCGGACGCCTTGACCTTGTTGATCAGCGGGCTCGCATCGGTGAAGCCGGCCGAGTAGGGCTCGAACATCACGATCTCGACGCCTTCGCCCGGCGCCAGCTCCTTCAGCCCGTTCGAGGTCGAGGTGCCGAACGCGGTGTTCTCGAAGATGACGGCGATCTTGGCCTGGTCGCTGACGAGCTTCGCCATCTGCAACTGTGCCTTGGCGAACTGCGAGGCGCGCGCGAACGGCGTGAAGGTGTAGCTGCGTCCCTTGTTGAGCTGGTCGGAGCTCGATCCGGTGATGATCGGAACCCGGGCGCGCTCGCAAACCTCGCTCGCAATCAAGGTCAGCGCGCTGGCATAGCAGCCATGGATCGCCGACAGCTTGTTGCCGGTGATCAGACGGTCGGTCTCGGTGCGCGTCACCGTGGTGTCGCTCTGCACGTCGGAGACAATCAGATTGAGCTTGGCGCCGCCGAGCGACTTGATGCCGCCGGCCTCGTTGACCATGTCGACCGCGAGCTTGGCTGCGGCAACGCAGCCGGTGCCGATCTGCGCCATGCTGCCCGTGGTCGGATAGAGCGCGCCGATATTGATCGGGTCGGCCGCCCAGCCCCGCAGCGGCACCACGCCGAATGCGCCGGCTGCGAGCACGCCGCCGGTTCTGACCAGGAATTTGCGGCGGTTCAGCTTCTTCCGTGAGGCGTTGGTCGGCACGGCATTATTAATGGCCGACGGCTTGCGGTCCCCTGTCATGGCGTTCCCCCTGCGCGACCACGGCACGGTTGCTCCGTCCGCTCGCTTATTATTTTTTGCGTCAAGCGGGGCGCATAAGAGCACGTAATTCGGCAATCGCAAAGGCGATATCGGCCGAGCGCTTGGGGAAACGGTGTGGCGACGGGGTGCGTCGCAGCATTCGCGCGACGCGTGCAAGTGAACGGCCTCGTGGAGTAAGGGACGCCGACGAAGATGCCGGCATTATTGACAATCGAATGACCCAACGGACCGGCACGGCCAGTGCCGGCCCGCCGGATCATTCGATCGGCCGCTGCAACGGCTACTCCGCGCTCGCCACCAGCTTGAAGCGTGGCTTGGCTTCCATCAGGCTGCGATAGGCGGCGAGATAGTCGAGTGCCATCCGCCGCGCGGTGAAGCGGGTCTCGAACCGCTGGCGGATCGCGTCGCGGTTGAGCGTCGACAGGCGCCCGACGGAGGAGATCGCGCTGATCTCGTCCTCGACGATGAAGCCGGTCAGGCCATCCTCGATGATCTCGGGCACCGAGCCGCGGTTATACGCAATCACGGGCGTGCCGCAGGCCATCGCTTCGATCATGACGAGGCCGAACGGCTCCGGCCAATCGATCGGAACCAGCAGTCCGATCGCGCCGCTGAGGAAATCCGGCTTCTCGCGGTCGCTGATCTCGCCGATGAACTCGACCAGCGGGTTGTTCGTGATCAGCGGCTTGATCAACTCGTCGTAATATTCCTGGTCGGCGCGATCGACCTTGGCCGCGATCTTCAGCGGAATGCCGCAGCGGGCTGCGATCTTGATCGCGCGATCGACGCCTTTCTCCGGCGCGATGCGCCCGAGTACGGCGAGATAGGATTGCTTGGCCGGCTGCGGCGTCAGCAAATTCTCCGGCAGGCCATGATGGATGGTGCGCACCCAGTTCGCCTGCGGCACCGGCCGCCGCTGCGCGTTCGAAATAGAGATCACAGGGATCTTGGAGAAGGTGTTGAAGACCGGCTGGTGCTCCGGCAGGTCGAGCCGTCCGTGCAGCGTGGTTACGAACGGTGTCGGCTGCCGCGCGAACAGCGACCACGGATAATAGTCGAGATGGCAATGCAGGAAGTCGAACTCCTCGTCGTCGGCCTTCTGCCGGACGCGTTCCAGCATCACCATGTGCAGCGCGTTGGGATCGCGGACAGAGCCGTCGAGGCGCAGTGCCTTCGGCCAGGTCGCATCGAGCTTCGCGGAGGTTTGTGAATCGCCACTGGCGAACAACGTCACGTCATGTCCAAGTGTTACAAGTTCTTCGGTCAGCCAGTGCACGACCCGTTCGGTGCCGCCGTAGAGCTTGGGGGGAACAGCCTCCGTCAGCGGGGCAACCTGCGCGATGCGCATTTCTCCGTCTCCTGTTTGTGATGTGGAATGAACTACCCTCAGCCCTCTGATGGCACCGACATGCCAAAGACGGGAACGTTCTCGCACGTGCGTGGTTCCTTAAGGGCGGGAGATCTGCCGCTTCTTTCTTCCATCACACTGTGGTCTTGCTGATGCCATCTCGCTCCAACACGTTTTTGCCGACGCCAGCGTTGCAAAATTGTTGCGCAGTGATGGCTGCATCAAGGAATCCCGCCGCCGCCCTTCACGTCATCGTGCACGAGAGCTTCGACTAAAATTTTCTCGTTCACCTTCAACAGCTTTGCAGGACGTCATGGACCATCTGTCAGGATACGCGCACCGTCCCTTTCCCTTTGTGCTGCGCTATCTGCGCCGGCGGCTTCCGTCGCATGTTGTAATCTTGTCGGCCGTCGGCGCGGCGGTTGCCTGCTCGGTGGGCACGCAGTACGGCGTGAAGAATCTGGTCGACGCCCTGTCGGCGGGGCCGTCGGCCGCGAATGGCGTATGGCTGGCATTCGCTCTGCTCATGTCGCTGATCGCAGCCGACAACTTCATGTGGCGGATCGCGAGCTGGACCGCGAGCTACACCTTTGTGAGCGTCACCGGCGACCTTCGCCGCGACATGTTCCGCCATCTCACCGGCCACGCGCCGAGCTATTTCACGGACCGGCTGCCGGGCATGCTGACCAGCCGGATCACGGCGACGTCGAACGCGGTGTTCACCGTCGAGAACATGTTCGTATGGAACGTGTTGCCGCCCTGCATCGCCACCTTCGCGGCGATCACGCTGGTTGGAACCGTCAGCGTGACAATGTCAGCAGTGCTGATCCTGATTGCGGGAACCATGGTGGTGGCGATGTTCCGCATGGCCGCTGCCGGCCGGCCGCTGCACGACGATTTCGCCAACCGGGCAGCTGCCGTCGACGGCGAAATGGTCGACGTCATCAACAACCTGCCCCTGGTGCGCGCGTTCTGCGGCCTCGGCTACGAGCACGACCGTTTCGACGCGACCGTCAATCGGGAACTCGTCGCGCGCGGCCGTTCCCTGCGCTATCTCGAAAAGCTCCGCCTCGTTCACGCCGGCGTGACCGTGATCCTGACGATCGCGATGCTGGCCTGGGCGCTCTCGCTCTGGCAGCAGGGCCAGGCCACCACCGGCGACGTCGTGCTGGTCTGCACGCTCGGCATCTCGATCCTGAGCGCCACCCGCGATCTCGCGGTTGCGCTGGTCGACGTCACCCAACATGTCGCTCGCCTCACCGAGGCCCTGGCGACGCTGTTGCAGCCGCATGAGCTGAAGGACCATCCGGAGGCCGAGGCGCTGGTGAAGAGCGGCGCGGCGATCGCCTTCAACAACGTCTCGTTCCGCTATCCCGGCGGCCTCCAGGTGTTCGAGCGCTTCAGCTTGCGCATCCAGCCCGGCCAGCGGGTCGGCCTGGTCGGGCAATCCGGCGGCGGCAAGTCAACACTGTTTACCCTTCTGCAGCGCTTCTACGACGTCGAGCAGGGCAACATCTCGGTCGACGGCCAGGACATCTCGCGCGTCACCCAGCAGAGCCTGCGCGCGGCGATCTCGGTGGTGCCGCAGGACATCTCGCTGTTCCACCGTTCGATCCTCGAGAACATCCGCTACGGCCGGCCGGACGCCACCGACGACGAAGTGCTGCGGGCGGCGATCGCGGCGCGCTGCGACTTCATCGAAAGCCTGCCCGAAGGCATGAACACCATCGTCGGCGATCGTGGTGTCAAGGTTTCGGGCGGCCAGCGCCAGCGCATTGCGATCGCGCGCGCCTTCCTCAAGGATGCGCCGATCCTGCTGCTCGACGAGGCCACCGCGGCACTCGATGCGGAATCCGAGGAGGCGATCCGCGAGGCGTTGTCGCGCCTGATGCGCGGGCGTACGGTGGTCGCGATCGCGCATCGCCTCGCGACGCTGCGCAGCTTCGATCGCGTGGTCGTGCTGCAGGGCGGCCGGATCGTCGAGGACGGTCCGCCGGATATCCTGGTGAAGGGAAGGGGTCCCTACCGCGACCTGGTCGCGCGCGAAATGGGCCGCCTCTCCACCAGCGCGGCCTGACCCCGCGTCATCAAGCGTATCCTTGCGTTTCCGGTGCGTTCGTTCGGGCCGAGTAAGCAAAGTCGCCAGAGGTTCAGATGGCAGCTGACGTCGTTACGCAGATCATCACTGCTCGCATCACTGAGCACGTCGCCGAATCGCCGTTCTACATTCCGATGACCGGGCCCGCGGCGCGGCCGCGGCGCTCGCTCAAGCATGACGACACCTTCATCGTGCTCGACAGCCATGGCGATATCGGCGCCTCGGCCGGTGGGCCGGACGGCCTGTTCAACGCCGACACGCGCTACCTGGCGCGGCTTGAGATGGTGCTGGAGGACGTGCAGCCGCTGCTGCTCGGCTCCAACATGCGCGACGACAATTCGGCGCTGACGGTCGATCTCACCAATTCCGACGTCTATCGCGACGACCGTCTGACCCTGCAGAAAGACACGCTGCACATCGTGCGCTCGATCTTCCTGTGGCGCGGCACCTTCTATCAGCGCATCGGCCTGCAGAATCACGGCGATCATGCTGCAAGCTTCGATCTCACGCTGCTGTTCGACAATGACTTTGCCGATTTGTTCGAGGTGCGCGGCGAGCGGCGGCCGCGGCGCGGCATCGGCTCGAGCAAGCTGCTCGGCCCGACCGACGTCGTGCTGGAATATTGCGGCCTCGACGAGCAGACGCGGATCACCGCACTGCATTTCGATCCGCGGCCGACCCGGTTGTCGGTCAACGCGGCGACCTATCATTTCGAGCTCGAGCCGGCGCAGGTCACGTCGCTGTTCGTCGCGGTCTCCTGCAACAAGCCGATCATGCAGAAGCCGGTGCCGTTCTTTCGCGGGCTCTTGGCGCATCGCCGCGAGATGCGGAATTCGTCGGCCGGCGCGGCCTCGATCGAGACCTCCAACAACATCTTCAACGAGGTGCTGTGCCAGGCGATGGCCGACCTCAACATGCTGATGACCGAGACGCCGCAGGGCCGCTATCCCTATGCCGGCATTCCCTGGTACTCGACGACGTTCGGTCGCGACGGGCTGATCACCGCGCTGCAGATGCTGTGGGTCGACCCGCGGATCGCCCAGGGCGTGCTGAAGCGGCTGGCGCTGTTCCAGGCCAAGACGGTCGATCCGCTGAACGATGCCGCGCCGGGCAAGATCCTGCACGAGATGCGCGGCGGCGAGATGGCCGCGCTGCGCGAGGTGCCGTTCGCGCATTATTACGGCAGCGTCGATTCGACCCCGCTGTTCGTGCTGCTCGCCGGGCTCTATCTCGAGCGCACCGGCGACGTCGAGACGTTGCGCGAGCTGTGGCCCGCGGTCGAGGCGGGATTGCAATGGATCGACGGTCCGGGCGATCCCGACCGCGACGGTTTCGTCGAATACCAGCGCGCCACCGACGAGGGGCTTCGCAATCAGGGCTGGAAGGACTCCTTCGACGCCATCTTCCACGCCGACGGAACGCTCGCCGAGGGCAATATCGCGCTGGCGGAAGTGCAGGGCTACGTGTTCGCCGGCAAGCAGCTTGCCGCGCGCACGGCGCGCCAGCTCGGCTTTGCGGATAAGGCTGCAAAGCTCGACGCCGAGGCCGAGCGGCTGCGCGCGCGGTTCGAGCAGGCGTTCTGGTGCGAGGAGCTCGGCACCTACGCGGTCGCGCTCGACGGCGCCAAGCGGCCGTGCAAGGTGCGCACGTCGAATGCCGGACAGACATTGTTCTCCGGCATGGTGCGGGAGGATCGCGCGCGGCGGGTTGCCGCCGATCTGATGAGCCAGAAATTCTTCTCGGGCTGGGGCATCCGCACCGTCGCCGTGGGCGAAGCGCGCTACAACCCGATGTCCTATCACGACGGCTCGATCTGGCCGCACGACAATGCGCTGATCGCACTTGGATTTGCGCGCTACGGCCTCAAGCATTCGGTCGCGCATCTGTTCAAGGGGCTGTTCGACGCCGCAAGCTATATGGAGCTGCGGCGGCTGCCGGAGCTGTTCTGCGGCTTTCGTCGCGAACGCCGGCGCGGTCCGGTGCTCTATCCCGTGGCCTGCGCCCCGCAGGCCTGGGCAAGCGCGACGCCGTTCACGCTGCTGGAGGCTGCGCTCGGCCTGGAATTCGACACCGCGCGCGGCGAGATCCGGCTGCGCGATCCGCGGCTGCCGGAATTCCTCAACGACGTGGTGCTGCGCGATCTCAGGCTCGGCGCGTCCAGCGTCGATCTGCGGCTGCGCCGTCACGGCGACGAGGTGTCGCTCGAAGTGTTGCGCACGCGCGGCCAGATCCAGGTGTCGATCGTGCTGACGCATTAAGTGTCGTCGCGCGGCGTGGAGCGTCGTCGCAGGCCGCCGCGCAGCCTAAGGAAATCGTGGGGAGAGTAACATGCGTTCGAGGGTCATCGTCATACTGGTCGCAGCGGTGCTGCTGACATGCGCTGGTGTCCGGGCCGCCGATGACGCATCGCCGGCGCCGGCACCATCACCGCCGCCAGCAGCACAGGCGTCGCCAGCCGCTCCGGCGCCACCGGCCGCGGCGCCGAAGGAGCAGGCCAAGGAGCCGTCGCCGCCGCCGTCGGTGACCGTGATCGGCGCGCGCGACGCGCACGGCATTCTCGGGCGCGACGTGCGCAGTTCCGCCAATGAGGACATGGGGCGCATCGTCGACGTCATCGTCGACCGCGACGGCAAGGTGCGCGCCGCGGTGATCGATTTCGGCGGCTTTCTCGGCGTCGGCAGCCGCAAGATCGTGGTCGATTGGAACGCGCTGCGTTTTGCCGGCGTTTCCAGCAAGAGCGACAGCATCACGCTGGACCTCAACAAGCAGCAGGTGAGCGCTGCGCCTGAATACAAGGAAGATACGCCGCTGATCGTGCTGGGCGCGGCCGGCAATCTCCACCCATGGGATTACGAACATTAGGGGGCTGAAGCTGGTCGCGCGTCCGAACTCTTCCTTCGAGACGGTTGGCGACGATCGTGGCGAGCGATCAGCCGGCGGCATGAAGATTGTGCCACGTGTCCCCGATCAACAGAGGCCGGAGCAGCCGCGCGCGCCGTCGCGCGAAAGCCAGCGCGGGCTCGACTGGTTCATTTTCTTCCTGGCCGATGTACAGACCGGATTCGGCCCGTTCATCGCGGTCTATCTGACGACCCAGAAATGGACCCAGGTCGAGATCGGCTTCGTGCTCTCGATCGGCGGCATCATCGGCCTGCTCGGCCAGATGCCGGGCGGCGCGATCGTCGATGCGGCGCGCTCGGAGCGGGTCGTCGCGGGTTGTGCGGTGGCCGCCATCGGCGCCAGCGCGCTGGCCTACGCGCTGTGGCCGATCCTGCCCGTGGTGACGCTCGCCGCCACCCTGCATGCGCTCGCAAGCTGCGTGCTGGGACCTGCGATCGCCGCGATCAGCCTCGGCCTGGTCGGGCCGCTTGCGATCGGCGAGCGGCTCGGCCGCAATGCGCGTTTCGCCTCGCTCGGCAGCGGCTCGGCCGCGGCGCTGATGGGCGCCTGCGGCTATTTTTTGTCGAGCCGCTCGGTGTTCCTCGTCACCTTCATCCTGGCGATCCCGACGCTGCTGTCGCTGGCGCGGATCCGCGAACGCGAGATCGACATCGCGCAGGCCCATGGCGAGGTGAAACGCGAGGTTCCCGACAAGCGCGCCACCAGCGTCGTCACCTTGGTGCGGCAGCGGCCGCTGCTGATCTTCGCCGGCGCGATGATGCTGTTCCAGCTCGCCAATGCCGCGATGCTGCCGTTGATGGCGGGCGTGGTCACCACGCGCTCGAGCCAATGGGCGCCGGTGCTGATCGCGGCCTGCATCATTGTGCCGCAGGCGATCGTCGCGCTGTGCTCGCCGTCGGTCGGCCGCAAGGCCCAAATTATCGGCCGGCGGCCATTGCTCCTGCTGGCCTTCGCCTCGCTGGTGATCCGCGGGCTGTTGTTCGCGACGGTGCGCGATCCCTATCTGCTGGTCATGGTGCAGATCTTCGACGGCATCACGGCGGCGATCTTCAGCGTGATGGTGCCGCTGATCGTGGCCGACGTTGCGTTCGGCAGCGGCCATTTCAACCTGGCGCAAGGCATTGTCGGCACCGCGGTCGGTATCGGCGCGTCGCTCAGCACGGTGCTGGCCGGCTATGTCAGCGACAAGCTCGGCAGCAGCACCGCCTTCATGGGCCTCGCCGGCGTCGCCGCGCTCGGGTTGTTCGTGATCTGGCTGGTGATGCCGGAGACGCGGCGGACCGCATGACAGCGAAGCGCGACCGCGGCCGCAGGCCGCTACCCCCAAAGCTGCGGAATCGGCGGCGATCGGCCGGTTTTGGCCGTGCGGCACCCTTCCTCATGCATGCGGCGTCATATATGAGTGAACATATGAGTGATTTGCTGTTGGAACGCGCCGATGCCGGCAGCGGTTAATTAAACCAAAATCGTGCTCTGGTACGGATCGACGCAGCGCGGGCAGGCATTTCGACCGAGGAATGGCATGAGAAATCGAACGACGACGGCGCAGACCACCGGAGCGATGCGGCGTTGGGGACTTCCCGCCTTTGTGACTTTCGCGACGATGGTCACACTCGCGTCACCGACCGGCAGCGCCGCGGCGAAGCAGCAGCGTCCCGCGGCCACCGTCGAGGCGACGGCGCCGCGCACCGCGGGTGAGCCGATCATGGCGATCGTGTCGATCAGCGCCCAGAAGGTGACCTTCTACGACGCCGACGGCTGGATTTACCGCGCGCCGGTGTCGAGCGGCGTCAAGGGACGCGAGACCCCGGCCGGCATCTTTGCGCTGGTCGAGAAGGACAAGGACCATCACTCGACCATGTACGACGATGCCTGGATGCCGAACATGCAGCGCATCACCTGGAACGGTATCGCGCTGCATGGCGGGCCGTTGCCGGGATATGCCGCCTCCCACGGCTGCGTGCGGATGCCCTATGACTTCGCCGAGAAGCTGTTCGACAAGACGCGTATCGGGATGCGGGTGATCATCGCGCCGAACGACGCGGCCCCGGTCGATTTCACCCATCCGGCCCTGTTCGTGCCGAATGCTGAGGCCATCGCGGCTGCTCCGGCGCGCGCTGAAAAGCTCTCGCGCGAGGCGGCGGATGCCGCCAAGGTGGCCGACGAGGCCAAGAAGGCCTCCGCGGCCGCGACCAAGGAGGCCGCACTGTTCACGCCGGCGTCGCTGCGCAAACTGCAACAGATCAAGACCCGTGCCGACGCTGCGGTTGCGTTGGCCGACAAGACGCTCGCCAATGCCAAGACCGACCAGGCCAAGGCGCGCGCCGAGGACCTGAAGCAGAAGGCGGTTGCCAAGGCGGCGGAAGCGACCACGCAATACGAGGCAGCCCAGGGCGACGCCAAGCCGAAGCTCGATGCGGCAGCGGCCGCAAAGGATGCTGCCAAGGCGGCCGAGACCAAGAAGGCCGATACCCAGAAGGCGGCGACCGAGGCGAAACTCGCGCTCGAGCCGGTCTCGGTCTACATCAGCCGCGCCACGCAGAAGCTCTACGTGCGCCGCAACACGCATAAGCCATGGGCTGACGGGGGCGAGGTGTTCGACTCGAGCATCGAGGTTCCCGTCACCATCCGCGATCCGGACAAGCCGATCGGCACGCACATCTATTCGGCGATGGCGAAGAGCGACGCCGGGCTGCGCTGGACCGAGGTGACGATCGACGACGGCGATAACGCCAAGGACGCGCTCGACCGCGTGACCATCCCGCAGGACGTGCTGGATCGCATTGCGCCGACCGCCGTGCCGCGCTCATCGATCATCATCTCGGACGAGCCGCTGAGCGCCGAGACCAACTATCGGACCGAGTTCGTTGCGGTGCTGAGCAACCAGCCCCAGGGCGGTTTCATCACGCGCAAGCCGACACCGCGGCCGATGGATGAGGATTACCCGGTTGCGAGCGGGGACGACGGCTTCGGCTTCTTCTCGCAGCGCAGCTGGAATCCGCAGTCGGGCACCCAATACGGCTATCCCCAATACGGCAATCCGCAAGCGCCGACCCAGTACGGCACCCCGTATTACGGCAATCCGCAAGCCGCCAATCCGCGCCGGCGCGGCGGCGGCCAGTACTATTGGCAATCGCAGGACTGGTAGCGCGCTGGCCGCGTAGCTGCCGACGAAATCACCGACCAGCAACACAGTATTGGGCGGCGGCGTGATGCCGCTGCCCAATTGCGTGGTGCTATTACGGGCGCGCTTCCAGGATCAGGTTGAACGGCGTTTCCGCCGCGCGGCGGAACCGTGAGAAGCCGCCCTGGCGCGCGACTTCGCGCAACCTGGTCTCGCCGGCCTGCGCGCCGAGCGCGAGCCCGACCTCCTGGTCCAGCGAGGCCGGCGTGCAGATCATCGTCGAGGCGGCGTAATAGACCCGCCCGATCGGATTGAGGTTGTCCTCCAGCCGGTCGTTGGCGAACGGCTCGATCAACAGGCAGGTGCCGTCGTCGGCGAGGGTGGAGCGGGTGTGCTTGAGGGCGCCGACCGGGTCTCCCATGTCGTGCAGGCAATCGAAGAAGCACACCAGGTCATATTTGTTGGCGGGGAAGTCCTTGGCCGAGTGCGTCTGGAAATGGACGCGGTCCGACAGCCCTGCCTCCCTCGCGGACAGCCGCGCTGCCTGGATCGAGCCGTCGTGATAGTCGAAGCCGTAGAAGGTTGATTTCGGAAATGCCTCCGCCATCAACCGCGTCGAGACGCCGTGGCCGCAACCGACATCGGCGACGACGGCGCCCTTCTTCAGCTTGTCGACGACGCCCTCGAGCGCGGGCAGCCATTCCTGGACCAGATAGTGCTTGTAGCTGGTGCGGAAGAAGCGGGCGGTGCCGCAGAACAGGCACTCGCTGCGCTTGTTCCAGCCGACGCCCTTGCCGGTCTTGAATGCGTCGGTGATCTTCGGCTCGTCGAGAAAGGTCGCGCCGACCAGGCTTCCCACGGCGCCGAGAAACACCGGGCTGTCCTCGTCGGCAAGCGCAAGCGCCTGCTCGGGCAGCATCGAGAACTTTCCGGACTTGCTGTCATATTCGATGTAGCCGGAAGCTGCCTGCGCCGAGAGCCACTCCTGAACGTAGCGGCCGGCGGTTCCGGTCGCCTTGGCAAGGGCCGCGGCGTCCATCGGTCCTTGCTGCGCGAGAGCCCTGTAGAGCCCAAGCTTGTCTCCCAGCAGCATCAGCGAGGCGTTCATCGCCGCGCCGACATCGCCGATCATCTTTCCCATGAATGAATTGAGACGTTCCTCGTTCACGTCCATGATGTTTCTCCATCGCAATCGCGTTTGGCCAAAAGTCCATCATTCGCAATTTCACGCATGCGTCGTCGTCCACTCGTGGGGCGACGTGATCGCATGAAAGGTTCGGCGCAATGACCCGATTGTTACTGGTCCGCTGGGATCCCACGGCGGTCGGGCTTCACAACCCTGCGAGGCAGGCGGCCTAAGCCGCCGCGCGCGGCAGGATGAGCTTCTTGTACAGCGCGCTGTAGCAGGCGGCCGACAGGTCCCAGCTGTAGGACTTGGCCATCGCGCTGGCGCGCATGGCGTTGAGGCGATCCTTGGCGCGATAGGCGTCGAACGCGCGCCTGACGCCGCCGAGGAAGGATTCCGCCGATGGCTGCGAGAACAGGAAGCCGGTCTCGCCGTCGGCGATGGTCTCCGCAAGCCCGCCGGTCTGGTGCCCGATCGGCAGCGAGCCGAAGCGCTGCGCATACATCTGGCTGAGGCCGCAAGGCTCGAAGCGCGACGGCATCAGGGTGAAATCGCTGCCGGCGAAGATCCGGCGCGCCTGTGCATCGTTGAAGCCGATGATGACGCCGATCGCGTCGGGCCGGCGCCGGTGCGCGGCCACCAGGGCGTCCTCGATCGCGGGCTCGCCACTGCCAGTGACGACGATCTGCCCGCCATCCCTGATGATCTCGTCGGCGGCCGACAGCACGAGGTCGACGCCCTTCTGATGCACGAGCCGTGCGACCAGGCCGAAGATCGGTCCGCGCGAGACCGCGAGCCCGAACTGGCGGCGGACATAATCGGCGTTGGCCTGCTTGCCCTTCCAGTCGCCGGCGCCGAACGGCTGCGCGAGCAGCGCGCAATGGCGCGGGTCCCAGCTTTCGTCGATGCCGTTCAGGATGCCGGTCAACTGGTCGGCCTCGGAGCGGACGCGCAACAGGCCCTCCAGCCCGCAGCCGAGCTCGGCCGTGGTGATCTCCTTCGCATAGGTCGCGCTGACCGTGGTCAGGTGCGAGGCGTAGACGAGGCCGCCCTTGAGGAACGAGAGCTTGTCGTAGAACTCCAGCCCGTCGATGTGGAAGGAGCTTTCCGGTGCGCCGATCCGTCGCAGCGAGTCCTTCGGAAACAGGCCCTGATAGGCGAGATTGTGGATAGTCAGGATCGACGGGATCGGCGCGTTGCGCCATGCGAGGTAGGCCGGTGTGAGCGCGGCCTGCCAGTCGTTGGCGTGAACGAGGTCGGCTGCCCAATTCTTGTCCAGCGTTCCGGCTGCAAGTTCGGCAGCGGCGGAGGCAAAGCGGCCGAAGCGGATGTCGTTGTCGGGCCAGTCGCGGCCGGACTCATCGCCGTAGGGATTGCCGGGCCGATCGTAGAGCTGCGGACACAGCAGTACGTAGACGGGCAGCCCGTCCTTGGTCGATGCGCGGCCGAGCGTGCAGCCCGGCATCTCGGCAAGAGCCGCGCATTGCCCAACGATTTCAATATGCGTGAACTGCTCGACCACATCCCGGTAACCGGGAAGCATGATCCTGACGTCGCTCCAGGCGCGGAGCGCCCGGGGAAGTGCTGCGGAAACGGCACCGAGCCCGCCCACGCGGACGAAATCGTCCATCTCCGTCGTGACGAATAAGACCTTCAACAAGCGCCCTCGTTCCAGCCCATGACAAGGCTATGCAAGATCGGGTCCAATCTGCCTTTGAGTAAAATGCAAGACGGCCCGCGCTCCCGGTCTGGACGAGACGCTTTCCTGTCGGGACGGCTCACTTTAGGGTCACGCGACGCCGAACAACCAATGACGAAGGTGGAGGAAGCCTTGCCGACGACAATAGCCGCTGACGATGAGGGGAATTTGACACGGAGCTTCGACGGCCTTCGCGTGCTGGATTTTTCGACCACGATCGCCGGACCTCATTGCACGCGGATGCTCGCCGACATGGGCGCCGAGGTGATCAAGATCGAGCCGGCCGAAGGTGAGACGATGCGGACGCGGCCGCCGGTGCGCAACAACTGCTCGACGGCGTTCGGCCAGCTCAATATCGGCAAGAACAGTCTGGTGCTCGACCTGAAGTCGCCGGCCGGCGTCGAAGCCGTACGCCGGCTGATCGCGACCGCCGACGTGCTGGTGGAGAATTTCCGCCCCGGCGTGATGCGGCGGCTCAAGCTCGATTATGCCTCGATCCGCGACATCAATCCGAAGCTGATCTTTTGCTCGATCTCCGGCTACGGCCAGACCGGCCCGTCGGCGGAATTGCCGGCCTATGCGCCGGTGATCCATGCCGCCTCGGGCTACGAGATGGCGCATCTCGCCTACCAGCCGGGCCGCTCGCGCCCGGACTATTGCGGCATCTATCACGCCGATGTGCTGACCGGCGTCTACGCCTTCGGCGCGATCTCGGCGGCGCTCTATCAGCGCAGTGCCTGCGGCGAGGGCCAGCATATCGACGTCTCGATGCTGGAATCGATGCTGAGCCTGACCCTGAACGAAGTGCAGGGCGCTCAGTTCGAGGTGAAGCCGCCGCAGCGCCCGATGTTCGGCCCGATCGGGACCACCGACGGCTACGTGATGGTGGCGATCGCGAGCGAAAAGACGTTCCAGAACCTGATGCAGGTGATCGGCCGTCCGGAATGGGTGTCCGATCCGCGCTTCGCCAGATATTCCGATCGGCGGGACAATTGGGCAGCCTTGATGGAAGGCGTCGAGGCGTGGTCGCGCGCGGTCAGCACGCAGGCCTGTCTTGCTGCACTCAATGAATATGGCGTGCCGTCGTCGGCCTACCGCACCGTGCGCGAGGCGCTCGCCGATCCGCAAATCGCCCATCGCGGCGCGCTGGCCGAGGTCGCGGACGGCGGCGGCAGCTTCAAGGTGCTCAACCTGCCGTTCCGCATGTCCGGTGCAACCGTCGGGGCGCGAAAGCGGATGTCGACGCTCGGCGAGCACACGCTGTCCTACCTGAAGGAGATCGGCCTCTCCGACGACCAGATCGCAGGCTTCGCAGCGCAACCGGCGAAAACCGTGAGCAGTTAAGCCTGCGGCTTTTCATCCGTATTACGGTCTTGTCGCGCGCGGCGATTCCGGACAAGCTGCCGCCCGACATACGACGATCCGGAACACCGGACGTCGCCCACTTGGGAGGGAGCACGGATGAATTTGGTCGGGCGCGCGCACGCAGTTGCGCGCATATTTCTTGTGGCGGGATTTGGTGCGGCGGCATTTGCTGCACCAGCTCATGCGCAGAAGCCGGGCGGTACGCTGACTGTCGGCCAGGAGCTGGACATACCGGGCTTCGACCCGCTCAAGGTCGGCGTCTACGACACCTCGGCCAACACCGCGGCGGCCGCGATCTTCGACACGTTGATGACGCTTGACGACAAGGGCGAGCCGAAGCCGAAGCTCGCATTGTCCTGGGAGCATTCCGAAGACTTCAAGACCTGGAACATCAAGCTGCGGCCCGGCGTCAAATTCCACGACGGCACGCCGTTCAATGCGCAGGCGGTGAAGGAGAACTTCGACCGCCAGAAGGATCCGGCCAACAAGTGCCGCTGCGCGTTCTACATTACCAGCATCAAGAGCGTGGACGTCATCGATGATCTCACGGTGCGCTACAATTTCAGCGACCCGGCGGTGAACTTTCCGGCGACGCAGTCGATCCAGAGCTCCAACAATGTGATGCAGTCGCCGACGGCGTGGAAGACCAAGGGCGACGACTACAACCGCAACCCGGTCGGCACCGGTCCCTACATCCTGAAATCCTGGACCGCCGGCGACCGCATGGTGCTGGAGAAGAACCCGGATTACTGGGACAAGGGCAAGCCCTATCTCGATCGCATCATCCTGAAGCCGCTGCCTGACGCGCAGTCGCGCTTCGCCTCGCTGCAATCCGGCGAGGCCGACATCATCTGGGACGACGAGGCAGACGCGGACAACATTCTCAAGGCGCGCAAGGACCCGAGTCTGACCGTGCATACCTATCAGGGCTCGGGGGCCTCAGTCGCCGCCTTCAACACCAAGGTCCCACCTTTCGACGACGTGCGCGTGCGCCAGGCGCTGGTAATGGCGCTCGACCGCCAGAAGATGTCGCAAGCGATCACCAATGGTCTGGCGCGGCCGGCCAGCAATCCCTATGGCGACGGCTCCTGGGTGAAGTGCAAGGATGACGGCGCGTTGCCCTACGATGTCGAGAAGGCCAAGGCGCTGATCAAGGACTACGGCAAGCCGGTCGAGTTCAAGATGCTGGTCACGGCGACGCCGCGCGGTCGCACCGGCGGTCAGGTGTTGCAACAGTTCTGGAAACGCATCGGCGCCAATATGGAGATCGAGCAGGTCGATCAGGCGACCATTCCGCCGCGCGCCTTTATGCGCCAGTTCCAGCTCACGCCGTGGCGCATCGTCGATCTCGCCGATCCCGATCCGCAGATGTACGCCAATTTCCACACCGGCAGTCCGGTGGCGCTGGCGAACTATTCCAACCCGGAGCTTGACCGGTTGCTGGAGCATGCACGGACCACCGCCGACGTCGCCCAGCGTACCGACGACTATTGCGCGATCAGCCGCCTGATCAACAAGGAGGCGATCTGGTTCTGGACCTTCCAGAACACCTACTACGCAATGTCGAGCGTGAAGGTGAAGGGCGTGCCAAAGATGTTCAACGGGGTGCTCGACGTCTCCTACGCCTGGAAGGAATAGCCTTTCATGCTGTTCTTCGTCGCGCGCCGGCTCCTGTACCTGGTGCCGGTGCTGATCGCGGTTTCGGTGTTGACCTTCGTGATCGCCTCGCTGCTGCCCGGCGATCTGGCTTACGTGATCCTCGGCGACCAGGCGACGCCGGAGAATGTCGCGGCGCTGCGTCACGACCTGGGGCTCGATCAGCCGATCTGGCTGCGCTATCTCGGCTGGCTCTGGCACATCGTGCAGGGTGACTTCGGACGATCCTTCCGCACCGGGCAGACCGTGCTGCAGGCCGTCAGCGAACGCGTCCCGATCTCGTTCGAGCTGATGATCCTGGCCGAGCTGATCGGGCTTGCGATCGGCGTGCCGCTTGCGATCGCCTGCGCGGCCAAGGCCGGCAGCGCGTTCGACCGCCTCATGACCGGCTCGGCGTTCGGCATGCTGTCGGTGCCGACCTTCCTGTCCGCGATCCTCTTGATCTATCTGTTCGCGGTCGAGCTGCGCTGGCTGCCGGCGACCGGCTATGTGCCGTTCACCGAGGATCCGCTCGCCAATCTGCGCTTCATGGTGCTGCCGGCGTTGACGCTCGGGCTTGCGGAGTGGCCGGGCATCATGCGGGTGCTGCGCTCCGACATGATCGCTGCACTTCAGGAGGACTATATCGCGCTCGCCAAGGCAAAGGGCCTGAAGCCGTCGCGTATCCTGTTCGTGCATGCGCTGAAGCCGTCGTCGCTGACCCTCGTCACCATCACCGGCATCAATATCGGCCGCCTGATCGGCGGCGCCGTGATCGTCGAGACGATCTTCGCGCTGCCCGGCATCGGCCGTCTGCTGGTCGGCGCGATCCTGACCCGCGACCTCATCATCCTGCAGGGCGTGGTGCTGCTGGTCGGCGCGGGTTTCGTCATCATGAACTTCATCGTCGATCTGCTCTACGCCTTACTCGATCCGAGGATCCGCCATGGCCACGCTTGAGCTCAGCCTCGACGAGAGCAGTGCCGCACCGGCGCGGCGCAAGCGCCGGATTGGCACGCTGTTCTGGCTCGCGGTCGGATGGACGGTCGTGGTATTTGCGGTCGCGATCCTTGCCGACCTGTTGCCGCTGCCGAGTCCGACCGACATGGACATGCTGGAACGGCGCGGAACGTTCTCCGCCGAGCATTGGCTCGGCACCGACGGTCTCGGCCGTGACGAGCTGTCGCGGCTGATCTATGGCGCGCGGATCTCGCTGATCGTCGGCCTCTGCGCGCCGATGATCGGGGTCACGATCGGCGGCGCGCTCGGCATGCTCGCCGGCTATTTCCGCGGCCGCTTCGAATCCATCGTGGTCGGCAGCATGGATGTGCTGCTGGCATTCCCGCCGCTGATCCTGGCGCTGGCGGTCACCGCCTATCTCGGCCAGTCGATCTTCAATTTGACCTGCATTCTCGGCGTGCTCGGCATTCCCGCCTTCATGCGGGTGGCGCGGGCGGCGACGCTGACGCTGGCGCGGCGCGAATTCGTCATCGCGGCACAGGCGCTCGGCGCCACGCATACCCGCATCCTGCTGCGTGAGCTGCTGCCCAATGTGCTGCTGCCGCTGCTTGCCTTCTTCCTGCTCGGCGTCGCCGTCACCATCGTGGTCGAAGGATCGCTGTCCTTCCTCGGCCTCGGCGTGCCGCCGCCGATCTCGAGCTGGGGCAGCATGATCGGGGAGGGGCGGGAGAGCCTCGACGTGGCGCCGCGCCTCGCCTTCATTCCGGCGGCCGCGATGTTCCTCACCGTGCTCGCGTTCAACCTGATCGGCGACACCATGCGCGCGCTGACCGATCCCAGGCAGGGTGCGCTATGAGCAGTGCGCTGCTGTCAGTCGAGAACGCGGTGGTCGACCTGCCGACGCCGCGCGGCAATCTGCGGGCGGTGGATCATGTCGATCTCGCCGTCGGTGCCGGCAGGACGCTCGGCATTGTCGGCGAGTCCGGTTGCGGCAAGACCATGCTGTCGCGCGCGATCCTGCAACTGCTGCCCAAGAAGGCGAAACTGTCCGGTCGCGTGATGTTCGACGGGCAGGATCTGACGAGACTGCCGGCGGAGAAGTTGCGCAAGCTGCGCGGCCGCTCGCTTGCGGTCGTGTTCCAGGATCCCATGACCTCGCTCAATCCGGTGCTGACCATCGGCACCCAGCTGATCGAGACCATTCAGGAACATCTCGAGCTCGATCTCGCCCAGGCCAGGCAGCGCAGCATCGAGCTCCTGGCGGCGGTCGGCATTCCCGCACCCGAGCAGCGGCTGGCGCAATATCCGCACCAGCTCTCCGGTGGCATGCGCCAGCGCGTCGCGATCGCGGTGGCGCTGTCCTGCGAGCCGCAGCTCCTGATCGCGGACGAGCCGACCACCGCGCTCGACGTCACGATCCAGGCGCAGATCCTCGATCTCCTGGCGCGGGAGCAGCAGCGCCGTCATATGGCGATGATCATCATCACGCATGACCTCGGCGTCGTCGCCGGCCGCACCGACGAGGTCGCGGTGATGTATGCGGGGCGCGTCGTCGAGCGCGCGCCGACGCCGGCCTTGTTCAAGCAGATGCGGATGCCCTACACCGAGGCGCTGCTCGCCGCGCTGCCGAAACTCGACGTCGCGCCGCATACGCCGCTGCCGGCGATATCAGGGCGGCCGCCGGATCCGACCCGGCCGCTCAAGGGCTGCTCATTCTCGCCGCGCTGCCGCTACTCTGCCGAGCGCTGCGGCACGGAGAAGCCGCAGCTCAGCACGGCGGAGACGCCGGAGCATCTCTATGCCTGCTTCCATCCGATCGCCGCGAGGGTCGGCGCATGATGTTGCAGGCCGCACCCAATCCGCTGATGAAAGTGGAAAACCTCGTCGTCGAATATTCGGTGGGCGGCAAGACCATTCATGCCGTCTCCGACGTCAGCCTCGAAATCGCGCGCGGCGAGACGCTGGGGCTGGTCGGCGAATCCGGCTGCGGCAAGTCGACGCTCGGCCGCGCCGTGCTGCAATTGCGTCAGGCCGTCTCCGGCAAGGTGCTGTTCGACGGCCACGATCTCACCACCCTGAAGGGCGAGGCGCTGCGCCAGATGCGCCGGCGCGTGCAGTTGATCTTCCAGGATCCGATCGCCTCGCTCAATCCGCGGCGACGGATCGGCGATATCGTCGCCGAGCCGCTGGTGATCGCGGGCGTCAAGGATCCCGAAGAACGCAAGCGGCGTGTAACCGAGGTGCTGTCGGCGGTCGGCCTCGATCCGGCGCTGGTGAGCGGACGCCTGCCGCATGAATTCTCCGGCGGACAGTGCCAGCGCATCTGCATTGCCCGCTCGCTGGTGCTCAATCCGGAATTCGTGATCTGCGACGAGCCGGTATCCGCGCTCGACGTTTCTATTCGTGCCCAGATCCTTAACCTGCTGGAGGAGATGAAGGCGCGTTACGGCCTGACCTTGCTGTTCATTGCCCACGACCTCGCCGTGGTGAAGGCGGTCTCGGATCGCGTCGCGGTGATGTATCTCGGCCGGCTCTGCGAGGTCGGCCCGTCGGAGCAGCTGTTCGCACGGCCGGCGCATCCCTATACCGCGCTGCTCATCGAGGCGATCCCGGTGCCCGATCCGGATGTCCGCCCGACCCAGAGCGTGCCGGTCGGCGAGCCGCCGTCGCCGATCGCGCCGCCGTCGGGCTGCCGCTTCCGCACCCGCTGCCCGCGGGCCGATGCGCGCTGCGCCAGCGAGGTGCCGGAACTGCGCGTGGTTGCGCCCGGCCAGTTCGCGGCTTGCCATCATCCGCTGGTCTGAATAGACGCTTCGAGCGAGCTGCATGGCGGCTTGCTCGAAATGGGGTCGCGATCCGTTTGTCCCGCGCGGGCAGGCGTGGCAAGGTCCGCCGCAACAACAAGTCTCGGGAGAACAGCGATGAAGAGTTTCCAGGTCGTCGATTTCAACGCCCCCTTGAAAGAGGTCGATCAGCCGACGCCGCAGCCGTCGGGCACGCAGGTGCTGATCAAGGTCAAGGCCGCCGGCGTCTGCCACAGCGATCTGCACATCTGGGAGGGCGGCTATGATCTCGGTCATGGCCGCAAGCCGCTGTCGCTGAAGGATCGCGGCGTCTCGCTGCCCCGCACGATGGGCCATGAGACGGTCGGTGAAATCGTGGCCTTCGGGCCCGACGTCAAGGACGCCGACAAGGGCGGCCTCAAGGCCGGCGACATCGCGCTGGCCTATCCCTGGCTCGGCTGCGGCAAATGTCCGACCTGCCTCGGCGGCGACGAGAACATGTGCGCGATCAAGCCGAATGCGCTCGGCGTCTATTGCGACGGCGGCTATGCCGATCACATGACGGTGCCGCATCCGAAGTATCTTCTCAACCTGAAGGGCCTCGATCCGGTCACCGCCGCGCCCTACGCCTGCTCGGGCGTCACCACCTACAGCGCGCTGAAGAAGGTCGAGAAGGACCTCGACACGCCGATCGTGATCTTCGGCGCCGGCGGTCTCGGCCTGATGGCGCTCTCGCTGTTGAAGGCGATGGGCGGCAAGGGCGCGATCGTGGTCGACATCGACGCCAGGAAGCGCGAGGCGGCCGAAGCCGCCGGTGCGCTCGCAACCGTCGACGGCAAGGCGCCCGATGCACTGGAGCAGCTCGTCAAGAAGGCCGGCCAACCGATCCGCGCCGCGATCGACCTGGTCGGCAATGCCCAGACCTCGCAGCTCGGCTTCGACTGCCTGACCAAGGGCGGCAAGCTCGTGATTGTCGGCCTGTTCGGCGGTGGCGCGCCCTGGGCGCTGCCGCTGATCCCGATCAAGGCGGTCACCATCCAGGGCAGCTATGTCGGCAATCTGCGCGAGACCCAGGAACTGCTCGACCTGGTGCGGACCAAGAAGATTCCGGCGATCCCGGTCACCCCGATGCCGCTCGCCAAGGCGAACGAGGCGCTGACCAACCTGCAAAAGGGCCAGCTCGTCGGGCGTGCGGTGCTGACGCCGTAGTCGCTTCCGTCATTGCGAGGAGCGAAGCGACGAAGCAATCCATATCTCCGTAAGCGGCGGCATGGATTGCTTCGCTTCGCTCGCAATGACGACTAGACTATCGCGGCGCTTCGATTTCCAAAGGAATTCCCCCATGTCCGCCAACGACGCACTTCACATCGCAGTCCTCGGTGGCGATGGCATCGGTCCCGAGGTGATGGCGCCGGCGCTCGAAGTGCTGCGCAAGATCGAGGCGTCGGCCGGCCTCAAATTCCGCTTCACCGAGGCGCCGGCCGGTGCCGACCATTACACGCAAACCGGCAAGTCGATGCCGGAGAGCACGATCCGGCTGTGCGAGGAGGCTGATGCGATCCTGCTCGGCGCCTGCGGCCTGCCGTCGGTGCGCTACCCCGACAACACCGAGATCGCGCCGCAGATCGAGTTGCGGATGATCTTCGATCTCTATGCCGGCGTGCGGCCCGCGCGATTGATCCCGGGCGTGGCGAGCACGATCGTCGGCGCCGATCAGAAGGGCATCGACCTCGTCGTGATCAGGGAATCGACCGAGGGCCTGTTCGCTTCGATGGGCAAGGGCGTCGTCACCGACAGCGAGGCGCGCGAGACCATGGTGATCACGCGCCACACCTCCGAGCGGCTGTTCGAGTTCTCGTTCCGGCTCGCCGAACGCCGCAAGGCGCGCGGCAAGGTCAATGGCGGGCTGACCTGCGTCGACAAGGCGAACGTGTTCAAGGCGTTCGCATTCTTCCGCAACATCTTCGACGAGACCGCGAAGCGCCATCCCGGCGTCAGGGCTGATCACCTCTATATCGACGCGACCGCGGCTGCGTTGGTGAAGCGCCCCTGGGATTTCGACGTCATGGTGACCGAGAACATGTTCGGCGACATCCTGTCCGACCTCACCGCCGGTCTGATCGGCGGCATGGGCATGGCGCCGTCCGCCGATATCGGCGATCGCTACGCGGTGTTTCAGCCGTGTCATGGCACGGCGCCCGACATCATGGGGCAGGGCAAGGCCAACCCGACCGCGATGATCCTGTCGGCCGCGATGATGCTGGACTGGCTCGCCGACAAGCACGGTCTCGAAAGCGCCGCCGAAGCCGGCGAGCGGATCGAGCGCGCGGTCGACAAGGTCTATGCCGGCGGCATCAAGCCGTTCGAGTTCGGTGGCAGCAACGGCACCGTCGACGTCGCGAAGGCCGTGCTGGCGGCGCTTTAGGTTAGCACTCCCGCTAGTGCTAGAGCCAATCGATTTTGTGACACATGCCGAAAGTGGCGGTCGGCCGCAACGCTGATGGTCTGCGCTGCCACTCGCTCCAGTCCGTCGATCTCCTTGACTCGGTACAGCGGAAACCGATCGCGGATTGCTGCTGCCAGCTCAAGCGGAATGTACCTCGCATCTATCGTTTGATTTTCGGCTTTCGTGAAGGTGAAGGTTTTTTCTCAGTATCTGATGATGGCGATCGTGATCTCGCGCCAAAAGGTGAGGGGGCCGCAGCCCCCTCGATGATGATCAGCGCCGGTGTCCGCCGCCGTGGTGTCCGCCACCATGATGTCCGCCGCGGTGACGGTGCCCGTGATGATGATGGCGGGGATAGAAGTGCGGACGATGATGCCATCCGTGATGGCGCGGTCCGTAGCCGTAGCCCGGTTGCCAGTAGCAGCGGCCCCAGCGATCGCAGACCTGGCGCACCTTGTCGACATTGGACGTTTCGCCTGCGATGTGGCCGGCCTGCGGCAGCCCGTTCGGCATCGCCGACGCCGCACCGGACATCAACGCTGCGCTTCCGAGCGCGGCCAGTCCAATAACGGCAAGCTTGATATTCATTGAGATCTCCTTGGTTGAAGCCTGAAAACGTTCGTGCGGCCGCCTGGTTGCTGCGACAAAAAAGACGCGCCGTGCACGTGGTCCTGGCGACGCCGGTTCAACGCAGTAAATGCGGGAGTTGTGAGGTCGCTGCATGCGCGGGCGACAATTGGCCGCGCGACAGAATAGCAACGCATCGCGCTCGCATGCGCTGTATGAAATTTGCGGTCGGGCGTGAGCTGAAAAGGTTGCGTTGATGCGCAGCCGCTCGCAGCAAGGCCATGCTCGAGTGCCGATCCGAGATCATGGTGCGATGCGTGCCGTCGCTTCACGGCCGCGCGTCGGGCAGCGGGGCAGAGGAAGCTGAGGAGGGCCGGATCACAAATTCTTGAGGGCTTGTCTGGTCAAAGAAAAAGCGCTGCCATCGCTGACGGCAGCGCTTTGATATCTCCCGGCCCGACCGGCGTGAGGCGGTCACGGCGACCGGCCTGCGGCCGATCCCTGCGGCATGGTGGATCGCGTTCGCGGCCTCGCGACCCGATCCGCGGCTCAGTCTTCGTTGGCGGCGATCGATTCCATCAGCGACACCAACTGGCGCTGCACGGTCTGATCCTTGATCTTGCTGTAGGCGCGCAGCAACCGGAGGCTGAACGCGCTGTCGAGGAACAGCAGGCTCTCGACTTCGCGGGCCTTGTTGTCGCCGTCGTAGAAGAAGGTGACCGGCACATCGAGCGCAGTCGCGATCTGCTGCAGGCGAGCGGCGCCGACACGGTTGACGCCCTTCTCGTACTTCTGAACCTGCTGGAAGCTGACGCCGAGTTTGTCGCCGAGTTCGGCCTGCGAGATCTTCTGCTCGACACGGCGCAGGCGAATCCGTTTGCCCAACTCGATGTCCGGCTTGCCGGCGCTGCGCTGCTTCATCTTCTTTGCTGCTGATCTGTTCATTCTTGTGACCCGTCCTTCAAATCGAGAATCCCTGGCCCGGTCGGGTCAGGGACACGTTGATGATGTACCGCGTTAAGCTCGAGTGGATCGTCAGTTCGTCCGAACGACGAATTCCAAGAAGATCGCGGGATGGTATCCAAACGCATTGGCGCGTTGGAAGCACCCTTTACCGACACGGCCGACTACCTGAAGTCGATCGCACCAAGGTGTCTCTCGACACCCCGCCCTCAACATTTGGCAAAATATTGACCAAATCACAACTAGCGCGAGTTTGATCGTCACAGATTTTGCGCGCATGCTTACTGGGCGGCACTGCACTGCGCCCGTAGTTCTACGGGCAATTATATTGTACGGGCGTCCTTGCATGGATGCAACCCCAGCTAGTGCATCCTGAGGTCGCGGCGATGGACCATGGTTGCTTGACTGAATCGCCGCCGAGGCGAAAAGTTTGACGTAAGTCCAAGTCAGGCTTTCGGAATGTTGCTGGACAATTGCCCAAAAGTTCTCGATCATCTGGAACAATTGTGCGTCTACGACAAGCCGGCGAACTTTGGCGGGAGAGGCCAATGAAGCGAAAGAGGGGTACGCCCCGACTCTACCTCGCGGCTTCGGGAGTGGAAGATATGCCGGTCGCAAATACGGAAGAACGGTTGCTGGCACTGCTGGCTACACTGGAAGAATGTCAGGCAATTTTGGCGGACCGGGCGAATACGGAGACGGCGCGGCTGTTGTCCCTTGCCATCCTCGAGCTCCGGATGGAGCTCCACAAGGTGACGGATTCCGAGCTGAAGGCGCTGTGTGACATGATCGTGTCGGACGAGCCGTTGCAGGAACCGGCGGGCAGGCAGTTGCCGCCTTATCTGCGGCTGATCAAGTAAGCGGGCGCCCCGCGCCAGGCGCGGGACGCTACGGGTTCTGAGCCGCGCCGCTCAGCCCGCGGTGACGTCGACCGCCTCGGCGCCTTCCAGCACGCGACGGGCCTTGTCACGGTCCAGGTCACCTTCCCATGCCGCGACCACGACGGTAGCGACGCAATTGCCGATCAAATTGCCGACCGCGCGCGCCATGCCGATGAACCAGTCGACCGAGAGCACCAGCACGAGGCCGATCGCCGGGATGCTCGGCACGGCGTTGAGCGTCGCCGCCAGGATGACGATCGCCGAACCCGGCACGCCGTGGGCGCCCTTCGAGGTGATCAGCGACACGCCGAGCACCAGCAGCAAATCGCCGAACGACAGCGGCGTGTTGGTCGCCTGCGCGATGAACACGACCGCGAGCGTCAGGTAGATCGAGAACGCATCGAGGTTGAAGGAATAGCCGGTCGGGATCACGAGGCCGACCACGGAATCCTTGACGCCGAAATGCTCCAGCTTGCGCATCACCTGCGGCAGCACCGCGTCGGAGGATGCGGTGGCGACCACGATCATCAGCTCCTCGCGCAGGTAGCCGAGGAATTTGAGGATGTTGACGCCGGCGAGCGCCATCACCCCGCCGAGCACGCCGAGCACGAAGATCGCAACCGAAACGTAAAACAGGGCGACCAGCGACAGCAACTGCTTCAGCGAGCCGACGCCGTATTTGCCGACCGTGTAGGCGACGGCGCCGAGCACGCCGATCGGCGCGAAGCGCACGATCAGGCCCATGGCGCGGAACAGCACGGTCGAGACCGCTTCGATGAAGGAGGAGATCCGCTCGCCCTTCTCGCCGCCGACCAGCGCCAGGCTGACGCCGAAGATGATGGCGAAGAACAGCACCTGCAGCACGTCGTTGCGCGACAGCGCGTCGAACGAGGTGGTCGGGATGATGTTGAGCAGGAAGCTGCCGATGCCTTCGCCCTTCAGCTTCTGCGCGTTGCTGGCATAGTTGCCGAGCGCCTTGGCGTCCAGCGTCGAGGTGTCGATGTTCATGCCGTGACCGGGCCCGAACAGATAGGCCAGGATCAGGCCGACCACGAGCGCGACCGTCGTCATCGCCTCGAAATAGACCAGCGCCTTGACGCCGACGCGTCCGACCTTCCTGAGGTCGCCGGCGCCCGCGATGCCGTGCACCACAACGCAGAACACGATCGGCGCCACGATCATCGAGATCAGCTTCAGGAAGGCATCGCTGAAGATCTTCAGCCCGATCGCGAAATCCGGCGCGGCCATGCCGATGACGATACCGAGCAGCAGCGCGACCAGCACCTGCACGAACAGTGATGTGTAAAGCGGCTTGCGTGCCACTGTGGCTTCCGCGGCGATGGTCGACATGAACTTCCCCCTGTTTCTGGTCGTCCGAACCCGCCCCATCTTAGCAACTTGCGTGCCAAGATGTCGCAGGATCGGGGCCATTTGCCGGGTTAATCGCCGGTTTCGAGGGTGCTGGTCACGGTGTAGACGACGCCGTGGGGCAGGAAATCGACCGTGGCCTCGCCGCCGAGCTGGTCGCGGGCGCTGCGCTCGATCAGGCGGGAGCCGAAGCCGCGCTGGACCGGCGCGGTGACCGCCGGGCCGCCGGCCTCGGTCCAGATCATCCGGAGCTTCGGTGCGGGACCTTGCTCGAGGATTTCCCAGTCCAGCGTCACCGTTCCGGTGTCGTTGGACAGCGCGCCATATTTGGCGGCGTTGGTCGCCATCTCGTGCAACAGCATCGACAGCACCAAAGCAAACCGGGGCGACAGCGGCACGCGCGGCCCGAACATCCTGACCCGCTCGGAGGTGTTGAGCAGATAGGGCCGCAGCACGCGGCTGATCACGTCCTGGAGGTCGGAGCCCTGCCATTTGTCGGTCGAGAGCAAATTGTGCGCCTCGGCCAGCGCGCCGAGCCGGCCCTCGAATTTCTCGCGCTCGGCTCGGCTCGCGCTGCGGAAGGTCTGTGTGGCGATCGATTGCAGGATCGCCAGCGTGTTCTTGACGCGGTGGTTGAGCTCCTCGATCAAGAGGTCGTGCAGCATCTCGCCGCGCGCGATCGTGGTCGCCATCCGGACCGCAAAGGCGAGGCCGACCAGCAGCAGCACGCCGCCGATCACGCTGGTGATCGCAAGCGAGCGCCACAGCGGCGCCACCAGCGAATTCTCGGCAATGCCGGCGGCGACGGTCCAGCCGGTGACGCGCGACCGGGTGAAGCCGGTGATCAGCGCCACGCCTTCGAGCGAGACCGTCGGCATTGTCGCCTCGGTGTTGCGGAACATCTCGGCAAACAGCGATGGCGCGGCGCGCTGGCCGATGGTCGCCTGCGGATTTGGCACCCGCGCCAGGTTGACGCCGTCGCTGTCGAAGATCGAGATGGTCCAGTCCTGGTTCAGGCGCTGCTTCTCGATGATGGCCTGGAAGACCTCGATCGGCGGGCTGAAGGAGATGTCGTAGAGCACCTCGCCGTCGCGCATCACCGGCACCTCGACGGTGATGATCAGACGCTGCTTCACCATGCCGAAGAACAGGTTGGAGTATTGCGGCTGCCTTGTCGCGAACACCTTCCCGAGGATCTCGAGATTGTTGCGCGGCGGCAGGCTCGCGGTGTCCTGCGTCAGCGAGGAGAACACCTGCCGTCCCCCGCGGTCGGCCACCAGCACCACGCCGTCCTTGCCGTACTGGTCGATGAAGCCGGCCGCGACGCGCCGGAAATTGTCGAACTCGCCGTTGCGCAGCGAGTTGGTCAGCGCCAGCACCTCCAGCCCGCCGGTCATGCGCTGCATTTCCGCATCGAGCAGCAGGCGGATGCTGCGCGCCGTCTCCAGTACGCGCTGGGTGGCAGCCTGGCGGTCGCGCTGATAATTGTGAAAGACGATGCCGACCGCGAAAATGATCAGCGGCAACATCGTTCCCGCGACCAGAAGCACGAGACGTACTGGCAATGTCAGTTTCGGCACGAAGTCCCCGGGTCGGTGCCCAATTTGCGGCGAGCTTAGGGGAAGCGGGAAAAGTCCGCCAAAGGAAATGACTGGTAGTCGGAAAAATTCCGCGGCGCACACCCTGCGCCGCGGAGGAGTCATTGGTCAGAGATTGCTCTCGGTGATCGCGGCGTAGACCATGGTGCGCAGCTCGCGCCGCAGCGGATAGGCGCTCGACGGCAGCACCTGGGTCATGAAGATGGTGATCAGCTCTTCGGCCGGATCGATGAAGAACGACGTCGTCGCCGCGCCGCCCCAGTTGAATTCGCCCGGGCTGCCCGCGATCAGCGTCTGCGCCGGATGCATCGTGACGGCGAAGCCGAGGCCGAAGCCGATGCCGTGATAGGCGGCTTCGGCAAACATCGAGCGCGACATCGCCGGCAGGTCGACCCCGCCGGGCAGGTGGTTCGAGGTCATCAGCTTCAGCGTCTTGGGGCCGAGCAGGCGGACGCCGCCGAGCTCGCCGCCATTGAGCAGCGCCCGGCCGAAGGTGAGATAATCGGCGGCGGTCGAGCACAGCCCGCCGCCGCCCGAGATCAGCGAGGGCGGCGACAGGAAAGAGCTGGTCGTCGGATCGTCCTGCAAGGTCAGGGTGCCCTTGCGCTCGGCGGCGAGCGGGTTGAAGCCGCCCTGTGGGTCGGCGGAATAGCAGGCGGCAAAGCGATGCGCCTTGTCGGCCGGCACGAAGAAGTCGGTGTCGCTCATGCCGAGCGGCTTGAAGATGCGCTCCTTCAGGAATTGCTCGAACGGCATTCCCGAGATCTTGCCGACGAGATAGCCGAGCACGTCGGTGGAGACCGAGTAATTCCAGGCTTCACCCGGCGCGAACTCCAGCGGGATCTTGGCGAGATCCTCGATCATGCCATCGAGCGTGCCGGCCTTGATCACCTCGCCGATCTTCTTCTCGCGATAGGCTGCGTCGACATTGGAGCGCTGCTGGAAGCCGTAGGTGAGGCCCGACGTGTGGCGCAGCAGGTCGACGATCTGCATCGGCCGGCTCGGCGGGCGGGTCAGGAACGCGGGCGCGGTGCCGGCGACGAATACGCCGAGGTTCTTCCATTCCGGAATGTATTTGGCGACCGGCTCGTCGAGCGCGACCCTGCCTTCCTCGACCAGCATCATGAAGGCGACCGACGTGATCGGCTTGGTCATCGAATAGATGCGGAAGATGGTGTCGTCCTTGACCGGCACCTTGCGCTCGAGATCGGCAAAGCCCTGGACGGTGGAATGCACGATCTTGCCGCGGCGGTAGATCAGGAGCTGGGTGCCGGGAAAGCGGCCGGAGTCGATATAGCGGCTCTTCAGATGTGCTTCGAGGCGGTTCAGCGCGGTGGTCGACATTCCCGCGGATTCGGGCGAGGCAGGCGTGGGGGCTAGCATCAGGCGTTTCTCCGGCTTGCAAGGCAGCCTTGATAGCCGAAAAGTGTCCGTTTCACCAATCCGCTGCTGCTTACCGGCACAGGGCCGGTGGTGTACGCTCGCGCCCGCAAACGCGCCCCGTAAGGGCCTCAAGGGAAACGCCGAGATGACCCAGTTCAACGAAACCGAGCTCACCGCCGCCGTCATCCGCAGCTTCGACCAGACGCCCGATCCCAGGGCTAAGTTCCTGCTGCAGGAACTGGTGAAGTCGCTGCACGATTATGTGCGCAGGACCGATCTCACCTTCGAGGAATGGGACCACGCGATCGGCTTCCTGACCCGCACCGGGCAGAAGTGCACCGACATCCGCCAGGAATTCATCCTGCTCTCCGACGTGCTCGGCGTGTCGATGCTGGTCGATGCCGTCAACCACAGGGATCGCGACGGCGCCACCGAAACCACGGTGCTCGGCCCGTTCTATGTCGGCGAGCACAAGGTGACGCCGCACGGCACCGACGTCTCGGCGAGCCTGCCCGGCGAACGCATGTTCGTGCAAAGCCGCGTCACCGATCTCGACGGCAAGCCGCTTGCCAACGTGCCGGTCGATATCTGGCACGCCGATGACGACGGGTTCTATGACTCGCAGAAGCCGAGCTATGCCAGCGAAGGTCCGTCGTCGCGGGCGCGCTTCATCACCGACGCCGATGGCCGCTTCTTCTTCCGCACCATCGTGCCGTGCAGCTATCCGATCCCGACCGACGGTCCGGTCGGGCAGATGATCACCCAGACCAACCGTCACCCGATGCGGCCGGCGCATGTGCACTTCCTGGTCAACGCCAAGGGCTATGAGCCGCTGATCACGCACGTCTTCGTCGAGGGCGACAAGTATATCGATTCCGATGTCGTGTTCGGCGTGAAGGACGAACTGATCGCCAAGGTCGAGCGGCGCAGCGATCCTGTCATGCCCGACGGCCAGCCATCGGACGGCCCGTGGAGCCTGATGACCTACGAATTCCGCGTGAAGCCCGGCGGCGGAATGGCGCCGGCGCCGCTCGGCACCAAGGTCACCGAAGACGCCTGATCGCCGTCGTCGAAGCCGATTGCTCAATCCTTGTGCGCCGCACAAGGATTGAGCGAATCGCAAGTTTTGACAGCGCGCGGAAATTGCGCGTGCGCTGCGACAAGTCGCGCAAAACATTGCAATAAAATCCGTTTTTGCACCGCGGTAGCTTGGCACAGGGCTTGAATAGTCTGGTGCCGACGCCATTGAAGCCGTCCCTCGAGGCCACCCCATCGGATTGCTGACGCCACCACACCGGGGCTCCCCGGTGCACGCCCTTTTGCGCCCTGCGCGCGTCGCCGCCCGACGGACCGGTGCTCGACGCACAGACGCAACACCGCAACGCAACGACGCAAAGGACGACCGATGACCAAGCCCACCGACAAGCCTCCAGGCCGTGCGATCAACCGCCGCCAGCTCCTGAAGGCAACCAGTGGCGCCGCCGCGCTGCTCGCCGCGGCCAGGCTCAACTTTCCCGCTGGTGCATTCGCGCAAGGCGCGGGCCCGGAAGTGAAGGGCGCCAAGCTCGGCTTCATCGCGCTCACCGATGCCTCGCCGCTGTTCGTCGCCAAGGAGAAGGGCATCTTCGCCAAATACGGCATGCCCGACGTCGAGGTGCAGAAGCAGGCCTCGTGGGGCACCACGCGCGACAATCTCGTGCTCGGCTCCGAGGGCAACGGCATCGACGGCGCGCACATCCTGACCCCGATGCCGTATCTGATCTCGGCCGGCAAGGTGACGCAGAACAATCAGCCGACGCCGATGTACATCATGGCGCGGCTCAATCTGAACGGTCAGTGCATCTCGGTCGCCAAGGAATATGCCGATCTCAAGATCGGCGTCGACACCGCGCCGTTCAAGCCGGCGCTGGAGAAGAAGAAGGCCGGCGGCAAGGCGGTGAAGGCCGCGATGACCTTCCCCGGCGGCACGCATGATCTCTGGATCCGCTACTGGCTCGCCGCCGGCGGCATCGATCCCGACAAGGACATCGAGACCATCGTGGTGCCGCCGGCACAGATGGTGGCCAACATGAAGGTCGGCACGATGGACTGCTTCTGCGTCTGCGAGCCGTGGAATTTGCAGCTGATCCATCAGGAGATCGGCTACACCGCGATCACCACCGCCGAGCTCTGGGACAAGCATCCGGAAAAATCGTTCGGCCTGCGCGCCGCCTGGGTCGACAAGAACCCGAAGGCCGCCAAGGCGCTGCTGATGGCTGTCATGGAAGCCCAGCAGTGGTGCGAGAAGGCGGAGAACCGCGAGGAGACCGCGGCGATCTGCGCCAAGCGGCAGTGGATCAACTGCCCGGTCGAGGACATCACCGACCGCATGAAGGGCAAGTTCGACTACGGCACCGGCCGCGTGGTCGAGAACTCGCCGCAGCAGATGCGGTTCTGGAAGGACAACGCGTCCTATCCCTATCAGAGCCACGACCTCTGGTTCCTGACCGAGGACATCAGGTGGGGCAAGTATGAGGCGGGCTTCGACACCAAGGCGCTGATCGCCAAGGTCAACCGCGAGGATCTCTGGAAGGAGGCCGCCAAGGAGCTTGGCGTCTCCGACATTCCAACCTCGACCTCGCGCGGCAAGGAGACCTTCTTCGACGGCAAGGTGTTCGATCCCGCCGATCCCGCCGCCTACCTGAAGTCGCTGTCCATCAAGCGTGTCGACGTCTGATTTGAGCGAGCCGCGCGTCTCGTGCGGCTCTTCCTTTGCCCACGGAGATTTTCATTCAATGTCGATGCCTGCCATGAAGACCGAAGTGTCGGCGGTGGTGATCGCGCCGGCCGCCGCCGCGGCGCCGGTCGTGACCATGACGCCGAAGCGCACGCCGCGCGCCGAGAGCTACGCCAGGATGGCGAAGGAGACCGCCGCGCGCGTGGTGCCGCCGCTGATCGTGGTCGCGCTCTTGCTCGTGGTGTGGGAGCTGATCTGCCGGCGCGCCGGCTCCAGCCTGCCGCCGCCGTCAAAAGTGTTCAAGGACACCAGGGAGCTGATCCTCGATCCGTTCTTCGACAATGGCGGCATCGACAAGGGCCTGTTCTGGCATCTCTCCGCGAGCTTGCAGCGCGTCGCCTACGGCTACTCGCTGGCGGCGATCGCCGGCATCGCGCTCGGCACGCTGGTCGGACAATCGGTCTGGGCCATGCGCGGCCTCGATCCGCTGTTCCAGGTGCTGCGCACGATTCCGCCGCTGGCGTGGCTGCCGCTGTCGCTCGCCGCGTTTCGCGACGGCCAGCCCTCGGCGATCTTCGTCATCTTCATCACCTCGGTGTGGCCGATCATCATCAACACCGCGGTCGGCATCCGCAACATTCCGCGGGACTACCGCAACGTCGCCGCCGTGGTGCAGCTCAATCCGCTGGAGTTCTTCACCAAGATCATGATCCCGGCGGCCGCGCCCTACATGTTCACCGGCCTGCGCATCGGCATCGGCCTGTCCTGGCTCGCGATCGTCGCAGCCGAAATGCTGATCGGCGGCGTCGGCATCGGCTTCTTCATCTGGGATGCGTGGAATTCCTCGCACATCAGCGAGATCATCCTGGCGCTGTTCTATGTCGGCATCATCGGCTTCGTGCTCGACCGCCTCATTGCGGGCCTCGGCAAGGTCGTGACCCGCGGCACCGCTGCGAACTGAGGGGGACAAGTCATGCAGGCCTATCTGAAGCTCGATCACATCGACAAGATTTTTGCCCGCGGCAACGCCACGTCAGAGGTGCTGAAGGACATCAATCTGACGATCGAGAGGGGCGAATACGTCTCGATCATCGGCCATTCCGGTTGCGGCAAGTCGACCTTGCTCAACATCGTCGCCGGCCTCACCGGCGCCACCAATGGCGGTGTGCTGCTGGAGAACCGCGAGGTCAATTCGCCGGGACCGGATCGCGCCGTCGTGTTCCAGAACCACAGCCTGCTGCCGTGGCTCACCGTCTACGAGAACGTCAAGCTCGCCGTCGACAAGGTGTTTGCCAAAACCAAGAGCAGGGCCGAGCGCGATGCCTGGGTGATGCACAATCTCAGCCTGGTGCAGATGGCGCATGCCAGGGACAAGCGGCCGAGCGAGATCTCCGGCGGCATGAAGCAACGCGTCGGCATCGCGCGGGCGCTCGCCATGGAGCCCAAGGTGCTGCTGCTCGATGAGCCGTTCGGCGCGCTCGACGCGCTGACCCGAGCGCATTTGCAGGATTCGGTGATGGCGCTTCACCAGAAGCTCGGCAACACCATCCTGATGATCACCCACGACGTCGACGAGGCCGTGCTGCTGTCGGACCGCATCGTCATGATGACCAACGGCCCGAGTGCGCGGATCGGCGAAGTGCTCGAGGTGCCGTTGGCGCGCCCGCGCAAGCGGCTCGAGCTCGCGACCAACCCCGGCTACCTGAAGTGCCGGCAGCGCGTGCTCGAATTCCTCTATGAGCGCCACAGCTTCGTCGAGGCGGCGTAACTCCTTCACCTCACGCAACGGCGCGGCGAGGGAAGCAGCGTGCACGGAGGCACACATGACACCCGACCAGGTCAAGCTCGTCCAGGTGGCGCCGATCTCGGAGCAGGCGGCGGTCATCTTCTATGACCGGCTGTTCGAGGTCGCGCCGGCGGTGAAGGCAATGTTCCCCTCCGACATGGCCGAGCAGCGCAAGAAGCTGATTGCGACGCTTGCCGTCGTCGTCAATGGATTGAGCAATCTGTCGTCGGTGCTTCCGGCCGCCAGTGCGCTGGCCAAGCGCCACGTCAACTATGGCGCCAAGCCCGCGCACTATCCGGTGGTGGGCGGTGCGTTGCTGTGGACGCTGGAGAAGGGCCTCGGCGAGGCCTGGACGCCCGACGTGGCGGCTGCGTGGACCACGGCCTACGGCACGCTGTCCGGCTATATGATTGCAGAAGCCTATAGCGGCGCGCAGGCGGCCGAGTAGGGAACGATCCAGGCGGAGGCCGGCGGTACGACTGTCCCGCCGTCATTGCGAGGAGCGAAGCGGCGAAGCAATCCATCGCTCCACAAGTGGAGACATGGATTGCTTCGCGTCGCTCGCAGTGACGGAATGTCCTCAGCGCATTCGACGACACGTGCCTTCTCCACTATGGTCCACCCGTTCCGCCAACGGGTGAACCAATAATGATGTTCCTGGAAACGCCGCCGAAACTGATCCCGACCGAGATCTTCACCGCCGTGCCGGCCGAATTTCGCCGCAAGGTGGCAAGCGAATGGGCCGATGCCAACCGGCCGGGCGCGGTGACCGACTGCTTCATCGAGGGGCCGTCGTTCGATGCCGATGGCAATCTCTACATCGTCGACATTCCGTTCGGCCGCATCTTCAGGATCGCGCCGGACAAATCATGGGCGCAGGTCGCCGAATATGACGGTTGGCCGAACGGCCTGAAGATCGATGCGATGGGCCGCATCCTGATCGCCGACTACCGGCACGGGTTGATGGAACTCGATGCCCGATCCGGCGAGGTCACGCCGCTGCTGCGCTCGCGCAATTCGGAATCGTTCCGCGGCTGCAACGATCTGCACATCGCCTTGAACGGCGACATCTATTTCACCGACCAGGGCCAGACCGGGCTGCACGATCCGACCGGCCGGGTCTATCGGCTGCGCGTGAATGGCGCGCTCGACTGCCTGATCGACACCGGCATCAGCCCGAACGGCCTGGTGCTTGATCCGCATGAGGCGGTGCTGTTCGTCGCCATGACGCGCGACAATGCGGTCTGGCGCGCGCCGTTCATGAAGGATGGCAGCGTCTCCAAGGTCGGGCGCTTCTGCTCGCTGTTCGGCCCGAGCGGGCCCGACGGCATGACGATGGACAGAGCAGGGCGGCTGTTCGTCGCGCACGCCTCACTCGGCCATGTCTTCGTGTTCGCACCCAACGGCGAATGCATCGCGCGGATCAAGTCCTGCGCCGGACAGAGCTGCACCAATGTCGCGATCGGCGGCGCCAACCGCGACCGGCTCTACATCACGGAATCGGTGACCGGCTCGGTGCTGGTCGCCGACATCAGCGGGCTCGGCTAGGCGGCGGCGCGCGGCCGTTCGGGGAACGGCGAGTCGTACAGCCAGGAGAGTTTGTCGCAGAATTGCTCGAGGCTGGTCTCGCGGATCAGCTGGTTGCGCAGCAGCGCGTGTACGCCGGCGGGATGATAGACGTGGGTGCCGAGTTCACGGGCCTGAAGCTGGACCCGCGCCGTGCGCATCAGCCGGACCTGCCGGTATTTTTCCAGCGCATGCGCGAAGCGATCCGGCGTCTCGCCCAGGAGTTCGGCGAGCCAGACCGCGTCCTCCAGCGCCATGCAGGCGCCCTGGGCAAAATATTGCAGCATCGGATGGGCGGCGTCGCCGAGCAGCACCACGCGCCCGTCGACCCAGTGCTCGGTGGGATCGCGGTCGCAGGTCACCCACGCCTTCCAGTCCTTGCCGTGGTGAATGATCGCCTTGGCGCGAGGATGAACATCGCGAAAGCCCTCCAGTACCTCTTCGTGCGTCACCGGCCTGGCGGCAAAGGCTTCCGTCGGGGCGTTGTGACAGGTGATGGCGAGGTTGAAGACCTTCCAGCCCGAGAGCGGGTAGTGCACCAGATGGCACTTGGCGCCGGCCCATAGGGTCGCAGCGTTCCAGCGCAGATCCTCCGGCATCTGCTCGGTCGGGATGACCGATCGATAGGTGGTGTGGCCGGCGATCCGCGGCGGGCCGTCATCGACCATCTGCTGGCGGATCCGGGACCGCAGCCCGTCGGCGCCGATCAAAAGGCAGCCCCTGACGCGCTCGCCTGACTTCAGCCGTGCAATCACGGCCTCGCCGTCCTGCTCGTATCCGGTGACGTCGCAATCGCTGCGCAGCGTGATCGAAGGATGCGCCTCGCAGGCGCGCAGCAAGATGCCGTGCAAATCGCCGCGATGCACCACCGCATAGGGATTGCCGAAGCGCCGGCGGAAATAGCTGGTCAGATCGATGCTGGTGATCTCCTCGGCCGAGATCGCGTCCATCAGCCGCAACTGATCGATGAACACCGCAATCGAGCGGGCGGCATCGCCGAGATCGAGATGGTCGAAGGCATGGAAGGCGTTCGGGCCGAGCTGGATGCCGGCGCCGATCTCCTGGTAGCGCGGTGCGCGCTCCAGCACGGTGACCTGAAATCCCTTGCGGGCCAGCGCGACCGCCGTGGCCAGTCCGCCGATGCCGCCGCCTGCAATGATGATCGGATCCCTGCGCATGTCCTCTCCCTGGGTTTGTGGCTCTATTTCCTCGGTATCTTGCGCCGGCGGCCGGCATTGCCCTTGGTGTCGGGCTTTGCGTTAGTCCTGGCGCCGATCTTGGCCTCGCGCGTCTCCTTCGGCGCCGCCGCTGCGGGCACCTCGATCAGGCCGGCCTCGACCTCGTGCTCGAGCCGATCGAGATTCCTGTAGAGCTCGACCAGCACCCGCTTCAGCTCGGCAGCCTCCTTCGCCGACATCGCGCCGGTCGCGACCTCCTCATAGTGTTGGGCGATCGGCATCAGCCGGGAGGCCAGCTCGGCGCCATCAGGCGTCAGCGCGACCTGAAGGCTGCGCTGGTCGTTTTCCGGCCGGTCGCGCGTCAGCAGGCCGGCGCGGCTCATCTCGGCGACGATGCGCGACAGCGTCGAGACGTCGGCCGAGGTCAGTTCGGCGATTTCGCCGAGCCGCAGCGGGTGTCCCTGCTCCGAGAGCGCGGCGAGCACGCGGTACATCGGCAGCGTCAACTTCTCGTGACGGATGACGCGGACGAACAGATCGCCCATCCGCACGCCGAGTCTTGCGAGCAGATAGGGCAGCGAATTCGAAAATCGGTACATGGGCTTAGGTCCGGGCTTGATTCCAGGCAGGAGACGCCCGCCCGGAATAGCCGCCGGTCTTCGCATCGACAACAGTTGCATCTCAATCATTTGCATTTGCAACTTTCTCATTGACAAATAATTGGACTGGATGTTTTGTCCTGTCAACACGGAAACGAGGACGCGAGCCGGAAAGGACGACGCCATGCAGGGAAAGATCGCGCTGGAAGAGCACTTCGCCATCGAGGAGACGGTTCGCGACAGCGCGGGCTTCTCGCCGGCCGACGACTGGATCGAGCTCAAGGCCCGGCTGCTCGACATCCAGGACCGCCGTCTTGCCGAGATGGACGCGCACGGCATCGAGCTGATGCTGCTGTCGCTCAACGCGCCGGCGATCCAGGCCATCCCGGATCGCGCCCGCGCGCTGGAGCTGTCGCGCCGCGCCAATGATTTCCTGGCCGAGCAGGTGGCGCGGCGGCCGCAGCGCTTCCAGGGTCTGGCCGCGCTGCCGATGCAGGATCCCGAAGCCGCCGCGCGCGAGCTCGATCGCTGCGTCAGCGCGCTGAAATTCCGCGGCGCGCTCGTCAACGGCTTCAGCGAGGTCGAAGGCCAGGACGGCGCGGTCTACTACGACCGTAAGGAGTTCTGGCCGTTCTGGTCGGAGGTCGAGCGCCTCGACGTCCCGTTCTATCTGCATCCGCGTAACCCGCTGGCGAAGGATGCCGCGATCTACGAGGGCCATCGCTGGCTGATGGGGCCGACCTGGGCGTTCGGCCAGGAGACCGCGGTGCATGCGTTGCGCCTGATGGGCTCGGGATTGTTCGACGCCCATCCGCGATTGCAGATCGTCATCGGCCACATGGGCGAGGGCCTGCCGTATTCGATGTGGCGGGTTGACAACCACAACAAATGGATGCGCGCGCAGAACGTCTATCCCGCCAAGCGCAAGATCGCCGATTACTTCCGGGAGAATTTCTACATCACGACGTCAGGCAATTTCCGCACCCAAACCCTGATCGACGCGATGCTCGAGATCGGCGCCGACCGCATCCTGTTCTCGGCCGATTGGCCGTTCGAGAACATCGACCACGCCGCCGAATGGTTCGATACCGCGACCATCGCCGAAGGCGATCGCCTCAAGATCGGCCGCGACAACGCCCGCAAGCTCTTCAAGCTCTAAGCGCCTTCCAACCTGCCGCAGAGCAGTGCGCTTCATCCGTTGCAAGGGAGGAAACCGTGAGCACTTCGCCTGAAATCGATGTGCATGAGGAATTGTCCAACGCGGCCGTCGGCCGGCTGCACATACTCCTCGGCATCCTGATCACGCTCATCACGCTGTTCGATGGTTATGACACGTTCAATCCGGCCTATGTCATCCACTACGTGGCCAAACCCTGGGGACTGTCGCCGAGCCAGGCGGGGTTTCTCGTGAGCTCGGGCCTGGTCGGATTCCTGTTCGGCGCGGTCGGTCACGGCACGGTCGCCGACCGGCTTGGCCGGCGCGGCACGCTGCTCGCGGGCCTGTGGATCGTCAACGTCTTCACGCTGCTGACCGCAACCATCGGCAATGAGTTCTGGAGCTTCTGCGCGCTGCGCTTCGCGACCGGGCTTGGCCTCGGCGTGCTGCTGCCGCTGGGCACGACCTTCGTCAACGAGCTGGCGCCGCGCCGCGTCAGCAACGCATTCTCACTGTGGGGCGTGACGCTGGGCTGGTCGCTCGGCGGCGTCTGCGCCGGGCTGGTCGGGGTCTATCTGACGCCGCATTACGGCTGGCAGATCCTTTATTATCTCGGTGCGCTGTCGATTCCGCTGACCTTCGTCGCGCACGCGGTGTTGCCCGAAAGCCCGCAATTCCTGGCGGCGCGGCGCCGCACCGACCAACTGCGTACGTTGCTCGCGCGTCTTCGCCCGGAGCGCGCCGCGGCCTATCGCAACGCGACCTTCACCTCGGCTGACGCGGCGAGCGTGCCCAATCCGATCGCGGCGCTGTTGAGCCCGCGCTACCGCCGCGTCTCGCTGACGATCTGGATCACCGCATTCCTCAGCCTGTTCGCGATCTTCGGTCTTACCGGCTGGATTCCGACTGTCATGCAGAAACGCGGCGAGACCTTTGCGGCATCATTCGGTTTCGGGGCGATCATGCAGGCGATGTCGTTCGTCGGCGGGCTCACGCTCGCGATGCTGGCCGACCGCAACCTGTCGCTGACCCCGCGCTATCTCGCCACATGGTGGCTGACCGGCGGCATCGCCGTGCTGGCGCTGGTGTTCGTCAGCGGCCACGGCGTCAATCTCGCGATCGTCGCCATCGCCGGGTTCTGCATCATCGGCGCGCAACATGTGCTCAACAATTTCACCGCGGGCTCGTACGAGACGCTGCTGCGCGCCAGCGGCGTCGGCATGGAACTGGGCGTCGGCCGGGTCGGCGCGATTCTCGGGCCCTATCTGATCGGACTGTTGCAGCAGGTGACCGGCGGGCCCGACATCGTGTTCTGGGTGATCGGCGGGGCCGCGATCGTCGGCGCCTTCGCGATCGGCTCGCTTGGACTAGCCGTCGTGCCCCGGCCCGCGGCGATCGACACGGCGCCCGCGGAGTGACGATGCAGCCCTTCGCCTATAACGCGCCGGCAACCCGCGTGATCTTCGGATCGGGCACCCGCGCGAGCCTCGCCGATGAAGTCCGCCGGCTCGGCTGTCGCCGAGCGCTGCTGCTGTCGACTGCGCCGCAGCGTGGCGAGGCCGACGCGCTCGCCGCCGATCTCGGGCCGCTTGCGGCTGGCGTGTTCGCGGAAGCGGCGATGCATACGCCGATCGAGATCACGGCACGCGCCGTGGCGCAGGCGAGGGCGCTGGACGCGGATTGCGTGGTGGCAATCGGCGGCGGCTCGGCCACCGGGCTTGGCAAGGCGATCGCGCTCCACACCGATCTTCCGCAGATCGTGCTGCCGACCACCTATGCCGGCTCCGAGGCGACCGCGATCCTCGGCCAGACCGAGGGCGGCCGGAAGACGACGCTGCGCAGCCCAAAGGTGCAGCCGGAAGTGATCATCTACGACGTCGATCTCACGCTGACGCTGCCGCCGCAGCAAAGCGCCGTCTCCGGCCTCAACGCGATCGCCCATGCCGTCGAGGCGCTGTACGCGCATGATCGCAATCCGGTCACCTCCCTGATCGCCGCGGAAGCCATCCGCCGCTTCACGCAATCGCTGCCGAAGCTGGTCGCGGCACCCGATGATCGCGAGGCGCGCTCCGACGCGCTATACGCGGCGTGGCTATGCGGCTGCTGCCTCAACGCGGTGAGCATGCGCCTGCACCACAAGCTCTGCCACACGCTCGGCGGCATCTTCGACCTGCCGCATGCGGAGGCCCATGCGGTGATCCTGCCGCACGCAGTTGCCTACAACGCCCCGGCGGCCGGCGATGCGATGCAGCGTATCGCGTTCGCGCTCGGCGCAAGCGATGCGAGCGTCGGCCTGTATGACCTGGCGAACCGGCTCGGCGCGCCGACCTCACTTGCTGCGCTGGGATTGCAGCCGTCGGACATCGACCGCGCGGCGGCAGCCGCTGCGGAAACGCCCTATCCAAATCCGCGGCCGCTGTCCCTGCCGGCGCTGCACGCGCTGCTCTCAGACGCGCTGCATGGCGCGCGGCCAATTGCTTCATCGAGCGGCCGGGAGGCCTCGCATGCGTGATTTCGACGAGCACAACATCACCGAGGCCGTGATTGACAGCCTGGCGCAGACCGGCGACGCGCGCCTCAAGACCGTGATGACGAGCCTCGTGCGTCACCTGCATGATTTCGTCCGCGACGTCGAACCCAGCTTCGACGAATGGAACGCCGCGATCGATTTCCTGACCCGGACCGGACAGATGTGCAGCGACACGCGGCAGGAGTTCATCCTGCTGTCCGATACGCTCGGCGTCTCGATGCTGGTCGACGCGATCAACCATCGGATGCCTGAAGGCGCGACCGAGACGACGGTGCTGGGGCCGTTCTTCGTTGCCGCCGCGCCTGAGCTGCCGCTCGGCGCCGACATCTCCGGCGGCATCGAAGGCGAGCGGCTCAGCGTGAACGGCGTCGTCTGCGCGCCCGATTGCCGGCCGCTCGCCGGTGCGACGGTCGACGTGTGGCACGCCGACGATGACGGCTACTACGACGTCCAGCAGGCGGACCTGCAATCGCTCGCAATGCGGGCGCGGTTCAGGACCGATCGCGACGGGCGGTTCGCCTTCACGTCGATCATGCCGGCGTTCTATCCGATTCCGCATGACGGTCCGGTCGGCGCAATGCTTGAGGCGCTCGGACGCCACCCATACCGCCCGGCGCATGTCCACTTCATGATCGCCGCCGAAGGCTACGAGACGCTGATCACCCACATCTTCGATGCGGAAAGCCCATACCTGGATTCCGATGCGGTGTTCGGCGTCAAGAGCTCGCTGATTGCGCCGTTCTCCCGCGACGACCAGTCCGGAAATATTCAGCGCGGCCTCACATACCGGTTTGGCTTGAAACCGCTTCCTAACATCGAAGGAGACAACTGATGTCCAGTTCCACTCACCTTGCGGCGGCCGACAAGACCGGGCGACTTTCCGATTCCTGGGTCCTGCTGTTTGCCCGGCTCGCCATCGCGCCGCTGTTTCTCTACAGCGGCATCGGCAAGCTGATGGCGTTCTCCGCGACCGCCGGCCGCCTCGGTGGCGCCGACGGCATCGGTGCGGTGCTTGCAGCAGGTGCGACGGCGGTCGAGCTCGGCTGTGGCGTGGCGCTCGTGCTCGGCCTGTTCGCGCGGCAGGCCGCCGCCGTCCTGTTTCTGTTCACAATCGCCGCGACGCTGATGTTTCACAATTTTTGGGCCGCGCCCGAGGCGCAGGTCGTGACCCAGACCATCAACTTCCTGAAGAACCTCGGCCTGCTCGGTGCGCTCGCGCTGATCGCGGCCTATGGGCCGGGAAGCTACGCCGTGCGTGCAGGCTCCTGATTGCTGCGGCCACAGCGGCGTCGGCTTATGCGCCGGCGCTGGAACGTCGGACGCCGTCGGCCGGTGCGATGGAAAGAAGCCAGTCGCCGAACACCTGCTCGGCCTGCGCCGCGACCGCTCTTGCAAGCGCCTGCGTCGTCGCGCGCAGCTCCGGGATCGAAACCTTCGCCGCCGCCAGCTCGACGGCGTGGCCGACATACCATTCCTCGAGCTGCCGCGGATCGGCTTCGAGGTGGAATTGCAGCGCCAGCGCGTTTTGGCCCCAGGCGAAGGCCTGGTTCTCGTAATTGGCGTTCGAGGCCAGCCGCACGGCATCGCTCGGCAGTTCGAACGTGTCGCCATGCCAGTGCAGCACCTTGGTGTGGAGGTTGCGCAGGCACGATGACTTGCCGTCCGCCGTCAGTTCGGCCGGCCCCCAGCCGATTTCCTTCACCTTGCCCGGGAACACCCGCCCGCCGAGCGCCTGCGCCATCAATTGCGCGCCGAGGCAGATGCCCAGCGTCGGCAGGCCACGGCGCAGCCGCTGTTCCAGCAGCGCAATCTCGGCCACGAGGAACGGATAGGTGCCGGTCTCGTAGACCCCGATCGGCCCGCCCAGCACGATCAGGAGATCGGCATCGCGGATCGCAGGATCGGAGAGGTCGTCGACCGGCGCGTCGCAGAACGACACGCTCCAGCCCGTGCGCTCCATGATCGGGGCAAGCAGCCCGAGATCCTCGAACGCCACATGGCGGATGGCAATGGCGGAGCGCGGTGGTCGCATCGGTTAGGTCCGGTCTTTTCGCTGTATAATCTCAAATATAGCGTGGCGGATCGGAACGAGTCCAGTCGCAAGGGATCGTACAAGGAATCGTATCGGATCAGCGGTCGGAATGCATCTTCTCGAGAAATTCCTTCACACCGCTGACGGCGCCGGTCAGCGAAGCGACATAGCCGGGCAGGGCGCCCACGGCCTTGTGAAACTCGCTGCTCTTCATGATCTCGAGCACGCGCTGCATAGGCTCGGTCTCGAGGAACGCGCGCTTGCAGACAAAGAAGTAATCTTCCGTGAGCAGGCGGATGAAATCGAGGCCGAACTGCCGCGCGGCGGCCTCGACGCCGAAGCTCGCATCCGCCATGCCGCTGGCGACATAGGCGGCGACCGCGGCATGGGTGAACTCCATCTGCTGGGCACCGTTGATCCGGCTCTCCGCAATCTTCTGCTGCGCCAGCAATTGATCGAACAGCAGCCGCGTGCCGGAATCATGGTCGCGGTTGACGAAGCGGGCCTTGCGGTCGACCAGGTCCTTCAGCGAGCTGATCTTCAGCGGGTTGCCGCGCTTCACCATCAGGCCCATCTCGCGGGTCACGAAATTGATCACGCGGTCCTCGCGCGGATCGAGCCATTCCCGGCAAGCCTTGATGCCCTGCGCGCGCAACTCGCCGCGCGGCAGATGCACGCCGGAGAGGTCGCAGGCGCCCTGCGCCAGCGAAACCAGCGAATTCTGGTTGCTGACATAGCGCAGGTCGACGCCGACGCCGCCTTCGCGATCGAGGAACTCGCGCAGCTTGGACACTGCAAAGCCGTGGCTGGCGTGGACCCGGATCACCTGCGGCCGCTGCTCGAGGAACGGCTTGATCTCGGTGACCAGTTCCTGTGCGAGGTTCTCGAGCTGCAATCCGAGCCGCGCCTGCATGCGCTCGCCGGCCCACACCAGCTTCTCACCGAACGGCGTCAGCTTCGAGCCCTTGCCGCGCTGGGTTTCCACCAGCGGCACGCCGAAGAACTCGGACCACTGCTCGATCAGGTTCCAGACATGGCGATAGGACAAATGCGCGTCGCTGGCGGCGCTGGTGATCTTCCCGGTCTTCCGGATCTCGTTGAGGATGCCGAGCATCACGACCGCGGTCTGCGGCGAGTTCTCTTTCCGAAAGCGCCAGACGGTCTCGATCTCGATCTGCAGCATCGTGGTCACCACTTATGAATTCAACTTCATATCCTGGTATACCAATAGGCACAAGATATCATATTTACTGCTGATCAAAGCCTCCTAGGTTGAAGGACAATACCAGGAGGAAATATGATGTCGATTGCATATGACTATGAACGCAACGCCCGCCGCGCCCCGGCCGTTCGGGATGAACTGCTGCTGATCGACGGCGCCCGCGTCCGCTCGCTGTCCGGGAACAGCTTCAAGTCGCTCAATCCCGCCACCGAGCAGGTGATCGCCGTCGTTGCCGAAGGTAACGAGGCGGATGTCGATCGCGCCGTTGCCGCCGCCCGGCGCGCCTTCGAGGGCCCCTGGCGCAGCATGCGCGCCGCCGAGCGCGGCCACATCCTGCTGAAATGGGCTGAGTTGTTGAAGCAGCACGCTGATGAAATCGTCGCGTTGGAAAGTCTCGATGCCGGCAAGCCGATCGCGGGCGTGCTGCGCCAGGATTTCCCCGCCGCCATCGACACGCTGACCTATTATGCCGGCTGGGCCGACAAGATCAGCGGCGACGTGGTCTCGACGCGCGACGACGCGCTGACCTACACGGTGCGCGAGCCGGTCGGCGTGGTCGCCGCGATCGTGCCGTGGAATTTCCCGCTGATGATCGGGATGTGGAAGCTGGCGCCGGCGCTGGCCTGCGGCTGCACGGTGGTGATGAAGCCGGCCGAGCTGACCTCGCTGTCGGCGCTCAGGATCGGTGAACTCGCGCTCGAGGCCGGGCTGCCGAAGGGCGTGCTCAACATCGTGACCGGGCCCGGCCGCGTCGTCGGCGACGCGCTGGTCAATCATCCCGACGTCGACAAGGTGACGTTCACCGGCTCGCCGGGTGTCGGGCGCGGCATCATGAAGGGCGCCGCCGGCAACTTCAAACGGGTCTCGCTCGAGCTCGGCGGCAAGTCCGCCAATGTGATCTTCGACGATGCCAATCTCGAGGCCGCCGCTAAGGCTGCGGCCGCCGGCATCTTCTTCAACGCCGGGCAGGTCTGCTCGGCCGGCTCCCGCGTGCTGGTGCAGGAGAACGCCTATGACGAGGTGGTGGAGCGCCTGGTCGCGCGCGCCGAGGCGTTGCGGATCGGCGATCCCGCCGATCGCGCCACCGCGCTCGGGCCGGTGATTTCCGAGAAGCAGATGCGCTCGATCCTCGACTATGTCGCGATCGGCAAGAACGAAGGCGCGCAGCTTGCTACCGGCGGCGCGCGGGTCGGCGACCGCGGCTATTTCATCAGCCCCGCGGTGTTCGCCAATGTCGCGCACGAGATGCGGATCTCGCAGGAGGAGATCTTCGGTCCCGTCGTCAGCGTGATCAAGTTCAAGGACGAGGCCGACGCGCTGCGCATTGCCAACGGCACCGCCTACAGCCTCGCCGCCGGCGTCTGGAGCGCCGACATGGGCCGCGTGCAGCGTTTCGCCAAGAAGGCCCGCGCCGGTACGGTGTGGATCAACACCTATGGCTACACCGATGTGCGGCTGCCGTGGGGCGGCGAACGCGACTCCGGCCTCGGCCGCGAGCACGGCACCGCCGCGCTCGACAATTTCACCGAGCCGAAGGCGGTGTGGATGAATCTCAACGTCTGATGGCACGTAATGCCAGCAAGAAGGCGCGGATCGGCGGATCCGCGCCGTTGGGATTGCGCGAGAGCGCGCAACACAACACCTGTCGTCCCGGCGCAGGCCGGGACCCATAACCCCTAATTCGCTTTGTTGGAACACGCTGGGGCCGCAGCGACGTTCACAACAGGCTTTTGTGGTTATGGGGTCCCGGCCTTCGCCGGGACGACGATGTGGTGGTATCGAACGGAGTGGTGACATCGACGATGTGGAGACATCATCGCCCGTTTCCTTTATCGTCTGCGTGGCTCCAACGAACGAGGCGATCGTGCAGACAAAAAAATTCGGCAGAAACGGCCCGCAGGTCTCGGTGATCGGGCAAGGCACCTGGTATCTCGATCGCGGTGACCGCAAGGCGGCCGTCGCTGCGCTGAAGCGCGGCATCGACGCCGGCATGATGCATATCGACACCGCCGAGATGTATGGCGACGCCGAGCTCGTGATCGCGGACGCGATCGCCGGCCGGCGCGACGGGCTGTTCCTGGTTTCGAAAGTGTTGCCGAGCAACGCCTCGCGGCGCGGCACCATCACCGCCTGCGAGCGCTCGCTGAAGCGGCTGAAAACCGATCGGCTCGATTGCTATCTGTTGCACTGGCGCGGAACCTATCCGCTCGCCGAGACCGTCGCAGCGTTCGACGAACTGATCGCAGCCGGCAAGATCCGCTCCTGGGGCGTCAGCAATTTCGATGCCGATGATCTCGACGAGCTGCTCGACGTCGCGGGCGAGGGCAAGATCGCCTGCAATCAGGTGCTCTACCATTTGCAAGAGCGCGCCATCGAGCACGCCGTGATTCCGTGGTGCGAGCGGCACGGCGTTGCCGTCGTCGCCTATTCGCCATTCGGCCACAATGATTTTCCCTCGCCGTCGACCAGGGCCGGCACGGTGCTGCAATCGATCGCACAGGCGCACCAGGCGACGCCGCGCCAGGTCGCGCTGAGCTTCCTCACGCGGCTGCCGTCGGTGCTGACAATTCCGAAGGCGTCGAATGCGGAGCACGCGGCAGAGAATGCCGCAGCGGGAACGCTCAAGCTCAGCGCCGATGAAATCGCCGCGCTCGATGAGGCGTTCGCGCGCGGGCCGAAGCCGCGCTCGCTGCCGATGCTCTGAAGAAACACGTCACACAACAATCCGGAGTCCCGCAAATTCGCGGGATTCACACCGCTCCGCTCCACACAGGTGTTAACAAACTGTTGCAGCTGCGGCCGCATTGTGGCTGCGGCGGGCCGTCGCGCGCGCTGACGCATATCGGAGTCCCGTTTTCGGGCATTGTTCTCTCAGCGGAATTGGCGTTCTGTATCAACAGCAGATTCCCCTTATTTTGCTCATCGAGATTGCCGTGACACCGCCCCCCGCCGCCGTAGCCGCCAGGCTGGACAGCGTTCCTCTTTCATTGCCCGCAAAGACTGCGCCCGCAACGACAAGCCTGGCGAGCAAAGCGCCGGCCCGCACCGACCGGCCGTTCAAGGGCATCGCGCTGATCCTGCTCTCGACGGTGTTTTTGGGCACCTCCGACGTCACCGCAAAATATCTCTCGTCCTCGCTGCCTTCGATCGAGATCGCCTGGATCCGCTTCCTGGTGTTCGCGCTGATCATGACGCCGGCGATGCTGCCGGGCTCGCCGCTGTTCGCGCTGCGCAGCAGCCGTCCCGGCCTGCATGTGCTGCGCGGTGCCGCGCTGCTCGGCTCGTCCCTGATCTTCATCACGGGGCTGGGCTTCTTGCCGATCGCCGAGGCCTCGGCCACCAGCTTCGTCTCGCCGCTGTTCGTCACCGCGCTGTCGATCGCTTTCCTTGGCGAGAAGGTCGGCATGCGGCGCTGGATCGCGACCGCGGTCGGCCTCGCCGGTGTGTTCATCATTCTGCGGCCGGGCACCAGCGCCTTCCACCCTGCCGCAATCTTCCCGATCGTCTCGGCGCTGGCCTGGGCCGGCACGCTGATCCTGACGCGCATGATGAGCGGCAGCGAGCGTCCGGTCACGGTGATGACCTATTCGTCCATTGTCGGTGTCGCCATCGTCAGCGCGCTGGTGCCGTTCGTGTGGGTCACGCCGAGCTGGCACGACATCATGTTCGGCATCCTGATCGGCGTTGCCTCCACCGTCGGACAGTGGATCGTGGTGCTGGCGTTCCGCTATGGCGATGCATCGGTGCTGGCGCCATTCTCCTACACACAGCTGCTCTGGGTCAGCATCCTCGGCTTCCTGATCTTCGGCGAAGTGCCGGACAGCTGGACCATCCTCGGCGCCGGCTTCATCGTCGCCTCGGGCCTCTACACCGCGCATCGCGAGCGCATCCGCCGCTCGCAATTGCTTGATGTGGCAAGCGAGCCGTCGCCGAACGCCTGAAGGTGCGACAAATCGTGCGCTGGTTGCGAAGGTGCGCACTCTAATCGTTGCGCGGGTACAACAGATCGCCCGAAAACTCTGCTTCCCTGGTGCTGAATCGAAGGATTCGGCAACAATCAGCAATCGTGCGGTTCGCTGCGTGCTAACCTGACTCCAAGAGCGCCGTAGAGCGTTTGGGGGCAGTGCACGTGCATTTTGGTTTGTCGTTTTTTTCAGTGGGATATCGGCTGCGGGGAGGCGCAATTGCGCTCTCGCTTTGCACCCTGATCGTTTTGCCGTTCGGTTCGGCCGGGGCCCAGAGCTACACCTGGGGTGGCGCCGGCAGCTCGACGAGCACGGACGTCTACGAGCTTCCGACCAACTGGTCGACCACGTCGCCCGGCGCGCCGCCGATCCTTCCGCCCCAGTCGGCCATTTTCGATTCGTCGGGATCGGCGACGGTCATCATTGGGCCTGGCCCGATGCTGCCAGGTTCCTGGACCTTCACCGCCAACTCGCAGTCCTACACGATCAACGGCAATCCGGTGGGCTTCAGCGTGTCGGGTCCGGCCGGCGGCCTGATCAACCAGGCCAACAACGGCCAGACCATCACCATCAATGCCAACCTCACCAACGGCATTGGCGGACCAGCGATGGTGCAGCAGCTTGGCAACAGCACGCTGGTGCTCGCCGGCACCAATGCTTATTCCGGCGGCACGCTGATCTCGGCTGGAATCGTGCAGGTGACCAACGCGGATTCGGTCGGCACCGGCACCATCACGCTCAACGGCGGCACGTTCCAGATGCAGTCGCCGACGGTATCGAGCATCGCCTTCTCAAACGGCATCGCGGTCAATGCGGCCGGCGGCACGGTCGATGCGAACGGCGCCCAGGTCAATCTCCAGGGCGTGATCGCCGATGGCGCCGGCGCCGGGGTCCTGCGCCTGATCGATTCGTCCGCGTCCGGTTTCTCCAACGTTCAGCTCTCAGGCGTGAACACCTACAGCGGCGGAACGCAGGTGGTCGATACCACCGTCATCGTCACCAACAGCAAGTCGGTCGGGTCAGGCGCGGTCACGCTCGACAACGCCTCGTTCCAGGCCGATGGCCTGAGCAACCTGACCTTCGGCAACAACTTCAAGATCAACAATTCGGCGATCGGCAGCGCGATCGATGCCAACGGCGTGACGCTCACGATCGCCGGCAACATCGCCGACGGCAACGGCCCCGGCAAGCTGACGGTGCTGGATAATTCAGGCGGCCTCGGCCGCGTGGTGCTGACTGGCACCAACACCTTTACCGGCGGCACCTCGATCTGCGATTGCGCGACATTGCAACTCGGTGATGCCAGCCATACCGCCTCGATCGTCGGCGAGGTCGCCGTCGACGGCAAGCTCGACATCGTCAACGCCGACACGGCTGGAATCACCAAGATCGTCAACGACGGCTTCAACGGGATTGCCACCACGACGTTCTACAATTCCACGACGGCATCGACGGCGACGATCATCAACCAGAACTTCGGCCTCACGGAGTTTCGTGACAGCAGCACCGCCGGCAATGCGACCGTGAGCAACACCAACGGTGCTCTCACGATCTTCCGCGACGCCAGCTCGGCCGGCAATGCCACGTTCAGCAACAGCTTTGGCGGGACGTTGGTCTTTGGCGACGCGCTTGGCCCACCCGGCGGTTCGGACACCAGCACGGCCGGCAAGGCGGTGATCGACAATCATGATGGCGGCAGCACCGTGTTCCTGGGACATACCAACGCGGGTCAGGCGAAGATCAGCAACGGCATCAGTGGTGGAACGCTGTTCTTCGAGTCCTCATCGGCCGCCTCGGCAACCATCGTCACGGCAGCGTTCGGGCAGGTCGCCTTCTTCCAGAACAGCACCGCGGCGAACGCCAGCTTCGACAACAGCGGTCTGCTCTATTTCGGATCGTCCGGCTTCAGCCCGTTGGAAGCGCCGACCGCGGCCAGCGCGACGATCGTTAACCGGGCTGGCGGCTTTCTCGAGTTCGATGCCCACGCCACGGCGGGCAATGCGACGATCGACAACAAGGCCGGCGGCCAACAGGCTTTCATGGCGTTCGCCACGGCGGGCGGCGCCACCATCACCACAGAAGCCGGCGGCGCCGTCGGCTTCTACGACAACTCGACCGGCGGCAACGCGCAATTCATCACCAACGGGACCGGATTGGTCGATTTCTCGCTCAGCACCGGGCCGAACGGTGATGGACGGATCACCGCGGGGTCGATCGCAGGCTCCGGCTTCTATTACATCGGCTCGGGCAACACGCTGGTCGTTGGCAGCAATAATCTCTCGACGACGCTCAGCGGCGTGCTCGCAGACTACGATCCGTTGAACCCGTTCCGCATCTGCGGCTGCTTCGGTGCCGGTCGCACCGGTCCCGCCAATCTCGAAAAGATCGGCAGCGGCACGCTGACCCTATCCGGCGTCAACACCTACACCGGCACCACCGTCGTCAATGGCGGCATCCTGCAGGTCGACGGCTCGATCGCGTCGTCGAGCTCGGTGACGGTGAATTCAGGCGGTGCGCTGTCCGGCAGCGGCACCGTCGGCACTACCACGATTGCAAGCGGCGGCATCCTGCTGCCGGGCAATGGCACATCGGGCACGTCCCTGAACGTGGCAGGCAATCTCGCCTTGCAGTCCGGTGCGCTGTATCTCGTCGGGCTCAGTTCGACGGCGTCGACGTCAACCAAGGTGACCGGTACCGCAGCGCTTGCCGGATCGGTCGGCGCCAGCGTCGCCGCCGGCAGCACGATCGCGAAGCAATACACCATCCTGTCGGCGGCCGGCGGCCGCAGCGGTGCGTTCGCCGGCCTCGATTCAACCGGCCTGCCGTCGGGTCTGGTCGCGACGCTCGGTTACGACGCGAACAATGCGTATCTCAATTTCGCGCTCGATTATGGCGCAGCGTCGAAGCTGAACGTCAACCAGAACATTGTCGCCACCACGCTGCAGAATTTCTTCAATGCCAATGGCGGCATCAACGTGGCCTTTGCGGGATTAACGCCGAACGGCCTGACCCAGGCCTCGGGCGAGGGCGCAACCGGATCGCAGCAGACGACGTTCAACGCCATGAACCAGTTCCTCGGTCTGTTGACTGATCCGTTCGTCGCCGGACGCGACGGCGGCTTCGGTGGCGGCGCTGGCGCCGTGCCCTATGCCGCGGAGAGCGCAACGCTTGCCTATGCGGCGCGCAAGACCGAGCCGCGCGATGCGCTGGCGGCGATCTATGCCAAGGCACCGCCGCCGCAACCGAACTTCGATCAACGCTGGAGCGTGTGGGCGGCAGGCTATGGCGGCTCGCAGACCACCAGCGGCAATGCGGTGCTGGGCTCCAACAACACCAGCAGCAGCATCTACGGCACGGCGGTCGGCGCCGACTACCGCGTCTCGCCGAACACGATTGCCGGCTTTGCGCTGGCTGGCGGCGGCACCAGCTTCAGCGTCAACGGTCTCGGCTGGGGCCGCTCCGACCTGTTCCAGGCCGGCGCGTTCGTCCGCCACAGCGTCGGCGCGGCCTATCTGAGTGCGGCGCTCGCCTATGGCTGGCAGGACATCACCACCGACCGTATCGTCACGGCTGCGGGGGTCGATCATCTGCGCGCCAACTTCAACGCCAATGCGTGGTCCAGCCGGCTCGAGGGCGGCTATCGCACCGCGACGCCGTGGATTGGGCTGACGCCCTACGCGGCGGCCCAGTTCACCAGCTTCGAGCTGCCGGCCTATGCCGAGAGCGTGGTCTCCGGCGGCGGCGCCTTCGCGCTGAACTATGCAGCGAAGAGCGTCACAGACGTCAGGAGCGAGCTCGGTCTGCGCTCAGACAAATCGTTCGCGGTCGATAGCGGCATCGTGACACTGCGCGGCCGTGTCGCCTGGGCGCATGACTTCAACTCGAACCGCACGGTTGGTGCCGTGTTCCAGACGCTGCCGGGCGCGGCCTTCGTGGTCAACGGCGCGGCGCAGGCCAGCGACTCCGCGCTCACCACGGCTTCCCTCGAGATGAAGTGGCGGAGCGGCTGGTCGGCGGCTGCGACCTTCGAAGGCGAATTCTCGGACGTGACCCAGTCCTACGCCGGCAAGGGCGTTATGCGCTATACGTGGTGACCCTCCGTGCTATAGCGTCCTGCAGCGAAAACCTGTCCCGGACTTGATCCGCGACAGCATTTCGCAGGACGAAATACGCATCAAAATGAGTGGGACAAAACCCACGCGGAGGGAACATGCGCGCAGCGATCTTCAGAAACGGCGAGATTGTCGTCGACCAGATGCCGGAACCGAAGCCGGGTGCCGGCCAGGTGCTGGTCAAATCGCTCGCCTGCGGCATCTGCGGCTCCGATCTGCACGCGCGCAAGCACGCCCACCGCATGGTGGAGCTGAGCAAATTCCTGCCCGGCCGCACGCCGATGGATCTGTCGCGCGACGTGGTGTTCGGTCATGAGTTCTGCTGCGAGATCATCGATTACGGCCCGGGCACCACGCGCAAGCTGAAGCCCGGCACACGCGTGTGCTCGCTGCCGGCGCTGTTGACGCCGGAGGGCCCGAAGGGCATCGGCTATTCCAACGATCATCTCGGCGGCTATGCCGAGCAGATGCTGCTCAGCGAGCCGCTGCTGCTCGAGGTCCCGAACGGGCTTTCCGCCGAGCACGCCGCGCTCACGGAGCCGCTTGCGGTTGGCGTGCATGCGGTGGCGATGGCCAACATCAGGGGCGGTGAGGTGCCGCTGGTGATCGGCTGCGGGCCGGTCGGTCTCGCGGTGATCGCGGCGCTCAAGATCAGGGGGCTCGGCCCGATCGTCGCCGCCGATTATTCGCCGGCGCGGCGACTGCTGGCCGAGAAGATGGGCGCCGATGTCGTGGTCGATCCGGCGAAGACACAGCCCTATGCGAGCTGGGCCGAGCACGCCCAGATGACCGAGGCGGAGAAGGCGGCGCGGCCGCCGATGCAGGCGCTGCTGCCGCCGCTGAAGCCCGCGCTGATCTTCGAATGCGTCGGCGTGCCCGGCGTGTTGCAGCAGGTGTTCGAGGGCGCCCCGCGCAGCGCCCGTGTCGTCGTGGTGGGCGTCTGCATGGAGACCGACAAGTCCGAGCCGATGCTCGGCATCATCAAGGAGCTCAACGTCCAGTACGTGCTCGGCTACACGCCGGAGGAGTTCGCCTATTCGCTGCGCCTGATCGCGGAAGGCCAGGTCGATGCCGCCTCGCTCGTCACCGGCCGCGTCGGCATCGACGGCGTCGCGCAGGCCTTTGCCGATCTCGCCAATCCCGAGGCGCACACCAAGATCCTGGTCGAGCCGTGGCGTTGAATTGGCGTTGATTTGGCGTTGAACTTGGCGGCGTGCAATTTGCATTTCGTGACACCGAACCTATAGTCCGCTGTCCCTTCATCGCAGTGACAGCACCACCTCATGCGCGTTTCAATCATCACGGGAGGCGGCTCCGGCATCGGTGCCGCGGTTGCACGCCGGCTCGCCGGACCCGATCAGTGCCTGATGCTGCATGGCCAGGGCGCCGAGGCGTCCGGGCTCGCGCGGCTGAATTCGGTTGCGGGGGAATGCCGCGGCAAGGGCGCAAAGGTCGAAATCTCGACCGGCGATCTTGCCCACGCCGGCGCGGGCACGGCACTGGTCGAGGCGGCGCGCACGGCGTTTGGGCCGATCGACAGCATCGTGCACGCTGCGGGCTTTGCCGACCGGCGCGAATTCGCAAGCCTGCCGCGCGCGGCGCTGGAGCGCGCCTTCGCGGTGATGGCGGCGGCATTCCACGAGATCGCGGCGGCCGCGCTGCCCGACCTCACGCGCAGCGCGCGCGGCCGCGTCGTCGCGGTGTCGAGCTTCGGGCCGCATCGCTTCGTGCCCGGCGCCACCTATCCGGGATCGGCCGCCGCGAAGGCCGCGCTCGAAGTGCTGGTGAAATCGCTCGCGGTCGAGCTCGCCGCATCGGGCGCCACCGCTAACGCCGTGATTCCCGGCTACACCCGCAAGGATCCCGGCCTGTTCGGCGCACTCGATACCGCGACCTGGGAACGCGTCGCGAAGGCCAATCCGATGCAGCGGCTGGCCGAGCCCGACGAGGTCGCCGCTGTCGTCGCTTTCCTGTTGTCGCCGGACGCAGGCCACGTCACCGGCGCCACGCTGCCGGTCGATGGCGGTTTGACTTTGATGTGAAGGGCACGCGCGGCAACCGAGGGGCAGGATGAATTACGTTTGGGATTTCGGGATCCTCGCCAAGTACAGCCATCTGTTCTGGCTCGGGCTCGGCTGGACCATCGCCTACACGATCGGCACCATCATCCTGGGCACCTTGATCGGCCTGATCGTCGGCATGCTGCGGCTGCGGCGCATTCCGGTGATCGACTGGCTCCTGATCGCCTATATCGAATTGTTCCGCTGCACGCCGCTCCTGGTGCAGATCATCTGGTTCTACTACGCGTTTCCGGTCGTGATCGGCGTCAACATCCCGGCGCATGTCGCCGCCGTCAGCGTGCTGTCGCTCTACGGCGGCGCGTTCTATGCCGAGATCGTGCGCGGCTCGATCGAGAGTGTGCCGGTCGGGCAGTGGGACGCGGCGAAGGCGCTCGGCTTCCGCGGCTGGCGCCTGATGCGGCTCGTGATCCTGCCGCAGGCGCTGAAGCCGATGATGGCGCCCTATGTCAACCAGTCGGTGACGCAGCTGAAGAACACCTCGCTGGTCTCGATCATCGCGGTGCCGGATCTCGTCTACAACGCGACGCTCATCAATGCCGACACCTACCGGCCGCTCGAGGTCTACACCATCGTGGCGCTGATCTATTTCGCGATCTTGTTTCCGTCGACGCTGGTGGCTAGGCACCTGGAGCGCGGGCTGACTTACGACAAGGTGTGAGTGGCCCCACTGTCATGGCCGGGCTTGTCCCGGCCATCCACGTCTTTGCTCGCCGGACGAAAAGACGTGGATGCCCGGCACAAGGCCGGGCATGACGAGTTCATGGTGACGAGAGCATGACTCGCTAGATATTCAGCTCCACCGGGACGTCCTCCGGCTTGACGCCGGCAAGGCTGAGGCCCTTGACGAACCATTCGCGCATCTGGCCGATGCCGCGGTTGTAGTCGATCCACACCGACAGGAAATCGCGCCAGCGCTTGTCCTGTTCGCGGCGCACCGCCGTGCCGCTCGCGATCGTCACCGAGGGCGAGGCCAGGATCTTGTAGGTGCCGAGGTTCGGGTTCTTGGCGATCGCGGTCAGCCCCAGCACCAGCGCGTTCACCACGCAATCGACGCGGCCCGACGACATTTCCAGCATCACCTCGTCGCGCGACTTCAGCGACTTGATGGTGGCATTGGGTGCAAAGCGCCGCGCCACCGCCTCGTTGGCGGAGCCGACGTCGACCGCGATCTTGACCTCGGGCTTGTTGATGTCGGCCCAGGTTTTGGCTTCCAGCCCCTTCTTCAGCATCGCGCCGAACGGGTGCGGGAACACCAGGTTGGTGAAATCGACCACCAGCGCGCGCTGCGGCGTCGGGTTGAGCGCGAAGCCGAGGTCGATCTTGTTGGCTTGCAGATCAAGGATCGAATTGCCGTAGGTCGACTCGACATATTCCAGCTTGACGTCGAGCAGCTTGGCGAGGTCGTTGGCCATCTCGATCGAGAAGCCGGACCAGGTGCCGGTGGCGAGGTCCTTGTTGAAATAGGGCAGCTCGCCCGGCAGCACCGCGATCCGCAGCACCTTGTTGGCGCGGATACGATCCAGCGTGTTGTCGGCCTGGGTCTGTGCCGAGGCCGGCGTCGCCATCGCGGCCGCGAGCGCCGCGCCGCTGCCGATCCCGAGCGCGTAGCGCAGCGCGTCGCGTCGATCTTCGGAAATCTTGATGTCGTCGGATTGAGTCAAGCGGGCCTCCCTGCACCAGATCGCCGAAGCCTAGCGTCGGGTTCCGGCGCCAGCAAGGGCGCGCGCCTGCACCATTGGTAGGCGAGGCGACGAGGAGATGCCTGTCTCTTCACCTCGTCGCGCTTGCGGCAGGACTATCGCTGCCTCCGTGGGGCCGCACGGCCAAAACTTCGAAAACAACCCCATGCAAAGGAGCCGGCCGCGTGCCGGCATTGAACACTGCAACTTGACATGTCGGGCAAATCAGTGGCATAATTCTATTATTCCGAAAATGCGCGACACGCATCACCCCGCGCGCCGAGACGTGGCGTGGCCACATGCCCTCGCCCCGAAACGGGGAGAGGGGAAATTGAGAGCGTGCGTGTGGTCAGATCAATACTGTCCCGGCACGTACATCTCCGGCGGGATCGGGCCGCGGTGATAGTCGGGGTTGCGCACCCGCGGCGGCAGCACCACCGGTTGGTGGGTGACCGCCTGATACGGAATCTGGCTCAGGAGATGCGAGATGCAGTTGAGCCGGGCGCGCTTCTTGTCGACGGCATCGACGATCCACCACGGTGAATCAGCCAGGTGGGTGCGCTCCAGCATGGTCTCCTTGGCCTTGGTGTAGAGCTCCCAGCGGGTCCGCGCCTCGACATCCATCGGGCTCAGCTTCCACTGCTTCAGCGGATCCTGGATTCGCATCGAGAAGCGGAACGCCTGTTCCTCGTCGGTGATCGAGAACCAGTATTTCAAGAGGATGGTGCCGGAGCGGATCAGCATCCGCTCGAAGTCCGGCACCGAGTTGAAGAATTCCTCATACTGCTCGTCGGAGCAGAACCCCATCACCTTCTCGACGCCGGCGCGGTTGTACCAGCTGCGGTCGAACAGCACGATCTCGCCGCCGGCCGGCAGGTGCGAGACGTAGCGCTGGAAGTACCATTGCGTGCGTTCGCGCTCGTTCGGCGCCGGCAGCGCCGCGATCCGGCAGACGCGCGGGTTGAGCCGCTGGGTGATGCGCTTGATGACGCCGCCCTTGCCGGCGGAATCGCGGCCCTCGAACAGCACGACGACCTTCTTCTTCTCGTGCTGCACCCAGTCCTGCAGCTTGACCAGCTCGCCCTGCAGCCGCAGCAATTCGCGGAAGTAGAACTTGCGGTCGATCGACGGCTTGCCGGCGGCCCCGTCGTGGTCGAGCTCGTCGAGCCTCATGTCGTCGAGTTCGAGCTCGAGTTCCTCGTCGAGGCTGTCGGCCATCTCCTGGTGGATGCGGGCGCGCAAAGCTTCGTCACGGGCGGCTTCGTCGGTGAGGTCGGAGGCGGTCATGAAGGTCCGTCTTTCAGTGTGTTAGATGGATCGGCGAGAGCATTGACGGGCGATGTTACCCCTCTATGACACTGCCATGACGGCTGTTTCACGCCGCGGGGCGGACTGTGCTAACAAGCGCCAACAACACGAAAATGGGAGACGCTGATGATTTCGCTTACGCCAAGAGACGTCCTGCCGGAGGACGGCACCGCCGGCACGCTGGTCGGACGGGCCTGGCTGCCGCAGGCGGGCGGACCCGCCGTGGTCGCGGTGCGGGCGGACGGCGTATTCGACATCACCGCGCGCTTCCCGACGGTGAGCGCGCTGTGCGAGGAGGGCGATCCCGCAGCCGCGCTGCGTGCGACCAAGGGCGAGCGGATCGGTGATCTCGAGGTGATCCTCGCCAACACGCCGCCCGACACCCGCGACAAGGGAAAACCGCACCTGCTCGCACCGGTCGACCTCCAGGTGCTGAAGGCCGCCGGCGTCACCTTCGCGATCTCGATGCTGGAGCGCGTGATCGAGGAGCGGGCGCGCGGCAACCCGTCCTCGGCGGATGCGATCCGCAAGGAGGTGGTGCGGCTGGTCGGCGACGACCTCTCGAAGCTGAAGCCCGGCTCCGAGCAGGCGATGCGGCTGAAGCAGGTGCTGATCGACCAGAACGCCTGGAGCCAGTATCTCGAGGTCGGCATCGGCCCCGATGCCGAAGTGTTCACCAAGGCGCCGACGCTGTCGTCCGTCGGCACCGGCATGGATGCCGGGCTGCATCCGAAATCGACCTGGAACAATCCGGAGCCGGAGGTCGTGCTGGTCGTCTCCGCCGCCGGCAAGATCGTCGGCGCCGCGCTCGGCAATGACGTCAATCTGCGCGACTTCGAGGGCCGCTCGGCGCTGTTGCTGTCGAAGGCCAAGGACAACAACGCCTCCTGTGCGATCGGCCCGCTGCTCCGGCTGTTCGATCAGACCTTCTCGCTCGACGACGTCAGGAAGATGGATGTCGGCCTCACCGTGACGGGCACCGACGGCTTCGTGCTCGAGGGGCATTCCTCGATCTCCAAGATCAGCCGCGACCCGACCGATCTGGTCGCGCAGACCATCGGCCCTGTGCATCAATATCCCGACGGCTTCGCGCTGTTTCTGGGTACGATGTTCGCACCGGTGAAGGACCGCGACGCCAAGGGTGAAGGCTTCACCCACAAGCGCGACGACATCGTCACCATCGCAGCCCCGCAGCTCGGCAAGCTCGTCAACCGCATGCGCGGCAGCGACGAATGCGAGCCCTGGACCTTCGGCGTTGGCGCGCTGATGAAGAACCTCGGCCAGCGCAAGGTGCTGTGAGGATGTAGCCCTAAGTCAGGTGAGCACACTAGTCAGGCTCCCTCCCCCCTTGCGGGGGAGGGCTGGGGAGAGGGGTGGCCCCGGGCGTGATGAGAGTGAGAGCGTCGCTTTCAAAATGCACGCATCTCGCCGCCAACAAAACTTGAGAGAGCACGCCGTGTGGTACCCCTCTCCCTAACCCTCCCCCGCAAGGGGGGAGGGAACCCTTCCGCCGGTGCGTGCCTCACGTGGGCGCAGCGCAGCCGATCATTCGATCGCGCGGCGAAGTTGGTGGATTACATTTTGCTGATCCAGCCCGCGCATCACACGTAGCTCGCCGTCACGCTGCCGAACGGGCCGAAATCGGCGACGTAGCTGTCGCCCGGCTTCGGCCGCAACATGCCGGTCAGTGTGCCGGTCGAGATCATCTGGCCGGCCTTCAGCCCGACGCCGGTGCGCGACAATTCGTTGGCGAGCCAGATGAGCGGCACGATCGGGTGATCGAGCGCGTCCGCCGCGGTGCCCTTGCGCCGCAGCGCGCCGTTGCAGGTGAGCGTCACCTCTTGTCCGGCGATGTCGCGCGTCCGCCAGTCCGCGATCGCAGGCCCGTAGGCGATGCTGCCGGCGCCGGCACCATCGGCGAGGATCGCGGGCAGGGCAGGGAATGCCGCATCATGGATGAAGCGGCATTCGGCGAGCTCGATGCCGGGATGCAGCGAGGCCACCGCCTCGGTCACCTCGTCGATCGTGTAGGGCTTGTCGCGCGGTGGCAGATCGGCGCCGAGCCGCGCCTGGTACTCGACCTCGGGGATCGGGCTGCATTGCCTCGCATGCGCGACACTGACCGGAGCCTCGCGGATATCAGGTGCGTAGACGCGGCCATAGATCGGCGAGTCCGTGCGGAGCTGCGCCTGCAGGCCCGCTTTCATCGCGGCGATCTTCCAGCCTGCGACCGGCCGATCGATCTCGTCGGCAACCATCTGCGCGACGCGGTAGGCGGTCTCCTTGTCCGGCGGCACCAGTTTAGGATCGAGCCCGCTCTGCTGGCGCCCGTCACGGCGAAGGGCGGCAAGCAGGCGCGCAAGTTCACGCTGGCGGGCGATATCCATCGAAGACCTCGAGACGCTTTGCCGGCGTGGCGATGCCGGTGGTGCGCAGCGGATAGGATTGTGTTTGCCGCACAGCAAACGATTTATCCGCAGGATGGATTGAGTCATACTCAATCCGGATCATAATCAACTCATGTCCTGGCGCCGCTTACCCCCGCTGCATGCGATCCGTGCCTTCGAAGCCGTCGCGCGTCATCTGTCGATGACCCGCGCTGGCGAGGAGCTCGGCGTCACGGCAGGCGCGGTGAGCCGGCACATCCGCGCGCTGGAGGACGGGCTGCACAAGCCGCTGTTCCTGCGGCAGCCGGGCGGTCTCATCCTGACCAGCGCCGGCGAGGCGCTGGCGCAGGCGACGCGCGAAGGCCTCGACCGCATCGCTGACGGCGTCAGCGGCGTGAAGCTGACGCGGCTGCGGCGGCTCTCGATCGGCGTGTACGGCTTCGTCGCCTCGCGGCTGCTGCTGCCGATCTGGCCGGAGCTCAGATCGGCACACCCCGATCTCGCGATCGATCTGCACACCTCGCCCAATCCGCTCGATCTGTTGCCCGGCCGCTATGACGCCGTCATCGCGGTGTCCGACGGCGCGCCGCGGCCCGGGCTCGTCACCCATAAGCTGGTCCCGATCGCGACCGTGCCGGTCTGCGCGCCGCGTTGGCTGAAGCGCGGCCCGCTCGATTTCGCCGCCGTGCCGCTGCTGCACGCGCGGCCGCGTCCCGACGACTGGCGCCGCTGGCTCGATCATGCCGGATTGAGCAACGTGCCCGCGCAGGTCGGCAGCAGTTTTGAAAGCGTAGGTCTCGCGATCGAGGCGGCTGCGGCGGGCATGGGTGTTGCGATTGCGATCGAGGCACTGCTGGCGCCCGACCTCGCGCGTCGCAAGATCGTGATCGCGCATCCCAAGGTGCGCCAGACCCGCCGCCACTTCGTGCTGCAATACGAGGCGCGGCTCGCCGACGAGCCCGCGCTGTCGGCATTCCGCGACTGGATCGTCGGGCGATTGGCAGCAACGCCGGGCTAAGACGTGCTGCCGTGTTTGCTGAAGCCGCCTTCGTTGTCGAACATGTTCAGAAACCTGGGCGGAAGATCGATTGCACGCCGCAACTTGAACGCGCGCAGATGCGCGAAATTCAGAGCGACCGCTTGTCGCGCTCTTATGTGATCTAGTTCATCCTCGTTCGCGCCGGTCCGCTTCAGCATGTTGGCTCGACGCGAACAGAAGGAGTCGCGGACATGAGCGAGCAGCCTTCAAACGGAATGCCTGATTGGCTCACGACCGATATGCTCGTGATTGCCGTCTCACTGGCGATCATTGTGATTGGCATCTGGATCGCGCCGTAGCCCGGCGGCGCCGCCGGCCGATCCGCTGAGCGCGCGGGATGGCACCGCGATACGCGCCGGCGATGGCGAGCCTTACAAGCCCATCATCCGGAAGATCATGCCTCCGATATTGGGACCGCGATGGTAATGACGGCGATGGCGGTTTCGCGGCGGTTCGTCGCCAGTTGCGGCGGCCATCGCGCTCTGCCCGCCGTCCCGCTCGGGGCCGACCGCGTCGAACGCGGCTTTCTGCTCGTCGCTGAGCGAATTGTAGAAGGTGTCCAGCGCAGGACGCACCGTGCCGATCGCCTGAAGCAGCGAATCCAGTCTTGCCCCGACCGCCGCAAGGCGCGCCGGTGGCGTGCGCGCGCCGGTGGGCCGACAGGATGATTTCAATGTGTCCTCGGCCTTTGTCGCCGCATCCCGCAGGGCGTCGAGGCTCGCCCGCTGCGCGTCGGTCGGCTTGACATCGCGGTCGATGACGTCGCCGGGCCATGCGATCGCGGCGGGTTGCGCCGCGTTGCAGTTGCCGTTATCCGCCGTCGCCGCACGTGTGGTGCGGCGCCGATCGGCCGCCAGCGCCGTCACCTTGGCTTTCTGGTCGTCGCTGAGCAGCCCGTAGAACTTCTCCAGCGCCGGTTGCAGGATGCCGACCGCGTCACGCATGGCCTGGAGGCGCTGCTGCATCGAGGCGAGGCGGCTCGGCGCGGTCAACGGCACGTCCTTGGGACATGAATTGAGAATGCTCTGGGACGCCTTCTGCGATGCCGCGGCGAGTTCGTCGAGCGCAGCGCTCTGCTCCGCATTGGGCTGGATGGCGCTGCGGAATTGCTCGATCGGGAAGCCCGCGATGTCGCTTCTGTCGCTGCCGCACATGTCGGCAAGGGTCGCGGCTGGATCGGGGGCGCGGGATCGACCGGTCACCGGCGGCCGGGGACCGGCACGGCCTGGCAGGTAGTCGGCATAGCCGCTCAAGGCATCGTAGTCATAGGGACCGAACAGGCCGGCGTAGATGTCGTTGTAGCCATAGTCCCAGAAATACGGGTCGTAGTCATCGCCCCACCAGGCATAGTCATAGAGGTCGTAATAGGCATAGGGCCAGAACACCGGGCCGACCCAGCCGAAGCCGCCATGCGGATGGCGCCACCACCAATCACCATTACGGTTGTGATAGCCCCAGGCCGCGCCGGCGGCGGCTGTCATGATCGCAGCGCGCGCCATCGGATTGCGCAATCCGCCCGGCCTGTGCAGGGCGGCGGTGACCGGGCGCGAGGACAGGCTGCGGCCAACGGCGCCGGCGTTGCGCCGCATCGCGGCGGCCGAGGGGGCATGGCGGCCCGCCGCGACGCCGTGTGCGACGGCCGGATTGCGGGTCATCGCCGGGTTATGCGTGATGGCAGGATTGCGGGTGGCATGGAATTGCCGCGCCCCGCCGCCGCGCCCCATCCTTGGTGCGGCATGAGGCGCAGCATGAATGGTGTGAAAGCCGCCGCCGCGAGCGCCTCCGCCGTGAAAACCTCCGGCGCGAAGCCCGCCGCCGTGGAAGCCACCACCGCCGCCATGGAAGCCTCCGCCGCCGTGAAATCCGCCGCCACCTCCGTGGAAACCGCCGCCGCCATGCCCGCCACCACCGCCATGACCGCCACCACCGCCGCGGGCCGCCAGCGTCGGATCAGCGAGCAGCGTCACCGATGCTGCAGTCGCGAGAATTGCGGCGAGTGCCAACCATGAATGTTTGCGGCGGGCCATGTTCGTTCTCACTTGTGTCAAAATACTCAATAGTGCCTGACATCAACACCGGACGTTGCCGCTCGGTTCCCGCCGCGCCGCGAGCCGCAGGCAACTCTTTGCGTGCCAGCTGTTCCGCAGGGGCTGCCATGCAGGATCCGATTTCGCCCTCCGGTGTGCCTCTCTCCCTGTCCCGAGAGCGTGAAGTCGCGCCCCATCTTCAGCAGTCATCGCCCGGCTCGACCGGGCGATCCAGTACGCCGCGGCCTCTCGGCTCAAGCACGGCCGCCTCTGGAATACTGGATCACACGCATGCGCGGGTGATGACACCGCGTGTTTGGCATCTTGAATCGAGAACCATCCTCATCGTCGTCCCGGCGAAGGCAGGGACCCATAACCACCGATGGTCATTGTTGTGCGATGCTGGAACGACGAGGACCTCTCACAACTCCCGCCGTGGAGTATGGGTCCCTGCTTCCGCAGGGACGACGATGCGGTGTCGGCACGAGCCGGCCAACAATCCTACACCGGCAGCGCCGTTGAATACTTCACCTGGCTCAGCGCAAAGCTCGACTCGATCGAGGCGATGCCGTCGAGGCGGGTCAGCTTGTTCTTCAGGAACGCCTCATAGGACGAGAGGTCGGCGGCGACGACGCGCAGCAGATAGTCGCGGTTGCCGGTCATCAGATAGCACTCGAGCACCTCGTCCCATTTGGAGATCGCGCGCGCGAAGCGATTGAGGTCTTCCTCCTTCTGCCGCGCGAGCTTGATCGAGATGAAGACCGAGACGTGCAGCCCGATCGATTTCTGGTCGACGGTCGCGATGTAGCGCGAGATCACACCGCGCTCCTCGAGCAGCTTGACCCGGCGATGGCAGGGCGACACCGACAGCCCGACCTTGTCGGCGAGCTCCTGCATGGTCATGCGGCTGTCGGTCTGGAGCAGGGCCAGGATCTTGCGGTCGATGGCATCGAGGGCAGGCATTGGGATGAACTCGCTAGTTGCGGCCGGATCGTGGGAATTTATCCCAATTTTCCCTGTGCTGTCGCGTGGAATTGAGATTTTCGGCGGGCCTCGCGGCAGTAACATCTGTAAATATCGCTGGAGCATTGCCATGGGTATCGCGTCTGAACGCCTCGACATGCTGTCCGCTATGGCCCGCAAGGTGCTGTGGCTGTCGTCGTGGACCATCCATCACGCCAACCATGTGCGGCCCTCGACCGACGGCCTGAAGGTCGGCGGCCATCAGGCCTCCTCGGCCTCGCTCGCCAACATCATGTCGGCGCTTTATTTCTCGGTGCTGCGTCCGCAGGACCGCGTCGCGGTGAAGCCGCATGCGAGCCCGGTGTTTCACGCCATCCAGTATCTGTTCGGCCACCAGACCCGCGACAAGCTGGAGAATTTCCGCGGCTACAAGGGTGCGCAATCCTATCCGTCGCGCACCAAGGATACCGACGACGTCGACTTCTCGACCGGCTCGGTCGGGCTCGGCGTGGCGCAGACCCTGTTCGCATCGCTGGTGCAGGATTACGTCAAGGCGCATGGCTGGCTGGGAGACCGGCCCGAGGGCCGCATGATCGCGCTGGTCGGCGACGCCGAGATGGACGAGGGCAACATCTTCGAGGCGCTGCTGGAAGGCTGGAAGCACGGCCTGCGCAACACCTGGTGGGTGGTCGACTACAACAGGCAGTCGCTCGACGCCGTGGTGCGCGAGGGGCTGTGGGCGAAGTTCGAGACCATGTTCCGCAATTTCGGCTGGGACGTGGTGATCGTGAAATACGGCAAGCTGATGCTCGAGGCGTTTGCCGAGCCCGGCGGTGAGGCACTCAAGCGCTGGATCGACAATTGCCCGAACCAGATGTACGCGGCGCTGTGCTTCCAGGGCGGTGCTGCGTTCCGCAAGCATCTGCGCGACGACATCGGCGACCAGGGCGATGTCTCGGCCCTGATCGACCGCCGCAGCGACGACGAATTGCTGGCGCTGATGTCGAATCTCGGCGGCCACGACATGGCGAGCATGATCGAGGCGTTCGAGGCGATCGACCATGATCGCCCGGTCTGCTTCATCGCCTACACCATCAAGGGTGTCGGCCTGCCGATGCAGGGCCACAAGGACAACCACGCCGGCCTGATGACGGTCGCGCAGATGGAGAAGTGGCGCGCCGCGCAGAACATCCGCGTCGGCCACGAGTGGGACAAGTTCGAGGGCCTGATGCAGGAGCCTGCGAGGCTCGAAGCATTTCTTGCAGAGGCACCTTTCAATCGCGAGGGACGCCGCCGGCTGTCGGCGCCCGTCATCGATGTGCCGGAGCGGCTGGCGTTCAAGGTCTCCGCACAGATGTCCACGCAGCAGGGCTTCGGCCTCGTGCTGCATGAGCTGGCGCGCGGCGACAGCGAGCTCGCCTCGCGCATCGTCACCGCGTCGCCCGACGTCACCGTGTCGACCAATCTCGGCGCCTGGGTCAACCGCCGCGGCCTGTTCGCGAAACTGGAGAACCACGACCTGTTCCGGCAGGAGAAGATCCCGTCCGCCTTCACCTGGGAATACTCGCCGAAGGGGCAGCACCTCGAGCTCGGCATCGCCGAGATGAATCTGTTCATCATGCTCTCGGCGCTCGGCCTGTCGCACCAGATCAACGGCGCGCGGCTCTTGCCGGTCGGCACGCTGTACGATCCCTTCATCGAGCGTGGCCTCGATGCGCTGAACTACGCCTGCTACCAGGACGCCCGCTTCATGGTCGCGGCGACGCCGTCGGGCATCTCGCTCGCGCCGGAAGGCGGCGCGCATCAGTCGATCAAGACGCCCTTGATCGGGATCGGCCAGGACGGGCTCGCCTCGTTCGATCCGGCCTTCGTCGATGAACTTGCCGTGATCATGGGCTGGGGTTTTGGCCACATGCAGCGCGAGGGCGCCGAGGGTGGTTCGGTTTACTTGCGACTCTCGACGCGAACGCTGGAGCAGCCGCAACGGATCATGACGCCGGATTTGCAGCGCGACATCACCGAAGGCGCCTACTGGATGCGCAAGCCGGGCCCGAACTGCGACATCGTGATTGCCTATACCGGCACCGTCGCGCCGGAGGCGATCGAGGCGGTCGGCCTGATCGGCGAGAGCCACCGCGATGTCGGTCTCCTGGCGGTAACCTCCGCCGACCGGCTCTATGCGGGTTGGTCCGCGGCGCGGAATTTGCGCCGCGACCGCCGCGGCGCGCAGCATTTGAGTCATATCGAGCGCATGCTGGCGCCGCTCGGCCGCGACTGCGGCATTGTGACCGTGATCGACGGCCATCCGGCAACGCTCGGCTGGCTCGGCAGCGTGCGCGGCAACCGCCTCGAGGCGCTCGGTGTCGAGCATTTCGGCCAGACCGGCACGATCGGCGACCTCTACCGCCACTACGGCATCGACGCCAACGCGATCATCGACGCGGCGGAAAGCGTGTCTGTCGGCGCGCCGGTACGGCATCGCAAGATGGCGGTGTGAGGCCTAATCCTCTCCCCATCGTCGTCCCGGCGAAGGCCGGGACCCATTACCACAGAAGAGTGTTTTGAACGCGAGTCGTTGCCCCAGCACTCTCTCACCATTAGCGGTGGTGGTTATGGGTCCCGGCCTCCGCCGGGACGACAGTTGGAGCCTTGCCACCTGCGCGCCTCGCATCTTATATGCCGTGGGCGTGCACGAGCCGCGCCCCGCATATGGCGGGTTCAATTCGCCCTGCTTTCGTGCAAGGATGCCTGCCGAACGCTTTCCGTTCCCAATTCCATACGCCCCGTACAAGAGGTTTCCGATGGTCAATCGCATGCAATTCTACATCGACGGCGCCTGGGTCGATCCCGTCGTCAAAGGCAAGTCCACCCCCGTCGTCAATCCGGCGACCGAAGAGGCGATGTATGAGATTGCGCTCGGCTCCAAGGCCGATGTCGACAAGGCAGTTGCCGCCGCCAAGCGCGCGTTCGAGACTTATTCCAAGACCAGCCGCGAGGAGCGCATCGCGCTGCTCACCAAGGTCGTCGAGGTCTACAAGGGCCGCATGAAGGAAATCGGCGCCGCCGTCTCCGACGAGATGGGCGCGCCGCTGCCGATGGCCGAGAAGCTGCAGGCCGGCGCCGGCCTCGGCCACCTCATGAACACCCTCGAAGTGCTCAAGAAGTACGAGTTCGAGGAGACCATGGGCACCGCCGTGATCGTGCGCGAGCCGGTCGGCGTCGTCGGCATGATCACCCCCTGGAACTGGCCGCTCAACCAGATCGCCTGCAAGGTCGCGCCCGCGCTCGCCGCCGGCTGCACCATGATCCTGAAGCCGTCGGAGTTCACCCCGACCTCGGCGCTGATCTTCGCGGAAATCCTCCATGAAGCCGGCGTGCCGAAGGGCGTGTTCAACCTCCTCAACGGCCTCGGCCCGGAGGTGGGTGCCGCGATGAGCGAGCACCCGGACATCGACATGATCTCGTTCACCGGTTCGACCCGCGCCGGCGTCGACGTCGCCAAGCGTGCGGCGCCGACCGTCAAGCGCGTCAGCCAGGAGCTCGGCGGCAAGTCGCCGAACGTGATCCTGGAGGGTGCGGACCTCGCCAAGGCGGTGACCGGCGGCGTGATGCACATGTTCAACAACTCCGGCCAGTCCTGCAACGCGCCGTCGCGCATGATCGTGCCGCTCTCCAAGATGAAGGAAGTGGCCGCGATCGCGAAGGGCGTCGCCGACAAGACCAAGGCCGGCGATCCGCGTGCCGACGGCACCACGATCGGCCCCGTGGTCAACCGCGGCCAGTGGGACAAGATCCAGGCGCTGATCCAGAAGGGCATCGACGAGGGCGCAACGCTCGTCGCCGGTGGCCCGGGCCTGCCCGAGGGCGTCAACAAGGGCTTCTATGTCCGTCCGACCATCTTCGCCGACGTCACCAACGACATGACGATCGCCCGCGAGGAGATCTTCGGACCGGTGCTGACCATTCTCGGCGCCAAGGACGAGGCTGAAGCCGTCAAGATCGCCAACGACACGCCGTATGGTCTCGCCGGTTACGTCTCGGCCGACACCGTGGAAACCGCGCGCCGCGTCGGCCGCCAGATCCGCGCCGGCAACGTCAACCTGCAGGGCGTGCCGAACGAGCGTTCCGCACCGTTCGGCGGCTACAAGCAGTCCGGCAACGGCCGCGAGTGGGGCCGTTACGGTCTGGAAGAATATCTCGAGGCCAAGGCTGTCGCCGGCTACAACGCCGCGTAAGCCGAAAGCACGAGAGACGACATTCTGGCGCCGGGGCGGATCACCGCTCCGGCGTCAGACGTTTCGGGATGTAAAGTTTAGAAGGTTTGAAGTCTTACGACTTCGTCATTGCGAGCGAAGCGAAGCAATCCATCTCTCCTCGTGCGCGGAGAGATGGATTGCTTCGTCGCTTCGCTCCTCGCAATGACGGTCGGGTCAACCGCCGAGCGCGCCCTGGGTGTTGACGTAGAGCGCATAGATCGACTGGCTCGCCGCCATGAACAGGCGATTGCGTTTGACGCCGCCGAAGCAGAGATTGGCGCAGCGCTCCGGCAGCGCGATGCGGCCGATCATGACGCCGTCGGGCGCGAACACCACGACGCCGTCGAGCTCGGGATCGCCCATGCCCCAGCCGCACCACAGATTGCCGTCGATGTCGCAGCGCATGCCGTCGGGCGTGCCCGGGCCGGCGTCGATGAACACGCGCTTGTTGGAAATCGATTTGCCGTCGGCGGAGACATCATAGGCGAGGATCTTGCGGTTCGGCTCGCCGCGGGATTCGACGACGTAGAGGATCCTCTCGTCCGGCGAGAAGCACAGCCCGTTCGGGCCGAGCACACCCTCGGCGACGACAGTCGCCTTGCCGGTTGCGGGATCGAGCCGATAGACATTCGGCTCGATCTCGGGATCGGCCTTGTAGCCTTCGTAATTGCCGAGCAGGCCGAAGATCGGATCGGTGAACCAGATCGAACCGTCGGATTTCACCACCACGTCGTTCGGCGAGTTCAGCCGCTTGCCGCCGAAGCTATCGATCAGCACCGTAATCGATCCGTCATATTCGGTGCGCACCACACGGCGGCCGCCATGCTCGCAGGTGATCAGCCGGCCCTGGCGGTCGCGGGTGTTGCCGTTGGCGAAGTTCGACGGCTTGCGGAAGATGCTGACCGCGCCGGTCTCCTCCTCCCATTTGAGGATGCGCTGGTTCGGGATGTCACTGCACAACAGATAGCGGCCGTCACCGAACCATACCGGACCTTCGGCCCAGCGCAGGCCGGTGGCGATGCGCTCGACGGCGGAGAGCTTCAGCCAGTATTTCTCGAAGCGCGGATCGAGTGCGTGGATCGCGGGATCGGGATAGTAGGTTGCGGGACGCCAGCCGGCGGAATGAACATCGGACATTTGCTGTTCTCGTTGTTGTGTTTCGATGGTGTTTCCTTGAGCGCATGGTTTGCTATCATTGTCGGCCTGCGATCGCAATTCGGCTGCAGCAAACAGGAAAGACGAGGGACGGCATGCCACGCATATTGATGACCGGTGCATCGGGTGGAATCGGCGCGAGCCTGCGCAAGCTATTGCCGCCGATCTATCCGGACCTCCTGCTGAGCGACATCAAGCCGCCGTCCGATCTCGGCAACAACGAGACATTCAAGGCAGCCGATCTCGCCGATCTCGCACAGGTCGAGGCGATCTGCGAGGGCGTCGACGGCATCCTGCATTTCGGCGGCTATTCGGTCGAAGGTCCCTGGGATGCGATCCTGCAGTCCAACATCATCGGCTGCTACAATCTGTTCGAGGCGGCGCGCAAAAAGGGCGTCAAGCGGGTGGTCTTCGCCTCATCCAATCACGCGGTCGGCTTCTATCCCCGCCATCACCGCATCGGCACCGACGTCACCGCGCGGCCGGACAGCCGCTACGGGGTGAGCAAGGTGTTCGGCGAAGGCGTCGGCGCGCTCTATGCCGACAAGCACGGCATCAAGGTGACCTGCATCCGGATCGGCAATTTCGGCGAGGCGCCGCTCGATCACCGCAGGCTCTCGATCTGGCTCAAGCCGGAGGATCTGGTGCAGCTCTGCCGGATCGGGCTCGAGCACCCCGATATCCATTTCGAGGTGCTGTACGGCGCGTCCTACAATGAGCGCTCATGGTGGGACAATCACCGCGCCTATGATCTCGGCTATCGCCCGACCGGCCGCGGCGAGGACTTCCGCGAGCATGCAATGGCCGAGCAGGCGAAGCTGCTGCCGGATCCGGTCGGCGACTATTACCAGGGCGGCGCGTTCTGCAGCATGGAGTTCGACGGCGACAAGGAGAGGGTGATCGACTGGAAGACGTGATCAGTCCTCGCACTGCGGCAGCTGCTTCACCGCCTCGGTGTGCTCGCGCTGCGGCTCGTTCGCGCCTTTCCCGGATGTCGCCTTCGGTGCGCTTCCGGGCCCATCATAGGTCTGCGAGAAGTGGCTGAGCGGGAAGGTGAGGCTGATCTTCTGCCCGGTCAGGTTCTTGGCTTCTACCGCGATCGTTTGCGCGTGCTTGAGCCGTTCGATCAGCTCGCCATTGGCCTCCAGCGTGCCGCCGCAGCCGAGCGTGTAGCAATGTGTTCTGGCGATCTGCATCGGCTCGTCCTGATCGATCCGGAGGCTGATTGTGCCTTCCAGCATGGTCCGCGTTCCGACATTGGCGGTGAGCAGCGCACGCGTGCTGCTCTGCGGCGAGATGCTGATGGTGCCGCCCGACGGCGCGCACTTGCCGCGCGCGGCGGCGGCGACGAAGCAGCTAGCCTCGGTCAGGCAGGTCTTGGCCCAGGGCTCGTAGGTGAGCTCGGTGGCGCGCGGATCGGCCGCCTCGGCGATGCCGCCAAGTGCGAGGTGCACGGCGAACGATCCAATCAGCAAAGTCACATAGCGCATCGCCGTCTCCTTCACGAGGAGGCCGGGTATCGCGCTATTGCGGCTTTTTGTCGTTGGAGATGCGGACAAGATAATCCGCCTTGCTGTACTGCATGTGATCGACGCAGAGCTGCGCCAGCGCCCAGCTGTCGCGACCCTTCAAAAGCTCGATCATCAACTCATGTTGGCGCCGCGACAGCGCGAGGCCATCGCTGTCGGCGAGATTCTTGGCGCGCATCGGCAGCGTCAGGTTCATGTAGTCCTGCAGCGAGCGCACCAGGTAGGGATTGCCGCAGGCCGAGAACAGCGCGAGGTGGAACGCATCGTTGGTTTCGTGGACGCCGCGCATGTCCTGCGCGTCGGCCTTGATGCAATAATGCCGTTGCAGCTCGCTCAGTTGGTCGATCAGGCTGTCGGGCGCGGGCAGGGCGATCATCAGCGCGGCCTGGCGCGTCAGCATCTCGCGCACCTCATAGATCTGCCGCACTTCCTCGGCCGAATAGAACCGCACCGTGGCGCCGACGTTCTTCTCGCGCAGCACGATGCCCTGGCGCTCGAGCTGGAACAGCGCCTGGCGGACGAAATGCCGGCTCGCGCTGTAGCGCTGCATCAGCGTATCCTCGACCAGCCGCAAACCCGGCGCGAAGCGGCCGAAGATGATGTCCTCCTCCAGCCGGCGGATTACTTCCGCCTGCTCCTCCTCGCGCGAGGGGGGCTGGAGTTCGGGCAAGGTGGGCGCGGCTGTCATGCGTGCTCGGCTTCGGATCGATGCGGGAGGTCAGCATGACGCCGTGGTTATTGTCAATAATGGGGGCGATTTTGCCGCAGACCAGCTGCCCGCCGCCGCCAGATTATCTCATATTGACAATAATTCCCGCCGCTCCTTAAGTGCGGCCGAACCACCAAAAGGACGAGAAGAAAATGGCCGACGGACTTCGCAAGGGACTGACCAGCTATGGTGACGCCGGCTTCTCGCTGTTCCTGCGCAAGGCGTTCATCAAGGCGATGGGCTATTCGGACGATGCGCTCAATCGCCCGATCGTCGGCATCACCAACACCTACAGCGATTACAATCCCTGCCATGGCAACGTCCCGCAGATCATCGAGGCCGTGAAGCGCGGCGTGATGCTGTCGGGCGCGATGCCGTTCGTGTTTCCGACCATCTCGATCGCCGAGAGCTTTGCACATCCGACCTCGATGTATCTGCGCAACCTGATGGCGATGGATACCGAGGAGATGATCCGCGCCCAGCCGATGGATGCGGTGATCGTGATCGGCGGCTGCGACAAGACCCTCCCGGCGCAGATCATGGCCGCGATCAGCGCCGATCTGCCGACGGTGGTGATTCCGGTCGGCCCGATGGTGGTCGGCCATCACAAGGGCGAGGTGCTCGGCGCCTGCACCGATTGCCGGAGGCTGTGGGGCAAGTATCGCGCCGGCGAGATCGACGACAATGAGATCGAGGCGGTGAACGGCCGCCTTGCGCCTTCCGTGGGCACTTGCATGGTGATGGGCACGGCCTCCACCATGGCCTGCATCACCGAGGCGCTCGGCCTGTCGCTGCCGATGAGCGCGACGATCCCGGCGCCGCATGCCGAACGCTTCCGCTCCGCGGAGGCCAGCGGCCGCGTCGCCGCCGAGATGGCGAAGACCAAGGGACCGAAGCCAAGCGAGATCCTGACGCCGGCCTCGTTCCGCAACGCGCAGGTGGTCATGCAGGCGATCGGCGGTTCGACCAACGGCCTCATTCACCTCACCGCGATCGCCAACCGCTCGCCGCACAAGATCGACCTCGAGGCGTTCGACAGGCTCGGCCGCGAGGTGCCCGTGCTGGTCGACCTCAAGCCGTCGGGCGAGCACTACATGGAGCATTTCCATCATGCCGGCGGCGTGCCGAGGCTGATGGCGCAACTCGGCGACCTCATCGACCTCGATGCCAAAACCATCACCGGTCAGACCTTGCGCGAGGTCGTGGCAAATGCGGAGGACGTGCCGGGGCAGGATGCGATCCGCTCCAAGGCGAACCCGATCAAGTCCGAAGGCGCGATGGCGATCCTGCACGGCAATCTCGCGCCGCGCGGCGCCGTCATCAAGCAGTCGGCGGCGAGCCCGAAGCTGTTGCAGCACACCGGCCGCGCCGTGGTGTTCGAATCGGTCGAGGACATGACGCTGCGGGTCGACGATCCCGCGCTCGATGTGACCGCCGACGACGTGCTGGTGTTGCGCAACGCCGGCCCGAAGGGCGCGCCGGGCATGCCGGAGGCGGGCTACCTGCCGATCCCGAAGAAGCTTGCGCGTACCGGGGTGAAGGACATGGTCCGCATCTCCGATGCGCGGATGAGCGGCACCGCGTTCGGCACCATCGTGCTGCACATCACGCCGGAATCCGCCGTCGGCGGTCCGCTCGGGCTAGTGCGCAACGGCGACATGATCCGGCTCGATGTCGCCAAGCGCAGCATCGATCTGCTGGTCGACGAGGCTGAACTTGCGAAGCGTCGCGCTGCACTCGCGCCGGCCGGCACGCCGGATTGGGCCAAGCGCGGCTACGCGCACCTCTTCAACGAGACCATCCTGCAGGCCGACGAGGGCTGCGATTTCGACTTCATGCGCGCCAAGGGCAAGTAATTGGCGCCGTTCGGCGCTGCGGCCAAATTGTCGATAATTCCCGGCGTGCAGCGCTCATTGATGCCTACGACGAGCTGATTACCTCTGTTTTATTGACAATCCCGCGCGACTGGTGGGATGATCGCGTCAATCAAAAACAGGGGGAACGTCGCGATGGGCACTTCAGCCAGGATCGTCGGGATCGCCATGGCCGCGGCAGCGCTGCTGCTGCCGGCGCGCGTCGGTGCGCAGGAGGTCAAGCACTTCCGCTTCGCCTACGACCAGCCGCGCAACACCGGCTATTCGGTCGCCGGTGATCTGTTCGCCGACAAGCTCAAGGAACTGAGCAAGGGGACGATGATCGTCGACCAATATCCCGGCGCGCAGCTCGGCCAGGAGCCGCAGCTGCTGCAGCTCGTGAAGTCGGGCGATATCGAATTCGCGATCATCTCCTCGGCCAACACCGCGACGATCTCGCCGCAGGCGGGCGTGATGTCGCTGCACTTCCTGTTCCGCAACGACGCCCATGTGATCAAGGCGCTGGCCGACCCCAAGGTGTTCGAGGCCATCAAGACGATGATCGACGACACCGCCCAGGGCCTGCACGTGATCGGCACCGGCTCACAGGGCGTGCGCCACATCTACAGCAAGCGGGAAATCCACAATGTCGGCGACCTCAAGGGCGTGAAGGTCCGGGTGCAGGCGACCGCGACCGAGGACACCATGTTCCCGGCCTATGGCGCGCAGACGGTGCACATGCCGTTCGGCAGCGTCTACACCTCGCTGCAGACCGGCGTGGTCGATGCCGCCGAGAACAGCATCAACGTCTATCTCGTCAACAAGCACTATGAGGTCGCGCCGGTGCTCTCGATCACCGAGCACGAGGCCAACAACGCGCTGCTGTTCGTCTCCGACAGACTTTGGCAGAGCCTCTCCGCCGAGCAGAAGCAGTGGGTGCAGGCCGCCGCCAACGAGGTCAGCGCCAAGGAGCCGCAGAAGGCCTTCGAGCTGGAGCGGAACGCGCTGACCAAGCTGAAGTCGTTCGGCGTCAAGGTGGTCGAGGATGTGGACAAGAAGAGCTTTACCGCGATCGCCGATCCCTATCTCGACAAGCTCGCCAAGGAGCTCGGCCCGCACGCGGAGAAGATCAAGAACCTGATCCGCGCGATCAACTGAACGCGTGCTCCACGTCGTCCCGGCGAAAGCCGGGACCCATACGCCGCGGCCCTTCAGTTGGGCGATTAAGTCGCCGACTTTCTGCAAGCAACATGCGCCGGGGGTTATGGGTCTCGGCCCCCCGTGCGCAAACGCGCACTCGGCCGGGACGACGGAGTTTGAAGCATGGCCATCGCCGACAGACTGGTGCTGCAGCGGCAGCGGCATCTGAAATGGCGAGCGCTCGACCGGCTCGAGCTGATCCTGATGATGCTGTGCGGCTTGCTGTGCTTCGGCTTCTCGCTTTCGGTGACCGCCGACATCGTCACCCGCACCATCGGTCATCCCTGGCTGTGGCTTCAGGAGGTGACCTCGACGTTGTTTATCTACGCGATCTTCATTGGTGCGGCGGTCGCGACCAGGCGCAACGATCATCTCTATCTCACCGCGATCTCGGAGGCGATGCACGGCAGGTCGCGGACATTCGTCGAGATCGTCATTCGCCTGGTCGTGCTCGGCGTCGCCTTCTGCCTGGTCTGGTATGGCTATCAGAACTACCTCCGCGGCTTCGGCAGCTTCCGCCTGCCGTCGGGCACGCCGATTGCGTCGCTCTACGCGGTGATCCCGCTGTCCGGCATCCTGATCGGCCTGTTCACGATCGAGCAGCTCGTCAACGGCATCCGCAACGGCTTCGACCATGCGGAGCCGACCTTCCAATCCCGGCGATCAACACCGGCGCGACCACGGGAGTGCAATCGTGAGCGCGCCGGTCGTCCTTGCGCTGATGTCGTTCTGCTTCCTGTTCTTCGGCTATCTCGGCGTGCCGGTGCCGTTCTCGCTGCTGGCCGGCGTGTTCGTCGGCGCGGTGCTGTCCGATGTCTCGCTGGCGGCGATCATCCAGAAGATCTTCGACGGCGTCGATTCCGAGGCGCTGCTGGCGATCCCGTTCTTCCTCCTGGTCGGCGAACTCATGAGCTCGGCGAATGTCGTGGTCCGCATCGCCAATTTGTCGGTTTCGCTGGTCGGCCACATCAGGGGCGGGCTGTCGCAGGTCGTCGTCGTGTTCAGCATGTTCTTCTCGGAAATGTCGGGCTCGACCACCGCCGATGTCGCTGTCATGAGCCGGGCGCTCGGCGGGCCGATGCGGCGGGAGGGCTATGAGCCGGCGTTCATCGCCGCGATCATCGCCTCGGCCTCGACGATTGCGGCGCTGGTGCCGCCGAGCATCACGGCGGTGGTCTACGGCGCGGTCGGCAATGTCTCGATCGCCGGCCTGTTCATGGCGGGCGTGGTGCCGGGATTGATGATCGGCTTCGGGCTGATGATCTATTGCTATTTCTTCGGACCGTCGGGCCTGCGCAAGCCGCGCGCGCCGCTGCGCCAGGTCGCGTTCGCCGCCGGCGACGCCGCGCTGCCGATGATGATCCCGGTGATCCTGCTCGGCGGCATCCTGACCGGCTGGTTCACGCCGACCGAGGCCGGCGTGGTCGCGGTCGCCTACATCATCATCGTGGTGATCCCGGCGCTGAACCGCGGGCACCTGAAGAAGATCCCGTACGATTTCTGCCTGGCCGGCCTGATCTTCTCGCTGCCCCTGATCACGATCGGCGCGGCGAACGCGTTCGGCTGGATGCTGGCCTATCTGCGCGGCGCGATCTACATCGCCGACTGGATCACCTCGATCGCCGGCAACGATCCGCACCTCATCATGCTCTTGATGGTGCTGCTGTTCACGGTGGTCGGCGATTTCATCGAGCCGGTGCCGACCATCATCATCTTCATGCCGCTGGTCAACGCGCTGACCCAGGCCGGCGACATCAACGGCGTGCACATGGGCGTGGTGCTGATCGCGACGCTGGCTTTCGGCCTGATCACGCCGCCCTACGGGCTCGTGCTGCTGATGGCCTCGAAATTCGTCGGCATCAGCTTTGCGAAAGCGCTGCGGGCGGCGCTGCCGATCTATGTCGTGTTCCTGGTCACGATCTGCTTCACGATCTATTTCCCCAAGGTCGTGCTGTGGCTGCCCAAGCAGGTGATCCCGGAATCGGTCGGCTGCTTCAAGGCGCCCGGCGGCACGGGATATATCTGCCCGAACTAGGGGATGAGCTCTTAAATCCACTGCGCGCGTGGCGCTCGACTACCCATCCTTGAGCGCGTCGCGCATCGCGACCCGGCCGCCGCCGGGCTTTTGGACATAAAGGTGCTGCTCCAGCACATTCTGCATGTTCTCGAACATCGCATAGAGATCGTCGCAATAAACCGACGGGTTGTCGTAGCCGTTGGCCTTCGAGAAGCGATGCGGAAGATAGCCGCCTCCGCAGACGTTCAGGAACTTGCATTCTTGACATTTGGCAGCGAGGTTGATCGAGGCGTCGCGCGCGGCCCGCCAGCGCGGTTCGTTGCGGACCTCGTCGAGTGCGTGGTCGAAAATGTTGAATGTCGTCCGCGTGAAGCCGTCGCCCGCGATCCTGAGCACGTCATGCGCCTCGACCGAGCCGTCGGTCATGACGGTACACAGCTCCACGGGATGGTGACCTACACCTTCGGTCGGCGAGTTGTTGCCGAGCAATGCAGTAACCATGTCGGTGACGATGCGGATATTCACGGCCGGCCGGCTGCGGTTGGCCTCGAACCAGAGATCGAACAGGCCGTTGTAGAAGCCTGCGATCGCGGGCGGCTTCTCGTCGACCGTCGCATCCGGAATCATGATGTCGTAATGGGTGATGCCGCAATCGGCGAAGAATTCGACGTAGTCGCGCGGGGCGTAAGCCGGGTTGCAGACCGCCAGTGCACTGGTGCGGATGTCGCGCGAAACCAGCAGGCGCGCTGCGCGCGTCACTGCTTCATGGGTGCCGCCGCCCTGAAACGTCTTGCGGTGCAGGTCGTGGATATGCGCGGGCCCGTCGAGGCTGATCGCCACCGAAATTTGATGCCGCTCGAAACAGTCCAGCCATCGATCGTCGATCAGGACGCCATTGGTCGTGACCGAGATCGGGATGTCGCTACCCGTTCGTGTCGTAATGGCGGCGCAGGCTTCGGCAAAAGTGTTGAAATTGTCTACGCCCCACAACAGCGGCTCGCCACCATGCAGGACAATGGGCAAATCGCGCAGATCATGTTCGCGAACGTGCTCTTCGATGCGCAACAACAGCTGACGCAGCACCGCAGCGCTCATCAGCTTTGGCTTGTCGTAGACGGCGGCGTCGCGAAACCAGTAGCAGTAAGAACAATCGATGTTGCAGCGCGTGGCAACCTTGACCAACAGTTGCGCGATCGGCTGACTTGGGAAGTCGACCGTATCTGCCGCGTCAGGCGACATGCGGACACCGAACCAAGCGGAAAGACTCCGAAGAAGCTAGTAACCGCGGGCAAATCCACGGCGGAATCCGCCATACGGCACCGACGTACCCCGCCGGAAACCGCCGCCGTGATAGGGCGCGCCGCGCACAAAACCGCGCCTGAAATAGGCCTCCGTCACCAGCGGCTGGTCTGACAGGAATTCTTCGGAAGCGGTCATGCCCGAGCCGTCTTGATCGGATCGGGAATCTTGCTTCGCATTCTGATCGCGCATGTCGGGCAGCAACGCGTCAATGCCCGGATGATCACTCTGAATGGTCGCGCCCGGCCCATGCAGTTGCAGAAGGCCCGCAAAGATCTTCAGCGTCAAAATAGACATCAGCTAAAATCCCTCTTCTCGCGGAGGATGCGTCAGGACAAACACTATAGCTTTATGATCAGACCGGCAATGTGACGGTGCGTATTCGATAGGGCAGTAATGCTGACACGACTGTACCGGTGGCCGCCGCATCTCACCTTTGCGCCGTTCAGGCGCTGAGAGGACGCAGCGGGTCACAAGGGGGCCATTCGGTCGGGGCCGATCTTGGCCCGCTAATGGTCCGTATCCGAACAATTCCGTTTTGAGGACATGCCTTGGGGAAGCCGTAGCGTTCCTACTTCGACTTGCTGGTGAACTTCTTCACGGCGACGCGGAAATCGTCCGTGTGCATGGTCGTGATGATCTTGTGTTCCTCGGCGTCGAGCTGCTGCTTGGTCGGCGTGGTGGCGGCCTGATAGACCAGCGATTTGGTCGCGGCGATCGCGGCGGGCGGATTCTTTGCCAGCCGTTCGGCGAGTTGCCGGGTGGCCGCCTTCAGCTCGGTCGCGGGGACGGTCTTGACGACCAGTCCCCATTCATAGGCCTGCTGGGCGGTGAAGCCGTCCTCGGCAAGGAAAATCTGCAGCGCGCGGCGGGTACCGACGGTGCCGACGATGCCGACCGTGCTGCCGCCGTCCGGCGACACGCCGATCTTGGCATAGGCAGGCGTGAAGCGGGCATCGTCCGCGGCGATGCAAAGGTCGGTCACGAATGCGAGGCCCATGCCGGCGCCGGCCGCCGAACCGTGCACGCTCGACAGCACCATCTTCGGCATGCGCCGGACGGTCTCGATGAAGGCATGGTAGTGATGCAGCATCTCGCTGACCACGGGGGTGACAGTGTTGGCTTCGGCGGCGGCGCCGATGGTCTGCAGATCGCCGCCGGCGCAGAAGGCGCGGCCTTCGCCCTCGATGACCAGCACGCGGACATCCTTGTTGGCTTCGACCTCGGCGCTGAGCTGTTCGAGCTTTTTGGCGATCGTCAGGTCGATTGCGTTGAAAGCGGCCGGGCGGTTCAGCGTGATGGTCGCGATGGCGCCGTCGATGCGGAGCAAGGCAGGGTCGTTGGCAGAGGCGGGGGCTGGCATTTTGAAGACCTTGGGCTTGTTGGTTCCGGGCATTTAAGGCCCTGGCGGGAGCCATGGCAATCCGGCGCGGCGCCGGAAGCGGCCTTGGCGTCCCCCGATAGGCGTCCCGGGAATCGCCAGAAACCCCCTTGCGCCCGCGCGAGCCATGAGGCCAAATGGCCCGCGCCTTCGGTACGCAGACACGAGCGCTGTGGGAACGGGGCGAGCAAGCTAACATCGACAAAGAGGAAACGGCATGGGTCACTCCTGCTCGCGCGTATGTGGGTTGTTCCGATGACAGGCTCGGTCATCATCGTCGGTGCCGGACATGCCGGCTTCCAGCTCGCGGCGTCGCTGCGTCAGGCTGGCTTTTCCGAGCGCATCGCCCTGCTCAATGACGAAGGCCATTTGCCCTACCAGCGGCCGCCGCTGTCGAAGGCCTATCTGAAGGGCACCGGCGGGCCCGAGACCTTGATGTTCCGGCCCGACAAGTTCTACCAGGACAACAAGATCGAGCTGATCACCGATCGGGCGCACGCGATCGACCGCAATGCGCGGAAGGTGGCGCTCGCCTCCGGCGCGTCGCTCGACTACGGCCATCTGGTGTTCGCGACCGGCGCGCGGAACCGGCTGCTGGATATTCCGAACGCGAAGCTTGATGCAGTCCGCTACCTGCGCATCCTCGACGAGAGCCAGGCGCTGCGCGACTTGATCGCGCCCGGCATGCGGGTCGTGGTGATCGGCGCGGGCTTCATCGGACTTGAATTCGCGGCGACCGCGCGGGCCAAGGGGCTCGAGGTCGATGTGGTCGAGCTTGCCTCCCGCGTGATGGCGCGCGCGGTGACCGTGGAGATTTCCGAGTTCTCGCAGTCCCGCCACGCTGCTGCCGGCATCCGGATTCATCTCGGCGTGCAGGTCACGGCGATCGAGGCCGATGGCGCCAAGGTCACCGGCGTCAGCCTGAGCAAGGGGACGCATATCCCGGCCGATCTCGTCGTGGTCGGCGTCGGCGTGCTGCCGAATGTCGAGCTCGCTGCGGAGGCCGGGCTGCCGGTCGCATCCGGCATCATTGTCGACCAGCATCTGTTGACTGCTGACCCGAACGTCTCCGCGATCGGCGATTGCGCGCTCTATACCAGCAAGCGTTTCGGCGGCTCGCTGCGGCTGGAGTCGGTGCAGAACGCCACCGACCATGCGCGCTGCGTGGCGGCGCGGCTGACCGGCAAGACCGAGGTCTATGACGGCCTGCCGTGGTTCTGGAGCGACCAGGGGCCCGACAAGCTGCAGATGGCCGGCCTCACCACCGGCTACGACCGTGTCGTGGTGCGCGGCGACCGCGCGCAGGGCGCGTTCTCGGCGTTCTGCTATCGCGGCGAGAAGCTGCTCGGTATCGAGTCGGTCAATCGCGCCGGCGATCACATGTTCGGCCGCAGGCTGCTCGGCGCCGGCGGCTCGATCACGCCGGAGCAGGCGGGGGATGCGAGCTTTGATCTCAAGAGCGCGCTGACCTAACAATCTCGTCGTCCCGGCCTAGTGCGCAATCGCGCACGGGAGCCGGGACCCATACTCCGCGGCCTCTCGATTGAGGTGGTGCGGGTTGATGTCGGTTCAAGACAATCGACATCATTGGTTATGGGTCCCGGCCTTCGCCGGGACGACGTGTGGAGAGCACGGCCTTCACCTCTTCGACCGTCGGCATGGATGGCGCAGCGCCCATCCGCTGGACGCAGATCGATGCGGCGATGTTGGCGTATGACATCGCGGCCTGGACCGGCTGTCCGTCTGCGAGCAGGGCCGCGACTGCTCCGACAAAGCAGTCGCCCGCGCCGGTGCTGTCGACCGCCTTGACGGCGCGCCCTTGATCGACGTGCATGTTGCCGTTGAGCAGCGCCACAATGCCCCGTTTGCCCAACGTGACGCAGATGATCTGATGCGCGCGGGCCTGCAGCGATCGCGCGGCGTCCATCAAAGTCTCGTATGTGTCGCCATCCCTGAGCTCGCGGCCGGTGAGCAGGCCGAGCTCGGTCTCGTTGAGGATCAGGACATCGACGAGATCGAGCAACGCTGCATCGATCCTCTTCGCCGGCGCCGGATTGAGGATCGTGGTGGCGCCGGCGGCACGGGCGCGCTTGAAGAATGCAGCGATCGTCGGCAGCGGGATCTCGAACTGGCTGACCGCGATGTCGCCCTTCGCAAGCACGGGCGCCGCGACATCGTCCGGATCGACCAGCCCGTTGGCGCCCGGCACGACCACGATGGTGTTGTCGGCATTGGCGACCGTGATGATCGCGGTTCCGCTGTGCGCGCCGTCGGTGTCTCGAACAAAGGTCAGATCGACGCCTTGCGCCGCCAGGAACGTTCTCAGCTCTCTCCCAAACGCATCGGTGCCGAGCCGGCCGATCAGCGTGGTCGGCATGCCCTGCTTGGCCGATGCAACGGCCTGGTTGGCGCCCTTGCCGCCGGGAAAATACAGCACGGCCTCGCCGGCCACGGTCTCGCCGACCTTGGGATGGCGCTCGGCGGTCGCCACGACGTCCATATTGATGCTGCCGGCGACGAAGACGCGCCCCATGGCCAACCTCGATATGCCTAACCTCGATCGGCCAGATCAGGCTTCGGCGCGAAACTCCTGCTTGACCGCGGCGATGTCGGCGAGCGTCGGCAGGCCGGCCTCGTTGCCGAGCTTCTGGATCTTGTAGGTCGAAGCCGCGCGCGCGAACTTGAAGTGTTCATGCCAGCCTTTGCTCGGATTTGAGAGGTAGGAGTAGATGTAGGCGCCGTGGAACACGTCGCCCGCGCCGTTGGTGTCGATCACCCGCTCGCGCGGGATCGGAAACGCCGGCAGCGTGCGCACCGTGCCGGCCTCGTCGTACCAGAGCAGGCCGCGCTCGCCCATGGTGACGCCGCCGACCTTGCAGCCGCGGCTCTTGAGATAGTCGAGCATCTGCTCCGGCGTCTTGTCCATCTGCTCGCACAGCCGTTCGGCGACGATCGCAATATCGATGAAGGCGAGCAACTCGTGGGTGTTGGTGCGCAGTCCGCCGCCGTCGAGCGAGGTCAGGATGCCATCCTCGCGGCAGAGTTTTGCGTAATGGATCGCGGCGTCCGGCTGGTGGCCGTCGATATGCAGCGCGCGGCAGCCCTTGATGTTCAAGAGCGGAAAGGGATGGATGTGCTGGTCGTCGCGGCAGCGCACGATGGCGCGCTTGCCGTCATGGGGCATGATGAAGGACAGCGAGGAGGAGTTGACCTTGCGGGGATGGAACGAGATGCCGTACCGGTCGGCCATGTCCCAGAACATCCGTCCCAGCCAGTCATTGGCCATGGTGGCGATCAGATCCGGGTGGATGCCGAGCTTGGCGCAGCAGAACGCTGCGGTCACCGCGTTGCCGCCGAACGACACCGCATAGGCGTCGGCGACGTGCTTCTCGTCGCCGACAGGCATGTGATCCGTGATGAAGGTGACGTCGATATAGGTCTGTCCGATGAAGAGAGCCTGCATTCGCTTTCCGTCGTGGCTTGCTGTGGTCCCGGCTGGTGATCAGACTAGCACTGCTGGTCGGCCGATATCGCTGAAAATATTCGCAACCCTGCCTGGTTTGCGGGTACAGATGAAGCGGGCGCGCGGATCGAGGATCGTTCTGGCATTCGGCATAACGGCCGCCCGCGGCCACTTGTTCCGGGACGCGCAAGGGAGAAGCACAATGACGGCAGATTCGGGGAGGCCGCAGCCATGATTACCAGCCTTGATCACGTCGTCGTCCTGACCGGCGATATCAATGCTGCCAGCGCCGCCTACGAGACGCTGTTCGCGCGGACGCCTTCCTGGCGCAACAGCGGCGACGGCGCCGACCGCGTGCTGTTCACGCTCGACAACACGACGCTGGAGTTGATGGCGCCGCGCGGCGATGACGATGCCGCCCAGCGTGTCCGGACGGCGCTCGCCACCCAGGGCGAGGGCCTCGCGAGCCTCTGCTTCCGCACCAGCGATATCGCCAGGACGCACCGCAGGCTCGACCGGCTGACGCTGAAGCCCGAGCCGGTCGCCGAGGTCGAGAGCCGCGATGAGGCGAGCGGCGCGACGCTGTCGTGGAAACGCACACGCGCCGCGACCGATGCGACGCGCGGCGTGCGCATGTTCTTCCTGGAGCGGGAGCAGGAGCGGCCGCTGTCGGTGCGCACCATGCCGGCCTCGATCACCGCGATGGATCATGTCGTGGTTGCGACCGCCGACCCGGAACGCGCCGCCGCGCTTTATGGCGCGCGGCTCGGGCTCGACATGGCGCTCGATCGCTCGCATCCCGAGTGGGGCCGGCTGATGTTCTTCCGCTGCGGCGATCTCGTGGTCGAGGTCACGCACCGGCCCGGCAAATCGGAGACAGACGCGCCGGACCGGCTGCGCGGGATCTGCTGGCGCGTCGCCGATATCGATGCCACGCATGCGCGGCTGGTCGCCGCCGGCGTCGACGTCTCCGAGGTTCGCACCGGCCGCAAGCCCGGCACGCGCGTGATGACGGTGCGCACCGGCACCTGCGGCGTGCCGACGCTTCTGGTGCAGCCCTCCCAAGGGAAGCCAGGCTAGGCCGCGTTTCATCTGCGCGTCGTCCCGGCAACGCGCCGCGGGGATATGGCGGCGCAATTTCATTGGTCATTCCGGGGCTCGCGAAGCGAGAACCCGGAATCCATTGATCCACGGAGTATGCGGTTCGATGGATTCCGGGCTCGCGCCAAAAGGCGCGCCCCGGAATGACGAAGGTGCAACGCGAGAAATATTCCCGCATCGCGGTCACGACAACATTCGTTCTCAAACGTCGCGCGTCATGTTACATTGATCTACTGGGCATCACCGGGCGATCGAATTGGCGAAGGCAAAGCGAATACAGAGATGGCAGCGCGACCCGGAAGGGATGCGGCTGCGGATTCTCGAGGCGGCCAAGCAGGAATTCGCCGCCCATGGCCTCGCCGGGGCGCGGGTCGACCGCATCGCGGCCAATGCCGGCGCCAACAAGCGCATGCTGTACTACCATGTCGGCAACAAGGAGGATCTCTATCTCGAGGTGCTGGAAGGCGCCTACGAGAAGATCCGCGCCGAGGAGCGCACGCTCGATCTCGAGCATCTCGATCCGCCCGAGGCGATCGGGCGGCTGATCGACTTCACGTGGAACTATTTCCTGCGCAATCCCGAGTTCCTGGCATTGCTGAACACGGAAAACCTCGCCAAGGCAAAGCACCTGAAGCGCTCGACCAAGGTCAAGTCGATGCACTCGCCCTTTGTCGAGATGATCCGCACGGTGGTGACGCGCGGGGTGGAGAGCGGCGATTTCCGCGTCGCGGTCGATCCGGTGCAGCTCTATATCTCGATCGCGGGGCTCGCGTTCTTCTATCTCTCCAACAGCGCCACCTTGAGCGTGATCTTCGGCCGCGATCTCCTCAAGAAGGACGCTCGCGACGAGCGCCTCGAGCACATGACCGCGCTGGTGCTGGCGGCGCTGACCGGCAAGTCCACGGCCGAAGTCGGCAGCGCGATGCCGCTGCTGCGTACCAGCGAACACCGGGTGGTGTGAACGCTTCGCGGTTCGTCTGAAGTCATTGCCAAGCACGATAGCTCGTAGCCCGGATGAGCGAAGCGACATCCGGGACCGGGCCATCCCCGGACAGGTTTTCCCCCGGATATCGCTTCGCTCATCCGGGCTACCAAACATTCGGACCAAAAATCTTGCCTGACGAAAGTTGCATGTTTCGGCGCGATTTTGCCGCGCGCCAGGGGCTGGACAGTATTTATCCAACGGGTTAATTTCTCTCCGAACAGAGACTGCAAGGGAGCGTGACGTGGCGGAGGCAAAGAGCCCTTCGGGCCTGTCGAAGGTGCTGAATGCGGCGTGGCTGCGCCCGTTCCTGTTCCTGGTTGTGATCGTGGCGGCCTGGGATCTCTCGATCCGGTTGTTCCACATTCCGGCTTATCAGATCCCGTCGCCCGGCGACGTCGTCGCGGTGCTCTGGACCGACTGGCCGGAGCTGTTGCGGCAGTCCTGGCCGACCACCTATGCGACGCTGTGCGGCTTCCTGCTCTCGGCGCTGTTCGGCATTCCCGTCGCGATGCTGATCGCGGGCTCGAAGACGGTCGAGAGCTACGTCTATCCGCTGCTGGTGTTCTCCCAATCCGTGCCGAAGATCGCGATCGCGCCGCTGTTCGTGGTGTGGTTCGGCTTCGGCATCATCCCCAAGGTGATCTCCGCGTTCCTGCTCGGCTTCTTCCCGGTGGTCGTCTCGGCCGTGCAGGGCTTCAAGTCGGTCGACCCCGACATGGTCGACCTGGCGCGCGCGATGCAGGGCAGCCGCTTCAAGGTGTTCTGCGCGGTCAACCTGCCGCATGCGATGCCTGCGATCTTCTCCGGCCTGAAGGTGTCGGTGACGCTCGCTGTGGTCGGGGCCGTGGTCGGTGAGTTCGTCGGCTCCAACTCCGGCATCGGCTATGTGATGCAGCGCTCGATCGGCACCTTCGACCTGCCGACGATGTTCGCTGCACTGGTGATCCTGGCGCTGCTCGGCGTCATCCTGTTCTGGATCGTCGACCGCATCGAGCGGCTGGTGATCCCCTGGCACGTCAGCCAGCGCGACGACATCAGCTTCGCTTCGTAGGATGTGCACAGAAACAACAGCAACGTCATTGCGAGGAGCGATAGCGACGAAGCAATTTCCCGCTTGCTGCACGATGGATTGCTTCGCTTCGCTCGCAATGACGAAAAGAAAAACGGGAGGATAATGTGATGCGATTGATCACTGCTGTTATAGCCGCGCTGGCCTGGACCGCGCTGGCGGTGGCCCCGGCATCCGCCGCGGACAAGGTCGTGCTGATGCTGAACTGGTACGTCTATGGCGAGCATGCGCCGTTTTATTACGGCAAGGCCAAGGGCATCTATGCCGCTGAGAGCATCGACCTCGAGATCCAGGAAGGCCGCGGCTCGGCCGCGACCACGCAGGCGGTGGCGGCCAAGACCGCCGACTTCGGCTATGTCGACGTACCCACCATGATGCGTGCGGCGGTGAAGGGCGCCCCTGTCATCGCCACCGGCGTGCTGCTGCAGACCAGCCCGATGTCGGCGATGAGCCTTGCCGACAAGAACATCAGGAAGCCGGAGGATATCAAGGGCAAGACGGTCGCGATCACGCCCGCGGATTCGATGACGCAGATCTGGCCGCTGTTCCTGAAGAAGACCGGGCTGAAGGAAAGCGACTTCCAGACCGTTGCCGGCGATGGCCAGACCAAGCTCAACGCGGTCATCAACGGCCAGGCCGATCTGTTGCTCGGCTACGTCATGGACCAGTCGATGAAGATCAAGGACGCCACCGGCAAGGACGTCTATCCGATCAAGTTCGCCGACTACGGCATCAACATGGTGTCGTCGGGCATCATCGCGAATTCCGACTACGTGAAGGCCAATGCCGACCTGGTCCGCCGCTTCATGTCGGCGACGACAAAGGCGGTGGAAGCTGCGGAGAAGGATCCGAAGGCCGCCGCGCAGTCGATCCTCGACGCCAATCCGAAGGGCGGCAAGATCGACACGCTCACGCAAGGCTTCGAACTGACGATCCCGCTCTACCGCACGGCGGAGACCAAGACCAAGCGGCCGTTCCAGGTCACCGACCAGAACATGACCGAGTCGGTCGACCTGATGGTCGAATATGGCGGCCTCGACGCCAAGGCCAAGGCCAATCCGAAGGCGTTCTACACCAACGACTATCTGCCGAAGGGTAATTCGTGAGCAGTCAACCCCCGCTGTCGTCCCTGCCGAGTGCGCGATTGCGCACGGAGCAGGGACCCATAACCACCGTCGTTGGTTTTTGCGGGAGGTCTCTCCCCATGTGCCCGAAGGAAAAGCCGCGGCGTATGGGTCCCTGCTTTCGCAGGGACGACGGGGGGAGAGAGGCGCGATGAATCCCCTACCGAAGCCAACCGAAGTCAGCCAGCCCGCCGCGCATCTGCGGCTGGTGTCGGACCGCGCGGCCGGCGCCGCGCCCGGCATCAAGCTGTCCGGCGTGTCGAAGACCTACCGCTCGCGCGATGGCGATGTGCCGTCGCTGCGGCCGCTCGACTTCACCATCAATGACGGCGAATTCTTTGTCGTGGTCGGGCCCTCCGGCTGCGGCAAGTCCACGCTGCTCAAGATGATCTCGGGCCTGCTGCCGCCGACATCAGGCGAGGTGCTGGTCGACGGCGAGCCGGTGACCAGGCCGCACGGCAATGTCGGCATCGTGTTCCAGAACGCGCTGCTGCTGCCATGGCGCAACATCCTCTCCAACGTGATGCTGCCGATCGACATGAAGCAGTTGCCGCGGGACAAATATCTTGCCCGCGCCAGGGAGCTGTTGAAGCTGGTCGGCCTCGAAGGCTTCGAGAAGAAGTTGCCGTGGCAGCTGTCCGGCGGCATGCAGCAGCGCGCCTCGATCTGCCGTGCGCTGGTGCACGATCCCAAGATCATGCTGATGGACGAGCCGTTCGGCGCGCTCGACGCCATGACGCGGGAGCGGATGAATGTCGAACTGATGCGAATCCAGCGCGAGACCGGCAAGACGGTGCTGCTGATCACGCACTCGATTCCCGAAGCCGTGTTCCTCGCCGACCGCGTGCTCGTGATGACCGAACGCCCCGGCGCGATTGCCGCGATCTACGACGTGCCGATGCCGCGGCCGCGCTCGCTCGAGACGATGTCCGATCCCGTCTTCAACGAACTGGTGCAGCGGATCCGCAAGCATTTCTTCACGCAGGGGTCGCTGGACTGAATCGAGCCTCCAATGCCGCCTCGTCTCGCAGTCAAAGATATCGCCTTCTTCGAACGGCCGCTGGTGTTCGCCCGGCCGTTCCGCTTCGGCGCCGTCACGATCACCGCGTCGACGCAGCTCTTCGTCCGGGTCGAGATCGAGGTGGAGGGCAAGGGCCGGTCGACCGGCGCCAGCGCCGAGATGCTGGCACCGAAATGGTTCGACAAGCGGCCGCATCTGACGGACCCACAGTCGCTCGACGGCCTCCGCCGTTCGCTTGCGAGCGCACGCGAGCTCTATCTCGCCAACACGGGCTTTGAGACCGCATTCGGCCTGCATGCCGCCTGTATTGGCCCGCAGGTCGCGGCCTGCGCCGCGGAGGACATTCCGCCGCTCGCCGCCGGCTTCGGCCCGGCCGAGATCGACAAGGCGATCCTGGATGCGCTGCTGCGCGCGGCCGGCGTCAATTTCTTCGACGGCATGGCCGGCAATATCGCCGGCGTCGACGCGCGGCTGACGCCGGATCTCGACGATGCCGCAATCGCGCGGTTTCTGTCGGCGCGCCAACGGCTCGAACGTGTCGCCGTCAGGCACACGGTCGGGATGGACGACAAGGTCGAAGGCGAGGGCGGCGTCGCCGACCGCAACGAGAACGCCGGCGCGCGCTATTTCAAGCTCAAGCTGAACGGCGATCCCGCTCATGACGCGGCGCGGCTGGCGCAGATCGGCAGCGAGCTTGCAAAGCTGCCTTACACCACCAGGATCACGCTCGATGCCAACGAGCAATATGCCGATCTTGCCGCACTGAACGCGCTGGTCGATCGGCTTGACGATGACCCGGCACTGCAGTCGATCTCGGCGAACCTGCTCTACATCGAGCAGCCGATGCCGCGCGATATCACCAAGGCCTCGCCAATCTGGCGACTTGCCGCGCGTAATTTCATTATCGACGAGGCCGACGATTCCTACGACGCATTTCCGCAGGCGCGGGCGCTCGGCTATCGCGGCATCTCCTCGAAATCGTGCAAGGGCATCTACAAGTCCGTCATCAACGCCACGCGCGCGGCGGCGTGGAGTGTCGATGGCGCTTCCTATTTCATCAGCGGCGAGGATCTGACCTGCCAGGCCGGGCTCGGCGTGCAGCAGGACCTCGCACTCGGTGCGCTGATCGGCGTCCCGCATGCCGAACGCAACGGGCACCATTACGTCGACGGCTTTGCCGACACCCCGGCCGACGAGGCCGACGCCTTCCTCACCGCGCATCCCGATCTCTACGCGCGCGACGGCAGCAAGGTCCGCCTCGCGATCCATGACGGCGATCTCCTGACCGGATCGATCGCCGCCGCCGCCGGATTTGCCAGTTCGATCCATCCGGACTGGTCCACCATGCAGCCGCTCAAGCGGCCAACACCACGCGTTTCGCAGGAGCAGACAGTATGACGACCAAACGCCTCGGCCTGATCATGAACGGTGTCACCGGCCGGATGGGGCTCAACCAGCATCTGATCCGCTCGATCGTCGCGATCCGCGAGCAGGGCGGCGTGCAGCTCGCGAACGGCGGCCGCATCATGCCCGATCCGATCCTGGTCGGCCGCGACGCCGAGAAGGTCGGCGCATTGGCGAAACGCTACAATATCGAGCGTCACACCACCGATCTTGACCGCGCGCTCGCCAACCAGGGCGACACCGTGTTCTTCGACGCCGCCACCACGCAGGCGCGGCCTTCGCTGCTGACCAAGGCGATCAATGCCGGCAAGCATGTCTATTGCGAGAAGCCGATCGCGACCAATCTCGAGGAGGCCGTTGCGGTCGTGAAGCTCGCCAATGCCAAGGGGCTCAAGCACGGCACGGTGCAGGACAAGTTGTTCCTGCCGGGCCTGAAGAAGCTCGCCTTCCTGCGCGACTCCGGCTTCTTCGGCCGCATGCTCTCGGTGCGCGGCGAGTTCGGCTATTGGGTGTTCGAGGGCGGTTGGCAGGAAGCGCAGCGGCCGTCGTGGAATTACCGTGCCGAGGACGGCGGCGGCATCATCCTGGACATGGTCTGCCACTGGCGCTACGTGCTCGACAATCTGTTCGGTGAGGTCGAGAGCGTGGTCTGCATCGGCACGACAGACATTCCCGAGCGTTATGACGAGAAGGGCAAGAAGTACCAGGCGACTGCCGACGATTCGGCCTACGCCACCTTCCGCCTGAAGGGCGGCGTCATCGCGCATATCAACATGAGCTGGGTGACGCGCGTCTATCGCGACGACCTCGTCACTTTCCAGGTCGACGGCACCCATGGCTCGGCGGTCGCGGGCCTGACCGACTGCGTGATCCAGGCGCGCCAGGCGACGCCGCGGCCGGTGTGGAATCCGGACGAGAAGCGCATGCACGATTTCTATGCCGACTGGCAGAAGCTGCCTGAGAACGTCGTCTATGATAACGGCTTCAAGGAGCAGTGGGAGATGTTCATCCGCCATGTCTGCGAGGATGCGCCCTACAAATACACCCTGCTCGAAGGCGCCAAGGGCGTGCAGCTCGCCGAATGTGCGCTGCAGAGCTGGAAAGAGCGGCGCTGGATCGACGTCGCCCCGATATCAGCCTGAGAAAGGACTTTGCCATGAACAAGCCGGTCCTGCCGATGTCATCGCTCTCGTTGAAGCTGCCGACCGCCGATGGCGGCCTCGAGACCTATCGCCTGGCGGCGTCGCGGACCTTTCCCGCGAAGCTCGCGGGCACGCTCAATCGCGTGGCGTTCTCGGCCGCCCATGTGGTGGCCGATCCGCGCGCCGACGTCGATCCCTGGCTGACGGCCGCGATCGACTGGGACAAGACGATCGCGTTCCGTGAGCACGTCTGGGATCTTGGCCTCGGCGTCGCCGAGGCGATGGACACCGCGCAACGCGGCATGGGGCTGGACTGGGCGACCTCACTTGAACTGATCCAGCGCTCGGTGACGGCAGCGAAGGCCAGGGGCAATGCGCTGGTGTTCTCCGGTGCCGGCACCGACCACCTTGCCGTCGAAGACGCAAAATCCATCGACGACGTCATCCGCGCCTATGAGGAGCAGATCGCGGCGGTCGAGAAGGCAGGTGGCCGCATCATCCTGATGGCCTCGCGTGCGCTGGCAAAGCTCGGCAAGAACGCGGAGGATTACGCCAGGGTTTATGACCGCGTGCTGTCGCAGGTCCGTGAGCCCGTGATCATCCACTGGCTCGGCGACATGTTCGATCCGGCTCTGTCGGGCTATTGGGGCACGGCCGATCTCGACAAAGCGATGGACATTGCGGTCGCGATCATCAACGCCAACGCGGCCAAGGTCGACGGCGTCAAGGTCTCGCTGCTCGACAAGCAGCGCGAGATCGACATGCGGCGCCGGCTCGATTCCCGCGTCAAGATGTACACCGGCGACGACTTCAACTATGCCGAACTGATCGCCGGCGACGACAAGGGATTTTCCCACGCGCTGCTCGGCATCTTCGACGCGATCGCGCCGGCGGCGTCCTATGCGCTGTCACGTCTGGCCGCAGGCGATGAGGCCGGCTTCCACGACGTGCTCGGGCCGACGGTGCCGCTGTCGCGCCACATCTTCAGGGCGCCGACGCGCTTCTACAAGACCGGCATCGTGTTCATGGCCTATCTCAACGGACATCAGGATCACTTCACCATGGTCGGCGGACAGGAGAGCGGGCGTTCGACCCTGCATCTCGCCGAGCTGTTCCGGCTGGCCGACCAGGCGGGGTTGCTCGCCGATCCGGAGCTCGCGACACGACGGATGCAGGCTATCCTGACCACCCGCGGCATCGACGCCTGATGCGCGATTTTTCCAATGACCACCGCTGGCTGTCGCTGAACACGGCGACGGTCCGCAGGCAGGGCGATCTTCTCGCCATCGTCGAGGCCTGCGCGCGCCATGGTATCCGCGCCATCGATCCCTGGCGCGACCAGGTCGCTTCCGTCGGGCTCGACCGTGCCGTGCGCGCGGTCAAGGACGCCGGACTTGATCTCTCGGGCTATTGCCGCGGCGGCATGTTCACGGCCGATGACGCACATCGCAGCGAGGCGCGTGACGACAACCGCCGTGCGGTCGACGAGGCGGCAGCGCTCGGCGCCTCCTGCATCGTGCTCGTGGTCGGCGGCCTGCCGCAATATTCGCGGCCGGGCAGCACGGCCTCGAAGGACATCGCGGCGGCGCGCAACCAGGTGCATGACGGCATCGCCGAGATGCTGGACTATGCCCGGCAGGCGAAATTGCCGCTCGCGATCGAGCCGCTGCATCCGGCCTACGCGGCCGACCGTGCCTGCGTGAACACGACGAAGCACGCGCTCGACATCTGCGATGCGCTCGATCCTGCCCGCAGCGGCGCGATCGGCGTCGCGCTCGACGTCTATCACATCTGGTGGGATCCGGAGCTGATGACCCAGATCGCGCGCGCCGGCAAGGATCGCCTGCTCGCGTTCCATGTCTGCGACTGGCTGGTGCCGACCAAGGACATCCTCAACGACCGCGGCATGATGGGCGACGGCGTCATCGACATCAAGTCGGTGCGCGCGGCGGTCGAGGCGCAGGGCTTTGCCGGCTATTCCGAGATCGAGATCTTCTCGAATGACTGGTGGAGCCGGCCGCTGGACGAGGTGCTGCGGACCTGCATCGCGCGCCACCGGACGGTGGTTTGACCCGCCAGCCCGGTTCGGTGGACAAGCCGAGGCGTGCCCGTTATTCCGGTTGGTGCTGAGCGTCACGGTGCAGAAGAGCCGTGGCACGCCGCGATCCGGATATTCGGAGCATGATATGCGTCTGAGCGACTGTCACAATTTCCACGACTTCCGGGAGCTGGCGCGACGGCGGCTTCCGGGGCCGATCTTCGACTATATCGATGGTGCGGCGGATGATGAGGCGACGCTGCGCCAGAACACCGCGAGCTTCGAGCGCTGCGATCTGGTGCCCAATGTCCTGCGCGGCGTCGAGAACGTCGATCTCTCCGTCACCGTGATGGGCCAGAAGCTGGCAACGCCATTCTATTGCTCGCCGACCGCGCTGCAGCGCCTGTTCCACCATCAGGGCGAACGGGCCGTCGCCGCGGCGGCTGCGAAGTACGGTACGATGTTCGGCGTGTCTTCACTTGGTACTGTGAGTCTGGAGGAGTTGCGCAAGGCGCACGATACGCCGCAGGTCTATCAGTTCTACTTCCATCGGGATCGCGGCCTGAACACCGCGATGATGCAGCGCGCCAAGCAGGCCGGCGTCAATGTGATGATGTTGACCGTCGACAGCATCACCGGCGGCAATCGCGAGCGCGATCTGCGCACCGGGTTCTCAATTCCGTTCAAGCTGACACTTGGCGGCATGCTGCAATTTGCCATCAAGCCGGCATGGGCCATCAACTATGTCACCCATGAAAGCTTCAAGCTGCCGCAACTTGACGAGCATGTCGACATGAGCGGCGGCGCGATGTCGATCGGGCGGTATTTCACCGAAATGCTCGATCCCGCCATGACATGGGACGACGTCGCCAAAATGGTCCGGGAGTGGAACGGGCAGTTCTGCCTGAAGGGGATCATGTCGGTTGACGATGCCAAACGTGCCGTTGAGATCGGCTGCACTGGCATCATCCTGTCCAACCATGGCGGCCGGCAGCTCGACGGCTCCCGGGCGGCGTTCGATCAGCTGGCTGAAGTCGTTGATGCTGTGGGTGACCGTATCGACGTGATGATGGACGGCGGCATCAAGCGCGGCAGCCATGTGCTGAAGGCGCTGTCGTTGGGCGCCAAGGCCGTTGGCGTCGGACGGTTCTATCTCTATCCGCTTGCGTCCGCGGGCCAGGCGGGAGTCGAGCGTGCGCTTGGTCTCATGCAGGCCGAGCTGGTGCGAGACATGCGGCTGATGGGGTGCTCGTCGATCAGCCAGCTTTCGCGCGCAAACCTGCGGTTCAGGTAGCTGGTCGATCGCTCCCTGAGATGTGCGGACTGCTCACCGCGTCATCAGGACTCCTCGTTGCGGTGCTCGATCTCCAGGGTGACGAGCCGCGCCAGCAGCGTTGCCGGATAGAGCTGGCCGAAGATCGCTTCGAGATTGCACAGGCTTCGTGCGATCGGATGCAGCGGCGCGACGTCGCCATACCCCGTGGTCGTGAGCGTAGCGAAGCTGAAATAGATCACCCGGCTCGCCAGCGCCGGGCTGTCTTCGACTTTCATGCCGGGAAACGCGTTGGGCCTCAGCGTGCCGACAAAGGTGTAGAGCGCCGCGAAGATCACGGCGACCGTGAGATAGAGCAGGACGGCACCGATCACGCGATGATAGGTGACGCGGCCCGGTGCGAACGTCGCGCGCGCCACCGTCACGGCCATGGTCAGGCCGACGAGCAGCCACGAGCCGGCGAACAGGTTGAGATCGACAATCGAAGGTGAGCGCAGCCGCAGGATTCCGCCCGTGACGATCATGACGAGCGCGACCAGCATCGTGACGACCGCGACCGTGCTGCCAGACATCAGGAAGACGCCGCCGACCAGGACCAGCGCGAGCAGCAGCTCAAAAATCTGGAACTCGAACAGGCCCAATGCCTGCAGCGGCGCCACCACGAACATCATGACAAGCATCAGGATGGTGAGCACGGTCAGCAGGGAATCGCCCCAGCGCTCGCGCAGCTCGCCGATGTTCGTCCAACCCCGTTTCATCCCCGCCCCGCCGTTCGGCATCGCTTAGGGATGCCGGTGCCAAACATTGCTGCGGGGCGGCGGCAAACGCAAGACGGGGCGGTCGGGATCGCAGGCCTCAGGGGCTCGCGACCCGCTCCAGGGTGTTGAAGCGTGCCTTCTGCTCGCTGCTCAGCAAGGCATAGAATTTGTCCAGCGCAGGCTCGATCAGCTTGGCGGCCTTCTGCATGGCCTCGAGCCGGTGCTGCATCGCCTCCAGTCGTCCGACCGGCGTCAGCGGGATGTCGTTGGGGCAGGCGGCCTGCAGGTCCGCGATGGCTTTTGCGGTCGCATCGCTGAGGCGGTCGAGCGCTTCCTTTTGCTTGCCCGCCGGGTGGAGCGAGGACTCGATCCGGTTGATCGGCAGCTGCGCCAGGTCGGATTTCGAATCGCCGCAATTGCCGGATTGCGCGGTTGTTTCCTGCTGTTGCGGCGAACGCTCGCCGACATGCGGGCCGAGCGCGTTGAAGCGGGCCTGTTGCTCGTCGTTGAGCGAGCTGTAGAAATTCTCCAGCGCGGGCCGCACGATCTTGATCGCCTCGAGCGTCGCGCTGATGCGGTTTTGCATCGACCGCAAGCGGCCGGTTGGCGTCAACGCGTAGGTGTCGCTGCAAGTGTCCTTGAAGACATTGGCGGCCCGCGTTGCGGCCGTCTTCAAGTCGTCGAGCAGGGCGCGCTGCTGCTGGGTCGGCCGCACCGCACGCGCGATGTCGGCGAGCGGCCAGGCCGTGACGCCCTTGTCCGGTTCACCGCACAGCTGCTTGATCGCCTGCGGGCTGGTGTCGGCGCGCTGACGGGACCGCGTGCGGCCTGCGGTCGCCGGATAGTCGCCAGGCTCGATGCTGGCATAGGCCGAATAGGGACTGTTGGTGTCCCAGAACACGGTGTCGACGAAGTCGTCATACGCATAGGCCCAATAGCCGGGCTCGTAGGCATAGGACCAGAACGTGTAGTCGAAGATGTCCGAATAGGCGTAAGGCAGGAACACCGGACCAAGCCACGCCACGAACGCCGCGCGATGGCCGCGCCGCCAGGCATTGCGGGGCGCCCAGCCGCCCTGGCGCATCGCAAGTGCCGCCTGGCTTTGCGCTCCGGCCTGGTCGCGGAAGTGCGCGGCAAATCGCTCGCGCTGAGCCGCATGCGTCGCGGCTGTGGTCGCGGTTGCGGCCCCAACCGTCGTGGCCGGTGCCAATCGCTGCTGGCGGGCAAGGTCGGCTTGCTGTGAGCGCTGCTCGCGTTGCAGCAGGCGGTTCTGTGCCTGCAGGGCGCGGTCGTGGGCGCGTTGCGCGCGTGCGCCCTGAACCTTCTGCGACTGCAACTGCTGCACGCGTTGCTGCAGGCGATCGATCCGGGTCTGCCGCTCGGCGGTCTGGCGCGACAGCGTGTCACGCTGCCGCTGCTGCGCGGTCTGTTGGCGTTGCTGGATCAGCTGCTGCCGCTGTTGCGCGCGCTGTTGAATTCGCTCCGTCGGCGACGGCCGCTCGCTCAAGCGCGACGGCGGGCTCGGGCGCGATGGCGCGGCCACATGGGGAGCCGGGCGCTGCGGCGGTGCCCCGCGACGGAATTCGGGCCGTTGCGTTGCAACGTGCGGCGCGGCGATACGGGGAGCCTGGCGCACTGACGGGGCGGCGAAATGCGGCGCCGGGCGCGGCGCCATCGCCGGTCGCTGCGGCGCGTGGAACGCGGGTGCGGCGGGCCGAGCCATAGCTTGTGGCCGCGCCATTGCAGGCGGTCTCGCCATTGCGGGCGGGGCGGCGTGGACCATCGGCGCGGCAGGACGCGCCATCGCCGGCGGCGCGGCTGGGCGTGCCGCCGGTCCACCCTTGACGTGCGGCTGGGCGGACGCACCGCCGCTCGTCGCGAGCATTGAGGCACCAATCAAAAGTACAATAAGTCCTGCGCGCCGGGAAGACATGAGCGTGGCTCTCCGTCCATCCCTGCCCGCAGAGCTTCAACGCATGGACGTTGAAATCGTTCTTGAAGATCGCAACCAGTTCTGCGGTCTTCCGACGCAGGGAACCGTCAGGAGATATCCTGCGTCAGGGCGGCCGCGATCCGCTCCGACGCCCAGTCGACCTGATCGGCCGTGATCACCAGGGGCGGCGCGATGCGGATGGTGTGCTCGTGGGTGTCCTTGGCGAGGATGCCGCGCGCCTGCAGCGCCAGGCAGTAGCGGCGGGCACCGCCGGCTTCCGGATGTAATTCGATCGCCAGCATCAGCCCGCGCCCGCGCACCTCGCGGATCACGTTGGCGCGGATGTCCTGCAATCCGGCGAGAAAGCGTGCACCCTGTTGCGCGGCGTTCTCGATCATCCCTTCCTCGACCAGCACGCGCAGCGCTGCGCGTGCCACCGCACAGGCCAGCGGATTGCCGCCGAAGGTCGAGCCGTGCTGGCCCGGCCGCAACGTGCCGAGCACGGCGTTGTTGGAGAGCACCGCCGACACCGGATAGAAGCCGCCCGACAGCGCCTTGCCGAGCAGCGTGACGTCGGCCTCGATGCCCTCGTGCTGCTCGGCGAGCAGCTTGCCGGTGCGGCCGAGCCCGGTCTGGATCTCGTCGAGCACCAGCATCACATTGTGCGCGGTGCACAGCTCGCGCACACGGGCGAAATAGCCCACCGGAGGAATGATGACGCCGGCCTCGCCCTGGACCGGCTCGACCAGGAAAGCGGCGGTGTTCGGCGTGATCGCCTGCTCGAGCGCTGCGGCATCGCCGAACGGGATGATCTTGAAGCCCGGCGCGAATGGGCCGAAATGGTCGCGCGACCCGGCGTCGGTCGAGAAGCCGACGATGCCGAGCGTGCGTCCGTGAAAATTATTGGCGCAGACGATGATCTCGGCCTGCCCATCGGGCACGCCCTTGACCTCGTAGGCCCATTTGCGCACCGACTTGATCGCGCTCTCCACCGCCTCGGCGCCGCTGTTCATCGGCAGCACCTTGTGCGAGCCGGTCAGCTCCGCAAGCTCGCGGTAGAAGGGAGCGAGCTGGTCGTTGTGGAAGGCACGCGAGGTCAGCGTCAGCCGATGCGCCTGCTCGATCATTGCCGCCAGGATCTTCGGATGACAGTGGCCCTGGCTCACGGCCGAATAGGCGGAGAGGCAGTCGAGATAGCGGTTGCCGTCGGTGTCCCAGACCCAGACGCCTTCGCCGCGGGACAGCACGACCCCGATCGGCTCGTAATTGTAGGTGCCGAACTGGGCTTCGGTTGCGAGGAAATCAGTGACCAGTGCATTCATCATGCGTCACTCCCGCTGCAGCGTAGGAGAGATTACATCAATCCGCGCCTACCGTTGATGTGGGCATCAGTTCCTCCACAGGGAAGTCGAGCAGCCGGCCAAATTCGCAGGGGATAATGCCTGTCCTATGCGCTGATGCTGCAGGGCACGCTGAGGAAGCCGCGGAAGCGCACCCGGCCGCCGCGCACCGGCTCGCCATCGAGCACATAGTTCGGAAAGCGAGCCAGGAAGCGCGAGATCGCGATCGCGCCTTCGAGGCGCGCCAGCGCCATGCCGGCGCATTGATGCGCGCCGGTGCCGAAGGCGAGATGGCGGTTCGGCGTGCGCGCGACGTCGAAGCTTTCGGGGTTGGGGAATTGTGCGGGGTCGCGGTTGGCGGCGCCGATGCACAGCGTGACCAGCGTGCCGGGTGGCAGCTTGATGCCGCCGAGCTCGGTCTCTTCCACGATCATGCGGTTGCCGAGCTGGTTCGAGCTTTCGTAGCGCAGCATCTCCTCGACCGCGGTCTTGATCAGCTCGGGCTGCGCGATCAGCCGCTGCTTCTGATCCGGATTTTGGGTGAGCGTCACGAGGCCGTTGCCGATCAGATTGGTCGTGGTCTCGTGGCCGGCGTTGAGCAGGAAGATGCAATTGTGCAGCAATTCCTTTGCGGTCAGCCGCTCGCCACTGTCCTCGCCCTGGATCAGCCGGGTCAGCACATCGCGTTCGGGATTGCCCGGTCTGCCGCGGCGTCGTTCGACCAGGGTTTCGAGATAGGCGAGGAAATCCTTCACCGCATTGTTGCCGCGGTCGAACGCCTCCTTGCCGATCACGGGCTCCAGCGCACCGAGAATCGCCAGCGACCAGTCGCGCAGCGGCTCGCGCTCGTCGTGCGGCACGTCGAGCAGATTGCCGATCACCTCGACCGGAATAGCCGAGGCGAAATCGCCGATCAGCTCGAAGCGCTCCTTGGTCGCGATCCGATCGAGCAGGCTGTCGACCAGCGCGATCAAGTCCGGCTCCATGCCGGCGATCGCCCGCGGCGACAAGGCGCCCATGATCAGCCGCCGCACGCGGGTGTGCGCCGGCGGATCGTTGAAGACGAGGCTCGTGGTGTGGTGCTCGTAGAGCAGCGAGTTGCCGTATTTCGGCAGGAACTCCTTCTTCTTGTCGGAGGAGAACGCCTTGGTGTTCTTGTAGGCGGCGATGAGGTCGTCGTAGCGGGTGAGGAAGTAGCAGCCATTCGGCATTAGCTTGACCGGCGCGGTCTCGCGCAGCGCGCGATAGGTCGGGTAGGGGTCGGCGTAGAACTCCGGCGTCAGCTTCTCGAGGTCGAAGCCGTCAGCCAGCTCTGGCGCGTGTCCGTTCATGGCGCATCCAACCCAATTAGTTTCATTTGCAACTATCGTAAGCCCCGGGCGGCGGCCGCGCAACACAATTTGCAGGCATCGGCAACGGGCCCGGAGCGCGTCGCGTGATGCGAGTAAATCGCAGAGCCATATGCGGTTTTGCGCTTTGATGAAGCGCGCGCGCCCCTCTACAGTCGCGGCCAAACAATCAATAGAGAGCCGGAAACGCCAATGCATGCCCGTGCCGACACCGCGGCCTCCTGGCCCGAGGAGATCTTCTCGATATTGCAGCGCTTCGAGGTGCGCCAGGTGCCCTACGTGCCGGACGCCGGGCATTCGGAACTGATCGAGCGGGTGCTGGGTTCGTCCGCGATGCGCGGAATTGCGCTGACGACCGAGGAGGAGGGCGTGGCGCTGCTCGCAGGCGCCTGGGCCGGCGGCCAGCGCGGCGTGCTGCTGATGCAGTCGAGCGGGGTCGGCAACTGCATCAACATGCTGTCGCTGGTGCAGATCTTCCGCCTGCCGTTCCTCACCCTGGTGACGATGCGCGGCGAATGGGGCGAGTTCAATCCATGGCAGGTGCCGATGGGCTCGAACACGCAAGGCATTCTCGAATTGTCGGGGATCAAGGTGTTGCGCGCCTCGCATCCCGGCGAGGTGCGCGAAGTCGTCGAAGCCGGCGCAGCGCAGGCCTACAACGCCTGCACGCCCACCGCCGTCCTGCTGTCGCAGCGCCTGATCGGGGCAAAGGTCTTCACCAAATGAGCAAAGCCAATCTCCTCGACCGCCGCGCCGTCGTGTTCGAGTTGCTGAGGGACCGCAAGGGCGCCTTTGCGATCGGCGGCCTCGGCGCCTCGACCTATGACATCGCCGCCGCCGGCGACCATGACCGCAATTTCTATCTCTGGGGCGGCATGGGCGGCGCCGTGATGATCGGGCTCGGCCTCGCGCTGGCCCAGCCGACCCTGCCGGTCGTCGTGATCACCGGCGACGGCGAGATGCTGATGGGGATGGGGAGCCTTGCGACCGTCGGCCTGCAGCAGCCCAAAAACCTCTCGATCATCGTGCTGGACAATGAGGCCTATGGCGAGACCGGCGGCCAGACCAGCCATACCGGTGGAACCGCCGACCTCGTCGGTGTTGCCAAGGCCTGTGGTATCGGAGATAGCCGGGCGATCAGCACGATGGCTGAGGTCGAGGCTTTTGCTTCGTCTTTACAGGATGTTACGGCAGGACCGCGGTTCGCCAGCGCGAAGATCGACGGGGCCAATCTGGAGCGTGTGCTGTCCAGTCGTGACGGCACTTACATTGTGAATCGTATTCGAGGGTCGATCGGCCACACTCCAATTTAAAGTGGCTTTCGCGGTGCAATAGAACCTTGACTTTTGGTAAAGTGAGTGATTACTCACGACCCAAATGTCTACCTTACGCATGACGAGTGACTTGCGGCGTCAGTTGATCCTGAGTGCCGCAAAGCGATGTTTCGCCCGGAACGGCTTTGCCGGCACCACGACGAAGAGCGTGGCGGCCGCGGCTGCCATTTCGGAAGGGCTGCTGTTCAAGCACTTCCCGTCGAAGGCTGCGCTGTACGCCGAGATCCTTGCCGAGGAGTGCGAGGCGGATCCCGATCTCGCGCATCTGCTCGGGCAGGAACCCTCGACCGCGACGCTGGTCGAACTGGTGCAGGGCATGGTCGGCCACTTCATGCAGCTGCGCGATGCGCCGGATCAGGAAGAGGCGCAGCGGATGCGGCTGATGGTGACGAGCCATCTCGACGACGGCGAGTTTGCGCGCCTGCTCTACGACAAGGTCGGCAAGCTGATCGGCCCGACCTTCGCCGCCTCGCTCGAGCGGGCGATCGCCGCCGGCGAGGCGACGCGGATCGGCGACGAGCCGCTCAACCTGTTCTGGTTTGCGCATCACACCGTGCTTATGGCTGCGCTGACGCAGCTGCCTGCGACACCGTGTCTCCCCTATGGCGATGCCGCCGCGGCCGAGCAGCAGCTTTGCCAGTTCATTCTTCGCGGCATCGGACTTACCGAAGCCGCAATTTCAACTCATTTGGGCCGCCAGCCGTCGCCGAGCGCAGGATCGTCGGTAACTGCAGAAAGTGCATGACATGAATATTCAGACCGAAAGCCACATCTCGGGGCAACCGATCAAGGAGAAGCAAGCCAAGCGTCCTGTTCGCATGGTGCGCTGGTTCATCATCGTAGGGCTGTTGCTGGCCCTGCTGGTCGGCGCGCTGGTCGGCTTCAACGCCTTCCGCAGCCACATGATCGCGCAGTTCTTCGCCAACAATAAGCCGCCGCCGTCGAACGTGTCGGCCGTCGAGGCGAAGACCGAGGTGATTCCGAATCTTCTGACCGCCGTCGGCGATCTCGTCGCGGTGCACCAGGTCAACGTCACGACCGACGTGCCGGGCCGCATCACCGAGATCCAGTTCACCGCCGGCAGCCACGTGAAGGCAGGTACGCCGCTGGTGCAGCTGTTCGACGCGCCGGAGCAGGGCGACCTCGCGAGCTTCAAGGCGCAGGCGACCGTGGGCGAGCAGCAGCTCGACCGCGCGAAGCAGCTCGCGTCGCGCCAGTTCGGCCCGCAGTCGACCGTCGACACGGCGCAGGCGACCTACGACCAGGCCAAGGCCGGCATCGCCAAGACCGAGGCGCTGATCTCGCAGAAGCTGGTGCGAGCACCGTTCGAAGGCGATCTCGGCGTTCGTCAGGTTGAAGTCGGCCAGTATCTGACGGCCGGCACGCAGATCGTGTCGCTGACCGATCTGTCGGTGCTGTACGCCAACCTGACCGTGACCGAGAAGCAGAGCTCGCAGATCAAGGTCGGCCAGGCCGTCCGGATCGCAGTCGATGCCTATCCGGGCCGCACCTTCGAGGGCAAGATCACGACCATCGAGCCGCAGATCGCGACCGACACCCGCAACATCCGGGTCCAGGCCACGATCCAGAATCCGGACAGCATCCTGAAGCCCGGCATGTTCGCGACCACCACGATCGTGCTGCCCGCGAAGCCGCCGGTCGTGACCATTCCCGAGACCGCGGTCGACTACACGCTGTACGGCGACTCCGTGTTCCTGATCACCGAGAAGAAGGGCGAGGACGGCAAGACCACCCTGACCGCGGACCGCACCTTCGTGAAGACGGGCAACCGCGTCGAAGGCCGCGTCGAGATCCTCAAGGGCCTGAAGGCCGGGGACAAGGTCGTGGCCGTCGGCCAGATCAAGCTGCAATCGGGCATGGCGGTCGCGATCTCGAACGATCCGCCGCCGCCGGTTCCGGCCGAGCCGCCGCGCTACTAATTCCGATCATAAACCCGGAGGGCCGGTCGGCCCTCCGCCACATGTTGCCGCAACCGGCAGACAACACGAATCGAGTTGGCGATGGCCTTCACTGATATTTTCATCAAGCGCCCGGTGCTGTCGGTCGTCGTCAGCCTGCTGATCCTCTTGATCGGCTTGCGCGCGGCGATGGTGCTGCCGATCCGGCAATATCCGAATCTCTCGAACACCGTGGTGACGATCACGACGTCGTATCCCGGCGCGTCGCCGGAGCTGATCAACGGCTTCATCACCACGCCGATCGAGCAGGCCGTCGCGTCGGCCGAAGGCGTCGACTACATGACGTCGAACTCGGTGCTCGGCACCTCGACGATCCAGGTCTACGTCAAGCTCAATCACGATCCGAACCAGGCGCTGACCGAGGTGCTCGCCAAGGTCAACTCGGTCAAATACCTGATCCCGAAGGAGGCCTTCGATCCGGTCGTGACCAAGGCGACCGGCGACACCATCGCCGTGATGTATCTCGGCTTCTCCAGTGAAGAACTGACCGGATCGGCAATCTCCGACTATCTGACCCGCGTCGTGCAGCCGGTGCTCTCGACGGTCGACGGCGTCGCATCGGCCGACATCCTCGGCGGCCAGACCTTTGCGATGCGCGTCTGGCTCGATCCGACGCGCATGGCCGGACGCGGCGTGTCGCCCAACGACGTTGCGGCTGCGATTGCCGCCAACAACTTCCAGGCGGCCGCCGGCCAGACCAAGGGCTTCTTCATCGTCTCCAACGTCTCGGCCAATACCGACCTTCAGAACATCGATCAGTTCAAGCGAATGATCGTGAAGTCGAAGGACGGCGGCTTCGTGCGGATCGAGGACATCGCGACGGTGGAGCTCGCGGCGCAGTCGACCGACGCCAGCGTCGCCTTCAACGGCGAGCATGCGATCTTCATCGGCATCAAGGCGACGCCGCAGGGCAACCCGCTGAGCCTGGTGAAGGGCGTGCGCGCGCTGTTCCCCGATCTCGAGCGCAACCTGCCGCCGTCGATGAAGATGAAGGTGGCCTACGACTCCACCAAGTTCATTCAATCGTCGATCGACGAGGTCGAGAAGACGCTGAGCGAAGCGGTCCTGATCGTCGTCGTCGTCATCTTCCTGTTCCTGGCGTCGTTCCGTTCCGTGATCATTCCCGTGGTCACCATTCCGCTGTCGCTGGTTGGCGTCTGCATCCTGATGCTGGCCGCCGGCTTCAGCTTCAACCTGCTGACGCTGCTGGCGATGGTGCTCGCGATCGGCCTCGTGGTCGACGACGCCATCGTGGTGGTGGAGAACATCCATCGACATCTCGAGGAGGGCCTGCCACCCGTGCAGGCATCGCTGAAAGGTGCACGCGAGATCGTCGGCCCCGTCGTCTCCATGACGATCACGCTGGCTGCGGTGTACGCGCCGATCGGCTTCCTTGGCGGTGTCACCGGCACGCTGTTCCGCGAATTCGCCTTCACGCTGGCCGGCTCGGTGATCGTGTCGGGCGTGATCGCGCTGACGCTGTCGCCGATGATGTGCTCGGTATTCCTCAAGAGCACGGAAGAGGGCCGTTTCTCCAGGCTGGTCAATCGCGTGTTCGGCGCGATGACGCGCGGCTATGGCCGCATGCTCGATCGCTCGCTCGACTACCGCCCGATCACGGCGCTGTTCGCCCTGACCATCCTCGGCCTGGTCGGCTTCCTCTATATGCACATCCAGAAGGAGCTGGCGCCGCAGGAAGACCAGGGCATCGTGTTTGCGATCACCAAGGCTCCGAAATACGCCAATATCGACTACATCGATTTCTACGGCGACAAGATGGACAAGGAGTTCCAGAAGTTTCCCGAGACCGATCTGCGGTTCATCCTGAACGGCATCACCGGTCCGCAGGGCGGCTTCGCCGGCATGCTGCTCAAGCCGTGGGATGAGCGCAAGCGCTCGGCTCAGACGCTGCAACCGCTGGTGCAGGCCGAGCTGTCGAAGATCGAAGGCGTCAGCGCGTTCGCGTTCAGCCTGCCGCCGCTGCCCGGCGGCCCCGGCGGTCTGCCGGTGCAGATGGTGATCTCGTCGACGGCCGGCTTCCAGCAGGTGTTCGATCAGATGAACAAGCTGAAGGACGCGGCGCGCAAGAGCGGCCTGTTCATCGTCACCGATAGCGACCTCGACTTCAACCAGCCGGTGGTCCGGGTGAAGGTCGATCGCTCCAAGGCGAGCGACCTCGGCATCACCATGCAGTCGATCGGCGGCGCGCTGGCGACGCTGCTCGGCGGCAACTACGTCAACCGCTTCAATCTGGAAGGCCGCTCCTACCAGGTGATTCCGCAGGTGCCGCGCGCCAACCGGCTCGCGCCGGAGTCGTTCGACAACTACTACGTCCCGACCGCGACCGGGCAGCTGGTGCGGCTGTCGACGGTGGTCTCGGTCGAGACCGGCGTCGATCCGAACGCGCTGACCCACTACAACCAGCTCAACTCGTCGACCTTCCAGGCCGTGCCGATGCCCGGCGTCTCGATGGGCCAGGCGGTGGAGTTCCTGCAGGGTGAAGCCAAGAAGCTGCCGTCCGGCTTCAGCTACGACTTCCTGGCCGACTCCCGGCAATACGTCCATGAGGGCAACCAGCTCCTAGTCACCTTCGCGTTCGCCATCATCATCATCTTCCTGGTGCTGGCGGCGCAGTTCGAGAGCCTGCGCGATCCGTTCGTGATCATGATCTCGGTGCCGATGGCGATCGTCGGCGCCTTGATCCCGCTGTTCTTCGGCGTCGCCACCATGAACATCTACACCCAGGTGGGCCTGCTGACGCTGGTCGGACTGATCACCAAGCACGGCATCCTGATGGTGGAGTTCGCCAACGAGCTGCAGCTCAACGAGGGCCTGGACCGCCGTTCGGCGATCGAGATGTCGGCCCGGATTCGTCTGCGTCCGATCCTGATGACGACGGCGGCCATGGTCACCGGCCTGCTGCCGCTGCTCACCGCCTCGGGCGCCGGCGCCGCCAGCCGCTTCTCGATCGGGCTTGTCGTCGTCACCGGCATGACGATCGGCACGCTGTTCACCCTGTTCGTGCTGCCGATGGTCTACACGGTGATCGCGACCGACCACCAGGCCGCGGCCCGTTCCGACCGTGCCAAGCAGATCGCCGACTACGAGCTCGAAGGCCGCGGCGGCGCATTGAAACCAACCTGAACCCTCCAGGCTCATGCTCGCAGGGAAGGCGGCACTGGCGAAAGCCATTGCCGCCTTTTCTTTGTCTCGTGATAGCCTTCGCCGATAGGCGGGCAGGAAGCACTCGCCGCAAGAAATCCGGAGGAAACAGCCATGGCGAGCGAGTTTGCGGCGGGCAATTACCGGTTCATTCCGGCCGTATTCCAATATTCAAGCGGCGCGCAGGCGAACGCGGGCTATGAGATCGAGCGGGTCCGCTTCGATCGCCTGGTGCCGCTCGCGGCGGGCTTTGCGCGGATCGCGGCCTACATCAAGGAGGCGGGGCGGCCGCTGACCTCGTTCTGCGCCTGCGAATTGCGTTCGCCGGCCGCCTTCACCGAGGACGGCTTTCGCGCCTTCAACCAGCACTACGTCAAGACGCTCGCGGAATGGGGCCTGTTCGACGGCACCATCAATCCGGTGGCGCGCAGCAACGTCTGTCCCGAGATCGATCCGCCGGCCGAGCCGTCGTTTTATGCGTTCTCGTTCACGCGGCCGAGCACGAGCACCTCGCCGTCCTTCGTGATCGCAGGCGGCGCCGAGGCCCGCAGCGGTACCGCCAGCTACCCCGATCGCATCGTCTGCTATCGCGATCTCAGCCCTGGCGCGTGGCGGGAGAAGGTCCGCTTCACCGCCGGCGAGATGGAGCGGCGCCTGGCCGAGTTCAGCTTCGGCTGGCAGGAGACGACGGCAGTGCAGGCCTACACCGTGCACGACATCCATCCCGTGGTCGTCGATGAGCTGGTCCGCCGCGGCGCCACGCGCTCCGGCCTGACTTGGCACTTCTGCCGCCCGCCGGTGGTCGATCTCGAATACGAGATGGATTGCCGCAGGGTGTTGCGGGAAGTGGTGATTTAGCTCTCGGAGAAACTAGCCGCCGTCATTGCGAGAAGCGAAGCGACGAAGCAATCCATCGCTCCGCATACGTGGCCCGATGGATTGCTTCGCTTCGCTCGCAATGACGCGGCTGGGACGTCGCCGACTTTCCCCGTCATCCTGAGGTGCGAGCAAAGCGAGCCTCGAAGGATGCACGGCCCGGCTGGCGGCCGTCGATCCTTCGAGGGCCGCTGAAGAAGCGGCCACCTCAGGATGACGGGTCAGACACTGCGCTCGCCGCGGCAGCGATGGCGACGCCTCACCGCGCCTTCGGGTCCAGCGCGTCGCGCAGGCCATCACCGACCAGGTTGAAGCTGAGCACGACCAGAAAGATCGCGAGCCCCGGCCAGATCGCCATCCATGGCGCGCTGGTCAGGAAGCGTTGCGCGGCGTTGAGCATGCTGCCCCAGGACGGTGCCGGCGGCTGCTGGCCGAGGCCGAGGAAGGACAGCGCGGCCTCGGCGATGATCGCGGCCGCGATCGACAGTGTGGCCTGCACCAGCAGCGCCGGCAGGATGTTGGGCAGGATGTGGACCAGTGCGATGCGCCAGCGCGGATTGCCCATGGCGCGGGCCGCCTCGACATAATCCTCGACCTTGACGCTCATCACCTGGCCGCGGGTCAGGCGGATGAAGATCGGGGTCGCCGAGACACCGATCGCGATCATCGCATTGCCGAGGCTCGGGCCGAGGAAGGCGGCGAGCGCGATCGCCAGGATCAGGAACGGGCAGGCCAGCATCGCATCGGTGATGCGGCTGATCAGGGCGTCGATGAAGCCGCCGCGATAGCCGGCGACGAGGCCGAGCGGCACGCCGATCGCAAGCGCGATGCCGACCGAGATGACGCCGGCGAGCAGCGAGGCGCGGGCGCCGTACACGACGCGGGCGAGCACGTCGCGGCCGAGCTCGTCGGTGCCGAACCAGTGCTGTGCCGACGGCGCCTTGCGCACCAGCGACCAGCTCGTGGCGATCGGATCATAGGGAACGATCAGCGGCGCGAACACCGCGAGCAGGATGAAGAGCGCGATCACGGCAAGGCCGAGCACGGCGCCCTTGCGCCGGATCAGCCGCCGCCAGGCGCGCCGTGCCGGGCTTTCCAGCGTCTCGGCGGCGGCGAGTGAAGCTGATGTCGGGAATGCTGTGTCCGTCATCCGGTCAGCCCCTCAGCCGCGGGTTGACGAGGATATAGGCGATGTCGGCGATCAAATTGAGCGTGATGTAGATCGTCGCCGTCGTCAGCACCACGCCCTGCACAACGGCATAGTCGCGGTTGAACACGGCATCGACGATCAGCTTGCCGAAGCCCGGGATCGAGAAGATCTGTTCGGTGAGAACCGCGCCCGACAGCAGCGTGCCGAGTTCGAGCGCGCCGAGCGTGATGATCGGGGTCAGCGCGTTGCGCATCGCGTGCTTGAGGATGACCGTGCGCTCGGACAGGCCCTTGGCGCGCGCGGCGCGGACATAGTCGCTCTCCAGCACCTGGAGCATGGCGCTTCTTGTGTGCCGCATCAGGATCGCGGCGATTGCATTGCCGAGCACGAAGGCCGGCATGATGGTGGCGGCGAGGCTGGCGCGCCAGTTCTCGGTCAGCGGCACATAGCCGGAGGCCGGCAGCCAGCCGAGTTCGATCGAGAACAGGAAGATCAGCATGATGCCGAGCCAGAAGTTCGGCGTCGAGATGCCCCACAGCGCAAACAGATTGGCGCCGTAATCCCAGGCGGTGCCTTTCTTCACCGCCGAGACGATGCCCGCAGGAATCCCGATCAGGAAGGCGATCGCGATCGCCATGGCGGCAAGCTGCAGCGTCACCGGCAGCTTCTGCGCGATCAGCTCCAGCACCGGCATCTTGTTGCGCAGGGACTCGCCGAAATCGCCCGACAGCACGCCCTTGATCCAGTAGACGTACTGCACCGGGATCGGCTGATCGAGGTGGTACTGCGCGCGGATCTGCGCGATCACCGCCGGATCGCGCTCCTCGCCGGCCATCACCAGCGCCGGATCGCCCGGCAGCAGATGCTGCAGCGAGAAGATCAGCACCGAGACAAAGAACAGCGTCGGCACGATCTGAACCAGCCGCTTGGCGAGGAAGTTCAGCATGACGATGCTCGTGTCCCGGACACCGGCGCGATCACTTCAGCTTCAATCCGACCACGCGCACGAGGCCGTCGGGCATCTGCTTGTAGCCGTCGAGCTTGGTGGTGTGCGCGATGATGATACGGCGATGATAGATATAGAGAATGGCCTCGTCCTCAAGTTCGAGCTTGGTGAGCTTGGCGTAGATTGCCTTGCGCTGCGCCATGTCGGTGGTGAGGCGGGCATCGTCGAGCGCCTTGTCGGCCTCCGGATTGGCCCAGGCGCTGTAGTTTTGCGGCGCGTCCTTGTGCAGGAAGACATAGGAGTTGCCGTCCGGATCGATGCGGCCGCTCCACGCCAGCATATAGGCCTGGTATTCGCCGGCCTCGGCCTGCTTCAGCGACGTCGCGAACTCGGTGACGCGGATCTTCATGTCGAAGCCGGCTTCCGCCGCCATCGACTGGATGACCTGTGCGGTGCCCTCGGTCTCGGGCCCCTTCGGCACCATGAAATCGACGCTGACCGGCGGCGTCACGCCGGCCTCCTTCAACAGCGCCTTGGCCTTTGCGACATCGCGCGGGCGGATCGGAAAATCCTTCTGATAGTAGGGATGATCCGGGCTGACCCACTGGTTTCCAGGCTTGAACTCACCGTTGAACACGACCTGGTTGATCGCCTCGCGGTCGATCGAGAGATCAAGCGCCTGCCGCACCTTGGCGGATTGGCTCAGCGGACCCTTGGCCTTGTCCTTGCCGATGTTGAGCGTGATGCCCTGATAGCCGAGCTCGATCGCGCTCGACACCTTCAGCCGCGAGTCGGCGCGCACGTCCTTCAGGTCGGTCGCCAGCACGCGCTCGATCAGGTCGAGCCCGCCCGATTTCAGATTAGCGAGCCGCACCGTGGCATCCACGATCGGCAGATAGACGATACGGTCGATGAAGACGTTGTCCTTGTTCCAGTAGTCGGCAAATTTCTCCAGCACGATGCGATCCTGCTGCACGCGCTCGACGAATTTGTACGGACCGGCGCAGACGGGATGCAGGCCGAACTTGTCGCCGGCAGCTTTGGCGGCCTTGGGCGACACCATCATGCCGGCACGGTCGGTGAGCTGCGCGATCAGGGGCGAGAACGGCGCCTTGAGCACCAGCTTGATGGTCAGGGGATCGACGATTTCGATGTGGTCGATGCTGGCCAGCTCCGGCCCGCGGAACGAGCCGGGGAAAGTCAGATGCCGCTCCAGCGAAAACTTCGCCGCTTCCGCGTCGAGCGGCTCGCCATCCTGGAATTTGACGCCGGGCCTGAGCTTGATCGTGACCTCCTTGCCGTCGGCGGAGGTCTCGTGCGACAGCGCAAGCTGCGGCACGATGTTGAGCTTCTCGTCGATGTCGAACAGCTTGTCGCAGAGCGCGGCGAACACGATGCGGCCGACATAGGTGCGCGCCATGGTCGGATCGAGCACGTCGGGGTCCTCGGCAAGCCCGATCCGCAGCGTGGTCTGGGCTTCGGCCTGGACTTGGGCACCTGCCACGAGCGACAGCAGCAGGGCGGCGGCCACCGCCGCCAAACGAAACATCCTCATCGCGCAACTCCCCATCTCATGTCTGCGGCGCCGTCCCGAAATGACCAACCCCGGCGCGCCCGGTCCCTTCCGCGGCTCCGCTGAAAGCCGCGACCAATTTCTCAAGCGACGGCGAGAAGCCGCCATCGGCGGGAACGATGTTCTCCGCCGGCGGCAGCTCCGCGGTGCGGTGGCAGGCCGTCGCATGGCCTGTGCCGTCTGCCAGCAGTTGCGGAACTTCGCTGCGGCAGCGCGCGATCACGTAGGGGCAGCGGGTATGGAAGCGGCAGCCGGACGGCGGATTGAGCGCGCTCGGCAACTCGCCCTCAAGCACGATGCGGCTGCGCTTGGCGCGCGGTTTCGGCACCGGGATCGCCGACAACAGCGCGCGGCTGTAGGGATGGCGCGGGGCGGCGAACAGTGCTTGCGCGTCCGCGGTCTCGACGATGGTGCCGAGATTCATCACGGCGACGCGGTCGGCGATGTGCTTCACCACGGCCAGATCGTGCGAGACGAAGATGTAGGCGAGCTTCAGCCGATCCTGCAAATCGCGCAGCAGGTTCAGGATCTGCGAGCGGATCGAGACGTCGAGCGCCGACACCGGCTCGTCGCAGATGATCAGCTTCGGCTCGACCGCGAGCGCACGGGCAATCGCGATGCGCTGGCGCTGGCCGCCGGAGAATTCGTGCGGGTAGCGGCGCGCAAAGCGCGGCTCGAGTCCAACCAGCCGCAGCAGCTCCTCGACCCGTTCGCGGCGGCGTGCTGCCGGCACGAGATTATGCAGCGCCAGCGGCTCGGTCAGGATCTGGCTCACCGTCATGCGCGGGTTGAGCGACGCATAAGGGTCCTGGAAGATCAGTTGCGCGTCGCGGCGGAAAGCGCGCAGCTGCTCGGCATTGAGCGTGCCGAGGTCGCGGCCCTCGAAGCGGATACGTCCGGCGTCCGGCTCGATCAGCCGTAGCACCAGCCGGCTGACGGTGGATTTGCCGCAGCCGGATTCGCCGACCAGGGCCAGCGTCTTGCCGGCCTCGACCGTGAAGCTGACGCCGTCGACCGCCTTCACATGCGCGGTCGGCCGCCCGAACACCGAACGTTCGGCGACGAAATGCTTCACCAGCCCTTCGACCTCGAGCAGCGCGGTCATGACACCAGCCGTTCCAGCGGCGCACGGATGCAGCGCGAGGCGTGGGTCGGGCTCAGCATCGCGAGCGGCGGCGACGATCGGGTGCAGGCAGCCTCGACGAACGGGCAGCGGGCGGCGAAGCGGCAACCCGCCGGCGGGTTCGCCATGTTCGGCACCATGCCCTCGATGGTGGCGAGATGGCTCGTGCGGCGATCGAGCCGCGGGATCGAGCCGAGCAGGCCGACCGTGTAGGGATGCTGTGGATTGGCGAACAGCTCGTCGACCGGGGCGCGCTCGACGATCTCGCCGGCATACATCACCGCGACCTCGTCGCAGACTTCGGCGACGACGCCGAGATCATGGGTGATCAGGATGATCGCCGCCCCGCTCGCGGCCTTCAGCTCGCGCATCAGGTCGAGGATCTGCGCCTGCAGCGTGACGTCGAGCGCGGTGGTCGGCTCGTCGGCGATCAGGAGCTGCGGATCGCAGGCCAGCGCCATCGCGATCATCACGCGCTGGCGCATGCCGCCGGACAGCTTGTGCGGAAATTCGTCGATGCGTTTCTCGGGAGAGGGGATGTGGACGCGGCGCAGCAGCTCGATGGTGCGCTCGCGCGCGGCGCGCCGGGAGCCGCCGCGGTGGCGCAGGATGGTCTCGGTGATCTGGTCGCCGATGGTGAAGCTCGGGTTGAGCGAGGTCATCGGCTCCTGGAAGATCATCGCGAGACGATTGCCCCGCAGGTCGCGCAGCGTCGCATCCGGCACGTCGAGCAGGTCGAAGCCGTCGAAGCGGATCGCGCCGGATACTGCGGCGGATTGCTTCGGCAGCAGCCCCATGATCGCGAGCGAGGTCACGCTCTTGCCGCAGCCGGACTCGCCGACCAGGCCGAGCGTGGCGCCGTTGGCGACGGACAGATCGACGCTGTCGACGGCATGCGTGATGCGGCCGTCATCGCCGTGGAAGCTGACGCGCAGGCCCTCGATCTCGATCAGCGGGCCGGCAGTCATTCGCGGCTCGTGCTCGCCGCTGCGATGCCGGCGTCGATCTTGGCGCGGTCGCTGGTTCCGGCCGGGTTGTCGCGGGTCGGCATGAACTGCCGGAACGGCACCCAGTGCTCGCGGCTGACCGCTTCCAGCCGCTCCAGCTCGCGCAGGGGATCGGCGTGGTCGTCGACCCGCAGGTCGAGCAACGGCCATTGCTCCGCGCCGTGGATCAGCAGCGCCGCCGATTGCTTGCCGCGCTTGTCGCCGCCGGCCGCTTCGCCGGCGAACATCGCCTGGATCAGCCGCTCTGCGAACGGGAGCTTTTCGTTCGCGGCATAGACACGCGCGGTCTCGTCGAGCACCGCCGGCCCGGCCAGCATGTTGCCGGCGATCGAGAAGCCGTCGCCCGCGATATGGCCGAACCAGTCGATACAGTCCTTGCCGGAATGCGCCGCGATGCGCCCCTTGGCGTCCATGACATGCACCTGCCGGCTCTCGCGGCCGCCGTCGGGTGCGATCAGCGCCGCAATCACCTCATGCGGGCTCTTGCCCTCGCGCAGCAGCGCGAGGCCGTCGATGCCGTAGTAGGGATTGACCAGCGCCTGGGACGCGACGGCGCCGATCCCGGGTGCAATGTGCGGGACGAGCGCGCCGACCGCGAAGAACCGCGTGGCGACGGCGATGCCGAGCTGGCCGGTGGCGCTGTCGCGGGCGATGATCGACCAGGTCATCCGAAACCTCTAGCGCCCCGCGGCGTAGCCCTGCATGCCGCGCGGGTTGGCGGCGGCGCGGCGGCGGGGGCCGACCTTTGAGGCCGCGGTGAGGCGGCCTTCCGACCAATCGGGGCCAATCTCCACCACATGGCCGCGGCGTTTCAATTCGTCGATGGTCGATTTCGGCACGCGATTTTCCAGCACCAGCACGCCGGGGCGCGAGGTGCGCGGCCAGAACGAGATCGGGAAATGCTCGGAGTGCCAGGCCGGCGCGTCGATCGCCTCCTGCAAATTGAGCCTGGCATGGACATGGCGCAGGAAGAACTGCGTGATCCACTGGTCCTGCTGGTCGCCGCCCGGCGAGCCCCAGGAGAGATACGGCTCGCCGTCGCGCAGCGCCATGGTCGGCGACAGCGTGGTGCGCGGTCGCTTGCCCGGCGCGAGCGAGACAGGATGGTTTTCCTCCAGCCAGAACATCTGGGCGCGGCTGCCGAGGCAGAAGCCAATTTCGGGAATCACAGGCGAGGATTGCAGCCAGCCGCCGGACGGCGTCGCCGAGATCATGTTGCCGGCCTTGTCGATGATGTCGAAATGCACGGTGTCGCCGCGCACCTCGCCGAATCGGCCGACGGTCGGCTCGCCCGCGCCCATCGCGCCGACCGCTTCGCGGTGCCCTTCGGCGTGGCGCAGCTTCACGACGCCGCCAAAACCCGTGACCGAGCCGGGGCGGAAGTCGAGCGAGGCCTTGTCTTTCGAGATCAGCTTGCGCCGTTCGTTGTTATAGGCGTCCGACAGCAGCGTCTCGATCGGGATGTCGGTGAACTTGGGGTCGCCATAGAACGTCTCGCGATCGGCATAGGCGAGCTTGGCGGCTTCGATTTGCAGATGGATGAAGTCGGGGCCTGCGGGATCGAGCCCGTCGAGCTCGAAACCCTTGAGCAGCGCGAGTTGCTGCAACATCACCGGACCCTGGCTCCAGACCCCGCATTTCTGCACGGTGTAGCGGCCGTAGTCATAAGTGAGCGGCGCCTCGATGGTCGGCTGCCAGCGCGCCATGTCGTCGGCCGACAGCACGCCGCGATGCGGCGATCCCGAGACGTCCATCACCTCCTGAGTGCGGCAAAATCTGTCGATCGCCTCCGCAACGAAGCCCTTCGACCAGGCCTGCCGCGCGTGCTCGATCTGCGCCACGCGGTCGCCGCCTGCGCTCTCCGCCTCGGTCAGGATCCGCGTGTAAGTCTCCGCGAGCTTCTTGTTGGTGAAGAGGGTGCCGGGCTTCGGCACCTCGCCGTTGGGCAAATAGACGTCGGCCGACGTGGTCCAGTATTTCCGGAACAATTGCTCCACGGTCTTGATGGTGGCGGACGCACGCTCGACCAGCGGGTGGCCGTCGCGGGCATAGCCGATCGCGGGCTCGAGCACGTCGCGCAGCTTCATGGTGCCGTAGTCGCGCAGCAGCAGCATCCAGGTTTCGAACGTGCCGGGCACGCAGGCGGCGAGCAGGCCGGTGCCGGGCACCATCTCGAGGCCCTCGCTGCGGTAGTGCGCGATCGTGGCCTTGGCCGGCGCCGGGCCCTGGCCGCAGATCACTTCGGATTTGCCGCGTTTGACGTCGTGTACGATGATCGGGACGTCGCCGCCGGGGCCGTTCAGATGCGGCTCGACGACTTGCAGCGTGAAGGCGGCTGCAACGCCCGCGTCGAAGGCGTTGCCGCCCTTTTCCAGCGTCGCCATGCCGACTGCGGTGGCGATCCAGTGCGTCGAGGTGACGACGCCGAATGTCCCTTCGATCTCGGGCCGTGTCGTGAATGGATCGGGGTTGACGTTGCTCATGGCGATTGACCGTTACGCGGTTTGTTCTTGGGTGGCCCGTTGGGCCTTTTGCGCGCGCACTTGATCACAGGTGGGCTGGTATGCCAACCGCTTGGTAGACATGGCCGCTCCCATCCGCGTGATCACACTGGTACGGCGGCGGCAGGACTGTTGACGGCGTGACAGGCGACGCCATCGATCAGCTCGGGCGTCTTCTCACGGCAGAGATCGAAGGCGAGGGGGCAGCGCGGGTTGAACGAGCAGCCGCGCGGCGGATCGATCGGGTTCGGGATCTCGCCCTTGACCGGGATGCGCTGGCGGCCGGACATCGCCAGATCCGGAACCGCGCCGAGCAGCATCCTGGTGTAGGGCATCCGTGGGTTCTCGAACAATTGCCGGCCCTCGGCAATCTCGACGATGCGGCCGAGATACATCACACCGATCCGGCTCGCCATGTGGCGGACGACCGCGAGATTGTGGCTGATGAAGAGATAGGTCAGGCCAAACTTGTCCTGGAGGTCGCGCATCAGATTGAGGATCTGCGCCTGCACGGAGACGTCGAGCGCCGAGGTCGGCTCGTCGCAGACGATGAACTCGGCCTCGGACGCCAGCGCGCGGGCGATCGCGATGCGCTGGCGCTGGCCGCCGGAAAATTCATGCGGGAATTTCTGGCCGTCGTCGGGGTGCAGGCCGACCAGCGACAGCAGTTCGCCGACTCGGGCCTTGATGTCGCGCTCGCCCTGGATCAGGTCGAAGGCGCGGATCGGCTCGGCGACGATGGCGGCGACCCGGTAGCGCGGATTGAGGCTCGCATAGGGGTCCTGAAAAACCATCTGGATGCGCCGGCGCAGCCGGCGGCGCGCCTGGCCCTGCCGCGGATCGGTCATCGAGACGCCGTCGATGACGACTTCGCCCGAACTCGGCGGCAACAGGCCGACGACCATGCGTGCGACCGTGGTCTTGCCGGAGCCGGATTCGCCGACCAGCGCAAAGGTCTCGCCGCGCTTGATGTCGAAAGAGACGCCGTCGACGGCTTTCAGGAATTCGAGATGGCCGCCTTCGATCACGCGGTTGAGCCACGGTTTCGAGACATCGAAGACGCGGCGCAGATTCCTGACCTCGATCAATGTCCCGCTCATGCCGCGGTCTCCTTCGCGGGCTCGAACAGATGGCAGGCGACGGATTGGGTGCCCCGCCGGATCGGCTCGGGACGTTCGATGCGGCAGCGATCGAAGGCGAACGCGCAGCGCGGATTGAACGGGCAGCCCGGCGGGATCGCCGACAGCCGCGGCATCGAGCCCGGGATCTGCACCAGGCGCTTGTCCTCGCCCGCGAGCGTCGGGATCGCGCCCATCAGGCCACGGGCGTAGGGATGCAAGGGATTGCGCACCACCTCCTGCACCGGGCCGATCTCGGCGATGCGGCCCGAATACATCACCGCGACGCGGTCGCAGGTCTCGGCGATCACGCCCATGTCGTGGGTCACCAGCATCACGGCGGTGCCATGGTCGCGGCCGAGCCGCTTGATCAGCGCGATGATCTGCGCCTGCACCGAGACGTCGAGCGCGGTGGTCGGCTCGTCGGCGATGATCAGCTCGGGCTCGGCGCAGATCGCGAGCGCGATGACGACGCGCTGGCGCATGCCGCCGGAGAATTCGTGCGGGTAGCCGTCGATGCGCTTTTCCGGCGCGGGGATGCCGACCTCGGCCAGCAGATCGATGGCGCGCCTGCGCGCGGCGCTTTCGCTCAAGTTGGTGTGGGTGCGGATGGTCTCGATGATCTGGTCGCCGATCCGGTACAGCGGATTGAGGCTGGTCAGCGGATCCTGGAAGATCATGCCGATCCGCTTGCCGCGGACGCGCCTGATCTCTTCCGGCGGAAGATGGTCGATCCGGGTGCCCGACAGCTCGATCTCGCCGGCGGAGATGCGGCCGGGCGGATCGATCAAGCCGATCACGGCAAGGCCGGTGACCGATTTGCCGGCGCCGGACTCGCCGACCACGCCGAGCACCTCGCCCTTGGCGATGTCGAATGACACGCCGTTGATGGCGCGCAACGTCGCGCGGCGGGTGACGAATTCCACCTCGAGATTGCGCACGGAGAGAACAGGCTGGGTCATCGGAGCTTCGGGTTGAGGGCGTCGCGCAGCCAGTCGCCGAGCAAATTGATGGAGAGGATGAGGCCGGCCAGCGCAATGCCAGGGAAGGCGACGATCCACCATTCGCCGGCGAACAGATAGTTGTTGCCGATCCGGATCAGGGTGCCCAGCGAGGGCATGGTGTCGGGCATCCCTGCGCCGAGGAACGACAGCGTCGCCTCGGTGATGATTGCGAGCGCGAGGTTGATGGTGGCGATGACGAGGATCGGGCCCATGGTGTTCGGCAGCACGTGCCGCAGCATGATCTTCGGCGCCGGCAGGCCGATCAGCTGCGCCGCCGCGACATAATCCTTGTTCTTCTCGACCATGACCGAACCGCGCACGGTGCGGGCATACTGCACCCAGAAACTGAGCCCGATCGCGATGATCAGCACGCCGAGCGTGCTCATCTCGTCGAGCCGGTTGCCGAGCAGCGATTTGGCGACGCCGTTGACCAATAGCGCGATCAGGATCGCCGGGAAGGTGAGCTGCACGTCGGCGATCCGCATGATGACGCTGTCGACCACGCCGCCGAAATAGCCGGCGATCAGGCCGAGGGCGATGCCGAGCGCGCCGGCGAAGACCACGCCAGCGATGCCGACCGCAAGCGAGATGCGCAGGCCGTAGAGGATCGCCGAGAGCACGTCGCGGCCCTGCTCGTCGGTCCCGAGCAGGAACGGGCTCTGGCCGTCGGCGGTCCACAGCGGCGCGATCCGCGAGTTGATCAGTTGCAGCTGCGCCGGATCGAACGGGTTCTGCACCGCAAGCCATGAGGCAAAGATCGCCAGCAGGAAGAACGTGAGCGTGATCGCGGCGGCGACCATGGTCAGGCGGGACCGGCGAAACGAATAGAAGATGTCGCTATCGAGCGCGCGTTTGAACCAGCCTGTGGGTGCGTGGTGATCCTCGGAGCGATGGGGGACGACGGCGTCGGACATCGGTTGATCCCTCACGCCGCGCGGCCGACGGGCGAGCGCAAGCGCGGATCGACCACGGTGTAGAGGATGTCGACCACGAGATTGATGGTGACGAAGATCAGCGAGACCATCAAGAGATACGCGGCCATGATCGGGATATCGACGTTCTGCACGGCCTGCACGAACAGAAGCCCCATGCCCGGCCATTGGAACACGGTTTCGGTGATGATCGAGAAAGCAATAACCGAGCCAAACTGAAGTCCGGCCACCGTGATCACGGGAACCAGGGTGTTCTTCAGCGCGTGGCCGAAATGGATCGCGCGCGTGGTCAGGCCGCGGGCGCGGGCGAAGCGGATATAGTCGGTCCGCAACACCTCCAGCATTTCGGCGCGCACCAGCCGCATGATCAGGGTCATCTGGAACAGTCCGAGCGTGATCGCCGGCATGATGATCGCCTTCCAGCCGGAGACGGTGAGCAGCCCGGTCGACCACCAGCCGAGCTTCACCACCTCGCCGCGGCCGAACGAGGGCAGCCAGCCCAGGGTCACCGCGAACAGGTAGATCAGCAGGATGCCGATCAGGAAGGTCGGCAGCGAGATGCCGATCAGCGATACCGCCTGGAATAATCGGGCGAGGATGGTGTCGCGGCGCAGTGCCGAATAGACCCCCATCAGGATGCCGGCCACCATCGCAAACAGCGTCGCACAGATCGCGAGCTCCAGCGTCGCCGGCAGTCGCTCGGCCAGCAGCGAGGAGACCGGCAGGCGGAACTGGTAGGACACGCCGAACTTGAACTGCAGCGCATTGATGAAGTAGCGGCCGAACTGCACCAGCACGGGATCGTCGAGGCCGAGCGAATGCCGGATCTCAGCGCGCTGCGCGGCCGAGGTGTCGATCGAGACGATCTGGTTGACCGGGTCGCCGGCGAAGCGGAACATCGCGAACGCGATGACGCCTACGGCGAGCATGACGCCGATCGCCTGCAGGAAGCGGCGAAGAGTGAAAGCGAGCATCTCTACCTTTCACTGCTTTTGACATTTGGCGCGCGGCTTTGCGCGGCCGGAAAGCGCGAGGTCCCGGAAGCCTGCGCTTCCGGGACCCAATTCGCCGAAACCACTATTCACCCTGCTTGGTCGCCCAGTACAGCAGCACCTGGTTGTCCGCGCGCTGGGTCAGCTTGACCTTTTTCGACACGCCCCACACCAGCGGCTGCTGATGCAGCGGAATGTAGCCGTAATCCTTGATGACGATCTCGTAGGCCTGCTTGATCAGCTGGTCGCGCTTGGCGGTATCGCTCTCGACCAGGATCTTGTCGGTGAGCGCGTCGACTTCCTTGTTGCAATAGCCGCCGAGATTGGCTTCGCCCCTTGTGGAATCCTTCGGATCGTCGCGGCAGCCGAGGATGTCGTGCAGCACGTTGTGCGAGTCTGACGTCGCGGGCGTCCAGCCCAGCATGAAGAACGAGGTCTGGTAGCCGCCGGGCTTCAGCACCTTGCCGAAATACTGCGCCTTCGGCTGCGCCAGCAGGTTCACCTTGACGCCGATGCGGGCCAGCATGCCGACCACCGCCTGGCAGATCGCGGCGTCGTTGACATAGCGGTCGTTCGGGCAATCCATCGTGACTTCGAAGCCGTTCGGATAGCCGGCTTCGGCCAGCAGCTTCTTGGCGCCTTCGGGATCGAGCTTCGGCCGGGTGAACTCCTTCGACAGCGGATAGAGCTCGGGCGCGATCATCAGCGTCGAGGGCGTCGACATGCCGCGCATCACGCGGGTCTTGATCAGGTCGACGTCGATCGTCTTGTAGAAGGCTTCGCGGACCTTGATGTCCTTGAACGGATTCTTGCCCTTGATATTGGAGAACAACAGCTCGTCGCGCGCCATATCCATGCCGATGAAGATGGTGCGGATCTCCGGCGCGGTCATGACGGTGGCGACGCCGCTGGAATTGACGCGCTGGATGTCCTGCAGCGGAACCGGTTCGATGACATCGACCTCGCCCGAGAGCAGCGCGGCGACGCGGGTGGCGTCCGAGCCGATCGGGGTGAAGATGATCTCCTTGAGATTATGCTCGGGCTTGCGCCAATAGCCTGGAAACGCCTTGAACACGGTCTTCACGCCGGGCTGATGGCTCTCGATCGTGAAGGGGCCGGTGCCGTTCTCGTGCAGCGCCGCGTAGCTCGGCGTGGTCGCGGAGGCCGGCGTCGGTGCGACCGAGTTGTTCTCCTCGCACCACTTCTTGTCCATGATGTACCAGCTATCCCATTGCGAGGTGAGGATGGGATTGGGCGAGTCCAGCGTCACGTCGACCGTGTAGTCGTCGACCTTGGTGAACTTGGCGTCGGCCGGGACGTTGCTGAGGAAATTGGAGCCCTTGGCGCGGACGCGCTCGGCGGAGAACAGCACGTCGTCGGCGGTGAAGGGATCGCCATTGTGGAATTTCACGCCCTTGCGCAGATGGAAGCGCCATTTGGTCGGGCTCAGCGTCTCCCAGCTTTCCGCCAGTGCCGGAATGATCTTGAGGTCCTTGTCGCGCGCGGTAAGGCCCTCGTAGACGTGGGCATGGTGCGCGATCGTCGTGGTTTCCTTCAGGGTGTAGGGATCCAGCGACTTGAGCTCGCCCTGGTTGGCGTATTTCAAGGTCTGGGCCGATGCCGGCAAGGCAAGGGCAACCAGCGCGGCGGCAGTCGCCGCAAACAAACTCCAACGTACCGACATGTGATCCCGCGTCCCCGTTTTTGTCCGCCGGCTGCTTTGTCCGGCTGGTATTATTGATCCATGTTGCCAGAGTTTACCGGCCGCGCAAGCGCGATTTCCCAAAGGGTTAATCGGTTCGCGCGGGTGCGGCGCAATGAGCAGGTTTGAGAGTGACGGCCGATGCGAACGCGCGACATTCGACTTTCGGCGTGCCGCTTGCCGGTCATGCGAACGATCGCCGGCGGGCCCGTCATGCCGGTCGCCCAAAACGGTTTGGTTGACCATAACGGATGATTGAGGCCGACTGCACCTCGGGGCGGGAAGGGCTCACTTGCGCAACGCACCCCGTCGCGGCGATACTAAGGTGGGTCAAGGCGCATTTGAGGAGGCGGATATGAAGGTCAACGTCGAGATAGATTGTACGCCCCTTGAAGCGCGGCAATTCTTCGGCCTGCCGGACGTGGCGCCGATGCAGACCGCCGTCATGGACAAGCTGCAGCAGCAGATGACCTCGAACATCGACAAGATCTCGCCGGAATCGCTGATGCAGAGCTGGTTCACCTTCGATCCCAAGCTGGCCGAGCGCTTCCAGGACATGTTCGTGGCGATGGCCGGCTTCGGCGGCACGAGCAAGAAGAAATAGTGGCCGACATGGACAGGAGCGCTGATGGGACCGAACGCCGGTTGCGCCCGCCCAGCCTGTTCCTGATGCTGGCGGAAGCGCGCGGCGTGCTCGAGCTGAATTCGAGCCTGCTGCTGTCGCCTCTCTTGATGCAGGCGCCGAAGGGCGATGGCCATCCCGTGCTGGCGCTGCCGGGCTTCCTCGCCAGCGACCTGTCGATGGCGCCGATGCGGCGCTATCTGAAGGAGCTCGGTTACGACGCCTATGCCTGGAACATGGGCCGCAATTTCGGCGGGATCTCCAGCAGGCGGGCTGCGCTGCGCGACCTGCTGAAGCGGGTTCACGAGGCGTCCGGCCGCAAGGTCTCGATCATCGGCTGGAGCCTCGGTGGCGTCTATGCGCGCGACCTGGCGTCGCAGATGCCGGAGCTGGTGCGTTCCATCATCACGCTCGGCAGTCCGTTCGCCGACGACATTCGCGCCACCAACGCGACCCGGCTGTACGAGCTGTTGTCCGGCGAGGGGGTGGACGCCATCCCCGAGATTCGCGCGGCGATCGCGGGCGACATGCCGGTGCCGGCCACCTCGATCTATTCCCGCACCGACGGCATCGTGAACTGGCGGACCTCGCGGCTGCGGCCGTCGGCGACCGCCGAGAACATCGAGGTGCATTTCGCCAGCCATATCGGCCTCGGCGTCAACCCCGCAGCTTTGTGGGCGATCGCGGACCGGCTGGCGCAGCCGGAAGGGGAGTTCCGGCATTTTGACCGGTCGGGCCCCTTTGCCATTGCCTACGGGCCGGCAGAACAGGCACTATCCTAACGACGAGAAGCGCCGCCAAGGCGCCCGCGTGAGTTGGCTCTCGGGAGGAGATCATGAGCGACGCCAAGAAGCTGTCCTCGCTGGACGCATCGTTTCTGTATCTGGAAACGCCGGAAATGCCGATGCATGTCGGCAGCATGGCGATCTTCCGCCTGCCTGACGGCTACAAGGGCGACTTCTTCGAGGAGTTCAAGGCGATGATCGCCTCGCGGCTGCACATCGCGCCGATCCTCAAGGCGCGCCTGCAGAAGGCGCCGCTCGACATCGATCACCCGTCCTGGATCGAGGACGACCAGTTCGACATCGACCGCCACATCTTCCGCGCCAGCCTGCCGGCGCCGCGCGACCGCGCCACGCTGGAGCGGATCGTCGGCTGGATGCACGCCAAGCTTCTGAACCGCGCCCGTCCGCTCTGGGAATTCTACGTCTTCGAGGGCATGAAGGACAACGAGATCGGGCTCTATTCCAAGATGCACCACGCCTGCATCGACGGCGGCGCCGGTGCTGCGCTGACCAGCATGATCTACGACCTGACGCCGGTGCCGCGCGAGATCGAGCCGCCGAGCGCGAAGAAGGTCGCGCAGGAGCCGCGCGACATCGCCGCCAATCTGATCGATGCCTATCAGCAGCTCTGGACCCAGCCGTTCGAGGCGGCCGCGACCGCGCAGAAGAGCCTGGAGCTGCCGCGTTCCGGCAAGAGCGACCTCGGCTCGATCCTGTTCGACAATGCCATGTTCCAGATCGAGAGCGCGGTGAAGTTCGCGGGCTCCATGCCGACCGTCATGAAGAGCCTGTCCGACGTCGTCGCCAAGGTCGCCGATCCCAGGTCGCGCGAGAGCCTGCAGGCGATGTCCTCGCCGCCGACCATCCTCAACAAGGCGATTTCGTCGGAGCGCAGCTTTGCCGGCACCTCGATCTCGCTGTCGCGCGCCAAGGCGGTGGCGAAGGCGTCGGGCGGCAAGCTCAACGACGTCGTGTTGGCGCTCGCCTCCGGCGTGGTGCGGCGCTATCTGATCAGCCAGGGCGCGCTGCCGAACAAGTCGCTGACCGCCGGCGTGCCGATCTCGCTGCGCGAGGAGGGCAACGCCGAATCCAACAACCAGGTGTTCGGCATGATCTGCTCGATCGCGACCGACATCGAGGATCCAAGGAAGCGGCTCGAGACCATCATCGCGCAGTCCACCAAGTCCAAGGAGATGTCGCATCCGTTGCGCGCTTTGGTGCCGCAGGTGACCAACATCTCGCTATTGGGTGCGCCGATCCTGGTGCAGATCATGGCGCTGCTCTACAGCCGCTCCGACCTCTCCAACGTGCTGCCGCCGGCAACCAACATCACGGTCTCCAACGTGCCGGGACCGCGGCAGACGCTGTATGCGGCGGGCGCCGAGCTGCTGCACATCTTCCCGGTTTCGATCTCGACCCACGGCGTTGCGCTCAACATCACCGTGCAGAGCTACCGCGATCAGCTCGATTTCGGGTTCATCGTCGGCGCCAACATCATTCCCCACGTGCAGGTGATGTGCGACATGCTGCCGCTCGAGTTCGATGCACTCGAGGCGGCATTTGCTCCCCCGCCCGCGGACATCAAGGGCGCAGCCGAATAGGAATTGCTTCAATGATTGAGATGCCACCGCTGCAGTTCGCCGAGACGAACGGAATCCGCATGGGGTTCTACGAAGCGGGCCCCAGGACCGACACGCCGCCCGTGGTGCTGTGCCACGGCTGGCCCGAACTGGCGTTCTCCTGGCGCCACCAGATCAAGGCGCTGGGCGAGGCCGGCATCCGGGTGATCGCACCGGATCAGCGCGGCTACGGCGCGACCGACCGGCCGGAGCCGGTCGAAGCCTATGACATGGAGCACCTGACCGGTGACCTCATAGGCCTGCTCGATCATCTCAAGATCGACAAGGCGATCTTCGTCGGTCACGACTGGGGCGGCTTCGTCGTCTGGCAGATGCCGCTCCGGCATCATCAGCGGGTCGCCGGCGTCGTCGGCGTCAACACGCCGCATTGGGACCGGGCGCCTGTTGACCCGATCGCGCTGTTTCGCCAGCGCTTCGGCGATCACATGTACATCGTCCAGTTCCAGGATCCGGCGCGCGAGCCGGACCGGATCTTCGGCAGCCGGGTCGAGCAGACCTTTGACGCCTTCATGCGCAAGCCGGCGCCGCGTCCGGCGGATGCCCCACCCGAGCAGCCGATCGCCGGCGTCGGCGCCTCGGCCCGGCTCAATCTGGCGTTCCCGCAGATGATCGCGAACTACGACGCCAAGCACGATCCGCGGACGCCGATCCTGACGGCGGACGAGAAGAAGGTGTTCGTCGACACCTTCACCAGGACCGGTTTCACCGGCGGCATCAACTGGTATCGCAACTTCACCCGCAACTGGGAGCGCTCGGCCGGGCTCGACCACCATGTGCGGGTGCCGTCGCTGATGATCATGGCCGAGAACGACGCGGTGCTGCCGCCCTCGGCGGCCGACGGCATGGAGAAGCTGGTGCCGGACCTCGAGAAGTACCTGGTCAAGGACAGCGGCCATTGGACGCAGCAGGAAAAGCCTGACGAAGTCAGCGCCAAGCTGATCGAATGGCGCAGAAAGCGGTTTGGGTGAGGGTGAGACACTAGCGCCGTCATTGCGAGCGAAGCGAAGCAATCCATCTACCCGCATGTGAGGAGAGATGGATTGCTTCGTCGCTTCGCTCCTCGCAATGACGGGTGGAAAGACAAGGGGGCATTTCCAACATGGCGTCCGGCAACAGACTGAGTCCGATCCCGCATCCGCCGACGAAGCCGGTGGTCGGCAACATGCTGTCGCTGGATTCGACCGCGCCGGTGCAGCATCTGGTCAAGCTCTCCAAGGAGCTCGGCCCGATCTTCTGGCTCGACATGATGGGCGCGCCGATCGTGATCGTGTCAGGTCACGACCTGGTCGAGGAGCTCTCCGACGAGAAGCGCTTCGACAAGGCGGTGCGCGGTTCGCTGCGCCGGGTGCGCGCGGTCGGCGGCGACGGGCTGTTCACCGCCGACACCAGGGAGCCGAACTGGAGCAAGGCGCACAACATCCTGATGCAGCCGTTCGGCAACCGCGCCATGCAGTCGTACCACCCGAGCATGGTCGATATCGCCGAGCAACTGGTCAAGAAGTGGGAGCGCCTCAACGCCGATGAGGAGATCGAGGTCGTCCACGACATGACGGCGCTGACCCTCGACACCATCGGGCTGTGCGGCTTCGACTATCGCTTCAATTCGTTCTACCGGCGCGACTACCATCCGTTCGTGGAATCGCTGGTGCGCTCGCTCGAGACCATCATGATGACCCGCGGCCTGCCGCTCGAGGGTCTGTGGATGCAGAAGCGGCGCAAGATGCTGGCCGACGACGTCGCCTTCATGAACAAGATGGTCGACGAGATCATCGCCGAGCGGCGCGGCAACACCGACGTGACCGACGACAAGAAGGACATGCTGGCGGCGATGATGACCGGCGTCGACCGCTCAACCGGCGAGCAGCTCGACGACGTCAACATCCGCTACCAGATCAACACCTTCCTGATCGCCGGCCACGAGACCACCTCCGGCCTGCTGTCGTGCACGATCTATGCGCTGCTGAAGCATCCCGAGGTGCTGAAGAAGGCCTATGAGGAAGTCGATCGCGTCCTCGGGCCCGACGTCGATGCGCGGCCGACCTATCAGCAGGTGACGCAGCTCACCTACATCACCCAATGCCTGAAGGAGGCGCTGCGGCTGTGGCCGCCGGCGCCGGCTTACGGCATCGCGCCGCTCAACGACGAGATGATCGGCGGCAAGTACAAGCTCAAGAAGAACACCTTCATCACCATCCTGGTGATGGCGCTGCATCGCGATCCCGCTGTCTGGGGGCCGAACCCCGACGTGTTCGATCCCGAGAATTTCAGCCGCGAGGCCGAGGCCAAGCGTCCGATCAACGCCTGGAAGCCGTTCGGCAACGGCCAGCGCGCCTGCATCGGCCGCGGCTTTGCCATGCACGAGGCCGCGCTCGCGATCGGGATGATCCTGCAACGCTTCAAGCTGCTCGACGTGCATCGCTACCAGATGCATCTGAAGGAGACACTGACCGTCAAGCCCGACGGCTTCAGGATCAAGGTGCGGCCGCGCGACGACAGGGATCGCGGCGCGTTCGCCGGCAGCACGGGCGCGTTTGCGGCCGCGCCGAAGGCCCCGCGCGCACCCACCACGCGGCCCGGCCACAACACGCCGATGCTGGTGCTCTACGGCTCCAACCTCGGCTCTGCCGAGGAGCTCGCGACCCGCATGGCCGATCTGTCGGAGATCAACGGCTTTGCGACGCGGCTTGGCCCGCTGGACGACTATGTCGGCAAGCTGCCGGAGGAGGGCGGCGTGCTGATCATCTGCGCCTCCTACAATGGCGCGGCGCCCGACAATGCGACGCAATTCGTCAAATGGCTCGACAGCGACCTGCCGAAGGATGCCTTCGCCAAGGTGCGCTACGCGGTGTTCGGCTGCGGCAACAGTGATTGGGCGGCGACCTACCAGTCGGTGCCGCGCTTCATCGACGAGCAATTGACCAAGCATGGTGCGCGCGCGGTCTATCCGCGCGGCGAGGGCGATGCGCGCAGCGATCTCGACGGCCAGTTCCAGAAATGGTTCCCGGAGGCGGCCAAGGTCGCGACCAAGGAATTCGGCATCGACTGGAATTTCACCCGCACCGCCGAGGACGAGCCGCTCTACGCGATCGAGCCGGTGGCGCAGGGCGCGGTCAACACCATCGTGACGCAAGGCGGCGCGGTGCCGATGAAGGTGCTCGCCAACGACGAGCTGCAGACCAAGGATGGCGCGCAACCGTCGGAGCGCTCGACCCGGCACATCGAGGTCGAGCTGCCCGCCAATCTCAGATACCGCGTCGGCGATCATCTCAGCGTGGTGCCGCGCAACGACCCGACCCTGGTCGATTCCGTCGCGCGCCGATTCGGCTTCCTGCCGGCCGACCAGATCCGTTTGCAGGTCTCCGAAGGCCGCCGCGCGCAATTGCCGGTCGGCAACGCCGTGTCGGTCGGGCGGCTGCTCACCGAATTCGTCGAGCTGCAGCAGGTTGCGACCCGCAAGCAGATTCAGATCATGGCCGAGCACACCCGCTGCCCGATGACCAAGCCGAAGCTGACGGCCTATGTCGGCGACGACGACGCCTCGGCCGAGCGCTATCGCACCGAGGTGCTGGCCAGGCGCAAATCGGTGTTCGACCTGCTCGAGGAACATCCGGCCTGCGAGCTGCCGTTTCACCTCTATCTTGAAATGCTGTCGCTCTTGGCACCGCGCTATTATTCGATCTCGTCGTCGCCGGCGGGAGAGGCGCAGCGTTGCAGCGTCACCGTCGGTGTCGTCGAGGCGCCCGCGAGCTCAGGCCGCGGCATCTACAAGGGCGTCTGCTCGAACTATCTGGCGCGCCGCCGCGCCGGCGACACCGTCCATGCCACCATCAAGGAAACCAAGGCCGGCTTCCGCCTGCCCGACGACAACACGGTGCCGATCATCATGATCGGGCCGGGCACGGGCTTAGCCCCGTTCCGCGGCTTCCTGCAGGAGCGCGCCGCGCGCAAGGCGCAGGGCGCCACGCTGGGGCCCGCGATGCTGTTCTTCGGCTGCCGCCATCCCGAACAGGACTTCATCTACGCGAATGAGCTGAAGGCGTTCGCAACCGACGGCATCAGTGAGCTCCACACCGCCTTCTCGCGCGCCGATGGCCCGAAGACCTATGTGCAGCACCTCGTCGCCGCGCAGAAGGACCGGGTCTGGGAGCTGATCCAGAAAGGCGCGATCGTCTATGTCTGCGGCGACGGCGGCAAGATGGAGCCCGACGTCAAGGCGACCCTGATGTCGATCTATCGCGAACGCACCGGCACTGATGCTGACGCCGCCGCGCGCTGGATCGAGGAGATGGGCACGGGGAATCGCTACGTGCTCGACGTCTGGGCCGGCGGCTAAAGCGTGATGAGATGACGTTGAACTGGATCGACGGCGGAGGTTCACCTCTCCCTTGGGAGAGGTCGGCGCGTAGCGCCGGGTGAGGGGTTACAGTCCCTCGTTGGAGCTGCGGCCCCTCACCCGATTTGCTGCGCAAATCGACCTCTCCCCGATGGGGAGAGGTGAAGCCGTGCGTCGTCGAATCGATTCTAGGCTCACGCCTTCGGCAAAGGTGCCGGCCATGTTACAAGCCGCCGCATGATTCCATGGGAAAAGATCGACACCGCGCGGATTCCCGGCACCGAAGGTGAATTGCGCCTGATGCGACGCGGCCGCGAATTCTCGATCATGCTCGGCACCAACGAGCTGATGAACAGCCGCCTGTCGGGCTCGGAAGAGGCGCTGGCGACGCTGGCGGCGAAGAAGATCGAGACGGTCGCACGGCCGCATTTTCTGATCGGCGGCCTCGGCATGGGCTTTACGCTACGGGCGGCGCTCAAAGTGCTCGGCTCCGAGGCGACAATCACGGTGGCCGAGCTGGTGCCGGCGGTGGTTGCCTGGGCGCGGGGCCCGATGGCCGAGATCTTCGGCGACAGCCTGAGCGATCCGCGCGTGAGCATCCACGAGGAGGATGTTGCCGGCGTCATCGAGCGCCACCCGCGCACCTTCGATGCCATTCTCCTCGATGTCGATAACGGCCCCGAAGGCCTGACCCGCAAGGCCAATGACGCGCTCTACGATGTCTCCGGCCTCAAGCTCGCCCACACCGGGTTGCGGCGCGGCGGCGTGCTCGCGGTCTGGTCGTCGGGTCCGAATGCCAAGTTCCCGAAATCGCTGTCCCGGGCCGGGTTCGCGGTCAACGAGATCGCCGTCCGCGCCACCGGCCGCGGCCGCGGCGTCCGCCACGTGATCTGGATCGCGGTCAAGGAATAGCCCGGCGCCGCTATTGCGGCGCAGCAAGGTGGGCTCCTCCGGTTCGATGTATTGAAAATCGGGGGCTGTTGGGTTTCACTCGACAGCAACCGAAGCCTCGAGCCCTTGGTCTGTCGGATGCAGGCGACGTCGAATTTTGGGGTGCAGGAGACGCACGGGATCCTGAACCGTTTCCAGGCGGATTTCCGCGGCTCGAGCGAAGGACTCGGCTGGTCGTCGGCGTTCGCCTCGGTGCAACGCGAGCGGCCGTTTGACGGGCATTTCCACGCGCTATCGGACAATCTGATGGTGCTGCACCGGGGCGGCCCGGTCGACATCACCTATGTGATGGACGGCAAGTCGGTTGCCCGGCACATCCCGCGCGGCGGCGTGTTCTTCCTGCCGGCGGGGCACACCTGCAACGTGGTCCTGCATGAAGCGCTGGAATCCACCCACATCTATCTGCGCTCCGACCTGTTCGCGGGCCGGGACGGCGCCCCCAGCCTGATCGGTGGGCTCGCGCCGATGCTCGGCGATCAGGATGCGGTGCTGGAGCATCTCGCCGCGGCGATCGGCGACACCATCACCGGCGGCCTGCCGGCCTCGTCGCTGTTCGTCGATCCGATCGCGCAGGCGATCGCCAACCGCTTTGTCGCGATCAATTTCCACAAGCCGAGCGTGGAGGCCGGCAAGCATCCGAACTTGCTGAGCAACCGGCAGATGGCGCGCATCCGCGAATTCGTCGATGCCAATCTCGATACCGATATCCGGCTCGACCAGCTGGCGGAGCTGTGCGGCCGCAGCACCGAATATTTCGTGCGCCTGTTCAAGGCGACCAGCGGCGTCTCGCCCTATCAATATGTGCTCAACCTGCGCATCGAGCGCGCCAGGGCGCTGCTCGCCGACGAGACGCAGAGCCTGGCCGACATCGCGTTGGCCTGCGGCTTCTCGCACCAGGAACATTTTACGCGGATGTTCCGCCGCTTCACCGGCGTGACGCCGGGCAGGTACCGGCGCAGCCACTAGGCGCAGCGGCCGGTTGCCGGGATCGGCGAGGGCGATGCCCGCCGCATCTCGCCTGACGATTTTTCCGGTTTTGTGCAGATTCTCTCCGGTTTCGTGCAGGCCGGCGGCCGGCGCCTGCCGCTAGCTTTCTCCCAACAAAGCGAAAATTTGCCGGTCCGCCGGCCTGGGAGAAACATCATGAGCATCGTAGCGCCCGATGCACCACGTTCGCCCGTCGTGGCGGCGGGAGATGCCGGCCGCGGCACGTTTGCGTATTGCTCGCAGCAATATCGCGTGGTGTTCGGCGTCGGCACCTCGGCGCGGCTTGGCGAAGAGACCGAGCGCCTCGGCATCAAGCGGGCGCTGGTGCTCACAACCCCCGAGCAGCAGGATCTCGGGCAACGGATCGGTGCCGGCCTCGGCGACCGGCTTGCAGGCCTGTTCGCCGGTGCGCGGATGCATACGCCGGTCGAGGTCACCAACCAGGCGCTTGGCATCGTCGAATCCAAGGACATCGACGGGCTGGTCGCGATCGGTGGCGGCTCCACGGTCGGGCTCGGCAAGGCGCTATCGCTGCGCACCGGGCTGCCGCATATCGCAATGCCGACCACTTATGCCGGCTCGGAGATGACGCCGATCCTCGGCGAAACCACCAACGGCATCAAGACCACGCAGCATTCCCAGGATCTGGTGCCGGACGCCGTCATCTACGACGTCGATCTCACCGTCAGCCTGCCGCCGCATGTCTCCGCCGCCAGTGGCCTGAATGCGATCGCCCACGCCGTCGAGGCACTTTATGCGCCCGACGCCAATCCGCTGACCTCGCTGATGGCGGAGGACGGCATTGCCGCGCTCGCCCGCGCGCTGCCGCGCATCATGGATGCGCCGGCCGATGCCGGAGCACGCCGCGATGCGCTTTATGGCGCCTGGCTGTGCGGCGTCTGCCTCGGCGCGGTCGGGATGTCGCTGCACCACAAGCTCTGCCATGTGCTGGGCGGCATGTTCGACCTGCCGCACGCCGAAACCCATGCGATCGTGCTGCCGCACGCGGCCGCCTACAACGCCGTCGCGGCGCCCGACGCGATGACGCGAGTTGCGCGCGCATTGCGCACGACGGATGCCCCGCAAGGGCTGTTCAACCTTGCCCGCGGGCTCGCCCTGCCGCGCCGCCTGGCCGACATCGGCATGCCCGAGGACGGCATCGCACGCGCCGCCGAGATGGCGGTGCGCAGCCCCTATGCCAATCCAAGACCTGTGGAGCGCGTCGCGATCCAGGACCTGATCGCGGCCGCCTGGCGCGGCGACGCGCCCGCGCAGCACTGACATCTCAAGATCAAGGGACAACACGATGGCCAATTTCAACGAGCATGATCTCACCGACGAGGTGATCCGCAGCTTCGCCAATACGCCGAACAAGCGGCTCAAGTTCCTGATCGAGGAGACGGTCAAGTCGTTGCACGATCTGGTGCGTCGCACCGAACTCACCTTCGAGGAATGGAATCAGGCGATCGAATTCCTGACCCGCACCGGCCAGACCTGCACGCCGCTGCGCCAGGAGTTCATCCTGCTCTCCGACGTGCTCGGCGTCTCGATGCTGGTCGATGCGGTCAATCACCGCGAGCGCGAAGGCGCCACCGAGACCACGGTGCTCGGCCCGTTCTATGTCGGCGAGCACCGCGTCACGCCGCATGGCGCCAACATCTCCGAAGGGATCGACGGTGAGCCGATGTTCGTGCAGAGCCGTGTCACCGACCTTGCCGGCAAGCCGCTCGCCGGCGCCGAGATCGACGTCTGGCACGCCGACGACGACGGCTTCTACGATTCGCAGAAAGCCGATTATGCCGCGCACGGCCCGTCGCTGCGCGCGCGCTTCGTCACCGACGCCGACGGCCGCTTTTCCTTCCGCACCATCCTGCCGTGCAGCTATCCGATCCCGACCGACGGTCCGGTCGGCGATCTCATCACCGCTACGAAGCGCCATCCGATGCGGCCGGCGCATGTGCACTTCCTGGTCAAGGCCGCGGGCTACGAGCCGCTGATCACCCACGTCTTCCTCGATGGCGACGAATATCTGCGCAGCGACGTGGTGTTCGGCGTCAAGGACGAACTCATCGCGCGCGTCGCGCCGAAGAACGAACCGGCGCTGCCGAACGGCGAGCGCGTGTCCGGCCCGTGGCACCTGATGACCTACGACTTCCAGATGAAGCCCGGCGCAGGCCTGGTGCCGAAGCCGATGATGGCCGCGGAATGACGATCACAACCAACAAGACGACCAAGGAGAGGACCATGACCAGCAAACCTGTTGAGACCGACGTGCTTGTCGTCGGCAGCGGCCCGGCCGGCGCGACAGCGGCGGCGCTGCTCGGCATGTACGGCGTCAAGCACATCATGGTGACGAAATACGGCTGGCTCGCCGACACGCCGCGTGCCCACATCACCAACCAGCGTGCGATGGAGGTGCTGCGCGATCTCGGTCTCGAGGACAAGGCGGTCGCGCAGGCGGTGCCGCAGCATCTGATGGCCAACAACGTGTTCTGCGAGAGCCTCGCCGGCGAGGAATTCGGCCGGCTCTATTCCTGGGGCAACCATCCCTCGCGCAAGGCCGATTACGATCTCGCGAGCCCCACCCGGATCTGCGACCTGCCGCAGAATTTCCTCGAGCCGATCCTGATCGAGGCTGCCGGCCAGCGCGGCACCTCGCTGTGCTTCAACACCGAATTCGTGGACCTGGTGCAGGATGCCGACGGCGTCACCGCGACGGTGAAGGACCGCCTGTCCGGCGAGACCTATCAGATCCGCGCCAAATATCTGATCGGCGCCGACGGCGGCCGCAGCCGGGTCGCCGAAGTGATCGGACTGCCGATGGAGGGCCAGATGGGCCGCGCCGGCAGCATGAACATCATCGTGCAGGCGGACTTAAGCAAATACGTCGCGCACCGGCCGAGCGTGCTGTACTGGGTGCTGCAGCCGGGCGCCGAGATCGGCGGCATCGGCGCCGGCCTGATCCGCATGGTGCGGCCGTGGAACGAATGGCTGATCATCTGGGGCTACGACATCGAGCAGGGCGAGCGCAAGCTCAGCAACGACGAGGCGATCTCGATCGTGCGCAATCTCGTCGGCGACGAGACGCTCGAGGTCAAGGTCCGCTCGACCTCGACCTGGACCGTGAACGAGATGTATGCCGGCCACTATTCGTCGGGCCGCGTGTTCTGCGTCGGCGACGCCGTGCATCGCCATCCGCCGACCAATGGCCTCGGCTCCAACACCTCGATCCAGGACTCCTTCAATCTGTGCTGGAAGCTGAAGCTGGTACTCGAGCGCCATGCGGCGCCGTCGTTGCTCGAAACCTATTCGGCCGAACGGCAGCCGGTCGGGAAGCAGATCGTGACCCGCGCCAACAAGAGCATCGGCGACTTCCCGCCGATCTTCGAGGCAGTGGGCCTCGTCGCCTCGACCGATCCGGCCGAGGCACGCAAGGCGATCGCCGCACGCAAGGCGCCGACCGCCGAAGGCAAGGCACGCCGCAGGAAACTCTATGAGGCGATCGCCAACAAGAGCTACGAGTTCAACTGCCACGGCGTAGAGCTGAACCAGCGCTACGGCTCGGCCGCCGTGGTCTCGGATGGCACGCCGATGCCGGCCTTCACCAGGGATCACGAGCTCTATTATCAGGCCACCACCTGGCCCGGCGCGCATCTGCCGCATGTCTGGGTCGAGCATCAAGGCGAGCGCAAATCGACGCTCGATCTCACCGGCAAGGGCCGCTTCACGCTGCTCACCGGGATCGGTGGCGACGGCTGGAAGACGGCCGCGGCCGCGGTCGAGAAGGCCTATGGCCTGCCGGTCGACGTCGTGACGATCGGTCCGCAGGGCTGCGATGCGCTCGACATCTATGCCGACTGGTATCGCCAGAGCGAGGTCGACGAGGACGGCTGTGTGCTGGTGCGTCCCGACATGTATGTCGCCTGGCGCGCCGGGGAGGCGGCGGCTGACGCCAGCGGTGTGCTGCTGGATGTATTTGGCCGGATCCTCGGTCGCAGCGCGCAAGCAAAGTCCGTCGCCGCCGCGTGAAGCGGGCGGCGCCGGCAATACTTTTTCAGAACGAAATGAAACGGCCGCCGGCCTGCAACCGGCTTGCCTCAAGGAGGGGAAAATGCGCAAGGACCATTTGAACACGATGTCTTTCGATCGCCGCCGCGTGCTGCAAGGCATCGCCGGTGGCTTCGCCGCAGCAGGCACGACGACGCTGTTCGCGCCGGCGGTGCGCGCCGCCAGCAAGCCGATCAGGATCGGCTATGTCTCGCCTAAGAGCGGGCCGCTCGCGGCCTTCGCCGAGGCCGACGATTTCGTGCTCGGCGAATTCCGCAAGTTCATCAAGGATGGCGTCAAGGTCGGATCGCAGACCTATCCGGTCGAGGTCGTGACCAAGGATAGCCAGTCGAACCCGAACCGTGCCGCTGAAGTCGCCAAGGAACTGATCACCCGCGACAATGTCAGCCTGATCGTGGTCGGCGCCACGCCCGAGACCAACAATCCGGTGGCGACGCAGTGCGAGCTCGAGCAGGTGCCGTGCATCTCCTCCGTCGCGCCGTGGCAGACCAACTTCATCGGCCGGCAGGCCAACCCCGGCGACCCCAAGAGCTGGAAGCCGTTCGACTACACCTTCCACTATTTCTGGGGACTCGAGGACGTGATCGGCGTCTTCACCAGCATGTGGAGCCAGGTCGCGACCAACAAATCGGTCGGCGCGCTGTTTCCGAACGATGCCGACGGCAACGCCTGGGGCGACACCACGATCGGCTTCCCGCCCGTGATGGCCAAGCAGGGCTTCAAGCTCACCGACCCCGGCCGCTTCCAGAATCTCACCGACGATTTCTCTTCGCAGATCGCGGCGTTCCGTGGCGCCGATGCCGAGATCATCACCGGCGTGATCATCCCGCCCGACTTCACCACCTTCTGGAACCAGTCGCGGCAGAAGGGGCTGAAGCCGAAAGTCGTGTCGGTCGCCAAGGCGTTGCTGTTCCCGGCCTCGGTGCAGGCGCTCGGCAAGGGCGGCAACAACATCTCGACCGAGGTGTGGTGGACGCCGACGCATCCCTACAGATCGAGCCTCAGCGGCGTCAGCGCAGCCGATCTCGCCAAGGGCTATGAGCTGGCCTCCGGCAAGCAATGGACCCAGCCGATCGGCTTCGTGCATTCGCTGTTCGAGGTTGCGGTCGATGCGATCAAGCGCTCCGGCGATCCGAGCGACGGCGCGGCGCTGGCGAAGGCGATCGGCTCTACCAAGCTCGATACGATCGTGGGCCAGGTCGCGTTCGGCTCCAGCGCGGTGCCGCCGTTCGCGGCAAAGAACATTGCGAAGACGCCGCTGGTCGGCGGGCAATGGCGGCTCAACGTCGACAAATACGACATGGTGATCACCGACAACAAGCTGGCGCCGCAGATCCCGCTCGGCGGCGACATGCAGGCGCTGAGCTAGCGCGTTCCATTGTTCATCGGAGATGCGCGGCACGTCTGTGCATCTCCGTCAAACCAATCCATGCGGTGAGCTGATATGCTCGAACTCCATTCCGTCTCGAAGAGGTTCGGCGCCATCGTGGTCGCCGATGCCATCGACCTGAGCCTTGCGTCCGGCGAGGCGCTCGGCGTGATCGGTCCGAACGGCGCCGGCAAGTCGACGCTGTTCAACCTGGTCACCGGGCTGCTGCGGCCGGACGCCGGTCGCATCGTCCTCGATGGCGTCGACATCACGGGCCTCTCTCCCGAAGCGCGCTGTCGTGCAGGGATCGGGCGCTCATTCCAGATTCCGCAGCCGTTCGACCATCTCTCGGTGTTCGAGAACCTCGCGGTGGCGGCCCTGTTCGGCGGCGGCCTCTCGGAGGCCGATGCCATCCAGCATTGCGGCCGCATGCTTGACCTGACCGGCCTCGAAGCCAAGGCCAACCGGCTTGCCGGCAGCCTGCCGCTGCTCGATCGCAAGCGCCTGGAGCTCGCGCGGGCGCTCGCCACCAGGCCGCGCACGCTGCTGCTCGACGAGATCGCAGGCGGCCTCACCGATGCCGAATGCCATGAACTGGTCGAGACGATCAGAACCATCCACGCCGAAGGTGTCGGCATCATCTGGATCGAGCACGTGGTGCACGCGCTGCTCGCGGTGGTGCAGCGGCTGGTCGTGCTGAACTTCGGCAAGGTGGTGGCGCAGGGCGCGCCCGCCGAGGTGATGCGCTCGCGCGAGGTCGAGACCATCTATATGGGAGTGCCGGCATGACCGCGCTGCTCAATGTCTCTGCGCTCGATGCGTTCTATGGCGACTTCCAGGCGCTGTTCGGCATCGACTTCGAGCTCGATCAGGGCGAGGCTGTCGCGGTGATCGGCGCCAACGGTGCCGGCAAGTCGACCATGCTGAAGTCGCTGGCTGGACTCGTCCGCAATCGCCCCGACGCCATCCGCCTCGGCGGACGGGCGATCGGCGATGCATCCGCCGCCCGCATCGTGCGGCTCGGCCTCGCGCTGGTCCCCGAAGGTCGCCAGCTGTTTCCCTCGCTCAGCGTCGAGGAGAATCTCCTGGTCGGTGCCTATGGCGGCGAACGCAGCGCGCCGTGGGACCTCGCCGCGGTCTACCGGATGTTTCCGGTGCTCAAGGAGCGGCGGCGCGGTGCCGTCACGGCACTGTCGGGCGGCCAGCAGCAGATGGTGGCGATCGGCCGCGCGCTGATGTCGAACCCACAGGTCTTGCTGTGCGACGAGATCAGCCTCGGCCTCGCGCCGATCGTGGTCGAGGACATCTACCGCATGCTGCCGCAGATCCGTGCCGGCGGCACCGCGGTGGTGCTGGTCGAGCAGGACATCGCCCGCGCGCTGCGCGCCGCGGATCGGTTCTACTGCCTGCAGGAGGGCCGGGTGACGCTGAGCGGGCGGCCAAAGGATGTGGATCAGGACACGATCCGCGCGGCCTATTTCGGAGCATGAGGGAGCGATGAGCGGATTCGACACCATCATCGAAGGCGTGCTGCTCGGCGGCGTCTATGCGCTGTTCGCGCTCGGCCTGTCGCTGATCTTCGGCATCATGCGCCTGGTCAATCTGGCGCATGGCGACCTGATCCTGCTTGCGGCCTATCTCGTGCTCAGCGCCAGCACCGCGCTCGGCCTGCCGCTTGCGGCCGCATCGCTGCTGGTGGTCGCTGTCATGTTCGTGCTCGGCTTCGTGCTGCAGCGGCTGGTGCTGGAGCGCGTGCTCGGCGACGACATCCTGCCGCCGCTGCTCGTCACCTTCGGCCTGTCGATCGTGATCCAGAACGGGCTGCTGCTCGGCTACGGCGCGGACAGCCGCCGGCTGCAGGCCGGCGCCTTCGAATCCTCGTCGGTGACGCTGGCGCCTGGCCTGAGCGTCGGCCTCGCGCCGCTCACGGCGCTGGTGACCGCGATCGCCGCCGTCGCGCTGCTTCAGCTCATCTTCTATCGCACCTCGCTCGGCCGTGCCTTCCGCGCCACCGCCGACAATCCCGCGATCGCGCAATTGATGGGGGTCAACGAGCGCAACGTCTACGCCATCGCGGTCGGGCTCTCGCTCGCGGTCTCGGTGATCGCCGCTGTCGTGTTCGGCATCCGCGCCAGTTTCGATCCGTCGATCGGCCCGGCGCGGCTGCTCTATGCGTTCGAGGCCGTGATCATCGGCGGGCTCGGCAGCCTGTGGGGCACGCTGGCCGGCGGCATCGTGCTCGGGCTCGCGCAGGCGATCGGCGGGCGGATCAATCCGGAGTGGCAGATCCTGGCCGGCCATCTCACCTTCCTTGCCGTGCTGATGGTGCGGCCGCGCGGTCTGTTCCCGGCGAGGCGGACATGAGCGTAGAAAGCATCACCATTCCGGCAAGCCGGGAGCAGCGGCCGGCAGATCTGCCGGTGTGGCAAATCCGGGTCGGCACGCGCCTCTCGCGCGTTGCGGCGGTGGCGGGCATCGTGCTGGTCGTGGCGTTGGCCGCGCTGCCTGCGATCGCATCGCGCAACCTGATCCAGGACCTGATCTTCGTCCTCACCATGCTGACGCTGGCGCAGCTCTGGAACGTGCTGGCTGGATGGGGCGGGCTGGTGTCGGTCGGGCAGCAGGCCTTTGTCGGGCTCGGCGCCTATGCGCTGTTTGCCGGCATCGTGACGGCCGGGCTCGATCCCGTCGCGGCGATCCCGCTGGCGGGGTTGTTCGCGGCGTTGGTCGCGGCGGTGCTTGGGCCGCTGCTGTTCCGGCTGGAAGGGCCATATTTCGCGATCGGCAGCTGGGTCGCCGCTGAAGCGCTGCGGCTGATCTGCGCCCAGTTCAAATCGCTCGGCGGCGGCACCGGGATGTCGATCTCGCCGAGCGAATTGTCGCAGATGTTCGGGCTGAAGGCGGTGCAGGCGTTGCTCGGCCTGCGTCCGGCGGCGGCGCGCGACGTGCTGGTCTACTGGCTCGCGCTATTGCTTGCCGTGCTGGTCACGCTCGGCACCTACGCCTTCATGCGCTCGCGCCATGGCCTTGCGCTGGCGGCCAGCCGCGACAATGCGGCGGCGGCGCGCAGCGTCGGCGTCCGCACCGCGCGGATCCGCCATCTGCTCTGGATCGCGGTCGCCTTCGCCACCGGCATGGTCGGCGCGGTGGTTTATCTGCAGAAGGCGCGCATCTCGCCGGACGCCGCCTTCAGCGTCACCGACTGGACTGCGTACGTGATCTTCATCGTCGTGATCGGTGGCGTGCGCACGATCGAAGGTCCGATGGTCGGCGTGCTCCTCTTGTGGGGGCTCGTGACCTATCTCGCCCAGTACGGCAGTCTGTATCTGGTCGTGCTCGGCACGCTCGCCATCCTGATCATGCTGTTCATGCCGAGAGGCGTGTGGGGCGCGGCGGCCCGCCGCTGGCAGTTGCAGCTCTTCCCCACGCAGCGCTGGTTGGGCCGCAGCCGGTAGCGCATGACGAAGATCGAATCGCGTGGGCTAAGTGCTCGCTTCACCTCTCCCCATTGGGGAGAGGTCGATTTGCGAAGCAAATCGGGTGAGGGGACTTTAGCTCCAACGAGAGACCGTGACCCCTCACCCGGCGCTACGCGCCGACCTCTCCCAAGGGAGAGGTGAACCTCAGAACATCGTATTGCCGTTCGCCGGACTTTCCGGGATCGGCTGCACCACGTCCCAATGCTCGACGATCTTGCCGTCCTCGAGCTTGAAGATGTCGACGATCGCATTGCCGCGGGTGCCGGGCTCGCGCACCGCGTGGACGTGCAGGATCACGTAGTCGCCGTCGACGAAGGAGCGCTTGATCTCGCTGTGCGAGTTCGGAAACTTCTCGCGCAGGAAGCCGATGAACTTGCGGAAGCCTTCCGGGCCGTCGGCCGCGCCGGGATTGTGTTGCACATAGCGGTTGCCGACATAGGCGAGCGCCGCGTCGGCGTCCTTCTGGTTCAGCCCCTTGTCGTAAAACGCCAGCACCGCCTTGCGGTTGGCTTCCTGCTGCGCCTCGCTGGTCGCGGCCATCGCGGACGAAGACGCGAGCGCGAGGAGGAGAGCGGCGACGGCTGTCCGCGGCCGGAGAAAGGACTTCATCTGGTGACTCCCGAGGCTGATGACGCGCAAGTTCGCGCGGCGCACCGCGCTCTCTACAGCCTCCATGCCTTGCCCGAAAGAACGCACTCCCGGCTCACATGGTTACCGGGAGATACTAGGGTGCGTAATCACAGATTCTTTTGCATATCCGCTTCGCTTCGATAATGGCTGCTTTGTGCAACCGCAGCAAATGACGCGATAGGCCGATAGCCGACATGCGCAGTTGTCGGCGCCATTACCCTCGTTTCGGTCGCTGGAAATAGAGGGCGAAAACGTGCAATCTAGGCTTTAGATGGTGATGCTTCGACTACCTTCACGGAAAAAAGGTAGCGTGGGGCAAAAATGGAAGCCAAGCCATGCTTATTGTGTTGTGTCTCTATATCCTTGCGATGTGGCTCATATTCTCGAAGTTCAGGCTCGTACGGTGGGGATGGTTGTCGGGGACGATCTCGCTACTGATCGGCGGATTCATTCTCGCGATATTTCTCGCGCTTTTTAATTATCTCACGCCCTCCGGCCGCCTGACGGTGACCGGTCGCGTCGTGGAAGTGACGCCGAACGTGACAGGACAAATTGTCGCAATTCCAGTCAAGCCGAACGTGCCGGTGAAGAAGGACGACGTGCTGTTTGAGATCGACCCGGCGCCGTTTCAGTACAAGGTCAACCAGTTGCAGGCCTCGCTTGCGGCGGCAAAACAACAGACCGAAATCCTGAAATCGAACTACGAGCAAGCGACAGCGAATGTGGCGGGACTTGCTGCACAAGCCGCCTACAACAGAAAGCGTCTCGCCGACATTGAGGCGCTCGCCGCCGATGATGCCAACACGAGATTCCAGGCGCAGGACAAGCAGGTTCAGTACGAGACTGTGTCGGCGCAGCTCGGTGCGGCCAGAGCGGCCCAGCAGAGCGCCAAGCTTGCGCTGGATTCCGAGATCGGTGGTGTCAACACGTCGGTCGCGCAACTTCAGGCGCAACTTGAGAACGCAAACTGGGAATTGTCGCAGACGTCCGTTCGCGCACCTGCCGACGGCTATGTCACCGTCGTTGCCCTGACGGTCGGCGACCGGGCGTTGCAGGCGCGCTCGGCGATGTCGTTCATTGTCGAGAAGGAGATCGCCCTGGTCGGCATGTTCTCGCAAAACGGATTTCAGACCATCAAGGAAGGCGCCCCGGTCGACATCGTGTTCGACAACCTGCCAGGTCGCATCTACCACGCGAAGATCATGGCCATTCCGAAGGGTATCGGCCAGGGACAGATCGCGGTGTCGGGTACGCTCGCCCGCACCAATGCATTAGGCGGTGCGACGATCTATCCGGCGGAGATATCGATCCCCGACGGGATCAATCGTGATGCGCTACGCTTGGGCATGTCCGGCACCGCCACCGCCTTTGCCAGCAACGCCGGTGTGATCGGGCTGCTCGCCTCTATCCTGGTATGGGTCAACTCCTACACGGCCTATCTATAGCCGCTCGTCCCAAGCGCGTCTGGTGGGGCGGGTCAGGAGCGTTGAGCTTGGCCGGACGCCTGTGGTTCAAATTCCCAAACTGAGCGCTCGAGACATGCGCTGCGAACTTGCCGATCGTGAATGGATTGCCATCAAGCCGATGCTGCCGAACAAGCCGCAGGGCGTTCCTTGAGTAAGCGATCGTCGTCTCCTCAAGGGCTGGATCGACGCGAACCGACCGGTATCCACTTCGCTCGAAAACGCTCTAGCCTCACGCCGCCTTCGCCGCCGCGCCATGCGCGTGCTTGTCGATGGCGTCGATGATCTCGTGCCACATCGGGATCGGCAGCGCATGGCCCATGCCCTCGACCATCAGCAGCTTCGCGCCCGGGATCGAGGCCGCGGTGTCCTTGCCGCCTTCGGGATGCACCAGCGGATCGATGGTGCCGTGGATCACCAGCGTCGGTGCCTTGACGCTGCGCAGGCGCTCCTTGCGGCTACCGGAGGCGAGGATCGCGCGCAGCTGGCGGCCGACGCCTTCCGGATTGAGGCCGCGCTCAAAGGTGCGCCGCGCGCGCTCGGGATCGAGCGCCTCGTCTTCGGGGAATGAGCCGTTGCGCAACACCTTCCAGGTCTGCCCGAAGCGGACGAAATACTCTTCCTTGCTCTTTGGCGGCGGCGCCATCAGCACCGCGGTTGCCTCGCGGGTCGGCCCGGGGATCTTCGGATTGCCGGTGGTCGACATGATCGAGGTCAGCGAGAGCACGCGCTCGGGAAAGGTGATCGCAACCTCCTGCGCGATCATGCCGCCCATCGAGGCGCCGACCAGATGCGCCTTGCGGATGCCGAGCGTGTCCATCAGCCCGATCGTGTCCCGGGCCATGTCGGCGAGCTTGTAGGGCGCCGCGACCGGGATCTTCAGGAAGCGCAGCTTGAGCAGTTCGAGCGCGCTCAGCCGCTTGCCGCCGCTCATCCGGGTGGACTTGCCGATGTCCCTGTTGTCGAATCGGATCACCCGAAAGCCGCGCGCGGCGAGCTGGCGGCAGAACTCGTCGTCCCAATGAATCATCTGGGCGCCGAGGCCCATGATCAGCAGCAGCGGCTCGGCATTCGCGTCGCCAAAGACCTCGTAGCAGATGTCGATGCCATTGGCGCGGGCGAGCTGCGGCGGCTGATGGGCGAGCGTGGTCACGGGCATCCCCTGCTGGTGTCGCGGTCAGGATCTCTATGCCACGGATTGACGCAGCGCAGAAGAGCGTTGGCGCCGCGGGTCGCGTCGCGCTGTTGACCGATCAGCGGCAACAGTGTCGTATGGCACAAACAAGTCGAAGCGCGGCAAGCGCCGGAATTGGTGAGGAGGAGCGCCGCATGGCCGACAAGGGCAACGACCCTGCCGTGATCTGGCAGACGATGATTGGCGAGATGGAGAAGGGGTTCAACTCCTTCGGCAGCCAGCTGATGAGCTCGCCGGAATTTTCCAAGGTGATGAACCAGGCGGGCGGCGTCGCGGCCGGCGCGCAGAAGCAGCTCGGCGAGCTGATGGAGAAATATCTGCTCGCGATGAACCTGCCGAGCCGCGCCCAGCTCGTCGGTATGGCCGAGCGCCTGCAATCGATGGAGAACCAGCTCAACGAGATCAAGACGCTGTTGCAGCAGGTGCATCACAATTCGCTGGCGCCGGACGACGGCCACGGCGCGACGCCCAGGCCGCCGCGCACCAGACAGCCGCCGGCGGAGGGAGGCAGCAAATGAATGCTCCCACGCCGTTTGATTTCGCCTCGATCTCCGAGCGGGTGCAGTCCGAGGTGCAGCGCGCGATCCAGCGCAGCATCAAGGGCGTCGAGTATTTCTCGAGCTCCGGTCCCACGCTCGGCGAGACACCGAAGGACGTGCTGTATTCGCGCGGCACCATGAACCTCTATCATTACCGGCCGCAGGCCAGTGAAGTCTATCGCGTGCCGGTGCTGATCGTGATGGCGACCACCAACCGCGGCTACATCCTCGATCTGGTGCCCGGGCAGAGCTTCATCGAGTTCCTGCTCAAGCGCGGCTTCGACGTCTACATGCTGGACTGGACCGCGCCGAAGCCCGAAGAAAAATCGCTGCGCATGGAGGACTACGTCCTCGACTTCATTCCGGAGTCGGTCCGCCGCGTGCAGCAGGACTCCGGTGAGAAGGACGTCTCCGTCATCGGCTATTGCTTCGGTGGCGTGCTGTCGCTGCTCTATGGCTCGATCTTCAACGACGGGCCGATGAAGAATTTGATCTGCTTCACCACGCCGATCGACTTCCGCGAGATGAAGCTGTTCTCGAACTTCGCCGACCGCCGCTATTTCGACGTCGACCGGCTGATCGACAGCACCGGCAACATGCCGCCCGAACTGATCCTGCAATCGTTCGACATGCTGCGGCCGGCCGCGCGCGTCGTCGGCCAGATCCAGCTCTGGGACAACATCTGGAACGACGAGTTCGTGAAGTCGTACCGGATGTTCGACCGCTGGGCGACCGACACGCTGCCGCTCGCCGGCGAATATTTCCGCGCCATCACCAAGGACCTGATGTGGGACAACAAGCTCTACAACGACACCATGACGGTCGGCGGCCGCGCGGCCAAGCTCGCCGACATCAAGGTGCCGATCCTGCACGCGGTCGCCGAGCACGACCACATCGTGCCGTATGACGCGGCAAAGCACCTGATCACCAAGATCGGCTCCGAGGACAAGGAGGAGGTGATGCTGAAGGGCGGTCACGTCTCGCTGGTCGCCGGCGCCAATGCAATCAAGCGGCTGTGGCCGAAACTGGACTCCTGGTTGAGCAAGAGATCGACATGACCGAACAACGTTCCTATCCGCGCCACGTCAAGACCGAGGCGGGCGACATCGAATTTCGGCTGATGAAGCGGGCCGACGAGGCCGCGGTGCTGGCCTTCGCACAGAAGCTGCCGACGCATGATCTGCTGTTCCTGCCGCGCAACATCAGCCAGCCGAAGGTGCTGTCGGCCTGGATCAACGAGATCGAGCGCGGCGACATCACGAGCCTGCTCGCGGTCAAGGACGGCAAGGTGGTCGGCTGCGGCACCTTGGTGCGCGATCCGCACTCCTGGTCGCCGCATGTCGGCGAGATCCGGATGGTGGTATCGCTCGATGTGCGGGGGCAGGGCGTCGGGCGGGCGCTGTCGCAGGAGACGTTCGCGATTGCCCTTGGTGCGGGGCTGGAGAAGTTCTCGGTGCAGATGACGGTGGACCAGCGGGCGGCGATCGCGCTGTTCGAAAGCCTCGGCTTCAAGGCGGAGGCCCTGCTGCGCGACCATGTCCGCGACGTCGAGGGCAAGACCCACGACATCGTCGTGCTCGGGCACAATGTGGCGCAGGTTCGGGCGCAGATGGAGGCCTACGGGCTACCCGGGGCGGTTGGTGGTGGTTAAATACCTCTAGCTGCCGGTTCCGCGGGCAATCTGCCGGTTATTCATGCTATTCACGAGTTCGTGATATCGCGCTGCAACATCGATGTTGCGGCGCACCATGGGGTGTGTCATAACACCGTTGCCCCGGGCCAATCCGGACGGGGTGAGCCCATAGCTCAAACCTGAGGATGGAGAGACCCCAATGACCACCGAAACCAATTCCGTGCTGAACAGCGTCAAGGAAGCCTTCGCGCCCGTCACCGAGGCGTTCACCAAGCTCCAGAACCTGGAAGTTCCGGAAGCCGCCCGTGAGTTCGTGAAGAAGCAGGCCGAGGCTGCCAAGACCCGCGCTGCCGACGCGTATGCCGGCTCCGAGAAGGTGACCAACGTGATCGAGACCGCCGTTGCCGGTTCGGTGACCGAGGCCGCCAAGATCAGCCGCAACATCCAGCAGGCGATCTACCAGGACGCCGAGGCGTTCTTCGCCGGCATCGACAAGCTCGCTTCCGCCAAGTCGCTGAGCGAAGCTGCCCAGATCCAGTCGGACATGGTCCGTGCGCGTGGCGAACTGTTCGTCTCGCGGGCGAAGGCCACCACCGAATATCTCGGCAAGCTCGTCACCGACGGTGCGAAGACCGCGCAGGACAACTTCGCCAAGGTCTACGGCAAGACCGCCTGATCGCGCTTGCACTGACCGACTGCCCTTTTCGAAGGCCCGCCATTTTGCGGGCCTTCTTTTTTGCCTCACGGTCGTCATCCTGAGTGGATGTGGAGCTTTGGCCTCATCCACTGTTGTCGTCGCCCGGCTTGACCGGGCGACCCAGTACGCCGCGGCCTATCGGCTCAATCACTGCTGTCTCTGGAATACCGGATCACCCGCATGCGCGGGTGATGACACTGAGCAAGCTGAGTAAGTCAATTCCGTCACTGCCGCGCAAAGGCTTCGCCTTTGTCGCTGGAGGTGCGAGCGGACGCAAACTAGCGTACATTCGAAGTCCCCATGACCCTTCCCGCCGCCCTCATCGCAACGCCCGTCGATGCCGAACGCGCAGCCGAATTGCGGCGCGTGAAGTGGCTGGCGACCGGCGTGCTGGCGGCAACCCTGATCATCTTCATCGCAGCGAAGGCGCTGCTGCCGGTGCATCCGGTGTTCGGATTCATTGCGGCCTTCGCCGAGGCCGCGACCATCGGCGGGCTCGCCGATTGGTATGCCGTCGTCGCGCTGTTCAAGCGGCCGCTGGGCTTGCCGATCCCGCACACCGCGATCATCCAGAGCAATCAGGAGCGCATCGCCGAGAAGCTCGGCGAATTCATCGAGAACAATTTCCTGGAATCCGGGCCGGTCGAGGCCAAGCTGCGCGAGATCGATTTCGGCTCGTTCATCGCCGACTGGCTGCGCGACCGCAAGCGCTCGGAGGATCTCGCGCGCTTCGTGCTGCGGATGCTGCCCGAAGCGTTTGCCGCGACCGAGAGCTCGGGGTTGATGCAGTTCATCAGCCGCCGCGTCACGACGCAGGTGCTCTCGATCGACCTCGCGCCGCTCGCGGCCGGTGCGCTGCGCGGTTTCGTGCAGGAGGGCAAGCACGGCGGCCTGCTCGACGACATCCTGCGCGTGCTGCACCAGACGCTGACGCAGCAGGAGACCATGGCCGTGATCCGCGACAAGGTCCGCGCGGAGATGCCGACGCTGCTCAGGCTCTATCGTGCCGACAAGTTCGTGGTGAACCGGATCATCGCCTCGGCCACGAAATTCTTCGAGGAGGTGCGCAACGATCCGCAGCATCCGTTCCGCGGCGAGTTCGATCGCATGCTGCTGTCCTTTGTCGACCGGCTCGGCAGCGACAGGGCCTTCGCCGATCGCATCGACGGGCTCAAGCGCGATCTGATGGCGCGGCCGGAGCTCGCCAATCTCGGGCGCACCATCTGGGCCAACGTCAAGGATTTCATCGAGCGCAGCGCCTCGGGCGAGTCGCAGGTGCTGCAGCATCAGCTGGCGCGAATGTTCGTCGAGGCCGGCGACGCGCTCGACGGCGACGCCGAGTTGCGCGCCGAGATCAACCAGGGCCTGGTCGCGATCCTGCGCTCGGTCGTCGCCGAGCAGAAGAGCGGCGTCTCGAGCTTCATCGCCGACCAGATGAAGAGCTGGGACATGGAGCAGTTGATCTCGCTGATCGAGGTCAATGTCGGCAAGGACCTGCAATACATCCGCTTCAACGGCTCGCTGATCGGCGGGCTTGCCGGGCTCGCGCTTTACACGCTGGAATACGTGCTGCGGCTGCTGTGACCGATTGGGCACGGAGGTCACAATAGTTGTGACAAGTGTGATCTGGCCGGCTTGCACGAAAGTAATCGGTTCCCTAGCTTTTCAAGACTGTTTGTTGCGTTGCGGAACGATTCCGCCGGGTTTGCGTCAATCCTGTTGACCCATTCCCGATGATCCCATTGCCGGCCGCCGCGACGTCAGGGGCCGTGAAGAGGAGCTGAAATGTCGGTTGCTGCGCAGACGCTACGCCCGCCGTCCAGGACGCTGATGTTCCTGGAAGGCCGCGCCATTCACGAACTCGGTGCCTTCCTTGGTGCATTGCCGCTGCTGAGCCTCGCGCCGCGCGGCGATGGGCATCCGGTGCTGGTGCTGCCCGGACTGATCGCCTCCGACATGTCGACCCGGCCGCTGCGCGACTTCCTCAAGAGCAAGGGCTACGCCGTCAGTGGCTGGCGCCAGGGCCGTAACCTCGGTCTGCGGTCCGGCGTGCAGGACGGCATGGTCGACCTGCTGCAGGAAATGCATGAGACCAGCGGCCGCAAGGTCTCGCTGATCGGCTGGAGCCTCGGCGGCCTCTATGCGCGCCAGCTCGCCAAGATGATGCCGGAGCGCGTGCGCCAGGTGATCACGCTCGGCAGCCCGTTTGCCGCCGGCCCGAAATCGACCAATGCCTGGCGCGTCTATGAGATGGCCAGCGGCCGCCGCGCCGAGGAGGACGACTCCCGTTTCGGCGGGTCGCTCGCCAGCGCGCCGCCGGTGCCGACCACCGCGATCTTCAGCCGCACCGACGGCGTCTGCGCCTGGCAGGGTTGTCGCGAGCAGACCTCGTCGATGACCGACAGCATCGAGGTCGAGAGCAGCCATTGCGGCATGGGCCATCACCCGGCCGTGGTCTATGCGGTCGCCGATCGTCTCGCGCAGAAGGACGGCGAGTGGGCGCCGTTCGATCGCAGCGGCTGGCGCAGCTTCGTCTATCCGGATCCGAACCGCTAAGCGCTTCTCCTTGCCTCGCCCCGCTTGCGGGGCGAGGCGGTTGAGGCACCGCACCCCGCATTGTCGTGAATCGACAAAACGCGCTATGCGTTGAGGCATGCCACAGCCGCTTGCCCGCATCGTCGATCAGCTGAAGCGCGAGCCGTCACGCACCGGCTCGATCATCATCACCGTGTTCGGCGACTCCATCGTGCCGCGCGGCGGCGCGGTGTGGCTCGGCACGCTGCTCGAATTCTTCAAGTCGCTCGACATCGACGGCAACGTGGTGCGCACCGCGATGTCGCGGCTCGCCGCCGACGGCTGGCTCGAGCGCAGCAAGGTCGGCCGCAACAGCTTCTATCGGTTGAATGCCAAGGGACGGCAGACCTTCGACACCGCGACCAGGCACATCTACGATCCGCCGCCGTCGGACTGGACCGGCCGCTTCGAGCTGCTGTTGATCGGCAATGCCGAGGATCGCGACGCCGCGCGCGAGGCGCTGAAGAATGCCGGCTTCGGCAGCCCGCTGCCCGGCGTGTGGGTCGCACCATCTGGTGCGCCGATCCCCGATGAAGCGTCGCGCGCGATCCGTCTCGAAGTGTCCGCCGAAGACGACAGCGGGCGCCGGCTGCTCAGCGAGAGCTGGCCGCTCGATCGCACCGCGGATGCCTATCTGAAGTTCATGAAGACCTTCGAGCCGCTGCACGGCTGGATCGCCAGAGGCGAGACGTTGAGCGATGCCGACGCCTTCACCGCGCGCATCCTCTTGATCCACCATTATCGCCGGGTCGTGCTGCGTGATCCGCTGCTGCCGGCCCCCTTGCTGCCGAAGGACTGGCCGGGCAGGGCCGCGCGCAAGCTCTGCGGCGAGATCTATCGCGGGCTGCTTTCGCCGTCGGAACAATGGCTTGACGATCACGCAACCAACGAGGACGGGCCGCTGCCGAAGCCCAACGGGGCGGTGGCGCGCCGTTTCGAGGGCATCTGAACGTATTACAAAAATATCTTGCATTCTGAAATTTGTGTTATATATTACCGCCTAACAACACACCGGGAGGTCGGCCATGTATACGCAGGCGCTCAACTCATCCGACGGCGACGATCGCGGCGTTGAGGATGTTGCCCGTGCCAGTCAGTTCCAGGCCCGCATCGATGCCGACGAGCGCATCGAGCCGAACGACTGGATGCCTGCCGCGTACCGCAAGACGCTGACCCGGCAGATTTCCCAGCACGCCCATTCCGAAATCGTCGGCATGCTGCCCGAGGGCAACTGGATCACCCGCGCGCCGTCGCTGCGCCGCAAGGCCGCGCTGCTTGCCAAGGTGCAGGACGAATGCGGCCACGGGCTCTATCTCTATGCCGCCGCCGAGACGCTCGGCACCTCGCGCGAGGAGCTGGTCGACGCGATGCTCTCGGGCAAGGCGAAATATTCCTCGATCTTCAACTATCCGACCCTGACCTGGGCCGACATCGGCACCATCGGCTGGCTGGTCGACGGCGCGGCGATCATGAACCAGATCCCGCTGTGCCGCTGCTCCTACGGCCCCTATGCCCGCGCGATGATCCGCGTCTGCAAGGAAGAGTCGTTCCACCAGCGCCAGGGCTTTGAGATCATGGTGACGCTGTGCCGCGGCACCGCCGAGCAGAAGGCGATGGCGCAGAACGCACTCGATCGCTGGTGGTGGCCGGTGCTGATGATGTTCGGCCCGCCGGACCAGGTCAGCCAGCACAGCGACACCTCGACCAAATGGAAGATCAAGCGCTTCTCCAACGACGAGCTGCGCCAGAAATTCATCGACGCCACCGTGCCGCAGGCCGAATTCCTCGGGCTGACGATCCCCGATCCCGGCATGAAGCAGAACGAGAACGGCAATTGGGTGCACAGCCCGATCGACTGGGACGAGTTCAAGCAGGTGCTGGCCGGCAACGGCCCCTGCAACCGCGATCGCCTCGCCGCGCGCCGCAAGGCGCATGAGGAGGGCGCCTGGGTGCGCGAGGCGGCCGCGGCCTATGCCGAGAAGCGCAAGAGCCGCCAGCTCGCGCAAGCCGCCGAATAAGGGAGCCCGAGATGGCCACGCCGAACGTTCCGCTCTGGGAAGTCTTCATCCGCAGCCGCAATGGCCTTGCGCATAAGCATGTCGGCTCGCTGCACGCGGCGGATTCGACGCTGGCGCTGCAAGCCGCGCGCGACATCTACACCCGCCGCGGCGAGGGGCTGTCGATCTGGGTGGTGCCCTCGAACGCGATCACCGCGTCGGACCCGTCCGAGAAGGGCATGATGTTCGAGCCGGCGGAATCCAAGATCTACCGTCACCCGACCTTCTACGACGTTCCCGACGAAGTCGGGCATATGTGACCGCGCATCGCTCGTCATTGCGAGCGAAGCGAAGCAATCCATCGGACCGCGAGGCAAGTGTGGATTGCTTCGTCGCTCCGCTCCTCGCAATGACGAAAATATAGCGAGTTGATCAAATGGCCGTCGCCAACATCGAAGTCTCCGAAACGCCGCTGGTGCTCTATGCGCTGCGCCGCGCCGACGATGCGCTGATCCTCGGCCATCGGCTGTCCGAATGGTGCGGCCATGCGCCCGCGATGGAAGAGGACATGGCGCTCGCCAATATGGGGCTCGACCTGCTCGGCCAGGCCCGCGAGCTCTACAGCTACGCCGCCAAGGTCGAAGGCCGCGGCAACGACGAGGACAAGTTCGCCTATCTGCGCGACGTCAGGCAGTACCGCAACCTGCTGCTGGTCGAGCAGCCGAACGGCGATTTCGCCCGCACCATGGTGCGGCAGTTCTTCTACGCCGCGTTCGCCGATCTCTACTGGCGTGCGATGATGGGATCGTCCGATCCGACATTTGCTGCGATCGCGGCGAAGTCGGAGAAGGAGAGCGCCTACCATCTGCGGCATTCCTCGGAATGGATCGTCCGCCTCGGCGACGGCACCGAGGAGAGCCACCGCCGCACGCAGAATGCGATCGACGATCTCTGGGCCTATACCGGCGAGATGTTCGCGGTCGACGATGGCGAACGCGGCCTGATCGACGCCGGCATTGCAATCGATCCGGCGACGCTGAAGTCGCGCTGGCTGAAGACCGTGACCGGCATCGTCAACGAGGCGACGCTGGCGTTGCCGAAGAGCGATTGGATGCAACAGGGCGGTCGCGTCGGCAGCCACAGCGAGCATCTCGGACATCTGCTCAGCGAATTGCAGTCCCTGCAGCGCACCTTCCCGGGGGCGACATGGTGACGGTTGCCCTCAGCGATGCCGATCTGCGCCGGCGCGCCTGGAGCGCGGCCGCGCAGGTGGTCGATCCGGAAATCCCGGTGCTGACCATCGCCGACCTCGGCGTGCTGCGCGACGTCGCGGTGCAGGACGGCCATGTCGAGGTCGCGATCACGCCGACTTATTCCGGCTGCCCGGCCATGAACATGATCGCGCTCGAGATCGAACTCGCGCTGGAACGCGAGGGCATTCACAAGCCGAAGGTCCGCACCGTGCTGTCGCCAGCCTGGACCACCGACTGGATGAGCGAGGACGGCCGCCGCAAGCTCAGGGAATACGGCATCGCGCCGCCGCTGCCGGGCTCCTCGCGCCGCGCACTGTTCGGCGAGCAGCAGGTGACGTGCCCGCAGTGCGGCTCAGGCGATACCGAGCTGCTGTCCGAATTCGGCTCGACCTCCTGCAAGGCGCTGTGGCGTTGCAAGAGCTGCCGTGAACCCTTCGATTACTTCAAGTGTCATTGACCATGTCGACACCACGCTTTCACCGTCTGTCCGTCAGCGACCTGCGCCGCGAGGCGTCGGACGCGATCTCGATGACCTTTGCGATCCCCGACGATCTGCAAGGCGATTACCGCTTCACGCCCGGCCAGTACCTGACGCTCCGCGCCACCATGGACGGCGAGGAAGTCCGCCGCTCCTATTCGATCTGCTCCGGTCCCGACGACGGCGAGCTGCGCATCGCGGTGAAGAAGGTCGACGGCGGCGCGTTCTCGAACTGGGCCGCCGACGAGCTGAAGACCGGCGACGAGCTCGACGTGATGACGCCGACCGGCCGTTTCGGCGTCGCGCACGCGCCCGGCGAGGCGCGGACCTATGTCGGCTTTGCCGCCGGCAGCGGCATCACGCCGATCCTCTCGATCATCAAGGGCGTGCTGGCGTGCGAGCCGGACAGCCGCTTCTTCCTGTTCTACGGCAACCGTTCGACCGAAGGCGTCATGTTCCGTGAGGCGCTGGAGGAGCTGAAGGACCGCTTCATGCAGCGGCTCTCGGTGTTCCACGTCATCTCCGGCGAGGAGCAGGACATCCCGATCCTGCACGGCCGGCTCGACGGCGAGAAGGTGCGGGTGCTGCTGCGCTCGCTGGTGCCGGCTTCGACCGTCGATCATGTCTTCGTCTGCGGCCCGGCCGCGATGAGCGAGACCATCGAGGCGACCTGTCGCGAGATCGGAATCGCCGACGAGCGCATCCATGTCGAACGCTTCGTCTCGGAATTCGGCGGCAAGCCGCGTCCGAAGGTCGTCGTTCCCGCCGGCGCGCCGCCGAAGGCGATCGCCGGACTGATCATCGACGGCAAGCGCCGCGAGGTCCCGGTGGCCGACGGCGAGTCGATCCTCGACGCCGCGCTGCGCGCCGGCATGGACCTGCCCTTCGCCTGCAAGGGCGGCATGTGCTCGACCTGCCGCGCCAAGCTGGTCGAAGGCGAGGCGCCGATGGATCTGAATTATTCGCTGGAGCCGTGGGAGCTGAAGGCGGGGTTCATCCTCACCTGCCAGGCCAAGCCGTGCTCCGAGAAGGTCGTGGTCGACTACGACCACGTCTAATCCTACGCGCGCGTTGACACCTCCGGTGTCACGCCCAACACTTGAAACCAAGAGGCCCGTTGCAACGGGCCCGCGCACAGGGAGTTCGATGTGAACGTGAAGGCCACGCTATCGCCCGAGGACTTGACACCGGAAGATCTGGCGCGCGCCTGCGCGGACGCGATGTGGAAGGAAGACGACGCCAGCAAGGGTCTCGGCATGGAGCTCGTCGAGATCAGGCCGGGGCAGGCGACGATGGCGATGACGGTGCAGCCGCACATGGTCAACGGCCAGCGCATCTGCCATGGCGGCTACATCTTCACGCTGGCGGATTCCGCCTTCGCCTTTGCCTGCAACAGCCATAACGATCGCGCAGTCGCGGCGCAGGGCAACATCACCTTCATCCGGCCCGGCAAGCTCGGCGACCGCCTGGTTGCGACCGCGCGCGAAGTCTCGCGCAGCGGCCGCTCGGGAATTTACGACGTGCGCGTCACGTCCGGCGGCAGCGTGATCGCCGAATTCCGCGGACATTCGCGGGTGATAGCCGGCAGCTGGCTGCCGGCCACGGACATCAAGGCGTAAGGCTTCAGGGGAAACGGCGATGGCAACGGCAAAGCTCAAGGTCAAGGACAGCTCCTATCGCGCCGAGCTCGATGCGGCCGAGCGCGCCTCGCGCGACGAGATCATGGCGCTGCAGACCGGGCGGCTGGCCTGGTCGCTCAAGCACGCCTATGACAATGTCGCGCATTACAAGAAGGCGTTCGACGCCGCCGGCGTACACCCCACGGACTTCAAGCAGCTCTCCGATCTCGCCAGGTTTCCCTTCACGGTGAAGACCGATCTGCGCGACAACTATCCCTTCAACATGTTTGCGGTGCCGCGCGAGCAGCTGGTGCGGGTCCATGCCTCCTCGGGCACGACAGGCAAGCCGATCGTGGTCGGCTACACCAAAGCTGACATCGACACCTGGGCGGATGTGATGGCGCGCTCGATCCGTGCCGCCGGCGGCCGCAAGGGCATGCTGATGCACAATGCCTATGGCTACGGCCTGTTTACCGGCGGTCTCGGCGCGCATTACGGCGCCGAGCGGCTCGGCTGCACGGTGGTCCCGATCTCCGGCGGCATGACCGAGCGGCAGGTGCAGATCATCAATGATTTCAGGCCCGACGTCATCACGGTGACGCCGAGCTACATGCTGGCGATCCTCGACGAGTTCAAGCGGCAGGGCCTCGACCCGCGCAAATCGTCGCTCAAGTTCGGCATCTTCGGCGCCGAGCCCTGGACCAACGCGATGCGCGTCGAGATCGAGCAGGCCTTCGACATGGACGCCACCGACATCTACGGCCTCTCGGAAGTGATCGGTCCCGGCGTCGCGCAGGAATGCGTGGAGACCAAGGACGGGCTGCACATCTGGGAGGATCACTTCTATCCCGAGGTGATCGATCCCCTGACCGGCAATGTGCTGCCCGATGGCGAGAAGGGCGAATTGGTGTTCACCTCGCTGACCAAGGAAGCCTTCCCGATCATCCGCTACCGCACCCGCGATCTGACGCGGCTGTTGCCCGGCACCGCGCGGCCCGGCATGCGGCGGATGGAGAAGGTGACCGGCCGCTCCGACGACATGATCATCCTGCGCGGCGTCAACGTGTTCCCGACCCAGATCGAGGAAGCATTGCTGGCGACCGACTGGTGCGGCGGCCACTTCGTCATCGAGCTCACGCGGGAGGGCCGCATGGACGAGATGACGGTGCTCGCCGAAGCTCGGCCGGAGAGCTGGGACGGCGAGGGGCTGACCGCGCATGCCGAGAAGGTCGCCGCCTTCATCAAGAACACGATCGGCATCTCCACCCGCGTCCGCGTCGTCGCGCCCGAGACACTGGAGCGTTCGCTCGGCAAGGCGAAACGTGTTTACGACAAGCGGCCGAAAGAATAGCTTTCGCCCGCAATCCAAGAGGGTGCTGGGCATGGCCGATACCAATGAGGCAACCGCTGCGGAGATCGTCGCGGCGATCCGAAACCGGAAGGTGACCGCGGTCGGCGTCGTCGAGGCGGCGCTCGATCGTGCGGAGCGGCTCAGGCACCTCAACGCCTTCATCGTGCTGAACCGCGACGGCGCGCTGGCCGCGGCGCGCGAGGTCGATGCCGGGACGCGCACCGGCGCGCTGGCCGGGCTTCCGGTCGTCGTCAAGGACAACATCAACACGTCGGATCTGCCGACGTCGGGCGGCACGCCGGCGCTGCAACGCGCGCGGCCGGTGCGGAACGCGCCGTCGCTGCAAAAGCTGCTCGACGCCGGTGCCATCGTGATCGGCAAGACCAATCTGCACGAACTCGCCTTCGGCATCACCAGCACCAATCTGGCGTCGTTCGCCGGACCGGTGCGCAATCCCTACGACACCAGCCGGATCCCTGGCGGATCGTCCGGCGGAACGTCGGCGGCGATCGCCGCGCGTATTGCGACCTGCGGCCTGGGATCGGATACCGGCGGCTCGACCCGCGTGCCGGCGGCGTTGACCGGGACCGTCGGCCTCAGGCCGTCGGTCGGCAATGGTGGCGCCGAGCGGCGCTATCACGACGACAACCAGGTGGTTCCGATCAGCCATACCCGCGACACCGTCGGCCCGATGGGGCGCACGGTCGCCGATGCCGCGCTGCTCGATGCCGTGATATCGGGCACGCCGCTCGCCACGGCCATCCCGCTGCGCGGCGTGCGCCTCGGCATTCCCGCCTGTTTCTGGAGCGGCCTCGATCGCGATGTCGAGACTGTGGCCCGCGCAGCCTGCGTCCGCCTCAAGGCCGCCGGCGCCGTGCTGGTCGATGTCGATATGCCCGATCTGTTCGAGCAGAACGACAAGGTGTCCTTCGTCGTCGCGCTGCATGAGCCGATCGCCGATATCCCGGCCTGGCTCGCCGCCTCCGGGATCGAGGGGATCACGCTGTCCGACATCGCGGCCGGCGTCGCCAGTCCCGATGTGGTCGGCGCTTTCGGAGCCATCACGGCGGACGCCTTCGGCGCTGCCTATGACGATGCGATCAAGGTGCAGCGGCCGGCGCTGCAGGCGATCTATGCCGCCTATCTCAGGGACAACAAACTGGATGCCATCCTGTTTCCAACCACGATCGCGCCTGCGCCGCTCATCGACGAAAAGACCGGGTCCGGCGAGATGTCGGTCAATGGCAGCGAGCCGGTGCCGACCTTCGGCACCATGATCCGCAACACCGATCCCGCCAGCAATGCCGGCCTTCCCGGGCTGTCGCTCCATGCCGGCATGACGCCTGGCGGCCTGCCGGTCGGGCTCGAGCTCGATGGTCCGGTCGGCAGCGATGCGAGGCTGCTCGGGCTTGGCCTGTCGATCGAGGCGATCCTGGGCACGGCCCCGCCACCAAAGCTCTGACTTTGCCGGCGTCAACAAGCCCCTTGAATTGATCGATCAGTCGATTAGAGCGTTTTCGAGCGAAGTGGACGCCGGTTCGCGTGAAGAAAACGCGTCAAAAGAGAATCTAGAGCTTCGGTTCTGATACAATCAGAACCGAAAATGCTCTAGTCATGGCCTGAGGCCATCAGGCCGCTACTTCATGATCAAGACTGGAATGCTCATGTCGGCCCCGCAAGCAGATCGTCATCCTGTTGACGCCCGTTGCGTCCGCCTGCTGACGAAGGTGGAGAACACGGCGGCGGTGGCGCCGGTCGTCGAGACGCACGCTCTGTCCCGCGGCGACAACGACGTCCTGATCGAGGTCAAGGCGGCGGCGGTCAATCCATCCGACGTCAAGGCCGCGACCGGGCTGATGCCCTATGCCGTATTCCCGCGCACCTCCGGGCGCGACTACGCCGGCGTCGTGATCGACGGCCCGTCAGGCCTGGTCGGCCGCGAGGTGTTCGGCTCGTCCGGCGACCTCGGTATCCGCCGCGACGGCACCCATGCCACCCATCTGGTGGTCGAGGCCGATGCCGTGGTGGAAAAGCCCGCCGGCATCTCCTGGGACGAGGCCGCCGGGATCGGCGTGCCCTTCGTCACCGCGATGGAAGGCCTGCGCCGTGCCGGCCTGCCGAAGGCGGGCGAGACCGTGCTTGTGATGGGCGTCAACGGCAAGGTCGGCCAGGCCGCGGTGCAGATCGCAAGCTGGCACGGCGCGCGTGTGATCGGCGTGGTGCGCAAGCGCGAGCCCTATGAAGGCCACAGCAATGCGCCGGTCGAGGTGATCGATGCCTCCGCAACCGATGTCGCAACCCGCGTGCGCGAACTGACCGGCGGCAAGGGGGCCGACATCGTCTACAACACGGTCGGCGATCCCTATTTCCAGGCCGCGCACAAGTCGCTGGCGCTGCGCGGCCGCCAGATCCTGATCGCGGCGGTCGACCGCATCGTGCAGTTCAACATCCTCGAGTTCTATCGCGGCCAGCACACCTATGTCGGCATCGACACGCTTGCGCTCTCGTCGGTTGCGACCGGCGAGGTGTTGCGCGAGCTCGCGCCGGGCTTTGCCAGCGGGCATCTGAAGCCGTTTCCGATCCAGCCGAGCGCGATCTATCCGCTGGAACACGCCAAGGCAGCTTTCGTTGCCGTGGCAGGCTCGTCGCGCGACCGCGTGATCCTGCGGCCATGACCAGCCGTCATTGCGAGGAGCGAAGCGACGACGCAATCCATTCTCTCCCCGTGTGATAGTGTGGATTGCTTCGCTTCGCTCGCAATGACGATTCCAAAGGACATTGCATGGACCCCGCCACAACAGTCATCCTCGCCGCCCTCATCATCGGCCTGATCTACGGCTCGGTCGGGCTCGTCAGCGGCTTCTGCATGATGAGCGGCCTGCGCGGCTGGTGGGCGGAGGGCGATGGCCGTCTGGCGCGCACCTACGCGCTGGCGATGGGGATTGCGATCGCGGCCTCGCAGCTCTTGGCGGCGGCTGGTCTCGTCGATCTCGGCAAGTCGATCTATCTGCAGCCGTCGTTTTCGGCGCCGGTGATGTTCCTCGGCGGGCTCCTGTTCGGGTACGGCATGGTGCTGTCGAACGGCTGCGGCTCGCGGGCGCTGGTGCTGCTCGGGCGCGGCAATTTGCGTTCCTTCGTGGTCGTGATCGTGCTCGGCATCTTCGCCGAGATGACGCTGAAGGGCCTGATCGCCCCGGCCCGGATCGCGATGGTGCAGGCCTCGCAGGCCACGGTTGCCACCAATTCGGTGCCGGCGCTGTTGGCAGGAAGCGGCCTCGGCGCGGTGCCGGCGCGGATGGTCGCGGCCTCGGTGCTCGCGGCCCTGCTGATCATCTTCGCCTTTGCCCATGCGCCGTTCCGCAAGTCGCCTGGCCAGATCGCGGCCGGCCTGATCGTCGGCCTGCTGGTGGCCGGCGGCTGGTACGCGACCGGCTATCTCGGCGCCGATGATTTCAATCCGGTGCCGGTGACGTCGCTCACCTTCATCGCGCCGATCGCCGATGCCTTGCAATACGTCATGCTGTCGACCGGCTCGACGCTCAATTTCGGCATCGTCACCGTGTTCGGTGTGTTCGCGGGCAGCCTGCTCACTGCGCTTGCCACCGGGCGCTTCCAGCTCGAGGGCTACCGGTCGCCGCAGCACATGTTGCGCTCGGCCGGCGGCGCCGCACTGATGGGCGTCGGCGGCGTGATGGCGTTCGGCTGCTCGGTCGGGCAGGGGCTGACCGGACTGTCGACGCTGTCGCTGTCGTCGTTCATCGCAATCGCCGGCATCATGCTCGGCACCGGCGCCGGCCTGCGCGGCGCGTTGCGGGTCAGGCCGCTCGCGGCGGCTTGAAGCGGATCATGCTCTAAAGCGTGATGGGTTTAGACCGGGTCGCTTCGCCAGGAACTCGGGCGAGCACCTCTCCCCGACGGGGAGAGGTCGATTTGCGCAGCAAATCGGGTGAGGGGCCGCAGCTCTAACGAGGGACCTTAAACCCTCACCCGGCGCTACGCGCCGACCTCTCCCAAGGGAGAGGTGAACTTGCCCCGCCGCTCCAACTCAACTTATTCCCATCCTGCGCTTAGGCCCGCGCCGGCGCATCCGCGAGCGAGCTCAGCGCGATGCCGCCGACGATCAGGGCCGCGGCGATCGCGAGCGAGAGATCGATCGGCTCGCCGAGCAATAACGCCGCGGTCACGATGCCGACGATCGGAGTTCCGGTCGTCCCGAGCGAGGTGGTCAGCGCCGGCAGGCTCTTGTTGACCATCGACATCGCCCAATAGGCCAGCGCCGTGCCGATGAAGCCGGAATAGAGGAACAGCAGCACGAGGTGCGGCGACCATTTCACCGCGGGCACGCCCTCGGTGACCAGCGCGGTCGTGGTCAGCACCAGCGTCGCGACCAGCACCTGCCACAGCAGCAATTGCAGCGGCGTCGCGATCCAGCGGTGCGAGCGGATATAGATGATGTTGGCGGCCCAGCAGATCGCGGCGAGGATGATCATGCCGGCGCCTGCGATGACGTGCAGATTGCTCCAGTCCAGCGACGCCGGGTTGAGGATCACGCAGAGGCCGGCGAGGCCGAGCGCGACACCGACGAGCTTCAGCGCGCCGAGCCGCTCGGTTCGCGCGGCTCCGGCGGCGAGCGCGACCCAGAGCGGGGTGGTGTAGCCAAGCACGATGCCCTTGCTCGCCGGCAAATAGCGCAGCCCGGCAGCGACCAGCGTCGAGAAGAACGTCATGTGCAGCAGCGCCACGCTGAGCACGACCGGGATGTCGCCGATCCGCGGAATGATCAGATTGCCGCTGGCGCGCAGGATCACCAAAAGCGCGATCAGGGCGACCCAACTGCGGATCGATGCGGTCCAAAGCGGCGGCACCGCCTCGACCAGCGTTTTGGTGACCGACCAGTTGGTGCCCCACGCCAGCACCACGACGATGAACAGGGCAGCGGCTTTGGCGGGGGAGAGCGATTGATTCACGACAGAATCCTTGCCGGCGATACCTTCTGTGAATAGGATCGCACTGGTCCTATCGAAAGGGCCAGACTGGATAGAATGAAGGAGCCAGATTGATCCTCGCCGAATTGCTCGCCTTGAAGCGCTCGGACGAGGCCGGGCTCGCCGCGCAGCTGACGCAGCAACTCCGCGCGCTGATGTCCGGCGGTCAGATCAGGAGCGGGGCGATGCTGCCGTCGAGCCGCAGCCTTGCGGCCGAGCTCGAGGTGGCGCGCAACACGGTGATCCACGCCTATGAGCAGCTCGCCGCCGAGGGCTATCTGCGGCTCGCCGCGCGGCGGCGTCCGGTGGTGACCGACGATATCGAAGCGCGCTTTGCCAGACCTGCGCCCGTGCCAAAGCGCGAGGCCGCCCGCAAACCGTTGCTATCGCCGTGGGCCATGCAGCTCTCCGACACGGATTGGCCGCTGTCCTACCAGGCGAACTTCCGGCCGCTGCGTTCCGGGCTCGCGGATGCGCGCGAGTTTCCGCACGAGATCTGGGCGCGCTGCCTGCGCCGCAGCGCGCTGCGCCGGCGCTTCAACGACCAGACCTTGATCAACCGGCCGGCGCTGCGCGAAGCCCTGCGCGACTATCTCGAAATCAACAGAGGCGTGCGCGCCGAGGCCGATCAGATCCTGATCCTGCCGTCGGCGCAGGCGGCGCTGACGCTGATCGCTGCGACCACGATCGTCGCGGGTGACGCGATCTGGACCGAGGACCCCGGGTATCCCGGTGCTGCGGCGGCGTTTCGCGCGACCGGTGCCGACGTCGTCGGCGTCAGGCTCGATCAATGGGGCATGATGCGCGTGCGGGAGACCCGCGCGCCAAAACTCATTTTCACGACGCCGTCGCATCAGCATCCGACCGGGCGGGTGATGCCGGTGGCGCGCCGCACCGAGCTGCTGGCTTCCGCCACGCCGGGCAAGACCTGGATCGTCGAGGACGATTACGACGGCGAGTTTCACTATGACAGCCGCCCGATGCCTGCCTTGCAGGGGCTCGATCGCGAGGGACGCGTGCTCTATCTCGGTACGTTTGCAAAGGCGATGACCGCCGATATCCGCATCGGCTATCTGGTGGTGCCGCCGCAACTGGCGCGGACGATGGAGATCGCGCAGCGCCATCTCGGGCTGATCGCCTCCGTGCACGTCCAGGAGGCGTTGGCCGGCTTCATGGCCGACGGACACTTCCTGGCGCATGTCCGGCGCATGCGCCGCATCTATCGCACGCGCCGCGACCATCTCGCGGCAGCGCTTGCGCGACAGCTCGGCGGAGTCGTCACTGCCGAGGTCCCGGCGGGAGGCATGCAATTGATCGCGCGCTTTCAGAACGGCGCCTCCGACCAGGACGCCGTGGCGCGGCTGGTCGGGGCTGGTGTCGAGGTGCGCGCGCTTTCGACCCTTGCCGCGGGGCGACCACGTGATTTCGGCCTGTTGCTCGGCTTCGCCGCCTGGCGCGAGAACGAGATCGGCGCCGCAGTCCGCATCATGGCGAACTGCCTGACCGGCAAGCGTGCGACGCGTGCTTGACCATCGGCGTCATTGCGAGGAGCTCGCGACAAATTTGCAAAGCAATTTTGCGCTGAAGCGACCAAGCAATCCATGGGTCCGCATACCCGGTTGGATGGACTGCTTCGCGGAGCCTGTCATCCGGCGGCGCTTCGCGCCGACCGGTTGGCTCGCAATGACGGAGGTAGGCTTGCGCTATTTCGGAATATCAGAAGTATATTGCTGAGTTGCCCGACGTGTCAAGCAGCTTGTCGCGCGCCGGCGGTGGCCGGCTCCTTTGCATGGGGTTGTTTTCGATATTTTGTCAGCGCGCCCTTGCGACAGCCCGCGGGGGAGGGGATGCAGCTGACAAGCTGCTACGCCTCCGCCCGCCTCGCAGCGTTGCAGGCTCACTCGGCCGCCTTGGTGACGATCCGTATCTCCGACGTCAGCGTCTTGTGCACCGGGCACTTGTCGGCGATCTCCATCAGCCGCTTGCGCTGATCGGCGTCGAGGTCGCCCTCGATCCTGATGACGCGGTCGATCTGGTCGAGCATGCCCTCGCGCGTCTCGCACTCCTCGCAATCCCTCGCATAGATCTTGTTGTGCTGGAGCGTGACGGTGATGCGATCGACCGGCAGCGACTTGCGGTCGGCATACATCCGCATCGTCATCGAGGTGCAGGCACCGAGCCCGGTGAGCAGGAAGTCGTACGGTCCCGGACCGGTGTCATCGCCGCCAACGGTGACCGGTTCGTCGGCGATGAGCCGGTGCGGACCGGTGGTGACGATCTGCTGGAACTTGCCATTGCGGGTCTCCTGCACCACGACGTTGCGCGGCGCGCTGCCAGCCTCCGCCGTGGGCTGTGCCGCGAGATCGACATAGCGTTCGGCCCAGGCGCCGATCACGTCGGCGACATAAGCGGCATCCTGCTTGCCACTCAGAAGATGGTCCGCGCCCGCGAGCGAGACGAAGCTCTTCGGATGCTTGGCCGCGATGAAGATGTTGGTGGCGTTGTCGATGCCGACGGTGTCGTCGGTCGGCGAGTGCATGATCAGCAGCGCCTTGTGCAGCTGCTTGACCTGCGCCATCAAATTCTGCTCGGCGACGTCGTCGAGGAATTCGCGCTTGATGCGGAACGGGCGGCCGGCAAGCGACACCTCGCCTTCGCCCTGCGCGCGGATATCCTCGATCCGGTCCTTGAAGAAGTGCGTGACATGGACCGGATCGGACGGCGCGGCGATGGTGACGACCGCCTTCGCCTCGGGGATCTGGCCGGCGGCCGCAAGGATCGCGGCGCCGCCCAGGCTGTGGCCGATCAGGATCGCCGGCGCCTTGCGCGTCTCGCGCAGATGGTCGGCGGCGCGGACCAGATCGGCGACGTTCGACGAGAAGGTCGAGTTGGCGAAATCGCCCTCGCTGGAGCCGAGGCCGGTGAAGTCGAACCGCAGCGTGGCAATGCCCTTGGCAGCGAGCGCGACCGCGATGCGTTTTGCCGCCAGCACGTCCTTGCCGCAGGTGAAGCAGTGCGCGAACAGCGCATAGGCCATGATCGGGCCGTCGGGCGTATCAAGGGCTGCGGCCAGCTGATGGCCGCCGACACCGGTGAATTGAAAGCGTTCGTGCGGCACGGGCAGGCTCCATCATCGTGTTGGTTTGTCAGTCGCCAGAATAGCGCTGTTCGGCCCAGGGATCACCGCGATTGTGATAGCCGCGCACTTCCCAGAAGCCCGGCGCATCCGCGGTCAGGAATTCAATGCGCTGCAGCCATTTCGCGCTCTTCCAGAAATAGAGATGCGGCACCACCAGCCGCACCGGGCCGCCATGCTCCTGCTCCAGCGGCTTGCCCGACCAGCTATGGGCGAGCAGCGCGTCCTCGGCGGCGAAATCCCCGAGCGGCAGGTTCGTCGTATAACCGTCATAGCAATGCAGTGCGACGAACCGCGCATCCTCGCGCGGCTGGCAGGCCGCGAGCAGGTCGCGTGTCGCAAGTCCTTCCCACTGATTGTCGTAGCGCGACCAGGTGGTGACGCAGTGGATGTCGGAGACGAACTTGGTCTGCGGCTGCGCCATGAATTGCGGCCAGTCCCAGTAGATCGTCTGCTCGACCGCGCCGTAGACGTCGAGCCGCCAGCGCTGCTGCGTCACGTTCGGCAGCAGCCCGAGATCGAGCACCGGCCAATCCGCCGTCAGATGCTGGCCCGGCGGCAGGCGTTGCTCCTCCGGTCGGGTGATCTTGCCGGTGAGGAATTTGCCCTCGCGCGCCCAGCGCTGCTTGCTGCGCGTCAGCTTGCTCTCGGGCGGTTCCTGATCGTCAGCCATGGCGTCGGGCCGTCATTCGTGGCGATGCATCGCGGAATCGTGCTTGGTGTCGCGCATGGTCGAGTAGATCAGCAGCGACAGGAAGATCATGCCGCTGAGATAATAGTAGAACCAGTCCTCGTGCCCGATGCTCTTGAAGTAGAGCGCGACCGCGGGCGCGGTGCCGCCGAAGATCGACACCGTGATGGCGTAGGGCAGGCCGACGCCGAGTGCGCGGACATTGGTCGGAAACAGTTCGGCCTTCACGATCGCATTGATCGAGGTGTAGCCGGCGACGAAGATCCAGGCGCCGCAGATCAACAGGAACGCGATGAACGGCGACTTGGTCTCCTTCAGCGCGGTCAGGATCGGGATCGTGGCGATGGTGCCGACGACGCCGAAGAAGATCAGCAGCGGCTTGCGGCCGATGCGGTCGGACAGCGCGCCATAGATCGGTTGCAGGAACGTCGCGAAGATCAGCGAGCCGAAGATCACGAAGGTGGTCTGGTCCTCGGTGAGGCCGACCGACAGTTTCACGAAGGTCTGCATATAGGTGGTGAAAGTGTAGAACGCCGCGGTGCCGCCGGCGGTGAGGCCGACCACCAGCAGCAATTCGCGCGGATAGTTCAACAGGCCGATGATCGAGCCGGTCGGCTTCGAGACTTTCTTGGCCTCCTCGAACGCCTCGGTCTCGTGCAGGCTGCGCCGCATCACCGCCGCGAAGATCGCGAGCAGGGCGCCGATCACGAAGGGAATCCGCCAGCCCCAGGCCTTCAACTCGTCCGGCGTCAGGAACACCTTCTGCAGCAACAGCAGCACGATGATCGCGGTGAGCTGGCCGCCGATCAGGGTGACGTACTGGAAGCTGGAATAGAAGCCGCGATGCTTGGCATCGGCGACCTCGCTGAGATAGGTGGCGCTCGCGCCGTACTCGCCGCCGAGGCTCAACCCCTCGATGACGCGCGCCAATGCCAGGATCGCCGGGGCCGCGATGCCGATGGTGGCGTAAGTCGGCGTCACCGCGATGATCAGCGAGCCGAAGCACATGCAGACCACCGAGAGCGTCAACGACAGCCGCCTTCCATAGCGGTCGGCGATGAAGCCGAACAGCCAGCCGCCGAGCGGGCGCATCAGGAAGGTCGCGGCAAACAGCACGGCCGCATTGAGCTGCTGCACCACCGGATCGCTGTGCGGGAAGAACGCCGGCGCGAAATACAGCGCGAACGCGGTGTAGGCGTAGAAATCATACCACTCGACGAGGTTGCCGACCGAGCCGATGAAGATCGCCTTCACCCGCCGCTCGACGTCGTGGATGTCGAGATGATCGCTCGCGGATTGAGCGGTTTGATCGGACATAGCTTTGCTCCCGGACTCGTCGGTTCGATTCCGGGGCAAGCTACCTCATTGGGTTGTGCGATGTAACTGCTGACCTGTTCCTTTAGGCGTTCTTGCCGAACAGAACAGGCAGTTGACGCGGGCCACGCACCGTGCCTTCAGACCAGGTGACCTTGCCGGCGGGGTCGAGGCGGAAGTCCGGAATCCGCTTCAGCCATTCCTCGATCGCGACCTGCATCTCCATCCGCGCCAGATTGGAACCGACGCAGCGGTGGATGCCGAGGCCGAACGCGGCGTGGCGGTTCTCCTTGCGGTCGATCACCACCTTGTCCGCATCGGGGAACATGGCGGGATCGCGGTTGGCGGCGGGGAAGGACAGCAGCACCATGTTGCCGGCCTTCACCGGGCAGCCGGAGATCGTGGTCTCCTTCATCACCTCGCGCGCCATCGTCACCGGCGCATAGGCGCGCAGGAATTCCTCGATCGCGGTCGGGATCAGCGCCGGCTCCGCAACCAGGCGCTCGCGATCGGCGGGTGTCCTGGCGAGATGCCAGAGCGAGGAGCCGATCGCGCTCCAGGTGGTGTCGATGCCCGCGATCAGGAGCAGCCGCAGCGAGCCCAGCACGTGCTCGTCGGTCAGCGCCTGGCCGCCGGGGCCCTTGGCGCGCAGCAGCTGCGAGATCAGATCGTCGCCCGGCGCAAGCTTGCGCTGCTCGAGATGGGCCATGAAATAGCCGGTCATCTCGCGCACGCCGTTCATCAGCTCCTCGTCGTTCTTGATGCCGAGCTCGAGGATCTGGTGGATCCACTTGATGAAGAGGTCGCCGTCCTTCTCGGGGATCCCGAGCATATGCGCGATGGCGCGTACCGGGATGTGCTTGGTGTAGCACGCCGCGGCGTCGCAACGGCCATCGGCGATGAATTCGTCGATCAACTCGTTGCAGATCGCGCGCACCCGCGGCTCCAGCCGCTTCATCGCATCCGGCGTGAACGGCGGCAGCAGCACCTGCTTGGCGGGCTTGTGCTCCGGCGGGTCCGAGGTGATCGGCGGCGCGCGGGCGGTGATGTCGGGGCGCACGTCGCGCACGATGACGCGGCGCGAGGAGAAATGCTCGGTGTCGTAGGCGATCTCCTTCACCGCCTGATAGGTGGTCGGCATGTAACAGCCGAGGAAGCGCTCGGTGTGCACGACGGGCGAGGCCGCGCGCAGCGTCTCCCAGATCGGGAACGGGTCGTCGGTCCAGACCGGATCGGTATGGTCGAAATCATGGACCCAGTCGGTGACTTTGGGATGTTCGGGCAGATAGCTTGCGGACGGGGAATCGGACATCAGCTCGTTTCCTTCTCGTTCGATCAAATGCTGGTCGGCTCGGCGGAGGCGCGCGGCCATCCGTCGCCGCCGCTATTCCTCGGTGACTTCGATCGCGATTTCCGGGCAGTTGGTCTGCGCGAGCCAGGCCTTGTCCTCGAGCCCGGCCGGAACGGTGCCGTCGCCGACCTCATGGGCGTTGCCGTATTCGTCGAGCTCGAACAGTTCGGGGGCGAGTGATTTGCAGCGGGCGTGACCCTGGCATTTGTCCTGGTCGACGCGGATTCTGAGCTTGGCCATGCAAGCACTCTCCCTCGGCTCTGGCGCAATGCGGGTTGCGCCGGGTTCCTCATTCCGGTTTATGCAAGTTCTAGCTTGCTTGGGCGGGTCGGCTCTTAACCGGACCGCTAAGTTATAGCATATTACATTATCGTCGCGCTTGCGCGTCAAGCGAAAATTCAGCGATCATTGCCGCAATGGGACAAATCGTTCGTAAGCCGTTGAAAACCTACCACCATGGCGACCTCCGCGAAGCGCTGATTCAGGCCGCGTTGCAGGAGGTCGAGCTTGGCGGGCCGGAGGCTATCAGCATCAAGGCGCTGGCCAAGCAGCTCGGCGTCTCGCAGCCGGCACCATACCGGCATTTCGCCGACCGTGAGGCCTTGCTGGAGGCGGTGACCGCGGAGGCGTTCCGGCAGTTCAATGTCATCATGCGCGAGGCGATCGAGCAGCCCGGCAAGGGCTCGAAATTGTCGCGCTTCGCGCAGGCGGCGCTGGCGTTCGGGCTCGAGCGCCACGGCATCTACCGGCTGATGTTCGCGTCGCGCACCATGGCCTGCGCGCCCAAGGGCAGCGAGCTGCACACCGCGGCGATGGAAACGCTGGCGCTCTTGGTCGAGTCGTTCGAGGCGCCGGCCGTCGGGCTGTTGCGCGAGCGGCAGGCGCTGAAGATCTGGGCCGGGCTGCACGGCATCGTGATGCTCGCCGAGCAGGGCCTGCTCACCGGCGAGGCCGCGCAGATCAGCCGCGAGGAGCTGCTGGACGAGATCGTCGAGCAGACCAAGGCCGCACTTACGTTCGCGCTGCAGGCGGCGGAAGGTAAGGCGTAACCCACACCTTAGCGTGGCGGCCGCGGATCGATCGGGGTGGTGCCACGCACGCCCAGAATATCCTCCAGCACTTTCGCGCCGGCCAGAAGCTGCGCCTCGGCGCGCGGTTTTGCCACCATCTGCAAACCGATCGGCAGGCCCGATGCGGTGAAGCCGCAGGGCAGCGACAGCGCCGGGCAGCAAGCCAGCGTGATCGCATAGACGATGCCGAGCCATTCGACGTAATTGTCGAATGTCTTGCCGTCGCATTCGGCGACATAGCGGTGCTCGACCGGGAATGGCGGCACGATGGTCGCCGGCGCCAGCAACAGGTCATATTTGTCGAAGAATTCGAGCGCACGTGCTGATATCGCGACGCGCTGCGCCTCGGCGCGCTCGAGCTTCTCGACCGTGAGCTTCAGCCCTTCCTCGATGTTCCAGATCACCTCGGGCTTCAGCAGGTCGCGCTTGGTGCGCAGCAGCTCGGCCTTGCTGATCGCGAAATCGAACGCGCGCAGAACGTGGAAGCATTCATGGGCTTCGCTGAAATCGGGAGATGCCTCCTCGACGATCGCGCCGGCTTCGGCGAAACGCTCGGCCGCCTTGCGGGTCACCGCCTTGACCTCGGGATCGACTGGCGTGATGCCGAAATCGGGCGAGTAGGCGATGCGTTTCGGCTTGCTGTCGGAGCGCGCCGCGGACAGGAACGACGTCGGCAGCGCGGGCAGCGACAGCGGATCGGCGGCGTGCTCGCCGCTCATCGCGTCGAGCAGCAGCGCAAGGTCTTCGACATTGCGCGCCATCGGTCCCTGCTGGCCGAGCGTGCGGTCGACACCGAATTTCGGCGTCTGCGCGACGCGGCCGATCGACGGCCGCAGGCCTACGATGCCGCAGAAGCTCGCCGGGTTGCGCAGGCTGCCGCCCATGTCGGAGCCGTGCGCGAGCCACGCGGTGCCGCTCGCCAGTGCTGCTGCGGCGCCGCCGGAGGAGCCGGCCGCCGAGCGCGACGTGTCCCAGGGATTGCGGGTCGGGCCGAACACCTCGTTGAACGTGTTGGCGCCGGCGCCGAATTCAGGGGTGTTGGACTTGGCGTAGATCACGCCGCCATTCTGTTCGAGGCGCTCGACCAGGATGTCGGACTTCGCCGGGATGTTGTCCTTGAAGATCGGCGAGCCCAGCGTGGTCAGCACGCCGGAGACCGCGGTGAGGTCCTTGATCGGAACGGGAAGCCCCGCGAGCAGGCCGCGCTCGCTCGCCGGCTTCTGCATCAGGACCTTGGCATGGCTGCGGGCGCGGTCGAAGCAGAGCGTCGGCAGCGCGTTGACCTTGCCGTCCACCTCGGCGATGCGCTGTTCCAGCACGTCGAGCAGATCGAGCGGCGTGACGTCACCGGCTTTCAGCTTCTCGACGACGGCACACGCCGTTTCCTTCACCAAGCCCTGATCAGCCATGCGCCGTTGCTCCTATGTGTTCTGTTTGCTTGTGCTGTAGAACATTTCCTGCCGTCGTGGCAATGCGACGAGAACGGAAGGGACAGGGATGGCAGCGTTGTTTTCCGCGCTGGACTGGCGCGCGATGGGCCAGCAGGAGCGAGACCTCGGCTTGAACAATGGCGTTGCGGTCAAGGGCAGCGCCGAGATCGCCGCCGGCTGGGAGCAGCGTTCCGCGGCATTGCGGCAGAAGCACTCCGACCATCTCGACCTCCGGTACGGCCCGCGTGAGCGCAACCGGATCGATTTCCTGAAAGCCCGCGATGGCGCGCCGACGCTGTTGTTCATCCACGGCGGCTATTGGCAGACCCGCGCCAAGGAGGTGTTCACGATCTTTGCCGAGGGACCGCTGGCGCACGGCATCAATGTCGCCCTGATCGGCTATACGCTGGCGCCGGATGCGACGCTCGACGAGATCGTCGCCGAGATTCACACAGGCATCGATTATCTGGCCCAGCGGCTGCCCGCGCTCGGCGCCGCTGCCGATGGCATCGTCGTGTCAGGCTGGTCGGCGGGTGGCCATCTGACATCGATGGCGCTGTCGAACGCCCATGTCCGGGCCGGCATGGCGATCTCGGGCATCTATGACCTCGAGCCGATCAGGCACTCCTACCTCAACGAGAAGCTCAGGCTCGACGAAGCGGCTTCGCGACGCAATTCGCCCATGATGCAGGAGGGCGGCACGGCAAAGCCGCTGTCGCTGGTGGTCGGCAGCGCCGAACTGCCGCTGCTGCGCAAGCAAACCGCCGATTTCGCCGGCCATCGCGCCCGTCACGGCTTGCCGGTGACCTATGAGGAGATCCCCGGCGCCGACCATTTCTCCATCATGAACCAGATGCTGGCGCCGCAGGGCCGCATCACGACGCTGATCCGGCAGTTGTTCGAGCGGACAGCCAATTAGGCCGTCATTGCGAGGAGCGAAGCGACGAAGCAATCCATCGCTCCGCATATGCTGAAGCATGGATTGCTTCGCTTCGCTCGCAATGACGAGGAGAGGCTTAACCCCACCCCGACGTCAGCCCGCCATCCACCGTGTAGATCACGCCCGATGTATAACCCGCGCGATCGGACGCCAGGAACGCCATCAGGTCGCCGATCTCGCGCGCATGCGCGGGGCGGCCGAGCGGCAGGCCTTTCTGGAATTCCTTGTAGCGGTTCTCGTCGCCGAACTGGTTCTTGGCGCGGGTCTTGAGCAGCGTGACGTGGCGGTCGGTGCCGACGGGGCCCGGGTTGATACCGACGACGCGGATGTTGTCGGCGAGGCTTTTTCCCCCGAGCGCGCGGGTGAACGACATCAACGCCGCATTGCCGGCGCTGCCGCAGATGTAATTGGCGTCGAACTTCTCGCCGGCCGCGCCGATGTCGTTGACGATCACGCCGCCGCCGCGCGCCTTCATCTGGGTATAGATCGCGCGCGTCAGATTGACGTAGCCGAACACCTTGAGCTCCCAGGCGTGCCGCCAGGTCGTCTCGTCGATCTTGTCGATCGAGCCGCCCGGGATGTCGCCGGCATTGTTGACGAGGACGTCGATGTCGGCCGCCTCCCTGGCCAGCCGCGCGAGGTCCTCGGACTTGCGCAGGTCGACCACGCTGATCGCGGCATCGATCTGGTGTGCGGAGCGCAGCCGCTCGGCGAGCGCCTTGAGCTGATCGCCGTTGCGGGCGGCGAGCAGCAGATTGGCGCCTTCCTCGGCAAAGGCTTCGGCGGCGGCCGCGCCAATGCCCTTGGAGGCGCCGGTGATCAGGACACGTTTGCCGCGCAGATGCAGATCCATGGAATGTCTCGCTGGTTATGAGGAGTGGGGTGTCGGCGAAATTGGTGGGGCAGGGTCGCGCCGCGGTCAACACTGCACTGCAGCGTTGCGCTGGCGCGAAGTTTGGTCCATTGCAGGGCGATCAGGATAGGCGGCATTGCCGGCCGGGCAAATCACAAGGGTGTTCTCGATGAGCAGCAAAAAGCAGTATCGGATTGCGGTCATTCCCGGCGACGGCATCGGCAAGGAAGTGATGCCGGAGGGCCTGCGCGTGATCGAGGCGGCGGCGAAGAAGCACGGCGTCGACGTCAAGTTCGACCATTTCGACTTCGCCTCCTACGACTATTACGAGAAGCACGGCGAGATGATGCCGGCCGACTGGAAGGACAAGATCGGCAAGCACGATGCGATCTATTTCGGCGCGGTCGGCTGGCCGGCCAAGATCCCGGATCACGTCTCGCTGTGGGGCTCGCTGATCAAGTTCCGCCGCGAGTTCGACCAGTACGTCAACCTGCGCCCGGTGCGGCTGATGCCCGGCGTGCCGTCGCCGCTGGCCAACCGCAAGCCCGGCGACATCGATTTCTGGGTGGTGCGCGAGAACACCGAGGGCGAATACTCTTCGGTCGGCGGCCGCATGTTCCCGGACACCGACCGCGAATTCGTCACCCAGCAGACCGTGATGACCCGCACCGGCGTCGATCGTATCCTGAAATTCGCGTTCGACCTGGCGCAGTCGCGGCCGAAGAAGCACCTGACCTCGGCGACCAAGTCGAACGGCATCTCCATCACCATGCCCTATTGGGACGAGCGCGTGGAGGCGATGGCCAAGAAGTATCCGGGCGTGAAGTGGGACAAGTACCACATCGACATCCTGACCGCGAACTTCGTGTTGCATCCGGACTGGTTCGACGTCGTGGTCGGCTCCAATCTGTTCGGGGACATCCTCTCCGACCTCGGCCCGGCCTGCACCGGCACGATCGGCATCGCGCCGTCGGGCAACATCAATCCGGAAGGCGATTTCCCCTCGGTGTTCGAGCCGGTGCACGGCTCGGCGCCCGATATCGCGGGCCAAGGGATCGCCAACCCGATCGGCATGATCTGGTCGGGCGCGATGATGCTGGAACATCTCGGCGAGAAGCAGGCCGCTGATGCCATCGTCGGCGCGATCGAGCGCACGCTCGGCGAACGTACGCTGCGTACCCGCGATCTCGGCGGCAATGCCGACACCACCGCCTGCGGCAAGGCGGTTGCGGAGATGGTGGACTAAGTTTGCTGTTACCTTCTCCCCTTGTGGGAGAGGGTGGCTTCGATGCGGTAGCATCGAAGCCGGGTGAGGGGTTTCTCTCCGCGGATGCAGACCGCTCATCCGTCGCGGACTGCGTCCGCGCCACCTTCTCCCACAGGGGGAGAAGGCAAGAGGTCTGCGTGGGTGGGTTACGCTTCGCTAACCCACCGTTGCTGTCGTCCCTGCGAAAGCAGGGACCCATAACCACAGGGTCCGTTGTCATGGCTCGCTGTGGCCCCAGCCTTCGTAACAAAGTGGAGCGGTGGTTATGGGTCCCGGCTCGCGCTTCGCTTGGCCGGGACGACGGCAGGGAAGGAGATCATCATCCCTTCACGATCCTGCGGCAATGCTCCCATGCCGCATGGATCAGATTCTCGCTCGCCTCGGGCGTGCGGAATGCGGAGTGCGCCGACAGCGTCACGTTCGGGATCTTGGTCAGCGGATGATCCTTCGGCAGCGGCTCGATGTTGTAGACGTCGAGTCCGGCGTGGCGGATGTGGCCTGAATTGAGCGCATCGATCATCGCCTGCTCGTCGACGATCGCGCCGCGCGCGGTGTTGATCAGCACCACGCCCTTCTTCATCTTCGCGATCTTGTCGCGCGTGATCAGGCCGCGGGTCTCGTCGTTCAGCAGCAGATGGATCGAGACCACGTCGCTGTTGGCGAGCACCGTGTCGAGCTCGGTGAATTCGACGCCCGGATGGCTCTTGGGCGATCGGTTCCAGGCGATCACCTTCATGCCGCTGCCAAGCGCGATACGGGCCACCTCGGCGGCAATGCCGCCGAAGCCGACCAGGCCGAGCGTCTTGCCGGTGAGCTGCATGCCGTCCTCGCGCAGCCAGTTGCCGGCGCGCATCTCGCGGTCCATCTGCGCGATCACCCGCGCCGAGGACCACATCAGCGCGATCGCGGACTCCGCGACCGCGGTGTCGCCATAGCCCTTGATCAGGTGCACGGAGATGCCGAGCTCGGCGAGCTCTTCCGGGTTCATGTAGCTGCGCGCGCCGGTGCCGAGGAACACGACATGTTTCAGGCCGGCGCACTTCTTCGCAACTTCTGTCGGCAGCGCGGTGTGATCGACCACCGCGATCTCGGCGCCGTCGAGTACGGCCGAATAGTCCTCGGACTTGATGTCAGGGTTGCGGTTGATCCGCATCCTGGGATCGCCGGGTTTTTCCAGGCGCTCGGTGATGACAGCGAGCGATTCATTGGCGTCGACAAACACTGCGCGCACGAAAGCCTCCATCGAAGGGAGATGTGAAGATCAGGACGCGACGCCGGCGAGCGCCAGCACCGTATGCATCAGGACGTTGGCGCCGGCGGCGCAATCGGGCTGCGTGGCATCTTCCAGTTCGTTATGGCTGATGCCGTCCTTGCACGGCACGAACACCATGGCGGCCGGCATCACCGTGTTGAGGTTGCAGGCGTCGTGGCCGGCGCCCGAGGTGATGCGGCGGTGCGAATAGCCGAGCTGATTGGCCGCGTTCTCGACGGCGTCGACCAGCTTGGGATCGAAATGCGTCGGCGCCTTGCGCCAGACCAGATCGAGCTGCACCTCGACCTTGCGCTTTGCTGCGATCTCGACGACGGCCGCACGCAGGTCGCGGTCCAGCGCATCCATGATCGCGGCATCGGCGCTGCGGCAATCCACCGTGAAGGCGATCTCGCCGGGGATGACGTTGCGCGAGGGCGCGGCGATCACGGCCTCGCCGATGGTGCCGACCGCCTTCGGGCCGTGCTTCCTGGCAATGCTTTCCATCGCCAGCACGATTTCCGACAGCGTCGCCAGCGCATCGCGGCGCAGCGGCATCGGGGTCGATCCCGCGTGGCTTTCGAAGCCTGTGATCTTGCCGTCGTACCACAGCACGCCCTGGCCTGAATCGACCACGCCGATGGTCTTGCCCTCGGCCTCCAGGATCGGGCCCTGCTCGATATGCAATTCGACGAAGCCTGAGAACTTCTGGCGGCCGACCGGTGCATCGCCGCGATAGCCGATCGAGTCCAGCGCCTGCGCCACCGTGACGCCCTCAGCGTCCTTGCGCGACAGGATGTCGTCGGTGGTGAAATCGCCGACATAGGCGGCCGAGGCCATCATCGCCGGCGCGAAGCGCGAGCCTTCCTCGTTGGTCCAGTTGCAGATGCAGATCGGCAGCTCGGTCTCGATCCCGGCATCGTTCAGCGTGCGCACCATCTCGAGCGCGGCGAGCGTGCCGAGGATGCCGTCATATTTGCCGCCGGTCGGCTGGGTGTCGAGATGCGAGCCGACCCCGATCGGCGGCTTCGACATGTCACGCCCTTTGCGCAGGCCGAACATCGAGCCGAGCGCATCGACCTGCACGTCGAGGCCGGCGTTCTCGCAGGCCTTGCGGAACCAGTCGCGCACCTGCTTGTCCTCGGCGCTCAGGGTCAGCCGCCGCACGCCGCCCTTTGGCGTTGCGCCGAACTGCGCGGTTTCATGGATGGTGCCCCAGAGGCGGGCGGAATCGATCTGCAGGTTGGTTGCGGCTCGGCTCATTGCGGCTCTTCCCTTTACGCGACCGTTTTTTCATGACGCGACACTCTCGCGCCGTCAACCGTCACGCTGGTCTGCGCGATCTGCCGGGCGAGATTGGCGACGCGCTCGATGGCGACCGCATCGGGCGAGGCAAGCCAGCTCGCGGTGAAGGTGAGGGGCGGCAGCTTGAGGTCGGTGTCGAGCAGTTGCAGCCGGCCGTCGGCAAGCTCGTTCTCGACGATCGCCGCCGGGATCACCGCAATGCCAAGCCCTTCATTGGCCATGTGGATCACGGTCGCGAGCGAGGTGGAGGCGTGCAGCCGGATCGGCGGCAAATCGGGCGCGTTGAACAGCGCGCGCACGGTCTCGTAGGGCTGGGTCTTGCGCGGAAAGGTGATGATCGGAAACCGCGCGATATCCTGCCGCGCCACCGGGCCGTCGCCGAGGCCGAGCGCGGGGCTTGCCAGGAAGCCGATCGGGTAGTCGCACAGCACATGGTTGTGCGCGCCGGACGCCGAGACCGGTCCGAGCACGAAGGCGAGCTCGATCTCCTGCGCCAGCAGCCGCGCCGTCAGGTTCGGCGTGATGTCGACCTCGATCTCGAGCGACAGGTTCGGGTAGATCTCGTTGACGCTCTTGACGAGCCGCGGCAGCCAGGTGTGCACGATGGTCTCCGCGACACCGAGCCGCAGCGCGCCGCGCATCGCCGAACGGTCGCCGACCTCGGCCATCATCTCCGAACGCAGGCCGATCAGCTTCTCGGCATAGATCATCATCAGCCGTCCGCTCGGCGTCGGTGAGGCCACCCGGTGGTCGCGGTTCAACAGCTTGACGCCCATCTCGCGCTCGAGCTGGGCAATGCGCTGGGAGATCGCCGGCTGGGTGGTGTTGAGCCGCTGTGCGGCGCCGCGGAAGCTGCCGAGCTTGACGACCCAAAGGAATGTTTCGATCGAGCGGAAGTCCGTCATTGGAAGCAATTTCCCGATCGATAAATCTGCTTTATCGATTTTGATTAGAAAGGACGATTAGACATTATATCATGCTTGGTGTTGGTTTGTCCTTGTCGAGATTATGGGCAGGAGAATCCCATGACTGTTTTTGCGGCAGTGCAGCGATCTCAGGAGGAGCCGGTGCTGGCGAGCGTCGAAGCGCGGCGCGCCTGCCGTGACGGCGGGGCGTCGGCCACCACGGCCGGTCTCGCCAACGGGTTCGTCCAGGGCAATCTCGCGATCCTGCCGGAGAAGCTCGCCGGCGCCTTCCACCGCTTCTGCCAGCTCAATCCGAAGCCGTGCCCGATCATCGGCATGTCCGATGCCGGCGATTTCAGGATTCCCGCGCTCGGCCTCGACCTCGACATCCGCACCGACGTGCCGCGCTACCGGGTCTGGCGCGACGGCGAGGTGGCGGACGAGCCGACCGACATCACCAAATACTGGCGCGACGACCTCGTCACCTTCGTGCTTGGCTGCTCCTACTCGTTCGAGGAGGCGCTGCTGGATGACGGGCTGCCGATCCGTCATATTGAACGCAATTTGCGTGTGCCAATGTACCGGACCAACATCGCCTGCCAGCCGTCGGGGCCGTTCGCGGGACCGATGGTGGTGTCGATGCGCCCGTTCAAGCCGGCGGATGCGATCCGTGCGGTGCAGATCACCTCGCGCTTCCCGTCGGTGCACGGCGCGCCCGTGCATCTCGGCCACCCGCATGCGATCGGCATCCAGGATATCGCCAAGCCCGATTACGGCGACGCGGTGCCGGTGGCCGATGACGAGATCCCGGTGTTCTGGGCCTGTGGCGTGACGCCGCAATCGGTGATCGCAGCTGCGAAGCCGCCGTTTGCGATCACGCATGCGCCGGGGCTGATGCTGGTGACCGATCTCAGGAACAAGCAGCTCGCTGTGCTCTGAATAGGCAATTCGTGCAATTCATTGAGGCTTTACTGCGCGCTACAAGCGTCACATCGATAAGAACAGAGCTGAAGGGGAAATTTCAATGACGATCTCTCGCCGTAACGTGTTGCTGGGTGCCACCGCTGCCGCAGCCCTCGGCCCGATTGCCGCGCGCGCGCAAACCAGCGAAGTGGCAATCGGCGTGATCTACCCGCTGTCCGGCTCCAGCGCCGCGATCGGCGTCGACGCGCAGCATGCCTTCAACACCGCGGCCGACATCATCAACAAGAACTACGATTTCGCGCTGCCGCTCGCCAAGGGCGAGGGCCTGTCCGGCCTCGGCGGCGCCAAGGTCAAGCTGGTGTTCGCCGACCACCAGGCCGATCCGCAGAAGGGCCGCGCCGAGACCGAGCGCCTGATCACCCAGGAGAAGGTCTGCGCCGTCGTCGGCACCTATCAGAGCGCGGTCGCCGTCACCGTCAGCCAGACCTGCGAGCGCTACGGCGTGCCGTTCATCTCGGCCGACAATTCCTCGCCGAGCCTGCATCGCCGCGGCCTCAAATTCTATTTCCGCGCCTCGCCGCATGACGAGATGTTCTCGGCGGCGATGTTCGACTTCTTCGATGCGATGAAGAAGAAGGGCCAGAAGATCGAGACGCTGGCGCTGTTCCACGAGGACACCATCTTCGGCACCGATTCGGCGAACGCGCAGACCAAGCTCGCCGCCGAGCGTGGCTACAAGATCGTGGCCGACATCAAGTACCGCGCCAACTCGCCGTCGCTCACCGCCGAGGTGCAGCAGCTCAAGGCGGCCAATGCCGACGTGCTGATGCCGTCGAGCTACACCACCGACTCGATCCTGCTGGTCAAGACCATGGCCGAGCTCGGCTACAAGCCGAAGAACATCATGGCGCAGGACGCCGGCTTCTCGGAAAAGGCGACTTATGACGCGGTTGGCGACAAGCTCGAGGGCGTGATCTCGCGCGGCAGCTTCTCGCTCGACCTGGCGCAGAAGCGGCCGATGGTCGGTCTCATCAACGAGATGTACCGCGCCAAGTCCGGCAAGGACTTCAACGACTATACGTCGCGCCAGTTCATGGGCCTCATCATCATGGCTGATGCCGTCAACCGGGCCAAGTCGACCGACGGCGAGAAGATCCGCGAGGCGCTGGTTGCGACCGACATGCCGGGCGACGTCACCATCATGCCCTGGCGGCGCGTCAAGTTCGACGAGATGGGGCAAAACAACTTCGCCGATCCGGTGCTGCTGCAATATACCGCGAAGAACTTCGTGACGATCTTCCCGGAACAGGCCGCCGTCTCCGAGGCGATCTGGCCGATGAACAGCTGATCGGTCGGCCACGTTCTCGTCGTCCCGGGCAAGCGAAGCGCGACCCGGGACCCATTACCCCAGGCAGGCGTTTTGCGATGATTGGTTGTTGTCTTTCCTACCGATGCATTTGTGGTTATGGGTCCTGGCTTTCGCCAGGACGACGCTGGGGCCATACATTGACCGGGGCGCAACGGTGACAGCCGAGACCATTATCCAGAGTTTGGCGAGCGGCCTCCTGATGGGGCTGCTCTACGGGCTGATCGCCGCAGGCCTCGCATTGATCTTCGGATTGATGGACGTCGTGAACTTCGCGCATGGCGAGTTCCTGATGATCGCGATGTACGTGACCTTCTTCCTGTTCGCGTTCTTCGCGATCGATCCCTTGCTCGCGGCGCCGCTGGTCGCCGCGGCCTTGTTCGTGTTCGGCGCGGTGGTCTATCTGTTGATCGTCCGCTTCGCGATGCGCGCCAAGGCCAATGCCGGCATGGTGCAGATCTTCTCGACCTTCGGCCTTGCGATCGTGATGCGGGGCCTCGCCCAGTTCTTCTTCACGCCCGACTACCGCAGCGTCACCAACTCCTGGGTCGGCGGCAAGACGGTGTCGATCGCCGGCATCTATCTGCCGGAGCCGCAGCTGATCGGCGCGATGCTGTCGATCGCGGCCTTCGTCGCGCTCTACTTCTTCATCAACCGTACCGATTTCGGCCGGGCGCTGGAGGCGACGCGCGAGGACGCCGGCGCGGTGGCGCTGGTCGGCATCGACAAGAACCGGGTGTTCGCGCTGGGCTGGGGCCTGGGTGCAGCGCTGGTCGGTCTCGCCGGCGCCATCATGGCGATCTTCTTCTACATCTATCCCGACGTCGGCGCCTCGTTCGCCCTGATCGCCTACGTCACCGTGGCGCTCGGCGGCTTCGGCAGCGTGTTCGGCGCCTTTGCCGGCGGCATCATCGTCGGGCTGGTAGAGGCGACAACAGCGCTGATCCTGCCGCCGTCGCTGAAATCGGTCGGCATCTATGCCGTCTATCTCCTGGTCGTCTTCATCCGCCCGCGCGGCCTGTTCGGATCGATGTGATGGACACCCACTTCGCCCAACGCCGCAGGCGTGACCTGATCATGGCGGCCTGCCTCGCGGTGATCGCCGCGCTGGTGCCGCTGTTCGTCAAGGACGTCTACGTCCAGAACATCATGGTGCTGACGCTGATGTATGCGGCGCTGTCGCAGAGCTGGAACATCCTGTCCGGCTATTGCGGACAGATCTCGCTCGGCCATGCGCTCTATTTCGGGCTCGGTGCCTATACCACGGCGCTCTTGTTCACCAAGTTCGGCGTGCTGCCGTGGTTCGGCATGCTGGCGGGCGGGGCGATCTCGGCCGTGATCGCGATGGCGCTCGGCTATCCGTGCTTCCGCCTGCGCGGGCATTATTTCGTGATCGCGACCATCGTGATCGCCGAAATCGCGCTGCTTTTGATCCAGAACTGGGATTGGGCGGGCGCAGCGCTCGGCATCGATATCCCGGTGCGGGGCGACAGCTGGCTGAAATTCCAGTTCACCCGCTCGAAGCTGCCGTACTTCTATTTCGCGCTGGCGCTGGCCTGCATCGCCTGGTTCGTCACCTGGTGGCTGGAAGATTCCAAATGGGGCTATTGGTGGCGCGCGGTGAAGGACAATCCGGACGCCGCCGAAAGCCTCGGCGTGGTCGTGTTCAATTCCAAGATGGGCGCGGCGGCGGTCTCGGCCTTCCTGGTCGCCGTCGGCGGCAGCTTCTACGCCCAGTTCGTGTCCTATATCGACCCTGAAAGCGTGATGGGCTTCCAGTTCTCGCTGCTGATGGCACTGCCCGCGGTGCTCGGCGGTATCGGTACGCTATGGGGGCCGGTGCTCGGCGCTGTCATCCTGATCCCGCTCACCGAGCTGACGCGCTCGTTCGTCGGCGGCTCCGGCCGCGGCGTCGACCTGATCGTCTATGGCGCGCTGATCGTCGCGATCTCGCTGGCGCTGCCGCGCGGCCTGGTCAGCGTGTTCTCCTTGCGCAAGGGGGCCGCACGATGACGGCTCTGCTGGAGACCCGTGGCGTCTGGCAGCGCTTCGGCGGCCTCGTCGCCAACAGCGACGTCTCGATCTCGGTCGGGCGCGGCGAGATCGTCGGCCTGATCGGCCCGAACGGCGCCGGCAAGTCGACGCTGTTCAACCTGATCGCGGGTGTGCTGCCGCCAACCCAAGGCTCGATCATCTTCGATGGCGAGGACGTCACAAGGCTGCCGGCGGCGGAGCGCTGCCAGCGCGGCGTCGGGCGCACCTTCCAGGTGGTCAAGAGTTTCGAGACCATGACCGTGATCGACAACGTCATCGTCGGCGCGCTGATCCGCAACACCAAGATGCGCATCGCGCGGCAGAAGGCCTATGAGGTCCTCGAGTTCTGCGGCCTTGCCGCGCGCGCCGATAAGCTCGCCGCCGATCTCGTTCCGTCGGAGAAGCGCCGACTCGAAGTTGCCCGCGCGCTGGCGACCGAGCCGAAGCTTTTGCTGCTCGACGAAGTCCTCACCGGGCTGACGCCGGTCGAGGCCCAGACCGGCGTCGAGCTGGTGCGCAAGGTGCGCGCCACCGGCGTCACCGTGCTGATGGTCGAGCATGTGATGGAAATCGTGATGCCGCTGGTCGACCGCGCCATCGTGCTCAATCTCGGCAAGGTGCTGGTCGAGGGCAAGCCCAACGAGGTCGTCCGCAATCCGGAAGTCATTTCCGCCTATCTCGGGGATCGTCATGCTGTCGGTGCGTGAAGTCACCACCGCCTATCAGGGCCTGGTCGCGATCTCCTCGGTGTCGATCGACGTCACCAAGGGCGAGATCGTCTGCGTCGCCGGCGCCAACGGTGCGGGCAAGTCGACGCTGCTGAAATCGATCGCCGGCGCCGAGCGCCCGCGCGCGGGCACCGTCACCTTCGACGGCAAGCGCATCGACGGCCAGCCGCAGCACGTCATCACGGCCGGCGGCATCGCCTTCGTGCCGGAGAACCGCCGGCTGTTTCCGCGGCTGTCGGTAAGCGACAATCTGCGGCTCGGCAGCTACCTCTATCGCAGCAAGTCCGACCGCGATGCGCCGCTCGATCTGGTGTTCAATCTGTTCCCGCGGCTCGGCGAACGGCTCGAGCAGCGCGCCGAGACGCTGTCCGGCGGCGAGCAGCAGATGCTTGCGATCGGCCGCGCGCTGATGACGCGGCCGCGCCTGCTGATGCTCGACGAGCCGTCGCAGGGCATCATGCCGAAACTGGTCGATGAGATATTCCAGGCCGTGAAGCGCATCCGCGACGCCGGCATGACGGTCCTGATCGTCGAGCAGCGCATGGCCGAATGCCTCGAGATCGCCGACCGCGCCTACATCCTGCAAACCGGCCGCGTGCTGATGCAGGGCACGGCAGCCGAGATCAGCAGCAATCCCGACGTGCGCAAGGCGTATCTGGGGCTTTGACGGAAGGGCACATCCGCGCACTCAGACGTCATCCCCGCGCAAAGGCGAAGCCTTTGTCGCTGGAGGTGCGCGCCTCTTCGGCGCGCCTCGAAGGATGGCCGCACACACCGCCGTAACCCCATCCTTCGAGGCTCGCTCCGCTCGCACCTCAGGATGACGCCGGAGTTTGTAGCGAGTAGCTCGTAGCCCGGATGAGCGAAGCGACATCCGGGAGCGCTGGTCCCGCATATCGCTGCGCTCATGCGGGCTACTACCGAGCCAGCCCACGCAGCCTACTTGCCCTGTTCCTTAGCCTCTTCGACCTTCTCGACCTTGGCGGCGAGATCGGGCACGCGGCTGATGCGGTAGGTGGCGTTGCTGCAGGTCAGCGTCCACGCCTCGTTGTCGGGCTTGGAGAGCTTGTCGTCCCGCTCGGCCTTGAGCGGCTTGTCGCAGGCATAGCCCTGCGCGCGCAGCTGGGTTGCCAGCATGCCTGGCAAGGTCTCTTCGGTCCGTGCGTCCGATGCCGCAAGGCCGACGGCGAACGGCGCCGCTAATGCCAAGCCCGTGAACTTCATCATAACTGTCTTCCGCATACGATCCTCCGCTTGATCTAGTGAGGTTGATCCGGCAGCACGAGCCCGAATGTCCTGGTCAAATCCGCCACCTGTTCGGGCGAGAGATAGCGCGGGTTCAGCCCGCGCAGCAGCAGATAGAGTTTGGCGGTTTCCTCCAGCTCCTCGGTCGCGAACACCGCCGCTTCCAGCGTGTCGCCGGAGACGACGGGGCCGTGATTGGCGAGCAGCACCGATGAATATTTCCCGGCCAGCCCCCTGATCGCGTCGGCCACGGCGGGGTCGCCGGGGCGATAATACGGCACCAGCGCGGTCTGGCCGCACTTCATGACATAATAGGCCGTCATCGCCGGCAACACGGCGCGCGGGTCGACCTCGGGCAGCATCGAGAGTGCGACCGACTGGGTCGAGTGCAGATGGACCACGGCGCCGGCGCTGGTGCGGGTCTGGTAGAGCGCGGTGTGCAGCGGCACTTCCTTGGTCGGGGCATCGCCGGAGACCAGCCGGCCGTTGGCGTCGAGCCGCGACATTTTCGCCGGATCGAGGAAGCCGAGCGAGGCGTTGGTCGGCGTCACCAGCCAGCCGCCATCGTCGAGCCGGACGCTGATATTGCCCGAGGATCCCGGCGTCAGCCCGCGCTCGAACAGCGAGCGGCCGAAACGGCAGATGTCCTCACGAAGCTTTGTTTCGCTCATCCGGTTTCGCTCTCGGCGCTTTCCTTGCCGCTTTCCTTGGCGTTTTCTTCGGCGCCATCCGTTTGCGGCTTTGTCTCATGCTTTGGCAGCGCGGCCAAGCCGTGATAGGCAAGCAGCAACGAGCATGATCGGGAAGAGTGAAAGCCGGTTTTCCGAAAATGTTCAAACAACTAAAGATGTTCGAGGGATCGCCTTATGTCCAGTTCCGCAACGCCACACGTCGCCGTCATCGGGCTGGGGTCAATGGGATACGGCATGGCGACCTCGCTGAGGCGCGCCGGCCTCGCGGTGACCGGCTGCGACGTGTCGGCCGATGCGGTCGCGCGCTTCGTGGCTGACGGCGGCAAGGGCGCGAAAACGCCGGCCGAGGCGGCCAGGGATGCCGATATCGTCGTCAGCGTGGTCGTCAATGCGGCGCAGACCGAGGCCATCCTGTTCGGCAAGGAGGGCGCTGCCGAGACCCTGGCCAAGGACGCGGTCTTCATCTCCTCGGCAACGATGGACCCCGACATCGCGCGGCGCCTCGCAAAACAGCTGGAGGCGACCGGCCGGCACTATCTCGATGCGCCGATCTCCGGTGGCGCGCAGCGCGCGGCGCAAGGCGAGTTGACCATTCTCGCCTCCGGCAGCGCGGCGGCCTTTGCGAAGGCGCGGCCGGCGCTGGATGCGATGGCGGCAAAACTCTACGAGCTCGGCGATGCGGCCGGGCAGGGCGCCGCGTTCAAGATGATCAATCAATTGCTGGCCGGCGTGCACATCGCGGCCGCCTCCGAGGCGATCGCATTCGCGGCCAAGCAGGGCCTCGATATCAGGAAGGTCTATGAGGTGATCACGGCCTCCGCGGGCAATTCCTGGATGTTCGAGAATCGCATGCCGCATGTGCTCGATGGCGATTATACGCCGCGCAGCGCGGTGGAGATCTTCGTCAAGGACCTCGGCATCATCCAGGACATGGCGCGCAGTGCGCGCTTCCCGGTGCCGGTTTCGGCCGCGGCGTTGCAGATGTTCCTGATGACGGCGGCCGCCGGCATGGGCCGCGACGACGATGCGTCGGTGGCGCGGATGTATGCGCAGGTCACCGGCACCAAGCTTCCCGGCGCGAAATAAGAGGATTTTGCAATGCCCCGCTTTGCCGCCAACCTCACCATGATGTTCAACGAGGTCCCGTTCCTCGACCGTTTCGACGCCGCGGCGAAAGCGGGCTTCACCGCGGTCGAATTCCTGTTTCCGTACGACCATCCGGCCGAGGAGGTCGGCAAACGTCTGAAAGACGCCGGACTGACGCAGGCGCTGTTCAACCTGCCGCCGGGTGACTGGAACGCCGGCGAGAAGGGCTTTGCTGCGCTGCCGGATCGCTTCGCCGATCTGCAAGCGAGCCTGAAGACCGCGCTGCCCTATGTGCAGGCGACCGGCGTCAAGCGGGTGCATCTGATGGCGGGCATTGCCGACCGCGGCGACGCCAGGGCGGTCGCCGCCTTCCGCAAGTCGGTCGCCTATGCCGCGGAGTTCTTCGCGCCGCACGGCCTCGACGTCGTGATCGAGCCCATCAATCCGCGCAACGTGCCCGGCTACTTCCTCAACGACTTCATCTTCGCGCGCGATGTCATCAATGAGTTGAAGATGGCGAACCTCAAGCTGCAATTCGACATCTATCACTGCCAGATCATCCACGGCGACGTCACCATGCGGCTGCGCGAGATGATGCCGATTATCGGCCACATCCAGATCGCCTCGATCCCCTCGCGCAACGAGCCCGACGGCGAGGAGCTGAACTATCCGTTCCTGTTCGGCGAGCTTGACCGGCTCGGCTATGGCGGCTTCGTCGGCTGCGAATACAATCCGCGCGGCAAGACGTCAGACGGCCTCGCCTGGTTCAAGCCCTATGCCGGAGTGAAGCCGTGACATCAGCTGCGAAACTGTCGCTCGGCTGCATCGCCGACGACTATACCGGCGCCTCCGACCTCGCCAACACGCTGACCCGCGCCGGCCTGCGCACGGTGCAGACCATCGGCGTGCCGGCCTCCGATCTCGCGCTGCCCGAGGTCGACGCCGTCGTTGTGTCGCTGAAGAGCCGCTCGATCGAGGCGGGCCTTGCCGTGACGCGCTCGCGCGCCGCGGAAAGCTGGCTGCGCGGCCGCGGCGTCAAACACATCCTGTTCAAGATCTGCTCGACCTTCGATTCCACCGATGCCGGCAATATCGGCCCGGTGATGGACGCGCTGCGGGCCGACTCCAAGGACAGCATCGTGCTGGTGACGCCGGCGTTCCCGGAAACCGGCCGCACCGTCTATCAGGGCAATCTGTTCGTTGGCTCGGTGCCGCTGAACGAGAGCCCGCTGAAGGACCATCCGCTCAACCCGATGCACGATTCCAATCTGGTCCGCGTGCTGGCGCGTCAGAGCAAGACCAAGGTCGGCCTGGTCGATCTCGCGACGCTCGCCCGCGGCGCCGATGCCGTTCGGGTGAAGCTCGCCGAGCTCGCGCAGAGCGGCGTCGGTGCCGCCATCATCGACGCGGTGTTCGACCGCGACCTCGAGACCATCGGGCAGGTGGCGCTGGATCATCGTCTCTCGGTCGGCGCCTCCGGGATCGGGCTTGGATTGGCGCGGACGCTGGCCGCCGCCGGCAACGCCAAACCGGATACGGCGCTTGGAACGCCGATCGGAGGCCCCGCGGCGTGCCTCGCCGGCAGTTGTTCCCAGGCGACCCTGCGCCAGATCGCCAGCGCTGAGAAGGTGATGCCGGTCCTGCACCTCGACCCCGAGCGGGTGATCGCCGGCAAGGACGAGGCGCAGCGCGCGCTTGCCTGGGCCAGGGATCGGCTCGGCGACGGACCGGTGCTGATCGCGAGCAGCTCGACCCCGGACGAGGTGGCAGCTCTGCAATCCCGTCATGGCCGCGATGCAGCCGGACATGCGATCGAGCAGGCCATGGCCGACATCGCGGATGGTCTGGTGCAGTCGGGGGTGCACAGGCTGGTGGTCGCCGGTGGTGAAACTTCAGGCGCCGTGGTCGATCGCCTGGGTATCCCGGGATTCCTGGTCGGCGCGGAAATCGCGGCGGGCGTGCCGGTTCTGCGCGCGGTCGGGTCTGGAAGGGGCGAGATGGTGCTTGCCTTGAAATCAGGCAATTTCGGCGGGCCGGAGTTCTTCTCGGATGCGCTGGCATTGATGCCCTGATGCGCCTCTCGCACATCCTGATGCGCCTCTCGCGCATCACGTCACTGACGTGACCGGCATCTCAGTAGTTCAACGGGGAATCAAATTAACCCTACTTAAGGAGGGGGGGTGGCTTTGATGTCTGTGGCGTCCCGCCGCGCCCCCAGCCATTCGATCGGGCTTCGCGAGCCCGATATCCAAGAGACCCCAAGATGTTCGCCAAATACTCGATCCGCGCCAAGATCATTGCCGTGGTTGCGTTCCTGCTCGTCGCGACGACAGGCATGGGCCTGCTCGCGGTCATGAACTTGCGGTCGATCAATGCCAACACCGTCGACATCACGACGAGCTGGTTGCCGAGCGTGCGCGTGCTCGGCGAGTTGCGGGCCGGGGTCATCACCTATCGCAACGTGATCCGCGAGCACATGCTGTCCGAGACGCTGGACGAGAAGCTCGCGCAGGAAAAGACCCTTGCGATGGTGGTCGAAGCCAACTCCAAGGCCCGCGCGACCTATGAGCCGATGATCACCTCGCCGGAGGAGCGCGCGCTCTACAATCAATGGGTCGACACCTGGACCCGCTACAAGAAGGGCACCGAAGAGGTCATGGCTCTGTCGCGCAAGGATGCCGGCAAGATCCAGCACGACGCACATGAGCTGAACGCCAAGACGGTGAACAAGATCGGCCTCGAGGCGGACGAGATCCTGCGCAAGGACATCGATCTCAACAACGCCGGTGCCGACAAGGCGGCGCGGGACGCGGCGAACAGCTACGCGTCGGCCGTCATGCTGCTTGCGATGATCCTTGGCGCCGCCATCATCGTCGGCGTCGGCGTCAGCTTCCTGATGATCCGCGACGTCTCGTCCGGGATCGCCTCGATCGTGAACCCGATGCAGGCGCTGGGCCGCGGCGACCTCACCGCCGTCGTGCCGCACCAGGGCGAGAAGACCGAGATCGGCGCGATGGCCGACACACTGCAGGTGTTCAAGGAAGCCCTGATCGCCAAGAAGACCGCTGACGAGGCCGCGGCCGCCGATGCCGAAGCCAAGATCGAGCGCGGCCGCCGGGTCGATACCATCACCCGCAATTTCGAGCAGATGATCGGCGAGATCGTGCAGACCGTATCGTCGGCCTCGACCCAGCTTGAAGCCTCGGCCTCTACGCTGTCGTCGACCGCAAGGCGTTCGCAGGAGCTGACCACCTCGGTCGCCGCGGCCTCCGAGGAGGCCTCGACCAACGTCCAGTCGGTGGCGTCGGCGACCGAGGAGCTATCGTCGTCGGTCACCGAGATCAGCCGTCAGGTGCAGGAATCGGCGCGGATGGCCGGCGACGCCGTCGGCCAGGCGCGCACCACCAACGATCGCGTCAGCGAGCTGTCGAAGGCCGCCGCACGCATCGGCGACGTCGTCGAACTGATCAACACGATCGCCGGCCAGACCAATCTGCTGGCGCTCAATGCCACCATCGAGGCGGCGCGCGCCGGCGAAGCCGGCCGCGGCTTTGCAGTGGTCGCGTCCGAGGTGAAGGCTCTGGCCGAGCAGACCGCCAAGGCGACCGGCGAGATCGGCCAGCAGATCGCCGGGATCCAGACCGCGACCCAGGAGTCGGTCGGCGCGATCAAGGAAATCTCGTCGACCATCGAGCGGCTGTCGGAGATCTCCTCCACGATCGCCGCCGCGGTCGAAGAGCAGGGCGCGGCGACCCAGGAAATCTCCCGCAACGTGCAGCAGGCGGCGCAGGGCACCCAGCAGGTCTCGGCCAACATCACCGACGTCCAGCACGGCGCCAACGAGACCGGCTCGGCGTCGAGCCAGGTGCTGTCGGCGGCGCAGTCGCTGTCGGGAGACAGCAACCGCCTCAAGCTCGAGGTCGGCAGGTTCCTCGAGGCCGTCCGCGCGGCCTGACGCCGGCGGGCGGACTGCCCGCATTTGTCTCGGGCAACGAAACAGCAATGTGGTGGGCCGGCCGGCTCACCACGTTTTGCATTTTTGCAGAGCTGCGATGCGTTGGCGTCGCGTCAGTCGAAAGGGCGTCCTCGGCCGGCTCGCATTCGCAGCAGAGCTGTCTCTTTTTGACGATGATCCGAGCGCGACCGGTGGCGCTGCGCCCGGCCCAGCCGATCGGCGCACGCAGGCTCACGCACTATGCCAAGGAAGTGAAGGCGCTCGCGGCTGCGCGGGTTGGCATTTTGCCCGGGCATCGGGTAAATCGGCCGCTGCGGAACGGCTTTTGCAATGTCGATTCCTCCGCCTGGGCGGGCTTCATTTCGGGAATGCTGTTTTTATGATCGCACTGGTCCGTATCGCGCTGAGCCGGCCGTATACTTTCGTCGTGCTCGCGATCCTGCTGCTGATTATCGGACCGCTGGCGGCACTGCGCACGCCGACCGACATCTTTCCCGAAATCCGCATCCCCGTGATCGGCGTGGCCTGGTCGTACACCGGTCTGCCTCCCGACCAGATGTCGGGGCGCATCACAACTCCGTTCGAGCGTGTGCTGACCACGACGGTCAACGACATCGAGCACATCGTTGCGAACTCCTATAACGGCATCGGCATCGTCAAGATCTTCTTCCAGCCGAACGTCGACATCCGCACCGCCAACGCGCAGGTCACGGCGATCGCCCAGACCCTGCTCAAGCAGCTGCCGCCGGGCGCGACGCCGCCGCTGATCCTCAACTACAGCGCCTCGACGGTTCCGATCGTCCAGGTCGCGCTGTCGGGTGACGGCCTGACCGAGCAGAACCTCGCCGATATCGGCATCAACCAGTTGCGCACGCCGTTGGTCACGGTGCCCGGCGCCGCGATCCCCTATCCGTATGGCGGCAAGCAGCGCCAGATCCAGATCGACCTCAACTCGACCGCGCTGCAGGCGCGCGGCCTGTCGGGCCAGGACGTCGCCAATGCGCTCGCCGCCCAGAACCTGATCACGCCGGTCGGTACCCAGAAGATCGGCAGTTTCGAGTACACCATCAATCTGAACAACTCGCCGCTGCGTATCGAGGAGCTCGGCGACCTGCCGATCAAGACCGTTAACGGTGCGATGGTCTATGTGCGCGACGTCGCCACCGTCCGCGACGGCAACCCGCCGCAGACCAACATCGTCCACGTCGACGGCAACCGCTCGGTGCTGATGATGGTGCTGAAGGCCGGTGCGGTTTCGACGCTCGATATCATCGCCGGCATCAAGCAGAAGGTGATCGAGGTCAAGGACCAGCTGCCGGACGCGCTCAAGATCGGCTTCGTCGGCGACCAGTCGGTGTTCGTCCGCGGCGCGATCAGCGGCGTCGCCTTCGAGGGTGTGATCGCGGCGCTCTTGACCAGCGTGATGATCCTGCTGTTCCTCGGCAGCTGGCGCTCGACCGTCATCATCGCGGTGTCGATCCCGCTGTCGGTGTTAGGGGCCATCATCATGCTGTCCCTGATCGGCGAGACGCTCAACATCATGACGCTCGGCGGCCTTGCGCTCGCGGTCGGCATCCTGGTCGACGACGCCACGGTGACGATCGAGAACATCAATTACCATCTGGAGCAGGGCAAGCCGGTCGAGCAATCGATCCTCGACGGCGCCAACCAGATCGTGACGCCGGCCTTCGTCTCGCTGCTCTGTATCTGCATCGTGTTCGTGCCGATGTTCTTCCTCACCGGTGTCGCGCGCTTCCTGTTCGTGCCGATGGCCGAAGCTGTGATGTTCGCGATGATCTGGTCGTTCATCCTGTCGCGCACCCTGGTGCCGACGATGGCGAACTATCTGCTGCAGGCGCATGTCCATCACGAAGGCGCGCCCCCGAAGTCGCGCAATCCCTTTGTCTGGTTCCAGCGCGGCTTCGAGGCCCGGTTCGAGCGTATCCGCGGCGGCTACCACGGCCTGCTTGCGATGGCGCTCGGCCATCGCAAGGTGTTCGTCGGCGGCTTCCTCGCGGTCGTGGCCGCGTCGTTCCTGCTGGTGCCGTTCCTCGGCCGCAACTTCTTCCCGGCGGTCGACGCCGGCAACATCCTGATGCATGTCCGCACCCAGGTCGGCACCCGCGTCGAGGAGACCGCCAACCAGATGGCGGACGTCCAGAAGGCGATCCGCAAGCTGATCCCGGGCGAGATCGAGACCATGACCGACAACATCGGCATGCCGATCTCCAGCATCAATTTGACCTACAACAACACCGGCGTGATCGGCCCGCAGGATGCCGACATCCAGATCAAGCTGAAGGAAGGTCACAAGCCGACCGAGGAGCACGTGCGCACGCTGCGTGAGCAGTTGCCGCGGCTGTTCCCGGGCACCAGCTTCTCCTTCCTGCCGGCCGACATCGTCAGCCAGATCCTGAACTTCGGCGCGCCGGCGCCAATCGATCTGCAGATCCGCGGTGCCAATCTCGAGGCCAACTACGCCTATGCCAACAAGCTGCTGGCCAAGATCAAGCGCATTCCCGGCATCGCCGACGCGCGGATCCAGCAGTCGCCGAACAACCCGACCTTCAACATCGATGTCGACCGCACCCGCGCGCAATATGTCGGCCTGACCGAGCGCGACGTCACCAACGCGCTGGTGGTGAACCTTGCCGGCTCGTCGCAGGTGGCGCCGACCTATTATCTCAATCCGGACAACGGCGTTTCGTATTCGATCGTGATGCAGACGCCGCAATACCAGATCGACTCGCTGAGCGCGCTGCAGACCCTGCCGATCACCGCGACCGGCAACACCCAGGCGCCGATCCTCGGCGGCATCGCCGACATCAAGCGCGCGACCTCGAGCGCGGTGGTGTCGCAATACGACATCCAGTCGCTGGTGCAGATCTACGCCACGACGCAGGGCCGCGATCTCGGCGGCGTCGCGACCGATGTGCGCCAGCTGATCGCGGACACCGCCAAGGAGGTGCCGAAGGGCTCGTCCGTGGTGCTGCTCGGCCAGGTGCAGACCATGAACTCGGCCTTCACCGGCCTGTTGTTCGGCCTGCTCGGCGCGGTCGTCCTGATCTATTTCCTGATCGTGGTGAACTTCCAGTCCTGGTCGGACCCGTTCGTGATCATCACGGCGCTGCCCGCGGCGCTGGCCGGCATCGTCTGGATGCTGTTCACGACCCAGACCACGCTGTCGGTTCCGGCGCTGACCGGCGCCATCATGTGCATGGGCGTCGCCACCGCCAACAGCGTGCTCGTGATCAGCTTCGCCCGCGAACGCTATGAGGAGCTCGGCGACCCCGTCGCGGCCGCCCTGGAGGCCGGCTTCGTCCGGTTCCGCCCGGTGCTGATGACCGCGCTCGCCATGATCATCGGCATGGCGCCGATGGCGCTGGGGCTCGGCGAGGGCGGCGAGCAGAACGCGCCGCTCGGCCGCGCCGTGATCGGAGGCCTGATCTTCGCCACAACAGCGACGCTGATGTTTGTTCCCGTGGTATTCAGTATGGTACACAAGAAGCAAGGCGCCAAAGCCGCCGCCTCATCGGAGATTCCGCATGCAGCCCACTGAAAAGCGCCCACCGGTGTCCGGCCGGAGATTGGGCATATTCGGCGTGGTTGCACTGGTCGGCGCGGGGCTGATCGTCGGCACCGGGATCCGCGCCCGTGAGGAGCAGGACACCAAGCTGAAGGAATGGACCGACGACCAGGCCATTCCGACGGTTGCGGTGGCACTGCCGAGCGCCAAGGCGCTGAGCCCGACGATCGACCTGCCGGGCCGGCTCGAGGCCTATTCCCGCGCGCCGATCTATGCCCGGGTGTCCGGCTACCTGAAGAACTGGGACGCCGACATCGGCGCCCGCGTCAAGGCCGGCCAGGTGATCGCCGAGATCGAGGCGCCCGACCTCGACCAGCAATTGCTGCAGGCGCGCGCCGATCTCGCCAGCGCCCAGGCCTCGGCCAAGCTCTCCGAGGCCACGTTGGCCCGGCGCAAGACGCTGGTGGCCTCGAACTTCGTCTCCGCCCAGGAGATTGACGAGCGCACTGCCGACCTCTCCAACAAGAACGGCGCGGTCAAGGCCGGTCAGGCCAATGTCGAGCGGCTGGAAGCGCTCGCCGGCTACAAGAAGATCACAGCGCCGTTCGACGGCGTGGTGACCTCGCGCGACACCGATGTCGGCGCGCTGATCAACGCCGGCGGCAATTCGGGCCCCGCGATGTTCACGGTCTCCGACATCACCAAGCTGCGCGTCTATGTCAACGTGCCGCAGAACTACGTGCCGGCGATCAAGATCGGCGCCAAGGCCACGCTGTCCCTGCCGGACTACCCGAACCGCACATTCCAGGCGACGGTGGAAGCCTCCTCGCAGGCGGTCGATGTCGCCTCCGGCACCACGCGGATGCAACTCGGGCTCGATAACTCCTCCGGCGAACTGATGCCGGGCAGCTACGCCAGCGTGAAGCTCAATCTGCAGCGCGACTCCACGCCGCTCAGCATTCCCGCCAGCGCGCTGATCTTCAACAGCAGCGGCCTGCGGGTCGCAACCGTCGGCCCCGACGACAAGGTGCTGTTCAAGACCGTGACGATCGGCCGCGACCTCGGCAAGGAGATCGAGCTCGCCTCGGGCCTCGCGCCCGACGACCGCATCATCACCGCCCCGCCGGATGGCCTCGCCGACGGCGATCATGTCCGCGTCACCGGTGCCGGCGCCACCAAGGGCAAGCCGACCACGGCCTCCGAAAAGCAGGATGTAAAGGGGTAGGGACGCCGCGGCGTCCCTCTTACCTCGCCCCGCTTGCGGGGAGAGGTCGGATCGCATGCCAATGCGATCCGGGTGAGGGGGTACAGGTCCCACAGCGGTCACGGCTCGTGGTAAGAGCCCCTCACCCCAACCCTCTCCCCGCATCCGCCTTCGCCCGAAGGCGGGCTTCGGCGGACAAGAGAGCGGGGCGAGGGAGCTCAGAGAACTAACCCACCCGCCATTCCAGCATGCCGTCACCGGCGGCGACGATGTTGCCCGTGGTGCCGACCGGCGTGCGATCCATGCTCTGCAGATAGGCCAGCGTCGCGGTGTCGCTCGCCGGAATGCGGCCGAGCGTGCGACGGCCGTCCTCGGTGCGCAGCATGGTGACGCCGTGCTCGACCTCGCCATTGGCGCGATAGATCACGGTGAAGGCCTCGACCTTGCCCTTGCCGCCGGCCTTGTCGGTGAACTCGGGCACGTTGCGCCGGTTGCCATCGGCTTCCGCCTGCACGGAGGTGTCCTGCTTGAGCGCGGCCTGTGGCGCCGCGCGCGACAGCACCAGGCCATGGTGCTTGGTGACGAAGCCGCCCTGGCCGTAGAGCAGGCCGAGCGTGCCGCCGCTTCTCAATTTGCGCACCATCGCGCAGGCCGAATGCGTCATGTAGGTGTTGAGCGGCGCGCCGAAGAACGTCAGGCCGCCCGTCACGGTCGGCTGCACGTCGCTGCCCAGGCCGAGCGTCCGGCGCGCCATCTTCGGCACGCAGGGGAAGCAGCTATAGAGCTCGATCGCGTCGAACTTTTTGCCGTCGCCGCCGACGAGATCCATCACCGTCTTCAGCACCGCAGTCTGCGCGTGGCTCTCGACGAACTGGTCGCGGATCAGGTAGTCGCGCGGCTCCTCCGCCGAGGCGCCGCCGAGCGGATAGATCAGTTTCTCCTCGGGCACGCCGGCCGCGCGCGCCTTCGCGAGGCTGGTCAGGATCAGCGCGCCGCCCATGTTCACGGTCGGGTTCGCCACCATCAGTTTCGTATACGGCCAGGCGATCATGCGGTTATCGGGCGTTGCCGTGGTGATTTCGTCGCCGCTGAACTTCTTCTTCAGCCAGGAGTTCGGGTTGTCGGCGGCAACCCGTGCATAGGTCGACCAAAGGTCGCCGGATTCCTTCAGCGCCTCGCGCGGCGTCTGGCCCCAATGCGCCGAGGTCGCGGACTCATAGAGTGGATAGACCGTGATCGGCCGGAACACGCCGAGCGCAACGGCCATCGGCTTCTGGAACGCGGCGCCGCGCTTCGGCTCCTCGACGTCATGCGCGAACGGCGTCCACGGCAGCTCGACGCCGGTGCGCTGCGCCTTGGTCGCGGTCGACTGCGCCTCCGCGCCGCACACCGCCGCGACGCTGCATTCGCCGCGCGCGATGCGCTGCGCCGCCTCGTGCAGATAGCGGATCGGGCTCTCGCCGCCAACCGGGCCGTAATAAAGATGCGCGGGCGCAATGCCGAGCCGCTTCGCAAGCTGCTTCTCGGGATCGCGGTAGCGCCAGCTCAGGAAGTTGACGACATCGAGCGACTGCACGTCGGCGAGCAGCTTTGCGCCGCTGTCCGCCTCGGCGCGCTTCAGCGCCTCCTCCAGCAGCGTGAGCGGCTCGAGGCCGGCGGCGATGTCCTTTGGACGATCGACGATCTCGCCGACGCCGACGATGACGGGAATGCGGTCTTCGGGGATGCTGTTCGACATTCTTGTTGTTTCACTCTGCGGTATTGGATTCGATGCTTGTTTGAGGCGTCATTGCGAGCGAAGTGAAGCAATCCATTTCTCGGCACGGGGATGGATGGATTGCTTCGTCGCTCCGCTCCTCGCAATGACGACGGTGGGCATACTATTCCGCCATCAGCGCATTCATGTGCTCGACGGCTTCGACAAACTCTTCCTTGAACTCCTGCACCACGGCGCCGGCGGATTTGACGCTGTCGACAAGGCCGACACCCTGGCCGACGAAGTAGCTGACGAGGTCGCGGGCCTTCTCGTTGCCGGCAGCGGCGGCGCGGTCGATCGCGTTGAAGGCGTCGCGGCTGATGATGCTCTGCAGCGGCATCGGCAGCGCGCCGGGGCTGTCCGGCGAGCGGTCCCAGGCGTCGGTCCACACCGAGCGGAGCTGCCGCGCCGGCTTGCCGGTGCGCCCCTTGGAGCGGATCGCGTCGCGCGAGGAGGCCGCGATCATCTTCTCGCGGAAGATCTCCGAGGTCTCCGACTCCACGGTGGCGAGCCACACCGAGCCGGTCCATGCGCCGGCCGCGCCCATCGCCATGCAGGCCGCCATCTGGCTGCCGGTCATGATGCCGCCGGCGGCGAGCACCGGCACGTCGCGGATATTTTTCACCGCCTTGATCACCTCGGGCACCAGCACCATGGTCGAGACTTCGCCGCAATGGCCGCCGGCCTCGGTGCCCTGCGCGACCAGGATGTCGACGCCGGCCGCGACCTGGCGCAGCGCGTGCTCCTTGGAGCCGACCAGCGCCGCGACCGGCACGCCGTGCTTGCGGCCCATCTCGATCATCGCCTTCGGCGGCACGCCGAGCGCGTTGGCGATCAGCCTGATCGGATGGCGGAACGAGACGTCCAGTAATTGGAGCGCGGTCTCGGCATCGAACGGCTGCGGCTGGTTATCGGCGACATTCCGGCTGGTCAGCTCGATATCGTACTTCTTCAGCAGATTGCGGGTGAAGTCGCGATGTTCCTGCGAGACGCGCGCCTCGAGGCTCTTCCAGGTGACGTTCTTCTCACCCGCGGTCGAGATGTTTTCCGGGATCAGCACGTCGATGCCGTAGGGCTTGCCGTCGACATGCGCGTCGATCCACTTCAGCTCCTGCTCCAGTGTTTCCGGCGAATGCGCGGTCGCGCCGAGCACGCCGAAGCCGCCGGCGCGGCTGACCGCTGCCACCACGTCGCGGCAATGGCTGAAAGCGAGCAGGGGGAAATCGATTCCCAGCATGTCGCAGATCGGTGATTTCATGGGCTGGTTCTCTCCCGGCGGCTGCTTCTTGTGCTTGTTGGCGTCAGCCCCTGCGACGCTAGCGCAGGACGGTCGGCGAAGCCAAGCGGCTTTCGGCTGCGGCGATCTTGCGTGCAGGCGCTGCTCTGGCTGCATCGCTTGCCACGCATTCCGCAAGGTAGAAAATGCGATAATGCGGGCTGGGCAAAGCGGAGCGTGCCCACCATCTAGTGCGGACATGCGGATGGGCGCGGCGGTCGCCGCGCCATGGAAAAACGGAAACCGGGAGCCAACGACGTGACTGACACCTCTGCCTACGAGCCGCCGAAAGTCTGGACCTGGAACAAGGAGAGCGGCGGGCGCTTCGCCAGCATCAACCGGCCGATCGCCGGTCCGACCCATGACAAGGAACTGCCGGTCGGGCGCCATCCGCTGCAGCTCTATTCGCTGGCGACGCCGAATGGCGTCAAGGTCACCGTGATGCTGGAAGAGTTGCTCGCCGCGGGTCACAAGGGTGCAGAATACGACGCCTGGCTGATCAAGATCGACGGCAACCAGTTCGGCAGCGGTTTTGTCGGTGTCAATCCGAACTCCAAGATCCCGGCGCTGATGGATCGCAGCGGGAAGGAGCCGATCAGGGTGTTCGAGTCGGGCTCGATCCTGGTCTACCTCGCGGAGAAATTCGGCGCGTTCCTGCCGACCGATGCCAAGACCCGCGCCGAAACCTTTTCCTGGCTGTTCTGGCAGATGGGCGCCGCACCCTATCTCGGCGGCGGCTTCGGGCACTTCTACGCCTATGCGCCGACCAAGATCGAATACGCCATCGATCGCTTTGCGATGGAGGTGAAGCGCCAGCTTGATGTGCTCGACCGCCGGCTCGCCGACAACGAATATCTCGCGGGCGATGTCTACACGATCGCGGACATGGCGGTGTGGCCCTGGTACGGCAGCCTGGCCAAGGGCCTGCTCTACGGCGGCGGCGAATTCCTCTCGGTGCAGGACTACAAGAACGTGCAGCGCTGGACCGACGCGATCGCGGCGCGGCCCGCGGTCAAGCGCGGCCGCATGGTCAATCGCACCTGGGGCGAGCCGTCGAGCCAGCTCCACGAGCGGCACGAGGCCAGCGATTTCGAGACCAAGACGCAGGACAAGGTGGGCGAGCAGGCGGCGTCGTGACACGCTGAGCGATCGCTGCTATTGCCGCCTTACAATTACAGATTGCGGGGTGGTACGGTGACCTGGAACACGCAGACGATGCTCATACGGCCCGCCAGGATCGATGGCGGGCCCGAGAGGCTTCTCGATGAGCTCGGCTACCACAGGTATGGCAAGGTCGATGAGGCGCCGTTTCGTCGCGCAGGCGCGGGGAGCATTTGGATCGGCGCCGTCGACGATTGCACGATCATCTACAGCCACCTCGTCGGGCATTTTTACGAGGAGGATCGCAATGAGCTGGATCAGGCGTCGGCCGCGCTGAAGAATTCAATTCTTCGAAGGTTTTCCGACGCCGAGATTGCGATCTTGGCGCTGCACAGTGTCGTCGCGCATTGGGGATTTGCTGTCTACCGTCAGGGCAGATTGATCCGCCGTCAACACGGCTATGATGGGATCGTGCTCGCGGACGAGGGGCCGAGGCTTCCGGTAGAAGAGGCCTATCTTGCCAAATTCGAACGTCACGACGTCGATGGCGAGGTTACGTATCGGGATCCCGCCCATCCTGAATATGACGACATGACCGAGCCTGACCTCGGCGAAGCGTTCGTGTTCGAAATCTGCAAATCATTCACCGGCGTTTCGCTCGATCGATTGAATGCCGACGGAGCGAACTTCTGGCTGGACGACGATGAAGCGGAAGTTCTGGCGAGGCAGAAGCGCGTGCAAGGCGGCAAGGCCTCGCGTCCGTGGTGGAAGTTCTGGCGCTGAAGCCTGGCGGTCAGCTGCGTAGGGCGGATTAGCTAAGCGTAATCCGCCGTCATGCGCGGAGGAAATTCGGCGGGTTACGCCGGAGTCTGTCATCGGGCCGCGCTTCGCGCGGACCCGTGGGCTAACCCGCCCTACGGACCACGCTCACCCCAGCAAATCGTCATACTCCGGGTGCTTCTTCATGAAGCCCTGGAGGAACTCGCATTTCACGACGAGCTTGATCTTCTGCGCGCGCACGGCGTCCAGCACGGCGCGGGCGAGTTTTGAGCCGATGCCGCGGCCGCCGAGCTCCGGCGGCACTTCGGTGTGAACCAGCGTGATCGTGTCCGGCGTCTTGCGGTAGACCACGAAGGCCGTGTGGCCGTCGACGGCGAGTTCGAACCGGCTCTGCGCGGCGTTGTCGCGGAATGCTTCACTCATTGTCTTGTCCTCGGCTATTTCTTCTGTGCGCCCTCGGCCGCGGGAAACACCACGCGGTCGTCGGTGCGGCAGTAGCGATCGGCGAACATGCGGCCGATCGGGTGGTAGCGCTCCATATGGACGCGCATCGCCTCACGATCCCACAATTCGTCGCGGATGTGGAAATGGATGCCTTCACCCATGATCAGCTGCCGGTCACCGTTGACGTCGATCAGCTTCCAGGTCTTGCACTCCATCGCGAACGGCGCGTCCGCAAGCCTGGGTACCGCGATCCTGCGTGAGGGCGCAAGCTTCAAGCCGAGATAATCGGGCTCGCCGATCTCGGGCGGGAAGTCGCCCGAGGTCTCGTGCATCGCGCGCGCCAGCGGCTCGTCGGTGAGGTTGACCACGAATTCGCCCAGGCGCTGGATGTTGGCCAGCGTGTCCTTTTCGCGGCCGTCGGGCCTGCGGTTGACCGCGAACATGCAGAGCGGCGGGTCCTCGCAGAACACGTTGAAGAACGAGAACGGAGCCGCGTTGACCACGCCGTCCGCGCTCGTGCTCGTCACCCAGGCGATCGGCCGCGGCAGCACGAAGGAGGTCAGCACTTTGTAGCGTTCGCGCTGGCTGAGGTCGTCGGGGGCGTATTCCATGGGATGATCCGAAAATGTAGGGCGGGGTTGGCGACTTGTCCGCCGTAGCTCATCGAGCGAAGGCGGAAGCGTAACCCGCCGCCGGCGGTTCGGAAAGCAAAAGGCGGGTTACGCTTGCGCGAACCCGCCTTGCAGACCTGCTTGGCTCTGCCCGCGAGAGCGGGGAGAGGGGGAGGGAACGACTACGGCATGCTCAGCTCGTGGCGGCCGACCACCATCCAGTGCACCTCGTCCGGACCGTCGGCGAAGCGGAGATGGCGAACGTCCTGATACATTTCGCCGAGCGGCGACCACTGCGAGATGCCGGTGGCGCCGTGCATCTGGATCGCCTGGTCGATCACCTTGCAGGCGCGCTCGGGCACCATGGCCTTGACCATCGAGACCCAGACGCGGGCTTCCTTGTTGCCGAGCACGTCCATCGCCTTGGCCGCCTTCAACACCATCAGCCGCATCGCCTCGATCTCGCAGCGCGCCTGGGCGATGATCTGCATGTTGCCGCCGAGATGGGCGATCTTCTTGCCGAAGGCTTCGCGGGTCAGGCCACGCTGCACCATCATGTCGAGCGCCTTCTCGGCCTTGCCGATGGTGCGCATGCAGTGATGGATGCGGCCCGGTCCGAGGCGGACCTGCGAGATCTCGAAGCCGCGGCCTTCGCCGAGCAGCATGTTCTCCTTCGGCACCTTGCAATTGTTGAAGCGCAGATGCATGTGGCCGCGCGGCGCATGGTCATGGCCGAACACGTGCATCGGGCCCAGGATCTCGACGCCGGGGGTGTCGATCGGCACCAGGATCTGCGACTGCTGCTTGCTCGGCGCCGCGTCCGGATTGGTCTTCACCATCACGATCATGATCTTGCAGCGCGGATCGCCGGCGCCGGAGATGTAGTACTTCTCGCCGTTGATCACCCACTCGTCGCCGACGAGCTTTGCGGTGGTCGAGATGTTCTTGGCGTCGGAGGAGGCGACGTTCGGCTCGGTCATCGCATAGGCCGAGCGGATCTCGCCGTTGAGCAGCGGCTTCAGCCACTTGTCCTTCTGCGCCTTGGTGCCGACGCGCTCGAGCACCTCCATGTTGCCGGTGTCGGGCGCCGAGCAGTTCATGGTCTCGGAGGCCAGCGGGCTCTTGCCGAGCTCGGCGGCGATATAGGCGTAGTCGAGATTGTTGAGGCCGTCGCCGGTTTCGGCGTCGGGCAGGAAGAAGTTCCAGAGACCGACTTCCTTGGCCTTGTCCTTGGCCTTCTGCAGGATCGCGAGCTGCTCGTCCGTGAAGCTCCAGCGGTTGGTCTTCTTCTCGCCGGCACGATAGAATTCGACCGACATCGGGTCGACGGTGTCGCGGATGAACTGCTTCACATGGTCGTAGAGCGGGCGGACCTTGTCCGACATCCGGAGATCATTGAGCTCGTCGCCCGGATTGAGTGTGTAGTTCGTGGTGCGCGGCACATAGGCATGCTTCATTGTCTTTTCTCCCTCGCGAAGGCGCGTTTCGCGGCGGACAATAGACGCGTGCGGCGCGAAGCGCGAGCACCGATTTCGTACGATCGCTACCGCATCGCGGAATATCGCGACGGCGTTTCAAACGTTGTTTGAACGCCGCCGCGCACGATGCGTGCGGATCGTCAGACCATCCGGTGCATCGCGCAGATCTTGTTGCCGTCGAGATCGCGCAAGTAAGCGAGGTAGAGCTTGATGCCGCCTCCTTCGCGCACGCCCGGCGGATCCTCGATAGGCTTGCCGCCATTGGCGATGCCGGCCGCGTGCCAGGCCTCGACCTGCTCCGGCGAAGAGCACGCAAAGCCGATCGTGCCGCCATTGGCGTGCGTCGCCGGTTCGCCGTCGATCGGCTTGGAAACCATGAAGATGCCGGCCTTGGTGAGGTACATGATGCGGTGACCGTCGACCCGGGCCGGCCGGACATCGAGCGTGCCGAGCAGCGCATCATAGAACGCCTTGGCCTTGTCCAGATCGTTGGTGCCAACCATCACGTGTGAAAACATCTGAAATATCCTCCCTCTTGGTTTACGAAAGCCGCCTCGTTGCGCCCTCGCAGGTGGAACGCTTAGCAGCAGTTTTGCCGCGACGGAAGCGACGCTGCGATCGGCACCCGGCTTTCCCTGCGCCTCTGCGCCGGAAGAGGGCAAGTAAACGCAAGACCCGGACGCATCAGGGCCGCGAGGATGCGGATGTATGACTCACAAGGCGTGCAACATATTCGGCGTCGTCCCTGCGAACGCAGGGACCCATAACCACGAATGGCCATTGTTACGCGGTGCCGGAACGAGGTGTCCCTTCAACAACATCCGCTGCGGAGTATGGGTCCCTGCTTTCGCAGGGACGACAGCGGTGGATGCGGAAGCGCTGCAACAATCAGAACGCCGTGTAACCGCCGTCGATGACAAAGCAATCCGCCGTATGATAGGACGACGCCTTGCTCATCAGATACACGGCAATGCCGCCGAAATCGCTCGGCTCGCCGAAGCGGCGTACCGGGATGCGCGGCATCACGTTGGCGACGAACTTGTCGTTGGCCATGATGCCGGCGGTCATGTCGCTCTTGATCCAGCCGGGCAGGATGGCGTTCGCGGTGACGCCGTGGCGGGCCAGCTCGACGCCGAGCGCGCGGCACAGTGCGTTCAGCGCGGCCTTGGTGCCGGCATAGTGCTCGTTGCGCGCGGTGCCGAACAGCGAGGCGAGGCTCGAGGTTGCGACCAGCCGGCCGAACTTGTCGCCGGCCTCGGACCGCTCCGTCATGTGGCGTGCCGCAGCCTGGAATACGTGAAACACGCCGTCGAGATTGGTCGCGAACATCTTGCGCCATTCCTCCTCGGTGCGGTCGATGAAGGAGCGGCGACCGCCGCCGCCGATGCCGGCATTGGCGAAGCAGCCGTCGACGCGGCCGAAGGTGTCGAGCGTTGCCTTCATCGCGGTCTTGACCGAGCCGGGATCGCTGACGTCGCAGAATTGCGTGGCGACCCTGCCGGGGCCCGCCTTCATCGAGGCGGCGGCGTTGGCGTTTTTTTCCGCGTTGCGGCCCCAGATCGCGACGTTGCAGCCGGCGGCGTTCAACGCCTGCGCGATGCCGAGGCCGATGCCGCCATTGCCGCCGGTGATGACAGCGACGCGGCCGGTGAGATCGAAGATGCCACTCATTGGGGTTTCCATTTGGTTTGGTGCGCGGTAATCACGCGTTCACGGATGGGCTTGCCGCCGACCATGGACAAGCCCGGCACAAAAATCAAATATGGGTCGAAACATCGACCTACCGCGGTACCAACCTCGGAAGCAACGTAAAGAGGAAACCATGCAGTTCAAGCACGTCACGCTCGACTTCGACGGATCGGTCGCAATCCTCAAGCTCGACCATCAGGAAGTCATGAACGCGGTGTCGATCGACATGCTGGGCGGCCTTGCCGAGGCGCTCGATGCGATCGACGACAAGCGGGACGAGGTGCGCTGCCTGGTGATCACGGGCGCCGGCCGTGCCTTCTGCACCGGCGCCAATCTGCAGGGTCGCAACCAGCAGCAGAAGCCCGGCAAGAGCAACGCCGGCGCGGCGCTGGAGGCCGCATTTCATCCGTTCCTGCGCCGATTGCGTAAGCTGCACTGTCCGATCGTGACGGCGGTGAACGGTCCGGCCGCCGGCGCCGGCATGAGCTTCGCGTTGATGGGCGACCTCATCCTGTGTGCGCGCTCGTCCTATTTCCTGCAGGCGTTCCGCCGCATCGGCCTGGTGCCGGATTGCGGCTCGACCTGGCTGTTGCCGCGGCTGATCGGCAAGGCGCGTTCGGTCGAGCTGTCGCTGCTCGGCGAGCGGCTGCCGGCCGAGAAGGCGCTGGAATGGGGCCTCGTCAACCGCGTCTATGACGACGCCGCGCTGATGGAAGAGACGATGAAGATGGCGCACGATCTAGCCAACGGCCCGACGGTCGCGCTGTCGCTGATCCGCAAGCTCTATTGGGACAGCCCGGAAAATACCCTCGAGGATCAGCTCAATCTGGAATTCGAGTCGCAGCGGATCGCCGGCCGCGCCGAGGATTTCAAGGAAGGTGTCACCGCATTCCTCGAGAAGCGGCCGGCGAAGTTCAAGGGCAAATGATCGAGACCGAACTCACCCGTTGCGTCGCCGCGTTTCATCCGGGCGCGACCGGCGTCACCGGCGCCGCAAAGCTCTCCGGCGGCGCGAGCCAGGAGACCTGGACGTTCGACATCGTGCACCCGGACGGCAATGTCGGCGCGATCCTGCGCCGCGCGCCGCCCGGTTACGGTGCCGCGCCCGGCCGCGCCGCCGGCCTCGATGCCGAGGCGACGCTGATGCAGCTCGCGCATGACGCGGGCCTGCCGTCGCCGAAGGTGATGCATGTCTTGAGGCCGGAGGACGGCCTCGGCCGCGGCTTCATCATGGCGCGCGTGGAAGGCGAGACCATCGCGCGGAAAATTTTGCGCGATGAGGAATATGCTGGCGTGCGTCCGCGCCTGGCCCGCCAGCTCGGCCGCGTCATCGCCGGCATTCACGGCCTGCCGCAGGCGAAGCTGCCGCAGCTGCGCAGCCTGACCGCGACCAGGGAGATCGAGGATCTCGCCCGCGAGTATCACAGCTTCAACTGGCCACGCCCGGTGTTCGAGCTGGCGCTGCGCTGGCTGCGCGATCACGATCCCGGTCCGTCATCCGAAGTGACGCTGGTGCATGGCGACTTCCGCCACGGCAACCTGATCATCGGTCCCGATGGCGTGCGCGCCGTGCTCGACTGGGAGCTCGCGCATACCGGTGATCCCATGGAAGACTTGGGGTGGATCTGCGTCAATTCGTGGCGCTTCGGCGAGATCGACAAGCCGGTCGGCGGTTTCGGCACCCGCGAAGATCTGTTCGCTGGCTATGAAGAAGCTGGCCGCAAGGCCGATCCTGATCGCGTGATGTTCTGGGAGGTGATGGGCACGCTGCGCTGGGGCGTGATGTGCTGCGGCATGATGCAGCGCTTCCGCTCAGGTCCCGATCACTCGATGGAACGCGCGATGATCGGGCGGCGCGCGTCGGAGACCGAGATCGATCTGCTGCGTTTGTTGGCACCGAGAGGTCGTTGAGATGCAGGACGAACCCACACCCACCGAGCTGATCAAGGCCGTCGCCGATTTCCTGCGCAATGAGATCACGCCCGTAATCAAGGGGCATAACGGCTTCAAGCTGCGCGTCGGCATCAACGCGCTCGACCTGGTGACGCGGCAACTTGCGCTTGCCGAGGCCGGCGATGCGACCGAGGCCGCGCGGCTGAAGCAATTGCTCGGCGCCGACGGCTCGCTGATGGAGCTGAACCGCGCGTTGTCGGAGAAGATCGCGAGCGGCGAGGTCGATCTGACAACGCCGGGGCTATCAGAGCATCTCTGGCAGACCACGATGGACAAGCTCGCCGTCGATCAGCCGAACTACGCGTCGTATAAGAGGGAACTCGGAAAGTAGGATGGGTGGAGCGAAGCGATACCCATCGCGACGCCTGGCAAGCGTTGATGGGTATTGCTGCGCTCCACCCCCACGTCGTCATTGCGAGCGAAGCGAAGCAATCCATCTCACCGCAAGCCGAGACATGGATTGCTTCGTCGCTTCGCTCCTCGCAATGACGCGGAAAGAGCCGCTACCGCCCCAACCACGTCGGCGGGCGCTTCTCCGAAAACGCCTTCGGGCCCTCGATGTAATCCTGCGAGGCGGCCATCGCCTTCACCGCTGGGTATTCGCGCTGCTCGGTCATGGCCTGCTCGAGCGAGACTTCGAGGCCCTTCTGGATCGCCTGCTTGGAGGCGCGGATCGACATCGGCGAGTTCTTGGCGATGGTCTCGGCCCAGCGCTCGGCGGCGGCCAGCGCCTCGCCCTGCGGCACCACCTCGTTGACGAAGCCGAGCTCGAGGCCTTCCTTGGCGCTGACATGGCGCGCGGTCAGGATCATGCCCATGGCACGCTTCAGCCCGATCTGGCGCGGCAGGCGTTGCAGGCCGCCGGCGAGCGCGGCGAGGCCGACGCGCGGCTCGGGCAGGGCGAAGGTCGCATTGTCAGCGGCAATGATCAGGTCACAGGCCAGCGCGACCTCGAACCCGCCGCCCATCGCGACGCCGTTGACGGCGGCGATGATCGGCTTGTCGCAGTCGAAGCGGGTGGTGAGCCCGGCGAAGCCGCCCTTGTCCCAGCCGCGCTTGCCACCGGCGGCCTGCCACTTCAGGTCGTTGCCGGCGCAGAACGCCTTGTCGCCGGCGCCGGTGACGATCGCGACCCACTGCTCGGGATCGGCGGAAAAGTCGTCGAACACCTTGTTGAGCTCGAAATGCGCGTCGATATGCAGCGCGTTGTAAACCTCGGGCCGCGACAGCGTCACGATGGTGATGGGACCCTTGCGCGTCACCTTGGAGAATTTCAGATCCATGTTTGCTCCCGTGAATTTTCTGCGGCGAAGAATATGGCTGATATCCTAACGCCTGCACCTCGTTCCGTGCCATCCAATTACGCAACGCGACCGCGCGCGCAAGCCTCACTCGGCTGCTTGACTTGGGGGCGTGCTTCTCACCTTAATCGATCGGAATGCGGATGCGCGATAGCGCCTAAACGCAAAACCAGAATCAACAATCATTCCGGGAGTGACCGCCTTGGATTTCAACCTGCCGGCTGACCTGACCGCCTATCTCGCCGAGCTCGATCGCTTCATCGAACGCGAGATCAAGCCGCTGGAAGAAGCTGACGACAACATCCGCTTCTTCGATCATCGCCGCGAATGGGCGCGCACCGATTTCGACAAGGGTGGCCTGCCGCGCCATGAATGGGAGCTCTTGCTGCGCAAGGCCAAGAACCTGGCCGACGCCGCCGGCCATCTGCGCTTCGCGATCCCGAAGCGCTATGGCGGCAAGGACGGCTCCAATCTCTGGATGGCTGTGATCCGCGAGCATTTCGCCTCGAAGGGTCTTGGCCTGCACAATGATCTGCAGAACGAGCACTCGATCGTCGGCAATCTTCCGATCGTGACCATGCTCGACCGCTATGGAACCGACGAGCAGAAGGCAATGATCGACGGCTCGATCACCGGCAAATATCGCATCACGTTCGGCCTGACTGAGCCTGAGCACGGCTCGGACGCCACGCACATGGAGACGAGGGCGGTCCAGGCCACCCGCGACAACGTCAAGGGCTGGATCATCAACGGCGAGAAGATGTGGACGACAGGCATGCATGTCGCCACGCACTGCGCGCTGTTTGCCCGCACATCGGGCAATGACGGCGACGCCCGCGGCATCTCCTGCTTCCTGGTGCCGGCGAAATCGGCGGGCGTGAAGGTCGAGGAGTATATGTGGACCTTCAACATGCCGACCGATCACCCGCGGGTCAGCTTCACCGACGTGTTCGTGCCGGAGGATGCGCAGTTCGGCGAGGTCGGCCGCGGCCTGTCGCTGGCGCAATGCTTCGTGCACGAGAACCGGATTCGCCAGGCGGCAAGCTCGCTCGGCGCTGCCGTCTACTGCATCAATGAGAGTGTGAAATACGCGCGCGAGCGAAAACCGTTCGGCAAGGCGCTGGCTGAGAACCAGGCGATCCAGTGGCCGCTGGTCGAGCTTGCCACGCAAGCCGAGATGCTCCGCCTGTTGATCCGCAAGACCGCCTGGGAGATGGATCAGCTGACTCAGGCCCAGGTCGAGCATACGCTGTCGGACCGGGTCTCGATGTGCAACTTCTGGGCAAACCGCCTGTGCTGCGAGGCCGCCGACCGCGCGATGCAGGTGCACGGCGGCATGGGCTATTCGCGTCACAAGCCGTTCGAGCACATCTATCGCCACCACCGCCGCTATCGCATCACCGAAGGCAGCGAGGAGATCCAGAAGCGCAAGGTGGCGGGCTTCCTGTTCGGCTACATGGGAGCCGGCAAGCATTAGGTTGACAGAGAGGCGGTACGACATGGAAGGTGGATGCACTTGCAGAAATGTCCGTTACCGTCTCGCCGGCAGGCCGCTGATCGTGCACGCCTGCCACTGCACCTGGTGTCAGCGCGAGACCGGCACCGTGCATGCGCTCAACGCGATGTACGAGGCCGAGCGGGTCGCGCACATCGCGGCCGAGCCCGAGATCGTCGACACGCCGTCGGCGAGCGGCAAGGGCCAGAAGATCGCGCGCTGCCCGATCTGCAAGGTCGCGGTGTGGAGCAACTATCCGGGCGCGGGACCGGCGGTCCGCTTCGTCCGCGTCGGCACGACGGACGACCCGAGCCAATGCCCGCCCGATGTCCACATCTTCACCTCGTCGAAACTGCCCTGGGTGACGTTCCCTCCGGGCGCAAAAGTGTTCGCCGAGTATTACGATCGGAGAGCGGTCTGGCCGGAGGAGGCGCAGGGGCGCTGGCGCGTCCTGCGGGAGAAGATGAAGAAGGCGTGACCGACATCTCTCTCAGCATCGTCGTCCCTGCGAAAGCAGGGACCCATAACCACAAAAGGTTGTTGATGAAGCGAGATGTGGCCCCAGCATATTACCACCACCAACAGTGGTGGTTATGGGTCCCGGCTCGCGCTTCGCTTGGCCGGGACGACGGAGAGGGCTAATTCACCTGGCGGTCCTTGCCGGCCCAATATGGTTCCCGCAGGCTCCGCCGCAAAATCTTGCCCGACGGGTTGCGCGGCAGCGCCGGGATGAAGTCGACCGATTTCGGCGTCTTGTAGCCGGCGATGCGCTCGCGGGTGAAGTTGATGATGTCGCTCGCGGTCGCGCTCTTGCCCGGCTTCATCACCACGACCGCCTTCACCGCCTCGCCCCATTTGTCGTCGGGGATGCCGATCACGGCGGCTTCCGCCACGTCGGGGTGGTCGCACAGCGCGCTCTCGACTTCGGCCGGATAGATGTTCTCGCCGCCGGAGATGATCATGTCCTTGATGCGGTCGTGGATGTAGAGATAGCCATCCTTGTCCATGTAGCCGGCATCACCGGTGCGCAGCCAGCCGTTGCTATCGATCGTGTGCGCGGTGGCCTCGGGCAGATTCCAGTAGCCCGCCATGTTGGAGCCGGAGCGGGTGGCGATCTCGCCGACTTCGCCGGGCGGCAGCGGCTTGCCGTCGCCGTCGAGGATCGCGAGCTCGACGCCGGGCAGCGCCTTGCCGGCCGAGCGCATCCGCTCCAGCCCTTCGATGTGATCCTCGGGCGGCAGCGCCACGATGGTGCCGGTGGTCTCGGTCATGCCGTACATCTGCACGAAGCCGCATTTGAAGACCTCGATGCACTCCTTCAGCAGCGCCGCCGGGATCGGGGAGGCGCCATAGAGCATGTATTTCAGGCGCGAGAAATCGACCTGCCGCGCGCGCGGCTGCCGCACCACGAACTGCATCGCCGCCGGCACCATGAACAGTTTGGTGATGCCGGACTGCTCGAAGAAATCGAGCACCTTGGTCGGATCGAACTCGCGCGCGATGACGCCGCGGGCGCCGTGATAGAGCCCCATCACCCCCCAGCCGGAGCCACCGATGTGGAAGATCGGCATCGCGACCAGCGAGACGTCGTCGGTGGTCCACCGGTTCCATTCCGGCTTCTCGGCCTCATTGCCGCTCTGCACGAGGTTGAGGAAATTGGCGTGCGACAGCATCGCGCCCTTCGGCTTGCCTGTCGTGCCCGAGGTGTAGAGCTGGATCGCGATATCCTTCGGCTCGATCGCAATGCGCGGATCATCGCCGCTCTGCGCGTCGCGCCAGGCGAGGAAGTCGGGCCATTCCGGCGCGCCACCTTCGGTCGTGATGATGGTGCGGACGCTGGGCAGCTTGTCGCTGATATTGCGCGCCTGCGTGATGAATTCGGGACCGACGAACAGAATGGGCGCCTTGCAGTCGTCGACGATGAAGGTGACCTCGGGACCCGCGAGCCGCCAGTTCACCGGCGCCATCACCACGCCGGCCTTCATCGCGCCCATCAGGAGCTCGAAATAGAAGTCGCTGTTCTTGCCGAGATAGGCGATGCGCTCGCCCTTCTTCACGCCCATCGCGATCAGTGCGTTGGCGACGCGGTTGGTCTTGATATCGAATTCGGCGAAGGAGGTCTGTCGTCCCTCGAATTCATAGGCTAGCGCATCGCCGCGGCTTTTGGCGCGGTCGCGCACCATGTCGGCGAGATTGCTCAGTTTCGGCGCGTCGGACATGTTTCCCCCGTGATGCTTTTTGTTGGCGCGGAGTGTGGCTGCATCGCGCGCGAAAAACAATACGGGGTGTGGTGCACGATCCATCCACATCGTCGTCCCGGGCAAGCGAAGCGCGACCCGGGAACCATAACCACAGAATCGAGTTGTCGAGCGCGCTGTGGCCGCAGCGTGCTCGGTGGTTTTGAGCGGTGGTTATGGGTCCCTGCTCCCGTGCGCAATTGCGCACTAGGCAAGGACGACAGTTGTGGTTGAGGCGCGAGCTGTCGCTTCAACCCCGCGCCGCGCGATCCTTCTCGTTCTGGGCCTTGATCGAGTCGCGCGCCTTGGTCCAGTCGTCGTCGCTCCAGTCGCGCAGCTGGTAGAAATTGCCGCCCATCGCCAGCGCCTGCGCGCCGTCCATGGCGATGGTCTCGCCGTTGATCCAGTCGCAGCCGCCGGAGATCAGGAACACCGCGAGGTTCTGCAATTCCTCCATGGTGCCGACGCGGCCCATCGGGTTCATCGCCTTGGTCCGCGCGCCGGCCTCGTCGCCGGGCTTGATGCGCTTGCTCATGCCCTCGGTCGGGATCTCGCCGGGTGCGATGGTGTTGAGACGGATGCCGTGGCGGCCCCATTCGATCGCGAGCGACATCGTCATGGCGTGGATCGCCGACTTGCTCATCGCCGACGGCACCACGTAGGGCGAACCGTTGCGCACCCAGGTCACCGTGATCGACACCACGTTGCCGCGATGGCCACCGGCGATCCAGCGCCGGCCCACCGCGTGGGTCACGTAGAAGGTGCCGTGCATGACGATGTTGGCCACGGCGTCAAACCCCCGCGCGGAAAGCTCTTCCGAACGCGAGATGAAATTGCCGGCGGCGTTGTTGATCAGATCGGTGAGGGGACCGCTGGTGGTCCAGATCGCTTCGATCATCTCGTCGACCGCCATGGCGTTGCGGATATCGACGCCGTGGCTGACCACGCGCCCGCCATGCTCGGCCATCAACTCGGTGGCAGTTTCGTCGCAAACGCTCTTGCGGCGGCCGCAGATATGCACCTCGGCGCCGAGTTGCAGGAACCGGGTGGCCATGGCCTTGCCGAGGCCGGTGCCGCCGCCGGTTACCAGGATGCGCCGCCCGGCAAGAAGCTGATCAGAGAACATCGTTTCCTCCACGGGGGTTGTCATTTAATTGGTCGATTGACTAAAAGCGGACAACGGCCTTTCTGTAAAGCGCCAACTCAAGGAACAAAGCGGAGGGAATGATGGAAGATCGCGTTTCGATATCGATTTCGGACGGTATCGCCGATGTCCGACTGGTACGGGCCGACAAGATGAACGCGCTCGATGCCGCGATGTTCGAGGCATTGGTCGCCGCAACCGACCGTCTTTCCAAGGAAAAAGACGTCCGGGTGGTCGTGCTGTCCGGCGAGGGCCGGGCCTTTTGCGCCGGCCTCGACATGGGCCGGTTCGCCGCCATGAAGGACGGCGGTAACGGAGTGCCGGGCGGCGCAAACCGCGACCTCACGATCCGCACCCACGGCAAGGCCAATGCCCCGCAGCAGGCGGTCTGGGGCTGGCGCCAACTCCCGGTGCCCGTGATCGCCGCGGTCCACGGCGTCGCGTTCGGCGGCGGCTTCCAGCTCGCGCTCGGCGCCGACATGCGTTTCCTCTCGACGGACGCGCGGATGTCGATCATGGAGATCAAATGGGGCCTCGTCCCCGACATGGCGGGCACGCCGATCCTCGCGAGCCTCGTGCGCGACGATATCCTGCGCGAGCTCACCTATACCGGCCGCATCTTCTCGGCGCAGGAGGCACAAAGTTACGGCCTCGCCACCCGCATCTGCGACGACCCGCGCGCTGCCGCGCTCGAGGTCGCGCGCGAGATCGCCGGCAAGAGCCCGGATGCGATCCGCGCCGCCAAGCGCATGCTGAGCAATCTGTCGGTCGATCCGGCCGCCGCGCTGCTCGCGGAATCCGTCGAGCAGCAGAAGCTGCTCGGCAGCCCGAACCAGACCGAATCCGTGCGCGCCAATCTGGAGAAGCGCGCGCCGAAGTTCGCGGATGTGTGATGCGTGCTGGCGTCATGGCCGGGCTCTCTCGGCCATGACGGACACAACCAACCTTGCTAACCGATAACGAAGAACAACAACAAAATGAGCGAAACGTCCCAACCCTTCCTCGGCATCGTCAGCGGCGGCCGCCGGCGCGATCACGCAGATGTCGCCGAGCGCACTGAGCGCATCGCCAGCGGCCTGAACCAGCTCGGCGTCAAGCCGGGCGACAGCGTCTGCATGCTGATGCGCAACGACATCGCCTTCATCGAGGCTGCTTACGCGGCGATGCGGCTCGGCGCCTATGGCGTGCCGATCAACTGGCACTTCAAGCCGGAGGAGATCAACTACGTGCTGACCGATTCCGGCACGCGCGTCCTGATCGGCCATGCCGACATGCTGCATCCGCTACGCGGCGCGATCCCCGATGATGTCACGGTGCTCAGCGTGCCGACGCCGCCGGAAATCCTCGCCAACTACAAGATCAATCCCGATCACCTCGCGACGCCGGATTTCGCGATCGATTTCGAATCCTGGCTGGCGCAATTCCCGCGCTACGACGGTCCTGTCGTGCCGCAGCCGCAGAACATGATCTACACCTCGGGCACCACAGGCCATCCCAAGGGCGTGCGCCGCTTCGCGCCGACGCCGGAGCAGACCGCCAATGCCGAAGCGATGCGCCAGATGATCTATGGCCTCCGGCCCGGCGCGCGTGCGATCCTGCCGGGGCCGCTCTACCATTCGGCGCCGAATTCCTTCGGGCTGCGCTCCGGCAAGCTCGGCGGCGCCCTGGTGCTGATGCCGCGCTTCGACGCGGAGGAGTTTCTGGCACTGATCGAGCGCGAGAAGATCGACATCATCTTCATGGTGCCGACGATGTTCATCCGCCTGATGAAGCTGCCGGAGGAGGTGCGCAGGAAATACGACATGTCGTCGCTCCGCCACGTCATCCATGCCGCCGCGCCGTGTCCGCCCGACGTCAAGCGCGCGATGATCGAGTGGTGGGGGCCGGTGATCTACGAATTCTACGGCTCGACCGAGTCGGGCGCGGTGACTTTCGCCAATTCCGAGGACGCGCTGAAGAAGCCCGGTACGGTCGGCAAGATCTCGCCTGGCGCCGAGCTGCGCTTCATCGGCGACGACGGCAAGGAGGTGCCGCAGGGAGAGATCGGCGAGATCTACTCGCGGATCGCCGGCAATCCCGATTTCACCTATCACAACAAGTCGGAGAAGCGCGCGGAGATCGACCGGCAGGGCTTCATCACCTCGGGCGACGTCGGCTATATCGACGCGGACGGCTATGTCTTCATCTGCGACCGCAAGCGCGACATGGTGATCTCGGGCGGCGTCAACATCTATCCGGCCGAGATCGAGGCCGTGCTGCATGCGGTGCCCGGCGTGCATGATTGCGCGGTGTTCGGCATTCCCGATGCGGAGTTCGGCGAGGCGCTGATGGCGGTGGTCGAGCCGCAGCCGGGCGTCGCGCTCGACATCGCCTCGGTCCGCGCCCAGCTCAAGACCGCGCTCGCCGACTACAAGGTGCCGAAGCATATCGAGATCCAGACCAGCCTGCCGCGCGAGGATTCCGGGAAGATCTTCAAGCGCCGGCTGCGCGACCCGTACTGGGAGCGGGCAGGGCGGCGGATCTAGGGCCGCAAACTCGCAGTCGTCCCTGCGAAAGCAGGGACGACTGCGGTGGTGCACCGCCCCCAAGTTCATCTTGCGCTGCGGCAAAAAAAGCGCAAACTCGGGAGGAGCCGGGCAGCCTCTGGAGTAGCCAAGCCATGTCTCCCCAGACTTTGCCTCCCCAGACCATGCCTTCCGAGACCGACATCCGTGCCAAGCGCGCCGCGGAGGTCAGCCTTCTCGAAGCAACTGCGCAGGAGGAGGATGCACGGCTCCGGAACGACATCCGGCTGCTGGGGCGCGTGCTGGGTGACACGGTCCGCGACCAGGAGGGGGCCGACGCCTTCGACCTGGTGGAGCGCATCCGCCAGACCTCGGTCCGGTTCCATCGTGACGAGGACAAGCTGGCGCGGCAGGAGCTGGAGGGCATCCTCGACGGCATGTCGATCGCCGAGACGCTGCGGATCGTCCGCGCCTTCAGCTATTTCTCCCACCTCGCCAACATTGCCGAGGACCAGAACAACATCCGCCAGATGCGCAGCCGCGGGCCCAGTGGCGCGCCGCGGCCGAGCACGCTGGAGCAGACGCTGGTCCATGCCCGGCAGGCCGGCATCAGCCCGGCCGATTTGCGCAGTTTCTTCAAGAGCGCGCTGGTCAGCCCGGTGCTGACAGCGCATCCGACCGAGGTCCGCCGCAAGAGCACGATGGACCGCGAGATGGAGATCGCCGATCTGCTCGACCGCCGCGAACGGTTGCAGATGACGCCCGATGAGAGCGAAGCCAGCGACGAGCAGCTGCGCCGCGCGGTCGTGACGCTGTGGCAGACCAATCTGCTGCGCCGGACCAAGCTGACCGTGCTCGACGAGGTCGCCAACGGCCTGTCGTTTTACGACTACACCTTCCTGCAAGAGGTACCGCGGCTGCACTGCGCGCTGGAGGACCGGCTGAACAAGGAGGGCGGCGAGGGCGGCGATCTCGCCTCGTTCCTCAGGATGGGAAGCTGGATCGGCGGCGACCGCGACGGCAATCCGTTCGTCACCGCAGAGGTGATGCGCGGTACGCTGCGGCTGCAATCGAGCCGGGTGCTCAGCTTCTATCTCGAGGAGCTGCACGCGCTCGGCGCCGAGCTGTCGCTGGCGGCGCACCTCGCCGACGTCTCGGAGGAACTGCGGATCCTGGCCGAGCGTTCGCCCGACACCTCGCCGCATCGCAGCGGTGAGCCCTATCGTCTGGCGGTCTCGGGCATCTATGCGCGGCTCGCGGCCACTGCCGCGAGACTCGAGGTCGAGACCACGCGGCCGCCGGTCGGCAAGGCCGAGCCCTATGCGACCGTCAAGGAATTCCAGGCCGACCTCGACGTGCTGAATCGTTCGCTGATCGCGAATAATTCCGGCGTGATCGCGCGCGGCCGGCTGCGGCAGTTGCGGCGGGCGGTGGATTGCTTCGGCTTCCATCTGGCGCGGCTCGACATCCGCCAGAATTCGGCGGTGCATGAGCGCACCATCGCCGAGCTGCTCGACACCGCCAATCCCGGCATGTCGTATCTGGCGCTCGGCGAGGACGCGCGCGTCAGCCTGCTGCTCGGCGAGTTGCGCAGCGCGCGGCCGCTAGCCTCGCCCTTCGTGAAATATTCCGAGGAGACCCAAAGCGAGCTCGCGGTGTTCCGGGCGGCGGCCGAGGCGCACGCCAAATTCGGTCCCGAGGTGATCTCCCAGTGCATCATCTCGATGTGCCAGGGCATGTCCGACATGCTCGAGGTCGCGGTGCTGTTGAAGGAGGTTGGCCTCGTCAATCCGTCCGGCCGCAGCGCCGTCAACATCGTGCCGCTGTTCGAGACCATCGGGGATCTGCAGGCCTCGAGCGCCATCATGGACCGCATGCTGGCGCTGCACGACTACCGCAAGCTGGTCGACAGTCTCGGTAGCGTGCAGGAGGTGATGCTCGGCTATTCCGACAGCAACAAGGATGGCGGCTTCGTCACCTCGGGCTGGGAGCTCTACAAGGCCGAGATCGGCCTCGTCGAGGTGTTCGAACGTCACGGCGTGCGGCTGCGCCTGTTCCACGGCCGCGGCGGTTCGGTCGGCCGCGGCGGCGGCCCGAGCTATGATGCGATCATCGCGCAGCCCGGCGGCGCCGTGAACGGCCAGATCCGCATCACCGAGCAGGGCGAGATCATCTCGTCGAAATATTCCAACGCCGAGGTCGGCCGCAGCAATCTGGAGATCCTCGCCGCGGCGACGCTGGAGACCAGCCTGCTGCAGCCGCGGCAGAGCGCGCCGCGCCCCGAATACCTCAAGGCGATGGAGGAGATTTCCGCGCTCGCTTTCAAGGCTTATCGTGGTCTCGTCTATGAAACCGAGGGCTTCGCCGACTATTTCTGGGGCTCGACTGTGATCAACGAGATCGCGACGCTGAACATCGGCAGCCGTCCGGCCTCGCGCAAGAAGACTCGCGAGATCGAGGACCTCCGCGCGATTCCCTGGGTGTTCTCCTGGGCGCAATGCCGGCTGATGCTGCCGGGCTGGTACGGCTTCGGCAGCGCGGTCGAGATCTGGATATCGGAGCATCCGGAGCAAGGCATGCCGTTCCTGCAGGAGCTGTACAGGGAATGGCCGTTCTTCCGCACGCTGCTCTCCAACATGGACATGGTGCTGGCGAAGAGCTCGATCGCGATCGCCTCACGCTATGCCGAGCTGGTGCCCGACGTCGCGCTGCGCGAGAAGATCTTCGGCCAGATCCGCCGCGAGTGGCATCTGTCGATCGAGACGCTGCTCGACATCATGGGCCACGACCGGCTGCTGCAAGGCAACCCGCTGCTGGAGCGCGGTATCCGCAACCGTTTTCCGTACATGGATCCGCTCAACCACGTGCAGGTCGAGCTGTTGAAGGAGCATCGCGCGCAGAACCCCGACGAGCAGGTGCTGCGCGGGATCCAGATCACGATCAACGGGATTTCTGCGGGGCTGAGGAACAGCGGTTAGAGCCGCGACTTTTTCCGCCGTCATTGCGAGCGCAGCGAAGCAATCCATTGGGCCGCAAGCGGTGAGATGGATTGCCTCGTCGCTTCGCTCCTCGCAATGACGGCGGATAGGCAGCGCGCTAGCAGTTGTGCGCGCCTCTCGTCTCCACATACACCGCATAGAGCGACTGGCTCGCGGTCATGAACAGACGGTTGCGCTTCTTGCCGCCGAAGGTGAGGTTGGCGCAGGTCTCGGGCAGCAGGATCTGGCCGATCCGCTGACCGTCGGGCGCGAACACCTGCACGCCGTCATAGCCCGGTCCGACCCAGCCGGCGCCGACCCAGATGTTGCCGTCGATGTCGACGCGCATGCCGTCGGGGAAGCCCGACTTGCCGTCGAGCGTCATGTCGATCAGCGTGCGCGGGTTGGAGAGCTTGTCGCCGTTGAGGTCGTACTGCCAGACGATGTTCTTCGCGTTCGGATAATGCGTGATGCCGGTGTCGCAGACATAGACCTTCTTGTAGTCGTGGCTGAAGGCGATCCCGTTCGGCTTGAACGGCTCGTCGGCCACCTTGGTGATCTGCCCGGTCGCAGCGTCGATGCGGTAGACCGCCTCCTTCTGGTACGGCTGCTTCGAACCGGTGTTGGCCAATTGGCCCTCATAGATCGAGATCGCGCCGTAGCCGGGATCGGTGAACCAGATCGACTTGTCGTTCGGGTGCACGACCATGTCGTTCGGTCCGTTGAGCTGCTTGCCATTGGCCTGCTCGGCCAATGACGTCACGGTTCCGTCGTGCTCGTAGCGCACCAGCCGCGTGCGCTCGGCGGTGATCTGGCGGCCCTCGAAATCGAAGGTCGAGCCGTTGGCTTCGTTCGACGGCTTGTGGAACTGCTCGGAGATGTGACCGTCATCGTCGAGGTAGCGCAACTGCCGATTGGCCGGGATGTCGCTCCACACCAGATACTGGCCCTGTGCATTCCACGCCGGGCCTTCGGCCCAGAGGCAGCCGGTGTAGAGCCGCTTGATCGCGGTGTTGCCGACCTTGGCCTTGAAGCGCTTGTCGTCGATCACGACGATATCAGGATCGGGATAACGCTGCGGCTCCGCATTGGGGCCGAAGTCGCGCGCTGCAGCATCGGATGCGGCCATCGCGGTTGCAGCAAGCGCGGTTGCGCCGCGCAAAATCGTTCGACGGTCGAACGCCTTCGTTCCGTCGCCCTCGTGTTTCTCTGTGTTGCTTGGATTTGTCACGGAAGTCCTCCCAGGCTTTTTGTTATCGGGAGGACGATTATACCCCCGCAATTCTGGCACAATGCGGGCACGCCATGAAGAAACAACCAAAGAGTGTGTCGCCTCCGTCGTTTCGCGGAGGCGACTGTTTCATAAAACCGTCAGATCGAAATTCAGATCGGATCCCAGGTGAAGACGTCGGCCGAGCGGTCGAGCTTGGCGAACGATCCCTTCAACGCCGGCATGCCGTGTTCGGCGATGGTCTCGGGCGTCCAGCCTTCGCCGCGATGCACCGAGCGCACCGGACGATGCTGGCCGAACAGGAAGATTTCGTTCATGCGCACGCCGAAGATCTGGCCGGTGACGTCCTTGGCGGCATCCGAGAGCAGATAGGCGCAGACCGGCGCGATCTTTTCCGGGCCCATCTGCTTGATCTTCTCGACGCGCGCCTTCTCGGCATCGGTCTCGGTCGGGATGGTGCCGATCATGCGGGTCCAGGCGAACGGCGACACGCAGTTCGAGCGCACGTTGAAGCGGCCCATGTCGAGCGCGATCGATTTCGAGAGGCCGACGATGCCGAGCTTGGCGGCGGCGTAGTTGGCCTGGCCGTAATTTCCGATCAGGCCGGAGGTCGAGGTGAAGTGCACGAACGAGCCCGACTCCTGCTCGCGATAGATCCGCGCCGCAGCGTGGCTGACATAGAACGAGCCCATCAGGTGCACCTTGATGACGGCTTCGAAGGCTTCCACGCTCATCTTGTGGAAGATCATGTCGCGCAGGATGCCGGCATTGTTGACCACGCCGTCGAGCCGGCCGAAGTGATCGGTCGCAGTCTTCACGATCTTGCTGGCGGGGATGGCTTCCGCGACCGATTCAAAGTTCGCCACTGCGGTGCCGCCGCGCTTCTTGATCTCCTCGACCACCTCCTCGGCGGGCGCCGCGCTCGAGCCGCCACCGTCGGCCGCGCCGCCGGGATCGTTGACCACGACCTTGGCGCCTTCCGCCGCACAGAGCAGCGCAATCTCGCGGCCGATGCCGCGGCCCGCGCCGGTGACGATGATGACCTTATCCTGCAGTGATTTTGCCATGTGGGTTCTCCTGGGTGGCGTGTGTTCGCCGGCCGATGCAGAACCCCACTCGTCATGCGCGGGCTTGACCCGCGCATCCATCTTTCTTCAGAAGAAGATGGATTGCCGGGTCAAGCCCGGCAATGACGGATCGGGTGCTGCGCTCGCGCCGGCCATTGCTATCGTTCGTTCGTAAAAATGATCGTGCCACTTGCGGCGAACATGCCGCCCACGCCGTGGCAGACCGAGATCTTCGCGTTCGGCACCTGCGCCGGCGCGATGCCGCGCATCTGCCGCACGCTCTCCTGCAGCGCGTACATGCCGTACATGCCGGAGTGCATGTAGCTCAGGCCGCCGCCATTGGTGTTGAGCGGCAGCTTGCCGCCGGGGCGGGTGTTGCCGTCGGCGATGAACTTGCCGGCTTCCTCATAAGGCATGAAGCCGAGGTCACCGAGGCCGTACAGCGGCAGGTGCGCGAAGGCGTCGTAGATCATCAGATGATCGACGTCCTTGTGGGTGATGCCGGCTTCCTTGAAGGCCAGGGGACCCGCGACCTTGAAGGCGCGCGAGCTATCAAAGGTCTTCATCTGGCTGACCATCGGCGTTTCCACGCTCTCGCCGGTGCCGAGGATGTAGACCGGCTTGCGTGGGAAATCCTTGGCGCGGTCGGCCGAGGTCAGGATCAGCGCGCCGCCGCCGTCGGTGACGAGGCAGCATTGCAGCAGGCGGAACGGATAGGCGATCATCCGCGAGTTCAGGACGTCGGCGACCGTGATCGGGTCCTTCATGGTGGCGCGCGGATTCTTCGCCGCCCATTCGCGCTGCACGACCGCGACCATCGCAAGCTGTTCATGCGTGATGCCGTGGGTCTTCATGAAGCGCAGCACCGGAATCGGGAACATGCTTGGCGGGCCGTAGACGCCGAACGGTGCCTCGAATTGGCCGTTGAGGCTGTCGGGAGCGGTGAAGCGCGGCTGCTTGCCAATCATCGACTTGCCGCTCTCGGCGTGGGTGATCAGCACGGTCTTGCACAGGCCGGCCTCGATCGCGGCCGCGGCGTGGCGGACATGCAGCATGAAGGAGCAGCCGCCGACCGAGGTGCCGTCGACCCAGGTCGGCGTGATGCCGAGATAGTGCGCCATCTGCTGCGGGGTTTCGACCGCGGTGGCGAAGCCGTCGATGTCGGACAGCTTCAGGCCGGCATCCGCGATCGCGTTCAGCGCCGCGTCCGCATGCAGCTGGATCTGCGACATGTTGGGGATGACGCCGAGTTCGGTGGTTTCGGCCGCACCGACGACGGCAACCTGGTTCCTGCGCATCGCGTTACCCCTTCGCCGGACGGAACAAGGGGAGGGTGATCTTGTCGTCGAGCGCTTCGAAGGCGACCTCGAGCGGCATGTCGAGCTCAAGCGCCTCCGGCGTCTGCGGACAATCGATGATGTTGCTCATCATGCGCGGGCCCTCGTCGAGTTCGACCACGGCGATCGCATAAGGCGGCGTGAAGCCGGGCGCGGCGGGACGGTGGTTGATGACATAGCTGTAGAGCTTGCCCTTGCCGCTGGCCTTGAAGACGGAGACCTTGCGCGAGGCGCAGGAGGGGCAGAACGGCCGCGGCGGAAAGTAGACATTGGCGCAGGCATCGCAGCGCTGCAGGCGCAGCTCGCCGGCCTTGGTGCCATCCCAGAAATGCTGGGTCTCGGGTGTCGGCTTGGGTTTCGCGCGCGCGGGTTCGGCCATGTCTGATACTTCCTCCCGAAATCGTTACAGTCTTGATGCGCCATCGGACCGAGGGCCGTCAACGGTCCATCCATGCGCCGCGCGGCGGCCTGTGTCCTGCGCATGCCGCATATTCCGCCCCTCGCACAATTGCTAAGGCCGCAATGCTTGTGCCGCTCCGATCCGGCGCGTAGAAGGGCCGCGTCGAAGCTACGTTCAAAAGAGTCCGGGAGGAATAATATCATGCTGAGGATCATCGGCGCGGCACTCGCTGCCAGCCTCGCATTTGTCACGCAGGCCAGCGTTACGCAGGCTGTGGCCGCCGACGCACCGTCGGAGATCAAGATCGGCACGCTCTACGCATCCTCGGGGCGCTACGCCTCGATCTCGATGCCGGTCTACAGCTCCCTCAAATTGTGGGTCGAGCAGAAGAACGCCGAGGGTGGCGTCTTCGTGAAGGCGTTCGACAAGAAGATCCCGATCAAGCTCGTCTCCTATGACGACCAGAGCAACACCGCGACCGCCGCGACGCTTTATAACCAGCTCGTCACCCAGGATAAGGTCGACCTGCTGGTCGCCGATTCCGGATCGGTGCTGACTGCGCCCGCGGTTGCGATCGCGCGCGATCACAAGATGTTCCTGTTCGACCAGACCGGCACCGGCGCGAGCTTCTTCTCCAAGGACAATCCCTACATCGCGCTGATGGCCGACCCGGTGTCGACGGTCTGGCCGAAGCCGGTCGCCGATTTCATCAGCCATGACGGCCCGGGCCTCGGCATCAAGAAGGTCGCGATTCTCTATTCGACCAACGAGTTCACCGGCACCCAGGCCAACGCGTTCCGCAAGTTCGTCAAGGAGTCCGGCGCGCCGATCGAGATCGTCTACGACCAGGGCGTCCCGACCGAGACCACCAACTACAACGTCATCATCAACAACATCAGCAACGCCAATCCCGACGCGGTGATCCATTTCGGCTATGCGCCGAACGACATCGCCTTCCTGCGCAACGTCCAGGACGTCGGCACCAAGTTCAAGATGCTGTTCGCGATCTATGCCGGCCTCGAGACCGAGCTGCTGGAGAAGAACGTCGGCGCCAAGGGCCTGGAGCACATCTGGACCTACGTGCCGCCGTCCGAGCTGGATTATCCCGTCAATTTCGGGATGAACATGAAGGATTTCCGCGCCGCCTGGACCAAGAAGTACAATGACGGCAAGATGGAGTTCGGCTTCAACGCGGTGGCCGGCTACACCACGGCCCTGGTGATCGAGAAGACGCTGTCGGTTGCGACCAGCCTCGACCAGATGGAACTGCGCCGCGCCGTGTTCTCGCTCAGCGGCCAGCTCAAGACGCTGGACGGCACCTTCGCGCTGGATGAGACCGGCGGCCAGGTCGGCGAGTTGACGCCGCTCGGCCAGCTCACGGTCGACGAGCACGATCACATCAAGTTCGTCTCGATCTATCCGCACGAGACCGCCACCGGCAAGCCGATCTATCCGGCACCGTGATGCAGGTTAAGGGCGGCAGGCGTAACCTTCGGCGGCGAGCGGTAGCATGACCTATGCGCTCGTTGCCGGCGTGCTGTTCGGGCTGTATTTCAGCCTGGTCGGCATCGGTCTCAATCTCGTGTTCGGCGTCATGCGCATCGTCAATCTTGCGCATGGCGACATCCTGATGCTCGGCGCCTTCATCGCGCTCGGCGTGGTCGGCATCGCCGGCATCGACCCGCTGTTCGCGGTGCCGCTGGCCTTCGTGGTGTTCGTGCTGGCGGGCGTGCTGCTGTACTGGGTGCTGGTGCCGCGGTTGCAGGGCTCGGCCAATCCGGAAATGCTGTCGATCATCCTGTTCTTCGGCCTGTCGCAGGTGATCGAAGCCGTCACCACGATCTTCGCCGGCACCAGCGAGCGCTCGATCCAGAGCCGGCTGCTCGGCACCGTGTTCACGACCATCAAGGTCAAATGGTTCGGTGGCAAGGCCGGCGGGGCGGGGCCGATCCAGATCTTCGGCCAGGGCTTTCCGGCGCCCTGGGTGATCGCGGCCATCACCAGCCTGATCGCGATCGCGCTCGTCTACCTCTATCTCTATCACACGCGGCTCGGCACCCTGACCCGAGCGGTGATGTCGCGTCGCGACGAGGCGCTGGCGACCGGCATCGATGTCGATCGCGTCTCGGCGGCGGCGTTCGGGATCGGGCTCGGCATCGCGGCGGTCGCCGGCGTGTTCGCGCCCTTCATGTTCGGCTCGGTGACGCCGGCGTTCGGCGCCGATGCGACCGTGACGTCGTTTGCGATCGTCGTGCTCGGCTCGCTCGGCAATCCGCTTGGCACCGCGCTCGGCGGTGTCGTCTATGGTCTCTGCTACATGCTGGTGCAGACCTATCTCAGTTCCTGGGCCGACCTGCTGCCCTATGTGTTGCTGATCGTGATCCTGTTGTTGCGCCCGAGCGGTCTGCTCGGAAGGCGGGTGCGCGTTGCATAACGCCTCGAAACACCTGCTGTTCATCCTGGCGCCGCTGGTGGTGGTGTTCGCACTGCTGCCCGGCGTCTATCAAAACCATCTGCTGCTGTTCAACTTCGTGATCTTCCTGATCCTCGCGCAAGGCGTGAACATCATCTATGGGTTCACCGGCTATCTGCCGTTCGGCTATGTCGGCTTCTTCGGCGCGGGCGCCTATGGCTTCGCCATCATGGTGATGCATCTGCACACGCCGGCACCGTTCGCCGTGCTGGTCGGCGGTGGCGTCGCGATTTTGCTCGGCCTGCTGCTGACGCCGCTGCTGCGGCTGTCGGGCGCCTATTTCGCGATCGCCAATCTCGCGGCTTCGCTCGCGGTGCTGCACTTCGTCGCCAACCCGGCGCTGGAGGGGATCACCAAGGGCCCCTACGGCGTGTCGCTCACCGGCACGTTCAACCCGACCCATGCGTATTACGCCGCCGTGGTGGTGATGGCGCTGACCGTCGGTGCGGTGGTGTATCTGAAGAACTCGCCGTTCGGCCTTGCGCTGCAGGCCGTGCGCGAGGATGCGGTGTCGGCCTCGATGGCCGGCGTCAACATCATCAAGATGCGGGTGATCGCCTGGCTTGCCTCGGCTTTGGTCGCAGGCCTCGCCGGCGGCATCTACGCCTGGTACGTCTCGGTGTTCTATCCCGACAATGTGTTCTCCGGCGAGTTCTCGATCTTCGCAATCGTGTTCGCGCTGTTTGGCGGGGTCGCCACCATCACCGGACCGATCGTCGGCGTGCTGATCCTCTACGGCATCTACAATCTGATCGGCTTCACCACGCCGCAGTATTTCCAGCTGATCTATGGTCTCCTGATCATGGGCCTGGTGCTGTTCCTGCCCGCAGGGCTGGTGTCGCTGGCGACCCGCAGGGGGTGGCATGTCCCCTGAGAAAACGTCCATCCTTGACGTCTCGAAGCTGGTCAAACGCTTCGGCGGCTTCCACGCGCTCGATGGCTTGAGCTTCCACGTCGTGCCCGGCGAGATCCTCGGGCTCGTCGGTCCGAACGGCTCCGGCAAGACCACGGCGATCAACGTGATCTCCGGCCTCTATGCGCCTGACGGGGGCGAGGTCGTGTTCGACGGCGCGTCCGCCGGCGGTGTCGCCTCGCACAAGCTCGTTCACCGCGGCATCAACCGCACTTTCCAGGTGCCGAAGCCGTTCCTGTCGCTGACGGTGCGCGAGAACATCCAGGTGGCGCTGGCCTATGGCGGCGCGACCGGCGCGCCGTCGATTGCCGAACTGCTTGAAGAGTACCGGTTGAAGGAGGTCGCCGACCGTCCCGCTGCCGACCTCAACAGTGCGCAGCAGAAGATGCTCGATCTGACCCGCGCGCTCGCTACCCGGCCGCGGCTGTTGCTGCTCGACGAGCTCGCGGCCGGCCTCAACCCGGCCGAGCTCGACTGGATCGCCGGCCGCATCAAGGCGCTCGCGGCCACCGGCATGGCGATCATCGTGGTCGAGCACCTGATGGGCTTCATCGAACAGATCACCGACCGCGTCATCGTGCTCAATGCGGGCAAGGAGATCTTTGAAGGCACACTTGCGACCGCAGTACGCGAGCCGCAGGTGATCGAAGTGTTTTTGGGAGGCGAGCATGCCCACTGACGCAGCGCCGCTTCTGGACGCCACCGGCGTCGACGCCGGCTACGGCACCATGCAGGTCCTGTGGGGCGTCGATCTCGACGTCCGCCCCGGCGAAACCGTGCTGCTGCTCGGCGCCAATGGCGCGGGCAAGACCACCTTCTTGAAATCGCTGGTCGGCCTGATCGAGGCCCGCAGCGGCCACATCAAGCTCGGCGGCGAGGACATCACTAAAATGCGCTCCTCGGATCGCATGAAGCGCGGCATGACCTACATGTCGGAGCTCGCGGTGTTTCCCGATCTGTCGATCGAGGAGAACATCCGCGTCGGCGCGCAGGCGCTTGGCCATGCGGATCCGGGCGCGCGGGTCGACGAGCTCTACGGCCTGTTCCCGGTGCTGCGCGACAAGCGCCGCGATCCGGCCTCCAGCCTGTCCGGCGGCCAGCGCAAGATGCTCGGCATCGCCAAGGCACTGTCGGCCGAGCCGAAACTACTCGTGATGGACGAGCCCTCGGCCGGGCTGTCGCCGCTGTTCGTCAAGGAGGTGCTGCGCGCCCTGTCGAGCCTGCAGGGCCGCGGACTGGCGCTCCTGATCGCCGAACAGAATATCGGTTTCCTCGAGATTGCGACCCGCGTGTTCGTGCTGGAAGGCGGGCGCATCCGCTTCTCCGGCACGGTTGCCGAGATGAGCGGCAATGAAGAGCTGCACCGCGCCTATTTCGGGCTGAAGTGATAGTGATGCGAGACTTGGGGCCGGCGCACTGGAAATCGGCCCCGGTTCGCGCGACAATCGGCTGAAGCCATCAAGTGCAAGCCGTGAAGTGAAAGCCATGCCGAAAAATCCGACGCTCGCCTCCCTTGCCGCCGATCTCGCCAGCGGCGCTACCTCTGCCCGCAAGCTCGTCGAGCAATGTATCGCCAGGATCGCCGATCCAGCAGGCGAGGGCCAGCGCACCTTCATCCATGTCGACCGCGATGCGGCGCTGGACGCCGCCGACGCGATGGACCGGCTGCGCAAGGCCAACGCCGCGCCGTCGCCCTTTGCCGGCATTCCGGTCTCGATCAAGGACCTGTTCGACATCAAGGGCCAGGTGACGCGGGCGGGCTCGCGGGCGCTGGACGATTCCGCGCCGGCGGATGCCGACGCGCCTGTGGTGGCGCGGCTCAAGCGCGCCGGCTTCGTCGTGATCGGCCGCACCAACATGACCGAGTTCGCCTATTCGGGCATCGGCATCAATCCGCATTACGGCACCCCGAAGAGCGCCTGGAACCGGAGCGCCGGCCACGTGCCCGGCGGCTCGTCCTCGGGCGCCGCAGTCTCGATCGCCGACGGCATGGCGTTCGGCGCGCTCGGCACCGATACCGGCGGCTCCTGCCGGATTCCGGCCGCCTTCAACGGCATCGTCGGCTACAAGCCGACGCAGCGCCGGATTCCGCTCGATGGCGGCGTGCCGCTGTCGTTCACGCTCGACAGCTACGGCCCGCTGGCCAATTCGGTGGCCTGCTGCGCCGCGCTCGATGCGGTGCTGGCCGACGAGCCGGTGACGCCCGTCGTCCCGCGCCCGATCAAGGGCATGCGGCTCGCGGTGCCGACCACGGTCGCGCTCGACGATCTCGATGATGCCGTCGCAAAAACCTTCGAGCGTGCGCTGGCGGCGCTGTCGCGGGCCGGCGCGCTGGTCGAGCACGTCGAGCTGCCCGAGCTGCTCGATGTCGGCGTGATGAACACCAAGGGCGGGTTCTCCGCGGCCGAAAGCTATGCCTGGCACCGCTTCCTGCTCGCGAGCAAGGGCGACATCTACGATCCTCGCGTCGCCGTGCGGATCCAGCGCGGCGAGGGTTTTCTGGCGGCCGACTATATCGACCTTATCAACGCGCGGCGGTCGTTCATCGCCCGCACCGAGGCGCGGATCGCGCCCTACGACGCGCTGGTGCTGCCGACCACCGCGAACCTGCCGCCGAGCATCGCCAGCCTCGCCGACGACAAGGCGTTCGCGACCGAGAATCTGCGTGCGCTGCGTAATCCCTCGCTGATCAATGTGCTCGACGGCTGCGCCATCTCGCTGCCCGCGCATCGCGAGGGCGAGGCGCCGGTCGGGCTGATGCTCGCGGCCGCCGGCGGTTCGGATCGTCGCATCTTCGAGCTTGCGGCCGGAATGGAGACCGTCATCCGTGTTTGATCTCACCTTCAACGTCGACGACAAGGGCGCCGCGACGCCGCTCACGCTTGAAATCAAGCAAGCCGTGATCGCCGGCTGGACCGGCCGCGATCCGGTGGCGCGCGACAAGCACATCGCCGAGCTCGAAGCGCTCGGCATCGCGCGCCCCGCGACCACGCCGATCTACTACCGCTGCTCGGCGCGCCGACTGACTTTCGCCGATGCCATCGAGGTCTGCGGCGAGGAGTCGAGCGGCGAGGTCGAATTCGTGCTGATCGGCTGGCAGGGCCGCACCTTCGTCGGCTGCGGCTCCGACCACACCGACCGCAAGGTCGAGAGCTACAGCGTCACCGTGTCGAAGCAGATGTGCGACAAGCCTGTCGCCTCCGAGCTCTGGGAGCTCGAGGATGTCATCGGTCACTGGGACCAGCTGATCCTGCGCTCCTGGGCCACAATCGGCGGCGAGCGCGTGCTCTACCAGGAAGGGACGCTCGATCATATGCTGCCGGTGCAGGACCTGATCGCGCGCGGATTCGATGGCGGCAAACTGCCCGACGGCTGCGCCATGTTCGGCGGCACCTTCGCGGCCAAGGGCGGCATCCGCCCGGCCAGCCGCTTCGAGTTCGAGCTGGAAGACCCGGTGCTGAAGCGCAAGATCAGCCACGGCTATGATGTGATCACGCTGCCGGTGCGGGGCTAGATTCTTTCCGCGCGCCGTTTCGCTTGACGGGCGACCGACACTCTCACCACGGGTCGTCCCTGCGAAAGCAGGGACCCATACGCCGCGGCTTCCGAAAGGGGCGGGCGGCCAGACGGCTTTCTAACAACCAGCACCTGTGATTATGGGTCCCTGCTTTCGCAGGGACGACAGCGTGATTTTGGCGGCGTTCCCGGCCTATTCGGATCGGAAATCGGGTGGCGCTGTCGGCCATCATGGGCCAGATTCCGTCCCATGACAGCAACAGCCAAGACCATCACCCGCCCCACCTCCGGCATCCCGGCCCGCGTCGACGGGCTCGCTTGGGACCAGATCACGGCCGACCTCGACGGGCAGGGCTGCGCGGTCCTCAACGGCTTGCTGACGCCTGAAGAGTGCGATGCCATCGCCGCGCTGTATCCCGATGACCGCCGGTTCCGCAGCCGGATCGTGATGGGCCGCCACGGCTTTGGCCGCGGCGAGTACAAATACTTCTCCTATCCGCTGCCGGATCTGATCGCGGAGCTGCGGCCTGTGCTGTATGCGCGGCTGACCGCCACCGCCAATCGCTGGAACCAGACGATGGGGATCGAGATCAGCTATCCCTCGTCGCACGCGGCATTTCTGAAGCGCTGCCATGATGCCGGGCAGACGCGGCCGACGCCGCTGCTGCTGCAATATGGCGAGGGCGATTACAATTGCCTGCACCAGGATCTCTACGGCGAGCACGTGTTCCCGATCCAGGTCGCGATCCTGCTGTCGCAGCCGGGGCGCGACTTCAGCGGCGGCGAATTCGTGCTGACCGAGCAGCGGCCGCGGATGCAGTCGCGGCCCGAGGTGGTGCCGCTGACGAAGGGTGACGCGGTGGCCTTTGCCGTGCACCATCGGCCGGTGCAGGGGACGCGCGGGCCGTATCGTGTCAATCTCCGCCACGGCGTCAGCCGGATTCGTTCCGGCCATCGCCACACCATTGGTGTGATCTTCCACGACGCAAAGTGAATGAGAGAGAGGCGTGGCCGCTGATCTGTTCGAGACAATAGGCGATGCACGGCCGCCGCGCGAGACGATCGCTGATGGCGCCGTGCTGTTGCGCGGCTTCGTCCGGCCGTTCGAGGCCGAGCTAATCCCGGCCTTGCGCGTGATCGTCAAGCAGTCACCGTTCCGGCATCTGATCACGCCAGGCGGCCACCGCATGTCGGTCGCCATGACCAATTGCGGCAGCCTCGGCTGGGTCTCCGATCCCAATGGCTATCGCTATGATCCGATCGATCCTGATACGGGACAGAACTGGCCGGCGATGCCGGAGGTGTTGCGAAGGCTCGCGGCCGATGCTGCGGCCGCGGCCGGCTTCAACGGCTTCGCGCCCGAAGCCTGCCTGATCAATCGCTATGTGCCCGGTGCAAAACTGTCGCTGCATCAGGACAAGGACGAGCTCGACTACGGTGCGCCGATCGTCTCGATCTCGCTCGGGCTGCCGGCGATCTTCCTGTTCGGCGGCCTCAAGCGCAGCGACACGCCCCGTCGCTATCGATTAGAACATGGCGATGTTGCGGTGTGGGGCGGGCCGTCACGGTTATTTTATCACGGCGTGGCGCCGCTCGCCGACGGCGAGCACAGCGTGCTCGGCCGCCAGCGCATCAATTTGACCTTTCGCAAGGTGCGCTGAGGCGCCTGGTGGTCTAGACTTGGCGGATGACCACCAAGGCCGACCGCGCCGTCAATCGCACCGGCGTCTATCTCGCCGCGCTGCAGCTCGTGTTCACGCTGGGCTGGACCACCTACCTGATCTATCTGCCGAAGCTGTGCGCCGATGTCGGAATCGCGCCGTCTACCGTCATCCTGATCCTGATGATGGATCAGGCCATCTTCACCATGACCGACACCGCGATGGGCATGGCCGCCGACAGGATCTCGATACTGGTCGGTCGCCTCGGCCTGTTCGTCGGCGTTCTCGCGGCGATCTCCTGCGCTGCCTTTGTCGCGCTGCCCTATGTGGCCGGCACCGGGCCGGGCGCAAGGGTTTGGCTGATCGTGCTGATCGTGGTCTGGGCGGTCACATCGTCGGCCTTGCGCGCGCCGCCATTGACGCTGCTAGGCAGATATCGCGCGCAACCGTCGGTCCCGTTCCTCGCCGCGCTGGCGATGCTGGGTTACGGCATCGCGGGCGCGGTCTCGCCCTATCTCGGCGTCGTGCTGCGCGACCATGATGCGCGGCTGCCGTTCGTGCTATCAGGTGCCGTGCTGCTGCTGACCGCGCTGGCGTTTTCAGGGATCGAGCGCCGCATCGCCGAGGAAGTGCAGCCCGAGCGGCTTGCGCCGCCGGCAAAGCGACTCGGCGCGGTGCCGATGTTCCTGATCGGATCGATGGTACTGCTCTCGCTCGGCTATCAACTGCACTTCAACATCAACAGCGCGCCGTTCTACCTGCGCTTTGCCAAGGCGAACGAACTGCAATGGCTGATGCCGGTGTTCTGGATCGGCTTCAACATCGCGATGTTTCCGGCGAGCATCGTCGTCAAGCATCGCGGCGGGCTGATCGTGATGGGCGCCGCAGGACTGCTCGGTGCATTCGCCATCATCGCCGCCGAGATCGCCGGCAGCCTCAATGTTTTGATCGTGGCGCAGTTCATGGCGGGCGCGGCCTGGGGCTGCATGCTGATGAGCGCGGTGTCGGCCGCGCTTGCGATCGGGGAGACCGGCGCCGAAGGCAAGGTCACTGGGCTGGTGTTCTCGGCGCTGGCACTTGCGACCTTTGCGCGGATGGCGGCGGTCGCCGGCGGCTTGCAGAAGCTGCCGGACTATGCGCCGCTGGTGCATTGGGCGCCGGTCGCCTGCTGGTCGGTCGCCGGCGCCGGCCTGCTCGTGATCGCCGCGTCGCGGCTGCACCGCGGCGTGAGGACCGTTTAGTTGTTTCTCGCCGGATGAATGAACGCCCAGGGGCTGACTTCCGAATCCGTCGGCACTTCCACCGAGATCACGTAGGGACCGCCATCGGCCAGCGCCTTCTCCAGCACGGGGCGGAAGTGATCGGGCGAGGTGACGCGCGCGGCGCCGGCGCCGAAGGATTCCGCGAGCTTGACGAAGTCGGGATTGACGAGGTCCGAGGCGACGACGCGGCCGTCGAAGCGCTCGCGCTGGTCGCGGCGGACATTGCCATAGGCGTTGTTGTTGAACACCAGCGTCACCACGCCGATCTTGAACTGCACAGCGGTGGCGAGCTCCTGCACGCCGAACATGAAGCCGCCGTCGCCGGTGATCGCGACCACCGGCTTGTTCGGGTTGGCGACCTTGGCGCCGAGCGCGGTCGGGAAGCCCGAGCCGAGCGTGCCCTGATAGCCTGAGGTGACGAAGGTGCGCGGCTCATAGATCGGAAAGCCGTACCAGGAGGCGAAGCCGACCTGCGACAGCTCGTCGGTGACGATGGCATTCGCCGGCAGCACCTCGCGCAGGATCTTCAAATAGGCCATCTGCGGCTGGATACGCTGGATCTCCTGCTCGGTGGCCGCGGTCGCCTCACGGATCGCGGCGCGCCGGCCGGATGTTTTGCTGTAGCCCGCCTTGCGCACGGCCGCGACGAGATCGGCGGTGCCGGCCTTGGCGTCGGCGATCACGCCGGCATCGGCCGGCCAGCGCCGCAGCTCGACGGGATCGATATCGATCCGCACGCATTTCAGCCCGGCCGGCTGATAGGGCCAGCGCGACATCGTCGGCAGCTCCATGCGCGTGCCGATGCCGATCATCAGGTCGGTCTTCGGCCAGAGCTTGTAGGCTGCGGCCATGGTGAGGCCGAGCTCATTCGCGTTGGAGACGATGCCGCGGCCGCTGCGGAATGCGACGACAGGCGCGTCGATCATCTCGGCTAGCTCGAGGATCTCCTCGCGCGCCTCGATGGCGCCGCTGCCGACGAAGATCATCGGCGCCTTGCTGCCGGCGATCAGATCGGCAGCTGCCTTGATGCGATCAGGATCCGGCTGCGGTGCCGGCAGCGGAGCGAACGGCTTGACGGCTCCGACCTGGGTGCGCTGGGTGAACACGTCCCACGGCATTTCCAGCGAGGCCGGGCCGCGCCGGCCCGACATCATCTCCTGGAACGCACGCGACACCATTGCGGGCGCGTTGTCGGGATATTCGATCCGCTCCGCCCATTTCACGAAGGTGCGCAGCGTCGCGAGCTGGTCCGGCATCTCGTGCAGATGGCCGCGGCCCTTGCCCAGAAACTGCGTCGGCACCTGGCCGGTCAGGCACAGCACCGGCTCGTTGCAGCCGAACGCGGTCAATAGCGCTGCCGAGGCGTTGAGCACGCCGGGGCCGGGCACCACGCTGAATACGCCGGGCCTGCCAGAGGAGCGGGCGTAGCCGAACGCCATGTAGCCGCAGGCCTGCTCGTGCCGCGCGCCGATCACCTTGAGCTGCGCCTGGTGGAACGCATCGAACAGGCCGTAGATCTGCGCGCCGGGCAGGCCGAACACGGTGTCGACGCCGTGGGCGACGAGGCCGTTGACGATTGCTTCGCCGCCGGATGTTGAGGTCATGGCACTGTCCACTCGCTTGCGGGGTTAGTTGGCTTCGTCGACGACGCCGTTGCGCAGGATGCCGACGCCTTCGGCTTCGACCTCGACGACATCGCCGGGCTTCAGATAGCGCGGCGGATCGAACCGCGCGCCGGCGCCGGTTGGCGTCCCCGTGACGATGATGTCGCCGGGAACCAGTGTCGTGAAGGTCGAGATGTAGTTGATGAGGTAGCGGAAGCCGAAGATCAAGCGCGAGGTGCGGTCGTCCTGCCTCACTTCGCCGTTGACCCGCGTGGTCAGACGGATATCAGCGATCTGCGCTTCGCTGGTGTAGGGCACGATCCACGGGCCGAGACTGCCGGTGGAATCGAAGTTCTTGCCCTGGGTGACGTTGAACTTGGCGTGGCGTACCCAGTCGCGGATGGTGCCTTCATTGCAGAGCGTGATCGCGGCGATGTGATCGAGCGCGCTGCTTTCCGGAATGTGCCGGCCGGCCTTGCCGATCACCAGCACCAGCTCGCCCTCATAGTCCAGCTGCGGCGAGATGCGTGGCCGCACCACCGGGGTGTTGTGGCCGACGAAGGAACGCGGCACCCGCAGGAACATGCTCGGGTACTTCGGCGCATCCGAACCGTCCTTGTACTCGGCATTCCGGTCCGGATAGTTGACGCCGATGCAGATGATCTTGTCCGGCGCCGGGATCGGCGGCTGCCAGGCGACCGCGTCGAGCGCATGATCGGGGGGGCGCTTGGCAGCGTCCTCGACCAGCTTGGTCAGCGCACCGGCGGCGATCGCCTCGCGCAGGGTCGGGTAGTCCTTGGCGAAGCGCGGCGAGAGGTCGACGATGCCGGTGTCGGTGACGGCGCCGTAGCTGGTGGCGCCGTTGACGGAATAGGTGGCGAGGCGAGGGGCAGACATCGGTAATCCAATCATTGGTGTCGTCCCGGCCAAGCGAAGCGCGAGCCGGGACCCATAACCACAGGCCTCACATTATGGCATGCGGGGCGACAATCTCGGTAGCAACGAGGTCCTGTGGTTATGGGTCCCGGCCTTCGCCGGGACGACGTGTGGAGAGAGGCGTGTATCAGTCCGCAACCAGCACGTCGGCGACGAAGCGCGGCTCGCGCACCGCTTGGCCTGCGAAGGTCGAGCCTTCCTCGAACCAGGAGCGCGGCGCCGGGGCGCCCCATAGCGTCTGACGGCGTGGATCGCGCAGCGACCAGCGCAGCGGCTCGTGGTCGTGATCGCCGGTGAAATAGTCACTGGTGTAGAGCTCGATGCGATGGCCGTCGGGATCGCGGATGTAGAGGAAGAAGGCATTGGAGATGCCGTGCCGGCCCGGGCCGCGCTCGATGTTCTTGAGGAAGCCGGAGGAGGCCATCACGTCGCAGAGATGCACGATGTTCATCGCGGTCGGCACCCAATAGGCGATGTGGTGCAGGCGGGGACCCTTGCCATTGGTGATGGCGAAGTCGTGCACGTTGCCCTTGCGGTGCATCCAGGCGGCGGCGATCCGGCCGTTGTCGCCGTCCTCCTCGGCATATTCGGTGAGGCGGAAGCCAAGCCGGGCGTAGAAATCGACGGTGTCCTGCACCTCGGCCGCAAACACGTTGAAATGGTCGAGCCGCTGCGGATGGCAGCCCTTGTAGAGATCGTAGCGCCGCAAGAGATGCGGGCGCTTCTCCATCGTGGCGTAGAGCTCGATCTGGAAGCCGAACGGATCGGTGAATTGCAGCGTACGGCCCTGGAACGGCTGGTCGACGAAGGCGTAGCTGATGCCGTTCTCGGAGCAGAAGGCGGCCGCCTTGTCGAGGTCGCCGTCATTGCCGACTTTGAAGCCGAGCCGGTTGCAGGCCGCCTTCGTCGCCTTGCGCAGCACCACCGAGTGGTGCTGGTGCTCCTCGCTGGCGCGAAGATACAACGACTTGTCGTCGCGGTCCTCGACATGGAGGCCGACAGTCTTCTCGTAGAAGGCGGCGCTCTTCTCCAGGTCCGTGACGTCGAGCACGGCGTGGCTGCAGCGGATGATGTTGAACGGCGGGTCGAAGACGTGTGTCGGAACGGGCATTGGTGTTTCCTCAATTTGTGGTCCGTCATTTCGGGCTCGCCGCTAAGCGTCGCCCCGCAATGACAGTGCTGGTTTAAATTCCCAGTTTCTGGATCTTGTGCGTCCCGCGCGCGAGCGAGACGTGCTTGGTTTCCATGTAGAAGTCGAACGAGTAGTCGCCACCGTCGCGGCCGATGCCCGACGATTTCATGCCGCCGAACGGGGTCGGCAGATGGCGGACGTTTTCCGAGTTGAGCCAGATCATGCCGGCTTCCAGCGCATCGGCAACGCGCAGCGCGCGGCCCATCTCGCCGGTCCAGACATAGCCGGTCAGGCCGTACTGGACGCCATTGGCGATCTCGATCGCCTCTTGCTCGTCCTTGAACGGGATCACGGTCAGGAACGGACCGAACACCTCTTCCTGCGCGACGCGCATTTTGGCGCTCGCGCCGGTGACCAGCGTCGGCTGCACATAATGTCCGCCACCGGGCCCGTCATGCGGCTTGCCGCCGACCGCGATCGTGGCGCCGTCCTTTTTGGCGACGTCGAAATAGCTGCACACCTTGGCGAGATGCCGCTCATGGATCAGCGGCCCGATCTCGGTTGTGGGATCGAGGGGGTGACCGACCCTGAGCGCCTTGACGCGCGCAGTCAGCTTCTCGACGAACTTGCCGGCGATGCTCTCCTGAACGAGCAGCCGGCTCGACGAGGTGCAGCGCTCGCCATTGAGCGAGTAGATCATGAACACGACGGCATCGAGCGCGCGGTCGAGATCGGCGTCGTCGAACACGATCACCGGGTTCTTGCCGCCGAGCTCGAAATGCACGCGCTTCAGGGTCGGCGCGCCCTGCGCCATGATCGCCGAGCCGGTCGAACTCTCGCCGACGAAGCCGATCGCCTTGATCGCGGGGTGCTCGGTCAGCGCCTTGCCGGCCTCTTCGCCGAAACCATGCACGGTGTTCAACACGCCGTCGGGAAGCCCGGCCTGCTTCGCGAGCTTGACCAGCATATCGGCCGTCACCGGCGACCATTCGGCGGGCTTGTGCACCACCGTGCAGCCGGCTGCGAGCGCGGGCGCGATCTTCCAGGTCGAGAGCATGAACGGCGTGTTCCACGGCGTGATCACGCCGACCGGGCCGATCGGCACGCGGGTCGAGATGTTCCAGTGCTCGTCCGAGGGCGTGTTGAGACCATCGCGCGCTTCGCCGCATTTGTCGGCGAAGAAGCGGAAATTCTCCGCGGCGCGGATCGCGGCCTTGGCCATGAAGCGGTGCGCCTGGCCGGTGTCGATGCATTCGAGCACGGCGATGTCGTCGGCGCGCTCCTCGATCGCATCGGCCACGCGATGCAGCAACTTGCGGCGCTGTGCGGCGGGCATGTCGCGCCAGGCCTTGAACGCCTTGGCCGCGGCGGTTGCGGCGCGGTCGATATCCTCTGCATCGCCGCGGGCGACCGTCGCCAGCACCGCGCCGTCAACAGGGGACTTCGTCTCGAAGGTCTGGCCGGAGGCCGCCGGCACGACCTTGCCGTCGATCACATTGCCGATGCCGTCGGCCTTCAACTTGGCGAGCAGGGGGCCGGCGCGATCGCGGTTGGCCTGGAATACGTCGGCGGATGATTTCGGGGCTTTATCCATTGACCGTCTCCACCTTCAGTGCGTCGTGGATGTTGTTGCGTTTCCAGCTGGTTTCCTTGTCGTTGATCTGCATGTCGAACGACAGAGCGAACTTGCTGTTGGCGAATACCGGATCGAGATGCGCCGACAGCGCCTTGAAGATATGCTCGCCGGCCTTCTTGCGGGCGGCGAGGTCGCGGCCCTCGCCGAGCCGCAGCACCATGTCGAGGAAACCGTAGTTCTTGCGGCCGTCGGCGATCGCGTAGTGTTCACACCTGACGGCGCGAACACGGATGCCGCCGAGCGGGAAGATGCCGGTCTCGACCGCGGCCTTGCGGACCACTTCGACGGTCGCGCCCATGTCGACGAGGCCGTCGAGATTGGCGGAATATTCAAGCGTAAAATGCGGCATGCAGGTCTCCTGCTGAGTGCGTCAGGCGAAGTAGCAGCTCACGGAACCGTACGGTCCGTAGTCGGCCTGAATGGTGTCGCCCTTGCGGGTCTCGATCGGACGGATGAAGGAGCCAGCCAGCACGACCTGTCCGGCCTCCAGCGCCAAACCGTTCGGCGCGATCTTGTTGGCAAGCCACGCCACCGCGGTCGCCGGATGATTCAACACGCCGGCGGCGAGCCCGGTTTCCTCGAGCTGGCCGTTGCGGAAGCACAGCGCGCCGATCCAGCGCAGATCGGCCTCCAGCGGGCGGATCGGCCGGCCACCGAGCACGATGCCGGCATTGGCGGCGTTGTCGGCGATGGTGTCGAAGATCTTGCGCGTCGCCTTGGTTTCGGCGTCGACGCGCTCGACCCTGGTGTCCAGGATCTCCAGCGCCGGCACCACGAAATCGGTGGCGTTGAGCACGTCGAACAGCGTGCAGTTCGGCCCCGCCAGGCTATGCTTCATCACGAAGGCGAGTTCGGCCTCGACGCGGGTGGCGATGAAGCGATCGGTCGGCACCAGGCCGCCATCGGCAAAGAACATGTCGTCGAGCAGGACGCCGGAATCCGGCTCGTCGATATTGAGCGCGCTCTGCATCGCCTTCGAGGTCAGGCCGATCTTGTGGCCCTTGACGACGCGGCCCTGCGCCACCTTCATCTCGACCCAGGCCTTCTGAATCGCGTAGGCGTCGTCGAGGGTGATGCGCGGATATTCCAGCGAGAGCTGGCGGATTTGCTTGCGGGTCTTTTCCGCACTGTCGAGCCGCTCGGCGGCAGCGCGGATATCGTCCTTGGAGAGGGCCATGCGTGCTACACAAAAGTGGATGTCGGGAGATGATTAACATGTTAAATGAATTCCCGCAAACTGAATCGGGGCATGCTGCAACGCAAAAGATCGTTGCGGTGGATTGAGCGATGGTACGCAAGAATTCGAACGACGTGCGGCCGGGGCAGGATGACGACGCGTCGGCGCGCCGCGCCCCGATGCGCGAGTTCTCGCGCTCGCTGCCGATGTCGCTGCTCCGCGCGCGCGAAGCGGTGATGCGGCAATTCCGTCCCTCGCTGCGCAATCACGGGCTGACCGAGCAGCAGTGGCGGATCCTGCGTGCGCTCACCGCGGTTGATGAGATCGAGGTCACCGAGCTTGCCCGCGTGGCGTTTCTGCTCGGACCGAGCCTGTCGCGCATCCTGCGCGATCTCGAGGCGCGCGCGTTGATCGAGCGCAAGGCCGCGGAGAACGACGCGCGGCGTGCGGTGGTTTCGATCTCCGCCAAGGGATTGAAACTGATCGAGGCGGTGGCGCCGACGTCGGAGGTGATCTATGCCGCGATCACCAGGCGCTATGGCGCGCGCAAGCTTGCGGAGCTACAGGAGATGCTGGGCGCGCTGGAGGCGAGCCTCGCCGGGATGGGCTCGGAGGACGCCGAAGTGGCAGCGGACGAGTAGCGTCAGGCCATATAGGGCACGCGCGAGATCACGTTGATGGCGCGGAATTCGGCAATCCAGCCCGCGACCTTCGAATGGGACCATTCAATATGGCGGCGCAGGATCTCGGCCGCCCCATCGCCGTCGCGCGCGCGCAGGGCGTCGATGATCACGAGATGCTCGTCCATGAAGGAATCGATCTGCGGCGCGGTCAGCGCCACCTGAATGTGCTTGCCGATCACGAAGGCGCAATGGGTACGCTTGAGCGCTTCGACCATCTCGCGATTGGCGCCGTAGCCCAGGCAGCGGATATGGAGGTCGCCCTCGATCTCGTCGAGTTCGCCGACGCCGACGCGGTCGCGGTATTGAATCCCCTCACGCAGCCGCTCCGCCATCCGGTCAAGCAGCGCGGCGGGAATCTTCGCCGTCGCCGATTTGAGCAGCAGCGGTTCGAGCGTTGCGCGCACCTCGAAGATGTCGCGGAGACGATCCTCGTCGAGCGGCACCACATACCAATGCGCCTTGGCGCCTTTCTCCAGGATTCCGATCGCCTGCGCACGTAGCAGCAGATTGCGCGCAACCGTGCGTCCGACCCGGAAGTGCCGCGCCAATGCAAGCTCGCTGACGCGGAAGCGTCCGAACAGCGACCGGTAGATGATCTCGCGTTCGAGCTTGTAGTAGAGCGCGTCCCAGGCGTCGCTGCGCACGGCGTCGACGGGGCCGTCGGTCAGCCCAAACATTTCCGGTGTGATCGGGACGCGGCGCGGTTCGGCCTTGCGCTTGCCTGCGATGACGCCGCGGCCGTCGAACCTGCGCACCAGGCCGATGTGCTCGAGCTGTTCGAAGGCCTGCCGCACCGGAGAGCGGCTGGAGCCGAACAAGGTTGCGATCGCCGATTCGGAGAGCACCGCGCCGGCGGGGACGTCGCCGGCCCGGATGTGCTTTGCCAATGCGCTCTTGATCAGCGCGTAGGCCGGCTGTTTCCGTCTGGTCTGCGATTTCGCTCTTGGAATCGACATCGATGGCTGCCCGTCGGTCACACTATCACGTGATCCCGTCATGGTCGCTGGTAGCAGGCATCTACGCACCGTTGCCAGCGAACTTTTGGCTATTGCGTGCAATGTGCAATCATGTTTAGCTACGGCAAACGCCAGATTGATGGCCGCCGTTGTGCGCCTGGAGCGCTGCAGCGGGGCTCACGTTTGTTCGTCGCGCCGATCGATGGCCGCGGATTGGACAACAGATCGACGCGTCAGCTCGTCGCAACGCAGCCGGCATCAAGCTCGGCGCACGAAAGGGAGGATTGAATGAAACTGACGAGGCGTGAATTTTCCGCCGGCTTGGCGGCAGGTCTCGCTGCTCCCGCGCTGATGCGCAGCGCCTGGGCGCAAGGAGCGACCATCAAGATCGGCATGTGCGTGCCGGTGACCGGACCGGCAGCCGAGCAGGGGCTGTGGGCCCAGAACGGCGCCAAGCTGGCGCTGGCCGCGGTCAACAAGGCCGGCGGCGTGCTCGGCAAGCAGGTCGAGCTCGTCATCGAGGACGACCAGACGACCAATCCGGGCATCGTGCTCGCGTTCTCCAAGCTCGCCGCGCAGTCCGACATCGTTGCGTTCCTCGGCTCGATCCGTTCGACCCAGGTGCAGGCAATGGCGCCCGACGTGATCAAGGTCGGCAAGCCCGTGATGATCGGCGGCACCAATCCCGATCTCACCCATTCGGGCAATCCGTGGCTGTTCCGCTTCCGCCCCAACGACAATTATTCCGGCCGCGTGATCGCCGACTTCGGCGTCAACACGCTCGGCAAGAAGAAATGGGCGATCGTGCATTCCACCGACGCCTTCGGCACCGCGGGCGGCAAGGCGCTCTCGGAAGCGCTGACCAAGCTCGGCGCGCCGCCGGTGCTTGACCAGGGCTACGCCAACCAGAGCCAGGACTTCACCCCGGTCGTGCTGGCGGTGAAGCAGTCCGGCGCCGATGTGCTCGGCACCTACTTCACCTTCGAAAACGACCTCGGCATCTTTGCCCGGCAGCTGCGCCAGCTCGGCGTCAACATTCCGTGGGTCGGTTCGCCCTCGGTCGTGGCGGTCTCCTCGACCAAGCTCGCGGGTCCTGCGCTGTTCAACACCTACGGTGTCGCCGACTTCGCCGAGGATTCCAGCGATGCCGCGAAGGCGTTCGGTAAGGCGTATCGCGATGCCTACAAGACCGCACCCGACAACCAGAGCGCCTGGCCGTATGACGCGATCACCATCCTGTCGGCTGCGATCAACAAGGCCGGCTCGACCGATCCGAACAAGATCCGCGACGCCATCCTAGCGACGCAGAAATTCGCCGGCGCCGAGGGCGAGTATAATTTCGACAAGAACGGCGACGGCCTGCACGGCTACAATGTCGTGAAGAACGACAAGGGCAAGATCGTCTACGACAAGCACATCGACTTCAACGACTGATCCGAGCGGGTCAGGGAGGCCCGAATGGATGGGTTCCCTCCCCCCTTGCGGGGGAGGGTTAGGGAGAGAGGTAAGCCGCTCGGGCGGAATTCGTGGCTTACCCCTCTCTCCAACTCTCCCCCGCAAGGGGGGAGAGAGCCCTACCACCTCCCGAACGGCAATCACTCCGATCCGGCTGATGCCGGGATGTTCGCTTCGCCTTTCAATCGAGCGCTGTCATGGATCTGGTTCTCCAACTGCTGTTCACCGGAATCGGCATCGGCGCGGTCTACGCGCTGGTCGCGCTCGGTTTCGTGCTGATCTTCCGCGCCACCAACGTGGTGAACTTCGCGCAAGGCGAATTCTCGATGGTCGCCGCCTATCTGATGGTGGTGTTCTCGGTCGATCTCGGCTGGCCCTATTGGCTGTCGTTCCTGATCGCGCTCGCCGGCATGGCGCTGTTCGGCGTCATCTTCAATCTCGGCGTCTACTATCCGCTGCGCCACCGCACCTATCTGCCCGTGATCATCGCCACCATCGGCGCCTCGATCCTGCTGTCGAACTCGGTGCTTGCGATCTACGGTCCGCAGCCGCAGGTGCTGCAGGGCTGGTTCGATACGCCCGGCATCCAGCTCGGCCCGGTCTATCTCGACAGCCAGTATCTCCTGATCATCGGCGTCACGATCCTCCTGGTGCTGTTCAATTTCTGGTTCTTCGAGAAGACGCTGCTCGGCAAGAAGCTGCAGGCGACCTCGCAGGACAAGGAGATGGCCTCGCTGCTCGGCATTTCCGTCTCCACCATGATCATGATCACATTCATCTATTCAGCCGTGCTCGGCGGTCTCGCCGGGATCCTGGTGGCGCCGGTGCTGTTCGTCTCGATCCAGATGGGCTCGACCATTGCGCTGAAGGCGTTTGCCGCGACCATCATCGGCGGCTTCGGCGATGTTGCCGGCGCCATCGTCGGCGGTCTCGCGCTCGGCGTCATCGAAACCTTCGGCGCCGCCTATATCTCGGTTCCGTACAAGGACGGCTTTGCCTTCCTGGTGCTGATCGCCTTCCTGGTGTTCCGGCCGCAGGGCATCTTCGGCGAACGCGTCGCGGAGAAAGCATGAGCGCCAGCGACAACATGATTCCGGCGCCGGCCGTGCGCTCGAAGCCGCTGATCATCCGGCATCTGCCGTATTTCATCGGTGCCGCGGTGCTGGTGGCGCTCGCCGCCGGCATGCGGTTCGACGGTTACATCCTCAACATCCTGCTGCAGGCCACGACGTTCTCGATCGCGGTGTTCGGGCTGTCGGTCGTGCTTGGCCTGTGCGGCCAGATCAACCTGGCGCAGGCCGCGTTCTTCGGCTTCGGCGCCTATGCCGTCGGCCTCGGCACCGCCGACCTGCATCTGAACTTCTGGCTCTGCCTGGTTGGCGGCTGCGCGATCACGCTGGTCGCTGGCGCGTTCCTCGGCATGTCGACATTGCGGCTCGGCGGGCATTACCTCGCCATGGTGACGATCTCATTCCAGCAGATCGTGACGCTGGTGATGATCAATGCCATCGGGGTGACCCACGGGCCCGACGGCGTCGCCAACATTCGCCGGCCCGAGCTGTTCCAGTCCTCGCAGAGCTATCTCGCCTTCTGCGTCGCGATGCTCGCCATCGTCGGCTATCTGGTCTGGCATCTGCCCGACACCAAGCTTGGCCGCGCCATGCGCGCGGTGCGCGACAATGAGCTCGCGGCGGGTGTCAACGGCATCGACGTGTTCCGCACCAAGGTCTCCGCCTTTGCAGTGTGCGCGGTGCTCGGCGGTCTCGCGGGCGGCCTGTTCGCCGGCGGCTTCGCCTATGTCAGCCCGGACCAGTTCTCGTTTGCGGAATCGATCCAGTTCCTGACCATGTCGCTGCTCGGCGGCGTGGCCTCGCCGGTCGGCTCGGTGATCGGCACCGGCCTGCTGATCCTGATCCCGGAATGGCTGCGCTTCCTCAAGAGTGTGCCGGGTCTCTATCTTGCGATCTACGGCCTGTCGGTGATCCTGATCATCCGCTTCATGCCTGACGGCATCTGGGGCTTCGTGTCCGACGCGTTCACGCGCTGGCGTGCGCACACCAGGGCGCCGCCTGTTGCCGGAGCGCTCCAGCTCAAGCCCGCGACATCAGGTGGCGATATCGTGCTCGAGGTCACCGGGCTCTCGAAGCATTTCGGCGGCCTCAAGGCGGTCGACGGCGTCGACATCGCGGTGAAGCGCGGCAGCGTCCATGCGTTGATTGGCCCCAACGGCTCCGGCAAGACCACGACCTTGAACGTGCTGTCCGGCCTCTACAAGGCGACCGCGGGCAGGATCGTGCTCGACGGCACCGACATCACCAACATGGCACCGCATCAGCGCACCGCCGCCGGACTTGGGCGCACCTTCCAGAACATCCGCCTGTTCCGCTCGATGACGGCGCTGGAGAACGTCGAAATCGGCGCAGAGCGCCCCGGCAACACCATGATCGGCAAGGGCGACGACGCGCTGACCGAGCGGGCGATGGAGGCACTGACCTTCGTCGGCCTCGGCAACCGCGCCAACGAACTGATCTCGAGCTTTTCCTACGGCCATCAGCGCCTGATCGAGATCGCGCGGGCGCTGGCCTCGAACCCGACGCTGCTGCTGCTCGACGAGCCGGCCGCCGGCCTCAACTCGACCGAAAAACTCGAGCTGCATGAGCTGCTCAAGCGCATCGCAGCGCAAGGCCTCACCATCCTGATCATCGATCACGACATGACGCTGGTCTCGGAAGCCGCCCAGCACATCACCGTGCTGAACTTCGGACGCCGCATCGCGGACGGCGAGTCGATGGCGGTGCTGCGCCATCCCGACGTCGTCTCCGCCTATCTCGGGAGCGAATGATGCCGCTGCTCGAAATCCGCAATCTCGTGGTCCGCTACGGCGAGATCGAAGCGCTGCGTGGCGTCACCATCGCCGTGGAGCAGGGGCAGGTGGTCACGCTGCTCGGCGCCAACGGCGCCGGCAAGTCGACCACGCTGCGGGCGATCTCGGGCCTCGCCAAGCCCGCTTCGGGCGACATCATGTTCGATGGTCACTCGATCGCCGGCCTCGGGCCGGAAGCGATCGTCCGGCTCGGCATCTCGCATGTGCCGGAGGGCCGCCGCGTGTTTCCGGGCCTCACCGTGAAAGAGAACATCATGCTCGGCGCGTCGAACCGGAAGGTGCCGGCGTCGCAGATCTCGCGCGAGGCCGATGCGATGTTCGATTTGTTTCCGGATATTCGCGCATTCTCCAACGCGTTGGGCTGGACGCTGTCCGGCGGCCAGTTGCAGATGGTCGCAGTCGCGCGCGGCCTGATGGCCAAGCCGCGGCTCTTGCTGCTCGACGAGCCGTCGCTCGGCCTCGCACCTGTGATCGTGCAGGCGGTGTTTCGCATTATTTCGCAGATCAGGAAGGACACCACGGTCTTGCTCGTCGAGCAAAATGCGCGCATGGGACTCTCGGTCGCTGATCACGGTTTTGTTCTCGAAACCGGGCGGATCGTGCTCGGAGGCAAGCCCGACGAATTGTGGGGCAATGAAGCCATTGCCGCGGCTTATCTCGGCGGCCACGCCAAAACCCACGCCTAATCGAGCGAGCTAGTTTTTCATGGTCACCATCAAGGTCGATAACCTCATCAACTTCGTGTCCGAGGTGTTTTCCCATTCGGAGTCCTCTCCGGAAGAGGCCAAGCGCATCGCGACCTATCTGACGACCGCGAACCTGACGGGCCACGACAGCCACGGCGTGATCCGCGTTCCCGTCTATGTCAGGTGGAAGAAGATGGGCTCGATCGTGCCGAACCAGACCCCAGAGGTCGTGGTCGACACGCCGTCGCTCGCGGTGGTCGACGGCAAGTTCGGCTACGGCCAGACCGTCACGCCGATCGCGGTGAAGCTCGGCATCGAGAAGTGCAAGAAGGCCGGGCTCGCCGCGGTCGCGCTGCGCAACTCGGGCCATCTTGGCCGTGTCGGCGACTGGGCCGAAATGGCCGCTGCCGAGGGCCTTGTTTCAATTCATTTCGTCACCGCGGCGGGCTCGCTCTTGGTCGCGCCTTACGGCGGTGTCGAGAAGCGGCTGTCGACCGCGCCCTATTGCGTCGGCATTCCGCGCCAGGGCCAGGACCCGATCGTGCTCGATTTCGCCACGTCTGTTGTCGCCGAAGGCAAGTGCCTGGTGGCAAGCCGCGGCGGCAAGAAGCTGCCGATCGGCGCGCTGGTCGATGCCGACGGCACGCTGAGCGAGGACCCGCACGTGCTGTACGGTCCGTACACGCCCGACGGGCCGCGCGACCATACCAAGGGAACCGGCGCGATCCGTGCCTTCGGCGATCACAAGGGCTCGGGCCTCGCCTTCATCTGCGAGCTGCTCGGTGGCGCGCTCACCGGCACCGGCGCGACATCGTCGGACCGGCGTTTCGCCAACGGCATGATGGCGTTCTACATCGATCCCAAGGTGATCGACACCAGCAATTTCTTCGACGGTGAGATCACCCGCTACACCGATTTCATCCGCGCCACCAAGCCGATTGCGGGCACGGATTCCGTGCTGGTTCCGGGTGATCCCGAGCGCAAGACCCGCGCCGATCGCACCAGGAACGGCATCCCCTTGCCTGACGACACCTGGGCGGCGATAGTGAATACCGCGCGCGAAGTCGGCGTCAGCGAAGTCTCGATCCAGCGGGCGACCAGCTGAGGTCCGCTTTCCCAAGAAAACCTCCGAGAACCACAAAAGGAAACGCAATCAATGGCAAACAAGGTCAAGCAGGTCTGGGCATCGGGCAAGGCGGTGGTCAACGCGTGGCTCGCGATCCCCTCCGGGTTTTCGGCCGAAGTGATCGCGCAATGCGGCTTCGACAGCGTCACTGTCGACATGCAGCACGGTGTGCAGGATTATCAGTCGATGGTGCAATGCTTCCAGGCGATGCATGCCCATCCGGTGACGCCGATGGTCCGCGTGCCCTGGAATGAGCCCGGCATCATCGGCAAGGTGCTGGACGGAGGCGCCTATGGCGTGATCTGCCCGATGGTCAATACGCCGCAGGAAGCCAAGAACCTCGTCTCCTACGCGAAGTATCCGCCGAAGGGCGTGCGCTCCAACGGTCCGATCCGCGCCGGCATGTACGGCTCGGCCGGCACCTATCAGCAGACCGCCAACGACGAGATCGTGCTGCTGCCGATGATGGAGACCAAGACCGCGGTCGAGAACATGGAAGCGATCCTCGATGTCGAAGGCATCGACGGCGTCTATATCGGCCCGTCGGATCTCGGCTTCTCCTACGGCCTGGTGCCGAAGCTCGATCGCGACGAGCCGGAGATCCTCAAGATCTACGAGAAGATCATCAAGGAGTGCGGCAAGCGCGGCCTCAACCCCGGCATCCACTGCTCGGGCGCCGAAGGCGCGGTGCGCGCGATCAACATGGGCTTCAAGCTCGTGACGCTGTCGAACGAAGTCGGCCTGATGCAGGTCTATGCCAGGATGCAGGTCAACCAGACCCGCGAGAAGTCCGGCGGCAAGGCGTAACTGGATCCTCTCCCTCGCCCCGCGCCAGCGGGGAGAGGGTTGGGGTGAGGGGCTTCTATCTGGCGAGTACCATCGCTTTAATTGAAATAGTGCTTCGCCCCTCACCCGAATTCTCGCTTCGCGAAAATTCGACTTCTCCCCGCAAAAGGGCGGGGAGAGGTGAAGAACTTCAAAGGAGAACTCCCATGGCCTCGGCACAAGTGATCCGCCTGCACGCCGACGACAGCGTCCTGATCGCGCGCGCGAGCCTGCCGCCGGGGCTCGAGGTGAGCGAGGGCGTCACCACGGTCGATCGCATTCCGGCCGGCCACAAGGTCGCGATCAAGCCGATCGCGCAAGGCGAGCCGGTCCGCCGTTACGGACAGATCATCGGCTTCGCAACGCAGCCGATCGCGCCCGGCCAGCATGTGCACACCCAGAACTGCGGCATGGGCGATTTTGCCAAGGACTATGCTTATGGGGTCGACGTCAAGCCGGTGCCGAATTTCGATTTGCCGGCAACGTTCGAGGGCATTCGCCGCGCTGACGGTCGCGTCGCGACGCGCAACTATATCGGTATCCTCACCTCGGTGAATTGCAGCGCCCATGTCGCCGGCATCGTCGCCGACATGTTCAAGAAGAATCCGTTCACCGGCGATAATCCGCTCGCCGATTACCCGAATGTCGACGGCGTCGTCGCGCTGACACACAAGACCGGCTGCGGCATGACCCAGGACGAGCCCTTGGCGCTGCTCCGCCGCACCCTCGGCGGCTACGCGCGGCACGTCAATTTCTCCAACGTCATCGTGCTCGGCCTCGGCTGCGAGGTGAACCAGATCGGCGGCCTGATGCAGGAGCAGAAGCTCGCCGGCCGCCTGCGCGCGATGGACATCCAGGAGGTCGGCGGCACCCGCAAGACCGTGGAAGCCGGCGTGGCCTTCGTGAAGGAAGCGCTCGCGGATGCCAACAAGGTCAAGCGCGAGGCCGTGCCGGCAAGTGAGTTGACCGTGGCGCTGCAATGCGGCGGCTCGGACGGCTATTCCGGCGTGTCGGCCAATCCGGCGCTCGGCGCGGCGAGCGATCTCTTGGTTCGTCACGGCGGCACGGTGATCCTCTCCGAGACTCCGGAGACCTACGGCGCCGAGCATCTGCTGACGCGTCGCGCCGTCAGCCGCGAGGTCGGCGAGAAGCTGGTCGGGCTGATGCGCTGGTGGGAGGAATACACCCAGCGCGAAGGCGCCGAGATGAACGCCAATCCTAGCCCCGGCAACAAGGCCGGCGGCCTCACCACCATTTTGGAGAAGTCGCTCGGCGCCATGGCCAAGGCCGGCAGCACCAACCTCGTCGACGTACTGCATTACGCCGAGCCCGTCACCAAGAAGGGCTTTGTGTTCATGGACACGCCCGGCTACGACCCGGTCGCCGCCACCGGGCAGGTCGCCGGCGGCGCAAACCTCGTCTGCTTCACCACTGGCCGCGGCAGCGTGTTCGGCTGCAAGCCGGCGCCGTCGATCAAGCTCGCCACCAACACGCCGATGTACAAGCGGATGGAAGACGACATGGACGTCAACTGCGGCACCATTCTCGACGGCGAGGAGAGCGTGCAGGAATGCGGCCAGCGCATCTTCGACCTCATCCTCAAGACCGCCTCGGGCCAGCAGACCAAGAGCGAGAGCTTTGATTTCGGCGGTGCCGAGTTCGCGCCGTGGGTGCTCGGCGCGACGATGTAATTTAGAAGCCGAGGTCCGGCCTCCACTCCGCTGTCGTCCCTGCGAAAGCAGGGACCCATAACCACCGGCCATGGTTATGTGAAAAGTATCCACCACCGCCTCGAATCGATAGATCACGCGGTATGGGTCCCTGCTCCCGTGCGCAATTGCGCACTAGGCAGGGACGACGACTGCAGTTTCCGAAACGCCCCAGATTGCGCTACGCTCCATCCAGGCTACGACTGGACGGAGAAGACATGCGCGCGCTTCGGTTCGGGTTTATTGGATGCTTCGCATTGCTGGCCGCTTTGACGCTTGGCGTCAGCTCAGCCGACGCCGCCACCGTCGTGGCGCTTGGCGCGAGCAACACCTACGGCAAGGGCGTGGCGCGCAATCAGGCCTATCCCGCGCAGCTCGAAGCGATCTTGCGGGCAAAGGGATTGAACGTCCATGTCGTGAACGCCGGCATCAATGGCGACACCACGGAAGGGATGCTGCAACGCCTGGACCAGGCCGTCCCGAACGGGACCCGCGCGGTTGTCTTGCAGCCGGGCGGCAACGATCGGCGCAAGGGCAGCCCTGACCGGACGGCTGATATTCAAAGCCGTCTCAGCGCCCGCGGCATCACGGTGATCATGCTCTCCAACGGCATGCTGGGCGGACTCCCCCATCAGCCCGACGGTGTGCATTTGACCCCCGAGGGCTACCACATGCTCGCCCAGTCGCTTGCCTCGCAGGTCTCCGGCGCGATTGGCCGCTAGCCGGCGACGGCAATCAGCGGCGCCAACCGCTGAGCTCTGGGACAACGCGCGGATAATTCCTGGGCACCCCGTGCCCGTTGTTAGTGCTTGATGTCGACCGGAACCAGTGTTCTGCTCAAAAAAGCTGCTGGAGTCCTTGGTCCGTGTCGATCTTCGTCGCACTGCATCACGTCACGCACTACAAATACGACCGGCCGATCGATCTCGGGCCCCAGACCATTCGGCTCCGGCCCGCGCCGCACACCCGCACGCCGATCCTGAGCTATTCGCTCAAGGTCACGCCATCAAATCATTTCGTGAACTGGCAGCAGGACCCGCAGGGCAACTGGCTGGCGCGCTACGTGTTTCCGGAGAAGGCGACCGAGCTCAAGGTCGAGGTCGACTTCACCGCCGAGATGACGGTGGTCAATCCGTTCGACTTTTTCGTCGAGCCCTACGCCAACAGCTTTCCGTTCGCATATCCCGGCGATCTCAAGACCGAGCTCGCGCCGTATCTTGAAACCGACGAGCCCGGGCCATTGTTCGCGGCCTACCTGAAGGACATTCCGCGCCAGGCCGACAGCGCGGTCAATTTCCTGGTCGAGCTGAACGCGCAGTTGCAGAAGAAAATCAGCTACGTGATCCGCATGGAGGCCGGCATCCAGACGCCGGAGGAGACGCTGGCGGCTTGCTCCGGCTCCTGCCGTGACTCGGCGTGGCTTTTGATCCAGACGCTGCGCCATCTCGGCCTCGCCGCACGCTTCGTCTCCGGATATCTCATTCAGCTGCGGCCCGACATCGATCCGCTCGAGGGGCCGCGCGAGGTCGAGAGCGACTTCACCGATCTGCACGCCTGGGCCGAGGTCTATCTGCCGGGCGCGGGCTGGATCGGTTTCGACGTCACCTCCGGCATGCTGACGGGCGAAGGCCACATCCCGGTCTGCGCCACGCCGCACTTCCGCTCAGCTGCGCCGGTGACCGGCACTGCAGGCGCCGCCAATGTCGAGTTCGGCTTCGAGATGAGCGTCAAGCGCATCCGCGAGGCGCCGCGCATCACGAGGCCGTTTTCGGATGCATCATGGGCGCGGCTCGACCGGCTCGGTGAGCAGATCGATGCTGACTTGGTGAAGGGCGACGTGCGGCTCACCATGGGCGGCGAGCCGACCTTCGTCTCGGTCGACGACCTGGAATCGCCGGAGTGGAACGTTGCCGCGGTCGGTCCAACCAAGCGCGCGCTCGCCGACGAATTGATCCGCAAGCTGCGCACGCGGTTTGCGCCCGGCGGCCTGCTGCATTACGGCCAGGGCAAATGGTATCCCGGCGAGAGCCTGCCGCGCTGGGCGTTCGGGCTGTACTGGCGCAAGGACGGCAAGCCGATCTGGAAGAACGCCGATCTGATCGCGTCGATCGAGAATCCGCGCAAGGCCGAGGTTGCCGATGCTGAGCGCTTTGTCGTCGGCACCGCGAAGAAGCTCGGGCTCGGCGCCGACTATGTGATGCCGGCTTATGAAGACCCGGCGTTCTGGCTGCAGCGAGAAGCCGGGCTGCCGGCCAACGTCACGCCGGATAACTCCAAGCTGACGGATGCCGAAGAGCGCGCGCGTCTGGCGCGGGTGTTCGACGAGGGATTGACGACGCCGAAAGGCTTTGTGCTGCCGATCCAGCGTTGGACGCCGCTGGCCGATAAAATCCCCGCGCGCTGGCGTAGCGAGCACTGGAAGATCCGCCGCAGCCATCTGTTCGCATCACCCGGCGATTCGCCGCTCGGCCTGCGGCTGCCGATCGGCTCGCTCGAACATGTCCCGCCGGAAGACTATCCTTACATCGTCGAGCAGGATCCGATGGCGCCCCGCGAGGCGCTTGCCGACGCCGAGCTGAAGCAGGCGCTGAAGGACATCCCCGAGCCGCTGCCGGTGCGCACCGCAATGGCGATCGAAGTCCGTGACGGCGTGCTCTGCGTCTTCATGCCGCCGGTCGAAAAGGTCGATGACTATCTCGAACTGATCACGGCAATCGAGGCGACCGCCGAGGAAACGCAGCTCGCGGTGCATGTCGAAGGCTATTCGCCGCCCTTCGATCCGCGCATCGAGGTGATCAAGGTGACGCCCGATCCCGGCGTGATCGAGATCAATGTGCAGCCGGCGCAGAGCTGGCGCGAGGCAGTCGACATCACGCTCGGCCTCTATGAGGACTCCGCGAAGACGCGGTTAGGGGCCAACCGTTTCCTGATCGACGGCCGTCACACCGGCACTGGCGGCGGCAATCACATCGTGGTCGGCGGCAGCAAGCCGGAGGATTCGCCGTTCCTGCGCCGGCCGGATTTGTTGAAGAGCCTCGTGCTGTATTGGCAGCGGCATCCGTCGCTGTCCTATCTGTTCTCCGGCATGTTCATCGGCCCGACCAGTCAGGCGCCGCGGATCGACGAGGCGCGGCATGACGGGCTCTATGAGCTCGAGATCGCGCTGTCGCACGTGCCGCCGCCAGGCATGGACGCGCCGCTGTGGCTGGTCGACCGGCTGTTCCGGCACATCCTGGTCGACATCACCGGCAACACCCATCGCGCCGAGATCTGCATCGACAAGCTCTATTCGCCTGACGGCCCGACCGGCCGGCTCGGCCTGGTCGAATTCCGCGCGCTCGAAATGCCGCCCGATCCGCGCATGTCGCTGGCGCAGCAGCTCTTGATCCGCGCGCTGATCGCAAAGCTGTGGCGCGAGCCGCAGCAGGGCAAGTTCGTGCGCTGGGGCACCGCGCTGCACGACCGCTTCATGCTGCCGCACTTCCTCTGGGAGGATTTTCTGGGTGTGCTCGGCGAGCTCAAGCAATCCGGCTACGACGTCGAGCCGGAGTGGTATCAGGCCCAGCTCGAATTCCGCTTCCCTGCCTTCGGCCGGGTCCATCACGGCGGCGTCGGCCTCGAGCTGCGGCAGGCGCTCGAGCCCTGGCACGTGCTGGGCGAGGAGGGCACGTCGGGCGGCACCGTGCGCTACGTCGATTCCTCGGTCGAGCGGCTACAGGTGAAGGCGACGGGGTTCGTCGAGGGCCGCCACGTCATCACCTGCAACGGCCGGCGCATGCCGATGACCGAGACCGGCCGCCCCGGCGAGGCGGTCGCCGGCGTCCGCTTCAAGGCCTGGCAGCCGGCCTCCGGCCTGCATCCGACCATTCCCGTGCATGCGCCGCTGACGTTCGACCTGATCGACAGCTGGAACGGCCGCTCGCTCGGCGGCTGCGTCTATCACGTCGCCCACCCCGGCGGCCGCAACTACGAGACCAAGCCGGTCAATTCCTACGAGGCCGAGGCGCGGCGGCTGGCGCGCTTCCAGGAACACGGCCACACCCCCGGCAGGATCGAGACGCCGCCGGAGGAACGCACAATTGAGTTTCCCTTGACCCTCGACTTGCGGACGCCGCTCCTGCACTAATTGGCTGCAGGGGAAGTGTGCAATGACCGCATCGGGTGGCCAAGGAAGCAGCCAAGGCAGCAGTCAGGAGAGCCGGGCCCGGCCCGGTCAGCGCCGGATGGCGCAATGGACCCGCGACTACGTCCGGCTGCCCGGCATTCCCGACGAATACATTGCCGAAGACGGCGCGCCGCGGCCGGCCTGGGCCCGCTTCTTCGACGCCTTTGCCGCGCTGTCGCCGGCCGATATCGAGCGCCGCTTCGCCTCCGCCGATCGCCATCTGCGCGAGGCCGGCGTCACCTATCGCGCGCCCGGCGATACGTCGGACCGGATCTGGCCGCTCAGTCATCTGCCCCTGATCATCGACGCGGCCGACTGGCGCCAGCTCGCCGCCGGCGTCGCACAGCGGGCGCAGCTTCTGGAAATGGTGCTGGCCGATCTCTACGGCGAGGGCCGTCTCGTCGCCGATGGCGCGATCCCTGCCGCTGCGATCGCCGGCAGCGGCGAATATCTGCGCGCGGTCAGCGGCATCAAGCCGCCGGGCGGCCGCCATCTGCATCTCTACGCCGCCGATATCGGCCGCGGACCTGACGGCCGCTGGTGGGTGCTCGGCGATCGCACGCAGGCGCCGTCGGGCGCGGGCTATGCGCTGGAAAACCGCCTGGTGCTGTCGCGCGCCTTTTCCAATCTCTACAAGTCGATGAATGTCGAACGCGTCGCGCCGTTCTTCGAAGCGTTCCGCGATTCACTCCGCGCCAGCGCCGACCGCGACGAGCCGCGGATCGGCCTGCTCACGCCGGGCGCGTTCAGCGAGACCTATTTCGAGCACGCCACGCTCGCGCGCTATCTCGGCTTTCTGCTGGTCGAGGGCGACGATCTCGCGGTCTCCGGCGACCGCATCCACATCCGCACCGTTGCCGGATTGAAGCGGCTCGACGTGCTGCTGCGCCGGGTCGATTCCAACATGCTCGATCCGCTCGAGCTCGATGCGTCGTCCTATCTCGGCGTGCCCGGCCTCGTCGAGGTGCTGCGCAAGGGCGGCGCCGTGGTCGCCAACATGCCGGGCTCCGGCGTGATGGAGGCGAGGGCGCTGCTCGGCTTTCTGCCCAATTTGTGCCGGCGCCTGCTCTCCGAAGACCTGATGATGCCGCACATCGCGACCTGGTGGTGCGGTCAGAAATCCGCCCGCGAGCAGGTTCTGTCACGGCTCGACGAATTCGCGATCGAGGGAGCCTATGGCCGCGGCGTTGCGGATTTTCCAGGGGATGGCCCAGTGCTCCCGGGCGAATTGTCGGCGGCGGACCGCGACCGTCTGAAGGATGCGATCAGCCATCGCGGCATCGACTATGTCGGCCAGGAGCTGGTGCGGCTGTCGACCACGCCGGTGTGGGAGAACGGCCGCATCGCGCCGCGGCCGTTCGTGCTGCGGGTGTTCGCGGCGGCGACGCCGAACGGCTGGACCGTGTTGCCCGGCGGCTTCTGCCGGATTGCCGATCGGGCGGATGCGCGCGCCGTGTCGATGGGCGATGGCGCGGTGTCCGCCGACGTCTGGGTGGTTTCCGACAAGGCGGTTGCGACCTCGACCTTGCTGCCCGCGGGCGACACCGTGCGCATCCGTCGCATCGCCGGCGTGCTGCCGAGCCGCGCCGCCGACAATCTGTTCTGGCTCGGCCGCTATCTCGAGCGCGCCGAGGCCACCATCCGGCTGATCCGCGCGCTGTGCACGCCGCTGCGCGATCCGGCGCGGGCGAATTCGAATGGTTCGGCACCGGCAATGCATTCGGCCGAGCGCATCCAGCGCATGCTGGTGGCCTGGGGCGGGGCCTCGCAGACCGCGCGCACCAATCCGGCCAAGGTCGCGCTCGAAGCGCTGCAAAGCGACGAGAAGTTCGGCTCGGCGCTGTCGCTGGTGCGATCCGCGCAGCGTACTGCGACGTCGCTCCGCGAACGGCTGTCGCCCGACGCCTGGCAGGTCATCACCGAGATGGCCGATCGGCTCGCGATCGAGGTTCATGACGATGACGGCGTCGTCAGCGCCGCAGAACTGACCTTGCAGGAGCTCGCGAGCTTCGCCGGGCTTGCGCAGGAGAACATGAATCGCGCCGCCGGCTGGCGCTTCCTCGAAATGGGGCGCCGCGCCGAGCGCGCCATCAACACCACGCGCTTCGCCCGGCAGTTCGCCTATGACGAGGCCGGTGACGAGGACCTCGACGTCCTGCTTACACTGGTCGACTGCCAGATCACCTATCGCTCGCGCTATCTGGTGCAGCCGCTGCTGACACCGGTGCGCGATCTCGCGGTGCTCGACCCCTACAATCCGCGCTCGGTGGCATTCCAGGTCGCGGCGCTGAACGAGCATATCGCCGCGCTGCCGAGCCTGAAGGAGCACGGCCTGATCGAGCGACCGCAGCGGCTCGCGGTCGCCGTCGAGGCGATGTTGACGACGGCCGAAGCCTCGAGCCTCGACGTCAAGAGGCTGTTTGCACTGGAGCAGGACCTGCTCAATCTCGCCGACGCGGTCGGGCTGCATTACTTCCCGCACGGACCGAATGCCAGCCGGCCGGAGAAGCTCACGGGGCTGGCGTGATCTACGACATCCGCCACGTCACGACCTACAGCTACGAGACCCAGGTCAGCTTCGCGCGCTGCTCGCTGCGGCTGGAGCCGATCAGCGGCGACGGCCAGCAGTTGATCTCGCATGCGATCGATATTCGTCCGAGGCCCGCGGAGCGCACCGCGCGGCGCGACTTCTTCGGCACGCTGACCGAAAGCGTCCTGATCGAGACCGCGCATCGCAGCCTTCGCATCGATTCCCGCTCACGGGTCTCCGTGACGCGGCAGCCGCCGGCGCGTGACGCGGCGAGCCCTGGCTGGGAGAGCGTGCGCGACAACGCGTTCGAGGCGTTGAGCCTCGACGCGGCCTCGCCGGTCGGCTACGTCTTTGCCAGCGCGCTTGTGCCGGTGCTGCGGCCGGTGACGGCCTATGCGTCCGCGAGCTTTGCGCCCGGCGGCGGCATCCTCGCTGGGGCGGCCGACCTGATGCGCCGCATCCGCGGCGACTTCAAATACGATCCGAAGGCGACGGTGATCTCGACGCCGCTGCGCGATGTATTCGAGAAGCGCCACGGCGTCTGCCAGGATTTTGCCCATGTGATGATCGCGGGGCTGCGCGGCCTCGGCCTGCCTGCGGCCTATGTCAGCGGCTATCTGCGCACCATCCCGCCGCCGGGCCAGCCGCGGCTGCAGGGCGCCGACGCGACCCATGCCTGGGTGTCGGTCTGGTGCGGCAGCGAGCTCGGCTGGGTCGGCTTCGACCCGACCAACGATCTGATGGTCGGCGGCGACCACATCATTCTCGCGATCGGCCGCGACTTTGCCGATGTCTCGCCGGTCGACGGCGTCATCGTCGGCGCGCGCAAGCAGAAGCTTGCCGTCGCGGTCGACGTGCTGCCGGTGGAGTGAGAAGGACGGCGCGGGCGCGCGATTGCGCCGGCGCGATCTCGATCAGGCCACGTGCCGTTTGCCCGATTTGTCCCACCCGATCGGGCTGACGATGACGCGGTCGCGGCCTTCGGCCTTGGCTTGATAGAGCGCGAGGTCCGCCGCCTTGACCAGATCGCGCGACGTGCGCTCGTGGTCGGGGACGAGGCAAGACAGTCCGATGCTGACGGTCGGCAATTCATGCTCGGACTCGCGCGCGGCCGTCAGCTTTGCGCGAATCCGTTCGGCGACTTCCAATGCGCCCGCCTTGCCGATGCCGGGCAGCAGCACCGAAAACTCCTCGCCGCCATAGCGCGCTCCGAGATCGGTTGCGCGTTTGGTGCTGTCTGCGATGCACCGTCCCACGGTGGCGAGCACGACGTCGCCGGCCTGATGTCCGTAGGTGTCGTTGAACGCCTTGAAATGATCGACGTCGATCATCAGAAGCGAGACCGGCGACTTTGCGCGCATGCCGCGACTCCATTCGACGTCGAGGGTATCGTCGAGCCTGCGGCGGTTGGCGAGGCCGGTCAGTGCATCCGTGCTCGCGAGGTGCGCAAGCCGGCCTTCTGCAGCGGCCCGCCGTTTGAGCGCGGCCAGCAGGTAGAACATCAGGATGATCGAGAAGCCGCAGAGCGCCGCCACGACGCTGCCGATCAGCCAGAGCTGTTGCCACCAGTCGGCATAGATGCCGTCCAACGCGAGACCCTCGATGATCAGCAGGGGATGCTGTCCGACCGCCTGAAAGACAAAGAGGCGGCCGACATGATCGACGATCGATTTCGTCACGTAGGAGCCGGATTGCCGTGCCGGATACTGCTTGAAGACCAGGGAGTCCTTGATGCTTTGCCCGATCTTGCCGATGTCGAAAGGCATTCGCATCAGCATGATGCCATCGGTGTTGAACAGCGCCATGCTGTCGCCGGAGCCGAAGTTCAGCTTGCGAAACAGGTTGTGGAAATAGCTGAGCCGCATGCTGCCCGCGACCACGCCGGCGAAAGATCCGTCGGCATTGCTGATGCGGCGGCTCAGGCTGATCAGATACTCGCCGTCCGGAGTAACCCAGGGAGCGCTGATGAACAGTCCGCCGTTCGCGCGCGTCTGGTGCGCCCGGAAGAAGTCTCGATCGGCGAAATTTGCGCTCCGCGGCGTCAATGTCCGGGAATCGAGCGTGACGTCTCCTGCCGCATTCAGCACGAGGATCGAGCCGAGATCCTTGGCGGTGGCGGCGCGGTCGAACAGCACGACCTGGCGAAGCTCGGGGCTGATTTTGGCGAGTTCCGGCAGCTTGACGCCGTCGGCGACGGCCTGCAGCGACAGGTCGTAGAGCTCGATGTTGCGGTCGATCTCGCTCGCGATGGAGGCGACGAGGTTGGTCGCGCCTTCCTTCGCATGCTGATAGTCCTTGCCAGCCATCTCCCAGAGGATGGATGCGCAGATCGCCGAAAAACACAAAACGAGGCCGATCCCGAGCGCAAGGAGCCGTTTGGTCGGCACCGCCTTCGGCTTTGGCATGAGCCCGTTCATTGCTCGCTTCCAATTCTCGGCGCCCCCGCGCGTTGCCACTTTCTATGGGGGCATCAAATTGAGAAAGGCGACCTCAAGCGTTGGCAATTTGCGCGCGCGGATTGGGAGAGTCTTAACCATTCCGGATTGGCCGGAACCGGTCGCGGGCACCGCGACGGTCGGTCTGATCCGTTCAGGTTCCGGTCCGCTGCAGGCCGTCGGCGGCGTCGCTGCGCAGGTTGCGGAAGAACTGCTCGACCTCGCGCGACAGCGTCTCGGCGGTTGCGGTCAGATCATTCGATGCCGCAAGCACTGATTCCGCCGCCTTGCTGGTCTGGTCCATGTCGTCGCGGAGCGAGCCGACATTCGTTACCAGGGTTTCATTGCCCTGGGCGGCCATCTGCGCGTTGGCGGAGATTTCACGCGTGGCTGCGTCCTGCTGGCTGATCGCGCTTGCGATATTCGACGTGACGTCGCTGATCTCGCGCACGGCCTGGCCGATTTCGCGCACGGCGGCTACCGAGTTGCGGGTCGAAGCCTGGATCAGGCCGACATTCTCGCTGATCTCGGCGGTCGCCTTCGCGGTTTGCCCGGCCAGTGCCTTGACCTCGTGCGCGACGACAGCGAAGCCACGGCCGGCATCGCCGGCACGGGCAGCCTCGATGGTGGCGTTGAGGGCAAGCAGATTGGTCTGCTCGGCGATCGCCTGGATCAGGCTCAGCACGCCGTCGATGCGCTGGGTGGTGGCGGCAAGGCTCTCGATCTCGGTGATCGACCGGTCGGTGCGCGCACCGGCCTGATCGACTGCGCCGGAGGATTGCTTGACCTGGCGGCCGATCTCCTCGACCGAGGCGGACAGCTCTTCGGCCGCACCGGCCACGGCGGAGACGTTGCTCGAGGCCTGTTCGGTCGCGCCTGCCGCCGCAACCGCCCGGCCGCTGGCGCTCGTCGCGACGGTTGCGATGGTCTGCGCGGTCTGCCGCATCGTCGCGGCATTGTCGTGCACCGCGCGCAGCACCTCACCGATGGTGCCGCGGAATGCTTCGACGAAGTCCTCGATGTGCCGGCCGCGTTCGTCGCGGGCCGCGGAATCCTGCACGACTTGCGCGTTCAGGCTGCGATTGCGGTCCATCGCCTCCTGGAACACCTTGATGGCGCGTGCCAGCGCGCCGATCTCGTCGCCGCGATTGACATGCGGCACTTCAACATGGTCGGCGCCCTCGGCGACGCGCTTGATGGTCGTGGTGATCTGCGACAGCGGCCGGGCCACCGAGCGGGCGATGATCAGCACGCCGAGCAGCACCACGATCAGGGCGGCCGCGCCGAGCCCGGTCAGCACCAGCGCCATCGTGCGGTTGGCGTCGGTCTGCTGCGCCAGCCTCTTGCTGCGTTCGGCATAGACTTTGGAGAGCGCCTCGAGATCCTTGTTCAGTGCGGTGCGCACGTCGCGGTTGGCGTCGTTGTCGCCCCACTCGCGGCCGGCTGCGGCGCCGATCTCGATGCCGCGGCGGACCAGCTCTTTGCGAAATTCGACGAACTGCTCGATGCGCTTCTTGAACACGGCGAACTGGGCCGCGTCGTCGGCCTGCACCAGGGTTTCCCAATTCTTCACCACGCCGAGAATGCGTTCGTTGAATGCCAGCAGCCCGGCGCCGTATTTCTTCACTGCCGCTGGGTCGGTCGACATGTAGATGCCGCGGGATTCCATCACCACGGCATAGACCAGTGAATTGACCCGTTCGACATTGAGTGCGGCACGGCTCGCGAGGTCGACCGCCTCGGTCAGTTCGGCATTGCGCCGCGCATTGTATTCGGACAGGAACGTGATGGCCGCGGTCAGCGCCGCAATCAGCGCAAACGTCGAGTACAGCCTGGCAGCAAGCGAGAATCGGGATGCCATTTGAGGCCCGGATGTGGAGATGGGGGATGTGGCGGGGGCGGGCATTGCGGGCACTCCAAGAGGCCGGGGAGTACCTTCGGCCGACTAAAGCTTATGCAAAATCTTCATGGACAATTTCTTAATGCGTGCGTTTTCCGTGGCCGCAACCGTTAAAATCTCTAAATAATACCAAGGTCTTACATGGCGCACCGAGCCTGCCGGGTTCCGCTGGCCTGGCCGCGCTGTCCAATGACGCGCCGCCATCATCATCATCCATCAACATCAGCGGGCGCACCGGGCGAAGCTGATGGCGCGACTTTCGCAAAGAGGTGCTAGGTTACGCTGCCCCAGCCCGCGACGCGAATTCCCATGCTCTATCGTCACACCATCGAGGCCACCAATTACGCATTCGACGATCTGCGCATCCTGCTTGCCAAGGCCTCGCCGCCGCGTTCCGGCGATCGCCTGGCCGGCGTCGCAGCCGACAGTGCGGAGGAGATGATTGCCGCACGGCTGGCGCTGGCCAACGTGCCGCTCAAGCAATTCCTCGATGAGCCCGTCATCCCCTACGAGGACGACGAAGTCACCCGGCTGATCCTCGACAGCCACGACGTTGCCGGCTTCCTGCCGGTGTCGTCGCTGACCGTCGGCGGCTTCCGCGACTGGCTGCTGTCGGATGCCGCCACCACTGATGCGCTCAGGAAGATCTCGCGCGGCATCACGCCGGAGATGGTGGCGGCGGTGTCGAAGCTGATGCGCAACCAGGATCTGATCCTGGTGGCGAAGAAATGCGAGGTGACGACCCGCTTCCGCAACACCGTCGGCTTGCGCGGGCGCATGAGCACGCGGCTGCAGCCCAACCATCCGTTCGACGACCCCAAGGGCATCACCGCCTCGATCCTCGACGGGCTGCTGCTCGGATCGGGCGATGCCTGCATCGGCATAAATCCGGCGAGCGACGATCCGAAGGTCATTGGCACCCTGCTGCGGCTCCTCGACGACATCATCACCCGGCTCGAGATCCCGACGCAGGGCTGCGTGCTCACCCATGTCACGACCACGCTCGGACTGATCGGACGGGGGCTGCCGGTCGATCTCGTGTTCCAGTCGATCGCCGGCACCGAGGCCGCCAACCGCAGCTTCGGCGTCGACCTGTCGCTGTTGCGGGAGGCGCGTGAGGCGGGGCTGTCGCTGCGCCGCGGCACGGTCGGTGACAATGTGATGTATTTCGAGACCGGGCAGGGCTCGGCGCTGTCGGCCAATGCCCACCACCAGGTCGATCAGCAGACCTGCGAGGCGCGGGCCTATGCGGTGGCGCGCGCGTTCGATCCGCTGCTCGTCAACAGCGTGGTCGGCTTCATCGGTCCTGAATACCTCTATGACGGCAAGGAAATCATCCGCGCCGGGCTGGAGGATCATTTCTGCGGCAAGCTGCTCGGCCTGCCGCTCGGGATCGACGTCTGCTACACCAACCACGCCGAGGCCGATCAGGACGATATGGACAATCTCCTGACGCTGCTCGCGGCTGCCGGCGTGAACTTCATCATGGGCGTGCCGGGCGCGGATGACGTTATGCTGAACTATCAGTCGACATCGTTTCACGATGCGCTCTACATCCGCGACCTGTTCGGTCTGAGGCGGGCGCCCGAATTCGACGACTGGCTGTTGCGCGCAGGCCTTGCCGGGCAGGACTTCCGCCTGATTGCCGATACGGCGCGGCTGCCCGACCTCGCTGCCAGGCTCTTGACGTGACGGGATAGCGATATTCTGCAGAGCAACTATCTCATCGTTGTGACGTTAAGTAGTGCCACAATGTTGAAGAATTTCTGGCCCAGCGTTCCGCGCCGTGGTTAGATTTGCAGGTGCTTCGGGGTCATTTGATGAGAGCTGAGGGCATAAACACAGTTCGGCGTATCCTCTGCGTCTTTCCGCGCTATACGTCGTCGTTTGGCACCTTCGAGCACGCCTACCCCCTGACCGACGGCGTCAAGGCGTTCATGCCGCCGCAGGGCCTGCTGCTGATCGCCGCCTATCTTCCCGAGAACTGGCCGGTCCGTTTCGTCGACGAGAACCTGCGTCCGGCAACGGCGGAGGATTTTGAGTGGGCGGACGCGGTGTTCGTCAGTGGTATGCACATCCAGCGCCAGCAGATGAACGACATCTGTCATCGCGCGCATGACCACGATCTCGTGGTCGCGATCGGCGGTCCGTCGGTCAGCGCCTGCCCGGACTACTATCCGTCATTCGACTACCTTCACGTCGGCGAGCTCGGCGACGCCACCAATGAGCTGATCAAGCGCCTCGCTGAGGACACCAGCCGTCCCGACGCGCAGGTGGTGCTGAAGACCATCGACCGCCTGCCGATGACGGATTTTCCGCTGCCGGCCTATGAGCTCGCCGAAACCAAGAAGTACTTCCTCGGCAGCATCCAGTTCTCCTCGGGCTGTCCCTATCAGTGCGAGTTCTGCGATATCCCCGGGCTCTATGGCCGCAATCCGCGCCTGAAGTCGCCGCAGCAGATCATCGCCGAGCTCGACAAGCTGCGCGCATGCGGCGCGACCGATACCGTCTATTTCGTCGACGACAATTTCATCGGCAACCGCAAGGCGGCGAGCGAGCTGTTGCCGCATCTGATCGAGTGGCAGAAGCGGACCGGCTACGTCACGCGGCTCGCCTGCGAGGCGACGCTCAACATCGCCAAGCGCCCCGAGATCCTGGAGAAGATGCGCGAAGCCTTCTTCGTGACGATCTTCGTCGGCATCGAGACGCCCGATCCCGATGCGCTGAAGGCGATGCACAAGGATCAGAACATGATGGTTCCGATCCTGGAGGGCGTGCGCACCATCAATTCGTTCGGCATGGAGGTGGTCTCCGGCATCATCATGGGGCTCGATACCGACAAGCCCCAGACCGGCGACGCGCTGATCTCCTTTGTCGAGGAGTCCCGGATTCCGCTCCTCACCATCAATTTGCTGCAGGCGCTGCCGAAGACGCCGCTGTGGGACCGGCTCGAAAAGGCCGGGCGGCTGGTCCATGACGACGGTCGCGACTCCAATGTCGAGTTCCTGCTGCCCTATGAGGACGTGGTCAGTTCCTGGCGCAAATGCATGGAAATCGCCTACGAGCCGAAGACGCTGTTCGCGCGCTATTTGCATCAGTGCAACTACACCTATGCCAACCGCATCAAGGTGCCGGTCAGCCCGGAGATGAAGAGCTGGGCCAACATCCGGCGCGGCCTGATCATGCTGCGCAACATCTTCTGGAAGGTCGGCGTGCTCGGCGACTACAGGCGCGTGTTCTGGAAATTTGCGCTGGGCCGGCTCAAGCGCGGCGACATCGAGGGGCTGATCTCGGCGACGCTGGTTGCCCATCACTTGATCACGTTTGCGCGTGCCGCCTCCAGCGGCCGGCAGAACGCCTCGAACTACTCGATCCGGCTGCGCGAGGCTTCCGTTCCCGCCGAATAACAGCATGACGACACCGCCGGCGCCATCATCCCCTTCGCTGCCCGATCTGCGCGACCTGACGCCGGCCCGCGTCGGTCTCGGCCGATCCGGGGCCAGCCTGCCGACCAATGCGCTGCTCTCCTTCACGCTCGACCATGCCCGCGCCCGCGACGCGGTTCACGCGGCTTTCGACGTCAGCGGGATTGCGGCCGGTCTTGCCGGCCTCGGCCTCGCGCCGCGCGAGGTGTCGAGCCAGGCGCCCAGCCGGCGCGACTATCTGCGCCGGCCCGATCTCGGCCGCATGCTGGATTCCGCATCACGACGATCGCTGGAGGGGAGCGGTATCACCGCGTGCTCCTGCGCGATCGTGATCGGTGACGGCCTGTCCCCGACCGCGGTCAATGTGCATGCCGTCGAATTGGTCCGGCATCTGGTGCCGCAACTTGCGGCCGACAGGATCGACGCGGGACCGGTGATCACAGCATCGGGCGCGCGGGTCGCGCTCGGTGACGAGATCGGCGCCATCCTCGGCGCTCGCATGCTGGTGATGCTGATCGGCGAGCGGCCCGGCCTTTCCGCGCCCGACAGCCTTGGCGCCTATCTGACCTTCGCGCCGCGGATCGGTCTCACCGACGCCGACCGCAACTGTGTCTCCAACATCCATCGCGCCGGGCTGAGCTATGCGGAAGCCGCGTTCAGGATTTCGTGGCTTGTGCGTGAGGGACTGGCGCGCCAGATCACGGGGGTCGCGCTGAAAGATGAAAGCGGCGGTGGATCGTCACAGAATGCGCTCCCGGGGTGTGGCAAATCAGTTACTTAATGCTGGGGATCGGCGGTTCCCGGTCGATTTGGCGCGAGCCTCGCGCTTGCGAGCGAAGGGGCGGACAGGTAAAACCGGCGCCGGTCAATATTCGCGTGTTTTCAAGGACTAGCGCCGATCGGTTGCGCTCACCCGCCTCATTCGCGCCCCTGAAGCATGATCCGGAAAAGTGCCAAGCGGTTTTCCGAAAAGATCATGCGCAAACAAGACGCTAAAGCGCGATGATTCAACCCGATCTCATCGCGCTTTAGACCCAAGCTAGACAGATTGAGCCGTTTTCAGAACTGGACAGGGCATGCTCGAAAAGAACACCGAAAGTCAGGTCCACGTCGAGAAGGTCGAAGAGCCACACGCGGGCCCGAGCATCGCATTCGGGCTGGAGCGTATTGGCCTGATCGCGATCAAGGCGCCGGTCCTGTCTGTCATCATCCTGCTCGCGCTGATGGTCGCGGCCGTTTTCGGCATCGAGCGCATCAAGATCGACGACTCGCTCAGCCAGTTGTTCCGTTCCAATTCCAAGGATTACAAGCAGTACGAAGCGGTCACCAAACGCTTCCCCGCGACCGAGTTCGATGTGCTCGTTGTGATCGAGGGCAAGACGCTCCTTGCGCGCGAGAACCTCGAAAAGGTGCGCGACATGGTCACCGACCTACAGCTGGTCGAGGGCGTGCGCGGTCTGGTCTCGCTGTTTTCGGCGCGTCAGGCGCCCGAGCCCGGCAAGCTGCCGGCCGCGCTGTTCCCGTCCGAGCTGCCGCAAGGCGCCGCCTACGACAAATTCGTCGAGACCGTCAAATCCAACGAGATCATTCGCGGCAAGCTGTTGTCCGAGGATGGAACGCTCGCGCTGATCGTGTTGTCGCTCGAGCCTGAGGTCGTCGGCAGCAACAAGCTCAGCAAAGTCGTCGCGGACATGAGAAAGATCATGGCCGACGATCTCAGCGGTAGCGGACTCAACGCCCAGCTCTCCGGCGTTCCGGTTATGCAGCTCGAGATCCGCAACGCGGTCAAGCGCGACGGGCTGACCTACAATATCCTCGGCATTCTGGCCGGTTGCATTATCGCGATCATCTTCTTCCGCAAGATATCGTTCATGGTGATCGCCGCATTCCCGCCGATCATTGCGATCCTTCTGGCGCTAGGCGGCCTCGGCTGGGCCGGCTTCAATCTCAACATGTTCCTGAACGTGATGACGCCGCTCATCATGGTGATCAGCTTCTCCGACTCGATGCAGCTGACGTTTGCGGCACGAGACCGCCTCATCGCCGGCCAGGACAAGTACACCGCGTTCAGGAACGCGGTGATGGTGGTCGGTCCGGCTTGCGTGCTGACTCATGGCACTGCCGGCATCTCGTTCATCGCGCTGCAATTCTCGAATTCCGACCTGATCCGCAAGTTCGGCGAGGCCGGGCTCGCCGCGACCATCATCGCGCTGATCGCAGTGCTCTCGCTGGTGCCTGCGTTCGGAATGCTTCTGGTACGCAACGAAAAAGTGTTCGCGGTCAAGTTCCAGGGCGCCGATGCCGGCGTCCAGGCGTTGCGCAATTTCTGCTACTGGATCGCGGTGCGCATGGTGGGCCGTCCCGGGCTGTTCAGCCTGATCGCGGTGATCGTGGTCGGCGGTCTCGGCATCATCTACGCCAATCTCGAGCCTCGCTACCGGCTCGCCGACCAGGTGCCGGACAAGCGGCAGGCGGTGGCGGCGTCGAGCCGGCTCGACGCCAAGCTGACCGGCGCCAATCCGGTCGACGTGCTGATCGAATTCCCCAAGGGTCAATCGCTCTACTCGCCGGAGACCTTGAAGACGATCGCCGACGTCCACGCGATGGTCGAAACCGCGGCGGGCGTCGGCAACGTCTGGTCGCTGGAAACCCTGCGCCGCTGGCTCGCCGAAAAGGCCGGCAGCAACGATGTCGCGACGCTGAAGGAGTATGTCGGCGTGATTCCCGAGCATCTGGTGCGCCGCTTCATCTCGGCGGATCAGGATGCGGTGGTGGTGTCGGGCCGGGTTCCGGATCTGGACTCGAGCCAGCTGCTTCCGGTGGTGAACAAGCTGGATAGCTCGCTGGACAAGGTCCGCGCCGAGCATCCCGGTTACGAGATCGCGGTCACCGGCCTATCGGTGATCGCAGCGCGCAACAGCGCCAACATGATCGAAAAACTGAACCGTGGCCTGACCGTTGAATTCCTGCTGGTGGCAGTTTTCATCGGGCTCGCGTTCCGCTCGGTCGTGGTGATGTTCTCCTGCATCCTGCCCGGCATCTTCCCCGTGGTGCTGTCGGGCACCGTGCTGTGGCTGCTCGGGGAGGGGCTGCAATTCGCCAGCGTGGTGGCGTTGACCGTGTCGTTCGGCCTCGGGCTCTCCGCCACCATCCACTTCCTCAACCGCCTGCGGCTCGAGACCAAGCCCGGTGTCACGCCGGAACTCGCGGTCGAGCGTGCCACCGTCCTGGTCGGTCCTGCGCTGATCCTGACCACGGTGGTGCTGGCCTGCGGCCTCGTCGTCACCGTGTTCTCCGACCTGCCGTCGCTGCGTCTGTTCGGCTGGCTCAGCGCGTTCTCGATGGTCGCAGCGCTGGTCGCGGATCTCTTCATCCTGCGGCCGACCTCGATGTTCCTGATCAACCTGTCGCAAAAGCTGCGCGGCAAAGGCGGGCAGCCGGCGCCGATCGAAAAGGCCTGATGTGCTGACAACAAAAGGCCCGGTTCCGAAGGGTTCGGAACCGGGCCTTTTTTATTCGCCTGCGAAATCGGCGGGAGCGTCAGCTCTTCGTCATCGTGATCGAGACGCCGCGGATCTCACCCTTGGAGTCGATCTGCACGACCTGCTTGGAGCCGTTGGTCTGCAAGTTCAGGTTCGCGGCAAAACCGGACGCCTCGACGAACACGTCGATCCGTCCGCCGCCTGCGGTGCCCTGCAGATTACCGAAGATGTTGCGGCTCGCCTCGCTCCAGTTGCCGGAGATCCGGTCGCCCTGGCTGGTGACGTCGCTGGAGAGGTCGAATTTGTAGCTGTCGCTGGCGCAATGCAGGGACTGCTTCAGGTTCATGCCCGATGGCGCGACCTTGTAATCCGCCTTGCAACGAATGCGTTCGGTCGTGCCGTTGGACAACGCCACCGTGCCCGTTCCGGTCCACGACCCGGCAAAACCGGCAAACGGCCCGCTGGCCTGGGCATGGACGGCGGAGGCGGACAGCATCAGCGCGGCGCCGACGCCCACAGCCCTGAGAGCCTGACCATAAAGGCTGGAACCAAACAGTTTCATTGTGAATTTTCCCATCAAAATCAACGCTCCTTACGCAAGAAAGCGTCTCGCCGCATCGAAGGTTTAGTGTCACCGAAGAATGTTAGGTTCAAACGACAGAATCGGCGCGCGACGCCGAATATTGTCACCGAACAGAATCAGAAACCGTCGGCCTCTGTGATCGATGTAGCTTTGCGCGGGTGCCATCCGCAATACCTGAACGCGACAAAGTGATGGCATGAATCATTGTTGTGAATCAACGGCTTATGCGGGGGTTTACAGCGCCGCAAATTTAGCCGCATTTAGCGGTGCTTGTCGTCAGTCCGTTGCCGCGTTACGTGGCGTCTGAAATCCCCAAAATCCGTCCCGGCCATGCCGAAGCGCTTTTCGGGAACAGATTTTCTGCTGTCGGAAATGAAGGAATACGATGCGTAAATTTCTCTTGGCACTTGCCCTGTTGTCGATCCCGCTCGCGTCCAGCGCCGTCGCCCAGCAGCAGCAGGGACGCGGTACACCCGATGAGCAAAAGGCCTGCACGCGCGACGTGCAGCGTCACTGCCGCTCCGTGATCGATCAGGGCGATTTCACCATTCTCGCCTGCCTGCAGCAGAACCGCAGCAAGATCAGCGCCGCCTGTGACCAGGTGCTGAAGACCCACGGCCAGTAAGACCGAATTCAGGTCTCAAGGGACCGCTATCGACACCGCGGCTGGCAGCCATGCCGGCCGCGGCCACATATGCTGGCGGTCACAGATAGCATTGGTTTTGGTGGCGTATTCCCCTATATGGGGCTCGCAAATCCCCCGCATGCGCCGAGCTTTCGCGCCTGCGTCGTGCCCTGACCAGGTGTAGCCCAAATTTCCCATGACCACCGCGAGCGACCTGCGATCCGGAAAGACCCATCGCGACGAGAATTTTCCGGTCGCATCGTGGATCATTCATCCGCGGCATCGTGCCCTGATCCTGGCGTTCTATAATTTCGTCCGCACCGCCGACGATATCGCCGACCACGCCACGCTGCCGGCGGAGGAGAAGCTGCGCTACCTCGACCTCATGGAGGCCGAGTTGCTCGGCAATGGCGAGACGCAGAGGGAGGCCGTCAATCTGCGCCGGGCCTTGGCCGAGCGCGGCATGCCGCCGCGGCACGCGCTCGACGTGCTGGTCGCGTTCCGCCTCGACGTCACCAAGCTGCGCTACGAGACCTGGGATGACGTGATCGACTATTGCCGGTACTCGGCGATGCCCGTCGGACGCTTCATGCTCGACGTGCATGGCGAGGATGTTTCGACCTGGGCGGCGTCGGATGCGCTCTGCGCGGGTCTGCAGATCAACAATCATCTTCAGGACTGCGGCAAGGACTACCGCAACCTGAACCGCGTCTATCTGCCGCGCGATGCCTTGGCCGCCGCGGGCGCAACCGTCGAGATGCTCGGCGAGGCGAAGTCGCAGCCGGCCCTGCTCAAGTGCCTGCAGGCACTCGCGGTGCGGACCGAAGCGCTGCTCGATGAGAGCAAGTCGCTCGCCGCTGAGGTGAAGGATTTCCGGCTCGGGCTCGAGATCTCGGTGATCCAGGCGTTCGCCGACAAGATCGTCAACATGTTGAAGGTGCGCGATCCGCTCAGCGAGCGTGTGCATCTGAGCAAGGTCGAGCTGCTGTTGCAGAGCCTCGGTGGCGTCGCCGGCGAGACCGCGCAGCGCGCGACCGGACGGCGTGCAGCATCCAGGACGGCGGCAGGCGCATGAGTGCTGAGGCGGCGGCCAACGCAAATTACGACAGCACCGCGTCGGGCAGCTCGTTCTATGCCGCGATGCGGATCCTGCCGCGCGCGCAGCGCGAGGCGATGTTCCAGATCTACAGCTTCTGCCGGCAGGTCGACGACATCGCCGATTCCGACGGGCCGCGGCCGGAGCGGCTGGCCGCGCTGCAGCAGTGGCGCGACGATATCGACGCGCTCTATGCGGGACGTCCGCCGGCGCGCCTCAAGGACTATGTCGCGTCGGTGAAGACCTTCGGCCTGAAGCGCGAGGACTTCGTCGCGATCGTCGACGGCATGGAGATGGACGTGCCGCAGGACATTCGCGCGCCGGATCTCGCGACGCTCGATTTGTATTGCGATCGCGTCGCGAGCGCGGTCGGCCGGCTGTCGGTGCGCGTGTTCGGTCTGCCCGAGGACGATGGCATCCAGCTCGCTTACCATCTCGGCCGCGCGCTGCAGCTCACCAACATTCTGCGCGACATCGACGAGGATGCCGGGCTCGGCCGGCTCTATCTGCCGCGCGAATGGCTCTGGCACGCCGGCATTACCAATAACGACCCGGCACGCGTCACCGCCGATCGCGCGCTGCCGAAGGTGTGCACGCCGCTCGCCGAGCGCGCCAAGATGCATTTCCAGAAGTCCGACGAGATCATGAAGCGCAATTCGCGCCGCGCCGTGCGTGCGCCGCGGATCATGTCGAAATACTACCGTGCGATCCTCGATCTGTTGATCGCGCGCGGCTTCGCCGCTCCGCGTGAGCCGGTGCGTGTGTCCAAGGCGGCCAAGATCGGCATTCTTCTCCGTTACGCGATCATCTGATGCAAAAGACCGTTCATATCATCGGTGCCGGTATTTCCGGCCTCTCTGCCGCCGTGCGGCTCGCCAATGGCGGCTACAAGGTGGCCGTCCACGAGGCGACGCAGCAGGCCGGCGGACGCTGCCGCTCCTATTTCGACGCCGCGACCAATCTGACCATCGACAATGGCAACCATCTCTTGCTGTCGGGCAATCGCCATGCGCTGGGCTACGCGCGCTCGATCGGCACCGAGGCCGGCCTCGTCGGACCCGCGCGCGCACAGTTTCCGTTCGTCGATCTGGCCACCGGCCAGCGCTGGCAGCTCGACCTCGGCGATTCCCGCCTGCCGCTGTGGGTGTTCGACGAGGCGCGCCGCGTGCCGGACACCACCCTGCGCGACTATCTGGCATTGGCGCCGCTGGCCTGGGCCGGCACCGAGGCGCTGGTCGGCAACACCATTCCCTGCAAGGGCACGCTGTATGACCGCCTGGTGCAGCCGCTGCTGCTCGCGGCATTGAACGTCGATCCGCCGGAGGGCTCGGCCGGGCTTGCCGGCGCCATCGTGCGCGAGACGCTGCTTGCCGGCGGGCAGGCCTGCCGTCCGCTGATCGCGCGCGACGGCCTGAGCTCGGTCTTGATCGAGCCGGCCGTGAAGCTGCTGCAGGAGCGGGGGCACAGCGTCCAGTTCAGTCACGAATTGCGTACGCTTGGCATGTCCGGTGATCGCGTCAGCGAGCTCGACTTTGGCGGTGGCGACAAGATCGTGCTGGCGACCGACGATGCCGTCGTGCTCGCGGTGCCGCCGCGTGCTGCGGCATCGCTGCTCCCCGGCGTGAAAACGCCGACCAAATTCCGCGCCATCGTCAACGCGCATTTCCGCGTCGATCCGCCGCGCGACGCCGCGCCCATTCTCGGCGTGGTCGGCGGCCTCGTGGAGTGGCTGTTCGCGTTCCCGCAGCGGCTATCGATCACGATCAGCAACGGCGATCGCCTGGTCGACATGCCGCGCGAGGAACTCGCGCAGGCGATCTGGCGGGATATCTGCAAGGCGTCCGGCGTGTCCGGCGACTTGCCGCCCTGGCAGATCGTGCGCGAGCGTCGCGCCACATTTGAGGCGACGCCGGAGCAGAACGCGCTGCGACCTGGGGCCGCAACGGCGCAGAAAAACCTGTTCCTTGCCGGCGATTGGACTGCTACCGGGTTGCCAGCAACCATCGAGGGATCGGTGCGATCAGGTGATCGCGCCGCAGATCTGGTTCTGGCCAGGCGTTAGATTCGACCTGTTGAGTGGGCGCGGCTCCAGCCGGCCCGCGATGAAGAGGATATCGAGCGAAATGCTTTCGAGAGATCACGGCGTTGCAGTCGATCCGGTCGCGCTGGAGAAGAGCATCTCCAAGGCAACGGAAGCCCTGCTCGGCTATCGCCAGTCCGACGGGCACTGGGTGTTCGAGCTCGAGGCCGACAGCACCATTCCGGCCGAATACATCCTGCTGCGTCACTACCTCGCCGAGCCCGTCGATGCCGCCCTCGAGGCCAAGCTCGGCAACTATCTGCGTCGCGTTCAGGGCGCGCATGGCGGCTGGCCGCTGGTGCATGACGGCCCGTTCGACATGAGCGCCAGCGTGAAGTCGTATTTCGCGCTGAAGATGATCGGCGATTCCGTCGACGCGCCGCATATGGTGCGGGCGCGCGAGGCGATCCGGTCCCGCGGCGGCGCTTCGGGCAGCAATGTGTTCACGCGCTTCCTGCTCGCGCTCTACGGCGTCGTCACCTGGCGCGCGACGCCGGTGCTGCCGATCGAGATCATGCTGCTGCCGATGTGGTCGCCGTTCCACATCAACAAGATCTCCTATTGGGCGCGCACCACGATGGTGCCGCTGATGGTGCTCGCCGCGCTGAAGCCGCGCGCCAAGAATCCGAAGGGCGTCGGCATCGACGAACTGTTCCTGGAGGACCCGAAATCGGTGCGCATGGCGCCGAAGGCGCCGCATCAGAGCGCGAGCTGGTTTTATCTGTTCCGCTCGCTCGACGCCGTGCTGCGCGCGATCGAGCCGATGTTTCCGAACAGCCTGCGCCAGCGCGCGATCGACGCCGCGCTCGCCTTCACCGAAGAGCGATTGAACGGTGAAGACGGCATGGGCGCGATCTATCCCCCGATGGCCAACATCGTCATGATGTACGAGGCGCTCGGCAAGGACGAGAATTTCCCGCCGCGCGCCATCACCCGCCGCGGCATCGACAAGCTGCTCGTGATCGGCGACGACGAGGCCTATTGCCAGCCCTGCGTCTCGCCGGTGTGGGACACCGCGCTGACTTGCCATGCGCTGCAGGAAGCGGGCGGCGACGATACGCTCGCCAAGGCCAAGCAAGGCCTCGACTGGTTGAAGCCACGCCAGGTGCTCGAGCTGAAGGGCGATTGGGCGGTCAAGGCGCCGGACGTCCGTCCCGGCGGCTGGGCGTTCCAGTACAACAACGACCACTATCCCGATCTCGACGACACCGCCGTCGTCGTGATGGCGATGGATCGCGTGCGGCGTCATACCGGAACCCGGGAATATGACGAGGCGATCGCACGCGGCCGCGAGTGGATCGAGGGGCTGCAGAGCCGCGACGGCGGCTGGGCCGCGTTCGACGTCAACAACCTCGAATATTACCTCAACAACATCCCGTTCAGCGATCACGGCGCATTGCTCGATCCGCCTACCGAGGACGTCACCGCGCGCTGCATCTCGATGCTGGGCCAGCTCGGCGAGACTGCGGAGAGCAGCAAGGTGATGGCCGACGGCATTGCCTACCTGCGTCGCACCCAGCTCGCCGAGGGCTCCTGGTACGGCCGCTGGGGCCTGAACTACGTCTACGGCACCTGGTCGGTGCTTTGTGCGCTAAATGTCGCAGGCGTCGATCGCAACGATCCGATGATTCGGAAGGCGGTCGACTGGCTGGCGTCGGTCCAGAATCAGGACGGCGGATGGGGCGAGGACGCCGTCAGTTACCGGCTGGATTACAAGGGTTATGAAGTTGCGCCATCGACTTCCTCGCAAACGGCATGGGCCTTGCTTGGATTAATGGCGGCCGGAGAGGTCGAAAATCCCGCGGTTGCGCGGGGGGTGGAGTACCTAAAGGCAACACAGACGGAAAAAGGGCTGTGGGACGAGCAGCGATACACGGCTACGGGGTTTCCGCGGGTATTTTACTTGCGATATCATGGCTACTCGAAGTTCTTTCCGCTCTGGGCGCTGGCGCGGTATCGGAATTTGAGAAGCACCAATAGCAGGGTGGTAGGGGTCGGGATGTGATTGTTGAGGCGGGGGCCGCCGAGACCGTGGGCAGTAGAATTGATCCTCGGCCGGTATTGATTGTGACTGGATTGGTGCAGGAGGCCCGCATCGCGGCAGGCCCCGGCATGATCGTCATCTGTAGCTCCAGCGATCCGCAGCAGCTGCGTGAATTGCTGGCGACACTGGATCCGACCACCTTCCGTGGCGTGATTTCGTTCGGCGTGGCCGGCGGGCTCGACCCGTCGCTCAAATCGGGCGACGTCGTGGTCGCGACCGAAGTGATGTCGGGCGATACGCGTTTCCTGGCAGCATCCGCCCTGAACGAGGAGATGATCGCCAGCGCCGCGCTGAAGCGCCGCCGGATCGTCCGCGGCGGCCTCGCCGGCGTGGAAGAGGTGATCGCGGCGAAGGCCTGCAAGGCCGCGCTGCGTTCGATGACGGGCGCAGCCGCAGTCGATATGGAGAGCCATATCGCGGCGGCCTATGCCGCCAAAGCACGCATTCCGTTCGCCGCACTGCGCGTGATCAGCGATCCCGCGCACCGGGCGCTGCCGGAGCTGGCGAAATCCGCGGTGAAGCCGAACGGCGACATCGACCTGCGCAAGGTGCTGCGCGGCATCGCGCGCAATCCGCGCACGCTGCGGGCGCTGGTGTCGACCGGGATCGATTTCAACCGCGCGCTGCGCTCGCTGCGCAGCTGCCGCGGCTTCCTGCTCGGCAATGACGTGCTGATGCCGGTGGACGACGTTCTGATCACGGCGAAGGCGGCCTGATCCAGGTCCCGAGGCTCTCGCCGCATCAAGCCCAAACAACAAAGGCCCGATCGCCTCGCGATCGGGCCTTTTGCTTTGGCGCTGACGGTTGGGTCGACGCCAGGCCGTTCCGGCTCCGCACGCTCAGCGGGAACCTGCCAGCCCGTATTGCCTGCTGAGAGGCGAGGGGCATACCGCCATGCTGTCGCCCTCGCCACGCTCCCAATGGATCCATAGGCCCTATGGCACCCGCTCGCCGCCGCGTTGGCACGACCGGGTGCCGTCTTGCGGCGGCAGGTGGCCGGGGGATGCTTGACAGGCACTGGCATTCGGCTGACTATGAACTATGATCCTGTGTTCATGAATTAAGGTTCACTATGGCAATCGCTGCGGTTCGTCTCAACCAACTCGTCGAGACCAAGGCGCGCATTCTGGATGCCGCCAGGGAAGCCGTGGCGCTGAGCGGGTGGAAGGATGCCCAGATCGCCCTGATCGCCTCACGGGCGGGCGTGGCCACCGGCAGCGTTTATCGCTACTTCGACTCGAAGGCGGATCTGTACGCGCAGGTGCTCGCCCTGGTGTCCGAGCGCGAGGTGGCCGTGGTGGCCGCGATCGTCGAGGCCGAGGGATCTGCGTCCCAATGTCTGGTGGATGCGATCTACACCTTCGCGGTCCGGGCGATGCGCGGCCGCCGTTTGGCCTACGCGCTGATCGCCGAACCCTGTGACCCCGAGATCGACGCGGCTCGCCTGAAATACCGGGCGGCGCTGGCCGATCAGATCGCAAGGCTGGTCCGGCGCGGCATCGCCAATGGCGAGTTCGTCGAGATCGACGCCAACGTCGCGGCGTCCTGCGTGGCCGGCGCCTTCATGGAGGCACTGGTCGGCCCGTTGGCGCCCGAAGCGGCCCCCGATTCCGATGCGGCAAGGACGATCGCGCAGGCGATCGCAGGGCTGTCCGCGCGCATGCTGTTTCGCCACGCCACGCCTGAATTGACCCCTGTATCGAGAGTCTCCGCATGAATGAGCGTGTTCAGCCGGTTATCGTCGCGGATGCAAAAGCCAGTGCGTTCGCGACCCATGAGGTTCGCAATCAGGCGCGGCCGGCGCTCGGCTTCAACGCGTTCGATGACGACCGCGCGCTGAGCGGCGTGATCGCAGAGATGGCGCCGTGGGCGCAGGCCAGGCTCTCCGCGCTCGGCGCCCATGCCGGCTCCGAATCTGTGCAGGAGGCCGCGCGGCTCGCCAATGAGCACGAACCGAAGCTCTTGACCCATGACCGCTATGGCAACCGCAATGACTGGGTCGAATTTCATCCGGCCTGGCATCAATTGATGGCGCTGGCGTTCCAGAGCGAGGTCCATAGCCTGGCCTGGTCAACGAGCGAACCGCACGGCCATTTGGCGCGCGCGGCGTTGAGCTATCTCTGGAATCAGATCGAGAACGGCGTCGGCTGTCCCACCGGAATGGCTTACGCCGCGATCGCTGGGTTTTCCGGCAAGCCGCAATTCAGCCTGTGGCGCGAGCGGACGCTGGCCGCGGACTACGATCCGCGTAGGCTTCCGATCGAGGCCAAGCGTGCGGCGGTGATCGGCTATGCGATGACCGAGAAGCAGGGCGGCTCGGATCTGCGCGAGACCCAGACCACTGCGCGCTTCGTCGAGCGCGGCGCGCATGGCGAGATCTATGCGATCACCGGGCACAAATGGTTCTTCTCGGTGCCGGTCGCCGACGGATTCTACACGCTGGCGCGCACCCAATCCGGTGTCAGTTGCCTGTTCGTGCCGCGCCTGCTGCCGGACGGCAGCACCAACCGCATCCACATTCAGCGCCTGAAGGACAAATGCGGCAACCGTTCGAACGCGTCGAGCGAAATCGAGTACCACGACACCTGGTCGATCCTGGTCGGCGAAGAAGGCCGCGGCATCGCCGAAATCCTCTCGCATGCGCATCTGACGCGGCTGGATTTCGCGGTCGGCTCGGCCGGGCTGATGCGGCAGGCGTTGAGCCTGGCCCTGAACCACGCGCAGACGCGAACCGCGTTCGGCAAGCCGATGTCCGAGCTTCCGATGCAGCGCAACGTGCTCGCCGACCTCGCGCTCGAGAGCGAGGCGGCGATGCTCGGCGCATTCCGCGTCGCGCGCGCGACCGACGGTATGCAAACCAGCGACCACGAGCGGCTGCTGGCGCGGGTCGCGACACCCGTGGTGAAGTTCTGGAATTGCCAACGCGCGCCGGCGTTCACCTATGAGTGCCTGCAGGTGCACGGCGGCAACGGCTTCATCATGGAGAATGCGATGGCGCGGCTCTATCGCGAGGCGCCGTTGAATTCGATCTGGGAAGGTACCTCGAACATGATGTGCATGGACGTGCTGCGAGCGATGCAGAGGGACGCCGATTGCCGTGACGCGTTCATCGATGAATTGCGCGCGAGCCGGGGCCTCAACCCGGTCTATGACAAGAGCACGGACGATCTCGCCGATCGATTGCATGCACGATATCCCGACGACGGGCATGCGAGGGTGCTCGTCACCCGCATGGCGCATGCGTTGCAGGCTGCCGAGATGTTGAGGCATGGCGACGCCGCTGCCGCCGATCTGTTCGTGCATTCGAGGCTTGGCGCGGGCGGGATGCATGTCTTCGGCACGCTGCCTTCGTCGGAAGGCCTCGCCGGGATCGTCGCGCGCGCTTCCGTCATCCATCACTAAGGGCCGAAGTCACATGCTTCAGACCGAAATTTGTGCCGTCCACGATGTCAGGGCCCGCGTGGGAGAACAGGAGTGGGCGACCCGGGTCGATCTCGCGGCGTGCTACCGCCTGGTCGCGCTCTATGGAATGACCGACCTGATCTACAACCACATCAGCGCGCAGGTCCCCGGACATGACGATCAATATCTGATCAATCCCTACGGCATGCTGTACGAGGAGATCACGGCGTCGAGCCTCGTCAAGATCGACATCGAGGGCCGCACCTTGCTGCAGCCCGACCACGGCTACAACGTCAACGTGGCCGGTTTCTATCTGCATGCCCCGATCCATCGCGCGCGGCCCGACGTGAAGTGCGTCCTGCATACCCACACCAGGGCAGGCACTGCGGTCAGCACGCTTGCCGAGGGGCTGCTGCCGCTGTCGCAGACCGCGATGCGGTTTCACGGGCGGATCGGCTATCACGATTTCGAGGGGCCGGCGATCGATCGCGACGAATGCGATCGGGTGGTCGCCGATCTCGGCCGCAACAATGTGCTGGTCCTGCGCAATCACGGCCTCCTGGTCTGCGGCAATACGATTCCGCAGGCGTTCAATGCGATCTACTGGCTGGAGCAGGCCTGCCGCATCCAGGTCGATGCGCTCGGCTGCGGCCGGCCGCTGCACGCGCCGAGCGAACTGGCGATCGGCAATACGGTGACCTGCTTTGCCGGCACCGAGATCACACTGGATAATGAGCGCGACACCAATCCGGTGCTGAATGAAGCGGCGCAAAACCAGCAAGCCGGTTACGGCCTGCTGGAATGGCCGGCATTGCGGCGCAGGCTCGATCGCCTCGACGGGAGCTACGCGCAATGAGCGCGTCGCAGGCCGCGTTGCGGATCGGGTTCGTCGGCGCCGGCCGCGTGGCGCAGACACTGGCGCCGGCCTTCGCCCGCGCAAACCTGAATGTCGCGGCTTTCCACAACCGCGGTGCCGACGCCGCGCAGCAGCTCGGCTCCCGGGTGCCGTCGGCAACCGCGATGACGGACGCGCAGCAGGTCGTGGACAGCTGCGACATGATTTTCCTCACGGTGAGCGACGACGCCATCCTGCCGGCCTGCCGCGATTTGCGCTGGCAGCCGCATCACCGCGTGGTTCATTGCAGCGGCGCGACCGAACTGGCCGCGCTCGATCATGCGAAATCCGCGGGCGCCGCAACCGGCGGATTCCATCCGATGCAGATGTTTGCAAATCCCGACGTCGCGCTCGAGGGTTTGCGCGGATGCACCGTCGGCATCGAGGCCGAGCCCGACTTCAGGCGCGAGCTGGATCGGCTCGCCATCAGCATCGGGTGCGAGCCGCTGGCGCTGCCGGCCGGTGTGCGGGCGCTCTATCATGCCTCGGCCTACTATGTCGGTCCGTTCCTGATCTCGCTCCTCAAGGAGGGCGTCGAGCTCTGGAAGAGCTTTGGCGCCAGCGAGGCCGACGCGCTGCGTGCGATGATGCCGCTGCTGCGGGGGACGGTCGCGGCCGTGCTCGACGGGGGGCTGGCCAACGGCATGGGCGGTTGCGTGGCGCGCGGCGACGTTGGAACGATCGGCAAGCATATCAGCGCGCTGGACGAACGCTTTCCCTCCTCGGGTGCGCTGTATCGCGAACTGGCTCTGCGCAATGTCCCGCTCGGGATCGAGCGCGGCACACTCAGCGCGCCGCGCGCCGCAGAGATCGAAAAGCTGCTGCGAGCGCGCCGCGAAGAGCAGGCGGCATCCTGATCAAAGGAAAAGGCCCCGGTTCGCTGAACCGGGGCCTTTCATCGTTCCGTGCTCCGCGCGCATCAGGCGGCGGTAGAAGCCTTCTGCTGCTGCTTGGCGGCGGCGGCAGCCGCCTCGTCGCGGCGGATCTCCGAGAGCTTCTTCTGCACCTGTTCGGCGAAGATGTACTGCGCCGGACGCTGCTTCGACATGTCGATCTCGGGCGCCATCGGGCCCGAGGTCCTGATGCCGCGCAGCGCGACCCACATCGCCTTCAGCGGATTGTTGATCGCAGCGGTCGCCGCGGTCGGCTCGTAGCCGCAATGGGCCATACAGTCGGCGCACTTCTCGTACTTGCCGGTGCCGTAGGTGTCCCAGTCGGTGGTGTCCATCAGCTCCTTGAAGGTCTTGGCGTAGCCTTCACCGAGCAGATAGCAGGGCTTCTGCCAGCCGAAGATGTTGCGCGCCGGCATGCCCCAGGGCGTGCACTCGTATTCCTGGTTGCCGGCGAGGAAGTCCAAAAAGAGCCCGGAATGCATGAAGTTCCACTTCTTGCCCTTGCCGAGGGCGAAGACGTCGCGGAACAGCTTCTTGGTCTTGGTGCGGTTGAGGAAGTGCTCCTGGTCGGGCGCACGCTCATAGGCATAACCCGGCGACATCGAGACGCCGACGCCGAGCTCGGTGGTGAAGTCGAGGAATTTGGCGATCTCTTCGGCCGGATGGCCGTCGAAGATGGTGGCGTTGACGTTGACCGTGAAGCCGCGCGCCTTGGCCGCCTTGATCGCCGAGACGGCGCGATCGAACACGCCCTTCTGCGACACGGCCTTGTCGTGATGGTCCTTCAGGCCGTCGAGATGCACCGAGAAGAACAGATAGGGCGACGGCTCGAACAGATCGAGCTTCTTCTCGAGCAGCAGCGCATTGGTGCACAGCGAGACGAACTTCTTGCGCGCCACGAGGCCGCGCACGATCTCGCCGATTTCCTTGTGGATCAGCGGCTCGCCGCCGGGGATCGCCACCATCGGCGCGCCGCATTCATCGGCCGCGTCCCAGCATTCCTGCGCAGTCATGCGGCGATTGAGGATCGCATCCGGATAGTCGATCTTGCCGCAGCCGACGCAGGCGAGGTTGCAACGGAACAGGGGTTCCAGCATCAGCACGAGCGGATAGCGTTTGCGGCCAAGCAGCTTCTGCTTGATCAGATAGCCGCCGATACGCATTTCCTTGAAGAACGGTATAGCCATTAGACGATTTTCTTTCTGCACTTATTCAAAGGGAAGTGGGTTCAGATCAGCCCGCAGTCAGTTCGGCTGGCAGCCGGAATTCGATATTCTCTTCTCGGCCCGGAACGACCGAGACCGACACCGGTCCGATGCGCCGCAGGGCCTCGATGACATCGTCGACCAAGACTTCAGGTGCCGATGCACCCGCCGTGATGCCGACGGCCTTCGCATCCTTCAGCCAATCCGGGTTGAGCTCGCTCCCATCGGCAATGAGATAACTCGCGACGCCGACCTCGGTGCCGATCTCACGAAGCCTGTTCGAGTTGGAACTATTGGCGGCCCCCACCACCAGAATGACGTCCACCAGCTTGCTCAGGTCCCTTACCGCAGATTGGTGGTTCTGTGTCGCATAGCAGATATCCCGGGTGTCCGGGCCTTGAATATCTGTAAATTTTGCCTGAAGAGCCGTGATGATGTCCTTGGTATCGTCCACCGACAGGGTGGTCTGGGTGATGTAGGCGACCGGCGCGTCGGTCGGCAGCCGCAATTCCGCCACATCCTGAACGCTCTGGACCAACAGAACCGGTGCCGGAACCTGGCCCATGGTTCCCTCGACCTCGGGGTGGCCGGCGTGCCCGATCAGGATCAGGGTGCGGCCCCGCGAGATGTAGCGTTTGCCCTGGTTATGGACCTTGGTGACGAGCGGGCAGGTGGCGTTGAGCACCGGGAGGTCGCGCGCTTCCGCCTCTTCCTCGACGCTCCTGGCCACGCCATGGGCACTGAACACGGTCACGGCCCTGGCCGGCACTTCCGACAGGTTCTCGACGAAGATCGCGCCCTTCTTCTTCAGGCTTTCGACCACGTACTTGTTATGAACGATCTCGTGGCGGACATAGACCGGCGGGCCATACTTCTGAAGCGCGCGTTCGACGATCTCGATCGCGCGCACGACGCCCGCGCAGAAGCCGCGCGGCTGAGCAAGAAAAACTTCCATCGGACGTCCGTTACGCAAATTGCACCAATCCCGTTCAATGCCCTGCGGCCTTTTCGGCAACGCACTCCTCACGTCGGACGTCGCAACGTCAGTTGCAATGTCCGCGCCGTCACAGTTCCTGCATGGGATCGCCGCCCCAAGCGCATGGAAATACAGGGATTTGTGGCAAAAAGGTAGCGCCTCTAGCGGCCGTCCGATCAGTAAAGAGGCTCATGTGAGGTAATATGGTATGGATTTCGGGCCCTGCGACCCTCCGTCCCCCTCACTTGTTCGTCACTTTATTGCCCACTGATGCGGTTTATACCGGCCCTTCGTGGCCGTCCCTGTCGTTTGGAACCTCCTCGCCATTCCGTCGAGGAGGGTAACCAAAACAACATTAGATCGGTCCCGGGAACTCCGCTACAGAGCGAGCGTTTTCGGCCATGCTTCCCCGAGATTAGAAAGAAACGAAGTGCTGACAAATATTGTCGTCTCCGTTGTTAGGACCTGTACGCGTTTTGCCCTTCCGGTTGTGATTATCTCTGTGCTGCTGTCGATCGGGGCCGGCTTCTATACGGCCCGCAACTTCTCGATCAACACCGACATCAACAAGCTGATCTCGCCGGATCTGGATTGGCGTAAGCGCGACAACCAGTTCGAGGAAGCGTTTGATCGCGAGCGGCTGATCCTGGCTGTGGTCGAGGCGGCGACGCCCGAGCTGACCAGCGCGGCCGCCAAGGCGCTCACCGCGAAGCTGCAAGCCGACAAGAAGAACTTCGAGGCGATCACCGCGCTCGGCTCCGGCGAATTCTTCGAGAAGAACGGCCTCCTGTTCCTGCCGACCGAAGAAGTCGGCAAGGTCGCGGGGCAGCTCGAATCGGCCGCGCCGCTGATCGAGATCATGGCCGGCGATCCGTCGATTCGCGGACTGACCGGCGCGCTCGAGACCGGCCTTGCCGGCGTCAAGCGCGGGCAGGTCAAGCTCGACAACGCAGCCCCGCCCTTCAACCTGATCTCCGAGACCGTCGAGACCATCCTCGCCAAGGGCAACGCGACCTTCTCCTGGCGCGAGCTCACCAGCGACAAGCCGCTGACCGATTCGGACAAGCGCGCCTTCATCGAGGTCAAGCCGATCATCGACTATTCGGCGCTGGAGCCCGGCAAGGCCGCGACCGATGCGATCCGCCAGGCGGCCGCCGATCTGAAATTTCCGACCGATTATCACGCGCGCGTGCGCCTGACCGGTCCGGTGCCGATCGCCAACGAGGAATACGCGACCGTGCAGGATGGCGCGATCACCAACGGCATCGGCACCGTGGTGATCGTGCTGATCATCCTCTGGATGGCGCTGCATTCCGGCAAGATCATCTTCGCGGTGTTCGTGAACCTGTTCATCGGCCTTGCCATCACCACGGCGGTCGGCCTGATGATGGTCGGGTCGCTGAACCTGCTCTCGATTGCCTTCGCGGTGCTGTTCGTCGGCCTCGGCGTCGACTTCGGCATCCAGTTCAGCGTGCGCTACCGCTCCGAGCGCTTCAAGAACGACAATCTGACGCTGGCGCTGGAGAACGCGGCGCGCCGCTCCGCGGTGCCGCTGTCGCTCGCGGCGATGGCGACCGCCGCAGGCTTCCTGTGCTTCCTGCCGACCGACTACAAGGGCATCTCCGAGCTCGGCAAGATCGCCGGCGCGGGCATGCTGGTGGCCTTCATCACCAGCATCACGGTGCTGCCGGCGCTGCTCGACCTGCTCAACCCTCCGGGAGAGAAGGAGCCGGTCGGCTACGCCTTCCTGGCGCCGGTCGATCACTTCCTGGAGAAGCATCGCGTCCCGATCATCGTCGGCACGCTGCTGGTCACGGTCGCGGGCCTGCCGCTGCTCCACTACATGAAGTTCGACTTCAACCCGATCAACCTGCGCAACAAGCAGGCGGAATCGATCGCGACCTTCCTCGACCTCAGGAAGGATCCGAACACCGGCGCCAATGCCATCGACGTGATGACGCGCTCGGAAGCCGACGCCAAGAAGATCGAGGCCAAGCTCGAGAAGCTGCCGGAAGTGTCGCGCGTGATGTCGCTCGACAGCTTCGTGCCTGACGACCAGCCGGCCAAGCTGAAGCTGATCGCGCAGGCCGCCAAGACGCTCGGCCCGGCGCTCAACCCGGACTCGGTCGATCCGGCGCCGTCGGATCAGGAGAACGTCGAGTCGCTGAAGAGTTCGGTCGACAGCCTGCGCAGGACCGCAGGCGACGGCAAGGGGCCGGGTGCGGTCGCCGCGCGCCGGCTCGCCGACGCCCTGCAGAAGCTTGCCGATTCGACCCAGGCGACCCGCGACAAGGCGCAGGAGGTCTTCGTCGCGCCGATGAAGATCGTGTTCGATCAGCTCCGCAACACATTGCAGGCCCAGACCGTCACGCTGCAGACCCTGCCGCCGGAACTGGTCGCGAGCTGGAAGACCAAGGACGGCCTGATGCGCGTCGAGGCGGAGCCGAAGGGCGATCCGAACGACAACGACAATCTGCGCCGCTTTGCCGACGCCGTGCTCGCCGCCGAGCCGACCGCGATCGGCGGTCCGGTCTCGATCCTGAAGTCGGGCGATGTGATCGTGAACGCGTTCATCCACGCCGGCATCCTGGCGCTGGTCACGATCAGCCTGCTGCTGTGGCTGACGCTGCGCCGCGTCGTCGACGTGCTGATGACGCTGGTGCCGCTCTTGGTCGCCGGCATCGTCACGCTGGAGATCTGCGTGCTGATCGGGCTGCCGCTCAACTTCGCCAACATCGTAGCTTTGCCGCTGCTGCTCGGCGTCGGCGTGGCGTTCAAGATCTACTATGTCACGGCGTGGCGGCAGGGCAGGACGAATCTGCTGCAGTCGAGCCTGACGCGTGCGATCTTTTTCAGCGCGCTGACCACCGCGACCGCGTTCGGCAGCCTGTGGCTGTCCAGCCATCCCGGCACCGCGAGCATGGGCAAGCTGCTTGCACTCTCGCTGGTCACCACGCTGGCTGCGGTGTTGCTGTTCCAGCCGGCGCTGATGGGCAAGCCGCGCGAGGCGCTCAAGGAGGAGGATATCGCCAACGACGTCACCTGACGCGTTGGCGGTTCGCTTTCGCTCCGGCTTGGCGGCAAGCGCCGCCGAGCCGCGATGTCAGCGGGCCGGGTTGCCCGTTAACCTGTGTTATTGGGTCGGCCGCGCGATGTCCGGCAGCAGGCAGATATCGCCCACCGTGTCGGCCTGCGCATTGGCGTTGGCCGGCGCGTGGGTCCCCTGCTTTTGACCGGGCTTGGTGGCAGGCGCCACGGAGCCGGTGGTCTTCTGCGGCGCTGCTGACTTGGCGCCCTTCGCAGCCGAAGCGCCTGCGGCCGGATTGCCGGCCGCGCTCACCGGGATCGGCGGGCCGACGCGGGTCCAGGTCTCGCCGCCGCACAGGAAGCCGAGCACGCAACCCTGGATCTCCAGCTGGTCGGTGCCGACGGGCTTGATGGTCGAGCTATAGAGCTGGCCGTCCTTCGCGTTGTAGACTTGGCCTTCCCAAGCATCGACGCCGGCCTTCTTCTTCATGTCGATCAGGATCGGCATGCCGAGCGTCGGCCTCGTCTGCTTTGCAGGATCAGGATTGTTCTTATCCTTGCCGCCAGGGGTTTTTTCCCAGGACACAGCACCCCACATGTTGCCATTACACTGGGCGACGCGGATGGTGGCGACACCGTCCGCGACCTTCCAGTCGCCGGTCGGGTCGGCTGCGAGTGCCGGTGATAATACGGTGGCCAAAAATAAACCTGAAAAGGCTATTGTACGCGCGAAAGTTCTTGGGCAGTGCAACATGGTCCAAACCTGTGCTTAACTAGACGATCCGAGCGGGGGTCAAAACGCCGCTAGCGAGCGTTTTAAGTTGACGAGATGGCCATCAACCGACGTATGTAACGAATGGTAAGTTCCAATTTAGACGTTTCCGAGATTTTTGTGGAGCGCGAGGGGCAGCGCGGTGCCATGCACACGCGTCACCTCAACGAGCAGCTCGTTCGCGTCCTCAAGACCATCGGCTACGACGTCGGTTTCCAGAAGGGGCAAGGCCAATACCTCTTCGATCGTCAGGGGGCTCGTTACCTTGATCTATTGAGTGGATTTGGCGTTTTTGCGATTGGCCGCAATCATCCGGCCCTGCGCCAGGCGCTGAAGAGTGTGCTCGACGCCGACCTGCCCAATCTGGTGCAGCTCGATGTCTCGACGCTCGCCGGCGTGCTCGCGGAGCGGCTTCTGGAACATGTTCCATACCTGGACAAGGTGTTTTTCGCCAATTCCGGCGCCGAAACCGTCGAAGCCGCGATCAAGTTCGCGCGTGGCGCGACCGGTCGTCCGGGTATCGTCTATTGCGGGCATTCGTTCCATGGCCTGTCCTACGGCGCATTGTCGCTGACCGATGATTCGAATTTCCGCGGCGGCTTCGAGCCGCTGCTGCCGGGCTGCACCGCGATCCCCTTCAACGATCTCGAGGCGCTGGAGAAGGCGCTGTCGTCGCGCCAGGTCAGTGCGTTCATTGTCGAGCCGATCCAGGGCAAGGGCGTCAACATGCCCACCGACGAGTTCCTGCCCGGCGCGCTGGCACTGTGCCGCAAATACGGCACGCTGTTCATCGCCGACGAGATTCAGACCGGCATCGGCCGCACCGGCAAGTTCCTCGCGATCGAGCACTGGGGCATCGAGCCCGACATGGTGCTGCTGGCGAAGGCGCTCTCCGGCGGTCACGTGCCGATCGGCGCGCTGCTGACGCGCAAGAACATCTTCGACAAGATCTTCAACCAGATGGACCGCGCGGTCGTGCACGGCTCGACCTTCGCCAAGAACGATCTGGCGATGGCTGCCGGTATCGCCACGCTCGACGTCATCAAGGCCGAGCGGCTGGTCGAGAACGCGGCCAAGCGCGGCGCCGAGCTCCGTCTTGCGCTGACGCGCATGGTGCCCGGCTACGAACTGATGAAGGAAGTCCGCGGCAAGGGCCTGATGATCGGCGTCGAGTTCGGGCCGCCGAAATCGCTGCGCCTGAAGGCGTCGTGGAATCTGCTGGAGACCGCCAACAAGGGCCTGTTCTGCCAGCTCATCACGGTGCCGCTGTTCAAGGATCACAAGATCCTCACGCAAGTCGCCGGCCACGGCCTGCACACCATCAAGTTGCTGCCGCCGCTCACGATCACCGAAGAGGACTGCAGCTGGATCGAGAAGTCGTTCGACGATGTGATCGCCGGCAGCCACAAGGTGCCCGGCGCGATCTGGTCGCTCGGCAAAACGCTGGTCGACAACGCGGTGCGCAAGTCGGCGTGAGTTCGAACCTGTAGCCCGGATGCAGCGCAGCGAAATCCGGGTTCTCAAAACTGGTGAGTCCATTCCCGGATTACACTTCCCTCCATTCGGGCTACAAACAATGCGGTCCATGGCCATCGCTTGTAGTTTGCGCTGTGTGTTGATTACTGGCGCGTTTTCATTGATTGCTGGGACGTTTGCCAACGCCGCGCCGACCGATGATAGCGTCGCCGCCGTTTACTCCGACGTTTGCTATCATCCCGAGTCGGGCGACCTGCTCGGGATGCGAGTTGTTCTCCTTCGGCTGAAGGAAGGTGACTACGTCGTCCACCAGCTGGCCGAAGGGCAGCTCGGTGATCCCCAGATTGGAGCGGCGACCGTCGATCCAAAGAAGGGGGACATCCTCTTTAAGGTTGCACTTGAGGGTTCCAACGGACAGGTCATGACCTTTAGGGGAAAGGTAACGGCTCAAGCCCTGACCGGCAATTTTGACAACAGCAATTGGACCAATCGGAAGAAGGGAGAGAAAACCCTTCGCTTGCCCAGAATCGTTGGTCGCCAGCAGTCATACCCGATCTGCGACTAGTCGAGCCCGGATGCAGCGCAGCGAAATCCGGGTTTCTCGACACGGGTCAAATCGTTCCCGGATTGCGCTGCGCTGCATCCGGGCTACACGATCATCTCATTCGTCATTGCGAGCGGAGCGAAGCAATCCATCCCGCGGCAAGCGGAGGTGTGGATTGTTTCGTCACCGTCGCTCCTCGCAATGACGATGAGTGGGGCGAAAATCACCCTTCCTTGTTCGCGCGCATCGCGCTCTCGAACTTGTCGCCGAACTCGGTCAATTCGTCGGCGCCGAGATCGCTGACCGCCCAGTAGTTCAGGCCACGGTCGCTCCAGCGCCTGATATTGAAGCCCTGCAAGGTCGAGATCTTCGCGCTCTTCCGTTCGGTGTTCGCGGTCTGCGCCACGAACAAATTGATCACGTGCTGGCGCCGCTTGTAGACCACGGCGCCGATCTCGCGGGCGTTGACGTAGTCGAGCCGGCCGCCGATCAGCGTAAAGCCCTGCGCGGTGAGGTCGATCACCGGCGGCGAGACGTCGAGCTTGCCGTTGAACCACGGCTTGACCGTATGCTGATCGGTCGAGACCACGTCGATCAGGTGGCCGGCCTGCAGCGAGCGCAGATGCGCCGACACCACCTCGTTCTCGATGCGCTGCTCGTCGTCGCTGCGCAGCACGATCGCAACGAGGCCGGTTGCGGCCATCGCCGACACCGCGGAGCCCATCGCGAAGCCGCGCAGCACCGAGCGCCGGCTCGGCGCCGCCTGCGCCTGCGTCTGCGGTTGCGGCAATGCCTTCTCGATCTTGCGGCGCAGCTCGAGCGGCGCCTTGTAGCGCACGTCGCTCTCGGCGATCGCCTGGCGGATCTCCTGATACTCCTTCATCAAGGCGGCGCAATGCGCGCACCCCTCGATATGGGCTTCCACTTCGCGCGCATGGCCGGCGTCGAGTTCGCCGTCGATCAGCGCGTGAACCAGCACTTCGGCTTCCTCGCAGGTCATTTCACTTGCTCCTGTTCCGCAAGCCATGCCGATCGCAGCATGGCGCGGGCGCGCGCGAGGCGGGACATCACGGTGCCGACAGGCACGGCGGCGACATCGGCGATCTCGCGGTATGATAGATTCTGGATTTCCCTGAGCACGAAGGTCTCGCGGAACGGCTCGGCGAGCGCCGCGACCAGCTTGCGCACGGTGTCGCCGTCGAAGCGGCGCAGCAGCTGCTTTTCCGGTGTCTCCGGGGCTTCGTTCCACAGCGGGGTCTGCTCGCCGCCTTCGGGCAGCTCCTCGACCGCGGTGGGGGCGGTCTTGCGCCGTGCATATTCGGCGCGGCAGACATTGCGCAGGATCGCAAACAGCCACGGCTTCATCGCAGGTCCCCGGTAGCTGTCGAAATGCTTGTAGGCGCGCAGATAGCATTCCTGCACCGCATCCTCGGCATCGGCGGCATCGCGCAGCAGATAGCGCGCCAGCGTGTAGGCGTCGTCAAGGTACGGCAGCGCGGCTTCGCGGAAGCGCCGCGCCTTTTCGGGATCGTCTTGCGACGCGTTGACAACCATCGTGTCCTGCCCGGCATGTCGAGAGACGGCTTGTGCCCGGCCGGGGGCTGAGGGCCACCGGCCGGGCATGGTTGTGATTGTATGGGTGATCACGTTACCCAACCTTGATACTGCCTGTCATGTGCGGATGCAGCGAGCAGAAATACTTGTACTCGCCAGGCTCCGTGAAGGTGAACGAGAAGGTGCCGTCGGTATCCATGGTCTTGGAGCGGAATTTGCCCGCGCACACCACGGTGTGCGGGATGTCGTCGCGGTTGGTCCAGGTCACCGTGGTGCCGACCTTCACGTCGAGCGGGTTCGGCGTGAACGAGAAGTTGTCGATGTGGACCGCGGTGTCTTCGGCGCGCGCCGCCGTGACCGGCAGCAGCATGGCCGCGACCACGGCGATGCCGAAGTCGCGTCGATTGATCGAACTCATCGGTCTCGTCCCTTAGCCTTGCAGCGGCGTGTCGATGATCGCCAGCGGCTGGCTGTTCTGCTTGAAGTTGATGCTGGCGACGCCGAGCATGCTGCGCAGCTTGGCATCCTCGACCTTCATCGGGCCGGGCGAGGGGGCGGCACCCGGCGCCGGCTGCGGGAAGGCGGTCGAACGCGCGGTGTGGAAGGTGACGTTGCCCTCGACCTTCTGCATCACCTGGTGGATGTGGCCGTTGAGCACCGTGACGGAGCCGAAGCCCTTGACGTATTCCAGCGCGCGGGCTCCGTCCTCGGTGCCCCAGCCCCATTGCGGATAGACCGTCCACAGCGGGATGTGGGCGAACAGCACGATCGGCGTCGACTTCGAGCGGCCCTTGAGGTCATTCTCGAGCCATTCGAGCTGCTCGTTGCCGAGATTGCCGAGGCCGCCGCCCTTGAGGTCGACGACGTTGACGAGGCCGACGAAATGCACGCCGCCGGCGTCGAAGGAATAATAGCCCGGACCCTTGGTGCCCTTGCCGTAGCGCTCCTTGTAGAGCTTGACCTCCTCGTCGATGAAGTCGTGCTCGCCCGGCACGTAATGCACGTCGAGCTTGGCCTGCGAGATGATGCGATCGGCATCATCGAATTCAGACGCCTTGGACAGATGCGTGATGTCGCCGGTGTGGATCATGAAGGACGGCTTGACCGGCATCGCCTTGACCTTGTTGATGGCCTCTTCCAGCGTGCCGATGGCGTTCGGATTGGCCGGCTTGTCGAAGCCGACATGGCTGTCGCTGATCTGCATGAAGGTCATGCCGGTGGTGGCTTCCGCTGCCGCCGCCGAGCCGACGATGCCGAGCGAATGCGGCACGCCGCCGGTGACCGTCCACAGCACGCCGGTGCCGGCCCAGGTCATGCATTCCAGCACCTTGCGTCGGCTGACGCCTTTCTCCTCATCGTGGTGATTGTGATCGTGTCCGCTCATGACAAGTCTCCCGTGGTCCCAGGGATTGGGTTTCCGGGAAGGTGATCGGCGCGGCCGGGGCTTTATTCCCGGGGCCCGGGAGGGCGCCGAGGGCAGGGATGACGATTTCGTGAGCGTCCGCGCGACAGGTGGACGCAACGGCAAGATGCGGCATTGAAGCTCGGGCGCGTGCGGCGCTATCCACCCGGTAAACCACTGATCGACCGGAGGAAACCATGGGCAATGTGACCGGAGGCTGTCATTGCGGCGAGGTTCGCTACGAGGTCATCGGGGAACCGGTTGTCCATGCGCTGTGCCACTGCACCGACTGCCGGCGCCACGCCGGCGCGCCGATGGTCGGCTGGGTGATGGTCGCCGAGGATGCACTCAAGCTGACCAAGGGGCAGCCCACGATCTACCGATCCTCCGAGCATGGCCGCCGGCACTTCTGCGCGAATTGCGGCAGCGGGCTTTTCTACACCAACAGCAACATGTTGCCCGGGTTCATCGACATCCAGAGCGGCACCTATGATGATCCCGATGCGCTGCCGGCTACCATGCATATCCAGGTCGCCGAGCGCCTGCGCTGGATGGAAACCGCGCATGCGTTGCCGGCCTTCGATCGCTTTCCACCGACGGAGTGACCGGGGGCCGATGCACGCTGTGGCGACGATGCGCGCCGCAACATGGTTCTGGTCTGCAAGGTAGATGAACGGCCGCAACAAAGCTGTCTTGCAGCCGTCAGCATAATGTCAGCGCTGCTGCTTAAAGATGGCGGACTTCATTCGCCAGACCGGGAGATCATCATGAGCGACCACGCAGGCGTTGAGCATCATCACAAGGCAGCTGAGCATCACGAGCACGCGGCGCGGCACCACCGCGAAGCCGCCAAGCATCACGAAGAGGGCAATCACGAGAAGGCGGCGCACCACGCGCACAGCGCCCATGGCCATGCCAGCCATGCCCAGCACCACCACACCGAGGCGAGCCGGCATCACGCCGAGCACCACGGCAAGCACTAGCTCTTTAATTTTGACGCGTTTTCTTCACGCGAACCGATGCCCACTTCGCTCGAAAACGCTCTAACCGTTCCAGTACTGCGTGCGTAGCTTCCGCCGTCCCCGCAAGGGGGCGGCGTTTTTCATTTGCGCGCGGACCGCGACCGTTCGTCCTTATTCGTCCTCGTCTTCCGGGCCGCCGTTCTGCTCGATCGCATTTCGTACGCCGCGCATGACGGCGAACGATACGAATGCCATCCTTCTCTTCTGATCATCACTCAATGTCTTGTAGAGCGGCTCCCAGGCATCGGAGAGCTTCTTGAGGTCGGTCCCACGCTGAATGAGCCGGTCGGCTCTGCGCTGCATCAATTCGACGGGATTGCCGTCATGAAGGCCGTCCATCGGGCCGTTCTGGTGCAGTTCGGCGACCTGCTCCAACCGGGCCTGCCGATTCTTCGCTCTGGTGCGGATCGCATCCTCGATGGCCGGCCAGTATTTCTCCTGATCGGGTGTAAGCTGCAAGGCGGCTTTGACAATGCCGACGCGCATATCGGTCAGGCTCTTCAGGTCGGCGGCGTTGGGTGGCGCCACTCCGACAGTCGAGGATGTCTCCGCCGCGAGGGCGAGAGACGAGGTCGTTACCAACAGTGCAACCGCTGCGACAGCTGCGTTCCTCGTCATGGCAAACTCCTGATGTGACCATTGGTGATGTCCGCGCGCAGAAAGACACGGCCGGATCAGCGCGGGTTGACCTAAGTCAAGGAGTCACGAGCGGTACATGGGGACACGCTCCTGACCGGTCGAAAAACACGGGCATTTCGGCTCGCCGTGACCGGCGACTTCCCGGCGGCGGATTGAGCTAGATCAAGCCCGATCGGCGCGTGGCGCGCAGAAATCGCCGTCAAGCTTCCTGCGATTGAGCGGTCCGATGCATCTTTTGCTCAAGGAAATTCGTCACAATCCGATACTTTGGATGCTGGTCTTCGTGCCGGTCGTGCTGGTGGTCGAACATGTGGCTCCCACCGCTCACACGGCCCTGTTCGTGCTCGCGGTCCTGAGCATCGTGCCGCTGGCCGCCCTTCTCAGTCACGCAACGGAGAGCGTCGCTGAGAAGACCGGCGATGCGATCGGAGGATTGCTCAATGCAACCCTCGGAAATTTGACGGAGTTGATCATCGCGATCGCCGCACTGCACGCCGGGGAATACATGCTGGTCAAGGCATCGATCGCCGGCGCGATTGTCACCAATTCGCTTTTCATGCTCGGCGCATCATTCCTGCTCGGTGGGCTTCGTTATCATGTTCAGGAGTACAATAGGGCCGGCGGGAGGATGTACGCAGCGCTGCTGTTGATGGCCACGATTGCGCTGCTTGCGCCAGCAGCCGTTGCCGACCTTGATCAGGCACGAGGCGAGGTCATGGCGCAGACGCTCAGCACCGGCCTCGCCGTGCTGCTGATATGTGCTTACGGACTTGGCTTGCTGTTCTCGCTCAAGACCCACAAGGAACTGTTTGAGAGCGGGGACCATGGCGAGACGGATGGCGCTGGTTGGCCGATCGGACTGGCTTCGGGCACGCTCATCGTGGTTACCGTGCTGGTTGCCCTGGTGAGCGAGATATTCGTGAGCTCGGTGCAGAAGGCGGGTGAGACGCTGGGACTGAGCGGGGCGTTTGTCGGTTTCATCATCGTCGCGCTGGTCGGCGCCGCGGCTGAAATGGCGGTCGCGTTCTCTGCCGCGCGCAAGAACCGGCTGGACATGAGTGTCAGCATCGCGCTCGGAAGCGCATCTCAAATCGCCCTGTTCGTTGCGCCGGCGCTGGTTCTTCTCAGCTACGTCGTCGGTCCGAAGCCAATGGACCTGCAGTTCTGGCCGGGTGCCGTGACGATGGTCATGATCGCCTCCGTCACGTCCTGCTTCATCACCAACAGCGGAAGGTCGGCGTGGTTCATCGGCGCCTTGCTGGTGTTCATCTACGCGATTTTTGCCATGACACTGTATATGGTGCCACCGGGATCGCACGGTCCGATCTGATCGGCAACGCGTCCGCTTGATCGCGGATTATCTCTGTCTACTGGCAGAGATGCTGGCGGCCGTCCTCGCCGCGAAAATACGTGCCGGGCTGACAGACGAAGCCCTGACCGTTGGAAGGATAGTGGTAATAGCCATACGCGCCGGCTGCGGCCGCAGCTCCCACGGCAGCGGTGCCGTACACCGCCCGTCGTGTCTGGCGGCGGGCAACACCGGCGACGCTTACGGGCGTCAAGGGACGGCCGACGCGCGCTTGCGCGCGTTCGACGGAAACCGAGACGCCGCCTTGTTCCGACCAGCCAACGGACAGCAGCGTGGCACATGCGACGATGGTCGCAGCTAACGCGAATGCCTTTGGATTCGCCTTCATGCCTGTTCTCCAATCCTGCGGTCCTACCCGGCGTGGTTTGAACGCCATACGCCCGGGAAGCCGTTGATCTGGATCAAGCCGCTCCTGTTGCCTCCGGGAGGGAAGAACAAAGCACTTGCGGCGCCCGGACCGGCGCGGCGGCAAGCTCAAAGTGCCAGCTCTCCCTGCCTGCTCGTCCAGTCTATGGCGTCAACCTGGAGGCCTCGTCTTGACATCTCGTCCTCGAGATTGGCGGCGTGACGCTTCCACTCGGCCGTTGTTCGCACCCGGAAAACCGGCTCGTCTCCACGACGCTCGAATTCATCATCGGCCTGGAGGGCGCCGCGAACCGCCTCGTGCATCATCTTCAGGCTCGCGTCGCTAAAGGCGCCGTACTCCATCGGTTGGTCTCCCAGAGATGCAAGCGCAAGACGTCTCCACAAGTCTGATCAACGCGACCATGCGATGTGACGGCACGAAGGAGCCGGCCGTCACGGCTCATTCGCGCTGCCGTCAATACGGCTGTTGCGGGCAGATCATTTGATTGTATTCGTTGTAGTAGCAGTTGTTTTGGTTCCCGTAATAGCCATAGCTGCCATAATACGCGCCGGCCGCGGCCGCAGCGCCGGCCGCCGCTGCACCGTAACCGGGTCGATAGTAGCCTCCGCCGTATACGGGATAACCTGCGACCGGACGGCCAGGGCGACCTGCAACCGGTCGACCGGGATAGCCCGGACGCCCTGCAATGGGTCGGCCCGGATAGCCCGGACGGCCGGCGATCGGGTGTGAGGGGCGCGGGCGGCCGGCAACGCGATGTCCGCCGTGGATCCGTCCGGCACCGGCGTGCATCCGTCCGCCACCGGCATGCATGCCTCCGCGGTGAAATCCGCCGCCTCCGCCACCGCGGAAGCCGCCGCCTCCGCCTCCACGACGGGCAAAGGCATCATCAGGGATCAGGCAGACTGCGACGAGCACCAGAGCTGCCAGAACGGCGAGGATACAACGAAGCATGGCGTGTCCTCCCTAACGGACGAGATGGCGAACGGCGAAACTGCGACAATTTCGGTGCGCAGGCTTGACGTAGATCAACGAAATGCAATCGCCATTCAAAATGGCTCGCCCTGCGGAGCGCGCGTTTGAACGACGGCGGCCGTCTGTCGTTATCCTGCTCAGGCACAATCTGCACTTTGCAGCCGAGGCATCTTGCCTAGAATGCAAGCTTGGGAGTTCCATGACATTCGGTCTCGCCTCAGTCCGGCGACACCTCCGTTTCTTTGCCGAGTTTCACCAATTTCTTACAGAGCGACCAAGAGGATGAACGTGCGGAAAACGGATGTAACGTGCGCGTGCTGTGGCGCAGGTTTCCGGCGGTTGGAGCTATGGTCTGAACCGGGCGCCAAGGGTGAGTATCACTGCCCTGTCTGCGATTACTTGCTCGAAGCATTCGATGGCACCAATCTGATCGCCTATCGGCTGACGATCCAGCCGGTGCGTGCATCGGTCTACCCGGCGAGGCCATTCGGCGATCACCGATGATTTGATGATCGGCTGCCAGCAGCGCGCAATTGGTCAGTAACGTCTATGGACCCATGTCGCCTCGGCCTTGGCGAGGAGCGGACACAACGGCTTTGTGCGTGCACCACCTAGCTGCTGCGCACCGCGAACGTCCTCAGCGCCGCAATCATCAACTCCGGCGCCTCCTGCGCGGCGCAATGGCCGACGCCGTCGAACCTCCAGCGGCTCGCGTGCGGGATCAGCGCCGAAGCGCGGTCGGCCATCTCCTTGTAGACCGGCCATGATTGTTCGGCGGTCGCGATGCGGACGGGGCAGGCGATCTCGGAGAGCCACGGGAATGGATTGCCGCGGGCGTCGCCGGTGTAGATCTGTTCGATGGCCTGGTAGATCGGCTTGAGCATCGCCTGCTCGATCTCGGGCGTGCAGCGCAGCCGAAGACGGCCGTCGTCGAGCCGCGCAAAGCCGTGATGCACATAGGCCCACAGCGACCGTTCGGTCCATGGCGCGAAGGTCGGCGCTGCGCGTAGCCGCCGAAATAAATCGTCGGCATTGTCAAATTCGGTCCGGCGGCGCAGCACGCCTTGCATGGACGCGTTCGAGATGTCGCTCAGGTCGCCGCTGCGCGGCGCGCTCGGGTCCATCGCGGTCGGTTCCGTCACGAACAGCCGCGCGAAGCGGTCCGGCATCAGCTTGGTTGCAAGCAGCAGATCGGTCGCGCCGGCGCTGTGTCCGATGCCGTAGATGCCTTGGAGATCGAGGCGTTCGACCACCGTGCAGACATCAGCGGCGAAATCCTGGAAGTGATAGCGCTCGGCCGGCGGCTTGTGGCTCAGGCCGTGGCCGCGGCGGTCGTGCGCGTAGACGGTGTAGTCAGTGGCCAGCGCCTCCGCGACCTCGGTCCACACTTCGGCGACAAAGCCCGTGCCGTGCAGCAGCAGCGCCACCGGCTTGCCGGACGAGGGCTCGCCCCATCGCGCCACCGCGATCTGCGCGCCGGCATCGCCAACCAGAATTCGCTGCGGCTGCGTCATTGTTTGCTATCGCGCATCCCTGAGGATCATCGCCGCCGCCTTCTCGGCGATCATTGCGGTCGGCGTGTTGGTGTTGCCCGAGGTGATCGTCGGCATCACGGAGGCATCCGCGATGCGCAGGCCGTGCAGGCCGTAGAAGCGCAGACGCTCGTCGACCACGGCCATCGGATCGTTGGCCATGCCCATCTTCGCGGTGCCGACGGGGTGGAAGATCGTGGTGCCGATGTCGCCCGCGGCCTTGGCGAGCGAGGCGTCGTCATCGCCGACGGAAGGGCCGGGCAGGAATTCCTCGGGATGATATTTCTCGAGCGCCTTCTGCTTCATCAATTTGCGCGTGGTGCGGATCGCATCGGCCGCGACCTGGCGGTCGTCTTCGGTCGAGAGGTAATTCGGCGCGATCGACGGCTTGTCGTCGGGCGCGGTCGAGCGGATCCGTACCGTGCCGCGCGAGGTCGGTTGCAGATTGCAGGCGCTCACGGTGATCGCCGGGAAGCGATGCAAGGGATCGCCGAACTTGTCGAGCGACAGCGGCTGCACGTGGAACTGGATGTTGGCGCGCGAGCGCGTTGCATCCGAGCGCGTGAAGATACCGAGCTGCGACGGCGCCATGGTCAGCGGACCGCGGCGGCGGAACGCATAGTCGAGGCCCATCAGGCCGCGGCGGACCAGGTTGTAATAGGTCTCGTTCAGCGTGCGCACGCCGGATACCTTGTAGATCGCGCGCTGCTGCAGATGGTCCTGCAGATTATGACCGATGCCGTGCACGTCGGCCACGATGTCGACGCCGAGCGGCGACAGCCATTCGGCCGGGCCGATGCCGGAGCGCTGCAGCACCTGCGTGGTTCCGATCGAGCCGGCGCAGAGGATCACTTCGCCTTTGGCGCGCGCCTCCACGGTCTCATTGCCTTGCCCATTGCCTTGGCGGAACAGCACGCCGGCGGCGCGGCCGCTCTCGATGATCAGGCGATCGACCAGCACGTCGGTCTCGAGCCTGAGATTGCTGCGGTTCAGCACCGGCTTGAGGAAGCCGCGCGCCGACGACCAGCGCCGGCCGCGCTTCTGGTTGACGTGGAAGTAGCTCGTACCTTCATTGTCGCCGGTGTTGAAATCGGGAATGCGTTTGATGCCCATCTCCTCGGCGGCATCGCCGACCGCATCGAGGATCTGCCACGACAGCCGCGGCGCCTCGATGCGCCAGCCGCCGCCGACACCGTGGTGCTCGCTTTCGCCGAGGAAGTGATCCTCCAGCCGCTTGAACGCCGGCAGCACGTCGCTGTAGCTCCAGCCGGTGAGGCCGAGCTGCCGCCAGTGGTCGTAATCCGCGGCCTGGCCGCGCATCGAGATCATGGCGTTGATGGCCGACGAGCCGCCGATCACCTTGCCGCGCGGATAGGCGAGCGCGCGGCCGTTGAGGCCGGGCTCGGCCTCGGTCTTGAACATCCAGTCCGAGCGCGGATTGCCGATCGCGAAGAGATAGCCGACCGGGATGTGAAACCAGATCCAGTTGTCCTTGCCGCCGGCTTCCAGCAGCAGCACGCGGTTCTTCGGATCGGCCGACAGGCGGTTGGCCATGATGCAGCCCGCCGTGCCTGCGCCGACGATAATGTAGTCGAAATCACCCTCGAGCCTTCGCGGCATGTCCTCGTTCCCGGCAAGCGTCTGTTGTTGACTGCCTTCTATAGCGTTTTCGAGCGAAGTGGAGCCCGGTTCGCGTGAAGAAAACGCGTCAAAACAAGAAAATAGAACTCGGTTCTGACAGAGTCAGAACCGAGTTCTATCCAGACGCGGCCGGTCGAGACAAGCCCGGCCGATGCAGCCGGGCGTGCGCTGGGTGATCAGGGACGGATCGGTTCGGCCAGTGTGACCTCATGTCTCGCTCGGGGAACGCAGACGATCAGCGTCAGCAGCCGATGCCGGGCACGGCGCCGACGAGCGCGAGCGGTGCATAGATGCTCCCGGTCGCGACATTCATCCAGCCGATCAGGGCGCGGCCGTCGGCGCCGCCTTTTCACCCAATTCGGACATGGACGGCTTTTCACGCCCACGCCGAATGAATAGGCTTGCTCCTGTCGGCCGGCTGAACTGCCAGGAAAAATTCCGGCCGAGTCAAATATCGCAGATGGACTGCGCAACTTGCTGGAGGATTGCCGTGGCAGACCCGGTCCGAGCCCCTTTCTACCACGACGGAATGCGCGAGCTGCAGGACCGCTTCGATGGTCGCCGTGTCGCCGACGGCCTCGAGAAGTATCGGCTCCACTTCGAGTTCTGGGAACAGGATCGCAAGCTGATCGAGGAGACGCGATTCTTTTTCATCGCGACGAGCTATCAGGACAACGTCGATTGTTCGATGCGTTCCGGCGATCCGGGCTTCGTCAAGATCACCGGGCCCGATACGATTGAGTTCCCCGAGTATGACGGCAACAACATGTACCGCACGCTCGGCAATATTCACCGCAACCCGAACGTCGGGCTGCTGTTCGTGCGGCTCGACGGCAAGACGTTTCGCACCCGCATTCGGGGCAAGGCGACGATCCACGACGACGCGGCAACGCTTGCCAGCCATCACGGTGCGAAGGTTGTCGTGCGCGTCAAATGCGAGATCTTCCCGAATTGCCCGCGCTATGTGCCCGATTTGATGAGCGCTTCAGCGGACGTGCCGGCGAATCTGTTCGTGCCCCGGCCCGGATACGAGCCGCCTGCGCCGGAATGGAAAAGCCGCGACTACCTCAAGGACGTGCTTTCGAAATACGATCCGCATCGGAAGCACGAGGCTTAGCGGAGCGAACCGCGTTCACGGCAGCGGCGCCATGTAGGGAATGCTGGCCACCAGCGCGAGCACCTGAACTGCATTGCAGGCCATGCCGCCCCAATGCAGCCGGCGCAGCCGCCGCACCGCGGTCGGGTCACCCGAGTCGCGCGCATCCGCCTCGGCATCGAGCCGGTGCAGAAACCATCGCCGCGCCAGCACCGCGAACGCCGCGATCAGGGCGATGCCGAGCGCGACGGCCGGCCGGCCCGCCACGGCAAACGCGAGGGTCCCGATCACGCCGGATACGGTCAGCACCAGGAAATAGGCATTGAACATGCCGCGCAGCAGGCGGGTGACCGGGGGGACGTCGAGCTTCACCAGCAGGAACGCCGGCGCGGCCAACAGGAAGTAGCCCATCGGCACCAGCAGGATGACGGTGGAAAACAAGACCGCTTGATCCGGCGTCATTACAGCCGCCCCTCGTTGGAAGGCTAGAGGATTCGATGCGGGAAACCTACAGTAGTATCCGTGCGGGATATTTCCTACACCATTAGGCTTTGGTCGGATGCGATCATATCAGGCCTTGGCGCTGGCGGCCTTGCACATCGTCATTCGGTCCGGTGTTCGCGGAACATCGGTCATCGCAATTTTTGAAAGCAGGTCCCAGCCGGCAGCATGCCACATCTGTTTGGGTGGACTGGCTCTTGCATGCTAAACAGCACCTACGTCCAACCTCTGAGGCCAGAATTCTCATGCCCATCGTCAACCGCGTCGCCGATCTGCAACCCGATATCCAGGCCTGGCGCCGCGACATCCACGAAAATCCCGAGCTGCTCTACGATGTGCACCGCACTGCATCATTCGTGGCCGACCGTCTCCGGGAATTCGGCTGCGACGAGGTCGCGACCGGGCTCGGCAAGACCGGCGTGGTCGGGGTGATCAAAGGCAAGAAGGGGCCGGCCAAGGGCGACGTCAAGGTGATCGGCCTGCGCGCTGACATGGATGCGCTGCCGATCCACGAACAGACCAACCTGCCTTACGCCTCGAAGACGCCGGGCAAGATGCACGCCTGTGGCCATGACGGGCACACCGCGATGCTGCTCGGCGCCGCGCGCTACCTCGCCGAGACGCGCAATTTCGCCGGCGATGCGGTGGTGATCTTCCAGCCGGCCGAGGAGGGCGGCGCCGGTGCGGCCGCCATGATCAAGGACGGCCTGATGGACCGCTTCGGCATCGAGCAGGTCTACGGCATGCACAACGGCCCGGGGATTCCGATCGGCTCGTTCGCGATCCGCACCGGCCCGATCATGGCCGCGACCGATGCGATCGACATCAAGATCGAGGGGCTCGGCGGTCATGCCGCACGGCCGCATAAGTGCATCGATTCCGTTCTGGTCGGTGCGCAGATCGTCACCGCGTTGCAGCAGATCGTCGCGCGCACCGTCGATCCGCTCGACTCCGCCGTGATCTCGATGTGTGAGTTCCACGCCGGCAACGCCCGCAACGTGATCCCGCAGACCGCGGAGTTGCGCGGCACCGTGCGCACGCTGACCCGGGACGTGCGCGATCTGATCGAGAAGCGCGTGCGCGAGGTGGTGGATGGCGTTGCCAAGATGACCGGCGCGAAGATCGATCTGACCTATGAGCGCGGCTATCCGGTCACCGTCAACCATGAGGCGCAGACCGAATTTGCGAGCCGCATCGCGCGCGACGTCGCCGGCGCTGCCAACGTGCACGAGATGCCGCCGCTGATGGGCGCCGAGGATTTTTCCTACATGCTGGAAGTCCGGCCCGGCGCCTTCATCTTCTGCGGCAATGGCGACAGCGCCGGCCTGCATCACCCCGCCTACAATTTCAACGACGAGGCGATCGTCTACGGCACCTCGTATTTCGTGAAGATCGTGGAGAACGCGCTGGCGGCGTGAGCCGCCTCATCAGCCATCGGTCGAAATGGTCACCGATTTCCACGCTGCGATCTCCTGCTCCAGGCGTTCGATCCTCTCGGACACGAGTCCAAGGGCATCGCTGCCGAGCAGGAGCTGTGGTGGAGGGCTGGTGGTCTCGATCAAGCCGAGAACGGCCGCCGCGAGCTTATCGGGATCGCCAAGCTGCTTGCCGCTTTTGGCTTGCCGTGCCTGCCGGATCGGATCGAACAGCGCATCGTAGTCGCTGATCGATCGCGCGCTTCGGATCATCGAGCGTCCAGCCCAGTCGGTCCGGAACGAACCGGGGCAGAGCGCCGTGACGTGGACGCCGAACGGTGCCATTTCTGCGCGCATGACTTCCGAAATGCCCTGAAGGGCAAACTTGCTTCCGCAGTAATAGGCGATGCCCGGCATGGTGATCATGCCGCCCATCGACGTCACGTTCACGATGAATCCACGGCGCCTCGCGCGGAACCGCGGCAGGAATGCCTTGGCGACCGCAACGGCGCCAAACACGTTTACGTCGAACTGGCGCCGCATCTCGTCGAGCGGCGATTCCTCGAGGATGCCCTCGTGCCCATAGCCGGCGTTGTTGATCAGCACGTCGACAGGTCCATGGTCATCCTCTGCCTGTCGCACGACGTCGCTGATGCGATCGAACTCCGTCACGTCGCACAGGATGGATGCTGCCGTCGGCAAGCGTTCCGCAAGCGCTGCCCGCGATTGCGCGGAGCGGACGGTGCCGACGACTTTGTGGCCTTGGCGGCTCGCGGCCGCCGCGATCGCGAAGCCGAAACCGGAGTTCGCGCCGGTGATGAAGAAGGTCTTCGGTGACATCGATTGGCTCTCGTCTTGATGGTCGACTGCCATGACTGATAGTCTTGGGACCGGTGGTCATCGATCCGCAAAGCTCCAAAAATCTTGCCAAATCCTATGAAGATCGCGAAGCGAAGGCCGGAACGCCACGAACTGGTGGAGCTTGCCGGGCTGCTTGCCCCTTGCCAGGGATACAATCCAACAGCGCTCGAAGGGGTCCGCATTCTCAGGACCGAGGCGGTGCTTCGCGATGTCCCCGTGCTCTACAAGCCCGGCGCAGTTTTCGTGTTGCAAGGCCGCAAGCACGGCATGCTTGAGGGCGAGGTCTATCTCTACGACGAGAAGCACTATCTCGCCGTATCGGTGCCGGTTCCGTTTCGGATGGCGTCCGTGGCCAGCGCGGGACGTCCCCTGCTTGCGGTCTATGTCGAGTTCAACATGGGATTGGCCGCCGAGATCGCCTCGGAAGTACGGGCGAGGCGCACTGAACCCTCGGCCGACCAGGTGAGAAGTCTGATCTCGAGCCCGATGGAGCCAGGTATCGAGGATGTGCTGCTCCGTCTGCTGCGAGCGCTGCGCGATCCAGTTGAGCTTGCGGTGCTTGGCGCCGGCATCCTGCGCGAACTGCATTATCGGGTGCTGGTCGGCCCGCAGGGCGGTGCGATGATCTCAGCCCTGCAGCAGCGCGGCACGTCCGGGAGGATCGTGCAAAGCCTCGCCCGGTTGCGCGAAACCTACAGCTCCGAGATCTCGGTCGCCGCGCTGGCAAGTGAAGCTGGCATGAGCGTTCCCTCCTTCCACGTCCATTTCAAGGCCCTGACCGGCAGCACGCCGATCCAGTACGTGAAGGCGATGCGGCTGCACGAGGCGCGGCTGATGATCGCGCGCCAGGACAAGACGATCGCCGAGGTCGCGGCGCTGGTCGGCTATGTCAGTCCCGCCCAGTTCAGCCGTGATTTCAAGCGGCACTTCCGGCGCACGGCGTCCGAGGAGGCGAAATGGGTTCGCCAACATCTTGGTGAGCTGCTCTGAACGTCTCGGAAGAGGCGCTTGCGGCGCCAGGCTCGCACCACTCGTCAGCCCGGCGCACCGCCTCACGCATCCCATCGCACCGGCAGTGACACCGGTCCGCGGAACACCCAACCGCGAACGACGGGCGGCGCCTCCGCGCGGAGGCGCAAGTCGCGCAGCCGCTCGAACAACATCGGCACCACGATCTTGCCGACGGTGAGCCGCGACACCCAGGTGCCGGCGCAGAAATGCGGTCCAGCGCCGAACGCGAGGTGCGATTGCTTCGGCCGCGCCACGTCGAAGCGATCAGGCTCGAAGAAGCGCCTGCCGTCGCGGTTCGCCGCGCCGACGCAGAGGCCGATCTGATGGCCCTCGGGCAGGGCGGTGCCGGAGAGCTCGACATCGCGGGCGACGCGGCGCGGATACATGCCGATCGGCGAGATCCAGCGCACCGCTTCCTCGAGCGCGGCTGGCCACAGCTCCGGCCTGTCTAGGACGTTGTCCTTCTGCGCCGGGTTTTCCAACAGGCCGAGCACCAGCGTCAGGATCGCGTCGCGCGGCTCGTTCAACCCGCCGCCGATGATGACCTTGATGTTGGCGCGGATGCCCTCGATCGGCATCGGCGGATCGGCATTGACCATCGAGGACAGGATCGAGGGATTGGGTTGGTTGCGGTGGTCGTCGAGCACCGCGTCGATCGCGGCATCGACATCGGCGCTCGCCTGCATCGCCTTGCGTTCGGTCTCGGCATCGGCGGCGTAATTGCCGGCGCCGTCGATTAGCGCCTGCGACCACTCGGCCAGCGACTGCCACGGCATCGCGCGAAAGCCGATCATCGCCATCAGGCTGAGCGAAGCCATCGGCGCGGCCAGCGCGGCGAACAGATCGGCCTCGCCGGCCGCCGCCAGATCGTCGATCAGCTCTTGCGCGATCGCGGTGAATTGCGGCGCCCAATACTCCTTGATCGTCGCCGGGCGGAACGAGGGCTCGATCGCCTTGCGGCCGTTCGCGTGCTCGGCGCCGTCCTTGCGCATGAAGGTCGGCCCCATCACCCTGTTGACCAGCGAGGCCGGATTGTCGGCCGAGTAGGTCGCGGGATCGCGCTCGATCCGCATGATGTCGTCAAACCGCGTCACCAGCGTCAGCTTCGCGGGCTCGACATAGACCGCCGGCGCCAGCTCGCGCAGGCGGCGGAAGATCGGATAGGGGTCGTCGAGCAGATCCTGATACGCGATGTCGGTCACGACAGGCACGGCGCTGGTCATTGGTCCTCCCGGGAGCTTTTGCGAAGGCTAGCGCCGGGGAGGCAATCGCTCAATTCGATGGTGCCGATATAGCCCATCGAAATAGTTGATGACCTTGTGATAGGCTGGACCGCCGGCAAAGCGGGAGGTGCAGCGTGGCGGCCAATTCCTCGATCGATCCGATCGACATCAGGAGCTTGCGGACGCTGGTGCTGGTCTACGACCTGCAATCGTTCTCGGCCGCCGCCAAGCGGCTCGACGTCAACCAGTCCACCATCAGCTATGCGGTCGAGCGGCTGCGCGGCGCGCTGCATGACCCGCTGTTCGTTCGTAACGGCAACGGCGTGACGGCCACCGAGCGCTGTGCGGCGCTGGTTGCCTGGGCGCGGGACATGATCGGCGAGATCGACGGGCTTGCCTCACCGGTGGAGTTCGATCCGGCGACGGCGCAGGGTACCATCATGATCTCCTGCAACTATCACGAACGCCAGACCCTGATCCCGCAGTTCTGTGCACGGTTGCATGCCGGCGCGCCAAAGGTGCGTCTCGTCCTGCTCGATGCCGCCGGCCACGGCGACATCCACCTCAAGCAGAACCAGTGCGACATCGTCCTCGGTCCGGTCGGCATCATCGGCGAGAGCTTCTTCCGGCGCCACATCCTCACCGATCACTATGTCTGCGTGATGGATCCGGCGAATCCGCTGGCGCGTGGCCGGATCGCGCTGTCGGCCTATGCGAAGGCCGAGCATGTCTTCATCACCCACAGCGGCGAGTGGCAGCCGCTCTATCTCGCGGCGCTGAAGGCGAGGAAGATCGAGATCGAGCCGGTGGTCAGCCTGCCGAACCACGACAGCCTCGAGCGTATCGTCACGGGCACGCGGCTGGTTGCGACCATCCCGCATCATCTGGCGCGGACGATGCGCGGCGGCCTGCACGTCGCATCGCTGCCGTTCCGCGTACCGATCTCGATCGACATGTACTGGAGCGCCAGGACGGCCAAATCCGGCCTGCACAAATGGGCGCGTGGCCTGCTGGCCGAGGAGGCCCGGGCTTACGCTGCCTGAGCGTGCGCCGCGGCTGCAAAGCAAAAGGCCCGCATTCGACATGCGGGCCTTTCGTCTCCGGCGCGTTGCCGCGCCGAAAGCATGGGGCATCAGAACACGTGGTAGAACACGTAGTACAGGCAGCCCGAGAGGATCATCGCGGCCGGCAGGGTCAGGACCCAGGCCATCGCGATGTTGCGGATCGTCGACCATTGCAGGCCGGAGCCGTTGGCGGCCATGGTGCCTGCGATGCCTGACGACAGCACGTGCGTGGTCGAGACCGGGAGGCCGTAGCCGTCGGCCGCCGCGATCGTCGCGGCCGCCGTGATCTCGGCGCAGGCGCCCTGCGCGTAGGTCAGGTGGGTCTTGCCGATCTTCTCGCCGACGGTGACGACGATGCGCTTCCAGCCGACCATGGTGCCGAGGCCGAGCGCGATGGCGACGGCGAACTTCACCCAGCTCGGGATGAACTTCGTCGCGGCATCGAGCGAGCCCTTGTACTCGTTCAGCGTCGAGATGTCGGCGGCGGTCAGCTCGGCTTCCTTGTCCTTCATCAGGAAGCGGATCGCCTCGGACGCCAGATACATGTCGTTACGGGTGTTGCCGACCGCGTCCGCCGGGAACTTGGCGAGCGAGCCATACTGGGCGACCTGCTGACCGATGTCGCGCACCAGCACCGCCAGCGACGGATAGGTGCCTTCGTTGATCTGGTGCTGCGCGACATAGTTGGTCACGGCCGGGCGCGGGTTGCCGATCACGCTGTAACCGGCGGCCTTGCCTTCGATGACCTTGCTGGCCGCGGTGGAACGCGCGGCGAACTGCTCGATCTGGCTCGCCGGCAGCGCGCGGTTCAGCGCGTAGGCGGTCGGCACGGTGCCGATCAGGATCAGCATGATCAGGCCCATGCCCTTCTGACCGTCGTTGGAGCCGTGGAAGAAGCTGACCAGGGTGCAGGTCAGGATCAGGATGCCGCGGATCCACCACGGCGGCGGCTGGTTGCCGACCGGCTCGCCGAACAGCGCCGGCGTCGCGCGCTGCAGCACGATCTTGAGGATGTAGAGCAGACCGGCCGCGAGCACGAAGCCGAACAGCGGTGACAGCAGCAGCGCCTTGGCGATGTTGCCCGCCTGCGACCAATCCACGCCCGAGGTGCCGTCACGGCCGCGCAGCAGCGCGTTGGTGATGCCGACGCCCATGATCGAGCCGATCAGGGTGTGCGAGCTCGAGGCCGGCAGGCCGAGCCACCAGGTGCCCAGGTTCCAGATGATCGCGGCGATCAGCAGCGCGAACACCATCGCAAAGCCGGCGCTCGAGCCGACCTGCAGGATCAGTTCGACCGGCAGCAGCGACACGATGCCGAATGCGACGGCGCCGCTCGAGAGCAGCACGCCGATCAGGTTGAACATGCCCGACCAGACCACGGCAATATGCGCCGGCAGCGAGCGGGTGTAGATCACGGTCGCGACAGCGTTGGCGGTGTCGTGGAAGCCGTTGACGAATTCGAAGCCGAGCGCGATCAGCAGCGCGACGAACAGCAGGATGTACGGCAGGAACGAAGTGATGCGCGTGCCGGTGGCGTCGACGTCGGCATAGATGCTGTAGGCAACGAACAGCAGCGCGGCCGCGACCACGCCCAAATAGATAACGCCGGTCAGAGGATGAAAGCCCTTGTCGAGGTCCGGTCCCTTTTTCAAGGCGGGCTCGATCGAGCCGGGTAACGCCATATCGCTCATGGTAAACTCCTGTCCCAATGGCTCCGATTTTGATCGATGCATATGACAAGCAATTGAAATCCGGCTCGTGAAATGAGCCGGCGACCCATGCCGGTGGACATCGCGCCGATTTTTTGTGCAACGCATTGAAGGTCCACGCGCCTTCGCGGCGTCGTGGCAATCTTCAGCAACAGACCATCACCGATCGCGGAAGGATCGGGGCGGAATTCGCCGCCCGGGTTTCATGGAACGAGACAATCTGGGAGGCGAGGAGGCCGGCGGCGAGACGTCGGGCTCTCGAGGTAGTGGGCACCTGGCCAGGTCGCAGCAATCCAGGTCGACAAGCTCGACGTCACCAAGCTCAACGTCACAAAGCTCAACGTCGCCAAGCTCAACGTCGCCGGTCGTGCGGGACGTGCGTGTGCGAGCGAATAAGGAGGGGAGGATTGCAAGATGAGGTGGCGCGCCGCACGATTGGGGCTAGCAAACCGCGCAGCGCGCCCGCCTCAGGGTACGTCATGGCGTGAACATGACGCCCGATACCTGCGGAGCACGTTACCCTATCATGGATCAATTAAAGGTTGTAGGTATTTGTCGGGCTTTAGAACAATTTCACGTTGAATTGCGGCATCTGCGGTTCCGCGCGCCGTGCGGATCTCAAGCCGCGTCAGCTGATTTCTGCAACTGACTTGCGGCGATTTTCAGGTCGTCGATAAAGCGCTGATATTCCAGCGTCTTGGCTTTCTCGTCGGGCAGCCGCAACAGATAGGACGGGTGCACGGTGATGAGCACCTTGGTTCCATCATGGTCGATCAGGCAGCCGCGGTTCTTGTTGACCGGGGTGATCTTGCCGAGCACGCTCTGCGCCGCGGTGGCGCCGAGTGCCACTACGAGCGCCGGCTTGATGGCGGCGAGTTCGCGCTCATACCATTGGCGGCAGGCGCGGATCTCCGGCGTATTCGGCTTCTGGTGCAGCCGGATCCTGCCGCGCGGCACGAATTTGAAATGCTTCACGGCGTTGGTGATGTAGACCTTGCCGCGATCGATGCCGGCGTCCTCGAGCGCGCGATCGAGCATCTGCCCGGCCGGTCCGACGAAGGGATGGCCTGCGAGATCTTCCTTGTCGCCGGGCTGCTCGCCGACCAGCATCAGTGTCGCTTCTTGCGGCCCTTCACCGAACACGATCTGGGTTGCGTCTTTCCACAGCGGGCAGGCGCGGCAATCGGCGGCCTCGACGCGCAAGGCGGCAATCGTGTCGTGAGCTCGCACATCCCGGGTTTGCTTGCGGGGCATCGGTTCATCCTGCCGCTGCTGCGGCTCGGCCGCCTTGCGTGCGATGAAGGGGCCGCTGGTCATGCGCATGGCGTCTTCGATCAGCGGCTTAATGATCGAGTCCTCGGGCAGGTTCCTCCAATAGGCCTGCGGCATCTCCATCATCTTCAGCCGCGCGGGATTGGAGAAGCCGTTGTCATGACGCCGCCAGGCCTCCTCGAGCCGGTCCTCGGTCGGCACCTCGGATTTGGCGACGCCCGGCGTGATCGAGATCGCGTGCCCGTCCCAATGGGCGCAGACGTCGGGCGTCAGGATCGACCACGGCATGTCGGCGAAGCGGCCGGCGAAGAAAGGCGCGGCGAGTTCGACGATGCGATGCTCCGGCTCGAACCAGGCGACGTAGTGCGCCGTCCGCTCGCGGCCGATCTCGCGGAAGCGGAGCTGCGCGTGCATCCGGTCGATGTCGCCATAGACCGCGCGCGCCATCGCGTGGACCTCGGCGACATCGGGATCGTCAGTCGCAGCGAGCAGGTCGTGACGGCTGCGCAGCCGCCACAGCAGGCGATAGAGCAGGGCGAAGCGCTCGTCATTGCGATGCAGGATCGCAGCCTTTGCGAGCTCGACGAATTTGGCTGACACGTTGAACTGTGCCTGCGGCGTATCGGGCAATTCATTCACGCAGGATGCCAACGACAATTCGTCGTCGCGGCGTACGGTCCAGGTGATCTCCGCGGGCTTCACGTCGTTCAATGCCAAGCGCCGCGCGGCCCTGCGCCAGCCCTCGAAATCGGTGTCGTTGTCGAGCACGATGATACGCATGCGATGGCTCCGTTTCCGTCACGCCGCCATTTTCGGGGGCCTGCGTGCTGACTTGCGGAAGATCACGGCCTGTCGAGTTCGATGACTGCTGAATCCCATTGATTCCACTCATGAATCACTGAGCTCACCAATCCGGTTGACTCCGCGGGCCCTGTTAGCTTTATATTAGAACATATCATGAACAAATGAGCCAGTCCCTGGTTCTCTGTTCGACCAGTGACGGCTTCAAATTTTGCCTGGAAGGAGCGGCGCATATGAATGGCGCACGCATGGGTACGCTTGCGTCTCTGCGCGGCAGCATCGCGCGCATCGAGGCGCCATCGGAGGCAGCGATGCCGAACCGCGTCGCGCTCGGCCATGCCGGCGCCGACGCGATGCTGCGCGGCGGGCTTGCGCCGGCCGTGCTGCACGAGGTGTTCGCGGCCGGCCATCAAGGAAGTGCTGCGACCGGCTTCATCGCGGGGCTTGCCGGACTGATATCGGCGCGCAAGCCGCTGGTCTGGGTGCGGCAGGATTTTTCCGATCGCGAGAACGGCGCGCTGTCGATGCGCGGGCTCGCCGAGCTCGGGCTCGATCCGCGCCTCCTGGTCACGGTGCGCGCCGCCGATGTCGATAGCGGGCTGCGCACCGCGGCCGATGCGCTCGCCTGCGATGCGCTCGGCGCTGTCGTGCTCGAGGTCTGGGGTCCTGCGCGCCAGCTCGATCTCGTCGCCAGCCGCAAATTGACGCTCGCCGCCCAAGCCTCCGGCGTCACCGCGCTGGTGCTGCGGATCGCGGTCACCCCGATCCCCTCGACCGCGGAGACCCGCTGGATCGTGCGCGCGGCGCATTCGCCGCCCGGCAATGCTGCAAGCGCCTGGGGCGCGCCGCGCGTCGAGGCCGAACTCGTGCGCAACCGTCATGGCCCGGTCGGGCGATGGATCATGGAATGGAAATGTGATGAGTGCCAATTCAGTGAACCGTCGGCGTATCCTCAGCCTGTGGCTGCCACGCCTGCCCATCGACCGCATCAAGCGCAAGCTCGCGCAGGACATCGCCTCGCAAGCTGAGCTTGTTGCAAGTGAGCTTGATGAAGCCTCAAGTGAGGCGAGCACATCGGCAGGGCTCTCTCCCCCCTTGCTGGGGAGAGTTGGAGAGAGGGGTGGCCACGAGCACCGCCCGAGCGGCTCACCCCTCTCCCTAGCCCTCCCCCGCAAGGGGGGAGGGAACCCATCTGTCCATGCGTCCCTTACGAACGAAGCAAGCAACAAACTCCCCAGCGTCGTGGTCGCAAAAGACCACAACGCGATCCTGCTCCATGCGATCGACGAGGTCGCGGTGCGCGCCGGGCTGTCGATCGGGCTGCCGCTCGCCAATGCGCGGGCGATCTGTCCGGAGCTTACGGTCTACGACGCGGATCCCGCCGCCGACTTGAAGACGCTGAACGACATCGCCGACTGGTGCGACCGCTTCACGCCGCTGGTCGCGCTCGATCCGCCTTACGGACTGTTCCTCGACATCACCGGCTGCGCCCATCTGTTCGGCGGCGAGCGCGCGCTGTTGCAGATCGTGACCAATGCGTTACACCGGCGCGGCTTTGCCGTCAGCGCGGCTATCGCCGGCACCTCGATAGCAGCGCGCACGCTGACGCGCTACACTTCGGGGCAGATCGTCGCCAGCGGCGAGGAGGCGCAAGCGGTGGGGCCGCTGCCGGTATCGGCGCTCGGTGCCGATGCCGCAATCACCACCGGCCTGCGCCGCGCCGGCCTGAAGACCATCGGCGATGTCGCCGCGCGCGCGCCGCATGAAATCTCGGCGCGGTTCGGTGCGGCCTTCACGACCTTGCTCAGCCACGCGCTCGGGCAGGGCGATGCCCCGATCAGCCCGCGCAAGCCGCTGCCCGATTACATCGTCGAGAAGCGTTTCCCCGAGCCGATCGCGACCGACACCGTGATCGCGCTGACGCTCTCGAGCCTTGCCAAAATGCTGGTGACGGCGATGGACAAGCAGAGCAAGGGCGCAAGGCAACTGGAAGCGAGCTTCTTCCGCACTGACGGTGCGGTGCGCACGATCATGGTCGAGACCGGGCGGCCGGTGACGCGGCCCGAGATGATCGACCGCCTGTTCCGCGAGCGGCTCGATGCGCTCAACGATCCGCTCGATCCCGGCTTCGGCTTCGATCTCATCCGTCTCGCCGCAGGGCGTACCGAGATCGTGGTGCAGCAGCAGCGCGACCTCGACGCGACCGTGCACGACAATGACGAGATCTCGGCGCTGATCGACCGCATCGCCGCCCGCATCGGGGGAAAGCGCGTCGTTGTGCATCTGCCGCTCGAGAGCCACATCCCCGAGCGTGCCGCACTCGCGCTGCCGGCGCAGCATCATCTGGCAGCCGCGAGCACGGCCGCCTGGCCGGAGCGCGTCGCGGGCGAGCCGCCGCTGCGGCCGCTCAGGCTGTTCGAGCGGCCCGAGCCGATCAAGGTGCCGTTCGCGAGCGTGCCGGACGGTCCGCCGCATCAATTCACCTGGCGGCGCGCCCTGCACGCGGTGGTGCGGGTCGAAGGTCCCGAGCGCATCGCGATGGAATGGTGGAAGCAGGACGGCGCGGCGCTGACCCGCGACTATTTCCGCGTCGAGGACGCCGAAGGCCAGCGCTTCTGGATCTTTCGCGACGGCCTCTATGAGAGCGAGCTGCGCGACGAGGCCGGCGCGCCGGTTCCGGCCAACTGGTATGTGCACGGGCTGTTCGCATGAAGACGCCCATTACAGATTATGCCGAGATCGGCATCACCAGCAATTTCTCCTTCCTGCGCGGCGGCTCCGATCCGCGCGCCTATGTGCATCAGGCGAGCGAGCTCGGGATTCCCGTGATCGGGCTCGCCGATCACAACACGCTGGCCGGCGTGGTGCGCGCCTGGAAGGAGCTCGACAGCGAGAAGGTCGCCCATCCGCCGAAGTTTTTGGTCGGCGCCCGCATCGTCTTCATCGACGGCACCCCCGACATCCTGGTCTATCCCTGCGATCGCGCCGCCTATGGCCGGCTGTGCCAGCTCTTGACCCGCGGCAAGCGCGGCGATGGCATTGTGAAGATCGAGAAGGGCGACTGCCGGCTCACGCTGTCCGATCTGATCGACTTCGCCGAAGGTCAGCTCCTGGTGCTGGCGCTGCCGCATCGTTTCGAGGCGGAGAAGGCGCTCGACGTGCTCGCGCAACTGAAGGCCAGCGCCGCCGACGGCGTCTGGCTCGCCGTAAGCCTGCTCTATCGCGGCGACGACAAGCGCCGCCTCGCGCGGCTGCATGATCTCGCTGCCACGGCCAATGTGCCGCTGCTCGCCACCAACGAGGTGCTCTATCACCATCCCGCGCGCCGGCAGTTGCAGGACGTGCTGACCTGCATCCGCGAAAAGACCACGATCGAGGCTGTCGGCCGCAGGCTCGAGGCCAATGCCGAGCGGCACCTCAAGCCGGCGCATGAGATGATCCGGCTGTTTCGCGATCTGCCGGACGCGATCGCGGAGACCATGCGTTTTGCGGCGCGCATCCACTTCTCGCTCGACCAGCTCAAATACCAGTATCCCGACGAGCCGGTGCCGCCGGGCAAGACCGCGCAGCAGCATCTGGAAGACCTGACCTGGGCCGGCGTCGACAAATATTTCGGCGGCAACATCGACGACAAGCTCCGCGCCACCCTGAACAAGGAGCTCGCGCTGATCGCCGAGCTGAAATACGCGCATTACTTCCTCACCGTGCATGATATCGTGCACTATGCGCGCAGCCAGAACATCCTGTGCCAGGGGCGCGGCTCGGCGGCGAACTCGGCGGTCTGCTACGTGCTCGGCGTCACCTCGGTCGATCCGACCAAGGTCGATCTCCTGTTCGAGCGCTTCATCTCCAAGGAGCGGCTGGAGCCGCCCGACATCGACGTCGATTTCGAGCATTCGCGGCGCGAGGAGGTGATGCAATATGTCTATCGCCGCTATGGCCGCCATCGCGCGGCGATCATCGCCACCGTGATCCATTATCGTCCGCGCAGCGCGATCCGCGATGTCGGCAAGGCGCTCGGGCTGACCGAGGACGTCACCGCGGCGCTCGCCGACACCGTGTGGGGTAGCTGGGGCAAGGGACTCAACGACATGCAGGTGCGGCAGGCCGGGCTGGACCCTGCGAATGCGATGATCAACCTCGCGGTCGAGCTCGCCACCGAGTTGATCGAGTTTCCGCGCCATCTCTCGCAGCATGTCGGCGGTTATGTGCTGACCCAGGACCGGCTCGACACCTATGTGCCGATCGGCAACGCCGCGATGGACGACCGCACCTTCATCGAATGGGACAAGGACGATGTCGACGCGCTTCATATGATGAAGGTCGACGTGCTCGCGCTCGGCATGCTGACCTGCATCCGCAAATGCTTCGACCTGATCAGTGACCACAAGGGCGAGCATTGGGAGCTCGCCTCGGTCCCGCAGGACGACAAAGAGGTCTACGACATGCTGTGCCGCGGGGAATCGCTCGGCGTGTTCCAGGTCGAGAGCCGGGCCCAGATGAACATGCTGCCGCGGTTGAAGCCGCGCACCTTCTACGATCTCGTCATCGAGGTCGCGATCGTGCGCCCCGGCCCGATCCAGGGCGACATGGTGCATCCTTATCTCAGGCGGCGGAACGGCCAGGAAAAGGTGAGCTATCCATCGCCATCGCCGGATCATGGCGACAAGGATGAACTCTACAATGTCCTGCACAAGACGCTCGGCGTGCCGCTGTTCCAGGAACAGGCGATGCGGATTGCGATCGAGGCGGCGCATTTCACGTCGGAAGAGGCCAACGGCCTGCGCCGCTCGATGGCGACCTTCCGCAATCTAGGCACCATCGGCAGCTATGAAGAGAAGCTGGTCGGCAACATGGTGGCGCGTGGCTACGATCCGGAGTTCGCCCGCAGCTGCTTCGACCAGATCAAGGGTTTTGGCTCCTACGGCTTCCCGGAAAGCCATGCCGCGAGTTTCGCCCAGCTGGTCTATATCTCCTCATGGCTGAAGCATTATCATCCCGACGCGTTCTGCTGCGGCCTGCTCAACTCGCAGCCGATGGGTTTTTACGCTCCGGCGCAGATCGTCGGCGACGCCCGCAAGAACGGCGTCACGGTGCGCGAGGTCGATGTCTCCTTCAGCTTTGCGCAGAACACGCTGGAGGAGCGCGATGGGGACTATTGCGCGGTGCGGCTCGGCTTCCGCCAGATCGACGGCTTTCACTGGCTGGATGAGGATGAGGAGAGGTTGAAAGCTCAGCAGCAGACGCTGCGTAGTGCAGGTGAGTCAGGGAGGCACGAATGGATGGGCTCTCTCCCCCCTTGCGGGGGAGAGTTGGAGAGAGGGGTAAGCCACGACCACCGCCTGTGCGGCTCACCCCTCTCCCTAACCCTCCCCCGCAAGGGGGGAGGGAACCCGCCCACCTCCCGCGCGGCCTTGGACAGAGATGATCTCGACTGGGCCGACCGCATCGTCGCGGCGCGCAACCGCCGGCCTTTCACCTCGCTGGAAGATTTCGCCCGCGATACCGGCCTGCCGAAGCGCGCGCTGATCCTGCTTGCGGACGCCGATGCGTTCCGCTCGCTCGGGCTCGACCGCCGCGAGGCGCTGTGGGCGGTGCGGCGGCTGCCCGACGACGTGCCGCTGCCGCTGTTCGAGGCCGCCATTGCGCGCGAGCAGCCGGATGAGGGCACAAAACCGCTGCCGGAGATGCCGCGCCCCGAACAGGTAGTCGCCGACTATCAGACCATCCGCCTGTCGCTGAAGGGCCATCCGATGGAGTTTTTGCGCGACACCTTCACCAGGGAACGCGTCGTCGCCTGCCACACCATCAACCGCAGCAACGACCGCCGCCGCGTCGCCTGCGCCGGCGTCGTGCTGGTGCGGCAGCGGCCGGGCAGCGCCAAGGGCGTCGTGTTCATGACGCTGGAGGATGAGACCGGCATCGCCAACATCGTGGTGTGGCCGAAGGTGATGGAGCAGTACCGCAAGGAGGTGATGGGCGCGCGCCTGATCCTGGTCGAGGGTTATATCCAGAGCAGCCCGGAGGGCGTGACGCATCTGGTGGCGCAGCGCATGACCGATCGCTCCCACGACCTGATCGGCCTCGCCAATGAATCCCTCAGCCGCAAGCATCCGGTGCCGGCGGGCCCCGCGCTGATCGAGCCGCTCAACGACGACCGCCGCGATCACGGCGACAACTCGCCGCAAAAGATCCGCCACCCCCGCAACGTCCGCATCCTGCCGCCGTCGCGCGACTTTCATTGAGGGGATGCGCGATCGCGCTGCTGTTGAGCCAGCTATCTCCCCAACGTCGTCCTGGCGAAAGCCAGGACCCATAGCCACCGAATTTTGTTGTCGCAGGGATCGTGGCCCCAGCGTCGTGCAACGTTCGACAATTGGGGTAATGGGTCCTGGCTTTCGCCAGGACGACGTTGAATATGCTCTCAAGAACTCCGCCACTTCGAGATCGCCCGTATCCTTCACCGCCGCATCGCGCGACCTCGAACGCTGGCCGTCCTCACGCGATTTTCATCGCAACGGCACACATACCGCGCCGCACATCGATTGTGCGCCATCGGCCAGTTGCTATCGTCCCGGCCGCCCGGGCGATCGATCCGGGGTCTGCAACAACAACAATTCGGGAGCATTCCATGCGTTATCTCACTGCGCTCATCGGCGCGGCATGCGTCGCGTTCGTCACGGCCACCGGCGCCTTTGCCCAGGTGCCTTCCAATCCCGACAATCCCAACGACGTCGTCCCCGATGCCCTCGCGCCGCCGCCCTATGGCGAGCCGATCAACCTCGAAACCGCCAAGAAGGTTGCGGCTGCGGCGGTCGCCGAGACGCAGAAGCGAAACTGGAATGCGTTCTGCATCGCGATCGTCAATCCGGCCGGCGAGCTCGTCTATTTCGAGAAGCAGGACAATTGCCAATATGCCTCGATCGGCGTCTCGCAGCACAAGGCGCGCACCACGACGCGCTATCGCCGGCCGACGCTGACGTTCGAAAACCTGATGGGCAAGGGACCGTACTTCTCCTATCTCGCGACGCTCGACGACGTGATCGCCTCGCGCGGCGGCAATCTCCTGATCGTCGACGGCAAGGTCGTCGGCGCCATCGGCGTCAGCGGCGGCTCGGGCTCGCAGGACAATGTGATCTCGCTCGCCGGCCAGGCCGCGCTGAAATAGCGGGCAATGACGCGATGCTTCTGCCGAGGCCTCCCGGTCCCGGCAGAAAGCTTCGCAGAATTGTACAAGATCGTAGGATGGGTTTCGCTGCGCTCCACCCATCCTACAACTCTACGCACCGTCAATTAATATGTTCTGATTTTCGGAATTTAACTTGACGCGTACCCCAACTCAGATGTTCAATATGCCCGTCTCACCCGATCGAGGGGCGTTTCGCGATCGTCACGAACGCGGGTCGAGATGCGGTGGACGCCGAGCGTGGTACTGACGAGAGCACGCAAGGCGGACGGCGAAGTCGTGCAGGCCTGACGCCCTAGTGGTAGGTGTCTTTTCCGATTGCGCAATGCGCGTTGCGAAGACGGTGACAACAAAGCCCAGTCTCGCCGGGGAGAGCACGTATAAGCCGTAACCCATCGCGCAGGGAAAGCCGGACTGCTCCGGTTACACCTGTGGTCCTACCCCCGAGCTTTCTACCTTTTGCTCGGGGCCCATGGGTGCGATCGGCACCCGGCTTTCCCTGCGCCCTCTGTGAGAGGAGGGCGAAACGAAAAGCAAAGCTCGGACGGATCGTGTCGCGAGAATGCTGACACGTAGCTTACAAGATGCTGACGTGAAGCTGACAAGTGATCCCAAATTCGGTGTCGTCCCTGCGAAAGCAGGGACCCATAACCACAAATGCCGATTATTGCGCGACATTGGAACGAGGAGTCGCCATCGCAACATCTGCCGCGGCGTATGGGTCCCTGCGTCGCAGGGACGACGTTGGGGTGATATCGTGTGTCCAGCCTGTTATTCCACCGCGGCGCCGACCGGCGGTCCGCCCGGCGGGCGGTGCAGGAAGGTGATCGATGCATAGGCGCCGACCCACGAGCCGGCTGCGGCGAAGGCGACATACACCCAGTTTTCGGTGTAACTGATCACCGCATAGGAGGAGAGCAGATACCAGATGCTGCTCCAGGTCGCCGCCGGCACGCGCTTGCGTGCCACGACCGCCGAAGTAAACATGACATAGACCGCGTCGGTGGCCGCGGTCGCGATAAAGACCGCGCCGGCAGTGATGGGATCGATGGCAGCCATTGCAACTCCTGTATGGGTCAGGCAGAAGGCATGATCCGGAAAAGTGTGAAACGGTTTTCCGGAGAGATCATGCCCAAACAAGGCATGATCCGGAAAAACGTGAAACGGTTTCCTGAAAGACGATTGGGATCGGCACCGCCTTTTTGTCATCATGCCCGGGCATAGAATAATCGCAAACGGGAATGCGCATGCAGGACATTCGTGAAATCCTTTCCGATGTCTGGACCGGCGCCGGTGGCGCGCCGTCCGCGCTCGATGCGGTGACGCTGACCGGCAGCGAGCCGCAATTGCCGTCGTCGTTTCGGGTCGCGGCCGCGGCACAGGCTCCGATCGCGGCAGCCGGCCTTGCGGCGGCCGAGATCTGGAAGGCCCGCAGCGGCGAGACGCAGGACGTCGCGGTCGACATGCGCCATGCCGTCGTCGAATGCCGCAGCGAGCGCTATTTGCGCGTCGACGACAAGCCGCCGCCACCGGCCTGGGACAAGATCGCCGGCGTCTACCGTGTCCGCGACGGCCGCTTCGTCCGTCTCCACACCAATTTCCCGCATCACCGCGACGCCGTCTGCAAGGTGCTTGGCTGCAATGCCGAGCGGGACGCGGTCCAGGCCGCGCTGCTGCAATGGGACGGCGAAGCGTTCGAGACCGCGGCCTATGCCGCCGGAGGCGTCGTTGCCCTGATGCGCTCCTATGACGAATGGTCGGCGACCCCGCATGCGAAAGAGCTGGCAAAGCTGCCGCTGATCTCGATCGAAAAGATCGGCGAGGCCGCGCCAAAGCCGTGGCCGGAAGGCGACCGGCCGCTGGCCGGCATCCGTGTGCTCGATTTGTCGCGCGTGATCGCCGGTCCCGTCGCCGGCCGCACGCTCGCGGCGCATGGCGCCGACGTGCTGCTGATCTCCGGTCCCGATCTGCCAGCGATCCCGTGGCTCACCATCGACACCGGCCGCGGCAAGCTCTCGAGCTTCGTGGAGCTGCGTAACGAGCAGGGGCGGGATGTGATGCGCAATCTCGTGGCGCAGGCGGATATTCTCTCGCAGGGCTATCGCCCGCAGGCGATCGCGCGGCTCGGCTTCTCACCGCAGGAGGCGGCGCGCATCAATCCCGGGATCGTCTATGTGACGCTCTCGGCCTACGGCCATGCCGGCCCGTGGGCGGAGCGCCGCGGCTTCGACTCGCTGGTGCAGACCACGACCGGCCTCAATCATGCCGAAGGGCAGGCCGCCGGCGTCGATGGACCGAAGGAATTGCCGGCCCAGATGCTCGACCATGCCACCGGGTACTTCATGGCGTTCGGCGCCATGATGGCCAAGGCCCGCCAGGCGCGCGAGGGCGGCAGCTGGCACGTCCGGGTGTCGCTGGCACAAACCGGACGCTGGCTGTGGTATCTCGGCCGCCTCGAAGCGGGGCTTGCGACCGAGGACCTCAAGGCAGAGGCGGTGCGGCCCTTCATCGAGCAGCTGCCGTCCGGCTTTGGCACGCTGAGTTCGGTCCGGCACGCGGCGGTCCTGTCGAGGACCCCGGCGCACTGGTCCCGTCCCGCCATGCCGCTCGGCTGCCACCCGCCGGCGTTTCCTACCCCAAAGTTTCCTGCCCCGGAGTTTCCCGGATGAGACATTCAGCAGCCGTTCAGGCTATGCAAACTTTAACAACGGGCGTCGCCGAAGTGCGATTTTTAGGTTGTTTGAAACGCCAATTCGGCACTATTAGCGCACCGCTGGGGCTGTCCCGCCGGAAGCTGCAACGATCGACCCCGCGGACCGCATGCTGAAAGACTTTACCAAGAGAATGCAGAGCTTTAGCCGCCCGCGCCTGGTCGTGGCCGCGGCGGTGCTGGCGGTCGCGTGCGCGGGGGCCTATGGCTACACGCGTTTCGGCTCGGAAAACCAGACACCTTCGGAGGTCTCCAGCCAGTCGCGCAAGGGCGGCACGCGCTACACGCCGTCGGCGGCCGAATGGGCCAGTTTGACCTTCCAGACCGTCACAGAGCACACCTTCCGCTCCGAGCTGGTGACCGAGGGCAAGATCGGGATCGACGAGGACCGCTCCACGCCGGTCTACTCGCCCTACACCGGGCGCGTCACCCGCCTCCTGGTGCGGCCGGGCGATGCCGTGGTGAAGGGGCAGCCGCTGTTCGTGATCGAGGCGGCCGACACCGTGCAGGCGCAGAACGATTACGTCGCCGCGATGACCGGCCTCAACAAGGCGCAGTCGGCGCTTGATCTGGCGCAGATCCAGGAGAAGCGCGCCAAGGACCTGTCCGAGGGCAAGGCGATCCCGCTGAAGGATTATCAGCAGGCGCAGGCCGCGCTGGTGCAGGCGCAGAACGATGCGCGCTCGGCGCAGACGCTGCTGGAAGCCGCGCAGAACAAGCTGCACATCCTCGGCTTCGGCGATGAAGCCATCACGACGCTGCAGCAGAAGGGCCGCCTCAATCCGGAGACGACGGTGTTTGCGCCGATCGGCGGCACCGTGGTTCAGCGCAAGGCCGGTCCCGGCCAGTATGTCTCGACCGGTGCCAGCGACCCGGTCTATGTAATCGGCGATCTCTCGACGGTCTGGCTGATCGCCTTCGTTCGCGAATCCGACTCCGACAATGTCGCGGTCGGACAGGACCTCACCTTCAGCGTGATGGCGCTGCCGGGCAAGGTGCTGAACGCCCGGGTCAACTATGTCGCGGCCGCGATCGACGCGACGTCGCGCCGCCTCCTGGTCCGCGCCACCATCGACAATGCCGACATGCGGCTGAAGCCGGAGATGTTTGCCAACGTGACGCTGTATTCGAAGGGCGATCACCCGGCGGTCGGCGTGCCGAAGCAGGCGCTGATCTATGAGGGCGATCAGGTCCGCGTCTGGGTCGCGCGGACCGACGACAAGACGATCGAATTGCGTCAGATCAAGCCCGGCCTCATCAATGGCGATCTCGTCGAGGTCGCCGGCAACCTCAAGCCGGGCGAGCAGATCGTGACGAAGGGAAGCCTCTTCATCGACCGCGCCGCGTCCGGCACTTGAGATGCATGATCCGGAAAAGGGGAAACCGGCTTTCCGGATCGACCATGCTCAACAAGAAAAATCCTTCCAGCTGAAAGCGCCGATCTGAATGGATCGCCTCGTCGCCCTTGCCGTCAATCGCCGCTACTTGATGGTGGCCATGTTCGTCGCCGTCTTCATCGGCGGTTTGCTTGCGTTCAAGCAGCTCAACATCGAGGCCTATCCCGATCCGACCCCGCCGATGGTCGACATCGTGACCCAGAGCCCGGGCCTCTCGGCCGAGGAGATCGAGCGCTACATCACGATCCCGATCGAGACCCAGGTCGCCGGCATCAAGAACCTCAAGACCATCCGCACCATCTCGCTGTACGGTCTGTCCGACGTCAAGCTGCAGTTCTCTTTCGACTACACCTATGACGAGGCGCTGCAGCAGGTGCTCAACCGGCTGTCGCAGCTCGCACCGCTGCCCGGCAACGTGCAGCCCGGCATCTCCCCGACCAGCCCGATCGGCGAAATCTTCCGCTACCGGCTGAAGGGCCCGCCGAACTACAGCGTGCTCGACCTCAAGACGTTGCAGGACTGGGTGCTGCAACGCCGCTTCCGCGCGGTGCCCGGCGTGATCGACGTCACCGGCTGGGGCGGCAAGACCAAGACCTACGAGATCCAGGTCGACTTCAACAAGCTGGTCGCCAACGGCCTGACCCTGCCGCAGGTGCTGCAGGCGGTTTCCAACGCCAACATCAATGTCGGCGGCAACACCGTGAACATCGGCTCGCAATCGGCCGTGGTGCGCGGCGTCGGCCTGATCCGCTCGATCGACGATCTCGCCAACACCATGATCTCGCAATCGGGCGGCAATCCGGTTCTGGTCAGGGATGTCGGCGCTGTCACGATCGGCGAGAAGCCGCGGCTCGGCATCGCCGGCATCGACAGTGACGACGACATCGTGCAGGGCATCGTGCTGATGCGTCGCGGCGAGCAGAGCTCGCCGACGATTGCCCGCGTCGAGCAGCTGGTCCACCAGATCAACAATTCCTCGATCCTGCCGCCGGGCGTCAAGATCGAGCGCATCTACGACCGCAAGGACCTGATCGAGCTGACCACCCACACCGTGCTGCACAACATGGTGGTCGGCATCCTCCTGATCGTGCTGCTGCAGTGGATCTTCCTCGGCGACCTGCGCAGCGCGCTGATCGTCGGCGCGACGATTCCGTTCGCACTGTTCTTCGCCGTGATCATCCTGGTGCTGCGCGGCGAATCCGCCAATCTGCTGTCCGTCGGCGCGATCGATTTCGGTCTGATCGTCGACGCCACCGTGATCATGGTGGAGGCGATCTTCCGACGGCTGTCGCAGACTACGGCACTGTCGGAAGAGGAGCGGAGCCACATCTCCGAGGATACGGTGATGGGGATGAAGAGCCATGCGATCCTGTCGGCGGCGGCCGACGTGTCGCGCTCGATCTTCTTCGCCGCGACCATCATCGTCGCCGCGTTCCTGCCGCTGTTCACGCTGGGTGGCGTCGAAGGCAACATCTTCGGACCGATGGCGCGAACCTATGCCTATGCGCTGGCGGGCGGATTGCTGGCGACGTTCACGATCACGCCGGCGCTGAGCGCGATCATCCTGCCGGCGCATATCCACGAGACCGAGACCTGGATCGTCAAGAAGCTCGATGCGATCTATTTGCCGGCGCTGAACTGGGCGATCGGCAACCGCAAGATCGTGATGGCCGGCGCGGCCGGCCTCGTGGTCACGACCATCATCTTCGTGCGCTTCCTCGGCCTCGAATTCCTCCCCAAGCTGGAAGAGGGCAATCTGTGGATCCGGGCCACGCTGCCGCCGACGATCTCGCTGCAGGAAGGAAACGCCTATGTCAACGAAATGCGGAAGCTGATCCGCAGCCGTCCCGAGGTGGTGTCGGTGGTGTCGCAGCACGGCCGTCCCGACGACGGCACCGACGCCGCCGGATTCTTCAATGCTGAATTCTTCGCCCCGCTAAAGCCGGCCAGCGATTGGCCCGACACGCACGACAAGGACGTGCTGACCGCGCAATTGCTGGCGCAGTTGCAGAACAAGTTTCCCGGCGTCGAATTCAACTTCTCGCAATATCTGCAGGACAACGTCTCGGAAGCGGTGTCCGGCGTGAAGGGCGAGAACTCGATCAAGCTCTATGGCAACGATCTGCAGGCGCTGACCGACACCGCCAACAAGATCAAATCCCTGCTGTCGACGGTGCAGGGCGTCACCGACCTCGCCGTGTTCACCTCGCTCGGCCAGCCGACCGTCCAGATCGACGTCGACCGGGCGCGGGCGGCGCGCTACGGGCTGTCGCCTGGCGACATCAACGCCACCATCAAGGTCGCCGTCGGCGGCGACACCGCCGGCGATCTCTATGAACCCGGCTCCGACCGGCACTTCCCGATCATCGTCCGCCTTGCGCCGGAATACCGCAAGAGCGCGGAGGCGATCCAGAACCTGCGGATCGGCGCAACGAATCCCAATGGCGGGGTCACGCAGATCCCCCTGAGCGAGGTTGCCTCGATCAAGCTGATCTCCGGCGCGGCCTACATCTATCGCGAGCAGCAGGAGCGCTATCTGCCGATCAAGTTCTCGGTGCGTGACCGCGACCTCGGCAGCGCGATCCTGGAGGCGCAGCAGAAGGTCAACGAGCAGGTCCAGTTGCCGCCCGGCTCGCATCTCGAATGGGTCGGCGAGTTCGGCAATCTGCAGGACGCGATCAAGCGGCTGTCGATCGTGGTGCCGATCAGCCTCGTGCTGATCGCGGTGCTGCTGTTCTTCAATTTCGGCTCGATGGTCGACACCATGCTCGCGATGAGCGTGATCCCGATGGCGATCTTCGGCGGTGTGCTCGGGCTCCTGATCTCGGGCATTGCGTTCAGCGTGTCGGCGGCGATCGGCTTCATCGCGCTGTTCGGCATCGCCGTGATGGACGGCATCATCATCCTGTCGCAGTTCAACCAGCTGATCGACGAAGGCTATGACCGGATGCGCGCGGTGATCCGCACCGGCGAGCTGCAGCTTCGCCCGGTGCTGATGACCTGCGTCGTGGCGGGCGTCGGCCTGCTGCCGGCGGCGGTGTCGGAGGGCATCGGCTCGCAGGTGCAGAAGCCGCTCGCCATCGTCGTCGTCACCGGCATGATGCTGGCGCCGCTGGTGATCCTGATCACGCTGCCGGTGCTGATCTCCTACTTCTCGCGCCGGCCGAAGGACAACGTCAGGTGAAGCCGTAGAGCCGTGCCGGATTGTCGACCAGGATCGCCTTGCGGACCGCGGCGTCCGGCGCCCAGAGCGGAAGCTGGTTGAGCAGGCGGCCGTCGTCGATCTGGTACAGCGGCGTCACCTCGGTGACTTTCCCGCCCTGCGGCGTCACCGAATCCGGATGCGGCCAGTCGGTGCCCCAGACGACGCGCTCGGCATTGGCCGCGATCAGCGCCTGGGCCAGCGGCGTCGCGTCGGCGTAGTCGGGCGCGAGCTTGGAGGCGCGGTAGGCGCCGGAAATCTTGACGTAGGCCTTGCCCGACTTGACCAGCGCGACCAGTTCGTCGAACCCCGGCTGGCCGGTGCCGAGCGCAGCCTCGGCGCCGCCGAAATGGTCGAACACGACCGGCACCGGCGCTGTGGCGACAAGGTTCTTGATCGCGGAGATCATCGCGAGGCTGGTGAACAGCTGGACATGCCAGCCGCGCGCCTTCATCCGCTCGATCGCGGCCGCGAAGCGCTGCCGGCCGACGTTGGGATCGTTGACGCCGCCGGTCGCAAGGTTGAGGCGAATGCCGCGGAAGCCGGCCTTCTGCATCGCATCGAGATCGCTCTCGCTGGTCTTGTCGTCGATCACGGCGACGCCGCGCGCCGTCGGTCCGCGGGCCGTCATGCCGAACAGGGTCGACGAATTGTCGGGGCCGTAGACGCTCGGCGTCACGATCACCACGCGCTCGACCCGCAGCGCCTTGTGCAGCGCGCTCATCTCCTCCGGCGAGGCCGGTTCCGGCGTGTAGACGCGGCCGGCGAAGAACGGGAATTTCTCGGGGTCGCCATGGATGTGGGTGTGGCAGTCGCACGCGCCGGCAGGCACGTCGAAGTTCACCGGGGTCGATGGTTGTGCCGCCTTGGAAAATGCGTTGCTGCTGGTCATGGTCACTCCGGCTGCGATGGAAGCCAGCATCATATCGCGTCGCGTCAGCATTGGACGTCTCCCTGCGTGCTCGGCTGTTATGCGCGTGAACCGCGCACCGGCATTATCGGTTGCCGGCGGGGCAGGAGGTTATCGGCGGAGCGAGCGGGCGGAAAGGGTCCGTTCGCCGTGCGAACGGTTCCACAAGGTCTATTGACCCGACGGCGTGCGCAGGCCGTGCCAGGCGTCGCGGACCTGATGGTAGTGCACCTCGGGCAGGTAGTCCGGCGTCTTCAAATTGAGCGTCTTGACGTCGAGGCGTCCGGTCGCACTGAGCAGCGTGTAGGAGGCGATCACACGGTCGCGCTGCGCGCCGATCAGCCGTGCCCGCGCCGTGATCAAATCCTGCTGGGCGTTGAGCACGTCGACCGTGGTGCGCTGGCCGCCAGCGGCTTCCTTCTGCACGCCGGCGAGCGCAACCTCGGCGGCCTTCACTTCGGACTCGGAGGCCGACACGGCGATCTTGGCGCCCTCATTGGCGACCCAGGCGCTGACCGCGGCGGTCTTGGCCTGATTGCGGACCTGGTCCAGCACGAGCCGGCTCTGTGCCGCCACCTCCTTGGCCTGCCGGGTCTGCGATGCGGCGGTGCCGCCGTCATAGATCGGTTGCGTGACCTGGCCGATCACCGAGGCCTGATCGGTGCCGAAGGTGCCGAGCGTGGAGTCGGTATCGCGGGCGCGGCTGACGCTGCCCTGTACGGAGACGTTGGGCATCAGGCTGCTCTCGGCGACACGGATCGAGGTCGAGGCGACGTCGACGTCGAAACCCGCGGCGGTCACGGCGGGATGCTCGCGGAGCGAGAACGCGATCGCGTCCTCGCGGCTGCGCGGCAGCAGCCGGTCGATGGCGTCGGCCGGCCGCAATTGCGACGGCGGGCTGCCGACCACCTGCGCATAGGTGGCCTGGCTGATCGCGAGGTTGACCTCGGCAGCGTTGAGATCCGCGAGGCCACGGTTGAGCCGGGCCTCCGCCTGGGCGGTATCGGTCGGGGTGACGTCGCCGGCATTGAGGCGGCGCTCGGTGATTGCCCGGGTCTCCTTCAGGAAGGCGACGTTGGCACGTTGGGCTTCGACCAACGTCTGGTTCGCCAGCACGTTGGTATAGGCGGTGACGGCGTCGAGCAGCACGCCCTGGCCGACATTGCGCAGCGCCTCGCGGCCGGACTGCACCTGCAACTCGGCGACGCGGACGCTGTTGGCGGTCTTGAAGCCGTTGAAGAGGGTCTGGGTCACCGTGACCCCGATCTGCCATGGCTTCAGCGTTGCGGTCTGGATCACGTTGCCGGGCAGCTGGTCGCGCACCGCCTGCAGGCCGACCGAGAGGCCGGCGATGATCTGGGGGCGGTAGCCCGCCAGCGCCTGCGGCACATTCTCGTCGGTCGCACGCTGGCGCGCCCGTTCGGCATTGAGCTGCGGATTGGTCTGATAGGCCTTGACCAGGGCTTCCGGTAGGCTTTCGGCGCGAGCGGCGGCGCCGGCCAGCAGCGCGCACGCCAATGCGCCAAGGCCGATGCCCGACACAAGCACGCGCCTCGCTACGTCGCCAATCTCAGCGGCACGCTCAACCATGTGATCCCGCAAACCAAAACCCCGGCAGTCCGCCCCCGCCGACGCCGTCGACACATCTACCTGTTTACGGGGCAGCGCCGCCACAGGCAAACCGCCGTGCGACATCTGCACATCATTTCAGTTCTTGTCTGTTGCCGGTTCGTCACAGGCGAACGTAACAGTCGTATGAAGTATAAGTCGAAACCATCCGCCGCCGATTCAGCGGCACCGGTTATCCACTGCCTGCCCGGGTTCACTGCAGATGCCCACATTCTTCTCTGATCCCGAGGCGATCGCGGAGCACATCATCCGCGACGTCGGAACCGAACTGGTGGTCGGGCTGCCGCTCGGCCTCGGCAAGGCCAACCACATCGTCAACGCGCTGTATGCGCGGGCGGTCGCCGACCGCTCGATCAATCTGACGCTGTTCTCGGCACTGACGCTGGAAAAGCCGAAGCCGAAGAGCCTGCTCGAGCGGCGCTTCATCGGTCCGGTGATCGATCGCCTGTTCGGCGGCTATCCCGATCTCGCCTATGCGGATGCGCTGCATCGCGGGGCGCTGCCGCCCAACATCAAGGTGATCGAGTTCTTCTTCCTGGCAGGGCAGTGGCTGCATCAGCCGTTCGCCCAGCAGCACTACATTTCCGCCAACTACACGCATGCGGCGTCATACCTGTTGTCGCGCGGATTGAATGTCGTGCCGCAGCTGGTCGCCAAGCGGGTGGTCGACGGCGTGCCGCGCTACAGCCTGAGCTGCAACACCGACACGACGCTCGATGTGCTGCGCGCCCGTGCGCAGGGGCGGGCGTCGTTCAAGCTGATCGGCCAGGTCAATTCGGAGCTGCCGTTCATGCCCGGGCCCGGCGATCTGCCTGCCGATGAGTTCGCCGCGGTGCTCGACAGTCCCGATACCGACTTCCCGCTGTTCGCGCCGCCGTCGGAGCCGATCAGCGACACCAAATACGCGATCGGGTTGCATGCTGCCGGCCTGGTCCGCGACGGCGGGACGCTGCAGATCGGGATCGGGCAGGTCGGCGATGCGCTGGCGCAAGGGCTCGTGGTGCGTCATCGCGACAACGCCCAATTCCGCGGAATCATGCGGCGCCTTGCTCCCGATACCGAACAACTCGCGGCGGCTGAGACCGGCCCGTTCGAGAAGGGCCTCTACGGCGTCAGCGAGATGCTGTTCGAGGCGTTCCTCGGGCTGATCGACGCCGGCATCCTCAAGCGCGAGATTGGCGGCGTGATCCTGCACGGCGCATTCTTCCTCGGTCCGCAATCGTTCTATCGCGCCCTGCGCGAGATGACAGCCGAGCAACTGACGCGAATCCAGATGATGCCGGTGTCCTTCACCAACGAGATCTTCGGCGACGAGGAGGCCAAGCGCCGCGCCCGCCTCGACGCGCGCTTCGTCAACAATGCGATGATGGCGACGCTGCTGGGCGCCGCAATCTCGGACGGTCTCGAGAATGGCCAGGTCGTGAGCGGCGTCGGCGGCCAATACAATTTCGTGGCGCAGGCCTTCGCGCTCGAGGGTGCGCGTTCGGTGCTGGCGCTGGAAGCAACGCATCCGTCCGGCAAGCAGACGCAGTCGAACATCCGTTGGTCCTATGGCCACGAGACCATTCCGCGGCATCTGCGCGATATCTTCGTCACCGAATATGGCGTCGCGGATACGCGCGGAAAATCCGATGCGGACGTGATCGCCGCAATGTTGCAGGTGTCGGACTCCCGCTTCCAAAGCGAGCTGATGCGGCAGGCCAAGGACGCCGGCAAGCTGCCGCGCAGCCATGAGATATCAGCGGCTCATCGCGAAAATTTTCCGGAGCGTATCCGCGATGCGCTGAAGCCCGCGCGCGACGCCGGTCTCCTGCCGTCATTCCCGTTCGGCAGCGACTTCACCGATGTCGAGCAGCGGCTGATCCCGGCCTTGCAGATCTTGCAGCAGGCTCAGCGCACGCCGCTGCAACTCGCCGGCCTGCTGTGGCAGGGGATGCGGCATCCGCCCGATGCCGCCGACCGCGAATGCCTGGCGCGGCTCGGTCTCGACAAGCCGACGCATTTTGCCGAGCGCGCCTATCGCGCGCTCGTCACCGCGGCATTGCAACGGAGCCGGGGAGGCAACGCATGATCCGGAAAAGTGCGAAGCGGTTTTCCGATGAGATCATGCGCAAACAAAAAGCTAAAGCGCGATGACGCTTCAACCTCATTTCATCGCGCTTTAGCGGTTCTTGTTGACCGGCTTGCGCTTCTCGATGAACGCCGCCATGCCCTCGGAGCGATCCTCGAGCGCGAAGGTCGAGTGGAACAGGTTGCGCTCGACATTCATGCCTTCCGAAAGCGGCGTCTCGAACGCGCGGTTGACGGCTTCCTTGGCCATCGCAACCGCCGGACGCGACATCGAGGCGATCTTCTCGGCGGCCGCGAGCGCCTCTTCCATCAGCTTGTCGGCCGCAACGATCCGCGACACCAGGCCCGAGCGTTCGGCTTCGGCCGCGTCCATCATCCGCCCGGTGAGGCAGAGGTCCATGGCCTTCGACTTGCCGATCGCGCGGGTCAGGCGCTGCGTGCCGCCGATGCCGGGAATGGTGCCGAGGGTGATTTCCGGCTGGCCGAACTTGGCGGTGTCGGCGGCGATGATGATGTCGCACATCATCGCAAGCTCGCAGCCGCCGCCCAGCGCATAGCCCGCGACCGCCGCAATGGTCGGCTTGCGGCAACGGGCGACGCGGTCGCCGCCGATGGCGGTGAAGTCGCTGTTGAACATGTCGATGAAGCCCTTCGGCTGCATCTCCTTGATGTCGGCGCCGGCGGCAAACGCCTTCTCGCTGCCGGTGATCAGGATGCAGCCGATCTTGTCGTCGGCCTCGAGATCGTCGACCGCCGCGGCGATCTCGCGGAACACGCCGAACGACAGTGCATTCAGCATTTTCGGCCGGTTCAGCGTGATCACGCCGACCGGTCCCTTGCTTTCGACGATGATGAATTCAAACGTAGCCATGGCGCAAACCCCGTGCCTGATTTGGCGGGCAATGTGCCTGCTGGCGGGATGCGCATCAAGTGGCTGAAACGAGGTCTTGAAACGAGGTCTTGGGGCCGCGGTGCGGCGCACCCGCGCCGCACGCCGGTCGCGCCTCGGCTAGGCCATGAACATCCGTGCGGCGGAGGCCATCGTGAGCAGGGCGCCGAAGCCGATGAAGATCTTCCCGATCAGCGACGTCTGGTCCAGGCTCGAACTGTCGCTGCTCGCCAGCACCGGGGCCGGCTTGGGTGCGGCGACGGGGGCAGCCGGTGGCTGCGCCTGGGGCGCCTCCTGCTCGGCGGTCTGCGGTTGAACCGGCTGCGGCTGTTCCGCCGGCTGCTCCTGCTGCAGGGCCCGGTCGACGTCGTTGAGCTGGTCCGATGCGACGACATTGCCTTCAGGCTGCTGGTCGGCGGGCTTGTCGGCTGCGGCAATCAACGCATTGGCCTTGACCGTCGTCGCGGCCGCGTTGTCGTCGCCGGAGGTCAGCTCCGCATTGGCATTGGCGACCGTGGCGGGCATGCCCGCCGACGTCACGCTGCCCGCACCGCTGGCGGCGTTCCTGCTCTCGGATTTGTCGGCCGTCTTGTCCGGCTTGGATGAGCGATGGCGCGCATGGCGCCGGCTGTGCCGTGAACTCTGCTGCGCGGACGTGTCGGTTGTCGCCGTGTCGGATTTCGATGCTGCTGCGTCCGGAGCGGCATGCGCCGGCAACGGAGCTGCGAGACACACGACAAGCCCTGTCAGCCCCGTCGCAACCATCAAGGCCAAGCGCCCGCTGGCTTTGATCTTCATTCTGATGATCTCCCCATTTTGCCCGCCCAAGGGCGAAATGAGACCCCGTTGCGTGTCCACACCGGGGCAAAAAAAGGGAATCTTCGGGCCTCAGGGGGCGAAAGCTGGGCAATTTCCTCCCAGTAGGTGCTCGGCGGCAGCGAGCCCCGATGCTTGTCGGACCGATCGGTGTTATGAGCCGTGACGTCTGGAAACCCGCCGGAGCGATTCTTTGAGGCTGATCATCGGCGTGGTGTTGCCGGAGGGATCGTTATCACGAATTCGTGATGCCTTGGCTTGCCGCGTAACGAACTGAAAGATCGGCCGAATTGCAATTCAGGAGCCTGCGTGCGCGAACGTGAGGATGAATGGACCGACCTGATGCGGTCGGCCATTTCAGGCGATGACGCGGCCTATCATCGCCTGCTCAGGGCCATCACGCCGGTACTCCGTGCCGCGGCGCGACGTGGCCTGGCGCGCGCGGGACAACCGGTCGATCAGTCCGAGGACATCGTGCAGGACATTTTGTTGGCGGTGCATTTGAAGCGGCAGACCTGGGACACGAGCGCTCCGTTCGCGCCGTGGCTGTTCGCGATCGCGCGCAACAAGCTGATCGACGCATTGCGCCGCCGCGGCAGGCGCATCTTCGTCAATATCGATGATTTTGCCGAGACCCTGCCGGGCGAAACACCGGAGCCGACGGCGTCGCCCAGCGAGGTCACCGCCCAGTTGCAGGCTTTGCCGGCGCGGCAGCGCGACGTGCTGCAGTCGATCGCGGTCGACAGCGCCTCGATCAAGGATACCGCGGCGAAATTCTCGATGACCGAGGGCGCGGTGCGGGTCGCGCTGCATCGTGGGCTTGCGAGCCTCACCGCGAAATTACGGGACCGATGAGCATGGATACCGATCAACTCATTCGAACCCTTACCGCCGACAACGCCTATCGCACGCGTCCGATCGGTCTCGCGCTGATGCTGGCACTGCTGGCGGCGGCGCCGGTCTCGCTCTTGATCTTCTTCGCCGAGCTCGGCGTGCGGCCCGACGTGATGACCGCGATGCATAATCCGTTCTTCGACCTGAAGTTCGCGGTGACGCTGGCGCTCGCCGCCTCGGCGATCGCGGTCAGTCTGCATCTGTCGCGGCCGGAAGCCTCGCTGCGCGGCTTCGGCTGGTGGCTGCTGATCCCCGCGGGCATCCTCGTTGCCGCCATCAGCGGCGAGATGATGATGCCGCAGCGTACGCCGATGATGACGCGCCTGATCGGCAAGAACTCGATGGCCTGCATGACCGCGATTCCCGCGATGTCGCTGCCGCTGCTGGTCGGCGCGCTGTACGGCTTGCGGCAGGGTGCGCCGGCGCGGCCGGCCGTCGCCGGCGCCATTGCCGGCCTGCTGTCGGCAGGGCTCGCGGCAACCGTCTATGCGTCGCACTGCACGGATGATTCCCCGCTGTTCGTCGCCACCTGGTACACGCTGGCGACCGCGATCGTCGCGAGCGTCGGCGCGCTGATGGGAAATCGAGCGTTGCGGTACTAGGCCGCGGGCGCGGACTGCTGCATGCGATGGAAGCGCAGCACCTGCTGCGCGGTCGACGGCCGCAGCCGCTCATAGGTGTCCTTGCAGGCCTGCAAATCGGTCGGCTCGCCGCCCGAAATGTCGTCGCGCAGGTTGATGATCGAACGCACCGTCGACCATGACAGGCCCGAGACCTTGGCCAAGATCATCACGCCCTCGGCGCGAGTTTCGATCATCATGTTCTCGGCGATACTGACCGAGACGTTGGCGAGCGCGGCAAGCGAGGCGTTGGTCTCGTCGAACTTGCCGGCCTCGGCGAAGGCGGCGAGCTGGAATTCGTCGAGCCGGCCGTCCTGGAAGAGCGACTTGACCAGCGCATGCGCGATCGTGGTGTCCGGCGTCACGCCGGAGGGTGCCGAGCGCGCGCGCCGGGTGGCTTCCTTCACCGCGCTCGGAATCTCCTTGGCCTGCTGCGGATTGGCGGCCTCGAGCCGCTGCCTGACCGTGTCCGAGGCCTTGGCGACCAGCTTGAGATAGAGATGGCGCGGGATGTTCGGGCGCAGGCCGACGCAGGTCGACAGATTGTCGTCGCCCTCGGCGCGGCTGACCAGGCGGGTGAAGCCGCGCTCGGTGAATTCCGCGCCGGGATTGTTGACCGCGCTCTGGATCACCTCGTCGTTGCCGCGCAGCACCAGCACGTCGGTCACGGCACCGCTCAGCGTCTTGCGGTTGGAGATCGCGAGCAGATGCGCCTGGCTCTTGCTGCGCGCCGTTTCGATCAGGGTGTCGTCGTCGAGCCGCGGCGACAGTGTCAGCACGGGGCCCGCGACCTCGATCAAATCGTCGAACGCAAGCGTGCGGATGGTCTGCGGCGGCGCGGTGTCGAGCGGGGCGAGGCGGTTGGCGAGCAGCGCCTTGGCCGAGTTTTCGATGTGCTCCAGCAGGCACTGGAACACGTCGTCGAACAGCACGATCTGCTCGTCCGAATAGTTCACCGAGCCGTTGATGAAGAGGTCGGTCACGCGGCGCAGCGTCTCGACACGGCGCGCGACGGTGCCGTGGGCAAGGGTTGTCTGCAACTCGTCGAGCAGACTTTCGGGGGCGGTCGCGGGCTTCGAACTCATGACTCTGTCCTGGAGCGGTGGCGACGGCTTCTCCGGCGCCGAATAGGGAAATGAAAGGATTTCAGGCGCTGGCGATGCGGTTGCGTCCTCTCGCCTTGGCTGCGTAAAGCGCGCTATCGGCGCGGGCGAGCAATGTGTCGGAGTTTTCGCACGGCTTGAGCGTCGTGACGCCGGCGGAGATCGTCACCCGCATGCCCGGCGAGAATGCGCTCCAGTCGAGATCGGCGATGATCGCGCGCAGCCGTTCGAGCGCGCGCATCGCCTGATCCTGCGTCAGGTCGGGCAGCACCAGCAGGAATTCCTCGCCGCCGTAGCGGCCGAACCGATCAACGCTGCGGAGATTGGCGAACATGCCGATGGCGAAGGTGCGCAGCGCCTCGTCGCCGGTCGGATGGCCGTAGACGTCGTTGATGCGCTTGAAATGATCGAGATCGATCAGCGCCACGGCGCAGGAGCTGCCGTTGCGGGCGCAGCGCGCGATCTCCTCCTCGAGCGTGCGCATGATGCTGCGGCGATTGGAGGTGCCGGTCAGCTCGTCGAGCTCGGCGAGTTCCTCGATGCGCCGATAGGCTTCCTTGAGCTTCTTTCCGCTCTGATACAGCGATTGCTGCATCGAGCTCGAGAAGATGCCGAGATACATGCAGCGCCCGATCGTCAGCGCGAACACCAGCATGGTGGCGAGGCGGTCGATCCGGGTCGCGGTCGGCATCCCGATCGCCTTGTCGGTGCCGAGGAACAGCGCGGCGAGGCCGAGCACCATGATGGTCCAGACCACAGCGGTCTGCCGCGCCGAGGTGCGCAGCGCGCCGAAGCCGAACACCACGAACAGGTTGCAGAGGAACAGCACGCCGACTTCCGGCGCGATGTAGGTGAACACCAGCAGGTTCACCATGTTGACGGCCGATTGCGGCGCGACCAGGTAGTGGTCGCGGAAGCGCTCGTGGAAGCCGCGCTCCGAGAGCAGCACATAGATCGCGACCAAACAGAGGCCGGTCAGGGCATAGCCGGCGGCGACCAGAACCGTCGTGGTGCCGGCATGCGCGTAGATCAGCAGCACGACGGCATCGAGCACGAAGCAGGCGGCGATCATCGACTGGATCTGGCGGCGTTGCCGGGCCCGGCGCGCCAGCCGCTCGACCGTCAACCTCGGACGGCCGCTTTCCGATGCGCCCGCGGCCGGGCTGGGAAGTGACGACGCAGCGCTGCCCATGGTCTCGCCATTGGTGAAATCCGGCGAAAATCTAAGTGGGAAAGCCTTTAGGTTTGGTATCTTTTGGAACCGAATCTGCTCCGGTGTAATCCGGTCATCACCCTTGTTTCGTAAGGAGAATCCGTGCGTCGAGGCGAGGCGGGAGCAATCGTGCCGGGGCTCTCCGCCGGCGCCGACTTCGCGACGGTGCTGGCTTGCCGGAAAAGCCCTGATATGGTTCTGCCGGACGGTGGGCGTCCGCGAGAGTTCTTAGTAATATGATACCGTTAGACGGGGCTTCGGCGATTATTTCTCATCTGGATCGCCGACTGTGTCATAGATCACACATGCGGTCCGCACATTGCCGTAATGTGAAGAATCTTGGCTCTCGCGTCGAACCACGCACCACCCCCCTCAGACCAACTTTGCGAGACGGCCATTGAGCGCGACACAGGCGGCTTCAGACGAGGTTCTGATCGCTCGGATCGCTCAAGGCGACCGGCTCGCCATGCAGGTGCTGTACGGACGGCATCATGTCAGGGTGTACCGCTTCGGGCTTCGGCTCGTGCGGGACGAACAGGTGGCGGAGGACCTCATCAGCGAGGTCTTCCTGGACGTGTGGCGTCAGGCGGGCAAATTCGAGGGACGATCCGCCGTTTCAACCTGGCTTCTGGCGATTACCCGGTTCAAGGCGTTGTCTTCGCTGCGGCGAAGGAAGGACGCCGAACTGGACGATGAGGCCGCGAACGCGATCGAGGACACGTCCGACGATCCGGAAACGGTAGTGCAGAAGAAGGACACCGGTGACACGCTGCGTAAGTGCCTGAAGGGACTATCAGCGGAACATCGGGAGATCGTCGATCTTGTCTACTATCACGAGAAATCCGTGGAAGATGTTGCTGAGATCGTCGGGATTCCGGAGAACACCGTGAAGACGCGCCTGTTCTATGCACGCAAGAAACTTGCCGAGTTGCTGAAGGCAGCCGGTGTCGAGCGAGGTTGGCCATGATGGCTGCGAGCAACAAGAAGGTGCAGGGGCAAGATCCTGACGATGTCGAGATGCTGCTGCCCTGGCACGCGGCCGGCACGCTGAACGCGCGTGACGCGCGCCGCGTCGAGGACGCGCTCGCGAGCGATCCGGATCTGGCCCGGCAATATGCCGTCATCCGCGAGGAATATGCCGAGACCATCGGCCTCAACGAGAGCCTCGGTGCACCCTCGGCGCGCGCCATGCAGAAGCTGTTTGCCGCGATCGATGCCGAGCCGGAGCGGAAACCGTCGGCGGGGGCGCGCGCGTCGGCCGGGATCTCGGAGTTCTTTTCGAAATTGTCGCCGCGGACGCTCGCCTGGTCATCCAGCCTCGGCGCGCTCGTGGTGCTGTTGCAGGCGGGCGTGATCGGCGCGGTGCTGATGCGCAGCCCACCGGCTTCGTTCCAGACCGCCTCGCTCGATGTCGCCGAACAGCGCAGCGCGCCCGTTGCGCCAAGGGCGGCGCCTGCGCCGATCACCCGTGACCTCGGCGCCAGCGTGGCGGCAACGCCGACGCGGCTGTTGGTGCGCTTCACGCCGGAAGCCAGGATCGCCGACATCACGTCGCTGCTCGACAATTACCAGGGCTCGATCCTCGACGGGAAGGGCGGCATGTTCCGCTTGCAGTTCCGCGCGATGGACAAGGATGGCGTCGCTGCGCTGATTGCCCGTTTGCAGAAAGAGAAGATCGTCAGCCTGGCGGTCGAAACGCCGTAAGCCTCGGCCGAACACGCTGCGCCGCGTTGCGGTCGTTCGTGACTACCGACGGCCGCGCCCCGCTTACCTGTCCGCGGCATGGACAAACCGTCGCAGCCCCTGCAAGTCCCCGGACGGCAATAACACTTCCGTGAGCCGCGCGTTGCACGATGCCGCGCCGTCGACGATTCAGCTGCAGATCGCCTTGATGCGCAGCGATTTTTGGCGTCGAGGGCCAGCGACGGTGCGCTGGAACCAGACGGCGCCAAGGTTAAAAAAATCGCCGGCGATTTGAACGTCCGCCTTCCTGTCACGACTTATATGCGTGGGAGCGGTTTATCCCTCCCCGGCTATATCAGGCGCGAGCGCCCATCCACCCCAAGCGCCCATATGGCTTTGACCCGTCCGGTTGTCCCCCCGGACGGGTCTTTCATTTTGGGGACCACCTTGCATGACGGATTGGGCGAACGCGGCCGATGGCTGCGGCGTTGCGGAGCGCAAGTGCGATGGCCATCACCGTTTGCTGTGGATCATTCGCCCAGCGCAGCGCACGGCAGCGACGCGCATCGTCACCGTGCAAGTCGATGACTTGACGATGGTTCGGGCGAGAAACTCCGTAGTCGAGCGGACTTCTTTCATCGCCCGGTTGAGATTAAGAATTTAGTTAGACTTTATTTACCTTTTCCACAGAATATCAGTGTCACGTCCAGTTGATTCGGTTCGGTTCGGTTGCGTCTGCGTCCGTCTCTTTTCCTGCGGGCAAGTTTCCATGACACATCGGACCGACGTGGCCAGAGGCCAGGAGATCGTTGCGCGCTGGTGCAACCTCGCCGAGCAAAGGCTGGAGCACCTCAGCGAACTGTTCGAAACCGGACGTTGGCGCCGCTATCACAGCGAGCAGGCCTTTCTCGAGAACATCAGGGAAGCCCGCGCCGCGGTCGATATCTGGCGGGAATTGCTGACGCGCGAAGCCGCGCTCGACAATTCGCCGATCGATCTGTCGTGGCTCGGCCGTGGCAAGTCGAAATTGCCGCCGCCTGACATCTCGCCGATGCCGGAGCGCCGCTCGGAGGCCGCAGTCTTGGCGGAGGCCGCGATGACCGCAGTGGCGGCCGCGCTGGAGACGGTGGCCGAGGTCCTCGAGGAGCGGCCCGTCGTCGCCGACGCGCCGCCGCTGGAGATGCCCCCTCCGGCGATGCCGCCTCAGGTGATGCCGCCGCCGGTGCTTGACCTCGACACCATCCAGCGGCGCTACCCGCTGCTGCGCAACGCGCTGTAGAGCAAGCGCGGAGCGCTTGCGCAGAGATCAAGCTCAAACAACCGATTAGCGCCGCACCGCGTTGGCGCCGACCATTAGCTGCGCATATTGCTGGGCGCCGCCCACCGAGAGATCCGATGTGACCGGGCGGGCGTGGTCGAGCCCGACCACCGCGCCGCGCGGGGTTTCCGAGATCATGTTGTTGTTGATCAGCGCGGAGCCTGCGCCCGGCACCACCGAGACGCCGATGCCGATCGGCGCGTTGCGGACGACGTTGCCCGTGATGGCGACGTCGCGCAGATATTTGCCCCAGCCGGCGACGATGCCGAAGGTCGGCGCATTCTCGATCACATTGCCGGTGACGGTGCTGTCGGCCTCGACATAGATGCCGATGCCGGCGCCGTCGTTCGGATCGGTGCCTGCGGGACGCTTCGGCAGCAGATTGCGGATGATGTTGCCCTGGACCACCGCGATGCGGCCGCCCTCGTTGAAATTGCACACGGAGACGCCGATCGCGGCGCCGTCGACCGTGTTGTTGGCGATCACGGCGGCCTCGAACGAGAACTCCGAATAGAGCGCGACCTCGCGGACATTGCTGACGCTGTTGTCCGTGATGTGGATGTTGGAGGCCGAATTGCCGCGCACCGCCGAGAAGTCGCAGTTTTTGATGCGGTTGCCGCGCACGATCACATTGCCGGCGCGGAACGCGTTGATGGCGTTGCCGTACTGACCGGAACCGCCGGGGCCGGCCTTGATGTCCTCGATGCGGTTGTCGGCGACGATCGAGCCGTCATCGCCAATCGCGCTGCGCAGGATCTCGATGCCGTTGTCCCTGGTGCCCTTGATGGTGTTGCGCGCGACCATCAGGCCGAGCGCGTCGAACGACACCAGCGCCGTGGTCGCGATGTCGGTGAAGATATTGTTGCTGACGTCGCCCGACATCTGCTCGAACCAGATGCCGTTGCCGCCGCTGCCGGTGAACTGGCAGTCGGTGATGCGGATGTCGCGGCCGGACAGGCAATGCACGAGGCCGCGCCGCGCCGGCAGCGGCACGTTGCCGCCGTCGAAGGACAGGCCCATCAGCACGATGCCGCCGGCGCCTTCGGCCTCCAGCAGCGACGCGCCGCCGTTGAACACCAGCCGGCTGGCGCCGCGCACGCCGATCAGCTGGCTGCCGGGCGCCAGCCGCAGCAGGCCGGTGCGGTAGACGCCGGGCGGGAACGCCAGCGGCACCTGCGCCCGCGCGGCGTCGTCGATCGCGCGCTGCAAATTGCGGGTCTGATCGTCGGAGCTGCCGGGGCGGGCGCCATATTGCGTGACGTCGCGGCCGAGCGAGCCGGCCGATTGCGCAGCGCGCGCGGCATCCGGCGACATCGCAAGCGCGCCGGCGACGCCGGCGGCGGCGGATGCTCCGATGAGATGGCGGCGGTTGACGTCCATGGGCGTGGCCCTCGCAAACATTCGCGAGCGGTGACGTTCGCGGGTCGAGTGGTAGCGCGAAACACGGCGCGGCATGGTGAACACGCCGCCGCAGCGGGGCGATTGTTGGCGGTAGGGTTAATCGCGGGTGGAACTGATGGCTCTCCGCTGTCATTGCGAGGAACGATGGCGACGAAGCAATCCATGTCTCCGCTTGTGGCAAAATGGATTGCTTCGCTTCGCTCGCAATGACGGGGTGAGAACCCGGATTCACATGTCGAACAGCTCACTCGATGTCATCACCTGCGCATGCGGGTGAACCAATATTCCATCGACGGCACTGCTAGAGCCGAGAGGCCGCGTCGTACTGCCCCGCATTCGCGGGCCTGACACCGGGGAGAATGAGAGCTTACGGCGCTTTCCCAGACGTCGTCCCGGCGAAGGCCGGGACCCATACGCCGCTACGCCGCGGCTTGTGTTGTGAACGGGAATCGTCATTGCAGCGACGCTCAACAATGATCTTTCGTGGTTATGGGTCCCGGCCTTCGCCGGGACGAAACTGAATGGCCGTTGCAGACATCGTCATTCGATCCAATTTTAGTATTTGGCGGGATTTGCGGTTGACGCGTTTGGAGTATTTGCTCGCCTGCTAGCTTGACAGGAGAGGCCGGTGTTTGACGTGGGGGATTTGGTTGTCTGCATCGACAATGGTCCAAAGAAGGGACCCATTCCGCCGATAGTGCCTATCCATCATTTGCTGCGCAAGGGACGGGTCTACCGTGTCAATTTCATCGGGACGAGTCGTCGAGGGACTCCGACCGTCGGGCTGGCGGGTGTCGCGTTGCCCCCTCCGATGATCGGCTTCGAGCCCTACAGATTCCGCAAGATCGATCCCGCGGAGCCTGAATTTATTGAAATGATGCGCAGCTTGCGGACGCGTGAGTTGGAGGATGCCGACTAAGCGCGTGTACTTGCTCGCCCCAATCCGCACGCTCACCTGCGCGCGGCCTGCCGCGTCAATTTCACGAACTCCAGCAGCATGGCTTCGCCGGCATCGACCAGCGCTTCCAGCGTGATGGACGACTTGCCCGGTGCAGCCATTCCGTCGTGGGCGAGCGGCGGAACGTGGACGAACTGCGCGAGGTGCAGGCCATTGTCCCGGTTCACCGCTTCGATCGCGCGCCAGCTCAGATAGTTGCAGAGATAGCTGCCGGCATCGCGTGACAGCCGCGCATCGATGCCCGTGGCCAGCGCGGCGCGCAGCAGCTTTTCGCTGTGCGGCCCGAACATCTGCGCATCGGCGCCGCCTGCGATCGCTCCCTTGCGCGCATGCTGGCGGCCGGCATCGGGAAAGCGCGTGGTCACCGCGTTGCGGGCGCGGCTTTCGATCCGCAGATAGGACGTGCGGCCGGCGAGGCCGAACATCAACAGCGCGTGCGGGCGACGGCTTGCGATCAGCTCCGGCAATTCGCGGTCGACGGCCGAATAAGTGACGTCGAAGATGTGGCTCGTCAGTGCAATGTCGTCGAAGGCGGGGCGGCGCAGCGCGGTCAGGCGCTTCACCAATGGCATGGTCGGGTTGAACGGCGCGCCCGGGAATGGCCCGAAGCCGGTGAGCAGGATGCGCAGCCCGCCGCTCAATGCAGCATCTCCGCGATCTGCTCGGCGGCGACCGCGGGCGAGATGCGACCGCCGGCGACTTCGGCTTCCATCTTCTTGACCCTGGCGCGGATCGCGGCATCGCTGCGCAGCCGCGCCATCATCCGGCTCTCCAGCATCGACCACATCCACTTCACCTGCTGCTCCCGGCGGCGGGCCGCGAATTCGCCGGAGGCGTTCATCGCGGTGCGGTGGTCGAGGATCTTCTGCCAGAGCTTGTCGAGCCCGGCGCCGGTCAACGCCGAATAGGTCTCGACCGGCGGATGCCAGTGTTCGGAGCGCGGCGCGAGGATGTGCAGCGCGCTGCGATAGTCGGCGGCGGCGAGATTGGCGCGCTTGAGGTTGTCGCCGTCGGCCTTGTTGATCGCGATCATGTCGGCGAGCTCGACGAGGCCTTTCTTGATGCCTTGCAGCTCGTCGCCGGCACCCGGCAGCATCAGCGCCAGGAAGAAGTCGGTCATGTCGCAGACCGCGGTCTCGGACTGGCCGATGCCGACGGTCTCAACCAGCACGACATCGAAGCCGGCGGCCTCGCACAACAGCATCGCCTCGCGGGTCTTCGCCGCGACGCCGCCGAGCGTGCCCGAGGACGGCGAGGGGCGGATGAAGGCCCGGTCGGAGGCCGAAAGCCGCGCCATCCGCGTCTTGTCGCCGAGGATCGAGCCGCCGGTGCGCGCCGAGGAGGGATCGACCGCGAGCACCGCGACCTTGTGGCCGCGCGCGATCAGGAACATGCCGAGCGCATCGATGGTGGTCGATTTTCCGACGCCGGGCGAGCCGGTGATGCCGACCCGCACCGCCTTGCCGGTGTCGGGCAGCAGCGCCTGCACCAGCTCGCGTGCGGAGGCCTGGTGATCGCCACGCCGGCTCTCGATCAGCGTGATCGCCCGTGCGAGCGCCGCGCGCTGGCCGGCGCGCAGGTCACGGGCGAGGGCGTGGATGTCGGGAGCGGCAGGCTTCGAGGCGTTCATGGTCTTGCTTTACAACGGCTGGCCATTGCAGGCGAGGGGAACGCGGATCGGCACCGGCGCGGCTTGTTGATGACGCCTAGTGCTGATCGTCCGCGTCGCCCTTCGGCCGCGCGCCGGCAAAGATCCTCGTGCCTTCAGGGCTCAGATACGGCTTCAGCGTCTCCCACGGCACGAAGGCGACATACTGGCCTTCGACGTAGGGACCGAGCGCGTAGGGCGGGTAATGGAAGGTGAGGCCGGAGCTCTTGCCGGCGTCCGTCGAAGGCGCCAGGGTCACGGCACCGATCTTGAGCAGGGTCGGCTTCAGATCGTCGTGCCAGTTCGCCGCGATCGGCTCGCCTTCGGAACGCTTCTTCTTTTCAATGCTCAGCGACGCGATCACGGCCTTGAGCATGGCCTTCATGGTCGCCCCGTTGTCCGAAGTCTCGGTGAAGAACGGACGGATGCTGATGCGCTTCTTCGCCGTCGCGTCCCACAGGATGGTGTTGACGTCAGTGTTCGGATGCGCGCCGAGCGTATTCATGTAGTCGTCGCGCAGGATGCTGACATAGCGGCCGTCGACGACCGAGCGAACCGAATATTTGCGCTCGAACGAATAGCCGCCGCGGTCCTTGAACAGATCAGGATCCTGCTTGCGGTCGGAGGCAGCTTCCGCCGCCTGCTTGTCGATCCACTTCCTGCCTTCGGCAAGGCAATCGGCCGCCAGCGCGCTGTCCGCCTTGATCTTGTCGTCGAGATAGACGTTGGCCTCGATGCTCGCGTTCTTGATCGTGGCGTCGGGCTTCTGATCGGCGGCACGCGCCGGAAGGCACAGGCAGGCCAGCAAGGCCCATGATGCAGGCAGGCGTCATCAAGCGAGCGGCGCGCATGGAAAACTCCCTTTGGAGCAATCGCGTATAACGCTGGTAGGGTTCTAGAGCCACCAGTTCCGCGTTGTCATGGCCGGGCTTGTCCCGGCCATCCACGTCTTTCTTGAATCGGCACCAGAAACGTGGATGCCCGGGACAAGCCCGGGCATGAGTCTTTGTGGAGAGGGATACGGCGGCGCTATTCCGCCGCCGCGCTGTGGCCGAGCCGGGCGTTGAGCTTGTGGATCAGCTCCTCGGCGGCGTCGGAGATCACGGTGCCCGGCGGGAAGATCGCCTCGGCACCGGCCTTGTACAGTGCGTCGTAATCCTGCGGCGGCACCACGCCGCCGATGATGATCATGATGTCCTCGCGGCCGTGCTTCTTCAGCGCGGCCTTCAGTTCCGGCACCGCGGTCAGATGCGCTGCCGCGAGCGAGGAGACGCCGAGGATGTGGACGTCGTTCTCGACCGCCTGCCGTGCGGCCTCGTCGGCGGTTGCGAACAGCGGTCCGATATCGACGTCGAAGCCGACATCGGCGAAGGCGGATGCGATCACCTTCTGGCCGCGGTCATGGCCGTCCTGGCCGATCTTTGCCACCAGGATGCGCGGGCGGCGGCCCTCGGCCTCCTCGAACGCATCGATCAGGGCCTGCACCTTTTCGACCTTGTTGGACATCGCCGCTGCCTCTCGCTTGTAGACGCCGGTGATGGACTTGATCTCGGCGCGGTGGCGGCCGAACACCTTTTCCATTGCGTCCGAAATCTCGCCGACGGTTGCCTTGGCGCGCGCAGCATCGATGGCAAGCGCCAGCAGGTTGCCGTTGCCTTCGCCCGCCGAACGGGTGAGGGCGGCCAGCGCCGCATCGACGTCGTTCTGGTTGCGCTCCTTCTTGAGCCGCGCCAGCTTGTCGATCTGCAGCCGGCGCACCGTGGAATTCTCCACCTTGAGCACGTCGATCGGCCGCTCATTCTCCGGCTTGAACTTGTTGACGCCGATCACCGCCTGCCGGCCGGCGTCGATCCGCGCCTGGGTCTTGGCGGAGGCTTCCTCGATCCGGAGTTTCGGCACGCCGGCCTCGATCGCCTTGGCCATGCCGCCGAGCGCCTCGACCTCCTGGATATGACCCCAGGCCTTTTCCGCAAGATCCTGCGTCAGCCGCTCGACATAATAGGAGCCGCCCCAGGGATCGATGATGCGGTTGGTGCCGCTCTCCTGCTGCAGGAACAGCTGCGTGTTGCGGGCGATGCGCGCCGAGAAATCGGTCGGCAGCGCCAGGGCCTCGTCGAGCGCGTTGGTGTGCAGCGACTGGGTGTGGCCTTGCGTTGCCGCCATCGCCTCGATCGTGGTGCGCATCACGTTGTTGAACACGTCCTGCGCGGTCAGCGACCAGCCCGAGGTCTGGCAATGCGTGCGCAGGCTGAGCGAGCGCGGATCCTTCGGGTTGAATTGTTTGAGCAGCTTGGCCCACAGCAGCCGCGCGGCGCGCATCTTGGCGACTTCCATGAAGAAGTTCATGCCGATCGCCCAGAAGAACGACAGCCGCGGCGCAAAACGATCGACGTCGAGGCCCGCGGCCAAGCCCGCGCGCAGATATTCGACGCCGTCGGCGAGCGTGTAGGCGAGCTCGAGGTCCTGCGTCGCGCCGGCCTCCTGCATGTGGTAGCCGGAGATCGAAATCGAATTGTATTTCGGCATCCGCTGCGAGGTGTAGGCGAAGATGTCGGAGATGATCCGCATCGAGGGCGCCGGCGGATAGATGTAGGTGTTGCGCACCATGAACTCTTTCAGAATGTCGTTCTGAATGGTGCCCGACAGTTTCTCCGGCGGTACGCCCTGTTCCTCGGCAGCCGCGACGAACAGCGCGAGGATCGGCAGCACCGCGCCGTTCATGGTCATCGACACGCTCATCTGGTCGAGCGGGATGCCGGCGAACAGCGTGCGCATGTCGTAGATGGAATCGATCGCGACGCCGGCCATGCCGACGTCGCCGGAAACGCGCGGATGATCCGAGTCATAGCCGCGGTGGGTGGCGAGGTCGAACGCGACCGACAGGCCCTTTTGTCCTGCCGCGAGGTTGCGGCGATAGAACGCGTTGGAATCCTCCGCCGTGGAGAACCCGGCATATTGCCGGATGGTCCAGGGCTGGTTGACGTACATGGTCGGGTAGGGGCCGCGCAGATAGGGCGCAATCCCCGGCCAGGTCTCGAGGAAATCGATGCCTTCGAGGTCGGCCTCGCCATAGACGGACTTCACCGGGATGCCCTCGGGCGTCAGCCAAGGTTCGGCGCTCGCGCCCGGCATCGCCGCGGCAACGGGCTGGAAGGCGACATCGGCGAAATTGGGAATGCGGGTCATCCCTCGGCTTCCTTAATCATGATCCGGATGCTGGTGGCTGACGATGGTCGCCATCTTGTCCGGTCCGTAATTCTGCATCGTGGTCTGGCTCGGCAGATTGGCGATCCCGACCACCCAGCCGTGGCGGGACTCGGTTCCGAACTGCTGCGTCGGGATCACCCGGTCGGGCCGGTCGAAGGCGCCGGTCATGATCTCGATGCGGGGACCGTCGATCCGGCGGAAGCTGAGCGGCGTGCCGCAGGCGGCGCAGAAGTCGCGCTCGGCGATCGAGGAGGATTTGAACGCCGCCGGCTTGCCGCGGGTCCAGGCGAAATCCTCCTTGTTGATGTCGGCGAACGAGGCGAACGGCGCACCGGAGGCCTTCTGGCACATCCGGCAGTGGCAGATGCTGACCCGGTTCGGTGCCGCCGACACCGCAAAGCGCACGGCGCCGCACTGGCAGCCGCCGGTCAGAACGGGTTTTGCTGGTGCCTCTGCCGTCATGCCTGCTCCATCCGCCGATAGGCGTCGCGCAATGTCGCCAGCGCATCACCGCCGGCGAAGACGAACTCACCGATGCCGGCCGCCCGCAGCGCCGCTTCCTGGTCGCCGGGCCGCCCTGCCAGATAGATATGCCTTGCTCCCGCGCCGTGAAGGGCCTTGGCGGCCTCCGCGGCGCTGGCGGCATAGACCTTGTCGGAGGAACAAATGCACGCCATCGCCGCACCCGAGGCCTTGAAGGCCGCGGCGAGCGCCGCCGGGTCGGCAAAGCCCTCGCTGTCGATGGCCTCGATCCCGCCGGTCTCGAAGAAGCTTTTTGCGAAGGTCGCGCGGGCCGTGAAATCAGCCGGCGTGCCGAGATTGGCCAGGAAAATCTTCGGCCGTGCGCCGCGCGCCTTCAGCGCGGCGTCCGACCTGTCGCGCAACGCCTCGAACGGCTCGGCGAGCCGCATCGGCGCGAGGGCATCGAAGGTGACCTTGGCACCGGCTGATGACACCGGCGCGGCCGGCTTCACATCCAATACCGCGAGGTCGGCCTCGTGCAGGTTGGGGAATTCGCTGGCGCCGGTCAGCACGTCGCGGCGCTTGGCGACATTGGTTTCGCGCCGCGCCCGCGTCGCGGCGACCTTGTTTTGCAGCAGCCCCTGTTCGAGCGCGGCGAAGATGCCGCCGGCCTTCTCTATGTCCTGGAACAGCGTCCACGCCGCCTCGCAGAGCTGCGAGGTCAGCGTCTCGATGCCGCCGGCACCCGCCGCCGGATCGGAGACCTTTGCAAGATTGGACTCATCGAGCAGCACGAGCTGCGTGTTGCGCGCCACCCGCCGCGCGAAATCGTCCGGCAGGCCGAGCGCCAGCGTATGCGGCAGCACGGTGATCGCATTGGCGCCACCGAGCCCGGCGGCAAAGGTCGCGATCGTCGCGCGCAGCATGTTCACGTTGGGATCGCGTTGGGTCAGCATCCGCCAGGCGGTCTGTGCGTTGACGAAGACCGGCTTCGGCGCAAGCCCGCAGGCCTGCTCGACCCGCGCCCACAACAGCCGCAGCGCGCGGAATTTGGCCATGGTCAGGAACTGGTCGGCATCGGCGCTGAGCCGGAACGAGATCGCCGCACGCGCCGCATCGAGATCGAGACCCGAGGCTTCCAGCATGCGCAGATAGGCGAGGCCCACCGCGAGCGTGAAGGCGAGTTCCTGCACCTCGGATCCGCCGGCATCATGCACCGGCCGGCCATCGGCCAGCACGAACGGTCCCTTGAAGCCGCGCTTGATCAGGCCGTTGACGACCTGGCCGAACGACTTTTCGTAGTTCGGCCAGGCGATCGCCGCGGCACCGCGCGCCGCCATGGTGCTGAGCGCCTGGTAATTGAAATGCAGGTCGAGCTTGGCCGGGTCGAGCTTGCGGGCCTCGACCATGTCGGCAAACGTCTCGCCGGCGTTCTCGCGCCCGATCACCGGGTTGAGCGCGATCATGATGCCGGCATCGAGATGGACGCCGCCGCAGGCCCGCGCCAGCGTCTTCTTGCTGGCATCGGCGAGGCCGAAGCCGCGCGCGCCGGGACCGCCGGCGAACTCGAATTCGAGGCCGGTCGCGCCGTTCTCGAGATCATGCAGGGCCAGCGCATTGGCCTGCGCGGCATCGGGATGGTCCACCCGCTGCAGGATCTGCCAGGGGGCCGCGGCGGCGCGGCCGGGCAGCGGGCTTGCGTTGGTGGCGCGGCGGTAGATCGGATCGATCTTGAGGCCATCATAGGTCTTGCCGACCAGCTTCTCGAACGGCGCGCCCTTCAGCACGCCGTCGACCAGCTTGCGCCAGTCGTCATAGGTTGCCGGAGCAAAATCCGAGGCCAGAGGCAAATCGTCAGTCGAGGTCGTCATCCGCCCAAATCGTCCTTCGTCGGCCCCGCGAGAGGCTCCTTGATTTGGCCGGAAATTGCCACGGGCGGGCGGCCAAGCCAAACTTTTGTTTGCGGCCGTGCGGCTTTAATCGAGGTCCGCAAGACGGAAAATACCGTCGGTAGAGACCTTTGCCAGCGCATCCGCGACGCGGCGCCCGGCGATAACGCGGTCGGGAACGATCTCGGCCAGCGGCACCAGCACGAAGGCGCGTTCGAACAGGCGCGGGTGCGGCAGCGTCAGTTCCGGCTTGTCGAGTGTGACGTCGTCATAGGCGATCAGGTCGAGGTCGAGGGTGCGCGGCCCCCAGCGCTGCTCGCTGGCGCGGTCACGGCCGAATTTCTTCTCGATCTTGTGCAGCGTGAACAGCAGTGCATGCGGATCGAGGCTGGTGTCGATCTCGATACAGGCATTGACGAAGCTGTCCTGCTGCGCTTCGCCCCAGGGCGGGGTCGAATAATCCGACGAGCGCGCCACGAGCGCGGCCTGCGTCATGCCGCAGATATTGGCGATCGCCTTGCGAAACGTCGTGCGGACGTCGCCGACATTGCCGCCGAGTGCGATCAGGACGTCGGCCATCGAGGTTACCCGTGAGGCAGCGGATGGCGCGAGCGCGTCAGCACAACGCCGACATCGTCGAAGATCGCCGCGATCGGCGCATGCGGCTTGTGCACGGTGACCTTGACCGCCCTGACGCGCGGGAAGCTCGCCAGGATGTCCTCGGCCACCGCGCCGGCGGCGCGCTCGAGCAGCTTGTAGTTGGTGTTCTTGAATGCCGACGTCGCGGTCGCCACCACGTTGGAATAGGAGACCGTGTCGGAGAGGCGGTCGGTGCGCGAGGATTCCGAGAGGTCGGTGTAGAGCTCGAGGTCGATGACGAAGCGCTGTCCGACCTCGGTCTCATGTTCCATCACGCCATGACGGGCATGGATGACGATCCCGGTGATGAAGATCGTGTCGGTCATTGCTGTCCCTCGATTGCCGCGGCCACCCGCAGCGCCTGAACGGTTTCGGCGACGTCATGCGCGCGGATGATGCGGGCGCCCTTCTGCCCGGCGATCAGATGCGCCGCGAGCGAGCCGCCGATCCGCTGGTGCGGCTCCGACGGCACGATCGTACTGATGAAGCGCTTGCGCGAGGCGCCGACCAGCACCGGCAGGCCGAACACGTCGAGCTCGGCAAGCCGCGCCAGCGCGATCATGCTCTGCTCCGGGGTCTTGCCGAAGCCGATGCCGGGATCGAGCACGATCTTGTCGGGCGCAATCCCGGCGCTTGCCGCGATCGCGAGCGAGCGCTCGAAGAAGGCCGCGATGTCCTGCATGATGTCGATCGCAGGATCCGCGCTCTCGCGATTGTGCATGATGATGACCGGCACGCCGCGCGCGGCGACGAGCGGCGCCATGCCGGCATCACGTTGCAGGCCCCAGACGTCATTGGCGATGACAGCGCCCTGGTCGAGCGCCCAGGCCACGACCTCGGACTTCATGCTGTCGATCGAGACCGGCACGCCGAGCGCGATCACCTCGGCCAGCACCGGCTGCAGCCGCGCCAGTTCGGCCTCGGCCGTGACCGGCTCCGAGCCATAGGGGCGGGTCGATTCCGCGCCGATGTCGATGATGTCGGCGCCCTCAGCGACCAGCCTGCGGGCCTGCGCCAGCGCCTGTTCGGGCATGATGAACTGGCCGCCGTCGGAGAACGAATCCGGCGTCACGTTCAGGATGCCCATCACGGCCGGGTAGGGCCGCGACAGCAGCGCCGGCAGCACCGCGGATACGGCCGGGCCGGTCACCACAGATGCTATGGGCTTGGTTGCCATCATGCGGAGGCTTTGCGCTGACGGCCGCGGCAAGTCAAGGTGTCGCGGACGCGCGCGGCGCCGGCGGCGCCGGATGCCGTCAAGACAGGCTAATAGGTGATGCTAATAGGTGCAGCTAATAGGTGATCTTGGGAGGCAGCTTGCGTGCCTCTTCGATCAGCAGCTCGACCGACTTCTCCGACGGCATCACGCGGACGAGCTTCCGCCGCACATTGGCGTCCTTCATGCTCTGCGCCAGCCGCGACGGGTTGCGGTGCGCGAGCTCGCGGACCGTGGTGACGCCGGCGGCGCGGACCAGGCCGACCTTCGCCTTGCCCATCCCGGGAATCCGCATGTAGTCGGAGATGTTGGCCCATTCGAGCAGTTGTTGTTCGCTGATTCCGGTCTTGGCGGCGAGCGCCTTGCGTCCCTTGACGGTGCGGGCGGCTTCAAGCAGTGCGTCGGTCGTGCGGATACCCTGCGATTTCAGTTTGGTGGCGCAATAGGCGGACAGGCCTTCGATCTCGGAGAGGGGGTATGTCATGATACTCGTATGCAGGTAGAAGGGAGCGCACGTGCAAGGGCGTTGCGAGGGGTGCTTCAGGCAAACTGGCTGAGGCCCGGTGTCCCCGAGATGATCTCGCCCATTTGATCCGCTCCGATTTTGTCGCGACCGAACCTGAAAAGTTCACGCGCAACGTTCTGAATTTCACTCATGCTCAGTCCGAGCGCCATCAGCCGGGTGCCGACAGCCATCAGTCCGCCGCCCATCAACCGCGATAGACCACCGCTGTTGTTGGAGGCGGCGATAGCCGCTTCGGCGCCGGGGATTTGGTCGATCAGAGCCTGGACTTTGTCGGAAGGTCCCTCGTTACGGAGGAAACCCAGAACGATGCCGATGGTTTTTTCAGCGACAGCGCTATCGATGCCGGCCTTCGCGGCCAGCTGCCCAACCAACTCGTCCATCTTGCCCCGCCTCAACCGGACTTTGCCGGATCATTCTTGAGGATTTATCTTGAGCGCCTGTGTCACGAAATACAAGCGATCCGCGCATTTCAGTTCGTATTCTTTTTCAATCGCGCCGTGACTGTGGCCTCGCTGCAAGAGTGAGCGGCGGATTCACACCATCTTGTCGCAATGCGCAATGCCTTTCGTCACTTGGACGGGAATAAAGTATGAGGAACTGTTGGCGCGACATTATACGTCGGCACCCGTCAATAGTTTTAATCGACCTGCAAGATGCAATATGATGGCATCGGTTCGAACGATTGATGCCGGATTCGACGATCGAACCGATCTAATCTGCGCGAAGAGGCGAAGCGATGACGACCTCCGACAACAAGTCGGCCGATACCGACGAGAAAATTTTTATCGGCAAGGGCGAGGAGACCGCCTGGCTGACGCTGGCGCTGGCCAACCGGCATGGCCTCGTCACGGGCGCAACCGGAACCGGCAAGACCGTCTCGCTGCAAGTCATGGCCGAAGGATTTGCGCGCGCCGGCGTTCCGGTTTTCGCAGCCGACATCAAGGGCGATCTCTCCGGCATCTCCGAGGTCGGCGAGGCCAAAGACTTTATATTGAAGCGCGCCAAGGAAATGGGCTTGACCTTCCAGCCGGATCAGTTCTCGACCGTGTTCTGGGACGTGTTCGGCGAGCAGGGCCACCCGGTGCGTGCCACCGTCACCGAGATGGGGCCGTTGTTGCTGTCGCGGATGCTCGATCTGAATGATGTGCAGGAGGGCGTGCTCAACGTTGCCTTCCGTGTCGCCGATGAGAACGGCCTCACGCTGATCGACATGAAGGATCTGCGCGCCCTGCTGGATGCGATCGCGCCCGACGGCAGCAAGAAGGGGGCCGACGACGGCGATGATCCGCTGGCGCCGATCCGCAAGGCGGCACAGAGCTATGGCAACGTGTCGAAGGCGACGGTCGGAACGATCCAGCGTCAGCTCCTGGTGCTCGAGAACCAGGGCGGCGCGAAATTCTTCGGCGAGCCGGCGCTGACGCTGAAGGATTTCATGCGGACCGACCGTGACGGCCGCGGCATGGTTAATATCCTCGTCGCCGACAAGCTGATGCAGAGCCCGCGGCTTTACGCCACGTTCCTGCTCTGGATGCTCTCGGAACTGTTCGAGGAATTGCCGGAGGCCGGCGACCTGCCGAAGCCGAAGCTGGTGTTCTTCTTCGACGAGGCGCATCTGTTGTTCACCGATGCGCCGAAGGCGCTGATGGACAAGATCGAGCAGGTGGTGCGGCTGATCCGCTCCAAGGGCGTCGGCGTCTATTTCGTCACGCAGAATCCGATCGACGTGCCGGACAAGGTGCTGGCGCAGCTCGGCAACCGCGTGCAGCACGCGCTGCGCGCCTTCACGCCGCGCGACCAGAAGGCGGTTGCCGCTGCCGCGCAGACCTTCCGGCCCAATCCGAAGCTCGACACCGCGCGGGTGATCATGGAGCTCGCAAAGGGCGAGGCGCTGGTGTCGTTCCTCGAGGGCGGCGGCACGCCGTCGATGGTCGAGCGCATCATGGTGCGGCCGCCGTCGGCGCGGATCGGGCCGATCACGCCGGAGGAGCGCAAGGCGATCATGGATGCAAGCCCGGTGAAGGGAAAATACGACACTGCTATCGACGCTGAATCCGCCTACGAGATCATCCAGAAGCGGCTGTCGGGGGCGGCGGCGCCGGCTGACGGTGCGGGTGGCGGCGAGGGGGGCGGCATCCTCGGCCAGATCGGTTCGATCGCCGCGACGATCTTCGGCACCAATGTCAAGCGCGGCCGGCTCTCGACCGGGCAGGTGATCGCGCGCAACGTCACGCGCTCGGTGACCGACAAGGTGATCGGCGGCGTGGTCGCAGATCTCGGCAAGTCGGTCGGCGGTTCGGTCGGCGGCTCGATCGGCCGCGCGCTGGTACGCGGCGCGCTCGGCGGCATTCTGCGCAGGTAACATCGCGCGACGGTGGAGCGGGCAACCGGCTTTGCCTGCGGCGGCCGGCGCGCTACAAACTGGCGCAACGTCCAATGAAACAGGATATCCGCGATGTCCAACGCCAAGCTGCAGCCCGTCCTCGACCGCATCGATGCCGATTTCGACAACAGCCTGGAGCGGCTGTTCACGCTGCTGCGGATCAAGTCGATCTCGGCCGATCCGGCCTTCGCCAATGACTGCAAGGCAGCCGCCGATCATCTCGCCAAGGATATCGCGACCCTCGGCTTCAAGACCGAGGTGCGGCCGACCGCCGGCCATCCGGCCGTGGTCGGCAAATTGAACGGCTCGACCGATGGGCGCCCGCATGTGCTGTTCTACGGCCACTACGACGTGCAGCCGGTCGACCCCCTGAACCTCTGGCACCGTCCGCCGTTCGAGCCCGTGGTCACCGACCATGCCGACGGGCGCAAGATCATCGTCGCGCGCGGCGCCGAGGACGACAAGGGACAGTTGATGACCTTCGTCGAGGCGTGCCGCGCCTGGAAGAACGTGACGGGATCGCTGCCGGTCGACATCACCATCGTCATCGAGGGCGAGGAGGAGATCGGCTCGAAGAATTTCGTGCCGTTCCTCGAGGCGAACAAGGCCGAGCTCAAGGCCGACTTCGCACTGGTCTGCGATACCGGCATGTGGGACCCCAACACGCCGGCGATCACCACCTCGCTGCGCGGCCTGGTCTATGACGAGGTCAAGATCAAGGCCGCCAATCGCGACCTGCATTCGGGCGTGTTCGGCGGCGGCGCGCAGAACCCGATCCGCGTGCTGACCCGGATCCTCGGCGGCTTGCATGACGACAACGGCCACATCACCATCCCCGGTTTCTACGACGGCGTGAAGGATCTGCCGCCGGACATCCTGGCGCAGTGGAAGCAGCTCAATCTGACGCCGGAGAGCTTCCTCAAGCCGATCGGTCTTTCGGTGCCCGCGGGCGAGAAGGATCGGCTGCTGATCGAGCAGGTGTCCTCGCGCCCGACCTGCGACATCAACGGCATCATCGGCGGCTACACCGGCGAGGGCTCGAAGACGGTGATCGCGGCCGAGGCGTCGGCAAAGGTCTCGTTCCGCCTGGTCGAGGGACAGGATCCCGAGAAGATCCGCAACGCATTCCGCGACTATGTGAAGGCGCGCCTGCCGGCGGACTGCAACGCCGAGTTTACCGATCATTCCTCAGCGCCGGCAATCGCGCTCGACTGGAACATGAAGCCGCTGGCAGCCGCCCGCCGCGCGCTGACCGATGAATGGGGCAAGGAGGCGCTCCTGATCGGCTCCGGCGCCTCGATCCCGATCGTCGCCGATTTCAAGCGCACGCTCGGCCTCGACAGCGTGCTGGTCGGCTTCGGGCTCGACGACGACAATATCCATTCGCCGAACGAGAAGTACGATCTCAAGAGCTACCACAAGGGCATCCGCTCCTGGGCGCGCATTCTGGCCGCTTTCGCCGACGCCAAATAGAGCGAGACGCACCGAACGTAAAAACGCCGCCCGGAATTGGGCGGCGTTTTGATTCCGATAGTGCAGAGGGTGTTGGCAAGGAGCCTACCCCAAGTTTGTGAAATTTCAATCACGATAGCCGGGATTGACCCGGTCGAGCTTGCGCAGCAGCGGCGGCCAGACCAGCTGCGTCGAGCGCAACTCGGCACGGTCGGGGTTGGACAGCAGCTCGGTGTTCTTGTCGATCGCGAGCTGGTCGACCGGATAGGCGATCGGCCCGAGCGCGCGGGTTGCGACCTGCATCGAGCAGGCGCGCTCCAGATGGTACATCCGCTCGAAGGCGGAGGCGACCGAGCGGCCGACCGTCAGCGTGCCGTGATTGCGCAGCAGCATGTGGTTCTTGGCGCCGAGATCGCGCTGCAGGCGCGGGCGCTCGTCATGATCGAGCGCAATGCCTTCATAGTCGTGGTAGGCGAGATCGTGGGTGACGAGCTGCGCGGTCTGGTTCAGCGGCAGCAGCCCGTCGGGACCGCTCGACACCGCGGTGCCGTCGACCGTGTGCAGATGGAGCACGCAGCCGGCGTCCTCGCGCACCTCGTGGATCGCCGAATGAATGGTGAAGCCGGCCGGGTTGATGCTGTAGTCGCTCTGCGAGAGCTGGTTGCCGTCGAGGTCGACCTTGACCAGGCTCGACGCGGTGATCTCGTCGAACATCAGCCCGTAGGGGTTGATCAGGAAGTGATGCTCGGGGCCGGGCACGCGGGCCGAGATATGGGTGTCGACGAGATCGTCCCAGCCGTAGAGCGCGACCAGCCGGTAGCAGGCGGCGAGATTGATCCGCTGCTCCCATTCCGCCGCACTCATATTCGACGGCACTTCCTTCAGGCGCGCTTCTACTGGCGACATGGCCGATTCCTCCGTTGATGGCTGTTTCCTGCATCAAACCTAGCGCCGCCGCCCGAGCGCAGCAAGGCAGCGTAACGGCGTGACAGTCATGTCAGCATGCGACGGCTGGCCCACGATCGGGGAGATCATGCTCCGGAAGTGGGCAGGAGCGTAACGGACGTGCTTTACGTTACGGCGCCGGGATCGCCAGCAGGCTCGAGATGCTGCGGCCGCGGATGTCGTAGACGCGGGCGAACACGACGTCGTCGCGCTTGATCTCCACCATCACGGGCGCGGCCAGGCCCTTGCAGTAGAACTCGCCGAGCGTCATCGCGAAGTCGGCGGCATTGCTGTCCCAGCCGATCGTGAAGTCGGGCCCGAGCGCGACCTGCGCGGGACGCTGCGGTCCGCACACCGCAACCTTCCACTTGCGGTTCTGCGGCGGCACTTCCTGCCGCTCCGCCAGCTGCTCGCGCAGCCCGTCGGATGCCTGCTTCAGCGCCAGGCCCCAATAGTCCAGCATGAAGAAATTGTCGGCGGTCCGCACCGTGCCGGCGATGTGGTTGAAGTGCGTATACTGATACGGATGCAGGCGGATCATTTCGCTGAGCGGCAGCAGCAGGCCGAATGCGAACACCGCGAGCGCCGCAGGCTGCCAGGCGCGGCGGTTCTCGCCGAGCCAGTCCATGCCGCGCGCGAACGCGACGCCGGCGAGCACCGCCATCGGCGGGATCACGAAGATGAAGTGGCGGATGCCGTTGTAGAGCGCCGGCCGCTTCACCATTGCGATCACCAGCGGCAGCGTCGCCGCCAACGTCAGCATCAGCATGATCGACTTGCGCTTCGCGGCCACATCATTGCGCGACAGCGCCATGAAGGTGGCGATCACGGCCGCGATCAGCAGCACCAGCATGACTTCGGGAAGCTGCAACGCGAACAGCGTAGGCAGATAGGACCACGGCATGTCCGGCACCGACACCAGCGCGCCGTCGAACATCTCCTTCCACGGTTTCTCGAAGAAGTGCGAGAAGTAGGTCACCGCCTCCAGCGGATGCCCGGGCTCCATGATCGACCACGGCCAGATCAGGCCCATCACGAGATAGCCCAGCACGAGTCCCGGCAGCAGCACATAGACCACGTGGGCGAAGCGGTGGGTCGCCTCGCGCGGGCCCTGCGCGCGGAGTTCCTCGATCCAGAGCGGGATGAAGCCGATCACGGCGTAAATCAAGGCGAGCCCGCCGAGCACGCGGCAGCCGATCGACAGGCCGGCCCCCAAGCCCACGATCAGGATCGTGCGCGGCGAGGGCGCCGGATATTCCTCGATCAGGCGGACGAGGCCGAGGATCAGCACCACCATCGCCACGGCGAACGGCGCGTCCTTCGGGTTCATGAACATGTGGCCGTAGAAGATCGGGCACAGCGCCAGCAGCAAGAGCGCCGCCAGTCCCGCCAGCGGGCCACCGACGCGGCGCGCCAGGCGCCAGGTTACGGCAAGGCCGATGACGCCGACGATCGCGCCGAGCAGGCGGCGCGTCTCGAACAGTTCCAGCGGAATGACCTTGTGCAGCAGGGCCGCGGCCATATCGAAGCCGCCGCCGTACATATAGAGGTTCGCGAATGACAGCGCGCCGGTGTCCTTGAAGCCGGACTCGTACATGCGCAGCAGCAGGTCGGCATATTCAGCGTGGGTGTAGTCGTCCCAGCCCAGGCCGTAATCGCGGAATGTGAGCCCTGCGACCACGGCGACCACGCCGAGGACGAGGAAAGCGAGATCGTCGCAGGTCTTCTCCACGGAGCGCCGCGCAGGCGCCTCGATGGCAGACGTCGTAATCGATGACATAGCTAGTGATACCGGCGTGCCTGTGGCCCAGTTTGGCGCTTTAGGGCCTCATTCCCCGGCATCCATAGCGCAGTTCCGTTTCCGAGTAATTGGTAATTGTGGCGTAATTTCCCAGATGCGTTGCAATAAATTGGCAGCAATTCGTAGCCAGTGAATCTACGGGAGTCGCGCTGCGGTGCAGTCGATCCGGATCGCGATTCCGGTGCGCCGCCGCGGTTAAGCGGGATTTTAGGGAACTCTGTCTACAATTGGCGGTTGGCGGTGTGGGCAATATGACGGTATCGTGGCGTTGGCGGCCCGCGCCGATTTTCGGTTGGGTCTCCGGGGGTTAGTTCGATGAAGGTTGGTCTGTTGGTCGTCGGCGCGGGCCTGGTCGTGGTGGGCTTGGCGGCGGTTGCCCTTGGAATCCCCTACAAGGAATTCAGCGTCGGCGGCACGTTGATCACGACGGGCGTGACCGGCGTCTGCACCGGCGCGATTGTTCTGGCCCTTGCGGCCATCCTTCGCGAACTCCAGGCCATGGGCGCACGGCTCGACGCGGTGGTTGGCCTGGGTCTCCGGTCCGGAGCCTCGCCGTCTGCAACTTCTCCGCGCAACGGTCCCGACGATCCGGTGTTCCCGCCGCCGCCCGAGCCGAGGGTCGCGGCGCCGCCGCCACTGGCTCCAACGGCCCCGCCGTCCGCGCCCGCGGCGCCGCCGCCATGGCACGACGAGATCGCCCCACGCAGTGCCTCAGGCGAGGCGCCGCCGCCGATGCCCGGCGCAACGGCGACAGATGGCGACGCAGCGCCGCCGAAGCGGCGCAACCTGCTGTTTTCGTCCTCGCGGAAGGAGCGAGAGCGAAGCCAAGGGCGCACCGCCGAGCCGCTGACGCCGGATCTGTTGTCACCGGAACTGCGCCCGAGTCCGGGTGCCGCGGACGAACCGGCGCCGGCAACGTTCGACGATGCCTGGCCGAAGGCCGACCGGCCGCGATCGGTCGATGTCGCTCCACGGCGCACGCCCCGGCCGTCAACCTTCGGCGAGACCCAGTCCGCGGCCGCACAGCCGTCATCAGGCCATCCGCCGCCGCCGCAGGAGCAGCCCCCGGTGACCGTGCTCAAATCGGGCGTTGTCGACGGCATGGCCTATTCGCTCTATTCGGACGGATCGATCGAGGCGCAAATGCCGGAGGGCATGATGCGGTTTGCCTCGATCGACGAGCTCCGCTCGCATCTGGAGCAGCGGCCGTAGATCTACGGCAATACTTGCGAACCGGCGGCGCGAAGCCTAAAACAGGGCCGTTCTTGTCTGGCTTGCGGTAATCCGCTCATATTCGCGAAGTAGTAAGCGATTCTCTTAATGTATTGCCGGGCTCGGATACTGTCCGAACGGCCCGCAACGCCGCGCTGTCGAGCGCCCGGGGAAGGTTGAGCCATGTCCGATACGTCAGGCAAAACGCCGGTCGAGCTGACCGCCAACATCGTTTCGGCCTATCTCAGCAACAACCCGACGCCGGCCTCGGATATTCCGAACCTGATCAGCCAGGTCCATGCGGCCTTGCTGCGGGTGTCGAGCGGGCGCAATGACGCGCCGAGCGAGCCGGCCAAGCCTGCGGTGTCGATGAAGAAGTCGATCACGCCGGAATATCTGGTGTGTCTCGAGGACGGCAAGCGCTTCAAGTCGCTCAAGCGCCATCTGCGCACCCAGTACAACATGACGCCGGAGCAGTATCGCGACAAATGGGGACTGCCCGCCGACTATCCGATGGTGGCGCCGAACTATGCGGTGGCGCGATCGCAACTCGCCAAGAAGATGGGACTGGGCCAGCAGGCGCGGAAGCGGAAGTAATACCTCACGCGGCGGACGCCAGCGCCTCGCGCGCATCGTTGCGGATGCGATCGACCATCGAGCGCAGGCCGTTGGAGCGCTGCGGCGTCAGATGGTCGCGGAAGCCGAATTCGTCGAACAGCGCGAGCGCGTCGGTGTCGAGGATCTGCTTCGGCGTATGCCCGGAAAACAGCGTCAGCACGATCGCGACCAGGCCGCGCACGATGTGGGCGTCGCTGTCGCCGATATAGATCAGGCGCGGTTCGCCATTGGCATCGCGCTCGATCCGCTTCGACAGCCAGACCTGGCTGACACAGCCCTGCACCTTGTTCTCGGCCGAGTGCTCCGCCTCCGACAACGGCTCGAGGGTGCGGCCGAGCTCGATGACATAGCGGTAACGGTCATCCCACTCGTCCAGCAGCGAAAAATTGTCCCTGATTTCGTCGATCGTCGTCATCGTGGTCCGCGTCCTATCCTTAACGGCTTATATAGGAAGGCGGGCCGCGAAAGCGACGAAAATGGAACCGGTTCCGCAGCTAATTTCCTCTCACGGCGTCGGCGGCAGGCGGAAGTCGATCGATTGATCGTCCGCCGTCAGCGTGTCGCGGGACGCGCTGGCGAGGCCGGTATCGTCGTTGCCGATCGAGCCGGTGTGGTCCGGCGGCTTCTTGTCGGTGATGATCTGGTAGAGCTTGCGGGCGCCATCGGTCGCGCGCTGCCCGATCGCTGTCGCGGCCTGGCCACCGACTTCGCAGGCGGACGGCTGGCGCTTGCAGAACTGACCCATGTCGTTGATCGTCGCGGTCGCGGCCGACACCGCGTCGGACGCGCTGATCTGCGGCGTCTTGTCCGCTTCAGGTGTTTTGTCTCTCGGCAGCAGCACGAGCACAAGCCCGAGCCAGAATGCCAAACGGAGCAGGAAGAACATGGCGCGATCCCGGTCGTCTATCTTGTCTTTTGCTTCTTGCGCGGTCGATGCCGCTCTTGCCCTCACGGTTAGCATCGGTCGATAAATCGGAAGTATGTGCATTGAAGTAAATCCGCCGAAAAATCGCGGAAAATCCGCCTGAATTGATTCGCCGTAAATTTTCGATTGATGGCCGTTGACCGGCGCCGGATGCTCTCCGCGAGCCGCATCCACCATTTCGAAACCATAGATTGTCGCATCCGGAAACCAGCCGTTCACCATCCCGGGCAAATGACCGGTGAATGGCAGCGTCGAAGCCTCGCCAATGCACGGTGTTTGGCAGCAGGCCGCCCAGCCTTAGCGTTCGCTTAAGTTCGCTCTGACACGTTGACCTGCAATCACCAAGGAGGCGTTCCGGCGCGTCTGTCTGACGATCGAGCCGAAGCGCGAGTGCTGTGAGTAGTTTGAGTCTGATCCGCGATTGCCTGGATGCGCTGCTGCATCCGTCGGCGCAATATGATGCCCTGACGCGTGCGCGCCATCGTGCCTTCATGGCACCGCGGCTGCTCGGCAGCCTGGCGGCGCTGGCTTCGTTCCCGGCTTTCCTGGCTATGCGTGGCGCGCCGACGGCGATCGAGGTCGCGGCATTCGCCTGGCTGATCGCACCGATCCTGCTGTCCTGGTTCCTGTCGCGCACCGGCCGCTATGAGGGCGCGCATGTGCTGTCGTCGCTGGCGCTCGCCGGCCTCGTGATGATGATTGCGGCGTCGACCGGCGGCATCGCATCGTTCGCTGCCGTTTGGCTCGTCGTGATTCCGATCGAGGCGGCGCTGTCGGCGTCGCGGCGCGTGGTCGCCTTTGCGTTCGCGCTGGCGATGATCTGCGCGGCGCTGCTGAGCGTGCTCGGCCATTATCACGTGCTGCCGGGGGTCGATCCCGCGGTTGCGTCGAACGCCACGCTGGTCGGCTTCGGCGTGGTGTCGGCGATCTTCTATGCGGCGGGGCTCGCCTTTGGCGCGGAGTCACTCGCACGCACCAGCGTGGCGCTGCTCTATGTCGAGGAAGAGCGCTACCGCCTGCTCGCCCATAACATGAGCGACGTGCTGTCGCGACACAGCCGCAACGGCGCGGTGCGCTTCATTTCGCCCGCGGTCGAGATCATGCTCGGCGTGCCGGCGGCGCGGCTGTTGGGCCACGGCCTGTTCGACCGCGTTCATGTCGCCGATCGCCCGGCCTATCTCACCGCACTGTCGGACGCCGCGCGCGGCGAGTCCCGCAGCGTCGAGTTCCGGGTGCGGCGCGATGCCGCGCGCGGCGAGGCCGGCGCGGAATTCATCTGGGCCGAGATGCGCTGCCGTCCGCTCGATCAGAGCGCGGCAGATGCGGAAGTCGTGGCCGTGATCCGCGACGTGACTGATCGCAAGGTGCAGGAGCAGGCGCTCGAACAGGCGCGCAACGTCGCCGAGCAGGCCGATGCGTCGAAGACGCGCTTCCTCGCCACCATGAGCCACGAGCTGCGCACCCCGCTCAACGCTATCATCGGCTTCTCCGAGATGATCGCGCAGGAAGACGTGCTCGGGCTCGATGCGGCCCGCCGCAAGGAATACGCCCAGCTCATCAACGATTCCGGCCAGCATCTGCTGTCGGTGGTAAACGGCATCCTCGACATGTCGAAGATGGAGTCCGGCAATTTCGAGATTTCGCCGGAGCCGTTTGCGCCACGGCCGGCGCTGCTCAATTGCTGCAATCTGGTGGCGTTGAAAGCGCGCGAGAGCGGCGTTGATCTCGTCACCCGCGTGCCCGACGACCTGCCGATCGTGAATGGCGATCCGCGCGCATTCAAGCAGATCGTGCTCAATCTCGTCTCCAACGCCATCAAGTTCACCGAGCGCGGCGGCAAAGTGACCGTGTCCGCCGGCGTCGAGGGATCGCGGCTCATACTGCGGGTCTCGGACACCGGCGTCGGCATCGCCGCCGACGACCTCAAGCGGATCGGCGACCCGTTCTTCCAGGCCGGCAAGACCTATCAACGCCGCCACGAGGGCACCGGCCTCGGCCTGTCGATCGTGAAGGGACTGGTTGGCCTGCACAACGGCGACATGAATGTGGAGAGCAAGGTCGGCGAGGGCACCATCGTGTCGGTCGCACTGCCGCTGGCGTTCACCCCGCCGGCCGCCGTCGAACCATCAAGCAATGTCTCGACCCTGAAGCCCGCGCTGCGGTCTGGATTACAAGAGCAAACCCATCAGGTGAAGAAGAGTGCCTAGACAGACTTTGGATGATGACGAAACGCCGCGCCGTCGCCGCGGCGCCAAGGCGGCGGCAATCGCGGTCGAGGAAGAGCGTGGCCTCGTCCTGCGCGTGCTGCTGCACAGTCCGAAGGATCTGCTCGCAGGCGTGCTGGCGACCTCTGCCATCGTTGCGATCCTGATCAATGCGCTGTTCCTGCAGGCCGGCCGTCATCCGTCGCCGATGTTCGGCGGTTCGGTGGTGACGCTGCCGCCGCCGGCCCCGGCTGCCGCGGCCGCCAGCCCGATGCCGCGCCCGCGCCCGGCCGAGGCGGCTGCCCGGTCGGTGGAGCCCGCTGCCATGGAGCCGTCCCGGCCGGTCGATGTGAAGCCGGTGGAGACGAAACCGGCCGAGACCCGATCCGTTGAAGCCAAACCGGCGGAGCCCAGGGGCGAAGCAAAGCCGGTCGATCCGATGGCCAACCTGGTGCTGAAGTCGACCGCCGCGCCGCCGGCCGCGGCACCGTCGAACGTCGTTCGTCCGCCGGCGCCGATCCCGACCGCGCATCTGAGCCCGGCCGGCAAGCGCATCGCCGCGGTCCAGCGGACGCTGACCGAATATGGCTACGGCCAGCTCAAGCCGACCGGCACGATCGGTTCGGACACCCAGACCGCGATCGCGAAATTCGAGCGCGCACGCAAGCTGCCGGTGACCGGACAGATGTCCGATCGACTGGTGCACGAACTCAGCACGATGATCGGGCATTCGATCGATTAGGCTCAGCTCCTCAGAGAATTTGAAGCTATCAACCTCGTCATTGCGAGGAGCGATAGCGACGAAGCAATCCATCTCCGCATTTGCCGCGCAATGGATTGCTTCGCTTCGCTCGCAATGACGGGATGGATAGAAATACAGCCTCTCACACAGCGTTGCCCAGCAGAATGTCCCTGACCTCGTCGGAGAACAGCTTCCTGCGGCCGGCCAGCAGCACCCATTCCGGATCGTCGCGATCCGGTATAGCGCGCGGCATGCCGTGATCGAGCAGGGCCTGCGCGCAGCCCACCCAATCGCCACCGCTGACCGGCTCATTGCAGGAGGCCCATGACAGGCTTCCGGAGGCGTTGTCGCCGAAGCCGTGCTGCTCGGTCCAGTCAGCGCCGTGCTCGAGCAGGAAACGTGTCAGCCCGGCATTGCCGCGGAACACCGCATGATTGAGTGCCGACGCATCCCAGTCGCCGCCGCGCACCGTGATGGGCCAGCCGAGCTCGACCATCAGCCGCACCGCATCGTCGCCGCCGGCCGCGGCGAGCTCGGGAAGCAATCGCAATTGCTGTGCTGAGAGCGAGCCCGGAAGATCGGGCCTCCCGGCCTGGATTCGCCGCGCCTCGCGCGCGTCGCCGCTGCTGCACGCCGCGACGAACCGTTCGTCATCGGCCAGCGTCTGGTCGCCGCTGCGCTCGCGCAGCAGTGCGGCGACCTCGGTCAAACCGAACTGCAATGCATACCGGTAGGCGCTTAGTCCGTCCGGTGTCGTGATGCGCGGGTCCGCGCCGGCGTCGAGCAGTGTCGCGATGCACGTCAGCGACCGCCGCCTCCGGATCGCCCACATCAGCGGCGAGCCGGAATCCGTCAGCGGCGCATTGCGCGCGGGTTCGTTTGGATCGCCGCCGTGCCGCAGCAGCAATTCGAGCGCCGCCACGTTCTCGTCGTCGAGCACCTTGTACATCGCGTTGGTGCCGGCGATCCGCGCGCCGTGCTCGAGCAGGACGCCCGTCGTCACAGAGCCTTCGAGCGAGTGATACAGCGATTCATTGTCATCCGGATTGGCGCCCGCTTCGAGCAACAGTTTTGTCAGCTCGAGATCGTGGTTACGCCCGGCGGCGCCATACAGGGCCGACAGCGGATTGCTGTCATCGGGCGCGTCCAGCGATCCCGGCGGCCAGCGGCTGCTGATGTGCTGATTGGGATCGGCGCCGGCCTGTAACAGCAGACGCGCACAGCGGTGCAGCCGCGTCTGGAATTCCGGAATCTCCAGCAGGCTGGAATGCGTCACCGCCACCAGCGGCGGCAACTTTAACGGACCGCCGGAACGGTTTACCCATGTGGAATCATTGGCTGCCGTGCGACGTATCGTCTCCTCATCGCCAACGGCGCAGGCGAGATAGGGATCATCGGCGACAAGGCCGGGATCCTCGGTGAGCATCCGCACCGCTACGCGCGGATGGGCGCGATCGGTGGTGCCGGCGACGTCAGCGGCGTAGACCAGCTGCAGCCATCGTTGCACGCGATCGGCCTTGCTTTTGCCGGGAGGCAGTTGCGCCTCGACATAGCGCCGCAGGTCGGGCCACGAGGCGAAGCCGAGATCGCGCGCCACGCAGGACTGCGCATCGTGCAGCTTCAGTTCAAGTGCGGCGATTTGAGCGTCGCTGCGCCCGGCCGCAGCCGGCAGCGCCTGCCGGAAACGGGCGTAGGCCTCAGGCGCCTGTCGCCGGTAAAGGCGAATGAGCTCCTTGGCCTGCTTCTTCAGATGTTCGAGATTCAATCGCGCGGGCGATCGGTTCATGGCAACCTCCGTGCATCATCGCCGATGGTCCACAAAACCGGCTGCACAAAGGCTTGGTTGGCCGCGTATTCGGTGCAAGTGGGTTCAACCCTTCCCGTGGACCCGGGCGCGGCTTGCACCGCAGATGCAAGGATATGGGCGACAGTTGTGCCGGTCAACCCGCCGCCGCGTGACGACATCTGTGACAATTGGACGTGGCCGCGCCGCTGGCCTATAGGTCGGCGCATGCGATTGAAAACAAGCATATGGGTCGCGGCGTATCTGCGCCGCTGCCAGACCGAAGGCGTGTTCGGCGCAGTCCGCAAGAAGGGCGCCGAAGAAGCCGGTGCGGTGTTCGTCAAGGTGGCGCTGATGGACGGCAATGCGATGCTGTATGCGCCCGCGCCACAGACGGTCTATGACGACAGCCGTCCGGTCGAGCGGCTGTTCGTGCCGACCGCGCCGCAGCCGGTGTCCGAGCCGTCGGTCGAGGAGCGGTTGACCAAGGAGCTGCGCTTCGATCCCGATGCCTGGATCGTCGAGACCGAGGACCGCGCCGGGCGGCATTTTCTCGATCTGGCGAAGGCTTAGGCGCAGCCTCGGCTGCCGGGGAAGCCGGCGCATTTGATGGCCGCTTGCTCCACAGCGGCGGCGCAAATCCCGACATCCAGCGACTTCGCGCTCGGACCAGATCCGGACACGACCGCCAAGCCCCTCGGGACCGCGCGACGTGGCTAAGCGCAAGCTGCGGTCGATCGGAGTGGTGCGCCGATGCACAGCCGTTGTCGAGCATTGCGCAATCCCGTTCGGCAGTCCGCGACGCTAGGTACCCTGCCAAGGGCCGAGGCGGTGAGCGCATCCGCGTAATGCCGCCAGCCTCGACGCACGAGATAACCAAACCAGCGAAGCGCCTGACGACGGCCTGCATCAATGCACTCGACTGTCTCTCGCGCCCCGGAACATCCCATGTCCAGCCTTGACGTCCTGTTCAGATCCTACCGCCTGAACGCCCTCGACCTGCCGAACCGCGTCGTGATGGCTCCGATGACGCGGTCCAAGTCTCCGGGCGGCGTGCCCACCGCCGAGGTCGCCGCCTATTATCGCCGCCGCGCAGAGAGCGGCGTCGGTCTCATCATCACGGAGGCAACAGGGGTCGGTCGTCCGGCTGCGCTCAACGAGCCGGATATGCCCCGCTTCCATGGTGAGACGGCGCTCGCCGGCTGGAAGAAGGTGGTGGACGAAGTGCACGCGGCAGGTGGACGCATCGCGCCGCAGCTGGTTCATGTGGGGCATAAGCCCTCGAACGCGGCACCGGACTGGACACCGCCGGCGCCCTATGAAAGTCCCTCGGGCCTTTCAGTGACAGGCGAGCGCGTCAATCAGCCGATGAGCGAGGCCGACGTGGCCGACATCATCGACGCGTTCGCGAAGGCAGCAATGGATGCCGAGCGGCTCGGCTTCGACGGCATAGAGCTGATGGGGGCGCACGGCTATCTCATCAATCAGTTCTTCTACGACCATCTCAACTTGCGCGACGACGAATACGGTGGCTCGACGCTCGTCGAGCGTTCTCGCTTCGTGATCGAGATTCTGAACGCAATCCGGTCGGTGGTGACCTCGGGCTTCCCGGTGATTCTCCGCCTCTCGCAATGGAAGCCGAAAGACTTCAGTGCACGGTTGGCCGCGACGCCGAAGGCGCTGGAACAATGGCTTTCCGTCCTTGTCGACGCTGGAGCGGATGCCTTCCACCTCTCGCAGCCGAAGTTCTGGCAGCCCGCCTTCCCCGAGATCGATCGGGAGCTGAACCTTGCCGGCTGGGCCAAGAAGCTCACCGGGGTCACCGCGATAACCGTTGGCGCCGTCAGCCTGTCCGGCGACGTCTACGCATCCTTGGCGGGCGAGAGCGCCCAATCCACGCCGCTGGATGGACTGCTCATGCGGCTGGAACGCGGCGAGTTCGACCTGGTCGCGGTCGGACGCGCGTTGCTGCAGGATGCCGCCTGGCTTGAGAAAATACGGCAAGGTCGCGAGATCGCCGAGTTCACGCCGGCTGCGTTCGCCACCCTGAGTTAATCGGCGGGGGCGTGCCTTAGCTTCCGGATTTCTGGTTACGGATCGCCGGCACGCTGCCGGGCTGCACCGACGATCGCGTCTGCGGTGATGCCGCACGCACGCGATGGCGCTCGTCGTCATAGAGCGACGAGCGATATTTGGCGCGGGCCACGGCCATGGTCGAGCCGCGCCATGCCGCCAGCATCACCAGCGCCGAGCGCTCGCTGAGGCGATCGTAGAGCCGCGACAGGCGATAGACATAGTTGACCGACGAGCCGGCTTCTGGATTGAGGAACATCAGGATGCGCTGGAACGCAGCGCTCGAGACGTCGAGCGCCCGCATCGCGCAGGCGAGCGGCTCGCCGCCGGGATCGTTGACGACGTCGGCGGCGATCCGCGACGGCAGGATCAACGCTTCGCCGAGTTCGAGCGTGAAGTTGGCGAGGTCCTCGGCAAACGCCGCCATCTCCAGGATATGGATCGCGCGCGCGGCGCGTGCGGCCGGTATCCGCGCCGCGGCCTTCAGCGGCGTTTCCTGCAGATTGTGCAGGATTTGCGCGCGCTCCCTGGCGCTGGCGGCAAAGAACATGTCGGAGATTTCGGCGGCATCGTTCGGTCGCATCGCGAGGCTCGCGGCCATCCGCAGCTCTGCCTCGGTCGGGATCTTCGCCGGCAGCGCGGACGGCGCGGGCGCAGGGATTTGGGCGGCCGCCGGCATCGGCCGATCCGGACCGACCCGCCGCAGCCCGAGCTTGTCCATGATCCGGGCGGGCGTCGCCGGATAGATCGCAAGCCGCGCGCGTACGGCGGCGCGGGTCGCGTCGTCGACCTCGTCGATCAGCCGCGACGTCAGCTCGACGAACTGGCGCTCTTCATCGGCGGAGTGCGCGCTGGCCTGCACATAGAGATCGGTCAGCACGCGCAGCAGCGTCGGGCGGATGTCGACGCCCTCGCGACGGGAGAGCGTCATCAGCCCATCGAAACCAGGAAATAACGGAGCTGCGCTCATCTCGGGCGTACGCGACTTGCCAATAAGACTAGGTTTGAAAACCCTGTGGCCGCGAGCCTACGCAGGCTGTTTTAAGACGCAGTTAAGGAAAACGAGCCGTGAAGACGAACGCTCGAATTCGCGCGTGTCCATTAAGGCACAGCGCCATATCCGTAACCGTCCGTATCGGCAGTTTAAGATGTCGTTAACCATGCCCGTTCTTAACTCGGCGTGCGCGGGGCAAATCATGTCCGTGCGGGGCCAGAGAGAACGGAACATGGGCACCATCGTTGAGTTTCCGGCGGATGCGGCCGCACGGCGGCCGAGCACGGCCGGTGCTGCCGGCGAAGGCATGGGGACCGTGCTGATTCTTCCCGTCGTCCGGATCGAGCGAACCGCCGAGGAAACCGGCGGTGGTCGAGGACCGGAGCAGGGGACTGCACAAGGCGGTCGCCGTCGCCGTCGCCGCTCCTGATCGCGGATATCGTGCGATGCCGGAGCTTGCGCAGCGGACCGCCGCTCGGCGGTCACTCCCGGCGCTGATCCTGCTGCTGGCGGGCTCAGCGCTCGCGGGCTGCAGCGGCGGTGATTTCGGCCGCACCCGCGCCGACTTCCGCAACGACGACATGCATCGCTGGCTCGGCGCCGAGGCGACCGGCAGCATCGGCAAGAACGCCTCGCAATTCCAGCTCACCGAGCACGAGCGCCAGCTGCGCGATCTCGCCTATCAGTTCATCGAGCCGCCGCTGTCGCGGCCGGCGTGGAAGAGCGTGTTCGGCGACTACCAGCCGCTGCCTGCGCCCTGGCGGCAGAACGTCGTATTCGATCGCACCGCCTATGGCCGCAATCTGATCGACGAGCCGCATCGCTCGTTCGCTTCGCGCTATTCGCTGCTGATCGACGAGGTGCGCGACGACATCACGCGGTTCGAACCGTTCTTCGCCACCGCGGCTCAGGTGATCGAGCTCGACCGCAAGCGCAGCGCCAGCCTCAAGCTGATCGCCGACGTGTCGCCGAAGGAGCGGGCCGATGCGATCGCGCGGATGGAAGAGAACACGCTGATCGTGCAATGGGTCCAGCAGGCCTTGGAGCGGCGGATCGCGTCCTATCGCTGGGCGCTGGAGCGGCTGGTGATCCAGGCCCCCGACGGCATGGCCGCCGACGCCGAACGCCAGATCAACGAGCTTGCCCGTCTCACGGCCAATTCACCGCTCATCTCCGCACCGGTCGCTGGCCAGGCCGTGGTGACGAAGGGCTAGGCCCGCTTCATTTTCTTCGTTGTTGATTTGACACGGCGACTGTTTTGTTGCCGCGGCAGGCTCGCGATGAACTCCTTCAGCGCATCGGAGGGCGGTTGGGCCGACGGATAGGCGAGGCCGACCTGACGCGTGACGTCGACATCGATCGCCCGCATCGCGACATCTGGATTGCCGCGTGCCACGCCTTCGGGGACGATGGCGACGCCGACTCCGGCCGCGACCAGCGCCATCGCCCATTCCTCGGACTCCGCGATCGCCACCGGCTTGCGTGGCGGTGAGGTGCGCTTGAAGAATTCCTGCTGCTCGCAATGGCAGCGATCGATCATCGGCACGCCGGCGAAGTCGCTGGTCCGCAGCGTCTCTTTCAGCGTCAGCGGATGCGACGGCGGTAACGCCGCGACGTAGCGCTCGCTCCAGAGCGGGATGAAGTGCTCGCCGGCGTTGATCATGGTCTTGGCGACGATCCGCGCGTCGGCTTTCTCGTTGGCGCCGACCAGCCGAAGCGCGAGATCGGCATTGCCGGTCAGCGGCTTCAACAGCGCGATGGTTCGTGCCTGATCGAGCGTCCGCAACAGGCCGAGCGTCAGTGCCTGCCGTGTCGCCGGTTTGCGGAACAGGTTTCGCGCGGCATCTGCCTCGTCGATGATCCTGCGGGCGATGCCGTGAAACTGCGCGGCGGACTCCGTCGGCGCCATACCCTTCTTGTGCCGGATGAACAGCGTGGTGCCGAGCTCGGCCTCGAGATTGGTGATCGCCGCCGAGATCGACGGCTGCGAGATGAAGCAGCGCTTCGCCGCGGCGGTGAGATTGCGCTCGCGGTAGACCGCGGCGAAGTAGCGGAGTTCGCGGATATCCATAGGCATATCCTATCGTAGGGATAGAAAGACAATATTTTACCTATGGAAACGCCAGTGGCAAGTCACGACCGGCTTCAGCGGAGGATTTGTCATGCGCATCCATCATCTCAACACCGGCACGATGTGCCCGATCGGCAAGCGGCTCGTGAACGGCAGCGGCAGCATCTTCCAGCGCGCGCGGATGGTCTGTCACTGCCTGCTGGTCGAGAGCAATGACGGCCTCGTGCTGGTCGACACCGGCATCGGGCTCGACGACATCGGCGACCCGCCGCGTCTTGGGCGCAAATGGGTGCGGCAGACGACGCCGCGGCTAGATCCGGCCGAGACCGCCGTGCGGCAGGTCAAGGCGCTCGGTTTCTCGCCCGACGATGTGCGCCATTTGCTGCTGACGCATCTCGATCGCGACCATGCCGGCGGAGTGCCGGACTTTCCGAAGGCCAAGGTGCACGTCCATCGCAAGGAATACGACATGGCGGTGACGCATCAGATCGCGCCGCCGGAGGGACGCTACATCACGGCGCAGTGGAAGCACGGGCCGGACTGGGCGTTCTATGGCGCCGGCGGCGAGGACTGGTTCGGCTTCAGGGGCGTGCGTGCGCTCGGCGACCGCGAGCCGGACATCCTGATGATCCCGCTGCCGGGCCACACGCTCGGCCATTGCGGGATCGCGGTGCGCGACAAGGACAAATGGCTGCTGCACGCCGGCGATGCCTATTTCCATCACGCGCAGCTCGACGCCCGGCCACGCATTCCCCTGGTGCTCGGCCTGTTCCAGCGCCGCGCCGACATGGATCGCGCGACGCGGATCCAGAACCAGGAGCGGCTGCGGCAATTGAAGGCGGCGCACCGCAACAGCATCACGATCGTCAACAGCCACGATCCCGTCGACTACGAGACCTGCCGCTGCGGCCGGCACGCGCTCGCAGCGGGCTAGCGCTTGTTGCGTGCCGCGGGCGGCGGGGCCGGGGCGGGGAGCGGCGGCGGCGCCTCCTGCTTGGCCGCGACCGGCTCGCTCTGCACCTTGCACGAGGAGGCCGCGAGCGAGGCCTGTGCCTGCGGCATCAGGCCGGGTTCCGGCGCCAGCGCCTTCAGGAGGATCAGGCCGGTAGACGTCGGCGAGTCGATGATCAGCCGGTCGGCCGCGGTGACCTCCTCGTCCTCGGGCAGCTCGTTGTGCTGCGCTTCGGTCATCAGATCGAGCTCGATCACCTTCTTGCCGGCGGAGCGGTCGTTGATCGCGTAATAGGCGACCTCGTTGCGGGTGTAGAACGACACCGAGGTATAGGCCTGGCTGACCGGCACGGTGAGCTTGAGCGGGCCGGTCGAGAGATCGTAGCGGCAGATCGCCACCGCGAAGGCCGGATCCATCAGCGGCATCGGCGAATGGCTCGGGTCGGCCAGCGGCAGCTGCGTCACCTCGTTCAGCTTGGTCATCGGCGTCAGCCGCGAATAGGCGTCCTGCGAGGCGATGCGCGGCAGCGCCAGCACGCTGACGAGATGCACCACGCCGCCGAGCAGCACGCCTGCGAGGATGGTGAGCAGCACGCGGATCATGGGCAGCCCGTCGTCGTGATCGAGGGCATCGGCGCGTCGCGCTGGGTGCGGGTCGCGACCCCGACCGGCGTGTCGTAGAGCCGCAGCATCAGCGCATAGCGCTCGATGCCGCCGGTCGGCAGCCAGTTGCCGGCGCGCGAGCGCGAGGCGATGTGGATCTCGAACGTGCCGTCGGAGGCGCGCATGATCTCCTGGCTGGTGAAGCCGTAACGTTGCAGCGTGTTGGCGACGAGGTGGCCCTTGCGGTCGAACAGCGTCAGCGTCCAGAACCGCGCCGCCGGCGTCACACCGCTGACGACGATGTCACAGCGGCCGTCGAGCGGCTTGTTCTTGTCGTCCGATGTCGCCGAGAACGCGATGCCGTCGCCGGTGCCGATCGGCAGCTCGCCGCTGCGCGCGATGGTGGCGCGCGAATAGGGATCGACGTCGGAGGTGCCGTTCTTCGGCCGCGCGGTCCACGCGCCGATCTTCAGCGTGCCGAGATCGGTGCCGCGGGTCGCCGTCGCGTAGGTCAGGCCGAGGCCAACGGCCGTGGCGATGACGAGTGCCAGCAGGGTGGTGAGGAGGAGCCGCACGTCAGTTCTTGCGTGGCACTGGTGGTGTCGCGCCGTCCGGCCCGGCCGCGGCGACGTAGTTTTCGGGGAACGCCAGCGCGCTCGACGACTCGGTCTTGCCGGTCTTCGAGGGCTCGTTGAGCGTGGTCTTGCCGGTCGTCCTGGCGGCATCGTCGAGCAGCTTCTCGACCCGCACCAGGATATCAGCACCGCGCTTGGTCAAGACCGGCGGCGGACCCGGCTTGGTTTCCAGCACGCGCGGCGCCGCGTTGGCCTGGGCATTGGCCTGCGCCGGCTGCGGCGGCAGCTTCTGGCCCATGCCGACGCCGACCAGTTCCTTCACTTCCACGCCCTGATGCGCGGCGACCATGATGTCGTGCCAGGTCTGCGCCGGCAGCGAGCCGCCGGTCATGCGGTTGGTCGGCGAGTAGTCGTCATTGCCGTACCAGACCGCGCAGGTGAAGTTGCCGGTGTAGCCGACGAACCAGGCATCGCGATAGGCATTCGTGGTGCCGGTCTTGCCCGCGGTCGGAATGCCGTCGAGCGCGGCGCGGCGCGCGGTGCCTTCGCTCACCACGTGGCTCATCATGCCGGCCATATCGGCGGCGATGTTCGGCGGAATGGCCTGGCGCGGCTTCGGACCGTCGCGGTCCCAGCGCCACACCAGATCGCCGGCGCCGGTGCGCACCTCGAGCACCGAATGCGGCGTCACCGCCTTGCCGCGGTTCGGGAAGGTCGCATACGCCACCGCGTGCTCCAGCACCGTGACTTCGTCGGAGCCGATCGGCAGCGACGGCGTATCGGGCAACGGCGCCTTGAGGCCGAAGCGGCGTGCGACCTCGACGATCTTGGCGCGGCCGGCCTTCGGGCCTTCCTTGCCGCCCAGCATGATCGAGAGCTTGACCGGCACCACGTTGATCGAGCGGGTGATCGCCTGGGTCAGCGTGACCTGACCCGAATAGGAGTGGCCATAGTTCTGCGGGCACCAATTGCCGATGCAGACCGGGCCGTCGACGATCTTCGAGTTCGGCGTGAAGCCGTTCAGCAGCGCCGTCGTGTAGACATAGGGCTTGAACGACGAACCGGGCTGGCGATAGGCGTCGGTGGCGCGGTTGAACTGGCTCGCACCATAGTCGCGTCCGCCGACCATGGCGCGGATGCCGCCGTCGAGATCGGACACCACGGTCGCGGCCTGCGTCGCGTGATAGTCGCGCCCGAACTGGCGGAGCTGGTTCTCGATCGCTTCCTCGGCCGCCTTCTGCACGTTCATGTCGATCGCGGTGCGGACCACGAAGACGCGCTCGGTGTAGGATTTCGGGAAGGTGTCGACCAGCTTGCGCATCTCGTCGAAGGCGTAGTCGAGATAGTAGTTCGGCGAGTTCTCGTCGCGCCGGTCGACCGCGACCGCCGGATTGCGGCGGGCACCGAACACCTGGCCCTCGGTCATGAAGCCGGCATCGACGAGGTTGTCGAGCACGACGTTGGCGCGGGCGCGCGCCGCGGGCAGGTTGATGTGCGGGGCATATTTGGTCGGCGCCTTGAACAGGCCGGCGAGCATCGCGGCTTCCGCAAGGTTCACGTCGCGCACCGACTTGTTGAAGTAGAAATGCGCCGCGCCGTCGACGCCGAAAGTGCCGCCGCCCATATAGGCGCGGTCGAGATAGAGCTTCAGGATCTCGTTCTTGGTCAGCCGCGTCTCGAGCCAGATCGCAAGGAAGGCCTCCTTCACCTTGCGCTCGATGGTGCGCTCGTTGTTCAGGAACAGGTTCTTGGCGAGCTGTTGGGTGATCGACGAACCGCCCTGGCGGACGCCGCCGGCCTGCGCGTTGGTGACGAGCGCGCGGGCGAGGCCCGGCACGTCGATGCCGAAATGGTCGTAGAAGCGGCGGTCTTCGGTCGCGAGCGTCGCCTTGATCAGATTGTCCGGAAAATCTTCCAGCGGAATCGAGTCATTGTGCTTGATGCCGCGGCTGCCGATCGGGTTGCCGTAGCGGTCGAGGAAGGTCACCGCGAGGTCGGACTTCTTCAGCCAGTCCTCGTCGGCGGTCTCGCGGAAGGCGGGGATCGCGAGCGTCAGCATCAGGACCATGCCGCCGAGCCCGAGGGTCGCGGCTTCCGACAGCGGCTCGATGAACACCCAGCGCTTCCAGCGGCCGACATAGAAGCGGTCCATGAAGGTGGAATAGCGCTCGTAGAGCTCGCGCAGGCCCTTGCCCGACGAAAACAGCGTCGAGTCGATGCGCGCATCGAGGTCCAGGAAGAAGTTCCGGACCTTCTGTTTCCATTGCGATGGCATGATCTGGCGGACCGGGCCCTTGATCAGTTCGATAGCGCTGGATGTGCCCAAAACGGGCACGGGGCAGCGTCTTGCTTCGATGTTGCGGCAATCCCAAGGCGCTTTTGCGTCGTTGGGGACTCGTTCCACGTTCTATCCGAGCGGCTGCCATAAACCAATGGCGCGGCTGGTGAATTTAATGAAAGGCCTAACGCTGCCCACCGCCTTTTGCGACCCCGCAATACCACCCCCTTGCGGAGGGAGCGCCGGCGTCCCAAGAAGAGGTGCACCGCCATTTCAGGGATAGCATGACCGCACCGCCCAAGCGCCCGTCGGACCAGGAAGGATTCTTCTGGAAAACCAAGACGTTGGAAGAGATGTCCAACGCCGAATGGGAAAGCCTGTGTGACGGCTGCGCACGGTGCTGCCTGGAGAAGCTCGAGGACGAGGACACCGGCAAGATCTTTTTCACCCATATCTCCTGCAAGCTGCTCGATTCCGGCCTGTGCACCTGCAAGGATTATGCGAACCGCTCCGACCAGGTTCCGGATTGCGTCCGCCTGACGCCGGAAAACGTTCGGACCCTGAACTGGCTGCCGCCGAGCTGCGGCTACCGGCTCGTGGCCGAGGGGCGCGACCTCTATTGGTGGCATCCGCTGATCTCGGGCGATCCCAACACCGTTCATGAAGCCGGGGTCTCGGTGCGCGGGCGGGTGGAGGGCACCGAGCTCGATGTCAACGACGCCGATCTCGAGGATCACATCGTGCGCTGGCCCGCTCTGCTGCCGAAACGGGCGCAGTTGAAGAAGCGGCCGAAGGTCTCCAAGACCTAATCCAAGGCTTATCCAAGGCTTAATCCGAGCCGTAATGATGAACTTGAGCGAGCCATTGCCGGCTCGCGCGCGATCACGTCATCGCGAGAACATCGCTGCGGGATGCACCCATGCGCTGAGGTGCCTGCCTCAGCACTGAATTGCTGCATAAATTGCGAAGCAGAGAATGATTCCATCGCGGGACGCGCCCGCGCAGCAGCATTACGCCCCAAATGAACAAGTATGAACGGCAGAACCGTTTTCCTGCCGACCAATCCACATTGCCTGAAGACATTGCCGAAGAGCTGTCTCATCTCCCGAGCGAGGTGATCGAACTCAGCGATGCGCCGCCACTGGCGCCGCCGGCTCCGCTCAATCCCGATGAAGTTCGCACCATCGTCATCAGCCTGATGCTGACGATGTTCCTGGCCGCGCTCGATCAGACCATCGTCGCGACCGCGCTGCCGACCATCGGGCGCCAGTTTCACGACGTCACCAATCTCTCCTGGGTGATCACGGCCTATCTGCTCGCCTCCACCGCGGTGGCGCCGGTGTTCGGCACGCTGAGCGACATCTATGGCCGCCGCGTCATGATCATCACCTCGCTCAGCCTGTTCGTGGTCGGCTCGGTGCTGTGCGCGATCGCGCCCAGCATGACCATGCTGATCATCGCCCGCGGCCTCCAGGGGCTCGGCGGCGGCGGCATCATGCCGGTGGTCCAGACCGTGATCTCCGATGTGGTCACCCCGCGCGAGCGTGGCCGTTACCAGGCCTATTTCTCCAGCGTCTGGATGGCCGGCGGCATTCTCGGCCCGGTGGTCGGCGGCGTGTTCGCCGAGCACCTGCACTGGTCGATGATCTTCTGGATCAACCTGCCGCTGGCGGCGGCCGCACTGGCGCTGCTGCTGCCGAAGATGAGCAAGATCCCGGTGTTCCACCGCAAGCGCAAGGTCGACTGGCTCGGCGGCGTCTTGCTGATGGCCTCGGCCGTGGTGCTGATGCTGGTCTTGACCTGGGGCGGCACCCGGCTGTCCTGGCTGTCGCCGACGATTACGGCAATGATCGGCGCCTCGATCGCGCTCGCCGGTGGCTTCGTCTGGCATGCCCGCCGCGCCGACGAGCCGTTCCTGCCGCTGTCGCTGCTCGGCGGCTCGGTGGTGCCGTTCGCGATGGGGGCGGGCGGCTGTGCGCTCGGCGCCATGGTCGGCCTCACCGTGCACCTGCCGCTCTATTACGAGGTGGTCTACCACCTGACCGCCAGCGAGGCCGGCCTCGCGCTGATCCCGCTCGCTGCGATCTCGACCTTTGGTGCGGCGATCGCCGGCCGCACCATGGCGAAGGCCAAGCACTACAAGCGCGTCGCGATCGTCGGCACCTCGGTGGCCGCGATCTGTGCCGTCGGCATGGCCGTGACCACGCTGCCGCTGTGGGGATTGCTGACGCTGATGAGCGTGTTCGCGCTCGGGCTCGGCACCACATTCCCGATCAGCGTGGTGTCGCTGCAGAACGCGGTGGCGCGGCCGCAGGTCGGCACCGTGACCGGCGCGATGAACTTCTTCCGCGCGATGATGGCGTCCTTCACGGTCGCGGCCTTCACCACGATCCTTTTGATGACGCTCGGCACCGACATCTCGCTTGCCGGCGAGCATCATGCCGCAGCCGCCAGCACGGTCAGTGCGATCCCGATGGCCGACATGATCCACGCGTTCCGCTACGTGTTCGGCGCCGCCGCCGTGCTGCTGACCACGGCTTCCATCTGCATGATCACGATGGAAGAGCGCCCGCTCGCCGGTCCCGCCGCGCGCCCGCCGGCGGAGATGGCGGAGTAGGGGCGGGTTCGCCCAGCAACTATTGTCCGCGGGCGCCAGATGTTTCCGCGATCTCGCCAGGGTCACCACTGTCGTCCCTGCGAAAGCAGGGACCCATGCGCCGCGGCCGATGTCGTGAACGGGACGCGTCGTTCCATCCTCGCGTAACAATAACCATCCGTGGTTATGGGTCCCTGCTTTCGCAGGGACGACGATGAGTGGCAGGGGGCCGCCGCTGTTATTCCCCAGTGCGCAATTTCGCAACGGGGAATGGCGTGAGGAGTGATTGGCGCCCCGCGCTCTTATTCCCATCTGCCTCATATTTATTCAGTCGGTGCGTGCCCACCCACTACTTTAGTCGTCGTCCATGCATGGCGATCTGCGTGCGGTTTCACTTGCTGCACATTTTGTCGCAGCTATAGTCCCGCCCCAAGAGCTCGAAGCAGCCGAACAAAAAGAGGAGAGAAACAGGGTGAAAAGAACATCGCGACTGCCTGTTCATGCGATGCAGCAACTTGCCGGGGCGGCCGTGTTGGGCTTGCTGGCAGCTAGCCCCAGCGGCGCGCAGGCCGCCGACACCCTCAAGATCGGCGTGATCGCCGAAGCGCAGGCGATTGCCGGGGCGTCGATCCCGCAGGCGGCACAGCTGGCGGCCGACGAAATCAACGCCAAGGGCGGCATCGATGGCCGCAAGATCGAAATCGTCTCTTACGACAATCACTCATCCTCGGCGGATTCGGTGCGCGCATTCCAGCGCGCGGTCAACGAGGACAAGGTCAACGTCGTCATCTCGAGCTACATCAGCGAAGTGGTGCTGGCGCTCGAGCCCTGGGCCTCGCGCCTGAAAACGCCGTTCGTCACGCCTGGAGCAGCCTCCAACGAGATCAGCAAGAGCGTCCACGCCGATTACGAGAAGAACAAGTACACCTTCCACGGCTATCTGACCTCGGCGGCGCTGGCGCTGTCGGTCTGCGACGCCGCCAAGGAGCTCCTGGTCGATCAGAAGCACATGAAGACCGCGGTCATCATGAGCGAGGACGCGGCCTGGACCAAGCCGCTCGACGTCGGCTACGAGGAGTGCCTGCCGAAGATCGGTCTCAAGGTCGTCGACCATATCCGCTTCTCGCCCGACACCACCGACTTCACGCCCATCTTCAACAAGATCGAGGGCTCCAAGCCCGACGTGATCATCACCGGCATCTCCCATGTCGGCGTGCAGCCGACGGTGCAGTGGAAGAACCAGCAGGTGCCGATCCCGATGTTCGGCATTTCCTCGCAGGCGACCAACGAGACCTTCGGCAAGGACACCAACGATGCGGCGGAAGGCGTGCTGTACCAGGGCGTGTCGGGCCCGAATGTCGCGGTGACGCCGAAGTCGGTGCCGTTCGCGGAAGGCTTCAAGAAGCGCTACGGCAACTATCCGTCCTACGCGGGCTACACCGCCTATGACGAGGTCTACTACATCGCCGATGCGGTGAAGCGCGCCGGCTCGGTCGAGGCCGACAAGATGGTCGATGCGCTGGAGAAGACCGATTGGGAAGGCACCATCGGGCGCGTCCAGTTCTATGGCAAGGACGATCCGTTCACCCATTCGATCAAATACGGCAAGGGCCTGATCACCGGACTGATGCTGCAGTGGCAGGGCGGCAAGCAGGTCGCGGTGTGGCCGAAGGAGGTCGCCAAGAGCGACCTCAAGTTCCCGAGCTTCATCAAGGTCACCACGAACTGACTGACGACCATGCTCCCGGGCCCCTCCCGGGAGCATCGGTCTTCGGTTCCGTGTCCTCCACAACAGGCAGCTACGCTGCCGCGGCCGATATGAGATGCTTTTCTTACAAATCCTGATCGATGGCTTTGCCATCAGTGCGCTCTATGCGCTCGGCGCCACCGGCTTCACCCTGATCTTCGGTGTCTCCGGCGTTCTCAACCTCTCCCACGGTGCCATCATGGTGGCCGCAGCGGTCGCGGCCTGGGCCGCGGCCAGCGTGCTGCACCTCGACATCTACAGCGGTGCGCTGTTCGGTGTCGGCGTCGCGCTGATCGTTTCCTTCGCGACCTATTTCGCGGTCGTGAAGCCGATCCAGAATTCGACGCGGATCCCCAATGAGGAGAAGGAAATCTTCGTCCTCACCGGCACCCTGCTGTGGGGCATCATGATCCAGGAGCTGATCGCCTATTTCTTCACCAACAACGCCAAGACGGTGCTGCCGATCGTCGAGGGCGTGGTCGATATCTTCGGCAACCGCACGCCGCGCAACAACATCTTCACCGCGCTGGTCTGCTGCCTCGTGATCGGCCTGCTGTGGCTGCTGGTGAACCGCACCCGGACCGGCAAGGCAGTGCTGGCGGCCTCGATGAACCCGCGCGGCGTCACGCTGCTCGGGCTCGAGCTCACCCAGATCTACATCGTGGTGTGGGGCATCTACGGCATCCTGGCCGGCATCGCCGGCGTGCTGCTCGGCATGTTCCTCGGCGTCAGCTCCTACAGCGTCGGGCCGCTGACCGCGAGCGCGTTCTCGATCGTGGTGCTCGGCGGCCTCGGCAGCGTCTCCGGCTCGCTGATCGCGGCCTTCGTGGTCGGCTATCTCGAGACCATCACGGCCTACATGATCTCGCCGGCCTACCGCACCATCCCGGCGCTGCTGCTGCTGGTCTTCGTGATGTATATCCGGCCCCAGGGCCTCTTGGGGAGGCGCTGAGATGGCCAACTTCTTCTCCTCGCGCCTGTTCTTCATTTCGCTGGTCTGCGTGGTGCTTGCCGCGACGCTGCCGTTCTACGTGTCGGGCTACATCCTCGGGCTGCTCACCGTCGCGTTCTATTTCGGTGTGTTCGCGATGGCCTGGGACCTCCTGTTCGGCTTCGCCGGCGAGGTCAATTTCGGGCCGACCTTCCTGATCGGCACCGGCGCCTATACGGCCGGCATCCTCAACAACCAGTTCGGCTGGTCGGTCTATGTCTGCATCCTGCTCGGCGCGCTGGCCTCCGTCGTCGCGGGCTTCGTGCTGGCGCTGCCGGCGCTGCGGGTGAGGGGACCGTATTTCGGCCTCACCACACTGGTGGCGGTCTTGATGCTGCAGAACTTCGTCGTGGTGTTCGCTGATCTCACCGGCGGCGAGATCGGGCTGACGATCCCTGACGTCATCACCATCAATGCCGGCGCCAATTACTGGATCGCGCTCGGCTTCATGACCGTGAGCGCCGCGATCCTTTACGGACTGTCGCAATCGCCCGTCGGTCTCGTGCTGCAGGCGAGCGGGCAAGACCCGGTGCAGGCCGGCGCGCTCGGCTTCAACATCGTCAAGCACAAGCTCGCGGCCTTCATCGTCAGCGCCTTCTTCTCCGGATTGTCGGGCGCGCTGCTGGTGTTCTACTTCGGCACCGCCTCGGTCGGCACCGTGGTCGACGTCGCGGTCGGCGTGAACGTGATCGTCTCCGCCGTGCTCGGCGGCCGGCGCACGGTGCTGGGTGCGGCGCTTGGCGCGATCTTCCTGATCGTGGCCGGCGAGTTCCTGCGTCCGACCGGCGAGCTTGCCACCTTCATCGTCTCGGCGGTGGCGCTGCTCGTCGTCCTGTTCTTCCCCGGCGGTTTCCTCGGAGCGGCCCTGTCACGCGAGGCGCGCTCTTAAATGGATCAGACCGTGACCACAGCAACGCTCACCGTTCGTGGATTGACCAAGAGATTCGGCGGCCTGACCGCCGTGAAGAACCTCTCGTTCGACCTGCATCCCGGCGAGATCCTCGGCCTGATCGGGCCGAACGGCTCGGGCAAATCGACCGCGATGAAGAGCGTGATGGGCATCGAGCGCCCGACCGCGGGCGAGGTGCTGTTCGAGGGCGAGAATGTTGCGGGCCTGCCGGCGCACAAGATCGCGCGCAAGGGTTTTGGCATGGTGTTCCAGCACTCGCGGCCGCTGAACCGGCAGACCGTGCTGGAGAACATCATGGTCGCGCTGTTGCCGGACAGCCTGTTCATGCTGTTTCCCGACAAGGCTCTGACCGAGCGCGCCAGGTGGATCGCCGAGCGCGTCGGCCTCGGGGCGGTGATGGATCGCCGTCCGCCGACGCTGCCGTTCGCCGACCTGCGCCGGCTGGAGCTGGCGAAAGCGATCGCGCGTGACCCGAAGGTCGTGCTGGTCGACGAGCCCTTCGCGGGCCTGACCAGCGCCGAGGTCGGCACCTTCTCGGCGTTGATCCGCAGCTTCCGTGACGAGGGACGTGCGGTGATGCTGGTCGACCACAACGTCAAGAGCGTCGCCGCGCTGGTCGACCGCGTGCTCGCGATGTATCTCGGCGAGGAGATCACGACCGGCCGCGCCGAGGACGTGATGAAGAACGAGACCGTGCGGCGGGTCTATCTCGGCGGCGCGATCGAGACCCATGCGCGGCCAGAGACCTCGTTCAAGGACAAGGTGCCGCTCTTGCAGGTCGAGAACGTCAGCGTGCATTACGGCAAGGCGCAGGCGCTGGAGAACGTCTCGATCCACGTCCATGAGGGCGAGTTCGTCTCCATCGTAGGCCTGAACGGCGCCGGCAAGACCACGCTGTTCAACACCATCTCGGGCTTCCTGCCATACACTGGCGAGATCCTGCGCGGCGGTGAGAAACTGCGCGGCACCGGGCCGGCCAAGATCGCCCGCTCTGGCCTCGTGCAGTGCCCGGAATCGCGCGAATTGTTCGGCGAGATGTCGGTGCGGGAAAACCTCGACCTCGGCGGCCAGCATCTCGACGATGCGGCGCGGGCCAAGCAACTCGCCTGGCTGTTCGAGCTGTTCCCGATCCTGAAGGAGCGTCAGGGCCAGATGGCGCAGACGCTGTCCGGCGGCGAGCAGCAGATGCTGGCGATCGGGCGTGCGCTGATGATGCAGCCGCAGATCCTGATCCTGGACGAGCCGACGCTCGGATTGGCGCCGGTTATCCTCGAACTGCTGTCGAAGGCGCTGGAGAAGCTGCGCCAGACCACCAAGATCACGGTGCTGCTCGGCGAGCAGAACGTGACGTTCGCGCTGCCGCATGCCGACCGCGTCTATGTGCTGGAGCACGCGCGGATCGTCTGGGAGGGCGATCCGGGCCGGTTCGCCGCTGAGGCGGGCAAAGACTTTCTCTGACGTACGAAGACTGAAAAATAACAAAGCAAAGGGAGATCATGATGTCAGGATTTTCAACCACCCGCGTGAGCCTGCTGGCCTCGGCGCTCGCGCTGTGCCTCGCGGCGCCGGCCTATGCGCAGTCCAAGGATCCGATCAAGATCGGCATCATCGCCGAGGTGCAATCGATCGCCGGCGCGGCAACCCCGGGCGGCGCGCAGATCGCGGCCGACGAGATCAACGCCAAGGGCGGCGTGATGGGCCGCAAGATCGAGATCGTCACCTACGACAACAAGAGTTCGTCGGCCGATTCAGTGCGCGCCTTCCAGCGCGCGGTGAGCGAGGACAAGGTTTCCGCCGTGATCGCGAGCTACATCAGTGAGGTCGTGCTGGCGCTCGAGCCGTGGGCGGCGCGGCTGAAGATGCCGCTGATCACGCCGGGCGCCGCGTCGAACGAGATCACCAAGGCCATTCACAACGACTATGAGAAGAACAAGTACACCTTCCACGGCTACCTGACTTCGGCCGCGCAGGCGCAGTTGGTCTGTGATGCCGCCAAGGAGCTCTTGGTCGACCAGCTCAAGTTCAAGTCGGCGGCGATCATGAGCGAGGACGCGGCCTGGACCAAGCCGCTCGACGTCGGCTACGAGGCCTGCCTGCCGAAGGCCGGCCTGAAGGTGGTCGAGCACATCCGCTTCTCGCCCGACACCACCGACTTCACGCCGATCTTCAACAAGATGGAGGCCGCCAAGCCCGACGTGATCGTGACCGGCATCTCCCATGTCGGCGTGCAGCCGACGGTGCAGTGGAAGAACCAGCAGGTGCCGATCCCGATGTTCGGCATCAGCGCGCAGGCGCTGAGCCCGACCTTCTGGGGCGACACCAATGGTGCTGCCGAAGGCGTGCCGTCGCTTGCCGTCGCAACACCCGATGTTGCCGTCACGCCAAAGACAAAACCGTTTGCCGCCGCGTTCAAGGCCAAGTACGGCACGCCGCCGGCCTATACCGGCTATACCGCCTATGACGAGGTCTACATCATCGCGGAAGCGATCCAGCGCGCCGGCTCGACCGATCCGGACAAGATGGTCGCCGAGCTCGAGAAGACCGACTTCGAGGGCACGATCGGCAAGATCCAGTTCTACGGCAAGAACGACGAGTTCACCCACGGCATCAAGTCCGGCCCGGGCGCCGTCACCGGCCTCGTGTTCCAGTGGCAGGGCGGCAAGCAGATCACGGTCTGGCCGAAGGCGATCGCGGAAGGGAAGCTGAAGTTTCCGGACTTCGTGAAGCTGTCGCAGTAACAGTAGCGTCCGAACAGCACCGTCATTGCGAGCGAAGCGAAGCAATCCATTTCTCCACACGGGGATAGATGGATTGCTTCGTCGCTTCGCTCCTCGCAATGACGGCGTGAAGACTGCCGCTTTTCGTCACTTGCGCGTCGGCGGCGCCGCCTGGATCGTCGGTGCTGCCGCCGCCAGCAACGCGGCGCGGTCACCATTGCGTGGCGGATAGATGCGCTGCTGGTTGATGGTCTGCTTCGTGACTTTGGCTGCGGCGCCCGTGGTGTGCACCTCGCGATCCCAGCCGGTGGTATAGAGCGCGCCCCAGGCGCCGAGATCGAGCACCGTCACATACCAGTCGATATTGAGCGGCAGCAGATTTTCGCCGTAGAGCTCCGCGACCACATTGTGCCCGGCAAAGCGGCCCATCGGCCGCGCGAACTGGCAGGACATCACGGTCGGATGCTCGCCGTCGATCAGGCAGGCGGCGACATCGCCGGCGGCAAACACGCCGGGGAGACCTTCAACGCGCATGAAATGATCCACCGCGAGGCGGCCGAGTCCGTCGCGCTCGGCCGGCAGCATGGCGGCGAGGGGGCTCGCGTGCATGCCGCCGCACCACACCACGGTCGCCGCCGGAATGATCTCGCCCGAGCTTAACGTGATGCTGTCGGCGCCGACGGCGCTGACCCTGACGTTGAGCCGGGTCTCGACGCCGAGCGCGGCCAGCGCCTCGTTGATGACGGGGCGGCCATGCGCTCCAAACGTCGCGCCGACCACGGGATTGGGGTCGATCAGGATGACGCGGTGATCGCCGGTGATGCCGGCATGCGCGAGCTTGGCCGGCATCTCGGCCGCGACCTCGATCCCGGTGAACCCCGCGCCGACCACCGCCACCGTCGAACGCGCGTCCGATGGCGGCGCTTTGCCGAGCGCCGCCAGATGTGTGTCGAGCCGCATCGCCGACTGGTAAGTGTCGACGTCGAAGCCATGGTCGGCAAGGCCCGGGATGGCGGGCCGCACCAGCGCGCTGCCGGTGGTCAGCACAAGCCGGTCGTAGATCAGCGTCTCCGAACCTGCGCCTGTCCTGACCACGACCTCGCGCTTCGCGGGATCAATCGCCGCGACCTCAGCCACCATGTGCCTGACACCGACCGGATCAAGCATTTCCTTGAGCGGTAACGCGACGTTGCCGAGATCGACCTCGTAATTGCGCACCCGGATGTTGTGATAGGCGTTGCGATCGACCACCATGATCTCGACATCAGCCGCCCGCGCGCCGATCTCGTCGCGCTTGCGGGCGGCGCCGAGCGCGGCCCACAGTCCGGCAAAGCCGGCCCCCAGCACCAGGATGCGCGCCATCTCTCCCTCCGATGTTGCACCGGAGGGAGCTTGCCCGCGCAGGCGAGGTCAAATCAAGTGGGTGAGGGCGTGTGAGGTGCCATCACGTCCCCGGCCGCGACACCTCGGTCTCCTTGCTGGTGATGAATTCCAGCAGCACCGGGATGCCTTCCCTGGTCTTCTGGATGCCGCGCTTGATCGCGGGGATGATGTCTTCGGGTTTCGTCACCCGCTCGCCGTAGCCGCCGAAGGCGCGGGCCATCGCGGCGTAATCGCCGGAGATGTCGGTCGAACGGTACTTCTCGGTCGAGATCGGCATCACCTTCAATTCGATCGCCATCGAGAAATTGTTGAGCAGGATCGACATGATCGGAATCCGCTCGCGCACCGCGGTCTCGAAATCCATCCCCGTGAAGCCGATCGCGGCGTCGCCCCAGACGTTGATGCAGAGCTTGTCGGGTTTTGCCAGTTTGGCGCCCATCGCAAGGCCGAGACCATAGCCGAGCTGCGTGGTCTTGCCCCAGCCGATATAGGACAGCGGCTCGACCGACTTCCAGAATGGCGACAGTTGGTCGCGCGGGCTGCCGGCGTCGTGGGTGATGATGGTGTTGTGGATGTCGACGGTGTGCTGCAGATCCCATAGCACGCGGTAGGGATTGAGCGGCGCCTCGTTGTGCGTCAGCTTCGGCATCCACTTGGCGAGCCATTCCTTATGGGAGGCTGCAATCTCCTCCGCGACTGCGCTCGCGTTGCGGTCCGAGGTCACGGTCTTGCCGATCTCCTCCAGCAGCGCGTCGAGCACGAGGCCGGCGTCGCCGACGAGGCCGACCTTGGCCTCGACGTCCTTGTTGATGTGGTTCGGATCGAGCGTCGAATGGATGATGGTCTTGCCCTTCGGCATCGCGATTCCGAACGAGGTCTCGGTGAACGAGCAGCCGATGCCGAAGATCACGTCGGCCTCAGCGAGGAATTTCGGCACCGCGCGGGGCACCGCGAGGCCGCCGGAGCCGAGCGACAGCGGATGCGTCTCCGGGAAGGACGACTTGCCGCCGAGGCTCGTGGTGACGGGGATCGCGAGCCGCTCGGCGAGCCGCTTCAGCTGCGGCCAGGCTTTCGCATAGTGCACGCCCTGGCCGGCATAGATCACCGGACGCTTGGCGTTGACGAGCAGGGCGGCGGTCTCCTTGATGTGAACGGGGTCGGCGCCGTAGCGGGTGCGCAGCACCGGCGTGTAGTTGAGCGGCTCCGGCACCTCCTCGTTCCACATGTCGGCGGGGATCTCGACGATCACAGGGCCGCCGCGGCCGTTCTTCAACTTGGTGAAGGCTCGGCGGAAGATGTTGCAGACTTCGGCTGCGATGTTGATCGGCTCCGAGGATTTGGAGAACGCCTTCATCGCCTGGCTGGAATTGAAGTTCGGATCGACGTTGGCGAGCCGCCGCGCATAACCCATCGGCAGCACCAGCACGGGGACGGATTCGCCGTAGCATTGTGCGACGCCGCCCATCGCGTTCTCGGCGCCCGGGCCGTGCTGCATGCAGAACGCGCCGATCTTCTCGCCCGAGGTGACGCGGGAGATGGCGTCCGCCATGTGCACGCCGATGCGCTCCTGGCGCACCATCACGGGGCGGATATCGGCGGCGGCGGCGTATTCGATCAGGTGGTTGACCGGGTAGCCCGTGAGGATTTCGATCCCCTCGCGCTTCATGATTTCCGCGATCGCGGTGCCGAGCTTCATGACGGTCACTCCCTTTGGATGCGGCCGGTTCGCTCCGGCCTCGTTGTCGTCCTGTCCGATAAAGGAACAGGATTCCGCTGGCCGGTAAAGCCGAGCTGCGGGCCGGATCAGGTAGTCCTGATATGCGTTTACGCCCGTTCGTGGCAGGCCGCCTCGCAGCGCGAGGTCAGGATGCAGGCAAAACTAGCAGGGAGTTTCTCTGCAACCCTTAAGCGATCGTTCATCCTGTCCCTCAATGGGCCGTCAACCAATGTGGCCTAGTTTTGCTGGCATATTGCTACGGCGCGGGAGAAAAAGCCGCGGGCGTCGGACAGGAGCTTTTCATGCGCGCGTTGTTTGCAAGATTTCTGCGTGATGAGGTCGGCGCGACGGCGATCGAATACGCCATCATCGCCGGCGGCATCAGCATCGTGATCGTCGCGGCCGTCAAGGGCATCGGCACCAGCGTGAGCGGCCAGTTCAATGCCGTCAGTTCGGCGTTCAAGTAGGCGCTGGCCGAAACGCTGCACACCTCTCTTTCCGGATTCAGCCGTCTCCGTTCAGCGCGCGCAGCATCGCGATGCGCGCGAACATCAGCCAGCCGCCGCCGGTTTCCGCCGCGTTGATCAGATGCTCGACCGCGATCTGCCAGCGCGCCTCCTGCTGGGCGTCATCCGATAGCTTCATGATGTAGTCGGCGGCCTGCTGCAGCGTCACCAGCGTGCCGCCGCGATGCAGCGCGATCGGCTCGTCAAACGGCGTCGACCAGGGCATCTCGGCTCGGAGTCATCCGACCATCGCCGCGCTGCGTCCTCAGCCCGCCTTCTTGCGCGCCGCGGTGCCCTGGGCGCGCGTTGCCTTCTCGGCCTTTTTCGGCTCCGGCTTGACGGCTTCCTTCGGCTCGCGCTTGCCGCTGCCCGAGATCGGCAGCAGCATCTCGCGCTGGCCCTCGATGCGCTTCTTCGGCTTCTTGCCCTTCGCGGCCTTGGCCTCGGCTTTGGCGGGAGCAGCCTGCTTCTCGTTGGCGAGGCTCTTCTTCAGCGCGTCCATCAGGTTGATGACGTTGCCGCTGGTCTTCGCCGCGGGCTTCGCGATCTTGATGCCGTTGCGCTTCTGGTTGATCAGGTCGATCAGCGCCTGCTCGTAGCGGTCCTCGAACTCTTCCGGATCGAAGTCAGCGGACTTCTGCTCGACGATGTGCTTGGCGAGATCGAGCATATCCTTGGTGATCTTCACATCCTGGATGTCGTCGAAATATTCCTTCTCGCTGCGCACCTCATAGGGATAGCGCAACAGCGTGCCCATGAGCCCGTTGTCGAGCGGCTCGAGCGCGATGATGTGCTCGCGGTTGGTCAGCACAACGCGGCCGATCGCGACCTTGTTCAGGCTGCGGATGGTCTCGCGGATCACCGCGAAAGCATCGTGGCCGACCTTGCCGTCGGGAACGAGATAATAGGGGCGAATCAGATAGCGGCTGTCGATCTCGCTGCGCGGCACGAATTCGTCGATCTCGATGGTCCGGGTCGAATCCAGCGCGATGTCGTCGAGCTCTTCCTTGGTGACTTCGATGTAGGTGTCGGTGTCGACCTTGTAGCCCTTCATGATGTCTTCGGTGGAGACTTCCTCGCCGGTCTCCGCATCGACCTTGGCGTATTTGATCCGGTGGCCGGTCTTGCGGTTGATCTGGTTGAAGGAGACCTTTTCGGTATCCGAAGTCGCCGGGTACAGGGCAACCGGGCAGGTCACGAGCGAAAGGCGCAAAAAGCCCTTCCAGTTGGCGCGGGGGGCCATAGGGAAAACTCCGATTACGCAACCGACGGAACGGTCAAGGATAACACCGGGAACCCCGGTTTGAAACAACACGGCCCGGTGAATCTCGTAACGGCGTTAACCGTGGCCCCAGCCCTGCGCCCGTTTGACGCGGCGCCGTCGGGCGGCCGTCAAACGGCTCGGAACATCGCTCCGGATCCCGCGTTGGCCTTTCGAAGGGGGAGCGGCAATCGCCGGAATTACAGGCACTTAAGCAAAGAGGTCGCCATGGCAACAGAACGACACGGTCAAATCATCGAAAGCCCGACCGAGGCGCGCCAGGCGGAGCCCGGACCTTCGGTTCTCGCGCTGCTCACCGCCTCGACAGGGCTTGCGGTCCTGATCCTCGGCATCATCTGGTTCGCGTTCTTCCGCGTCTAGCGCGCCGCGGCCGTTTGGTTTCCGGCGTGCGCGGTGCTCATTGTTAAATTGAGAAGCAGGGGAGAGAACGGCCGACTCGCTTGGCGAGGATGGGTGCGGTCGATCACGCCTGCTTCCGGCCGCGGCCGATCGCGTACCGCACGGCCCTGTTGCGCGATCGTCCTGATGGACGTTGCTCACTGCAGCGTCGGGCGGAACATCATGCAGGAACATCATGCAGGTGAAAATTCCGGCGCGTGACCGCGACAATCGCTGAAGTCAACTCGCGGATCGCGTCGAGTAGAATTTTTCTTGAGCCGAGAATTTTGGCCAAGAATTTTGGCCAAGAATTTTGAGCCAAGAATTTTAAGCTGGGAATTCTCTGGACAATTGTCCTCGGCAAGAAATTTTCTCGAGCCACGATTTCTTTGAGCGACTTCGCGCGGCTTCACGAGATTTTGCAATGATGATCCGTGATGCGCGGAGCGAATTGCTGACGTCGTGCGTCACGAGATCATCGAAATTGACTGCTAGCTGGTTTCAATCAGATTCGTCCTGAGCTTGAGATGTTGTATCGGCAAGAAGAAAAAAACTCGTTGTTGATGCGCCTCAAGGAGAAAAGTGCATCAGGCGTCTTCGTCGGACTGACGGTTCTGGCGATGGCGGGATGGATTTATCTTCTCAGTTCGATGTTCCTGAAATTCATGCTCTGGTGGTTCTCGTGAGGTTTCTCGCGCGAGAACAACCATAGTTGGCGCCTGATCATTGTTGCGCCGTTCGATTGCACAAAAATTCCAGCGGCTGAACAATCTTTCGGCGCGCCCAATCATGATGTCGTCACAACTCCGAATGTTAATAACATCGGGGCGAACGTGGACGACTGTGATGCTTTCTCCTGTTCTCATTCTCGCGGCGGCATTCGTCGCTGGCTTCTTCTCCGGCTTCGCCGCGCGCTCGTGGCGCTCGCACAGGCGCCGCGCGCAATATCGGATCTATGCGCCCTATGTGGCGCCGTCAGCCGCCAGATCGTCGCGACGAGACCAGCCGGTCAGCGCGTTCGGCCACATGCGCCGCGCGTTCTAGCGGGCTAGTTCGATCGAGGTAGCGCGATGTTGTGGTGCGTTGGGGTTGGCGGGCGGAATGCAATCGGTCATCCTGTCTCGGTTTCGTTGCGGCGGTCTGGGTTCGCGTACCAGCGCCGGCCGGATCTTGTCACCGGCGCCGCGGATCGTGAGGGAACTTGCACAGCATGAGTGATCTCAGGGGGCATTCGCCAAGGCGGTATGTCGCTGACGTCAGCGGCCGGCGCGTTCTGGTCGGTCTCACGCTTGAGGAGACGTCGGAGTTCGAGGGGCTGGATTCCTCGCTGGCGGACCGGGACGATCAGGGCGCGGACCTGGTGCCGTCAGCCGGCGAGGGACGCTGGCTCGAACTCTATGACAAGCACGACAAGGCCTGGATCAAGTGGAAGGCCGATCTGAGGGACGGGTACCCCGGCAATTCACCCTTTTTTAACTAAGACCGGGCGATTTTTGTCCTATCCTGCCTGAATGGGCCCGAACCGGATACCGACAGATGTTTCAGCTGTTTTTGCGGGCTCGCGCGCATGACCTGATCAGGTCGCGGCGTGGCGAGGAAGGTTTCAAGGCACGCTCGGCCGAGCGCGATGCCGAGACCGATCGCGCCCGGATCGGATCGATCATGGCCGCAATCGACGCCGCGTTGCAGGCCGCCGAAAGCGAGCAATCCGGACTTGGCCGCCGGGTCGACGACGTTCTGGCCCGCGCCGCCGTCACGTTGGGCAACGGCACCGACGAATATCTGGAACGCGAGGCGCTTGACAACTATCATCAAGACCTGTTTGACGCCGAAATCTCCAACGGCCAGCGCCGGCTGAAGGAATTGGCGACCGAGATCGCGCACTTCAAGTTCATGAAGGCCGCGGTCCTGAGCCGCTTTCCGGACTACAAGCCTCCGGCCGCCAGCAACTGACGCGCGCCTTGCGGCCGGAACGCGAATGCGGCCGCTGCGGCGGCATTTGACGGCGTGTTCGGCCTGGTCCGGCGCAAGGCGAAAGGCACAGGCAAGACGTGATGATCGCAGGCAATCTACTCGTCACGGGCTGCGCCGGCTTTATCGGCTTCCATCTGGCGGAGCATCTGCTGCGGTCAGGGCAGCCGGTCATCGGCATCGACAATCTGAACAGCTATTACGACCCGGCGCTCAAGCGCGCGCGCCTCGATCTGCTCAAGCAGCACCGCGGCTTCACCTTCCTGGAGCTCGACCTCGCCGACCGCGCCGGAATGAAAGCGCTGTTCGAGCGCTATCGCTTCGAGGTCGTGGTGCATCTCGCCGCGCAGGCCGGCGTGCGCTATTCCCTGCAGAACCCGCATGCCTATGTGGATTCCAATCTGGAGGGCTTCCTCAACATCCTCGAGGGCTGCCGGCATACCGCGTGCAAGCATCTGCTGTTTGCGTCGTCATCGTCGGTCTATGGCGCCAATACCAAGCTGCCGTTCTCGATCCACGACAATGTCGATCATCCGGTCAGCCTGTACGCCGCGACCAAGAAGGCCAACGAGCTGCTCGCCCATTCCTATAGCCACCTCTATCGCATTCCGACGACCGGGCTGCGATTCTTCACGGTGTATGGGACGTGGTATCGGCCGGACATGGCGCTCTATGCGTTCGCCGACGCGATTACCCGGGGCACGCCGATCCAGCTGTTCAACAACGGCAACATGCGGCGCGACTTCACCTATGTCGACGACGTGGTCGAGGCGATGGCGCGTTTGATCGGGCGTCCGCCCGAGGGCGACGTCAACTGGTCGGGAGCGCATCCCGATCCGGGGTCGAGCAGGGCGCCCTGGCGAATCTACAATATCGGCAACAGCCGGCCGGAAGAACTGATGCATGTGGTGGCGCTGCTCGAGCAGGGCTTCGGCCGGCAAGCCGAAAAGCAGTTGCTACCGATGCAACCTGGGGATGTCCTGGAGACGTCGGCCGATGTTTCCGACCTGGAGCGCGACATCGGCTTTCGGCCGCGGACGCGGATCGAGGACGGCATTGCCAAATTTGTCGCCTGGTATCGGGCCTATCACGACGTCGATCGGACCTGAAGCGCGCTTCGCACCTTTCCGGATCGTGCTTTGGTGCGCTCGTTGCGAATCCGGGCTCGAAAAAAACTGGATCGAGTTGGAACGGAGCGTGGCAATGAGAGTTATCAGGGGTTTTGCGCTAGCTTTGGCCGCGATCATCATCTCCGGCGCAATCGTCCCGGCACACGCGATCGACGTCCAGGTCGCGCGCGCCTGCGATGCATTGGTCGCGAAGGCATTTCCGCCGCGACAGCCGGGCAATCCGGCTTCCAGCAGCGCGAACGGCAATGCGAAGGTCCAGCGGGACTATTTCAACAAGTGCGTCGCCAATGGCGGCAAGATGGATGACGACGCCGCTCCGAAATCGAAATAGCGCGGCAATGCGACGCGCGTCGCGAATTAGCGATGCTTATGGCGGTTGCTGGCACCGATGGCGCTTCGTCGCGACGATCGCGCAAGACGCGTGTGAAAACGCAACGGCGTTCGTCCGTTCCGTTGAAGCCGCGTGCGTCAGCGCCTCTTGTCTTGAATTAGAATGGTATTGTCGCGTTCGACCTCGATCGAGGCGAGTATCCTGCATGAGCGGACCTGAAGCGTTGAATCCATCCGTCGCATGATCAAAGCTGGTCGGAATCTGCTTGCATCGGACGGCGTCCTCGCTGTCGGTAACGGTCCGAAACATTCTGCGATCGGTGCAACCGACGGCCCGTTCGTCACTGCATCCATGCTGCTCGGTCCAACCTGTTATGCGCAGCGCGAATCCGATTCCGCGACAGCAGCAGATTTAGTGTGTGTGCGCCGTCATTGGTGGAATATCTGGTTCGAGGCTGGAACACGGCTTCGCGCCGCGAGCCTTTGACGCGGCGATATTGTGATCGCCCGCAGACGCACCGACGGTTTCAACGGCGATTGCGGCGATCAACGATCGTCAAATGATTTCATGCGCTTGGTCGCGTCTCATGGTGCGTGCCAGCCGCGCGCTTTGGTCGCGCGTCGCATCGCTGCCGCCGACATCCCATCGCAACGACATAATACGGCCATCGATTAAACCTTTCGCGATCAGGTTGTGGAACCAGATTGGAAAAATTTCTGTCCATGTGATGTTGGTCGCAAACCTGCCCCATTAATTTCTTTCCATGTGGGCGGAATAACTCTGTCATCGAAACTTCAATCACATCGCTCATACCCTTAACCGCAGAGCGAGGGCGCGCCATGAAGCAGCACAAGATTCAACATTTGCATCAGCCGATCGAAGAGGCGTTGCTCGCGACCAATCAATCGCTGCGCAACGAAGTCGTCGCGCTGATGCTGGATATCGCTGAGCTGCGTGAAATTCACGAGCGCCCGATTGCGTCTCGTTCGTTCGGTGTATCGCGTGAGCAGACCACCCCGCGCGCAGCGCTGCGCCGGGTTCATCGCTGACCTTCGTCCGCGAATTCCTCACCGCGCAATCGCAACCACGTCCGCGCCGGCTCGGCGAGGATGGTGGCTTGCCTATGGCCGCGGAAAATTCAATCTAAAATTGAGATTCAGATCGGCCCAATCGATTGCGCGCCCGGGTTGCCGCGGCCCGAGATCGCTTCGGGCACGGGCGCTCGGTTGGCCCGCTCGGTGGCCTCTCCGACGAGTCTTCGCTTGAGCGCAAGGCGAGGGCGGTCAGTGCTGCCGTCAGTGTTCCTGGGGCACCGACTTGTGGGCCCCGACATCGGACAGACGCTCGCGCAGGATCCAGGTCTGCAACACCAGCTCGACGGCGGTGTGCCGGAGTTCGAAGTTCTCCGCGACAAGGCGTTCCAGGGCGCCGTCCGCCTCACTGGACACGGATTGGTTCCCCTCGAAGACCTTGAGACGCGCCATAGTGTCGATCCTCAGCAAATAAGTTGATCAGAGACTGGCTCTGACAAGCGTCAGCGCAGAATAGTTCACGGATTGTCGGGCGGTTGTGGTTCCGCCTGATGGCCTCGGGTGAGAAAGCGCTTAATTGATAATTCGTGGATCGAGCTATGAACGTTAGGTTTCGTGAAAATAATCCTCGAATATGTTGAAACTCTCATGACACCTAACGTCTTAGTAACTACCGCTGCGCGTGAGCGCCCGCAAGCTGTCGGACGCGAAGGCCGCGGGTTTAATTTGTTAGAATTTTGTGAAACTCCCGCTTGACTGGCGGTGCGGATATCACAGGGAGGCATGGTGCACTCACAATCTGTCGACGGACCGATTGGATATTCTCATTTGCTTCTCGTTTGGGGATGCAAACGGTGCGCCAGTTATCGCGATCAAATTCTCATACGCAGAAAGTCGTATAACTTTTTCTGTCGGGTGGTTTCGGCGCGGGAATATTGCTCATATATTTCGGTAAATACCTTGCAGCTTCGGCATTTCTTCGCACAATGTGGCGCTGCCGATGGCAAGTTCGAGGCTCCCGAAAGACCCCCGGGAAATCCTCAATTTGAATTTCCTGTTGCATTTACATAGCTTATAGGCCATGCGATTATTGCTAATCTAGGGGGCAATGAGATGACCAATGAGGCGTCATTCAACTGACGAGATCACTTCCAAGGTCAAACAGGCCGAGGAACTCATGGCGCGAGGGCAGTCACAAGCCCAAGCGTGCAAGGTGCTGGGCGTTAGCGTGATGACCTTTCATCGCTGGCGCAAGCAGGAGGCCGCGCGCGGCCATCAGGCGAATGGTACTGTTACCGAGCTCGCCGCTCACACCGAAGATCGAGATGGAATCCCCCCTGTCCGCAACCGTATTGACGAATTGCGGCTGGAAAATGAACGGCTGCGCCGGATCGTAACGGATCTGCTGCTCGAGAAAATGAAGATCGAGGAAAAGCTCGCGCTCAGATCCAGCGGCGGGAACGGTTTGCCCCGCCGTGGTGAAGTCCAGAGCTGACGATAAGCTGATCCGTTAATGGATACGTGAGGGCCTGGGCGCAAGCAGCAGCAGGTCGCTCAGATGTGCCTTCTCCGAACGCGCGCGCAACTCCTCCAGGATTGGACGTAGCTTGGCCTCTGCGAGGTCCAAGCCTGCGACAATGTCCTGATTCGGCATTTCGGCTGGAAAGCGGGCCGATCGCAGCTTTGTTTCGACCGCCTTGACCAGCATCTCGACGTCGTCGCGGTGCTGGCCTGCGACGAGCTCGGCGCCCATCAGGCGGATCAAGTGAAGGAGGGCCACCAGCGCGGCCTCGGTTTCGCCAGCCGATGAAGTCATAGACGCTCTCTGTTCGATATTGCCGGCAGGCCTTGCGAGCTCACGACCTGCCTGATAATACACATATGAATTGTTAACACGAATGTTAATTCCCGATGACCGACCTTTCGGACGCTCGATTAGCGAAGGTACCGGTTAACTTCGGCGCCTTCTCGTTCGCTTTTGCCTCTCTCGAAGCGTTTGCTGTCGCCTTCGAGATGATGATCGTGGTGCTGTCCAGCATCATCGGCGGCGCGGCCTATCATCTGTTTTACTACCACACGGTTTATAGCAACAGCTTCGAGGGTTTTCTAGGCATCGGGGTCCTCGCCGCGATCCTTCACATGTTCGTGGCGAAGTCGCAGGGCCTCTATAATGCCCAGGTGCTGGCCGGGCTCGACCGGCGCTGGAGCAGCCTGCTCGGCGGGTGGCTGCTGGTCGTCCTGCTGATGACCCTGATCATCTTCCTCCTCAAGGTTGGCTCCGGCGTCTCGCGCGGATCGGTGCTGTCGTTTGGGCTGATCGGTGGCCTCGGGCTCGTAACCGGACGGATGTTGCTGCAGTCGCCGCTACAGCGCGCGATCGACCGCGGCATGCTGGCGACACGCCGCGCCGTCGTGGTCGGGATGGCGGACGAATTGTCCCGGGTCCGGCACGCGAGCCTGCTGCGCGATTTCGGCCTCAGCGAGGTGTGGCGGATCCAACTCTCCGGATTGTCCGACGACGAGGGCGACCGCGCGGCGGTCGCGTCGGCCATTCACGCGGCGCGTGAGTGCGGCGCCGACGAGATCATCCTGGCGATGCCCTGGCAGCAGGAGCCGCGCATCCAGTTCGTCTGCGATCAGCTGCGGGCGTCGCCGCTGCCGGTGCGGCTGCTGCCGGACCGGACGGCGGAACGATTCCTGGCGCTGCGGATGGTGGCGAGTGGGCCGATACCGACGGTGGAGATGCAGCGCTCGCCGCTGACCTCGCTCGAGCGCGCCGGCAAGCGCCTGTTCGACATCGTGGCATCCAGCGGCCTGCTGGTGCTGTTCGCGCCGCTCCTGATCGGGACGGCGATTGCGATCAGGCTCGACTCCAAGGGGCCGATCCTGTTCCGGCAGCGCCGTAACGGGTTCGACGGCAAGCCGTTCGTGATCCTCAAATTCCGCTCGATGCATGTGCTGGAGGATGGCGACGTCATCACCCAGGCCCGCCCGAACGATTCGCGGCTGACCGGGATCGGTGCGACGCTGCGCCGGCGCAGCATCGACGAGCTGCCGCAGCTGGTGAACGTGTTGCGCGGCGACATGTCGCTGGTCGGGCCGCGGCCGCACGCGCTGGCGCATGACGACAAATATTCCAAGCTGATCGCAAGCTATGCGCAGCGCCAGCACGTCAAGCCGGGCATCACGGGTCTCGCGCAGGTGCAGGGATTGCGCGGCGCGACGCCTGCGATCGAGGACATGCAGCTGCGCGTCGCGCACGATCTCATCTACATCAAGAGCTGGAGCTTCGTGCTCGACCTGCGCATCCTGCTGCGCACGGTCGGCGCGGTGCTGCGGCATAAGGGGATCTGACGGCCGGGCATCGGACGGCCGCCTGCGTGCCGGCGCGCGCTACTCCGGAATGCTCTGGTTGGCGTCCTTGAATTCGGCCTCGATGATGCGCCGGTTGGCATCGGTCGCCACGCGATAGGCCTGGCCGATCGCGCCCTTCAGCTCCGGCGCGCGGGTGAGGATCAGGCGGATCTGCCGCTGCAGCAGGTCGACCAGCTCCACATCGCGCGTGGTGTCGACCTGCGCCAGCAGGATCAGGCGCGGCGCGATCAGGTCGCTGCGGTTGAAGCCGGTGTAATAGGACATCTTCAGCGCCTTCGACGCGGTCGGGTTCAGCCAGTCGAACCGCCCGGTCGCCGAGGCGAGGCCGAACCAGGCACCGGCGTCCATCGGCGAGAGCCGAAGCGCGCGCGTGAAGGCGGCTTCGGCCGCCTCGGGCGAGGTCTGCAATTCGGTCCAGCCATAGCCGAGCCACAGCTCGCTCCTGATCACGCCGGCGCCGGCCGCAAGCGAAGGCTTGCCGCGCAATGCATCCGCGCCGAGCCACCAGGTCGACAACGTCAGCGTCACGGCACCGATCGTGGCCACGGCCGGCACGAAGGCTAGCGACAGCTGCCGCGCATGCCGCTTGATCGCGCCAGCCATCGTGCTAGCCATGGCGCGCCGCCCGGTTGCCGGTCATCAGCAGGCTTCGCCGTGCGCCCTCCAGCTTGACGCAGGTCAGGCGGCCGGTCGCATAGGCGCCGGTGTCGACATTGATGCGGTTGCGCAGCAGCTCGGCCTCGTGCACCGGCGTGTGGCCGTGCACCACGACCTTGCCGAAATCATCTTCCGACATCAGGAAGTCGTCGCGGATCCAGAGCAGGTCTTCCTTGCGCTGCTGGTTGAGCGCGACGCCGGGCCGGACGCCGGCATGCACGAAGAAGTAGCGGCTGTGCACGTAACAGATCGGCAGCGAACGCAGGAAGGCGAGATGGGCCGGCGGCATCTCGCGCACCAGCTGCCGGGCCAGCGCCCGCCGTTCTGCGGCGTCAGGATTGGGCGAGGGCGTCAATCCATACGACATCAGCGTTTGCAGGCCGCCGAACTGCCGCCATTGCGCGAGCATGTCGGGATTGACCAGAAACTCCAGCAGGCAGGCCTCGTGATTGCCGAGCAGGCAGACCATGCTGCGGGTCCGGCGGCGCTGATCGAGCATCGCGATCACCTCGTTCGAATCCGGCCCGCGATCGATGTAATCGCCGAGGAACACCTGCATCGGCCGCGCCGGCCGGAACTTGCGGATATCGGCGTCGATGCGCGCGCAGATCTCGTGCAGCAGGTCGGCGTGGCCGTGGATGTCACCAACGGCGTAGATGCAGCTCTCGTCGCCCTCGTGTTCGAGGTCGCCGGTCTGGCCGACAATACGCCGGAGGAGGCTGCGCATCTCTCGCCTAGCCCGCACGCAACCGTGAACGGCTGATCCGCTGGGCCAGTCCTGTTCCGATCACGGCTCCCAACACGATCACTCCGGGCAGTGCCGGCAATTCCGGCAAGGTGAAGGCGGCAAGCAGCAGCGTCAGCAATGCGGCTGCTGTAGCCGCGGGATAGCACCAGTCACGGCCGCGATTGCGTGCACCGGCTGTGAACGCGGCGATGCCCACCACCGTAACCGCGACTAGAGTCCAGAACATGGCGGAACCGAACTGAGCGATCAAGGCGGCGGCGCTGGTCGCAACCACCGGCCGCGTGGTGATGCCTTGCCAGTCCATATAGGTCGATGCCAGCCTCGCCGTGGTGCCGGCGCCGCTGCCGAGCGCGGGCAGGTCGGCGAGCAAATTGTGGGTCGACTGCACGAGGTCATCAGGCGCTTGGACGAAGGCCGTGGCAAGCGCGACATCGGGATGACGGTTGGCGATCGCCGTCGCCAGCGCGATCAGCGCAATCGCAGCGGCGGCCCCGGCGCTGCTCCAGCGATGCAGATGAAGCTTTCGCGCGGCGAACGTCATCAGGACGAGCGCGATACCCGCGGCGAGTGCGATCGCGGCGCCGCGACGGCCATACCAGCAGGCGCTGGCGGCACAAAACAGCGCGCCGGCGGCGAGCAGCCAGCGCAACTGCGCCAACCGGGCCGCCGTGCGGCGATCGGCATGCCCGCCGCTGTCGAGCGCGCGCGCCAGGCTGAGCGGAACGCCAACGAGAACGACGATCACGAAGCCGTTTGCTTTCTCATCGAGCGCAGCGCCGAGCCAGGCTTTGATCGGATCGCTGAGCAGCAGCAGAATCAGTGCCGCGGCGGCGGCCGTTGCTGCAATGCTGCGGGCCACCATGTCGGCGCGGCGGGCATCGATTGCGATCGCGGCGGCCGTGATCACGAGCGATAGCAACGCCAGCCAGAGCAGCAGCGCGCCCAGGCTTGCGCCGGTGTCGATCGTGATGCTGCCGCCGAGCGGCGCACCCAGCGTTTCGCCGGCGAACTTCCACACCGGATGCGCCAGGCCCGGCAACGGAAGCATCTGCAGGATGATCCAGACCATCGGCACCAGCGCCACCGCAACCGCGGGGCCGGCAACCGATTTCAGGAACGACAGCTCACCTGGGCGGATCGCCGCCAGGCTTGCCAGCAGCCCGAGCGAGGTTGCGGCGCCGACGAGGCCGGTCGCGAACGATGCATCGATCAGACCCAGCGGAATCGACGCCCCGATCAAGATGCAGATGAAAGCCGTGACGTTCCACACGAGAGGGGCAAGTCCTGAGGCAAGTCCTGAGGCAAAGTCCTGAGCAAGGTGCTCCTGCGGAGGATGAGAACGCAAGGCAGCGGGATGCCCCGGGTGTGCGGCGAGGTCAATGGAAATCGGGCGCGCCGAATGGGGCTGCGCTAATGCGGACGGCGCAGGGCGAGCCGTGGCGTCGCGGTGCGCGACCAGAACAGCGGTGTGAAGGTGCTCGCGAGGTATCCGCCCTGCAGCGACATGGTGGCGGTGATCATCAGCAGCGCCGTCTCCGACCACGAGAGGCACGCAATTCCGATGGCGGCGAGCAGCACGAGTTCCGCAAACGCGACCGGCACCAGCACCAGACAGTGCTGGCGCAGCCCGAGCGCGGCGCCGCCGATCAAATTGCCGAGGAAAACAAATAACATAACCAAACCCTGTGCCCGTATCATAGCGGGCCGGGTCCTAAGCCGGGGTTAAGGTGATCGTCGCAAACCCGTCGGGTGACGTTCGAACGGCTCGTGGTTTTGTTAATCGCTTAACATTCAGAACGGGCGCAGGTCGCCGTAACTATAGGCGGCCCAATAGTCGCGGCCGCCATACGGCCCGTAGGCACCGTAGAGCGGCGCGCAGGAATAGCGATCCGGGCAACCGTGCCAGCAGACCCGTTTCCACTGGCAGACGTCGCCATGACAATATTGCAGCCGCTGGCAGTTGCCGCCGACGCGCTGCACGGCGCGCGGAGCGGGGGAAATGCCCAATTCCGCGGCAAAAGCGCCGGAGTTGCCGAGGGAAACTGCAAGCAGGAGCGCAACCGCTCCAAACGCGATCGCCAGTGACTTGATCCGGGCCATCGAACCCTCAATCGGTTAACTCAAACATCTCATTCACAGATAATCGGAACATCACACGAAATCAAAGCCGGAGTGACGTCGGGGCAGGGCCTTTATCTCACGGCGACGCGCCGGTGTCGCCGAATTGCCTCACCTTGCTAACATTCTCTATCAATTGCGCTGCAATATATCGTGGAACCTTGTGATTGTGATAATCGACGTGTTACGGCACGGCCGGAGTATTTGAATGTCGCGTGCGAATTTCATTCGGGTAATGTTATTGCTTGCGGCCGCCTGTTGGGTCGGCGGTTGCCATTACATGCCGACCAACGGCCCGACCAGTTCGGATGTCGTGGCCGGCCAGAAGGATCCCGAAAGCCTTCCCTACGCGATGGTCAAGATCACGCCGCAGGTCGAGAACGTGCTGGCGTCATTCGCGCCGCAGCTCGCCGGCGGCATTCAAGGCCCGCCGCCCAAGGACATCCATTTCGGCATCGGCGACGTCGTCAGCGTCACCATCTTCGAAGCCGCCGCCGGTGGTCTGTTCATTCCGGTCGAGGCCGGCGTGCGTCCCGGCAACTACATCACGTTGCCGAACCAGAACGTCGATACCGACGGCAACATCTCTGTGCCCTACGCCGGCGCGATCCGCGCCAAGAACCGCACGCCGACCGAGGTGCAGCGCTCGATCGTCGATGCGCTGAAGAACCGCGCGATCGAGCCGCAGGCCGTGGTCGCGCTGATCGAGCAGCGCACCTCGTTGATTTCCGTGCTCGGCGAGGTCAATACGCCGAACCGCTTCCCCGCCAATGCCGCGGGCGAGCGAGTGCTCGACTCGATCACGCGTGCCGGCGGCCCGAAAGGCCAGGGTTTTGACACCTGGGTGATGCTGGAGCGTGACGGCAAGCGCACCACCGTGCCGTTCGGCCAGCTGGTCTACGAGCCCAAGAGCAACATCTACGCGCATCCGGGCGACACCATCTATGTCTACCGCGAGCCGCAGACCTTCGTTGCGTTTGGCGCGTCCGGCGCGCAGGGCCAGTTCAATTTCGAGGCCTGGCGCATCTCGCTCGCCGAAGCCGTCGCCAAGGCCGGCGGCCTGAACGACTCCTCGGCCGATCCGGCCTCGGTGTTCGTCTATCGCGGCGAGCTGCCGGAAGTGGCCGCCAAGCTCGGCATCGACGTCAGCAAATTTGCAGGGCCGATCATCCCGGTCGTCTACAACATCAATTTCCGCGATCCGGCCGGCTATTTCCTGGCCACGCGTTTCCAGCTGCGCAACAAGGACGTGCTCTATGCATCGAACGCGGCATCCGTCGAGGACGCCAAGCTCATGCAGCAGATCCGCCTCGTGACCGCAACGGTGAACGATCCGATCGTGGCTGCCTACAACGCAACCTTACTTCGTAATTCGATCAAGCTTGCGCCCTGATATTGGGGCGTGAGCCGGCACGGCCGGCTTCATGACACCTCTGCGATTACCTTCCGGCTCCAGTGAGGCGACGGCATTGCCGTTGCCGGTGCGCTGGTCGTCGTGGCTGTTCTGCGCCGTGGTTGCGCTGGCGCCGCTGCCGCTCGGCTCGGTCGGCGTCATCGCACCCGCGATCTGGTCGATCCTGCTCGGGATCGCGCTGCTCGGGGTGTTGCCGATGCGCCTGCGCGGCAGCCAGCTCGCGATCCTCGCGGTGACGGCGCTCTTGACCGTGCTCGCCATGCTGGTGCTGCACGAGCAATCGGCGGTGCGACCCTGGTTGGGTGGGGCGCCGAACGCACTGTGGGCCGAGGCCGGCAAATTGCTGCCCGCCGAACTGCCACCGGCCGTGACGATCGCACGCAGTCAGCCGTTCTATTCCGCGGGTGTCGCGATCGCCTGCCTGCTCAGCTTTGCCATCGGCGTCGTGCTCGGTGCCAACCGCGCATTGGCGCGCGGGCTGTTGTGGGTGGTGGCCGTGGCCGGCCTTGTCTATGCGATCTCTGGCATCGTCACCTTCGCGATCGATCCCGCCCGGATCTATCTGCTTCACGAGAAGCAGGCGCATCTGGAGTGGCTGACGTCTCCCTTCGTCAATCGCAACACGGCGGGCATCTATTATGGCTGCTGTGCCCTGATCTGGCTGTTGTTCGGCTGCGAACTGATCGAGTGGCGTTGGCCGTCGCGCCGTGTCAGCCTGCCACGCCTGCTGGCGCGCCTCGACATGCCGGCACGGCGCCGGCTTGCCGGTCATGCATTCGGCTGGCTCACTTGCCTGCTGGCGATGTTTCTGACCGGATCGCGCGGCGGCGTTGGAATCTCGCTGCTCGCCGCGGTCGCAGCTGGTGCGATCTTCTTCCGCAAGCGGATGCCGCGCCGCTACGGCTTGATCGTGGCGCTCGGTGTCGGCAGCCTGGTCGCGCTGGCGCTGCTGCAACTCCTCGGCGGGGGCGTCGGCGCGCGTTTCAGCGCGATGGGGCTGTCGGACGAAGGCCGGTTCTCGACCTATCGCGCGACGTTGCGGATGATCTGGGATCACCCCTGGCTCGGCGACGGTTTTGGGACCTTCGAGTGGGTTTATCCGGCGTATCGGACCGACGACATCTCGCTGCGCGGGACCTGGAACCGGGCGCACAACAGCTGGCTCGAACTGGCGTCCGACGGCGGAATGTTAATGGCCGGCGCCGTCATGATCGCGCTGCTCGCAGCCTTCGGCGTGCTCGCGCATGGCGTGCGGACCCGCCGCCGCGACGTCATCGTGCCGCTCGCGGCGCTGTGCGCATCGGTCGCCGGCGCCCTGCATTCGATGATCGATTTCTCGCTCCAGATCACCGGCTACGCCGTTGTTATCGCGGCCTTGCTCGGGACGGGGCTGTCACAATCCTTCCGCTCCGGCGGAGCCGCCGGCACCGGGAGTGACGCCAGTGTTACGGCCGGACCCGCCGGTTAACGTTGATTTTGCGCGCCGCGCCCGGGGCGCCGCCGGGCAGGGGTTTTAATTGGCGCGATAACTCTGACTATGCTAACGAACTGTTAGTATTCGTTAGGGAGATAGCTGTGTTCACATTTGAGCGTTCCGGCGGTTTTTCCGCTCCGCGTCTGGCGGTGTTGGCGGTGTTGGCACTCGCTGCGCCCGGCGGCGCGGCGTTGGCGCAAACGTCTGGCGGGCTGATCCAGCTCTCGCAGGCGGTGACCAATTTCAAGGCCAACCCGGAGCAGTTGCTGAGCCAGTATCCGAATGCGGGCGTGGAATTGACCTCGCGGGCGCGCGACTTCGCGCTCAACGATCCGACCGCACTCGATCCGCTCATTGCGCTGCTTGCCAAGGCAAGCAAGGACCAGAAGACCGCGATCGCCGCCGGTCTCGCCCAGGCCGCGCGCATCGTGGTGCGCAGCAATCAAGCTTACGCGACGCGCATCCAGCAGGCGATTGCCGACACCAAGGATCTCGACACCGTGATGGCGTTTGCCGCCGCGTCGGGTGATACCGGCACCGCCGCGACCGGCGCCGGCGGCGCGGGCAGTGCCGGCGCATCCGGCGGCCAGACCAGCGCGCTCGGCGCCAATGGCGCAGGCGGCGGCGCGCTCGAAGCCATCAACGGCAACAGCGTGAACACTGGCATTTTCAGCTTCACCTCATCGGTCACTGGATCCGGCAACGGCACCACCACGCTTCTCACAACAGTTACTCCCTGAGCGGGCGTCCGATCGCCGATGGAGAACTCTCTGCAGCAACGCGCTTCGGTGTCGGCGGCGGGACGCATCCGAGGATCATTGGAGGGCGCGAGGGCAGGATCGATCCTGCCGGCGCGGCGATAGGACGAGATGCTTCAGCGCAACCAGATTTCGCCGTCTGTCGATCTGAGAAATCGTCCGGCCGAATTGCCGTCGCTGGCGGAAACCTTCGACGCCTTCGTCACCTATCTGCTCCGGCAGTATTGGGTCATCCTCGGCACCGCCGGGCTCTGCCTGTTCGGCGGCATCTGCTACCTCGCGACGGCGGCGCCGAGCTATACTGCGCTCGCCACGATGATCATCGACACCCGCAAATTCCAGGCCTTCCAGCAGCAATCGCCGGCGAGCGAGGCGCCGGTCGATTCCGCCGCGGTCGAGAGTCAGGTCGAAATCCTGAAGTCGGAGAATGTGGCGCTCGCGGTGATTCGCGAGCTCAAGCTCAACGAGGATCCGGAATTCATCGGCTCCAAGGCCGGCGCGGCGGGAGCGGTGCTTGATTTCGTGACCGGCCTGTTTGCCGGCAGCGCGCCGCCCAATGAGTTCGACCGGACACGGCGCGCGGTCCGCACCTTCCAGAAGCAGCTCGACGTCCGCCGCCGCGGCATGACCTATGTGATCGAGGTCAGCTTCCGCTCGCTCGATCCGGAGCGCGCGGCGCAGATCGCCAACGCCGTCGCCGACGCCTACATCGTCGACCAGCTCGATTCCAAGTATCAGGCGACGCGCCGCGCCAGCGTCTGGCTGCAGGACCGCATCCAGGAGCTGCGCACGCAGGCATCCAATGCCGAGCGCGCCGTGCTCGACTACAAGAAGACCAACAACATCGTCACCTCGAGCGGCAAGCTGCTCAACGAGCAGCAGCTCGGCGAGCTCAACACGCAGCTCGTCCATGTGAAGTCGCAGGTCACCGACGCCAAGGCCAAGCTCGACCGCATCGACGCGGTGGTGAAAGGCGGCGTCCCCGATGCGGCGGTCGCCGATTCCCTGAATAACCAGGTCATCACCAAGCTGCGCTCGCAATATCTCGAGCTCGCCAACCGCGAGGCCGACTGGTCGTCGCGCTACGGCTACAACCACCTGGCCGCCGTCAATCTGCGCAACCAGATGCGCGAGATCCAGTCGTCGATCATGGATGAGCTGAAGCGGCTCGCCGAAAGCTACAAGAGCGACTATGCGATCGCCCTGCAGCGCCAGACCGAGATCGAGCGCGCCGTCAACGACTCGGTGTCGCAGTCGCAGTCGACCAACCAGGCGCAGGTCACGCTGCGCGAGCTCGAGAGCTCGGCTCAGACCTATCGCTCGCTCTATGACAACTTCCTGCAGCGCTACATGGAAAACGTGCAGCAGCAGTCCTTCCCGGTCAGCGAGGCGCGGGTGATCACCCGTGCCTCGCGTCCGCTCGGCAAGAGCCACCCGCAGACCTTCGTCGTGCTCGCGCTCTCGGCGCTCGGCGGATTGATCGCGGGGCTTGGGCTCGGCGTGTTGCGCGACCTCTATGACCGGGTGTTCCGCACGGCTGAGATGGTCGAGACCATCCTCGACGCCGATTGCGTCGCGATCGTCCCGCGGGTCTCGCCGAGCCAGCTCAAGGCGCCGGTCGCCGGTCGTCCCAATCTGCCGGTCGGCCCGCGCACCATCCGGCGCGGCGACGAGCCGGTGCTGTGGGCGGCGATCGATTCGCCGTTCTCGCGGTTCTCGGAAGCGATCCGCTCGATCAAGGTCAATGCCGACCTCAACGTCACCAAGCCGTCGAAGATCCTCGGCCTGACCTCGGCGCTGCCCAACGAGGGCAAGTCGACGCTGGCTTTCGTGTTCGCGCAACTGGTCGCCCAAAGCGGGGCGCGGGTGCTGCTGGTCGATTGCGACCTGCGCAATCCCTCGCTGAGCCGCAAGGTCGCAGCGAATGCGGAGCGCGGCATTCTCGACGTGTTGTCGAACAATGCGACCTTGCAGGACACGCTGTGGCGCGATCCCGAGACCGGCCTTGCCTTCCTGCCCGGCGCCACGCGCTCGCGCATCGCGCATTCACACGATGTGCTGGCCTCCGACCAGATGAAGGATTTCATCGATGGCGCCCGCAGCCAGTATGATTATGTGATCGTCGATTTCCCGCCGCTGACGCCGGTGGTCGATGTGCGCATCACCGCGCACTTCGTCGATTCCTTCGTCTTCATCGTGGAGTGGGGCAAGACCCAGGTGCAGGTGGTCGAGCGCGCGCTGCGCAGCGCGCGTGCGGTCAACGAGAACCTGCTCGGCGTCGTGCTCAACAAGGCCGATATTGCCGCGATGAGCCGCTATAGCGGCTATGGCGGCAAGAACTACTATTACAACTCGCATTATGGGCGATATGGCTACACCGAGTGAGATGCGCGGTGGAATGCCCCGGCGCGCCGCCGCCTGGCTTGCGCGCGGCTTCCTGGCCGCGGTCGCGGGCTCGTCGGTCGCATGGGGTGCGACCAGCTTGCCTGACTTTGTCGACCAGACCCGGCTCGGTGGCGCCAGCGACCTGATCCTGCGCAACGTCCCGGTCAGCGACGCCGAGCTCGGCGACCTCGCGCCGCTGCTGGCGCGCGCCGCGGCGCGATCGGATTGCATGCCGGCGATCGATCGCAGCGCGGCGGTGATCCGGCTGCGCCTTGCCGAAAATGCGCTCGCATCCGGCGATCAGGTCGACGCCCGGATGGGCGAGCTCGACGCTTCTGTCCGCAAGTCGCTCGGCTGCGCGCCGTCCGATCCCTACCTCTGGCTCGTGCTGTTCTGGCTTCGCAACACCAGGCAGGGCCTGAGCGACGGCAATTTCGACCTGCTGCGGATGTCGTACCGGCTCGGACCGAATGAGGGCTGGATTGTCGTCAAGCGCAGCGCCATGGCGCTCGCAATGTTCGATGCCCTGCCGCCCGACCTTTCCGCCGAGGTCGTTGCCGAGTTCGCGCGTCTCATAAAGACCGAGCTGTACACCGAGGCGATCGATCTCCTGAAGGGACCGGGCTGGGCGCACCGGGACAGGCTGCTGGCCGGCCTTGCTGCCGTTCCGCAGCGGAACGTCGACATCCTGACCCGGACCATGGCCGACATCGGATACGACCTCGATCGCCGCTCGCCGGCTGAGCGACGCAATCTGGAGCGCAAATCGAACGACCGCTTCGACGAGTTTCCCCGAATGCCGCCCGAGGCGAGGGCCAGGCCATGACGATGGAATTCAGCGTCGGACAGCACAACGCGCATTACGAGGGCGTCTATTCGGCGCAGGAGCGCGGCTGGCGCCGCGTCTGCGCGGTCGACAAGGCCGACCATATCGCCGGCCTGCTCGGTGCCTCCGCCGCCGGGATCGGCAATGTGCTCGAGGTCGGCTGCGGCACCGGCGCGGTGCTGGCACGGCTGTCGGCGATCGGGATCGGCCGCGACTTCACCGGCATCGACGTCATCGATCCCGCGACCAATCTGGAGACCGACGGCGCCGCGACGGCTCCGTTCCACTGGTCCAGCTATGATGGTGCGACGATCCCGTTCGCCGACGGATCGTTCGACCTCGTCTATGCCAGCCACGTGCTTGAGCACGTGCCCGAACCGCGCGCATTCCTGCGCGAGCTCGCCCGGGTGGCGCGAAGCTTCATCTATGTCGAGGTGCCGTGCGAGCTGCACGCGCGAACCAATCGCCGGGCGTTGCAATCGACGCTCGACATCGGCCACATCAATTTCTACACGCCCGATACCTTCCGCCTGGTGCTGGAGACCGCGGGGCTCCAGGTCGCGGGCTTCGGCACCTGGGACCACAGCCTGCCGGTGCACGCATTCCATTCTTCGCATCTGAAGGGGCTCGCGAAGAGCATCGTGCGGAAGTCGCTGCTGTCGGTCGGCCCGGCGTTCGCGACCCGGCTTGCGACCTATCATTGCGGGGCGCTCTGCCGGCGCGACGAGGCGCCGCCGCCGCGGGACCGATGAGCCATGGCGCCGCGCGTGGTCGTCTTCAACAACATGATCACACCCTACACCAACCGGCTCTACAATGAGCTGGTTGACCGTGGGCTGGATCTCGCCGTGCTGTCCTGCACGGCGCAGGAGGCCGATCGCTTCTGGGCCGGCTCGTTCGCGCCGCGCTACACGACGCGCACGGTGCCGGGCGTCTCGATCCCGCTGTCGCGGTCGCGTCACACCCATCTCAATATCGGGATCGGCCGCGCCTTGAACGCGCTCGCGCCTGATCTGCTGTTCGTCAACGGGCTTTACCCCTCGATGCTGGCCGGCGCGGCATGGGCGCGCGCCAACGGCAAGGCGCTTGCGCTGACGATCGACGGCTGGCGCGAGACGATGCCCGATACCGCCTACCATCGGCTGGCGCGGCCATGGCTGCTGCGCCAGTGCGACGCGGTCGTGTGCTGTAGCGACAAGGGCAGGGACTACTTCCGAGATCAGGGCGTTCGCGACGACGACCTGTTCGTGGTGCCGCTGGTGCCGGCATGGGATCCGCCGCCGTCGATGCCTGCATTCCACGATCGTCCGTTTCACCTGCTCTGGTGCGCCCGCATCAACGATGACGCCAAGAACGCGATCTTCTTCGAGAACGCGGCCATCGCGCTTGGCCGGATCGTGCCTGGCCTGAAGGTGCGCGTGGTCGGGGCGGGTGCCGCCGAGCAGCGCATGCTGGCGCGGCTTGGAGAGGCCGGCATCGAGGTCAGCCACGACAGCTATGTGCCGTGGCAGGCGATCTCGCAGGTCTACCTGCAATCGCGGCTGCTGCTATTGCCCTCGCTGCTGGAGCCGTGGGGGCTGGTGTGCAACGAGGCCCTGCAATGCGGAGTGCCCTGCCTGGTGTCGCCCCATGTCGGGGCAGGCGGCGAGTTGGTGCGCGACCATGAGAATGGCCATGTTTGCGCGCTCGATGAACAGATCTGGGTCGACGCGGCGCGCGGCCTGCTCGAGGATCCCGCGCGCTGGCAGGCGATGTCGCTGCAGGCCCGGCACAGTGTACCAAGCGATGCGCTTGACGACGCCGCGGCACGCTTCACGGCTGCGGTCGATCATCTCATGTCGGCGCCGGCCCGGCAGGAAGCGGTGCCATGATCGGCAAATGGTGGCTGCGCACTGATGTCTTCCTGCACGCCTATCTGGTGATGGTGCTCGGCTGCATCTATTTCCTGTTCAATTTCATCGAGGGGATCTCGTTCGCCGAACGGGCCGGCGAGTCCACGCTGTTCCGCGCCGCGTGGCTGCTGCTCTACATCCTGCTGATGCTGCACATTGCGGTCGATCGGAAGCGCTTCGGCCTGCTGATGCTGCAATCGCATCTCTATCTGACGTTCATCGCCTTCGCGGGCGTGTCGCTGGCATTGAGTGCCGACCCCGCCGGCTCCTCGATCAAGTTCGCGATGTATCTGCTGACCACGATGTTCTCGGCGTGGGTCGTGATCAGCTGTCCCGTTGATCGTCTCATCGACACCCTGTTCCGGATTGGAATCGTGGTGCTGATCGTTCACGTCCTGCTGTTTCCGGTGATCGGCTCGCAATGGGACTACGACCCGCTGCACCGGCCGACGGTGCTCGGCACCCAGGCCTATGCCGGCGTGTTCGGCCACAAGAACCTGGCGGGTGCCTTCTTCGGGCTGATGGTGCTGATCTGCTTTGTTCGCATGCTGGCGGGGCCGCGCAAGCAAGTCGGCTGGTCTGTGCTGCTGATGGGATGTCATCTGTTTGCGCTCGCGGCGGCCGGCGCAGCGGGACCGCTGATCAGCATGCTGACGGCGCTTGCCGTGACCTTCGGGCTGCTGCTGGTGGTGCTCGGGCACAGGGGCGCTGCCGCGATCTACTGGCTCGGCCTCGCCTTTGTCGCGCTCGTGGTGTTCGCCGTGCCGAGCGACGAGTTGTATGGATTGGTCGGCCGCAGCGGAAACCTGACCGGGCGCTCGTTCCTGTGGTCGGTCTGGCCGTACTTCTTCTGGCAACATCCCTGGCTCGGCTACGGTTTCTCGGGGTTCTTCAACGAGCTGCCGAACTCGCCTGCGAATGAGCTGACCAGCATGGCGCCCTGGAATACCGAGTTCGGCTCGTTCGAGAATTCCTATCTCGACGCCTTTCTCCAGTTCGGTCTGCTCGGCGGCGCGCTCTATATCCTGCTGCTGGCGCGCGCGCTGTGGAACACCATCGTCTTCACGTTCGAGCGGCGAGGGATGTACTGGCTGGCGCCGTTTGCGATGTTGCTGTTCGTGGCGATCGCGTCCGCCAACGACTCGAGCCAGCTGCTGCACAATTATTTCGGCTGCGTGCTGGTGTTCTGGTGCTATTTCGGCCCGGAGGCCAGGCTGCAAGCGGCGCCGCGGCGGGCGTTCACCAGACTGCGTGTGAGTGAGGCGTGAGTGCGTTGACCGACAGGTTGGATCGTGTGGCGGCCCAGACGGGGCTCGCCGGGGCCGTGAGCGGAATGCTCCGCCGGCTGCGGCGCGCCGGGGGCAATGTCGCGCTCGGCCTGATCGACCAGGCGCTGCTCAGCGGCTCCGCCTTCGTGCTGACGATCGTGCTCGCCAATGTGCTCGACATCAATTCGTTCGGCCGGTTCAGCGTCGCCTGGTCGTTCTCGATCCTGATCGAGGCGGTGTTCCTGCGCGGCCTGTTCGACGACGGCCTGCCGGCGACCGCGCATCGCATCCCGAGATCGCTGTGGCCGCAATTGCGGCTTGGTCTCTATCTGTCGTCGCTGCTCATTTCGGCCGCGCTTGGCCTGCTGCTGGTGATCGCGGGCCTTGTGATCGCGGCCGTCGGCGGGGACGCCGGTGGGCTCGTGATCGCAACCGGGCTCGCGATCCCGGCGGTTCGGCTGCAGAGCATGTTCCGCCGCATCTGCTATCTCGACGGGCGGCTGCCGCGCGCGGTGGCGTCCTCGCTGACTTATTGCGTGGCGCTTGTCGCCTCGGCCGGACTGATGATCGCCCTCAAGCTCGCGGGCGCCGCGGCGGCGATGGCCTGCATCGCGATCTCGGCGGCGATAGCCGCGAGCCTGCTGCTGGCCCACACGCGCGAGCTGGCGTGGCCGCAAGCCAGGATCTTCCGCGGCTCGCTGCGGCGGCTGTTCCGGAACGGCCGCTGGTTCGTCGCCACCTCGCTCACCTACTGGATCGGCAGCATCGGGCTGATCCCGGTGTGCGGGCTGCTGATCGGGCTGGACGCGAGCGCCTCGCTGCGGATCCTGCTGCTGGTGTTTGCACCGCTGAGCCAATTCTGCGCGACGATGTTCTCGGTCCGCCTGCCGGAAATCGCCGCCGAGCTGCGCGCCGGCCGGCGCGACGCAGTCGCCGCCGCCGCGCGCGAAAACGCCCTGCTGCTCGGCTCGATCGCGGCAGCCTATGGTGCTGCGGTCGTGCTGCTCGGCCAGCGCATTCTCGCGCTTGTCATCCACGGTCGGACCTATGAGATCGGCAGCGGCAGCCCCGCTCTGATGGGCGCTGCGATGGCGCTCGACGCGGTGTGGCTCGGCCTCGCGCTGCCGCTGTTTGCGACCGGCAAGCCGCAGCGGTTCATGCTGAGCCGGATCGCCGGCCTCGTTGCGCTGTGCTGCGTCCTGCCGTTCGCGGCGCCGGCCTGGCAGGTGACCGGCGCGGTCGCGGCGATGGTCGCCTCCAGCGCGGCGTCGGTGATCACAGTTGTGCTGACCAATTCGGTGCGGGAGCGGACATGACCGACGCGCGCGGCTCTCAGCTCCAGCGGCTGCATATCGGGGCCTTCAATTGCGGCATCGAAGGCTGGATCAATACCGACATCACGATGCATTTGTGGATTGCGCGGGTGCCGTTCGCGGCAAAGGCGTTGCATCTCGCCGGCCTCTTGAGCGATGCCCGCTATGCCGAGCATCGCCAGGGCAGGTTTGCCGGGCTCCGCCACATGGACCTGACCAGGCCGCTGCCGTTCGCGGATGGCAGCCTTTCGGCGGTGTTCAGTGCGCATGTGTTCGAGCATCTGTTTCCCGACGAGGTCGAGCGGCTGGCGCGCGAGATCGCGCGGGTGCTGGCGCCCGGTGGGGTGTGCCGCATCGCCGTCCCCGACATGGAGCGGATCGTCGCGCTCTATGATCCCGCCGCGCCGCACGCCTTCCTCAGGGGCGTGTTCGAGATCGAGCGCCGCAAGGAGGCCGCCTTCGCGCATCATTGGGGCTTCACCCGTGCCTCGCTCGCAACGTTGTTCCGCGACGCGGGGTGTTCAGAGACCCATACACGGGCCTTTCGCGAGGGCGTCTGTCCCGACATCGACCGGCTCGACAACCGGCCGGACGAGTCGATCTTCTTCGAGGCGATCAAGTGAGTAAATCGATGCAAGGTTGCGTGAAGGATTGTGCGCGCCGTGCTAGGTCGAACGGACCGGTAGCAGGAGACTGACAGTGCTGGGCGCCATCCAGGCCCGATTTTCCAGTGCGGCACGCCAGCGGCGCGGCGAGTTCCTCGTCCGCACCGTGAACCTGCCGCTGAATGCAAAAATCCTCGATCTGGGCGGCGGCACCGGCCGGCACATCCGCGCGATCCTGCCGCGCCATGCCGACATCACGGTCTGCGACATCTCGGCCGACGATCTGAAGGCCGCGCGCGAGCGCTTCGGGTTCAAGACGGTGCTGCTGCAGGAAACCGAGCGTCTGCCGTTCGACGATCAGGCGTTCGACTTCTGCTTCTGCTCATCGGTGATCGAGCATGTCACCGGGCCGAAGCAGGACGTCGTGACGATCGACAGCGACGCGGCGTTCCACAGTATCGCGCGCGAGCACCAGAACCGCTTTGCAAGCGAGATCGCGCGGGTCGCGAAGTCCTTCTACGTGCAGACGCCGTACCGCTACTTCCCGATCGAGAGCCATACCTGGCTGCCCGGCATCATCGTGCTGTTGCCGAGGCGGCTGCAAATCTCACTGATCGAGGTCTTCAACCGCTTCTGGTTCAAGCGGACTGCGCCCGACTGGCATCTGTTCGACTGGGGCGAGATGACGGAGACGTTTCCGGACGCGAAAATCTATCGCGAACGCTATCTCGGCATGACCAAATCGCTGATGGCGATCAAGGCCTGAGGCCGGCATTGGCCTGCCGCGTCAATCGCCGCGCCGCGCGAGGATATTGATCAGCGTGCCCAGCGCAGGCCGGCGATCGAGCGCCGGCGGCAGCGGAGAGCCGGCGAAGCTCGTGCCCAGCATCGTGAAGCCATGTTGCCGCAGCAGGCCCTGCATCGTGGCCGGCGAGGCGTCGAATTTGGAGAAGGCGAGGTAGCGGAACAGCGGCCGCGCCGACAGGCGCGAAGAGGCCGCATGGGCGAGCTTGTAACCCTGGCGCAGCAGTGATCCGCGGTTGGGGATCGAGACCAGCAACAGGCCGCCGGGGCTGAGCACGCGATGGATCTGGGCGAGGCATTGCGCCACGTCGGGGACATATTCCAGCACGCTGGCGCACAGCACGCCGTCGAAGGATCGATCGGCAAATGGCAGGTTTGCGATGGTCGGGATCTGCTGGAATGTGAGCCGTTCGGCCAGCAGACTGTCGGCAAGGCCGCTGCGTGCAGTCACGATCATCTCCGACGAGGCGTCGACGCCGGTCACGTCGCAGCCGCGTGCGGCGAGCAGGCGGGAGAGCGTTCCGGTGCCGCAACCTGCATCCAGCCAGCGCTGCCCGCTGAGGTCCGCGTTGCCGAGCAGGCCGAACATCGCGGCCGTGCGCGCCTTGAAGGTGCGGCTCCGATGCAGCGTCTCCCACTCCGACGAAATCTCGTCGTGGAAGCGGATTTCGGGTCGGTCGCGGGTCTCGGCCATGACGGCCATGGTCATCCCTACCAGTGGAAGCCGCTCACTCTGGCGCTGACTTCATCGGGCAGTCCGATATCCGACAGTTCGAGCACGATCTGGTCGGGGCGGGTTGCCGTCAGCGCCGTAACGAAACGCGGATCGGCCGTCGTCAGCACGATGATGTCGGCCCATTCGATCGTCGCCGTCACATCGTCATGCAGCAGGCCGACCAGCTCCGGGTTGCGCATCATGAAGTCCCGGTTGGCGCCGATCAGTTGCGACAGCTGCACATTGGGGTCGTAGATCCGGATCTCGCGCTGCTCGCCGCGCAAGCTCTTGACCAGCTCAACGAACGGGCTTTCGCGGACATCGTCGGTGCCGGCCTTGAAGCTGATGCCGAGGAAGGCGATGCGGCGGCCGTCATGCGACAGGATCCAGTCGGCGCCGCGCGACATGATCATGTCGTTGCTCGGCAGGATGCTTTCCAGCACCGGCGTCGACAGTCCACGGCTATGCGCGAGGTGCTTGAGCGCCTTGACGTCCTTCGGCAGGCACGAGCCGCCGAAGGCAAAACCGGGCCGCAAATAGGCCGGCGAGATGTTGAGCCGCGTATCCTGCATGAAGATGTTCATGACGTCGCGGCCGTCGATGCCGAGCGTCTTCGCGATGGTGCCGATCTCGTTGGCGAAGGAGACCTTCAGCGCATGCCAGCTGTTGTCGACATACTTGGCGAGTTCCGCGGTCTCGACCGGCGGGGTGATCTTGGCGCCGGGCAGATCCTTGTAGAGCGCCATGACGCGGTCGGCGGTTTCCTGGTTGAAGGCGCCGACCACGGTCTTGGACGGCGCGTTGAAGTCCGCAATCGCTGAGCCTTCGCGCAGGAATTCGGGATTGAAGGCGAGGTCGAAATCGCGTCCGATCCTGTTGCCGGAGGCTTCCTCGATCAGCGGCCCGACGGTGCCGCGGGTGGTGCCGGGCAGCACGGTGGAGCGGATCGTCACGGTATGCGGCGCGTTCTTCGCGCGCAGCCCGCGGCCGATCTCGATCGCGACCTGCCGGATCGCGGTCAGGTCGAGGTTGCCATTACCTGATGACGGCGTGCCGACGCAGACCATCGATATGTCGCTGTTGACGATCGCCTCGGTGGCGTCGGTGGTCGCGGTCAGCTGGCCCGTTGCCACCGCGCGCGCCACCTTGTCCGAGATGCCGGGCTCGATGACCGGCGATCGGCCTTCGCGGATCAGGTCGACCTTCGCGACGCTCTTGTCGACGCCGATGATCTGGTGGCCGAGCTCGGTGAAGCAGGCCGCGCACACCGTTCCGACGTAGCCGAGGCCGAAAATGCTGACGTTCATGCTTCGACCTTCAACAATCCAGGAACGTGCGCGCGGCCGCAGCCGCGTCGCGCTTGACGAGAGTGAGGCGGCAGGGTGTTCAACGCGATGCCCGCCCGGCGGCCGCATTGGCGTTGATGCCGGAGGACTGCGAGGCTGGCCGCTCGGCGGTGGCGTTCACGCGGCTCTGCGAGGGGAGCTTTCTCGCGAACAGCGCCTCATACGCGGCGAGCAGCTTCGGCTCCTCATGGGTCCAGGACAATGCGCGCTCGACGCGGCTGCGGCCAAAGGCGCCCATCGTCTGACGCAGCGCCGGATCATCGATCAACGTAATGATCTTGCTGGCGAAATCCTTCGGGTCGTTCTTCGCCGCATAGAGCGAGGCGTCGAGCGCGGAGCGCCGGCCTTCGCGCACGTCGAACTGCACGATCGGCCGTCCGAGCGCCATGTACTCCATGATCTTGTTCATGGTGGAGATGTCGTTCATCGGCGTGACGCGGTCCGGATTGACACAAACATCGGCGGTCGAGAGCATCGTGAACAGGGCGTCATCGGCGACAGCGCCGGTGAAGTTCACATAGTCGGAGAGCCGCATCTCCTCGCACAGCTTGACGACGGCATTCCATTCCGGGCCGGTGCCGGCGATGTTGAACTGGATGTCGGTGCGTCCGAGATCGTGGACGATGTGGCCGATCGACTGCAGCAGGAGATCGATGCCCTCCGACTGGCCGATCACGCCGACATAGCCGACGCTGTAGCGCCGGCCACGGCGCCAGGCCGGATCGGCCGGACGCGAGCGCACGCGGTCGAGATTGGGGCCGGAGCGCACCACGAAGACGCGATTGGTCGGCATGCGGCCGCGCGCGATCGCGATCTCGCGATAGGACTCGTTGGTCGCGATCGAGATGCTTGCGGTCTTGAAGGTGAGATACTCGACCAGCCGCAGCAGATGCCAGAAAATGTCCTTGCGGCCGAATTTGGCTTCATAGAGCTCGGGATTGACGTCGTGATGATCGAACACGAAGCGCTTGCCGCCGAGCTTGAACAGGAGACCGATCAGGAAGATCAGGTCGGGCGGATTGCAGCCCTGGATCACGTCGAAGCCGTGCTTCCACGCGACTTTCATCGCAAGCCACGTTTCCCAGAACAGCGCGACCGGATATTCGATCAGATAGGCGGCGATCCCGCGCGCCTCCACCGGCATCGGATGGCGATAAATGTGAATGCCCTCGAGGCATTCGTAGGATTCGTTATGACCGCGTCCCTTCGGACAGATCACGGAAACTTCGTAGCCCGCCTTGCGCAGCGACGTTGCTTCGCACCACACCCTGCGATCGAAAGGAACCGGAAGGTTCTCGACGATGATCAGGATCCGCCGCGGTGATGGTTCAGCTCTCGACATCTGCGATGATCTATACCATTGACCTAACAACATCACAATCCGACTAACATCGGCATTAACATGCGCGGCTTCCATTATGCAATCCCGGCACCGATGTGACGGCGACGAGACAGGGACATGGCAGGCAGAGTGAGGGATTGGGGCCAAAGGGTCTTGATTGCGCTGGTTTTGAGCGCGTTCGTGCCGCTGGCCTACAAATGGCCGCTGCAGTGGGCTGGTGCGACGTCAAACGATGCGCTCAATGCGAGCCGCGTGAACGCGGTGATCCCGCCGACGCTGTTCGGCATGACGATCAACGCGATCGGGCAGTCACAACCCTGGCCAGAGCTCAAATTCGACGGCGTTCGGCTGTGGGGCGCGATCTACTGGGCGCAGATCAACCCCGCGCCGGGCATCTACAACTGGGCGCGGTTCGACGCCATCCTAGCGGCGGCGGAGCGTGAGCACGTCGAGATCGTTCTCAATCTCGCCTACACGCCGAGATGGGCCGCGTCGGTGAAGGATGCGCCACCGGCGTTCACGCCCGGCGCGAGCTCGCCGCCGGCCGATCTGGCGTCATGGGATGAATGGGTGCGCGCGGCGGTTGCGCGCGCTGCCGGCCGCATCAAATACTGGGAAATCTGGAACGAACCCGAGGATCCCAAATATTACTCGGGCGATATCGCGACCATGGTCCAGAWGCAGAAGCSGGCMTACGAGATCATCAAGGCCAGCGATCCCGCGCTGACCGTGCTGACGCCGCCGTCCAACGGCACGCCGGATGGGTATCGCTGGCAACAGGCCTTCATGGCGCAAGGCGGCGGACAATATGCCGACGTGTTCGCCTTCCATGGCTACACGAGCGAACCCGAAGCGGTGATCGGCATCATTGCGCGCTTCAAGCGGATCCTTGCCGCGCGCGGTCTTTCCGCACGGCCGATCTGGGACACCGAGGCCGGCTGGTCGTCCTACGAGGACAACCCGGATGGGTGCCTGGCGCGCGCCTACATCCTGAAATGGATCAGCGGCGTCGACCGGTTCTACTGGTACGAGTTCGCCGGCGGCGGCAGCGACTTTGGAAAACTATGGGATCCCGCGCGCGGACTGCTTCCGAGCGGAATTGCGTATCGCACGGTCCAGTCATGGCTGGTCGGCGCGAGCGTCGTCGCTGCCGGCAGGACGTCGCCGTCGACCTGGCGCGTCGAGCTTCGCATGCCGGATGGCCGCAACGGCTTGATCCTGTGGACCACCAAGGGCCGCGCTGTTGACCGGGTCGACCCGCATTTCAGCCGCTACCAGGGCCTCGACGGCGGCGAAGGAGCCATCGCCAATGGTGAGGTCGAGATCTCGCCGAAGCCGGTTCTGTTGCTCGAATGATAACGATGTTAAATCCCGGGGCGATGCGATAACTATGACGATGTTCCGGTCTTCATCGCGGGCGGCGGGCGCGATACAAGGGGCGCTGTTAACTTGAGGCGATTGACCTAACGTGAAGCAGATCGCGCAAAACTATAAGAGCGGCGAGCTCAAGCTGATCGATGTGCCGGCGCCGCGCTGCCGCCCCGGCGGCGTCCTTGTGCGCACGGCGTTCTCGGCGGTTTCGACCGGCACCGAGATGATGAAGTTCACCGAAGGTCGCCTGTCGCTGATCGGCAAGGCGCGTGCGCGGCCCGACCAGGTCGCCAAGGTGGCGCGTTCGGTCCGCCAGCAGGGATTGCTCGCGACCTACCAGAAGGTGATGAACCGGCTCGATTCCTACACGCCGCTCGGCTACTCGCTGTCGGGCACCGTCGTGGAGGTGGGTGAGGGCGTCGGCGGCTTCTCGGTCGGACAGCGGGTCTGCTGCGGCGGCAATCAATATGCAACCCACGCTGAATACAATTGGGTGCCGGTGAACCTCTGCGTGCCGCTGCCGGACAGCGCGGCGCTCGACCAGGCCGCATTCACCACGATCGCCTCGATCGCTTTGCAGGCGATGCGTCAGTCGGAGATCCGTTTCGGTGAGACGGCTTGTGTGATCGGCCTCGGCCTGATCGGGCAGATCATGGTGCGCCTGCTGCGCAGCGCCGGTGTCGTGGTTGTGGGGCTCGACAGGCTGGAGACGCGCTGTCGTCAAGCGGAGGCCGCGGGCGCCGCGGTCTGCGCCGTCGCATCTGATGATGCCGCGGCCGGGTTTCGCGCGCGGATCGATCAGTTGACGGCAGGAAACGGTGTCGATTGCGTGTTCATCACGGCGGGCAGCGACGATCCTGATCTGGCATCGCGTTCGGCCGCGTTGCTGCGCGACCGCGGCCGCATTGTCGATATCGGCAAATGCACGCTGAACCTGCCGTGGAACGAGTTCTACGACAAGGAGCTCGACGTCCGCTTCTCACGCTCCTACGGCCCCGGCCGCTACGACCCGCTCTACGAGGAGGGCGGCATCGACTATCCGATAGGCCATGTGCGCTGGACCGAGAAGCGCAACATGGAAGCCATCGTCGCGCTGCTCGCCGACGGGCGGCTCGATTTCTCCTCGCTGATTTCCGAGACGGTGCCGCTGGAGCAGGCAACGTCGGCATTCGAGCGCATGAGCCGGGGCGAGGTCGGCCTCGGCATGGTGTTCGCCTACCCTGAGGCGGCGCCTCGCACGATGCAGATGACCTACCGTCCGGCCGTAGCCATGCGCAGCGGCCGGGTGCGGCTCGGCGTCATCGGCGCCGGCAATTATGCCTCCAGCATGTTGCTGCCGCAGCTTGCAAATCACGAACGCGTCGATCTCGTCGAGGTCGCCACCAATACCGGCCTGAGCGGCGCCACCGCGGTGCGCAAGTTCGGCTTCGCGCGCGCCTCGACGGATGCGGCCTCGGTGATCGAGGCCGACGACATCGATGCCGTGCTGATCGCGACGCGCCACGCCTCCCATGCCGACCTCGCGGCGCGAGCGCTGCGTGCCGGCAAGGCGGTGTTTGTCGAAAAGCCGCTGGCGATCGATACAGGCTCGCTCGATCAAGTGGCGCAGGTGATCCGGGACACCGGCAACAACCGGCTGATGGTCGGCTTCAACCGCCGCTTCTCGCCGCTACTGCAGGGCATGCGCGCGGCGTTCGCACCGGCAGGGCCGCAGACGCTGCAATATCGCGTCATCGCCGGCCCGCTGGAGAAGTCGTCCTGGTATCTGCAGGCCGAGAGCGAAGGCAGCCGCTTCGCCGGTGAAGGCGGCCATTTCATCGACGTGTTGGCCTGGTGGCTCGGCGCCGCGCCGGTGCGCGTCTCCGCGAGCACCGCAGGCAAGGATGTCGACAATCTCCTCGCCACCTTCGACTTCGCCGACGGTTCGGTCGCGAGCCTCAGCTATCTCACCGGCGGCGATCCGCGGGTGCCGAAGGAAGCGCTCGAAATATCCGCAAGCACAGGCTTTGCCGCGTTCGACAATTTTTCCGGCTTCGAGGTCTGGCACGCCGGACGGCGCACGGCGAAGGCAGGGCGGCTCGACAAGGGCCAGCGGCCGATGCTGGATGTCTTCGTTGCGGCGGTCGCAGCGGGGGGCGCGATGCCGATCGCGCTGGATTCGCTGCTTGCGACCACCCGCGCAACGCTCGCCGTGCAGGAGAGTGCGGCCGCCGGTATGCCGGTCGATCTGACGCCGGGTGCAGCAGAGCAGGGCGTCGCGCGCGCCTCGACTGCCTTGAGATGAATCCGGCCTGGTATCTGCGCCGGCTGCAGCGCATGGAGCCGTCCGAGCTTGCCGGACGGGTGAACGACCAGCTGCTGCGCCTGCTTTGGCGCGCCACTCCGCCCGATATCGCGCGGCGCGCTCATGCCAGCCTCGCTGCTGGTCCCCGGCAGCCGCACCTGAAGCCGTTGCCATTGCCGGCCAACGCGCCGCGACAGGCCGCCGAGCGGCTGATCCAGAGCGCCGACCAGATCCTTGCCGGCCACTGGCGGATCTTTGCCCGAGATCATGGGGCGCTTGGCGAACGACCTGACTGGTTTGTTGATGTCCGCAGCGGCAAGCGGGCGCCCGCTGATGTGTATGCGTTTGCGGTTCCCTATCGCGATGAAGCCGCGGTCGGGAACATCAAATACATCTGGGAGCCGTCACGTCACCACCATCTCACCGTGCTCGCGGCCGCGTACTACCTGACCGCCGACGAGCGCTACGCCCGGCGCGTGGCCGGGCACCTGACGAGCTGGTGGCGCGACAATCCGTTCCCGCGCGGCCCGCACTGGATCAGCGGCATCGAACTCGGCGTGCGGCTGATCTCCTGGGCCTGGGCGCGCCAGCTGCTGCAGAGCTGGCCCGGCGCGCCTGCGCTGTTCGAGGACAATGAGCTGTTCGTGACGCAGCTCTATGCGCATCAATACTGGTTGTCGCAATTCCCGAGCCGTGGTTCCTCCGCCAACAACCACGTCATCGCGGAGGCTGCCGGGCAATTCGTGGCGGCGTGCGTGTTTCCGTTTTTTCGCGACAGCGCGCGATGGCGCGAGCAATCCGCCAGCATGCTTGCCCACGAAGCCGTCGCGCAAACGCTCGCCTGCGGCAGCAACGGCGAACTCGCGACCGACTATCACGGCTTTGTCCTCGAACTCCTGCTCGCCGCAGCGGTGCAGGGCGAAGAGTCCGGACATCCGCTCGACGATGCGGTCTGGAGCACGATGTGCCGCATGAGCGACGTCATTGCCGCTGTCCTGGACGATCGCGCGCATCCGCCGCGCCAGGGCGATGGCGACGACGGCATCGGCCTGTTGCTCGACGATCACGCCGCCAATCGCTGGCTCGGCCTGCTCGCCACCGGCGCGCGCCTGTTCGGCGACCGGCCATGGTGGCCGGCATTGCCGGAGGCTGATCTGCGCACGTTCGTGCTGACCGACGGCATCAAGCCGCGCGCGATGGCCGCGCGGCCGGAGCGTCGTCCATATCTGCTTGATGAGGCCGGGCAGACCTTCCTCGTCGATGCCGACCGAGCAGTGTGGTGCCGCTGCGATCATGGTCCGCACGGCTTCGGTCGTATCGCGGCGCATGCCCATGCGGATGCGTTGTCGATCGAATGCAGGATCGGCGGGGTCGATATCCTCGCTGACCCCGGCACCTATTGCTACCACGGCGACCCGCGATGGCGCGCCTATTTCCGCTCCACGCTGGCGCACAACACGCTCTGCCTGTTCGCGCGCGACCAATCGGTGTCCGGCGGGCCGTTTCTCTGGACGCGCCATGCGCAGAGCCGGCTGATCGAAACAAGCGGCCTGGATGATCGTGATGCGGACGCGAGCTGGGTCGCCGAGCACACGGGATATCAGGACGAAGCCGGCCTCGTGCATCGCCGCGCGGTGCAATTGCAGCGTCAGGCGGCACGGCTCGTCGTGTCAGATATTGTGCTTGCCGGTGAAGGGCTTGCCGTGCCGACGCGTCTCAGCTGGCATCTCGGTCCCGAGGTCGAATGCAGGCTCGAAGGGCGCACGGCGCAGCTCGTATGGCCGGGTGGGCGCGGCGAGCTCGAGCTGCCGGCAGCGCTGAGCTGGACGTCGTATCACGGCGACGAGACCATGCCGGCCGGCTGGTATTCGCCGTCCTTCGATCTCAAGGTGCCGGCAACGACGCTGATCGGCTCGGGTACGCTCGCCGCCGGCCAACGCCTGGTGACGGAGCTGCGCTGGTTTTCAGACCCGGCGCGCCGGTCATGAAGATCCTGGTCGCGCACAACAGGTATCAGGGACGCGGCGGCGAGGACGTCGTCTTCGAAGCGGAACTCGACCTGCTGCGCGGCGCCGGACACAGCGTTGAAGCGCTCACCGTCAGCAACGCGGCGATCAATCCGCTCGCCGCGCGTATCGCGACCACGCTGTCGATCGCCGACAATGCCGAGGGAAAGCGGGTGATGGCGGAGGCGATCGACCGCTTTCGTCCTGACGTCGTGCACGTGCACAATTTTTTCCCGCTGTTCTCGCCCGCCGTGTTCGATCTGTGCCGGCGGAAGCGCGTGCCCGCGGTGGTGACGCTGCACAATTATCGCACCATCTGCACCGGCGGCATGCTGCTGCGCGACGGCCGCATCTGCCACAAATGCCTGGACCGCGGCCATTTCTGGGGGGTTGCGCACCGCTGCTATCGCGGATCGCTGCCGGGCTCGCTGGCCTCGGCCTACATGATCGCGCAGCACCAGCGCCGCGGCACCTGGACCCGTCCCGGTCTGCGTCTGATTGCGCTGACGCAGTTTGCCCGAACCCTGTTCGCGCAGGCCGGCTTCGACGCAGACCGGATCGACGTGAAGCCGAACTTCATGGCCGATCCGGGGGCGCCTGATCCGGCTGCGCCGCGCGCCGGGCTGCTCTACGTTGGACGGCTGAGCCGCGAGAAGGGCGTCGACGTGTTGCTCGAGGCCGTTGCCGGGACCGGCATGCCATTGCGGATCGTGGGCGAGGGGCCGGAGCGCGGTGGGTTCGAGGCGCGGGCGCCCGGCAATGTCAGGTTCCTCGGCGGGCTCTCGCGCACAGAGGTGCTTCGGGAAATGGCGAATGCCCAGGCATTGGTCGTGCCGTCGCTATGGTACGAGGGATTTCCGATGGTCGTGGTCGAAGCCTTCGCGCAGGGCACGCCGGTGATCGCGTCCGAGATCGGCGGACTTGCCGAGGTGGTGACCGCCGGCAAGACCGGCGCGCTGGTGCCGCCGGGCGACGCCGCCGCGCTCCGAAGCCGGATCGTTGACCTGCTCGGTGCCGCGGACCTTGCCGCAACGTGGGGACGGGCCGCACGGGCTGCCTATCTCGAACTCTATGGGCCGGACGAGAACCGCCGGCTGCTCGAGGCGATCTACGCGCGCGCCGCCGCCGGATGATCGCCGCGGATGGCGGCTGCGCTTGTGAGCGCGGTCGGTCTCGCGGCTTTCCGCCACTAACAAATTGCGGCAAATCTTGTGTTAATTTGTTATGATGCGTCCGATCCGGCGCCGCCGCAGGGCTTGGCCGGGGCGGTTGAATGGCCCCGATTCTGCGATTGATTCCCGGATTTTCGCCCGCCTGGGGCCCATCGCCTGCAACCAGGACCCGCCGTAACACATGCCGGGCCGCCGGGCGGTTGTGAAGTTTGACGCTTTTTTGGAAATGCTCTCATGCGGCGCAGAAATATTTTTTCAGATCAGAAAATCACGTCGAAGCACGCGCAACGCCTGCGAAATCCGGCACTCCGACGCCATCACGGGACCCGACGAAACCCCGTATAATCACTACCCTTTTTTGCGCCGCGTCTAACATTTGTGAGGCGCGCGCGTTGAATGTTATATCGCATTCGAAATGGTGCTAAGTCTCACATAAATCACGTGGAACCAGGAGTTAATAGCACATTGCTGATTGACACTCCGGCATTGCGGTCTTAACAATGGACTTAACAAGTTCGTAACGTGTGTCCACATTTGGGTTGCATCGCAACAAACCAGTTGTGAATCAACAGCTTAGGTGTGGGCGAGCGGCTTGAATCCTCGTATCCCAAGCAGGGGCTACATCGATGGCGACTTACAATCTAGACCAAACCGACCTCAAACATGCGATCAACTCCACGATCGATCACGCGACCCAGCAACAGATTCTTGACTATCTGATCAACGCCGGGGTCGGCTACACCAAGCCGGACGACGGCACCGAGATTCCGGTGCAGGTGGGGGCCGGGATTTCCAACCCCGATCCGGCGGCCAATGTTCTCATCGAGACCAACGCCAATAACACTGTTAACACTGACGCCAACCTGAAGGCGATCATTGAAGCCACCAACCAGGACGTGACCCTGTCGGTGAACGGCAGCACCCCGGTGCTGGTCGCGACCGGCTCCGGCAACGATCAGGTCTTCATCAACAACACCGGCGATACGACCGTTCTCGCCGGCGCCGGCAACGACACGATCTTCGGTGGTGCGGGTCACGACTCGCTCAGCGGCGGCGCGGGCAATGACGTGCTGATCGACAACGCCTCCGGTCACAGCACGCTGGACGGCGGCTCGGGCAACGACCTGCTGGTCGGCACCGGCGCCGACACGCTTCTCGGCGGCTCCGGCGACGACACGCTCTACGGCGGTACCTCCTCCGATCTGGTGGGCGGTAGCGGCAACGACGTGCTGGTTGGCGGTACGGGCAACAATCTGCTCTCCGGCGGCACCGGCAACGACGCGCTCTACTCGAACTCGGATGCGTCGCACGGCTCGGTCCTGCAGGGCGGTCAGGGCAACGACTCGCTGTATGGCGGTGCGGGTGCGGACACGCTGTATGGCGGCGCCGGCAACGACCTGCTGGTTGGCGGCACCGGCACTGTTGCCGAGTATGGCGGCAACGGTAACGACATCCTGTACTCCGGCAGCGATGCGTCGCACGCGACGGCGCTCTACGGCGGCAACGGCAACGACTCGCTCTACGGCGGTGCCGGCAATGACACGCTGTATGGCGGCAACGGCAGCGATACGCTGGTCGCCGGTTCGGGCAACCAGACGCTCATTGGCGGCAACGGCAATGACTCGTTCGTCGGCTCCGACACCGGTACGGCCTCGATGGTCGGCGGCTCCGGTCAGGACTACTTCTACCTGAACAACCTCAACAGCAGCGACACCATCGACGGTGGTGCCGGCAACAAGGACTCCCTGACCTTCCTCGATCACGCCTCGACCGACGTGACCGACATCAGCGCTGGCAAGGACGGTTCTTTCGACGTCAACTTCAGCAATGGCCAGGTGACCCAGATCAGCAACATCGAATACCTGATCTTCAACGATGGTCACTCGACCAAGCTGTAGGATCCCAGGTCTGTACGACTAGGTCTGCACTAAGCGAAGGCGCCGCCTCAACCCAAGGTTGAGGCGGCGCTTTTTTGCGATTACAGGTAGTGTTTCGAAATGTTATCTGATAATATTGCGGTGTTGCCGCCTGCTCCAATTGTCAGTCATCGCGATAGTTTGAGTATTTGCTTAGCGATTATGTAGCGCGTTCAAGCAGGGGCTACATCGATGGTGACGCAAAACTTGAACCAGACGCAGCTCAAGGCTGCGATCAGTTCCACGATCGATCACGCAGCCCGGCAACAGATTCTCGACTATCTGATCAGCGCGGGGATCGGTTACACCAGCCCGGATGACGGCGCGGCGATCCCGGTGCAGGAGGGGGCTGGCATCAGCAACCCGGATCCGGACGCCATCGTTCTGATCGAAACCAACGCCAACAATACGATCAAGCTTGACGCCAAGCTGAAGGCGATCATCGAAGCCACCAAGAGCGACGTGACGCTGACCGTGAACGGCGCCGCCCCGGTGATCGTCGCGACCAGCGACGGCAACGACGATATCACCATCAATAACAACCGCGGCACGACGGTGCTTTCCGGCGCCGGCAACGACACGGTGTACGGTGGCGGCGTGGGTCACAGCCAGATTTACGGAGGGGCCGGCAACGACTGGCTTTGGGGCAGTAGCTGGTCGGATCTGCATGGCGGCAGCGGCGACGATACTCTGCTGTCCGGCAGCTCGCTGGACAGACCGGACAAAATCAACACGCTGGACGGCGGTAGCGGCAACGACCTGCTGTTCGGTGGCTGGGGTGATGATCGCCTGTATGGCGGCGCCGGTGACGACTGGTTGAGCGCGGGTTACGGCAACGAGATTCTCGACGGCGGCACGGGCAATGACACGCTGATCGCAGGCGTATACAGCTGTCAGCTCTACGGCGGCGCCGGCGACGACGTGCTCTATGCGGACCTGTTTGCGGGTCAAGGCTCGATGTTGTCGGGCGGTGACGGCAACGACACGATTTATGGCGGTGCAAGTGCCGCTGCCGACACGCTGTATGGCGGCGCCGGCGACGACTCCATGAATGGCGGCGTCAGCACTGCTGCGGAGTACGGTGGCAGCGGTAACGACATTCTCTATTCGGGCGCCGGCTATATGCTCGGGACATTGCTCGACGGCGGTGCGGGCGACGACACGCTGATTGCCGGTGCCGGGTATAACCCTGCCAATATCGGTACCGACACGCTGGATGGCGGTGACGGCAACGACCTGCTGATCGGCGCTGCCGCGACTGTCGGTGAATATGGTGGCAGCGGCAACGACGCGATCTACTCGCACTCCGATGCATCGCACGGCACGATCCTGGACGGCGGCGACGGCAACGACTCGCTGTATGGCGGTGCGGGTACCGACACGATGTACGGCGGCGCCGGCAACGACCTGCTGGTCGGCGGCAAGGAGACCGTTGCCGAATACGGCGGCAGCGGCAAGGACGTGCTGTACTCGGGCAGCGATGCATCGCACGCGACCTCGCTCGATGGCGGTGACGGCGGCGACTCGCTCTATGGCGGTGCGGGTGTCGACACGCTGTACGGCGGTGCCGGCAGCGACCTGCTGGTCGGTGGCAAGGCCACCGTTGCCGAATACGGCGGCAGCGGCAACGACGTGCTCTACTCGGGCAGCGATGCGTCGCATGCGACCTCGCTTGACGGCGGTGACGGCAACGACTCGCTTTACGGCGGTGCTGGTGCCGACACGCTGCATGGCGGCGCCGGCCACGATGCGCTGATCGCCGGTTCGGGGCATCAGACGCTGATCGGCGGCAACGATGGTTCGTCCTTCGTCGGCTCTGCCACCGGCACGGCCTCGATGGTCGGCGGCTCCGGCCAGGACTATTTCTACCTGTCCAATGCCACCAGCAGTGACACCGTCGACGGCGGTGCCGGCAGCAAGGACTCGCTGACCTTCCTGGATCACGCCTCGACCGATGTGACCGGCATTGCCGCGGGCAAGGACGGTTCCCTGGACATCAACTTCAGCAATGGCCAGGTGACCCAGATCAGCAACATCGAATACCTGATCTTCAACGATGGTCACTCGACCAAGCTGTAAGATCCCAGGTCTCCACTCAACGAAAGCGCGTCATTCCAAGCAGGGGCTATGTCGATGGGGACGTCCAATCTGGACCAGACCGAACTCGAAGCAGCAATCAACTCCACCATCGATCCCGCGACCCGGCAGCAGATTCTCGACTATCTGATCGCCGCGGGGATCGGATACACCAGCCCGGATAACGGCGCGACGATCCCGGTCGAGCAGGGGGCTGCCATCGGCGCCCCGGATCCGGACGCCAATGTTCTGATCGAAATCAATCCCAACAATACGGTTCACCTCGACGCCAACCTGAAGGCGATCATCGAAGCCACCAACAGCGACGTGACGCTGTCGGTGATCGGCAGCGGCCCGGTGCTGGTCGCGACCGGCGCCGGAAACGACTATGTCTCCTTCGTCAGCAGCAAGGGTACGGATTTTATCGGCGATACGACGGTCTTTGCCGGCGCCGGCAACGACACGGTGTTCGGTGGTGGCGCGTCGGAACTGTACGGCGATAGCGGCGACGACGTGCTGGTGTCGGGCAGCGTGGAGCAAGGCAAACCCAGCACGCTTTACGGCGGTACCGGAAACGACACGCTGATTGGTGGTTGGGGCGACGATAGCCTGTATGGCGGCGACGGTAACGACTGGTTGAGCGCGGGTCCGGGTTATAGCCACGAGGTTCTCGACGGCGGCCCGGGGAATGACACCCTCGTCGGAGGCCAATACGGCCTCGGCGTCGGCGGCTTCGGCGAAGAGCTCTACGGCGGCGCCGGCGACGACGTGCTCTACGCGGGTGTACAACTGTATCCAGGCTTGATGATGATGCTGTCGGGCGGCGACGGCGACGACACGCTGTATGGCTCTTCCGCTACCAACACGTTGGATGGCGGCGACGGCAACGACCTGCTGGTTGGCAGCTCCGGCACCGTTGCGGAGTACGGTGGCAGCGGGAACGACATTCTCTATTCAGGCGGGCGTTTTGCATCGACGTCGCTCGACGGCGGTGCGGGCGACGACACGCTGATCAGTGGTGCCTCCGAGAGTAACGATACGATGTATGGCGGCGACGGCAACGACCTGCTGGTTGGCGCCGTGGGGACCGTTGCGGAGTACGGCGGTAGCGGCAACGATGTGCTCTACGCGGGCAACGGTGGGGTGCGGTACGGCTCGATCCTCAATGGCGGTGACGGCAACGACTCGCTCTATGGCGCAGGTGCCGACACGCTGTATGGCGGCGTAGGCGATGACCTGCTGGTTGGCGGCGCTGGCGACGCCTCACTGTACGGCGGCGCCGGCAACGACGTGCTCTACTCGGGCAGCGATGCGGTCCACAGGACCATGCTTGATGGCGGTGACGGCAATGACGTGCTCCATGGCGGCGGCGGCAACGACACGCTGCAAGGCGGCGCCGGTAACGACACGCTGATTGGCGGCAAGGGGACCCGTGACGAGTACGGCGGCAGCGGCAACGACGTGCTCTACTCGGGCAGCGAGGCGTCGCGCGCGACCTGGCTTGTTGGCGGTGACGGCAACGACGTGCTCCATGGCGGCGCCGGCAACGACTCGCTGTATGGCGGCGCCGGTAACGATACGCTGATCGCCGGTTCGGGCCACCAGTGGCTGATGAGCGAAGGCAATGACGGGTCGTCGTTCATCGGCTCCGTCACCGGTACGGCCACGATGGTTGGCGGCGGCGGTCAGGACTACTTCTACCTGTCCAATCCGCACAGCAGTGACACGATCGACGGCCGTGGCGGCAACGAGGATTCGCTGACCTTCCTGGATCACGCCTCGGCCGATCTGACCGGCATTAGCAACGGCAACAATGGTTTTCTGGAGGTCAGCTTCAGCAACGGCCAAGTGACCCACGTCATCAACATCGAGTACCTGATCTTCAACGACGGTCAATCGATCAGGTTGTAGGATCCCGGATCTGCACTGAACGAAGGCGCGGTCTCAACCCGGGTTGGGGCCGCGGTTTTTCTTGCGTGCGAACATGATGATCGGAACTTTGCGCCGATCTCTGTTATAGGGTTCCGCCAGGGGATGTTAGAAGTTAGTCCGTCACATTCGGACCACGTAGCTTTTGTAAAGGCGTGTAGCTCGCTTGGCACAACGGGAACTATGGCCGATGGCCTTTGGCAACCGTGTCGAGACGAGCGATCGCTGCAGAATTCAGCCGCTTAATGCGCGAACCCGCGGAGCTCTCGAATTGGCCAAGAAGAAAATGCTGAATGCCGGCGCTGGATCGACGGTGACCAAGCGCATCCAGCCGCTCATGACATCGCACGAGTGGGAAGAGATTCGGCTCGACGTCGACGGCGGTGTGAATCCGGACGTCGTCGGATCGATCACCGATCTGGCTCGGCTGTTCCCGCAGGCCTCGTTCGACGCGATCTGGTGTTCGCATGTCATGGAGCATCTCTATGCCCACGAGATTCACCCCACATTCGTTCAGTTCCGCGAGGTCCTCAAGCCGGACGGCTTTGCGCTGATCATGTCGCCCGACCTCGAGGCGGTCGCCCAGCACATGCTGATTCACGGTCTCGGCGCCGTCGCCTATGTCTCGCCGGCCGGCCCGATCCGGCCACTGGACATGATCTACGGCCATTCCGGCGCGATCGAGCAGGGACGCCATCACATGGCACACAAGACCGGCTTTTCGAGCGAGCGGATGGGAAACCTGCTGCTCAGCGCCGGCTTTCCGACCGTCTCCGTCCGCAGCGAGAACTTCGAGGTGTGCGCGCTGGCCCTCATGCCGGAGGCCAAGGACGAGCGGATCCGGCCGCAACTGGAGGCCTGCGGCTTCGACTTCCGCGAGACGGTGACCGCCGATTCGTGATTGTCGATGTTAAATAATGTTATAAGGTTCCATGGTTAAACCCATCCACGAATCGTGTTCGAAACCGGCTATTCGCCTGTCGCGATGCATATCTTTTTCGAACGACGTGCTGAAAATGCTGCGTTAGCGAACTAACAGTGATAAGTTATATCCCGCCAGGGACCGGATCTAGCGCAGTCGAAACTTCGAGGCATTCATGACCAAACACCTCTCGCTCGTCGGCGCACCTTCGGTGGAGGGGCTGCCACCCTCGGGTCTGGCCTGCCTCGTCATCGTGGCAAGACAGCACGGTTTGCATCTGACCACGACCCAGCTCACCCAGGACAATCTCCTGGGCGACCAGGAAGTCACGCTGCCCGAGCTTCTGAAATGCGCGAATTCCTCGGGAATGACCGCAAAGGCGGTCACGCTGGACTGGAAGGGTCTGAGCCACCTCAAGCGGGCGCTGCCGGCCATTGTTCGGCTGCGCGACGGCGGCCACATGGTGCTGCTGCGCCTCGAGGGCGATGAAAGCAGCTCCCGGGTGGTCTTGCAGGATCCGAATGCGAGCGAGGATGCGCTGCTCGTGATCGATCAGCCGCGCTTCGAGGACATCTGGTCGGGCGACGTCGTCATGGCCAAGCGCGACTACGAGATATCCGACGAGACCCAGCCGTTCAGCTTCGGCTTCGTCACCGCATTGCTGTTCCGCGAACGGCGCATCCTGCGCGACGTCGCGATCGCGGCGCTGATCCTGGGCTTCATGGGCCTGGCGCCGATCATGTTCTGGCGGCTGCTCTCGGACAAGGTCATTTTCTACAAGGCCTACAACACGTTCTACGTGCTGTGCATCGCCATGTTCGTCGTCATCATGTTCGAGGCGGCGTTCTCGTTCCTGCGGCAGTATCTCGTCCAGCGCCTGACGGCACGTATCGACGTCAAGCTGTCGACCTACGTGTTCGAGAAAATGCTCAATCTGCCGATCGATTACTTCGAGCAGAACCCGGTCGGCCTGGTTTCCCGGGACATCCGCGAAGTGTTTCGCATTCGCGGCTTTCTGACCGGGCAGCTGTTCGGAACCATTCTCGATTCGACGACGCTGTTCTTCTTCCTTCCCGTCATGTTCTTCTTCAGCCCGATCATGACGTTGATGGTGCTTGCCTTCGCCGGGGTGATCGTCACCTGGCTGATCCTGATGCTGCCTGCCTACCGAAAGAAGTCATCGGCAACGCTGGCGGCTGAAGGCGCGCAGGGCGCGTTCCTGATCCAGAGCCTGAACGGCATCAGGACCATCAAATCGCTGGCGCTCGATGCGCGTCAGCGCCACATGTGGGATGTGCTCGTGGCGCGCGTTGCCAAGGCGCGTCTTGCGGAAGGCATGACCGGAACCGCGATCCAGACGGTGGTCCGCCCGCTGGAGCGGCTGGCCGTGAGCGCACCCTATGCGTTCGGCGTCTATATTGCCGTGTCGAGCGGCGATCCGGTCTATGTCGGCGCGCTGTTTGCCTTTCTGATGTTGTCGCAACGTGTTGCCGGCCCGCTGATGCAGATGGCCCAGCTCATCAACCAGTACGATGAGGCGCGCACGGCGGTGACGATCGTCGGCAGGCTGGTGAATCAGCCGGCCGAGGAGGGGCGCTCCGGTCATGGCGTGAGGGCGCCGCTGAAGGGCCTGGTCGAGTTCTCCGGCGTGACGTTCAAGTACAAGGGCGCGGTATCGCCGGCGCTGAACAATATCTCCTTCGAGATTCCGCTCGGCACGACGCTCGGCGTGATGGGCAAGAGCGGCTCGGGCAAGACCACGATCACGCGGCTGTTGCAGCGCCTGCACTCCGACTACGGCGGTCTGATCAAGGTCGACGGCATCGACGTCCGCGAATACGATGTCGACCATCTGCGGCGCAACGTGGGCGTCGTGCTGCAGGAGAACTTCCTGTTCAGCGGTACGATCCGCGAGAATATCGCGGCCGCGAAGCCCGACGCGACGTTCGACGACATCGTCAGGGCGGCGCGACTGGCCGGTGCCGAGGAATTCATCGACAAGCTGCCGCGCGGCTACGAGACCTATATCTACGAGGGATCGACCAATCTTTCCGGCGGACAGCGGCAGCGGCTCGCGATCGCGCGAGCGCTGATCGTCAATCCGCCGATCCTGATCCTGGACGAAGCGACCAGCGCGCTCGACGCGGAGAGCGAAACGATCGTCAACGCCAACATTTCGCGGATTGCACACGGTCGCACGCTGATCATCATCTCGCACCGCCTGTCGTCGCTCACGAAGGCGGACGCAATCCTCGTGCTCAATCGCGGCGTGGTCAACGATATCGGGCGCCACGATGAGCTTCTGGAACGCAACGACATCTACAGCTCGCTCTGGTACCAGCAAAATACCCATCTTGTGCCGGCGGGCCGTAACGAGAAGAACTTCAGGAGTCCGACCCTTGTCTCCTAATCAAGCTTCGCTCGCGACCGTTCGCCAGTTCCAGTCCGAAACCGATGCCATCCGCGAGGCAGCCGAGCCGTTGCTGGCCCGTGCGACGCTGTTCGTCCTGTCCGCGTTCCTGGTGTGCATTGTGGCGATCATGTGCTTCACCCGCGTGGATCGGGTGATCACGAGCGTCGGCGGCCGGATCGTTCCCGTCGATCAGATCAACGTGCTGCAGGCACTGGACGCGTCGATCATCAAGACGATCGATGTTCGAGAGGGTGAGCAGGTTGAGACGGGGCAGCAGCTTGCGACCCTGGACTCGACGTTCACCGCTGCCGACGTCACGCAGTACAAGCTGCAGATCGCGAGCCTCGAGGCGCAGGTCGCGCGGGATGAGGCCGAATTATCCGGAAAGCCGTTGTCGTTCGGGCAATCCAAGGACCCCGAGGTCACCAGGTACAACGCCTTGCAGAAGGCGCTCTACGATCAGCGCGTCGCGCAGTACCACGCGCAGGTGAACAGCTACGATTCCAAGATCAGCCAGACCGAAGCGACGATCCAGAAGTCGAAGAAGGACGACGAGCGCTATGGCCAGCGCGCCGAGATCGCCGGCAAGATCGAGGACATGCGCTCGACTCTCGCCGAAAGCGGCAGCGGATCCAAGCTGAACCTGTATCTGTCGCAGGATAATCGCCTGGAGCTGCTGCGTCAGATCGACAACACGCACAACACCCTGCTGGAAGCACAACACCAGCTGGATTCCCTGAAGGCGGATCGCAACGCCTTCACCGAGCAATGGAACGCGCAGCTGAGCCAGGATCTGGTCACGACGCGCAACAATCTGGATACGGCCCGCTCGCAATATGACAAGGCGATCAAGCATCAGGACCTCGTCCGCTGGACGGCGGCCGAGCCCTCGGTCGTGCTGACCCTCGCCAAGCTCTCGGTCGGATCGGTGCTGAAGCCGGGCGATCCCTTCATCACGCTGATGCCGCTCAAGACGCGGCTGGAAGCCGAGATCCAGATCCTGTCGCGCGATGTCGGCTTTGTCCGGCCCAACGATCCCTGCACGATGAAGGTCGACGCCTTCAACGCGGCGGAGCACGGCACGGCCCAGGGCAAGATCCGCTGGATCAGCGAAGGCGCGTTCACGACCGACGATGACGGAAAGCCCGTCGACGCCTACTACAAGGCGCGGTGTTCGGTCGACCAGACCAACTTCAAGGATGTTCCGAAGAACTTCCGCCTCATCCCCGGCATGACGCTGCAGGGCGATGTCAATGTCGGCACCCGCTCGGTGGCGATGTATCTGCTCGGCGGCATGCTGCGCAGTGCAAAAGAAGCAATGCGCGAACCATGACGGTATCGACGCGATCCCTTCTCGACCTGTTCCGACCCGGTCCATCCCGTTCAGACCCGAAGCAGTTTGAACGGGGACTGGAGGCCTACGAGAACCGGCAGTATCTCGACGCGTTGCGCTTCTGGCGGCTGGCGTCGCGCGCCGGCCACCCGGAGGCCGATTACCGGATCGGGCTGCTCTATGCGAGGAACGAGGGTGTTATCGGCAACATCCCGGATGCGGTCGTGTGGTACGAGCGCGCCGCCCTGAAGGGACATACCGATGCGCAATTCCAGCTCGGCCTGATCTACTTCAACGGCGTCAAGGCGATGGTCGGACCGAACAGGCCCGAGATGTGGCGGCAGTCCACTGCGGCGCGCCTGGGTGACAAGGCGTCCAACCTCCACGATCTGGTCTTCCCGAATGGAATCGGCGTGGCGAAGGACGTCGACGCCGCCTTCCTCTGGATGTCGGTGGCGGCCGAAGCCGGCAAGGCGGAGGCGCAGGCGATGCTCGGCGACATGCACGCCAACGGGCTGGGCTGCACGAAGGACCACGCTGCCGCCCTGCGTTGGTATAAGGCGGCGGCCGAGCAGAAGGCTGCGTCCGGCGAATTCGCGCTCGGCGACGTGTATTATCAGGGGCGCGGCGTTCCCGCTGATTTCGCGCAGGCCGCGATCTGGTATCACAAGGCGGCGGAGCAGGGGCATGTACGCGCGCAGGTTGCGCTCGCTTTCATGTGCCTCAAGGGCACCGGGCTTCCCGAAAATGTCGAGGAGGCGGCGCGGCTGTTTCAGAGCGCCGCGGCGCATGACGATACGATCGCGCTCTACAACATTGCACTGTTGCGGCTGAGCGGCAAAGGGGTCGCCAAGGATCTCGACAAGGCCGAGACCGCGTTGCGTAAGGCGGCGCGGAAGGATTATCTGCCGGCGATCCAGGCGCTCGCCGAGTTCTATGCGCTCGGCACCGCTGCCGAGCCGGATCTGCGCGAGGCGGCGTATTGGTACGAGAAGGCGGCCGAGCGCGGCGACGTGCAGGCGCAGTTCTTTACCGGGCGCTTCTATGCGACCGGCACCGGCGTTCCGCCCAGCATCCGCCAGGCCGCGAAATGGTTCGAGCGCGCGGCCGAGAGCGGCCACGCCACGGCGGCCCATAACATTGCGGTGTTCTATCTCAACGGCAATGGCGTGACACGCGATGTCGCGACCGCGATCAAGTGGTTCGAACGCGCGTCCGAGGGCGGCATCAGCGCCGCAGGCGTGCAGCTCGGCCGGCTCTACTCTGCGGGCAACGGCGTGCCGCGCGATCAGGTGCGTGCAGCGGAATGGCTCAGCAAGGCGGCCAAAGGCGGCGATGCCGATGCGAAGACGGCGTATGCGGTGTTTCTCATCCAGGATCAGCCGTCCGCGGAGCGTCTTACGCAAGCGCGCACGCTGCTGACCGACGCCGCCGAGACCGGTCACTCCGCCGCGGCATTCCAGCTCGGCGGGCTCCACATGGGAAGATCCGGCGGCGCGGTCGATCTTGCGGCCGCGGCGCAATGGTTCAAGCGTGCGGCAAGTGCCGGCCACGTCGAGGCCCAGCACACCCTGGCGCTGCTGTATTCCGATCCCAAGAGCGGGCTCAAGGATCCGCAGGCTGCCACGAGCTGGATCGTCAAGGCAGCCGACGGCGGCAGCGCCGCGGCGCAGTTCAAGCTTGCCGTCATGTATTGCACCGGGCAGGGCGTCGAGCAGGACCTCGCCCAGGGCGTGACGTGGTACGAGGCCGCGGCGCGCCAGGGCCATACCACCGCGCAATACAACCTTGCCGTGATGCTGGGACGAGGACAGGGCCGCGAGGCCGATCCCGCGAAAGCGGCCGAGTGGTTCGAGGCGGCTGCGAAGCAAGGCATGATCGAAGCGCAGCTCGCGATCGGCGATGCGCTGCGTGCCGGCAACGGTGTCGCGCAGGATCGCGATCAGGCGCTGCGCTGGTATCGACAAGCAGCGCAGCAGAACAACGAAGGCGCGCTGCGTCGTCTGCAGGCTATGGGCGAGACCGTCGGCTGAGATTGTTGGAGGCGGATATCACCTCGCGCGCAGGCAACGGCAGAGACAGTGGATGGCTTTGTTTTTGGGCGCGAAGGCACGGAAGTGTGCACGTCCGCGTGACAATCTAGGCAGAACTAACAATGGCTTTCATATCGACGACAGAGAGATTGCGTTAATGTGGGTTCGCGGAATAAATGCTCATTGTACCTCTGGTTGTGTGAAGATGATCGATAAGCACCATGAGGTCACGATCTGGGGCGTGTCAGGCAACGTGATCTCGGGATCGAACTTCCGCGTGACCGGGAAAGAAACTGGAGCCAACGTTAAACGTTGGCAGGAGATTGAGTGGCAATGAACAAGATGGTCGAACGGAGCGTCAGGGATACGAAGGATATGTTGCCCGTTGCCAGTCCGGTTCAGCAGGAAGACCATCCGCAGAGCCTGTTCCTGGATCCTGACATAAGCGATCTCCAGTCAGGGCCGCGGCTGCGCGGCGCGATACTTGAATATTCGGGGCGAGGGATCTCCGGTTGGATCGTCGATGCCCAGTCGCCGGCTTCAACGGTGTCGATCGCGCTGTTTGTCGCTTCCCACTGTGTCGAAGAGGGACGGACGGGCCGCTCGATGCCGGCCCGCGTCGGTCCGCGGAGCGTGATCGGTCGTCCCGGATTTCGTATCGATCTGTCCACGCCGGGCGTACGCCGTCGTCTGGCGCGCGCGCTCAGAAACGCGCTCGTGGACCCCAAGCATGCGCAGGTCTATCTCCGGATCAGCCTGAGCGACGGCGAATATTACGAGATACCGCTGTTCGAGAATTTCACGCCGGGCGAAGTGATTGTTGCGCTGGGTTTCTCGACTGAAGACTACGACGACCTGCTGTTTCCCAACAACGACAGGATCGTGGGTGGACTGGCGGACGCTTCCCCCAAGGAGGTGCGCTACATCTGCTTCTACCTGCCGCAATTCCATTCCTTCGAGGAAAACGACCGGTGGTGGGGACCGGGGTTCACCGAGTGGACCAACGTCTCGCGCATGCGCGCTCAATTTCCGGCGCATGAATCCCCGTGGTTGCCGGCCGATCTCGGATTCTATGACGTCCGGCTGCCGGAAACGCGCCGTCAGCAGGGCGAGCTCGCGCGCAAATACGGCATCGATGGCTTCTGCTACTACGTGTATTGGTTCCAGGGGCGAAGGCTGCTGGAAAAGCCGCTTCAGCTGCTGCTCGAGGACGGCGAGCCGAACCTGCCGTTCTGCATTTGCTGGGCGAACGAGAACTGGTCGCGGCGGTGGGACGGCTCGGATGCCGAACTCCTGTTGGGGCAAAATCACTCGCTGGAAGACGATGTTCGCTTTATCGACGACATGGCCGACCTGCTGCTCGATGAGCGCTACATCACCGTCGATGGCCGCAAGGTCATCGTCATCTACCGGCCGTCATTGCTGCCGGACAAGCAGCGCCTGTTCGAGACCTGGCGCGAGAGGGCGCGCGAGCTCGGAATCGGCGAGCTTCTCATTTGCAATGCGATGACTTTCGGAGAGTTCGATCCGCGCGACGTCAATTGTGATGCCGCGATCGAGTTTCCGCCGCACACGGTCTCGACCAGGGAAGTGCCGCCGACCGAAGTCGATGCACCGCCGACCTTCGCCGGAAAGGTCTACGACTATGTCGACGCCATGCGGTCGTCGATCGGCAAGACCTACGATTTTCCGTATTTTCCTGCGGTGATGCCGCGTTGGGACAATACGCCTCGCAAGGGGCCGCGCGGTCACGTCTTCACCAGGTCGAGCCCGGAGGCGTTCGAGGTTTGGCTTCGCGATGCGACCCTGCGGGCCAAGGGCAACAGCTTTTCCGAGTCATTGGTGTTTATCAATTCCTGGAACGAGTGGGCCGAGGGTGCGCATCTCGAGCCGGACTCCCGCTATGGACGCGCGTTTCTCGAAGTCGTGCGGAGGGTCGCTTCGGCCGAGCCGATCTCGGCCCAGATCCGAAATAGTCCGGATCTGCTGGACTGCCTCAGCCGGCAGGAGCTCGAGTGGGCGGTCAAGGAAGCCTCGACGCATGTCGAAGTGCTCGCGAGCCTGCACCGCTCCGGCCTTACCCATTCGGGGGTGCAGCGGCTGAGGAACGGCGCGCCGGTCGAGGTGGAAGGTGCGTCCGACAACCCGGCGGGTTCGCTGCTGGTCATCGAGAACATCAATTCCCAAACCGGCGAACGCGTGATCGTTGATCCGCGCTTTGAGGTCTTGGTGCGGGGATGGATCTGCGCGAGCAGCGCATTCGAGGCGAGCCGGCAGAGAACCGGATTCCTGCTGCTGACGGCGCTCGCTCCGGAGCACGCGCTCAACAGCGGATACTGCCTGATCGTCGATTGGCATGAGCGCGTCGACGTCAAGGAATACATGAAGGCCGAGAGCAAGGACTGCTATTTCGGCTTTCAGCTGTCGTTCTCGATCCGGGATTTGCCGGATGGTGAATATCAACTCGCGGTCCTGGAGGTCGGCGACGGAACCAGCGCGCTGGTGCGGTCCCGCCACTCGATCATCGTGAGACGTTGAGGTCGCCGCCGATGCTCGCAAGTGTCGTCATCGCCTGCTACAAGCACGAGCAGTATCTCGAGGAATGCCTCGAGACTGTTTACCAACAGACTTTTGCCGACATTGAGCTCGTCATCGTGGACGACCATTCGCCGGACAAGAGTTTTGAAGTCGCGCAGAAGGTCATCAAGAAGCGGTCGTTCGGAAAGCGCTTCGTCTCCTGCAAGCTGCTCAAGAACCCGCAAAACCTCGGTGCTCACTACACCTGGAACAGGGCATTGTCGCTGACCAAGGGCGACATGATCTTCCTGTTGAACTCGGACGATGCGTTCTCGAAGGAGCGCGTTCGGCTGTTCGCGGACAAGCATGCCAATGAGCGGCTGTTCTTCGGCTTCTCGGCGGTTGAGCCGATCGACGAACATGGCAAGTCGATCGGCAACTACCAGTTTCCGACGCGGCTGCGCTATGCCATCGACCGGGCTCAGATTGCAGGGGCGCCGCTGTCGTGGACGTTCCTGGATTCCCAGATCGCCGCGTCAACCGGAAACTTCGTCTTTAGCCGCGAGCTGCTGCGCCAGGTGGGATGGCTCGCCGACCTCAAATACTGCCATGACTGGGACTTCGCCTTGCGCGCCGTCACCAAGGTCGAGCCGACCTATCTCGAGGCCGACCGCTATCTGTACCGGCTTCATTCGACCAACAGTTTCAGAAGCCTGAGCAAGGTGGCGGAGAGCGAGACCAAGGCTTGCATGGTGTCGTATTGCCTGAACGCAATCACGTCGAGGCCGCAGAACAAGACCTGCCTCAGCCCGTCCAATTTCGGCGATTCGTTCTATGACTTCGTGAAGCTGCACCCGAACTTCAACTATTGGGTGAAGCAGATCTACGCGCCTTATAACGTCGAACATCGCACGGTGGAATCCAACGATCGCACCAGGCCAATTCGCTGGCGCTGATCGAGGGGCGTCGGGCTTCCGTTCCGATCGTATCGGAACGGAGCCTTGATCCTGCCGCGCCGTCTCCATTCAAGCCGGGACGGCGCTGCGCTGGAAAGCGCTCTAGCAGAGGTTCTTCGACGCCGCCTGTGCAGTCGCTTTGAGAACTTCACGCAAGGCTTCCAGGCGGTCAGTCTGACAAGGCAGGGTCGGCACCAGCCAGCCGCCCTCGTCATTTTCATTCCATGCATAGATCAGCACCGCGGGGGCGCGGCGGTCAGGTGCACGGCTGTTCACCCAGCTGATCGATTGCGCGAGATGGCCGGCCAATTCCTTCTTGGTCGGTGCTGCATAGAAATTGGTGATGCCGTCGCCGGGACGCTGCGACGTCTCCCAGGGCACGGGATGTTCGATGCGCGGGCGCCGGTCCCATCCTGTCATCACCGTGGGCACCACGGGGACCTGGCTGGCGGCCAGCGTATTCCAGCCCTTCTCGGCATACTTCGCGAGGTCCGCAAAGCTGCCGCGGCCGTTGCCGGTTGTAATCGCATATGAGCCGAGCGCGTCGGCGCCCAGATTGGCGGCCTCCTGGCTCAGGAATTTGGTGTCTCCTGCGAGCACGATATAGGGCTCGCCATGGCCGGCTGCGCTCGCATCGGATCTGAATTTGTCCAGTTGGGCACGCAGACCCTGCACGCCGCCCCAGCTGCGTTGCACGTCTGCACCCTTGATGAAGCCCAGGAAGTAGAGCGGCCGACCGCCTTCCACTCGCAGATAGTTCTTGTCCGCCATCAGGCCGATGTGCTCCTGGGGAAGGGGAGATAGCTTGGCTGCCGATCCCCAACGACCGAGCTCGGTGAACATGCAGTATTTGAGTTCGGCCGCCCTCGGGCGCGTTCTGAACGTGTAGAGCGCTTTCGACATCGGGTGGTTGGCGCCGTAACCGGCAAACGCCCAATAGTCCAATCCGGCAAAGATCGCCTGGCCGATCTCCTTGTCCATCTCGGTCTCGATCGAGGCGGAGAAATCAAGCGCGTTCGGATCGCGGTTCAGTTGCGCCCCGAAGAAGGGCGCGCGCCAGCGATATTTCTGCGGGCCGAGCGATTGCTTCATGGCTTCCGTCGGCTGCGAACCGGGCGCATACCACGCGTCCCATCGAATGGCTCCGACGAGCGGTCTGGACGGCGCCGCGGCCGCAGCAGGATGGCCAGAACCCAGGAAACTGAGCGAGCCGGGCAGCAGGCTTGCGGATAACGATGTCAAAAACATCCTTCTCGTAAGCGCGAACGGCTTACGGACGGCTTCGTTCCCATTGTCCATTGACGATCTCCGATCGTTCCCGTCCGGTGCGACGGTTTCATGCAAATGACGCCGAGCCCTGTTCTCTATTGTATTGATTTTCCTCGAAATAACCTTACAACAGTTAAATGTGAGCGCTGCGTGTTATAGCCTTATTCTTGTAGGATAAGTGCGCTAATAGGGAATTCGTGGTGCGAACCAATGGTAATTGCTTGTTGATCTCGTGGGGAGCGGCTCAGGTTGGACATGGAAATTCCTGCATTGTCTAGTTTCAGCTCAGGCGTGAATCTCGATACGCTTCCAGCAAGTGAGATCGAGACAAGGCTTAGAGATTTCTTTTCCGGGCGGATCGCAAATCCGAAACCCGACGAGCTGATCCAATCGGTCACGCAGTTGGAGCAGCAATTCAGCGATTACAAGGAATTCCAGTTTGCCAAGGCGGCCATGCTCGTGCAGGCATGCGACTTCGCCGGCGCGCGTGGAATCCTTCTCGACCTCGTCAAGCAGCTGCCATCCGACTCGCGGGTGTTGCATCGGCTTGCAATCGCGGATCTCAACATGGGATCCGCCCATGAGGCGCAGGACGTCTACCTTTCGGCACTCGCCGCGGCTCCGAAGAGCGAGAACCTGCGCCGCGAGTTTGCCGGCCTGCTGCGCGTGATGGAGGCGAGGAAGCTTTATGCCGGGGTCGACCGGAAGAAGCACGGCCTGGCAGTGGTGTGTGCCATCAAGAATGAGGGCGACGATCTGCTGGAGTGGCTGCACTTCCACAAGCTGGTAGGGGTTGATCACTTCTACCTCTACGACAACGGCAGCACCGACAATACCCGCGCCGTGATCGAGTCCTTCCCGTGGCCCGAAATGATCACCTATCATTTCGTGGAGGGGGAATTCGGCCAGATGCGCGCCTTCTCGCATGCGATCGACAGCTATCGCAATTGTGCCGAATGGTGCGCCTTCATCGATGCCGACGAGTACCTGTTTCCGACCAAGGCCGGCAACATCAAGGACGTGCTGGCCGAGGTCGGCTCGGCGCCGGCGGTCGCGGTGCATTGGCTGAATTTCGGATCGAACGGTCACGATGCGAGGCCGGCCGGCCTGTGCATCGAGTCCTTCACGCGTCGTGCTCCGGACGACTTCCCGGATCATTTCATCATGAAGTCGATCGTGCGGCCCGACACCATCGTGTCCTATCTGCATCCCCATCAATCGCTTGTTCTGGGGTGCTACGTCGCCGAAGACGGCACGCCGGTTTTCCCGATCGGCGGGCGCTGTACCGCTCCCAAGCGGGACAAGCTCGTGATCAATCACTACTACACGAAGTCAAAGCAGCAATTGCTGAAGAAGCGCGAGCGCGGCCGGCCGCTCGGCGACGGCGATCCTGAAAAGATCCGCGCCATGGAGTTCTTCACGTTGCGTGACCGCAACGATCTGGAAGACGCGACGATCCAGAGGTTCCTTCCGGAGCTGAAGAAACTGGTCCAGGGCTGAAGCCGGGACAGTGATTTCCTCAATGGAGAGGGCGCGCCAGGCGGCGCGCCCTTTTCGCTTTTGAAGTGATCTCTGACCCGCAGCGATCGGCTACTGAGGCGCTGGTTCCCTTACAGAGGCTCCAGCCGGTATTTCTCGAGCAGCTGTTGCGCGGCGCGGAGATCGATCTCCGTCGGCCTTTGGAAGATCGACATGTTGTTGGCACGGGCGATTTCCCGGGCGACGGTCCGCACCGAATGGTAGTGGGGACGGTTCTCGAAGTCGTGGATTGCGATGAAGGCTCCCGGTGCGGCGTGCAGCACGCACTGCACGAAGCAGGCCACGCGGAATCGGCCGTCGACGAAATACAGGTCGGCCGTCTTGCTTTCGGGGCGATCCCAGACGCGCTCGTGATATTCGGGCCAGGAGCTCTCCTTCTCCTTCTCCACCGGATAGCCCCACTCGCGGAGCTTGCCGATATCGACATGCAGCAGCAGCGGCTTGGTGCTCGCGCCTTGCGTGGCGTCGCCGACATTGGCGAGCCATTCCGCGGAGGAATCGATCGAAATGACCCACTCCTTCCTGGTTTGGCAGGCGAGCCAGGTGCTGCCCCCCGAGCCGAATTCGAGATAGCGCTTCGAGAGATCCACGAAACTCTTGAACAGTGTCAGTTCCTGACCGTCCATTGCGATTTTCATGGCGGGCTCCCGTGGTTTCTCGATTTGCTGTTGGGCGGGTGGCTGCCAATCCACCGTCGGAAGGCGGTCGCGGCTCGTCAAACCGCGATGAGATTCAGTTGAATCGTCATCGCGGTTCTCGGCTTCCGATTGGCTATCCACGCCGTTGATTTGGAGAGATCGGCGGCTACTGGTTCAGGCCGACGCGCTCGACCTTGTAGCCACGCTCCAGGATCGCGCGCCACCAGGGCTGCTCGTCGACATACCAGCGCACCGTCTTGGCGATGCCGGTCTCGAAATTCTCCGCGGCGCGCCAGCCGAGCTCGGTCTCGAGCTTGGTGGCGTCGATGGCGTAGCGGCGGTCATGGCCGGGCCGGTCGGCGACGAAGTTGATCAGCTGGCGCCGCGGGCCGGCCGCGGCCGGCACGACCTCATCGAGCAGGTCGCAGATGCTCTCCACGACGTGCAGGTTGGTGCGCTCGTTGCGGCCGCCGACATTGTAGGTCTCGCCGACCTCGCCGCGTTCGAGCACCAGGGTCAGCGCCTTGGCGTGATCCTCGACGAACAGCCAGTCGCGGATGTTCTGGCCGTCGCCATAGACCGGCAGCGGCTCGCCGGCGAGCCCCTTGATGATCATGTGCGGGATCAGCTTTTCCGGGAAGTGATAGGGGCCGTAATTGTTGGAGCAGTTGGTCACCAGGGTCGGCAGATCGTAGGTCTCGCGCCAGGCGCGCACCAGATGATCCGACGAGGCCTTGCTGGCCGAGTAGGGCGAATTCGGCGCATAGGCCGTGGTCTCGGTGAACAGCCCTTCGTCGCCGAGCGAACCGAACACCTCGTCGGTCGAGATGTGCAGGAAGCGGAACGCGTCGCGCTTCTCGGGCGAAAGCGTGCGCCAGTGCCGCAGCGTCTCCTGCAGGATCGTGAAGGTGCCGACGATGTTGGTCTGGATGAATTCACCGGGGCCGTCGATCGAGCGGTCGACATGGCTCTCCGCGGCAAGGTTCATCACCGCATCGGGCTGATACTTTTCGAACAGCCGGCGCAGCACCTGTCCTTCGCAGATGCAGGCCTTCTCGAAGGTGTAGTTCAGGCTCTCGCTCGAACCGGGCAGCGAGGCCAGGTTCGCCGCATAGGTCAGCTTGTCGATGTTGACGACGCGGGCATGGGTGTCGCGCAGCAGGTGACGGACCACGGCGGAGCCGATGAAGCCGGCGCCGCCGGTGACGAAGATCGTCGATCCCTTAAACCGCATGTTTGAATACCTCTGCCGTGCGGGGCTGACCCTGGAACGAACGGTAGACCGACAGCAGATACTCGCCGTAGCTGCTCTTGGCGGTCTTCTGGGCCACCCTCGCGAAGGCTTCGAGCGAGATGTAGCCCTGGCGCAGCGCGATCTCCTCGGGGCAGGCGATGCGCAGGCCCTGGCGCTGCTCCAGGATCTGGACGAAATGGCTGGCCTCGACCAGCGAGGAGTGGGTGCCGGTGTCGAGCCAGGCGAAGCCGCGGCCGAGCACCTCGACATAGAGGTCGCCGCGCTCGAGATAGGCCTTGTTCACGTCGGTGATCTCGATCTCGCCGCGCGGCGACGGCTTGATCCCGGCGGCGATCTCGACCACGTCATTGTCGTAGAAATAGAGGCCGGTCACGGCGACGTTGGACTTCGGCCGCTTCGGCTTCTCCTCGATCGACAGCGCCCGCCCGGTGCCGTCCAGCTCGATCACGCCATACTGCTCCGGCGCATTCACGACGTAGCCGAACACGGTCGCGCCCTTCTTGCGGATCGAGGCGGCCGAGAGCATGCTCGGCAGGCCGTGGCCGTAGAAAATGTTATCACCTAACACAAGGGCGACGGAGTCATCACCGATGAAGTCGCGTCCGACGATGAAGGCGTCGGCCAGACCGCGCGGGGTCTCCTGCGTGGCGTACTCGAACCGGACACCCATCTCGCTGCCGTCGCCGAGCAGGCGCTGGAACAGCGGCTTGTCCTGCGGCGTCGAGATGATCAGGATATCGCGGATTCCGCCGAGCATCAGCGTCGACAGCGGATAATAGATCATCGGCTTGTCGAACACGGGCAGCAGCTGCTTGGAGACAACGGTTGTCACCGGATAGAGGCGCGAGCCGGTGCCACCGGCAAGGATAATGCCTTTCATGGTCCCTCACAATTTGACTATCAAAACATAACATATAGCGTGCGCCGCACAAGTTTGTTATGAGAGGGAAATTAACATTTCGGGCGCGTCAAACTGGAACAAATGTTAAATGAACGTCATCAAGACCGAGCTTCCTGAAGTTCTGATCGTCGAGCCGAAGCTGTTCGGCGACCAGCGCGGCTTCTTCCTCGAGACTTATCAGTCGCCCCGTTATGTCGAGCACGGCATTGCGCGTCCGTTCGTGCAGGACAACATGTCCCGCTCGGCCTATGGCGTGCTGCGCGGGCTGCATCTGCAAAACCCGGTCACCCAGGGCAAGCTCGTGACCGTGCTGCGCGGCAAGGTGCTGGACGTTGCCGTCGACGTGCGTGTCGGCAGTCCGAATTTCGGCAAGCATGTCGCGGTTGAGCTGAGCGAGGAGAACCGCCGGCAGTTATGGGTGCCGCGCGGCTTTGCCCACGGCTTCGTGGTGCTCTCGGAAACTGCCGACTTCTTCTACAAGTGCGACGACTTCTACAGCCCCAAGGACGAGCTCTCGATCCGCTGGAACGATCCGGCGATCGGAATCAACTGGGGCGTCGATAAGCCACAGCTGTCGGCCAAGGATGCGGATGCGCCGCTGCTTGCCGACGCCAGCAATCTTCCGACCTATGGACAAATCTGATGCGGATCTTGTTGACGGGAACACGCGGCCAGGTTGGCAGTGCGCTCAAGCCGCTGCTGGAAAGCCACGGCACGATCATCGCGCCGCCGACCGCGGAGTTCGATCTGTCGAAGCCGGAGCAGTTGACGGCTCAGCTTGACGATCTGAAGCCCGATCTCATCATCAATCCGGCGGCCTATACCGCGGTCGATCGCGCCGAGGACGAGCGCGAGCTGGCGTTCCTGGTCAACGCGAAGGGACCCGAAGCGCTGGCCCAATGGGCCGCGGCGAACCGCGTGCCGCTGGTGCATTTCTCCACCGATTACGTTTTCAATGGTTCAGGCGACCGGTCATGGCGCGAGGACAGCCCGACCGAGCCGTTGTCGGCCTACGGCGCGAGCAAGCTTGCCGGCGATGTCGCGGTGCAGGCGGCGGGCGGGGCGCATCTGATCGCGCGCACCTCGTGGGTCTATGCCGCCAAGGGCACCAATTTCCTGCGCACCATCGCGCGGCTCGCCGGCGAGCGTAAGGAGCTGCGGATCGTGGCCGATCAGATCGGCGCGCCGACCACGGCGCAGGCGATCGCCAGTGCGGTGGCCGGCATCGTTCTGCCGAACCTCACCACGCTGCACGATCAGCTCGCGCGCAGGGGCGGTGTCGTCAATCTGGTTTGCGCCGGCGAAACCAGCTGGCACGGCTTCGCCACGGCCATTGTCGGCGGGCTGCGGTCGCGCGGCGTAACGCTGGCGGTCGAAAACATCGTTCCGATCGCCACGGCCGATTTCCCGACCAAGGCGGTGCGCCCTGGCAATTCGCGGCTGGATCTGTCGCGGCTGAAGGCGCAGTTCGGTGTGGCGATGCCGACCTGGCAGGAAGCGCTCGCACACGAGCTGGATGCATTCGTGCAGCTCGGTGCGCCCGCCCACGCCTAGAACGTTCTCGCGCGACGTAAACGCGTCAGAAAAAACCGGAGCCCCGTTTCGATTCGATCGAAACGGGGCTCCGGGATTGAATTGACCGGCGGCTATCGTCGCCGGTCGGTTGCGGCCGCTCAGCGCGGCCGGCCGATGCTGTCGTAGGTGAAGCCGTGCGCGGCCATCTCGTCCGGACGGTAGATGTTGCGCAGGTCGACCACGACCGGATGCTTCATCTCCTGCTTGATGCGCTTGAGATCGAGCGCGCGGAACTGGCGCCACTCGGTCACGATAACAAGCGCATCCGCCTGCCGCGCGCATTCATAGGCATCCTTGCAGTACTCGATTTCCGGCAATTCCTTGCGGGCCTGCTCCATGCCGACGGGATCGTAAGCCCGAACCTTGGCACCGAAGTCGATCAGGCCGTTGATCAGCGGGATCGAGGGGGCCTCGCGCATGTCGTCGGTATCGGGCTTGAAGGTCAGGCCGAGCACGCCGATCGTCTTGCCGCGCAGCTCACCGCCAAGCACGTTGGCGACCTTGCGCGCCATCGCGCGCTTGCGGTTGTCGTTCGCGGTCAGCGTGGCCTCGACGATCTTCAGCTGGACGTCGTGGTCGAGCGCGGTCTTGAACAGCGCGCGGGTGTCTTTCGGGAAGCAGGAGCCGCCATAGCCCGCGCCGGCATGCAGGAACTTGGTTCCGATCCGGTTGTCGAGCCCGATGCCGCGCGCGACCTCCTGCACGTTCGCGCCGACCCTTTCGGAGAGATCGGCGATCTCGTTGATGAAGGTGATCTTGGTGGCGAGGAAGGCATTTGCGGCGTATTTGATCAGTTCCGCGGTGCGCCGCGCGGTATAGAGGATCGGCGCTTGGTTCAAATAGAGCGGACGATAGACTTCGCCCATCACCCTCTTGGCGCGCTCGTCCTCGGTGCCGACGACGATGCGGTCGGGATGGCGGAAATCCTGGATCGCGGCGCCTTCGCGCAGGAATTCGGGGTTCGACGCCACGGCGAAATCCGCGTCGGGACTGGTCTCGCGGATCAGGCGTTCAACCTCGTCGCCGGTGCCCACGGGCACGGTCGACTTCGTCACCACCACGGTGAACTTCTTGAGCGCCGCGCCGATCTCCTTGGCAGCAGCGTAGACGTAGCTCAGATCCGCATGGCCATCGCCGCGCCGCGACGGTGTTCCAACCGCGATGAATACGGCATCGGCGTCTGCCACGGCTGGCGCGAGCTCGGTCGTGAAGGTCAGCCGTCCCGCGGCGGTGTTGGTCTCGACGAGCTTGTCCAGGTCCGTCTCATAGATCGGGATCTTGCCGCGCTTCAGGGCTTCGATCTTGCCGCCGTCCTTGTCGACGCAAACGACCTGATGGCCGAAGTCGGCAAAACACGCTCCGGACACGAGACCTACATATCCCGTTCCAACCATTGCAATCTTCATGAATCCGCTCGTCGATCAGTGTGGAGAGGAGGAGTTAGCACTAGCACAATTAGCGCCGATAACGCCAAGTTTTATAGCGCATAGTTTGTGTTGAAGCCCGGCGGCTTTTTGTGCAAACGGTGATTGCCTCGGTGCAGGTGAGTGCGCGCTAGTCACCTCGGGCGCGCCATGGACACATTCTCAACTTGAAATCGACTGACAATCGAGCCGCCGTTTGAGGGGTGGACATGAGCACGATGACGATTGGCAAGCAGAGGTCCTCAGGAGCTGAATACGCGTCGGTACAAACGCAATTCTCCAGATACGATCGCACGACGTTTTCTGGGTTTGTTTATGACCGCGCCGATCTCGGCCGACGCTACACCGTCGAACTGCTCGTCGACGGCGAGCCATACATGTCATCATTGTGTGACGAGTTTGTAACAGAGCTCGCCGACGGCGGGATCGGCGACGGCCGTTTTGGTTTTACCTTCAACGTGCAGGAAGAAGTCAGCTCCAGCGCCGGGATCGTTGAGGCGCGATTGGCAAATATCGGAAGTCCGGTCGGCACTCCGATTCGTTGCGATGTCGCAGTACCGGACGCGCGGTGGCACCGCATTGGCGATATCGAATGGGTCGGAGGCCTGCGCTTCGAAGGCTGGCTTGCGCAGGACATCGACGAAGACGTCGAAATCCTGATTGCGCAACGGCCGGTGATGACCGTGAAGCCGACCGGCTGGACCAATGTTGCGCGCGGCGGCGAGTTCGGCGTCGGCCGCCGGATCGATTTCCATCTGCCCGAGCATTTTGCCGACGGCCGCATGCGAGGACTTTCGGCGCGGACGATTTCGGGACGGAATCTGATCTCGGAGCCGGTTGCCTTTGTCGCATTCGAGCGCGGATTGGAGCAAACGCTCGCGGGTCTCGGACGCTGGGAGAGCGAGCGATTGCGCGGCGAGCTGTTCGACCGGGTGCTGCCGGCCTCGATGCCGCTTCACGCCTATCGCGGCTGGAAAGAGCGCTTCTCGCCGACGACGGAATTCGAGCGGTCCGAGATTCCATCTGAAGCCACGGTCGTCCTGATCGGCGAGGTCAGGGTGGACGAAAGCATCGAAAGCCTCGAAGCCCAGCGGCACACGGCGTGGTCGGCGGTGTGCCTGCCGGCGCGCGGCTTCAGCCAGTTCGATCCGAACGCGGCGCGCGAGTTTGTCGACGGCGATGCCGCCAACAGCGAGTACTTTGTTTTCTGTCTGAGCGGGACGATCCTCGCCGAGGACGCGTTGCAGCGCGTCGCCAATGTCTTCGCGTCCGAACCCGGTTGCGATCTGGTCTACGGCGACGTCGAGGTCCCGGCGGGCGCCGGCGCGGTGTGGCCGCTGGCGTTTTCCGCATTCGATCTCGAACGCGCGCTCGAGCAGGGCTATGGGGCATATTGCTTTGCGGTGCGCCGGGACCACGCCCTCGAAGCGCTGCGCTCGGCGGCGTCGCTCTACGATATCTTCCTGTCCTGCGCGGAACCTGATCGAACCTATCATCTTCCGGGAGCAGTTGCGGCATTGCCGCAGATCGATGCGGCGGCTGCGACCATCGAATTGGCCGCAGCAAGCAAGGCCTATTTTGCCAGGGCCGGCATCGAGGCGAATGTCGAGCCGCGAAAGGCGGGTCTGCTTCCTGCCGTTCAGGTCAAGCGCACCGTCGATTGGAACGAGCGCACCACGATCATCATCCCGACCAGAAATCGCGCCGAGCTGCTCAAGCGATGCATCGAGACGGTCACGCCGGCCGCAAATGAGACCAACGCCCGGATTCTCGTCGTCGACAACAGCTCGTCCGAGCCTGAAACGCTGGACTATCTGGAGAGCCTGTCCGCCGAGGACATCGACGTCATCTCGGTCGAAGGGCCGTTCAACTTCGCATTCATCAACAATGCCGCCGTCGATTGCGTCGACACGGAGAACATCTGCTTTCTCAACAATGATATCGAGGCGCTCGACGACGGCTGGTTGTCTGAGATGCTGTGGCGGCTCGCGGCTCCCGATGTCGGAGCCGTCGGCGCCAAGCTGCTCTGGCCGAGCAGTGTCGTGCAGCATGGCGGAGTGGTGCTGGGGGCGAATTTCTCGGCCGCCCACGCCTTCAACGACCGGATGGATGGTGATCCCGGCTACGGCGATCTGCTCCAGGTGGCGCACGAATGTTCGGCGGTGACGGGAGCATGCCTGTTGATGCGCAAGCGCGATTTCCTGGCCGTCGGCGGCATGGATGAGATCCGCTTTCCGATCAGCTTCAACGATATCGATTTGTGCCTGAAGCTGCGCCAGCTCGGAAAGCGGATCGTATTTTCGCCGGATGCGAAGCTCGTGCATCTGGAATCGGCAAGCCGGGGCCGCGATTCCGCGCCGGATCGCAAGGCGCGCTTCAAGCGCGAGCTGTCGATGCTGCGCGCGAAATGGGGCGAGGTGCTGATCGACGATCCCTATTACAGCCCGCTGCTGGGGTTGGATTCGACGCCGTTCTCTTCGCTTGCATGGCCGCCGCGGTCATGGAAGCCGCGCGCCAACCTGCCGCCTGTGCCGGCCGCTCCTCCGATCGGGATGTAGCTGGACATCCTCGACCACCCAGCCGAGCACGGCCGCAATCGTCTGATCGGAATCAAGGCCCGGCGGCAGCCTCAGGTCGGTTGTTCGGCCGCGCGCCGGCGGTGTCGCAATCCACTGTGTCGCGGCGGCCGGCAGTCCGGTAGCCAGCAGCGCGTCCGCCAATGGATGCCCGAACGCCGGTTCGCCGATGTCGAGAACCAGTTTGGTGATGCCGTGACCTTCGATGAGCGTGGCAATTTCGTCGACTGCGATTTCGCCGCTGACCGTAACGTTGGTCCGTTGCATCAGCTTGAGATCGTCGAGCGTGGTACCCAGCACGACGATCTCGGCGTCTTCGTCGGCATCGGCCATTTGATCGCTGAGCGCTCTGACGAAGCGGAATTCCGCGGCGCTTGCGCGCAGGGCAAGCACGCCGAGCCGCGCCGGGCCGCTCGCGGCGCGATGCGGGGGGCATGGTGCGGGAGGATCGGTCAGGCGGGTCGCTTGCAGGCCGAGGACTGCTTCGGAAAAGGCGGCCCCGTCTTCACCGATCACAGCCACGCGCCGCGCCCCGGCGATCAGGTCTGTCCAATCCGGATGTGCGCCTGATCCAACCGCGGCGCGGGCTGCAAGTCCGGTGTCGGTGATCAGCAGGTCATAGGCGAAATGGTGTGTGAGCTGCGCCAGGCAGGTCCCCGGGATGCGGTTCGGCTCCGCGATCTCGAGCGACCGGACTCCGAGATCGGCGAGCAGCTTCAGAAGGGCTTCGCACCCTTCTGGCGTCGCAACGTCGAGGGCGATCGACTGCGGAGCGCCATCATCCGGATCGAAGATTGCAGCGAGCTGACGTTGTCCCTCCGCGCGGATCTGCACGACCAGGCCGCGCTGATCCTCCGCCGCGAGCTGGCCGCACCGCCGGATCGCAATCTCCCGGCCGATTGGGGAGCCGCACAGGATGACGTGCGCCCCGGTGGGGTGTCGTTCGTTCGCGAGCAGCTTGAGCTCGAGCGCCGCGCGGCAATCGCGAAGCGGATCGGCAAGCAGGAACGCGGCGCACTCCGTCGCGTAGCGCCGGTAACGGTGCTCGAGAACGCGCAGATTGCGCAGCACCAGCGAACGCTTTTCGCCGAGAAACGAGCGCGAGCCCTCGTGTCCGACAAAGACCGAAGGGATGCACACGTTGCGGAAGCCGGCCTCGGCGGCGCGCAGGCAGAAGTCGACGTCCTCGAGATAGCCACGATAGAAGTCGTCGGAGAGCTCCCGCACGGCGTCGAGGCATTCGCGGGTGATGTAGAGGCAAAACCCGATGCCGTTGGGGATGTCGACGGCGATCCCGGAGTTTGCGCTGCCTGCAAGTTCGTCCAGCAACTCCAGTTCGGCAGGTGAGGGCAGGGGATTTGACCGGTTCGGCACTGGAAAGCTGGTGTACTCGCCGTTGTTCGACAGCGGCGTCGCCGTTCCCACGCCCGGCGTCGCGCGCACCGCGCTGCGCAAGCGTTGCAGCGCGTATTTCGGCACGATCGTGTCCGCATTCAGCAGCACGACGTCGCCGGCACCGGTCTCGGCGAGCGCCCGGTTGACCGCGCCGACAAAGCCGAGATTGTGCGCGTTGGTCAGGAGCCGGATGCGCAACTCGGCCGCCAGTTCGCCGAGCAGACGCTTGATGTCGGGCTCGGGCGAGGCATCATCGACGACCACGATGGTCGAGCCCGGCGTGCAGGCGGCGGCAGTCAATGCGCTCTCGATGCAGGCGCGCGTTGCGGCCAGATCCCGGTAGACCGGGATAATAATGGTGAGCGGGGGAGTTTCGCCGTTTCGGGCGCGAGCCGGCCGTTGTGCTGCGCGCCGGCGATCCGGTACGCGGTTGGCCGGGAGTTGGATGCTTGCGATGACCCGGTCGGCCTGCGTGATCTCGAGGCGTTGCGAGGTCTCGGACACCGGCCGTATCAGGCGGAAGCTCGCGGCGCGCCTCCCGCCGAGCGCGAATCTGTGACGGGGATCGGACGGAAGCTGGAGGGCGCTGGATTGATCCGCCTGCGCCAGCGAAAGGTGCGGGTCATCAGCCCCTCGCCACGTCACCCATCCCTTCACCTCCTCGTCGAGGAAGTCGACGCGCGCGCAGCAATCCTGGCCGCTCTGTTCGAGCAGCACGAGGGCACTCCTGACCGAATCCGGATCGTCGTCGCGCCGCGCGACGCCTCGCGCGGCCTCGACCTGCTGAAGACCGTCGCCCCACGCCATCATTCGCCGTGCTGCGACCAGGTCGTCGGGTTCGAGCTCGATCGCCCTGGCCACGCTGGCGACGGCGGCATCCCTGAGGTCGAGATGAAACAGCGCTTCTGCGCGCAGCAGGTGAGCGCGCGCGCCCGGATGCGGCAGGATCCGGCAGCGGCGGTCGGCGAGCGCGAACGCACGACGGAAATCACGCGCCTCGAGCGCTGCAACAGCGGCGCGCTCGAGATCGGCGTGGTGGAGCGCTTTGGACGTAAATGCGATCCTGCGCGCGTTGGCGGTCAACTGTCGCCCTTATCTGCCTTGATCAGCCCGCCGTCTTGACCGCGCTCTGCCGGCTCCGGAACACGCGCACGCGTCCCTCGAGGCGCGGTCCATCGACGCGTGGCGCCGGATTGATGGGTTCGGCGCGCCGCGGCTGCTGCGGCGCCAGCGGCGCTGCCTGCACCCGGCGTTCTTCGAGATTGAGCTTGAGGCCCACCAGCGGTTCCCGGCCCGAAGGGCCCGACACCACGATCCGGTTTCCGGTGACCCGCAGGGCGGGAGCTCCCAGGAATATGGTCTCGGCCGAGATGGTGTAGCGATCCACGCTCGGACCTGTGGCTTCCAGCGAGAACCCCGTGATGGCCAGCGCGCGTCCGCGGGTTCCGGCAAAGGTTCCAAGCGGAACGAACTGGTTGTCGCCCCGCTGCGGCCTGGCGAATTTGACCGCATATTGCAGGTTGAGATCGTGCGGCTTGTTCGGCCATTCCAGCGAAATGCCCTCGATTCGGGCCGGCGCGGACGGTCCGGCAATCCAGGTATTCGGACCGACCGTGACATCACCCAGACCGGCAACATGTGCGAGCAGCTTGAGGTCGCTTGGTCCGCCGCGGTCATACCCGGGATCGGGTTCGAACGCGTCGTACGGCTGGCTCGCCGGCTGCACGGCCGGCGGGGCTTGGAACTGTCCCTGGAACTGCGCTTGGGGCTGTCCCTGCGTTAGCGGCTCGATCTTGATATTGGCGGCGGTCGATCCGCCGACGCGCCCCGCCGTGACCTCGACGATCACGCGGCTTGGCCGGGCGACCGACACGACCAGCGCGGTCTCGGGCGCGAACAGGGTTCCATTGACCACATCGGGTCCGGTAATGATATTACAATTGTTAACACTGGCGCGATCCGCATAGACGCGTACCACCGGAGGTGATGTTTTATCCTCCGCGCCATTGTACCGAACCAGGAAGAGACCCCGTGCCAGATCAATGGTTTTCTGCTGAATCTGTTCGTTCATCGTCGCCTGCGAGCTTAACGGAATGGATTGATATGTCTCCCGCAGTGTGCCCCAAAAATCTGTGTGATAGAAGGGGGCTTAATGTTAATCCGGTAAGATAGTTTCACCCGTGCATATCGATGACACACTGCCGGTCATGATGCCGACCCTGACCTCAATCGAAGATCGCGCGGCCGGGGGGCGCGCCCGCCCGCCAATGAACGTCCTCTTCGTCCACAATAACTTTCCAGCCCAGTACCGCCACATTGCGCGGGCGCTCGCGGAGCAGCCCGGCAACAAGGTCGTTGCCGTCGGGTCGTCGACTGCGACGACGACGCCGGATATCAGGCTGCTCAAATATTCGACCACCAAGTCGGATTCCTCGCCGGTCCATCCTTTCGCCCGCCGCTTCGATGTCGAAGCGCGGCGTGCCGAAGAGGTTCTGTATGCGCTGTCGTCGCTGTCGGGCCAGGGCTTCGTGCCCGACCTGATCTTCGCGCATCCCGGCTGGGGCGAGACGCTGCCGCTGCGCACGATGTTTCCGAAAGCGCGGATCATCCTCTATTGCGAATTCTACTACGGCGCCGAGGGCAGGGACGTCGGCTTCGATCCCGAGTTTCCCATGACGGGCCTCGACGGCAACGTCGCGCTGCATTTGAAGAATGCGACCACGCTGCTGGCGCTCACCGAATGCGACACCGGCGTTTCGCCGACGCCATGGCAGCGCTCGACCTTTCCCCGCGAGTTTCAGAGCAAGATCGAGGTCATCCACGAAGGCGTCGACACCGACGAGGTGAAGCCCAATCCGGTCGCGCGGTTTCAGCTGCCGAACGGCGCGATATTGTCGGCGGACGACGAGGTGATCACCTACGTCTCGCGCAATCTGGAGCCGGTGCGCGGATTCCATGTCTTCATGCGATCGCTGCCGAAGATCCTGGCGGCGCGGCCGAATGCGCAGGTCGTGATCGTCGGCGGCACCGGGACATCGTACGGCGCCAATCCGCCCAAGGGCTCGAGCTGGAAGTCGATGTTCCTGGACGAGATCAAGTCGGATATCGACCTTCGCCGCGTGCATTTCCTCGGCCGGATTCCGCGGGAACCCTATCTCGAGCTGCTGCAGATCTCCTCGGTGCACGTCTACCTGACCTATCCCTTCGTGCTGTCATGGTCGCTGCTGGAGGCGATGAGCGCGGGATGCGCGGTGGTGGCATCGGACACCGCCCCGCTTCGCGACATCATCTCTGACGGCAACGGCCTGCTGGCGCCGTTTTTTGATATTGATGCGCTGTCGGATCAGGTAGTCTCGGTGCTGTCACGGCCCAAGGCCTTCAAGAAGATGCGGATGAAGGCGCGGAGCTTCGTGAGGGACAATTACGACGCGAAGCGGGTCTGTCTGCCGCGGATGCTGACGCTCGTTGATGAAGGTGTCCTCCCGCGCACGCACGGGGGATAACGCCAGGAGTTTGCGATGCCGCTTGTCATCTCGGTTGCCCAGCGCAAGGGCGGGGTCGGAAAGACGACTCTCGCGGTCCTGCTGGCCGCAGAACTAGACCGGCGCACTGGCGTGGTGGGATTGGTCGACGCCGATTCCCAGGCGTCGGCCTGTCACTGGGCCGAGCCCGGTAATTTGACGTTCCCGGTCTACCAGCTTGATCCGGAAACCCGCCCGGTAGCCGAATGGGCCAAGCTGATGCGCCAGATCCCGCATCAGATCATCGTCGTGGACTCAGCGCCCAACGATCGCGTGCTGGGCGCCGTGCTCGCGGTCGCCAACATCGTGCTGATGCCGTGCACGCCGTCCGGCCTCGACATCGAGGCCACCGCGCGGACGCTCGACATCGTGCGGGAGGTGCGTGCCTCGCGGCGAACCGCGCTCCGTGCCATGATCGTGCCGAACCGCGTCGATCAGCGTACGCTGGAAGGCCAGCAGTTGATCGAGGAACTGGATACGCTCGACGAAGAGATCGGGCCGATGATCGGAAGCCGCTCGGCCTATGTTCGCGCCGTCGCATTGGGACAATCGGTCGCCGATTTCGCCGGCGGCACGCCCGCGGATATCGAGATCAAGACGCTCGCCGATCTCGTCATGAACTGGTGCGGTATCGCACCCCGGCAGCGCGTGACGATCTAGCATTAACAAAGCCGGCCGGCTGCTTCACGTCAGGCTAACCATGCTTGCATGGGAACGAGAAATCCTGCGCCGCAACCGATCCTGCGCCCGACGGCCGCATCCGCCGAAGCCGCGGCAAAAGGCTCCCGAAAATACCGATAACGCTGCGATCCGTTAGCCGGCACGCGCGTTATCACTCCGCAGCCGAAAGGCTTGCCGGCACGGGAACCTTGCTTGGTTAACGGACTGCAAGCGCGCGTCAGGGCATTTGAGGCAAATGCCGCCGCGCGCTTGAGCCTAAGCTCAAGACATTTCCCGTACATGCTTCCCGTCACGGTGGGGAGTGAACAATGTACAACGTCAAGAGAGTGATGGCCTTGCTGCTGGCCATCGTCGCGCTCGGGACCAGCGCGCGGGACACCCAGGCTGGAATGATCGGCTTCCCGCTGCCGCTGCGCGGCGTGGTCGAGAAGATACGCTTCAGCGAGCCGACGCTGGCGCCGATGGCCTACACCATGTTCTGCATGCGCTATGCCGATGAATGCAAGCCGAAGCCCCGCGCCCGCATGGTGTTCCGCGGCGGCGCGACGCGTCTGACCAAGCAGCGCATCGCCGACCTGATCGAGGTCAACGCTTCGGTCAATCGCAGCATCGCGCCGCAGCGAAACGAACGCGGCCTGGCCGGCGAGGAATGGCTGATCAATCCGGCGCGCGGCGATTGCAACGACTATGCGGTCAGCAAGCGCCATGAACTCTTGGCGCGCGGCTGGCCGATGCGCAATCTGCTGCTGAGCGAGGTGGTGACGTCCTGGGGCGAGCATCATCTCGTGCTGGTGGTCCGCGCCCAGGGCGGCGACATCGTACTCGACAATCTGAACGCGCAGATCCGCAGCTGGTCGCAGGCGCGCTATCGCTGGGTCCGGATGCAGACCCCGGCAAATCCCGATCACTGGGCCGCCGTCGCGCAGGTCGGCGCCTGACTTCTCAAGGCTAGAGCTCCATCGATCGAACGTGGCGCGGCGAGACATTTCGCCGCGCCACTTTTCGTTCGAGGAAGGCCGATGATCGCGAAGGCTGCGACGGTCGGCGGAACGATCGGACGCCTGACCGGTTGACTCCGATCCGACTTATCGAGGGCATCGAGATGAAGCTGGCCGGCCTTGTCACAACCGCGACGCTGGTCGTTGCCACAGTTGCTCCCGCGCTCGCGCAGGGCACCGGGCAGACCACGCAGGGCGCGACCCGCTATTCGATCGACGGACCGGGCGGCGGCGTTCCGACGTCGCGGCCGCAGGCGACCCGGCCGGTGCCGCCGGCAACGCCGGCTTACCCGAATGGGAGGCCGTCACGATACGGGCCGCCGGTCGGGCAACAGAGCAACGTTCCGCTGGGGTCGCGTTAACGGTTCCACCGGCGGCAAATCCGTGCGGTCTTAACGCTATTCGCATCGCCGTTTTGCCACGCCAGACGGAATGTCGTACCCATGCGATCACTGCGCCTGTTGATGCGCAGGATTGGTCCGCGCAGGGACGACCTTTTCAATGACGAGCAGGGGTTCGATTCTCATCACGGGCGGCGCGGGGTATATCGGATCCCATTGCGCCAAGGCGGTTGCCGAGGCGGGGTTCGTTCCGGTCGTCTATGACAATCTGTCCACCGGCCATCGCAATTTCGTGCAATGGGGACCGCTGGTACTCGGCGACATCGCCGATCACGACAAGATCGCCGCCACCATCCGCGAGCACAAGGCGCTCGCCGTGATGCATTTCGCCGCGTTCAGCGCGGTCGGCGAATCCGTCGCGGATCCGCAGAAATACTTCTCCAACAACGTCGCCGGCACGCTCGGCCTGCTGCGCGGCATGCGCGAGGCGGGCTGCGACCGCCTGGTGTTTTCCTCGACCGGTGCCGTCTATGGCAATGCCGGGCGCGATCCAATTCCGGAGAGTGCCGCAGGCCCGACCGTCAATCCCTACGGCCGCTCCAAATTCATGATCGAGCAGATCCTGGCCGATTACCGCGCGGCCTATCGGTTCAACTCGGTCTGCCTGCGCTACTTCAACGCCTGCGGCGCCGATGCCTCCGGCAGCATCGGCGAGCTGCGCGATCCCGAGACGCATCTGATCCCGCGCGCGCTGATGGCGCTGCTCGGGCACGTGCCGGACTTTGCGATCTTCGGCGAGGATTACGACACGCCTGACGGCACCGCGGTGCGCGACTACATCCATGTCGACGATCTCGCCGCGGCGCATATCGCTGCGCTCGAACTGCTGCTGAAGGGCGACGCCGGCGGCGTGTTCAACCTCGGCACCGGCACCGGCTATTCGGTGCGCGAGGTGCTCGACGCGATCCGCGCCGAGACCGGCGAGGCGGTGCCGAGCGTGGTGCGCGAACGCCGGGCCGGGGATCCGCCGATCCTGGTCGCCGATCCCTCCAAATCGGAGAGCGGCCTCGGCTTCAAGGCGAGGCGATCGGACCTCGGCCACATCATTCGCTCGGCCTGGGCGTGGCACCAGAAGGCGCATCCGCGCCGGCGATGAGCATGATCCGGAAAAGTGCGAAGCGGTTTTCCGACAAGATCATGCTCAAATAACAATCCCGACGGCCTCATTCCAGCGTGATGTAGTGCTGCTCCGCGAGCCGCGCGAGGAACGGCATGTCGACGAAGCTCGCCACGAGGAAGACGGCGACCAGCGCCAGCACGATCAGCACCAGGCCGCGCTCGCCATAGAGCTTCTCGGGCTTCTGCGCCGACGAGCCCGGCGACGTCGACATCGAGAAATAGGCCGTGAACAGCATCACCACCAGCGGCATCGCGAGGATGTACTCGATGCGGTACTTCACAAGGAACACCGACAAAAAGAACACCGAGAACAGCGAATAGCTGAGGCAGGAAGCGGTCAGCGACACTTCGGTGTAATGGGCGAAGCTTGCGCGGTAGCGTGCCAATAGCTCCCTGCCATGGGAGGCGGCGATCTCGCGGTACTCCGACAGCCGCTTGGCGGCCATCAGGAACGCGCCGCCGAACCAGTAGCACAGGATCACCGAGCCCGGCGGCAGCGAGGTCGGGTCGATCATCGCCCAGCCGATCAACAGCCGCAGCGGATTGTTGACGGACTCCGAGATGACGTCGAAATAGGCCTTGTCCTTGCTGCGCAGCGGCGGGACATTATAGACGATGCCCTGCAAGGCGAAGACGCCGGCCGCGAACAGCATCAGACGGCTGCTCGCAGCCGCGCAGATAAGCCCAATCGCGATCAGCAGCAGCCATTCGAGTCCGATGATCTTGCCGTCCATCACGCTTTGCACCGCGGAGCGCTGCGACTTGGTCGGGTGATGCCGGTCGAACTCGCGGTCGAACCATTCGTTGATCACGTAGTTGGCCGACGCGATGCAGATCGCGGCCGCAAGGCCGAGCGTGACGGAGACGGCGAGATCATCGCCTCGCGCGCCGCGCAACAGCCAGGCGAGAATGATCCCGGGAATGATGAAGATGTGCTTGGTGCTGTGATCGAGCCGCAGGATGGCAAGGTATTGCCGGATGCCCGCGGCCGGCAGCTTGCGGGTGTCGAGCTTGCTGTCCATCAGCGCCATCGCGCGGGTCCTTTCCTGTCGTCCTCGATCGATCGCCTATTTGAGGAGGTAGACGTCGAAACTCTCGTCGGTCTTGGCGGGATCGAAGCGGCGGATCATCGTGGTCGCTTCGCGGAAATCGCGGATCTCTGCGGCCGAGGCACGGAACGTCCGCCAGTCCTTGCCTTGGTCGTAGATCTGGCCGGGCGTGATCTCGTCGAGCCGATAGGCCAGCAGGATGATGACGGGGGCGCCTGATGTCTCGCGGAGCTCGCGTGCCAGCCGCAGCGTCTCGCCGAGATCGCCGTCCATCCGGCCCTTGCGCGTGAAGATCACGACGCTGCCGAATTTGTGGTCGCGGGCGAGATAGAGCGGGTTCTTGACGTAGTAGGGCAGCGCCTCGACCAGCCATTCCGGCTCGCTGAGGATGACCGCGTTGGTGAGATCGGCACGTGAGGCGATCAGGCGGCCGAGATCGGCGCTGCGGCTCGCGACAACGCCGGTCACGGCGTTGCGCAGATCGTTGACGCCTGCCGCGCTCTGGATCGCGAGCACCAGCAGGAGCGACACGCGTCCGATCGCCGCCAACGGCGAGGCGGATGGCGCGGTGATCCGGCTCCAGCCGATCCAGTACAGCGTGATCAGGAAACACAGCCAGACCGCGGCGTGGCGGTAGGCGCCGTTGGCGGCGACGGCGAAGAACAGCGATGTCAGCAGCAGCGCGGCGAGGGCGGCGAGGAAGGCGGGAGGCCGCAGCAACAGCCCGAGCGTCGCGCCGAACAACAGCACCGAACCCGCAATCCCCGGCAGCAGATTGGCAAACAGCGCCCCCAGCGACGTCGCGCCGGGGTTCACCAGCGAAAGGATTGCAGCCGCCAGCGGTGAAGCGTGCGACCAGTCCCGGGCCGCCGCGTCGTTATAGGTCGGCAGCATCGTCACCGCACAGATCGCGACGCCGATTGTCGCAATGATGGCATTGATCGCGAAATTGGTCAGTTGCGGCGACCAGCGCCAGCCGGGTTGGGTCGCGCGTTGGGCCTCGAGCAGGTCGAGCAGCCAGAACAGCAGGAACGCGCCGGCCATGATCGCACCGACCACATTGGTGTTGGCGAGCAGGAACAACAGCGCGCCGAGCAGGACGCCGCGGTCGCGATGGGCCGCATAGCAGGCCGCGATGGCGAACAGGAACAGGGCCGAGATACCGTAATTCCGGGCCATCACGACATATTCGAAGAGCAGCGCGTGGCTCGTGATCAGCAGCAGGACCAGCGGCCGCGGGAACGGCGAGCGGAAGATCAGCAATGCGGCCGTGAGGAGCCCGACCACGAAGGCAACCGCGGGCAGCACCTCGACCCGGCCGAACACCGCATGGGCGCCGCGCAGCAGCAGGTACCAAAGGGCAGGGTGGCCCTCGCCATGCAGCCCCTTCAGCATGGCGAACAGATCGTCGCCGTTCAGCGCAATGGTGAGCGCGCGGACCTCGTCGCGCCACATCACGTGACGGGCGATCTGGAAGCCCGCCAGCGCGATCCACCCCGCAAGCAGCACGAGGTCCGGCCAGGATCGGCGATCCCGCTTCGGCGCGAAGAACCAGTCGTCCAGGATCTGCAAAGAACGGCTCAATGAACCCTGCTGCTGCTCGGATTGGTAACGTCAGACCGCGGCGTCATCTGCGGGCTTTGTCATTTGTGTTAACAGTAGAAGCCACCTACAATGTTGTAACATTATGGGCAAACCAGACTAACATTTATGACGTCGACGCCGGCCCAGAGGACGGTCAGGGACATCGGCCCCGCGCACCCCGAGGTGGAGTTCGCGCTGGTGCTGGCGCGGACCATCGACTCCGTGAGTTCCGACCCGCAGCAGCTGCGCAGCGCGGTCTACGAGCTCGCGCGGCAGAAGCTGCAGCAGCTCGCGCACGAGGATCCCGCGGAAAAACAGCGTCTGATGCAGGCGCTGGAAGCGGCGATCGAAGGCGTCGAAGCGCACACCCGCGACAATCGGTTCGAAAAATTCGCCGTGCCGCCGGCGCGGGCGCTGCCCGCTTTCCTGGAGGCGGCGGGCGCTGCGCGCAGGATCGAGGGGCCTTCCCGGATCGATGTCGAGGAGGCATTCGTCACGACGCTCGCGCCGGCGGTGCCGCCGCGCCGTCCGCTGTGGTCGTCGTCGGCGCCGCTGCGTTACGTTGCGATGCTGGCTCTGTTTGGGCTGATCGCAGCCGTCGTCCTGTTGCAGCAACGCGGTGTGTCACTCGCCGCGGCGCGCGCGATGATCGCCGGCACGCTCGCGCCGGCGCCAGCCCAACCGCAGAGGCCGGCGGTGGTCGCCGCCGTCCCGGCGCCGGCCATGCCCGCCGCGCCGCCGGCGCCGAGGCGGCCGTTGCCGACCGCCTACGGCGTCTACGCCGAGAGCGGCGGCAAGCTCTACGAGCTGCAACTGATCCAGGGGCGGGCGCCGGACCCGCGCGTGGCGATCTCGGCGGCGATCACCAAGCCGAGCGAGACCACGCTGCCTGACGGACATCTGCACTTCATCGTGTTCCGGCGCGAAGGCGCCGGCGGCGCATCCGACCCGATCGATGTACGCCTGATCGCGCGGGTGACGCAGCAGACCACGTTCGACGCGACCGGCAAGCCGGTGGTCTCGCCGGGCGACGACACCTGGGTGATCCGCAACATCTCGATCCCGTTCCGCGCCGCGCCGCTCGCCGAGGATCCGCAGATGTTCGAGGTCCTGCCGCGCGACGATGCGCCGTTGTCGCCGGGACGCTACGCATTGATCCTGAAGGCGCAGGCCTATGATTTCACCGTCGAGGGCGCGGTGACCGACAGGCGGCATTGCCTGCAGCGGCTGGCGGCCGCCAATGGCGTGTTCTACTCGGAATGCGAGAAGCTGTGAGCGGGGCGCCCATTCGGCTCAGCGCCGTGCTGGCGCTCCTGCTGTCGTCGGGTGCCGCCATCGCCGCACCCGATGCCGAGACGGCGAAGCGGTGCCTGCGCGCGGCCTACATGGTCTATCCGTACAAGCGACCGGGCGCCGCGCCGATGAATGGCGACCGGCTGCACTTCTTTCAGCAATGCATGGCGCAAGAGGGCACAAAGTCCGCGGAAGCGCCGAAGCGCGATTAACGCGTGATAGGAACCGGAATGGCGGTGCTTCACCTCTCCCTTGGGAGAGGTCGGCGCGTAGCGCCGGGTGAGGGATTACGGTCTCTCGTTAGCGCTGCGGCCCCTCACCCGATTTGCTGCGCAAATCGACTCTCCCCGCTGGGGAGAGGTAAAGCTGATACGTGGACTAACCGATCCGGTTCAAGTACATCGCGCCGCCTCAACGCGCGGACTGTTCCGCGCGCGACCTCAATCGGCCGAACTGGCTGCGCAGCACCAGCAGCAAGAAGTGACCCGCGCCGATGCCGGCAAGCCCTCCCGCGACCTTGACGACCGCGTCGAGCAGCCGGCCATGGCGATCCGGTGTCAGCAATTGCATCGCTTCAAGCGTGAACGCGCTGAACACGACAAAGAGCACGATCAGGGCGGTGCGCCGCGGGTACCCCAGCACGAAAGCGAGGCCCATCACGGCAAACGCGGTGAAGCGCTCGGCCTGCGGATGCAGGAACGACGGACGGTCCTGGATTGGGGAGAGCGTGACGAATGCGATGAAGGCCAGCGCAAGCCAGCCGGCAACCACTCCAAACGTCTTGATCTTCGAAACAAGCAACAAAGTATTCCCGGTCCCTTTGCCCCGCGCTGCAATAGCGCATCGCTCACGTCCGCGATAATGAATTGCCCGCCGAAGGTTAACTTGTCTGTCGGCTAGTAACTCGTCGCATGTGGATCATGATCCGGAACAGGGTACCGTAGCTTGTCCCATTCTCGGTATGTCCGGTGAGGCATATGCATCGTTATGTGCATATAGATTTCTATGGGACGCAATACGTTCCTGACTACGGCTCAGAGGTGTTTCCATCGTTCTGCGTGGGTGAAGGGAGTTCCAGAAGACTATTGCCCCGCGAGTTCCATGTGTGATGATCCACTGTGATCTCCCTGGGAGTTCATCCAATGAAGGACATGCAAGCGCACTTGGAGAAGCTTCGTATCGAGGCGGAAGAGTGCGAGCTGATCAGTAAGCTGGCGACCAATCAGACCAAGAAAGATCTGTTCGCCAGGTTGGCTGCGCATTACCGCGCACTGGCTGCCGAAGTCGAGAAGGCAATGAGCGAGTCCAGGCGGAGTTAATGGTTTCGATTCAGGAACATTACTTCAACCTGACAATTGACCGCTATCGCCGCGCATCACATTTGGCACCCGGCGATTGGATCGCGTGTCGCGCTCTGGCCTCCTGAACGGCAACGGAGCCCACGTGACGAAGCGACGCAACCGCGTCAGGCAAACCGATTCGCTTGAGGAACGCCTCATCGCAAGAGCCGGGAGCGTGCGCGAACAGGCCGCAGCGCTGGCCCCAGATATCGAAAAAGAGGCTAAGCTCCAGCTGGCCCGGCAAGCCGACGCCGGGGGCAGGCATGAGTGAGTGGCTACGCTCGCCGAGCTCCGCTGAGGAGGTCTATCATGCATGCACACCATCACCGCATCGACAGCGTCGAGATCGCCTTTGTCTGCGCTGCGGCAGTGTCGTTTGTGGCGCTGGCCGCGAGCGTGGCTTGGCTGCTTATGCCGTGAACCACAGGGCCCGAAAGCTGTGCCTTTCCGGTCCATCCCGAAGCAACGGCCCCAGCGCCGGGGAAACGCTGAGGCCGCGTCCAAGTGCTGTCCGCTTTAGGCACCGGGACCGCTGGTCAACCGGATGTCGCTACAGAGGTTCCTGGCCGCAAAAGGAGGCGGCCCCAGCACCCTTGGAGGGCAAATGCCGGGGCCGCTCTTTATTTCCATTCTCACGCCGAACCGCCGCTTGCCGATAATAGACGGCCCCTCTGGGCTTAAAAGTTGAACTTAATGAAACAGCCCGACCCAGTGCCTGGATCATCGAATCAAAATGTGAGCTGGTCAATTAACTTGCGTGAATCAAAGGTAAATAAATCGTCGGGATGCTTAACGTGCGATCCTAGTTCCCCTCCGCGAGGCGCCTTCTGATTATCGTTAGTCGCGCGCTCACGGCAGCTTCGGTGCGGCCGAGCTTCTGAGCGATCTCGCGCTGCGTGAGATCGGTCTCGCGGATCATCTGCAGCAGGCGCTGCTCTTCCTCTTCCATCCAAGCTGGCACTACGCTCTCCGAATTGTTTCGTTCTGGAAATGCCAGCATGGATTGCAGATTTCGGTAGTCGCGTCTGTCCGGTGTTTTCCGGTCTGTCCTGATTTGTTCTGTCGCGTGTCCCAACCAGGGCACACCCAATGAGGTGTCAAAATACCGTAAACTGAAACCTGATCCGACCTGCGCGTATCTCCTGGCGGGAACCTGCGACGCTTGCGCGGGTTCCCCGGATGGTGCACCTGACGAAAAAATTAGCTTTGCGTTGCGGATCCATTCATAGGCCGTTCACGGCCGGAAGCCTCATTTGATGGCGGACTATCGCAATGCTCACTCTCGGAGGCCAAAGTGCGTCTGCTCGTCGTTGAGGATGACCCGGATCTGAACCGCCAGCTCACCACCGCGCTGACGGACGCCGGCTATGTGGTCGATCGCGCGTTCGACGGCGAGGAGGGGCATTTCCTGGGCGATAGCGAGCCCTACGACGCCGTCGTGCTGGATATCGGCCTGCCGAAGATGGACGGTATCTCGGTGCTCGAGGCCTGGCGGCGGAACAAGCGGGTGATGCCGGTGCTGATTCTCACCGCGCGCGACCGCTGGAGCGACAAGGTTCAGGGCTTCGATGCCGGCGCCGACGATTATGTCGCAAAACCCTTCCATCTCGAGGAGGTGCTGGCACGGATCCGCGCGCTGCTGCGCCGCGCGACCGGGCATGCCCAGGTCGAGCTGAACTGCGGGCCGGTGGCGCTCAATACCCGCACCAAGCGCGTCACCGTCAACGGCAACCCGATCAAGCTGACCTCGCACGAGTACAATCTGCTCGACTATCTGATGCACCACACCGGGCGGGTGGTCTCGCGCACCGAGCTGGTCGAGCATCTCTACGACCAGGACTTCGACCGCGACTCGAACACGATCGAGGTGTTCGTCGGCCGCATCCGCAAGAAGCTGGAAGTCGATATCATCCAGACGGTTCGCGGCCTCGGCTACATGCTGTCGCCGCCGACTTAAGGCATGGTCCGGAAAAGTGCGAAGCGGTTTTCCGAAAAGATCATGCTCTTAAAGCGTTTTCGAGCGAAGCGGATAGCGGTCCGCTCGCGTGAAGAAAACACGACCAAACAACAGGATGAGGGCATATCCTATTCAATTGGATCATGCCCTTAGAGCGCTTGATCGGCGTACACGGGCATTGTCATGATGCGCGCCGGGAGGACTGGATTCGCCAATGTCTCGGCCCGCTGACACCCTGATCGAGCTCGTGCCCTGATGGGCGGCAGTTCGCTTGCGACCCGCCTGTTCGTCTCGGCGACCGCCTGGGTGGTGGTGATCCTGGCGATCACCGGCGTCATCCTGTCGTCGGTCTACCGCGACGCGACCGAGCGCGCCTTCGACCGGCGGCTCAATCTCTATCTGCGCACCCTGATCGCCGAAGTCGCGACACCAGACGAGCCGGCCGACCGCCAGTTCCAGTCGCTCGGCGAGCCGCTGTTCGACCTGCCTTTGTCAGGCTGGTACTGGCAGATCACCCGCACCGACACCGAGAAGGGCGAGACCCGCGCCTCGCGCTCGCTGTGGGACAAGAAGTTGCCGAAGCTCGAGGAGCATGGCGCGGAACTGACCGCCGCCGGCGTCCGCCTCGGCTATGTCGACGGGCCCGAAGGCCAGAGCCTGCGCGTCGTGGAGCGGCCGGTCGACCTCGGCGCCGACGGCAAGTTCCTGGTCAGCGTCGCCGGTGACGCCACCGAGATCTTCGATGAGACGCGCAGCTTCGACTATTACCTCGGCGGCACCTTCGCAGCCCTCGGCATCGTGCTGCTGCTGACCACGATCTTCCAGGTGCGCTACGGCCTGGCGCCGCTCAAGCGGATTTCGGATGCGATCGCCGATATCCGCTCCGGCCGTGCCGAGCGACTGGAGGGCCGGTTCCCGGTCGAGATCGCGCCGCTCGCGCGCGAGACCAACGCGCTGATCGATGCCAACCGGGAGATCGTCGAGCGCTCGCGCACCCATGTCGGCAACCTTGCGCACGCGATCAAGACGCCGTTGTCGGTGATCGTGAATGAGGCGGCCGCGCATGCCGCGGACCCTTTCGCCAGCAAGGTGCTGGAGCAGGCTGATGTGATGCGCGACCAGGTCGCGCACCATCTCGAGCGCGCCCGGATCGCCGCCCGCGCCACCATCGTCTCGACCATCACCGACGTCGCACCCGTGATCGAGGCGCTGCGCCGGACCATGGAGAAGATCCATCGCGACCGCGATCTCGTGATCGAGGCGAAGGCCGATCCGGCGGCGCGGTTTCGCGGCGAGCGGCAGGACCTCGAGGAAATGGTCGGCAATCTCGTCGACAATGCCTGCAAATGGGCGGCCTCGCAGGTGTTCATCGAGGTCAGTGTGGTCCCGCCGGAGGCGTCGGGCGCCGGGCCGCGCCTGCGCATCGTGGTCGACGACGACGGGCGCGGCCTGTCGGAAGCCGAGCGCGCCCAGGTGTCACGGCGCGGCCAGCGGCTCGACGAGTCAAAGCCCGGCTCGGGGCTTGGCCTGTCGATCGTGACCGATCTCGCCGGCCTCTATGGCGGCAATCTCACCTTGAACAATGCGCCGATCGGCGGCTTGCGGGCCGAGCTGGTGCTGCCGGCGGTGTAGTCGTTGGCGACTGCGCGGGAGCGAGCCGATGGCGTTGCGGGGCGCGGCGTAATCGCACAGGGCTGCCTAATCAGTGTACTTGGCAGTGTAACAAGCCTCGGTTACCGTTTCGTCCTCGCCTGACCGTAAGTCAGGCCAAGACCTGCGAGGACGCCATGATTGAGCTCACGGTCAATGGTACCAAGCACCAAGTCGACGTTGTCCCCGAGATGCCCTTGCTGTGGGTGCTGCGCGACGAACTCGGAATTACAAGCCCCAAATACGGCTGCGGAGTTGCGCAATGCGGCGCCTGCACCGTTCAGATCGATGGAATGGCAGTCCGATCTTGCCAGGCGCATATCGGTGAGATTGCAGGCAAGTCGGTCGTCACGCTCGAAGGGCTGGAAAAGCGGGACCAACATCCAGTTCTCCAGGCCTGGATCGAGCATCAGGTTCCCCAATGCGGTTACTGTCAGACCGGCCAGATCATGCAGGCCATTTCGCTGCTCGATCTGATCGCGCAGCCGACCGACGAAGACATCAACGAGGTGATGTCCGGCAATCTCTGCCGTTGCGGCACCTATCCGCGTATTCGGGCCGCTATCCACGCGGCGGCCGCGAAGAAGATGGCGGAGAAGTGAGATGGCACCTCAGACTTATTCGCGCCGCGCATTCGTTTTTGGCTCCGCTGCGGTAGCTGGCGGCATCGCCTTCGGCTTGTACGGCGACCCTGTGCAGGCCGCGACGGCGAGTGACAATCCATTGACCGCCGGCCTCGGGCCGAATTCCGCAACCTTCAACCCCTGGGTCGAAATCAGCCCGGCGAAGATCACGCTCATTGCGCAACATGCCGACATCGGCCAGGGCGTCGGCTCAGTGCAGGTGATCCTGATCGCCGAAGAGATGGATCTGGATCCTGGTCAGTTCGAGATCCGGTTCGCCGGCCCCAGTCCCGCCTATTTCAACACCGGTTTCGCGGATGAATTCGCGCCGTTCGTGGCGGCGGACCAAAGCCCGGCCGCGGAAGAAGCGCGCGCCGCCACGCTCGAATATCTCAGGAAGACCGGTCTGCAAATGACCGGCGGCTCGAGTACGATTCCGGACACCTACCAAAAGCTGCGGGTCGCCGGCGCGGTCGCACGCGAGACGCTGAAGGCCGCCGCAGCCAAACGAGCGGGAGTTGCGGTCGCCGACCTCCGCACGCAATCCGGCAACGTGATCTTGCCGGACGGGAAGAAGATTGCCTATCTCGACCTCGCCGCAGACGCGGCCCAGATAGCGCCCGTGCTCGATGCAAAGCCGCGCGATCCGTCGCAATGGCGGATGCTGGGCAAGCCGATGACACGTCTCGATGTTCGCTCGAAGGTCATGGGCGAGCTGAAGTTCGGCATCGATATGCGGATGGACGGCATGCTCTATGCCTCCGTCAAGCTGAACCCCAACAAGGGGCAGCCGCTGAAATCGTATGACGCAAGCAAGGCCCACACGATGCCGGGGGTCAAGAAGATCCTCGAAATCAAGAATGGCGTTGCGGTGGTTGCCACGAACAGCTGGTATGCGATGGAGGCGGTCGCCGCGATCGATTGCGAGTGGGCGCCCTCAGCATATCCCGCCGAGCAGGCCGACCATTGGAAGGTGCTGGAAGCTTCGTTCAAGCCAGAATTCCTCGGCAAGGAGTGGCGCAAGATCGGCGATGTCGAGGCCGGGCTGAAGGCCGGCACGCGCGTCGAGGCCGAATATCGCGCGCCCTATCTGGCGCATCAGCCGCTTGAGCCTCTCAACGGAATGGGACTCGTCACCGACAAGGGGATGGAGATCTGGGTCGGCCATCAAAGCCCGCAATTCGTGCAGAACATCGCGGCGGCGGCGATCGGCCTGAAGCCGGAACAGGTCACCTTCCACAACCAATGGACGGGCGGAAGCTTCGGGCACCGTCTCGAGTATGAAAACGTTCGCGTCCTGGCGGAGATCGCAAACCAGATGCGCGGCACGCCGATCAAGCTCGTCTTCTCGCGCGAAGAGGATTTCCTCCAGGACATTCCGCGGCAAATTGCCATCGCCCGGCACAAAGGCAGCGTCGACAATGGCAAGATCGTTGCCGTCGATCTGCAACTGGCCTCGACGCCTCCGCTGAAGGGACTGCTCGAGCGCTCGGGCATCCCATCGAAGGATCCCGACGGGCAGTTGGCCGCGGGTTTGTGGAACGTTTATTACGACATCCCCAACTTCCGGGGCACGAGCTACGAGGCGCAGGGATTGTCGCCAAGCACCACATGGCGATCGGTCGGTGCTTCAACCGCGGGCTTCTTCACCGAGAGCTTCATCGACGAGCTGATCCACGCCGCGGGCCTCGATCCCATGAAGGCGCGCATCGCGATGTGCAATGTGCCGACTTACCGGAAGGTGCTGGAGACGGTCGCGGAGATGTCGGATTGGAAGGGACCGCTCGGAAACGGCCGAGGCCGCGGCGTCGCCTTCGTCGAGGCTTTCGGCACGCCGACTGCGGAAGTCGTCGAAGTGACGAAGACGGACCAGGGCATCAGGATCGACAAGGTCTGGGTCGCCGTCGATGTCGGCAAGGTCGTCGATCCCGTCAATTTCGAGAACCAGGTGCAGGGCGGCGTCGTCTGGGGGCTCGGCCATGCCATCAATTGCGAACTCACTTACGCAAAAGGCGCGGTGCAGCAGACCAACTACAACCACCACGAAGCGATGCGGATCTACCAGTGTCCCGTGATCGAAGTCCGCGGGCTTGAGAACGATCCGAAGGTAAGGGGCGTCGGAGAGCCGCCGGTCCCGCCGGCCGCACCTGCGCTCGCGAATGCGATCTTCGCGGCGACCGGACAGCGCATCCGCGAAATGCCCTTCAACAAGTTCATCGATTTCGTGTGAGGCGGGTCATGAAGCGATCTCTGATGGTGCTCGCTCTTGCCGCTTCGGCAACTGCCGTCCTGACCGGAATTGTTACGGCCAAGGACGAAGCCAACAAGGATGTCTTGCCGGCGGGCAGCGTCAGCCGCACCGAGGGGTTGGAGGCCTGGAAACGCATTGAGGCTGTCGTGACGCATCCGCGATGTGCGAATTGTCACGTCGATGCCAAGGCCATTCCGATCTGGACGCCGGCAGGTGAATCCAAGCCTCGCGTCCATGGTATGAACGTCCACGGCGGCGACAGTCGTATTGGCGCCGAGAAGATCGCCTGCGCGACCTGTCACATGACTTCGACCCAGGCCAACGAACCGGCACCGTCGCCGCCGCGCGCCGGCATCGACTGGCAACTCGCCCCCGTCGAATTCATCTGGTTCGGCAAGAGTGGCGCGGAGATCTGCGCGCAGCTTAGGGATCCCAAACGCAACGGTGGCCGCGACGCCGTTGGTCTGCTCGAGCATCTCAGGCACGATGCATCGCTCAACGGCTTCATCCCGCACGGATGGGCACCCGGGGCGGGCCGCACGACCCCGCCGGGGACGTTTGAGGATCACGTCAAGGACGTGGCTCTTTGGGGCGCCGCCGGACAGCCATGTCCGGAGTGACGCCTGTATCGCAATCAACCAACCGCTTTCGTCACACGGCGCAAACTCCGCGATCTTGCTGAGATCGGACGGCGGCGGATCGAATGAGGCACCTCGCGATTTTCTTCAATCATTTCAATTGGGCTTTCTACGCGTAGGAACCCTAAGCTATTGATCCATCGAATTTTTCAGATAACGGCTTCTTAACGCGCGCCCCTCTATCATCGCGGGCGGACGGGCTGCGGCGTTTGCCGGGCACCAAGCTTTCACGACCGGGCGCATGAGCCAGAAATCGACCGAGCGGCTGAGGGATTATCTCGCGCAGCTTCCGCCGCAATCGCAGGCGCTGCTGATGCGGGAGCTGGAGCGCGCCGTCGAACGCGGCGATGACGTCACTGTGGCCAATCTGGTGCTGGAGCAGCTGCGCAAGATCGTGCGCGGCGCCGAAGAGGACGAGCAGATCCAGCCGCGCAGCGACGATCCGGCGCGGCTGCTGTTCCGCCCGCTCGAGCCGTTCCTCGCCGAGACCAATTTCCCGACGCGAGCGGGCCAGCTCCGGCGCGCCTCGCTGCTGCCGATCTGGCAGTGGCTGGCCCGTGAGGGTGCGCCGGAGGCGGCCCGTGAATTCGAGACGGCACTCGCGGCCGCCACGGAGAGCGGTCCGATGGAGATCGCCGCGCGCAAGTTCCAGCTTGCGGCCGCTGAAGCCATTCTCAAGATCGCAGCACCGACGCAGGACGACCGCCAACGCGCGCTGTCGCGCGTCGGCCCGCCGAGCGTCGTCGAGGACCTGCTGCCGATCGGCCTCGTGCTGCAGGCCCGCGAGGCGCTGGAAACCCTGGGCAGCCGGCTGCCGAGCCAGATCCGCGTTTTCGCCGATTCCCAGATCGCTTCCGCCACCGAGGCGCTCAAGCTGCCGTCGCTGCAGACGCCGCAGCTGCTGCCGTTCGCGCTGTCATTGATTGCGCAGCGGCTCGCCGCGCCATGGCAGATCGTCCGCCTCGCCATCAAGATGGCGGCCTCCGACGACGAGCTGCGGGTCGCGGCCACGCCGTATGGCGTCGCCGTCACCATCGCGCTGCATGACCTGTCCTTCGTCGCGGCCTGCCTGCGCACCGACATCCGGCGCGGGCATTTCGATTATGTCGGCGAGCAGCTCAAGACCCTGCATGACGGCGTCCGCGGCCTGCGCACCGAGCTTGATCTGCGCAACGATTCCACCTGGGGACGTCAGCTGACGTCGGTGCGCGCCGATACGTCCAACGCGCTGCAATCGGAGATCGACAGCGTGCCGGGCCGGGTCCGCCGCATCCTGCGCCAGCGCGCCGACAAGGACATTGCGGCCGGCGCCAGGATCGACATGACCGAGGTCGAGGATGCCGCCGCCCTGATCGATTTCGTCGCAGTGTGCCGCACCTATGCCAGCGAGCTCGCCATCAACGAGGTGACGCTGCGGACCTTCTCGGACCTGCAACATTATGTCGAGCAGTCGACCGAGGGGCTGGTGCAGTCGCTGCGCGGCGGCGACGCCCGGGTCCGCGCCTTCCGCCAGCAGCAGGTCAAGGCCGCGATCCGCTTCTGCGAGGTGCTGTTCGGCCACGACTACGCCTCGCTGATGAACCGGGCGGCGGAGAATGCCGTGACCGGCGAGCGGAAGTCGTCGCGCGCGGGGTGAGATCGCGGACAATAGCAGGCGAAAGAACTTGGAATTGCGGTGATAGCCAGTCACCGCAATTTCCACCTTATCGTCCTGCGCAGGAAACCGGGGGCCGTCTCCGAATTCAGGTCACACTATATCGTACGCAGGAACCTACCGAGCATTTCATTCAAGTCTTTCGACCCATACATATCCCGTACGATATCGGACTCGTGCTCCGCCAGTCTCTTTCTGATAGAGTTCTCATCGCACGATAAAGACTTGGCGAGTGCGACAATTTCTGCAACGCGCAACACTGAGTAGCTAACGGTCCATTCGAACTTCTTATCTCCTTTCAGGAGCAAAGCCTTGATTCCGGATGGGGTTTCGATTGACCAGAATGTCGGCTTGAGAAGCTCCTCCACCATTTCGTTCAGACGGGTCGGCCAACTATCCGGAGCCTGAGGGTCTGGCACACACATTCTCTGCCAGCCAAGTTGGCGTGCCGCGTCAAAAAGGGTCCAGCACGGCCGCCGACCTAAGGGCCAAATATCGTTTCCAAACGTCGGGTGGAGATACGGAAAAATCGCCGGCAATGCAGCTATGACTTTCGTCCGCGAGGCAGCGTTGAACACGCCGAAATGGGGAGCATACGCACGCAGTGCAGGCTTGTATGCCAAGTAAGCGACATGGGTAACCGCCGGCGTGCTTCCGTCAAAAATGTACCAAAGATCACCTTTGCCAAAGACCTCGTACTCAGGCGTTCTCCGATATCCAAGGGCCTCGAACGCGGTCCGAAATTCAGCGACTCTCGATTTCATCGGCGACGTCTTCAGTTGTTGTCCGATCACGGTGACAGTTCATTTAATTGCAAAGTCGCGCCCTGAGGGGAAGCACCGCCGGACAATCCCATGGGTCAACAATTAGATGCACCCTAGTTCGTGAGCATTTCGACGCGAACCAACGACCCCGCCAAGGCGGGACGACAACCCGTTGGAATTTCGGAATAATGGAAGTGTGCACTTGAGTTGCCCGACGTGTCAACCGTCGATCGAGCGCCGGCACCAGTCGGCTACTGTGCATGGGGTTGTTTTCGATATTTGGTGGCGCGCGCCTTGGCCCGGCGCCGCCGTTGCAATACCGCCCGAACGGCACCGGAAACCGCCTGATTTCCGACCTTCGGCCGATCCAGCAATTGTCAATTGCCGGGCTCGCCGCCGGTAGTGTAAAGCGATTCTAAGGCGGCTCACCTGAAGCCGCCGTTCCACCCGGGAACCGCTTGATGACGCTGTGGTTTGTGTTCGCGCTGATGACGGTCGCGGCGACCTTTGCCGTGCTGTGGCCGCTCAGCCGCCGCGGGCGGGCGGATACCGGCGGCAGCGAGGTCGTGGTCTACCGCGACCAGCTCGCCGAAATTGACCGCGACATGGCTTCAGGCATCATCGGCGCCGCCGAGGCCGATGCGGCGCGGATCGAGATCAGCCGCCGGCTGCTGGCCGCCGCCGACCAGAGCGGACGCGAGACTCCGGTGCAGGGCAGTCTCACGCTGCGGCGTGGCGCCGCGGTCGTGGCCCTGGTCGGCTTGCCCGTCATTGCGTCGGGCTTCTATCTCGCGCTCGGCTCGCCGCGGCTTGGCGACTTTCCGCTCGCCGAGCGCAGCAAGGTCGCCGATGCCAACCAGCCGCTTGCCAACCTGGTGGCGCAGGTCGAGGCCCATCTGGAGAAGAACCCGACCGACGGCCGCGGCTGGACGGTGCTGGCGCCGGTGCTGTCGCGGCTCGGCCGCTATGATGACGCGGTCCGCGCCTATCGCAACGCCATCACCTATGCCGGCGAGACCGCCGATCGCCGCGCCGATCTCGGCGAGGCGCTGATGGGGACCGCCGGCGGTGTCGTCACCGCGGATGCCAAGAGCGAGTTCGAGCGCTCGGTCGCGCTGAATGGCGACGACGCCAAGGCGAACTATTTCCTCGGCCTCGCCGCCGAGCAGGACGGCCGCAAGGCCGACGCTGCGGCGCTCTGGCAGAAGATGCTGGCGAAGGGGCCATCGGATGCGCCGTGGCGCCCGCTGGTGCAAGCCGCATTGGTGCGGGTCGGCGGCAGCGCACCCGGTGGCGCCAGCGCACCGGCGCTGCCGGATGGCGCGGTGGCCGCGGCCAAGGACATGAGCGAGGCCGATCGCGGCACCATGATCAAGGGCATGGTCGACCGGCTGGCGACGCGGCTGAAGACCAACGGCGACGACGTCGAGGGCTGGCTGCGGCTGGTGCGCGCCTATCTCGTGATGGGCGAGCGTGACAAGGCGATGAGCGCGCGCGCGGATGCCCGTCAGGCGGTCGCCAACGATGCGGACCGGTTGCGTCAGCTCAATGAGGGGCTGAAGAATCTCGGGTTGGATGGATAGAGCATGACGCCGAAACGTGCACAGCGGTTTTCGCAAGACGTCATGCGCAAGGATGGGCCATGACCAGGAAGCAACGGCGTTTGACACTGATCGGCTGCGCGCTCGTCGTGCTGGCGATCGCCGCGGGTCTGGTGCTCAACGCGCTGCGTGATTCCATCGTGTTCTTCTCGACGCCGTCGATGGTCGCTGAGAAACATCTCGGCCCGGGCAAGCGCTTTCGCCTCGGCGGCCTGGTGGAACAGGGCTCGCTCAAGCGCGGCGACAATCTTGCAGTGACCTTCACCGTCGGCGACGGCGGCGCGACGCTGCCGGTCGCCTACAAGGGCATCCTGCCGGATCTGTTCCGCGAGGGGCAGGGCGTCGTGGCCGAAGGCGCGCTCGACGCGTCAGGCGTGTTCCGCGCCGACACCGTGCTTGCCAAGCATGACGAGACCTACATGCCGAAGGACGTCGCCGATGCCCTGAAGAAGCAGGGCCACTGGAAGGACGATTACGGCGCCAAGCCAGGCAACATGCCGAGCGCCTCCGCGGCGCCGACCCAGGGAGCGATGCGGTGATCGCCGAAAGCGGACATTATGCCCTGGTGCTCGCGCTCGCCCTCGCGCTGATCCAGTCGATCGTGCCGATCATAGGCGCGCGCTGGCGCGATGCGGCGCTGATGAACGTGGCGCGCTCGACCGCGCTTGCCCAATTGCTGTTCGTCGCGGCATCGTTCGCGGCGCTGGTGACGCTGCACGTCACCTCGGATTTCTCGGTCGCCAATGTCTACGAGAATTCGCATTCGCTGAAGCCGCTGCTCTACAAGATCACCGGCGTCTGGGGAAACCATGAAGGATCGATGCTGCTGTGGGTATCGATCCTGGCGCTGTTCGGCGGCCTCGTCGCGGCCTTCGGCAACAATCTGCCGCTGTCGCTGCGTGCGCATGTGCTGGCGGTGCAGGGCTGGGTCGCCAGCGCCTTCTATCTTTTCATCCTGATCACCTCGAACCCGTTCCTGCGCATCGCCAATCCGCCGCTCGAGGGACGCGACCTCAATCCGGTGCTGCAGGATATCGGCCTCGCGGTGCATCCGCCGATGCTCTACCTCGGCTATGTCGGCTTCTCGATCTCGTTCTCGTTCGCGGTGGCGGCGCTGCTGGAGGGGCGGATCGACGCCGCCTGGGCGCGCTGGGTGCGGCCGTGGACGCTGATGGCCTGGATCTTCCTGACGCTCGGCATCGCGATGGGCTCCTACTGGGCCTATTACGAACTCGGCTGGGGCGGCTGGTGGTTCTGGGATCCGGTCGAGAATGCCTCGCTGATGCCGTGGCTTGCCGGCACCGCGCTCTTGCATTCGGCGCTGGTGATGGAGAAGCGCAATGCGCTGAAGGTCTGGACCGTGCTGCTGTCGATCCTGACCTTCTCACTGTCACTGCTCGGCACCTTCCTGGTGCGCTCCGGCGTGCTGACGTCGGTTCACGCCTTCGCGACCGATCCGACCCGCGGCGTGTTCATTCTCTTGATCCTGTTCGTCTTCATCGGCGGCAGCCTGTCGCTCTATGCCTGGCGGGCGCCGGCGCTGAAGCAGGGCGGGCTGTTCGCGCCGATCTCGCGCGAAGGCGCGCTGGTGCTCAACAATCTGCTGCTCACCACCGCCTGCGCCACGGTGTTTATCGGCACGCTGTATCCGCTGGCGCTCGAGGTCCTGACCGGCGAGAAGATCTCGGTCGGTGCGCCGTTCTTCAATTTCACCTTTGCACCTTTATTCGTGCCGCTGCTGCTCGCGGTGCCGTTCGGACCGCTGCTGGCCTGGAAGCGCGGCGACCTGCTCGGCGCGGCGCAGCGTCTGATGGTCGCCGGCATTGCAGCGCTGGTTGCGATGGCCGTGGTGTTTGCGTGGACCTATGGCGGTGCGACGCTGGCGCCGCTCGCGATCGCGCTTGCGGTGTTCGTCATCATCGGCGCGCTGTGCGATCTCGCCGAGCGCATCGCGCTGTTTAGGATTCCGCTGTCGCTCTCGCTGCGCCGTGCGCGTGGCCTGCCGCGCGCGACCTGGGGGACAGCGTTTGCGCATGCCGGCCTCGGTGTCGCCCTGATCGGGATCGTCTGCGAGACCACCTGGAACACCGAATATATCGGCACGATGAAGCCGGACGACGTCGCCCGCGTCGCCGGCTACGAGCTGCGGCTCGACGGCCTCAATCCGCGGCAGGGGCCGAACTTCCGCGAGATGGTCGCGCAATTCACCGTGACGCGTGACGGCGAGAGGGTCAGCGCGATGACGCCGTCGAAGCGCAATTTCACGACCCGCGGCGCCTCGACGACAGAGGCCGCGCTGCTGACCCGCGGCGCAAGCCAGCTCTACATCTCGCTCGGCGATACCGCAGCCGATGGCGCGATCGCGGTGCGCATCTATCACAAGCCGCTGGTGCTGATGATCTGGTGGGGGCCAGTGCTGATGGCGTTCGGCGGCCTGCTGTCGCTGTCCGACCGCCGCTTGCGGGTCGGTGCGCCGAAGCCGGCCAAAGCGGCCGCGCGCGCATTGCAGGCGGCCGAGTGATGCGGTCGCGCGCGCTTGCAGCCGCCGTGCTGGCGGTGACCCTGATGTTCGGTGCGATGCCCGCCCGCGCCGTGCTGCCCGACGAGATCATGGCCGATCCCGCCAAGGAGGCGAGGGCGCGCGAGCTCTCCAAAGAGCTGCGCTGCATGGTCTGCCAGAACCAGTCGATCGACGATTCCGAGGCGCCGCTGGCGCGCGATCTCCGCCTGCTGGTGCGCGAACGCATCTCGGCCGGCGACAGCGACGCGCAGGTGATCGATTTCCTGGTCGCCCGCTACGGCGAATTCGTCCTGCTGAAGCCGCGCCTCAACGAGCACACGCTGGTGCTGTGGCTGACCCCGCCGCTGGCGCTTCTATTGGGCGGTTTTGCGCTCTGGCGGCTCGGCCGGCGCAAGGGCAATCCGGCTGCCGGCGGGGACGATTCCACGCCCGGATTGAGCTCCGACGAGGAGGCCCGCCTGGAACGGCTGCTGGCGGCGGAATCCGCGCCGGACAAGCCGCTTTAGTTCCTTTCTAAGCCCTTTATTTGCCTGCGCTATTCTGCCGCAGCGCCGCCCGGCTCAATTACCAAAGTTTAATTCCGCAGCCAGCGCGCTGTAAGGCTGATGACCCCATGTTCAGACCCATCAGGTGCTTGCCCCGGCACCAATGATTCTGGCCCTGGAGATTTCAAGACATGACTGATCGTCCCGACCTCTCGTCCCTTCCGTCCTACAAGGCGCCGAAGCGCTCGCTGTTCTCTGCCCGCAAACTCGCGCTGATGGCGTCGGTCGTGGCCGGCCTCGGTGCCGCCACCTATGGCTTCAGCCCCACCCACAACCCCGCCGACCTGTTCACGACCCCCGCGCATGCGCAGGTCAATAACGAGGTCAAGAAGGTTCAGCAGCCGGTCGGGTTTGCCGACATCGTCGAGCGCGTCAAGCCGTCGGTGATCTCGGTCAAGGTCAACATTCGCGAGAAGGTCGCGAAGGACGACGGCAACAATGACGATTCGCCGTTCCAGCCGGGGTCGCCGATGGAGCGCTTCTTCCGCCGCTTCGGCGGTCCGGATGGCTTGCCCCCGGGCCTGCGCGGTGGACCGCGTGGCGGTGGCGTGGTGACGGGCCAGGGCTCCGGCTTCTTCATCTCGGCTGACGGCTATGCCGTGACCAACAATCACGTCGTCGACGGCGCCGACAAGGTCGAAGTCACGACCGACGACGGCAAGACCTACTCGGCCAAGGTGATCGGCACCGATCCGCGCACCGACCTCGCGCTGATCAAGGTCGAGGGCGGCTCCAACTTCCAGTTCGCCAAGCTCTCCGACACCAAGCCGCGCATCGGCGACTGGGTGCTGGCGGTCGGCAATCCGTTCGGCCTCGGCGGCACCGTGACCGCGGGCATCGTCTCGGCCTCAGGCCGCGACATCGGCAACGGCCCGTATGACGACTTCATCCAGATCGATGCGCCCGTGAACAAGGGCAATTCGGGTGGCCCGGCGTTCGACGTGTCCGGTGAGGTGATGGGCGTCAACACCGCGATCTACTCGCCGTCCGGCGGCAGCGTCGGCATCGCGTTCTCGATCCCGGCCCAGACCGTCAAGAGCGTCGTTGCCCAGTTGAAGGACAAGGGCTCGGTCAGCCGCGGCTGGATCGGCGTCCAGATCCAGCCGGTGACCTCCGACATCGCCGACAGCCTCGGCATGAAGAAGGCCGAAGGCGCGCTGGTTGCCGAACCGCAGGCCAATGGCCCCGCGGCCAAGGCCGGCATCGAGTCTGGTGACGTCATCACCGCCGTCAACGGCGAAACGGTCAAGGATGCGCGCGAACTCGCCCGCACCATCGGCGGCCTCGCGCCCGGCAACGCCGTCAAGCTGAACGTGCTGCACAAGGGTCAGGACAAGACCGTCAACCTCACGCTCGGCCAGTTGCCGAACAGCCTGGAAGCCAAGGCTGACACCAACAACGACGGCGACAAGGGTAACTCGTCCCGTGGCACCGACGTGCCGAAGCTCGGCCTCACTGTGGCGCCTGCCAACAGCGTCGCCGGCGCCGGCAAGGAAGGCGTGGTCGTGACCGAAGTCGATCCCAAGAGTGCTGCCGCCGAGCGGGGCTTCAAGGAAGGCGACGTGATCCTCGAGGTCGCCGGCAAGACCGTCGGCACCGCCGGTGAGGTGCGTGATGCGATCACCGCGGCGCGCAATGACAGCAAGAACAGCGTTCTCATGCGCGTAAAGAGCGGCGGTTCGTCGCGCTTTGTGGCAGTGCCGCTGGCCAAGGGATAACTATCTATGAGTTGGAACGCGTCGCCGGCATTAGTCGCCCCCGCCGACGGCGCGTTCCGGGGGGCGGGCCCCTTGCTCGCTCCCTATGTTGCCTTTCGATGGAATATGCCCCCCTCCGTCGGAAGGTCTCAGGGCGGTGAAGTCCCCCAGCTTCACCGCCCACTTTTTCCCAACGTTTCGAGATTGCGCGCGGTCGTCTTGCATGTGCAGGCCGGCCGCGCCATGCTGACAGAGGGCCCATTCCCGTGACCGCAACCGCTCCGCAAATGCGCATCCTGATCATCGAAGACGACCGCGAGTCAGCCGACTATCTGGTTAAGGCATTCCGTGAAGTCGGCTATATCGCCGATCTCGCCTCCGACGGCGAGGAAGGCCTGTCGATGGCCGAGACCGGCGACTACGACGTGCTGGTGGTGGATCGCATGCTGCCGAAGCGGGACGGCCTGTCGCTGATCGGCAGCCTGCGCGACAAGGGCAACCGGACGCCGGTCCTGATCCTCTCGGCGCTCGGCCAGGTCGACGACCGCATCAAGGGTCTGCGCGCCGGCGGCGACGACTATCTGCCGAAGCCCTATTCGTTCGCCGAGCTGCTCGCGCGCATCGAGGTGCTGTCGCGGCGCAATGTCGGGCCGGCCGAGGAGACCACCTACAAGGTCGGCGACCTCGAGCTCGATCGGCTGTCGCATCGCGTCGCCCGCGGCAAGGACGAGCTGACCTTGCAGCCGCGCGAGTTCCGCCTGCTCGAATATCTCATGAAGCATGCGGGCCAGGTGGTGACGCGCACGATGCTGCTCGAGAATGTCTGGGATTATCATTTCGATCCGCAGACCAACGTCATCGACGTGCACATCTCGCGGCTGCGCTCCAAGATCGACAAGGGTTTCGAGCGGCCGCTGCTGCATACCATCCGCGGCGCGGGGTATATGATCCGTGACGGCATTCGGTAAACTGATCCGGACCACGGCGTTTCGGCTGACGCTGGTCTATCTGTTCCTGTTCGCGCTGTTTGCCGCCTCGCTGCTGGCTTACTTCGCCTGGAACACGCGCCGGCTGATCACCGAGCAGATCTCGACGACCGTCAATGTCGAGATCAGCGAGATCACCGCGATCTATAACCGTCGCGGCCTGCACGGCCTGCTGACCACCATGGGCAATCGTGCGCTGCGGCCGGGCGCCAACCTCTACCTCCTGACGGCGCCGAACGGGCAGGCGCTGGCCGGCAATGTCGGCTCGCTGGCGCCGGGCGTGATGAGCGTCCCGGGCTGGAGCGAGACCGCCTATCGCCGGATGGACGACCAGGACAAGACCGATCACCGCGCGCTGGTGCGGGTCACCCAGATGGATAACGGTTTCCGCCTCCTGGTCGGGCGCGACCTCGAGGAGCGGCGGCGGCTGTTCGGCATCGTCGCCAAGGCCGCGCAATGGTCGATCCTCGTCGTCGTCGTGCTCGGCATCGGCGGCGGTATCTTCGTCGCCCGCCGCGTGCTGCACCGGATCGACGCCATGACCGGCACCACCAAGCGCATCATGGCGGGCGATCTGTCCGGCCGGCTGCCGGTCGGCCGCAGCGGCGACGAGCTCGACCGCCTCGCGGAAAATCTCAATGCCATGCTGGAGCGCATCGAGGCGCTGATGACGGGGCTGAAGGAAGTCTCCGACAACATCGCCCACGATCTCAAGACGCCGCTGACGCGGCTCCGCAACCGTGCCGAGGAGGCGTTGGCGCGGTCGGGCTCCGAGGCCGACTATCGCGCGGCGCTGGAGCGGACGATCGAGGAGTCCGACGGCTTGATCCGCACCTTCAACGCGCTGCTGATGATCGCACGCGCCGAGTCCGGCCAGGCGCGCGGCAACATGGACGATTTCGACGGCGCCGACGTCGCCAACGGCATCCACGAACTGTACGAGCCGCTGGCCGAGGACGACGGCATGACGTTGCAGGTGAAAACCGCGCCGGCGCCGATTCACGGCAACCGCGAATTGATCAGCCAGGCGGTCGCCAACCTGGTCGAGAACGCTATCAAATATGGCAAGCCCGACGCGGGCGTCGAGCCGATGAAGGCGGATGCGCGGGAGATCCTGATCGAGGCGCGGCGCGAGGGCGATCAGGTCCTGCTCAGCGTCACCGACCACGGTCCGGGCATCCCCGAGGGTGACCGCAAGCATGCGGTGGAGCGGTTCGTGCGGCTCGAGGCGAGCCGCACCTTACCCGGTTCCGGTCTCGGCCTCAGCCTTGCGTCGGCGGTCGCCACGCTCCATGGCGGCGAGCTCAGGCTCGGCGATGCCCATCCCGGGCTGGTGGCCACCCTGGTGCTGCCCGCGCGGGCAGGCGGCAGTGACAGGCTTGCGGCTCAAACGCAGGATGTGCCACAGAAGGCGGCATGAATGCCGCCGCGCCGGGAAACGCGGATCGACATCGTCTGGCCGCGCGGTTCGCGGACGGACCCCGTGTCGCCGCGCCCGAATCCGCCGATCAGCGCCTGACTGACTGGTTCGCCGAGCTCGAGCCGGCGCAATCGGCCGCGCTCGAAGCGTTGCTGGAACATCCGTTCGCACGCGACATCCTGCGCGGCATCGCCGAGTTCTCGCCCTATCTGTTCGAGCTCGCGCGTGCCGACGCCGCGCGGCTGATCCGGATCCTGTCATGCGACCCGGAACAGCATCTCGCCGGCCTGATCGAGACGACCTCGCGCGAGGTGCTCGCCGCCGGCAGCGAGGCCGACGTGATGGTCCTGCTTCGCCGCATGAAGGCGGAGGCCGCGCTGATGATCGCGCTGTGCGACATCGGCGGCGTCTGGCCGGTGATGCGGGTGACGGCGGCGCTGACCGATATTGCGGTGAATTCGGTGCAATCGGCGCTGCGCTATCTGTTCCGGCAGGAAGTCGCCCGCGGCCGGATGACCGCCGCCGACCCCGACCATCCCGAGATCGGCTCGGGCCTCATCGTGCTCGCGATGGGCAAGATGGGCGCGGGCGAGCTGAACTATTCCAGCGACATCGACCTGATCGTGTTCTTCGATCGCGCGGCGACCTCGCTCGCCGAGGACATCGAGCCGCAGCCGTTCTTCGTGCGCGTCACCCAGGCGATGGCGCGGATGCTGCAGCAGCGCTCGGGCGAGGGTTATGTGTTCCGGGTCGATCTCAGGCTGCGCCCCGATCCGGCCTCGACCCAAGTCGCGATCTCGACCGACGCCGCCTTGCATTACTACGAGCGCGAGGGACGCACCTGGGAGCGCGCCGCGATGATCAAGGCGCGGCCCTGCGCCGGCGATCCCAGGGCGGGCGAGGCGCTGATTGCCGAGCTCGCGCCGTTCGTCTGGCGCAAGCATCTCGACTTCGCGGCGCTCGCCGACGTCCACGACATGAAGCGGCAGATGCAGACCTATCGCGGCCAGAGCGAGATCTCGGTCGAGGGCCACAACGTCAAGGTCGGCCGCGGCGGCATCCGCGAGATCGAGTTCTTCGCTCAGACCCAGCAGCTGATCGCCGGCGGCCGCCATCCGGAGTTGCGGGTGCGGCCGACACTGGAGGCGCTCAACGTGCTCGCCGACAGCAACTGGATCACCTACGAGGCGCGCGACGAACTGACGACGGCCTACGAATTCCTGCGCCGGGTCGAGCACCGGTTGCAGATGATCGCCGACGAGCAGACCCATTCGCTGCCCGAGGCGCCTGAGGACGTCGAGCGCTTCGCGCATTTCTTCGGCTACGAGAACCGCGAGGCCTTCGCGAAGGACCTGCTCGGCCAGCTCAAGATCGTGCAGAACCACTACGGCAAGCTGTTCGAGGGCGACGATCCGACCGGCACCGCAAAGCTGCCGGATATCGACTATGGTGCCGGGCCCGAAGACGCCCGCCTGATCGAGCATCTCGCTCATCTCGGCTTCAAGAAGCCGATCACGGTGGCCGGCACCGTGCAGCAGTGGATCGCGGGCGATTATCGCGCGCTGCGCGTCGAAGCGACGCGGACGGCGTTCCTCGAATTCATTCCCGGCCTGATCGACGGCCTCGCCCATGCCGAGGAGCCGGACGATGCGGTGGCCGCATTCGACCGTTTCCTCGGCGCGCTGCAGCGCGGCGGGCGGCTGATCTCGCTGCTCAGCCAGAACCGCGATTTCGTCGCGCTGGTGGCGCTGATCCTCGGCGCGGCGCCGCGGCTCGGCGACATGCTGGCGCGGCAGCCGCAGATCATGGATGGCCTGATCGACCCGCGCTTCTTCGGCGCGATGCCGGACAAGAAGGAGCTGTCCGAGCGGCTTGCCACCACGCTGCAAGATGCGTCGTCCTATGAGGATTTCCTCGATCGTCTGAGATTGTTCGGCCAGGAGAGCCTGTTCCTGATCGGCACGCGGATCCTGTCCGGCACGGTGTCGGCGCAGCACGCCAGCACGGCCTTTGCCGATGTCGCCGAGGGCATCGTGCACACCGTGCACGGCCTCGTCACCGACCAGTTCGCCGCGCAATACGGCCGGATCAAGGGGCAGGAGACCGCGATCATCGCAATGGGCCGGCTCGGCAGCCGCGAGATGACGGCGTCCTCCGACCTCGACCTGATCACGCTCTACGATTTCGACAGCGAGGCGCCGGACTCCGACGGCGAGCGATCGCTGCACGGCGCGCAGTATTTTGCCCGCTTCACCCAGCGCCTGATCAGCGCGTTCACGACCCGCACCAATTACGGCGTGCTCTATGAGGTCGACATGCGGTTGCGTCCGTCGGGGCGCGCGGGCCCGGTCGCCTCGCGGATCGACGCGTTCGCCGACTACCAGGAGCGCGAGGCGTGGACCTGGGAGCACATGGCGCTGACGCGCGCCCGCGTGATCTCGTCGTCGCCGGAGTTCCGCCAGAAGATCGAGGCGATCATCAAGAGCGTGCTGACCCGGCCGCGCGACGCCGCGTCGACCGCGGCCGACGTTGCCGACATGCGGCGGGCGATCGCGCTGGAGAAGGGCGAGGACGATGTCTGGGATCTCAAGCTCGCCGCCGGCGGGCTCGTCGACATCGATTTCATCGCGCAATATCTCCAGCTCGCGCACGCCTCGGTGAAGCCGGAGATACTCAGCGTCTCCACGTTGCAGGTGCTCGACCATGCCGCCAAGCTCGGCCTGCTCGGCCAGTCCGAAGCCGAGATCCTGCGCTCGGCGGCGCGGCTCTATCACGACCTGACACAGATCCTGCGGCTGTGCGTGACCGGCAAGTTCAATCCGGAGACCGCGGGCGAAGACCTGCTGCGCGTGATGGCGCGGGCCGGCGACACGCCGGATTTCTCCGCCCTCGAAGCGCGCCTGCGCGAGACCCAGGGCGAGGTCCGCCGCGTGTTCAACGCGATCGTCGGTTAGCGCGACTGCATAGGGTGGGTTAGCCGAAGGCGTAACCCACCGCCGGTCTCACCTGGGCGCAAGATGGTGGGTTACGCTTCGCTAACCCACCCTACGAATTGAATCCCGTCATCCTGAGGTGCGAGCGCAGCGAGCCTCGAAGGATGCACGGCCACCAGCCGGGCCGTCGACCCTTCGAGACGCCGCTGCGCGGCTCCTCAGGGTGACGGTGATAGAGCAGGGTAGGGCCGACTACGCCTGCTGCCTCAGTTTGAGCAGCGCGTCGCGGACGTCGGGTTCGAGGCCGGCGCCGCCGGCATCGAGATGGGCGAAGATCTGCTTGCGCATCCGCGGGTCCCAGAACTTCCAGATGTGCTCGGAAATGCCCTGCACGGAGCGGTCGTGCCCCTGGCTCTGGAAGAATTTTCCGATCTGGTTCGCCATATAGACCAGTTTGTCAGGCGACGACGACATAAGCGGACTCCTTGCCGGGCACCGCGCCTGTGACGCGTTCCGGATGCGTAAAGATTTCAAATCCATCGGCACGGGCGATCGCGGCCAGCGTAATGCCGGCGGCATCCGCCATCCGCACCGCAAGCGCGGTCGGCGCCGACACGGCGGCGATCAGCGGCGCGCCGATCGCGGCGGTCTTCTGCACCATTTCGACCGAGACGCGGCTGGTCAGCAGCACCATGCCGTCGCTCGTGACCACCTTGTCGCGGGCCAGCGCGCCGGCGAGCTTGTCGAGCGCATTGTGGCGGCCGACATCCTCGCGCAGCGCCACGATGCCGCGTGTGGCCGTCCAGAACGCGGCGGCGTGCACGGCGCGGGTCTGGTGGTTGATCTCCTGCAGCGGCGCGACGGCCGCCACCGCAGCCATGATCTCGCGGGGCGAGAAGACGCGGCCCGCCGGCACGACCGCGGCCGGCCGGACTGCCTCGCTGATGGAATCCAATCCGCACAGGCCACAGCCGGTCGGGCCGGCGATGTTGCGCCGCCGCTCGGCGATCCGCTCGGCCTTGTCGGGCTTCAGCCACATCCGAAGCTCGATGCCGTCATCGAGCTCGACGATGTCGAGCGTCTCGATCTCGTCGACCGATTGAACGATGCCTTCGCTCAGGCTGAAGCCGATGGCGAAGTCGCCGAGATCCTCGGGCGAGCCCATCATCACGGCGTAGGTGCCGCCGTTATAGGTCAGCGCGAGCGGCGTCTCCTCCGGGATCAGGCGCGCGCCGTCGCTGAAGACGCCGTCGCGCCAGACCTTCCGGATCGCCTTGTGGACGGGCTCGCGCATCGCTACTCCGCAGCTTCCACGATAGGCGCGATGCGGCGGGAGTTGCGCGCCTGTTCGTCATAGGCCTTCTGCCAGTCGGACGGACCGTTCGACGGCGAGATCTGCACCGCGGTGACCTTGTATTCCGGACAGTTGGTCGCCCAGTCCGAGAAGTCGGTCGTGATGACGTTGGCCTGGGTGTCCGGATGGTGGAACGTGGTGTAGACGACGCCCGGCGCCACGCGGTCGGTGATCTCGGCGCGCAGCGTGGTCTCGCCGGCGCGGCTCGTCAGCCGCACCCAGTCGCCGTCGCGCACGCCGCGCTGCTCGGCGTCGTGCGGATGGATCTCCAGCCGGTCCTCGGCGTGCCACACCACGTTCTCGGTGCGGCGGGTCTGCGCGCCGACATTGTACTGGCTGAGGATGCGGCCGGTGGTCAGCAGCAGCGGGTAGCGCGGCCCGGTGCGTTCGTCGGTCGCGATATATTCGGTGAGGATGAACTTGCCCTTGCCGCGCACGAAGCCGCCGATATGCATCACCGGCGTGCCTTCCGGCGCCTTCTCGTTGCAGGGCCACTGCACCGAGCCGAGCTCGTCGAGCCTGGCATAGGACACGCCAGCGAAGGTCGGCGTCAGCGCGGCGATCTCGTCCATGATCTCGGACGGATGAGAGTAGTTCATCTCAAAGCCCATCGCCTTGCCAAGCATGATCGTCACTTCCCAGTCGGCATAGCCGTTGAGCGGCGTCATCACCTTGCGGACGCGCTGGATGCGGCGTTCGGCATTGGTGAAGGTACCGTCTTTCTCGAGGAAGGTCGAGCCGGGCAGGAAGACATGGGCGTAGTTCGCGGTCTCGTTCAGGAAGAGGTCATGGACGATGACGCATTCCATCGCCGAAAGTGCCGCCACCACATGCTTGGTGTTCGGGTCGGATTGCAGGATGTCCTCGCCCTGCACGTAGAGCCCCATGAACGAGCCCTCGATCGCGGCGTCGAACATGTTGGGGATGCGCAGGCCTGGCTCGTTGTTGAGCTTGACGTTCCACATCGCCTCGAACTGCTCGCGCACCGCGTCGCCCGCGATGTGGCGGTAGCCGGGCAGCTCGTGCGGGAACGAGCCCATGTCACAGGAGCCCTGCACGTTGTTCTGGCCGCGCAGCGGGTTCACGCCGACGCCGGGCCGGCCGATATTGCCGGTGACCATCGCGAGATTGGCGATCGCGATCACCGTGGTCGAGCCCTGGCTGTGCTCGGTGACGCCGAGCCCGTAGTAGATCGCGCCGTTGCCGCCGGTGGCATAGATCCGCGCCGCTTCGCGCAGCGCCTTCGGATCGACGCCTGTCATGATCGCGGTGGCTTCCGGGCTGTGCTTGTCTTGGGAGACGAAGGCGGCCCAGTCCTCGAACTCGCTCCAGTCGCAGCGCTCGCGCACGAAGGCCTCGTTGGCGAGCCCTTCGGTGACGATGACATGGGCGAGCGCGGTCAGCACCGCGACGTTGGTGCCCGGCATCAGCGGCAGATGCAGCGCCTTCACGTGCGGCGATTCCACCATCTCGGTGCGGCGGGGATCGATCACGATCAGCTTGGCGCCCTGGCGCAGCCGCTTCTTCAGCCGCGAGGCGAACACCGGGTGGGCCGAGGCCGGATTGGCGCCGATGATCAGCACGACATCGGTGTCCTCCACCGAGTCGAAATCCTGCGTGCCGGCCGAGGTGCCGAAGGTCTGCGACAGGCCGTAACCGGTCGGCGAATGGCAGACGCGGGCGCAGGTGTCGACATTGTTGTTGCCGAAGCCGGCGCGGATCAGCTTCTGCACCAGATAGGTCTCTTCATTGGTGCAGCGCGACGAGGTGATGCCGCCGACCGAGTCGCGGCCGTATTTCTGCTGGATGCCCTTGAACTTCGCGGCGGCGAAATTGAACGCCTCGTCCCACGACACTTCCTGCCAGGGATCCTCGATCCGCTCGCGGATCATCGGCTTCAGGATGCGCTCCTTGTGGGTAGTGTACCCCCAGGCGAAGCGGCCCTTGACGCAGGAATGGCCGCGATTGGCCTTCCCGTCCTTCCACGGCACCATGCGTACCACTTCCTCACCGCGCATCTCGGCCTTGAAGGCGCAGCCGACGCCGCAATAGGCGCAGGTGGTGACGACCGAATGCTCGGGCTGGCCGATCTCGATCACGGATTTCTCGGTCAGCGTCGCGGTCGGGCAGGCCTGCACGCAGGCGCCGCAGGACACGCATTCGGAGCCGAGGAAGCTCTCGTTCATGCCGGGCGAGACGCGGCTGTCGAAGCCGCGGCCGGAAATCGTCAGCGCGAAGGTGCCTTGCACCTCCTCGCAGGCGCGGACGCAGCGCGAGCAGACGATGCACTTCGAGGGGTCGTAGGTGAAGTACGGATTGGATTCGTCCTTCGGCATCCAGTTGTCGTTTTCGCAGCCGTGCGATTTGGCGAAAACGTGGTTCTCGCCCTCATAGCCGTAGCGCACGTCGCGCAGGCCGACGGCGCCCGCCATGTCCTGCAATTCGCAGTCGCCGTTCGCGGCGCAGGTCAGGCAGTCCAGCGGATGGTCGGAGATGTAGAGCTCCATCACGCCCTTGCGCAGCTTCTTCAGCCGCTCGCTCTGGGTGTGCACCACGAGGCCGGGCATGACCGGCGTGGTGCAGGAGGCGGGCGTGCCGGCGCGGCCCTCGATCTCGACCAGGCAGAGCCGGCAGGAGCCGAAGGCGTCGACCATGTCGGTCGCGCAGAGCTTTGGAATCTGGGTGCCGGCTTCCATCGCCGCGCGCATGATCGAGGTGCCCTCGGGCACCGTGATCTGGTTGCCGTCGATGGTCAGCGTGACCATCGCCTCGGATTTGGATTTGGGCGTGCCGAAATCGGTTTCCTGGATCAGCGACATCGTGATTTCCTTGCTATTCCGCGGCCTGCAGCCGGGCCGGTGCGGGACCGAAGTCTTCCCGGAAGTGTTTCAGTGCGCTCATCACGGGGTAGGGCGTGAAGCCGCCGAGCGCGCAGAGCGAGCCGAACTTCATGGTGTTGCAGAGGTCTTCGATCACGGCGAGGTTTTCCGCGACGCGCTCGCCGTTGATGATCTTGTTGATGGTCTCGACGCCGCGGGTCGAGCCGATCCGGCACGGCGTGCACTTGCCGCAGGATTCGATCGCGCAGAACTCCATCGCGAAGCGCGCCTGCTTGACCATGTCGACGGTGTCGTCGAACACCACGATGCCGCCATGCCCGATCAGGCCGTCGCGCGCGGCGAACGCCTCATAGTCGAACGGCGTGTCGAACAGCGCACGGGGGAAGTAGGCCCCGAGCGGACCGCCGACCTGCACCGCGCGCACCTCGCGTCCGGTGAAGGTGCCGCCGCCGATCTCGTCGACGAGCTCGCCGAGCGTGACGCCGAACGCGGTCTCGAACAGCCCGCCATATCTGATGTTGCCGGCGAGCTGGATCGGCATCGTGCCGCGCGAGCGACCCATGCCGAAATCGGCGTAGGCCTTGGCGCCGTTGTCGAGAATGAAGGGGATCGCTGCGAACGACAGCACGTTGTTGATGACGCTCGGACGGCCGAACAGGCCCTTGTGCGCGGGCAGCGGCGGCTTGGCGCGGACGATGCCGCGGCGGCCCTCGAGGCTCTCCAGCAGCGAGGTCTCTTCGCCGCAGACATAGGCACCGGCGCCGACCCGCACCTCGAGATCGAACTCATGCGCCGAGCCGCCGATGCGCTTGCCGAGCAGGCCGGCGCGGCGGGCGGCTGCGATCGCCGCGTTCATCGCCTCGACCGCGTGCGGATATTCCGAGCGGATGTAGATGTAGCCCTTGGTGGCGCCGACCGTGATGCCTGCGATCGTCATGCCTTCGATCACGACGAAGGGGTCGCCCTCCATGATCATGCGGTCGGCGAAGGTGCCGCTGTCGCCTTCGTCGGCGTTGCAGACGATGTATTTGCGGTCGGCGCTGGCCTGCGCCACCGTCTTCCACTTGATGCCGGTGGGGAAGCCGGCGCCGCCGCGGCCGCGCAGGCCGGACGTGGTGACGTCGGCAAGGATCTGGTCGGAGGTCAGCGTCAGCGCCCGCTCCAGGCCCTTGTAGCCGCCATGGGCGCGGTAGTCGTCGACCGAGCGCGGGTCGATCACGCCGCAGCGGGCGAAGGTGAGGCGGGTCTGGCGTTTCAGCCAAGGAATCTCGTCTGTGACACCAAGCCGCAGCGTGTGCTGGCCGTTGCCGGCCATCGCATCAAGCAGGGACGGAACGTCGCCCGGCGTCACCGGGCCGAATCCGATGCGGCCCTGCGCCGTCGCGAGCTCGACCAGCGGCTCGAGCCAGTACAGCCCGCGCGAGCCGGTCCTGACGATCTCGACTGGTGCGCCGCGCGCGGCTGCGGCCTGCTCGAAGGCGAGGGCGACGTCGTCGGCGCCGACGGCAACCGCTCCGGCGTCGCGGGGAATGAAGATCCGCATCGTCATCGCTGGGCCTCCGCGACCAGCGCGTCGATGCGCGCTTCGTCGAGCCGGCCGACCACGCGGCCATCCAGCATCGCCGACGGCGCCGTGGCGCAGAGCCCGAGGCAGTAGATCGGCTCCAGCGTCACGCGCTCATCCGCCGTGGTATGTCCGAGCGAGACGCCCAGTTTGGCCTCTGCCCGCGCTGCCAGCGCATCGCCGCCGGCGGCCTGGCAGGCCTCGGCGCGGCACAGCTTGAGGACATGGCGTCCGGCAGGTTGCTTCCGGAAATCGTGGTAGAAAGTGAACACGCCGTGCACTTCGGCGCGGGACAGGTTGAGCGCCTCCGCGACCATCGGGATCGCCGGCTCCGGCACGTAGCCGAAGGCTTCCTGCAGCGCGTGCAGGATCACCAGCGTCGCGCCTTCAAGGCCGGCATGCTCGGCGATGATCTCGGCGCCGCGCGCCGTGTCCCAAGGTTCGTATCCCACCGTCATCAGCGCTTCTCACGATCCGTTTTTTGCTGCGCGCATCTGAGTTGGAATCGTTCGAAACATCAATAAAGCTGTCTCATGCGGCGATTGCGAAACGCGATTAATAGCGTTGTGCGATGGGACGATTTAGGATCGCAATAATGGTCTGGAATCACGCACTTCCGGGACGCTTTGGATTTCGGAATCGCACCCGGATCGTGCTACCTATGGACGCGTCGGGCTGCCGCTTGGGGCACCGTTTTCCGAAGGGGTTTGAACCTTGATCGACAAGCTGGAACTTCTGCTGGCGCTGGCCAAGGAGCGGCATTTCGGCCGGGCTGCGGAGGCCTGCGGCGTCACCCAGCCGACCATGTCGACCAGCCTCAAGCAGCTCGAGGAAATCCTCGGCGTCATGCTGGTGCAGCGCGGATCGCGCTTTCAGGGTTTTACGCCGGAAGGCGAACGGACGCTGGACTGGGCGCGGCGCATCGTCGGCGATGCGCGGGCGATGAAGCAGGAGATCAACAGCCTCAAGGACAAGCTGTCGGGTGAGATCCGGATCGCGGCGATCCCGACCGCGCTCGGCATGGTGGCCTCGCTCACCACGCCGTTTCGCGCACGCCATCCCGATGTGCGCTTCCGCATCCAGTCCTGCACGTCGGCCGACGTGCTCGGGCTGCTTGAGAATCTCGAGGTCGATGCCGGGCTGACCTACATCGAGAACGAACCGATCGGCAAGGTGCGCACCATCCCGCTCTACAATGAGAGCTATCGTTTGCTGACGGCGCCGGATGCGATGTTCGGCGACCGCAAGCAGGTGACGTGGAAGGAAGTCGGCACCGTGCCGCTCTGCCTGCTGACGCCCGACATGCAGAACCGCCGCATCATCGATCGCGCGCTGACCTCGGTCGGCGCCGAGGCGACGCCGACGCTGACCTCGAATTCGCTGCTCGTGCTCTACACCCATGTGAAGACCGGCCGCTGGGCCAGCGTGATGCCGGCCAAGCTCGCCGAGACGCTCGGGCTTGCGGATGCCGTGCGCAGCATTCCGATCGTCGATCCGGTCGTGGACTACAGCATCGGGCTCGTGATCCCGCAGCGCGATCCGATGACGCCCTTGATCGCAGCCCTGGTGCAGGTCGCGCGCGAGGTTGCACCGAAGCTGGAGACAGCGTAGCGCGTGGCTCAGGCCGCCTGCGGCAGCCTGGTCTGCAGCGAGCGCGGATCGCGCGGCAGCGTGACGCGGACCACGGTGCCGACGCCGAGCTTGGAGCGCAGCTTCATCGAGCCGCCGTGCAGGTTGGTGAGGGAGCGGGCGATCGCAAGTCCGAGGCCCGAGCCCTGGTAGCTCTTGGTGAGCTGGCTCTCGACCTGCTCGAACGGCTTGCCGAGCCGCCGCAGCGAGTCCGGCGCGATGCCGATGCCGCTGTCGGCGATCAGGAGGACGATCGAGTCGTCCAGCATCTGGCCGCGCACCAGCACGCGGCCGTGGTCCGGTGTGAACTTCACGGCGTTGGAGAGCAGGTTGACGATGATCTGCTTGACCGAGCGGCGGTCGGCGACAACCGAGATCGTGCTTTCGATATCGGACTCCAGCGACAGCCCCTTGTGCTCGGCGCGGCCGGAGACCACCCGGAGGGATTCCGCGAGGATGCCGGAAAGGTCGAGCGGCTCCATGTCGAACTTCATGCGGCCGGCCTCGATCTTCGACATATCGAGGATGTCGTTGATGACCTCGAGCAGGTATTTCCCCGAGGTCAGGATGTCGTGGCAGTACTCCTCGTACTTGTCCGAGCCGAGCGTGCCGAACAGGCCTGAGCCCATGATCTCGGAGAAGCCGATGATGGCGTTGAGCGGCGTGCGCAGCTCGTGGCTCATGTTGGCGAGGAACTTCGACTTCGCGGCGTTGGCGTCCTCGGCGCGGGTCTTCTCCTGCGAGTATTTTTCGGCGAGGTCGGCGAGCTCGACGGCCTGCCGCTCCAGCTCGGATTGCGAGCGCTGCAGGTCGATCACGGTTGCGCGCAGGCGCAGATCGTTGTCGACCAGCTTCTGCTCGTGCGCCTTGATGCGGGTGATGTCGGTGCCGACCGAGACGTAGCCGCCGTCCTTGGTGCGGCGCTCGCTGATGTGCAGCCAGCTGCCGTCGTCGAGCTGGGCCTCGAATGTGCGGGCGCCCGGCGCCGGCACGCCGCTCTCGTGCAGGCGGGTGCGCACCTCGGGCATGCTGCCGACCTCGATCACGGTCTCATAGGAGGTGCCGGGGCTGACGGCGGTATCGGGCAGCTTGTGCAGCCGCTGGAAGTGCGAGTTGCAGAGCACGAGGCGGTCGTCGGCATCCCAGAGCACGAAGGCTTCCGGAATGGTCTCGATGGCGTCGCGCAGCCGGAGGTCGGCTTCCACCGACTTCTCGGCGAGGCTCTTCTGCTCGGTGACGTCGACCGCGATGCCGATCAGGTGCAGGCCGCCGTCGGCGGCGGCGTGGCTGAGCTCGCAGCGCACGCGCAGCCAGATCCAGTGGCCGCCGACATGGCGCATGCGGAAGCTCTGGTCGATGTGATCGATCTTGCCTGCGATCAGCTGGTCGGCGAAGTCGAACAGGTTGATGTCGTCGGAATTCACCAGCGCGTTGACCTCACCGAAGGTGAGCAGGTCGTTGCGGCTATCGAGGCCGAGCAGGGTGAACATCGACTGCGACCAGAAGATCCGGCCGCGCGACAGGTCCCAGTCCCACAATCCGCAGCGGCCGCGATTGAGCGCGGTGTCGATCCGGCCGCGCACCGCGTCGTTGATCAGGTCGCCCTCGCGGGCGCGGGTCGATTGCCAGTGGAAGGCGAAGCCGAGGATCAACACCACGAAGCTCGTGGTCGCCGACAGCGTCACCGAGAGCGCGGCGTCCGAACCCCAGATCGGCTCGTTCATCTCCTGGATGACGACGACCTGGCCGGGCAGTGACTTGACGAGCTGCGAGATCGCCAGCGCGCCGGTGCCGTTCGGCAGCGTCATGTCGCTGACCGCGCCCTGCTGGCCCGGCGCGATCAGGAGCTGCGCGGTGGAGACGATGTCGAGGACGCGATCGGTTTCGCCGCTGCCGTCGATCGGCACCCGCGCCAGCACGCGGTGATCGGCGCTGGTGATGATGACGTGGCGGCCGTAGGCGATGCCCCAGGACGGAATCAGGTCCGGCAGCAGTTCCTGCATCCGCTCGATATTGGCGAGCCGGTCACGCCGTACCGAGGTGAGGCGATCGAGACGTTCGGCGAGAATGTCGGAGAGCGCGGCGAGGTCGCGCTTCATCGCGCCGCGCTTCTGCCGGTTCTGGTCGATCACCTGGACGAAGGCGCCGAGGCAGATGGTGATCAGGAAGGCGATGATGAGAGTGGGCACAGCGCGGCGCAGTGCAGGCTCGGCCGTCAGGAGCCTGTGATAGGCCGGTTTCGCGATCGACTGCGCCAATCCCTTGATCGAATCGGATTGGACGCACGCGTTCGCTGCATGCGCGCGCGCCATGCCTTAGACCCCCGCTCTAAGCTGATTTTTACCCGGTTCGGATGCTCCCCACGATGCATCCGAATCATGATCATTTGAATCCAGATTTCCGGGACTGTCGAGAGTCAACGATTCGTTAATGCGAAATAAATCTTGCCCAAAACAGAATCGGTCCGCGCAAAGCGAGTCCGAAACAGGAACGACTCCGTAGAATTACGCGCGCGTCGGTTCTGCGTGACTGATCACACGCTTCACAGTGGGAAATGCGCGGCGCAGTTTGCGTTCGATCTCGTCGACGCTCTCGTGCACCTTGATCACACTCATCGAGGGCTCGGCGCGGCAATGGAAGTTGACGATCTCGCCGGCGTCGGTGTTGCGGACCCGCACATTGTGGATGTCATGGATCGCGCCGCCATCGGCAAATCCGGTCAGCGCGGTCTTGATCGCCTCGACACGGTCGGGCGCGGCGTCGGTTCCCCAGGGCAGTTCCGGCTCGAGCGGCTCGATATGGGTGTCGACCTCGACGTCCTCGCCGAAATCCTCGCGGATCGCGCGTTCGAGCTCATGGGCGATGTCGTGCGCGGCGTCCAGCGCCATGTCGCTGTCGACCTCGAGGTCGATGCCGACGATCAGCTTCCCGCCGATGTCGTGAACGGTAACATGGTGGATGGCGAGACCGGAGTTGCGCGCGATCACCATGATGCGCTCGCGCACGCTCTCATTGTCGCGCGCCACCGGAACCGCGGTGAAGGTGAGGTCGGCGTCGCCGAACGTCTTGCTGACAGCCTCCTGCGCCCGGCGCTTGATGTCCTCGACGCGGTCGATCGGGTAGGTGCGCGGCACTTTGGCGATCGCATCGATGAAGTGCGTCGCGCCGACCATGCGGACCCGCAGCCGGTCGACGTCGACTACGCCGGGCACCGCCTTGATGGCCGCGGTGGCCTTTTCCAGCGCGCCTTCGGGCGCGCGGTCGAGCAGGGTCTCGACCGTCTCGCGTGCCATGCGCAGGCCGAGCAGGGCGATCATCACGGCGACCGCGATCGCCGCCGCGGCGTCGCCCCACCAGAAGCCGAAGCCCGCCAGTACCAGGCCGACGATGACCGCGGTCGAGCCCATCACGTCGGAGGCGAAATGCAGCGCGTCGGCGGCCAGCGCCTGGCTCTTGGTGGCGCGCGCGGCGCGATGCAGCGCGCGGGCGCGCCACAGATTGACGCCGATATCGACGACGAGGACGATGAAGGGGATGGCCGAGATCGACGGCGGCGGGGCGCCCTCGCGCAAATGGCTGTAGGCCTGCACCAGAATGCCGCCGGCCAGCACATAGAGCAGGGCGATGATGAAGAGCGCCGAGACGCTCTCGAACTTGCCATGGCCGTAATGATGCTCGGCGTCGGCCGGCTGGTCCGACACCCGCACCACCGCCCAGGTGATGATGGTGGCGACCAGATCGATCGAGGAGTGCAGCGCCTCCGATATCAGCGCCAGCGATCCGATGGCGATGCCGACCACGAATTTCGACAGGGCCATGGTGCCACTGGCGAGGATCGAGATCGCCGCGACGGATGTCTTGCTGGAGGGTGCGCTGCTCATGGGCCGGGGTTTAGCAGGGAGTCGGTGAACATCAAGTGTCAGCCGTCGTTTGCCATGCGCAATCGCAACTCACTTGCAAGAGCGCGTTTCAGTCGCGGAGTTGTTGCGAACTATTCCGAATCTCAAGACGTGCCCTGCGCAAGACCGCCGTCCTGGCGAAAGCCAGGAGAGCAGGCGACCCATATCCACAGAGTCTTCTTGTTGGAGTGAGCAGTAGCAACTGCATCGCGCAATAACTGGCATTCTGGGTAATGGGTCCTGGCTTTCGCCAGGGCGACACTCGGCGACGGGTAGAGCGAAGCGAAACCCATGAATTGTGATCAAGCGGTGCGAGACCATGGGCTTCGCTGCGCTTACCCATTCTACGCGCCACATGCCAATTGAATCGAACAGTCACAATAATTGACCCGGCATAGATTTGAGCACGCCCGATATTTGTCTAGGCTGCCTTGCCGTGTTCACGGAAGGTAACGATGCTTGGTCAATCCCTTGATCTGCTGCCGCGAGACCTCGAATTCATTGCGCGCCAAGCGTGCAGGACTCCCATGCGATCGTCGTCCGAGTTGAATGCTCGGATCGGATACACGGTCCACGTTAAGGATGAAACCGTCCAACGCAGTGGATCGTTCAAGTATCGGGGCGCAATACTGGGAGTCCGCAATGCCTCACAGGGCGTCGTCGCCGCGGGAGCCGGAAACTTCCCAATTGCGGTTGGCCTGGCGGCGCAAACGCTTTGCAAGCCCGCTTGTCTGATTATGCCAAGCGATGCACCGGTCTTCAAACTGGAGCAGGCTCGAAGAACTGGAGCAGAGATACATCTCGCGGAACGCTCGGAGTTGGCAGAGCGCGCCGAAGTCGAGGCACGAAAGCGCAGTTGGCGTAACCTCCACGCCTTCGAAGATATGGAGATGATTGCAGGCAGCTTCACGCTGGGCTCGGAGATCGCCGCTGCGATCGACGCCAGTCATTCGACATCTGACGCCGTCGTCGTGGCCTGTGGCGGCGGCGGATTGGCGGCGGGCGTAGCGCTGGCCCTGCGCTCCAGCTCTGTTTCTGCGGAGATCTATGTTGTCGAGCCGGAAACGCACCCACGATATGCACGCGCGCGTGCGCTGGGCGCGCCCATCGGGATCGACCCCGTTGGCGACACCTCATGCGATGCCTTGCGGTCTCGCAAGATTGGCGCACGTGCGTTCGCAATTCTGGAGCAATCGGAAGTCCGGGTGTGCGCGGTCAGCGACAAGTTGGTGGAGGCCGCACGTTGGCTCCTGCGCGACGTTTGCGGCATCCAGGTTGAGCCGAGTGGAGCGATCGCGTTGGGGGCAGTTCTGGCAGGCGTCGTTGCCAAGAAGCACGCCCGACTATGGGTCATTGCCTGCGGCGGCAATGTGGAGCCCAAATGCTGATCGCGTAGCCGGGGTCCGGTCGTCGGCGCCAAAGCGGGAGGGCAATCCTGCTTATCATCAGACGTCAAGCACGCTATCATGCCATTGCTTGGACAAGACCGAACGAGAGGCTGAGGCCCTGACCGATAACCGAGACGGCAGTCTTGGATGACATTGGACGGAAGAGGGACACGCCAATGAACTCCACACCCACTCCGAATGCAGGTGAGCCCGGCGAGGGCCCGGCCGCGAGCGCCGATGAACGGCTGGCGGAAGCCCACAAGCAGATCGTCCGCGCGGATGAAGAGCTCACGCGCTTGAGCGAGCGGCTTGCAAAGATGGAGCGCGATGCCGCGCCCCGATCGTCGGCTGCACCTGTCCCGCCCTCGGTCGAACCTGCTGCTTCGTCCGGAGCTGCTGCTTCGTCCGGACCCGCTTCGTCCAGACCCGCTTCGTCCGGACCTGGCTCGCAATCATCGTCGGGAAAGCCGACTTTCCGAGCCGTTGCCGCCTTGTTGCTGGCGGCGTGTGTCGTTGTCGCTATCCTGGCGTCGCAGTCGTGGTATGGTGCGAGAGCCAAGCTGGTTGCCGCCCGCTGGGTGCCACAACTCGCTTCGGCTCCATCATCGCCTCCGGTTGATCCGCCGCTTCCCGCGCAGCCCGGTCCATCCGCCGTTCAAGTTGCCGCAGCGGAAGCCGCACCGCCACAACCGACACCCGCGCCGTCGCCCGCAACGCCGGAGGCCGCGCCGAAGGCAACGCAGAATACCGCGCCGCCGGCTCCTGCGGCGCCTCCCGATCAAACCGAGCTGCTGCAAACCATCGCGCGCGATCTCGCGACCATGCAGCGAAACATCGAACAGCTCAAGGCGGACCAGCAGCAAACGGCCCGCGAGAACTCCAAAGCCATCGAGGACCTCAAGGCAAGCCAGGAGGAATTGAAGCGGACGCTCGCGAAGGTTTCCGAGCAGAAGGCGTCAGCGCCGCCGACGCAGCCGGCTCCGACTCCGCGCAAGCCCCAGCGGACATATGAGCCGCCCTACGCGAGAGCGCCGCCTCGAATGCCGCCAAGGGAGTGGCTCTACGACGACTGGTAGCCGTCGATGCGGTGATCGTCGGATCTCATCCGGCGACAGTGCATCAGCAATCCATGTCTCAGCAAGTGGCGCGATGGATTGCTTCGCTTCGCTCGCAATGACGATATTGGTCGCCAGAGCTGGTCGCCAAAGCGTCACCACGATCTTGCCGAGCTGCTTGTTGGCTTCCATGTGTTCGAACGCCTTGCCGATGTCGGCGAATTAGACTGGCCGATCGGCAGTTGCAGCTTGCGCGTTTCGACCGCGAGCCAGATGCCCTTGCGCACCTCCTCGAAGATTTCGCGGATTTCCTCGATCGGGCGGCTGCGGAACGTGACGCCGAGTCACTGTTGACGCATCGTCGAAGAAGTTCTGGTCAGTCATTTTGCTGACGCATTCTCTGTCTTAGTCGGGCGAGAACTAAAAACACTGTGTGGGACCGACGCAGTTCCCACAATGGTTCCGTCGCCCGAATTGGCACGAATCCGCAGAGAATCAGCTCGAGTTAACGGCTCCACGTTCGCTCGACCATGCTTTGCGGAATCGGGAACCGAACGAACGAAAAAATCAATCAAGGAGTTATGATGCTGTTCGGCTCGAGCGCCGCAGTTTGCGGCGCCGTGGTTGCGCTCGCCATTTTTGGCCCCGCTGCTGGAAATGAAATCGAGAAAGTTCATTCAAGCGCTGTCGTCAATGCCGCGTGTGGGGATGCAATCGTTGGCGCGGCATCCATGTACAATCCGTTCAAGCCCGGCAAGGAGGAGGGCGGTCCGAGCACGGCCTCCGGCGAACGCTATGATCGCTGGGTCTGGGCGGCCGCCATCAAGACAAGCCTGCGTGGGAAGTTCGGTGGGGTCGAATTTGGCGCGAGGCCGAAATATGCCCTGGTCGAGGCTGTAGGCAAGAAGGTCATCGTCAAGATCAATGATGTGGGGCCGCTAAGGCCTGGCCGCATCATTGACCTCAATGAGCGGACGATGCGCTATTTCGATCCGAGCCTGGAGCTCGGAGTCATTGGCGACGTAAAGGTTAGTCCGCTTGCGGGGGATTACTGGACTCCCGGACCCGTTGGCTGAACGTCGCGCGCGAAAGAGCCAGGGCATGGCCCTTCTGGAAGCCCGTAGGGCGGATTAGCCGAAGGCGTAATCCGCCGTTGCATCCGGCAGAAGATGGCGGATTACGCTTGCGCTAATCCGCCCTACGCAACGTCGCATCACCCGCTACAACGTCACCACGATCTTGCCGAGATGCTTGTTGGCTTCCATCTGTTCGAAGGCCTTGCCGATGTCGGCGAACTTGTAGACCTGGTCGATCGGAAGCTGCAACTTGCGCGCTTCGACCGCGGGCCAGATGTCCTTGCGCACCTCCTCGAAGATCTCTCGGATCTCCTCGATCGAGCGGGTGCGGAAGGTAACGCCGATATACTGGATGCGGCGCGCCGCGTGCAGGTCGAAGTTGAAGTCACCATGGGTACCGCCGAGCCGGCCGACATTGACGATGCGGCCCTTGACCTTGGTCGCCTTCAGATTCTGGTTCGCGACCGATCCGGAAACCTGATCGACGATCAGGTCGACGCCTTCGCCTGATGTCGCCTGCAACACCTGGTCGACCCAGCCGGGATCCCTGGAATCCACCGCGAGGTCGGCGCCAAATTCCGTCAAGCGGCCGCGGCGCATCGCGTCGGTTGACGAACCCACCACGAGCTTCGCGCCCTTCAGTTTTGCAATCTGCATCGCCATCAGGCCGACGCCGGAGCTTGCCCCCTGGATCAGCACGGTCTGGCCCGCTTGCAGCGCGCCGTTGGTGACAACCGCGTTGTGCATGGTGGTGAGCGCGACGGGCAGCGTCGCGGCCTCGTCGAAGTTCATGTTCGATGGCGCGCGAAACAGCCTGCCGTGGTCGGCGAGCGTGTACTCGGCGAATGCCGCGCCGCCGGAGCCCATGATCTTGTCGCCGACCTTGACGCCCTTGGCGTCGGGGCCGAGCTCGGCGACTTCGCCGGCCCATTCCATGCCGAGCACGGTGCCGACGCCGCCGGCCGCGCCGTGGGCGTGGCCCTTGGTCATGCCGAGATCGGCGCGGTTCAGCCCGCAGGCGTGAACCTTGACCAGAACCTGGGTGCCCTTCGGGGTGGGCTTCGCGACGTCGGTGATTTCAGGGCCATTGGCTCCGTAGACATAGGCTTTCATGGTTCTCTCCAACTTGGCCGAGGCGTGTCTTAGGTCAAAGTTTTTTGGCACGTCACGCACTCGGTGATGTGATGTCAGGGCTGATGGACGTCCAGCTGCTTGCGGAAGAAGGCGAGGATGTCGGCGTTCAACTCCTTGTGGAAGGCAACGCGGTCGAAGCCCGGCCGGTCCGTGCAGATCTTCGGCCGCTTGGCCGCCAGCGTTGCAGAGCAGGGCACCAGGAACACGAAGTGCCCGGCGTTGCGGACCACATGATAGTCGGTCTTGACCGGTAGTTCCTGATTGATCGCCATGACATAGCCGGGATTGATCTCGGTGATCCCATCCTCGCCGCTGAGCTCCGAGGCCCAGAGCTGGGTCGGGATCGTCACATCCTTTAACGCGTCGCGATCGAACAACGGACCGAATGCCGGATCGGCAATCGCCATCGCTTTCACGCGCAGGTCGTGCACCACGGCCTGCGACGGAATTTCGTTGCGTTGCAGTTCCTCGCAGCTCGGCTTGCGATAGGGCACGTCGCAGAAGGCCGTGGCCTTGCGGATATCCGGATTGGCTCCGGCGACGACGAGGCCGGTGTAACCGCCGCGCGAAAAGCCGAAGAAACCGATCCTGCCGGGATCGAGCTTGCTGCGATCCGGCCATGCGCCGAGCATGTAGTCGATCGCGCGCTTGATGTCGGCGGAACGCTCGACCAGCGCGGCCAGCGTATCGGCCCTACTCATGTCGCCGGCGCCGGTGTCGACGGGATGATTGACGGCAACCACGACGAAGCCGGCATCGGCGAGCGTCTCGGCGGTGTCGTGATGTCCGGTGAAGCTGCCGCCGAAACCGTGCGAGATCAGGATCAGCGGCAGCTTGTCACCGGCAACAGGGCAATCCGCGGTTCCGGGCAGCGTCGTGGTCGGCAGCTTCACTTCGCCTGCGGGCGCGGCGCAGGGCGACCACACCGCGATCTGCAGCGGTTCGGCGCCATCGGACTGCACCTTGACGAGCCGCAGGCCGGCCGCCTGGACGCTGGCGGCCGACAGGCAGAGCGTGACCGCAACAGCCGTCTTGAAGAGACGCATGCTAACTCCCGCCGGCTGTTTCGAAGACCATGATAGCGAAGCGATCGTTCCGTCATCCCCGCGCAAAGGCTTCGCCTTTGTCGCTGGAGGTGCGAGCCTTGCGGCGCAATTTCGCCGCTGGGCGAGCCGCGAAGGATGCGCGGTCCCAGTCGGGCCGTCGACCCTTCGAGGGCCGCTGAAGGAGCGGCCACCTCAGGGTGACGGATCACTAGTCGAGGTCTACTCCGCAGCCTGGCGCTTAGCGCCGGACATCATCGCTTCCAGCCGCTCGCGGATGATCGCCTCCGCCTCATGGACGATGCGCGAGATCAACTCGCCGCAGGTCGGAATGTCGTGGATCAGGCCCTGTACCTGGCCGGCCGACCAGATGCCTTCGTCGGCGTCGCCTGACGCGTAGACCATCTTGCCGCGGGCGCCGGCGACCAGTTCGCGGACGTCCTCGAACTTGGCGCCTTCCTTCTCCATCGCAACGACCTTGGTCGAGATCGCATTCTTGGCGACGCGCGAGGTGTTGCGCATGGTGCGGAAGATCAGCTCGGTCTCGCGCTCGTCATTGGCGACGATGCGCTCCTTCACCAGCTGATGGATCGGGCTTTCCTTGGTGCACATGAAGCGCGTGCCCATGTTGATGCCTTCGGCGCCGAGCGCGAGCGCGGCAACCAGGCCGCGCGCATCGCCGAAGCCGCCGGAGGCGATCATCGGGATCTTCACCTTGTCGGCGGCAGCGGGGATCAGGATCAGGCCGGGCGTGTCGTCCTCGCCGGGATGGCCGGCGCATTCAAAGCCGTCGATCGAGATCGCGTCGGCGCCCATCCGTTCGGCGGACAGCGCGTGGCGCACGCTGGTGCATTTGTGCAGCACCTTGATGCCGTGCTTCTTGAATTCGTCGACATGCTCCTGCGGCTTGTTGCCGGCGGTCTCGACGATCTTGATGCCGCTCTCGATGATGGCTTGGCGATACTCGGCGTAGGGCGGCGGCTTGATCGCGGGCAGGATGGTCAGGTTGACGCCGAACGGCTTGTCGGTCAGCTCGCGGCAGCGCGCGATCTCCTTGCGCAGATCGTCCGGCGTCGGCTGCGTCAGCGCGGTGATCATGCCGAGCGCGCCGGCATTGGCGACGGCGGCAACCAGCTCGGCGCGCCCGACCCATTGCATGCCGCCTTGCACGATCGGGTGGTCGACGCCGAACATTTCGGTGAAGCGTGTCTTGATCATTCTGCCCTCGTTTCCATCGGAATTTTCCGCGACGCGGACGGCCGCGCACGGAGTTGTTTTTGGATGTCGAGGGAAGGATGCAGTCCTGTCCGGCAAATGTCTACCGGCGACCTGCGGCGCGCCCATGCGGAAATGACGGGCCGCGGCGGTCAGGCGAGGGCGGGACAGAAATCTTTTGTTATTTGCTCAGGCGCTGGTGATCGACACGCAGCGCCTGGCGTCAGGCAAGGCGGAGAAGAAGCGTGTTACGCAGGCACAGCCTGCCTCGACGCGGAGGTTTCCTCGTCGAACGCGGCCGCGATGTCGCGCATGCTGACGACGCCGATCAGGCTGTAATTGTCGATCACAGGCACGTGGCGAATATGGTGCTTGGTCATCAGGTGACGGATGTGCTCGAGCGTGTCGCTCGATGTGCACGACACGAGCTGCTGCACCGAGACGAACTGCGACACCTTCATGCCGGCGCCGGCCGCGCCGTGCTCGGCGATCGCGCGCACCACGTCGCGCTCGGTGAACATGCCGACGGCGGTGTTGCCCTCGGTGCGAACGACATCCTTGACCACGAGCGCGCTGATATTGCTGGCGCGCATCAATTGCGCGGCGATCGCCACGGTCTCGTTCATGCGAACCGTTGCGACGCGAGGGGTCTTCTTGCGCAGGATATCTCCGACTTGCATGGCAACCTCCTTGGTTATCGTTGGCAGGATTCTGGTATACAAAATGCCAATTGTCAACGCGGCTGTTGCGGGAATCTACCACCAGGAAATCGCTGAAATAGGCAGGATCGCTGACATTTCAGACGATTGTTGAGCGGGCGTGGGCGCCGAGCTCGGTAGGCCATTCGGCGTCTCTGGTATCTGGTATTCCTGTGGCGCCGGGAGCCAAAAAAAGAGGCGCACCGAAGTGCGCCTCCATCGGTCCGGGGAGGAAGGATCAGGCCGTCTCGATCAGGCCGTTTTGGCGCTCGCCGCGGTCTCGGCCTCAGCGGCGGCCTCGTTGCCGTGGATGAAGGCGCGGCGCATCGGCTTGATCACGAACAGTGCCATCAGCGCCGCGGTGGCGTTGAGCGCGACCGCGATCACGAACACCGCGTGCCAGCCATAATTGGTGGCGACGATGCTGGCCGCCGGCACCAGGAGCGAAGCCGTGCCCTTCGCGGTGTAGAGCATGCCGTTGTTGGTGGTCGCGAACTTCGAGCCGAAGGTGTCGCCGCAGGTCGCCGGGAACAGCGAGTAGATCTCGCCGAACACGCCGAAATAGACCGCGGTCGCCAGCACGAACACCACCGGGTTGTGACCCCAGGTCGAGAGCGTCAGCAGCATCAGCGCGCCGGTGCCGAAAGCGATGAACATGGTGTGCTCGCGGCCGATCGTGTCGGAGACCCAGCCGAAGAACGGCCGTCCGAAACCGTCGAAGATGCGGTCGAGCGAGATCGCAAAGGTCAGCGCGGCCATCTGGAAGCCGGCGAGTGAGACCGGCGTGTTGGCGATCTTGTAGTCGTGCGCGATCGGCGCGATCTGTGCCGCCGCCATCAGGCCGCCGGAGGCCACCATCACGAACACCAGATACATCACCCAGAAGATCGGGCTGCGCAGCACCTGCGGCGGCGTGAAATCGATCTTGGTCTGCGGCAGATTGAGCTGCTTCTTCTTCGGCGCAAGCAAGACGGTGGGCGGCCGGATGAAGAAGGCGAGCAGGAACACGATCACGCCTTGCCCGATGCCGAAATCGAAGAACGCGGTCTGATAACCGCTCGAGGCGATCATCTTGGCGATCGGCACCACGGTCAGCGCAGCGCCGGCACCGAAGCCGGCAGCGGTTGCGCCGGCGGCCAGGCCGCGGCGATCGGGAAACCACTTCAACGCGTTGCCGACGCAGGTGCCGTACACCGCACCCGCGCCGATGCCGCCGAACACGGCGGCGGTGTAGAGCAGGGTGAGTGAATCAGCGTAGGAGTTCAGTACCCAGGACAGCGTGATCATGACGCCGCCGAACATGATGACGATCCGCGGGCCGTATTTGTCGACGAACCAGGCCTCGACCGGCACCAGCCAGGTCTCGGTCACGACGAAGATCGTGAACGCGAACTGGATCGCCGCGCGGCCCCAATGATGGGTGCCGTCGATCGGGTCGACGAACAGCGTCCAGCCGTATTGCAGGTTCGCGATCATCGCCATGCAGACGATGCCCATCGCGAGCTGCAGCCAGCGGAAACCACTGGACGAAGGTTGAGCTTGTGTTGCGGCAGTATTGCTGGAAACCATCAAATCCTCCCGAGCGCGCCTGGTCTTCGTGAGACCCAGTGTCGCAATTATTGTGGCGTATCGTCGCAAGCGCTCGGCAGAGGTTGGTATACTATATTCCAGAAAGCAAGCTGATCTTTCTGCTGCGTCGCAGCAAAACTGGCATACAGAGCCCCGACTTTCGGCTTAAGCCTGAGCTTACGGAAATGAAAAACGCCCGGCTTTGGCCGGGCGTTTTCGTGAGCGGTGGTGCGGGCTGTTGCCTTAAGCAACAGCCGATTTCGCGACCACGATTTTCCGCCACGGCTTGAGCAACGCGATTGCGAGCAGGGAGGCCAGGATGTTGGCGCCCGCCGCAATGATGAACACGCTGTCCCAATTGCCCGACGATTGCTGCATGTAGTTGGCGATCGGCACCAGCAGCGCGGCGGTGCCTTTCGCGGTGTAGAGCAGGCCGGCGTTGGTGGTCGCGAACTTGGCGCCGAACGTGTCGGTGCAAGTCGAGGGGAACAGCGAGTAGATCTCGCCCCACGCAAAGAACACGAAGCCCGAGAGCAGCACGAACCAGACCGGGTCGTGGCCCCAGAGGTAGAGCATCCAGATGCCGAAGCCTTCCATGCCGAAGGCGATGAACATCGTGTTCTCGCGGCCGATCATGTCGGAGATCCAGCCGAAGAACGGACGCGTCAAGCCGTTGAGGACGCGATCGATGGTTGCCGCGAAGGTCACCGCCGTCATCGTCACCGCCATCAGCGTCACCGGCACGCTATCGACCTTCCAGTCGACCGCGATCGGCTTCAGGTTCGCCGTCACCATCAAGCCGCCGGCGCCGACGATCACGAACATGAAGTACATCAGCCAGAAGATCGGCTGCCGCAGCACTTCGGTCGGCTGATAGTTGCGTCTGGTCTGGATGATGTTGGCATTCTGCACGACGGCCGGCACCTGGCCCGCTTTCGGCGCGAGCAGGAAGAAGGCGAGCAGCACGATGATGATGCCCTGGCCGAGACCGAAATACAGGAAGGTGGTCTGGAAGCCGGAGTCCTTGATCATCGCCTGGATCGGCGCCACCGTGAGCGCCGAGCCCGCGCCGAATCCTGCTGCGGTGATGCCTGCGGCGAGGCCGCGCTTGTCGGGAAACCATTTCAGCGCGTTGCCGACACAGGTGCCGTAGACGCCGCCGGCGCCGATGCCGGCGATGATCATGCCGAGATAGTAGCCGTTGAGCGAGGTCGCCTGCGCGTTGATCGCCCACCCGATCGCGCAGAGGATGCCGCCGATCAGCACGACGAGGCGCGGACCGTATTTATCGACGAACCAGCCCTCGACCGGCACCAGCCAGGTCTCGAACAGCACGAAGAGTGTAAAGGCCCACTGGATCGATGCGCGATCCCATCCGAACTTCTTCTGGATGTCCGGGACGAAGAACGTCCACCCGTATTGATAGTTTGCGATCATCACCATCGCGGCGACGCCGATCGCAAGTTGCGTCCAGCGATAGGTGTCGCTGACACGCGCGGCCGCCGGGGCCGCAGTTGCCTGAACCATGTCCGACATTGATCCTCCCAGTGCGCCCCTTGTCGTTGCTTATGAGCGCGCGATGGCCATCTTGGTATCCGATATGCCAAGGTTCAAGCTGTCGCAGTTGCGGCGTGCGCTTATGCCGCACAGGACTCAGCGCGCATCGCGGAAGACTAATTCAGCACGCAAAGAAATGGCCCCGAAAATCGGGGCCATTGGTCGAAGGTTCAATGTCAGGTCGGCATCTTGCGCCGAAACAGTCTCGGCGAAGAGCGCCCGGAATTCTCTCGGCTTACAGGCCGAAGCGCGGCAGGTCGCCATTGCGGTTGGAGATCTCCGCGCTCTTCATCAGCAGGCGGTCGATCGAGGCCAGCAGGCGGCCGAACAGGGTGGAGGAGGGCGCGAGGGTAATGGCGGCAGTCTTGGACATTGGTGTCCCCTTTCACTGGAGGGCCAGCAACGGGCCGGCTCATCATCTGCAGCCAAATTATGTATACCAGATGCCAGACGCAACGGACTTGTTTGCATAGCAGCATTCACCACTGTGCAATGCAGCATAACGGGCTGATTGGCATCCCAGATTGGAGGGGAAAGGGGCACGAAACCAGGACGTTGAATGGACCTTGGAACCCGGCGGATGGCCTTGGAACCCGGCGTCGAAATCCGGCCTTGGGCCGGTCGCAAAGTCCCGGTCGGGTCCGGGCCATCTGTCCAGGCCCAGAATCTTGCCGAACGCGCGAACTGGATGCGGCCGGGGCGGCAACAGCCGTCATAAAGGAAGGCCGCCCAGGTGGGCGGCCTCGAGTGAGCGGGTTTGCTTTTCTTCTTGGCCGATGAAGGGTCGGGGCCAGATCCCTTCACCGCGTCCAGTCTTCGCCGGCGCATAGCGTGCCCATGCAGCCGCGAACGTTCAGCGTGCCCGACGACACCAGCGTCACCGAGCTCTCATAGGTCTTGCCGTCATCGGCGTTGTAGATCCGGCCGGCCCATTTGTTCGGGCCGGCGGGCTGCATGTTGATGAAGAGCGACATGCCCATCACCGGGCGATTTCGCTGCGCGGGATCGGTATTCTTGTCGTCGAGCTGCGGCTTGCCGGTGGCCTTGTCCGTCGGCTCCTTCAGCCAGACGACGCGGCCGCAGAGCGCGGCGCCGCAGCGGTGCACCTTGATCCTGGCGTCGCCGGACTGGGTCAGCCAGACGCCGGCCGGATCGTTGGCCTTGTCGGTGGCCTTGGCGGCCTCCGCGGTGCCGCCGAGCAGCGGGATGTGGAACGCGGCCACGATCAGGCGGCGGGTGAGGTGAGCGTGGATCAACTGCTTCAGGGCCTTACGCAGGCCGTCATGGTCTGGGATTACCGTCATCATCCACCTTCTTCATGAAAAATTTCATGATAAACATGAAATAAATCACGTTTAAGGTTGAGTCAATGACATTGCCGGGGCATGATGCAATCCGGCCGTAACGGCCTGTTTGGCAAAAAAATTTGGATGGATGAAATGGGGAAGTCGGTTCGCGAGCAGCGCCAGCTTTGGTTTCGAAGGCTCGATCGGGCGTTCTGGGTGATCTGGGCGGCGCTACCGGTGGTGCTGTGGCTGGCCTATTACCGCACCACGACAGCCTCGGCGACGATTGCCGAAAGCCTGATTGGCGAGCAGGCGAAGTGTGCCGCCATCGTCGCCAACCCGCTCACCATGTCGGCCACCGGCAAGACGCTGTTCTGGTCGTTATTCGCGCTTGGGGTATCGTTTTACGCCGTGTTGATCGGCATCCTTCATCGCATGGTGAACCGATTCGCCAACGGGCGGATCTTCGTCTCCGAAACGTTGCAGGGCGTCTGGTGGATCGGGATCTACCTGGTGGTCTGGCCGTTTGTGGATACGATCACGACCAACGCGGTGACCTATGCCCTGTATCAGCTCGGCGACATCAAGTTTTTTCTGCCGAACTACAACGTCGATATCAGCACCATCGCAGGCGGCTTCTTCCTGATGGCGCTGAAATTCGTGATCGAGCACGCCATCCTGTTGCAGTCCGAAAACGAGCTCACGATCTGAGGGCGATGCTGGTGCCGATCGTGGTGAACCTCGATGTCATGCTCGCAAAGCGCAAGCGCCGCCTCGGCGACCTCGCGGACGCGATCGGCATTTCGATTCAGAATCTGTCGATCCTGAAGACCGGCAAGGCGAAGGCGATGCGCTTCTCGACGCTGTCGGCGATCTGCCGCGAGCTGGACTGCCGGCCGGGCGATATTCTGGAATATGTGCCTGGCGACGAGGGCGATGCCGAGGGTGGCGAGGGCGGTTGACCGGACGCGCATTCACGCGCGTGGCGACGAATTCAATAGAGGCGCATCGGAAGGGCGACGCCGTCCGGACCGACGAGCAGGCCCCAGGTCTCGTCGGCGGCAACCGCGAATTCCGAGGTCTGCGCCGCGCCGCCTGCGACCTGGAGCGCGACTTTGTACTTGCCCGGCGGCAGATTGATTTCCGCACCGTCCGGCGCTTTGCGTCCGCTTTCGGCGTTTTCGGTCAAATGACGTCCGGCGCGCGCCTCCAGCTTGAAGGTCTGCGCGTTGATGGTGATGACGGCCGCCGCGTCGGTGGTGTTGCCGAACAGGAGCCGCACCTGCCCCTGCGCCGGCTGGAGCTCGGCATTCGCGGCAGCAGATTTGCGCAGCGATAATTCGGCGACCGTCCTGTCATTCCGACGAATGAGCCGGAGCAGCGCGGGTCCGCTCGATGTCGTGAACGCGACCTCGGCGCTGTCGGGCTCGACGACCGCAACGCCGTCCTCGGTCCAGCCGCGCTTGCCGAGTTCGCCACGATAGAAGCCGAGCGCAGCCGCGAGACCAAGCGGCGTCTCGACGCGAACCGCCTCGAGGAACGGTGAATTCCTCGCCGTCGTGAGCAGCCACGGTTTGGGCCTGGGCAGACCGGTCGCGAGATCGTCGCTCGCAGCCTCCACCGATGTCTCGGCCGAAGGAACGGGACAGAGCAGGCGCCTGCCGATGCTGCTCACGGGACAATCGGCGATCGCCCATGACGTGACGTCGACGGACGTCGGCTGCAATGCAGGACGCGGGCTCGACGTGGCGTCTGGCGCGCCCGAAGCGGCGGCGAAGATCGGGTCCGAATGACCGATGCTTCTCGACGACCATCCGAGCTTGCAGCTGACCAGCGGCGAAAAGCCGGTAGTACAATATTCATGGGGATCCACCGCCCGCGCCAGCGCCGCCGTCAGCGCGACGACCGTCGCCGCCGTCGTCACGACGGCCAGGCAGGCGATGACCAAAACAACTTTCGTTCGACGCTTCATCGCCGGATCCAATGTGCACGAGGTCGCGACGAGAGCCCCTGGGGAGGCGCTCGTCTTGAGCTTAGTGACATTGGCCCTGCAAAACGTTCATCGGTCGCTTGTGGTTTGTTTGCCGAGTTGAGTGAGGTTGCTCCGCCGCCTGCTTCCTCGGCGGGGGCGAGGGCGACCGGCCGCCTCAATTCATCCAGCGAGGTAGCGGCAGGTTTTTCTTGCGCAGGAAATCCGGATTGAAGAGCTTGGACTGGTAGCGCTGGCCGCCGTCGGCGAGGATGGTGACAATGGTCTTGCCGGGGCCGAGGTCGCGCGCAAGCCGCATCGCTCCGACGATGTTGATCGCGCTCGAACCGCCGAGCACCAACCCCTCATGTTCTATCAGGTCGAACAAGACCGGTAGCGCCTCCTCATCCGTGATCTGGTAGGCCATGTCGATCGGCGCGCCTTCAAGGTTCTTCGTCACGCGGACCTGGCCGATGCCCTCCGTGATCGAGTCGCCTTCTGTCGTCAGCTCGCCCTTGGTAAACCAGTTGTAGAGGGCGGCGCCCATCGGATCGCTGAGCGCAATCTTCACGTTCGGATTGCGTTCCTTGAGGGCGCGCGCAACGCCGCCCAGGGTGCCGCCACTGCCGACGGCACAGGTGAAGCCGTCGATCTTGCCGCCGGTCTGCTCCCAGATCTCGCGGCCGGTCGTGCGATAGTGGCCTTCGCCGTTGGCGACGTTGTCGAACTGGTTCGCCCAAAATGCGCCCAGTTCCGCGGCGAGGCGCGCGGAATAGCGCGCATAGTGGCTCGGGTTGGAATAGGGCACCGCTGGTATCAGGCGCAGATCGGCGCCGTAGAGCCGCAGCAGGTCCTGCTTTTCCTGGCTTTGCGTGTCGGGCATCACGATCACGGAACGATAGCCGCGGGCATTGGCCACCAGCGCAATGCCGATGCCGACATTGCCGGCCGTGCCTTCGACAATGGTGCCGCCCGGCTTGAGTTCGCCACGCTGCTCGGCGTCGTTGATGATCGCCAGAGCCGCACGGTCCTTGATCGAGCCGCCCGGATTGAGAAATTCGGCCTTGCCGTAAATGTCGCAGCCGGTGGCTTCCGACGGTCCGCGGAGCTTGATCAGGGGCGTATTGCCAATCGCCTCCAAGAGACCCGCGTGAACATTCATGGCGCCGCCCCCTTCGTTTCCTCGCGCATCTTACGCCGGGCTGGTCAGCGCGTTGGTGCTGTTCTCGAGGTGACTTGGGAAGCGTCTCTATCGTTTGCGTTGCGATACCTGCGATTTTCTTCTTTTTGGGCGGTCCGCGGGGCAACGCCTCCTTCGACCAAACAAAACTGGCCGCGGTCGCCAGTGGCCATTGGTGTTCTGGTTGAGTGGCTCGCTTACTCGGCCGCCTGCTTGCGCGGCGGGTCGAGGGCGCCGGAGTCGTGGATTTCGGCGACCTGGTGATCAGAGAAGCCGAGCATCTCGCGCAGGATCTCGTCGGTGTGCTCGCCGAGCAGCGGCGTTTGGGGCGGTGAGCGAGGCCGCAGGTTCCGTCATTCGTTCCCGAGCAACGAGGCGCTTGGTCGCCCCGCGGGGCGCTGGTCAGGGGCCCTCAATCTCGGTTAGGATAGGTTTGAAGCGCTGAATGCGTTCGAGGTATTCGCCGAACTGTCGGCGGCTCGCCGGCATGGATTGTTCCGCAGAGTATTGCGCGGTGAAGGCAATTGGATTTTCTTCTTCGCCGCTGTTCAATGTTGACGTGCCGAAGGACGAGCCCGGTGCCGGCTCCAGCACCACGGACCGCTGCCTGGCTCCGCAGTCATCACTGCAGAAATAAGACCGCTGCCAGGCCGACCAGTTCGTTTTTGAGTACAAGGAATACGCAATGAAGGGCGTTGTGTTCAACTTGCTCGAGGCCGTCATCCGCCGCGACTACGGTGACGATATGTGGGAAACATTGCTCGATGCGGCCGGCTCCCATGGTGCATATAGCTCGCTTGGCAATTATCCGGATGACGAGCTGATGAAGCTGGTCGGTGCGGCATCATCTGCGCTCAAGATGCCCCCCGATGACGTTGTTCGCTGGTTCGGCCGAAACGCCTTGCCGCTCCTTGCGGAGAAGCATCCACATTTTTTTGCATCGCATAAGTCGACACGCCCGTTTCTTCTTACCCTGAACGACGTCATCCACGCCGAGGTGCGCAAGCTATATCCCGGAGCCGATGTGCCGGTTTTCACCTACGACACGTCCTCGCCGGAAGTTCTCCTGATGCACTACAGATCGCCGCGCAAGCTCTGTGCGCTCGCGGAGGGATTCATCGAGGCAACCGCCGGCTACTACGCCGAAGAGGTCTCACTGGACCAACCGGAATGCATGAAGCGAGGAGACGACAGATGTGTGCTGCGCGTGTCCGTCAGGAAACCGAAAGGCTGACCGATGGAGAGCCTCAATGATGCCGATGTCCAGCTCGCCCGGTTGAAGAAGTGGCTCGACCGGGAGCAGCGGGCACGGGCTGAAAGCGAGGCGATCGCCGAGAAGGCGCTGAGTGAGCTGTACACGAAGAAGAAGGAAATTGAACTGCTGCAGCTGATCACTGTCGCCGCGAACGAGGCGTCGACAGTGGAACAAGCCATGCGAACCGCGCTCGATGGGGTGTGCGCCCATACACGGTGGCCGGTCGGGCATGTTCATCTCAAGGACTCGGCGGGGGTGCTCGTATCGACGAACCTGTGGCATCTCGACACTCCCGAGCGATACAAGGCGTTCCAGAGCGCGACCGAGGCCGTGACGTTTGCACCGAGCGCGGGCTTGCCCGGTCGCGTTCTCCAGCAGAGGAAACCCGCGTGGATCGTCGACGTGACCAAGGACGCCAATTTCCCCCGGTCGAAGGCAGCGCAGGACACCGGTCTGAGAGCCGGTTTCGCCTTTCCGGTGCTGGTCGGGGAAGAGGTCGCTGCCGTCATGGAGTTTTTCTCCGACGAGCCTGCGGAGCCGGATGACGCCGTGCTCACGATCATGGCTCATGTCGGCAGTCAGCTCGGACGCGTCATCGAGCGGCGGCGTTCCGAAGACGCCCTTAAGCTTGCGAGCCAGCACAAATCCCAGTTTCTCGCCAATATGTCGCACGAGCTGCGCACGCCGTTGAATGCGATCATCGGCATCACCGAGATGCTGCAGGAAGATGCCCGCGACGCCAACCGCGACAGCGATTCCGAACCGCTCGGCCGCGTCGTGCGCGCGGCCCGTCATTTGCTGGCCGTCATCAACGACATCCTCGACCTGTCGAAAATCGAGGCCGGAAAAATGGACCTTCAAGTCGGGTCCTTCGCGATCGCGCCCGTTGTCCAGGACGTGGTCAACACGGTCGGGACGCTTGCTGCCAAGAACCAGAACGTGCTCAAGCTCCAATGTCCGCCCGAGATCGGATCCATGTGTGCGGATCAGACGAGGATTCGCCAGGCGCTGCTCAATCTCGTCAGCAACGCGGCCAAATTTACCGAGAACGGCACGATCACGGTCAGCGCCCGTCGCGCATTCGCAGACGCCACCGAGTGGATTGTCATCTCTGTTGCCGATACCGGCATCGGCCTGACAGCCGAGCAGCAGGGACGGCTGTTTCAGGACTTTGTCCAGGCTGATGCTTCGACAACCCGCAAGTACGGGGGTACAGGGCTTGGGCTCGCGATCAGCCGGCGCTTTTGCCAGATGATGGGGGGCGACATCGCGGTCGAAAGCGAACCCGGGCGGGGCTCGACCTTCACGATCCGCTTGCCGGCTGAGGGCGTGTCGCCACAGCCGCCGGAACTGCCCAAAGCGCCGTCCAAGGGGCCATCCAAGAGCCCGCCGCCAATGGCGCGCACCGCAGTGCCTCACCGCGCTCCGCTCATTCTGGTGATCGATGACGACGACTCGGTGCGGGAGGTGACAACGCACTTCCTGACCCGCGAAGGGTTTGTCGTGACGACGGCAAGCGGTGGACAGGAGGGGCTTCGGCTCGCGCGTGAGCTGCAGCCGGATGCAATCACGCTGGATATCGCGATGCCCGATCTCGATGGCTGGACCGTCCTTGCCGCGATCAAGGGCGACCCCGCAACGGCGGCGATTCCAGTGATCCTGATGACCATCGTGGACGAGAAGAACCGTGGTTATTCGCTGGGCGCCGCCGATTACATGGTGAAACCGGTCGAGTGGAGCGGGCTGGCCCGCGTATTGCGCAACATATGCAAGTCCGCCGGGCGGGGCGTGCTGGTCGTCGATGATGACGACATGATGCGCTCCGGTTTGCGGCGCGCGCTGCACGAAGACGGCTGGAAGGTGTCGGAAGCGGAGAACGGGCGTGTCGCGCTGGCGCGCCTCGCCGAGCAGCGTCCCGACGTGATCGTGGTCGATCTCCTGATGCCCGAAATGGACGGCTTCGAGCTGCTGGACGCGTTGCGGAGCAACGCCGCATGGCGCGATATCCCGGTACTGGTTCTGACCGCCAAGGATCTGACGGACGACGATCGGGTCCGCCTCAACGTCGGAATCGAGCGCGTACTTCAGAAGCGCGATCGGCAGGAATTGCTGCGCGAGGTCCTCGACGTTCTTGACCGATGCATCGAACGCCGTCGCGGGGAAAGCGTTGCCGTGTCATGACCAAGGTCCTGTATGTGGAAGACAACGAAGACAACGTCTATGTGCTGAAGAGCCGGCTGGCGCGCAAGGGCTACACCGTCCTGATCGCCTCCGACGGAGCCCAGGGCGTGTCGATGGCCGCGACTGAACAGCCGGAGATCATCCTGATGGACCTGAGCTTGCCGGTGCTCGACGGCTGGGAGGCCACGCGCCGCATTAAGGCCGGCGAGGGAACCCGACATATTCCGGTCATTGCACTGACCGCCCACGCCATGACCGGAGACCGGGAACAGGCGCTGGCCGCCGGCTGCGACGACTTCGATACCAAGCCGGTGGAGATCGCCCGGTTGATCGACAAGATCCAGTCGCTGGTCGGGAAAGGCCGCGTGTCGTGATCGCCGCCGAGGCCGCTCTTCTGGTCGTCGACGACAATGAGGACAACCGATACACGCTGGCGCGCCGTCTCAGGCGTGAGGGCTACGAGAACCTCACAATGACGACCAACGGGCGGGAGGCGCTCGACAGGCTGAAGGCGCAACCTTTCGATCTCGTCCTGCTCGACATCATGATGCCCGACATGAACGGCTACGAGGTCCTCGAGCAGGTGAAGGCCACGCCGGCGCTGCGCGACATTCCAATCATCATGATCTCGTCGCTCGACGAAATCGAAAGCGTCGTACGCTGCATCGAGCTCGGTGCCGAGGACTACCTCAACAAGCCGTTCGATCCGACGCTGCTTCGTGCGCGTGTCGGCGCATCGCTCGAAAAGAAAAGCCTGCGTGACGAGGTTCGCAGGAACATGAACCGGCTGATGCAGGAATTGGAGGCCGCGCGCGCATTGCAGCTTGCCATGCTGCCGCGGCAGTTCCCGGCCTGCTCGCCCTCGCATCCGATCGCGGTTCACGCCGTCATGGAGCCGGCAAGGGAAGTCGGCGGTGACCTGTACGACTGCTTCTATGCCGGCGAGCACACGTTCTGCTTTCTGGTCGGCGACGTCTGCGGCAAGGGCGCTTCCGCGGCGATGTTCATGGCGCGCGCCCGCAGTCTCGTGCGCATCACGGTTGATCTGTGGCAGGAATGGCGCACCGACGGCATTGATCCCGGAGAGTTGCTGGGAGCGGTCAACCGCGAGCTGTGCCAGGACAACGACGATTGCATGTTCGTCACGATGTTTCTGGGGTCGATCGATACGCGCAGCGGGCTCGTGTCGTTCGTGAATGCCGGTCATCCGCGGCCCCATCTGATTTCGAGCACCGGCGAGACCAAGCAAATCGACGGGAAGCCGGCGTTGCCGCTTGGCGTTCGGCGCGAGGCCCGGTTCCAGACGCGGGCCCTTCAGATATTGCCGGGCGATGCGCTGTTTGTCTGCTCGGACGGCGTGTTCGAGGCGATGAACGGCAACGCAGATCTGTTCTCCATCGAACGCATGGGACAACTCCTGGCTCAAGCCCATGCGGCCGAGCCGCTGGAGATAGTTCGCATGATCAGGGACGCCGTCGACGCTTTCACGGGCGGAGCGCCGAGGACAGACGATCTGACGGCGCTGGCGTTGCGGTGGCGGCCTGCCGGGACGGCCGCTGCCCACCCGATCTCGTGACGGCCATGACCCACGTCGTCGATGTCCGGCTCCACAACGACATCTCGGACATAGGCATCGTTCGCGACACCCTGGATAATCTCGCCCGCGAGTTCCGCATCCCGAACCGCGCCCTGACGCAATTGCAGGTAGCGCTCGACGAAATCGTCAGTAACGTGATCAAATATTCCTGGGACGACGGGGCGCGGCACGAGTTCCTCGTCCGGATCACGGTGCAACCCGACAGGGTGGATCTGGAGATTTTCGACGACGGCACGGAGTTCGATCCGATGACAGCGTTTCTCCCCAACCATGCGCCCGAGGGGCGGCCTCGGCCCGGCGGGCTCGGCATTCATATGATCAAACATCTGGTCGATCGTTTCGACTACGAGCGCGTTGACGGGCGCAACCACACCACATTGAGCAAGACATGCGAGGTCGGCAGTCCAGAGGAGTGAGAAATGAATGCCCTCAGTATCGGCCAGACGCGAGCCGGAGGCGTCTGTATCGTGACGCTATCGGGGCGGATCGACAGCACGAGTGCCAGCGACGTGATGGCCGAGCTCACGCGCCTGATCTCGTCGGGCGAAAAGTCCATCCTGGTCGATCTGGGCGCCGTGCTGTATCTCACCAGCGCCGCTTTCCGCGCGCTGCTGGTCGCAACTGACGAAGCCGAGCGCCGAGCGGCCAAACTTGCGCTGTGCAACCTTGCCGGGCACGTGCGTGAGCTGTTCGAGATGGGCGGGCTGCTCGACGTGTTCGCAATTCACAACTCGCGTGAGGACGCGTTGAAGCAGCTCGGTGGACCGCGCGCGCCATGACCCGTCCGCCCGGTCTCATCTACGCGGTCGATGAAACCCCGCCACGGGCGATCCTGATCGTCTCGGCGTTGCAGCATATCGGGCTCATGGCGATCACGCTGATCTTTCCGATCATCCTCGCGCGCGAGGCCAACCTTTCCAGAATACAGTTTCTCGATCTGATCTCGCTGTCGATGCTCGGACTTGGCGTCGCCAACATATGCTTCTGCATTCGAACGCGATTGATCGGATCCGGCTATCTTTGCGGAGCCGCCTATACGGCGATCTTTCTCGGCCCTTCGCTGTTCGCACTGCAACGGGGTGGACTTGCGCTGGTTTTCGGCATGACGGTAGTTGGGGGGATCGTGCAGGTCGCCTTGGCGCCGTTGCTGCACCGATTGCGGGCGCTGCTGCCTTCCGAAATCGCCGGCCTCGTGATTGCGGTGGTCGGTCTCACTCTGGCGGGGCTCGGCGTGCGCTATGGGCTCGGCATCAGCCCGCAGCAGCAGAAGATCAATCCCGATTATATGATCGTGGCCGGCATCTCGCTGGTCACTATGACCGTCCTGAACGTCTGGTCAAAGGGTTATGGCAGGATGTTCTGCGTGCTGATCGGGATGGTGGTCGGATACGTCGTCAGCGCCGGCCTCGGGATCTTCGATCTTGCCGGGATCGTCCCGGAAGGGGGATTGAGCGTGGTACGCCTGCCGCGAATTCAGCATGTGGGATGGTCGTTCGATCCGGTGCTGGTCGCCCCCTTTGTGGTTGCATCGCTTGCCGCCACCCTCCGCGCAATGGGGGATGTTTCGAACGCGCAGCGCATCAACGATGCCGATTGGGTTCGCCCCAACTTCGCCTCGCTCGCGGGCGGCGTCTCGGCCAACGGCGTGGCGGTCATCTTTTGTGGACTGGTTGGCGGTTGCGGCATCAATACGTACAGTTCGACCATCGGATTGTCCGGTGCGACCGGCGTGACCAGCCGCAGTGTCGGCTACGCGATCGGAGTAGGATTCTGCGCGCTTGCGTTCATTCCGCCGCTGGCCCTGGTGCTCGCGGCGATGCCGTTGCCGGTGATGGGTGCTGCGCTGTTTTTCACGGCCGCCTTCGTGTTCACCAGTGGCCTGCAGATGATCACGGCGCGGATGCTCGATGCTCGCAAGACGCTGGTCATCGGCTTCTCCTTTGCGATGGCGGTCGTCGCCGACCTCTATCACGAGGCACTGACGGAAGTGCCGAATGTTCTGCAGCCGATCTTTGGCAACGGGCTGGTGCTGGGCACGGTCTGTGCCGTCGTGCTGAACCTGATCATGCGCATTGGCGTGCGTCAGCAGGTTTCGATCAAGCTGCCGCCGGGCGGCATCAATCGCGAAGCCGTGGAGCGGTTCCTGTCGGAACAAGGCGCGCGCTGGGCCGCGCGACGGGACATCATGCGCCGGGCAATCTTCGGTGTGGTCCAGGTGCTCGAAGTGGTCGGCGATCCCCCCGGTGGCGTCGAGATCGAGGCAAGCTTCGACGAATTCGACCTCGATATACGAATCCGCTACGTCGGCGCGCTCCTGACCATTCCCGAGCGCAAGCCAACGCCAAGGGAGATCGTGGAGAGCGAGCAGGGCGAGCGGCTGCTTGCCGGCTATCTGCTCCGTCAAAGCGCCGACTGCATCACCGCACACGAAAACGGTGCGTCCGTCGAGATGCTGCTGCATTACGACCACTGAGACGGGATTGTCGGCTTCCGGTTGCCGGCAGACATCGTGCCTCGGGCCCATCGGAGTCGCTCACTTGGCGGGAGAGCTGCCGACACAAAAAAATGGCCGCGGTTGCCCGCGGCCATTCGTGCTTCTTGATAGATGGTGGCCCTTACTCGGCCGCCTGCTTGCGCGGCGGATCGAGTGCGCCGGAGTCGTGGATTTCGGCGACCTGATGATCAGAGAAGCCGAGCACTTCGCGCAGGATCTCGTCGGTGTGCTCGCCGAGCAGCGGCGAGCGCTGCACGTCGCTCGGCGAATCCGACAGCTTGATCGGGTTGCCGACCGAGATGTACTTGCCGCGGGTCGGGTGATCGACCTCGACCACGGTGCCGGTCGCGCGCAGCGACTGGTCCTCGGCGATCTCCTTCATCGACAGGATCGGACCGCAGGGGATGTCGTCCTTGTTGAGGATTTCCATCGCCTCGAACTTGGTCTTGGTCATCGTCCACTGCTCGATGCGGGCGAAGATCTCGTTCAGCCGCGGCAGGCGGGCCGGCGGCTTGGCGTAGTTCGGATCGGTCTTCCAGGTCGGCTCGCCGATCACGTCGCAGATCTTCTCCCAGACCGGGGCCTGGGTGATGAAGTAGATGTAGGCGTTCGGGTCGGTCTCCCAGCCCTTGCACTTCAGGATGCGGCCGGGCTGGCCGCCGCCGGAATCGTTGCCGGCGCGCGGCACGGCATCGCCGAACGGAATGCCTTCGCCGAACTGGCTGTATTCCTTGAGCGGACCGTGGGCGAGGCGCTGCTGGTCGCGCAGTTTTACGCGCGCGAGATTCAAGACACCGTCCTGCATCGCCGCGGTGACGCGCTGGCCCTTGCCCGAATGGGTGCGCTGATAGAGCGCGGTGACGATACCGAGCGCGAGGTGGAGGCCGGTGCCGCTGTCGCCGATCTGCGCGCCGGTGACCAGCGGCAGGCCGTCGCGGAAGCCGGTGGTCGAGGCGGCGCCGCCGGTGCACTGCGCGACGTTCTCGTAGACCTTGCAGTCCTCATACGGGCCGGGGCCGAAACCCTTGATCGAGGCGACGATCATCTTCGGGTTGATGGCCTGGATCTTCTCCCAGGGGAAGCCCATGCGATCCAGCACGCCGGGGCCGAAATTCTCCACCAGCACGTCGCACTGCTTGATCAGCGCGGTCAGCACTTCCTTGCCCTTCGGGTTCTTGGTGTCGAGCGTGATCGAGCGCTTGTTGTGGTTCAGCATGGTGAAATACAGGCTGTCCACGTTCGGGATGTCCTGCAACTGGCCACGCGTGATGTCGCCGACGCCGGGGCGCTCGACCTTGATCACGTCGGCGCCGAACCAGGCCAGCAATTGCGTGCAGGTCGGACCCGACTGGACGTGGGTGAAATCGAGAATGCGAACGCCCTTGAGCGCCTTGGTCATAATGTTTGCTCCGTACTCTGGTCTACCCCTGCACCCGCAGGGAAAATGGGTTGAAGGGGACTAAAGCGCGTGCCGCGCTTCAGCGTTTTGCTTGCGCATGATCTTTTCGGAAAACCGCTTCGCACTTTTCCGGATCATGCCTTACTTCTTCTTCTGCAGAACGCTCTGCGGATTGAGGTTGCCGATGCGGCCGCTCTCCGAGCCCGCCGCCGGATCGATCACGGCGTTGATCAGCGTCGGCTTGCCGCTATCCAGCGCCGCGTTGACCGCGCGCTTCAACTCGTCGGGGGAGGTGGCGTTGACGCCGACGCCGCCGAAGGCTTCCATCATCTTGTCGTAGCGCGAGCCCTTGACGAACACGGTGGTCGCCGGATCGTCGCTGACGCCGTTGACGTCGGTGCCGCGATAGATGCCGTCATTGTTGAAGATCACGACGCAGATCGGTAGCTTGTAGCGGCAGATGGTCTCGACCTCCATGCCCGAGAAGCCGAACGCACTGTCGCCTTCGACCGCGAGCACGGGCAGGCCGGTCTCGACCGCAGCCGCGATCGAATAGCCCATGCCGATGCCCATCACGCCCCAGGTGCCGACGTCAAGCCGCTTGCGCGGCTTGTGCATGTCGACGACGCCGCGGGCGAGGTCGAGCGTGTTGGCGCCCTCGTTGACGAAGATGGTGTCCGGACGCTCCGCGATGATCGCGCGCAGCGCGCCGAGCGCACCGTGATAGTCCATCGGCGAAGCGTTGCTCATCAGCTTCGGCGCCATCTTGGCGACGTTGTCATCGCGCTTCTTGGCGACCGTGGCGAGCCAGTCGCTCGGTGCGGCCGACCAGTTCGCCCCCATCGCATCGAGGAACGCGGAGACGCAGGAGCCGATGTCGCCGACCACGGGGGCGACGATCTCGACGTTGGAGTCCATTTCCTTCGGCTCGATATCGACCTGGATGAATTTCTTCGGAGCTTCGCCCCAGGTCTTGCCCTTGCCGTGTGACAGCAGCCAGTTGAGGCGGGCGCCGATCAGCATCACGACGTCGGCTTCCTTCAGCACGGTGGAGCGCGCCGCACCCGCGCATTGCGGGTGCAGGTCGGGCAAGAGGCCCTTGGCCATGCTCATCGGCAGGAACGGCACGCCGCTCTTCTCGACGAAATTCTTGATCGCCTCGTCGGCCTGCGCATAGGCCGCGCCCTTGCCGAGGATGATCAGCGGACGCTTTGCGCTCTTCAGCACGTCGAGCGCGCGCTTGACCGAAGACGGGGAGGGGATCTGCTCCGGCGCCGCGTCGACCACCTTGACCAGCGACTTCTGGCCGGCATCGGCGTTCATCACCTGCGAGAACAGCTTTGCCGGCAGGTCGAGATAGACGCCGCCCGGACGGCCCGACACCGCGGCGCGGATCGCGCGCGCAAGGCCGATGCCGATGTCCTGGGCGTGCAGCACGCGGAACGCGGCCTTGCACAGCGGCTTGGCGATCGCGAGCTGGTCCATCTCCTCATAGTCGCCCTGCTGCAGGTCGACGATCTCGCGCTCGGACGAGCCCGAGACCAGGATCATCGGGAAGCAGTTGGTGGTGGCATGCGCGAGCGCGGTGAGGCCGTTGAGGAAGCCGGGCGCCGACACCGTGAGGCAGACGCCGGGGCGCTTGGTCAGGAAGCCGGCGATCGAGGCCGCGTAGCCGGCGTTCTGCTCGTGGCGGAACGAAAGCACGCGAATGCCCTCCGCCTGGGCCATGCGGCCCAGGTCCGTGATCGGGATACCCGGCACACCATAAACGGTGTCGATGCCGTTGAGCTTGAGCGCATCGATGACGAGATGGAAGCCATCCGTCAGCTCTTGCTCGGTGCCCGGTGCCTCGGACTTCACAGCGGTATTCAGCATCGGCATCATCTCCCTGATCGTTCTTGTTCGGACGATCTATTCGTCGTCTGAAGCGTGAGTGAACTCTAAAACCTAAGTGAACAGTGCTCTCTAAGTGAACAGTTCTTGGCCGTGCGCCTCGACATAGGCGGCAAGCCCAAGTGTGTGATCGCGGGCGCGCTTTTCGGCGAGCTCGGTGTCGCGCGCTTCCAGTGCCTCGATGATCCCGAGATGCTCGGGCAGCGAGGTCGCGGTGCGGTCCTTGCGGCCGATCGTGAGCTGGCGATAGCCGCGCACGTGCAGCAGCAGGTCATTGGTGAGATCGACCAGCACAGGCGATTCCGACAGCGAGATCAGCGCCTGGTGGAAGGCGATGTTGGCCCTGGAATATTCCTCGATGTTGTCCTGCGGCAGGCGGTCGTCGCTGAAGTCCTTGAAGAAGTCGCGCAGCGACGAGATGTCCTTCTTGCGCGCGGTGGTCGTGATCAGGCGCGCCGCCATGCTCTCCAGCGCCGCCCAGGCGCGGATCATGTCGACGATTTCCGCCTTGGTGCGGCGGACCACGACGATGCCGCGGCGCGGCACGGTCTTCACGAAGCCGTCCTGCTCGAGCATCGCGATCGCTTCGCGGATCGGCGTGCGGCTGACGCCGAGGCGCTCGGACAATGCGCGCTCGTCGAGCATCACGGGCTCCGGCGTCGCGTAGATGTCCATCTTCAGGATCGCTTCCTTCAAGGCTTCATAGGCCTTGTTCTTGAAGCTCGTCTCCGGCGCGATCCGGACGATGGCGATATCTGTGTCAGCCATGGTGGGCGACGCCTTGGTCTGTTTCGGTTCTGGCACGACTCGTCTCCTCCTCTTGGAGACGTCTTCTTAGCAGAAGAAATTACCCTAGATTTTTGGCATGCCAAATACCAGGATGTCAAGACGTGCTTATTTTTCGGCATTTTTGGGGGACGACCCACCTTGACAATTACGTTTTTGGCATACCAAATGCCACGAAATTGTCCCAGGAGGAAGCCAATGTCAAATTCTAAGGATGCGGTCCGCAAAATTCTCGATGCGGTCAAGGCCGACAAGCGTACGAGCCTCACCGCGCCCGAAGGCAAGGTGGTTTGCGATGCCTACGGCATTCCGGTGCCGAAGGAAGGCGTCGCCAAGTCCGCGGCCGAGGCCGCCCGTGTCGCCTCCGACATGGGCTTCCCGGTGGTGATGAAGATCGTCTCGCCCGACATCCTCCACAAGACCGAGGCCGGCGGCGTGGTGGTCGGCGTCAAGAGCGCGGCCGATGCCGAGAAGAGCTACGAGACCATTCTGGCCAACGCCAAGAAGTACAAGGCCGACGCCAAGATCGAGGGCATCCAGGTCCAGCAAATGCTGGGCGGCGGCACCGAGGTGATCGTCGGCTCCATCACCGACGGCTCGTTCGGCAAGCTGGTGGCCTTCGGCCTCGGCGGCGTGCTCGTCGAGATCCTCAAGGACATCACCTTCCGCCTGGCGCCCGCGACCAAGGAAGACGCGCTGTCGATGCTCGACGGCATCCAGGCCCATGAGATGCTGAAGGGCGTGCGTGGCGGCGACCCCGTCAACCGCGAGGCGCTCGCCGACGTCATCGTCAAGGTGTCGCAGCTGGTCAGCGATTTCCCCGAGATCGTCGAGCTCGACCTCAATCCGGTGTTCGCCACCAGCAAGAACGCGATCGCGGCCGACGTCCGCATCGTGGTCGACTTCAACTACAAGCCGCGCCCGGCGCCGCGTCCGACCGAAGAGATCGTCGCGGCGATGAGCCGCATCATGCAGCCGAAGGGCGTCGCCGTGATCGGCGCCTCCGCCGAGGACGGCAAGATCGGCAACTCCGTGATGAAGAACCTCATCAACGGCGGCTACAAGGGCGAGATCTATCCGATCCATCCGAAGGCCGCGGAGATTCTCGGCTACAAGGCCTACAAGAGCGTCAAGGACGTGCCCGGCGTGATCGACACTGCGGTGTTCGCGATCCCGGCGAAGTTCGTCGCCGGCGCGCTCGCCGAATGCGGCGAGAAGAAAATCCCGGGTGCGGTGCTGATTCCCTCGGGCTTTGCCGAAGCCGGCGCGCCGGAATTGCAGGCCGAGATCGTTGAGGTCGGCAAAAAGTACAATATCCGCCTGATGGGGCCGAACATCTACGGCTTCTACTACACGCCGGCCAATCTCTGCGCCACGTTCTGCACCGCCTATGACGTCAAGGGCCACGCCGCGCTGTCGTCGCAGTCGGGCGGCATCGGCATGGCGATCATCGGCTTCTCGCGCTCGGCGAAGATGGGCGTGTCGGCGATCGTCGGCCTCGGCAACAAGTCCGACATCGACGAGGACGATCTGCTGGCCTTCTTCGAGCAGGATCCCAACACCAACTTGATCGCGCAGCATTGCGAGGACCTGAAGGACGGTCGCGCCTTTGCGGAGGCCGCCAAGCGCGTCTCCAAGAAGAAGCCGGTGGTCGTGCTCAAGGCCGGCCGCACCTCGGCCGGCGCGAAGGCGGCGTCGTCGCACACCGGCGCGCTTGCCGGCAACGACAAGATCTACGAGGACGTGTTCAAGCAGTCCGGCGTGATCCGCGCGCGTTCGCTCCGGCAGCTGCTGGAGTTCGCCCGCGGCGTGCCGGTGCTGCCGACCCCGAAGGGCGAGAACGTGCTGATCATCACCGGTGCCGGCGGCTCCGGCGTGCTGCTCTCGGACTCCGTGGTCGACAACGGCCTGTCGCTGATGCAGATGCCGCCGGATCTCGACGCGGCGTTCCGCAAGTTCATCCCGCCGTTCGGCGCGGCTGGAAATCCTGTGGATATCACCGGCGGCGAGCCGCCGATCACCTATGTCAACACCGTGAAGCTCGGCCTGTCGGACGAGCGCATCCACGCGCTGATCCTCGGCTACTGGCACACCATCGTGACGCCGCCGATGGTGTTCGCGCGCAACATGGTCGAGGTGAAGAAGGAGATGGAGGCCAAGGGCTTCGTGAAGCCGATCGTGGCCTCGCTCGCCGGCGACGTCGAGGTCGAGGAAGCCGCTGAGTATCTCTACCAGAACGGCATCCCGGCTTACGCCTATTCGACCGAACTGCCGGTCGAGGTGCTGGGCGCCAAGTACAAGTGGGCGCGCGGCGCGGGCCTGCTGTGATCTGATCCGACGCTTGATGCCGCTCCGGACGGGTTCCGGAGCGGCATCAAAACCCGGTTAACGGCATCCGAGAAATCGGGGGCTAACCGATAATCCGGCCTTAATGGGAGGCCGACTAAACGTCTTCAGGTTGCACGGAGGCGCTTTCCCCATCATGTCAATTCAGCTCGATTCGGATTTTGCGAGCGACGATCGCGCCAGGGCGCAGATCGGCGCGGCGGTGAACTATCTGCTCAGGGACGCGACCGGCGTCGCGCGTGAGCATGCTGTCGAGACGATCGTCGAGATGGTGCGCGACATCGCAAGCCGGCCGCCGGCGTACGAAACGCCGTCGATTCAACCGCTGATGAGCGGCGTCACCTATCGGGATTTTGTCATCGATGCCTACCGGCGTGACGTCGACCGCTGGCGCGCGACGATTCGCCGGTCGAACGGCAAGAAGATCCGGATCGCTTCTCCGCCGTCGGTACGCGACGAGGCGACGACGACGGCGGACGCGATCACCGCCGAGAAGGCCATCGAGTTCGCCAGGCGCGCGATCGACCTCGGCGAGGTGATCTGATCCACGCCGCCTCGAGGCTGCCGTGACGTTCGTCCGGCAGCCGGTCTATGCGTGGGACGCGCGATGTGCGAGTCTTGATCCATCGCCGCCCAGCCGAGAACAGCCATGCCGTCCGAACTCCGTTCGCCCCGTCTCGCCGTCCTGATCGACGCCGACAATGCATCTGCGAAGATCGCCGATGGGCTGTTCGAGGAGATTGCCAAGATCGGCGAAGCCAGCGTGCGCCGCATCTACGGCGACTTCTCCAATCCCAGGTCCAGGGCCTGGGCCGACATTCTGTCCAAGCACGCCATCATCCCCCAGCAGCAGTTCGCCTACACGACCGGCAAGAATGCATCCGACATCACGCTCGTGATTGACGCGATGGACCTGCTGCACAGCGGCCGATTCGATGGCTTCTGCCTGGTGTCGTCGGACAGCGATTTCACCCGTCTGGCCGCCCGCATCCGCGAGCACGGCATCGACGTGTTCGGGTTCGGCGAGCAGAAGACGCCGGAGAGTTTCCGGCAGGCCTGCCGCAGGTTCGTCTACACCGAGAATTTGCGCGGCGGCGTGACCAGCAATCAGGATGCGGCCGCGCGTTCCCAGCCGTTGCAGCCCCCTGAGGCTGCCACGCCGATCCTCAAGAAGGTCATCAGCCAGATGGCCAGCGAAGACGGCTGGGTGACGCTCGGCGAGGTTGGACGCCAGCTTGCCAATGTCGCGTCGGATTTCGATCAAAGGACATACGGCTTCCGCACCTTGAGCGAGCTGGTGCGCAGGACCAATGCTTTCGAGATCGAGTCCAAGGGCGGGACGACGCGAACCCGCATCAAGCCTGTGGCTGCGCCGCCGCCAAGACGGCGCGCCGCGCGAAAGCCGCCGCAATGAGCGGCGCGCGCCAGCCTTAAACCAAGGCGCTAGCCGTGAAGTTGCGCGTTGAGGCCGTCCCAATTTCCTTTGCGTCGGGTCGCCTCAAGCGCGCCGCTCTGGGAATTACGACGAAACAGAAGGCCCCTGTGGCCCGAGAGTTCTTTGGCTTTCAGGACCCGGCCGTCTTCCAGAAGGATGCGCGCGCCTGCCGTGACATAGCAGCCCGCTTCGACGATACAATCGTCACCCAATGAAATGCCGATACCGGCGTTGGCTCCGATCAGGCAGCGCTCGCCAACCGTGATCCTCTCTTTGCCTCCGCCGGACAGAGTGCCCATGATCGACGCTCCGCCGCCAATGTCGCTGCCGCGTCCCACAACCACACCGGCGCTGATCCGGCCTTCGACCATGCAGGGACCGAGCGTGCCCGCATTGAAATTGCAGAAGCCCTCATGCATGACGGTGGTGCCTGGAGCCAAATGGGCTCCGAGCCTGACGCGATCCGCATCTGCAATTCTCACGTCCGCATGCGTGACGTAATCAGTCATGCGCGGAAACTTATCCACGCCCGTCACCTCGAAAGGAAGGCCACGCTTTCGCGCCAGCATCCGCGCTTCCGGGACACGAGAGGGTTCACAGGGACCGAGTGTCGTCCAGGCAACGTTGGGCAGCAGACCAAAAATTCCATCAAGGTTCTGGCAATTGGGCTGGACGAGCCGGTGGCTCAGGAGATGGAGCCGAAGATATGCGTCGTGCACATCGGTCGGCGCAGATGCTAGGGAGCCGATTTCCGTACGAATGGGAACGATGTCGACATTGCGGATGTCGTCGTGCCGCGCAAATCCGTCCGCCGATTCACCCAACGTCTTGCTGATCTCGTCGCTCGTCAGCCGCACCGTTGCCGCCTTGTCGGCCGCCTCAACCAGGCCTAGCCGAAGAAACCAGCAATCCAGCACGCGACCATCAGCGGCGATCGTCGCAAATCCCTCGCCACTTGCGCCCTTCAGCTCCATCGTCATTTGAATTCCTCACACTACGATCCTACTCGTCATGCATACGCGAATTCTCGTCGAAATGGCAACGTCTCGCCCCTCAAACGCATCCGCTTGGGGGTATTTTCGACGGATTCATCAGGGATTCTCGGCAGGTTGATGTCCGCTTCTGCGCGTAAGCGCCGAACCGGGCCGCGCCGGAGGTGTTGCGGTTTGGCCGGACGCCCGTGATTCAAACTCCTCAACTGGGGGCTCGAAGCCTTGCCGACGATGACCGCATCCTGGCTCTGAAAATGAACCGGCGATGAATGCCGCTTCGGACAGTGTCGCGAGCGGAATTCTCATGTTGCCGGAACTGCAGCGAGTTGCGGCGGAACTGATATTTGCGCGCAAGTTGCTGCGCTGGAACTGGAACGTTCTCATTCCCCGCGATGTTGAGGTGCGTCGATCAACTCGGAGGAGGAGAATGATGAACAAGCGTTTTGCTGTTTCCCTTGTCGCTGCTGCGTCGCTGCTCGCGTCCGGTTCGGCCTTCGCGCAGTCCACTACTGCCGCGGGCGCCGCGAACGGTGCGCGGACCGGCGGCGAGATTGCAGGCCCGGTCGGCGAGATCGTCGGCGGCACGGTTGGTGCTGCGGTCGGCGCCGGCCTCGAGATTCCGAATGCGGTGATCACGTCGATCCCGCGCGGCGAGCCGTCGGTCGTGGTGCGCGAGCGCGTCGTGGTCGGCGAGCCGCTGCCCGACACCGTCGTGCTGCACCCGGTGCCGCGCTACACTGAGTATCGCTATGCGGTCGTCAATGACCGCCGCGTGATCGTCGAGCCGCGCACCCGCCGGATCGTCAAGATCATCGACTGATCGCCGGGATTTCTGACTGTGACATCCCCGCGGGCCGATCGCCCGCGGGGATTTCCCTAGGTCCCATGAATACCGGCATGGCACGGGCGCGCTTTTTTCATGAAGCGGGCCGTTGGCCTGAGCGGCCGATCCCCTAGACTGCCCGGCAACGGACGCGGCAAGCGTCTGCCTCGGACAAGACCAGGGGATGGAAACATGGGTCGGAAGATCGCGATCGTCGGCGCGGGTGCGGTCGGCGGCTACGCCGGTGCGCATATGGTGCAGGCGGGTGAGGACGTCACCTTCATCGATCCCTGGCCCGCGCATGTCGAGCATATGCGCAAGCACGGGCTGCGCGTCACACACGCGATGGATGTCGCGGAATTCTCGGTGTCGGTGCGCGCGCTTGATGTCACCGACGCGCAGCAACTGGCCAAGGAAACGCCGGTCGACATCGCCTTCGTCTGCATGAAATCCTACGACACGGCCTGGGCCACCATGCTGATCCGGCAATATCTGGCGGCCGACGGCTACGTCGTCTCGCTGCAGAACTGCATGAACGAGGAGACGATCGCCGGCATCGTCGGCTGGGGCAAGACGCTCGGCTGCATCGCGAGCAGCATCACCGTCAATCTGCCCGAGCCCGGCCATATCCACCGCGGCGCCGGCAAGGGCGGAGCCGCCCACACCGTGTTTCGCGCCGGCGAGGTGCATGGCCGCATCACCGCGCGGGCGGAGGAGGTGTGCCGGCTGGTCGGCTTTTCCGACAGCGCCAAGGTGACCGCCAATCTCTGGGGCGAGCGCTGGTCCAAGCTGGTCGCCAATGTGATGGGCAACGGGCTGTCGGCCTGCACTGGACTAGCGGGCGGCGAGGTGCTGCAAAGCGAACCGCTGCGCCGCTTCTCCACTCGGCTCGGCAGCGAGGCGATCCGCGTCGGCCAGGCGCAGGGCTATCAGCTGGAAGAGATCTTGCATCTGCCGCCCGAGACGATCGCCCGTGCCGGCGAGGGCGACGAGGCCGCAACGCGCGCCTGCGACGAGCAGCGCTTCAAGGATGCCAGGCGCACCTCATCGGCGCAGCGCCCCTCGATGGGCCAGGACATGCAGAAGGGCCGCCGCACCGAGATCGAATTCCTCAACGGTTTAGTGGTGCGCGAGGGCGAGAAGCTCGGCATCGCCTGCAACGCCAACGCCGCGCTGACCGACATCGTCAAGCGCGTCGAACGCGGCGAGCTGAAGCCGGATCCCCGGCACATCACCGAGCTGCGGATGAATTGAGCGCGGCGGTCGCTGCACCTACAGCAACTGCCGCACGCCCATCCCGTTCATGAACCGCTCGCGGATCTGCACGGGGTCGCGCCTTGTCGTGCCGGTGCCGGGCTTGTCGTCGATGCGCACGCCGATCAGCGTCGGGCCAGCGGCCTGTTTCGATTGCTCGATCAGCCGCTCGAAATCGTCCTCGTCGGCTGCCCAGGAGCTGTTGGCGAGGCCGCTGGCGATTGCGACCTGGACGATATCGGTATGGCCGGCAGCCGGGGTCGGCTGGCTGCCGGTGATCTGATAGATGCCGTTGTCCATCACCACCATGGTGAGATTCTTGGGCGCCAGCGTCGCGATGGTCGAGAGGCAGCCCAGCTGCATCAGCAGCGAGCCGTCGCCTTCGAGCGCGAACACGCGGCGTTTCGGCTGCGCCAGCGCCACGCCGAGCGCGATCGGAAACGCCAGCCCCATGCTGCCCAGCATGTAGAAATTCTCGGGCCGGTGTCCGGCGGCCCAAAGATCGAAGTTGGTGTTGCCGATGCCGCCGATCACGGCCTCGTCCTTCAGTCCGGCGACGAGGCGCCGGGTGAGGTCGAAGCGGTTCATCACCTTGGTGTTGCGCGCGTGGGTGCTGGTCATGGCTGATCTCACTTGTCGAAGGTCTTGCCGCCGGTCAACAGCGGCGAGAGGATCAGCGCCACCGGCGCCTGGGTGGTGACGGCCTGCTTGATCGAGCGGTCGGCGATGAATTCGAGCTCGTCGAGTCGTGTGATGGTGTGGTGTTCCATCGCCAGCGAATCCAAGACCGGACGCATGGTGCGGCAGACCAGCGCCTGGCCGTAGTTGAATTCGCCGAGCGTGCCGCGCTCGGAGACGAACATGATCAGCGGGATCTGGTAGGGCACCGCGAGCGAGGCGAGCACGTTGGCGAGCGTGGCAAAGCCCGAGGTCTGCATCAGCACGGCGCCGCGCATGCCGGCCATCCAGGCGCCGGAGACGATGCCGACGGCCTCTTCCTCGCGCGCGGTCGGAAATGTCGTGAAATAGGGATCGGCGTGCAGGTCCTTGATCAGTGTGGTCAGCACCCGGTCGGGCACATAGGGCACGAGCTTGATCTCGTTCCGTTTCAGCGTCTGCAGCACGATGCCGTGCCAGGTGCTCGCCGACTTCTGGGACGAGGCTTGTTCCGCGGCCGCCATCCTGTTCTCCCTGCCTATGCGACGCTGATGTTCGCTTGCGGATCGAAACTTGACGCGGTGCCTGCGATTGTCAACATGCCGCGGCCGCAACGCGATCTGCGGAATTCGGCCATCGCAGCGCCGGACCGGCGTGCGATACAGGCGGTAACGACAAAGGGACGAAACGACAAAGGGACGGGAGGCGTCGATGGCCGGATGGGTCTGGCGGACCGCCATTGCGGCAGCGGCCATGGTTGCGGCCGGCCTTGCGTCCGCGCAGCCGTATCCGGCAAAGGCCGTTCATATTCTCGTTCCATATCCACCCGGCGGCGGCGTCGACGTGCTGACGCGGACGCTGGCCGAAGTGGTCTCGAAATCCTGGATGCAGTCGATCGTGGTCGAGAACCGGCCGGGCGCCGGCGGGGTGATCGCCTCGCAGGCGATCGTGACATCAGCGCCCGACGGCTACAATTTGATCATGGTGGCGAGCGGCCACGCCACCAATCCGTTCCTCTATCCAAAGCTGCCCTACGACACGTTCAAGGACTTTTCGCCGATCTCGCTGCTCGCGTCGTCGCCGAACGTGCTGCTGGTGCGCGCGGACTCGCCGTTCAAGTCGGTCGCCGACGTCATCGCGGCGGCGAAGGCGAAGCCGGGCAGCCTGTCGTTCGCCCATGCCGGCAACGGCACCTCGACCCACCTGGCCGGCGAGCTGCTCAACAATCTCGCCAAGATCGAGATCAGCGCGATCCCCTACAAGGGCGGCGCGCCCGCAATCAATGATCTGCTCGGCGGGCAGATTCCGATGTCGTTCAACAACGGGCCGGAATCGGTCGGGCAGTTGCAGGCCGGCACCGTCCGCGCGCTGGCGGTGACGACCGCCTCGCGCGCGCCGTTCCTGCCTGAGGTGCCCAGCATGTCGGAGACCGTGCCGGGCTACGACACCGAGGTGTGGTGGGGACTGCTCGGGCCCGGCAACATGCCCGCAGATCTTGTCGCGAAGATCTCACACGATTTCGTCGCGGCGGTGAGCACCGATGATGTGAAGCAGCGGCTCGGCAAGCTCGGCGCGATCCCGATCGGCTCCACGCCCGATAAATTCGCCGCCAAGATCAAGGCCGACTACGACAAATGGGGGCCGATCATCAAGGCCGCCGGCATGAAGGCGGAGTAGACGATGGCCGCGTCAGAGATTCCCGCCTGCCTGCCGCCGCGTCCGGTGACGCCGCCAAGAGAGAAACTGCCGCCAAAGGCCTGCGATACGCACGCGCATGTGTTCGGCCCGGCGGATCGCTTTCCCTATGCAGCCGATCGCAGCTACACGCCGCCCGACGCGCCGCTTGCGAGCTATCTCGGCATGCTCGATGCGCTCGGCTTTGCCCGCGGCGTGCTGGTGCAGGGCAGTGCGCATGGCCACGACAATTCGGCGATGCTGGACGCCTTGCAGCGCGAGCCGGCGCGGCTGCGCGGTGTCGCGGTCGCCGATGCCGACGTCGCGGCCGGCACGCTGCGGCAATGGCACGTGCTTGGCGTGCGCGGTCTGCGCTTCAACCATTTCTTCCGCGGCGGACAGCTGCACTATCGCGGCGGCATTCCGCTTGGCGTTGCCGGGACGCATGCTCCCGTGATGGCCGAGCTCGGCTGGCATCTGCAGCTCTGGATCGACGTCAAGGATCTGCCCGACACGATCCCGGCACTGAAGGCGCTGGGCCTGCCGGTCGTGGTCGATCACATGGGCCGCACCGATGCCGGCGCCGGGATCAACACCGCCGGCTTCCAGAGCCTGCTGCGTGCGGTGGACGAGGGCTGGTGCTGGGCCAAGCTGTCCGGTGCGCATCGCTTGAGCCAGCGCGCGCCGGATTATCCGGATGCGCGGCCGTTCCACGAGGCGCTGGTCTCGGCCAACCCTGAACGGCTGGTGTGGGGCGGCGACTGGCCGCATCCGCGGGTCGAGGGCGAGATGCCCGACGCCGGCCACCTGCTCGACCTGTTTCACGAATGGACGCCGGATGCGGCCACCCGCCACCGCATCCTGGTCGACAATCCCGCACGACTCTATGGCTTCCCCAACTGAAAGCTGCTCGAAGACATGACCGTCAACAACAAGCGCGTGTTCTACGTCAAATACCTCGCCCACGAGATCTACGTCGATATCCTGAAGAAGCGGCCGGATGTCCGGCTCGATCGATTGGAGAACGAGACGCCCGAGGCCGCGTTTGCACCCGTTCTCGCCGATGCGCATGCCTACCAGATCGGCGCGGCCCGCGACGAGCTGGCGCCGCACTTCCATGCCCATGCCGAATTGCTGAAGCGCGCGCCGAACCTTCTGATCGTGTCGTCGAACGGCGCGGGCTTCGACCCCGTCGATGTCGAGGCCTGCACCGCGGCGGGCGTGCTGGTCGTCAACCAATCCGGCGGTAACGCCAACTCGGTCGCCGAGCACGCGCTCGGCATGATGCTGACGCTGTCGAAGCGGATCATCCAGTCCGACCGCAGGCTGCGGCGCGAGGCCAATGTCAACCGCAACGACCTGATCGGCAACGAGCTGAAGGAGAAGACCGTCGGCATCGTCGGTCTCGGCAATGTCGGCCGCCGCATCGCCGAGCTGTGCAAGGGCCTGCTGCACATGAAGGTGATCGCCTACGATCCCTATCTCACAGCCGACGAGATGGCGAAGCGGGGCGGGGAGAAGGTCGAGCTCGACGATCTCCTGCGTCGCGCCGATTTCGTCTCGATCTCCTGTCCGCTCGACAACAAGAGCCGGGGCATGATCGGCGCACGCGAGTTCGCGCTGATGCAGCCGCACGCTTACTTCGTTACAACAGCGCGCGGCTTCATCCACGACGAGAAGGCGCTCGAGGACGCGCTGCGTGAAAAACGCATTGCCGGCGCCGGCCTCGACGTCTGGGCCAAGGAGCCGCCGCCGCCGGATCATCCGCTGCTGCAGTTCGACAATGTGCTGGCGAGCCCGCACACCGCCGGCGTCACCCGCGAAGCGCGCATGAACATGGGCCGGATCGCGGCGGAACAGATCCTCGACGCGCTCGACGGCAAGCGCCCGCCGCGCATCATCAATCCCGAGGTCTGGCCGGTCTATGCGAGAAGGTTCGAGAAGGCGTTCGGGTTCATGCCGGGATAGGTCGACGGAGGTGGCTCATCCAGTCAGGTGAGCACTGTGGCCAGGCTCCCTCTCCCCTTGCGGGTGTTCAGACCGGGGAGATGGTGGACGGGTGTTCGGAGACATCGTGGACACTTTCAGCTCCGCGGGCGAGGGGCCGGATGTCGATAGTTGCTATCATCTGGGTTCTGAACACGGCGTCGAATACGCCATCCTGTACAGTTGGGCGGAACGCGACCGCCTTGCCGCGGAAGGCCTTCGGCAGCCTGACGGCGCGGCCAAGGAAGCTGACGTGGCCACCCTCCTGGACACGGCGAACAATGTCGGTCGGAGCGTATTCGAAGGGCGCAATGGCCTCGACATAAACGCGCG
>NZ_MKFI01000039.1 GCF_001982635.1 Bradyrhizobium mercantei | reverse complement strand
GTTGTGCCCTACAAGAGCGGTTCCGAGAGTTCCACCGCGCTGATGGGCGGCCAGGTCGACGCGGCCTCGGAGGCGGCGGTGTCGGTGCGCAGCTACATCGCGTCCGGCCGGGTGCGCGCGCTGGCGGCCACGGCGGACCACCGCTCGCCGCTGCTGCCCGACACGCCCACCACGGCGGAACAGGGCTTTGCCCAGATCAACATCACCCACTGGGGCGGCATGTATGCGCCCAAGGGCACGCCGCAGGACGTCATCAAGGCGATGAACCAGGCCATCGCCGACGTCATGGCCACGCCCAAGGTCAGGCAGCAGCTGGTCGACGCGGGCTACGAGGCGATTCCCGGCTCGGTGGAGAAGTTCGGCAGCTTCATCGCCGCCGAGGACAAGCGGCTGGGCGGGATCGTCAAGAGCGCGGACATGAAGGCGGAATGAGCCGCGGCGCGGGATGGCGCCGGGGCCGCCTTCCCGCGCGCGATGCCCGCTAGGCGGACGGGCCCGCCGGATCGAGCGTGATCTCGATGCGCTCGACGCCCTTGCCCTGGTTCCTGCGCTTCAGGTGCAGCGGCCCGATCTCGCGCGTGGTGCGCGGATGGGTGCCGCCACAGCCCATCCGCGAGAAGCCTTCGACCTCCCAGTAGCGGCGCTGGGTGGCCTCGTCGGAGAACGCGGTGACGATGGGCTTGGCGGCGGCGACGAGCGCATCCGTCTCGGCGCTCAGGCGCTCGAACAGGTCGGCGATGTTGCCGGCGCGGGCGAAATCGATGCGCGCCTTGGCCGGCGCGATGTGCGCGCCGACCTTTTCGATGCCCGGTTCGAGCCGGTAGACCAATTGCAGGACCATCTCGGCCGCGAAATGATGGCGCATCAGGCCGTAGCGGCGGTCCCAGTCGATCTGCACGGCGACGGCGTCGCCGGCGGACAGGCCATGCCCCGGGGCCAGCCTGTAGACGATGTCCAGGCCGCCCGGTTCGAGCCGGTAGACCAATTGCAGGACCATCTCGGCCGCGAAATGATGGCGCATCAGGCCGTAGCGGCGGTCCCAGTCGATCTGCACGGCGACGGCGTCGCCGGCGGACAGGCCATGCCCCGGGGCCAGCCTGTAGACGATGTCCAGGCC
>NZ_MKFI01000038.1 GCF_001982635.1 Bradyrhizobium mercantei | reverse complement strand
TATGGGTCCCTGTGTCTTGGAAGTCTGTCATGATGAAGGTGGGCGGGAAGCCGTTGGGTCCTTGGCGCTTGACGCCGTGATCCGGCCCGGTCTCCCGCCCGTTCCATCTACAACCTGAACAGTTGCACGAGGCTGCGCCAACAGACCTCGCATCACAGGGACAGGCACCATGATCATACCCCTTCGTTACGTCGGAATCGACGTCTCCAAACATCACCTCGATATTTTCGATGAGGCCATCGGTGTATCGGAACGCATCGTCAACGCGACACAGGCCATCACACAGCTGGTGGCGCGTTGGCGATGCGATGCGCTGGTCGTCTTCGAGGCCACGGGTGTCTATGACCTCGAGCTCCGCGAGGCGCTGCGTCAGGCCGGTATCCGCTTTGCCCGGATCAATCCGGCCCGTGCCCGTGACTTTGCCCGCGCCAGCGGCCAGCTCGCCAAGACCGACCCGATCGATGCGCGGATGCTGGCGGCCTTTGCGCGCGCCATGCAGCCCGCCACCGAGCAAGTCGCCAGCCCCGCCCGTAGCGCCTTGGCAAGGCTGGCAAAACGGCGAGATCAGCTGGTCCTGATGCGCGTCCAAGAGAAGAACCGCCGCAGCGAGGCCGATGACTGCGCCATGGCCGAACGCATCGGCCGCTTCATCGAGGTCCTCGACGGCCAGATCGCCGAGATCGAGGCCGATATCAGCGCGCTGATCAAGGCCGAACCGGAGATCTCGGATGATGCGCAGTTGATGCGCTCACTGCCCGGCGTGGGTCCTGTGGCCTGCATGCAGCTCATCGCGCAGATGCCGGAACTCGGACGGATTGGACCGAAGCAGGTGGCTGCGCTCGCCGGCCTGGCTCCCTTCAACGTCGACAGCGGCGCCTACCGTGGCAAGCGCAAGATCGGCGGTGGCCGAAAGCGCGTCCGCGCCGCCCTCTACATGGCTGCCCTCAACGCGGTCCGTAGAGCAGCTCCCTTTAAGACCTTCTACACACGACTGCGGCAGGCCGGTAAGCCCGCCAAGCTCGCTCTCATCGCTGTCGCCAGGAAGCTACTGACGGTCCTCAACGCCATGATGCGTGATAGAAAGCCCTATCAGCTCGAGCCAGCAACATAACAGTTGCCGGCTC
>NZ_MKFI01000037.1 GCF_001982635.1 Bradyrhizobium mercantei | reverse complement strand
GTGTGAAAACGAGGGGGAAAATCGGGTCTGCGACCGATGAATGCATCGTAGAGCGCGCCGGATACCGCCAACAAGCGATATATTTAGCGGACATCTGATTAGATTTGCTTATCAATATGCTTAAACAATGGCCTCCGTTGAACGTGTTGCGCGGCTTCGAGGCGGCGGCGCGGCTGGGCAGTTTCCACAAGGCCGCCGACGAGCTGCACCTGACCCAGTCGGCCATCAGCCAGCAGATCCGCAGCCTGGAAACCTATCTGGAGCAGCCGCTGTTCCTGCGCCAGGGGCGCAGCGTGACGCTGACCGACGCCGGCGCCGACCTGCTCGGCACCACCCAGGCGATGCTGCTGCAACTGGCGACGGGCATTCGCCGCCTGGACCAGTACCGCAAGCCGAACCAGCTGATCGTCAACACCAGCCCGGCGTTCGCGCGCCATTGGCTGGTGCCGCGCCTGCAGGCGTTCCATGAGCGCCATCCCGAGGTGGATCTGTGGCTCTACACCAGCGATGAGGCGCCGGACATGGCGACGCAGACCATCGACATCGCCTTGCGCGACGATATCGGCCCGCAGGCCGATTGCGATTTCCGCGTGCTGTGCGAGGACCGGCTGTATGCCGCCTGCCATCCGCGCCTGCTGGCGGCCGATCCGGCGCAGCGGGTGACCCTGCACGGCGAGCGCGAGATGGACTGGAACTATTGGCGCATGCAGGGCGGCGCCGACGTCGGCCAGCGCGACAGCGGCCTGAACTTCTCGGATCCGGGGCAGTTGCTGGACGCCGCCAGCCAGGGCCTGGGCATCGCCCTGGTGGCGGCGCTGCTGGCGCGGCGCGCGAGCGAGGCCGGCCTGCTCGCGCCGATGACGCCGCAGACCGTGCGCGGCCCGACCTGGCGCTGGCTGGTGCACCGCGACAGCCGCAACGCGCTGGCCGCGGGCTTTTGCGCCTGGCTGTGCGAGAACCTGGGGGTGGACTGGCAGCCCTGGCGCTGAACGCCGCGCCAGGGCCCTCCCGGCCTACCAGCGATGCTGGTAGGTCAGGGTCAGCACCGTGCCCGGGGCCGGCAGGCGGCTGGTATTGGTGCTGGTGCGCATCAGCTGGCTGTAGAGCGGGTAATAGTCGCGGTTGAACAGGTTCTCGACGCCGAC
>NZ_MKFI01000036.1 GCF_001982635.1 Bradyrhizobium mercantei | reverse complement strand
CTGCTCGATGCGCAGCAGCTGGTTGTACTTGGCGGTACGGTCGGAGCGCGCCAGCGAGCCGGTCTTGATCTGCCCGCAATTGGTGGCGACCGCGAGGTCGGCGATCGTGGAGTCCTCGGTCTCGCCGGAGCGATGTGACATGACAGCGGTGTAGCCGGCCTTGTAGGCCATCTCGATCGCCGCGAGCGTCTCGGTCAGCGTGCCGATCTGGTTGACCTTGACCAGGATCGAATTGGCGCGGCCGTGCTTGATGCCGTCGGCAAGCCGGGTGACGTTGGTGACGAACAAATCGTCGCCGACCAGCTGGCACTTGTTGCCGATCGCATCCGTCAGCTCCTTCCAGCCGTCCATGTCGTCCTCCGACATGCCGTCCTCGATGGTGACGATCGGATAGCGGCCGACCAGATCGGCGAGATACTTCACCTGCTCCGAGCGCGAGCGGGTCTTGTTCTCGCCGCCATAGACGTAGGCGCCTTCCTTGAAGAATTCGGTGGAGGCGCAGTCGAGGCCGAGCACGACGTCGTCGCCCGCCTTGTAGCCGGCCTTGCCGATCGCGTTCATGACGAACTCGAGCGCGGCGTCGGCCGACGGCAGGTTCGGCGCGAAGCCGCCCTCGTCGCCGACATTGGTGTTGTGGCCGGCCTTCTTCAGCTCACCGCGCAGCGTGTGGAAGATTTCCGAACCGCAGCGCAGCGCCTCGGCGAATGAATTGGCGCCGACCGGCAGGATCATGAATTCCTGGAAGTCGATCGGGTTGTCGGCATGCACGCCGCCATTGATGATGTTCATCATCGGCACCGGCAGCGTCCGCGCCGAGGTGCCGCCGACATAGCGATACAGCGGCATGTCGAAGGATTCCGCGGCGGCCTTGGCGCAGGCCAGCGAGACGCCGAGGATGGCGTTGGCGCCAAGCCGGCTCTTGTTCGGCGTGCCGTCGAGCTCGATCATGATCTGGTCGATCGCGACCTGCTCCTCGACGGCCTGGTCGCTGAGCGCCTCGAAGATCTCGCCGTTGATGGCGGCAACCGCCTTCTCGACGCCCTTGCCGAGATAGCGCGACTTGTCGCCATCCCGCAGTTCCACCGCCTCATGCGCGCCGGTGGAAGCCCCCGACGGCACCGCCGCGCGACCGATTGACCCATCCTCCAGCACCACATCGACCTCGACCGTGGGGTTGCCGCGGCTATCCAGGATTTCGCGGCCG
>NZ_MKFI01000035.1 GCF_001982635.1 Bradyrhizobium mercantei | reverse complement strand
TGCCTGGGTACTGCAATTTTATTATGCAATCCATGCCGGCGATACCCCGAGCCGGCGCCATCCCCTCTGTAAAGGCAGACATCATGATCCACGTATACAACCCCGCCGACGGCGCGCTGGTCGGCCAGGCGCCCGAGCTGACCGGCGCCGAGGTGCAGGCGGCCATCGACCGCGCCTGCGCCGCCTTTCCCGCCTGGTCGCGCAAGCTGGCCCGCGAACGCGGCGAGCTGCTGCGCCGCTGGTTCGAGCTAATGCGGGCGGACAAGCGCGTCTTCGCCGAGCTCATGGTCCAGGAAAACGGCAAGTGCCTGGCCGAAGCGCTGGGCGAGATCGACTACGGCCTGGGCTTCATCGAGTGGTACGCGGAAGAGGCCAAGCGGGTCTACGGCGACACCATCCCGTCGCACGCCGCGCATGCCGAAGTCCCTGTGTTCAAGGAGCCCGCCGGCCCGACCGCGGCCATCACGCCCTGGAATTTCCCGTTCATGATGATCGCCCGCAAGATCGCCACCGCGCTGGCGGCCGGCTGCACCATGATCATCAAGCCGTCCGAGCTGACGCCTTTGACGGCCTACAGAATGCTCGACTACGCGCGCCAGGCCGGCATCCCGGCCGGCGTCTTCGAGATGGTGACCGGCAATCCCCAGGAGATCGGCGAGCGCTTCACCGGCGATCCGCGCATCCGCAAGCTCTCGTTCACGGGCTCGACCGCCGTGGGCAAGCGGCTGGCGTCGGCCTGCGGCAACGACCTGAAGAAAATGACGCTGGAACTGGGCGGCAACGCGCCCTTCATCGTGTTCGACGATGCCGATATCGAAACGGCCGCCGCCCAACTGGTCACGGCCAAGCTGCGCAACTCGGGCCAGGTCTGCATCTCGCCCAACCGCGTCTACGTGCACGAGGCCATCCATGACCGCTTCGTCGCCGTGGTGGCCGACAAGGTGGCGCGGATCCGCGTCGACCAGGGCATGCAGGAAGAATTCGTGGTGGGGCCGCTGATCAACGCCGCCGGCGTGGACAAGGTGGCGCAGCTGGTGGATGACGCGACGCGGCAGGGCGCCCAGGCCGTGCTGGGGGGCCGGCGCCATGCCCGCGGCGGCAACTTCTACGAGCCGACCGTGCTGACCGAAGTGGACGACACGATGCGCATCGCCCGCACCGAGATCTTCGGGCCGGTGTTCGCGATCTACCGCTTCGGCGACGAGGACGAGGTGGCGCGG
>NZ_MKFI01000034.1 GCF_001982635.1 Bradyrhizobium mercantei | reverse complement strand
GTGTTGTTGCGCGTCCTGCGCGACGCCGCCCTCGGCGTCCAGCGTGACCACGCGCGGGCCGCTGGCCGTGCAGATGATGGTGGTGGCGCCCGGTGCGGCGCCGGGACCGGGCAAGGCGGCTGAGGCGATCAGCGCCTGGAACACGAACAGGAACGCCGCGGCTAGCGCGGTCCATCGTCTCCCGGTATTGGCGCCCGTGTGCATTCGCATCCCCTCGAAGGCGCCGATGGTAGCACGCAGGAACCGGCCAAAAAGGTGCGCGGAGCCTTGTAGGACGCTCGGAAACGCGCCAACGGCCGCGGCCGATGCGCGGGCTTGATCCGCATCAAGCCCACGCCCCGGATCAGGCCGCCTGGCGCAGGCGGCGGCGCGACGGATCGGGCCGTGGCACGGCGGCGATCAACCTGCGCGTGTAGTCCTGCGCCGGCGCCTCGAAGATGCGGTCGCACTCGCCCTCTTCCACCAGTTCGCCCGCGGCCATGATGGCCACCCGGTCGGCGAAGTGGCGCACCACCCCCAGGTCGTGCGAGATGAACAGGTAGGTCAGCCCCTGTTCGGCCTGCAGGTCGGCCAGCAGGTCCAGCACCTGCGCCTTGACCGAGACGTCCAGCGCCGACACCGCCTCGTCGGCGATGATGAAGCGCGGTTCCAGCGCCAGGGCGCGGGCGATCGCGATGCGCTGGCGCTGSCCGCCCGAGAACTGGTGCGGAAAGCGCTGCGCGTGCTCGGGCCGCAGCCCCACCCGCGCCAGCAGCGCCTGCATGCGGTCGCGGCGTTCGTCGGGCGAGTAGAGCTTGTGGATCACCATGCCGTCCATGATGGCGTCGCCGACCCGGCGGCGCGGATTGAGGCTGGAATACGGGTCCTGGAAGATCGTCTGCACCTGACGCCGGAACGCCATCAGCCGGCCGCCCGCCAACTGGCGCACGTCGTGGCCGGCCAGCTCGATGCGGCCCGAGGTCGGCCGCAGCAGGCCGGCGATGCAGCGGCCCAGCGTGCTCTTGCCGGAGCCCGATTCGCCCACCAGCGCCAGCGTGGTGCCCGTTGCCACCGCCAGGCTGACGCCCTTGACCGCCCGCACCAGCCGCGTCGGCTGGCCCAGCAGGCCGCGGGCGGCGACATAGTCCTTGGTGACGCCTTCGGCGCGCAGAATGAATTCGCTCATGACGGGGTTCCTTGTGCGGCGGCCCGCGGACGCGGGGCCAGGCGGCGGCCGCGGTCGCGCGGCGCGTCGACGTCCGGCACGGCGGCCAGCAGCGCCTGGGTGTAGGGATGCGCGGGCCGGCCGAAGATCTGGCCCACGT
>NZ_MKFI01000033.1 GCF_001982635.1 Bradyrhizobium mercantei | reverse complement strand
ACCTTCGACAGGAATTCGGTCAGCACCGGCGCTTCCTGCGAGAACTTGGTGTTCACCGCGGTGAAGACGGGATTGTCGGGATAGGCGCTGGGCTCGGGCTTGGCGCACTTGGGCGACGTCAGGCACTTGTGCTTGTCGGCGTCGTAGGGCGGCATCTCCAGCTTGACCAGGTCCATGGCGCCGACCAGCGGCGTGGGCGACCAGTAGTAGAAGACCACGTTCTGCTTGCGCTTGTAGGCCGACATCAGGGCCGCCTTCTGCGCCGCGCCGGTGCCCGGCGAGTACAGCGTGTAGGAATCGTCCAGCTTGAGGGCGTGGAACAGGTTGGTGCTGGTGACTTCGCAGCCCCAGCCCGCCGGGCAGCCGTAGAAACGGCCCTTGCCGGGTTCCTCGGGGTCCTTGAACTTGTCCTTGAACTTCGGCAGGTCAGCCGCGGACTTCAGTTCGGGCAGGCGTTCGGCGGTGTAGCGCGGGATGTACCAGGCCTCGCCGCCCATGTAGAGATCGCCGATCCGCTTGACGCGGCCGGTCTTTTCGGCGCGTTCCCAGGGGTCGGCGACGCTGTTCAGCCAGATCTCGGTGTTGATATCCAGGTCACCGCGCTCGAGCGCGGCCAGGGCCGGCAAGGTCTCGGTGGGCAGGGTTTCGGTCTTGCAACCGTAGCCCTTTTCCATGATGAAACGTTCGACATCGACCAGGACCAGGTTGGATTCCCAGTTCATGGCGCCGAAATTGATCGGACGCTTGAGTTCGCATTGCGGCGTATCGGCGGCTTGGGCCGATCCGGCGAAGGCAAACAAGACGGCCGCGGCGGCCAGGGTCTTGACGGGGGTGAAACGCATTGGCTTTTGCCTCCATAGGTTCAGGGACACGGCGGCGCTGGACCGGCCGTGCCATGGAGCTAAGGGGGTTGTGCGGAAGACGGGCAGAACCGCCAATACAAACCGACACTAGCAACAAGAGGATCCGCAGGGTGCGGAGTCTTGCAAGACAGGAGTCTCAAAAACGGAGTTTTCGAGAACCCACAGATAGTGAACAAACTGAAAGAAGAAGCCAGCATCTTAACCGAAATTGATGCATGACCCAAGCCCATGCCTGAACGAATCAGATACATTCACGTTTGAAACCGTGCGGAAAAACCCTTATTCCCAAGAGGCGATTCCCCGTTTTCCCCTGGGGAATCGCCTCCCGAAAATGCTGATACATCCAGTTAATATTTTGTTCTTATAAATACATTTAACGCCCCCAAAACCCGGTTTCAGGGCTTCGGATCCGGGTCCTGGTACATGTAATCACGCCGCCACGGATAGGCCAGGTC
>NZ_MKFI01000032.1 GCF_001982635.1 Bradyrhizobium mercantei | reverse complement strand
ACCTAGGCCTGACCTACCTGCTGATTTCGCACGACCTGGAAGTGGTGCGGCACATCAGCGACCGGGTCGCGGTCATGGCGGCGGGTGCGCTGGTGGAGCAGGGCGCGGTGGAGGAGGTGTTCACGTCGCCCCGGCACGACTACACGCGCGAACTGCTCGCCGCCCGTCCCGGCCAGCGCGTGGCGGCGCCGGCCCCGCCGGCCAACGCGGCGGCCGTGGCCTGAGCGCCCGAGCGGCCGCTACACAACTCGCGGTTGTTAATTTCCGACTTTTAATTCATTTGGATTTCGCCGCTTTAGGCCTAGATTGTGGATTCCGCCGCCACCTGTTCTGGCGGCCAGCCTGGAGGCCCTTGCGCCATGAGCTACGACACCCCCGAAGCCGCCGTCACCGAACGGATCCTGCCTGCCACCCTGGAGCAGGCGCGCGCCGCGGCGCTGGGCCAGCACCTTCCCTATGCCGGCGGCGTCTCGCCCGTGGACGCCTGGACGCTGGCGCAGAACGGCGACGCGGTGCTGGTGGACGTGCGCTCGGCGGAAGAGCGCAAATTCGTCGGCCACATCCCCGGCACGGTGCACGTGCCCTGGGCCACCGGCACCAGCCTGACCCGCAACCCGCGCTTCGTGCGCGAACTGGAGGCCAAGGTGGCCAGCGCCGGCGGCAAGGACGCCGTGGTGCTGCTGCTGTGCCGCAGCGGCAAGCGTTCGGCGCTGGCGGCGGAGGCGGCCGCCAAGGCGGGGTTCTCGGCGGTCTTCAATGTCTTCGAGGGTTTTGAAGGCGAGCTCGACGCCAACCAGCATCGCGGCCTGAGCGACGGCTGGCGCCATCGCGGCCTGCCCTGGGTGCAGGACTGACATGGCGGCCTTCGATCTGGAGGGCGTGGTGCGCGCCCTGGACGGCATCCGCGCCCAATGGCGCACCTCGCAACAGCGCGCCCGCGAGCCAGGCGAACGCGAGTTTCCGTCGCGCGAGGCGCTGGCCGACATCTTCGACAAGTTCAAGCGCGCGCTTTTCCCCATGCGCCTGGGGCCGGTGGACATGCGCCACGAAAGCGAGAATTTCTATGTCGGCTACACGCTGGACGCGGCCCTGCGCAGCCTGCTGGAACAGGCGCGGCTGGAGCTGCGGCGTCACGCGCCCGCCGACGCCGGAGTCGAGGAACACGCCGCCGCGATCGTGCGGCGGCTGCTCGACAGCGACGTGCTGGCGGCCTATCACGGCGATCCCGCGGCGCGCAGCGTGGACGAGGTGCTGCTCTGCTATCCCGGCATCCACGCCCTGATCCACCATCGCCTGGCGCACCAACTGTACCTGCTGGACCTGCCGCTGCTGGCGCGTATCGCCGCCGAGATCGCCCATGGCGAAACCGGCATCGACATCCACCCCGGCGCCCAGATCGGCCCGGGCTGCTTCATCGACCATGGCACCGGCGTCGTCATCGGCGAGACCGCCCGCATCGGCCGCGGCGTGCGCATCTACCAGGCGGTCACACTGGGCGCCAAGCGCTTCAC
>NZ_MKFI01000031.1 GCF_001982635.1 Bradyrhizobium mercantei | reverse complement strand
GACATGGCCATTGCGATAGACGACGGTGGCATCGTCCACCTGGATGCCGGGCGCGGCGCCGCCCTCGCCTTGCGGCGGCCTCACGGCTCCAGCCCCTTGGCGATGGTCTCGGTGGTGACGCGCAACAGGTCCAGATAGGTCGGCACCGGCCCGCTGGGGCCGCTGAGCGAATCGACATACAGCACGCCGCCGTAGCGGGCGCCGGTCTCCTGCGCGACCTGGCGGGCGGGATTGGCGGACACCGTGCTTTCGCTGAAGATCGCCGGGACGCGGTTGGCCGTCATCAGGTCCACCACGCGGCGCACCTGCTGCGGCGTGCCCTGTTGATCGGCGTTGATCGGCCAGAGATACAGCTCGCGCAGGTCGAGATCCCGCGCCAGGTAGCTGAACGCGCCCTCGCTGGTCGCCAGCCAGCGCCGCTCGGGGGGAATGGCCCGCAGGCGCTGGTGCAAGGGGCCGATCGCCTCCTGGATGCGCGCCTTGTAGGCCGCCGCGTTGGCGCGGTAGGTTTCGGCGTTGGCCGGGTCGTACTGGACCAGCGCATCGCGGATGTTGTCGACGTAGATCAGCGCGTTGGCGGGCGACATCCAGGCATGCGGGTTGGGCTTGCCCTCATAGGGGCCGTCGCCGATGCCGATCGGCTCGATGCCGCGCGTCACCACGACGCCGGGCACGTTCTTGAGCCGATGGAAGAAGCGCTCGAACCATTGTTCCAGGTTCAACCCGTTCCAGAGGATCAATTGCGCGCCCTGGGCCCGCGCCAGGTCGCCCGGCGTCGGCTGGTATTCATGGATTTCGGCCCCGGGCCGGGTCACGGACTCGACCGTGGCGGCATCGCCGGCCACGTTGCGCGCCATGTCCGCGATGACGGTGAACGTCGTCACCACCTTGAATTTCTCGGCCGCCTGCGCGGGCAGGCAGAACGCGGCGAGTGCCAGCGCGAGCCCCGCGGCGAGCGTGGCGCGGGCGGTGCGGCGGCGACGGCCCGCGACTGCGAGGGCATCGGACAATGACGGCATGGCAACTTCCTCCGGGATGCATGACGACGCCTTGCGAATCCCGCGCGCGGGCCGCGTCAGGCGCAAGGACGTCAACAGGAGGGGAAGTCGCGGTGTCGCATGGATGCCATCTGGAGGGGCCGGAAACTGGCGAAATAATATAACAACAATTTCCCGCGAGCGGACAGGCGCGACCGCCGCCGTGGCGCCTGCCCGCCGGTCAAACGGTCCCAGAAGTGGTTCGGGGCGCGGCCCGGGCGCCGACGGCCCGGGCGCGGATCAATAGTCGTCGCTGGCGCCGCGGCGGTTGCCGCCGGTGATGCCGGGCTTGCCCAGCGCGTGCAGCGCGACGGCTTCGGCGACCTTCATGCCGTCGATGGCGGCGGACATGATGCCGCCGGCGTAGCCCGCGCCCTCGCCCGCCGGGAACAGGCCGTCGGTGTTCATGCTCTGGAAGTCGTCGCGGCGGGTGATGCGCAGCGGCGACGAGGTGCGGGTCTCGACGCCGGTGAGCACCGCGTCATGCATCGAGAA
>NZ_MKFI01000030.1 GCF_001982635.1 Bradyrhizobium mercantei | reverse complement strand
GTGCTTGGGCGCGCTGTTCAGGCGGTCCGCCAGCGGGCGGCTGCYCGAACCGGCCGGCACGTGGGGCCAGTAGCCCGCGAAGATGTCGTAGGTGCGCCGGCCCAGCAGCAGTTCGAACGGCGCCGCCATCAGGTCGCGCACGTGCCTGCCGATGGCGTCGTTGGCATAGGGCACGGTCCAGCCGCCCAGCCGGAAGCCGCCGGACGGGTCTTCATTCGGCCCACCGGGGGCCTGCACCACGCCGTCCAGGCTGGTGAAGAGGGAAACGATGAGTTTGCGCATGCCGTTCTCCAGGAGAGGGGATCGAGAGGACCCCTGGCACTACGACGAACGAGCCGGGCGCACATCGACAGGGCCGATGCAATAAATGTCTTCGAACCGTCCGGCCCGGCGTCCGCTGGCGGATGCCGGGCCAGACGCGGCGCGTCAACCCGGATGCGGCTGATGCTCGCCCCGCGCGCCTTGCCCGCGGGTGCCGATCAGCGCCAGGATGAAGACGGCGGCCAACACCACGACGATGGTCGGGGCCGGCGCGCTGTCGAGGAAGAAGCTGAGGTAGGTCCCGGCCAGGCAGGCCGCGAGCGACACGGCGACCGCGACCCACAGCATGGCGCTGAAACGCCGCGTGAGCAGGAAGGCGATCGCGCCCGGGCCGATCAGCAGCCCGATCACCAGGATGATGCCGACCGCCTTGAGCGCGCCCACGACGGTCAGTGAAAGCAGGATCAACAGGCCGTAGTGCAAGCCGCGGACGGGCAGCCCGACCACGCGCGCCTGCCCCGGATCGAACGCGTGCAGCAGGAAATCGCGCCACTTCAGGCCGATGACGCCGACCACCAGCAGCGCGATGACACCGCTCTGGAGCAGATCGCGCGGGTTCGCGCCCAGCAGGTCGCCAAACAGGATGTGGTTCAGGTGCAGATCGGATTTGACCGCGACGTGCAGCACCACCCCCAGCCCGAACAGGCTCGAGAACACCACGCCCATGATCGTGTCCTGCTTGAGGCGGCTGTGCGCCCGGATGAAGCCGGTCCCCAGGGCGCAGACCAGGCCGGCCACGACCGCGCCGACCTCCAGCGGAATCCCGGCGACGTAGGCGAGCACCACGCCCGGCAGCACCGCGTGGGAAATGGCGTCGCCCATCAGCGCCAGGCCCTTCAGGACCAGCAGGCACGAGAGGATCGCCGTCGGCACCGCCACCACGACGGCGATCAGCAGGGCCTCGCGCATGAAATCGAACTGCAGCGGCAGGAAAAGGGATTCCAGGATAGTCATGCGTCGGCCCTCGCCGCCTTGATGCGCCGGCGCGCGGCCAGCAACCCGTGCTTGGGCGCGCAGACAAAGGCGAGCAGGAACGCCAGGGCCTGCAGCACCACGATGACCCCGCCGGTGGCGCCGTCCAGGAAGTAGCTCAGGTAGGCCCCCACGCCGCTGCTGGCCGCGCCCAGCGCGACGCTGATGGCCAGCAGGCGGCCGAACCGGTCCGTCAGCAGATAGGCGGTTGCGCCGGGCGTGATGACCATGGCCACCACCAGCAGCCCTCCTACCG